>NZ_CP117986.1:1835000-2125000 GCF_033412715.1 Bacillus sp. N3378-2at | reverse complement strand
CAGCTGTGTTTCAATTGAAATTGATGAAAGCATGCTTCCAATTCATTCTGATTTGCCTAAGCTTCATCCTAACTGGAAAGAATGGGCTTTGTTTGGCGGTGAGGATTTTGAGCTGACAGGGACGGTTTCAAAAGAGGAGTGGGAAGTGTTGAAGCAGCAGTGCGCAGCACGTCAACTTCCCATTACAAAGATTGGCCATGTCAGGGAAAAAACAAAATCTAAAGTGATCCTAAAAACAGATCAAACATCAATGATCTTAGAGAAAAAGGGATATAATCATTTTAAATAAGACGGGTGACTCGTGTGAAGCAATTAAAATGGAGAACTGTAAATCCAGAAGAAACAAAAGCAATTGCCAAGCTTGCGGCAGCGTTTGCTAAACCGGGAGACGTCCTGACATTAGAGGGCGATTTAGGTGCAGGAAAAACGACTTTTACGAAAGGTTTTGCAGAAGGGCTGGGAATTACACGTATTGTAAACAGTCCGACTTTTACAATTATAAAAGAATATAACGATGGCGTACTTCCTCTTTATCACATGGATGTGTATAGAATGGAAGATGAAAGTGAAGATTTGGGACTTGATGAATATTTTCACGGACAAGGTGTCTGTCTCGTTGAATGGGCTCATTTAATTGAAGAACAGCTGCCACAGGAGCGACTGCAAATTGTCATCAAAAGAGCTGGTGATGATGAGCGGGAAATTACCTTTACTGCTGTCGGGAATCGGTATGAAATGCTTTGTGAGGAGTTAAGTAGACATGACAATATTAGCAATTGATACATCAAATTATACATTGGGCATTGCGCTGCTTCGAGAAGACACTGTTATAGCAGAATACATTACATATTTGAAAAAGAACCACTCTGTAAGAGCGATGCCTGCTGTTCATTCATTGCTGAATGATTGTGATATGGCACCGCAGGACCTTTCTAAAATTGTCGTTGCAAAAGGCCCAGGTTCATACACAGGAGTAAGAATAGGTGTGACGTTGGCCAAAACACTTGCCTGGTCTTTAGACATTCCAATAAGTGCTGTATCAAGTCTTGAGACGCTTGCGGCAAATGGCCGGCATTTTGACGGTCTGATCAGCCCAATCTTTGATGCTAGACGGGGACAGGTGTACACAGGTCTGTATCAATATAAAAATGGGCTTTTAGAGCAAGTTGTTCCAGATCAAAATGTGATGCTGGCAGATTGGCTGGAGATGCTAAAAGAAAAGGGGCGTCCTGTTTTGTTTTTAGGTCACGACACTTCTATTCACAAGCAGATGATAAAGGATGTTCTTAGAACAAAAGGATTCATTGGAACTGCTGCCCAGCATAACCCGCGTCCTTCAGAATTGGCTTTTCTCGGGAAGGAAAAGGAAGCAGCTGATGTTCATGGGCTTGTCCCGGATTACTTGCGGCTGGCAGAAGCTGAAGCGAAATGGATTGAAAGTCAAAAGTAGGGTGATAGGATGAAAACAAAAGCAGCGGTCAGAAATATGCGGCTTGAAGATATAGATCACGTATACGAAATCGAAGCATCCTCCTTTACGTCTCCTTGGACGAAGGATTCGTTTTATCATGAGCTGCTGGAAAATCCGTATGCTCATTATCTCGTGATTGAAAAGGACGGCTATCTTGCTGGGTATTGCGGGATTTGGATTGTGATGGACGATGCCCAAATTACAAATATAGCGATAAAACCAGAGTATCGCGGCCAGTCTTTAGGAGAAACGCTTTTTCGCTCAGCTGTTGAACTGTGCAAAGAAAAAGACGCAAGGCGGCTTTCGCTTGAAGTGAGGGTTTCGAATCATCCTGCTCAAGGCTTATATAAGAAATTCGGGATGCAGCCCGGCGGAATAAGAAAGAACTATTATACTGATAACGGGGAAGATGCGTTAATTATGTGGGTGACGATAAATGAGTGAGCAAAAAGACATGTACGTATTAGGAATTGAAACAAGCTGTGATGAGACTGCTGCAGCTATTGTGAAAAACGGGAAAGAGATCATTTCAAACGTAGTAGCCTCTCAAATTGAAAGCCATAAGCGCTTCGGAGGCGTTGTTCCGGAAATTGCTTCAAGACATCATGTTGAACAAATCACTTTGGTTATAGAAGAGGCGTTTCGCAAAGCTGGCATGACGTATAGTGATATTGATGCGATTGCAGTAACAGAAGGTCCGGGACTGGTGGGGGCGCTTCTTATTGGAGTGAATGCCGCTAAAGCATTGAGCTTTGCACATAACATTCCGTTAGTAGGCGTTCATCATATAGCCGGTCATATATACGCGAACCGTCTTGTAGAAGACATCGTGTTCCCGGCACTGGCATTGGTCGTTTCAGGAGGCCATACAGAACTGGTTTATATGAAGGAACATGGATCATTTGAAGTCATTGGGGAAACCCTTGATGATGCGGCAGGAGAAGCCTACGACAAAGTGGCGCGGACGATGGGATTGCCATATCCGGGTGGACCGCAAATTGACAAGCTAGCTGAAAAAGGGAATGACAATATTCCGCTTCCTCGCGCATGGCTTGAAGAAGGCTCTTACAACTTCAGCTTTAGCGGATTGAAGTCTGCGGTGATCAATACGCTTCATAATGCATCCCAAAAAGGGCAAGAGATTGCTCCGGAAGATTTGTCTGCCAGTTTCCAAAATAGTGTGATCGATGTCTTGGTAACCAAAACGGCGCGCGCGGCAAAGGAATATGATGTCAAACAGGTCCTTTTAGCCGGAGGAGTAGCTGCAAACAGAGGCCTCAGAGCTGCATTAGAAAAGGAATTTGCCCAGCATGAAGGGATTACGCTTGTCATTCCTCCATTAGCTTTATGCACGGATAATGCTGCGATGATTGCTGCTGCTGGTACAATTGCTTTTGAAAAAGGAATTCGCGGTGCATATGATATGAATGGCCAGCCCGGCCTTGAATTGACTTCTTATCAAAGTCTCACGAGATAATAGCGTGAGACTTTTTATATGTTTGTTATTAACAGATAATTCACAATTTATCCACATGTCTGTGAGTAATTATAGAGATATAGATGGATAAAGGGCTGAAGTCGCTGTTAATAAAGTGGATAAATTCAGAATATTTTGTGGATATTGTGTATAAAGTTTACTTTGTTTACTTATTAGGAGATGTTCTGTGGATAAAAAGCACCTCTAAAAAGAGGTGCTTGACTTTTAATCTTCTTCTGTGGATAGTTCTTCCCATTCGGACAAAAGAGATTCCAGCTCCTGATTGAGCTTCTCATTGTCTGCATGGATAGCTTGTACTTTTTCATGATCCTGATAGACTTCAGGGTCACATAGCAATTCATCATTGCGGCTGATGTTCTCCTCAATGGTTTGAACGGTGGTTTCAATTTCTTCAATCCGACGGAGTCGTTGGCGCTCTTTCTTTTTCCATTCTTTTTCTTCCTCGTAGGAACGTTTGGAGTCAGACTTCACAGTAGCTGGCGTTTTTTCAGTTTCTTCTTGCTGATTTATTTTCTCCAATTCAAGCTGCTCTGTTTTTTTCTCTGTATAATAATCGTAATCTCCCAGATACTCCTCTATATGGCTTGAAGAAAGCTCCAATACTCTTGTGGCGATTCTGTTAATAAAATATCTGTCATGTGAGACAAATAACAGTGTGCCTGGATAATCAATCAGCGCGTTTTCGAGAACTTCTTTGCTGTCTAAATCCAGATGGTTAGTCGGTTCATCAAGGATGAGAAAGTTGGCTTTTTGAAGCATCAGCTTAGCTAGAGCCAATCTTGCTTTTTCGCCTCCGCTCAGTGAATGAACTGGTTTCAGCACATCATCTCCGGAGAATAAGAAATTTCCGAGACACGTTCTGATTTCTTTTTCTGGGAGCCCGGGGTACTCGTCCCACAGCTCATCAAGGACACGTTTAGAGGAAGTCAGCTCTGCCTGTTCCTGATCATAATAGCCGACACTGACATTTGAGCCGTATGAGATCGTTCCTTGATCTGGTTTTAGGGTGTCTATTAATGTTTTCAGCAATGTCGATTTACCAATTCCGTTAGGGCCGACAAGCGCTGCGCTTTCTCCTCTTGTGAGCATGAATGACACTTCTGTTAAAAGCGGCGGCTGGTTTTCATAGCTGATTGTGAGATCATGAACACGAAGGACTTCATTTCCGCTCTGTTTTGTAATATCAAAATGAAAGTTTGCGGATTTTTCATCGCCAAGCGGTTTTGACATGACTTCCATTCGCTCCAGCTGCTTTCTGCGGCTTTGCGCCCTTTTGGTGGTAGAGGCTCTCGCCAGATTTCGGTCTACGAAGTCCTGCAGCTTTGCAATTTCGTCCTGCTGCTTTTCATACATTTTCAGATCTTTTTCATACTGCGCGGCTTTTTGATCGAGATAAGCGCTGTAGTTGCCGTGATACTTTTTGCTTTCTGCTCTTGATACCTCGTATACCTGGTTTACTACTTTGTCCAAAAAGTAGCGGTCATGCGATACGATGAGGATGGCGCCTGAATAGCCTTGCAAAAAATGCTCAAGCCAGGTAAGCGTATCAATATCCAGATGGTTTGTCGGCTCATCGAGAATGAGCAAATCAGGCTGTGTTAACAGAAGCTTACCTAAAGCCAGTCTTGTTTTCTGGCCTCCGCTGAGGCTTTGAACCTGTGTAGAATCGTCAAAATGGCTGAAGCCGAGACCATGCAGCACAGATCTAACATCCGCTTCATATTGATAGCCGCCTTTATCTTTGAATTCCTGCTGAAGGCGGTCGTAGGTTTTCATGATGCTTTCTAATTCACCCGGGGCAGCTGCCGCCATTTTTTCTTCCATAGCCCGCATTTCCTTTTCCATTGCTTTTAAGTGGTCAAAAACAGTCAGCAGCTCTTCTTTTATGGTAAGCTTAGAATCCAAGCCAGTATGCTGGGCGAGATATCCCATTGTAATATCTTTCGGTTTAATAATTTCGCCCTTCTCATACGAAAGCTGGCCTGCGATAATTTTAAGGAGCGTGGATTTTCCGGCGCCATTTCTTCCTACAATGGCGATGCGATCACGATTTCTGACTTCCAGCTTTATATTGTTTAAAATAGTATCAGCACCAAACGATTTGGACAGCTGATTAATTTGTAAGATCATCATATTATTTCACCTCTGCTATAATAAGTTAAGTGTAGCTTATGAACCAGAAGTCAGCAAACAATACATTGGCCATATAAGACATAGAGAAGAAAATAGTGTATGATCTGTTTAAGGAGCGTTTTAATATGAATGGATTTTCTCATTTTAATGAACAGGGCAGAGCCCAGATGGTGGATATTAGCGAAAAATCTTCGACTGTCCGTACTGCGGCGGCTGTTTCAAGCGTACACATGAAGAATGAGGTGTACGAGAAAATACAGAGTCATGATATCGGCAAAGGAGATGTACTGGCTGTCGCACAGGTGGCAGGCATTATGGCCGCAAAGCAAACGTCGAATATCATTCCGATGTGCCATCCGCTTTCATTGAGCGGGGTAGATATATCGTTTGACTGGAAAATAAAAGAAGCAGAAGTTATACTTCATATAAAAGCACAGGTCAAAACGAAAGGGAGTACAGGTGTGGAAATGGAAGCGCTCACTTCTGCATCGGTGTGCGCTCTTACCGTTTACGATATGTGCAAGGCCCTTGATAAGGGGATGGTCATCGGCCCTACTTTCTTGCTGGAGAAGACAGGCGGGAAAAACGGTGACTTTAAAAGAGAACTATCCGAGTATAATTTGGAGGACCAAAAATGAATAAGGATCAATCAAAAATTCCGCAGGCGACGGCGAAACGGCTGCCGCTTTACTATCGCTTTTTAAAGAATCTTCATGCGTCAGGAAAACAGCGTGTATCATCCGCTGAACTTAGTGATGCCGTAAAGGTTGATTCTGCCACGATTCGGAGGGATTTTTCCTATTTTGGAGCTCTTGGCAAAAAAGGATACGGATATAATGTGGATTATTTGCTGTCTTTTTTCCGAAAAACGCTTGATCAGGATGAGATGACAGACGTCATCTTGATTGGTGTCGGGAACTTGGGAACGGCATTTCTTCACTATAATTTCACAAAAAACAATAACACAAAAATTTCTATGGCTTTTGATATAAATGAGAGTAAAATAGGAACTGAGGTAGGCGGCGTGCCCGTCTATAACCTTGATGACCTTGAACAACACGTAAAAGATGAATCAGTTGCCATTCTTACAGTGCCAGCAGTTGCCGCTCAATCCATTACAGACAGATTGGTCGCATTAGGAATCAAGGGAATCCTTAATTTTACGCCGGCCCGTTTGAATGTGCCGGAACACATTCGAATTCATCATATAGATTTAGCAGTTGAGCTTCAGTCACTGGTTTATTTTTTGAAGCATTATTCAGTTTTAGAGGAAATCGAATAAAGGGAAAGGAGGAGCCCAAATATGCCGATCGGTCCTGGAAGCCTTGCTGTTATCGCAATCGTTGCTCTGATTATCTTCGGTCCCAAAAAGCTGCCTGAATTGGGGAAAGCAGCGGGAGACACACTTCGTGAATTCAAAAACGCTACTAAAGGATTAACGAGTGATGAAGAGGAAAAAAAGAAAGAAGATCAGTAAGTTAGGATGACACGAATGAAAGTGAATCAAATGTCGCTGCTGGAGCATATTGCTGAGCTTCGAAAACGGTTGCTGATTGTAGCGCTGGCGTTTGTCGTTTTCTTTATTGCTGGATTTTTTTTAGCAAAGCCGATTATTGTGTATCTGCAAGAAACAGATGAAGCGAAGCAGCTTACGCTTAACGCGTTTAACCTGACAGACCCGCTTTATGTGTTTATGCAGTTTGCGTTTATCATCGGCATAGTCCTGACCTCGCCAGTTATTCTTTATCAGCTTTGGGCTTTTGTGAGCCCGGGTCTCTATGAGAAAGAGCGCAAAGTAACGCTCAGCTACATTCCGATCTCTATTTTGCTGTTTTTAGCGGGCTTATCTTTTTCATATTATATTTTATTTCCTTTTGTTGTTGATTTTATGAAGCGGATCTCTCAGGACTTGAATGTCAATCAGGTGATCGGAATTAATGAATATTTTCATTTTCTTCTGCAGCTGACGATTCCGTTTGGACTGCTGTTCCAAATGCCGGTCATCCTTATGTTTTTGACCAGGCTCGGAATTGTGACACCGATGTTCTTGGCGAAAATCAGAAAGTATGCGTATTTTACGCTGCTGGTGATCGCAGCCCTGATTACACCGCCTGAGCTTCTGTCCCATATGATGGTCACAGTCCCGCTTTTGATTTTATATGAAATCAGTATTCTGATATCGAAGGCCGCCTATCGGAAAGCGCAGAAAAGCAGTGCAGCCGATCAGGACGTGTCTTCTGTGCAATAATAAAAAATCCATTTCTCATGCGAGAAATGGATTCAGCGTGTTGACAAACCCCCGCATTCGTTGTCAAGTCTGTGCGTTGGTGCTCATGAATGAAAACATTCGCTCCGCTCCAATGCTCGCCTTTCCTAGACTTCAAGGGTTTTCAATCACGCTGAAAATGACAAAATCCTAAAACGAAAGCCGTTTTAGGATTTAATTTGAATCCATTTCTCATTCAGAAATGGATTTTCTTTATTTTTGGTTCTTTTTGATTTTAAATGAAAAGGCGAACATCTTAAAGGAAATGCTGATGTTGTAAGCGGCGAACACCATCAGCAGGATGGAGTAAAATGACCACATGCTGCCTGGTGAGCTTGCGGCAAGATAAGTAAAGATGCACCCTACGGCAAAGTAGATCATTCCCCAAACTACCGGGTTTCTCATAAAAATAATCCTCCAATAATCAATTGCATTTGTGTGCTCTGCTGTTCAAGGTAATTACGAACAGGCTCAAGCTGCATGATGACGACGAATGTATTCATCATTAAATGGGCGAAAATCGGCACCCATATCCGTTTTGTTCTCGCATATAAAAAGGCAAAGGTAAAGCCCATTGCTGTATATAGAAGGAGATGCTTCAAATCAGCGTGAACAATACCGAAGATAACCGAGCTGATCAGTCCTGCGAAAAAGAAATTCGTTTTTTCGTACAGCGCGCCGAAAATGATTTTTCTGAAGATGATTTCTTCTAATATAGGCCCGACGATGGAAGAAACGATAATCATGAGCGGGACTGCCTGAATGACATCCAGAATCGCTTGTGTATTTTCTGATTCTCTTCCGATGCCAAAAACATAATATTCAATAGAGCCTGCTATTCCTTGAGAGAAAAGGGCAATGAAAAAACCGGCTATCGCCCAAAGGATAGAAAGTCCGATTGAGTCCTTCTGTCCGTTTCGCAGCGTTTCTTTCGGAACGGTTCTCAGAATGAGCAGAACAACAACGAGACAGGCGATAAAGCTGATAACGGACCATAATCCTTGTGCATGCAACATATTTTCATCTGTAGGCTGTCCTCCGGCATAACCGAATTTAAATAACAAGGGAATCGCGATTAATGCGGAAAACTGCATGATGATATATGTCAAAATAATAAACCAATACTGTTTTCTCAAATGGTATGTACTCCTTTGTTAAGTGGGTTTCGTTCATCTACAGCTATTGTAACATAATCGGTACGGGGGTGAAAAAGCTAACGGAAAAGCGAGCGGAAAAGAATGATGTAAGCGTGAAAAAATTTTTATCTTATCACTTGAAATTGGAAGGGAGATTCTTTATTATAAGAATTGTGTTAGCACTCTTTAGTGCTGAGTGCTAAAATTGCATATTCATACTATTGAGGAGGTTATTACATTGTTAAAGCCATTAGGTGATCGCGTTGTCATTGAACTCGTAGAATCTGAAGAAAAAACTGCCAGCGGAATTGTGTTGCCGGATTCTGCAAAAGAAAAACCGCAAGAAGGCAAAATCGTGGCAGCTGGTTCAGGTCGCGTGTTAGAAAGCGGAGAGCGCGTTGCTTTAGAAGTAAAAGAGGGCGACCGCATTATCTTCTCAAAATACGCAGGTACTGAAGTGAAATACGAAGGTACTGAATACTTAATCTTACGTGAAAGCGACATTTTAGCTGTTATCGGCTAATTCTTAAATAAACAATACTTAAAACATTTGAGGAGGTCTTGTAAACATGGCAAAAGAAATTAAGTTTAGTGAAGAAGCTCGCCGCGCAATGCTTCGCGGTGTCGATGCACTTGCTGATGCTGTTAAAGTAACTTTAGGACCAAAAGGACGCAACGTGGTTCTAGAGAAAAAATTCGGTTCTCCGTTAATCACAAATGACGGTGTAACAATCGCTAAAGAAATCGAGCTTGAAGATGCGTTTGAAAACATGGGTGCGAAGCTTGTAGCTGAAGTAGCCAGCAAAACAAACGACGTTGCCGGTGACGGTACAACAACTGCGACAGTTCTTGCGCAAGCAATGATCCGTGAAGGCCTTAAAAACGTAACAGCGGGCGCTAACCCTGTAGGCGTGCGTAAAGGGATGGAACAAGCTGTAGCGGTTGCGATCGAAAACTTAAAAGAAATTTCTAAGCCAATCGAAGGCAAAGAGTCTATCGCTCAGGTTGCTGCGATCTCTGCTGCTGATGAGGAAGTCGGAAGCCTTATCGCTGAAGCAATGGAGCGCGTAGGAAACGACGGCGTTATCACAATCGAAGAGTCTAAAGGCTTCACAACTGAGCTTGAAGTTGTTGAAGGTATGCAATTCGACCGCGGATATGCGTCTCCTTACATGGTAACTGACTCTGATAAGATGGAAGCGGTTCTTGACAATCCTTACATCTTAATCACAGACAAAAAAATCACAAACATTCAAGAAATCCTTCCTGTGCTTGAGCAGGTTGTTCAGCAAGGCAAACCATTGCTTCTGATCGCTGAGGATGTTGAAGGCGAAGCACTTGCAACACTTGTTGTGAACAAACTTCGCGGCACATTCAACGCAGTTGCTGTTAAAGCTCCTGGCTTCGGTGACCGCCGTAAAGCAATGCTTGAAGACATCGCTGTCCTTACTGGCG
The DNA here is from genome assembly GCF_033412715.1 of Bacillus sp. N3378-2at. Lineage (NCBI taxonomy): Bacteria > Bacillati > Bacillota > Bacilli > Caryophanales > Bacillaceae > Bacillus > Bacillus sp. N3378-2at. Next base: position 2,115,041 of record NZ_CP117986.1, on the reverse strand, counting down.
GAGAAGTCATCACAGAAGATCTTGGCCTTGACCTGAAATCTACTCAAATCGCTCAATTGGGACGCGCTTCTAAAGTTGTCGTTACTAAAGAAAACACAACAATCGTTGAAGGCGCTGGCGAAACAGACAAAATTTCTGCCCGCGTGACTCAAATCCGCGCTCAAGTGGAAGAAACAACTTCTGAATTCGACAGAGAAAAATTACAAGAGCGTCTTGCTAAACTTGCTGGCGGCGTAGCTGTCATCAAAGTCGGCGCTGCGACTGAAACTGAACTGAAAGAGCGTAAACTTCGCATCGAAGACGCCCTGAACTCAACTCGCGCAGCTGTTGAAGAAGGCATCGTATCCGGTGGTGGTACAGCGCTTGTAAACGTATATAATAAAGTCGCTGCAGTTGAAGCTGAAGGCGATGCTCAAACAGGTATCAACATCGTGCTTCGCGCGCTTGAAGAGCCAATCCGTCAAATCGCACACAATGCTGGTCTTGAAGGATCTGTCATCGTTGAACGCCTCAAAAACGAAGAAATCGGCGTAGGCTTCAACGCTGCAACTGGCGAATGGGTAAACATGATCGAAAAAGGTATCGTTGACCCAACGAAAGTTACACGCTCAGCTCTTCAAAACGCTGCGTCTGTAGCTGCAATGTTCTTAACAACTGAAGCCGTTGTCGCTGACAAGCCAGAAGAAAACGCTGGCGGCGGAATGCCTGATATGGGCGGCATGGGCGGTATGGGCGGAATGATGTAAGGCTTTTAAGCCATACATTTGAGAAATAGTTAAGCCTATTTCTCACCCATTTTTGCTCATTTTGTGAAGTAGTCAAGTAAATAATTTATATCAATAGCAAAAGCCACTTCCTGTAAAAGGAGTGGCTTTTTGTGTTATAAATATTTATGTTTCAAGGTTTTTGGATGATGGCTATTCAATAAAATAAGAAAATTATTATGTGCCCTTAAGGATTAGAAACAAGTTTTAAATGATGAGTATATTACTAAAGGATGACTGGCGGGAACTTTAAACACCCAACTGGTGAGGATTGAGCATTTTTAATGTGAGGTTATTAAGAACAATCCAACCAAGAAGGGTTAAATGCAAAAAGTTGATGGGAAAATCAACGCCTGAGTAATTAACAATTATTCGACAGATGTTTATTTCTACAGAAGGGTATAGACGTGAAAAGACCGCGAATGTGTAGAAAATATCTACTAAGTTAATAATGGAGAAATTATGAACAAAATTCAAGTCAGTTAATAAAATTATGATTTCATGTTTGAAAGAGACTAACACATTTGAGAAGGTACAAAGAATGATTGAAGAATATGTCGTTATTAAATCAGTTTCATATTTTTGTGTAACTTTACCTAATAAAGAATTAAATACTTGCAAAGTTAACTCTGTTGCTCCGCATAAACCTTATTTTCTCGATAGGCTTCGCCCTGCTTCTCAAAGATGGAGTCAATAGATTGAAGCCTGAGAACTCTTATAGCACTTTTAAATTTGCCGCAACAGTTACAGAGTATGGTGACTTTCTTTATTGTTTATGGTATAATTCATTTGTTTATTAATTTGGTTGAATATACCTATTGAAATAAATAACATTAATAAATCAAATAACAACATTAAGAACAAACCAAACACAAATTTTCCTCATTAAGCGGAGTTATTTGTGTTTTTTTGTTTTCGAAGAAATTAAACTTAAGGGGAATTAAGCGAGCCTTGTGATACTTATGGCTAGACTTTAAATTTGAAGCTTTGGGGGAACATTTAAAGGGTGGCGGAAAAGTGGAAGGTTTAGTTTATGAAAAATGATACAACATCGCATTCAATAGAGTATTTGAAAAAGTCGATAAGAAAGAGTGGTTTTAGATGGAGAGTGCCAAGTTTAATGAATGGTTTAATAGAAAGACTATAACAAAGCTAATTCAAAGAGATATAGATAAGGAAATATCAAAACAAATAAAAAACTCTAGTAATTTATATAAAGATTTAGCTGCTACTTATAGAAACGAGTTCTTTTACAAAAACACTCTGTTTAATAAATATGTTTTAGGTACTTATAGTTTGAACACCACAGTTGCACTAAGTGAAATAGAGATTGATAATTCAAAGGCAGATTTTGCTTTAATTAATAAGCGCTCATCGTTTGTTGTAGAAATTAAAACAGATTTAGATACATTAGATAAATTAATTTATCAAATTGAAGATTACTATAAAGTTTTTTCTTTAGTTTACGTACTCACTTCTGAAAATTACTATTATCAAGTATATCGCTTAGTTAAAGATACAAAAGTAGGAATTATGGTATTAACAAAGAGAAATACTATCAGTGTTCGAAAACATGCAAAAGCTGACTATAGCAAATTAGAACATGATATTCTTTTCAGAATCCTAAGAAAACAAGAATATGAAGATTTAATAAAAAAACAGTTCAAAGAAGTTCCAGAGGTAAAACCTATCTTTAAATATTCAGTTTATTTGAACATGTTTAGACATTTAGATATAAAAAAAGCCCAGAATTTAGTTTTTAATATGGTATTGAGAAGGATAAATAGGAATAATGTAGAATATTTAAAAGAAGTACCTATGGAATTAAGGTGGCTAGTTTATCAATCTCATTTAAATCAAGAGAAATTTAAAAGGCTATTAAAAAACTTACAAGGGGGAACTTAAATGTATTTTCCATTTCTAAGGGGCAAACAGAACGAATTACTTGCATTAAAGAATTTAAAGGATGCGGAGATTTTGTCTGATAGTATCTTTCCGGTTATTGAACCTGTGAAGTATTCTAAACAGTTAGTAAATACCTTGAAAGGCTTACTTAGTGAAGGTCATAACATGATTCTGATAATGAACCCAAGTGTAGGAACATTTATTGAGGAACTAAATGATAACGAACAACAGATGGATGAAATTTTAAAGATTATGAGCCATCCATCTGTAACTATTGGTTATCATTTGAACTCAGAGGCGGCTCTAGAAGAATTACCTCAGCTTGTCGAAAGGTGTTCTAGGACTTTAGCAGATACAGCCATTTTCCACAATAATCAAATAAATTTAGATATTTATGAAAAAATATTTGGAGAATTTGAAGCACGTTATAATTTTATTCCAGACCAAAAGCCACTTAAAAGGCGATTTCGAAATAAAAATGGTGTGATCTTTAGAGATGCTTTTATAAAACGCACACCTAACGCAGAATACTTAAATTATGAAGTTGAATGGTTTTCTTCAGACCATTTAGATTTTGAAGATGAAGAATTCTTGGGGTTTTCAGATTATTCTATTGTAGGAAAAGAATATGCAGAAAGTGGATTTGGTGCAAAAGCTATTGCTATTCATGTGATTTACCCCGATGAATCAAATAATCTGTGGATAAGGCATTTTGTATCGGATTCCAATGAAAATCGTGCGGACCAAGCTGGTAAATTTGGTGAAGCCCTTAGCAAATTTGTAGAATGGCATGATAAAACTGAATCAGTTTTAATCAATACACAAGGATTAAATGAATTATTAGACTGTGCTAAAAATGGAAATTACCCTGGCCTAGGAATGTTGAAACGGTACTCAATTAAGCATCACTTAGAACTTATAGGTAATATGTTAGTTAAAGTTTAAACGAAGTGGTTAATGGCTATTTAATATAAGTAAAAATGTTTATATATAAACGTATAAACGTTCTTAACCACTGAAGCTGTTGTTGCTGAAAAGCAAGAAGAAACGTTGGTGGCGGAATGCCTGATATGGGCGGTATGGTGAATCAAATGGCGAAAATCATTGGTATATTAAGGGTTTGACCGTGAATTCATTTGAAATACTCATGCATATTATCGAGAGAAGGCCTTCTCAGTTTACTTAACTAAGAAGGCCTTTTTATTTTTATAAAAACGGTGTGAGTTTGCTTATTCTAAGATAATACTAACACTTTATTAACTATAATGTAATTTCACGGTTTCCTTTAATCACCATATCCAGTTGTTCCACCTCCCCACGAATCCCAATCGCAGGCTCCCACGAATCAATCAAACGAATCGCCCTCTGATTAGCTTCACTCGCCTTCGTTTTCTCTCCTTTACGATATAACAACTGCGCCATCCCATAATCATAATAGATCAATTCAACCTGATTGGCGTTATGTTTGTCATAGAGCATTTGCTCAAAGGCTTCTTCCGCTTTCTCAAATTGACCACATTTCACGTAAGCGACACCCAGATTGAAATAGGCTTCTATCGTTTTTTCGCCGCCGTACGTGGAGCTGATTTCATTTGCCGCTTCGTATAATTGAATGGCTTCTTCATGATGACCTCTCGCAAAGCTTAAGTCACCGCGAACCAATAGAACTCTGTGTTGAATGGTAGGGGAAATCGGTTGATTTTCGATTGCGTTTAAAATGGTCTTTGCTTTTTCCTGTTGCCCGGCTTTTAAAAACAGCCTTGCTTTGAGTGCGTGTCCCCAAACCTTTAGATCATGGGCATCGTGAGCGTCGGATTGTTCCAGAATCTTCAGGCCGGCTTCTATTTGCTGAAGCGCTCCGTCTAAATCATTGACTTCCATCAATGCCCAGCCTGAGGTGTCGATTCGGAAGTACGCTTCTCGTGTGTGTTGGCCTAAGTGATGGGCGGCGTCGGCGGCTTTGCGCCCGTATTCGATTCGCAGGGGCAGGTTGATTCTGCTTAGAAAATGGCTGATGCGGGTGATGAGTTCGATTAGGATTTCTTTTTGATCGGTTTCACTTGCCCATTGGATGACCTTTAAGATGTTTGGCCATTCTTGTTTCATTTGATCTAAGTTCCGTCCCAGCAGGTAGCTCCAATAGATAGAGTTGGGCTGTTCCCGCTTTAAATGGGTTTCGGCATAATCAATATAATAGTGCGCCCAGCGATTGCGGGCTTCTTTTTCATATTCGTGCTGTTCGGACAAGTGCTGTTCTCCGTAAGCGACAACGGTTTGGTGCGCTAAGTATTGTGTCCTGCCTTGGCTTCGTTCCGGCTGAATCAGCGCATATGACCGCATTTGCTCCATAGCGTAATGAAAACGGCGGGCGTCTAATCCGGCTGCTGCCGCCAGGCTTTTTTCATCAGGCGGCTTGCTGAAAAAGCAAAGCGTCTGCCATAGCTTTCGCGTATCTTCATTGCATCTATCCCAAGTGCGGCCAAAGAGGAATTCAAACAATTCCAGCAGTGAATAGCCTGCTTTTCCAAGCTCATGAATCAGCTGCTGAGCGGGGATGTCATCGTCTGACATATAGGCAATGCTGAGTGCCATGGCTTTCGGGTTTCCGGCAGTCGCTGAAATGAATTCGTTTTTCAGGTCAGATGATAGATGTAACAGCTGCTCCAGCTTTTCCCGTTTATTTTGAATGTTGCATGTTTGTAAGCATCGGTGCACTTCTTGCTGAAAAAAATCCAAGGCATCTGTTTGCTCAAGGCCGCTCAGCTGAATAGCTGTCATTTCTCCGAAGCTTTCCCGATAGGTTTGCTTTACGTTTTCCCGCGCTGTGAGGAGAACTTTCACGCCTTGCGGAAGGCTGGTGATAAATTCATGAATGTCACGTTCTGCGGTATCAATGCTGTCAACAATCAGCAGGATCGGTTTTTCTCTTGTGTAATTGGCTAACGCATTGCGGACGACGAATCGTTTTTCATTGATTGATTTATCGATTTGTTCTGTGCGTCCGAGCTGATAGGCGATCGTATTTAAAAAATCGCTAAAGCTCAATCCTTTCCAATCAGCGCTGACCCAAATGATACTGTTGAACGCCAGCCAATCTGAAGTATCGTCGACACAGGAATAAGCGGCTTCAAGAGCGACTGTGGTTTTACCCATACCAGCCCAGCCGGTGATTAAACAGACTGGTGAAGGAGAAAGCATCCATTGCCGTATCGCTTCCATATCAAAGCTGCGTCCGATAAAGCGTCCGGACCAGCGTGAGGGTAAATTATGCGTGATAGGCTGTTCTGTAAGCGCATTCGTTTCATGGCCGGGTCTGTCATGAAACAGCCGTTTTACTACATTTTCAATTTCGTCTTCACTCGGAGCCCCAAATAATCCGTCTTTTCGCAGTATTTTCGCTTTTTTCAAACAAGACGCTGCCCATACAGGCAATGCGGGTTTGATGACTGGGATGGTGGTGGTTTCCAGCAGGTTGGTCAACCACTCGATATCGAAGTCGGTCTTTTCGAGAATGATCCAGATCATTCCGAACAGTTTTCCGTCCTCAATTCTTCCGGGAATGTAGTTTGCCCCCATCTGTCCGATCCAGCTTTTGATCGTGTTTGGGGAGACTCCCAGCTGGAGCGCGATTTTATCTATATAAGACTGTCCTGTTTTTTCGTTCTTTTTCCTTCTGACTTTATAATCAGGATGAAGTTTTAGCGTTTTGACGCCAGGTGCCAGCAGTTGTGCAAATTGTTTTCGGTTTTCAAGTTCAGCCATAAGCCTGCACCTCCTATTAGTACTATTTTATCAATCCAGCGTTTTTTGTATATGAAAAAATAAAAGGACAGTGCCGCTGTCCTTTTATACAGCAGGAAAGGCTGTTGAACGTGTTGAAAAGCAGATAAAATGGGGGCAGTAACAGAGAAAACAAAAATGTATGCACTTACATTTTATTTTCTAAAGAAAGGAACTTGCCAAATGACTCACACAGTACCTCAAAACATGAAAGCGGCTGTTATGCACAACACAAGAGAGATCAAAATTGAAACATTGCCTGTGCCTGACATCAATCATGATGAAGTGTTGATTAAGGTGATGGCTGTCGGAATTTGCGGATCTGATCTGCATTACTATACAAATGGCCGAATAGGCAACTATGTTGTGGAAAAACCATTTATCCTTGGGCATGAATGTGCGGGAGAAATTGCCGCTGTCGGATCAGCTGTCGATCAATTCAAAGTCGGTGACCGCGTCGCTGTTGAACCTGGTGTTACGTGCGGACGCTGTGAAGCGTGCAAAGAAGGGCGCTATAATCTTTGCCCGGATGTACAGTTTTTGGCTACACCGCCGGTAGACGGCGCGTTTGTCCAATATATTAAAATGCGTCAGGACTTTGTTTTTTTAATCCCAGACTCACTTTCTTATGAAGATGCTGCTTTGATCGAGCCGTTTTCTGTCGGCATCCATGCGGCGGCCAGAACGAAGCTACAGCCCGGATCAACGATTGCGATTATGGGGATGGGCCCTGTTGGGTTAATGGCTGTTGCCGCAGCTAAAGCATTTGGGGCAGGCACAATCATTGTCACCGACTTAGAGCCGCTGCGGTTAGAAGCTGCGAAAAAAATGGGAGCGACTCACATTATTAATATACGTGAACAGGATGCACTTGAAGAGATTAAAACGATCACGAATGATAGAGGCGTTGATGTTGCTTGGGAAACAGCAGGGAATCCAGCGGCATTGCAATCCGCACTGGCTTCTGTGCGCCGGGGCGGAAAATTGGCGATTGTCGGTTTGCCTTCACAGAACGAGATTCCGCTCAACGTGCCGTTTATTGCGGATAATGAGATTGATATTTACGGGATCTTCCGTTATGCCAATACGTATCCAAAGGGAATCGAATTTCTCGCTTCCGGCATTGTGGACACGAAGCATCTAGTAACGGACCAATATTCGCTGGAGCAGACACAAGAGGCGATGGAACGGGCGCTTCAATTTAAGAATGAATGTTTAAAAGTGATGGTGTATCCAAATCGCTGAGTGAACAGGGAGGATCTTCGTATTCTCCCTCTTATTTACTGGAAATGAAAACGGATTCTTGGGGTGGGGAATGATGATTGAAACAGAAAAAGTAACGGCAATGAAAGTGAAGCATCAGTCAAAATCCAGTACCGGACTGTCCTGGTTTGAACGAATCGGTTATGGATTCGGCGATATGTCGTATAATATTATCTTTCAGTTTGTAAACGCATACTTATTATTTTATTATACAGACGTCGGCGGCATTCAGCCTGCGGTGATCGCAACTTTGTTTCTTGTTGTGCGTGTGCTGGATGCTATTTTTGACCCGATCATGGGATTGATTTTAGATAAAACAAATACAAGGTGGGGAAAAGCAAGGCCATATTTGCTGTGGGTGGCATTTCCTTTTGCGCTATTCACATTCTTATGTTTTACGACGCCTCATTTCGGTGAGACCGGAAATATGGTATATGCGTATGTCACTTATATTCTGCTTGGGATGTCCTTTAGTATGCAAACGATCCCGGTGAACAGCTTAACGGGGCGGATGACGAATTCGGTGGAGGAACGGACGGTTCTGACCACAACCCGGATGATTTTGGTGTATATCGGCATTCTTTTATCCATTTCCTGTGCGACACCGCTTGCAACTGCTATCGGAGGAGAGAATCAGGCGTTTGGGTTTCAAATGACGGCGCTCATCTATGCGGCTGTCAGCATCGTTTTGAATCTATTTAGTTTCTTTACTGTACGGGAGCGAATTCAGCCTAAAAAGAGAAAAAAACAAGGGATCAAAAAGACATTATCCGTTTTATTCCAAAACAAACCCTTGCTTATGTTAATTTCATCCTTTTTGGCTTTTGCGATCGGGTTTAATATTAAGCTCAGCACGATGGTGTATTATTTTACGTATAACGTCAACCATAAAGAGTTCGTATTTATGGGCACCGTTTTATTTTTCGGAGCAGCGCTGATCAGCAATTTGTTTATTCCTTTCTTTTCTGAGAAGTGGGGCAGAAAACAAGTCATGATCATCACGGCAGCTCTATCGCTTATTTCTTATGCCGGCCTGCATTTTACGCCGTATTCTTCCATTACACTCATTTTCATTTGGCTTTTCGTTTCGGGATTTTTCACAACGCCTTTAAATACGCTTGCTTGGGGAATGGTGGCTGATTGCGTCGATTATGCGGAATGGAAAACCGGAGTTCGCGCGGATGGTGTTGTGATTTCGAGCATGAGCTTTATTAATAAGCTGGGTGTTGCGTTAGCCGGGTCATTTTCGGCCATTTACTTAGGAATCGCCGGGTATGTGGCGAATACAGACCAGACAGTTGCGTCATTGAATGCGATTAAAAATATGAATGCTTTGATTCCGGGATTTTTCATTTTGCTTTCTATTATTCTTATCGCCTTCTATCCTTTAACGGAAAAAAGATATAAACACATCATCTCTGAGCTGGAGCAAAGGTCTGCGAGATAAATAGATGTAAAATTTTTAATATTCAATGTTGTATTTATGGCAAAAAGTAATATACTGAGACTGTAATCTAGACTTTATAAATGAGTGTGATAATATGCGTAGTCATTCTGTAGTTTGTATTGGGGAATTGTTGATTGATTTCTTTTGTACCGATGTTGACGTTGATTTAATGGAAGGGCGCCATTTCCTGAAAAGTGCCGGCGGGGCACCGGCGAATGTGTCGGCAGCGATTGCCAAGCTGGGAGGAGACGCCGCTTTCAGCGGAAAAGTAGGAAAGGATCCGTTTGGGTATTTTTTGAAGCGAACATTGGACGCTGTACATGTCGATACCTCTATGCTGGTGATGGATGAGAAAGCGCCTACAACGCTTGCTTTTGTTTCATTAAAACAAAATGGAGAGCGTGACTTTGTTTTTAATAGAGGCGCGGACGCTTTGTTTACGCTGGAGGATATTGACCAGGAAAAACTAAACGGAGCGAAAATCCTTCATTTCGGCTCTGCGACGGCACTGTTATCAGATCCATTTTGCTCAGCCTATTTACGGCTGATGTCGATTGCGAAAGACAATGGACAGTTTATTTCGTTTGACCCTAACTACCGTGAAGATTTATGGAGGGGAAGAGTCTCAGAGTTTGTAAGTGTTGCGAAAAAAGCGATCGCTGTAAGTGATTTTGTGAAAGTCAGTGACGAGGAACTTGAGATTATCAGCGGTGTGAAGGATCATGAAAAGGGTGTTGCGATCCTTCATGAGATCGGAGCCAACATTGTCGCTGTGACACTTGGGAAAAGCGGAACGCTTCTTTCCAATGGAAAAGACCGTGAAATCATTCCAAGCATTCCGGTGACATCAATCGATTCAACAGGGGCGGGAGATGCTTTTGTCGGTGCGGCTTTATATCAATTGGCAAACACGGATCAGATTCAATCTGTAGAAGCAGATTTTGTGAAACTGCGTGAGATTGTGGCGTTTGCCAATAAGGTCGGAGCTCTTGTGTGCACTAAAATGGGAGCGATTGATGCACTGCCGAGCTTGGATGAGATCGAAGTTTCTTTGTAAATCATTGAAGATGTTTCTTGAAAGTCTTTGGACTTTTGGGGGCATCTTTTTTTATTGCTTACATTTTTGTTCAGGTAAAAAGTTGTATATTTTTTGTTTGAAATGTCATTTTTTATTAAAAAAGTGAAACTTTTAACGATAATAAATAGTATATGTAACAAGGGTTACCGAATTAGCTTTAGGAGGAACGATATAATGAGTATAATTGGAAGATTTAAAGATATTATGTCTGCGAATATCAATGCTTTATTGGACAAGGCTGAAAATCCGGAGAAAATGGCAGATCAATATTTAAGAAATATGAATAGCGATTTGGCTAAGGTTAAGGCAGAAACAGCAGCTGTTATGGCCGAGGAGCAGAGAGCAAAAAGAGAATATCACGAATGCCAGGCGGATATGGAAAAGATGGAAAGCTATGCAATGAAGGCGCTGCAAGCCGGGAATGAGAGCGATGCGAGAAAATTTCTTGAAAGAAAAACACCTTTGGAGTCAAAGCTTTCATGAGCTGCAGGCGGCGAATCAAATTGCTGCAACCAATGCCGCACAGATGAGAAAGATGCATGACAAATTGGTATCTGACATTGGAGAGCTGGAAGCACGTAAAAATATGATCAAGGCGAAGTGGGCAGTAGCGAAAACGCAAGAAAGAATGAACAAACTGGACGCTTCTGTTTCAAGTACAAGCCAATCAATGTCTGCATTCGGCCGAATGGAGGACAAAGTAAATAAGGCACTTGATCAGGCCAATGCAATGGCTGAACTGAACAGCGCTCCGCAGGATGATATGGCTGATCTGACTGCAAAGTATGACACTGGCGGTTCAAGCCAGATTGATGATGAACTTGCGGCGTTAAAAGCGAAAATGATGCTCGATAAGTAATACATAGGAGGCCGCAGCTCTCGGCTGCGGCGTCATTTTATCATAAGATGTGAGAGGGAACGGTAATGATAATATCTTATAAGTGTCCGAACTGCGGCAGTGATATGGCATTTGACAGTGAAACCGGCTCGTTATCCTGCGGCAGCTGCGGAAGACAGGACAATATTGAAAGCCTTCCGAAAGAAAACATTGCGGCACGGTTTTCTGATGATGAAGCAAAAGAATATCAATGTGAAAACTGCGGTGCCGTTTTGATCACGGAAGCTGAAACGACAGCAACGACGTGCAGCTTCTGCGGGGGTGCTGCAATACTTGCCGATCGTTTATCAGGACATTTGGCGCCGGCGAAGGTCATTCGATTTACAATCAGCAAGCAAGAAGCGGAGCAGGCATTTCGAAAGTGGTGCAAAAAAGGCCTTCTGACACCAAGAGGTTTCATGTCTGCCGATCGCATTAAAAGCATCACCGGCATGTATATTCCGTTTTGGATGTTTGATTTAAATAGTGAAGTACAGGTGAGAGCAAACTGTACCAGGGTCCACCGGTATGAAGAAGGGGATTATATTTGCACGGAAACAGAGCACTTTGAAGCGTTTCGTGATATCAATCTCGATTATTTGAAAATCCCTGTCGATGCCTCTGAAAAAATGAAAGACGAATTAATGGACAAATTGGAGCCTTATTCATACGAAGAGCTGAAGGACTTTCAAACGGCATATTTGGCCGGTTATATTGCGGAAAAGTACAATTATACCGATGAGGAGCTTTTTCCGAGGGCAAAAGAGAAAATCAGCAGTTATATAGATTCATACATCCATTCTACTTTTTCCGGATATACGTCAGTCAATGTGAGGGAAAAACATATTCACACGAAAAACGTGAACAGCTTTTACGTTTTGCTTCCTGTTTGGATGGTCAGTTACGATTATGAAAGAGCGGAGCATATCTTTGCGATGAACGGGCAAACAGGAAAGGTTGTTGGAAAGCCGCCGATCAGTCGAGGAAAAGTGGCGGCATGGTTTAGCGGAATAGCAGGCGGGACATTTCTTGCGTTGAAGCTCGTCTCATTGATGATGGGAGGCGGATTTTGATGCGGGGATTTTTAGGGAAAGCGATCTTTGTTGTGCTGGCTGTCTTCATTATGGTGCCTTTACTGGGGATCGAAGCGGCAAGAGCCTCTGAATCGCAGCAGCATGTGTACGATCGCGCTCATCTATTGTCAAAAGCGGAGATCGGAAAACTTGAATCTCTCTCGGCAGAGTTGGGTGCAAAGAGAGACACTAATTTCATCATTATTACGACCAAAAGCACAAACGGTGAAGATATTGCCGACTATACCGGCGATTTTTATGATCGTTACGGAAAAGGCAGTACAGCCATTTTGACCATTGATATGACAAACAGAGAAGTGTTTATCGCAGGCTTCAAAAAAGCCGAACAGTATTTGGACAACAGCAGGCTCAATAGCATCAGAAATACGATTTCATCTGATTTATCCAATGAAAATTATTTTGAAGCTTTTGAGACATATATTCAGCTTTCCTATAAAGATATGGGCATAAAACCGGGAGTAAACCCTGACAACATATTCTTTACATGGTGGTTTCAGCTGATTGCTGCCATCGCAGTCGGGGGAATTGCGGTTTCAATCATGCTTTATCATGCAGGCGGCAAAGTAACGGTTAATGGAAATACATATATGGATCAGCGTACGTCTGATGTGATTGATCAATACGACACTTATATTAGAACGACTGTAACAAGAGAAAGAAAACCATCAGATAAAGACAGCGGCAGCGATGGCGGTGTTACGAAAGGCGGCACGTCATACAGTGGAAGCCGGGGCAGTTTTTAAATGTAAGAAATAGAGAAAGGGAGAGGCGTAATGTCGTTTTTCAGAAATCAATTAGCGAATGTAGTAGAGTGGGAAGAATTTAGAGATGATATGATTTTTTATAAATGGAACAATCGTGAAATCAAAAAAGGGAGCCGTTTAATCATTCGTCCCGGACAGGATGCTGTCTTTTTGAACAATGGGCGGGTTGAAGGAGTCTTTCAAGATGATGGCGATTATGATATTGAATCAGAAATTATTCCATTCCTTTCAACGTTAAAGGGCTTTAAGTTTGGCTTTAACAGCGGCATGCGAGCTGAGGTGCTGTTTGTCAATACGAAGGAATTTACCGTAAGATGGGGAACAAAACAGGCGATAAATATTCCGGCAGCGGGAATGCCAGGCGGGATGCCCATTCGCGCAAACGGCACATTTAATTTCAAGGTGCAGGACTATATCAGCCTGATTGATAAAATCGCTGGCGTGAAAGATCAATATTTTGTAGAGGATATTAAAACCCGTATCATTTCTATTCTGGATCAGCTTCTCATGAAGTGGATCACAAGAGAAGGGAAAGATATGTTTAATCTTCAAGCAAACGCTTTTGATATTGCCAAGGGAATTCAAGAGGACTTAGATATGCGCTTAATAAGCGACGGGATGACAGTCACTGGTTTTCAAATCATGAGCTTTAATTATCCTCAAGAGGTTCAAGAAATGATTACAAAGAACGCTTCCTACGGTATGGTTGGGGATGTGAACAGATACCAGCAAATATCAATGACGGATGGAATGGCATCCGGAAAGATGAGCGGAGGCGGAGCGGCTTCGGATATGGCTGGAATGATGATGGGAATGAATATGGCCAATCAGATGATGAACCAAATGAATCAAAATCAGCAGGCACAGTCATCAGGCCCACAGTCAACTGGCAGCGGAAGCAAACCGAATTTCTGTCCAAACTGCGGAACAAAAACGGGCGAAGCCAATTTTTGTCCGAATTGCGGCCAGAAGCTTGTATAAGAATCATACAGTGAAAAGTCCGGAGTGATCAGACACTCCGGACTTTTTTATTTAGGAGAATAAGCGTTACCTATTGCTTGCTCCTGAACAGGCCACTTTCGAGCCCCCGCTTGGATAATTCCCAGCAGCAATTGACGACGTTCCTTTATTGAATTGACGGCAATTTGAAATGTTTGCTTTGATAAAGCCGGTATGCCTGATTGTTGAAGCTTTGAGATGTCTGGTTCCGGCGGCGCTTGTTCTGCAGGATGGATATAGGCAGTATGAACGGTATCTAGATAGTTTTTGATACTTGAGCGCGCTTCTTTGATATGAAGCTGATTCGGCTGATATTGTTCAGGAATTCCGTATTTGAAAATGGTTAGAGCTTCATCCAATACAGCAACAGCTATAATGGATGATTCCTGATGCTGCGTGCTGTGGTAAAAATGAAGGATGGGGAAGGCGTTATGCTGAGCGGTCAGCTTTCCCAGTTCTGATGAGGCAGCGACAAGAAGAAAATCAATGTCGTGAAAATCTTTGCCATTCCATGCATTATGGACGATTTCTGTTCCGTCATGCCCTAGACTTAATACACTTTGGGCAAAGGAGCGTTTTTGATTAACCGCACTCAAGACGGAAATCAAATACGTGACAGAAAACGTGATGGTAAGCAGTCCTTGAGCTGTTTCAATAATCGTGACAAGCTTCCATAGGCCTCCGTTCGGAGCGAGGTCGCCATTTCCTAATGTAAACATGACATAGCCGGAAAAATAAATTCGGTCTGACCAGGAAGCCAGTTCTTTTGATTGAGTTTCCATAAGTGAGTGAGGGTCACTCGAGTAAATCAAAACCCACCCGCCCCAAAATAGACTGATCCATATCACTAACGTCAGGCATAACAGCAGAGGACCAGCCATACTTAGAACCTTTGCGTGGTCACCGCTGATTTTGCGGCAGCCCTTCCACAGCCAGGCAGACAGGCATCTTGTGATCGGGCCTGCACCGCTCTCTAACCATAACGTGGTCCATAAAAAATCAATCATCCCCGCTGTCAATAATAAAAGGCCTGCAATGATATAAACCTCATTCATTTTGGTTGCCTCCCTTAAGCCAGCCTTCTTTTATTTTTCTTTTCTATTTCCTTTTATCTTGAGTCTGAAACAATTGAACGAATGTTTGATTTTACAGAGAAAAATAGGTGAAGTTACCCAAAACTTACTCATTTATCGATATGAATAGAAAATCACAGGATTTTTGACTTGATTCACACACTTTCATGAAGAAAAACGTCCATTTTCCCCTTGAATTGGTGATTTTCCTTTTATAGAGTAAAAAAATTTCAGAAATTTATATTGACTGAAAGCGTTTTTATAATTATGATAATATCAGATATAACAAAAATGTCACTATCATATCACTACAATTGAACTATCAAGTGACTATTAAATGCCAAATTTACAAGGTTATGCACAAAGAAATGACCATTGCTCTTTTAGCGAGAAATGAAATCGCTTCCATTGGGACTGACATGCTAAGAAGAAGGGAAGGTTTTAAGGCTATTGGATAAAAACATGAAGAACTATTTTCTGAAGCCTGCTTACGAAATGTGAGGAAGGCAGCAGCCCTGGAATAAGTTTTTGACATACGCATTTTGAAAAAGACTGGGGGAAACAGTATGAATAAACAAGGCAATCAAATGTCATTTTTACGTACAATTATTTTAGTCTCCACTTTCGGCGGGCTTCTTTTTGGCTATGATACCGGTGTGCTCAATGGAGCTTTGCCGTATATGGGAGAGCCGGATCAGCTTAATCTCAATGCCTTCACAGAGGGCCTTGTCACCAGTTCACTTCTTTTTGGAGCGGCACTGGGTGCTGTGTTTGGCGGCAGGATGTCTGATTTTAACGGCCGCCGCAAAAATATTTTGTTCCTCGCTGTTATATTTTTTATTTCAACGATTGGGTGTACGTTTGCTCCAAATGTTACGGTCATGATTATTTCCCGTTTTGTGCTTGGTATTGCGGTCGGGGGTGCATCCGTAACGGTGCCTGCCTATTTAGCAGAGATGTCTCCTGTGGAAAGCAGGGGACGGATGGTGACGCAGAACGAATTGATGATTGTATCAGGACAGCTTTTGGCCTTTGTTTTTAATGCGATCCTTGGCACAACAATGGGAGAGAACTCCCATGTGTGGAGGTTTATGCTGGTCATTGCGTCACTTCCAGCCTTGTTCCTGTTTTTCGGCATGATCAGAATGCCCGAGAGTCCCCGCTGGCTTGTTTCTAAAGGAAGAAAAGAAGATGCTTTGCGTGTATTGAAAAAAATCAGGGATGAAAAGCGGGCAGCAGCTGAGCTGCAAGAAATTGAATTCGCTTTCAAAAAAGAAGATCAGCTTGAAAAAGCGACGTTTAAAGATCTTTCGGTCCCATGGGTGCGCCGTATTGTGTTTATTGGATTAGGGATTGCGATTGTACAGCAAATTACAGGTGTGAATTCGATAATGTATTATGGGACTGAAATTCTAAGAAATTCCGGTTTCCAAACGGAAGCCGCTTTAATCGGAAATATTGCGAATGGCGTGATTTCGGTATTGGCAACATTCGTCGGAATCTGGCTGCTGGGAAGAGTGGGGCGCCGGCCGATGCTGATGACAGGCTTGATCGGTACGACAACAGCATTATTGCTAATCGGGATATTCTCACTTGTACTTGAAGGATCACCGGCACTTCCGTATGTAGTCCTGTCATTAACGGTCACATTTCTTGCTTTTCAGCAGGGCGCCATTTCACCAGTGACTTGGCTGATGCTATCTGAAATTTTCCCGCTTCGCCTTCGCGGACTGGGAATGGGTGTCACGGTATTCTGTCTGTGGATGGTGAATTTTGCAGTCAGTTTCACGTTTCCGATATTGCTGGCAGCTATCGGCCTGTCCACAACGTTCTTTATCTTCGTTGGATTAGGAATTTGCTCTGTCTTGTTTGTGAAGAGGTTTTTGCCGGAAACGAAAGGGCTTTCGCTTGAGCAGCTGGAGGAAAACTTCCGCGCTTATGATCACGGCGGGGCAAAGAAGGATTCTGGGGCTGAAGTGATTGGATAATTAAAAAAAGAATCCGCACCCGAGTGCGGATTCTTTTTGGTTTCAAATTAGTTAGGTCTGACAAGGATTTTGACTTGGCTTTTCTCTTTAATAAGAGCCCCGAAGCCTTCCTCGATCAAATCATCTAGTACGATTTTTTTCGTTACGAGTTTGTCAGCTGAGAAATAGCCTTCTTTCATTAATGACAATACAGCCGGGAAGATGTCGCGGTATCCGATAATTCCTTTTACTGTACGTTCTTTGATTACGATATCGTTCGGATGGATTTCAGCACCTTTTTCCCAAATGCTGACGATGACGGTTTCACCGGCAATTGTAGTGGACTGGATGGCTTGTCGTAACACCACTGGGACACCAGTGACTTCGAATGCTACGTCAACACCGCCTCCTGTACGTTCTGCAATCTCAGCGACTACATCGTCTGTTTTAGACGGATCTACGATGATCGCGCCAAGCTCCTCAGCTTTTTGCTGGCGTTCAGGAGAAAGCTCAACAGCGTAAATATCAGTTGCACCGGCAGCCTTCAGCGCTTCAATGACAAGAAGTCCGATCGGGCCGCAGCCGAATACAGCTGCTTTGTCGCCTGCTTTGAGTTTGCTTGAGCGGACAGCGTATAGAGCAACTGCAGAAGGTTCAACGAGCGCGCCTTGTTCATATGATAATTCATCAGGAAGTTTGAACAAAAGCTCTTCATCCACAGAGACGTATTCAGAGAAACCGCCGCCTCCGCCGGCTAAGCCGAGGAATCCCATTTGTTCATCAAGGTTGTAGGCGCCTTGGTGGCCGTGTGTAGCAAAAATCGGCTCGACTACAACGCGGTCTCCAACTTTATAATTTTCAACGCCTTCTCCGACTTCGACAACTTCACCGGAGAATTCATGCCCCATTGTGACAGGTGCCGTTTCATTTGTTAATGGGTGCGGTTTGTCAACCGGAATAAAGATCGGGCCGCCCAGATATTCGTGTAAATCACTTCCGCAGATGCCGCACCATTTGACTTTGATCTTTACTTTTCCCGGCTCCGTTTTTGGCTCTTCGATATGTTCAATACGGATATCCTTTTGGTTATGCCATCTTGCTGCCTTCATGGATTACCACTCCTATAACTTTTGATGTGAGTAATTCCGCACCGGTCAATATGAACTGTTCACAAAATCGCCATTTTTAAAACCAAAAAAGAAATGAAATTTTTATATAATATAATCTACGTTTTTTTGAAAAAAGAAACTTTAAAGAAAAAAGGGTCTCGCACACTCTTTTTTCTTTATATGAGAGTATCAATCGTTTACATAGCTATGAATTTGGTTTGAACAATACGGTAATGGTTCGTTCATATTGAATGCGACAACTACTCTATCAATAATTATAACGCTAATACCGCTATTATAATAGGATAATCTTCCATGGTTTAATTTAGCAGAGGTAACTTTTTGACTTTGTAACATTACTGTAAGGATATTGAAATAAAAAATAGCTGGTTGATCGTGTATAATCTTCCTAGATGTTAACAAACAGGGGGACGAAATGTTGAAGAAAGTCATTTTAGCCGCTTTTATCTTAGTAGGAAGTACTTTGGGAGCTTTTAGTTTTTCATCAGATGCCAGTGCGAAACATGTGAACGGAAATATTACTTGGTATAACGGAGTCGGGAAAAAAGGCTCTTCAGGTAAGAAACTTGGACATTGGGATTGTGCGACCAAAATCGGATTTGATGTTCCTAGAAACGGGACAAAAATCAGAGCTTATGCAAAAGCGAAGCCTAAAAAGGTGATTACGGTTTATAAAAATGATGTTGGCAGAATGCCTAATGCAGTGCTGGATGTTAGCCCTAAAGCGTTTAAAGCGCTTGGATACCCATTAAGCAAAGGTAAAGTAGCGGGGCATTACAGCTATTAATGTACATATATAATCTGGAAAGCAAGAAGTCACATTCTTGCTTTTTCTATTGGTGGAGATAAAAGATGAAAAAAAGAATCATATTATTATTAGCAG
Organism: Bacillus sp. N3378-2at; assembly: GCF_033412715.1. Taxonomy (NCBI): domain Bacteria; kingdom Bacillati; phylum Bacillota; class Bacilli; order Caryophanales; family Bacillaceae; genus Bacillus; species Bacillus sp. N3378-2at. The sequence continues at coordinate 2,096,017 of NZ_CP117986.1, read as the reverse complement.
TGATAATAGCGGCAGCTGCCGCGGGGGTTGCGTTTTATGTTGCAAAGGATAAAGGCCATGAGAAGGCTGCTGATGTTTCAGTCAATACCGAAAGCGGTGATGAGCTGCTGGTTTCAATTACAGATACGGATCTGCTGACAAAGTATTATGAAAATGACAAGGTGATCCATGAGGAGAAGCTGACCAGCTATCCGGCATTTGCCTTGGATCAAAAACAGCAGGTGCTCTATTATACGGGCAATAATGAACAGAATGAAATGAGGCTTTTTAAACTGGATCTAAAGTCTAATAAAAAGACGGTGCTTTATAAAGGCGCGGAGAGTGCGGACAGTTTGTTTTTATCAAAGGACCGTTCAACCATCTATTTCCGCTTAGGAAAATCGGACGAAAGCAATTTTCGGATCGCCGCTTTTGATCTGAAGACGAAAAAGTATAAAAATCTTTATCCTGCCGCTAATGATCAGGATGACACCGTCAGCAGCTTCTTTTATAACCAAAAAAACGATTCATTTGCATTGCTTCATTATTCTGTAGAAGAAGACTACAAGAAAACAGATGAAGCAAACGAAAAGGGCATCGACCCTGAACCGACAACGATTCATTTTGCGGAAGGCCGTCAACATAAATTTAATGAGCTGAAAAGCCTGAACCAATTTATCAGCGATATTGCTGTTTCTGATGATGATAAACGTATTTTATTCACATCATATACGCAGAAAGGAACGGAGCAAACCGCTTCTATTCAGATGCTCAATGCGGATACGAAAAAGTATGAAAGCATCATCTCAAATCAAAAATCATTTAAGCTGTTAATTGACGCACAGCCTCAGTTTTCTAAGGATGGGAAGAACATTTATTTTCTTGCCGAAGCCAAGGGGGCTAAAAAGCTGAAGGACGAAACAGGGCGTGAAGCTAAGGTGCGGACGATTTATTCCTATAGCCTTGAAAATAAGACCTTCAAAAAAGTATGGGAAAATCCGAACGGCATCATCAACAGCTTTTCTGTGATTAACTAATAAAAACCACTCGGCATGGGGACTGACCCCCGTTTTTGAGACAGGGATCAAAACACCTTTTAAACAGCCAATTGCCGATAATTTATCGGTGATTGGTTGTTTAGTTTCGTTTGAATACGAATATTGTTATAATAATGAATGTATTCTATGACAGTGCGTTCTACGATGGCGGTCGTGGTTCGATCAATGCTGTTAAGATAGAACGTTTCAGACTTTAGTGAGGAATGAAACGATTCGATGGAGGCATTATCAGCGGGTGTCCCTTTGCGGGACATGCTCATGGTAATGCCTTTTGTTTTAACAGCTTTCTGATACTCGTAAGATGTATACACAGATCCTTGGTCACTATGTAACACGCAGTTCTCAGGCAGTGTTGGCAGTTGATCAAGTGTGTGTAAGACAAAGTCTGTGTCCTGCTTATCTCCAATCGTAAAAGCAATCACTTCTCCATTATATACATCCAATATACTGGAAAGGTACAATTGTTTCTGTCCATAAGGCAAATACGTGATGTCTGTTACTAGTTTTTCAAGAGGATGATCAGACTGAAAGTTCCTATCTAATATATTGTCGACCACGGCATATGGCTGCCCATTCTTCTTGCGCTTTTTCACCTTAACCCGGCACTGCCACTGATTTTTCTGCATAATACGCTGAACCGTTTTATGGTTAATACACATTCTCTTTTTTAATATAGCTGTGATTTTTCGATATCCATATCGATACTGGTGCTCTCGGCACAACGTGCCGATTTGTTTTTCTAAATGGCGCTTGGGATGATCTTTCTTCAGATTCTTCTTCCAACGATAATAAGACGAGCGAGAGATACCTAAATGAATACAGATATCCTGCACGGTCATTGTGCTGTGCAATTCTTCTACAAGTTCGACTGACGTTTGGCTATCAACTTCCTTTCCAATTCGTTGTACTTTTTTAACACTTCATTCTGTTGTCTCAGATATCGATTCTCTGCCTGCAGTTTCTCTAATTCGGAAGAATACTCCGGACCTTTTCCATAAGTGTATTGCTTACCAACAGGCTGTTCAAATCGATGTGTATCACCAGCCTTATACCATCTGACCCATGTCTTAATCTGCGTATTATTTTTGATATTCAACTCCTGCATGATCTCTTTCATAGGTACGCCTGCCAATCTCATTTCTACAGCCTTCTGTTTCACTTCAACCGGATAACTCACTCTTGTCCCCATAGAAAAAACACCTCCAAGTCTAATTTCGGATAACAATCATCCGTATTCAAACTTGAAGGTGTTTTTATTTGTCTCATCTTATGGGGTCAGTCCCATGAGCTGAGTGGCTTTTTTAATGGATGAGGTGCAGGGCTAATGATCCGAGCCATTTAAAAAAATGGATTAGCGGCATCGACAAAAACAGAAGTTCAACATATGAGTTCATTGCAACATTCAGCTTTTTGAACGCAGCTCTTTTTTTCAAGTCTTTTTGCTGCTGGTTTGAGATCACGTTATCACTCCTCTTATATCCATATTATACCATTGAAACAGACAAAAAAGCCCTAAACGTTTACAGTTTTGGGCTTCTTTCTTCGTATTTGGCCTCTTGCAATGAGAGGCTTTTATTCTGAAATATAGAATTTTGTCTCCGTTCGGGGTTTGTTTGCTTGCAGGAGACTGCATTTGTTATAGGGAAGAACTAGCTTGTTTTCGTTTGGCTGTTGTTTTGGAGATTCACTAATGAACGGATGCCGTCGACCATTTTACTTCCGCATAAAGGGCACAATGGCGTATCACTGCTGGCGAAGTTTTTTCGGGTCCAGCCATTACAGTCTTCTTTTGTGCATTCCCAAGTACTCACATCTTCTTTTGGCAGCGGTTCTTGATTTCGTTTGTTATAGTAAGACATAAAGTCACTTCTTCCCTCATGTATTTTACTGCACACTTCTTATTGTCTCATACTTTTCCCTAATCTCCTAATTCCTTTTTCTTTATGACTTTCCAATAACCCCATCTAAAAAGGAGAGGAGTGTGCTGTTAAAAGCATCTGGCTCTTCTAAAAACGGGCAATGGCTGCTTTTAGGAAAGGTAACGAGTGTCGCGTTTGGAATATTGCTGCGCAAGTGTTCCCCAGCTGCTGTAGAGAAAAATTTCTTGTCTTCCCCGAAGCACAGCAATGTCGGCACATTGATGTTTTGGAGGGTGCCCCGGTAATCAGCGGCCGTTTGGTTAAATAAAATCGTGCTAGAAATGGCAGCCGGCTGTTTGAGGATTTCTGCCAGCATCCATTCTGTTTCGGTCTCGGCAGGCGGTTCTGAGAACATATTTTGGATGAAGCTTTCGTAGAAAGGCAGCGGGTCAGTTTGAATGGCGTGCATCGCTGTTTTTAAGCCGTCAAAATCAAATGGACCGTGTTCCCAGCCCTCCCATTGATAGTCGGAAGCAGATTGATCGATGATCACAGCGGCTTGAATGTTATCATTCCCAAATTGATTGAGATAATCCCATACGACAAAAGCGCCCATTGACCAGCCGGCAAGAACGACATGGTCAAGCTCTATTGCATTTAGAAATTCCCTTATGTCACGGGCATATTGGGAAATGGTGTGGCCGTGAAGCACTTTGTCAGATTCGCCGTGTCCTCTAAGATCAAGACGAATACATTGATAATTGGCAGAAAGCGCCGAAAATTGTTTGTGGAAAAATTGTCCGCTCATCAGCACCCCATGTATAAACAGGATCGGCGTCCCGCTCCCGTGTGTTTCATAGTAAAGGCGTGTCTGATCTTCTAATGTGATGTATGGCATGTTTCTCCTCCTTTAGTTTCCATCATGAGTATGGCTGGCTGCTGTTGAGCTGATGATGGCAGCTGTCGCGGCTGCCTGCTGCGCTTGAATGACTGTTTCGATAGCGGTGTATAGTCCTGATTCCATCAGCAGATTTTTCTCCATATGCTCACTGAGATAGAGGCTGACAGCAATTTTAAAATTCATTTCCTTTTGCCATTTAAAAGCTTTTTCCTGGTTTAATTCGTCAGTGATGCACAAAACCGTTTTGATATCTGGCTCTTCCAGAAATGTGAGGAGAGCAAGGTCTGGATAATGATAATCCTTTGGTTTTTTGACAGATTCAGTGATCGATTGATATATCTGTTTGCAAGCGGAAACAAGCATTTCGGGCTCTTTTTCACTTTGCAAGGCCAGAATATGGCTGACCTGATGTAAGTACTGTCCTTTTTTAAAGCCGTTGGCTGCCAGCAGCTGATAGCATGTTTCCGCCTTCTGTAGCGCCTGCAAACCTTTTCCGTTTTCTCCAAGCAGTACGGCAAGCGGAACATTCTGAGTTGAAGTGAGGAAATAATGATTTTTCTTCATCTGCTGATAAACTGCTAGCCCCATGTTCATCTGTTCTTTTTGGTTTGTCGTTTCAGATTTGCCGGTGAGCAAGATCAGAGCGGAAAGGTATGTGAACATATCCCGCTTATATCCTAGCTTCACCATTTCATTGTATACATCGATAAAAGTATGAAATGTTTGTTTTGCCTCATGCTGAAAATGAATGTCCAGAATAGATGCAACAGTAAAGCGGTGGTGTGAATTGAGTGTTGAGAAGCTGCCGATGTTTGATTTGATATAGCTGCTCAAATCATAAACGCTGAAAATCAAACTCTCTTTTATTCACAATATATGCAGAAGAAATGAGCATTAATATCTGATTGTGTGAAACTTTCCATTTTAATTTTGATTTTAATTCAGCATAAATGGAAATGTATTGCTTTATTTTTTCATGTAGGTCGTGTGTCAGCATAAAAAGCAGCTCCTTTTTGCTGTTTTTACGTAATACGATAAATAGGGCCAAAGGTTTCATAAAGAAAAAACTTGCCTGCTAGAGGCAAGTTTGTCTGGTTATTTATGGGGATCTGTTATATCCATCGGTCTCATCATGTCATAGTCTTCATGCTCTAGAATATGGCAATGCCATACGTATCGTCCGCTGTACGGACCGAATGTCGCCGCGATTCTCAGGACTTCACCTGCATGCGCTTGAATGGTGTCTTTCCAGCCCTTTTCACTTGGCGGCGGCGGGACAGCCGGACCGGTATAGGACAATTCCCCGCTTTCTTGATAACGGGCGATATCAAACGGCCGCCGGTCTAATACACGGAAGGAGACTAGATGCAGGTGGATCGGATGTGTTCCGCGTGTCGGGTTGATAATGGACCATATTTCAGTTGTGCCGACTTTTGGTGCTTCTGTGACGGGATCGTGCCAGCGTTTGTTATTAAGCAGAAGGACGGGTCTGCCGTATTCGTCCTGGGTGCCTGCCAGTTTTAACGTTCTGATGTTTTGTATTCTTTCATGCTGTACCGAAGGGTATGAGGCGAGGTACTTCGGCTTTCTGCTTTCGTCTTTTTGTGCCAATGGTTTTGTGACTCTGAATTGCATGATATTCGCATCTGTTTCAGGATTGACGTCACCGCCGCAGCCCGCGCTGTTTGCCAAAATGATCGATTCTCCTTCATATGCTGTGAAGTCAATGATGATATCATAACGTTCAGCAGGCGCAAGGCTGAAAGAATTCAGTTTAACAGATCGCGGCAGGAGCCCTCCATCTGAACCAATCTGAATAAACTCTCCGCCATTATCGAGTGACAGGTTATAGGTTCTTGTATTGGAGGCGTTGATGACACGGAATCGGTATTTCCTTGGCTCGACTTCCAAGTATGGCCATACCTTCCCGTTGACGAGTATGGTTTCTCCGCAAAAAGCCGGAACGATTGAAGGATTAGGCAGTGACGGAGAAGGGTTTTCCGGTGCGCTTGGATAAAACAAAGAACCGTCCTCATTGATCGTGCGGTCTGTGATAAGAAGCGGCACATCGTATTCGTCTGAAGGCAGTTTTAAGCGTTTTTCCTTTGGGTCATGAATGATATAAGCACCGACAAGTCCGGCATAGACATTTAGCCTGGTGAGCGCCATGGCGTGATCGTGATACCACAATATAGCCCCGCGCTGCTGGTTTGGATAATGATAAACCTCTCTTTTGAAATAAGGTCCTGTTTGTTCAAAGTCTTTGGAAAACCAAGCCTCCGGATACCCGTCACTGTCATCTGGCGTGACGCCGCCGTGTAAATGAACAACAGTCTTTACCTCGGGCTCTTCATGCTGGCTGTCACTGTGATGAATGGTGTGATCAATCGGAAGGAAATGTGTGGAAGGAAGGTTATTCATCCATTTTACATATACGTTTTCATTTCTTTTAACCTCAATGGTCGGCCCCGGAAATAAGCCGTTGTATCCCCACAGGCGGGTTGGAGGGAGATCGCGATGGAGCTGATGAGTGCATTCTTCCATGGTGACTTCGTAGTATGTTTTTTCTTTTGATTGCTGTACTGGCTTTAGTGTATCTGGGATTGGGAGAGCATCCACAAATTTTTCAAGTGTCATTTTCATCTGTCCTTTTCTAAATTTTCCAAATTGGTACTATAGTTAATGACAATAAGGACGTGATGGTTACAAAAAATCTTCGTGCTGCAAACCGCCCGAAGAAGAAAATAAAATCCTAAACGGCAGGCCGTTTAGGATTTGATCAGCATTAAGGCAGGATATCGGGCTGCTGCTGTGTAACTGGGTTGGCAGCCGCTTTCTCGCTCACCTTGCGTTTTCTGAACACAAGGTAAGAAATCAGAACGATTCCCGTGATGACGCCTGTCAGCAGCAGCTCGTCTCTCATGGAATCAATAAACGCCATGGACACTAAAATTCCGCAAATGGCGAGGATGGTCAAGTAGGTTAGGAAAGGGAAGAGCCACATTTTGATCTTCAATGCTTCCGGGTTTGTTTTTTCGAGTTTTTTCCGCATTTTCAGCTGGGAAACTGCGATGACAAGATAGACGAGTAAAGCGATTGCGCCTGATGAGTTGACTAAGAATAAAAAGACGGTATCCGGTGAAAAATAGTTCATTACGACCGCGATATAAGAGAAAAATGTCCCGGCCACAATGGCTTGTACGGGAACGCCTTTTTTGCTCAATTTCATAAAACGGCGCGGCGCTTCGTTTCTTTCTGCAAGTGAATACAGCATTCTGGATGTGGTGTATAAACCTGAATTCAGGCAAGAGAGTACGGCTGTGAGGACGATAAAGTTCATAATCTGTGCGGCTGCCGGCACTCCTATATGCTCAAGTACAGCGACGAAAGGGCTTTCTAAAATATTTGCTGAATTCCATGGCAACAGCGCCACGACAATGGCGATTGAGCCCACGTAAAAGACGATGATGCGCCATACAACGGATCTGGTGGCTTTTGTCACAGATTCGATCGGGTTGGATGTTTCCCCTGCTGCAATGGCAACGATTTCAGTTCCCATAAAAGAGAAGATGACAACGACAATGCCGAGCAATACGGAGCTGATGCCCTCCGGGAAAAATCCGCCTTTGCCTGTAAGATTCGAAAAACCGACTGGCTCACTGCCCGGTGCAAAGCCAAAAATAAAGGCGAAACCAACGATTAGAAAAGCAATGATAGTCACAACTTTAATGAGGGAGAACCAATATTCAAACTCACCGAAAGACTTAACGGAGTAGACGTTTGTCAGGGTGAGCACAATGGTCAAGATCAAACTTGTCAGCCACAGCGGAATATCATGGAACCAGTATTGAATAATGCCAGCACCGGCAATGGCTTCGATCGCTATGACGATCACCCAGAAAAACCAGTACAGCCAGCCGATTGTAAATCCCGCCCACGGTCCGATGGCGTCGTGAGCGTATTGAGAAAACGATCCGCTCGTCGGGTTTACGGCAGACATCTCACCGAGCATTCTCATAATAAAAATCACCAATAATCCGGCTAACGCGTAAGAAACAACGGCACCCGGACCGGTCGAGTGAATCACTGAACCGCTGCCTACAAACAGGCCGGCTCCGATTACACCGGCAATCGAAATCATTGTCATATGGCGGGTCTTTAATTCCTTTTTTAATCCTGATTGAGACTGGTTCATAAGTTACCTCCTTTTAAAATGCAATCATTACTGAATATTATGATAATTGAAACTCTATCATAAATATACAGTTTGTCGAAAATTCGTGTAAGAAAATATACCAGCTTATTTCAAATTTGTAGTGTTTTGTTTGCGCTTTCAGCGAATGTGTGGAAAAAATGTTTCGTTTTTTATTCGCTGTGTGATTTTGCGTAATATTTACAATTCGATAGAATGCGAGAAGCACTGGTGTCCTTGGGTTTGATGGGATTTTTGGCGGAGCAAATAAATTGGATGAGAGAAAAAGTGTTCCTTCGTCACTATTTTTCTGTGGCGGGTGAATCATGTTTCTGTAGACCCACTGCGGATCAGCTTTGTAAGATAATAATAGGAAAACGTGAGCGGGAGGAGGTTTTGAATGGAGAGATATGATGAATTGAAAAAGGGTGAATCCGGGGCGCTGGTCAGCATTGCCGCGTATCTTGTTCTTTCCGCAATTAAACTGATCATCGGTTATCTTTTTCACTCGGAAGCACTTACGGCAGACGGGTTAAATAACACAACTGACATTATTGCTTCTGCTGCTGTGCTGATTGGCCTGCGCATCTCTCAAAAGCCTCCTGACGAAGATCATCCATACGGCCACTTCCGAGCGGAAACGATTGCATCGCTTATCGCATCGTTTATTATGATGGTTGTCGGACTGCAAGTGCTGTTCAGCGCCGGAGAATCTATTTTTTCTGCTAAACAAGAGACGCCGGATATGATTGCGGCTTGGACGGCAGCGGGCGGGGCAGTCCTGATGCTGATCGTTTATCGGTACAATAAAAGGCTGGCCAAAAAGGTGAAGAGCCAGGCGCTCCTTGCTGCGGCTGCTGATAATAAATCAGACGCATTGGTCAGTATCGGCACGTTTATCGGCATTGTGGCTGCTCAATTCCATCTTGCTTGGATTGATACGGTCACTGCGTTTGTGATCGGCCTGCTTATTTGCAAGACCGCATGGGATATTTTTAAAGAATCATCTCACTCTTTGACAGATGGATTCGACACAAAGGACATTTCCGCTTATAAACAGACAATCGAAAAAATCTCCGGTGTGAGCCGTTTAAAAGACATAAAAGCAAGATACTTGGGCAGTACGGTTCATGTTGATGTGGTGGTTGAGGTATCGGCAGATTTAAATATTACGGAAAGCCACGATATAGCCAATGAAATTGAGCGGAGAATGAAGGAGGAGCATGCGATTGATTATTCGCATGTTCATATGGAGCCTTTAGAACACAAATAATTGAGCTTCCTGCCACAGGAAGCTTTTTTGTGTGTTTTGGCCAGCTTTATTGGAAACAATTTGCTAGAATCGTTTTTTTATACAGATTGCTTTTTGTGGTAAAGTTAGGTTACATTATGATGAATTTTGTAGATGATTAGGAGGAAAAGAATGGCATATCAAGAAGACCTGCATCCTTTGCTGGGGAAAGCAGTTGAACATATTAATAGAGTAATGGTTGGAAAACGAGACATCGCCATACTCAGCTTAGCAGCCCTTCTTGCCAAAGGGCATGTACTGCTTGAGGATGTACCCGGAGTCGGAAAAACGATGATGGTCCGCGCGCTGGCAAAGTCAATCGGCGCTGATTTCAAAAGAATCCAATTCACTCCTGATTTGCTGCCATCTGATGTAACAGGGGTATCTATCTATAATGCGAAAACGATGGAATTTGAATATCGTCCCGGCCCAATTATGGGAAATATCGTGCTGGCCGATGAAATCAACCGTACCTCTCCGAAGACACAGTCGGCTTTGCTCGAAGCGATGGAAGAGGGAAGCGTCACGGTAGATGGCCATACGATGCAGCTTGCCGCTCCTTTTTTTGTGATGGCAACGCAAAACCCGGTCGAATATGAAGGGACCTATCCTTTGCCGGAAGCTCAGCTTGACCGTTTTTTATTCAAACTTCGGATGGGTTATCCGTCCTTTAATGAAGAGCTTGACGTCTTATCTCTTCAGGAAAAAAGCCATCCGATTGAGACGCTTGAGCCGGTTATTGCAAAAGAAGACTTCATCTTTTTACAGAGGGAAGTGCAAAATGTCCGTGCTGATGACAGCATTAAGGAATATATCGTTGAAATTGTGCAGAAAACGAGACAGCATCCTTCTGTTCAATTAGGCGTCAGTCCGCGCGGCTCAATCGCCCTCATGAAAGCGGCACAGGCATACGCGCTGCTGCATCATCGCGACTATGTCATACCGGATGATATTCAATATTTAGCTCCTTTCACGCTGCCGCACCGGATGATGCTTCATCCTGAGGCAAAATTTGAAGGGATTCAGGCAGAAGCGATCGTAAGGGAGATCATGTCAGCTGTGAAGGTGCCGGTTCAAAGGTCGTCGGTCCGCTGATGAATAAGAAATGGCAATGGCTCGTATATGGTTGGAAGCTGATTATATTAACTTTATTGACGGCTGCTGTTTTTTCTTATGCGATGTTTCAGGGCGGCTTTGTCAGCTGGTTTTTGTTTTACACGTTTCTCCCTTTTGTCTTGTATGCCGGGCTGTTGGCCTTATATCCGCTCCGTTCTTTTCAGGCTTCAAGGCAAATGGATAAAACACAATTGCATGCGGGGGACAGGCTGGGCGTAACGGTTACGCTGAGAAGAAAGCTGCCATTTCCCCTGATGTATATGGTGATTGAAGATTGCCTGCCAGAAGGTATCGAGTCATTAAATCGAGACGGAGCCGCGGCCAAACGGCTCGTTTTTCCTTGGTTTAAACGGAGCATGACGATGTCGTATGAATTAGCTCGGGTACCGCGCGGAGAGCATCACTTTCATTCTGTCAGGGTGCGAACCGGGGATGTTCTTGGCTTGATTGAAAAAACTACATTTTTTGAGCTGGATGATACCCTGTTTGTTTATCCATTCTATCAGCGTTTTTCCTATCAGGTGAATGAGAGGCATCAGGAAGACGGTGTAAGCGGTTCTTCTCCTATTCATCAGCACCATTCCTCAGTCGCAGCAAGTGTGCGGAATTATCAGCCGGGAGACCGGTTTGCTGCGTTAGATTGGAAGACTTCTGCACGGCGGAGCCAGCTGATGACGAAGGAATTTGAGCCTTCTCGCAGCAAAAATCTGTTTCTGCTGATGGACCGTTTTTCCTCTGACGCATTCGAAGAGGTCGTTTCAGTGACAGCTTCGATTCTTTATTCTGTTTTAAAAAACGGCGCGGGCGCTGGCCTGGCTTCCATCGGGAAGGAAAAAAACATTTTCCCTATTCAGGAAGGGGATCAGCATTTTAAGCACATGCTTCGGCATTTAGCCATCGCTCATTGTGATGCGGCAGACCCGATAAGCCGATATGCACGGGAAGAGCTGGGAAAGCCATCTGTTCGCCAAGCTGATCAAGTTGTTGTCACGGGACAGTTAACGGAAGATATGCTGCACCTCGCAGAAATAGGAGGCGGCCGGGTTACGGTGATACTGGCAAAAGAGAAAGATGCTGAGCTCTCTCAAGCTGAAAATGCCATGATTGAACGCATGATGAAACGCCAAATCAGAGTTCGGGTCATGAGGGGCGGGCGAGTTTCGCGTGTTGTTTAGAAAGAGAGGTGACTGGTTCACATGCCGCACGATGATCACAAGGGAAGCCGTTTGAGCTTGCTGTTATTTTATTTTCTGGCTTTTTTATTGCTGTGGGAGTGGCTCAGGCCGCTTGACAGTTTTACTGAAACGAAACATACAGGCTTTTTTAGTGTCTTTATCGGTTTGACGTTTCTGCTGACTTTTTTCAGGATGAGGTGGTTTGTCACCGTTCCTTTTTGTGTCATATTTACATTGATCTCGATACACATCCTGTTTTATCAAGGATCTATATTCGACTTGAGCTGGGTCAGCTCTTTTTTGCAGGATGTCTATCTGAATATCACGCTGATTCAATCTGGGCAATGGAATGACATGATTCCTTCATTTCGGACCCTGCTGTTTTTTGTGCTGCTGTGGCTGCTGGTCTATCTCCTGCATTATTGGGTGATTTACCAGAGAAGAATTTTGTTTTTCTTTTTGATGACAGTAGCGTATATTACGATTCTTGATACCTTTACGCCATATGATGCCACTTTTGCCGTCATCCGTATCGTGCTGATCGGCTTCTTTATGCTGGGCCTTTTATACTTGGAACGCATTAAGCTGATGGAAAGAATCACACTGCCAAAAACATCTGTCCTGAAATGGTTTCTTCCTTTATCTGTATTGGTTTTGGCTGCAACGGTATTCGGACTCGCCGCTCCAAAATCAGAGCCGGCCTGGCCTGATCCGGTGCCTTTTCTTAAAAAAATCACTCATCAAGACCGCGTGTCTGCAGGGGAAAGCAAAATCGGATACGGGAATCATGATGAATCACTCGGCGGCCCGTTCCAGCAGGATGCTACACCTGTTTTTACATGGCAGGGAAAAGAGCGTACGTATTTCCGTGTGGAAACGAAGGACACGTATACCGGAAAAGGCTGGATTGAAACAGACACAGGCATGTCGTATCAGCTTAGCAATGGAAAAGTTGAAAATTTGTGGTTTGACCATAAGGTTGCGACAGAGAGCCGTACCGTCCGTGTAAAAGTCGATAAGCACTACGGGTATAACCATCTGATGTATCCGATTGGTGCGGAAACCATTCAGCCAAAGCAGGCTGTCTCACTTGAAATGAACGGCAACACGGAGCAAATTTCTCCGATCAGTGAACAAGCCGGTGAAATCAGAAATATGGGGAATTATACAGTAACGTACAATTCCCCGGTCTATAAGCTGGATGAACTGAGAAAGGTAAAAGTGAGAAAAAACAGTGAGGAGTACACATTCAGCGATCGCTACATGCAGCTTCCAGATTCACTGCCAGAGCGGGTGAGAACCCTTGCGATCAAACTGACTCAGGATCACGACAATATGTTTGATAAGGTGAAAGCGGTTGAGGACTATTTAGGGTCAAATGCGTTCACATATGAAACAGAAAACGTGACCATTCCTAAGAATGATGAAGATTATGTCGATCAATTTCTCTTTGAAACGAAAATGGGTTATTGTGATAACTTTTCTTCCGCCATGGTGGTGCTCTTGCGCTCGGCCGGCATTCCGGCCCGCTGGGTAAAGGGTTATACGTCCGGCGAATACAAAGAAGCAGGAAACAAAAATGGCAGCATCTACGAAGTGACAAATAACAATGCCCATTCCTGGGTAGAGGTGTATTTCCCGGAACAGGGCTGGGTTACATTTGAGCCGACTAAAGGGTTTACAAATCCGGCTGAATTTACTTCTTCTGACACAAAGGACTCCGGCAGCGATAAAAGCAGCTCGCCGAAGAAAGCAAAAGAGAAACAGAAAGAAGAGAAAAAACAGCCGCAAAAAGAGGAAAAACAAAAGGAAAAGCGGGAGCCAGCTGTTTCTAAAAAGCCGTCCGCTTCGCATACTAATGCCGGTGCGGGCTTGTATGCAGCGCTTGCGGTTCTTGCAGTCCTCTTGGTGGCAGCTGTATTGCTGTATGTTTTCCGCTCGTTATGGATTCCTGTTTTCACCGTGAGGAAATTGAAGCGGCGCAACGATCAGCACGCGTTTTTTGAGGCATATGACGCGCTTCTGAAACAACTGAAGAGAAAAGGGCTGCCGAAACGAGGCAGTGAAACGCTGCGTGATTATGCAAAACGAATTGATGAAAAATACGACATAGAAGACATGTCAAAGCTGACATTAAGCTATGAAAGGGCGCTTTACAGAAATGAAGATTCTTCGGCGCTATGGAATGATTCGAGAGAGTTATGGGAAAATTTAATTAAAAGAAGATGGTCTTGACCGCTTATCAACGTGTTGTTAGAATTAGTGAATATTATCGGAGTCTGGGAGCGAGTTGGCCTGACTCCGGCAAACGGCCTTGCCAAAGAGGGCGGAGCGAGCTTCATATCTGTCCTCGTTTTTTTCTGTGTCAAAAAACTTAGAGGAGATTAGGTGACAACCATGACAAAGTTAGTGAATGAAATGATTCTTGTCCTTGATTTCGGCAGTCAGTATAACCAGCTGATTACACGCCGTATCCGTGAATTCGGTGTTTACAGCGAGCTGCATCCACATACATTGACGGCTGAAGAAATTAAAAAAATGAATCCAAAAGGAATTATTTTATCCGGCGGTCCAAACAGTGTGTATGATGAAAACTCTTTCCGCTGTGACGAGAAAATCTTCGAGCTTGATATTCCTGTTTTGGGAATTTGCTACGGCATGCAGCTGATGACTCATTACCTTGGCGGTAAAGTTGAAGCGGCAAGCCAGCGTGAATACGGAAAAGCAAACATCCGCATCGAAGGCACACCTGATTTGTTCAGAGATCTTCCGAATGAACAAGTGGTTTGGATGAGCCACGGCGATTTGGTTGTAGAAGTTCCTGAAGGCTTCACTGTTGACGCGACAAGCCATCACTGCCCGAACTCAGCAATGAGCAAAGCGGACAAAAAATGGTATGGCGTTCAGTTCCACCCGGAAGTGCGCCACTCTGAATACGGCAATGATCTTCTGAAAAACTTTGTATTCGGTGTTTGCGAATGCGAAGGCGAATGGTCAATGGAGAACTTTATCGAAATCGAAATGCAAAAAATCCGTGAAACGGTCGGAGACAAACAGGTTCTTTGCGCGCTAAGCGGCGGCGTTGATTCCTCTGTTGTTGCTGTTTTGATTCATAAAGCGATCGGCGACCAGCTGACTTGTATCTTTGTAGACCATGGTCTTCTCCGGAAAGGCGAAGCTGAGGGTGTTATGAAAACATTCAGCGAAGGCTTTAACATGAATGTGATTAAAGTAGACGCAAAAGATCGATTCTTAAACAAACTAAAAGGCGTTTCTGATCCTGAGCAAAAACGCAAAATCATCGGTAATGAATTCATTTACGTATTCGATGATGAAGCGGACAAGCTCAAAGGCATCGACTACCTTGCACAAGGTACGCTTTACACAGATATCATCGAGAGCGGTACAGCAACGGCACAAACGATCAAATCTCACCACAATGTCGGCGGACTTCCTGAAGACATGCAGTTTGAGCTGATCGAGCCATTAAATACGCTCTTCAAAGACGAAGTGCGCGCGCTTGGCACAGAGCTCGGCATTCCGGATGAAATCGTATGGCGTCAGCCGTTCCCAGGACCGGGACTCGGAATCCGCGTTCTTGGCGAAGTAACAGAAGAAAAACTAGAAATCGTTCGTGAATCAGATGCAATCTTGCGTGAAGAAATTGCAAATCACGGCTTAGAGCGTGATATCTGGCAATACTTCACTGTTCTTCCTGACATCCGCAGCGTTGGTGTTATGGGTGACGCAAGAACATATGATTACACAATCGGAATCCGCGCCGTTACATCAATCGACGGCATGACATCTGACTGGGCGCGTATCCCGTGGGATGTGCTTGAAGTCATTTCGACACGTATCGTAAACGAAGTGAAGCACATTAACCGCGTGGTGTACGATATTACAAGTAAGCCGCCTGCGACGATTGAGTGGGAATAATAAATCACATTAATCGTTAAATTATAACTATTTAAACTCTCTTTTATTTAGTTTCAATAACTAAGTATAAGGGAGTTTTTTTATTGTATTTAATAAGGACTACAGGATTCATCAAAATGACGGATTCATGAGTATAGCCTATTTGGAAACGGTATAAGTTAAATACCAATTAGGCAAACATTTTAGTATGAGGATGTTGTCCTCGATTCTGGCTTCATGATAAGGTGATATATGGAAGTAACGTTATTTTCTTTGGAATGGAGACCAGAAAAACTTATGGAGAGGGTTTATACTCGATTTGGAATTAATATTAAGGAAAATGGCTTGATACTGACAAAAGCTTATGATGTTTATCAACCTGAAGAATTATATTATTTGTTGATTGGTTTAGAATTACAAGATTTTAAAAGCTATTTAGATGATATGGAACTAAGTGTAGAGAAAATTAAGAATGACATGCTTGAAAAAGATTTAGACGCATTTAATTTTTTACTATCTGATAACTATGAGTATGCACACCGTATTGATATGAGATACCCTCATTTATTGAAGAATTCTGTATTTCTAAGCTTATATAGTCTTTTGGAAGATGTTCTTTTCAGGTTTTTCGAAACTTGTAATTATCGTTTGAAAAAAGATGTTAAGATAAAAGAAAATGGCAATATACCAATAATTGACAAATATTTCAGAGGCATAGAAGACGTCTTGAAATTTAAGATTCCTAATAATTTTAAAAAAGAATTTTCTAATTATCGAAAAGTAAGAAATTGTATAGCTCATAAAAGAGGATATGTTACTTGGGGAGGAGTAACAGATGGAAAAATTTTAAATGTAATAAGTAACTTATTTGATAAGGGTGTAAGTTTATCTGAGAATAAAAAAGGAATTATTTTAGATGATAAAGCATGCTACATTTTTATAGCTGAGATTGAAAAGATATTTAAGTTATTATGTGAAGTCTTAATAAAAGAAGAGTTTAAAATAGGCATGCACATGGATGAAAAGTCTTAGTTTAAGCTGAATTATTTAATGGTTAAAAAGATGTTGGTTCTGCTTCTTTTTCTAATTTATTAAATACGACTTCAACTCAGTAAGTAATATCCCTCAAGTTGATACTTTTTACAAGCAATTTAAGTATTTATAGTTTGATTATTAACGGCTATATAACGGCGTTTTAAATGACCTGATTCAACTAAAGCCATTCTCGTTTACTGTACCAGTGCATCAGGTGAGTCAGCCTACCGAAAAAAAATAATCATAAGTTGAAAAGCCGTATGTTGCCATACATACGGTTTTTATCATTGTTACCAATTTAGTCAATAGACGAATAAACCAATTTTTTTAATAAGTAATGTTCGTTGTTTATATTGTCAATTCAAAATGAAGTTGGTACAATAGACACAGAAATCAAATAAGATGAATTCGTATAATCGCGGGAATATGGCTCGCAAGTCTCTACCAAGCTACCGTAAATGGCTTGACTACGTAAACATTTCTTTCGTTTGATATAAATAAAACACGTTTATTTATTCGAACTGAAATCCGTCTGTAGTCAAGCGTCCCAAAATTATTGGGGCGTTTTTTATTTGGCGATTTCAGGACAGAATAAATAGCAAAGAGTGAAGGGAGTCAAATAGCTTGAAAAAGTATTTTCAGTTTGATGAGCTGGGCACCAGCTATCGCAATGAAATCATTGGCGGATTAACGACTTTTTTATCTATGGCATATATATTGTTCGTCAATCCGATTACGCTTGCTTTGGACAGCGTGAAAGATTTTCCGGAGGCACTGAGAATTGACCAGGGTGCGGTCTTTACGGCGACAGCGCTGGCGTCTGCAGCAGGCTGTATCTTAATGGGATTAATAGCGAGATATCCGATTGCCATCGCGCCGGGTATGGGGCTGAACGCGTTTTTTGCGTTTTCTGTTGTCCTTGGTATGGGTATTTCATGGCAGGCAGCTTTGTCTGGTGTTTTTATTTCAGGCCTTATTTTCGTTGCTCTTTCTTTAACAGGTTTTCGTGAAAAAATCATCAACGCCATTCCGCCTGAGCTGAAATTGGCAGTCGGTGCGGGGATCGGCCTGTTTATTACATTCGTTGGTTTGCAAGGCTCAGGAATCATTACTGCAAATCCTTCTACGCTCGTCACGATCGGAAACATTCACAGCGGTCCTGTGCTGTTAACGATTTTCGGTGTGATTGTCACGGTTATTTTAATGGTGCTTCGCGTGAACGCAGGCGTGTTTATCGGGATGCTGTTAACAGCGGTTGCCGGCATGATTTTCGGTTTGGTTCCGGTTCCGACTCAAATTGTCGGCAGTGTGCCGAGCCTTGCGCCGACTTTCGGACAAGCGTGGATTCACCTCCCGGATATTTTCTCCGTACAAATGCTGATCGTTATTTTAACATTCTTGTTTGTCGGATTTTTTGATACAGCTGGTACACTTGTTGCTGTGGCAACACAAGCTGGTTTAATGAAGGAAAACAAATTGCCGCGTGCGGGCCGTGCGCTTTTAGCTGATTCATCTTCTATTGTGATCGGTGCCGTGCTTGGTACGTCTACAACAACTTCTTACGTGGAATCAAGCTCAGGTGTCGCTGCGGGTGCCCGTTCAGGATTTGCCGCAATTGTAACAGGGATTCTCTTTTTACTGGCTACGTTTTTCTCTCCGCTCCTATCAGTCGTTACGTCAAATGTAACAGCGCCGGCGCTTATTATTGTTGGTGCATTGATGGTGGCGCCGCTTGGCAAAATCGCTTGGGATAAGTTCGAAGTGGCCGTTCCTGCTTTCCTTACCATGATCATGATGCCGTTAACGTACAGCATAGCGACTGGTATTGCCATCGGATTTATTTTCTATCCGATTACAATGGTGTGCAAAGGAAAAGCAAAAGAGGTTCATCCAATCATGTACGGGCTGTTTCTCGTATTTATCCTGTACTTTATCTTCTTAAAATAAGAATTGAAAAACCAGCTGCACCGGCAGCTGGTTTTTTTGTTGCAAAAGATAAAACCATTTCATACGATATACCGTCATGTAGATGTGCCGCCATGCTTTACTTAAATGGAAATGACTTGACTGTTCAGGGAGGCTTCGGTACCTTATATAAGTGTTTTATTTTCTTGCTGAATGGTATTCCGCCGTATTTTTTTGATAGGAGTTGCTGACATGACGGAAGAAAGAAAAGAAACGTTTGAAGAAGAAATTAACCAGAGTGAAAGAATAGATGCAGATGAAGAACCGCTATCGAGAATGTCCAGAAAGGCGAGCCGGCAAAGCAAGCAGAAGCAAAAACAAAAACAGAAACCGCGCCAGGAACGCGGTGAATCAACTGTTAAAGACAAGCTTGCGTCTGTTTGGGCAGCCATCAACAGATATTGCGGTTTTGCGTTCTCGATTTTAAAATCACCGGCGAAAACTGTCGTAACGGATGGTTTTTCTCATTATAAGTACGGTCTGATTTCAATGCTTATATTCAGTATCATTTTTTCAATTGGGAATTGGTTTCAGTTAAAGGCAAGCTGGAATCGGCCGCTCGGTTTCGGAGAACGCCATCATGCTTTCTATGACGGGTTTTTAGTTGTTCTTGTGTATTTGCTGATATTTTTCGCGGTAATGGTCTTTGCTATATGGGCTGTCTCCCGCTATATGATGAAGCAGAAGGTGACGTTCAGAGAAGCGGCTGCCGTATTGGGTTCATTGCTTGTACCGGTAATTGCTGTTTCAATCCTTTGGCTGATCTTTGCGATCGTGAATATCCCAATGCTGACAGTACTGTTTACGGTGCTGATCTTGTTTTCCATCTTTTTTATCATCGCGCTGTATGTACAGCGTGTGTACCAGGCGGCACAAGATGCACCAATTGATTATATCTATTGTGTATTTGCAGTGGTTGCGATAGCGCTGCTGTTTACGGCAGTGACTTGGCCGTTTATTTCTGAATATTTTACGGCGTCGCTGATTCCGCTTTAATGAAAAAACCGGCTAATCCTAGCCGGTTTTTTTATGTCACACTTTTTACAAATATATCTAAAAAACATAGTTGATTTGTAGGATTAACCCGTGTATGATGGGGAAAATGCTGAAAACGTCCAGCGCAAAAACCTTTATGTTTAAGGAGGATGATGGACATGGCTGAAGTGCTTCGCCGAGCAATTAATCAAAAGAAGCAATTTTTAAAAACCAAATTACTGCTCTCGGAATTTTATCAAGGAAGAGGGGAACAGCTTGCTGACTACACGCTGAGTGAGCTTGAGAAAGAATACAAGTCCCTTCAGAAAATGAAAAAAGAGATCTGACAATAGATATAAAAAGGTGAGTCTGCTGAAAAGCGGGCTTTTTTGTTTTGATTTTGAAAAGGCGAGAAAGAGGGTAAACTACTACTGTTCAACGCATAAAAGCATGTCGAAATATTTTGCTTAAGCTTACGGGCGAAGCTGATTGTAAACGGCTCATTTCTCTAGTAGAATATGAATGCTTTGTGCAAGCTGAAGAGTAGGGGGATGAATAAAATGATGCAAACCATCTTATCAAATGGGATAGCCATGGTTCTCATAATTCTCATTATTAATATTGTCTATGTGTCATTTTTTACGATAAGAATGATTTTAACGCTGAAAGGACAGCGTTATTTAGCGGCCGGCATCAGTACGATTGAAATACTGGTTTATGTGACGGGGCTGAGTCTGGTGCTCGATAACTTAGACCAGATTCAAAATGTGATCGCGTACGCGCTCGGTTACGGTCTTGGCGTAATTGTCGGCATGAAAATAGAAGAAAAATTGGCGCTTGGCTATATTATGGTCAATGTGATTACGAAGGAGCTCGATCTTGATCTTCCGAAGCAGCTCCGTGAAAAAGGCTACGGCGTGACAAATTGGGTGGCAGGCGGGCTTGAAGGCGACCGCACAGCCCTTCAGATCCTGACGCCGAGAAGATATGAACTCCAGCTATATGATACGATTAAAACACTTGATTCAAAAGCCTTTATTATTGCGTACGAACCAAAAACAATCCACGGCGGCTTCTGGGTCAAAGCGGTGAAGAAGAGGAGAATTAAAGAATAATGGCAAAGCCGAAGAAGAAAAAGTTTGAAGTGACAGAGCAGCAAACGATTGATGCGGTGCTTCAGCAAATGAAAGAAGAAGGATATCTGCCTGTAAGGCGAATGGAAGAGCCTATTTTTATGGAAAAAAAGGAAAATGGGTCAATTCAGATCGTTCCGTGCGGGAAAAAAATCGTATTTGAAGGGAAATTGATCTAAAACACGAACATTAGTAGAATGAATTTTTGTATCGTTCGATAATATCGTTGACATTATCCATGTCCGTTGTTAAGATAAACATGAAATCAAAACACGACCTCATATAATCTTGGGAATATGGCCCATAAGTTTCTACCCGGCAACCGTAAATTGCCGGACTATGCAGGAAAGTGATCGATAAAACTGACATGGATATATCGCAGAAGCGAACGACTGACGATACATGTACCATGCCCGGTTTGTATTGCTTCCTCATAAGTGCAATGCAGAGCGGGTATTTTTTATTTTCTGAAAACAAAAGCATTAGAAGGTGGGGAACAGAATGCAGCCGCTAGTAGGAATCATCATGGGAAGCACTTCCGATTGGGAGACAATGAAACACGCATGCGACATACTTGACGAACTCAATGTTCCGTACGAAAAAAAGGTCGTTTCCGCTCACCGGACGCCTGATTTCATGTTTGAATATGCTGAAACTGCTAGAGAAAGAGGCATCAAGGTGATTATTGCCGGTGCCGGAGGAGCGGCGCATCTGCCAGGGATGACGGCTGCGAAAACAACACTGCCAGTCATTGGAGTTCCGGTTCAGTCCAAGGCGCTGAACGGAATGGATTCACTTCTTTCCATCGTCCAAATGCCTGGAGGCGTGCCTGTTGCGACAACATCCATCGGCAAAGCGGGTGCTGTGAACGCAGGCCTGTTAGCGGCGCAAATTTTGTCAGCATTTGACGAAGACCTTGCCCGTAAGCTGGATGAGAGAAGAGAAAATACAAAACAGACAGTGTTAGAAAGCAGTGATCAGCTTGTCTAAACAAATCATCTATCCGGGAGCTGTAATCGGCATTATCGGCGGCGGCCAGCTTGGGAAAATGATGGCTGTGTCCGCCAAACAAATGGGGTATAAAGTCGCGGTCGTTGATCCGGTGAAAGATTCGCCGTGCGGGCAGGTTGCGGATGTCGAAATTACCGCTCATTATAATGACCGTGAAGCGATTCGAAAATTGGCTGAAATCAGCGATATCATCACATATGAGTTTGAAAACATCGACTATGATGCGCTGCATTGGCTGAAAGATCATGCGTATCTCCCGCAAGGAAGTGAGCTGCTGCTCATTACCCAAAACCGTGAAACAGAGAAAAAAGCAATTCAATCCGCGGGCTGTGAAGTCGCACCGTACAGCATCGTCAAAACAAAGAATGAATTGAAACAGGCGGTACAAGAGCTCGGGTTACCCGCAGTTCTGAAGACATGCCGCGGCGGGTACGACGGCAAAGGCCAATTTGTGATAAAAGAAGAGGCGCAAATGGAGCAGGCAGCCGCTCTGTTAGAACACGGAACTTGCATTCTTGAAAGCTGGGTTTCTTTTAAAATGGAACTGTCGGTGATCGTCGTCAGATCGGTAAACGGTGAAATTTCAACGTTTCCGACAGCTGAAAACATTCACCACAACAATATTCTTTTCCAAAGCATCGTGCCCGCACGGGTAGAGAAAGGGATTCAGCAGAAGGCTGCTGATCTCGCGGTTAAGCTTGCAGATGAGCTTAACCTTGTTGGACCGCTTGCAGTTGAGATGTTCCTGACAGAGGACGGAGAGCTTTTGGTCAATGAACTGGCGCCAAGACCGCACAATTCTGGGCATTATACGCTGGACCTTTGCGAGACGAGCCAGTTTGAGCAGCATATCAGAGCGGTATGCGGGCTTCCGCTTGGGAAGACAGATTTGCTGAAGCCGGGCATGATGGTGAATCTTCTCGGCGATGAAGTGAAGCTTGTTGAGGAAGACCCGGAGCTTTTAAAAGAGGCAAAGCTATATATATACGGAAAACATGAAATCAAAAAAGGCCGCAAAATGGGGCATATTACATTTATGAAGCAGCCTGAAGACGAATGGATTCAGGAGATCACAAATAAATGGATGAATAGAGACGGAGGACAAGCAGAATGATCGAACGTTATTCAAGACCTGAAATGTCCGCGATTTGGACGGATGAAAACAGATTTCAAGCATGGCTGGAGGTAGAGATTCTTGCCTGTGAAGCGTGGGCGGAGCTTGGCGTCATTCCGAAAGAAGATGTAAAAGTTATGCGTGAGAACGCATCATTTGACATCAACCGCATTTTAGAAATCGAAAAGGACACGCGCCATGACGTTGTCGCTTTTACGCGCGCCGTTTCCGAATCACTGGGCGAAGAAAGAAAATGGGTGCACTACGGATTAACGTCAACTGACGTTGTTGATACGGCTCTTTCCTACTTATTAAAACAGGCAAACGATATTTTGCTCAAGGATCTTGAGAGATTTGTTGACATTATTAAAGAAAAAGCGAAAGAACATAAATACACAGTCATGATGGGGCGCACGCACGGCGTACACGCTGAGCCTACAACTTTCGGCTTAAAACTTGCGCTTTGGCATGAAGAAATGAAACGTAATCTTGAGCGCTTCAAACAAGCGAAAGCAGGCATCGAGGTTGGAAAGATTTCCGGCGCTGTCGGCACATATGCGAACATTGATCCATTTGTTGAACAATATGTCTGTGAGAAGCTCGGATTGAAAGCAGCACCGATTTCCACTCAAACCCTTCAGCGTGACCGCCATGCTGACTATATGGCAACACTTGCTTTGATCGCGACAAGCATCGAGAAATTCGCTGTGGAAATCCGCGGACTGCAAAAGAGTGAAACACGTGAAGTTGAGGAATTTTTCGCGAAAGGGCAAAAGGGTTCATCTGCAATGCCGCATAAACGAAATCCGATTGGCTCTGAAAACATGACAGGCATGGCGCGCGTGATCCGCGGCTACATGATGACAGCTTACGAAAATGTTCCATTATGGCATGAGCGCGATATTTCTCATTCTTCAGCAGAACGGATTATTCTTCCGGATGCGACAATTGCGCTGAACTACATGCTGAACCGCTTCTCCAACATCGTGAAGAACTTAACGGTCTTCCCGGAAAACATGAAGCGCAACATGGACCGCACTCTCGGCCTTATCTATTCTCAGCGTGTGCTGCTTGCTTTGATTGACACAGGCCTTACACGTGAAGAAGCCTATGATACTGTTCAGCCGAAAGCAATGGAAGCGTGGGAAAAACAAGTGCCGTTCCGCGAACTTGTTGAAGCGGAAGAGAAAATCACGTCACGTCTTTCTCCAGAAAAAATTGCTGACTGCTTTGATTACAATTACCATCTGAAAAATGTTGATCTGATCTTTGAACGTTTAGGTTTAGCATAGAAGAAGCTTTTAGCGGCTTCTTCTAAGCCGCCGCAGTTTGAAAATTCCCAACATTCGGGTTAGGAGGCCTTCCGTGAATATTGTGAAGAATGAACTTTTATACGAAGGAAAAGCAAAAAAGATCTACAAAACCGATGACGAAAACACGCTGTATGTCGTGTATAAAGACTCCGCCACTGCCTTTAACGGCGAGAAAAAAGCAGAAATCAGCGGGAAAGGGCGCTTAAATAACGAGATTTCAAGCTTAATTTTCAAACACCTTCATGGAAAGGGCATTAACAATCATTTTATCGAGCGCATTTCGGAAACGGAACAGCTCATTAAAAAGGTAACGATTGTGCCGCTTGAAGTCGTGGTCAGAAATGTTGTGGCAGGAAGCATGTCCAAACGTCTCGGCATTCCAGAAGGCACGGAGCTTGAGCAGCCGATTATCGAGTTTTACTACAAGGATGACGCGCTGGGTGATCCGCTCATCACAGAAGATCATATTTGGCTTTTGAAAGCAGCGACTCCTGAGCAGGTAGAAACCATTAAGTCCATTACAAAAACAGTAAACGAAGAGCTTCAAAGCATTTTCGACGATTGTCATGTCAGATTAATAGATTTCAAGCTTGAATTCGGTCTAGATGCAGACGGGCAAGTGCTTTTGGCGGATGAAATTTCACCTGACACATGCCGCTTGTGGGATAAAGAAACGAACGAAAAGCTGGACAAAGATTTATTCAGACGCAATCTGGGAAGCTTAACCGACGCATACGAAGAGATTTTCAAAAGACTGGGAGGCATTCATCATGTATAAAGTAAAAGTTTATGTCAGCTTAAAAGAAAGTGTACTAGATCCACAAGGGAGCGCTGTCCAGCATGCCTTGCACAGTATGACTTATAACGAAGTTCAAGATGTGCGCATCGGGAAATACATGGAGCTTACCATTGAAAAATCTGACCGTGATCTTGACGTGCTAGTGAAAGAAATGTGCGAAAAACTTCTTGCGAACACAGTGATTGAAGATTACAGATACGAGGTTGAGGAGGTAGTCGCACAGTGAAATTTGCGGTGATTGTGTTACCCGGCTCCAACTGTGATATCGATATGTATCATGCTGTAAAGGATGAGCTCGGCCATGAAGTGGAATACGTCTGGCATGAGGAAACAAGTCTTGACGGCTTCGACGGCGTGTTAATTCCGGGAGGATTTTCTTACGGCGATTACTTAAGATGCGGTGCCATCGCCCGATTTGCGAATATTATGCCAGCTGTCAAACAAGCAGCGGCTGAAGGAAAACCTGTTCTTGGCGTCTGTAACGGATTCCAGATTTTACAGGAGCTTGGGCTGCTGCCAGGCGCAATGAGACGCAACAAAGATCTGAAGTTCATTTGCCGTCCGGTTGAATTGATTGTTCAGAACGACGAAACCTTATTCACAGCTTCCTACGAAAAGGGAGAATCGATTACAATCCCGGTTGCCCATGGTGAAGGGAATTTCTACTGTGATGACGAGACGCTTGCTACATTAAAGGAAAACAATCAAATTGCTTTCACATACGGCTCTAATATTAATGGAAGTGTCAGCGACATTGCCGGTGTCGTGAATGAGAAAGGCAATGTATTAGGCATGATGCCTCACCCTGAGCGCGCGGTCGATGAACTGCTTGGAAGCGCCGACGGTCTTAAATTGTTCCAGTCTATCGTGAAAAATTGGAGGGAAACTCATGTCACTACTGCTTGAACCAAGTAAAGAACAAATAAAAGAAGAGAAACTGTATCAGCAAATGGGTGTCAGTGATGATGAGTTTGCATTGATAGAATCCATTCTTGGAAGATTGCCGAACTACACAGAAATCGGAATTTTTTCTGTCATGTGGTCTGAGCATTGCAGCTATAAAAACTCAAAGCCGATTCTGCGTAAATTCCCGACAAGCGGCGAGCGTGTGCTGCAGGGGCCGGGGGAAGGCGCCGGAATCGTTGATATCGGTGATAACCAAGCGGTTGTGTTCAAAATTGAATCACATAACCACCCATCAGCTCTCGAGCCTTACCAAGGCGCTGCGACTGGCGTAGGCGGAATTATCCGTGATGTATTCTCAATGGGTGCACGCCCAATCGCTGTATTGAACTCTCTTCGATTTGGTGAACTGACTTCACCACGCGTGAAGTACTTGTTTGAAGAAGTAGTAGCGGGTATCGCCGGATACGGCAACTGTATCGGCATCCCCACAGTCGGCGGAGAAGTGCAGTTTGACAGCAGCTATGAAGGAAATCCGCTCGTCAACGCAATGTGCGTCGGTTTAATCAATCATGAAGACATCAAAAAAGGCCAGGCAAAAGGTGTCGGCAACACAGTAATGTACGTAGGAGCGAAAACTGGGCGTGACGGCATCCACGGCGCTACGTTTGCTTCTGAAGAAATGTCAGACTCGTCTGAAGAAAAGCGTTCTGCTGTCCAAGTCGGCGATCCGTTTATGGAGAAGCTTTTGCTTGAAGCATGTCTGGAAGTCATCCAATGCGACGCCTTAGTCGGCATTCAGGATATGGGAGCTGCCGGTTTAACAAGCTCAAGTGCAGAAATGGCAAGTAAAGCCGGTTCTGGCATTGAAATGAACCTTGACCTGATTCCTCAGCGCGAAACAGGCATGACCGCGTATGAAATGATGCTTTCTGAATCACAAGAACGGATGCTTTTGGTTATTGAGCGCGGACGTGAGCAGGAAATCATCGATATTTTTGACAAGTACGATCTTGAAGCGGTTTCTGTCGGACATGTGACAGATGATAAAATGCTTCGCCTGACACACAAAGGAGAGGTTGTGTGCGAGCTGCCTGTTGATGCCTTGGCAGAAGAAGCACCGGTTTACCATAAGCCTTCTCAAGAGCCTGCTTACTATCGCGAGTTTTTGGAAACGGACGTTCAGGCTCCGCAAATTGAAGATGCGAATGAAACGCTGAAGGCCCTTCTTCAGCAGCCGACGATTGCGAGTAAAGAGTGGGTGTATGATCAGTATGACTACATGGTGCGCACGAATACAGTTGTCGCTCCTGGGTCTGATGCTGGTGTTCTCAGAATCCGCGGAACGAAAAAGGCGCTGGCGATGACGACAGACTGTAACGCGCGTTATCTCTATCTTGATCCTGAAGTCGGAGGGAAAATTGCTGTCGCTGAAGCAGCGCGCAACATCATTTGCTCAGGCGCAGAACCGCTTGCGGTCACAGATAACCTTAACTTCGGAAACCCGGAGAAGCCGGAAATCTTCTGGCAGATCGAAAAAGCGGCAGACGGCATAAGCGAAGCGTGCAATGTTCTCAGCACTCCGGTTATCGGCGGTAACGTATCGCTTTATAACGAATCAAACGGCACGGCGATCTATCCGACACCAGTTATCGGCATGGTCGGCCTAATTGAAGATACAGCGCACATTACAACACAGCATTTCAAACAAGCAGGAGATCTCGTATACGTGATCGGCGAAACAAAACCAGAGTTTGCGGGAAGCGAGCTGCAAAAAATGACAGAAGGCCGCATTTACGGCAAAGCGCCGCAAATCGATCTTGATGTAGAGCTGTCTCGTCAAAAAGCACTGCTTGACGCGATTAAAAAAGGCTTCGTTCAATCTGCGCATGATGTGTCTGAAGGCGGCTTAGGCGTAGCGATTGCGGAAAGTGTCATGACGACGGAAAACCTTGGCGCTAATGTGACTGTAGAAGGGGAAGCGGCGTTATTATTCTCTGAATCTCAATCCCGCTTCGTCGTTTCAGTGAAAAAAGAACATCAAGCTGCGTTTGAAGCAACTGTCAAAGATGCGGTTCATATTGGTGAGGTAACAGCTGACGGAATTCTGGCGATTCAAAACCAAGACGGACAACAAATGATTCATGCGCAAACGAAAGAGCTTGAACGCGTATGGAAAGGAGCTATCCCATGCTTGCTGAAATCAAAGGCTTAAATGAAGAATGCGGCGTTTTTGGGATTTGGGGACATGAAGAAGCCCCGCAAATCACGTATTACGGTCTCCACAGCCTTCAGCACCGAGGACAGGAGGGTGCGGGCATCGTAGCGACTGATGGTGAAAAGCTGACGGCTCACAAAGGCCAAGGTCTGATCACTGAAGTATTTCAAAACGGCGAACTCAGCAAAGTAAAGGGAAAAGGCGCTATCGGGCACGTTCGGTACGCAACGGCTGGAGGCGGCGGATACGAAAATGTTCAGCCGCTCCTCTTCCGTTCCCAAAACAATGGCAGCCTGGCGCTTGCTCATAACGGAAATCTTGTCAACGCCACTCAGCTGAAGCAGCAGCTCGAAAATCAAGGGAGCATCTTTCAAACCTCTTCGGATACAGAGGTTTTGGCTCACCTGATCAAAAGAAGCGGACACTTCACGCTGAAGGACCAAATTAAAAACTCGCTTTCTATGCTGAAAGGCGCCTACGCGTTCCTGATCATGACCGAAACAGAAATGATTGTCGCACTTGATCCAAACGGGCTGAGACCGCTATCCATCGGCATGATGGGCGACGCTTATGTGGTCGCATCAGAAACATGCGCATTTGACGTCGTCGGCGCAACGTACCTTCGTGAGGTAGAGCCGGGAGAAATGCTGATCATTAATGATGAAGGAATGAAATCAGAGCGTTTTTCCATGAATATCAACCGTTCCATTTGCAGCATGGAGTACATTTATTTCTCCAGACCAGACAGCAATATTGACGGTATTAACGTACACAGTGCCCGTAAAAACCTTGGGAAAATGCTGGCTCAGGAATCCGCAGTTGAAGCTGACGTCGTAACCGGGGTTCCGGATTCCAGTATTTCTGCGGCGATCGGCTATGCAGAGGCAACAGGCATTCCGTATGAGCTCGGTTTAATCAAAAACCGCTATGTCGGCAGAACGTTTATTCAGCCGTCCCAGGCTCTGCGTGAGCAAGGCGTCAGAATGAAGCTGTCTGCGGTGCGCGGGGTTGTAGAAGGCAAACGCGTCGTGATGGTGGATGACTCTATCGTGCGCGGAACAACTAGCCGCCGGATTGTCACGATGCTAAGAGAAGCGGGTGCGACAGAGGTGCATGTGAAAATCAGTTCACCGCCGATCGCTCATCCGTGCTTTTACGGCATTGACACTTCCACACATGAAGAACTGATCGCGTCTTCGCATTCTGTTGAAGAAATCCGTCAGGAAATCGGAGCCGATACCCTCTCATTTTTGAGTGTGGAAGGGCTGCTGAAAGGCATCGGCAGAAAATACGATGACTCGAATTGCGGACAGTGTCTCGCTTGCTTTACAGGAAAATATCCGACTGAAATTTACCAGGATACAGTGCTTCCTCACGTAAAAGAAGCAGTATTAACCAAATAAAACTTGAAAAATGACATAAAGGCAGCGCAGTTAGGCTGCCTTTCTCTTTCTGCCCTCTTTCGGGGAGATATTTTGAAAAGCGCCTTAAAGGAGTGAATAGGATGTCTGAAGCATATAAAAACGCAGGAGTTGACATCGAAGCCGGATATGAAGCCGTAAAACGAATGAAAAAACACGTGGAGCGCACGAAACGGCTTGGCGTTATGGGCAGCCTTGGCGGTTTTGGCGGCATGTTTGACCTGTCTGAGCTTTCTTATCAAAAACCAGTTCTCATTTCGGGAACGGACGGTGTCGGAACAAAATTAAAGCTCGCTTTTTCCATGGATAAGCATGACACGATTGGCGTGGACGCTGTTGCAATGTGTGTCAATGACGTGCTGGCACAAGGTGCAGAGCCGCTGTTTTTCCTCGATTATTTAGCGGTCGGCAAAGCGGACCCAGTGAAAATTGAACAGATTGTACAAGGTGTTGCGGAAGGCTGTGAGCAGTCAGGTTCAGCCTTAGTCGGCGGTGAAACGGCTGAAATGCCGGGACTCTATACAGCTGATGAATACGATATTGCCGGTTTCTCAGTCGGAGTGGCAGAAAAGGACGAAATCGTCACTGGAGAAAACATCAAAGAGGGTCATCTTTTGATCGGCCTCAGCTCCAGCGGTCTTCACAGCAACGGATTTTCCCTTGTCAGAAAAGTGCTTCTGGATGATGCGGAGCTTGACCTCGATACAACATATGAGCCGTTTGAACGCCCGCTTGGCGAGGAGTTGCTTGAACCGACAAGGATTTACGTGAAGCCTGTGCTTGCCGCGGTCAAAAGCGGAAAAATCGACGGCATGGCGCACGTGACAGGCGGAGGATTTATTGAAAATATTCCGCGTATGCTTCCGGAAGGCTTAAGTGCGGAAATTGATCATGGCTCATGGCCGATCCCGCCAATTTTTTCTTTCTTGCAAGAGTATGGCAAGCTAAAGGAAGAAGACATGTTCAACGTCTTTAATATGGGTATCGGTTTTGTTTTGGCTGTCAAAGAAGAGCATTTGACAGATGTGATCGGAACGCTTGAAAGCCATGGAGAAAAAGCCTATTTAATCGGGCGTGTGAAAAAAGGTGAAGGCGTCACATTCGGCGGTGCGGCACTTTCATGAAAAAGTTTGCGGTATTTGCATCAGGAAACGGTTCAAACTTCGAAGCCATCGTCACGCGTTTGAAGGAGGAGAACTGGGATGCGTCAGCAGCGCTCCTCGTTTGCGACAAACCGCAGGCGAAAGTCATCGAACGGGCGGAAGCATTCCACATTCCATCCTTCTCATTTGAGCCCAAGTCTTATGAAAACAAGGCCGCATTTGAACAAGCCATCATTGAACAGCTTCGTCTTCACGAGGTTGAATTGATTGTTCTTGCCGGCTATATGAGGCTGATCGGTGATACGCTCCTTCAAGCATATGGAGGAAAAATCATTAACATTCACCCGTCGCTTCTTCCGGCGTTTCCTGGAATCGACGCAGTCGGACAGGCGTTCCGGGCGGGTGTGAAGGTAGCAGGAATCACTGTGCATTATGTCGATGAAGGAATGGATACAGGTCCGATCATCGCTCAAAAGGCAATCGAAATTGATGAACATGATACATTGGAAACAATCGAACAGCGGATTCACAAGCTTGAGCATAAATGGTATCCGAGTGTGATTAAACAGCTATTAGGATTAAATAACAGAGGTGAAAAGGCATGACCATTAAACGTGCGTTAATCAGTGTTTCAGATAAAACAAATCTCGTTCCTTTCGTAAAAGAACTGACAGAGCTTGGCGTTGAAGTCATCTCCACAGGCGGAACGAAAAAGCTTCTTCAAGAAAACGGTGTGGATGTGATCGGAATTTCGGAAGTGACAGGCTTCCCTGAAATTATGGACGGCCGGTTAAAAACCCTTCACCCGAATATTCACGGCGGTCTTCTGGCGGTTCGCGGCAATGAAGAGCATATGGCGCAGATCAATAAACACGGGATTCAGCCGATTGACCTCGTTGTCGTCAACCTCTATCCATTTAAAGAAACGATTTCTAAAGAAGACGTCACGTATGAAGAAGCAATCGAAAATATCGACATCGGCGGACCGGGCATGCTGCGTGCGGCATCAAAGAACCATCAGGATGTAACGGTTATCGTCGATCCGGCCGATTACAGCCCAGTGCTGAGTCAAATCAAAGAAGAAGGCAGCGTATCTCTTCAGAAAAAACGCGAGCTCGCGGCAAAAGTATTCCGTCATACTGCGGCATATGATGCACTGATCGCTGACTATCTGACAAATGTTGTCGGTGAAAAAGAACCAGAGCAATTCACTGTTACATTTGAGAAAAAACAATCGCTTCGCTATGGAGAAAACCCGCATCAGGAAGCAACTTTCTATCAAACAGCTCTTCCTGTCAAAGGCTCCATTGCGCAAGCAGAACAGCTTCACGGAAAAGAGCTTTCTTACAACAACATGAAAGACGCGGATGCGGCAGTTCAAATCGTTCGTGAATTCACTGAGCCGGCTGCGGTTGCCGTGAAGCATATGAACCCGTGCGGCGTGGGAACAGGAAAAACGATCGCCGAAGCGTTTGACAGAGCGTTTGAAGCGGATAAAACATCTATCTTCGGCGGCATTATCGCGTTGAACCGTGAAGTGGACAAGACAACTGCCGAAGCGCTTCATAACATTTTCTTAGAAATCATCATTGCGCCTTCATTCAGCCAAGAAGCGCTCGACGTCCTGACTGCGAAGAAAAATCTCCGCCTGCTGACGCTTGACGTATCTGCTGCTGTTCAAAAGGAAAAACAGCTGACATCCGTTCAAGGCGGGCTATTGATTCAAGATTTAGATATGCACGGCTTTGATGATGCTGAGATTAGCATTCCGACAAAAAGAGAGCCGAACGAGCAAGAGTGGGAAGACTTGAAGCTTGCTTGGAAAGTCGTGAAGCATGTGAAATCAAATGCGATTGTTCTCGCGAAGGACAACATGACAGTCGGCGTGGGAGCAGGCCAAATGAACCGCGTCGGATCGGCAAAAATCGCAATCGAGCAAGCAGGGGAAAAAGCGAAAGGCAGTGCGCTCGGATCTGACGCATTTTTCCCAATGCCGGATACTGTTGAAGAAGCAGCAAAAGCGGGCGTTACGGCTATCATTCAGCCGGGGGGATCTGTGCGTGACGAGGATTCCATCAAAAAAGCGGATGAATACGGCATTGCCATGGTATTCACCGGCATCAGACACTTCAAACATTAAGGGGATGAAAACGACGTGAATGTATTAATTATCGGCAAAGGCGGAAGAGAACATACGCTGGCGTGGAAGGCAGCGCAAAGTAGTCTCGTCGAGAATGTATTTGCAGCTCCTGGAAATGACGGCATGGAAGCTTCCGCACAGCTTGTAAACATTGAGGAAAGCGACCACGCAGGGCTTGTCTCGTTTGCAAAAGAAAACCAGGTCGGCCTAACCATTGTCGGCCCTGAGGTTCCTTTAATTGAAGGTCTGGTGGATGAATTTGAAAAAGCGGGTCTGCGCGTGTTCGGCCCGTCAAAAGCCGCGGCGATCATCGAAGGAAGCAAACAGTTCGCTAAGGATTTAATGAAGAAATACGACATTCCGACTGCAGAATACGACACGTTTACATCCTTTGATGAGGCGAAGGCATATGTGCTGGAAAAAGGTGCTCCGATTGTGATCAAAGCAGATGGACTTGCAGCTGGAAAAGGCGTTACTGTGGCTATGACAGAGGAAGAAGCAATTGCATGTTTGCATGACTTTCTTGAAGATGAAAAGTTCGGTGATGCGAGCGCGTCCGTTGTCATTGAAGAATATCTTTCTGGTGAAGAATTTTCTCTGATGGCCTTTGTCAAAGGGGAAAAAGTGTATCCAATGGTGATTGCCCAGGATCACAAGCGTGCGTTTGACGGAGACAAAGGCCCGAATACGGGCGGAATGGGCGCTTACTCTCCAGTTCCGCAAATTTCGGATGAAACGGTCCGCCATGCTGTAGAAACGATCGTGAAGCCGGCCGCAAAAGCAATGGTACAAGAAGGCCGTTCCTTCACTGGCGTTTTGTACGCTGGATTGATGCTTACTGAAAACGGCTCGAAGGTCATTGAATTTAATGCCCGTTTCGGCGATCCGGAAACACAGGTCGTGCTTCCGCGCATGGAATCTGATCTGGTGCAGGTGCTTCTTGATCTTTTAGATGATAAGGAAGTTGACTTAAGATGGAAGGATACCGCGGCAGTGAGTGTTGTGCTTGCATCAGAAGGGTATCCGGAAAGCTACGCAAAAGGCACGCCGATCGGCAGCCTTGCTGCGGAAACTGAGCAGGTCGTGGTCTTCCATGCCGGAACGAAAGCAGAAGGCGGAGAGTTTGTTACAAACGGGGGGCGCGTCGCCAATGTGACAGCTTTTGATGAATCGTTTGAAGCGGCTAGAGACCGAGTGTACAAAGCGGTTGATGAAATATTCAAACCGGGACTCTTTTTCAGAAAAGATATTGGGGCACGCGCTTTAAAGGCTGCCCAAAAATAAGTGAGGAAAACCCGCAGATTAGCTGCGGGTTTTTTTGTTATAGAAAAGCGGGATGGCAGCTGGAAGAAGAAAGCACAACGAGTGTGGTCGGTTTTCCATGGGCCATAGAGGCGTCAATAAAATCCTCAAGCGTATGTACCGATTCAGTCACGACCTTTGTCACATAGCTGTACATACCCGTGATACGGTGATTTTCTGCTACATCAGGGTGCGATGTTGCAAAGGCGGCGTAGTGCTTACAGCTTTTTGGCTCCATGAGAATAAAAGCGGTGACATGCTTGTTTAGTTTTTCGTAACAGATATTCGCGCTGTAGCCGGTAATCACTCCTTTGTCTTCAAGCTTCCTGACACGCTCCGCAGCGCTTGGCGAACTGAGTCCGACAAGCTTTCCCAGCTCAACCATCGTTAATCTGCCGTTTCGCTGCAAATGCGAGAGAATCTGAAGGTCTGTATCGTCCATTTGTCTGGCTCCTTTACATATTTAGGCGAATGAATGAAAATTCCTTTGATCGTAAGGCAATGCTGTTGATTTACCTTCATTGTAGCATATGGATGCCGTCTTATTTTTTCTATAATAAAGCCATCAATCAGAGAGGAGGCATCATGTTGCCAGAATTACAGCGCTCTATTACTTGGATACAAGGGACGGCGTTAACGATTGGGGCGGTTTTAGGATGCGGGATATTAATTTTGCCGTCTGTTACCGCGGACACGGCCGGTCCGGCTTCTTTATTTGTCTGGGTATTCATGTCTTTTTTATCTTTTCTTCTCGTCGGCACGCTGGCACGGCTTGTGAAAATAGCGCCCAGCGCGGGAGGAATCACTGTTTATGTGCAGCTGGCCTTTCAGAAAAAAGCCGGGGCTATTTTGGGCTGGATCATGTTAGGATCCGTTCCGATCGGCGTTCCCATCATCGCTTTGACTGGCGCGCATTACGTCAGTTACATCACAGAGGCGGCCGATTGGCAGATTACATTGATTGCGGGCTGCATGCTGATTGTCTCAATTTTGCTTCATATGAGAGGCATTCAACTATCAGCAAACATCAGTACAATCGTTATTTGTGTCATCGTATTTCTGCTTGTCACTTCTATTGCTGTGTCATTGCCACACGTCACGATAGCAGAATTCAAGCCGTTTCTTCCGCATGGCTGGTCTGCCGCGGGATCTGTTTCTGTTATGATTTTTTTCTCTTTTGTAGGCTGGGAAATGATTACCCCATTGGCTGAGGAGTTTCATCGCCCTGAAAAAGATGTCCCAATCAGCTTGTTTTTGGCAGCGGCTTGTGTGGCAGGGCTGTATATCTTGCTGTCATTTGTGACGGTGGGAACTCATTCATACGGAGAGAATGGAGAAATTGCATCGCTTGCCATGCTCATCTCAAAAGGAGCAGGGGAAAGCGGTGTATACGTCACGGTATGCTTAGCGCTGTTTATTACATTCGCCACCATTCACGCCAATATTGCTGGTTTTTCCAGAATGGTGTACGCATTGGCGAGAGAGGGGCACATCCCCGTATTTTTTGGAAAACTCAGTGTGACAAAACGTACGCCTATTCGCGTTTTGACAGCGATGGCTGCAGTGTTTGGCTTAGTGCTTGCGGCGCATGGCGTGTTTCAAATCGATTTGACGACTCTGTTGAAAGGGCCGAGCGCGGCTTTTATCGCATCTTACATATGTACAATGGCGGCAGCACTGAAACTGCTGGGCAGGAGAGATATAGGCTGGTGGATGGCGCTCGGGGCATTTACGGCGTGCGCGGTGATTTATTCATTCAGCGGCTGGGCACTGCTTTATCCGGCAGCGCTGGCAGCTGCAGGATATATCTATATAAAAACAAAGGGAGGGCATAAAAAAAAGCTTGATCACGTTTTGTGATCAAGCTTTCCCATTTATCCGTTTTGATGCTCGTTATTTCCAGAATCGCTGTGTTGAAACATGTAGGTCACAGGACAGAAGCGCAAGATTCCCGAACCCGCTTTCATGGCCCCCATAAAGATGTAAAAGAGATGCATTCTGCACTAAGGTTTTTTCGTAAACTTTGCGCTGGCGGCTGACATAATCGTCAATCCGCAGGCGATTCTGAACACGGCATTGATGAGACTGATGTTTGGCTTCAAGGAAATTCGCTCCTTTTACATAAAAAAGTTTTTTAATCGAACCTTCAAAAATTTGTAACGTTTTTATCGTGCGTGATGAGGAAGGATGTGATACCATGAGTCTAATACATGTAAAGGAGAGTATGTGAATGTCCGAACGCACCTTTAACTGGAAAAACAAAGACATCAGGGCACAGGTTGATGTTGTAGACTCAAAGCTGCTTCCAACGCTCCTTTTACGGAATGCTCTCGTCTTAAATCCATATGTAAAACAATGGCTGAAAAAAAACATTTGGATTTATCAGGACCGCATTGTTTATGTGGGTCATGAACTTCCGAATAGAGCCGAAGAAATTCATACGATTGATTGTGAAGGAAAATACATTGTGCCAGGTTATATTGAACCGCACGCACATCCTTTTCAAATATATAATCCCCAAACACTGGCGGAATATGTGTCTCAATACGGAACAACGACATTTGTGAATGATAACTTATTTTTGCTTTTGCAAAGCGGAAAAAAGAAAGCGCTTACGATTTTGAATGAACTCAAAAAGCAGCCTGTCCAGTATTTTTGGTGGTCACGCTATGACCTCCAGACCGAGGTTCTGAACGAGGACCACGTCCTTCCATTTGACGTCAGAAAACAGTGGATTGAACATCCGGATGTGATTCAAGGCGGAGAAATGACCGGATGGCCTCGCCTGGTAGATGGTGATGATTTAATGCTCCACTGCATGCAAGCTACAAAGAAACAGCGAAAACGCATTGAAGGGCATTTTCCCGGCGCATCTGATAAAACGCTTACAAAAATGAAGCTGTTCGGTGCGGATTGTGATCATGAAGCGATGACAGGTGATGAAGTGATGAGAAGGCTGGAACTGGGCTATTATGTTTCCCTTCGGAACTCTTCCATTCGCCCCGATGTAAGAAAAATCTTGCAAGAGCTGCATGAGAAGGGCTTCCGCTATTATGACCACTTCTTTTACACGACAGATGGCGCAACCCCGAATTTCTATAAAGGCGGCATGACAAACGAGCTGATTCGCATTGCGTTAGAAGAAGGCGTACCTGCAATCGACGCCTACAATATGGCATCATTTAATATCGCAAAGTATTACCAAATGGATGATTATTTAGGAGTTGTCGGACCGGGCAGACTGGCATCGCTCAACATACTGGAAGCTCCGTTAAATCCGAATCCCGTGACTGTTCTGTCAAAAGGGACCATTCTGCGTGAAGACGGCTGTGATTTGAAGGCGTTTACAAAGACGGACTGGCACAAAGGCGGTCTTGTCTCGCTTGAACTTTCATATGATATGACGATGGATGACTTGCAGTTTTCTATGCCGATGGGCGTGAAAATGCGGAATGCGGTTATTATGGAGCCCTATATGATTGAGATTGACAATTCGATGGAACAGCTCTCGTTTGACCATGATGAAAGTTATTTGACGATGCTCGACAGACACGGGAAATGGCGCGTCAATACGATGATAAAAGGGTTTGCCTCAAGCGTGCAGGGATTTGTAAGCTCCTTTACGACGACGGGCGACATTGTCGCGATTGGAAAAAATAAAGCGGATATGCTGCTCGCTTTCGCCCGCATGAAAGAAATCGGAGGAGGAATTGTTTTAGCGGAGAACAGAAACATTCTGCATGAAATCCCGCTTGCGCTGTGCGGCTGCGCCTCTTCGGAAGCGTATGAAGACGTGCTTGAGAAGGAACAAAAGCTGAGAGATCTTTTGACTGAAAGAGGCTATGAGTTTTGCGATCCTATCTATACGCTGCTCTTTTTGCAAAGTACGCACCTTCCGTATATACGCATTACGCCAAGAGGAATCTTCGACGTCATGAAAAAAACTGTACTCTTTCCATCGATAATGCGTTAAAATATAAAAGAGCAGGGAGCCGACATATGAAAAAATGGATGACAGTTTGCGCGCTGTGTTTCGTGTTTTTTCTGCTTGTATCCTGCCAGCAGAAGGATGCTGTCCCGGATAATGCAAAGAAGCTGAAAGCTCCTTTAACGGGGCTAAAGACTGAACAGAAAGTGACTGAACGCCGCCCTGTTGCTGTTGTGGTGAACAATCACCCGAAGGCGAGGCCGCAGTCGGGTCTGTCTAAAGCCGACATTGTCATAGAAGCGCTAGCCGAAGGGCAAATCACAAGATTTCTGGCCATTTTCCAAAGCCAGATGCCTGAAACTGTCGGACCTGTGCGGAGCGCGCGGGAATATTTCGTCACTCTCAGCAATGGCTTTGACAGCATATTTGTCCATCACGGCTGGAGTCCCGGCGCCAAAGAGCAGCTGGAATCCGGAGCTGCCGATTATATGAACGGATTGGATTTTGACGGAAGCTTATTTTGGAGAGCTGATTTCAGCAAACCGCCCCACAATTCCTATACGTCTTATGATTACATAAAAAAGGCGGCGGAACAAAAGGGTTATAAGCTGAAGCAGGAAACAAATCCGCTGCTGTTTCAAACATCAGATGCAAAATCTGCAAATGAATCTTACAATGTTCGGGTAGATTATGGAACAAAAAACGTTACAAATCTTGTCGAATACAACTATGATAAAAAAGCTGAATCTTATACAAGAAGCTCTGATGGTGTCATAACGACAGACCGGGAAACCGGAAAGCCGGTTGCAATACAAAATATTTTCATTGTTGAAGCCAGCCATCATATTATTGATCAAGATGGAAGGCGGGACATCGACTTGGAATCAGGAGGAAAAGGTCTGTTGTTTCAGGACGGAAACGTCATTGAAACAGACTGGAAACAAGTGAATGGCAGAATTGTGCCGATAAAAGACGGCAAGTGGCTTCCGTTTGTGCCAGGAAAGACTTGGATCAATATCGTACCTGATCTTGATGCGGCTTCCATTAGTAAAGGAGAAGGTGTGTAACGATGCAAATCGATAAATTACGCGGCAAAGAGCTGGACCAGTTATTTAACTCGATCTTATCGCTGAAAGACCTGGAGGAATGTTACCGATTCTTCGATGATCTATGCACAATTAACGAAATTCAATCGCTGGCTCAGCGCCTTGAAGTGGCGCGCATGCTTCGCGAAGGAAACACGTATCATAAGATTGAAACAGAAACAGGCGCTTCCACGGCTACGATTTCCCGTGTGAAACGCTGCTTAAATTACGGGAATGACGCTTATGAAATGGCGCTTGACCGTGTGAAGGAGAATGAAACAGAGTCTTCTTCCAAATAAAAAACCGCCCTGCCGTTCGGCAAGGGCGGTTTCTTTATGAAACAAATTGATGGATCAGGTTGTCGATATCGATGATACTGCCATCCTCTTTCCGATAGACAACATGCTCCTTGGAAAAGTGAATCGGCGAATTGATCCCTGCTGCGGCTGCAAGATTAAACAGCCCCTCGCGCAGGGAAATGACGTAGTTGCAGACACGATGCTGTTTTTCCTCAACGCTCAACGCTTTTTGCAATTTCGGATCTGTCGTCGCCACACCTGCCGGACAGGTGTTGGTGTGGCAGACGAGAGCGCGGATGCAGCCAACGGAAAACATCATGCCGCGTGCGATGTTGACAAAGTCAGCGCCGAGGGCTAAGGCAACCGCGATTTTATCAGGGGTCAGGAGCTTTCCGGAAGCAAAGATTTTCAGCTGGCTGCGCAAGCCGTACTGTTTAAGAAGCGTGTCAACAATAGGCAGCGCTGTCATAATCGGAAGGCCGACTGTATCCGCGAGCTCGTAAAAGGAAGCTCCGGTACCGCCTTCACTTCCGTCGATCGTGATAAAATCCGGATGCTTTCCGCTTTTCTGCATATGAGAGAAAAGCTCATGCAATTCTTCAGGATGCCCTGCGACCAGTTTGATGCCGACTGGCTTTTGTCCGACATCTCTAAGTTTTTCAATAAAGTCGAGCATTTCAGGAGGTTTTGAGAATTCATAAAAGCGGTTCGGGCTGTCAATCGACTTTCCAGGTTCGACATTCCGAATATCTGCCACTTCCTCTGATACTTTGGCGCCGTCCACATGGCCGCCGCGGGTTTTCGCTCCTTGTGCCAGCTTTAGCTCAAACGCTTTAATTTGGTCAATCCTGCTTTTTCTTTTAAATTCCTCCCACGAAAATTCCCCGTTTCTTTTGCGCACGCCGAATAGGCCCGGTCCGATTTGGCAAATGATATCGGCGCCGCCCTTTAAGTGATACTCAGACAATCCTCCTTCACCTGTATTCATCCAGGTGCCGCCTGCCTGATGGAGCCCTTTTGAGAGCGCCGTAACAGCCCGTTCTCCAAGAGAACCGTAGCTCATGGCGGACTGGCCGACTAAGCCCTTCACATAAAATGGCTTCTCGCATGTATGCTCGCCAATCACCTGTACATCATCAGGATGGAGAAAATACGGGTCTGCCTTGATATGTTCGGCATGCTCCTTGCGTTTGAATAGATTGTCAGCATCCATTTTATAGATTTGGGTTTCAATTTTTGGCGTTTGATTTACGTGCATTTCTTCCCTTTGTTTTGGAAACATAGCGTTACGGATATAATAGCCAGGTTTATCAAAATCTCTTACAGATCCAAAGCCCATCATTCTGCTTTTGTATTTGCCGGAGATGACGGTTTGCTCATATTCCTTTCGTGAAAAAGGCTGCTCCTCATTGTCATTGCTGTATAAATACTGTCTGAGCTCCGGCCCGATTTTTTCAAGGATATACCGAAACCTTCCGATGACGGGATAGTTGCGAAGAATTGAGTGCTCCTGCTGTTTTTCATCCTTTATGTAGATCCAGGCAAACAAGACGATCGGGATAGCGATAATCCCAGTGATAAATGCGATGAGTGCTATTATGATGGTTTCCATCTCTCAGCCTCCCTTTTTATGTAACCATTTCCACAGTTGAACACTTTCCAAACAATAGCAGAAGGAATCTGGTGAAAAATGTGTGCTCCTGCCGATACAGGACTCACCATGCAGGTACTGCCATATGCTCTCTTTTTTTATGAAAATAGAATCAAAACACCTTTTTCAGTGAATAACGAGATTAACGGCTTTTTCCGTTTTTCCGCGCTATGTGAATTTGTTATAATGTTTAAATGGTAACAAACGAATGGAGGAACGTATGACGTGTACGATGTAACAGAGTGGAAGCATGTCTTTAAACTCGATCCAAATAAAGATTTGCCTGACGAACAGCTGGAGATTCTTTGCGAATCAGGAACGGATGCGGTCATTATCGGAGGCAGTGATGGTGTGACAGAGGATAATGTCCTGCGGATGATGTCTAAGGTAAGACGGTTTTTGGTGCCGTGTGTCCTTGAGGTATCAGCGATTGAAGCGATCGTTCCCGGCTTTGACTTATATTTTATTCCGAGTGTATTAAACAGCAAAAACGCGGATTGGATTGTCGGAATGCACCAGAAAGCCATGAAGGAATACGGAGAACTGATGTCTATGGAAGAAATCGTGGCGGAGGGCTACTGCATCGCAAATCCAGATTGCAAAGCCGCGGCACTGACTGAAGCGGACGCCGATCTGAATATGGATGATATTGTCGCCTATGCGCGTGTGTCGGAGCTGCTGCAACTGCCGATTTTTTATTTAGAATACAGCGGCATGCTTGGAGACATAGAAGCTGTCAAGAAAACGAAGGCTGTATTGGAAACGTCAACCTTGTTTTATGGGGGCGGCATCAAGGATGCGGAAACGGCCAAGCAGTACGCAGAGCATGCGGACGTGATCGTTGTAGGCAATGCTGTGTATGAAGATTTTGACAGGGCTTTGAAAACAGTAGCGGCTGTGAAAGGCGAGTAGTAAATTGTACGGATTTGGTTTATGATAGAACATATGTTTTGTATAGGCGGGTGAACAAATTTTGAATTATATTAGCAATCAATTACTAAGCGGTTTAAACCCCGTTCAGCAGGAAGCAGTCAAAACAACGGACGGGCCTCTTTTGCTGATGGCGGGAGCGGGAAGCGGAAAGACGCGTGTCCTGACACACAGAATTGCTTATTTAATGGCAGAGAAGCATGTGGCGCCGTGGAACATTCTGGCGATCACATTTACAAATAAAGCGGCACGCGAAATGAAAGAACGTGTGGAAAGCATCCTTGGACCCGGCGCGGACGATATCTGGATTTCCACATTCCACAGCATGTGCGTGCGGATCTTGCGCAGAGATATCGACCGGATTGGGATCAACCGAAATTTCTCCATCCTTGATACGGGTGACCAGCTTTCAGTGATCAAGGGGATTTTGAAGGAGCGCAATCTTGATCCGAAGAAGTTTGACCCGAGAAGCATCCTCGGTACGATCAGCAGTGCGAAAAACGAATTGACCGAACCGGAGGAATTCTCTAAAGTTGCTGGCGGCTACTACGATCAGGTGGTCAGCGATGTATATGCTGATTATCAGAAGAAGCTATTGAAAAACCAGTCGCTCGATTTTGACGATTTGATTATGACGACGATTAAACTGTTTGACCGAGTGCCTGAAGTGCTTGAATTTTATCAGCGCAAATTCCAGTACATCCATGTTGATGAGTATCAGGATACGAACAGGGCGCAATACATGCTCGTTAAGCAGCTTGCCGAGCGTTTCCAGAACCTTTGCGTTGTCGGGGATTCTGATCAGTCAATCTACAGATGGCGCGGCGCGGATATCACCAACATCCTTTCATTTGAAAAAGATTATCCGAATGCAAGCGTGATTTTGCTAGAACAAAACTATCGTTCAACGAAACGGATTTTGCGTGCGGCTAACGAGGTCATCAAAAACAACTCTAACCGCAAACCGAAAAATTTGTGGACGGAAAACGATGAAGGCATAAAAATTTCCTATTATCGCGGTGATAATGAATTCGGAGAAGGACAGTTTGTGGCCGGTAAAATTCATCAGCTTCACAGCTCAGGCAAGCGGAAGCTGTCTGATATCGCCATATTATACCGGACAAACGCGCAGTCCCGTGTGATTGAGGAAACGCTTCTCAAAGCGGGCTTGAACTATAACATTGTCGGCGGCACAAAGTTCTATGACAGAAAAGAAATTAAAGACATTCTTGCGTACCTGCGCCTCGTATCCAATCCGGATGACGATATCAGTTTCACGCGCATTGTCAATGTGCCGAAGCGCGGAGTCGGCGCGACATCACTTGAAAAAATCGCTTCGTATGCGGCCATAAACGGCTTGTCCTTTTTCCAAGCGATTCAGCAGGTTGATTTTATCGGCGTCAGTGCCAAAGCGGCAAACGCGCTTGACAGCTTTAGACAGATGATTGAAAACCTGACCAATATGCAGGATTACTTATCCATTACAGAGCTGACAGAAGAAATTCTTGATAAGACGGAATACAGAGAAATGCTGAAGGCTGAGAAATCGATCGAAGCCCAAAGCCGTTTAGAAAATATCGACGAGTTCCTGTCTGTTACGAAAAACTTTGAACAGAAAAGTGAAGACAAGACACTCGTTGCGTTCCTGACAGACTTGGCATTGATCGCAGATATTGATCAGCTCGATCAGCAGGAGGAAGAGTCAGGCGGCAAGGATGCGATCACCCTGATGACACTGCACGCCGCGAAAGGACTGGAGTTCCCGGTTGTTTTCTTGATGGGGCTTGAAGAAGGCGTCTTCCCGCACAGCCGTTCACTCATGGAGGAAGCGGAAATGGAAGAAGAACGCCGCCTTGCGTACGTTGGGATTACAAGGGCTGAACAGGAGCTTTATCTGACCAATGCTAAAATGCGCACCTTGTTTGGCCGGACAAATATGAACCCGGAATCTCGCTTCATTGCTGAAATACCGGATGATTTATTGGAAAACCTAAATGAGAAAAAAGAAACGAGAGCGACGTCTGCGAGAAAAATGCAGCCGAGACGCGGCCCTGTTTCACGCCCCGTATCCTACGCCAGCAAAACAGGCGGCGACACCTTAAACTGGGCAGTCGGAGATAAGGCGGGCCATAAAAAATGGGGAACAGGAACTGTCGTCAGCGTGAAAGGCGAAGGAGAAGGGACGGAGCTCGATATTGCCTTCCCGAGCCCTGTTGGCGTGAAACGCCTGTTAGCAGCATTTGCTCCTATTGAAAAGCAGTAATCGAAGAGGAAAGGAAGAAGCAGATGGACAAAGAAACAGCGAAGCAGCGGGCAGAAGAACTGCGCCGCACCATCAACAAGTATAGCTATGAATATTACACCCTAGATGAACCGAGCGTCCCTGATGCGGAATA
The DNA here is from genome assembly GCF_033412715.1 of Bacillus sp. N3378-2at. Classification (NCBI taxonomy): domain Bacteria; kingdom Bacillati; phylum Bacillota; class Bacilli; order Caryophanales; family Bacillaceae; genus Bacillus; species Bacillus sp. N3378-2at. The sequence goes on along the minus strand of NZ_CP117986.1, from coordinate 2,051,807 downwards.
TGACAGATTGATGCAGGAGCTGATCGCGATCGAGGAGGAGCATCCAGATCTCAGAACGCCTGACTCTCCTACGCAGCGCGTCGGCGGAGCCGTGCTTGAAGCGTTTCAAAAAGTCACCCACGGCACACCGATGCTCAGTCTGGGCAACGCCTTTAATGCTGATGATCTTCGTGATTTCGACCGCCGTGTGCGCCAAGCCGTCGGTGACGATGTGGCGTATAATGTGGAGCTGAAAATAGACGGTCTTGCTGTTTCTCTCCGTTATGAAGACGGCTATTTTGTCAGAGGGGCCACCCGAGGTGACGGAACGACGGGAGAGGATATTACGGAGAATCTGAAGACGATTCGCAATATCCCCCTCAAAATGAACCGTGAGCTGTCGATCGAAGTGCGCGGCGAGGCGTATATGCCGAAGCGTTCGTTTGAAGCACTCAATGAGGAACGGATTAAAAATGAGGAAGAACCGTTCGCCAATCCGCGAAATGCCGCGGCGGGATCACTTAGGCAGCTCGATCCGAAAATTGCAGCGAAACGAAACCTCGATATCTTCGTCTACAGTATAGCGGAGCTTGACGAGATGGGTGTGGAGACGCAAAGCCAAGGGCTTGATTTTCTCGACGAACTCGGATTTAAAACGAATCAGGAACGAAAAAAATGCGGCGACATAGAAGAAGTCATTACGCTGATCGATGAGCTTCAGGCGAAGCGCGCTGACCTGCCGTATGAAATAGACGGCATTGTTATTAAAGTCGATTCTCTCGATCAACAGGAGGAGCTCGGTTTTACGGCGAAAAGCCCGCGCTGGGCCATCGCGTATAAGTTTCCTGCTGAAGAGGTCGTGACGAAGCTTCTCGATATCGAATTAAATGTCGGCAGAACGGGTGTGATCACGCCGACCGCGATTCTTGAGCCGGTAAAAGTTGCCGGCACAACGGTCTCAAGAGCATCCCTTCATAACGAAGATTTAATTAAAGAGAAGGACATTCGGATTTTGGATAAGGTTGTCGTCAAAAAAGCGGGCGATATCATCCCGGAAGTTGTGAATGTCCTCGTTGAACAGCGCACAGGAGAAGAAAAGGAATTCAGCATGCCGACGGAATGTCCTGAATGCGGCAGTGAACTCGTCCGGATCGAAGGAGAAGTGGCGCTTCGCTGCATTAACCCTGAATGTCCGGCGCAAATCCGGGAAGGGCTTATCCATTTCGTTTCCCGCAATGCCATGAACATTGATGGGCTCGGCGAACGAGTGATCACACAGCTGTTTGAGGAAAACCTTGTCCGCAATGTGGCAGATTTATATAAGCTGACGAAGGAACGAGTCATCCAGCTCGAGCGCATGGGCGAAAAGTCCACTGAAAACCTGATCAGCTCCATCCAAAAATCAAAAGAAAATTCGTTAGAGCGCCTGCTGTTTGGGCTTGGCATCCGTTTTATCGGATCAAAGGCCGCAAAGACGCTTGCCATGCATTTTGAAAGCTTGGAGAACCTGAAAAAAGCCTCTAAAGAGGAACTTCTCGCGGTAGATGAAATCGGTGAAAAAATGGCTGATGCTGTGATCACCTATTTTCATAAAGAAGAAATGCTTGAACTCTTGAATGAACTTCAGGAGCTGGGCGTAAACACGCTCTACAAAGGCCCGAAAAAAGTAAAAGCAGAGGACAGCGACTCTTACTTTGCCGGTAAAACAATTGTTCTGACAGGAAAGCTGGAAGAGCTGTCAAGAAACGAAGCCAAAGCGCAAATCGAAGCGCTGGGCGGAAAGCTGACTGGAAGCGTCAGCAAAAACACAGACTTAGTCATCGCCGGAGAAGCGGCGGGAAGCAAGCTGACAAAAGCACAAGAGCTGAACATTGAAGTGTGGAATGAAGAACAGTTAATGGGAGAGCTAAAGAAATAAGAGGAGTGTTTTCTATTGAAAAAGACGTTGGCATTGGCGGCAACGGCGGCAGTATTAATGCTGTCTGCCTGCTCGTCAGGTTTTGGGGGGGAGAAGGAGGAAGAGATTACGCAAAAGACGGCGAAATCGTCAGAAAAAGCGATTGTCCCGAAATATAATATCTCTGACTCCTATTACAAAATGGTGCTGCCGTTTAAGGCAGGCAAAGCGCGCGGCTTAACAACGGAACAGCTGAATACTAGGCTGGACATTGACGAGTTTGAAACAGGGCTGATGCGTCTTGCCCAAGATTCTTTCTCGACTGACGATTATCTGTTCCAAGAAGGACAATATTTAGATGAGGATACAGTATTAAGCTGGCTGGCACGGAAAAAAACGGGCTCTGATTTGAAAAAAGCCGAAAAAGAAGATAAAAACTTCAAAAATGAAGGCTTGAACCCGGCGCTCCCGAGCTCTGGTTCAACAGAAGAAAAGAACGAAAGCAGCCCGATTTATTTAGCATCCATGCTTGAGCATGATTATTTAGTCAGAAAAGATAAGAATTCTATCCAGCTTGGCGGCGTCATGATCGGACTGGCGTTAAACTCCGTGTATTACTATCGTGAAAAAACTGGCGACCCGCAAAAAGAAGTGGAGATTAAGGACAGCACGCTCCGCCAGCAGGGAGAAAAAATTGCACAGGAGGTTATTAACCGCCTCCGCAAAAAAGATAACTTGAAGAATGTGCCGATTACCGTCGCGCTCTACAAGCAGGCGTCAAAAACATCGATTGTGCCGGGGAACTTCATCGCCAAAACAGAGGTCAAAGCAGGCTCTACTGATATCTCAAATTGGGATGACATCAATGAAAAATATGTATTCTATCCGGCAGATACAACCACAGCAGAAAAATACCCGGATGACACCGAGGTCTTTAAGCGGTTCAAAAACTCAATTGAAGAATATTTCCCGAACTATACAGGCGTTGTCGGTACAGCGCTGTATGAAAATGATGAAATGAAGAAAATGAAGATTGACATACCAATGCAATTCTATGGAAAAAGTGAAGTTGTCGCGTTTACCCAGTTCTTAACGGGTGAAGTGATGGACTACTACTCTAAAGGCTCAGTTGATGTCGAAGTCAATATCACGTCCTCAGACGGACAGGAAGCGGTTATTATCCGCAATGCCGGAGATAAAGAGCCGACTGTTCACATTTATGACTGATAGAAAACCCTTGTGCCATATTGGGACTGACCCCATAAGATGAGACAAATAAAAACACCTTCAAGTTTGAATACGGATGATTGTTATCCGAAATTAGACTTGGAGGTGTTTTTTCTATGGGGACAAGAGTGAGTTATCCGGTTGAAGTGAAACAGAAGGCTGTAGAAATGAGATTGGCAGGCGTACCTATGAAAGAGATCATGCAGGAGTTGAATATCAAAAATAATACGCAGATTAAGACATGGGTCAGATGGTATAAGGCTGGTGATACACATCGATTTGAACAGCCTGTTGGTAAGCAATACACTTATGGAAAAGGTCCGGAGTATTCTTCCGAATTAGAGAAACTGCAGGCAGAGAATCGATATCTGAGACAACAGAATGAAGTGTTAAAAAAGTACAACGAATTGGAAAGGAAGTTGATAGCCAAACGTCAGTCGAACTTGTAGAAGAATTGCACAGCACAATGACCGTGCAGGATATCTGTATTCATTTAGGTATCTCTCGCTCGTCTTATTATCGTTGGAAGAAGAATCTGAAGAAAGATCATCCCAAGCGCCATTTAGAAAAACAAATCGGCACGTTGTGCCGAGAGCACCAGTATCGATATGGATATCGAAAAATCACAGCTATATTAAAAAAGAGAATGTGTATTAACCATAAAACGGTTCAGCGTATTATGCAGAAAAATCAGTGGCAGTGCCGGGTTAAGGTGAAAAAGCGCAAGAAGAATGGGCAGCCATATGCCGTGGTCGACAATATATTAGATAGGAACTTTCAGTCTGATCATCCTCTTGAAAAACTAGTAACAGACATCACGTATTTGCCTTATGGACAGAAACAATTGTACCTTTCCAGTATATTGGATGTATATAATGGAGAAGTGATTGCTTTTACGATTGGAGATAAGCAGGACACAGACTTTGTCTTACACACACTTGATCAACTGCCAACACTGCCTGAGAACTGCGTGTTACATAGTGACCAAGGATCTGTGTATACATCTTACGAGTATCAGAAAGCTGTTAAAACAAAAGGCATTACCATGAGCATGTCCCGCAAAGGGACACCCGCTGATAATGCCTCCATCGAATCGTTTCATTCCTCACTAAAGTCTGAAACGTTCTATCTTAACAGCATTGATCGAACCACGACCGCCATCGTAGAACGCACTGTCATAGAATACATTCATTATTATAACAATATTCGTATTCAAACGAAACTAAACAACCAATCACCGATAAATTATCGGCAATTGGCTGTTTAAAAGGTGTTTTGATCCCTGTCTCAAAAACGGGGGTCAGTCCCATATTGGCACAAGGGTTTTTATGTTACAATTAACAGGAAAAGGGAAATTATTTTCGCTTCTGCCGAAACACAAATCAAGGGGAGGTATGTTGATGCTGGAAATCGTGTGAAAACAATCATTATCAAATCTATAGCAATGAAAGGATGTTAGACATGCATAAAGATATCAAAAAAATATTTGAGGAAGAGCAGGTTTTGGCAGAAGCTGCAGCGAGATACGGTTTCTCAAAAGATCAGGTGCGTTTTCTGGCTGATGCGGAAAACTATGTATATGAATGTATGAAAGACAATCAACCTTATATTTTAAAGATTACCCATACGATTCGGAGATCTTCTGATTATATGATGGGAGAGATGGAATGGCTCCGTCACCTTGCAATAGGGGGAATTTCAGTAGCCAAACCGCTCCCGTCGCTGAACGGAAAAGACGTAGAAGCAGTGCCGGACGGAAACGGCGGGTCATTTTTATTGAGAGTGTATGAGAAAGCGCCAGGGCAAAAAGTGGATGAATCGGACTGGAATGAAACGCTATTTTATGAGCTTGGCAGATACACAGGCAGCATGCACAGCCTGACAAAAAGCTACAAATTGAGCAATCCCGCTTTCAAAAGACAGGAATGGGATGAAGAGGAGCAATTAAAGCTGAGAAAATATGTGCCTGAAGATCAGATAAAGGTGTTTCAGCAAGCCGATTCTTTGATGAATGAACTGCGGAGGCTCCCGAAAAGCCAGGACAGCTATGGCTTGGTGCATGCGGATCTGCACCATGGCAATTTTAACTGGGATCATGGCAAAATCACGGCATTTGATTTTGATGATATCGGCTACAACTGGTTTGTTAACGATATTAGCATTCTTCTCTACAATGTCCTGTGGTATCCTGTTGTGCCATATGATGATAAAGCTGCGTTTACAGAAGAATTTATGACGCATTTTATGAAAGGGTACTGGGAGGAAAATGAGCTTGACCCTGCATGGCTGATGATAATACCTGATTTCCTCCGCCTTCGCCATATGCTGATTTACGGATTGCTGCATCAGATGTTTGACCTTAACACAATAGGAGAAGAGGAAAAAGAAATGCTGGCCGGTTTCAGAAGAGATATAGAGAATGGCACGCCGATTACAGCATTTGATTTTTCAGCACTGGTGTAGATAGAAAAAGCCAATGGGATTCCAGTCCCATTGGCTTTTATAATGTATCACACTTCACGCCGACTACGCCTTCAATGGCTTTAATGTCATAGTAGACATCGGTCGTGTATCTGTTTTTATGGACGCGGACCTTCACTTCCATAATTGGAAAATCCTTTTCGCCCAGGTCGTCGATCCGAACGGAGTGTGCTTTGATATCTCTTCTTTTCATTTCTTTTAAAATCTCTGTCATTTTGTCTTTATCAGAAAGCGACATTCTGATGCGGATGTCTTTTTCCTGCAGGCGGTCGGGGCCGATTTTTCTGACCACCCATGGGAGAAATTCCACGCTGATCAGGATGAACAGAAGACTGGCAAACGCTTCTTTATAAAAACCGGCTCCCGTAGCAAGCCCGAGCCCCGCTGCCCCCCAGATCATGGCCGATGTCGTCAGGCCGGAAATGACATCATTGCTTTTTCGCAGGATGACACCGGCTCCGATAAACCCGACGCCGGAGATGATTTGTGCCGGCAGACGAAGCGGATCCATCATGATGCGGTAGTATTTAGGGAAATGATATGCCGCATTAATACTGACGATCGTCAGCATGCATGAGCTGACTGCAATGACAATACAGGTTTTTAATCCGAGCGGCTTATTTTTTAATTCGCGTTCAAGCCCGATGACCATGCCAATCAATGTGGCAATGCCCAATTTCAATAAAATATCAGGATCAATATACCAGCTCAACAGCAACTTCCCCCTTCTCTATGGTGTTTTTAAATAAATATGATTTTCTCACAGTATTTATAGCAAAACAAGAGCACAAAAGCCACCAAGCTGCGCTTGATGGCTTATTGCTTACTTTTTGCGTTTTAACAGCTTTTCCATGACACCGAATAATCGGTAAGAGGCTTTTGCAGGACGTTTTGTGATCATGCTGACAATGATGCCGGCAATCATACTGAGAATAAACCCAGGGATGATTTCGTACACACCGGTTGATTTTGCCAGGCCGGTTGTAATCCAGATCAACACGGTCGCAGCCCCGACAATCATGGCAGCAAGCGCGCCCCATTCGTTCATTCGTTTCCAATACAGACTGAGCAGAATCGCAGGTCCGAAAGCTGAACCGAAGCCGGCCCAAGCGTATCCGACCAAATCAAGAATGGTGCTGTTCGGATTCAATGACAAGAGTACCGCGATAACGGCAATGACTAAGACGGACAATCGCCCGATCATGACCAATTCTTTATCAGAAGCTTTTCGTCTGAAAAATGACCGGTATAAATCCTCTGTTACAGCACTTGCTGTGACTAAGAGCTGTGAGGAAATCGAACTCATGATGGCAGCCAAAATAGCTGACAATAAGAACCCTGTAATTAATGGGTGGAACAAAATTTTAGAGAAGATAATGAAAATCATCTCCGGATCTTTTACAGCAACTCCGAATTTATGGGCGTATGCAACACCGATTAAACCCGTCAGCACGGAACCTAGAACTGTAATGATCATCCAGCTCATACCGATTCGGCGTGCAGGTTTTAAATCTTTAATGTCTTTAATGGCCATAAATCGGACGATGATATGAGGCTGGCCGTAGTAGCCCAACCCCCAGGCTAAATAGGAAATAATGCTAATGACGCTCGCGCCTTTAAAAATATCCAATAAATGTGGATTAACAGCGTCGATTTCATGGAAAGTCGGAGCAACGCCGCCCACATGGGTAAAAGCAACGATCGGCACAAGCACTAGTGCTGCAAACATGATCGCACCCTGCACGAAGTCAGTCAGACTGACAGCAAGGAAACCGCCAAACAGTGTGTATAACACGACAACTGCGGTGGTCAGAAACAGGCCTAATTTGTAATCCGCACCAAAAGCAGATTCAAACAGCCGTCCGCCAGATACCATACCGGAAGAGGTATATAATGTGAAAAAGATCATGATGATCAATGCAGATACGATTTTCAGCAGTGATGAAGAATGCTGGAATCGTTTATCAAAGAAATCAGGAATTGTAATCGCATCATCCGCCGCTTCTGTATAAGCACGCAGCCTTGGAGCCAGCAGCAAGTAATTTGAGTACGCCCCGATTGTAAGACCTAAAGCAAGCCATAAGGTGGACAGCCCTGTCGCAAACATCGCGCCGGGAACACCCATCAGCATCCATCCGCTCATATCGGCCGCACCGGCAGACAAAGCAGTAACGAATGGTCCGAGGCCTCTTCCTCCAAGCATGTAATCATTGATGTCAGTGGTTTTCTTGAATGCATACCAGCCGATTAACAGCATGGCAATAAAGTAAATTCCTAAAGATATAATAATTTCAATACTCACGTTTTACCCTCTCTTCATTTCTAATAATGTTGCATCACCTCTCAAATTGATGGTGCCAGTTAAGCAGCCTGGCGTAAGTGCAAAACAAAAGAAATTCCTTTGCGGGTGCACTTGGTAACTTAACCTAACAAAGTATTCCCGGCCATTCAAGCGATGAAACCTTGATCATGAGCGGGGAAAACCGTTGCAAACCTAGAAGGGAATAAAGAATAAAACGCTTTCAAAAAATAATTAAAGTAAAAATATTCAGAAAAATATTTCGTTTCTCCTTCGCCTCATTTTAGTATAAAATATATAGGGTATTGTTTCGAAAACACAGGCCTGTCTTAAGGCGTTTTGTTGCTTTAAAGGGCTTGTTTTTGATATGATCAGTATTATATGACTTAACGGAGAAATATGTGGAGGTGGATCATATGTCACGAATTTCAATAGAAGAAGTAAAGCACGTTGCGCACCTTGCAAGACTTGCGATTACTGAAGAAGAAGCAAAAATGTTCACTGAACAGCTCGACAGTATCATTTCATTTGCCGAGGAGCTTAATGAGGTTAACACAGACAATGTGGAGCCTACAACTCACGTGCTGAAAATGAAAAATGTCATGAGAGAAGATGAAGCGGGTAAAGGTCTTCCGGTTGAGGATGTCATGAAAAATGCGCCTGACCATAAAGACGGCTATATTCGTGTGCCATCAATTCTGGACTAAAGGAGGGACACAAGAATGTCATTATTTGATCATAAAATCACAGAATTAAAACAGCTCATACATAAAAAAGAGATTAAGATTTCTGATCTGGTTGACGAATCTTATAAACGCATCCAAGCGGTTGATGATAAGGTACAAGCCTTTTTGGCATTAGATGAAGAAAGAGCGCGCGCATACGCGACGGAGCTTGATGAGGCGGTTGACGGCCGTTCTGAGCACGGTCTTCTTTTCGGTATGCCGATCGGCGTAAAAGATAATATCGTAACAAAAGGGCTGCGCACAACATGCTCCAGCAAAATTCTCGAAAACTTTGATCCGATTTATGACGCTACTGTCGTTCAGCGCCTTCAAGACGCTGAAGCGGTCACAATCGGAAAACTGAACATGGACGAATTCGCCATGGGGTCATCTACCGAAAACTCTGCTTACAAGCTGACGAAAAACCCTTGGAACCTGGATACAGTTCCCGGCGGTTCAAGCGGCGGATCTGCGGCTGCGGTTGCTGCGGGAGAAGTTCCGTTTTCTCTTGGATCTGACACAGGCGGCTCCATCCGTCAGCCGGCTTCTTTCTGCGGCGTTGTCGGATTAAAACCTACATACGGCCGTGTATCTCGTTACGGACTGGTCGCATTTGCGTCTTCATTAGACCAAATCGGACCGATTACACGTACGGTTGAGGATAACGCGTTTTTACTTCAAGCGATTTCTGGCGTAGATAAAATGGACTCCACGAGTGCAAATGTGGACGTGCCTGATTTTCTTTCTTCATTAACTGGCGACATCAAAGGACTGAAAATCGCCGTTCCGAAAGAATACCTTGGTGAAGGTGTCGGCAAAGAAGCGAGAGAATCTGTCTTGGCAGCGCTGAAAGTCCTTGAAGGTCTCGGCGCTACATGGGAAGAAGTGTCTCTTCCGCACAGTAAATACGCGCTTGCGACATATTACCTGCTGTCATCTTCTGAAGCGTCAGCGAACCTTGCACGCTTTGACGGCATCCGCTACGGCTACCGCACAGACAACGCGGATAACCTGATCGACCTTTACAAGCAAACACGCGCTGAAGGTTTTGGAAATGAAGTCAAACGCCGCATCATGCTTGGAACGTTTGCTTTAAGCTCAGGCTACTACGATGCGTACTACAAAAAAGCGCAAAAAGTGCGTACGTTGATTAAGAAGGATTTTGAAGACGTATTTGAAAAATATGATGTTATTGTTGGACCGACTACACCGACACCTGCGTTTAAAATCGGTGAAAACACGAAGGATCCGCTCACAATGTACGCAAACGATATCTTAACGATTCCGGTCAACCTTGCCGGCGTACCGGGAATCAGCGTGCCATGCGGATTAGCAGACGGACTTCCGCTCGGCCTGCAAATCATCGGAAATCACTTTGACGAAAGCACTGTATACCGCGTTGCTCATGCATTTGAACAAGCGACAGACCATCATAAAGCAAAACCTGAACTGTAAGGGGTGAAAAGAATTGAACTTTGAAACGGTAATCGGACTTGAAGTCCACGTTGAGTTAAAAACAAAATCAAAAATTTTCTCAAGCTCTCCAACGCCATTCGGCGCGGAGGCGAATACGCAGACAAGCGTTATTGACCTCGGATATCCGGGCGTCCTGCCTGTTCTGAACAAAGAAGCCGTTGAATTCGCAATGAAAGCCGCTATGGCGCTCAACTGTGAGATCGCAACGGATACGAAGTTTGACCGCAAAAACTATTTCTATCCTGACAACCCGAAAGCGTATCAGATTTCTCAATTTGATAAGCCAATCGGCGAAAACGGCTGGATCGAAATTGAAGTCGGCGGCAAAACAAAACGCATCGGCATCACGCGCCTTCATCTTGAAGAGGATGCCGGAAAACTGACGCATACGGGCGACGGCTATTCTCTTGTTGACTTCAACCGTCAAGGAACGCCGCTTGTTGAGATCGTATCAGAGCCGGACATCCGCACGCCGGAAGAAGCGTACGCGTATCTTGAAAAGCTGAAATCCATCATCCAGTATACAGGCGTTTCTGACTGTAAAATGGAAGAAGGCTCACTTCGCTGTGACGCCAATATCTCTCTTCGTCCGATCGGCCAAGAGGAATTTGGCACAAAAACAGAATTGAAAAACTTGAACTCCTTTGCGTTTGTTCAAAAAGGCCTTGAGCATGAAGAAAAACGCCAGGAGCAGGTTCTTCTTTCCGGCGGCGTCATCCAGCAAGAAACTCGCCGTTATGATGAAGCAACGAAGAAAACCATTCTTATGCGTGTCAAAGAGGGATCTGACGACTACCGTTACTTCCCAGAGCCGGATCTAGTCGAGCTCTACATTGATGATGAATGGAAGGAACGCGTAAAAGCAAGCATTCCTGAGCTTCCGGATGAGCGCCGCAAGCGTTATATCGAAGAGCTTGGCTTGCCTGCATATGACGCGATGGTTCTGACGCTGACAAAAGAAATGGCTGATTTCTTCGAAGAAACCGTTCAAAAAGGCGCTGAAGCCAAACAAGCGTCTAACTGGCTGATGGGTGAAGTGTCAGCTTACCTAAACGCTGAGCAAAAAGAGCTTGCCGATGTTGCCCTGACACCTGAAGGCCTTGCCGGCATGATCAAATTGATTGAAAAAGGAACCATTTCTTCTAAGATCGCGAAGAAAGTGTTTAAAGAATTGATTGAAAAAGGCGGCGACGCTGAGAAGATTGTGAAAGAGAAAGGCCTTGTTCAGATTTCTGACGAAGGCGTGCTTCTGAAGCTTGTCACTGAGGCGCTTGACAACAATCCTCAATCAATCGAAGACTTTAAAAACGGAAAAGACCGCGCGATCGGCTTCCTAGTCGGACAGATTATGAAAGCGTCCAAAGGACAAGCCAACCCGCCGATGGTCAACAAAATTCTGCTTGAAGAAATTAAAAAACGCTAATAAAAAAGCAGCCCTTAGAGGCTGCTTTTTTTATGGTCAAATTGAGATAAAGACAGAGATGAGGGCCCGAAGCCTTTCAACTTCTTTGTCGTTGGTTCCGGTCAAATTGGACAGCATGCCTTTAATAATCGGCTTGCGCGGTTTATCCTGAGTCAATTCTTCCTCGATAACATCAAGTGACACGGTGATATCCTCGGGCAGCGTGCTGTTTTCTTTCACTTTCTGAATGTCCTCAAGCAGCTGGTCTTTTTCCGCAGGCATCGGGTTGAAAATGTCTTTTGATACAATCGGATTGAGTGCAGAACGGCTCAGCCCCTGTACAAGATCATCCAGTCTCTCAATAATAAAGGCTGAGATTTCTTCTGCATCGATATTAAGCTCATCGTTAAATACCATCACGTTCATATAGGAATGCACAATGCCTCTTGCCATGATGGACAGATCTGCGACATACCGCTCGATTCCTTCGCCATAGGATACCAGCAAGGCGTTCCGGTACAGCTTATCCGTCTCCATGGTTACTTTGTAAAAGTATTGCTTGATTTCTTGATTTTCCGGAATGATATTTTCGGTAAGCAAAAGAACGATAAAATCTTTATGATCGCGAAAATCCTCAAATTGAGCGCCAATTTGTTTTTTCAAAACTTCTTTAGGCGGCTTTCCGGCAAGATCTTCTTCTATATTTTTCATTTTGTTCATAGACATACCGATATAATATTCACAGGCAGATAACAGCAGCGCTTCTTTCGATTTGAAGTGCAAATAAAAAGCGCCCTTCGAAATGCCGCATTCACTGGCGATTTCTTGGATCGTCGTAGCTGCGAATCCTTTTTTCGCAAATAAACGAATGCTGGTTTTTATGATTCTCTCTTTTTTTTCATTCATGACGTGCTTCCCCTTAATCCTTGAAAAATTTAGTAAAATTTTCTGGTATATGAGTTGACGTTGTTGCGTTATAACGTTTAGTATTATATAGAATGACCAGTCAGTCAATAAAAAATGTAATGGAGGATATGATGAATCACGTTATTAATTTCGTTCTGAAAAACAAATTCGCCGTATGGCTGATGACGATTATTGTAACGGCAGCCGGCTTGTATGCGGGTATGAATATGAAGCAAGAGTCTATTCCTGACGTGAACATGCCTTACTTGACGATCAGCACGACATATCCGGGTGCGACACCAAGCCAAGTGGCTGATGAAGTGACCAAACCGGTTGAACAAGCCGTGCAGAACTTGGACGGTGTCAGTGTTGTGACGTCGACGTCCTATGAAAACGCATCGTCGGTCATGATTGAATATGATTATGAGAAAGATATGGACAAAGCGAAAACAGAAGCAGCTGAAGCGTTAGAAAACGTCAACCTGCCTGATGACGCGAAGGATCCGGAGATTTCACGCTACAGCTTGAATTCATTCCCGATTCTGACGCTGAGCGTGTCCAGTGATAAAGATAATCTACAAGAGCTGACGAAACAAGTGGAGGACAGCCTCGTTTCTAAACTTGAAGGCATAGAAGGCGTTGCGTCCGTCCAAGTATCAGGCCAGCAGGTGGAAGAGGTTGAATTCTCTTTCAAAGAAGACAAACTGAAGGAATACGGCCTTGATGAAGATACAGTCAAGCAAGTGATTCAAGGTTCAGATGTGACAACTCCGCTTGGATTGTACACATTCGGAAATGAAGAAAAATCTGTCGTCGTCAGCGGCGATATTGAAACAATTAAAGATTTGAAGAATATGAGAATCCCGACGGCATCTGCTTCAAGTGCAGGCAGCAGCGCAGCATCTCAAGCGGGTGCGCAGAGTGCTCAAGCAGCCCAAAGCGCACAAGCGGCAGCACAGGCGCAGCAAAGCGCAAGCACAGCAGTGCCGACGGTCAAGCTTTCTGACATTGCCACAATTAAAGATGTGAAAAAAGCTGAATCTGTTTCACGCACAAATGGCAAAGACAGCATCGGCATCAATATCGTCAAAGCAAACGATGCGAATACGGTAGAGGTTGCCGACAATGTCAAAGCTGAGCTGAAGAAGTTCAAAGAAGACCATAAAGGCTTCAATTACAGCGCAACTCTCGACATGGCGGAGCCGATCACACAGTCAGTTGACACGATGTTAAGCAAAGCCATCTTCGGTGCTATTTTTGCGATTGTGATTATTCTCTTATTCTTAAGAGATATCAAATCAACATTAATTTCTGTTGTTTCAATTCCATTATCATTGCTGATCGCACTCCTTGTGCTGCAGCAGCTTGATATCACATTGAATATTATGACGCTCGGCGCAATGACCGTTGCCATCGGACGTGTAGTCGATGACTCCATCGTTGTCATCGAGAACATTTACCGCCGCATGAGACTCAAAGATGAGCCGCTCCGCGGAAAAGCATTGGTTCGTGAAGCGACGAAGGAAATGTTTAAACCGATCATGTCATCGACGATCGTGACAATCGCGGTATTCCTGCCGCTCGCACTTGTAGGCGGACAAATCGGTGAATTGTTTATTCCATTTGCCTTAACGATTGTTTTTGCGCTTGCCGCATCACTGGTGATTTCAATCACGCTTGTGCCGATGCTCGCACACAGCCTGTTCAAAAAATCATTAACCGGTGCGCCGATTAAAGCGAAAGAACACAAACCAGGCAGACTTGCAAACATCTATAAAAAAGTATTGAACTGGGCGCTGAGCCACAAATGGATCACGTCTATCATCGCTGTTCTGATGCTCCTTGGAAGCTTGTTCCTCGTACCGTTAATCGGTGCCAGCTACCTGCCGTCCGAGGAAGAAAAAACGATGCAGCTCACATACAGCCCAGAACCGGGTGAAACGAAAAAAGAAGCCGAAAATGAAGCTGAAAAAGCGGAAAAAATCCTGCTTGACCGCAAGCATGTCGATACGGTTCAGTATTCATTAGGCTCTGGCAGCCCGCTTGCGGGAGGAGATTCTAACGGCGCGTTATTCTATATCAAATATGAAAGCGACACACCTGACTTTGATAAAGAAAAAGATAACGTTCTGAAGGAAATCCAAAAGCAATCTGACCGCGGAGAATGGAAGTCACAGGACTTCAGCTCTTCAGGCAATAACAACGAATTAACATACTATGTGTATGGCGATTCTGAAAACGATATTAAAGACACGGTCAAAGATATTGAAAAAATCATGAAGGATGAAAAGGATCTGAAAAACGTAAACTCAGGCCTTTCCAGCACATATGATGAGTACACATTTGTCGCTGACCAAGAAAAACTAAGCAAACTCGGTTTAACTGCGTCTCAAATTTCTCAGGCCTTAATGTCACAAACATCACAAGAACCGCTCACAACTGTGAAAAAAGACGGCAAAGAGCTTGATGTGAACATTAAGACAGAAAAAGACGAGTATAAGAGTGTGAAAGATTTAGAGAATAAAAAGATCACTTCCGCGACTGGCCAGGAAGTCAAAATCGGCGATGTGGCAAAAGTGAAGGAAGGATCAACATCAGATACCGTGTCAAAACGTGATGGAAAAGTCTATGCGGATGTCACAGGTGAGGTTACGTCTGACAACGTCACAGCCGTATCAGCTGCTATCCAGAAGAAAATCGATAAGCTAGACCATCCTGATAACGTATCGATTGACACAGGCGGCGTATCAGCGGATATCGCTGATTCCTTCACGAAGCTCGGTTTAGCGATGCTGGCAGCAATAGCGATCGTTTACCTTGTGCTCGTGATTACCTTCGGCGGAGCACTAGCGCCATTTGCTATTCTGTTCTCATTGCCGTTCACAGTCATCGGTGCCCTGGTCGGACTTTACGTATCAGGTGAAACGATCAGTCTGAACGCAATGATCGGTATGCTCATGCTGATCGGTATCGTTGTCACGAATGCGATTGTCTTAATTGACCGCGTGATTCATAAGGAAGCGGAAGGCCTGTCGACGAGAGAAGCGCTCCTGGAAGCCGGCTCTACACGACTCCGTCCGATCCTGATGACAGCCATTGCGACAATCGGCGCCTTGATTCCATTAGCCCTCGGCTTCGAAGGCGGAAGCCAGGTCATTTCAAAAGGACTCGGCGTCACGGTTATCGGCGGCTTGATCAGTTCAACGCTTCTGACGCTCTTGATCGTGCCAATCGTATATGAAGTATTGGCGAAGTTCCGCAAGAAAAAACCGGGAACGGAAGAAGAGTAAAAAACTAAAAGCCTCAGCTCTGCTGAGGCTTTTGTGCGTTTTCACCTGTAAGATTATGTACATTTTGTTGCGATTTTTTTAACTCATAGTATAATTAAAGGTTGTTAGTGTAAAAATGGATCGGATACTCTTAAGTAGGATGATGAGATAATGAAACGTGCACGCATAATATACAATCCGACTTCAGGACGGGAGATCTTTAAAAAGCATCTTGCCCAGGTCCTGCAAAAATTTGAACAAGCCGGCTATGAAACCTCCACCCATGCGACGACATGCGCAGGAGACGCTACACACGCTGCCAAGGAAGCGGCATTGCGTGAGTTTGACCTGATCATTGCGGCAGGCGGAGACGGAACGATTAATGAGGTCGTCAACGGGCTTGCGCCTTTAGACAACCGTCCGACACTCGGTGTGATTCCAGTCGGCACAACAAACGACTTCGCCAGAGCGCTCGGAATCCCACGCGAGGATATTTTAAAAGCGGCAGATACGGTCATTAACGGCGTTGCCCGCCCGATCGATATCGGACAGGTCAACGGCCAGTATTTTATCAATATCGCCGGAGGAGGCCGTCTGACGGAGCTGACGTACGACGTGCCAAGCAAACTCAAAACAATGCTCGGCCAGCTTGCTTATTATTTAAAAGGAATGGAAATGCTGCCTTCACTTCGTCCGACAGAAGTCGAGATTGAATATGACGGCAAGCTGTTTCAAGGTGAAATCATGCTGTTTTTGGTCACGCTGACAAACTCCGTCGGCGGGTTTGAAAAGCTCGCGCCGGATTCCAGCCTGAATGACGGCATGTTTGATTTGATGATATTAAAGAAAGCAAACCTTGCTGAATTTATCAGGGTCGCTACGATGGCGCTTCGCGGCGAACATATCAACGACCAGCACATTATTTATACAAAAGCGAACCGCGTGAAAGTCAATGTATCAGAAAAGATGCAGCTGAACCTGGACGGCGAGTACGGCGGCATGCTGCCGGGCGAATTCGTGAATCTGTATCGACACATTCACGTCGTCATGCCGAAGGAGAAAGCGGAACAGCTGGATGACTAAAACTTGGCTTTGTAAGCCAAGCTCAGAATGTTGACAAAATCCTAAAACAGTTTTCGTTTTAGGATTTTGTCATCTTTTCAGCGTGATTGAAAACCTTTGAAGTCTAGGAAGGACGAGCATTGGAGCGTACTTCCGCAGGATGCGGTGACAGCGGCGTTTGAGCAGGACGCTCTAGTTTTTAGCCGCTGGTCTTTTTACGTGAGCACCGAAGCACAGGACTGACAACGAATGCGAAGGTTTGCCTACACGCTGAAACTTGGCTTGAATAGGCCAAGTTTTTCTTTCGCTTAAAACTAGAGGTGATTATAGATGAAAATGAAACCCCCAGTAGAAAAAAACGAATACTATGACGTGACATTTGAGGATTTGACCCACGAAGGAGCGGGTGTCGCAAAGGTCCAAGGCTTTCCGATCTTCGTGCCGAACGCCCTGCCGGAGGAAAAAGCCCAAATCAAAGTGACACGCGTCAAAAAAGGGTTCGCCTTCGGCCGTCTGATTGAGCTGAAGGAAGAAAGCCCGCATAGAACGGACGCCCCATGCCCGATTTACAAGCAATGCGGAGGCTGTCAGCTTCAGCACATGACCTACGAAGGACAGCTCCTGTTTAAACAGAAACAAGTCAAAGACGTCTTAGAACGCATCGGCAAGCTGGACCTTTCAAACGTCACCGTGCACCCGACACTCGGCATGGAAGACCCTTGGAACTACAGAAACAAAGCACAGGTGCCGGTAGGAGAACGCGAAGGCGGACTCGTCGCCGGATTTTATCAGCAAAGAAGCCATGACATCATCGAAATGAGCGCCTGCCTGATCCAGCAATCCAAAAACGATGAAGCCGTCCAAGCCGTCAAAGACATTTGCGCCAAATACGGTGTCAAAGCCTACAATGAAGAACGCCACAAAGGCTGGCTCCGCCACATCATGGTCAGATACGGCGTTGTTACGGGCGAAATGATGATCGTCTTCATCACAAGAACGAACGATTTTCCGCATAAAGCGAAGATCATCGAAGACATCACAGCGCAATTCCCGCACGTCAAATCCATCGTGCAAAACATCAACCCGAACAAAACAAACGTCATCTTCGGGAACGAAACAAACGTCATCTGGGGCGAAGAATACATCTACGACCTCATCGGAGACGTCAAATTCGCCATTTCCGCCAGATCGTTCTATCAGGTCAACCCGGAGCAGACAAAGGTGCTCTACGACAAAGCGCTTGAGTACGCTGAGCTTCAAGGGGAAGAAACCGTCATTGACGCCTACTGCGGCATCGGCACGATTTCTCTCTTCCTGGCGAAGCAGGCGAAAAAAGTGTACGGTGTAGAGATTGTGCCGGAAGCGATTGAAGATGCGAAACGAAATGCAGAATTAAACGGCATCACAAACGCTGAGTTCGCGGTCGGTGAAGCGGAAACCGTGATTCCAAAGTGGTATGAAGAAGGCATCACGGCCGATACGCTAGTCGTAGACCCGCCAAGAAAAGGTTGCGACGAAGCCCTCCTGCGGACAATTGTAGAGATGAAACCGAAGCGGGTGGTGTACGTTTCCTGTAATCCTGGCACGCTTGCGAGGGATTTGCGGGTGCTTGAGGATGGCGGGTATGCGACGCGCGAAGTGCAGCCTGTGGATATGTTTCCGCATACGAATCATGTGGAGTGTTGTGTGTTGATCGTGAAAAAATAGAAGATATATAAGGGTCCGAGAATCGGTAATGGATTCTCGGACCCCCATCTTCTTTTATTTCAATTCTTTCTATTAGTTTATGAAGAATTTCTTCGTCATGAACAGGGTTTTGAAGAAACCGTTCAATTGTTGGATTAGTTTTGTAAAATCAATCGTTTGTTTCTGTTGAAGTAATCCCTTTTCTAATTTTAACTTTTCCTTATTTAGTTTAGCGAGTTGGTTACTATTATCTTAATGATCAATCTGTATTCTTCATCTTGGATTTTCACCCCGTATTTTCATGCGAAGTGCAGCCGTTTTGTCTTTCTTTATGTTTTCTATCTCCTTGAGAATGTTAGTGAGTTGTTTGTATCCCACTGAATGAAGTTTGCAACCTTTTTCTCAATGTCTTTTTGAATAGATTTTGTAAAGAGTGCTGAAAACATTTGCTTTATATCATTTGAAATTGCTTAAATCAGTCCGTTTTCTCTTAAAATGATGATCTGAACATTTTGTATGACCCACAAATATATCCCTTACGATTGGCTTTATAGTGCATACTCTTACCACAATCAGGACAAAAAGAAATATTTGTTAATAGGTGTTTTTTAGCATATGGTCGTTTACGGTTTTTTTCAGAGATTAACTGTTGAACAACATGAAAATTATCTTTAGAGATAATAGACTTATGAGTGTTTTCGATGACAACGTAATTTGTTGGATCAATCTTTTTACGCTTTTCAGTTGTTACACTAATTGAAATTTCCTTTTGTTGAACTAGATTACCGATGTAATGTTGATTTTCTAGTATTTTTTTAACTATAGACCCATGCCATAGTGAACTGGAATTTCTCTTTCCTGCAATCTCAGAAAAAGTTGCTATACCGCCCTCTCTCTATTGTAATTAAGGGTTTGTTATATAAGTCGATAAAAGGAAATGTCTGAGCGTTGTCAATGCAAATTACGTGTTTTGCATTGACTGAACCGGTACCTGGTATTGTTTTTTACATTCTATTGTAAAATATGTACTCTAAAACTGTACTCATTAGAAAAAGGGCCTTGGGCTCTTTTCTCGTTACCGACTGTATTTACTTTGGAAATCCAATAAAGAATGACAATCAAATCTTGGATTTTAAATTGAGGGTAATATTCCTCGCAGAATTTCTTTATTCATCATTTAGCTCTTGTTCATTTTGAAGCTCTTATTTTTATACCTAGCTTCCTTACTGTAATCCTCTCATCTAGCATCTAGCATCAATAATCTATTAGATTGGTACAATTGGATCAAACTTTTTAAAGTATCAAAGTGTTCCGTTAGAAAGGATAGTTCGTCTGATCTTCTTTAATACTTTCGTCTTCTGACTACGAATGGGTAATACTCCTTGTCCGACTGATGATAAAAATAATCATCAACTCTCATTTCTCTCGTGAAAGTACTGTATAGGATACCGACGATTTGGGCTACTTTCTTCAAATCAGACTTTTTTAAAAGATAGCTTACCTCTTTGACTCGAATAGATAGTTTCATTGTAAAGAATGTGTCTTTGTCCATAGGCACAACCCTTTTTTGTGTGAAGCTATAGTATTATAGAAAGAAAGAGATTCTTTTATCCCATAGAAGGAAATGCAATAAAAAAACTGAGAGAGAATTTGTATTACCTATTACTACCTATCTAAACTAAAAGAAAGTTATTAACTAATAATTGGTGATATAGAGTGATTTTGCATAAGTAACCAAATTAATCCTTCCAACTATAAAAGGTATTACGATAACTGGAAGTGTTGATGGTGAAGGTGGATTTGGAAAGTAAAAGGTACGGAGAAAAATTAAAAGAGGTGTTTCTCATGTTGGACAATAATGTAGTTGAATGTATAAAAGAAATCACAGAATCCTCAAGGAATGGAAAACTTGTCTTTTTTGTTGGCGCGGGAGTTTCAACACTTTCAGATTATCCTCAATGGTGGAGGTTGGTAGATAAGTATCATGAAGAGCTCTATGGGAGTCCAAAGAAAGGAAACTATTCTTCTGATGAATATCTTCGAATTCCTCAAATATTTTATAATGTCAAAGGTGAAATGGCATTTGATGGTATACTAAAAGATTTTTTTCAGGTAGATAAGCCTACGAACCCGATACATGACAAGATATTAGCTATGAACCCAGCACATGTAATTACAACTAATTATGATAATTTGATTGATACTGCATGTTGGAAGAGAGGGAAATATTTTAGTGTAATAAGTGCTGAAGAAGACGTTGCTAATGCTACTTCATCAAGGTATTTACTAAAGGTTCATGGGGATTTTAGAAAGGGCTTTAAAGGGGAAAATGTAGTTTTAAAGGAAGATGACTATCTGAATTATGATCAGAATTATCCTCTTATCAGTAATCTCATGAAGACAATAATTGCAACGCATACCATTGTTTTCATAGGTTATGGTTTAGGAGATTATAATATTAATATGTTGTTAAATTGGGTAAGAAAGTTACAAAAGGACAGTTTTCATAAACCGTTTTTTATTAGAACAGATCCTTCGCCCATTGAAAATGAGACTTTAATCTATTACGAAAATAAAGGATTACGAATAATTGATGCGGCTAGCTTGATAGATAGTAATGAATATGATTATTTAGAACGTTATTCAGCAGTAATGGATCTTCTTATTGAATCACAAGAAAATAAATTTATCACTAAAGATGACGAAGTAATTGATTATATATACGGAAAAATAAGCCCATTATTTGCCCTTCAGTATATTCGTAAAATTGATCTCAAACATGTTTTTGAATACGATTATCACTTTGAAGTCAATGGTACTGTTGTTCGGCATAAGAATAAGGGATTTGGTTACATGGAGCGTTTTTTTGAATTAAAAGAGAGCTGCGATGAGAGAAGTAAACTTTCCAAAAAACAATATGAAAGGTTTAATGCTCTTTTTAATTTCTTTGAGAAGAATGGAGTTATCTGTATGGCGAAAGATGCAGGTACTCTGAATACTTCAATAGAGATTAATAGTTTGGCGTATCACGGCAAATATGATGTAATGAAGAAATTTATTGAAGAACAATCGGTAAGTATTGAGGATGATTATAAAAAAGCATTTTTTCTTGCGTGTTTAGGTAGGTGGGAGGAATCCTATGACCTTTATTCAAATATCATCTTAAATTCTATAGATGAGTCAAATGGGTGTGTATATTATCTATCACAAATAAATAGATATAGGATCTATCAATCAATAACACAAGCTGTAACGCAGTTTAATGGTCTTGGTTTATTAACATTTGGGAGGCATTATAAACCATTTACTGATGAATTTCTTGCTAGGATTGAAAGAGAGATGACAAATTTCAACATTGATGATTTGTTTAATGGTATGCCATTTGAGTTTCAAAAGAAATATAAGATACTTGAGTTTTTAAGTGATAATCAGTTTCTATATGACGATACTGTAAAACTTTTTGAGTTGACTAATAAAGTGCGTTCTGAAATGAGTGAAGGATCTTATTCTTTTGGAATGTCATCTGATATTGTTGTTCTTCTTCGGCTTTATGATAATTTACGGTTTTTATATGAAAATTGCTTATGGTCTGTTTCTTTTCATGAATTTCATCAATATATACGAAACTCAATGAGCCTACTAATTGAAAAGGCTGAATATGAGCGAACGAGGGATATAGATGAATTAGGATTCTCTTTTTTTGGAAAAAAATCAGGTTTTTTTATGGAATATTACGATTTTGTTAATATATCGAGACACTTTAAAATTGATGACATAAAGAACCTTGAGAGAAGTTGCTCAATTGATAAAATTAGGTTTGGTGAACAGGAAAAAATAGAAGAATACTTAGTTGGTATAGCAGAAGAAATTACTAAGCAATTTTCTGCTAATGGAATGAACGTCGTTTTTTATACTCAGTTTATTTCAGAAGCAAAGGCAGCACTCTATTTTGCTAAATATGTAAAACTATCGGAAGAGGGACTTGGGAAAATAGTGAAAGCATTGTTGTTTTATTTTCCTGAGAGAGATTTGGATATAGGAAAACGCTATGTATGGTTAGAGAGATTAACTAAATGTAATGAATTACCCAAGTCAATAATTTCAATTATTGATGATTTTCTAGTGTTACAGGCAGAAAAACATATTGATCAAAATTATTCAGAGGTATCATCAAATGGTTTATATTCCAGGGACTATGGTGCTTTAATTAAGCATTTTGAGAAGAATTTCATTTCAAAAAGACTATCAGAAATTACTTTATGTTTAACACAAGATAAGCAAAAACAAATTGATTTTTTGTTTAAATTATTACCCTTACTTTCCACTAATGCAAAAAGTCATCTATTAAGTTTTAAAAGCGTTGAAAATATAAATGATTTAATGAATGGAATTAGAATAGGCTTAATTGATGAGTTCACTCCGGAGCATGAAGAATTAATTATTGAATATCTGGAGACACGAAAAGTAAATTATATTGTTGAAAAGGAAAAGGGAATACAAACTTTTTCTTCTAACGACTATATGAGTACCTTTGGTATATGGTATTTTCTTGAGGAAATAAATAATTCAAAAATGGAAGAATTTATTGGAATGGATGATCAGTATGACTTTTTTGTAGACCCAGAGAATTTTGATTACAAAAAGTTTATACCATCGTGGCTAAAAAATTATAATGATAAATTACTTGGTAAAATCGCTGGAAATAAACATATGAAACATCATGTGATTGAGGTACTAAAAGAAAGAGTTAAAAACTCAAATGATAAGAGGTATTTGGAAATTTTAATGAACTACTTTATCTAAAACTCGTTGTAAATCTTTACTAAAGGTGAATTCCACTGCTCAAGAAAATTTGCTATGGTTTATCTACACTAGCTCTCTACGCATGTGGAGTGTGTGGCTGTGCTGGAACTTAGAGAAGGCAGCTAACCCCTGTGTGAGGTGTTTCCTTTTTTAAGTAATTTTATATTTAAATCACTAATTTCTGATATATGTCATTCAAGTGAGGTCATTATTTTGTGGATCTCGAGCAGAAGTTTATCAACATCTTGAGCATTGTTAGGATCAGTGTGTTTACTCTTCTTGAGAAGTTTGTCCATGTCGGCTGATAATACAGATAAGTCGGTTATGAGTTTGTTTGGCTGTATATAAGAGCTTGAACATAAAACGTTCTATCACCTTGTCACCTATTTCTTCAGAAAACGAGACGCAGCCTAAGCTGCGTCTCGTTCTTAACCAAGCATTCCGTTTTCTGCAATCGTCATGTCCTTATCAAAGATGGCTTTGTCTGTTAGGGAGTTCGTTGAATCGTTTGCAGCTTTGCTTGTCATGTTTCTGGATGCCACATTTACTTCATTTCCTAAGGAAGAACTGATAAAGCTTACACCGATCAAAGCAATTACAGCGCACAAAGTCAGTTTAAATTTCATACAAACAATCCCCTCTCTGAATTTGTTTGCGGGCATGAACCATCTTTTTGAAAAAAGACACCACAATCATCCATCTGTCCCATTATAATTATGCGATCCGCTGTTAATCTTAGGGTTCGTTGTATACATTTCTTTTATAATTTTGATTCAGTTTTGTGTCTAGTTTCTATTGAGACATAAATTAAGATTGTGTACTAAGACCATCTAACACGAGAGTTGCTCTTTAGGGATCAACATTTTCTATTGTGTGGAGTTGCATTAATAAACAGGAGCTAATTTAGATATCATAAGTTTACTGGTGCAGTTTACATGAAGCGTATTCTTCTAATATTCAGAAAATTCAAAGTAATTTCAACTGAGGGTCATATTTCATGCATGCTTATATTCCAAATTATATCTTCATTGCTTCTACAAATTTTGGTAGTGTTATAGGTTGTTTGCATAATAATAGTCTTGGGAAAGGTTTCATTATAGAGTTTATTAATTGTATTCGTAATTAAATATACATAGAAAGAAACTTCTAAACTTAAATTTTCATTTTTGGATTAGTTTTTATAAAAAATAGCCCAGCAGAGAAGGGCTGAGCCATTTTTTTGATTTATAGACCGAAGTAGTTTATTACAAATTCTTTATCGTCCTCATCTTTAGGCAATATCCCTAAATTTTGATATTTCCAAACATCTCGTCTTTGAAGGTCATCAAGTTCAGAGGATAAAACATCATCATAATTATAATCAATTGAAAACTTTCCGGTGTTTTCTAATTTTAAAGTGAGATTAGTCCAAATATCTTGGTTGCCTAGTTTAAATTCCTCTTTTAGTTCTTCAAATAGCTCTTGAAGTTCAATTAGTAGTTGATCGTAAATCTCTTCGCTCACATCAAAGTGTTCAGGTATATAATGAGAAAATAAATAATCACTGTTATTATTTGGTGTTGTAAAATAAAAGTATATATCCGCTGAGTCATCAAGTATTTCAGCATATAAAACGATCTTTTCCCATTGAGATGGAATCATTTCATTTAGATGTTCAGCAATCTTTTGATATAGTTCACCCATTTTTTGAGTTTCCATTAGATTAACCCCCAGCTTTATTCTTAATGATTGTTCTAACAGGTTCTTTATCCCCAACTTTATATACAACAATAAATTTAGAAGGTCTTAAAGAATCACCCTCATAAATGTTGTTAATTTTAACTGTCACCTGTTTCGGTGGTTTTTGACTTAAAGCTTTAGACCACACTTGCTCCATGTTGTACCATTTCCCGCCACTCCTATTAATCTGAGAATTCATCGGCACGATATTGTCGAACTGGCCTGAGCCTTTGAATTGGGTGGCGATTAAATGGCCGCCGTCATCGTCGGGCTTTCGGTCTTGGGGCTTTCCAGCATTCGTCTGTGCATATTGGTTTCGTTTTGCTTCTCCCAGCTGCAAGTCTGCTTTGACACTTGTAATTCTACCATAGTTGTCAGTCGTGTATGTGTAGCCTTCTTTTGTTTTGTAGATAACATTCGGCTTCAGTACTTTCTTTCTGCTCCATCTTGCGAAATGCTCGCCGTATTTGACGGTTACCGGCGGTACATGTGGCGCTGGAGTTCGTCTTCCGCTTGATGACGTTCCGTATGGTTTCGGAAGAATGACCTTGGCGAATTTTTGCAGTCCCTCTTTAAGTGTGACCCCGTTGACCGCGTTGTAAGGAACGCCCGCCGGCACTAAGTCGTGACGCGGATGATACGGGAGAATATCAGCTAGAGTGAGATCTCCGATTTGATTTAACCTGGTTTTGACGTGTTTTTTTGATACTTCAATGCCTGTGTTTACTTTTTGTTTGATGTGATCAACGGTTTGTTTTGAGACCATTATGGCTTTTTGGGCTGTTGCTGATTTGTTTGCTGCTGTTTTGACTTTGGCCGTCACTTTGGCAGCTGTGCCTGTTTTAGAGACGGCTCCTACACCTTTTGTGCCGACAATTGATGTGACAACAGTGCCAACCGCATATGACACCCATCTTGCTCTTGAGTAGGTGTCGCCATTCACCATGTCTTTTTGGTATGATTCTTCGATTGCCGCTGAAATGGCTTCATACGTTTTGATCGGGTGAGCCATCGCTCCTGTAATGGCTTCAACGGTTCCGCCCGGATCTGTGACCATATCCCACAGGCCTACGACCGCGTCTTTCCCGGAATCATAAAGGCCGACGGCAACCCCTTTGAAGCCTGCTTCAAGTTCACGCGTGTTTTCGATTTGGGTGAAGTATCTCTGTTGTTCTGCTGTTAGATTTTCATAGCCGATCGTTTTTGCCATTGAGTAAAATTCATCGGCATCCGCATAATCGTAGTTTTTCAGTCTTTCTTTCAGTTTTTCAATCTCGCGTTTCTTCGCTTCCTCTGTCTTAATCTTCAAGTAAGCCTCAGTCCGCTTTTCAATGTCGCCTTTTTTCTTATGTATGTCACTCTCACGGTACGCCTTGGCGTTGTAGTGGATGGGTGTGGCGTTTTTGCCTTTGCCCGTTGCTTCTTGGAGCTTTTGGAAGTCGGATTTGATGAATTGTTCGTTTGGTTCTGACAGGGCGTATTCTGTTTTCAGGTCTTCGTCCAAGGCGTCCAATTTATCCAGTGTTTTTTTGCGTTTGTCGTTGGCATCGGCCAGCTCGTCTTTGAAGGTTTCTGTTGAAAACAGGTCGAGCGGGAGGATGTCGTCGATATCGTTCAGGATGTCTTTCATCGCTTTTTTCTGTTCGGACATGATGGATTTTGATTTTTTATTGGCATTTGCCAGTTCGTGCTCCAGGAAGGATTCTTCGATGTATGCGTCTGAGAGGCCTTTGTCTTCGGCGGCTCCGGCGATACTGTTGAAAAATGCGATTTTCATGTCGATGTAGTCGATCCATTGGTCGGTGACGCCGACGTGGTCGTGGTAGAAGGCTTTGATATTGCTAGCGCCTTTACCTGAGAATTCACTGTCACTGAGATCAGCGACGCTTTTTAACGCTTTTCTCAAGTTGACCATTTGCGTTCTTAGTTCTTTGTACTCTTTTGCACGGTCTGCCGCTTCTGAAAGTAGTGTTTTCGCTTCAAATACTTTCATGACCATTTCCCTTCTTTTGTTCGCTCAATATCAAAATTTTACCACGGGGTGGGATGATGGTGGGTGTGAGAACGTGTTTTGGTGGAAAAATGAGTCATTTGGCATGTGTCTTTATTCGTGGAGGGATTGGCGGAAACATGGTCGAAATGATATTGATTGCTACACATTTTTTGGAAGTTTGTATTCTATATTGTTTTTAAGGAGCATGATGATGAAGAAAAAATGGATTACATTTGGTTTATTAGTTTTAATGGTATGTGTCATCCTGTTTGTTCTGTATGTTCAGTTACGCAATAAAGACAGTATTCATGTCCAATCTTCCGCCATCCACCCCGAAGAAGACCGCATCTTTTTTATCTACTCCAATCCTTTCATAAAAGAAAGCGTGCTGGTTTCAACCTCTACAGGCGAACGGTTTAACAGGCGTACGTTTAAGGTGGCGGATGTGCCTTATATTCAAACGAAATCTTATGCATCAACAGAACTTGTATTATTGGCGGAACACGAGCCTTTTTACTACACGCTGGAGAAGGATGCGATCAAAGAGCATCCGCTTTCAGATCCAATTGCGTTTTGGTATGAGGGGAAGGATGTGTCTGTTAAGGCCTATAATGTTGATACGACGGGGAATGAGATTCACATAAATGATAAAAAAATGAAAAAGGAATATAGCCTTACCTTACCTTCGCTTGTCACGATGGGGGCCAGTGATGAGAACTATATTTATATCATTCAAAGTATGTCTATTTACGTGATTGATAGAAAAACAGAGGAAATGATTAAGACCCTGAGTTTAGCCTCATACAGGATCAATTCGCAGACTCGGAAGAATTTATCGTCGCGAGCTCGGAGCATGAACTGACTGTGATTGAAAAAGGGACAAGGAAAACGACATATATTCCGTATCCTGAAGATCTTGAATATGCAGATACTGTGTATTATGACAAAGAAAGCGGCAGTTTTTACGTGACGTACGAGGACAAAGAGGGTGAGGCGAATTTGCTGGAGTATGGGAAGGAATTTTCTTTTCATACATATAGTTTGAAATTCCCTTATATGGAGGCGAAGTTTAAGGGGAATCTATTGTATATAGTCGCCCAGGAAGAGCATAAAAAGGGCATCGGCGGCTATGTGGGTGTGTTTGATATCCATTCTAAGAAGATGCTTTATCAGTTTGATTTGCCTGAGGAACAGGTGAAGGTGCAGGATTTTGTTATGGTTGACATTAAGTGAGACATGGGACCCTTGCGTAAAGGGTTCTTTTTTACGAAGAAAACAAATTGACAGGATGAAAAAACAATTTCTTCCTTCTGTGTTGTTTTCAAAATTTGGGATTGATAGAATATGACATATCTCATAGAGAAGGAGGGAAGCCGTTGAGTCAAGCCATACCGTCTTCGCGTGTAGGTGTTAAGATTAATGAATGGTACAAGATGATTCGCCAGTTCAGTGTTCCGGATGCTGAGGTTCTGAAAGCGGAGGTGGAGCAGGACATTCAGAAGATGGAAGAGGATCAGGATTTGCTGATCTATTATTCTCTGATGTGTTTTCGGCACCAGCTGATGCTTGATTATTTGGAGCCGGGACAGCCTTACGGAAATCGTCCTACAGTGACAGAGCTTCTTGAAACGATTGAGACCCCTCAGAAAAAACTCACAGGCCTTTTGAAATACTACTCTTTGTTTTTCCGCGGCATGTATGAATTTGACCAAAAAGAATATGTGGAAGCGATCGGGTATTATCGCGAGGCGGAGAAAGAACTGCCGTTTGTGTCAGATGAAATTGAGAAAGCGGAATTCCATTTTAAAGTGGCCGAAGCGTATTATCACATGAAGCAAACCCATGTGTCGATGCATCATATTCTTCAAGCCTTAGACATTTATCAAAACCATCCCTTATACAGCATTAGAACGATACAAAGCTTGTTTGTGATCGCCGGCAACTATGATGATTTCAAACATTATGATAAAGCGCTCCCGCATTTAGAAAAGGCGCTGGAATTGGCCATGGACATTCAAAATGACAGGTTTATCGCCATTTCTCTATTGAACATCGCGAACAGCTATGACAGATCAGGAGACGATCAGATGGCTGTAGAACATTTCCAAAAAGCGGCGAAAGTAAGCAGAGAGAAAGTGCCTGATCTGCTTCCGAAAGTCTTGTTTGGATTAAGCTGGACATTATGTAAAGCGGGCCAAACACAGAAGGCGTTTCAGTTCATAGAGGAAGGATTAGACCATATCACAGCACGTTCTCACAAATTTTATAAAGAATTGTTTCTGTTCTTGCAGGCCGTGTACAAGGAGACTGTTGATGAACGAAAAATTCATGATCTTTTAAGCTATTTCGAAAAAAAGAACCTGCACGCTTACATTGAAGCATGTGCCCGGAGTGCTGCCGCTGTTTTTGAAAGCAGCTGTCACTTTGAACAAGCCGCTGCGTTTTATCGGAAAGTGCTGAAAGCCCAAGAAGATATTCTAAAAGGAGAGTGTTTATATGCCTATTAAGAAAAAAGTGATGATGTGCCTGGCTGTTACTCTAGTTTTCGGAAGCATGTCGTTTCCAACCCTGACAAACTCCGGCGGATTTAAGGAATCAACAGATCGAAATACGACGTATATCGATCATTCCCCTTACAAACTCAGTGATCAGAAGAAAGCCCTTAGCTAAGGCTTTTTCTTGCTTTACGGAAGACGTTCCATTTTCCACATCGCGGCATTCCTTCTATTTCTAACGCAAGACACTCGAAACAACCAAACCATTTGAGGTATAATGGATAAAGTGAATAACAGTATTTAGATTGATATATATGAAAGAGAGTGGAACATCATGGGCCGTAAGTGGAACAATATTAAAGAGAAGAAGGCGTCTAAGGACGCAAATACGAGTCGGATTTATGCGAAGTTTGGCCGTGAGATTTATGTGGCGGCGAAACAGGGCGAGCCTGATCCGGAATCCAACCAGGCGCTGAAGGTTGTGCTTGAGCGTGCGAAGACTTACAGCGTGCCGAAAAACATCATTGAACGTGCGATCGAGAAGGCGAAGGGCGGAGCGGAAGAGAATTACGATGAGCTTCGTTATGAGGGCTTCGGGCCGAACGGATCAATGATTATCGTTGATGCGCTGACGAATAATGTAAACCGTACGGCGCCGGAAGTGCGTGCGGCGTTCGGGAAAAACGGCGGAAACATGGGTGTGAGCGGATCTGTTGCTTACATGTTTGACGCGACGGCTGTAATCGGTGTGGAAGGCAAAACGGCTGACGAAGCGCTTGAAATCCTGATGGAAGCGGATGTTGATGTACGTGACATTTTAGAAGAGGATGACAGCGTGATCGTATATGCTGAGCCTGATCAATTCCATGCGGTGCAAGAGGCGTTTAAAAACGCGGGCGTTGAGGAATTTACAGTAGCGGAGCTGACAATGCTTGCGCAAAGTGAAGTAACGCTTCCGGATGATGCAAAGGAACAGTTTGAAAAATTGATTGATGCATTAGAAGATTTGGAAGATGTTCAGCAGGTATATCATAACGTTGATTTAGGTGAGTAAGGAGTGAGCAGGCTGTTATGGCCTGCTTTTTTTGTCCTGGAAATTGTTTTAGCTGTATGTAGGCGGCCGCCTATACGATCTATAAGATATTCTCATACTCTGGACTGTAACCTATGTGAAGGAGAGAGTGAATATGACTGATACAAGACATATGTATGGCGGACCTGGTTTTGGTCATTATCAGGGCTTTGGTATTGGCCACCCGGGCTATGGCATGCAAAGCACAGGCTATCCGGGCTATGACATGTATGGAGGCCACCCGGGCTATGGCATGCAAAGCACAGGCTATCCGGGCTATGACATGTATGGAGGCCACCCGGGCTATGGCATGCAAAGCACAGGCTATCCGGGCTATGACATGTATGGAGGCTACCCGGGCTATGGCATGCAAGGCTACCCAGATCACGGCATACATGGAGGAGTCGGCGGCTATCCGGGATATGGTGGGTACGGCGGTTACCCAAGCGGCGGCTATGGAGGCTCTCCGGGAGCTGGAAGCTATCCGAGCATGCACCATGAAAATGATGGACATCACCACTATTATCACCATCATCATGATGGAAAAGATAATCTTCATCACCATCATCATGATGGAAAAGATAATCTTCATCACCATCATCATGATGGAAAAGATAATCTTCATCACCATCATCACCATGTTGGAAAGGATAATCATCACCATCACCATGATGGTCATTATGGCCACCATCACCACCATATGGGCCACTGGGGAAAAGACGGTTATAAATAAAGAAGATGATGATAAAAAGAGGACACTCTTGCAGATCAAGAGTGTTTTTTTAGCTTTTTTCTTGACTGTTCAGTCTGGAAACTGGTAACATTTGTTTCAGGAGGTGATCGTCTTTTGGGGAGGAATAAAGAATTTGATACGGCGCTTGTTCTTCACAGGGCGATAGAGGTTTTTGGAGAGTATGGCTACGAAGGAACGTCTCTTCAGGATCTGCTCTCTCATTTAGGCATTGCGCGCCAAAGTTTGTATGATACGTATGGCACGAAGCGTGATTTGTTTTTGTCCGCTGTGAAAACGTATCTTGAAGGGAAAAACACTGCCGTTATGGAAAGGCTTGAATCGCCAGGATCTGTAAAGGAAGCCATTCGTAATATTTTTCAAGAAGGTGTCAATGCTTTGAGGGATCCTGAACGGGCGAAGGCGTGCTATATCATTAACAGCGCGATTGAACAGATTCCGCATGACCCTGAGCTTGCCCGGTATTTTGACAGACAATCCAAGCAGCTTGAGGACGCTTTTTATCAGGCGCTTTTAAGGGCGAAGGATCAAGGAGAATTGAATGGCGAAGATACTGATATAACTGCGCTTGCCCGTTACCTGAATCAAAGCAGGCTGTCTCTGACATTTGTTGCGAAAGTGACGGCTGATATGGATCGGCTTCAGAACCATGTTGACGTGAGTTTATCAGTGCTTGATTAACATGTGGTAAAGGATTCTTTGCCCATGTATGTACTTTTTGGACTGAATAGTCTAGAAAGACCTTCGGCGCTTCCGAAGGTCTTCTTATTGAAAAAGCTAAGTCGTGTTTCAGTCATAATCATGCCTCCTGCTTCATACCTATTAAGGTCATTGTTTTTGAGAAAGGAGGAGCCGGAATGAAGGATATGCAGCCGTTTTCGCCTGTCAAATCATATACGCCCTTTCACAGCCGTTTTGATCCCTGTCCGCCCATAGGGAAGAAATATTACAGAACGCCCCCTAACCTTTATATGACCTTTCAGCCTGAGCACATGGAGCAGTTTTCGCCGATGGAGGCTTTGAGGAAAGGCACCCTTTGGAAGGATCTCTATGATTTTTATGAAAACCCTTATCGAGGGGGAGACGCACATGGCAAAAAAGGTTGACGCCGAATATTATCGTCAGCTAGAGCAAATACAGGCTGCTGATTTTGTGCTTGTTGAGCTGAGTCTTTATTTAAATACACATCCTCATGATGAGGATGCGCTGAATCAATTCAATCAATATTCCGGCTATTCAAGGCACTTAAAAAGACAGTTCGAATCCTCTTACGGACCGCTTCTGCAGTTCGGCAACAGCCCCGCGGGCAAGGATTGGGATTGGGGAAAAGGGCCATGGCCGTGGCAAGTATAAGGAGGAATGCCTGAATGTGGGTGTATGAAAAGAAGCTGCAATACCCTGTCAAGGTCAGTACGTGCAACCCGACGCTGGCGAAGTATTTGATTGAGCAGTATGGCGGAGCGGACGGCGAGCTGGCCGCGGCTCTCCGGTATTTGAACCAGCGTTATACGATTCCTGATAAGGTCATCGGCCTTTTAACAGATATCGGCACGGAGGAGTTTGCCCATTTGGAAATGATTGCGACCATGGTCTATAAGTTAACGAAAGACGCCACACCGGAGCAGCTGCGTGAAGCTGGGCTTGGCGATCATTACGTCAATCACGACAGCGCGCTTTTTTATCATAATGCGGCGGGCGCGCCGTTTACCGCGAGCTATATCCAAGCGAAGGGCGATCCGATTGCCGATTTATACGAAGATATTGCCGCAGAAGAAAAGGCGCGGGCGACGTATCAATGGCTGATTGATATTTCGGATGATCCTGATTTAAACGATTCCCTGCGTTTTTTGCGAGAGCGTGAAATCGTACACTCTATGCGCTTCAGAGAAGCGGTTGAAATTTTAAAAGAAGAACGGGATAAAAAGAAGATTTTCTAATAGGCAGATTGGCCTCTCTTTCATACACCCTTTTACATACAGAGAAAATGGTCTGTTTTTGCAGTTTGGTCTGCATTATAATCAAGGTGTGTGTGCAAGCTTACTTTTTGATTGGGAGGCCTTTATGTCAGCTTTTAAGATTGAGAACGAAACGATTGCAGATGGATTTTACGCGTGTCCGGCCGTCTATGAGGATGCAGAATCGATTACCGGGTTGCTCGTCCGAACAGCTGAATGGCTCCGAGATCGGGGTTCTAACCAATGGAGCGGACTTCTGAAAGGGCAAGATATACATGATATCACGGGGTCAATTGAAAAGGGACATGTGTTTGTGTTTAAAAAAGATGAAGAGCTTGCGGCTGTCGTGATGCTGCTGCCTGAACCGAGCGAGTGGGACCGGACGCTTTGGGGAGACGATGGGCATGAGGAGTCCATTTATTTACATCGCCTCGCAGTAAGCCGCCGGTTTGCGGGACAGGGGCTTGGAGCCCGCGTCCTTCAGTGGGCGGAGACGGGCATACACTTTCCGGAAAAAACGCGGATCCGGCTTGACTGTGTCGCTGATAGCGACGCCCTGCATTCCTTTTATCGGCGTATGGGATATGAATTCATGGGTGCTGATGCGTCCGGATATCATTTGTTTGAGAAAGAGATTACGGCAGAATAAGCGTCCTTTGCAGGGGGCTTTTTTGTCTTTTCTAAAAGGGAGGGCAGGCGATGTGTGGCCAATATTATTTGTGACAGGGATTGTGACGGCTTGTCTGTTTGCTGGCGTATCCGTTTTGATGCGGATGAGATTTCCTGACAAAAGTCGGCCGGAATGGTTGTTAGCCGGGCTGATCGTCCTTGGTGTGTTTCTGATCTGGTAGAGCCTCGTGTATGTACGCGGCTGGGAAGGGGCTGCGCTCGGAATGCTTGGATTCAATGTCATTTACGGAGCCATTGCCGGATATTTGATCGATAAGGCCATCCGGCGTTACAGGAAAAGATAAGGCTGCTGCCGTCTCTCATCATGTCGAAATTTTTACAGAACGGCAGGGATTTTCTTTCGAAAGGAGAAATACATATTACTTTAAAATGAAAGCGTTTCCTGAAGCGGGAAGGTGATGTTGATGATACACAGTGTGGCAAATGGGCTGAATCGTTTTTGTACGTGGGTGATGAGATTGGCCTATTTGAATGTGCTTTGGATTTTGTTTTCTCTTGCAGGCCTGGTTGTGTTTGGGCTGATGCCCGCTACTGCCGCGATGTTTACAGTGGCGAGAGAATGGGCGAAGGGGAATACAGATGCCCCGGTGTTTTCTGTCTTTTTTCGGACGTTTAAAAAGGAATGGCGGGCATCACAGATCCTCGGGCTTATCGTTGTGACGGCTGCCCTGTTTCTGTTTGCGGATATGCGGATAGCGGCTCAGATGGACCAGCCTGTGCTCGTCAATGTATTCCTGAGCATTAGTTTGATTTTCGCGTTTGTTGTGCTGTATGTGTTCCCGGTATTTTCTCATTTTGACGTAAAAATAAGAGAGGTGCTGAGCATCAGCTTTTTCATTGCCTTCAGCCGTCCGGCGGTGACGCTTTTGATGGCGGCGGGCGCTGTCGGTGTGCTTTGTCTCGTTCTGTTTCATGTCACGTTTCTATTGTTTTTCAGCGGGAGTTTACTCAGCCTGATCTTAACGAAGCTGTCCTTTAAAGCGTTTCGGTCAATGGATCAGCGGCAGGAGAAAGAAAAGGCGGCATGAAGAAAAGAGTTGCTGGCTGGTACAGGCGGATGAAGATTAAGGATAAGCTGTTTGTGTTTCTATCGTTGATTATGGCCGTATCCTTTCTGTTTGTATACAGCGGGGTCCAGTATGCCTTTCATGTGTATGATGAGCAGATTTACCGCAAGTCCTCGGAGGTGCTTCGGATGTCTTCTGAAAGGATCGAAGACGAGCTGAAGAAGATAGAGGATGTGTCATATGAAATCATTACAGACGAACAGATTCAGCGCATCCTGAGTATGCAAAATCGGGATGATACGTATGATCAATATCAAATGAAGCAGGAGCTGTGGGATCAGCTTGCGGGATATGCCAGCGATGAAAAGTACATCGATTCCATTCATGTGATTGATGCCCGCGGCTCAGAGTATTCAGCCGGAAACAGTTCTTCAGATCTTTTGCAGCAGGAGCAGGAAGAGGTATGTAAGCGAGCGAAAGCGAAAAATGGAAGAAATCTTTGGATGACGCTCGGCGGGTCAGATCCTGTCCTGATTTCAGCACGGCAGATCAGGTCCTGTCACCAGCTGAGTTTGAACGGCTTGGGCATGGTGCTGATCCAGGTCAATGTAAAACAGATGATTCGTGATGTGCCGAAGGATTGGGGCGATTCAGTCGGAGACATTATGATTGCTGACCAAGGCGGTAATTTGGTGTATACGGCACATGCATCAGCGCATGTTCCTGAGGCAGCAAAAGAGACGCTGAAGCACCCCGGTTATGACTTGATAAAAAAGAATGGCAAACGTTACTTTATTTCTTACCTTCAATCATCCTATCAAAATTGGAGCTACTATAACGTCATCCCCTTTGATCAGATGTTCGCGAAAATTTCCTTTATGAAAACAGTGATCGGCACATGCTTTCTTCTCTTTTTCTGTGTGGTTTTGCTTTTCGGAAGGAAAATCGCCAACAGCATCACGGAGCCGATTGAACAGCTTGTGACCGCGATGAAATCGGTGCAGCACAGCGGCATTGAAGCAGGTGTGTCGCTTTCTCTGCCGGAACATACACAGGATGAGGCCGGCATGCTGAACCGCCATTTTACTGTCATGATGAAACGGATTAATGAGCTGATGGAAGAAAATGTGGAAAAACAGCTCATTATTAAAGAAACCGAATTGAAAGCACTGCAAGCCCAGATTAACCCGCATTTTTTATATAACACGCTCGAGTCCATCAATTGGCTGGCCAAGGCGAATCAGCAAAAGCAAATCTCAAAAATGGTGGAATCGCTCGGTTTTCTTCTGCGAAACAGCATACATATGAAAAAGGATATCGTGACCATTCAGGAGGAGGCGGACATTGTACGTCACTATATGACTATTCAGCGATTTCGATTTGAAGAGCGCCTGAATTTCACGTTGGATATTGACGATGAGGTGAAGCATTGCCTCATTCCGAAACTGACGCTCCAGCCGCTTGC
Source organism: Bacillus sp. N3378-2at (assembly GCF_033412715.1). NCBI lineage: Bacteria > Bacillati > Bacillota > Bacilli > Caryophanales > Bacillaceae > Bacillus > Bacillus sp. N3378-2at. The sequence goes on along the minus strand of NZ_CP117986.1, from coordinate 2,015,448 downwards.
GGAAAATGCGATTCAATACGCGCTTGAACCCTTTACAAGGCCATGCGCCATCCGGATTCAGGCGAAAAAGACGAAGGGCTGTGTTTGTATTACGGTCGAAGATAACGGCCCTGGCATGGATGGACGGATTCTTGAATCAACGGACGGAAGAGGAATCGGCCTGTGGAATATTCGCGAGCGCATCAGCCTGACATTCGGAGAGCCATACGGCTTGCGGATTCAGAGTGAGCATGAAAAGGGAACGAGGATTGTGATCACAATACCGTGCCGAAATGAGGTGGTGTGATGTATAAAATACTGCTGGCTGATGATGAGAGGATTATTCTTGATGGAATGGCGGGAATCATTGAGTGGGAGTCGCTTGGCGCCTCATTGATCGGAAAAGCGCAGAACGGACATGAAGCATATGAAAAGATTATACATAAGCAGCCGAATATCGTCATCACAGACATCAAAATGCCCGGCATGGACGGGCTTGAGCTGATCAAAAAGGTGTCAGCCGTCAGCCCGTCGGTGCAATTTATCGTCCTGTCCGGGTTTGGAGAGTTTGAGTACGCAAAGGAAGCCATGAAATATGGGGTGAAGCATTATTTGCTGAAACCCTGCAATGAACAGCAGATTATCAGCTCGCTGGAGGAAATCATTGCTGAGCTGAAGCGGCAAGATGTGCACAAAAAGAAAACAGCCCATCTGAAACACGAGCTCGACCATATCCGTTCCTTTGCAGCCGATCAATACTTGGAAGGCTTGATCGCCGGTGTGGCCCAGCTGTCTCCGCCGCCTTCACTTGCCGGAAAAAAGATCCGCCTCTTGATCTTAAAAGGGGAACAATCTATTGATGCTGCAGCCAGAGAGGCACTCGGGTCGGCACTGACAGCAGTTTGCAGCAGCGGAGAATGGACCGTACTCGCCGTAGAGGAGAACGCCGCTGAAAAGGTGGCGGAGGTTTTTGCCCGCAAGATGGCCATCAGTCAGGCGGGAGAACTCCGGCACGCGGGGCAGCTGTTTCGTGACACAGCTGAAGCGTCTGGTGACCTGCATGGGAGCGCAGTGATTTCGAAAATGATCAGGCTTATTGCCGACGAGCTCGGAAATCCGAATCTGTCCTTAAAATGGGCGGCGAAGGATATGTTGTTTATGAATCCTGATTATCTCGGGAAATTATTAGGAAACAGGCGAGAAATTTTCCCAATATGTTACACGAGTGCGTCTTGAACATGCGATGAAGCAGATGAAAATGAGGCGGGACGCGAGTGTATCAGAAATTGCTGAAGAAATCGGGTTTGGCGATAATCCGAAGTATTTCAGTCTTGTTTTTAAAAAATATACCGGTCTGACACCGTCAGAATTCAGAAGAAAACAGGGAGGCGCTTCCGCAGGATAGCCATCTCTGTTTTTTTGACTTTCGCCACTGTTTTTTGAGTGTTTCGCCCTATCCGAACGCTTTAAAATAAAATGTAAGCACTTACATTAAAAAGGGGGGATTGGTTTGAATAAGATTTGTTACGTGCTGTTATCCCTTGTCTGCGTCTTTTTGTTCAGCGGATGTTCAGCAGGTGAAGAGGCCTCGGGAAAAAATGAAGACGTTACACTCAGAATCGCGTGGTGGGGCGGGCAGCCAAGGCATGATTATACAACAAAGGTAATTGAACTTTACGAGAAAAAGAATCCTCACGTCCATATTGAAGCGGAATTTGCGAACTGGGATGACTACTGGAAAAAGCTCGCGCCCATGTCTGCCGCCGGCCAGCTTCCGGATGTCATTCAAATGGATACCGCTTACTTAGCCCAATACGGAAAGAAGAACCAGCTGGAGGATTTAACGCCGTATACAAAGGATGGAACGATTGACGTCAGTTCAATCGACGAGAATATGCTGTCGGGCGGAAAAATCGACAATAAGCTATATGGATTTACGCTAGGTGTCAACGTGCTGTCTGTGATTGCCAATGAAGATTTGCTGAAAAAAGCCGGTGTGTCTATCAATCAGGAAAACTGGACGTGGGAGGATTACGAGAAGCTGGCGTATAATCTTCAGGAAAAAGCCGGTGTCTACGGTTCCAACGGAATGCATCCGCCTGATATTTTCTTCCCTTATTATTTGCGCACAAAGGGTGAGCGCTTTTATAAAGAAGACGGCACTGGCCTCGCGTATCAAGATGATCAGCTGTTTGGCGATTACTTTGAACGGCAGCTGAGGCTGGTGAAAGCGAAAACGTCCCCAACACCTGATGAAAGCGCACAGATTAAAGGGATGGAAGACGATTTTATCGTCAAAGGCAAGTCAGCGATTACATGGAACTACTCCAATCAATATTTGGGCTTTGCCCGGCTGACAGACTCGCCGCTGTCTCTCTATCTGCCGCCGGAGCAAATGAAGGAAAAGGCGCTGACATTGAAGCCGAGTATGCTGTTTTCCATTCCGAAAAGCTCTGAGCATAAAAAAGAGGCAGCGAAATTTATTAATTTCTTCGTGAATAATGAGGAAGCGAACCAGCTGATTAAAGGCGAGCGAGGCGTTCCAGTCTCCGACAAGGTGGCGGATGCGATTAAACCGAAGCTGAATGAGGAAGAAACCAACATCGTGGAGTATGTAGAAACCGCGTCAAAAAACATCAGCAAAGCCGATCCGCCAGAGCCTGTGGGAAGCGCGGAGGTCATCAAACTGCTGAAGGATACGTCAGATCAGATTCTGTATCAGAAGGTATCGCCGGAAAAAGCCGCCAAAACGTTCCGGAAAAAGGCCAATGAGATATTAGAGAGGAATAATTGACGGGAAATGGGGCTGACGCAATGAAAAAAAGCCGGAGTATAAGAAAAGACAATCTGGCGGGATATGCTTTTATTTCTCCGTTTATCATCGGGTTCCTATGCTTTACGGTGATTCCGATGGGGGCGTCCCTGTTTCTGTCCTTCACGAGCTATGACTTGTTTACGGCGCCGAAATGGATCGGGCTCGACAACTTTAAGGAAATGTTTACGGGTGACGAAAAGTATTGGCAGTCTCTGAAGGTGACGTTTACGTATGTGCTTGCCGGGGTTCCGCTCCGCCTCGGCTTCGCGCTTTTTATCGCTGTCATTTTAAACAATGCAGCAAAAGGAACGGCTATTTACAGAACGCTCTTTTATCTGCCTTCGATCATCGGCGGGAGCGTCGCCGTGGCGATTATGTGGCGCAATATTTTTGGCAATGACGGGGTCATCAATGCGCTGCTGTTTTTTTTCGGGATTGATCAAAAAATTCTTTGGTACCAGAATCCGACAAGTGCGCTGTGGACATTGATTCTGCTGTCCGTCTGGCAGTTCGGGTCGTCAATGCTGATTTTTCTGGCCGGGCTGAAAAACATTCCGTCTTCGTATTTGGAAGCGGCAAGTGTGGATGGGGCAAATCGGGTGCAGCGTTTCTTCAAGATCACGCTTCCGATCCTTACACCGATTATTTTCTTTAATCTTGTGATGCAGACGATTTCTGCTTTTATGACATTTACACCTGCCTATATCATTTCGAAGGGCGAGGGCGGGCCGCTTGACGGGACACTTCTCTATTCGCTCTATTTGTTCCAGCGTGCGTTTAACTATTTTCAAATGGGCTACGCATCGGCGATGGCGTGGGTCATGCTTGTCATTGTCGGGCTGATTACGCTCATATTGTTTAAAACATCGTCATATTGGGTTCATTACGAGTCAAAGGAGGAATGACGGATGGAGCCGGTCAACGAGCCTGTCAGAAAAGCCCCGGTTTTTGAAAGAAAAAAAGCCGGGCGCGTCAGTCCCAAACGCATACTGTTCCATGTTTTTACGGCAACGCTGGCGGTGTTGCTGCTGTACCCGGTCATTTGGCTGTTTGTCAGCTCGTTTAAAGAAAGCGCCAGTATTTTTACAACCTCACATTCTCTCATTCCAGACCCTTTTATTCTCAGTAACTATGCTGAAGGGTGGAAGGGTATCGCGGGACAGCCGTTTCTGACGTTTATTAAAAACTCGGCGATCATTGTCGGACTGTCAACAATCGGTGCCGTCCTGTCATCGGCTGTCATTGCGTACGGATTTGCGCGTATTCCGTTTAAGGGAAAAAAATTTTGGTTTGCGTGCATGATGGGGACGTTAATGCTGCCTCATGAAGTGTTGATGATTCCGCAGTATATTATGTTTGCGAAATTAGACTGGCTGAATTCCTTTAAACCAATTGTCGTTCCGCAATTTTTCGGGCATGCGTTTTTTATCTTTCTGATGATCCAGTTTATCCGGACGATTCCCGAGGAGCTGGATGAAGCCGCGCGAATCGACGGATGCGGGCGCTTTGCCTGCTTTTGGCGGATCATTCTCCCGCTGATTGCCCCCGCGCTTGCGACGTCTGCGATTTTCTCCTTCTATTGGAAGTGGGAGGAGCTGATTCAGCCGCTTTTGTATTTGAATAAGCCGGAGCTTTACCCTGTTTCACTTGCGCTGAAGCTTTTTCTCGATACAGAGTCGGCTTCGAACTGGGGCGCGATGTTTGCCATGTCAGCCGTCTCGTTATTGCCTGTGATTCTTGTATTCTTTTTGTTTCAGAAATATATCGTTCAGGGCATCAGTACGACCGGATTAAAATAAAAAGGAGTGTTGCAGATGGCACAGCTTATCTTTGATGAAGAAAAGGTGACGTCGGTTATTGACCGGATCGTGAAACGGACATTTCAGATGGATTTTGCGTGGGATTGGCCGGGCGGCGTCGCGTTTTACGGTGTGGCGGAGGCCTATGAAGCGACGGAAAACGAGGAATATATCAATCTGTTAAAAACGTGGGTGGATGAACAGCTGGAGGATGGGCTGCCGCCGCTTTCGATCAACGGAGTTTCCATTGGGCATACGCTTTTGTTCCTCCACAAGGTGACAGGTGATGACGTGTATTTGGAAACAGCGGCCGAGATGGCGGAATATGTGCTGCATAAGGCGCCGCGCTTTGGCGAGGGTATCCTTCAGCATACGGTGAATGCGGCAGAATACGTGTTTCCTGAGCAGGCATGGGCGGATACGCTGATGATGGCTGGGCTGTTTATGCTGAGAATCGGGCGGATCATGGAGCGTGAGGATTATTTTGAAGACGGCCTGCGCCAGTTTCACGGACATGAGGACGTGCTTCAGGACCCTGTCACGAATTTGTACTACCACGCCTGGGACAACAAAGCGCAAAATCATCTGTCGGGGATTTATTGGGGCAGGGCGAACGGCTGGGCGGCACTCACGATGGCAAAGGCGCTCCCCCTTATTGAGGTGACACATCCTTCCTTTATGATCATCGACGGATCGCTCAGAGACCAGCTGAGCGCGCTTGTCCGGCTTCAGGATGAATCAGGGCTGTGGCATACGATTTTGGATGATCCGGATTCTTATCTGGAGGTTTCGGCATCAGCCGGTATTGCTTCTGCTCTGATGTCGAGCGGAAAGCTGTATACAAAATATGTGCAGAAATCGCTTGCCGCCATTTTGGATGCGGTGGAAGAGGACGGACGGGTCAGCAAGGTATCGGCCGGGACAGCCGTCATGAAAAATGCCGAAGGATACAAACAGGTGCCTTACAAACGAATACAAGGATGGGGGCAGGGACTTGCGCTGACGTTTCTTGCTGATGTTTTGAAAACGAAAAAACGCGTGTATCAGTAAAGACAGTGGCGGGGGGAAAGGGATGAAAAAACAGCCTCAACAGAAGGAACGGGTTTCTCGCTGGAAGGGAACGTATTTCAAAAGAAACTTTGTCTTCATTTTGCTGATTGCCTGTATTCCCGGATTGCTGACTGGCGGCGCAATCTACTTTCTTTCGATCGACAAGGTGGAGAAAGAGCTGCAAAGGTCGCATGAAACACAGGTGGCGCGTGAGGTCAGCCGAATGGATGAGAAGCTGGGAGTGCTTGAACTGGCACTCACCCAGATGGCCTACGATTCTTCACTGATGAACGGATTGGCCGAGAGGGATTTGGAGAAAGACTTTACGTTCTCCTATCAATTAACGAAAAAGCTGTTTCTTTTGCGGGACCAGCAGCCGCTGATCGAGCAGGCCTCCATCTTTCTGAACAGCCCCCGGCCTCTTGTGCTGAGCCCTGAATACAGCGCTTTGACAGAACAGGAGGCGCTTCGCAAGTATCGCTCGCTGCTTTCCTCAGACCACAGCATTTATTGGAAACGGTCGGGAAACCAAGCGATGCTGATCCAGCTCATTCCGGGCGCGGCGGAGAAACCGTTCGGCGCGATCATGCTGGCGGTTGATCCGAAAGAAATGGAATCAATCCTGCAAAGCTTGTCCCCCTATCCTGATGGAAGTGCGCTGCTTTTAGATCAAAATCGAGAGGTGCTGTTTCATGAGGGAGAAAAAGATTTTAAAAAGACTTTACTTCAAGAGATAAAAAAACAGCCTGCTGAGAACGGCCATTTTCAGATGGAATGGGAAGGCAAGGTGTATTCTGTCTCCTTTGGAGAAATGAACCGGATGCATCAGCAATGGACCTTTGTGTCAGCGGCGCCTCTTTCAGCTATTACAGCGCCGATGGTGTTTTTATCAAAAGTGATCATCGTGATGCTGGTCATTTGCATCGGTTTGGCGGTATGCATGACATGGTATGCATCAAAAAAAATCTATCGTCCCATTCAGCATTTGCTTGGCTTGTTTACCGGAGGAGAGAAGAAAACATGGCAGGCGTCCGGGCAGGATGAATTCAAGTGGATTGAAAAGAGGTGGCAGGATCTATCCCTTGAAAGCCGGAAGCTCCAAGAGCAGCTCCTGCGGCAGACGCCCCATATGAAAAAGAGTTTTTTGCAGCACCTCTTGCAGGGGGATTTTTACTATGACAACGAGGACAGTCTCAGATCTCGGATGGAGGAGGCCGGCTGGAACATCGGCGAAAACGTGTTTCATGTGCTGGATCTACAGGTGACAGGGCTCCGCTGTGAAAAAAGCGTCTTCCGTGAAGGTGATGAACAGCTTGCCGTGTTTACCCTGACCAATCTGGCTGAGGAATTGGCGGATAAACGCGTTTTTCAGCTCTCCATACTTGATATCGGCCGGCTTTCTGTCACCGTTCTTGTAATGAAAACAAACAGCTCTGATCTGAAGGCGTATATAACGGAGCTGGCACGCCAATTTGGGGATGTAACCGGACTATGCCTGACCTCGACATTGAGCAGCAAAACGGAGCGTATCACGGAAATTCCTTCTTTATTTCAGAATGTGAAATGCGGCAAATCCCGCAGGAAGTTTGCTAACCGGGATCAGGTCATTGATTTGCAGGCCGACTTCCCTCAGGATGAGCAGTTCGCTCCTTATTACCCTTTTGAGCTGGAAAAACAAATTGTTCAGGCCATCCGGCTGGAAAGAAAACAGGAAGCCAAGGAACTGATAGATGGATGTATGAAGGAACTGGCGGAAAAGGCGGCCATAGACAGGCATGTGCATTCCGCCCTGATTCAGCTGTTTTCCCGCATTCAGGAGGATATTTTGCATTCCGGGCTCAATCCCAGCGAACTGTTTCAGCACCGGAATCCGTTTCTTGATATTTCAGAATTGCGCGAACCTAACGAAGCGGCGGCCTGGCTGATGGATGCAGTGGTGACGCCTTACCTTTCCAAGCTTGAGGGCAGAAAAAACAGACAGCAAAAGCAGCTGGCAGAACGTGTGATTGCGATGATTCACGAACAGTATATGGCGGACATTTCATTGGAAAGCTGTGCCGATGCGCTTGGCATGAATTCCTATACGTTAAGCAAGGCATTTAAGCAAGTGACCGGCATTAATTTTATCGATTATGTGACCCAGATCAGAATCGAAAAGGCGAAAGAACTGCTGGTCAATACGAATAAAAAAATTCATGATGTGTCTGAAGAAGTCGGCTATCGCCACAATTATTTCAATCGGATTTTTAAAAAACAGGTCGGCATGCCGCCGGGTGTCTTCAGGCAAATGTATCAGGAAACGCCGTGAAAGGAGAGAACATGTGATGAAGAAACCGATTCAAGTATTTTTAGCGGGGGATTCCACTGTGAGTGACTGCCCGCCTCATGAAGCGCCGATGGCGGGGTGGGGGCAGGTATTCGGGCAATTGTTTTCTGAAGGTGTGCTGGTCCGCAATCATGCCAAAGGAGGAGCGAGCACCAATTCTTTTGTGGAGGAAGGAAGGCTTCAAGCAATTGCCGAGCACATCACACAAGGCGATTATTTGTTGATTCAATTCGGCCACAATGACCAAAAACCGCGGGGGACGAAGCCGTACTCCACATTTCAGCAGTTTCTTACCTTGTTTGCAGATACGGCACGCGAAAAGGGCGCGCATCCTGTGTTCGTCACATCGGTGCAGCGCCGCCGCTTTGATGAAAACGGACGGATCGAGCATACGCTCGGTGAGTATCCCGATGCGATGAAAGCACTGGCGAAGGAGCTCGATGTACCTGTGATTGATCTGCTTGCGAAAACAAAGGTGCTGTATGAAGCATACGGGCCGGAGGAGTCGAAGCGATTGTTCATTTGGTTTCAGCCGAATGAACATCCGAATTACCCGGACGGCATTGAGGACAATACGCATTTTTCGGAAAAAGGTGCAATGGAGGTTGCGAAGCTTGTGGCAGAAGGCATTGAAGAGCTCGGACTTCCGCTTAAGGACCACCTTGTGAGCCGGGAGGGGAAAGAACATGTATAAGGAAGGCGCGTGCCTGTACCACAATCCGCTCCGGTCAGTTAGTGATGTAAAGGACTGGCGGATGGAGGGAGGCGGACAGATCTCATTTGACGATCACAGCTTGCACCTGTCACATGTCCAGGACGAAGCGCACTTTGTCTTTTGGTGTCCGGAAACCTTTCCAGACGGCATCATTGTGACATGGGACTTCTCTCCGATCGAGCAGCCTGGACTGTGTATGCTGTTTTTTGCCGCTGCGGGTATTCGCGGCGAGGATTTGTTTGACACAAGTCTCAGGAAAAGAACAGGAACATACCCTGAGTATCATTCAGGAGATATCAATGCCCTCCACCTGTCGTATTTCCGCAGAAAATACCCGGAGGAAAGAGCATTCCGCACCTGCAATTTAAGAAAAAGCCGCGGTTTCCACCTCGCCGAAATGGGGGCCGATCCGCTGCCTTCTCCAGACGACGCTGATTCTCCGTATCGTATGAAGCTGATCAAAGACAAAGGCTATGTGCACTTTTCAATCAATGGTCTGCCCATTCTTGAGTGGATGGACGACGGCAGCACTTATGGGCCTGTGTTAACAAAAGGAAAAATCGGGTTCCGGCAGATGGCCCCCATGAAAGCAGCTTACAGGGATTTTGCCGTGCATCAAGCGGTGAGAAGATGAAGACGACCCTAACGGACGCGCTTTATGCAGGCTGCGAAGCGGTGGTGAAAATAGCATGGCTCAACGGGCTGTGGCTGTTGTTTACACTTTTGGGCGGCGTTCTTTTCGGATGGGCGCCGAGCACAGCCGCGATGTGTGCCGTTATAAGGAAATGGCTGATGGGGCAAAAGGATGTCCCGATATTTCCGTTATTTCTCGATACCTATAAAAAAGAGTTTCTCAAGGTTAATGCGATCGGATTGGCGTTTTCGGCTCTTTTGCTCATATTGTCCGCGAACTATCATTATTTTTCTGCCAGTACGGATTGGCTGTCCTTTGCAGTAACAAGCTGCACGCTGCTTGCAGGGCTTTTGTATATCATCGCGCTGATGTATGTGTTTCCCCTTTATGTGCATTACCAGCTCCCGCTTCGCAAATATATTCCGCAGGCACTGCTGTTTGGCGCCATGAGGCCGCTGACAACCGGCTGTATGCTGATCGGGTGCGGATTTGTCCTTTATTTGCTGTATACGCTTCCTGGCCTGATCCCATTTTACGGCCCGTGTTTATTTGGGCTTGTTTTGATGTTTTTTGCTCTTAGGGGATTTCAAAAGACGGAGGCCCGGCATCATCAAGCCGGGTAACAAAAAAATGACAAATACGCAAAAAAGTGCAGTGTCCGAAATAGGCAGATGCAAAAAAGTGAAATTGAAGACAGCTCACACAGCGCATAAAATCCAATTTAAGTAAGCGCTTACATATAAATGAGAAGGAGCTGTCTGATGATTACACGAAGGAAACGCATGTTTACCGCTGTTACGTTGCTGGTCTTGTTGGTGATGGGAATCTCTGTATGTCCTGTGAAAGCTGAAGGGGCAGCGCGGCAGATGGAAGCGCTGAACCGGGGGATTGTAGCGGTCAAGACAGACGGGGGCATTTTTGTCAGCTGGCGGTTTCTTGGAACTGAAAACGCATCTGTTTTGTTCAATGTGTACAGAGACGGGCAAAAACTGAATGCTGCGCCTGTCAAAACCACGAACTATGTGGATAAAAACGGTTCGGCGGGCTCAACGTATACGGTTCGGGCTGTTGTAAACGGTACCGAACAGCCGGCTTCTGAAAAAGCCTCCGTATGGGCGCAGCCGTATCATTCCGTCCCGCTGGATAAACCGGCTGGCGGCACGACGCCAAAAGGTGAAGCTTACACGTACAGCGCTAATGACGCAAGTGTTGGCGATGTGGATGGTGACGGGCAATACGAGCTGATCCTGAAATGGGACCCGTCTAACTCAAAAGACAATTCACAGGATGGCTATACGGGTGACGTGCTAATTGACGCGTATAAACTGGATGGCACAAAGTTATGGCGGATCAATCTCGGCAAAAACATCAGAGCGGGCGCGCACTACACCCAGTTTATGGTGTATGACCTTGATGGTGACGGAAAAGCGGAAGTGGCAATGAAAACGGCAGACGGGACAAAAGACGGCACGGGCAAAGTAATTGGAAATGCCAATGCTGATTACAGAAATGAACAGGGGCGTGTGCTTTCAGGCCCTGAATATCTCACTGTGTTTCAAGGTTCAACCGGGGAAGAGCTTGTCACCGCAAATTTTGAACCGGCGCGCGGCAATGTGTCGGATTGGGGAGACAGCTACGGCAACCGTGTTGACCGTTTTCTCGCCGGCATTGCCTACCTTGATGGACAGCGGCCGAGCCTGATCATGACCAGAGGGTATTACGCTAAAACCATGCTAGTTGCCTATAACTTCAGGGATGGAAAGCTGTCAAAGCTTTGGACGCTGGACTCCTCAAAGTCAGGAAATGAAGCGTTTGCCGGACAGGGGAATCACAACCTGAGCATCGCGGACGTTGACGGGGATGGAAAAGATGAGATTATTTTCGGCTCAATGGCTGTTGATCATGACGGGAAAGGCATGTACTCGACCGGCTTAGGCCATGGGGATGCCCTCCATACAGGAGATCTTGATCCGGGCCGGCCGGGGCTTGAGGTGTTTCAAGTTCATGAGGACAAAAATGCAAAATACGGCTTATCTTTCCGGGATGCTGCAACCGGAAAAATCCTTTGGGGCGTTTATGCCGGCAAGGATGTAGGCCGGGGAATGGCTGCTGATATTGACCCGAGTTATCCGGGACAGGAAGTGTGGGCAAACGGTTCTCTCTACTCAGCGAAAGGGGTCAAAATCGGAAGCGGGGTTCCGTCCTCGACCAACTTCGGCATCTGGTGGGACGGCGATCTGCTCCGGGAACAGCTGGACAGCAACCGAATTGATAAGTGGGATTATCAAAACGGCGTATCGAAAAATGTGCTGACTGCATCAGGCGCAGCGGCTAACAACGGCACAAAAGCAACACCGGCGATTCAGGCTGATCTGCTCGGTGATTGGCGGGAGGAAGTGGTGTGGAGAACGGAGGACAGCAGTGCTCTTCGCATTTACACGACGACCATTCCGACTGAGCACAGGCTGTATACGCTGATGCACGATCCGGTGTACCGGCTTGGCATCGCCTGGCAAAATGTCGCCTATAACCAGCCGCCGCACACAAGCTTCTTTTTAGGAGACGGCATGGCGGAACAGCCAAAACCGAATATGTATACGCCTTAACTGAAAGGGGGAAGGAACGGGCTGCGTGCAGCCCGTTCCCATCAAATGAAACCAAAAAAGAGGCAAATGGAATACTTGACCAGAGGTTTGATTGCGGTAAAGACAGATCAGGGCGTGTTTGTCAGCTGGCGTTTTCTCGGCACGGACCATGAGACGACGGCTTTTCACCTTTATCGGGATGGAAAGCGGATCACCCGCGATCCAATCGCTGAAAGCACTAATTTTCTCGATCAAAACGGAACGGCTGACGCTGTTTATCAGGTGGCGGCCGTCAATAAGGGAAGGGAAGAAAAACTGTCCAAAGAAGCTCCAGTCTGGCGGGAAAATGTACTGGAGGTTCCGCTTGCCAAACCAGAAGGCGGTGTGACGCCGGATGGAAAGCCGTACACCTACAGCGCCAATGATGCCAGCGTCGGGGATGTGGACGGGGATGGAGAATATGAAATCATCCTGAAGTGGGACCCGTCCAATTCAAAAGACAACGCTCATGACGGGTATACAGGGGAGGTGCTCATAGATGCCTATAAACTGGACGGCACCTTTTTGTGGCGCATCAACCTTGGCAGAAACATCAGGGCAGGCGCTCATTACACGCAATTTATGGTGTATGACCTGGATGGTGACGGAAAAGCAGAAATAGCCATGAAAACAGCTGACGGCACAACAGACGGGAAAGGACATATCATCGGTGATGAGCATGCCGATTTTAGAAACGAACAGGGCAGAATTTTGTCCGGTCCGGAATATTTGACCGTGTTTAAAGGAGAAACCGGTGAGGAACTCACGACCGTGGAATATGAACCGCCCCGCGGCAAGCTGGAGGATTGGGGAGACGGCTATGGAAACAGGATGGACCGTTTTCTCGCCGGGATCGCTTATTTGGATGGGGAGCGGCCGAGCCTTGTTATGGCGCGCGGCTACTATACGAGAGCCGTGCTCGTGGCATACGATTTCAGAAACGGAAGGCTCAAAAAACGCTGGGTATTTGACTCCAACCATCCGGGACATGAAGCGTACGCAGGACAGGGGAACCACAGTTTAAGCGTGGCGGACGTCGACGGAGACGGAAAAGATGAAATCATATACGGCGCAATGGCTGTCGATCATGACGGAACCGGCCTGTACTCAACGGGGCTCGGGCACGGAGACGCGATGCATGTAGGGGATCTGGACCCGTCACGAAAAGGGCTTGAAGTGTTCCAGGTGTATGAGGACGCCACGAAGCCGTACGGACTGTCGCTGCGAGATGCCGGAACCGGTGAGATATTATGGGGCGTCCATGCTGGAACTGACGTTGGCCGGGGCATGGCGGCTCATATTGATCCAAGCTACAAAGGATCGCTCGTCTGGGGAATTGATCCGCCGGGCAATGATGGCATGTCGTATGGGCTTTTCACGAGCAAAGGCGAAAAAATCAGCGACAAAGCGCCCGCTTCAGCCAATTTCGCCATCTGGTGGGACGGTGATTTGGTCAGAGAACTGCTTGATCATGACTGGGACGGAACGATCGGCAGGCCAAAGATTGAAAAATGGGATGCTGAAAACGGCTGTCTGAAGACGGTATTTCAGCCGGCCGGCGTGCTGTCCAACAACGGCACGAAAGGAAACCCGGTTCTTCAGGCCAACCTGTTCGGAGACTGGCGGGAAGAAGTGATATGGAGAACGGAAGACAGCAGCGCGCTCCGTATCTATACAACGACACATCTCACCCGCCACCGCTTTTACACGCTGATGCATGATCCGGTTTACAGGCTCGGCATCGCCTGGCAGAATACCGCCTACAACCAGCCGCCGCACACGAGCTTTTACCTCGGAACGGGAATGAAAAAACCGCCGAAGCCCGCCCTGTACATAGCGGGAAGTAAAGCGGAGGCGCCGCTGTAGGAGGACTAAGGGATAAGACGCAAAGGCTGAACGCTACGACAAGATGTTTAACGAACGGGCAGGACGAACCAATGCTCAAGCGCTGTACGCACCGGTCTTTTTCAAGGGAAGAGCTATCCGTGATGGAAGCTGTATAAAAAACGAGGGGGAATGAAAAAATGGCAAATCATATTTATCTTGCCGGCGATTCGACTGTTCAAACGTATGGAGACAGCACAAATCAAGGGGGCTGGGGGCAGTTTCTCGGCTCGCATCTGCCGGAGCATATTCAAGTGATCAACAGAGCGATCGGGGGAAGAAGCTCGAAAACATTTGTGGAAGAGGGCAGGCTTCAGGCAATCCTTGATGTGATTGAGCCGGATGATTGGCTGTTCGTGCAGATGGGCCATAATGACGCGTCGAAAAATAAGCCGGAGCGCTACACCGAGCCCTATACTACTTATAAACAATATTTAAAGCAGTATATCGCAGGCGCACGGGAAAAAGGCGCCCATCCGCTTCTCATTACCCCCGTAGCCCGCTTTCATTACGAAAATGGCGTGTTTTTGAACGATTTTCCAGATTACTGCATTGCCATGAAGCAGACGGCTGAAGAGGAGAATGTCCAGCTCATTGATCTGATGGAGAAAAGCCTTGCTTTCTTTACTGAGAAGGGCGAGGAAAAAGTATACACCTATTTTATGATTTCAGAAGGGATTAACGATTACACGCATTTTACAAAAAAAGGCGCAAATGAAATGGCGAAACTTGTGGCAAAAGGCATAAAGGAGCTCGGCCTGCCATTGACAGAATCGATCATCAAAGAAAGGTGAAAATGGGATGAGAAAACTGTATCATGGCGCTTGCTATTATCCGGAATTATGGGATGAAGAGACGATTCAGGAGGACATTGACATCATGCGTGAAGTTGGCGTAAATGTTGTGCGGATCGGCGAATTTGCCTGGTCTGTCATGGAACCTGAAGAAGGAAAAATTGACGTCGGTTTTTTCAAAGAAATCATTGCCCGGCTGTATGAAAGCGGGATCGAAACGATTATGTGCACGCCGACGCCTACCCCGCCAATTTGGTTCTCACACGGCCGGCCCGAACGCATGCATGTCAATGAAAAAAGAGAGATCATGGGGCATGGCTCCCGTCAGCATGCCTGTACGAACAACCCGTATTTCCGAAAAAAAAACCGCCATCATCACCACAGCCATCGCCAAGGAGCTTGGCCGGCTCCCTGGGCTGATCGGATGGCAGCTAGACAATGAGTTTAAATGCCATGTTGCAGAATGTATGTGTGAGACATGTTTGCGCTTATGGCATGACTGGCTCAAAAATCGCTACGGGGTGATTGAGCGCTTGAATGAAGCTTGGGGAACCGATGTGTGGAGCGAAACCTATCAGACGTTTGAGCAAGTCCCGCAGCCGGGACCGGCCCCGTTTCTGCATCACGCTTCCCTAAGCACCATGTATCAGCTGTTTTCGATGGAGATGATCGCTTCGTTTGCGGATGAACAGGCCAAAATCATCCGCTGCTATTCAGATGCGCCGATCACGCATAACGGATCAGTCATGTTCAGCGTGGACAATGAGCGAATGTTTCAGAATCTCGATTTTGCCTCCTATGACACGTACGCTTCGCAGGAAAACGCCTCTGCCTTTTTATTGAACTGTGATTTATGGAGAAATTTGAAACAGGGGCGCCCGTTTTGGATTTTGGAAACGAGTCCGTCGTATGCCGCCTCGCTTGAAAGCTCCGCTTACCCGCACGCAGACGGGTATTTGCAGGCCGAAGCCGTATCGTCCTACGCCTTAGGAAGCCAGGGGTTTTGCTACTGGCTATGGCGACAGCAGCGTTCAGGCAGCGAGATTTCCCACGGTTCGGTTCTCAGTGCCTGGGGCGAACCCGCCATCGGCTACCAAAATGTACTGGCGGTTGAGCGGGCAAGAAAGGAATCGAGCCTATTATTCTATCGACTGAACCCGTTCAAGCCGAGGCGGCGATGACTTACTCTGACAGAGCAAAAGCATTTATTAAAACTGAGCCTCACCGGGGGCTCCGGCATCGTTCGCTTGTGACGCATTTTTATGAACGTATTCTCAACACGGGGATTCACCGTGACCTTATTCCGGAAGGCGCTCCGCTGGACGGCTACCGCTTGCTGTTTACGCCATTTGTGCCGTATTTGTCTGCTGAATTTATCAAAAAAGCTTCGGCATTCGCTGAAGCTGGCGGCATCTGGATCACCGGGCCGCTGACAGGAGGGCGCACATGCGAGCATACCATTCATACCGATTGCGGACTTGGCGAACTTGAGAAAACGTCAGGGATCAAAACACTTTTTACCTTTCCGATGAATGAGAACGTGAATACAGGAAAAGCGTTTGGCATCACGGCGCCGCTCGGACTATGGAGCACGGTGTTTGACACAGAGAGCGGAAACACCCTTGGTACGGTTGAAGCAGGACCGGGGGCGGGCCATGCTTTTCTGACGGAACGGAATTACGGCGAGGGGAAAATTGTCATGCTGGGCTCGCTTCCATCCGGGAAAGAAGGGGATGCGATGCTGGAAGCGCTCGTTAGGCATTACGCGGAGGAAGCTGTTATTTCCAGCCGGTCGGATGTTACGCCCGGCACAATCGTTGCCCCGCGCAAAGGCGATAACGGCCTTGTGTGGATCATCGTGAATATGGATGGAAAAGGAGGAAGTGTGACACTGCCGGAAGCGGGAACAGATCTGTTGACGCACCGCTTGGAAAAGGCGGGGAGGCTGGCGGTCGGACCGCATGAATACCGTGTGATTCAATTTGACAATCACAGCTGATTCTTTGCATCGAATCAGCTTTTTTCTATGGAGGGAGAGACAGATGAAAAAGATCAAATGGTTATCAGGACAGCCAAAGTTGACAAGCGGCGTGACGTGGGGCGTGCCATGGAAAAAAGGAGAATTAAAAAAAGGAGACCGTCTGGCGCTTATGAATGAAAACGCGGAAACGCGATATGTGCAAAGCGAACCGTCGGCCTATTGGCCGGATGGGAGCATCAAGTGGACGAAGCACGCGGCGGTGTTTGGCGGTCAGGAAAACCAAAGCTTTACAGTTCGCAAAAGAGAAGTGCCGCAGCCAACTGAATCGCTCAGCATTCATGAGACAGAGCATGATATCCAAGTGAATACAGGAGCACTCGTTTGTACCATTCATAAAACAGGATCTGATTTCATTCAATCATTGCGGATCAATGGAAAGCCGATCGCCGCAGGCGGGAGGCTCGTCGCGATAAGAGAAACGAGAAAGGAGTCGGCGGCGGAAACGGTTCTTTTGCATGAAAGGTCTGTCAGCTTTATCAAACGGGCGGCGATTGAGCAGAGTGGTCCTGTCAAAGCAGTAGTCAAAATCGAGGGAGTGCATGTGCTCCATAAAACGAATGAAGAATGGCTGCCGTTTGTCATCCGATTGACGTTTTAAGCCGGGCTGTCTGAGATCGGCCTTGTGCACACGCAGCTGATTGACAGGAGCGGTAAACAAGAATTCGTTAAGGGGCTCGGCATCGAATTCGACCTTTTTTTGGAGGGAGAGCCGTACAACCGCCATTTCCGCTTTGCGGGAGAGAAAGGGATGTACAAAGAACCCGCCCAGCTGTTTGGCACACGTAAATTCAATGAACGGTATCCGCTTTATGAAAAACAAATCAATGGCGAAATGCTGTCTCCAGATGAAGAGCATAAGGAATGTTTTGCACATGGCACACAGAATGCGGTTTGGGACGATGTCAAGCTCATGCAAGATTCCAGCGATCATTACAGCCTGTCAAAACGGACCGGAAAAGATTATGCGTGGGTCGGAATGCTGCATGGCAGCCGGGCGAAGGGGCTCTGCTATGCGGGCGGAGAAAATGGCGGTGTGGCTCTCGGCCTGCGGTATTTCTTTGAGAAATATCCGTCAGCACTGGAAATCACAGGTCTTGCCGGCAGCCGCCCCAAAATGACTATCTGGCTTTGGCCTCCGGACGGCGAAGCGATGGATTTGCGGCATTATACAGGAAACACCCACGTGGCCAGCGCGTATGAAGGCTTTGATGAAATGCGCTCTGATCCGACAGGCATTGCGAACACAAATGAAATCAGCCTGGCGTGCTTTTCGCACATGCCGTCTGACGAAGTCCTCAATGCGCTGGCTGACAAATGGCAGGCGCCGCCGCTCATTGTATGCGAGCCGGACGTCTATTACGAATCAAAAGCACTTGGGGTATGGAGCATCATTGACACATCCCATCCGCTCAAAAAAGAGCTGGAAGAACAGCTTGATGCGGCCTTTCTGTTTTATAAAAAGGAAGTAGAGCAACGCAGATGGTACGGTTTTTGGCATTATGGCGATGTCATGCATACGTATGACCCGATCCGGCATATGTGGCGGTACGATCTCGGTGGATACGCATGACAAAACAATGAGCTCGTTCCGACCCTATGGCTGTGGCAGGCGTTTTTCCGCTCAGGCAGAGAGGATATCTTTCGCATGGCAGAAGCCATGACCCGCCATACGAGCGAAACGGACAGCTTTCACCTCGGTGAATACGCAGGACTTGGTTCACGGCATAACGTTGTGCACTGGGGGTGCGGCTGCAAGGAAGCGAGAATCAGCATGGCCGGGCTTTATAAATTCTATTATTATCTGACGGGTGATGAGCGGACGGGAGATCTTTTGACAGAGGTGAAGGATGCCGATTATGCCCTCGTCAAAACCGATCCGATGCGCGCTTTTTACGAGAAAGGCAAGCACCCGACTCACGCCAGAACGGGACCGGACTGGGCGGCGTTTTGCTCGAACTGGCTGGCGGAATGGGAGCGGACCGAAAATCCGGAATATCTCAAAAAAATCGAAACGGGAATCAACTGTCTGAAGTGGCTACCGCTCCGCTTATTATCCGGCCCGACATTTGAATATGACCCGGCGACCTCGATGCTTCATCACATGGGAGACGGCATTGCGGGCGGATATCATATGATCATTGCCTTCGGCGCGCCGCAAGTGTGGATGGAGCTGGCTGAGCTGCTTGATGACCGGGAATGGGAGGATATGCTGAGTAAATTCGGCGAATTTTACACACTCAGTGATGAGGAAAAACGGAAAAAAAGCGGAGGCGCTCTTCATGACAGGCATTTTCACTGGCCGATGTTCGCCGCCGGTATGACAGCCTACGCCGCGAGAAAAAAACAAGATCCTCATCTCGCCGCCAAAGCGTGGAATCTTTTGCTAGATGATAAGCTCAGCCATACGCCGCTTCCGATCAAACCGGAGCGCATCGAGACATGGACGCAGCTAGAGGAGCTTCCATGGGTGACAACGAACACTGTCTCTCAATGGTGTTTAAATGTCATAGCGGCGCTGGAACTGATCCGGATAACAGCCGGAATTTCATAGGAGAAATGGTGCAAAAAATGAAGATTGCAAGAATTTATGTAAGCGCTTTATATTGAGAGGGGCAAAGGGGAAATGCAAATTGAAAAAAGGGGGACTTACGCATCATGAAAATAAGAATGCGAAAAAAATGGATGGCCTTGCCGCTTGCTGCCATGATGATCGCCGGATGCAGCCATTCGGAAACATCCAATTCAGCAAGCGATTCGAAAGATACGATCAAAATTATGGCGCCGCTTTTATCGCCGGAAAGCCCGAGTGATAAGAGTCCTTCATTAAAAGCGCTCGAAAAATACACAGGCAAAGAGATTAAGGTCACATGGGTGCCTGATTCATCCTACAACGACAAATTCAACATCGTCATGGCTTCAGGAGAGATGCCTCACGCGATTATCATTAAAGATAAGTCAGCCGGCTTTATCAAGTCTGTCAAAGCAGGGGCGTTTTGGGAGCTGTCTCCTTATTTAAAAGACTACAAGAATTTAAGCCAGGCAGATGAAAAGATTTTGAAGAACAGCTCGGTGAACGGCGAGGTGTACGGAATCTACAGAACGAGGGATCTGATCAGGGCGTGTATGATCATCAGAACCGACTGGCTGAAAAATGTCGGTCTGGATATGCCGGAAACGCTTGATGATTTCTATGAAGTGCTGAAAGCCTTTAAGGAAAAAGATCCTGACGGAAACGGCAAGGATGATACGTATGGCATGGTCGTGCCGAAATGGATGGGACTCGGCAACGGAAGCCCATGGGATGTTCTGCAAATCTGGTTCGGCGCTCCGAACCGCTACGGTGTTGAAAACGGAAAGCTGATTTCGGATTTTACAACGAAGGAATACATGAATGCGCTCACGTTTTTTAAAAAGCTCTATGATGAGGGATTGATCAATAAGGACTTTGCTGTCATGGATTCTGCGAAGTGGAATGATCCGGTTGTGAAAGGAAAAGCGGGTGTCATCGTTGATACAGGCTCAAGAGCGTCTCAAATCCAAAGCGCGATGGAGGAGGCTGATGAGTCGAACAAGGATATCATTGATATCGTCGGCTCGCTTGAGGGACCGAATGGCAAGCGCACCTTCCCGACATCTGGTTCTTCAGGCATGATCGCGATACCAAAATCAAGCGTCAAAACCGAAAAAGAGCTGAAAGAGGTGCTGTCCTTCCTCGATAAGATGAATGACAAGGAAGCGCAGATTCTCACGAACAACGGAGTGAAGGGCCGCAATTACGAGCTCAAGGACGGCGTATTCACCTCACTTGAAAAAAACAACAAATCTCTCCTGTATGAGCATGAAGGCTTGGCACAGTTCAGCATGTCGATTCCGAAAAGCGAGTATTACATCGAAGACCAGAAAACCAAGCTCTTCCAGCATCGCAAGGACATCATAACCGAAGGAGAAAAAATAGCGGTCTTTAACCCGGCTGAGTCGCTTGTATCTGATGTCTATACCCAAAAAGGAGCCCAGCTTGACAACATCATCCTCGACGCGAGAACACAATTTATCATTGGAGAAATTGATGAAAAAGGGTTCGATGATGCGGTGGAGCTTTGGAAAAAAAGCGGCGGCAATGAACTGATGAAGGACTTGAACAAATTGTACCAATCGTCAAAATAAACCGATGCGCCTGCCTTTCGGCGGGCGCCCCGGTATCACGAAAGGAGAACAGATATGGAAACAGTGCCGAAGAAGGGAGATGCACCTGTTCTCACCGCTGGAAAAGGCATCAGCTGGATGGCTGCGCTCAAACGGGACAAATGGCTTTATCTTCTTCTTATTCCCGGTCTGCTTTATTTCTTGATTTTCAAATACTTGCCGATGTGGGGCGTGCTCATCGCTTTTAAAGACTACTCGCCATATCTCGGCTTCTGGAAAAGCGAATGGGTCGGCTTTGATTATTTCAAAGACTTTTTTATGAATCCGGATTTTTTCCGGCTGCTGCGCAACACCCTCATGCTGGCGAGCCTGGATCTTTTGTTTGCCTTTCCCGCGCCTCTCATTTTGGCTCTGCTTTTGAATGAGGTAAGAAAGGCCGTGTATAAAAGATGTATCCAAACCTTTATTTACGTACCCCATTTTGTATCATGGACAATTGTGGTCAGCATCACCTTCGTTTTCTTTACTGTCGATACAGGTGTGATCAACAAATTGATTATGAGCCTGACAGGTGAGCAGATTTCTTTCTTGTCGGATGCAGACTGGTTCCGGCCAATGATTGTGATGCAAAGCATTTGGAAGGAGACAGGCTGGGGAACGATTCTATTTTTGGCAGCGCTTGCTACGGTTGATCAAGAGCAGTATGAAGCGGCCATCATGGACGGAGCGGGACGGTTCAGGAGAATGTGGCATATTACGCTGCCGGCGATTAGAAGCACCATTATCGTTTTGTTGATTTTAAGAATCGGCAGCTTTTTGAATCTAGGCTTTGAACAGGTGTATTTGATGACGAACTCGCTCAACCGCAGTGTGGCTGACATCTTCGACACGTATGTGTACATGATGGGGATTACCCAAGGGGCGTATAGCTACAGCACGGCGGTCGGTTTGTTTAAATCAGTTGTCGGGATTATCTTGATTTTTGGCGCCAATTACATTGCGAAAAAGTTTGATCAGGAAGGATTGTTTTAGAGGAGGGAGAGGTATGGCTGAAATTCACACGATGCACAACACCAAAGCCGGACGGGTGTTTGACGTCTGCAACATTCTGTTTCTCGGCGGTGTCGGCGCGATTACCATTTTGCCGTTTTTATATATTATCGCCGGTTCCTTTGCGACAGAAGCGGAACTCGCCCAGCGGAGCTTCTTTATTTTCCCGAAAACCTTTACACTTGATGCTTACAAGTATGTGTTTTCGACACCGACGTTCCTTCGAAGCATGGGCGTGTCCATCTTCATCACGGTGGTTGGGACGGCTGTACAGCTGTTTTTTACCTTCACGATGGCGTATCCGCTGGCGAAGCGGCATGTGAAGGGACGGAATCTGCTGTTGAATCTGGTGATTTTCTCCATGCTGTTTTCAGGCGGCATGATTCCGATGTACCTTGTCGTAAAATCACTTGGCCTTTTGGATACGTATTGGGCATTGATTCTGCCGATGGCGATTAATCCGTTCAACCTGATTATTATCAAAAACTTCTTTCAGCAGCTGCCGCGCGAGCTGGAGGAATCAGCAAAAATTGACGGCTGTTCCGAAATCGGCGTCTTCTGGCGGATCGCCCTGCCACTGTCAAAGCCGGTTATAGCGACCTTTGCGCTGTTTTATGCGGTCGGGATTTGGAATGATTTCTTCCACGCTCTCTTATATATCAATGACAGTGCAAAATGGCCGCTGCAAATGGTGCTTCGCCAAGTCACGATTTTATCGGATTTAACAGCGACCAATGGCGATACGATGCAAAATGCCGTTCCGCCGGAGCAGGGAATTAAACTCGCTGTCATTGTCATTGCAACGCTGCCGATTTTGGCGGTCTATCCATTTTTACAAAAACACTTTGCAAAGGGAATGCTGATCGGTTCGGTGAAAGGCTGAGAAAGGGAGTGTTTCATATCAGTACATTAGATCAGATTAAGATTGTCTATATTGGCGGGGGGTCCCAAGGCTGGGCCAGAAGCCTGATGAGTGATTTGTCGATTGATGAACGTATGTCAGGCACGGTGGCGCTCTATGATCTTGATTTTGAAGCCGCTCAGAAAAATGAAGTGATCGGCAATCACAGCGGGAACGGCAGATGGAGATATGAGGCTGTTTCTACTTTGAAAAAGGCGTTATCAGCCGCGGATATCGTCATTATTTCCATTTTGCCGGGATCACTGGATGATATGGAAGTCGATGTCCACTTGCCTGAGCGCTGCGGTATTTATCAGTCTGTAGGTGATACTGTCGGGCCTGGAGGGATCATCAGGGGCTTGCGTGCTGTGCCGATATTTGCGGAAATTGCCCGGGCAATAAGAGACTACGCACCTGAATCATGGGTCATTAATTATACAAACCCGATGTCTGTCTGTACAAGAGTGCTGTATAAAGTGTTTCCCGGCATCAAAGCGATTGGCTGCTGCCACGAGGTATTCGGGACGCAAAAGTTATTGGCGGAAATGGTCACGGAAAGGCTGGGGATTGAGGTGCCGCGGCGTGAAGATATCCGCGTTAATGTGCTCGGCATTAACCATTTTACATGGATCACAAAAGCCTCTTACCGCCATATTGACCTGCTGCCTATATTCCGTGAATTCAGCGCGCACTATGGGGAATCAGGAGGATATGAGCTGGAGGGGGAAAGCTGGAGGGACAGCGTCTTTTGTTCGGCACACCGTGTTGCGTTTGATTTATTTGAAACGTATGGCGCCATCCCTGCTGCGGGAGACAGGCATCTGGCAGAGTTTCTTCCCGGCCCATACCTCAAACAGCCTGAAGTATGGAAATTTCATCTCACACCTATATCATTCAGAAAACAAGACAGAGCTGAGAAACGACAAGAAACAGAACGGTTGATCGTGCAACAACGAGGCGTTGCTGAGAAAGCTTCGGGAGAAGAAGGCGTGAATATCATAGCGGCTCTTCTCGGATTGGGTGAACTCGTCACAAATGTAAATATGCCGAATCAAGGCCAGGTCTCAAACCTTCCTATACAAGCCATTGTCGAAACAAACGCATTCATCACAAGGAACCGTGTCCAGCCGATTTTGTCCGGAGCGCTTCCGAAAGGTGTGGAAATGCTGGCGGCTAGGCATATATCCAATCAGGAGGCAGTGGCGGAAGCAGGTTTAACAAAGGACACTGGCCTCGCGTTTCAAGCCTTCCTCAATGACCCGCTTGTCCAGATTGACCGCAGTGATGCAGAGCAGCTTTTCAATGACATGCTCCAATGCATCATGCAACGTTGAGCGGAGTTTTTCCGGTTTAGAAAGGAAAGCATTGACCATACTGATAGTATTATCAAGAAGTAGGTGCTATCAATATGGGAAATTATTTAAGTGTTGCGGTAGAACTGGTCTGCGGTTTAGGCATTTTATTTATCATCTTAAAGCTTCTCGGGAAAACCCAATTTTCTCAAATTACGCCGTTTGACTTTATCTCTGCTTTAATTTTAGGAGAATTGGTCGGAAATGCCGTTTACGATCATGAAATCAAAATCAAAGAAATTATTTTTGCTTCGCTATTGTGGGGCGTGCTGATTTATATTATTGAATTTATCACGCAAAAAATGAAATCATCGCGAAAGTTCTTGGAGGGCGAGCCGAATATCGTCATCCGCAAAGGGGAGCTTCAATATAAAGTATTGAAGAAAAATAAGATGGACATTAACCAGCTGCAAAGCCTTTTGAGGCAAGCGGGGAGCTTTTCGATTCAAGAAGTAGAATATGCGATTTTGGAAACAAACGGGATGGTCAGTGTGCTTCCAAAATCCGACTTTGACAAACCGACCAATAAGGATTTGCAGATTCCTTCGAAGTCTGTTTCCCTGCCGATCACTTTAATCATAGATGGAGAGATTGTCCGGGATAATCTGAAGGAAGCAGGTGTGGATGAACAGTGGCTGAAGCAAGAATTGAAAAAGAAGAACATTGATAAGACGGAGGACGTGTTATTTGCAGAATGGCATAAAAATAAGCCGCTGTATACCGTAACATACGAACAAAGCAGATCAACATGACTCTTAGAAAAAAGCTTGCAGCAAGGCGCAAGCTTTTTATTGATTGTATGTCCCTTGTTTGACAGCACGTACATGGTACATGCTCACTTCAGTGCTGATCAGATAGTCAGGCTTTGGTTTGCCTTTGTTTGCTTTGTGGCCGGCGATATGCGCATCGCTTTTTTCCCATTGCTTCCAGCGATCCTCTGATTCCCAGCGAATCATGACAACAACTTCCTCATCACCGCGGCGTACGTTTTTCTCAAGCACTGTCACATCAATTAAACCTTCTTGTTTTTCAATGATTCCTTCAGCGCTGAAACGTTCTATGACTTTATCTGCAAAGCCTTCTTTAACCGTCATTTTTCTTAACTGTACAAACATTTGTCTCACTCCAATCATTCTCACATATGAATAATTGTAAATGAAATTCATTCTCAATGTCAAAGAAAGCGCAGGGCGGAATCGAACCGCCGTGCGCAACAGTTTATTCTTTTAATAAAAACACATTTCCGTCTTCGTCCTTAAATTGAACGAAGGTGCCCCACTCCATTTGATTGGGCTCACCGAGAAATTCTACACCGTTTGTCTTCATTTTCTCGTATGTACCAAAGATGTCTTCGCATTCAAACACAATAGAAGCCTTCATTTGCTCTGAGCCTTTCATCATGGCTTTCGGGTAAATGACTAAACGAGTCTCGGCTCCTTTTGGCGCAACCTCCAGCCAGCTTGCTTCAGGTCCCATTGGGTGGTCCGCTGCAATATCAAAGCCTACCTTCTCTGTCCAAAATTGCTTCGCTTTCTGCTGGTCCTCGACATATACAGCAACAGTGCCAATTTGTTTGATCATAGGGAAACCTCCAAGTTGAAAAGATAATAATACTATAACCTGTTTACGGCCGAAGTAACATAAAAAAATCAGCCGGGAAACCGGCTGATTATTAAAATGAGCAGCTTACAACATCGATGTGATTTGTGTCTAAGGCGAAATAAACCCAGCGGCGCCGTGAGGAATCCCAATAAAAGCCGCCGACGGATCTTCTGCCAAGGATGATCGGGTAAAACCAAAATGAGCGGCCATTGGTTAACCAAACATAGGTAAATCGGAAAAGGCAAGGACGAATGGTGATTGGTTCAATTAACAAAACGGCTCCTTGAGAACCCTGCGGTTTTGGGGGTTTCGCTGGTATTTGGGAAGGAGGAGGTCCCTGCGGCGCACCGCCGAAGCCTGGGCTGGCACCGCTGCCAATACCAGGGCCGGAGCCGCCGCCAAAGCCTGGAACAGCGCCACCGCCAATACCAGGGCCGGAGCCGCCGCCAAAGCCTGGAACAGCACCGCCGCCAAAGCCTGGAACAGCACCGCCGCCAATGCCAGGGCCGGAGCCGCCGCCAGAGCCCGGAACAGCACCGCTGCCAATGCCAGGCCATGGATATCGGTATTCATATTCAAAAGCAGGCCAAGGCTCATAAAAATGCCCCGCAAACATATAAGGATCAACATAATACATGTGATAACGTCCTTTCTCATTGTAAACTGTACACTGCAGTTTATGCGGGCGGACTCTTATTGGTGCATTCGCCTAAGGATATGAAGCTGAAATGCTCTCAGAGAGCAGAATCATTTGATTTTTCTCTAGTCTTATTCACAATTCCGATTTATCATTTTATAATGAAAGTGCTTCTATTACGAAAAAGGAGACAGACCGTGAATATCGATCAATTATTATATCAATATATCATAGACAACACTGCGGATATTACTGAGAAATGGTTCAGTTTGCGTTGCCAGCTAAAAGGCGAGCTATATTCCGCCAGCCATTTAAGTGAAGAAACGAAAACACTTTTAACCGAGCAGCATACATTTACCAATATAACAATCGCAAGCGCATTTCTGGAGGATCAAACCGATTTTCAAGACAACATGACAAAATGGGCGGAAAACGTTGCGAAAAACAGGGTAGAGCAGGATGTTCAAGTTCATGAGGTCGTAGAAGCCATATCCAACTCTAGAATCTCATTCTGGGACGCAGTCGTCACATTTATAAAAGAGAATCAGGAGATCGTGACAAATGAGGATGCAGACCGATGGAACCGCATTGTGAATCAGTCGTTCGATAAGCTGATTATTGAATTCTCTGAGCAGTACCAAAAATTCATGCTGATGAGGCTCACATCTCAGCAGGAACTGATCTCAGAGCTTGGCTGCCCGGTCATTTCCATTGCCGATGGAATCGGGATATTGCCGCTTATCGGCTCCATTGATACAAAACGGGCACAGGTCATTTTAGAAACAGTGCCGGTCCGCTGTGTCGAGAGAAAAATCACAAGCCTCGTCGTTGATCTTTCGGGTGTTCCGATTGTGGATACCATGGTGGCTCAGCAATTGTACAACCTGTCTAAAACGCTTTTCTTATTAGGCGTCAAAGCCGTATTTTCAGGGATTCGCCCGGATGTGGCCCAAACATCGATTCAATTGGGGCTTGATTTTAGTGAATATGAAACGTACGGCACGCTGAAGCAGGCATTAGAAAATATGGGTGTCCGCTGTATTGTTGAGGAATTGGAAGAAAACAAATAGGAAGTTTCCAGGCATATGATTGTCCGTCACCGGGTGATCATATGCCTTTTTGATTTGAACAGAAATCACCATTGATTTATCAAAAAAAACATAATATTATAATTCTTATAAGAATACTGCGAATTAAAACCTGTTCAACAGGGGGGAAGGTCTTTTGGTTTCAAAATCAACGATTGATCCGGAAGTGATTGAAAAAATCATCAGCTCGCTGGAAACACTCGATTTCGGCACCGTTCAGATTACGGTTCATGATTCTCAGATTACCCAAATTGAGAAAATAGAAAAGCACCGTTTTTCGCTGAAAAGGAAAGAATCAAAATGATAATGTAAAGGGCGTTTGTTTTCATTAAATTCTCCTTAAAACATATACATATTTCATCCAATTTTTATATAATAGACCTTTAAGATCATTTTTTAGGAGGATTTTTGACATGCAAGCTACGGTTCACGAGAGTAAGCAATCGATCATGCAACGCATTTTGACAGTCTTTGTCTTCACTTTGCTGATCGCGACTGTCGGCCTTTTTATCGGCCAATTTGTTCCTGTCGCTTTGATGCTGCCGCTTTCTATTCTTGAAGTGGTGATGATTATTCTGGCCTTCTGGATGCGCAGAAGAAAAGCGGTCGGGTATGCGTTTGTATATACATTCGCGTTCGTTTCCGGCATTACCTTATTTCCGATCGTCAGCCATTACGCTTCCATCGCCGGCGCCTATGTCGTGCTTGAAGCCTTTGGTTCTACATTTGTCATTTTTGCCGTCTTAGGCACAATCGGCGCAAAAATGAAGAAGGATTTATCCTTCCTGTGGTCATTTCTGCTGGTTGCGGTGCTCGCCCTCGCAGTGGTAGGGATTTTCAACATTTTCAGCCCGTTAAACTCAGCGGCGATGATGGCGTATTCCGTGATCGGAACCATCGTCTTTTCCCTTTACATTTTGTATGATTTGAACCAAATCAAGCACCGCCACATTACGGAAGACTTGATTCCGGTTATGGCGTTATCGCTGTACCTAGACTTTATCAACTTGTTCATCAACCTGCTCCGCTTCTTCGGCATTTTGAGCAGTGATGATTAATGAAAAAGCGCCTGTCATGAGATAGGCGCTTTTTTTCCATACATAAAAAGGGCAGATGGAGTGTTTATGAGTATCCTATCATTTTAAATACGCTGGAGCAGGTCACAGTGCTGGAGCCATGGTACGAAGACCCGTCATCATCGGAGGAGACGCCGCCCACGCCGGTGCGCCAACCCTGGCACAAGGAGTGGCAATGGCGATCGAGGATGCCATCGTCCTCGCCGAAGAACTCCAAAACCACGCCGACCACGAAACAGCATTACAGGCGTACTATAAAAGAAGAGCCCCACGAGCGCTCAAAGTCCAGAACCTATCATCGGAAATCGTCCGCCGCAGGCTGAAAGGAGAGCCGGGAGCGGAAGAACTGATTGGGGAGTGCTATGCGGTGTTGAGGGAAGGGTATTAAATAGGAAAAGTCCAGAAAGTGATTTCTGGACTTTTTTGTTTAGAAAGACACAAGTGTTTAACTAAATTATCTAGAAATTGATAACAATAAATGATGTAAAATCATCCGGTATTTGGTAAAATTAAGTCAAAAAATATAAGTTTCTGTTAGAATATCATTATGTAAAATAGGGGGACATTATGGAAAAGTGGATAGGTAAACGCCCTACAATAGGTCAAAAAACCTTAGTAACAAAGTATGGAAGATTATTACAAGAAGCAGAAATCGCAACCTTATCGTCGCAGGAAAGCGTTCTAAAGATTATCGAAGCTGAATGTGATAAAAAAAGTGGTAGAGAATTAAAAGGGATATTAGCACTTACTACACAATCCATTTTCTTTGTTTCTAAGCACGAACAGATGACTTATGAATATTCACAAATTAATGATATTGAAGTAAGGACTAATGGAAAAGATAAAAATAGTTGGAGTTTAAGCCTTAAAATAGGCCGTAAAAAACGTACATTCGATGATATTAAGAAAAACGATGATAGCCAAGAATTTATAGAGATTTTAGAATACATAATAACTAATCAATCAAAAGAAATTCTAACGACAGTTACACATGATTTTGATTATTTTTTACATGCTGAAAAATTAAATGATTTACAAAATCGAAATGTTAAAATTACTTCATTTCTAATGAAGAGGGACAATCTAAATCTGTCGAAAAATGGTGAACGATTATTGCGTGAAAAGCATAAAGGTGCTTCCTTGATAGCGGAAGGCTTTTTTCAAGAGGATAGACAAAGTAAGGGTAATTTTATTGTACTCGACAATCAAGTGGTGTACTTATATGAATTTAATAATAAAGAAAGAAAAGCCAAACTATTAAATAAGTGGGATTTTAAATATTTTTCTCATGCGGTTATTGATCGATTTGCAATAAAAACAGTTATCAATGTTACGGAGACAGGAAAAAGTTTAATTATAAATCTATCTGGCAAGGAATTTGTTTCTATTTTAAATGATGCAAATATTCCCCTACATCAGAAGAAGAGGAAATGGTACCAAAAAATCCTAGGGTTCCGAAGTGGTAAGTGGTGGAAGAGAGCTATTGCTTCATTGGTTTACCTGCTGATATTACTGTTAACCTTTAACGCATTTTTTGGTGAAAACAATAAAGAAGCTAGCTCTGTAAAATCAAGTGATAAAACAGCTGTTTCAAAGACCGAACAAAAGGAAGAACAGACAGAAAATCAAAGCAAACAGGAAGGTAATGAACAACAAGATAATAAGAGTAAGAAAGAAGAAAAAGCAAAAAAGCAAGCAGAAGAGAAACGTAAGCAAGAGGAAGAAGCGCGATTAGCAGAAGAAAAACGCAAGCAAGAGGAAGAAGCGCGATTAGCAGAAGAAAAACGCAAGCAAGAGGAAGAAGCACGACTAGCACAAGAAAAGCGCAAGCAAGAGGAAGAAGCGCGACTAGCACAAGAAAAGCGTAAGCAAGAGAAAGAGATACAACAAGCAGAGGCACAAGAACAACAGACGAATGTCTATTACAAAAATTGTACCGTAGCACGGCAAGCTGGTGTTGCACCTATCCATTCTGGTGAACCGGGATATGCTAAACATCTTGACCGTGATGGTGATGGAATTGCTTGTGAGGGAGTGTAATATTAACTGTGTAAGTAAGGAATGCGTACGGTTCCTTACTCACACAGTTTTTTATTTGATAGAATAATAAGTATAAAGCTAAAGGAGTGGTTTCAGTGGGGAAATTGAAAAGAGATCCGAACTCCGTAGAATTAGCTAACAAGATTATCGAACAGTATCAGCCTAAATCAGTAGAAGATATGCAAGAAGCATTAAAAGACATATTTGGTCCCATGTTTGAGTCAATGCTAAAAGGTGAAATGAATCACCATTTGGGCTATGAATCCAATGACAAGGGAGAAAAAGAAACAAGAAATAGAAGAAATGGATATGGCAAAAAGATCGTGAAAACAACGGCAGGAGAAGTTGAAATTGCAGTCCCCCGTGATCGTGATGGTTCATTTGAACCGCAGTTGATTCCAAAGCGTAAAAGAGATGTATCCTCTATAGAGGATAAGGTCATTTCGATGTATGCCAGAGGAATGTCACAACGAGACATTTCTTCCACGATAGAAGACATCTATGGCTTTTCTGTATCTCATGAAATGGTATCCGACATTACGGATACTGTACTTCCTAATTTAGAAGAGTGGCAAAATCGTCCCTTAAGTAACTGTTACCCTTTTGTGTTTGTCGATTGTCTTTACACAACCATTCGTAATGACTATGAAACGAAGAAGTATGCCGTTTACACAATACTAGGATATACCATAGAAGGTAAAAAGGACATTCTAGGTTTGTGGTTGAATGAAACGGAAAGTAAACATAAATGGATGCAAATTTTTGATGAAATCAAATCTCGTGGTGTAGAAGATATCTTCTTTCTCTCAATGGATGGCGTTAGTGGTCTGGAAGAAGGAGCACGTGCGATTTTTCCTGATGTGACCGTACAGAGATGTATTGTTCATTTAATTCGAAATTCGATTAAGTATATACCAAGTAAAGACTACAAGCCTTTTACTGCTGCCTTAAAGAAAGTGTATGGAGCTCCAAGCCTTAAGGCTTGTCACAGTGCATTTGAATCTTTTGAAAAGCAGTGGTCTACGTACCCTGGAGCTGTAGACGTATGGAAACGAAACTTTTCTCATGTGGAACAACTTTTCGATTATGGTGGTAATATTCGTAAAATCATGTACACTACAAATGCCGTTGAAAGTATCCACTCTAGCTTTCGAAAAGTCACGAAAAAAGGAGCATTCCCCCATGAGAATGCCCTATTAAAAATATTGTTTTTACGAACAAAAGAATTAGAAAAGAAATGGGATGGTGGACGCATCCAGCAATGGGCTATGGTCATGAATCAACTATTAGTTCATGACCACCTAAAGGAACGTGTGAAGAAATATCTAGAATAACTTACACACTTTTCTTGACAAGCCCGCTTGTGATCGCTAATTCATATATGGTTATCTAAAGAAAGAGAGAATACTGAAATATTCTCTCTTTTATTATTTTCAACAAACGTTAATCGTCATTTATATTTTTCCCTTTTATCCGCTCAATCACCTCATGCAGCCCCTCAGGCTTATAAAACTCCACCGGCGAACTGCCTTTCTCAAACGAAATCGTCTCGGCTTCAATCAGCGCGACATAGCGCCCGTTTACTTTTGCGAGATGAATAGAATCGCCAAAATCCGCTAGCAATCCCTTAATCTCTGTTTCTCCGACTTTCATTTTCAGCTGGGCCTCTGGCGTGTGCTCGATGATTTGGGCGGAGGCTTCGATGACTTGATGGGTGTCGAGGCGCTCTTGGATTTCCCGTTTTTCGCTTGCTTCCCAAATCTCAATGTCGTGCTCGAACTGCTTGAGCTCTTCGCTGTTGTCTTCAAATGTCTCGTAGACGTGCTCCTGTACCATGTTCATGACCTGATTTTTCATGATTTCCGGCATCGATTCTCCGTACTCGACGAATTTCAGAAAGTCCTCAAAATAGCGGGCGTGCGAAGCCTGGTGGATTTTCAGCTCACCTTCCTCGACCATTCCTTCCTCTGGCATGTACGGGTATTGGATGCTTTTCATGTTTTTTGTCGTGATCGCCATTTCGACTTTTTTAATGAGAGAAGACGCGTCAGAGATGCGGGCGACCTTCGGCTCAAAATCACATTTCATAATGAAGACAAATGACTCGTCAAAGTATTTTCTCGGCACGGCCGAAGCGACGAGAAACACGCCGCCGCGAACCGCGCTTGTGTCGAGGTACGTGCGGACGAACTGCTCACTCAGCTCATTGAAGTCTTCTTTTGTTTCCGCCAGACGCGCGCGGTTGAACATGTTGTAGTTTGGGTTGGAATCGAGCTCGTGGCCGGGCTCGACGATAAAATGGCCGATTTTCGTCGGGACCTGCTCGGACTGCGGATGGCGGTCGGCTTTCCGTTTGACGATTTTTTTCAGTTCCCCGTCGAGAAAGTCCTTCAGCTCGCTTTCTTCAAATTCGCCCGTATCAAGGGTCTGGAAGTGCTTGAACTGCTTGTTCGCCTGCTCATCTTTGCCTTCCACCTGTATGACATAAAAGGATAAAAACCGAATTTCAAAATCCATATATAAACTCACCTTATTCGCGTATTGTACAGCTTCTCAAGTATAGAAAAAACAGCGATCATGCGTCAATTGGGAGAATAATCATGACCATGAAAGGGAAATGTAATCAAATAGAAGGCATCTCATACGGAAAGGAATGGTTCGATGAAGGAAACAAGCCCGATTCCTCAGCCGAAGACGTTTGGGCCGCTCGGCAATTTGCCTTTAATCGATAAAGACAAGCCGACGCTTTCGCTGATCAAACTGGCGGAAGAACAGGGCCCAATTTTTCAAATCCATACACCCGCGGGCACGACCATTGTAGTGTCCGGCCACGAATTGGTGAAAGAGGTTTGTGATGAAGAACGGTTTGATAAAAGCATTGAAGGCGCCTTGGAAAAGGTTCGCGCATTTTCCGGTGACGGATTGTTTACGAGCTGGACGCATGAGCCTAACTGGAGAAAAGCGCACAACATTCTGATGCCGACTTTCAGCCAGCAGGCCATGAAGGACTATCATGAGAAAATGGTCGATATCGCTGTTCAGCTCATTCAAAAATGGGCAAGGCTCAACCCGAATGAAGTAGTCGATGTCCCGGGAGATATGACCCGGCTGACGCTCGACACCATTGGGCTATGCGGGTTTAACTACCGCTTTAACAGTTACTACAGAGAAACGCCCCACCCGTTTATCAACAGCATGGTGCGGGCGCTTGATGAAGCGATGCATCAAATGCAGCGGCTTGATGTTCAAGATAAGCTTATGGTCAGAACAAAACGGCAATTCCGCCATGATATTCAAACGATGTTTTCGTTAGTCGACAGCATTATTGCAGAGCGCAGGGCGAATGGAGACCAGGATGAAAAAGATTTGCTCGCCCGCATGCTGAATGTGGAAGATCCGGAAACGGGTGAAAAGCTCGACGACGAAAATATCCGCTTTCAAATCATTACGTTTTTGATTGCCGGCCATGAAACAACGAGCGGCCTGCTTTCCTTTGCGACTTACTTTTTATTGAAGCATCCTGACAAACTGAAAAAGGCGTATGAAGAGGTCGATCGGGTGCTGACGGATGCAGCGCCGACCTATAAACAAGTGCTGGAGCTTACATACATACGGATGATTTTAAATGAATCACTGCGCTTATGGCCGACAGCTCCGGCTTTCAGCCTTTATCCAAAAGAAGATACAGTCATTGGCGGGAAATTCCCGATCACGACGAAAGACAGAATTTCTGTGCTGATTCCGCAGCTTCATCGTGATCGAGACGCTTGGGGAAAGGACGCCGAGGAATTCCGGCCGGAACGGTTCGAGCATCAGGACCAAGTGCCTCATCATGCGTACAAACCATTCGGAAATGGACAACGGGCCTGTATCGGCATGCAGTTTGCCCTTCATGAAGCCACACTTGTGTTAGGCATGATTCTAAAATATTTCACATTGATTGATCATGAGAATTATGAGCTTGATATCAAACAAACCTTAACACTTAAGCCGGGCGATTTTCACATCAGGGTTCAAAGCCGTCATCAGGAAGCCATTCATGCGGACGTCCAGACAGCTGAAAAAGCCGCGCCTGATGAGCAAAAGGAGAAAACGGAAGCAAAGGGCGCATCGGTCATCGGTCTTAACAACCGCCCGCTTCTCGTGCTGTACGGCTCAGATACCGGCACCGCAGAAGGCGTCGCCCGGGAGCTTGCTGATACTGCCAGTCTTCACGACGTAAGGACAGAGACAGCACCTCTGAACGACCGGATTGGAAAGCTGCCGAAAGAGGGAGCGGTTGTCATTGTGACCTCGTCTTATAATGGAAAGCCGCCAAGCAATGCCGGACAATTCGTGCAGTGGCTTCAAGAAATCAAACCGGGTGAGCTTGAGGGCGTCCATTACGCGGTATTTGGCTGCGGCGACCACAACTGGGCGAGCACGTATCAATACGTGCCGAGATTCATTGATGAGCAGCTTGCAGAAAAAGGCGCGACTCGGTTTTCTGGGCGCGGGGAAGGGGATGTCAGCGGTGATTTTGAAGGGCAGCTTGACGAGTGGAAAAAAAGCATGTGGGCGGATGCCATCAAAGCATTCGGACTTGAGCTTAATGAAAACGCAGATAAGGAACGAAGCACGCTGAGCCTTCAGTTTGTCAGAGGGCTGGGCGAGTCTCCGCTCGCTAGATCGTACGAAGCCTCTCACGCATCCATTGCCGAAAATCGTGAACTCCAGTCCGCAGACAGCGATCGAAGCACTCGCCATATCGAAATTGCATTGCCGCCGGATGTTGAATATCAAGAGGGCGACCATCTTGGCGTATTGCCAAAAAACAGCCAAACCAATGTCAGCCGGATTCTCCACAGATTCGGCCTGAAGGGCACCGACCAAGTGACATTGTCGGCAAGCGGCCGCAGTGCGGGGCATCTGCCATTGGGCCGTCCTGTCAGCCTGTATGATCTTCTCAGCTACAGCGTCGAGGTGCAGGAAGCAGCCACAAGAGCGCAAATACGTGAACTGGCGGCATTTACAGTGTGTCCGCCGCATAGGCGTGAATTAGAAGAACTGTCAGCAGAGGGTGTTTATCAGGAGCAAATATTGAAAAAAAGAATTTCCATGCTGGATCTGCTTGAAAAGTACGAAGCGTGCGACATGCCGTTTGAACGATTTTTAGAGCTTTTACGTCCGTTAAAACCGAGATATTATTCAATTTCAAGCTCTCCAAGAGTGAATCCGCGGCTAGCATCGATCACAGTCGGCGTCGTGCGCGGCCCTGCGTGGAGCGGCCGTGGCGAATACAGGGGCGTGGCATCAAATGATTTAGCTGAGCGTCAAGCGGGTGATGATGTCGTGATGTTTATCCGCACACCGGAATCCCGGTTTCAGCTTCCGGAAGACCCTGAAACGCCAATCATTATGGTCGGACCTGGCACGGGAGTCGCGCCATTCCGCGGTTTCCTTCAAGCCCGCGAAGTTTTAAAGCGGGAGGGGAAAACGCTCGGTGAAGCTCATCTCTATTTTGGATGCAGGAACGATCGTGATTTTATATACCGCGATGAACTTGAGCAGTTTGAAAAAGACGGAATTGTCACTGTCCACACAGCCTTTTCCCGCAAAGAAGGCATGCCGAAAACGTATGTCCAGCATGTCATGGCTGACCATGCAGAAACGTTAATATCGATCCTTGACCGCGGAGGCAGGCTTTATGTATGCGGTGACGGCAGCAAAATGGCCCCGGATGTGGAGGCGGCACTGCAAAAGGCGTATCAGTCTGTTCATGGCACCGGGGAGCAAGAAGCGCAAAACTGGCTGAGACATCTGCAGGATACCGGTATGTACGCTAAGGATGTCTGGGCAGGGATATAGATAAAGAAGACTGGAGACATCCAGTCTTTTTTGTCCTTTAGAAAAAATGGTGATCGCGCTAAACATTGATGCATACAATAACTTCAGTCCGCCGGAAGGGCGGGCTGTCTGCAAAACCTATTTTTCGTTTTTGCTAGTTTATGTTATTCTTATACTCGGTATCTATTTCTTTTTTCAAAGGCACACATGACAAAAGAAATCCTTTTTTTATTTCCGAGAAAAAAATGTGAAACGAAATGAAGGTTTCTTTCGTCCAGTGATTGGTTTCCAAATGGTTGTAATAAAAATGATATGGTGCGAAACATAAATATTCCGGCTTGCCGCGGTGTATTTCTTGTTGTGTGATGCCTTGATTTTGTTTGGAAAGAAGGAATTGGAAGGCAGGATATAAAGAGCAGGTAAATATGAATGAAGAACTTAAAGTGTTTAAGAAAGTAGAGGTTGCCATGAAGAAACTTTTTTCTTACAAACTTAGCTTTTTTGTGCTGGCTGTTATACTGTTTTGGGCAAAAACGTATTTATCCTACAAGACTGAGTTTAATCTTGGGGTAAAAGGCACAACTCAGGAGATCCTCCTGATATTTAACCCATTCTCAAGCGCCGTCTTCTTTTTAGGACTGGCTTTGCTGGCGAAAGGGCGTAAATCAGCCATTATTATGCTGATTATCGATTTCTTGATGACATTTGTGTTATATGCAAATATTTTATTCTATCGTTTCTTTGACGATTTCTTGACGTTCCCGAACATTAAACAGTCCGGAAACGTTGGAAACATGGGAGACGGGATTTTCAGTATCATGGCCGGTCATGATATTTTCTATTTCTTAGATATTATCATTTTGATTGCGGTATTGATCTGGAGACCTGAATTAAAAGAATACAAAATGAAAAAACGCTTTGCGTCTTTAGTGATCCTTTCTGGGATCGCACTGTTTTTCATCAACCTGCACTATGCGGAAAAAGACCGTCCGCAGCTGCTGACAAGAACGTTTGACCGCAATTATATCGTGAAGTATTTAGGTCTGTACAACTACACCATTTATGACGGTGTGCAGACGGCTCAAACAGAAACGCAACGGGCCTATGCAAGCAGCGATGATTTAACAAGCGTCGAGAATTACACGACGTCTCATTATGCGAAACCAAACGCCGAGTACTTCGGCTCTGCCAAAGGCAAAAATATCATTAAAATTCACCTCGAAAGCTTCCAGTCATTCCTGATTGACTACAAGCTAAACGGTGAAGAGGTGACGCCTTTCTTAAATAAACTTGCGCACGGCGGGGAAGATGTGACGTATTTTGATAACTTCTTCCATCAGACAGGCCAGGGAAAAACATCTGATGCCGAGCTGACAATGGATAACTCGATCTTCGGTCTTCCTGAAGGCTCCGCGTTTGTGACGAAAGGCGAAAACACTTACCAATCGCTTCCTGCGATTTTAGACCAGAAGGAAGGCTATACAAGCGCCGTCCTGCATGGTGATTACAAATCGTTCTGGAACCGTGACCAGATTTACAAACATATCGGATACGACAAGTTCTTTGACGCAAGTACGTACGATATGTCGGATGAAAATGTGATTAACATGGGGCTTAAGGATAAGCCGTTCTTTACAGAATCGATTTCAAAGCTTGAATCTCTTAAACAGCCGTTTTATGCGCATTTGATTACATTGACAAACCATTATCCGTTTAACCTTGATGAAAAAGACGCGTCTCTTAAAAAAGCGACAACAGGCGATAACACAGTTGACAGCTACTTCCAGACAGCGCGTTACCTTGACGAAGCGCTTGAGCAATTCTTCAAGGAGCTGAAGGAAGCCGGCCTGTATGACAACTCAGTCATCATGATTTACGGTGACCATAACGGTATTTCTGAAAACCATAACCGAGCGATGAAAGAGATTCTTGGAAAAGAGATCACAGATTATCAAAACGCACAGAACCAGCGTGTGCCGCTGATGATCCGCGTTCCTGGCAAAAAAGGCGGAGTGAACCATACGTATGGCGGCGAAATTGACGTTATGCCGACACTTCTGCACTTAGAAGGAATTGATTCTCAGAAATACATCAACTTTGGTACTGATTTATTCTCTAAAGACCACGACGATACAGTGGCATTCAGAAACGGAGACTTCGTAACGCCGAAGTACACATCAGTCGACAATATCATTTACGATACGAAGACAGGTGAAAAACTGAAAGCGAATGAAGAAACGAAGAATCTGAAAACAAGAGTGAACCAGCAGCTGAGCCTTTCAGACAGTGTCCTGTACAAAGACTTGCTGAGGTTCCATAAACTAAATGATTTCAAAGCCGTTGATCCGTCAGACTATCATTACGGCAAGGAAAAAGAAATCAAATAAGATAAAAAAAGAGCCTTGAGCGGGCGCATTGCCTTCGCTCAAGGCTCTTTTTTTGGTTATACAACCAACTTGAAAAAATAGATTCCATTTGGTCACCAAGGCTGGCTTTCTCTCATATCATTACAGTAGATTTTGAAACCGGATTGAAATCGGACAAATTATCGGGGAAATGCCTTGATAGATTGTGAAGATGTACCAGGTTTCGAACTCAATATTCATAGAGATGAGGGGTAGAGATGAAAGCGGTCATTCTCTGCGGCGGAAAAGGAACGAGAATGAGTGAAGTCACGAATGACATTCCTAAACCGCTCGCCATGATAGGCGGCAAACCGATTCTATGGCATATTATGAAAATTTATCAGTACTACGGAGTAAACGAGTTTATTCTGCTTTTGGGCTATAAAGGAGAAAAAATCAAGGAATACTTTCTCGACTATGAATGGAAGCACAACAGCCTGACACTCGACAGCTCTACGGGAGAGGTACAGATGCTGGGGCAGCCTGAAACGTGGAAAATTACGTTTTTGGAGACTGGGGAAGATACGCTGACAGCCGGAAGAATCTTGCAGGCGAAAGACTATATCGGTGATGAAACATTTCTGCTTACCTATGGGGACGGGCTGGCCAATATCAATCTTTTCCATCTCATCAGCTATCATCAGACAAAAGGTGCTGCCGCGACTGTCACCGGCATTGACAAAGTCTCGCAGTTTGGCACCTTGACGGTTGAGGACGGCATGGCGAAAACATTTTCTGAGAAGACATCAAGTGACGGAATCATCAACGGCGGATTCTTCGTTCTCAGTCCAAAGGTTTTCGATTATTTGCCGAAGGACGGAAACACGATGTTCGAAGATGAACCGCTGAAGAACCTTGCCAAAGACGGGGAGCTTGCTGTGTACCGCCATTACGGATTTTGGACGGCCATTGATACGTATAAAAATCTCTTAGAAGTCAACAAAATGTGGAATCAAGGACAACAAGTATGGAAGGTATGGTGAATCGATTTGAGTTTCTGGAAAAATAAAAACGTATTTGTCACGGGATGCACAGGTCTTTTAGGAAGCTATTTGGTGAAAGAGCTGATTGAACAGGGCGCAAACGTTACGGGGCTTGTCAGGGATCATGTGCCTCAATCCAATCTTTATCAGGGAGAACATATCAAGAAAATGAACATCGTGCGGGGCTCTCTTGAGGACTTGGCTGTGATTGAACGCGCGCTTGGCGAGTATGAGATCGACACTGTCTTTCATCTTGCTGCACAAGCGATTGTCGGCGTGGCAAACCGCAACCCGATTTCTACCTTTGAAGCGAATATCCTCGGTACATGGAATATTCTCGAAGCCTGCCGCAAGCATCCGTTAATTAAGCGGGTCATTGTCGCTTCAAGTGATAAAGCTTACGGCGATCAAGAAAACCTTCCATACGATGAAAACATGCCGCTGCAAGGCAAGCACCCGTACGACGTCTCAAAAAGCTGCGCAGATCTGATCAGCCACACCTATTTTCACACGTACGGGCTTCCGGTCTGCATTACGCGCTGCGGAAACTTATACGGCGGCGGAGATTTGAACTTCAACCGCATCATTCCTCAGACGATTCAGCTTGTGCTGAACGGGGAAGCGCCGGAAATCCGAAGCGACGGTACCTTTGTACGGGACTACTTCTATATTGAAGACGCCGTTCAGGCTTATCTGCTTCTTGCAGAAAAAATGGAAGAAAACAATCTTGCCGGAGAGGCCTTTAACTTCAGCAATGAGATCCAGCTGACCGTACTTGAACTGGTAGAGAAAATATTAAAGAAAATGAACAGTAATCTGAAACCTAAGGTGCTGAATCAGGGAAGCAATGAAATCAAACATCAATATTTATCCGCGGAAAAAGCAAGAAAGCTGCTGAATTGGACACCGGCCTACACCATTGATGAGGGACTTGAAAAAACGATTGAGTGGTATACGGAATTCTTCAAAAAGTAATGTGAAACGAGGTGAACAAGACTGTGACCAGCGCGTATTGCACCGTTTTATCAAAAGGAAGATTATATCAGGCAGTCGCTTTGTTTAAGTCGTTAGAGCTAGTTGATCAAGACAGTCCCATTTTTATACTTTGCATGGATGAAGATACGCACCGCGTGTTACAGAAGCTGAAGATGAAGCAGCTGAACCTTGTGCCGGTGGCCGCTCTTGAAAATGAATTGCTTCTGAAGCTGAAGGAAACTAGAGATCAAAGTGAGTATTGCTGGACGATGAAGCCGATCTTTCTGCAAGCTGTGCTGAATAGCAATCCCGGGCTGGAGCGTGTGACGTATATTGACGGGGATCTCTTTTTCTATGCAGATCCATCGCCGATTTTTGAAAACCAGCCGGACTGCTCGGTGTTGCTTTCACGAGGGGATATTGTAATCCCTTCTTTTGAGAAAGAGCAGATTGACATGCTGCAGCGTCTTTTAGGCAGATATAATTCCGGGTTTATCAGCTTCAAGCATGATGATGCAGGCACGGATTGCTTGGAGTGGTGGAAGGAACGCTGTCTTGAGGAATGCAAAAATGCACCGGGTGAAGGGAAATTCGGTGATCAGGGCTATTTGGATTATATGTCTGAGCTGTTTCCGAATGTGTGTGACATTACAACACCCGGCGTGAACATCGGCCATTGGAATTATGGACAGCATACGTTTTCCTGGAAAGATGGCCGGATCGTGCTGGAGGATGGCAGTCCGCTGATCTTTTATCATTTCAGCGGATACCGAATCGTCAGCATCAATGAAATCAAACAGATTCATGAAACAACCCGCACAGATCTGCCGTTTGTGCATGAACTGTATCAAGAGACACTGCCGCATATCATTCAGCACATGCAAACGTTAGACCCTGAATTTAACGGTTTTGCTTCAAAAGATGACAACAAATAAATGAGTAAATACAGGAAGTGAAAATGAAGTGAAAGCAAGCGTTATTATTCCTGCATATAATTCGAAGGAGCGTCTTTACAACAGCCTTCTGTCATTAAACCAGCAGGAGTGCGATGAAGAATTTGAAGTCATTGTAGCGGACAATGGCTCTGAGGACGGGACGCTCTCGATGCTTGAGTCATTTCAAGCTGATTTTCCGCTGATCTTTACACGGATTAAAGAAAACAGGGGCATTGCGTACGGACGAAATCAGGCGCTTCGCAATGCCAGAGGAGACATCCTGATTTTCCATGACAGCGATATGCTTGCGGCAAAGGACCTTGTGGCAAAACATATTAAAGCCCATGAGAACGAAGAGAATCTCGTCGTGTGCGGGTTGTTTTGGAAACGGATCTACAGTTTTTACTATGAACGATTTGAAGAAGAACATAAGGAACAGCTCGCAAAGCTCACAGGTGAAATGCCGAAGAAAGACAAACAAAAGCTGCTGGAGGAAGCGGACATCAAAAACGGAAGCTTTCTTGATAAAAGCTTTGACCTCGATACCGACTTTATAGACGTGCTCAAGAAGATTTTAGATGAGTACGGCGATGACTTGAAAGGCTATCATATGCCATGGCGCTTTTTTATCACGAATAATTCCTCTGTGAAACGCAAGCATGTGGTTGACCTCGGTTTATTTGACGAAGGCATTGTGCGGTACGGGTTTGAGGATTATGACCTCGGGATCAGGCTTCATCAGGCCGGATTGACCTTCAGGCTTCGCCGTGATATTGTCAGTGTTCATCAGGAACATCCAAGCAATTGTAAGTCTGTAGACGATATTCGGGCAAACATTGCCTATATGTGCGATAAATACAATAACATCCGCTCCTTAGACGTTCATCTCGCTTTTAATGGGCCGTTCCCGCCTGACATGACGAACAGAATCATGGCTGATATTCAAAAGCTGCTGGAATCACAGAAATATGATATGCTGCTGAATCTGTTTCTTGAGCTTCTGCATGTTGTTAAAGAGCGCAACATTGATCCGGATTGGCGAAAGAAATCCCCAAGGGTGACGGCGAAAAGCTTTGATTTGCAAACTGTCCGCAAGCTTCTGCCTAAGGCGAAGAAAAAGCTAGGCGTGAACGATTTTGCCAACGCACTGTATGCGCTTGTCAACGATTTGCTGCACGTGGATCTTAGATCATTGGATGTGGTATAAGTGAGTACATTTCATTTTTCAACGATAGTGTCAAGGACACATATCTTTAAGCTCATGCCTATGATTCATTCTCTCCATGAGCATTGCGATGATTTTCATTTATATGTGCTGTGTGTCGACCAGAAAGCGTATGAATTGCTTCAGCACGTTCCATGGGAGCATGTAACCTTTGTGCAGCTGCATGAAATGGAAGACCCGGAGCTGTTGAAAGCGAAAAGCAACAGAACGTTTCATGAATATTGCTGGACGTTAAAGCCCGCCTTTTTGTTTCATGTGATGAGCAAGTGGGATGACGCTGAATACTTTGCCCATATGGATACGGATCTATTTTTCTTTTCTGATCCGGCACGTATTTTTGCAGAAAACCCAACGGCGTCTCTGTATTTGACTGATCATCGTAATTCGCCGCGCTTCATGTCCTACTACGACCGAACCGGACGCTTTAATACAGGCTTTGTCGGTGCCGGTAATACAAAGGAAGCATATGAAGCGGTGTGGCAGTGGAGACAGGACTGTATTGAATTTTGCACGGTCGAAATGGATACGGAACGAAAGACATATGGTGATCAAAGATATGTGGAGAAATGGCCGGAGCAGTTTAAAGGTGTTCATGTTGTCAAATCCATAGGAGCCAATACAGCGCTTTGGAATATCGAAAACTATAAGGTCGGGCAAAAGGACGGCCGCGTGTATATAGATGAAACGCCGCTGATTTTCTATCATTTCTCTGGGTTTACACTGGTGACAGAAAAAGAGTTTAATCTTTGCTGGTACTATCGGATTGAAGACGAAGCGACAATTGAGATGATTTATATGCCGTATATATTAAATCTGAAAAGATGGATTGATGAAATACAGTCGGCGTTTCCGGACTTTGCGGATGGCTTTATCCCGAAGCACGCAGTGCCTGACACTCATTTTATCCAGCTGGATTAAAAAACCCCTGCCGCCTGGCAGGGGTTTTTTCAGCTATGCCATTCTCTCAGCTTCTGGTCACTTGGCAATAGGAAGGCAAGGATGCCGAGAACAGGGAGAAAGGCAATGGCGATCATCGTCGGGGTCAGTCCCGCTGCGTCAATCAGAGCGCCCAGCGCCACAGCGCCGATCGCGCCCATCCCGAAGGCAAGCCCGACGGTTAAACCGGACATTGTGCCGATTTTTCCAGGAACTAGCTCCTGTGCGTAGACGACCGTTACAGAAAAGCTCGACATCAGAACCAAGCCAATCAATGCGAGCACGCCATAGGCGAGAACCGGGCCGGCAAATGGCAGCACAATCGCCAGCGGCGCCGAGCATAACAGCGAACCGAGGATAACGAAGCGTTTTCCAAAACGGTCTGCAAGCGGGCCGCCGAGAAACGTGCCGATTGCACCGAACAGCAAGAAGACAAAAATATAGCTTTGTGCCTGCTGAATGCTTACGTGATAGGTATCCATCGCGTAAAACGTGTAAAAGTTACCGATCGCACTCGTATACCAAGAACGAGCAAAAATGAGAAATATAATAATAATAAGAGCAGATACAACAGATTTGGTGATGGCCGTGTTTTCAGCCGTTTTCTTTTGTTTGCCTGATTTCTGGGCAAGGCTGCCGAGACGTGAGGCGTACCATTTCGCAATATACATGAGAAACAAAACAGCAAGCGCGGCGACAAGCGTGAACCAAACAGCGCCGAATTGCCCGAGCGGTACAAGGATCAGCGCGGTGATCAGCGGCGCCATCGCCTGGCCTGAGTTTCCGCCCACCTGATAAATCGACTGGGCGAGCCCGCGTTTTGTGCCGGCGGCCATATACGCCACACGGGAGCCCTCCGGGTGGAAAATGGCCGAGCCTAATCCAATGAAAAA
This sequence comes from Bacillus sp. N3378-2at, assembly GCF_033412715.1. Classification (NCBI taxonomy): domain Bacteria; kingdom Bacillati; phylum Bacillota; class Bacilli; order Caryophanales; family Bacillaceae; genus Bacillus; species Bacillus sp. N3378-2at. The sequence goes on along the minus strand of NZ_CP117986.1, from coordinate 1,970,720 downwards.
CACACAGCATAGGATCGTTATGAATGACGGGGCAAATGCAAGGCCTAAAATGCCAAGCATGCTGGCGGTCAAACCGACTGGCAGCGCATACGGCCGCGGCCGTTTATCGGTATACCAGCCGACAACAGGCTGCATGACGGATGACACCATGTTTAATGTGAAAGCGATGATGCCGAGCTGTGTAAACGTCAGGCTCATGGAGCGTTCCAAAATAGGGAACATGGCCGGAATCACAGCCTGAAGCGAATCGTTGAGCATATGGCAAATTCCGATAATAATCAAAATCGGATACACCGTGGTGCCTGGTTTTTGAACTGTTTTTTCTTTTAACGGGGCGGCGATAGCCAATTGAGTCTCCTCCTTACATATATAACCAAAGCATACCACCATATTATTCATAAGGTGAAGAATTTATCAAGAGGAAAAAAGATTCTTATGAAAGAAATACCGTCAGCCTGATTAGGAGCTGACGGTATTTTCGATATTCAAAATGTGATATAGCTCTTCAAGCTTACGAATCTCATAGGTTGGTATGATCTCTGGCACATTCGGCTTCATGTCAGGGTTCATCCAACAAGTGTCAAGTCCGGCGAGCTGTCCGCCTTTGATATCAGCAGTCAGTGAATCCCCAATGATTAATGTGTGCTCTGCTGAAAATTGAGGAATCCGTTCAAATACGTAATCGAAATATTCCTTCATCGGCTTTTGGAAGCCTGTGTCTTCAGAAACGAAAATGTCCTTGAAGAATGGAAATAATCCTGAATCACGGAGACGCTTATATTGTGTGTTAGACACGCCGTTTGTCACGATGTACAAATCAAACTGTTGCTGCAGATTTGAGATGAGATCAAATGCACCGTCAATAAGCTGATGTCCTTCTTCAAGAAAGCGGCGGTATTTTTGCTCAAGCAAAGCGCCGTCCGCTTCGTAAACGTACTCCTTGAGCAAAGCGGAGAAACGTGTGTTTACGACTTCATCCCGTGTCATCTTACCTTCTTCAAAGGCTCTCCAGAGACCTTGATTGCTGGTTTTATACTGCGCCTTCATGTCATTTGTTAAAGGAATGTTCTGATCTTCAAACAGCAAACGCAGGGCTAAAGCTTCTGCCGCTTGAAAATCAAGGATGGTATCATCTACATCAAATAATAAAGTGCGGTATCGTTTCATCTGTGTGTCTCCCTTTCTCATATGTATTCAAAGTATAGCACATAAAAAAAGGAAAAAGCCGGCGGGTGAGGCACCGCCGGCTGAAAAGAGATTATTTGTTTAATAAGCTGTGTTTTCTCGAATATAGGAAGTAAACCAGCGTTCCGACAGCGATCCAGATGACAAATGAAAGCCATGTGACGCCGGGAAGGCTGTACATGAACCAAAGGCAGATGCCTGCGCTGATAATCGGCACAACCGGAACGAACGGCACTCTGAAGGACGCCTTGATTTCAGGATGTTTCTTTCTTAGCACAATGACAGCAATAGATATGACCGTAAACGCGGCAAGTGTTCCCATGTTCACCAGATGGGCCAGCGTTCCGAGGTTAATAAAGCCGGCGATTCCCGCTGCAACGATCCCTGTCAGCCATGTGTTGCGGAACGGGGTTTTAAATGACGGATGAACCTTTGCGAACAATCCAGGCAGAAGGCCGTCTCTGCTCATGGCAAATGTCAAACGAACCTGAGCGTACAGCAAAGCGAGCATCACCGTCGTAATCCCGATAATCGCACCGACAGAAATAATTCCGGCAACAGCGTCCTGTCCGACGAATTTCAGAGCAAAGGATACAGGATCTCCGACATTCAATTTGGCATAAGGCATCATGCCTGTCAGCACAAGCGATACCGCGATGTACAGAACCGTGCAGACGGCTAGAGCTGAAATAATGCCGACGGGCATGTTTTTTTGCGGATTTTTCACTTCCTCTGACGCGTTAGAAACCGCGTCAAACCCAAGGTACGCGAAGAATACAGTGGCGGCGCTAAGTATGACGCCTTTCATCCCGAAAGGCATAAAAGGAGACCAGTTATCCGGTTTCACATAGCCGATGCCGACAATAATGAACAATAATATGATCGCGATTTTCATCAGTACGATGACGTTGTTAAAGCGTGTGCTTTCCTTGACGCCTCTGCTGACAATCGCAGTGATGAGGAGAATGATCACCGCAGCCGGAAGGTTAAATACGGCGCCCGCCGTGCTTCCCGGCGCTCCTGTCAGTGCAGCCGGAATATGAAGATTGAAGCCGGCAAGCAGTGATTGAAAGTATGAAGACCAGCCGGTGGCAACCGCCGACAGTGCAATGACATATTCAAGCATGAGATCCCATCCGATCAAAAAGGCGAGCAGCTCTCCAAGTGTCACGTATGAGTAGGAGTACACGCTTCCCGAAATCGGAATGGAAGACGAAAACTCAGCATAACAGAAAGCAGCCAGCGCACAGGCGAGCCCCGCTAAAATAAACGATATGATGAGGGCGGGACCTGCACCGGTCGCTGCCACTGTTCCTGTAATGACAAAAATCCCTGTACCGATGACACAACCGATACCGAGCAAGGTTAAATCAAATGCGCTTAACGTACGGGCAAGGCTTTTTGACTTGCTCTGCGCACTCAATGTTTCAAGCGGTTTTTTTCTAAATAATGAACTCATCAAAAGTTCCTCCTGTAAATATTCAAAATATTCTAATCATTATATACAGTTCTTGTTGTATTATATTGTCGAAATTTGACGCAGTCAATAAAATATTTTTCTGCTTTAAATGATAGAAGCGAAACAGCGTTGTCGTATCATAGGATAGTAATTTTTACTAATCGTATATTCAATTTTATGCAAGATGAACCGATAGAAAAAATAGATTCGCCCATATTTTGATTTGCGGTTATAAAGGAGATGCTGACCATGTTTCAATATGAAGAGTTGAATAAACAGTTTATCGGCGGGAAATGGCAGGAGGGCAGCAGCCCAAATGTATTGGAAAACAAAAATCCTTATACTCAAAAAACATTCACAACATTCCGTAAAGCGACTGCTGACGATGTAGATGAAGCGTATCGGGCAGCGGCGCTGGCAAAGAAAAAATGGGATGCGGTCAACCCGTTTGAGAAAAGAACAATTTTAGAAAAAGCCGTCACGTATATTGAAGAAAATGAAGAAGCCATTATTTATTTAATTATGGAGGAGCTAGGCGGTACAAGGCTCAAAGCGGCTTTTGAAATCGGACTTGTCAAAAACATCATGAAAGAAGCGGCAACGTTCCCAATCCGCATGGAGGGGAAAATTCTTCCGTCCACAATAGATGGCAAGGAAAACAGATTATATCGTGTGCCAGCAGGCGTTGTCGGTGTCATCAGTCCGTTTAACTTCCCATTCTTTTTATCTATGAAATCAGTGGCGCCTGCACTCGGAGCCGGCAATGGCGTTGTGCTAAAGCCGCATGAGGAAACGCCGATTTGCGGCGGAACGCTGATCGCGAAAATTTTTGAGAACGCGGGAATTCCAGCGGGGCTGCTGAATGTTGTTGTCACAGACATTGCAGAAATCGGCGACAGCTTTGTTGAGCATCCAGTGCCGCGGATCATCTCATTTACCGGTTCTACGAAAGTCGGCAGCTACATTGGACAGCTTGCGATGAAGCATTTTAAAAAGCCGCTTCTTGAGCTTGGCGGAAACAGCGCCTTCATCGTACTGGAGGATGCAGATATAGAATATGCGGTCAATGCGGCGGTGTTCAGCCGATTTACACATCAAGGACAGATTTGCATGTCAGCCAACCGCGTGCTTGTTCATTCTTCTATTTATGACAAGTTCCTTGAGCTGTACCAGGCAAAAGTGGAATCGCTGAAAGTCGGCGACCCAATGGATCCTGATACGATTATCGGGCCATTAATCAACAGCAGACAGACGGACGGGCTGATGAAGACTGTTGAGCAAGCAATTGAAGAAGGCGCTGTACCAGTGAAGCTTGGCGGATTTAACGGGACGATCGTGGAACCGACGATCTTAAAAGACGTCAAACCGTTCATGAGCATTGCCAAGGAAGAGCTGTTCGGACCAGTCGTCTCCTTTATGAAGTTTGATTCAGAAGACGAAGCGGTGGATATCGCAAACGAAACCCCGTTTGGCTTGAGCGGTGCTGTACATACGTCAAATCTTGAGCGCGGCGTGGCATTTGCGAAACGCATTGAAACAGGCATGATTCACGTCAATGACACGACCATCAATGATGAACCGAATGTAGCCTTCGGCGGTGAAAAGCAATCAGGCCTCGGCCGTTTAAATGGTGAGTGGAGCCTCGAAGAATTTACAACGCTGAAATGGATCTCGGTCCAGCACGAAAAACGCAGCTTCCCTTATTAATGAAAAGGAGTGAATGGAATTGACCATAAATACGGAAAAAGAAACCGCAGATATTCTGGACGCATTTATCAAAGTAGCCCCTTATTTAAACAGCCTGGTTCAGGATGATATTACAATCGGCATTTATGATACGGAAAAACTGCTCGTGAATATACCGGCCAAAACCTTTTCGCTGAACGTAAAAGCCGGCGATCCGCTGCAGGAAGGGGATATCATCACAGATGCCATCCGAAGCAATCAGAAGAAGACGAGCATGGTTCCGAAAGAATTGTTCGGCTTCCCATTGATCGCGCGTGCCATCCCGCTGCACGACGAGAATGGAAGAGTCATTGGAGGCGTCGGCCTCGGAACGAGCCTTGAGGAGTCGTCAAAGCTGCATGATGTCGCGGAAAGCTTATCAGCTGTCGTTGAACAAACAGCCGCGGCTATTTCCGACATTTCTGAATCAATTAACGGGTTTTCAACTCAAATGTCGGGCATTTCCTCTCAGGCGAAAAAAGTAAGCGAAAGCGCCGGTGAAATCGCCGATATTTCAGTAACTGTTAAAGGCATCTCTGACCAAAGCAATCTGCTCGGCTTGAATGCCGCGATCGAAGCGGCAAGAGCAGGGGAGTCCGGAAAAGGGTTCTCTGTCGTCGCAGATGAGATCAGAAAGCTAGCGACGCATTCAAAAGAAAATGTCGGCCAAATTGACCAGATTACGAAAAAAATCCACAGCCTGCTGAAAGGGCTGGAGGAATCCATTGAGTCGATTAACCAGCATACAGACGGACAAGCCGCTGCCGTTGAACAAATTTCCGCCACGATGCAGGAGATTTCAGGAAGCGCGCAGCATCTTGCAAAAATGGCTGAAAAAGCGCTTGAGGAAGAGTAAGAGACCGGGGACAAACATCCCCGGTCTTTTTCTTATCCTGCATTTCCATGAAATTCGTCTGACGTTTTACTAGTTTTATTCCAGCGGCTGATTTAAAATGTACACATGAACTTACGTGAGGATTGATAGGAACCATGAGCATATTAAAAGCGGAAAATCTTTATAAAACATACGGAGATAAAACATTATTTGACCATATCTCCTTTCATATTGAAGAGAATGAGAGAATCGGATTAATCGGGCCGAACGGAACTGGAAAATCAACGCTGCTGAAAGTGATTGCCGGCTTGGAATCTATCGAAGAAGGAGAAATCACGAAATCCGGAAGCGTGCAGGTCGAATTTCTTCATCAAGACCCGGAGCTGCCTGCGGGGCAAACAGTGCTGGAGCATATCTATTCCGGTGAATCGGCTGTGATGAAAACCTTGCGTGAATATGAAAAAGCGCTGTATGAACTGGGGAAAGATCCCGAAAATGAACAGCGCCAGAAACACCTGCTGGCAGCACAAGCGAAAATGGACGCAAACAATGCATGGGATGCAAACACCTTGGCAAAAACCGTATTGTCTAAGCTGGGCGTCAACGACGTAACAAAACCGGTCAATGAGCTCTCAGGCGGCCAGAAAAAACGGGTGGCCATTGCCAAAAACTTAATTCAGCCTGCTGATCTGCTCATTTTGGACGAGCCGACAAACCATTTGGATAATGAAACGATTGAGTGGCTTGAAGGGTATTTAAGCCAATATCCCGGCGCCGTCATGCTGGTGACGCACGATAGATATTTCTTAAACCGTGTCACCAACCGCATTTATGAGCTTGAAAGAGGCAGCCTCTACACGTACAAAGGCAACTATGAAGTGTTTTTAGAAAAACGTGCGGAACGGGAAGCGCAGGCTGAGCAAAAGGAGACGAAGCGGCAAAACCTGCTGCGCCGCGAGCTGGCCTGGCTCAGACGAGGAGCGAAAGCCCGCTCAACAAAACAAAAGGCGAGAATTGACCGGGTAGAGACGCTTAAAGAGCAGAAAGGCCCTCAGTCATCAGGTTCACTCGATTTTGCCATTGGCTCGCACCGTCTCGGAAAACAGGTTATTGAAGCGGAGAACGTCATGATCGCTTATGACGGCCGCATGCTCGTCGACCGTTTTAATGAACTTGTCATACCAGGTGAACGGATCGGGATCATCGGGCCGAACGGCATCGGGAAAACAACGCTGTTAAATGCCCTTGCCGGCCGTCATACGCCGGACGGAGGCGATATTACGATCGGACAGACGGTCAGAATCGGCTACTATACTCAGGATCATAGTGAAATGAACGGTGAGTTAAAGGTCATTGACTATATAAAAGAAACGGCGGAGGTCGTAAAAACGGCAGATGGCGATATGATTACAGCTGAACAAATGCTCGAGCGTTTCCTCTTCCCGCGTTCAATGCAGCAGACGTATATCCGCAAGCTGTCCGGCGGGGAAAAACGCCGTTTATACTTGCTTCAGGTTCTCATGCAGGAGCCGAATGTCCTGTTTCTCGATGAGCCGACGAACGATTTGGATACTGAAACATTAAGCGTTCTTGAGGATTATATTGACCAATTCCCTGGCGTCGTCATCACCGTATCCCATGACCGCTATTTCCTTGACCGCGTCGTCGACCGTTTGATTGTATTTGAAGGAAATGGCGTCATTTCCCGCTTTCAAGGCTCCTATAGCGACTATATGGAGGAGTCAAAAGCGAAAAAAGCGGCCCAAAAACCGACAGCTGAGGAAAAAACGGCTGAAGCCGAGCCGAAGAAAAAACGGAAAAAGCTTTCTTACAAAGACCAGCTGGAATGGGACGGCATCGAAGATAAAATTGCCCAGCTGGAAGAAAAGCATGAGCAGCTCGAAGCTGACATCGCCGCAGCAGGCAGTGATTTTGGCAAAATCCAAGAGCTGATGGCCGAGCAGGCGAAAACTGCGGAAGAGCTTGAGGCTGCGATGGACCGCTGGACAGAATTGTCCCTCATGATCGAAGAACTGGAAAGCTAAAAAGCGTGGCCGCAGCAGGCCGCGCTTTTTTTCACATAATGGACAAAAACGAACCGGCCTGCTTATGTTAGGATAAAATTGTGTGTCAGCGGCACATGGAAAACTAACGGAGATGATGAAGTATGACATGGGCGATCGTGATGTTAATTCTCATGAGTCTGGTGAAAATCGTATTAACCTGTCTTCCTACAGGCGTCATAGAATGGCTGCTCGGCAAATTTGAAGTGCACGCCAAGCTTAGTGGCGAAAATGCGAGTCTCTCTCTAGATGGAAAACGTCTCGAGGGTACAGAGAAGCAGAAAGTGATTGATCAATTTAACGAAGCTGTCTTCCTGGAGAAATATTATATCTATCCAGGTGATGAAGAGCGTTATTTACATCCGGAAAATGGCGGCACGCCGCTGGTGATAGATACAAAAAAAGGAAAAAAAGACGTGAAGCTGTTCGTGTACCGCTACGACGACCATATCGACGTCGTGAAACAGTACAAGAAGAAAGTGATCGCGTATCGAGTGCTTTCTGAAAGCCTTCAAAAAGAGTCTCTGTCAGTGGCGGGAAGTTTAGCTTAAACAGGAAAGTGAAAGACGGGTGCTTTATGCTGCTCGTCTTTTTTATTGTTTTTTAAAACTTAACGTTTACGTTAAGGTTCAAAAGGTGTATAATGGTAACAGAAACGGCGAAGGGGGATTTACCTTGGAATGGATGAAGATTGATCAAGTGGCCAAAAGAAGCGGGCTGACAAAGCGGACCATCCGGTTTTATGAAGAAATCGGCTTGATTCCGGCGCCGAAACGGACAGACGGCGGTGTAAGGCTTTATTCAGAGGATGATATGGAGGAGCTTGAGAAAGTCATCAGCACAAAAGAGGTGCTCGGTTTTTCCCTTCAGGAGCTTCAGCATTTCATGGAAACCAGCCGCCAGCTAGAGTTAAACAAAGAGGGGTATTTGTTGTCACTGGATCCTAAGGAACGGAAAGAAAAACTGGAGGAAATTCAGGAAACCCTGAATCACCAGCTGAGTTTGATTGATGAGAAAATCCGCACATTCCAAAGCTTTAAAGAACGCCTGCAAGGCATGAAAGGTAAAGCGGAACGCGCCATTCAATCAATCGAATGAAAAGTTTGTTAAACGCTATTTTTGTAGCGTTTCTTTTAATGGAATAAAGATGGAGGTTAGGTCAAATGGATAAGACAACACAAGTGAATCAGAAAACGGGTTTGCTCAGCCAGCCAAAAGCGGTATGGGCTGTCGCGTTTGCCTGTGTGATTTCCTTTATGGGAATCGGGCTGGTCGATCCAATTCTTCCGGCCATTGCCGCACAACTACATGCTTCACCTAGTGAAGTATCACTCTTGTTTACAAGTTATTTGCTTGTAACCGGATTTATGATGTTTTTCTCAGGAGCCATTTCCAGCCGCATCGGCGCGAAATGGACATTAATTCTCGGACTTATTTTTATTATTGTGTTTGCGGGGCTTGGCGGCAGCTCAAGCTCAATCGCTCAGTTAGTCGGCTATCGCGGCGGCTGGGGATTAGGGAATGCTTTGTTTATTTCAACAGCGCTTGCGGTCATCGTTGGTGTATCAGTCGGAGGAAGCGCCCAAGCGATTATTTTGTATGAGGCTGCGCTCGGTCTCGGGATTTCCGTCGGGCCGCTTGCAGGCGGAGAGCTTGGAAGCATTTCATGGCGCGCACCGTTTTTCGGAGTATCTGTCCTGATGTTTATTACGTTAATCGCGATTTCTTTCATGCTTCCGAAATTGCCGAAACCGGCGAAACGCGTCGGTGTGTTTGATGCGATGAAGGCGCTAAAATATAAAGGCCTTTTAACAATGGCGGTATCGGCATTCTTATACAACTTTGGATTTTTTATTTTGCTTGCTTATTCTCCGTTCGTTCTGGATTTAGATGAACACGGTCTTGGATATGTCTTCTTCGGCTGGGGCCTTCTGCTGGCGATTACGTCAGTCTTTACGGCGCCGCTCGTGCACAAAGCGCTGGGCACAGTGCGTTCGCTCGTCGTTCTCTTTATCGCCTTTGCGGCTATTCTCGTTATTATGGGGATCTGGACAGACCATCAGACTTTGATTATTACATGTATCGTTGTCGCTGGTGCTGTTCTCGGTATGGTGAATACGATCATGACAACCGCTGTGATGGGTTCTGCGCCGGTTGAACGTTCAATCGCGTCTTCAGCCTACAGCTCAGTCCGCTTCATCGGCGGCGCGCTCGCTCCGTGGATTGCAGGAATGCTGTCAGAACACTTTACTGCAAGCACACCATATACAGTAGGCGGAATCGTCGTTTTTGTCGGCATGCTTGTCCTTCTCATGGGACGTAAACATCTTGCTGGAATTAAGGCGGGGCATTAATAACGAAAGACACTGCACAGATGCAGTGTCTTTTTTTAATCGTGGAATCTTCCCATTACTACCGTATTGTAGTAATTTCCGTAAGAAAGCAATTTCTCCTTTTTTAAGATTCCTTTTCGTTTGTTTCCAGGACATTCAGTGAGATTTTTTTAACTCCGTTGATGGTTCATGCTGTAGAGGGGACGTTTGCCATGGATAAGGCAAAGCCAGACGAATATGATCAGAAATGTTTAGAAACGCTCTATCAATACATACACAGCGTCATGAAAAACAGCTTTTCGCCCGAGTGGTTTACCGCTTGGGCAGATGAGGAGGATTTTGAGCTGTCTGCCAAAAGAGAGCTGACACTTGATGAATTCACATCTCCATTGCAGCTCATTTTAAAAGACAGAGAGCTTTTGAGAGTCGTTCAGAATAAATGGCAGTAAAAAACCCGCCCTTTAGGGACTGACCCCATAAGATGAGACAAATAAAAACACCTTCAAGTTTGAATACGGATGATTGTTATCCGAAATTAGACTTGGAGGTGTTTTTTCTATGGGGACAAGAGTGAGTTATCCGGTTGAAGTGAAACAGAAGGCTGTAGAAATGAGATTGGCAGGCGTACCTATGAAAGAGATCATGCAGGAGTTGAATATCAAAAATAATACGCAGATTAAGACATGGGTCAGATGGTATAAGGCTGGTGATACACATCGATTTGAACAGCCTGTTGGTAAGCAATACACTTATGGAAAAGGTCCGGAGTATTCTTCCGAATTAGAGAAACTGCAGGCAGAGAATCGATATCTGAGACAACAGAATGAAGTGTTAAAAAAGTACAACGAATTGGAAAGGAAGTTGATAGCCAAACGTCAGTCGAACTTGTAGAAGAATTGCACAGCACAATGACCGTGCAGGATATCTGTATTCATTTAGGTATCTCTCGCTCGTCTTATTATCGTTGGAAGAAGAATCTGAAGAAAGATCATCCCAAGCGCCATTTAGAAAAACAAATCGGCACGTTGTGCCGAGAGCACCAGTATCGATATGGATATCGAAAAATCACAGCTATATTAAAAAAGAGAATGTGTATTAACCATAAAACGGTTCAGCGTATTATGCAGAAAAATCAGTGGCAGTGCCGGGTTAAGGTGAAAAAGCGCAAGAAGAATGGGCAGCCATATGCCGTGGTCGACAATATATTAGATAGGAACTTTCAGTCTGATCATCCTCTTGAAAAACTAGTAACAGACATCACGTATTTGCCTTATGGACAGAAACAATTGTACCTTTCCAGTATATTGGATGTATATAATGGAGAAGTGATTGCTTTTACGATTGGAGATAAGCAGGACACAGACTTTGTCTTACACACACTTGATCAACTGCCAACACTGCCTGAGAACTGCGTGTTACATAGTGACCAAGGATCTGTGTATACATCTTACGAGTATCAGAAAGCTGTTAAAACAAAAGGCATTACCATGAGCATGTCCCGCAAAGGGACACCCGCTGATAATGCCTCCATCGAATCGTTTCATTCCTCACTAAAGTCTGAAACGTTCTATCTTAACAGCATTGATCGAACCACGACCGCCATCGTAGAACGCACTGTCATAGAATACATTCATTATTATAACAATATTCGTATTCAAACGAAACTAAACAACCAATCACCGATAAATTATCGGCAATTGGCTGTTTAAAAGGTGTTTTGATCCCTGTCTCAAAAACGGGGGTCAGTCCCTTAGCAGGCGGGTTTTTTTATAAATTAAAGCACTTTCGTCGTCCAAGACTCGCAGTTCCACGTTTCTGTCGCGATATCCATATAAAAGTCTGGCTCGTGGGAAATGAGCAGAATGGAGCCTTTATATTCTTTCAGGGCGCGCTTGAGCTCTTCCTTGGCATCGACATCCAAGTGGTTTGTCGGCTCATCGAGCACCAGCAGGTTTGTTTCTGAGTTGATTAGCTTGCACAATCTGACTTTCGCTTTTTCGCCTCCGCTTAATACGGCGACGCGGCTTTCGATATGCTTTGTCGTCAGTCCGCATTTTGCCAAAGCGGCACGGATTTCATACTGCGTATAAGAAGGGAATTCGCTCCATACTTCTTCGATGCACGTATTGTTGTTTGTTTCCTTGACCTCTTGCTCGAAATAGCCGGTATAGATGTGCTCACCGCGTTCTACAGAGCCTTCGAGCGGCTGGATTTCACCAAGCAAACTTTTCAGCAACGTCGTTTTTCCGATCCCGTTTGCGCCGTAAAGGGCGATTTTTTGGCCGCGCTCCATGCGGAGGTTGAGCGGACGGGACAGCGGGGAATCGTAACCGATCACGAGATCCTTTGTTTCAAAAATCAGCTTGCCTGACGTTCTCGCCGGCTTAAAGTGGAATTCCGGCTTTGGCTTTTCTGCCGCAAGCTCGATCATATCCATCTTATCGAGTTTCTTTTGGCGGGACATCGCCATGTTTCTCGTGCTGACGCGCGCTTTGTTGCGGGCGACGAAATCCTTCAGCTCTGCGACTTCCTGCTGCTGCTTTTTATAGGCCGCTTCAAGCTGCTGTTTCTTCACCTCGTAGACTTCCATAAACTGATGGTAGTCGCCGACATAGCGTGTCAGCTCTTGATTTTCAACGTGATAAATCAGGTTGATGACACTATTCAAGAACGGAATATCGTGGGAAATCAGGATGAACGCGTTCTCGTATTCCTGCAGGTAGCGTTTCAGCCATTCAATATGCTGTTCATCAAGATAGTTGGTCGGCTCATCGAGAAGCAGAATTTCCGGCTTTTCAAGGAGCAGCTTAGCGAGAAGGACCTTTGTGCGCTGTCCGCCGCTCAAATCGGTGACATCTCGCTCTAATCCGATATCGCTCAAACCGAGACCGCGGGCGATTTCTTCCACCTTGGAATCAATGACATAAAAATCATTGTTTGTCAGCGCGTCTTGAATGACGCCGACTTCTTCAAGCAGCTTTTCGAGCTCGTCGGGATCTGCTTCACCCATTTTGTTGTAAATCTCGTTCATTTCCTCTTCCATCGCAAATAGATAATGGAACGCGTCTTTCAGGACGTCGCGAATAGATTTTCCTTTTTCCAGCACGGTATGCTGATCCAGATAGCCGACACGGACATTTTTTGACCATTCGACTTTTCCCTCATCAGGTTCAAGCTTTCCGGTAATAATATTCATGAAGGTTGATTTTCCTTCACCGTTTGCGCCGATCAAGCCGACGTGCTCGCCTTTTAACAGGCGGAAGGAAACGTTATTAAAAATGGCCCGGTCCCCGAAGCCGTGGCTTAAATCCTTTACAGATAAAATACTCATGTTTACACCTCTATCGTTATCAAACACGCACAATCGGCGTGTAATATTCACCCTTTTGATTATAAAGGAGGATTCGGAATGTTGAAAGGTATAGGAAAGAAAAAGAAAAATTGCGTTCCGGGCGAGGTTTTGAGATACTATGGAATAGATTTCAGGAATTGAGGAGAACAAAATGACGCAAACTTGGCCATTTTTACATAATGCACAATCATTTATACAAGAGAATTGGAGTGCTTCCGGCTTTCAAACGCCAACCCCTGTTCAAGAGCAGGCAGCCCAGCTGATCATGGACGGAAAGGATGTCATCGCGGAATCGCCGACAGGCACAGGCAAGACGCTGGCGTATGCGCTGCCGGTCTTGGAGCGGATCAAACCAGAGCAAAAGCATCCGCAGGCGGTGATTTTAGCGCCTTCCCGTGAGCTGGTGATGCAGATTTTTCAGGTGATTCAGGATTGGAAAGCGGGCTCAGAGCTGCGCGCGGCTTCCTTAATCGGCGGGGCGAATGTGAAGAAGCAGGTCGAAAAGCTGAAGAAACATCCGCATATCATCGTCGGCACGCCAGGCAGGGTATTTGAACTGATTAAAGCAAAGAAACTCAAAATGCATGAAGTGAAAACGATTGTACTTGATGAAGCGGATCAGCTTATCCTGCCGGAGCATCGCGAGACGATCAAACAAATTATTAAAACGACATTAAGAGACCGCCAGCTTCTATGTTTTTCCGCGACACTCAAAAAGGAAACAGAGGATGTGCTCCGCGAATTGGCGCAAGAGCCTGAGGTGTTGAAGGTACAGCGAAGCAAGGTGGAGGCAGGGAAAGTGAAACATCAATACCTGATTTGCGACCAGCGCGACAAAGTGAAGCTGCTGCAAAAGCTGTCAAGGCTTGAAGGCATGCAGGCACTCGTATTTGTGAGAGACATTGGCAACCTGAGTGTATATGCGGAAAAACTGGCATATCACCACGTTGAACTCGGCGTTTTGCACAGTGAAGCGAAAAAAATGGAGAGGGCAAAAATCATTGCCGCATTCGAAGACGGAGAGTTTCCTCTTTTATTGGCGACTGACATTGCCGCACGCGGTTTAGACATTGAAAACCTGCCATACGTGATTCATGCTGATATTCCTGATGAAGATGGCTATGTCCACAGATCAGGACGAACAGGCCGGGCCGGAAAAGAAGGCAACGTGCTGAGCCTTGTGACGAAATTGGAGGAATCTAAGCTGAAAAAAATGGCGAAGAAGCTTGGTGTTGAACTGAGTGAAGCTGTGTATGCAGGCGGAAAACTGAAGACGAAATAAAAAGGAGGCTGGCAGACAACACGAACGCCAACACGATCGGAGCCAAAGAAACAGGTTTCAAGCACGCGGTGGGAAATATCTTCAATAAAAAAGGAGACGAGCTCCGCAATAAAATTCACGAAATCGGTTTTTCTGAAGATGAAGCCGCTCAATTTGAAAAACGCTTAGATGAAGGAAAAGTGCTTCTCTTTGTGACAGATAACGAAAAAGTGAAAGCTTGGGCATAAAGCAAGGAAAAAACCAAAAGGCCAATGTCGGCCTTTTGGTTTTTTTGCGGTCTTTGCGGTGGGATTTTGCAGAATGCCGCAATAGGATAGCGGAACATTTTCGGTTCTGAATGTCCCTCAATTTGCTATTATATTTTTGTGATAAATTGGAATAAAATCTCACAAAATAGAAAATGGGGGTACATAGTGGATGAAAAAAGTGATGTTAGCTGCGGCTTTGTTTTTAGGATTGACTCCAGCTGGCGCGAACGCAGCTGATTTAGGCCACCAGACGTTGGGATCCAATGATGGCTGGGGCGCGTACTCGACCGGCACGACAGGCGGATCAAAAGCATCCTCCTCAAATGTGTATACCGTCAGCAACAGAAACCAGCTTGTCTCGGCATTAGGGAAGGAAACGAACACAACGCCAAAAATCATTTATATCAAGGGAACGATTGACATGAACGTGGATGACAATCTGAAGCCGCTTGGCCTAAATGATTATAAAGATCCGGAGTATGATTTGGACAAATATTTGAAAGCCTATGATCCTAGCACATGGGGCAAAAAAGAGCCGTCGGGAACACAAGAAGAAGCGAGAGCACGCTCTCAGAAAAACCAAAAAGCACGGGTCATGGTGGATATCCCTGCAAACACGACGATCGTCGGTTCAGGGACTAACGCTAAAGTCGTGGGAGGAAACTTCCAAATCAAGAGTGATAACGTCATTATTCGCAACATTGAATTCCAGGATGCCTATGACTATTTTCCGCAATGGGATCCGACTGACGGAAGCTCAGGGAACTGGAACTCACAATACGACAACATCACGATAAACGGCGGCACACACATCTGGATTGATCACTGTACATTTAATGACGGTTCGCGTCCGGACAGCACATCACCGAAATATTATGGAAGAAAATATCAGCACCATGACGGCCAAACGGATGCTTCCAACGGTGCTAACTATATCACGATGTCCTACAACTATTATCACGATCATGATAAAAGCTCCATTTTCGGATCAAGTGACAGCAAAACCTCCGATGACGGCAAATTAAAAATTACGCTGCATCATAACCGCTATAAAAATATTGTCCAGCGCGCGCCGAGAGTCCGCTTCGGGCAAGTGCACGTATACAACAACTATTATGAAGGAAGCACAAGCTCTTCAAGTTATCCTTTCAGCTATGCATGGGGAATCGGAAAGTCATCTAAAATCTATGCCCAAAACAATGTCATTGACGTACCGGGACTGTCAGCTGCTAAAACGATCAGCGTATTCAGCGGGGGAACGGCTTTATATGACTCCGGCACGTTGCTGAACGGCACACAGATCAACGCATCGGCTGCAAACGGGCTGAGCTCTTCTGTCGGCTGGACGCCGTCTCTGCATGGATCGATTGATGCTTCTGCTAATGTGAAATCAAATGTTATAAATCAAGCGGGTGCGGGTAAATTAAAATAAGAAAGTGAAAAACACAAAGGGTGCTAACCTTTGTGTTTTTTAATTAATTAAAATGTTTATTAACTTAGTTAAGGAGTAGAATGGAAAAGGGGATCGGAAAACAAGTATATAGGAGGAGACCTATTTATGGCTTCAGAAAAAGACGCAGGAAAACAGTCAGCAGTAAAGCTTGTTCCATTGCTTATTACTGTCGCTGTGGGACTAATCATCTGGTTTATTCCCGCTCCGTCCGGACTTGAACCTAAAGCTTGGCATTTGTTTGCGATTTTTGTCGCAACAATTATCGGCTTTATCTCCAAGCCCTTGCCAATGGGTGCAATTGCAATTTTTGCATTGGCGGTTACTGCACTAACTGGAACACTATCAATTGAGGATACATTAAGCGGATTCGGGAATAAGACCATTTGGCTTATCGTTATCGCATTCTTTATTTCCCGGGGATTTATCAAAACCGGGCTCGGTGCTAGAATTTCGTATGTATTCGTTCAGAAATTCGGGAAAAAAACCCTTGGACTTTCTTATTCACTGCTATTCAGTGATTTAATACTTTCACCTGCTATTCCAAGTAATACGGCGCGTGCAGGAGGCATTATATTTCCTATTATCAGATCATTATCCGAAACATTCGGATCAAGCCCGGCAAATGGAACAGAGAGGAAAATCGGTGCATTTTTATTAAAAACCGGTTTTCAGGGGAATCTGATCACATCTGCTATGTTCCTGACAGCGATGGCGGCGAACCCGCTGATTGCCAAGCTGGCCCATGATGTCGCAGGGGTGGACTTAACATGGACAAGCTGGGCAATTGCCGCGATTGTGCCGGGACTTGTAAGCTTAATCATCACGCCGCTTGTGATTTACAAGCTGTATCCGCCGGAAATCAAAGAAACACCGGATGCGGCGAAAATCGCAACAGAAAAACTGAAAGAAATGGGACCGTTCAAAAAATCAGAGCTTTCCATGGTTATCGTGTTTCTTTTGGTGCTTGTGCTGTGGATTTTTGGCGGCAGCTTCAACATCGACGCAACCACAACCGCATTGATCGGTTTGGCCGTTCTATTATTATCACAAGTTCTGACTTGGGATGATATCAAGAAAGAACAGGGCGCTTGGGATACGCTCACTTGGTTTGCGGCGCTTGTCATGCTCGCCAACTTCTTGAATGAATTAGGCATGGTATCTTGGTTCAGTAATGCCATGAAATCATCCGTATCAGGGTTCTCTTGGATTGTGGCATTTATCATTTTAATTGTTGTGTATTATTACTCTCACTATTTCTTTGCAAGTGCGACAGCCCACATCAGTGCGATGTATTCAGCATTTTTGGCTGTCGTCGTGGCAGCGGGCGCACCGCCGCTTTTAGCAGCGCTGAGCCTCGCGTTCATCAGCAACCTGTTCGGGTCAACGACTCACTACGGTTCTGGAGCGGCTCCGGTCTTCTTCGGAGCAGGCTACATCCCACAAGGCAAATGGTGGTCCATCGGATTTATCCTGTCGATTGTTCATATCATCGTATGGCTTGTGATCGGCGGATTATGGTGGAAAGTACTAGGAATATGGTAGAAAGAAAAAGGCAGACGCGGTCTGCCTTTTTTTTATTTTCACTCCTTCGCAAGAAAACGGATTTTGAAAAATGAGAAAATTTCCTGTGAAAAATGGTATGATCTAGGTAGAAAGGACGGCTGGTGCTGTGGTGAAAAAGCGGTTCCATTTTTCCCTGCAAACAAAAATAATGGGGCTGATTGCGGCTCTGCTGGTCTTTGTCATTGGTGTGCTGACCATTACGTTAGCCGTTCAGCATACACAGGGAGAACGGAGACAGGCAGAGCAGCTGGCGGTTCAAACGGCGAGAACCATTTCCTATATGCCGCCGGTTAAAGAGCTCATTGAGAGAAAAGGCGGACATGCGGCTGAGACGCAAGAGGTCATTGAACAAATGAAAGAACAGACTGGCGCGTTTGCCATTTATGTTTTGGACGAAAAAGGAGACATTCGCAGCGCCTCTGGAAAAAGCGGATTAAAGAAACTGGAGCGCAGCAGAGAAATTTTGTTTGGTGGTTCGCATGTTTCTGAAACAAAAGCGGATGGACGAAGAGTGATCAGAGGAAGCGCGCCGATCATAAAAGAACAGAAGGGATACAGCCAAGTGATCGGCAGCGTGTCTGTTGATTTTCTACAAACGGAGACAGAGCAAAGCATCAAAAAGCATTTGAGAAATTTGAGTGTGATTGCTGTGCTTGTACTGCTGCTCGGATTTATTGGCGCCGCCGTGCTGGCGAAAAGCATCAGAAAGGATACGCTTGGGCTTGAGCCGCATGAGATCGCGGCTCTATATCGTGAGAGAAACGCAATGCTTTTCGCGATTCGAGAAGGGATTATTGCCACCAATCGTGAAGGCGTCGTCACCATGATGAACGTATCGGCGGCCGAGATGCTGAAGCTGCCCGAGCCTGTGATCCATCTTCCTATAGATGACGTCATGCCGGGAGCAGGGCTGATGTCTGTGCTTGAACAAGGAGAAATGCTGCCGAACCAGGAGGTAAGCGTCAACGATCAAGTGTTTATTATCAATACGAAAGTGATGAATCAAGGCGGGCAGGTGTATGGGATTGTCGTCAGCTTCAGGGAGAAAACAGAGCTGAAGAAGCTGATCGACACATTGACAGAGGTTCGCAAATATTCAGAGGATCTCAGGGCGCAGACTCATGAATTTTCAAATAAGCTTTATGCGATTTTAGGGCTGCTTGAGCTTGGGGAGTATGATGAAGCCATTGATCTGATTAAAGAGGAATATGCGATGCAAAATGAACAGCATGATCTTTTATTCCATAACATCCATTCGCAGCAGGTGCAGGCCATTTTGTTAGGGAAAATAAGCAAGGCATCGGAAAAGAAGGTCAAGCTGGTGATTGATGAGAACAGCTCACTCGCGCCTCTTCCTGCGCATATCGGCTTGTCCCATCTTATTACGATTATTGGCAATTTAATTGATAACGCTTTCGAAGCTGTAGCGGAGCAAAGCGTGAAGGAAGTTTTGTTTTTTATCACGGATATGGGCCATGACATTGTCATTGAAGTATCAGACACAGGGCCCGGTGTGCCGCCAGAGAAAATAGAAGCTGTGTTTGAGAGAGGCTATTCTTCAAAGGGGATGAGGAGAGGCTACGGTCTGGCCAATGTGAAAGACTCAGTGCGTGAACTGGGCGGCTGGATCGAACTGGCGAATCAAAAAACTGGCGGGGCGGTATTCACTGTGTTTATACCGAAGGAGAAACAAAGGGGGAATCCATTTGATTCACATCGCGATTGCGGAGGATGATTTTCGAGTTGCGCAAATCCATGAGAGATTGATTAAACAGCTTGATGGATTCAAGATTATCGGCAAGGCGGCTAACGCAAAAGAGACATTGGCGCTTTTGAAGGAACACAAGGTTGATTTGCTTCTGCTGGATATTTATATGCCGGACGAGCTTGGGACCGCGTTGATTCCTGATATACGAAGCCGATTTCCTGAAGTGGACATTATGATTATCACAGCGGCAACAGAAACCCGGCATTTGCAGGAAGCGCTAAGAGCAGGAATTGCCCACTATTTGATCAAACCCGTAACGGCTGACAAGTTCAGGCAGGTGCTGCTTCAGTATAAAGAAAAAAGGAAGCTGCTCATGTCTCAGCCGGAGGTCAGCCAATCCATGATCGACCATATTTTTGGGAACAGTGTGAAGACAGCTTTGCCGGCAGAGGATTTGCCGACTGGCATTAATTCGATTACACTGCGAAAAATTAAGGA
This sequence comes from Bacillus sp. N3378-2at, assembly GCF_033412715.1. NCBI lineage: Bacteria > Bacillati > Bacillota > Bacilli > Caryophanales > Bacillaceae > Bacillus > Bacillus sp. N3378-2at. The sequence goes on along the minus strand of NZ_CP117986.1, from coordinate 1,951,016 downwards.
AGCGCTTCAGACTGCGTCAGAAGGATTGACAGCGGAGGAACTTGGGGAAAAAATGGGGGCGTCACGAACAACTGCCCGCCGTTATGCCGAGTATCTTGTGTCAAAGGAAGAAGCAAGAGCCGAGCTTGAATACGGGATTATCGGCAGGCCGGAGAGAAAATATTATTTGGCGGCGGATTAGATATGAAAAAATCTATAATCCTATTGATTTTACTATTGATCTTTATGCAGGGTGATATCAGGCAGGCGGCTGCGCCGCGCCTGCCGGACGGGCCGATAGAAATTGTTGTCCCTGCCGAACCTTCTGGCGGCTGGGATGTCACAGCGCAGGCGATCCAATCAGTTTTGAGGCAGAAGCAGATCGTGAAGGGAGATGTTCATATCGTCTATAAATCCGGCGGCGGGGGAGAGAAAGGCTGGAAATATGTCAACAAAAGCAGCAAACAAACCATCAGCATGACGTCCAGCCTAATATTGAGCAATGATCTTCTCGGGCAAAGTAAATTAAAAATGTCCGATTTTACGCCGCTCGCCATTCTCTCCAAGGAATGGCAGACGGTTGCATTGCCAAAAGGATCAGCGTTAACAAATGGCAAGGATGTGCTGAATGAGATCAACATGCATCCCGGCAAGGTGAGAATCGGCTTTGCCCCGGGGTTTGGCAATGATGATCAGCTCTCGTTCGTCAGAGCGGCAGATATGTACGGCATTGACCCGTTTGACATTCAATTCTCACAGTATGACAGCAGCGAACAGCTCATTCAGGCGCTGATCAGACATGAGATAGAAGCGGCTTCCATGACACTTTCTGAAGCGAAACCATATGAACGAAACGGCGATATCACGTTAGCCGCTGTAACGTCTGATAAAAGACTTCCCGGTTTTCCAAATGTACCGACGTGGAAGGAGCAGGGAATCCCGTTTGTTTTTTCTCATTGGAGAGGGATTTTGGGCCCGAAAAATATGTCTGAGGAAGAGATTTCTTACTGGGATCAAGCGCTAAAGAAGGTCACCTCCTCACCTGAATGGAAGCGGAAAATAAACGAACAGGACTGGGAAAGCTTTTATTTGAACAGCAGGGAAACGAAACGGTTTTTAGAAGAGCAATCTGCTTTTTATCAAAGCATCATGACAGGAAATTAAGATCCCGGCATCCCGGGATTTTTTTCATGCCGAAAATTGATCAAAAAGAACAAAACGGTTTTAAAAAATTAAAAATACAAAAAAACCAAATTATTTACTTGCGGTTGGTTTTCCCATACGATGGCAAAAAGGCAAGACAAAAAGGGGAGTAAGGGAGAAAAAAATGTAAGCGGATTCATTTAAGGGGGAATGGATGTGTTAGCAATCTTAGGCTTTCTCATGATGCTTGTGTTTATGGCATTGATCATGACAAAACGGCTTTCTGTTTTAACAGCATTAGTTTTGACGCCGATTGTGTTTGCGCTTATCGCCGGATTTGGATTTACTGAAGTTGGGGACATGATGATTTCGGGGATTCAGCAAGTCGCGCCGACTGCGGTCATGATTATGTTTGCGATCTTATATTTTGGAATTATGATTGATACAGGCCTGTTTGATCCAATGGTTGGCAAAATTTTAAGCATGGTCAAAGGAGACCCTTTAAAAATTGTTGTCGGGACAGCGGTTCTTACAATGCTCGTCGCCTTGGACGGAGATGGCTCGACAACGTACATGATTACGACAAGCGCCATGCTTCCGCTCTATTTGCTGCTAGGCATCCGGCCAATTATCCTGGCGGGAATCGCGGGAGTCGGCATGGGAATCATGAACACAATTCCATGGGGCGGTGCGACGCCGAGGGCGGCGAGTGCGCTGGGGGTTGATCCAGCTGAGCTTACAGGGCCGATGATTCCTGTCATTGCAAGCGGGATGCTTTGTATGGTGGCGGTTGCGTATGTGCTTGGAAAAGCGGAACGAAAGCGCCTTGGTGTGATTGAACTGAAACAGCCAGCCAATGCCAATGAACCGGCGGCAGCGGTTGAAGATGAGTGGAAGCGGCCGAAGCTTTGGTGGTTCAATTTATTGTTAACGCTTTCTTTAATAGGATGTTTAGTATCGGGTAAAGTTAGTTTAACCGTACTGTTTGTCATTGCGTTTTGTATTGCGCTGATTGTGAATTATCCCAATCTCGAGCATCAGAGACAGCGCATCGCGGCGCATTCCAGCAACGTGCTGGCTATCGGTTCAATGATTTTTGCCGCGGGGGTGTTCACGGGGATTTTGACAGGCACGAAAATGGTTGATGAAATGGCGATCTCGCTCGTGTCCATGATACCGGAACAAATGGGCGGATTGATCCCAGCGATTGTTGCCTTAACAAGCGGTATTTTCACATTTTTGATGCCGAATGACGCGTATTTCTACGGGGTGCTGCCGATTTTATCAGAAACAGCTGTCGCATACGGTGTGGATAAAGTGGAAATTGCCAGAGCCTCTATTATCGGCCAGCCGATTCATATGCTGAGTCCGCTTGTGCCATCCACTCATTTGCTTGTCGGACTCGTCGGAGTTTCTATTGATGACCATCAAAAATTCGCATTGAAATGGGCGGTTCTCGCAGTGATCGTCATGACGGCTATCGCTCTATTGATCGGTGCGATCTCTATTTCCGTATGATAATTCAGGCGTAATGACACACACTAACGGCATATAACATTCCGGAGGTGTCATTATGAGTGATCCTTATATGCCGCTGACTTCAGTCAGAAGCGGAACGGGGTTCGAAGCGGCAAAAGGGGTGCACGGCCTGACTGTGCAAATTGCGAATGTCTATTTTATTCAGCTGCCTTCTGAACCTCACTCATTTGTTTTAATTGATGCCGGCATGCCTCAATCAGCCGGCATGATTGTCAATGAAGCCAAACAAAGATTCGGTGAAGGGTTTCAGCTGAAGGCGATTATCCTCACACACGGGCACTTTGACCATATTGGGGCAATCGAAGAGATCCTTGAGCATTGGGATGTGCCTGTTTATGTCCATTCTCGGGAAATGCCCTATGTAACAGGTAAAGAAGATTATCCTCCGGCTCGTCCTGACAGCAAGAGCGGGCTGGTCGCCAAGCTGTCGCCGCTGTTTCCGCGGCACTCCATCGATATTTCCTCACATGTCCAGGCACTGCCGGAAGACGGTTCAGTCCCTTTTCTTGACGAGTGGATGTGGATTGCGACACCAGGACACACGCCGGGCTATATTTCGTTATTCCGCGATGACGGCCGCGTGCTTGTGGCAGGTGATGCTGTTATTACAGTGGAACAGGAGAAAATGGCTGACGTCTTGATACAAAAACAGGAGCTTCACGGTCCGCCGGCTTATTTCACGCCTGACACAGAGACGGCCGCTGAGTCCATTCTGAAGCTGGCCGGTCTTGAACCGGAAGCGTTATTGACAGGGCACGGCATACCGATGACCGGCAAAAACTTTCGAAGTGACTTAACTGAATTGGCAAATCGGTTATCGTCTATTTGACACCCGCACCACGCGGGTGTTTTTTATTGTTTTCCAGGAAGTTGCAGAAAAATCATTTGTCTTGCCGCTTAAAAACGATACAATGAAAAGCATGAAGTGATGTGAAGGGGAGAGTTTGTTGGAAGAAAAAGAAATACTCTGGAACGAAGCGAAAGCGTTTATTGCCGCATGCTATCAGGAATTGGGAAAGGAGGAGGAAGTGAAAGACCGTCTCGAGGACATTAAAAGTGAAATTGACCTGACCGGGAGCTATGTACATACGAAGGAAGAGCTAGAGCACGGAGCGAAAATGGCTTGGAGAAACAGCAACCGCTGCATCGGCAGATTGTTCTGGAATTCGCTGAATGTTATTGACAGACGAGACGTCCGGACGAAGGAGGAAGTGCGTGACGCCCTCTTTCACCATATTGAAACCGCCACCAATAACGGCAAAATCAGACCGACCATTACGATTTTCCCTCCGGAAGAGAAGGGTGAAAAGCAAGTCGAGATCTGGAATCATCAGCTGATCCGGTACGCTGGATATGAGTCAGACGGAGAAAGAATCGGCGACCCGGCTTCCTGTTCCCTGACAGCAGCCTGCGAAGAGCTCGGCTGGCGCGGAGAGCGAACGGATTTTGACCTGCTGCCGCTCATTTTTCGCATGAAAGGCGACGAACAGCCTGTCTGGTATGAGCTGCCGCGTTCACTTGTGATCGAGGTTCCAATCATACATCCGGACATCGAGGCGTTTGCTGATTTGGAGCTGAAGTGGTACGGCGTGCCTATCATCTCTGATATGAAGCTTGAGGTCGGGGGCATTCATTATAATGCCGCGCCATTTAACGGCTGGTATATGGGCACGGAGATCGGAGCGAGAAACCTCGCAGATGAAAAGCGGTACGACAAGCTGAAAAAAGTAGCGTCCGTGATCGGCATCGCCGCTGATTACAATACGGATTTATGGAAGGATCAAGCGCTAGTTGAATTGAATAAAGCTGTGCTGCACTCGTATAAAAAGCAGGGTGTCAGCATCGTTGACCATCATACAGCGGCAAGCCAGTTTAAACGGTTTGAAGAACAGGAGGAAGAAGCGGGCAGAAAGCTGACGGGAGACTGGACGTGGCTGATTCCGCCAATTTCACCCGCTGCCACTCATATCTTCCACCGCTCCTATGATAACTCAATCGTTAAGCCGAACTATTTTTATCAAGATAAGCCTTATGAGTAAACAATAGAAAATCGATGATGGCCTTCAAGGCTGCGGGATTCAGTCACAGAGATGTCGGTAACCTTTGAGAAAGGGCTTCCGTTCTTTACAGCCTCAACAAACGATTGCAGGGCGTTTTCCGGACCCTCTGCCAAAATCTCGACACGCCCGTCATCACGGTTTTTGACCCAGCCGGCCAGTTTTCGCTTATCAGCTTCCATTTGAACAAAATAGCGAAAGCCCACACCTTGAACCCGGCCGTTTACAATGATTCGGTATTGAAGCATGTAAAAACCACCTTTTCTTTTTATGATAATCAATCATTTTACAACCTGTAAAGGGGATGTGTTTGTATGAAACCAGAGCGCTATTCAGTTCTTTCTCTTAATCTGGGAAAACCGCAGACGCTTGAATATGACGGAAAGAAAATCGAAACCGGCATCATGAAGCGGCCGGCTGAATCAGCCGTCATGCTGTATCGGGAGAATTTTGAAGGAGACGGACAGGCGGACCTCGTCAACCACGGCGGACCTGATAAGGCTGTCTGTGTCTACCCGGCGGAGCATTATCCGTTTTGGGAAGAGTTCCTCTCAAGACCGCTGTCAAATGCCGCATTTGGAGAAAATCTGACGGTCGCGGGCCTGACTGAGGAGAATGTTTGCATCGGGGATGTGTTCAGGCTTGATGAAGCTGTTGTTCAGGTCAGCCAGCCGCGCCAGCCGTGTGTAAAGCTGGCGAAAAAGTTTGGTGTAAAAGAAATGGTGCTGAAGGTCCAGCAAACCGGCTATACAGGGTTTTATTTTCGCGTGCTGGAGGAGGGCAGGGTGTCTCCCGGCGCGAACCTTGAATTGCTGTCCAGAGGAGAGAAGGGCATCTCCGTCCAGTTCGCCAACCGCATCAACTACCATGATGCAAAAAATCTCACCGCCATAGAACTGATTTTAAGTGAGGCTGCACTATCGGAAAGCTGGAGAGCGTCCTTTATGAAAAAGAAGGACAGGCTGCTGCCGGTTGAATAGAAAAAAGCCGCGCATATCAACGTGCGCGGCTTTGCCATATTTAAGATTGTTTTTTCTTTGTTTCAAGCAGGTTGGCAAGAAAATAGGTTTTATAGCTTTGAAGCTTTCTTCCCTCATGGTGCGTGATCCCCTGCTTTTTTAGTTCTGCCACATACCAGCCTTTACTGCCGTAATGCATGTCAGAAAACTCCTTTCCCTATCTGATTTCGAAACGATTGGCATTGTAACATCTATAAAAAGATGCTGAAAAGAGATGCGGGGAAAACTGAGCCTTTCGCACTAGATGTACGAATGTTCTTCTGTATGTATATGCGGAGCAAAAGCCGAATATGATTTAATGGCCGGTTAGTTTGATCATGACAACGCCAAATGTCATAATGGCGAAAACAATGCCGATATATGTGAGCATCCCGTTTTTTTTCTTAACGCCGTAATGATGCCTTCAATGAAAAAAATGATGCCGAAAATAATAAACCACATGCAGATAAAGGCTCCTTTCACAGACATAATAGTAGTGTAGCATATCTGAAAGAGCCGGGCTGTGACAATATCAAGAAAGCCGGGCGCATATCGCCCGGCTCATGTTTTATTGTTTATCAACCAATTTGACCAGAAGCTGTGCCAAATGTTCTTTCTCACCTTCGTCCGCAACGCTCCAAAGCTCTTGCAGCAGCATTTCTTCACCGTTTTGCGGCTCTTCATGCTTTGCGAGGTAGTCTCCCAGAATCGCAGCGCTTTTCACAAGCTTGCCGTCATCCAATCCCAGCTTTTTGCCTCGGTTGACTTGTTTTTTCAGGTAGCCTTTAAATTCCTCAAAGTCTTTTAAAATGTCTTCTTTTATTGTGCCATGCATCGCGTTTATTTCGTTTTCAATTTGGATTTTTTCTTGATCTCTGTGCATTGCAAGACCTCCTCGTGCAGAATAATGATGCTTTACCTGCTATTGGAGGAGGTTAAACCTGCCGGAAGCCCGGAATGTGTTTTACAGTTTCGTCAGGATAATCGGTTCATCTTTTGTGATGACGATCGTGTGTTCAACTTGGGCAACCATGCTTTTATCCGGCGTCTTGAACGTCCAGCCGTCTCCAGCTTCAACAATCGTTTCTGCTTTCGTTGAAATAAACGGTTCAAGCGCGATGACTGTGCCATTTTTGAACAGTGCGTTATCAAACGGATCATAATAGTTCATGATGTGATTCGGCGCTTCATGCAGGCTTCGGCCGATTCCGTGGCCGGTCAGGGTTTTGATGACGGTAAAGCCTTGAGAGCGTGCTTCATGATAAACGGCTCTTCCGATCTGGTTTTGGCGCTTGCCCGCTTTTGCCTGCTGAAGCCCCTTTTGAAAAGCGTTTTCCGCGCATTGGCAAAGCTTATGAAGGCGTTCTTCTCCTTCACCGAGCACAAATGAGATGCCTGTGTCGGAATAGAAGCCGCCAAATTCAGCGGAGATGTCGATGTTGACAAGGTCCCCTGCTTTTAAAATTTTGGATGTGCTTGGTATGCCGTGAGCCACTTCATCATTTACGCTGATGCATGTCACGCCTGGAAAATCGTATTCCTTCTCAGGAGCTGAAACGGCGCCGTGCTCATCAAGCACAGCTTTTCCGATAAGGTCAAGGTCTTTTGTGCTCATGCCGGGCTCTGCCTTCCGCTTCATTTCTTCACGCGCAAGCGCGACGATTCTTCCGATTTTTTTCAGGCCTTCTAATTCTTGATCGTTTGTTACAATCATCTGTCATTCCCGCTTTCTTTTTAAATAATCTAGATTAAGCTTACCACAACTGTCTTAAAAATAGGAAACACACGGGCCTGGGAAAAAAGAAATACCCCCGGGAAAATTGGTATAGATCACTAGATATCTTATATGGTATATTTGAAAAAAAAGGGTATGAGGGGGATGGGTATGCTTTCATTTTTACAAAAACTCGGGAAGTCATTTATGCTCCCGATTGCGGTTCTGCCTGCGGTTGGAATTATCCTTGCGCTTGGCAGAGAGGATGTATTTAATATCCCGTTTGTCTATCAGGCGGGGACGGCGGTTTTTGATCATCTGCCGCTTATTTTTGCGATCGGAATTGCCATCGGCATTTCAAAAGACAGCAATGGGGCCGCGGGTTTATCAGGGGCGATATCGTATCTGATGCTTGACGCGGCTACAAAGACAATTGATAAAACAAATAACATGGCGGTGTTTGGGGGAATTATTGCCGGTTTAATTGCCGGTTACACCTATAACCGCTTCAAGGATACCAAGCTGCCTGAATATCTCGGATTTTTCAGTGGCAGACGGCTTGTGCCGATTATAACAGCCATTATTACGATCATTTTAGCGGGCATATTCGGAGTCGTCTGGCCGCCGATTCAATCTTGTATCAACTCGTTTGGAGAGTGGATGCTCGGGCTCGGCGGCATCGGGGCAGGCATATTCGGCCTTTTCAACAGGCTGTTAATTCCGCTTGGCCTTCACCATGTACTGAACAATATTTTCTGGTTCCAATTTGGAGAATATAACGGAGTGACAGGGGATCTGGCGCGCTTTTTCGCGAAAGATCCGACAGCGGGCACATATATGACGGGATTCTTCCCAATCATGATGTTCGGTCTTCCGGCGGCGTGTCTGGCTATGGTTGTGACTGCGAAGCCGTCTAAACGGAAAGCGACGGCTGGGATGATGATTGGGTTTGCTTTAACGGCGTTTATCACAGGGATTACGGAGCCGATTGAGTTTGCATTTATGTTTTTATCTCCGCTTTTATACGCTGTTCACGCGGTCTTAACCGGGTTATCTTTATTTATCGTCAACTGGCTCGGCATCCGCTCAGGCTTCTCTTTTTCAGCCGGAGCTATCGATTATGTGCTCAGCTATGGAATCGCGGAAAAACCGCTGCTTCTGCTTTTGGTAGGTATATGCTATGCAGCGGTATACTTTATCGTGTTTTATGTACTGATTAAGGCTTTGAATTTAAAAACGCCTGGACGGGAAGACGATGATGTGGATGAAGTGCTGGATGAAAATACTGTTCAGGATGTAAATGAAAACATCATGCTGAAAGGGCTCGGCGGAAAAGAAAACCTTCAAACCATTGATCATTGCGCCACAAGGCTGCGACTGACTGTGAAGGATACCGCTTTGGTGGATGAAGCGCTGCTAAAGAAAGCAGGCGCAAAAGGGGTTGTCAAATCGGGCGGGCAATCGGTTCAAGTCATTATTGGCCCGAATGTGGAATTTGCAGCTGAGGAATTGAGGGCTGCTGTCAAATAAAAAAGCGGAGAGGGCAACCTCTCCGCTTTTTCTTATTTATCTTCGTTATCCTTTGACGTTTCGGAAGAATCTTCGTCATGTTTTGTGTAATCATAATCAGAAGGATTCACCTTCTTAAAACCTTTCGGCTCGTAGAACCGCAGCAGGTCTCCGTTTATGATTTTATCGGACATTTCAAGTTCCTTCTTGACGAGCGAGTCTTCTGACTTGTCGACTTCGGATTCATCGAGTTCTTTTCCGGTTTTCGTGTCGTAATACTTACCGGATATTTTCGTGTACTTCGGTGAAATAAAGTCTCCGTTGCGGAACGGAATCACTTCACGGTGTTCTTTCGATAAAATATCAGAACCGGACATCAGATAGTCCTTCGTATCCACTCCGAGCAGATGCAGAATGGTAGGAGCCACATCAACGTCTCCGGCATATTTATGAACTTTCTCGCCCTTCACGCCGGCAGCGTGGATAAAGAGCGGCACCCGTTGAAGCTGGGCATTGTCGTAATCAGTGATTTCATCCTTGCCAAGCACTTTCGCCATCGCTTTATTGTGGTTTTCAGAGATGCCGTAGTGGTCTCCGTACATCACAATAATCGATTTATCATATAACCCGTCTTTTTTCAGGTCATTGAAGAATTGTTCAATGGACTGATCAAGGTAATGGGCTGACTGGAAGTAGTTATCGACGACAGAGTCACCAAAGTCTCCAGCCGGGAAGTCTGTATCTCCCTCATCCATTCCGAATGGGAAGTGGTTGGACAGGGTAATGAACTTCGTATAGAACGGCTGCGGCAGGCTTTCCAGCAGCGGCATTGATTCTTTGAAGAACGGTTTGTCTTTCATGCCGTAGTTTTTCGTGTTTTCTTCGTTCATGTCATAGTAGGCAGAATCAAAGAATTTATCAATGCCTTCCGCTTTGTACATTTCGTTACGGTTCCAGAACGTCTGCGTGTTCCCGTGGAAAGTAGCAGATGTGTAATTCTTAGACTTCAGAATCGCCGGAACGGATTGCAGCGTGTTTTGCGCTTTGTTTACGAAAACTGAACCTTGAGCCAGCGGGTACAGAGAGTTTTCCATCATAAATTCAGCATCAGATGTTTTGCCTTGTCCCGTTTGGTGGAAAAAGTTATCAAAGTAGAACGTTTCGTTATCATGTGCCAGTTTATTTAAGAACGGTGTCACTTCTTTGCCGTCAATTTTATAGTCGATGATAAATGACTGCAAAGATTCAAGTGAAACGTAAATGACGTTTTTTCCTTCCGCTTTGCCGAAATACACGTTATTCGGCACATCGTAATTGGCTTTCATGTAGTTTTCTACTTCCGTCACGTCGCTGGAATCGGCAAGCGCGCGCTGGCTGTTGGACTTGATATTCTGTACAGCGTCATAAATCGTGAAATTGTATGTTCCCAAGTATTTCACAAGATAGTTCCGGTCGAATGATCTTGTCAGCAATTCAGGACGGTCTGATTCCGCAACTGCCAGGTTGATCAAGAACACAAGAATTGAAGACGCAAAAATAATTCGGAACGATTTTTTGCTTGACGTTTCGGCAGGCTTGTTTACTTTGATCGCCAAGATGATCAGGATGATCGTATCGATAAAGTAAAAGGCGTCAGTCGGTCTCATCAGCGAAAATGCGCTGTCACCGAGTTGGCCGCCGTTTGTTTTAGCCTGCATAATGACCGGAATTGTAATAAAATCATTGAAAAATCTGTAGTACACAATGTTGGCGTACAGTAAAAAAGACATTAAAAAATGAATCACTATAATGGCTGTCTGCTGTAATTTTTTCTTGAACAAGAGTCCAAAGCCAAGAAAGAACAAGCTTGAGCTAAGAGGATTCACAAAAAGCAATATTTTTTGTATCGTGTTGTCTATTCCTAAGTTGAAGTTCAGGACATAACTGACATACGTTTTGATCCATAACAGGACGACCGCGATTAAGAAGAAGGCCAGTCCTCTTTCTTTTATAAATGTTTTCATTGTTACACTCCTTTTTTCCGATCCAGTTCGAGCGAAACGATAGAAAAAACGAACGTATCCAATATAACACGAATCAGCAGATTAGAAAAGTGAAAATCGTATGATGGAGAAAGTGGCGAAAAACGCCGTCGAATCAACGTTTCGCTTTGATATTACCAAATGTAAAACAAGGTATCTTTCTAGAAATAGAGGAATAAAATGGTACATTGGGAATTGTATGATAAAATATAAGGTATAGATAAAAAGAGGTGAAATGATGGATTTTTCCCATATTGTGTCTGAAGATAAAATTAAGCGCGCCATCAAAGACGGGGACTTTCAAAACCTCCCGGGAATGGGGAAGCCGCTGCCGAAGGATGACGCGGCACACTTGCCGGAATCGCTGCGCATGGGCTATCGTATTTTGAAAAACGCGGGAATGGCAGAGGACGAGGGCGCGCTCAAAAAAGAGCTTATGACCATCGACCATTTAATCGAAAAGTGCTATGACGAAAAAGAACGCGAGCAATTAATCAGAAAAAAATCTGAAAAGCAATTGCTGCTTGATAAGCTTGTCGACAAAAAAGGCATGTTTTCAAAGCCAGCATCCGCTTTTTATAAGAATAAAGTATATGACCGGCTTGGACGAAACAGACCTTCTTCCAGCTGATTTGTCTTGTCTGCAGGGTGGCGATTGATAAAAGCCATCCTTTTTATGTTCCATATTCTATGTCAAAAGGTTTATGTTTTTCCATCTATGGGAAATGATTCATAAACGAAAAAAGGGTGATGGGATGGAACGACTATTAGTATGGATAGAGTATATATCTGATTGGCTGTGGGGTCCGCCGCTAATCATCCTGCTGACGGGGACGGGGTTGTATTTCACTATTTTGCTGAAAGGTTTTCAATTTCGCTATCCTTTATACATTTTCAAACAGACAATCGGCAGCGTAGGAAAAAAACCGAAGGGAGAGGGCACAGTCACACCGCTTCAGGCATTGACCTCAGCCCTCAGTTCAACGATCGGTGCAGCGAACATTGTCGGTGTGCCTGCCGCTATTATGTTTGGAGGGCCGGGAGCGGTTTTTTGGATGTGGCTGATTGCCTTATTTGCCATGGCGATTAAGTTTTCTGAGAGTGTTCTTGCTGTTCATTACAGAGAAAAAAATGAGCAGGGTGAATACGTCGGGGGACCGATGTATTACATAACAAAAGGGCTGCGCATGAAATGGCTCGGCGTATTCTTCTCTGTTGCGCTGATTGTGGAGCTGATCCCCAGCATTATGGTTCAGGGAAATTCGGTTTCAGTCTCGCTTGCTGAGACGTTTTCTTTCAATAAAATATACTCAGGAATCGGAATTGCGTTTTTGATCGGCTTAGTGGTGATAGGAGGGGTAAAGCGGATCGGAAAAGTAACAGAGTTTGTCGTACCTCTTATGGCAGGGGCATACGCGGGAGCCGGTCTCCTGATTGTTCTCATGAATCTATCATCAGTGCCGGCGTTTTTCTCTCTCGTTTTTTCAAATGCGTTTACCTCTTCTTCAGCAGTTGGAGGGTTCGCAGGTGCTGCGTTGGCGGAAACCGTTCGCTGGGGATTTGCCCGCGGGCTTTATTCTAATGAAGCCGGAATGGGAACAGCCCCGATTGCACATGCGGCAGCAATGACTGATCATCCTGTGCGGCAAGGGTTTTGGTCTGTGATCGGCATTGTCATTGACACCTTGATCATCTGCACGACCACCGCTTTTGTCGTTCTTGCATCTGGTGTCTGGACAGGGAAGAACGCCTCAATTGACCCGGCAGCACTGACGACGGCTGCATTTCAGCATTATTTCGGTTCTGGCGGAGGGTACTTCGTTTCGGTTTCCCTAGTCTTCTTTGTCGTATCAACCATTATGGTTGTCATTTTTTACGGCGTAAAGCAAGCTGAATTTCTGTTCGGGCGGCTGGCAGGACACGTGATTAAATTCGTTTATTTAGCGGCTATTATCATAGGTGCCGCAGGCGGAGCAAAAGCCATTTGGGGTTTTTTGGACTTAGCATTGGCTTTTATTCTCGTTCCAAATGTGATTGCGCTGTTGTTATTGAGCAGAAAGGTAAAAGCGCTGTACACCGAATTCTTTACATCTGAACAGTACTACCTGAAAGATATAAGGAAAACAAAACAGAATCCTGTTTATCAAACAAAAGAAGCTAAAAACTCCTAGTGCTTTGCTTTGGCGCCGAACAACGCTTTGCTTTTTATGATCAAATAAATGAGTAAAGGCAGCAAAATAGAAATCACTACATTAATGATTGGTTTGATTCTGTTAAAGTCGAAGCTGATTTGTATGTAAGAAGAACCAAAAGCTGCCGGTTGGTGTATACATGGCTTTCGGGTCGTTTTTTGAGTGTAAGAGCGATAGGCTGTACCACGATACTTCACTATAATGACGGAAATCCAAAAGGCCGTGATGATCAGGCCTGAACGATCCAAGATACAATCATCACCATGGGGCAGACACAATTTCCGCATCAGTACTGTCCCAATAACAAGAGCGCCGAGGATGCCGACCGTCTGACCAACGGTTTTCGGCAGGCGCACTCCCTTTTCACGGAGAGCCTCAGCTGTTTGGCGGGGAAAGAAATCGGCTAGCGGGCAGACGCCGCGGTGAACATTATACCCTGAGGCTTTCAGTGAAGCCCTCTCTCGATCCTTTGATGGTCGATTCTGTTATTAACTTTTCAAAGTTTCTTCATAAACAATAAATCCGCACAGCCCGTTTCCAAAGTCAAATTGTCTAAATACGATGTCTGAGCAGCCTTCTGTTAATAAGGTCAGATTATCGAGGTTTTCCTTCAAATTGGGAGAGATCGGTCTGTCCTGATTGTCTTCAAGCTCTTTGATGAGCTGAAGCGCTTTGTCGCGTTTATTCATAGAGACTCACCCTGCTTTTTAATGTCACAATAAGTGCTTGTGACTTTTAGGGTAACCTTGTCTGTTTCATATATTCCAGACTAGGATGAAAGCGCTATAAAAAAGTGTTGACTACATGTATATACAGGAATACAATATGATTATAAGTTGTATATACAAGTTATAAAAACGGATACGGAGGGGTTGGCATGGGGGAACTGAACAAATCGGCACGTCAGATTGTCGAAGCAGTCGGCGGTGCTGAAAATATTGCAGCGGCAACTCATTGTGTTACACGTTTGCGTTTTGCTTTAATAGATGAAAGCAAGGTTGACCAAGAGATGCTTGATCAAATTGATGCGGTAAAGGGATCATTCTCGACAAACGGACAGTTTCAGGTCGTAATCGGCCAGGGAACTGTCAACAAAGTATATGCTGAACTGGTTAAGGAAACGGGGATTGGCGAGTCAACAAAGGATGAAGTGAAGAAGGCCTCAGAAAAAAATATGAATCCTTTGCAGCGTACTGTGAAAACGCTTGCAGACATTTTTATTCCAATATTGCCTGCGATTGTCACGGCGGGTCTTTTAATGGGGATCAATAACATTTTAACGGCGGAAGGCATTTTCTTCAGCACAAAATCGATTGTGCAGGTTTATCCGCAGTGGGCGGATCTTGCTAATATGATTAACCTGATTGCAGGCACGGCCTTTACGTTTTTGCCTGCGTTAATCGGATGGTCTGCCGTCAAGCGGTTCGGCGGCAATCCGCTTCTCGGCATTGTGCTCGGAGTTATGCTCGTGCATCCTGATTTGCTGAATGCGTGGGGATATGGCGCGGCAGAACAAAGCGGAGAGATCCCGGTATGGAATCTATTCGGCCTAGAGGTGCAGAAAGTCGGCTATCAGGGCCAGGTACTCCCAATTTTGCTTGCTTCTTATATGCTGGCGAAGATTGAGGTATTTTTAACAAAACGCACACCTGAGGGCATACAGCTGCTCGTTGTCGCACCAATTACGCTTCTCTTAACAGGATTTGCCTCTTTTATCATTATCGGCCCGATTACATTTGCGATCGGTAATGTACTGACTTCAGGGCTTATCTCGGTGTTTGGTTCTTTTGCCGCACTGGGCGGTCTGTTATATGGCGGTTTCTACTCAGCGCTCGTGATTACCGGTATGCATCACACGTTTCTTGCAGTCGACCTGCAGCTCATCGGTTCAAAGCTCGGCGGCACCTTTTTATGGCCGATGCTGGCGCTTTCTAATATCGCACAAGGTTCGGCCGCTCTAGCCATGATGTTTATCGTGAAGGATGAGAAACAAAAAGGCCTCTCCCTCACATCAGGGATTTCTGCTTATCTTGGCATTACAGAGCCTGCCATCTTTGGGGTGAATCTGCGATACAGATTCCCGTTTATCATTGCAATGGTCAGCTCTGGCCTGGCCGGAATGTATATTTCTTCTCAAGGTGTGCTGGCAAGCTCCGTCGGTGTCGGCGGCGTGCCGGGGATTTTCTCAATCATGAGCCAGTACTGGGGCGCGTTTGCAATCGGGATGGCTATTGTATTGATCGTGCCGTTTGCCGGAACATACGCGTATGCGAGATTCAAACATAAATAACAAATGGGGAGCGGGACGTGTTGAACGTTCCCTTTTCCCGTTTTCAATTTAAATATGGTGGTGGAAACAGATGAAAACAGAACAAACGCCATGGTGGAAAAAAGCTGTGGTTTATCAAATTTATCCGAAAAGCTTTAACGATACGACAGGAAACGGTGTCGGCGATCTGAACGGCATTATTGAAAAGCTTGATTACTTAAAAACACTTCAGGTGGATGTGCTTTGGCTGACGCCGATTTATGATTCTCCGCAGCATGATAATGGGTACGATATTCGTGATTATTACTCGATTTATCCTGAATACGGAACGATGGAGGATTTTGAGCGGCTAGTGTCCGAAGCACATAAAAGAGACCTGAAAGTCGTCATGGATCTTGTTGTCAATCATACGTCAACAGAGCACAAATGGTTTCGCGAGGCGATCTCTTCAATAGACAGCCCGTACCGTGATTTTTATATATGGAAAGACCCACAGGAAAACGGTTCTGTTCCGACGAACTGGGAATCGAAATTCGGCGGCTCGGCATGGGAGCTTGACGAAGCATCAGGCCAATACTATTTGCATCTGTTTGATGTGACACAGGCTGATTTGAATTGGGAAAATGAAGAGGTCAGAAAGCATGTCTATGACATGATGCATTTTTGGTTTGAAAAGGGAATAGACGGCTTTAGGCTTGATGTCATCAACCTGATTTCTAAAGATCAGCGCTTTCCGAATGCGGAGGAAGGCGACGGCCGCTCTTTTTACACTGATGGGCCGCGGGTGCACGAATTTCTGCATGAAATGAACGAAAAGGTGTTTTCGCATTACGACAGCATGACGGTCGGTGAGATGTCTTCAACAACCGTAGACCACTGTATCCGGTATACGAATCCTGACAATAAAGAACTTGATATGACATTCAGCTTCCATCATCTCAAGGTTGACTATCCTAACGGCGAAAAATGGGCCTTGGCGCCGTTTGATTTTTTGAAGCTGAAGGAGATCCTATCTGACTGGCAAACGGGGATGCACGCAGGAGGAGGATGGAACGCTCTGTTCTGGTGCAATCATGATCAGCCGCGCGTTGTATCAAGATATGGAGATGATGGCGCATATAGGGTGAAATCGGCGAAAATGCTTGCTACGGCCATTCATTTGATGCAGGGCACGCCTTATATTTATCAGGGCGAGGAGCTGGGGATGACGAATCCGAAGTTCACTGACATAAGCTCCTATCGGGATGTCGAATCGCTGAACATGTATCACGCCTTTAAGGAAAAAGGAATGGCTGATCAAGATATTACAGCCATTTTACAGGCGAAATCCCGTGACAATTCCAGAACCCCCGTTCAGTGGGATGCTACGGAAAATGGCGGTTTTACAACGGGCACACCATGGATACCGGTTGCAGGAAATTACCGGGAAATCAATGCTGAAGCGGCGCTGAGGGATCAGAATTCGGTGTTTTACCATTATCAAAAATTGATTCAGATTCGCAAAATGTATGACATTGTGACAGAGGGTACGTATGAGATAATTGCAAAGGATGACCCGAACATTTTTGCGTATCTTAGACACGGCAGCAATGAAAAGCTGCTCGTGATCAATAATTTTTACGGGACAGAGGCGGCCTTTACACTGCCGGACTCTTTAGCGCCTGACGAATGGAAGGCAGAGGTGCTGTTGACGAACGATGAAGCAAGGGAAGGGCTTCAGAACATGACGCTTCGCCCGTATGAGTCCATTGTTTATCGTTTAATGAAACCGTGTTAAACTAAGCTGGGTGGTCCATAATGAAGGTGAATAAATTCATCACAATTTATAAAGACATCGCACAGCAAATTGAAGGCGGCCGATGGAAAGCGGAGGAGATTCTTCCGTCTGAACATGAGTTGACCGCACAGTACGGTACATCAAGAGAAACGGTCCGAAAGGCGCTTCATATGCTCGCGCAAAACGGTTATATCCAGAAAATCAGGGGAAAAGGCTCCGTCGTGCTCAATCGTGAAAAAATGCAGTTTCCCGTTTCGGGCCTTGTCAGCTTCAAGGAGCTCGCGCAAACGCTTGGCAAAGAAACGAAAACAACTGTACACAAATTCGGGCTGGAGCCTCCGTCAGAGCTGATCCAAAAACAGCTCCGGGCCAATCTGGATGACGACATCTGGGAAGTCATCAGGTCTAGAAAGATTGACGGGGAACATGTGATTTTGGACAAGGATTACTTTTTCAGAAAGCATGTCCCTCACCTGACGAAAGAAATTTGTGAAAACTCCATATATGAATATATAGAAGGAGAGCTCGGTCTTTCGATCAGTTACGCCCAAAAAGAAATTGTCGCCGAGCCGTGTACGGACGAGGACAGAGAGCTGCTCGATTTACGCGGCTATGACCATATGGTCGTGGTGAGAAACTACGTCTTTTTGGAGGATACCAGTTTGTTTCAATATACGGAAAGCAGACACCGTCTCGACAAATTCCGATTTGTTGATTTTGCGCGGCGGGGGAAATGAGAGAGGCGCCTGCCTGCGGCAGCGCGCTTTTTTGTTTGGTATCAAAATTGATACTATCCAACAAAAATGTGCGTACTTTTACTTTTTATCATAATGGCTACAATAGAGATGAGAGTAACCTAAAGGAGAGGTGTTTTACATGGCAGATCTAAAGAAACAAATTCTGGATGCATACAATTTCAGGCATGCGACTAAGGAATTTGACCCGAATAAAAAAGTGTCAGACAGCGATTTTGAATTTATTTTAGAAACAGGAAGACTGTCTCCGAGCTCACTCGGCCTTGAGCCTTGGAAATTTGTCGTCGTCCAAAATCCGGAGTTCCGCGAGAAGCTTCGTGAATACACATGGGGCGCGCAAAAGCAGCTGCCGACCGCAAGCCATTTCGTCCTGATTCTTGCGCGTACAGCGAAGGATATCAAATATAATGCGGACTACATCAAACGTCATTTAAAAGAAGTAAAACAAATGCCTCAAGACGTGTACGAAGGCTATTTAAGCAAAACAGAAGAATTCCAGAAAAACGATTTGCATTTGCTTGAAAGTGACAGAACATTGTTTGACTGGGCATCAAAACAAACCTATATCGCGCTTGGCAACATGATGACTGCCGCTGCGCAAATCGGTGTTGATTCCTGCCCGATCGAAGGCTTCCAGTACGATCACATTCACCGTATTCTTGAAGAAGAAGGCCTTCTGGAAAACGGAAGCTTTGATATTTCTGTGATGGTGGCATTCGGCTACCGTGTGAGAGACCCTCGTCCGAAAACAAGATCTGCTGTTGAAGATGTTGTGAAATGGGTGTAAATAAAGAAAGCTGCTCGCTTAGCGAGCAGCTCTTTTTTATGCTTGATTTGCTTTACTCTGTTTTCTTCTTTGATACAAGTACAATGCCGTTCCGAGTGCACTGATCAGAAATCCAGCCAAAAGGATGGAGTACATGGATGTGGCTGTGTCCGGAAGCAAGCCGCCAGCCGGGCCGTCAGTGCCTGATCCGCTTGATCCGTTTCCTCCAGAGCCGTTTGTCGGATCAGTGCCGGGAGGTGTATGATTTCCTCCGTTTCCGTCAGTCGGCTGTTTTCCGCCCGGTTTGTCAGAGCCTCCTCCATTGCTGCCGTCATCACCGCCTGTCGGCTGATCGGACGGAAATGCCGGCGGTTTGTTGTTGGAACCGGAATTTAAAATCGTGTATTCGCTGAAGTGGTTTGTGTAACCTGTAACGATATCATCTTCCACCGATCCGTTTTCTGTCTTTGTGAAAGCTTTCTTTTTCCGATCGACATGGTAAATGGCCGGATTATGAGCTTCTTCAATGTCAAACATGCGAAGCGAAAGCTGAACGGGCTCTTTGAATGATTTTATTTCTTTTCCTTTTTGCCTCACTGTAAAGTCATACACATCTGCAAGTGAGACATCAAATTCTCCCGTTGACGTAATTCCGATTGAGGTATCCGTGGTTTTGAGGTTCGCCATTGGCAGTTTCATGCTGTACCAGTAGTTGAACACCGTCAATGAAGAATCTGATTTTCTTTCTTTCAATAGTTTGATCTGGTCTTTTTTCACTTTAAGATTGATAGGCTTCTCTTGAGAGCCTTCATGTGTTCCATAATAGACAAAAGGCGTGTTGGCATTTTTAGCGTAAATCGCAAATTTGTCTTCATCAAGTGTCCAGCTGCCGTCTTTCTGCTTAGTCGGCAGGAATACTTCCTTGATGCGTCCTTCAATTTTAGGAGAGACCTTGTTTCCTAGTTTTTTCAGCTGTTCGGTGAAAATTTCATAATCAACGTAGCCAAGGTCTTCACCATGGGACGCTTCAGTAAAGACAGAATATCCGTCTCCTCCGGCACCGACAAAATTATTCGTTGCCACGCGGTAGGTATCATCCGTATGTAGATCAACTTTGTCTCCGTTAGGCAATTCAATTTTCACTTCTAACACACGGTGTCCAGGTTCGTTGTTTAATGTAAAGGTATATTCAATTCCGGCCACCTGAGGGAAAGCGCCGCCTCCGTTTTCCACATTGCTTAAGCCTTGTTCAAGGGCTTCTTTAATTTGTTTTCCGGTTAAGTCGGCCACGTAAAGCGTATTGCCGAACGGCATCACGTTCAGCACCTCGCCGAGTGTAATATCGCCTTTGTCAATGCCGGCTCTGATGCCGCCGCCATTTGTTATCGCTATTCTGGCACCGGCTGCTTCTTTCGCTTTTGCCAGCATACCGTCCGCAATGAAGTTTCCGAGATTTGTTTCCTTCGTGCGCACATGCTCACGCTGGCCGTCAAGCGCCACATCCGTATAGCCGACTTTTTCATTTTTCACGTCTTCTAATTCACTTTTGAACTGATCGAGCTCTTGTTTGGCTTCTGCATTTTCTTCTGTATGCTCATCAATTGGCAGCACGCTCAGATTTGATTTGTCTGTTTGCACAACGCCATTTTCATCAAACGCGACATCAACGCGCCCCAAGAATTGACCGTATTCTTTTGCCTGCGCCACGATCGTCGGCTCTTCATTGTTTACGACTTCCATTTTATCTACGAGGGTGTGGGTGTGTCCGCCGATGATCAGGTCAATGCCTTTTACTTTTTTCGCCAGCTCAAGGTCACGGTTATGACCGATATGGGTCAAAGCGATAATTTTATTTACTTTTTCATCTTCCTGTATCGTTTTGACTGTGTTTTGTGCGGTTTCAAACGCATCATGAAAGACGATGCTTTTGCCCGGGCTCGATGTGGTGGCTGTATCTTCCGTTGTCAGTCCGAATACGGCGACTTTCTCACCGTCAACGTCTAACAGAATGTAAGGGTGGATGCCGGGCGCCTTCTTTTCACCCGCCCTAAAGGTTTGCGGCTTTTTGACATAGGATGACAGCTTAGGCTCATTTGACACATCCACGTTTGCGCTGACGACCGGAAATTCAGGCGCTTCAAAGCGGTAGCGGTTGGCCGGATCGACGGTTGTGCTGTTTCCGCTGAGAAAATCAGAAAGCACTGCCGGGCCTTTATCAAATTCATGGTTTCCGAAGGTCATGGCGTCATAGCCCATCATGTTCATCATTTTCAGATCAGCTAAACCGTTCCATTTTGTAAAATACAGGTCGCCGGAAAATACATCTCCCGCATCAAGGAGAATGTTGTGATTTGTTTCGCTGCGTACTTCGTTGATTTTCGTCATTCGTCTTGCTGCATCATCGAGATGTGCGTGCGTATCATTGGTGTGCATGACGGTCAGGTCCCACAGTCCGTCTTTAGGAGGATCTGGATTTGAATCATCATCGAATTGCAGCTTATACACACCATAGCCTTCATTCGCAGACTTGCCTACATAAGCGACGTCGTCTGCTTTATCGGCAAATGGCTTGGCCAAAAGCGAGGATTCAAACGTCAGATTCGTGCCGGAAACAGGCGCGATTGACCAGTTGTTGTCTGCCTTTGGATTGACTGTTTTTTGTTCAATAATGTAATCCATCAGCACCTGCCTGTTTTCAACCGCAGAGCCGTGGACAATTTTATCACTCGTCAGATGAGGGAACCCGCCGCCTCCTGACGCACGATAGTTATTGGTGACCACGAGAAATTCCTGGCTTGGGCTGATCGGCTTGCCTTCATAGGAAAGGTTGATGATCCGGGATGAATCCGCATTGATCACTTTTCCGTTCTCATTGTATTTAGCCGGTTTTGTCACATCGACCTGATATGTGACACCGTCAATCACGTCAAAATTATAGGAGCGGAAATTCTCGTTCAGCAAGGCCTGATCGCCGCCTTTGGCTGGATCAATTTGATTGAATTGGCCTGCTGACATCTCCAGCCAGTCCTTGACTTCGCTGCCTGTCAGTTTGACGATTTGAACAGTATTATCGTAAAGATACAAGTCACCGACATTTTTAATCGCAAGATCTCCGGCTGGAATGTTTGTATAGTAATTGGCTCCGTTTCTGCCGCCTGCTTTAAATGGTGCTCCAGCGGATAAAATCGGCAGGTCCTTGTACTCGGTATCCTTCATTTCTTTTTCGGCATACCATTTTTGCGCGTCAGTCACGATCTGAATGGAAGGATCATCTTTGACCTGTGCAAAGAAGCTGTTAATATCTGCTTCGGTTTTGCCGACTGGCTTTCGGACATACTCCAGTGTGTTTTGGTGTGTTTGCTGAATGGTGTTTGTAACGGTCTCGTTTCTTGATGTGACGTTGCCAGCAATAGATTCAATACTTCCTTTGGAATCTGCTACCTTCCATGAGCCGTCCGCCTTTTCAAGCTTGAGGTCAATCACGCCTAAATATTTACCCCAGCTGCTTGGCATGACGACAGGAATGCCGTTAATTGTTCCCTTTTCCACGTCGAATTGAGCAACACCCGCATACTCCGCGGAAGGAAAGAGTCCGTGCTGATGGCCCGAGATAATCGCGTCAATGCCTTTCGTTTTAGTGGCAAGGTCAAACACGGCGTTTTCTGCACCTGATGATTGTGACTGCTTTTCAATGCCGGTGTGGGCGAGGGCAATAATGACATCTGCGCCTTCCGCCTTCATTTTCGGGATCGTTTCATTGGCGGACTCTACGATATCCTGCACCTGAACCTGCCCCTCGAGATTCTTTTTGTCCCATGTCATGATTTGCGGCGGGACAAAGCCTATGTAACCGACTTTTACTTTCTGCTCATTACCGTTTTCATCAATGAGGTTTTTTTCATTAATCACATACGGCGTATAACGGTTTTTACCGCTAGTTGTTTTGACGTTGGCATTTACAATCGGGAAATCGGCTCCTTTGATTGTGCCGTCGAGAAAGTCGAGCCCGTAGTTGAATTCATGATTGCCAAGCGTTCCGGCGTCGTATTTCAGCGCATTCATGACGCTGATAATCGGATGGGTTTTCGTGCCGGAGATAATGTCGTCTTTTTGATATTTCACCGCGTATTCACCCAGCGGATTCCCTTGAATCAAGTCGCCGTTATCCACAAGCAGGGTGTTAGGGTTTTGCTCGCGGTGCTTTTGGATCAATTGCGCTGTTCTCGCCAGACCGAAATCCGCCGTTTCTTTGTCGCTGTAGTAATCGTAATCCATCATGTTGGCATGAATATCAGTCGTAGCCAAAATACTCAGATGCACCTGAGGAGCCGCACTTTCTTCTGCATGAATGGGTGGTGTTGGGAGGATTAGGCTAAGTATCATAATTGGGGGCAAAAGAATACGGAGAATGTTTTCGACGTGTGTTCGTCTTTTCTGTATTCTCACCAGTTCTCCACCTTTCAACGAAATTTGTGTTACAGCTCCTATTGTAAGAATATTTTGTAACTATTTGTAGGTGTTTCTTTATGATTATTGTAAAAGGGAGAAAAATGAGTATTATGTATCAGTATCAAGCGACAAATACTGGGTATTTATGCTTAACGTTTGTCACAATCGCGGAATGTTTATTTTAGTGTGGCTGGGGTAGAGTGTTTTATGTAGACATATAAAGCGGGAGGTTATGAATCATGGGGAAAAAAATTGCAGTTGTTTTAACAGATTATTTTGAGGACAGCGAGTACACTGAGCCTGCGAAAGCCTTTAAAGAAGCGGGACATGAACTGACTGTCATCGAAAAAGAAAAAGGAAAAACAGTAAAAGGCAAGCAGGGAAAAGCGGAAGTGACGGTTGACGCGTCCATTGACGACGTAAACCCTTCAGACTTTGATGCGCTTTTGATTCCCGGAGGATTTTCACCAGACCAGCTTCGCGCTGACGATCGTTTCGTCCAATTTACAAAAGCGTTTATGACTGACAAAAAACCGGTATTCGCCATTTGCCACGGCCCGCAGCTTTTAATCAATGCGAAAGCGCTCGACGGCCGAAAAGCGACGGGCTATACGTCCATTCGTGTTGACATGGAAAACGCCGGTGCCGACGTTGTGGACAAGGAAGTGGTTGTTTGCCAGGATCAATTGGTCACTAGCCGCACACCGGAAGATATACCGGCATTTAACCGCGAGTCATTGGCATTGCTTGAGAAATAAGAAAAAACGGACGCTCTTGGGGACTGACCCCATAAGATGAGACAAATAAAAACACCTTCAAGTTTGAATACGGATGATTGTTATCCGAAATTAGACTTGGAGGTGTTTTTTCTATGGGGACAAGAGTGAGTTATCCGGTTGAAGTGAAACAGAAGGCTGTAGAAATGAGATTGGCAGGCGTACCTATGAAAGAGATCATGCAGGAGTTGAATATCAAAAATAATACGCAGATTAAGACATGGGTCAGATGGTATAAGGCTGGTGATACACATCGATTTGAACAGCCTGTTGGTAAGCAATACACTTATGGAAAAGGTCCGGAGTATTCTTCCGAATTAGAGAAACTGCAGGCAGAGAATCGATATCTGAGACAACAGAATGAAGTGTTAAAAAAGTACAACGAATTGGAAAGGAAGTTGATAGCCAAACGTCAGTCGAACTTGTAGAAGAATTGCACAGCACAATGACCGTGCAGGATATCTGTATTCATTTAGGTATCTCTCGCTCGTCTTATTATCGTTGGAAGAAGAATCTGAAGAAAGATCATCCCAAGCGCCATTTAGAAAAACAAATCGGCACGTTGTGCCGAGAGCACCAGTATCGATATGGATATCGAAAAATCACAGCTATATTAAAAAAGAGAATGTGTATTAACCATAAAACGGTTCAGCGTATTATGCAGAAAAATCAGTGGCAGTGCCGGGTTAAGGTGAAAAAGCGCAAGAAGAATGGGCAGCCATATGCCGTGGTCGACAATATATTAGATAGGAACTTTCAGTCTGATCATCCTCTTGAAAAACTAGTAACAGACATCACGTATTTGCCTTATGGACAGAAACAATTGTACCTTTCCAGTATATTGGATGTATATAATGGAGAAGTGATTGCTTTTACGATTGGAGATAAGCAGGACACAGACTTTGTCTTACACACACTTGATCAACTGCCAACACTGCCTGAGAACTGCGTGTTACATAGTGACCAAGGATCTGTGTATACATCTTACGAGTATCAGAAAGCTGTTAAAACAAAAGGCATTACCATGAGCATGTCCCGCAAAGGGACACCCGCTGATAATGCCTCCATCGAATCGTTTCATTCCTCACTAAAGTCTGAAACGTTCTATCTTAACAGCATTGATCGAACCACGACCGCCATCGTAGAACGCACTGTCATAGAATACATTCATTATTATAACAATATTCGTATTCAAACGAAACTAAACAACCAATCACCGATAAATTATCGGCAATTGGCTGTTTAAAAGGTGTTTTGATCCCTGTCTCAAAAACGGGGGTCAGTCCCCTTGGGCGTCCGTTTTTTTGTTGCTTAGGCTTGAGCACCTGTCAGTTTCTTGTACCTGTAATACAAGAAAGCAGCTGCAGCCGTTCCGATAACCGCAATGGCGAAGTCGAATATGAAAATATGAGCGATGCCCCCCGCTTTTGCGATAAGCCCTGTTGCAATCGGCAGCAGAATCGATGCAAGACTTGAAGCGGTCGCTACAATTCCGGTAACGGTTCCTTTTCGCTTCCAGAAAAGCTCTGTCATTAACGTAATGGTAATTTGAAACACACCCGCAGTTGAAAAGCCTAAGAAAAAGGCAGTGATGTCCAGCACAACTGGGATGTGAACGGTCAGCATGACTGCGAGCGTACATAAAGTAATAATAGGATATAAGAGCGTTATGAAGACAGGTTTGACCCATCTGTTCAGCAAAACGGCTAATAATAAAACAGATGCCAGAGATCCTATACTATAATAGCTCAGCAGTTGTACAGATGCTGATTCAGCTAAACCGGCTGCTTTTTGCGCGTAGCTCGGGAGCCAGATTTGAGAAACCGTAAATAAAGCCGTGGATGTAAAACCGATGATAATCAGTGCGGTGCCTTCTTTCTGAAAAACGGGTTCAGACAAGAAAACGGGAGATTCCTGTTGGCCGCTATTAGTTGGTTTCTTATGTTTTTTAGGAAACGAAAGCGTTGATAAATAAATAATATTCAGGAGATAGACCGCTGCCGGCAGATAAAAAGCAAATCCGTAAAACATGCTGTGGTCTGCTAAAAATGTGATCAAAAGCGGCAAAAGTGCGGCCCCGACAGACATAAAGGCTTTGACCAAGACATTCGCCGAACCGGAAGCAGACGGAAAGAGCTCGGTTAGGGCCGGATATGTTCCGGCATCCATCGCTGAATTTGCGACTCCGGCTAATAAGGCGAACACAAACGCCAGCTCATAGCTCGGTGATAAAGGAATACCGACTAAAAAGACGGCCATAATTCCCGCAGAAGCGACAACAAGCGGCTTTCTGCCGATTTTATCTGATAGAACGCCGGAAATGCCGTATGTCAGCAGTTTGCCAAACCCGATAGCGGCAATGACATAACTGATGCCGGTCGGATCGGTATTCCACTGTTTTGTTAATGAAGACATATTGGATGCGAGAATGATGTTGACCATCCCCAGAAAGAAGTAGTTGATATACATTCCGGATGCTGTTTTGATAGATGTCGTTTGCATGCTTGTACTCCTTCAAATCTTATTCGAACACTTTGCTGTTTACTGTTCTAAGGAAAATTGGTTTGGGGAAATGATAAAAAAGACTCGCCGAGTTTCCGGCCAGTCTCCATTATTTACGAAGCGAGGCTAATTCTTGAGCAATCGCCTGCATTTCACTTGGGCTGAATGATTCTTTTTTCATCACCATGCTGTGAAGGTACGTGAGGTCTTCAATCTTCTCATCACTGAAATCCTCCGCTTTGATTACGCCGACGTTCAGCATGTTCAGCTTTTGGGAAATCTCTTCAATCATTTGAGTTAATGTTTCTGTATTTGGGCTGGACAAATGGTTCCATCCTTTCTATGCGCAATATAGGTATGTTTTATTCTAACAGAATTCCATCAGAAAAAAACCCTATTCTAAAAGCAGGCTTTTAATTCCAAAAAAGTGAAGACATCAGTTGAAAAGGAAATGAACATCCTACTAAGATATTCATGAAGGTTTCTTTTTAGAGAAATAGGGGCAAAGAATAGGGAGGTTGCACATCATGATAAGCGTGTTATTTGTTTGTTTAGGTAACATTTGCCGGTCTCCGATGGCGGAAGCGATTTTTCGGGACCTGGCAGCCAAAAAAGGATTAGAGGGGAAAATCAAGGCGGACTCAGCCGGTATTGGCGGCTGGCACATCGGCAACCCCCCGCATGAGGGAACGCAGGAGATATTGCGCAGAGAAGGAATCAGCTTTGATGGCATGCTGGCGCGTCAAGTCAGCGAACAGGATCTGGACGATTTTGATTACATCATTGCAATGGATGCAGAAAATATCGGAAGTCTCAGAAGCATGGCGGGTTTTAAAAACACCTCGCATATCAAAAGGCTCTTGGACTATGTTGAAGATTCAGATCTGGCTGACGTTCCCGATCCTTACTACACAGGGAATTTTGAAGAAGTCTGCCAATTAATCAAATCGGGCTGTGAGCATCTGCTTGCGTCTATTCAAAAAGAAAAACAATTGTGAGTGAAAGGAGAATTTGCATGAACAACGAACGTTTAATGCTGAAAGGGATATTTCTCGGAGCTGCGGCAGGCGCGGCGTTATCACTGCTCCATAAGCCGACAAGACAGGCGTGCGGCATGAGATGGCTGACATGCAAGCATAAACTTTCACTGTATAAAAGCAATCCGGAGCTGTTAAAAAACACTGTTATCACAAAAGTGGATGAGGCCAAAAAGCTCGCCCAAACGCTTTCAAAGGAAGTCGACTTTGTGAACCAGCAGGTGAAAGAGCTGAAGAAAACAACGCCGCAAGTGATGGAACTCGTGCAAGAAACGAAAGAGCATTTTTCAAAAAAATGATCAAACATGCGAGGTGAGACGACATGAGTTTTTTGAAAGAGCTTTTCAGCAGATACACCCTTCATGAAGGACAAAGTAAATCAGCGGAGCTGGCGTACTTTTTTCTATTGTCACTGTTTCCGTTTTTGATTTTTATGCTGACGCTCACCGCGTATCTTCCGCTTTCTACCGATGATGTTTTAGGAGTCATAGAACAATATGCTCCCGCCAGTGCGATGTCTCTCGTTGAATCCATTACCCATCAAACCTTAAATAATCGAAATGGCGGTTTGCTGTCATTCGGGATTATCGCCGCATTATGGTCTGCGTCTAATGGAATGAACGCGATCGTCCGGTCGCTGAACCACGCGTATGATGTGGAAGAAAACCGCTCTTTTATCATTGTTCGTTTAACCTCGATTTTTTTGACGATTGCCATGGTATTTACGATTTTAGTGGCTTTGCTTCTGCCGGTATTTGGCCGGGAGATTGGAAGGCTCGCTTCTGACTTTGTCGGCGCGTCGGATCTGTTTTTATCCGTCTGGGCCGCCATTCGCTGGGGTGTCAGCCCGCTTGTGCTTTTGATTGTTTTTTCCGCGCTGTATGTGATTGCGCCGAACAAAAAGCTGTCTCTCCGGTTTGTCATGCCGGGTGCGGTCTTTGCGACCATCGGCTGGATCGTTGTCAGCACATTGTTTTCATTTTACGTCAGCACGTTTGCGAACTATAGCGCCACTTACGGGAGCATCGGGGGAATCATCGTTCTGATGATTTGGTTTTACTTGAGCGGCATTTTAATTATCCTAGGCGGAGAAATCAACGCTCTTTTACATAAACGTAAAAAGCTTCCTGATGAAAATCCCTACCATTAGCGCACCCTATAAACGAACTTCGGTTCAAAAAGAAGTCGGGGGGATATCGTGATGACCAAGCATACGAAAAAAGGCGGAAGCCATAACAAACAAAATTCGAAAGCAAATCGAGCCATAAAACAAGCGGAAGCGCCAACGGACAAAACGGCTACCATTAGCATAAAAGCCTCCTGACATGATGTCGGGAGGCTTTTTGATTAAGAAGATGAAGAATAGGTTTCAGCCGGTGACCAGCTTTTCGGTTTGCCCAGCACAAGGGCCAGCCACACAGCGCTAAGCGTGAGAGTAATGAAGTAGAACAAGTTTGCGCTTTCAAATGTCTGCATATACCAGCCGCCGGCAACCGGACCGAGGATGCTGCCGAGACTGAATGTAATGCCGCAAAGCAGGTTTCCCGCCGGCAGGAGATGAGGCGGAAGAAGATCTGTCATATAGCTGATGCCAAGTGTAAAGGTTGATCCGACTGCCATTCCCGCAATAAAAAAGCAGCCGCCGATCACGTAAGGCGAAGGAAATACACCGGCGATGAAAAAGCAAAGAGCCCCAGTCAGTAAAATCACCAGCAGCACATTCCGCCTGCCGTATTTATCGCTGAGGATGCCGAGCGGAAACTGAAAAATAATGCTTCCAATCGCAAATGCGGGAAGGATGATCGCTACTGCGTCTACTGATATCCCCAAACGGAGCGCGTACACCGGAAAGCTTCCGTTCAGCGCCGTTTCCAAAAAGCCATAGCCAAATGTAGGCATAAAGGCAACCCACCCAAACAGCATGGCCTGATAAAATCGCCTGAAACTATTGTCTGATTTGGTTTCATGAGGACTGGTTTCCGGGTATGCATTTTGTAGAAAGAAAACAAAAAGCCACGCAAACAGACTGATGCAGCCGGACACGATAAAAGGAAGCGACGGACTCAGCTTGACAAGCGGCACCATGAACGGGCCTGCGGCAAAGCCAAGGCCAAAGGAAAGCCCGTAAATAGACAGGTTTCTTCCGCGATTTTGTTTTGATGACATGGAGGTCACCCACGTTTGCGTAGAAAAGTGAAGCATGTGGTCGCCGATTCCAATGAACAGGCGAAGCAGGAACCAGACCCAAACTGACTGAAGCCAAATAAATCCGAATAAGCTTAAAATGACAATGCTTCCGCCCATGACGATCAGCGGCTTGAACCCGAGCTTTCTGAGCGGCGCTTCCATAAACGGCGAAGCCAAAAGCACACCGATATACAGCCCGGTCGCGTGCAGGCCGTTGATAGCAGCGGATTCTCCATTTGTTTCAAAAATGATTGAAATGACAGGCAGCAGCATGCCTTGTGAAAACCCGGAAATGGATACGAGCAAGACAAGGATAAAGAAATGAAATCGTGACATCGTGTCAGTTCTCCTTATGTGGAATCTATGTTGATCGTACAATGTTTTCCAAAAACAGGCAACCTGAAAAAAGCCTATATCACGCTATACATTTGCCCTCGTGTAATCATGAAGGTTTTTGTGAAGAATAAAAATAAAACAAGTCATAAAAAAGGAGCTATTTCACCATGAATCGTATCTTTTTTATTTTAGTGGCGGCCGGTGTTCCGCTTTCTGTGATTGGCAGTTTGATGCATTGGCCTTCCGCGGTTCTATTTGCAGTTTATTGCGTGACGATTATCGCGCTTGCAAGCTATATGGGGAGGGCGACAGAATCACTGTCCATCATTGCAGGACCGCGTATCGGCGGTTTGTTGAATGCCACCTTCGGGAATGCGGTGGAGCTGATTATTTCCCTTTTTGCATTAAAAGAAGGCCTGACAGGAATCGTGCTTGCCTCTTTAACCGGTTCAGTGCTGGGGAACCTGTTGCTGGTAGCGGGCCTATCGTTTTTTGTCGGCGGTTTAAAATATAAGCGGCAGGAATTTAATATCCATGATGCCCGCCATAACTCCGGGCTTCTGATTTTTGCCATCATTGTCGCCTTTGTGATTCCGGAGGTATTCTCTGTTGGTATGGGAAACGCCAGCAAGCTCAATTTAAGCATCGGCATCAGCATCATTATGATTCTGTTGTATGTGGCGGCGCTGTACTTTAAACTTGTCACGCATCGGGGCGTTTATCAGCCGAATAATGCCGCTCAGTCTGAAGAAGAGGAAGAGCCGGAATGGTCAGGGAAGGTTGCGACGATTGTCTTGTTTGCGGCAACGATTGTGGTTGCATACATATCCGAAAACCTGGTCCATACCTTTCACTCGGTTGCTGAACAGTTCGGGTGGAGCGAGCTGTTTATCGGGGTCATCATCGTGGCGATTGTAGGAAATGCGGCGGAGCACGCGTCAGCGATTATTATGGCCTTCAAAAATAAAATGGACATTGCGGTTGAAATTGCAGTCGGCTCTACGCTGCAGATCGCTATGTTTGTCGCACCGGTTCTCGTCATCTGTTCTATCTTTTTTCCGACAAGCATGCCGCTTGTATTTACATTGCCTGAGCTCGTCGCGATGGTATCAGCGGTTCTCTTGATGATCGCGATTTCGAATGACGGGGATTCCAACTGGTTTGAAGGGGCGACACTGCTTGCTGCATATGTCATTATGGCGATCGGCTTTTTCCTTCTTTAACCTGAAAAAATGATGGATAACAACAAAGCGGGATGAAAAGACTAAGGGAAAATGCCATAGAAAGAGTGATATGATGAAAAAGCTATTTCATTCCACACTTATCGTGTTGTTATTCTTTAGTTTTTTCGGCGTTCAGCCCATCCACGCGAAAAAGCAGTTTAAGGTTCCTAATTCTGTCGCAAGCATTTCAAAGGAAAACACGTATCCGAATGCTTCGCAGGATCAGCCAATGCTTCAGCCGAGCAAGCTGGCAAAGGAATTGCTCGATCATTCTGAGGTGAAGATTGAAAATCCGCATCTCATCAAAATGCTGAATGAATCCAACATATCCGGCACACCGCT
This sequence comes from Bacillus sp. N3378-2at, assembly GCF_033412715.1. Classification (NCBI taxonomy): domain Bacteria; kingdom Bacillati; phylum Bacillota; class Bacilli; order Caryophanales; family Bacillaceae; genus Bacillus; species Bacillus sp. N3378-2at. Next base: position 1,919,445 of record NZ_CP117986.1, on the reverse strand, counting down.
TGCAGTAGGGTACCGGGCGACAATATTTCTCGGGAAATGGGCGCTCGGCTATGAATCAAATGAAACAGTCGCAAACTGGGAGTATAAAAAAATCAATACAAACCGTGCGGATAACCGCGGCGGGAAAGAAACGGCTGAAATGCATTATGCCCAGGAACAGCAGTACAGAGTGAAGGGCGGCCTGACAGCTAAAGTTCCAAATGCTGAAGATGTCAAAAGCATGATGATGCAAAAAGCAATGAAGAAAACGAACCTTCCGCTTGCATTTGAGACGGTCATTGGGGCTGGCACAAAACGGGATCAGATTTATAAAGTCGCTCCTAAAAAAATCGGTTATTTACATGCATATGCACCGGCTGTGAATGAAAAAGGAAAAGTGACTTACGGAGAAGTGTACTTAGTGCTGAAAGGAAATAAACGAAAACTCGTCGTGAAAAATGTCACGTCACAGGGAATCGGCGCGTGGATTCCAGTTCAAGATCATGTCACGTTTGGTTTTCAGCTTTCCTCACTGCCAAGATAAATAAAAAACTGATTCCAACTCGGAATCAGTTTTTTTGTTTATTGGGTTCTCTCGATTCGGACCGCTTCCTCAAGCATTTGCACATTGTTTTGGTAGAGCTGGCGAACGAGAACCCGTCTGACTGCAAGGCTGGCACTGAAATAATCATCATCTTTCACCATGCCTTTAACCGTAAATTCGACGCCGCGATTGATTTTATTCAATGCGGTGATGCCGTGGATTTGAAACGGTTCTGTCGGATTGCCGAATTCATCCCGCTTCAATGAATCACGAAGCTCTTCATTCAGCATGTCACATGCCTCTTCCAACACGCTGTACACGCGGTCCGGATCTTCTTTAAAGCTGATAAGAAAGGATTCGGTAATCCGCATAAAATCAATATTATAGTTCTCTATTTGTCTGACCTCGCCGTTGCTGATGGTGAGCAGCTTCCCGCTCCATTCCCGGATTTGCAGCGAGCGGAGGCCGATTTCCTCCACTGTCCCGTTGAACAAGTTGTTGACGGTGACATAATCGCCTTTGTGCAGCTGGCGTTCATATATTAAGAACACACCAGCCAGCACATCTTTGATCAGCGATTGGGCGCCAAAACCGATCACGATACCTGCTACGCCCGCCCCGGCCAATATCTTGCCGAAATCATGCACAAATAAAGAAATAACGTAAAAGATAAAACCAATTGTCGCCGTATACTGGGTGACAGAACGGACAAGGCTTTCAATCGTTTTTTCCTTTTTTTCTTCAATAAAATCCGTCCGTTTAAAAAATAGCTGTACCAGCCGGTTGATGATAAAGACACCGATCCAAAGGATAACGGCAACGAGGAGAATATCGACGATTTTATTTTGAAAAATCTCCGTAAGTGTTTCTTTCATCCGCATCTAACTCCTGGCTTGACGTTTTGTGAAGTCTGTATCCTGATAATAACTGTTTTTGACAAGAACATTCGGTCCGAGGCACCGGACATTCGGGCAGTGGCAACTTAGTTCTTTCGCAAGCTTGGTCTCTCTCCACTTTTCATAGGCGGAAGGGAGGCTGTCCGTCTGAATGTTGCCAAGCGGCGGGGTATCACCGAAATCGGTCACGATAATGTTTCCGTCGAAAATGTTCACATTCAGGCGGGACCGGCCGTCAGGGTCATTTCGCACTGTGACGTTTTTCGCCGCGCGAAGCCGGCGAAGCAGCTTTTGGTCGTCTTCGTCCGGACTGCAGGCATAAAACGGCAGCGTTCCGAACAGCATCCACGTATTTTCATCACGAATATCCAGCAAGCGGTGAATGGCCTGTCTCATCTCTTTCAGGCTGAGGGATTCAAGAGCGCTTGCGAAATCGCTTGGATACATTGGGTGGACCTCGTGACGCTGACATTTCATATCTTCTGTGATTTGGCGGTGAATATGCTCAATATGCGGAAGTGTTCGTTTGTTCAGCATCGTTTCCGCAGATACCATTACTCCGGCATCCACGAGCGTGCGGCTGTTTTCGATCATTTTTTCAAAATAGCGCGCGCGCTGTTCGAAGGTCGGTTTTCTGTCCATCATGGCAAAGCCGATTTCAGCAAAATCTTCAACTGTACCCCAGTTATGAGAAATATGTAGCACATCGAGATACGGAATGATCCATTCGTACCGCTCGATGTCGAGGGTCAGATTTGAATTAATTTGTGTCCGCACACCCCGTTCATGGGCATATTTCAATAAAGGAACAACATATTCTTTTACTGATTTCAACGAAAGCATCGGCTCTCCGCCTGTGATGCTGATGGATCTGAGGCGCGGGATTTCCTCCAGCCGTTTTAACAGAAGATCTATTGGCAGAGCATTCGGGTCTTTAGGCTGCAATGTATAGCCTACAGCACAATGCTCGCATCTCATATTGCACAGTGTCGTTGTTGTGAATTCAACGTTTGTCAGCTGCATGTCTCCGTATTGGTCAACATCCATATAGGCTTCCCAAGGGTCAAACTCGGGCGTAATCGGACGCAGCTTCGTGTTTTGTGTCATGACTATCTAACTCCTTTATAAATGGGCATACTAACGCTGCCAACAGTTAATTTTAGACCTGATTTGCCAAGATCGCAAGTAGCGCGGCGATTGAAAAACGGCAAAAAATGAGCTACCATAATAAAAAATGATTGGAGGAACAGAATGGGGAATGCCGTAAACAATAAAGATCAGCAGATTGATTATTTAAAGAACAGACTTGACATGTTTATGAACGTCATCGATTCATTAGACCCTGAAGCAACCGACGTTGAAGATATAGACAGGCTTATCAGCATGCTTGATGACCTGGAAGCCAAATACGAACGTTTTAAAAAAGATTGGGAATAAAACCGCGCGCCCGCCGCGGTTTTTTTATTGGCATAAAGCAACAGTATAAAACAAAGCCCCTATCTGTAAAATAAGAAAAAATGCAGAAGGAGCGCTGGCCATGAAGTGGATGTGTTCAATATGCTGCGCCGCCGTATTGCTTGCCGGAGGTGCAGCACAGGCGGAAGCGGTGCCGAATGAGCCGATTAATTGGGGCTTTAAACGAAGTGTCAATCATCAGCCGCCAGATGCCGGGAAGCAGCTGAACAGTTTAATTGAAAAATATGACGCGTTTTATTTAGGGAATACAAAGGAAAAAACGATTTACTTAACGTTTGATAACGGATATGAAAATGGCTATACGCCAAAAGTGCTTGATGTCTTAAAAAAACATCGCGTAACAGGAACGTTTTTTGTCACCGGGCATTTCGTAAAGGACCAGCCTCAGCTGATCAAACGAATGTCAGATGAGGGCCATATTATCGGCAACCATTCCTTTCACCATCCGGATTTAACGACAAAAACAGCTGATCAGATTCAGGATGAACTAGATTCAGTCAACGAAGAGGTTTATAAAATTACGGGAAAGCAGGACAATCTGTACTTGCGTCCGCCGCGTGGCGTGTTCAGTGAGTACGTACTGAAAGAAACGAAACGCCTCGGCTATCAAACCGTTTTCTGGTCGGTCGCTTTTGTTGATTGGAAAATCAACAACCAAAAGGGGAAGAAATATGCCTACGATCATATGATTAAGCAGGCGCACCCGGGAGCCATTTACCTGCTGCACACCGTATCAAGGGACAATGCTGAAGCACTGGATGATGCGATTACAGATCTGAAAAAACAGGGCTACACTTTTAAAAGCATTGATGATCTGATGTTTGAGAAAGAAATGAAGATGCCGTCCTTGTAATGAGAAGAGCCTCTCCTGAAATGGAGAGGCTTTTCTTTATTTTATACATTTAATCAGTGCGGCCCAGTCCAGATCCCCGAAGCCTTTCTCAATCCCGTTTTCAAAATGGCTCTTGGCCAGCTCGGCAAGAGGAAGATTTGCAGAAACCCGTTTTGCGGCGGCGAGTGCCAGGTTGGTATCCTTCAGCCCTAAAGACATTTTGAAGCCGGCCGGCTCAAATTTCTGCTCGGCCATAATGGTTCCGTAATTTTGATAGACTGGAGAACCAAAGAGCGCGCTGGCGATTTCTAAAAATTGTTTTTGTTCTAAGCCGTATTTCTCCATCATTAAGAAGGATTCAGATAACGCCTCCAGCATGGACACGAGCAAGAAATTGATGCTGATTTTGGCTGCATTTGCCGTCTTGCTTTCTTCGCCGACGTCAAATACCTGCTGGCTCAGGCTGTCGAGCAGAGGCTTGGCAGCTTGCTTTGCTTCCGCCGGTCCGGCTGTTATGATACGGAGCGCGGCTTTGGCTGCGGCATCCGGTCTGCCAAGGACAGGAGCGGCGAGAAAAAATTGTCCTTTCTCTGCATGAGCCGCTGCGAGCTTTTCTGAGAACTCAACACTGATTGTGCTCATCGAGATGTGAATGCCGTTCTCTGCTAATCCTTCAAGCAGCCCGTCTTCTCCGAATGTCACGGTGCTGACAGAATCATCATCTGCAAGCATTGTGATGACAATATCAGCGGACTTTGCCGCCAGCCGCGGCGTATCAGCTGCCTGTGCGCCTTCTGTGACAAGTTCTTCTGTCTTTTGTTTCGTCCGGTTATAGACAGTCAATTCGTAGCCTGCTTGAAGAACATTTCGGGCAATGGGCTGTCCCATATTGCCGAGTCCGATGACAGCAATTTTCAATCTGATCACTCCCTGAATATTTTTTCCATTATAAACAATATGAACAGAATATGCATAGCGATCGGCTTACAACAAAAAAGAACAGCTGCTCGCTGTCCTCATTTAAAAATATTGAACCATCCTTTATATCTAAACCAAATCAGCATTCCAATCACAAGCGCAGCCATCAGGCCAAGTACAGCGAAATATCCGTATTTCCAATGCAGCTCCGGCATAAAGTCGAAGTTCATACCGTATACACCGGTAATAAAGGTGAGCGGGATGAAAATGGTTGATACGATCGTCAGTGTCATCATAATCGCATTCATCCGGTTTGAGTTTAGCGTCACGTAGCTGTCACGCAAGTCGGACGTCATGTCACGGTTGGATTCCACAATTTCAGACAACTTTAACAAATGATCATATATGTCGCTGAAATAGGCTTTCGTCTCCCGCTGCTCTTTCACATGGTCAAGGCTTAAAATCCGGTAGAGCAAATCACGCATCGGGATAATCGTCCGTCTTAAATGCAATAGGTCTGTTCTGAGATCAAACACCTCGTTCATCAGCATTCCATACGTTTTGTGGGGACGGCTTTCTTCAATTTCATTCAGCCGGTCTTCGATTTTATACACGAGAGGAAAATATTCATCAACAAGCTGATCCATGATCATATAAGAAATATGCCCGGGCCCTTTTTTCAATATATCCGGTGAAGCATACAAACGCTCCCGGACTTTAGCGATACCTGGCGTTTCGTGTAAATGAAAGGTGACGACAAATTTTTCGCCTTGAAAGATATCGACTTCCTCCGTCTCAAGTGTTTCCTTATTCAGCGCATGAATCACGTAAAAACGATAGCCGTCATAATGGTCAAGCTTCGGCCGCTGCATGTGCTGGAAGCAATCCTCAATGGCAAGCGGGTGAAAATGAAAAAAATCTCTCAATAACGCCGTTTCCGTATCCTCCGGGCCGTAAAAATCAACCCAGTACCATGCAATATCAGGCTGTTCCACTCGTTCGATCGGTATATTTTTCAGCAGCTGATGCTCTGTTGTGATTGCGGTAATGTTGATCATAAACAACCCTCCACCTGCCATTATATCATGCGGTCTTTATGAGAAAAGTATACGGTACTCTCTGCCTAATTCAAGCGGCATGTTATACTGAACAAAAACGGAAAAAGGGTGGATCTCATGTGGAAGGAAAAAGTATCTGTCACGCCTCCGTATCATTTTGACCGCGTGCTGGACAGGCTGTCTTTAGACCCCCTCAATGCTGTTGATCGAGAGGCAAGGGAAGTCCGTGTGCCAATCAGAAATCAAGCGGGGGACGTATGTATTGTAAAGGTACAAGCGTTAGGACATGCGGGCGATCCTGAGTTCCTCGTCAGCGGGGAAACGGATCAGGGAGAAATGATGAAGGAAATCAAGCGGATTTTTCAATGGGAAAATCATTTGCAGCACGTTCTGGATCATTTTTCAAAAACGAGCCTGTCCGCTATTTTTGAAGAGCATGCCGGGACGCCGCTTGTTCTGGACTACAGCGTGTACAACTGCATGATGAAATGCATTATCCACCAGCAGCTCAATCTTTCCTTCGCTTACACGCTAACAGAACGGTTTGTTCATGCGTTTGGCGAGCAGAAGGATGGCGTGTGGTGCTACCCAAAGCCGGAAACGATTGCAGAACTCGATTATCAGGATCTGCGTGATCTGCAATTCAGCATGAGAAAAGCGGAATACACCATTGATACATCAAGGATGATCGCAGAAGGCACACTCAGCTTGTCAGAGCTGCCGCATATGGCGGATGAAGACATTATGAAGAAACTGATCAAAATTAGGGGTATCGGCCCGTGGACCGTGCAAAATATCCTCATGTTCGGACTTGGCCGTCCCAATTTATTCCCGCTTGCCGATATCGGCCTCCAGAATGCCATCAAACGCCATTTTCAGCTGGACGATAAGCCGGCAAAGGATGTCATGCTGGCGATGAGCAAGGAGTGGGAGCCTTATTTAAGCTATGCGTCTTTGTATTTGTGGAGAAGTATAGAATAATTCGTCTGACAATGAAGGAAGTCCTGCAAACGTGTTATACTAGAAAGATGTGAAAAAACCATTTCACTTTCTGCCAGCTGCAGAAAGCTTCATATAGAAACGGAGAGAACAACGTGAACCAACAAAAGAAACAGGCGCCCGTCGAACTGAAGGTCGGACAAACCTTTCCGCTGACGATTAAGCGTCTCGGCATTAACGGAGAAGGTGTCGGCTATTTTAAGAAAAAAGTCGTCTTCGTGCCCGGCGCGCTTCCTGGCGAAGAAGTTGTTGTGCAGGCCACAAAGGTCCAGCCGAAGTTTTCGGAGGGCCGCATTAAGAAAATCCGCAAGGCGTCTGAGCACCGGGTGGCACCGCCTTGCCCTGTTTATGAGCAATGCGGCGGCTGCCAGCTTCAGCACCTTGCATACAGCCAGCAGCTTCGGGAAAAACGCGATATCGTCATTCAGTCTCTTGAACGCCATACGAAGTTTAAAGTTGAAAACATGGAAATCAAAGAAACGATTGGCATGGACAACCCGTGGAATTACCGCAATAAAAGCCAATTCCAGATCGGACGCTCGCAAAGTGGGAGCATCATCGCCGGCTTATACGGCCTTGATTCTCATGATATCGTGCCGATTAAAGACTGTATCGTTCAGCATCCGGCAACGAACAAAACAACAGGCATCGTCCGCCGCATTTTAGAGGACTTCAATGTGTCTGTTTATAATGAAAGAAAACGAAAAGGCGACGTTCGCACGATCGTGACGAGAGTCGGCTTTGAAACAGGCGAAGTGCAGGTCGTGCTTGTAACTGCAAAAGAAACGCTTCCGCACAAGGAAGAAATCGTCAAAGCGATTCAAAAGCGATTGCCAGAGGTCAAATCCATTATTCAGAATGTAAACGGGGCGAAAACCTCAGTGATTTTTGGTGAGAAAACAAAACAGCTCGCCGGAAAAACAGTGATTCAAGAAGTGCTCGGCGACGTATCTTTTGAATTGAGCGCCCGCGCTTTCTTCCAGCTCAATCCGGAACAGACCGTCAAGCTGTATGATGAAGTGAAAAAAGCGGCGCAGCTGACCGGAAAAGAAAAAGTCGTTGATGCGTATTGCGGCGTCGGCACTATCGGCATGTGGGTTGCGGACGGAGCGAAGGAAGTCCGCGGCATGGACGTCATCAAGGAATCAATTGACGATGCCAAGAAAAACGCCAAAAAACACGGCATGGCAAATGCCACATACGTAACAGGAACAGCCGAGCACTGGCTCCCGAAATGGACGAAAGAAGGCTTCCGCCCGGACGTCGTCATTGTAGACCCGCCAAGAACGGGCTGTGACAGCACGTTCTTGGACACGATCAAAAAAGTCAAACCGAAACGCTTTGTCTACGTTTCCTGCAATCCATCCACGCTTGCGAAGGATTTGCAGACGCTGTCGAAGGACTATCGCGTGGACTATATTCAGCCTGTCGATATGTTTCCGCAGACGGCGCATGTTGAAGCAGTGGCGAGACTTGTATTGAAATCGTCTAACTAAAAAGAACATTTCCCAGTCATAAAATAGTTTTCCTAATAAGACCTGGATTTCGGTAAAATAAACAATTCCGATTTCCGGGTCTTTTTCGTGCGCAGCCCTTGTCCTAACTGTCTTTCCCCAATTTTATCTTTATTTTAACTGGCGAAAAGAATTGAAAAAACGTGTTGAAAAGCGGGTGAAAAAAAGCGTTATTTAACCGGAAAAATTTCCTTCCAGTATGATTAAAATACATGAGTAAAATGATGTAAAATCATAGATATATTTTTCATAATTTGAAAAATTATATATTGACTTGCAGTTATTACGTGTGAAATATTGATGATAGGAATATAAGGAAAGGTATGGCGTATATCATTTCAAGAGTCATTCGATGTAAAAAGTTGAAACATTGTAATAAACGAAAGAGGTGAAAATGATGGCCAACCCCATTTTAAAATGAATAACGTATGAGCACTACAACAATTAAATAATAGTGCCGACGATAACAACTATTACAGTAATACCTACAATGGTTATATCCTTGCGACAATCATGCTTCATAATAATTTAGATTGACACTTGGCTAAAAAGTATTGCAGAGAAGGAAATGGATAACTAAATGGATAAAGTATATAAAAAACGACCGTTATATAAAAGAAGTTGGTTTCAAACATTTTTGGCATTTTTAGTATCTCAGCTTTATTTTAATTTTGTAGAATTAACGGGATGGGGTCCTAAGTACAGAGAAATGAATGGATTCCCAGCAAACATAGTTGAACTAGATTTCTTTCAAACATATCTTTCATTCTATGATAATCCATGGTTTAATATTATTACTGTTTTCTTGGGAGTTTTCACTATTATACAAATAATTACAGGGATAACAAAGGATATTCGAAATTAAAGCAATAACTTCTGATGCCTTATTTAATGATGAAAGAAAATGAACACTTTCTTAATTATCTTATGAGTGAAGACTGCGACATTTAGTCAGCAGTCTATTTTATTGGTTCTGGATCAGGATTACCGAATTATAACCCTATACAAATATATAGTAGGTTGCCACTTGCTGCGTTGGTTATTTTCTAAATCATGAGCAAATCCCAAATGGTTCAGATTGAAGTTCTTGAATTCTTTTAAATAAGGGTTTATTTTCTCTTCTCATCCTCTTTACTCCATGTGATTCACAAGTGGTAGCAGCTTAAGTAGAGGTTTTTTCATTCTCTTGAGTATTCAGTTATACCACCCCCAACTCAATTTGCTTAATCAAAGTTTATCTCTTGAAATTAGTTTTTCCGCAAATATGATATTGAGATACGGATATGGTGTAGCGTTAAATATCTTATTTTCAATAACAGGACAATTATTTTGCGTTGGTAATATGGAGAACTCATATGATATTCTATTTAGGTTGGAATCCTTTTTATCCAAAAGTTCAAAAGTAAGGCCACTAAGAAAGACGAAGGTCAGCGCCAGTTAACCACAATATAAAAAATAGGGTAGATAATCATCCCACGTGAAATGTTCAAAATTAACTATAGATTGATAAGAAATGCTTTCGCATGCGATAAGTGTAAAAAGAAGCATGGTCAGTTTTTAATTTGGGATAAAGGTTCAGCCGTATCCCATAATGAAAGGATTTGAATGTATTATGACAGATAATTTCTGGCGTGAATTGCCACGGCCATTTTTTGTACTGGCACCAATGGAAGATGTGACAGATGTTGTTTTCCGGCATGTAGTAAGTGAAGCAGGCAGACCGGATGTATTTTTTACAGAGTTCACAAACTCAGAGAGCTATTGCCACCCGGATGGGAAGGATAGTGTGCGTGGCCGTTTGACGTTTACAGAGGATGAACAGCCAATGGTAGCCCACATATGGGGGGATAAGCCTGAAAACTTCCGTAAAATGAGTATTGGCATGGCAGAGTTAGGATTTAAAGGCTTAGATATCAATATGGGCTGCCCTGTACCTAATGTGGCAGGGAATGGAAAGGGAAGCGGCCTTATTTGCCGTCCTGCAGTGGCGGCAGAATTAATACAAGCTGCAAAAGCAGGGGGATTGCCTGTAAGCGTGAAGACAAGACTTGGATACACGGATGTGGATGAATGGCGCGAGTGGCTGACACACATTTTGAAACAGGATATTGCGAATCTTTCTATTCATCTGCGTACAAGGGCAGAAATGAGCAAAGTAGATGCGCATTGGGAGCTCATCCCGGAGATTAAGAAACTTCGTGATGAGGTGGCACCAGATACACTGTTGACAATCAACGGAGATATCCCTGACCGCCAAACCGGCTTGAAACTTGCTGAACAATACGGCGTCGATGGCATTATGATAGGGCGCGGTATTTTTACAAATCCATTTGCCTTTGAAAAGGAGCCGAAAGAGCATAGCAGCAAGGAATTGCTTGATCTCTTAAGGCTGCATCTGGATCTTCATGAGAAATATTCAGCATTAGAAGCCCGTCCGTACAAGCCTCTTCCTCGCTTTTTCAAAATTTATCTCCGCGGGTTCCGAGGGGCAAGTGAATTAAGAAATCAATGCATGAACACAAAGTCAACAGATGAAGTGCGTGCATTGCTCGACGACTTTGAGAGAAAGTATCTTGATGGGGTAGAATAACAGCAGTGCTTGATTCAAAAAAGGCTAACAAAATAAAGGGATTTTTACACCATTCTTGACTAAAATAAACCTGGATTTTCGGTAAATCCGGGTCTTTTTTGTACGCAGCTTTTACTCAGCCTGTCTTTTCTCTAATTTATTGTAAGAAAATAATGGTATATTTAGTGGAGATATCTTATAAAGGGGGAGAGGAAAATGAAACGGCTATGCATCATCCCCTGCGGCAAGAAAAAAATCTGGGACGTCCAGCCTGATGCCGGGCCGGTAAGAGCAGAGGACGCTTATCTCAGCCCGTTTCATCAGGCGTGCGAACGGTATGCGAAAGCATTTTTCGATGAGTGGGTGATTTTGTCTGCGAAGCACGGGTTCCTCCGCCCTGATGATCTCGTTTCGGGAAATTACGATGTCACTTTTGGCACCGGTCATCCGGAAATCATGACAGCGGACGAGCTGAGCCGCCAATTTCACGAAAAAGGCTTTTCTGATATCGAAGAGCTAGTCATGCTTGGCGGAAAAAAATATCGAAGCGTTCTAAACGCCGTCATCGGAGAACACCAGCATATCAGCTGGCCGCTATCATCTTACAAAGGCATAGGCTATATGCTCCAAGCGCTGAACCGGGCTGTTGAAGAAAAGCATGAACTGTAGCACATACATATGAAGAAAAGAGTGTGAACATGAAAAAACTTGTGTTTGGCTTGCTTGCCATTGCATTATTCGGATGCGGACTATATATCTATCATGTATGGTTCGGTGATCCATTTTCGAAAAATGCTGCAGAACAGAAGCTAGTCTCTTATGTGAAACAAACCTATCCTAAGAAAGAAATCAAGATCACGAATGGGGTATATAACGCTAAAACCTCTGAATATGTATTCGAAGCAACCTCCCAATCTCATCGCTACCCAATGTGTACGAAGGGATTTCTGCATCCTAAAGTAACGTGCGATGGAATTGAAGAAGCGTATACCGAATCAGTATCAAAACATGTAAATGAAGAAGCAACGAAGGCAATCGAAGCAGATCTGAAAAAAGCGGTTCCTCGACTTATAAAAGCTGATGCTGCTTTGAGTATTGAAAACGGACAGTTCACGTTAGATACAAAATGGAACAAACAGCTGGCTGAAAAAGCGCCTATGAGCATGACGATTCAGTTAGACGCCAGCGGGTTATCAAAAACAGATGCCGCAAAGATGGCGGAAACGGTCAGAAAAACGCTTAATGAAAAGGGATATACATACTCAAACGGCACGATAGACTGTATGCAGAAGGACGGGGTCGGCGGTATTGGATATGTCAAATATTCAATTGATTTTCTTTCAAAAGCAGCTACTCAGTCAAACGATGCAGAGGAACTAGGAAGTTAAAAAGATTTCCAAGGAAATAAATACGTCGATCATTGTCAAAGGCCGGGTGATATCCGGTCTTTTTTTGCATGCTGTAAAACGAGACAAATGAATCAGTTTGAGACAAAACGAGACACACGTCTCAAACTGTCTCCAAAGTGAAGACGAGAAGACTGATTTTACGGGTTCAAAAGACTGGCACACTTCTTGCATTTATAATGGTGAACCCTAAATAGAAGGAGGCGCACAAAATGAAATTGTTAAAACGAGAAGGCTTGTCATTAACTGAGGAAAAAGCGCTGTGGATGTACCAAAAGATGCTGGAGATCAGGGGCTTTGAAGACAAAGTGCATGAACTGTTCGCCCAGGGAGTGCTTCCCGGATTCGTTCATTTATATGCCGGTGAGGAAGCCGTGGCTGTAGGGGTGTGCGCTCATTTACATGATGGCGACAGCATTACAAGCACCCACAGGGGACATGGACATTGTATCGCCAAAGGCTGTGATTTGGACGGCATGATGGCGGAAATTTTCGGGAAAGCGACCGGATTGTGCAAAGGCAAGGGCGGTTCTATGCACATTGCGGATCTTGATAAAGGCATGTTAGGCGCAAATGGAATCGTCGGGGGCGGCTTTACGCTCGCATGCGGATCAGCGCTCACGGCTAAATATAAACAGACTAAAAATGTAAGCGTTTGCTTTTTCGGGGACGGGGCAAATAACCAAGGCACCTTCCACGAAGGGCTGAATTTAGCGGCTGTATGGAACCTTCCTGTCGTGTTTGTTGCTGAAAACAACGGCTATGGCGAAGCTACCCCATTTGAGTACGCATCAGCCTGTGATTCAATCGCCGATCGGGCAGCTGCTTATAACATGCCGGGGGTTACAGTTGACGGCAAAGATATTTTAGCAGTTTACCAGGCAGCCGAGGAAGCGATAGAAAGAGCAAGAAACGGCGGCGGCCCGTCTTTGATTGAATGTATGACCTACAGAAACTACGGCCATTTCGAAGGAGATGCCCAAACCTATAAAACGAAGGATGAAAGAGTTGAGCACCTTGAAGAAAAAGATGCCATTCAAGGTTTTAAAAACTACCTTTTAAAAGAAACAGATGCTAATAAGCTGTCAGACATTGAACAGCGTGTCAGCGAATCGATTGAAAAAGCCGTTTCGTTCAGCGAAGACAGTCCATATCCAAAAGATTCGGAGCTGCTGACAGATGTGTACGTGTCATATGAAAAAGGAGGAATGTAAGAGATGGCGAGAGTCATAAGCATGTCAGACGCGATCAATGAAGCAATGAAGCTTGCGATGAGAAGAGATGAAAATGTGCTTTTGATCGGTGAGGATGTCGCCGGGGGAGCGGCTGTCGATCATTTGCAGGATGATGAAGCATGGGGCGGTGTATTAGGGGTCACAAAGGGGCTCGTACAGGAATTCGGGCGTACAAGAGTGCTGGACACACCGATTTCTGAGGCGGGCTATATGGGTGCGGCTATGGCTGCGGCATCAACCGGTTTGAGACCGATTGCCGAGCTGATGTTTAACGATTTTATCGGCACGTGCTTTGACCAGGTGATCAACCAAGGGGCGAAATTCCGTTACATGTTTGGCGGAAAAGCGCAAGTGCCGATTACCGTCCGCACCACATACGGAGCAGGGTTCCGGGCCGCTGCCCAGCATTCACAAGCGCTGTATGGCCTTTTCACGAGCATCCCTGGACTGAAGACAGTTGTTCCATCCAATCCGTATGATGCCAAAGGTCTTCTGCTTGCAGCAATAGAAGATAATGATCCGGTGTTCTTCTTTGAAGACAAAACGTCCTACAACATGAAGGGCGAGGTGCCGGAAGATTATTATACAATTCCCCTTGGAAAAGCGGATATCAAACGCGAGGGCAATGATGTTACGCTCTTTGCAGTCGGCAAGCAGGTCAATACTGCGCTTGAAGCGGCTGCACAGCTTTCAGAGAGGGGCATCGAAGCCGAGGTCCTTGATCCGCGCAGTCTGTCCCCTCTGGATGAGGATGCGATTTTCACATCGTTAGAAAAAACAAATCGTCTGATCATCATTGATGAAGCCAATCCGCGATGCAGCATTGCCACGGATATTGCTGCGCTTGTCGCTGACAAGGGCTTTGATTTGCTTGATGCGCCGATTAAACGGATTACAGCGCCGCATACACCGGTTCCGTTTTCACCAGTGCTTGAAGATCAATATTTGCCGACACCAGATAAAATTGTCAGCGTCACGCTTGAATTGCTTGGCGAGCCGGCAATGAATTAAAGGGGGAACACAAATGGCGGTAAAAGTAGTGATGCCAAAATTGGGAATGGCCATGAAACAAGGGGAAGTATCGATATGGAATAAAAAAGTAGGCGACCCGGTTGAAAAGGGAGAAAGCATTGCCAGCATTCAATCGGAGAAAATTGAAATGGAGATCGAAGCGCCTGAAAAAGGAACGCTGATCGATATCAAAGTGAAAGAGGGAGAAGAGGTTCCGCCCGGCACAGCGATCTGCTATATCGGGGACGCCAATGAGTCGGTGCAGGAAGAGGCGAGCGCGCCTGTTGCTGAAGACAATATGCCGCAAGCCGTTCAGCCCGTCAAACAAGAAAACAAACCCGCAGCCTCCAAAAAAGATCGAATGAAAATATCTCCAGTCGCCAGGAAAATAGCAGAAAAAGCAGGATTAGACCTAAAACAACTGAAAGGAACTGGACCAGGCGGACGAATCGTGAAGGATGACGTAACAAAGGCTCTTGCTGAACAGAAAAAAGATCAGGCAAAGCCTGTGTCGGAGCAGAAAGCGCAGGAAATCCCGGTGACAGGCATGAGAAAGGTCATCGCTGCCCGAATGCAGGAAAGCTTGGCAAACAGCGCGCAGCTGACGATCACGATGAAAGCTGATATCACCAAGCTTGCCACTCTTCAAAAACAGCTTTCACCAACTGCGGAAGAGAGATACGGCACAAAACTGACGATCACTCATTTTGTCTCAAGAGCCGCCGTTCTCGCTCTGCAAGCTCACCCTGTGCTGAACAGCTTTTATCAAAATGAGCGCATCATCACACATCCCCATGTGCACCTTGGTATGGCTGTAGCCTTGGAAAATGGCTTAGTGGTGCCTGTCATCCGCCATGCTGAAAAGCTATCGCTGATAGAACTGGCTCAATCTATCTCAGAAAATGCCAAAAAAGCACGCGAGGGACGTGCGGGAAGCGAAGAACTGCAAGGATCTACTTTCTCCATTACAAACCTTGGCGCGTTTGGAGTTGAGCATTTCACACCGATACTAAATCCGCCGGAAACAGGCATTCTCGGCATCGGAGCAAGCTATGACACGCCGGTGTATCAAGGGGAGGAGATCGTCAGAAGCACGATCCTGCCACTCAGCCTGACATTTGATCACAGAGCGTGTGACGGCGCCCCTGCCGCTGCATTCCTGAAGGCGATGAAAACATATTTGGAAGAACCCGCAGCATTAATTTTATAGGAAAAGCAGGTGAAAACGACATGACATTAGCCATTATCGGCGGCGGACCTGCAGGCTATGCGGCTGCGGTTTCCGCGGCACAGCAGGGCAGAAACGTGCTGCTTATTGACAAAGGCAAGCTTGGAGGGACCTGCCTGAATGAAGGCTGCATCCCGACAAAGTCTTTGTTAGAAAGCGCAAACGTTCTTGATAAAATCAAGCATGCCGACAGCTTTGGAATCGAACTTCCGGCAGGTGCGATATCAGTCGATTGGAGTAAAATGCAAAGCCGGAAACAACAGGTTGTCAGTCAGCTTGTCCAAGGCGTTCAGTACCTAATGAAGAAAAATCAAATACAGGTTGTAAAGGGAACAGCCTCCTTTCTTTCTGAAAGAAAGCTCTTGATCGAAGGAGAAAAAGGAAAAGAAATCAGAGAGGCGGACCAAGTATTGATTGCCTCCGGATCAGAGCCAATCGAGCTGCCTTTCGCCCCGTTTGACGGCGAATGGATCCTCGACAGCAAAGACGCGCTTTCTCTTTCCGAGATTCCGTCTTCACTAGTCATTGTCGGCGGCGGTGTCATCGGGTGTGAGTATGCAGGGCTGTTCGCCAGATTGGGATCGAAGGTGACCATCATTGAAACAGCGGACCAGCTGATCCCGGCTGAAGACGAAGATATTGCCCGTCTTTTTCAGGAGAAACTTGAGGAAGACGGTGTCGAAGTGCATACCTCATCCAGATTAGAACGGGTGGATCAAACGGCCAAAACGGCAATATGGAAAAGCGGTCAGCGAGAGTTTAAAACGAAGGCCGATTATGTGCTGGTGGCGATCGGCAGAAAACCCCGTCTTGACGGATTACAGCTTGAACAGGCCGGAGTTGATTTTTCTCCAAAGGGCATTCCGGTGAATGGGCACATGCAGACGAACGTGCCTCATATTTACGCGTGCGGAGATGCTATAGGGGGCATTCAGCTCGCGCATGCCGCTTTCCATGAGGGCATCATCGCTGCTTCTCATGCTTCCGGAAGGGATGTCAAAATCAATGAGAAACATGTGCCGCGCTGCATCTATACGTCCCCAGAAATCGCGTGTATCGGAATGACAGAACGACAGGCAAGAAGAATATACGGCGATGTGAAAATTGGCGAATTTCCTTTTTCCGCAAACGGCAAGGCGCTCATTAAACAGCAAGCGGAAGGAAAGGTCAAAATCATGGCTGAACCGGAATTCGGCGAAATCGTGGGTGTCTCGATGATTGGCCCGGATGTAACCGAGCTCATCGGCCAAGCGGCAGCGATCATGAATGGTGAGATGACGGCAGATATGGCGGAGCATTTTATCGCCGCCCATCCGACTTTATCGGAAACATTGCATGAGGCGCTGTTAAGCACGATCGGCCTTGCGGTACATGCATAATAAAGGAAAAAGCAGGCGCATGGATATAAGGCGCCTGCTTTTTTTATTGTTGAAAGCGCTTTATTTTTCCCCTACAATAGATGAAAACGGCGTGTAAGGGAGGAGCGATCAAGGAAATGAATTCGGTCCCAAACGATTTGCAAACCTGGAAACGTTTTGTGAAAGACGGTGTGCTTGACGAAGCCCGATTAAGAAAACGGATTGCAGAGTCATGGCATCGCTGCAAAAAAGCTGAGGTCAATCCTTATTTAGAAAAAGGCCCGAAGGTTTTACAGCAAACGGAGCTGGATCAGCAGTCAAAAAAACATTCATTCTTCTTGACGACCGCAAAGCCTTACCTCGAAAAACTGCTGCCTGCCATAAAAGAAATGGAAATGATGGCGCTGTTAATTGATTCAGACGGTGTTGTTTTGGCATTGGACGGCCATTCCCGCGCGCTCTATGAAGCCAAACGCATCAACTTTGTCGAAGGGGCATGCTGGACGGAAACGGCTGTCGGAACAAATGCGATTGGCACGGCACTCCACATTAGCGAGCCGGTTGCGATACAAGGATCAGAGCATTACTCCATTGCTTCCCATCTTTGGAACTGTTCAGCCGCTCCGATTCACCATGAGGATGGCAGCCTTGCGGGTGTGATTGACATATCGTGTCCGGCGGCAGGCGCTCATCCTCATATGCTCGGTATTGCCACTGCGATCGCCTATGCAGCTGAACGGGAACTCGCAGCTAAAAGCCGTGAGAAAGAGCTCGAGCTGATCAGCCGTTTTGGAGAGAGGGCTGCATCCAGTGTGCCGATGGTGCTATGCAATACCAAGCAGCACATCATCAGTGCGAGCATACCGATTCGAACCTCAATACCGGATTGGCAGGGCCGGCACCTGTATGAGCTGAAGGAACGGGGCTACTCAATCGAAAAAGCTGTCACCATAGGAGATGGCGGCACTTGTTTTTATCTTTCGGAACAAAAGAAAAAGAAGGTGTTTCGATTCAATGGAGTGATCGGGCAAAGCGGCCGATCGCAAGCGATGCTGATGAACCTTGAACGTGCAGCTGCGGCAGATGCAACGGTCTGTTTGTCGGGCGAAACTGGTACGGGAAAGGAAGTCGCGGCTCGCGCGCTTCATGAGAACAGTGAGAGACGGCACGGTCCGTTTATTGCTGTCAATTGCGGAGCGATTCCGTCTGATTTGATTGAAAGCGAACTATTCGGATATGCAGAGGGCGCTTTTACGGGAGCGAAACGAAATGGCTATAAAGGCGCCTTTCAAAAAGCGAATCAAGGCACATTATTTTTAGATGAAATCGGAGAAATTTCCCACTCGATGCAGGTTGCGCTTTTACGGGTGCTTCAGGAACGCAAGATAACGCCAATCGGCGGGACGAAAGAAATTCCGGTTGATATCAGAGTTATTGCCGCCACACATTGTGATTTACGCGAGCTTGCCGAAAACGGAAAAATCAGAGAGGACTTGTTTTACCGTCTTCATGTCTATCCAATTGAACTCCCTCCATTACGCGATCGCACCGAGGATATCCCGGACCTCTTTGAGCACTACAAACAGAAGAATCATTGGCCAGGCGAACTTCCTTCTGATTTTTGTAATGTGCTGAAGCAATGGAAGTGGCCGGGGAATATCCGTGAGCTGTTTAATGTGTTTGAACGTCTTTCTATCAGATTTCCGGACGGCCGGCTGAGGGATGAACCGCTACCCGCTTTACTGGAAGCCGCTGGATTGCCGGCCAGCTCTGCAGAAAAAAAGCCGGCTGCTGCCGGCGTGCTTACCTTTCGTGAGCAAATCCAAAAGGATATGATGATCAAAGCGCTTGAATCAGCAAAAGGAAACGTCTCTCAAGCCGCAAAAATCAGCGGGATCCCCCGAAGCACTTTCTACAAACGCCTGAAAAAATTCAACTTGTCCGCTGAATCATAAAGCATACTTCCTTCAGGAAATGGAAACGTTATGTATTGAAGGAGGGTGTTACGATGAATATTCAAAGGGCGAAAGAAATTGTAGAATCTCCCGATATGAAAAAAGTAACATACAACGGCGTTCCTATTTACATTCAGCACGTAAATGAAGAAACTGGAACAGCAAGAATTAATCCGCTTGACGAACCGCAAGAGGAGCATGAAGTGCAGCTGAACAGCTTAAAAGAGGATTAAACAAAAATGGCCCGCTTCATAAGCAGGCCATTTTGTTATCCGCGCGGCGCAAATAAAATAACACATACACCGATGAGACAAATGAATGCGCCGATCCAGTCATACAGATCAGGTGTTTTCCGGTCAACAAGCCATCCCCACAGGACCGCAAGCACGATGAATACTCCGCCATAAGCGGCGTATACACGGCCGAAAGATGGGAAGGACTGAAACGTCGGAAGAATGCCGTATACAATGAGGATCAGCGCCCCGGCAATTCCGTAGCCGGCTGGCTTTGCCTCTCTCAGCCATAGCCAAACCAGATATCCGCCGCCAATTTCGGCAAGCCCCGCCGCGAGAAATAAAAGAATGGTAACCAGCATTCATGAGCACTCCTCAAGTTGCTTTTCTCTTTCATTATAAAGGAGGAGAGCTGTTAAAGCTTTGGATGATTTTCAAATTCCTTTAAATACGCGCTGCGCTGAATCTCCGTAAATTGGCTGATCCAGTTGCTTTTCGCCTCTTCATTCAGATGAGGGAGGATATAGCGTTCCACCGCTTCAAAAAACAATGGATTCGCGATAATGTTCCAAGTAGGGATGCGAACGACTTTTCCGTCTGTTTTCTCGATGATAATATCTTCAAAAAAGATCCCTTTCAAGCTGTAATGATGCCGTCCCATATAAATCCGTTTTACCTCAGAAAACATCACGCTGCGCTTTCTAGAGAAAATCTCGCCATCAGGCCCTGTTTTTACGCTGAAAATGACATTTCCCCGGCTTGTGAACGCCGGAAAAGCCATAAAAAATGTGATCAATCCATAAACGATCGCCATTAATCCGCCGCCCAAATAAAGCAGGGCATACTTAGATTCAAATGTAAGAGCTTCAGACACCAGCCATACTCCTGCAATAAAAGCGCCCCCTGTAGCGAGGAACAGCCAAGCTCTTAGAAACATCATGCTTTTTACTTCAATCATGTGCTGCCCCTAAAGCTTCGGATGATTCTCAAATTCCTTCAAATACGCACTGCGTTGGATGTCTGTAAACTGTCCGATCCAATTGCTTTTCGCCTCTTCATTCAGATGTGGAAGGATATAGCGTTCAACCGCTTCGAAAAACAACGGATTCGGAATGATGTTCCAAGTGGGAATGCGAATGGTCTTCTGATCAACGGTTTGGATCAATATATCTTCTTGGAAAATTCCTTTTAGACTAAATTTATGGCGGCTCATCTCAATTTTCTTGATATCAGTAAACGTAACAGACACTTTGTCAGTGAACACTTCTCCATTTTTTCCTGTCTTGATGCGGAAAATGGTATTTCCCCGCGGGGTGAAAGCCGGAAAGAAGATGATAAATAAATATAAACAAAACAAGGTGAACAGAAAGCCAGCAGGAATGGCTAATAGGTAATATTTCGTTTGAAACGTAATACCCATATAAAAGAGCCACAAACATGCTAATCCCATACCGGCAGATCCGACAAAAGCCCATATTCTCAGGAACATTTTGCTTTTGACTTCAATGATTTCTTGGTTTTTCAATGCTTTTCTCCTTTTGTTAATTCAATTCTTATCATTTTGAAATGATTTGATTTACAACATCCTTATGAGCAGGGAGGATAGAAAATTCATTCTGGGTGATGCCTGTGACAAGCCAAGTATGGTGGGCCCCCGGCAGGACAAATGCCATGTCAGCCACTTCAGGAGTGTTATCTTTGCCATATGCCAGACGCATAAGTGTATCCATTTTCCCTTTCCGCATAGCCAGATCATTTGCAAATCGGGTAACGTCCTCTTGGTGGTCATGTTTTTCAAGGAACTCTTTTAGATATGAAGGGTTGTCTGAAGCGCCCTCCAAGAGTTTTTCAAATTCATTTGATGTCAATGTCACAATCGATTCTCTTTTATCCTCTGTATCTATTATATGTAAAAACTCATCTGTCTTAGCAAGTAACCCTTCACTTGATTCCATTTTTGTAATGCGATGGACTTGTTCATCA
Source organism: Bacillus sp. N3378-2at (assembly GCF_033412715.1). NCBI lineage: Bacteria > Bacillati > Bacillota > Bacilli > Caryophanales > Bacillaceae > Bacillus > Bacillus sp. N3378-2at. The sequence continues at coordinate 1,898,251 of NZ_CP117986.1, read as the reverse complement.
AAAAGGAGTTCGTGAGAGTAGGTGCCGAATTTTGATACATGGCAGGACACATTCTGTTCGGCGCCTTGCCCGTTAAATTTAGAAAGCTTCACTGTATAGTCAGCGTCGTTTAATACATGGATAAACGGACAGTACTCGTCCTTTAACCGATATTGATGGTTCCGATATTCCGCTGCATCCTTAGCTAAGAGTGAGCGGCAAGCTGCTTCGAACAAAGCGCCGAGCTGTTCATCTTCTATTTCCGGAAAATAGGCCTGCTTCAAGGCCATCCCCTGTTCAAAAAACCCTTCGCTGTAAAAGCAAAATAAGAGTTCTTCTATGCTAATTGTAAACTGCTTCATTGTTTATTCTCCTATCCAAATGAAAATTTCCCTTTAAGGAAATGGGTTGCGCCGTGTATGAGCGAATCCGCTGTTTTCTTTGCTTTTTCCATTCCTTTTTTCGCGCTGTCTATCCCTTTATGTATCGATTTATTCGCCGCATCTATGCCGTCATTCACTGATTTGACGACTTTGCCGGCTGATTCCAGCCCTTTTTTGGCTGTATCAACGACAGCATGGATCGGTTCTTTCAGCTTTAAGGCTGCTTTTTCGGCAAAACCGGCTGTATATTTGGCGATTTGTTCTCCGACGACTCCGCCAATGTATGAACCTGCTGCCCCAAGAAGGACAGTACCCACAGGTCCTGCAAAGCTTCCAATTGCACCGCCGATGACAGCACCAGCTGTGGCACCGCCGGCAATAAAAATGGTGTTATTCACAGCATTCCCGACGGCCTTGGCGTTTTCACGCTTGAGAACTTCGGGTTTGTCCTGGTATTTTGCATAATTTTCAGCAATTTTCACGCCTGCTCCGAATGTTTCGGTCGCACCGGTAATCAGTGTGGCGGTAATGGCATTTCCTTTCGCGAATCTCAAGCCCGTTTTTCCCACATCCTTCAAAGTGGAGCGTACGCCGGCTTCATTAAGAAATCCTTTTGTGTAGCTTCTGACGCTGTTTGAAAAATCCACCGTGTCCTGAGGGAAGTATTTTGTAAACTTTTTATGTACCAAATCTGAAAATGGACGGTTTGTCTTTTTCAACAAATATTTAGGATTCAAAAGCACTCTTGCTGCTTTTTGATAACGTGAGCTGTCAACGGCCCTGGAAATATCCAAGAGCAGTTTTGAGTGCTGGGCTGTATGCAAGCCGCTTGGTTGTTTCACAAATTTCGTAAGCCCTAATCCGTAATATTTTCCCTGCGTCAGCATAAGAGCGGTTAAGCTTGTCATCGTACCGTATTTGTCGTAGGCATTGTAGAGCTTTCGCAAAATATCATCTTGTTCCACAAATTTATCGCCTGTTTTTCTGATGAAAATCTCATTGTCACTCAGCTTGGTGACGAGCGCCTTTCCTGAGCTCCACGCATCGCCCACTCCAGAAAAACAGCTGCTGTAGCGGGGATCGCATTGCAAAATCATCTGCCCCAGCTCCACATGCAGGTCCTTATATTTGTTTTCCATATCAGTTAATTCAGTGACTACATCATTTGCAAGCTGTTCGAGCTTATCCGGATCAACTGCAATGTTTCCTGACACACCGTTCACCTCCCGAGTTTATGTCTTTCCTCTCTTGCTTTACGCTCCAGTTCTTCCATTCTGGCAATTTCAGCTTTTCGTTCTTCTATTTTGACAGCGGCAGCCTTCAGCTCTTGGCTTGTTTCAAGCAGCTCCTGTTCGAATTGATCGTAGGCGGCTTTCGTTTCCTCGAAATCCTGGTCAAACGAATCTCTTGCTTTGCCCTGCCAAGCATCTCCCAATGCAGATAACCGGGATTCAAGCAGCATTTTGGAGCTTCTGACCTCTTCTGCGGCCGCACTATACTTGTTTGCCAGCTCAATGACTTTATATGAGTCCAACTTTTGTCCCCTGCCTTTTCTAAATTCACGCACAATTGGATGTTTTATATAAATGATTATAAATAATTCGGCATGTATCCGAATCGTACAAAAGAACCTTTTCATAAGAATTGGAAGGGCGTATATTCACTTAAAATTCACAGTTGGTGAGACTTTAAGATTACAAAAAAGGTAAAAAAACCAAATCTCTCAGACATAAGGCAAATGAGAAATTTCCCGCTCTATGGGAAAAAACACTAAAGTTGATCAAATGACCTAAGTGCGCCAAACGTGTTACGGGACGAGCTATCTCATGGTATAAATGAAATTGTAAACGTTATCAAGGAGGTCGTCATATGAAGAAAAAATCATTCTCAATCGTAATAGCGGGCGGAGGGAGCACTTTCACTCCAGGGATCGTACTCATGCTCTTGGACCATTTGGAGGAGTTTCCGATCAGAAAGCTGAAGCTGTATGATAATGATAAGGAGAGACAGGATCGAATTGCAGGCGCCTGTGACGTTTTTATCAGAGAAAAAGCGCCGGATATGGAATTTGCAGCGACGACTGACCCGGAAGAAGCTTTTACAGATGTCGATTTTGTTATGGCGCACATCAGAGTAGGGAAATACGCGATGCGTGCGCTTGATGAGCAAATTCCGTTAAAGTACGGAGTTGTCGGCCAGGAGACGTGCGGGCCGGGCGGGATCGCATACGGTATGCGTTCGATCGGCGGTGTGCTTGAAATATTAGATTACATGGAAAAATACTCGCCTGATGCGTGGATGCTCAATTATTCCAATCCGGCGGCAATTGTGGCTGAAGCTACGAGACGCCTTAAACCGAATTCTAAAATTCTCAATATCTGTGATATGCCGGTTGGGATCGAAGACCGGATGGCGCAAATTCTTGGCTTATCCTCAAGAAAAGAAATGAAGGTCCGCTATTACGGATTAAATCACTTCGGCTGGTGGACATCAATTCAGGATCAAGAGGGCAACGATTTAATGCCGAAGCTGAAGGAGCATGTATCTCAATACGGCTATATTCCGAAAACAGAGGCTGAAGCGGTGGAAGCGAGCTGGAATGACACATTCGCCAAAGCGCGTGACGTGCAGGCCGCAGATCCTGATACACTGCCGAATACGTATTTGCAATATTATTTGTTCCCGGATGATATGGTGAAAAAATCAAATCCGAATCATACGCGGGCAAATGAAGTGATGGAAGGGCGCGAAGCTTTTATTTTCAGCCAATGTGACATGATTACACGTGAGCAGTCCACAGAAAACAGCGAAATCAAAATCGATGACCACGCATCATATATCGTTGATCTTGCCCGGGCGATTGCCTACAACACAGGTGAAAGAATGCTGTTGATCGTTGAAAATAACGGCGCAATTGCGAACTTTGACCCGACTGCGATGGTCGAGGTGCCATGCATTGTCGGCTCAAATGGGCCTGAACCGATTACCGTCGGCACCATTCCGCAATTCCAAAAAGGGCTTATGGAGCAGCAGGTATCCGTTGAGAAGCTGACTGTTGAAGCGTGGGCGGAGAAATCGTTCCAAAAGCTGTGGCAGGCGCTAATTTTGTCAAAAACAGTGCCGAACGCGCGTGTGGCAAGACTCATTCTCGAGGATTTAATGGAGGCCAACAAAGACTTCTGGCCTGAGCTTGATCAAAGCCCGACCCGTATATCATAACTGAAATTCCCCCATTTTCGAATCTGTAATTGTATATAATAGAAAGAAAATGGGGGGATCTGATATGCAGCTCGAAGAACTGATCAATCAGCACTACAGCAAATTGAATGACAACGATTTTCATATTTTAAAATATATATTGAATCATAAGCACACATGCTATCACCTTGGAATCGACGCGCTTGCCAAAGCTTGCAGTGTATCGCGTTCCTCAATTTTACGGCTTGCCCAAAAGCTCGGTTTCAGCGGTTACAGTGAATTTCGCGTCTTTTTAAAGTGGGAAGATCAGCCGGAAGAAGGCGAGAGTATGAGTTTTCAAAAGCTGCTTGATGATATTGAAGCAAATTTGAAGTTCTTACGGACAAAGGACATGACGGACATGTGCCAGCTGATTGATGAAGCGGACCGCATTTTCGTCTACGGTTCTGGAAATGCGCAAAAGATATGCGCCCGCGACCTGCAAAGAATGTTTATTCCGCGCCATCGCTATCTTATTTTGATTGAAGATACAAATGAATTTAATTTGATGCGCGATGATTTTAAAGTAAACGATCTGTTTATCATCATTTCTCTTTCCGGAGAAACACCGGAGCTGATTCCTCAGGCAAGAATGCTTTCTGCAAAGGGTATTCCCTTTATTTCCATTACGAATTTAAAAAACAATGTCCTCGCCCAGCTGACTCCGCATAATCTTTATGCGACAAGCAAACCTGTGACATTAAGCGATAAAACGGAAATTGTCGCTTTTGCACCGTTTTTTCTCGTTGGCGAAGCATTGTTCCGCGCATATGTTGATTACAAAGAGGCAGAAAAAAATGACAATGAGTAGCAGGGGGTTTTGGTATGATGCAAAAAATTCAGCGCTTTGGAAGCGCGATGTTTGTGCCTGTTTTATTATTCGCGTTCGCCGGCATTATCGTCGGTATCAGCACGCTCTTTAAAAATAAAACCCTCATGGGCCCGCTCGCCGATCCCGACGGTTTTTGGTATCAGTGCTGGTATATTATTGAGCAGGGCGGCTGGACTGTTTTTAACCAAATGCCGCTCTTATTCGCCATCGGCATCCCGGTTGCTTTGGCGAAGAAAGCTCAGGCACGCGCTTGTTTGGAAGCGCTTACTGTTTACCTGACATTCAACTATTTTGTCAGCGCGATATTGACGGTATGGGGAGGAGCATTTGGCGTCGACATGAACCAAGAGGTCGGCGGAACGAGCGGGTTAACGATGATTGCAGGCATAAAAACGCTCGATACCAACATTATCGGAGCCATCTTTATTTCTTCGATTGTCGTCTTTTTGCATAACCGCTATTTTGATAAAAAACTGCCCGATTTTCTCGGCATCTTTCAAGGCTCAACATATATCGTGATGATTTCCTTCTTTATTATGATTCCGATTGCCTTGGCTGTGTCTTATATTTGGCCGATGGTTCAATCGGGAATCGGCTCGCTTCAAAGCTTCCTGGTTGCTTCTGGGGCGGTGGGCGTTTGGATATACACGTTTTTGGAACGGATTTTAATTCCGACCGGCCTTCATCACTTTATTTACACGCCGTTTATTTATGGCCCGGCTGTAGCGGAAGGAGGGATCGTCACGTATTGGGCACAGCATCTCGGCGAATATTCGCAAAGCGCCAAACCGCTGAAGGAGCTCTTTCCGCAAGGCGGATTCGCGCTTCACGGCAACTCGAAAATCTTCGGTATTCCGGGTATCGCCCTGGCTTTTTATGTGACAGCCAAAAAGGAAAAGAAAAAACTCGTCGCAGGGCTGCTGATTCCTGTCACACTGACAGCGATTGTCGCCGGTATTACAGAGCCAATTGAGTTTACGTTCTTATTCATTTCACCTTTCTTATTTGCGGTTCACGCCGTGCTTGCCGCCACAATGTCGACAGTTATGTATATGGCCGGCGTCGTCGGAAACATGGGGGGCGGACTGATCGAAGCGGTAACCTTGAACTGGATTCCGCTCTTTGGAAGCCACGGTATGACATATGTATATCAAATTTTGATCGGACTCTCGTTTACAGCAATTTATTTTTTCGTCTTCAGATTTTTAATCCTCAAATTCAATATCGCTACACCAGGACGGGAAAAGGATGAACAGCAGGAAACAAAGCTATATTCGAAAAAGGAATATAGAGAAAGAAAAAACAAGGATGAAACGGCCTCCGCTGCTGAAACGGCTGATGACACCGCTTTTCTGTATATTGAAGCGCTGGGCGGAAAAGACAACATCACTGAAGTCACAAACTGCGCAACCCGCCTCAGAGTCAGTGTCAAGGATGAAACAAAGGTTGAACCCGACAACGTATTCCGCGCGCTTGGCGCACACGGCGTTGTCAGGAACGGGAAGGCGTTTCAGGTGATTATCGGATTAAGCGTACCGCAGATGCGGGAGCGTGTGGAAAAATTACTGAATGAATAGTCAAAATTATTTTATCTTGCGCTGTTTAAAGACAGCGCTTTTTTGTTTGTCATACGTTTGCCACTTATAAGTGGAAGGGATGTTATGTTTCTTAAAAACTGAAACCAATAGGGGGAGTAAAAATGGAAAATTATACAACGTTTTTAGGTCTTTACAAACCTGAAAGCACTGAAAGTATTGAAATTGATTCCAAGCTTGCCGAGAATTTCGAAACGATTGATAGTAAAATTGGGATTGCATTAAGTAATGGAATAACAACTTTTGAAAACTTAAATGAAAGACTCAAAATGTATGAGAACAGATTTGAGTACCTTGATGAACGAAACGTAATGGATTATGGAGCTAAAGGAGACGGGGTCACAGATGATACGCAAGCATTTCATGATGCGATGGCCGAAGGCGGTTATCTCATAAAAGTCCCTGCAGGCGTATTTAGGGTATCTGGCTTGCTCGTTCCTTCGAATACAATGCTGGTTGGAGCGGGTAAAAAAAGGACCATCATCAAGTTATTAGACGATACGCCAGTTGGTCACTCTGTACTCACCAATAGTGATCATACAAATGGTAATGAAAATATCTACATTGGACATTTGACACTGGACTGGAATAAAGATACGCGTCCTGCTGGATGGAAGATCCCTAAGGGGCCCACTTCAAGCTGCTTGCTTTTTGCAAATGTGGATTACTCTTTTGTAGAGCATGTTTTTGCAAAAAATGCCGGCCTTCACGGGTTTGATGCTACAAGCCCTAATTATAACAGACACGGAGAAAATGATGATCCTACCTTTTATCAGCCTGGTGGCTGCAACTTTGTAACCTTCTCATATTGCGAAGCAACAGGCTCTGGCGATGATAATTTCACATGTCACTTTGGAAAGCATACGACTTTTAGTCATTGTCTTTCTTACCATCCGATGGGGTTAAATGATGGGTCTTCAAATACAAACTGTTTTGAAATCGATGATGGCTCTCAGGATGTAATGGTTGATAGCTGCATCGCAATTGGAGGAGTTCGAGGATTTGAAATTAAAGCTCATGATTATGCTCCGGCTGCAAAAAGAGTTCAACTTGTGAACTGCCGTGCCTATGAAAATGCAATTAGTTTTTGCATTCGGCATATAGGACACCACACAGCAAGTGATCCTCAATCAGCATCAGCTCATGACGTTCAGCTGGCTAACTGTATCGCATATAACCCTAAGCCGAGTGATCTGTACAAAGGGGCAGGGCCGAATGCATTGCAAATTTCAGGTTACGATGGCGTCAATGTGGTTAATTTTCATGCTATATGCGATGATTCCTCCATTAACTATAAGGGAAATTCAGTCGTAAGCGTGTATTATAAAGGGCGTCTAATCAATTTAAAGAATATAACGATTCGAGGATTTAAAACTGCTGATAATGATCTTTATATTGTAGGTGGCGACAATTCTGTCGGCAAGGTAATGATTGATGGTGTGACATTGATCGATTCAGCCGAAAAGGGTGTTGTTTTTGGGAGCGGTATGTACGAATCTGTAGTTAGTAATGTATGGGGGCAAAGATCGCCTAAAAATAACAGTGGTACAGTGGGAATTTTTTCTGTTGACCCTGATCTTAATGTTTCTAATTGTGACTTTTCAGGCTACGAAACAGATTTTAAGATTGGCGGCGTTGTGACGCCGTACTTTTTGTTTAAACATAAAGGAAGCGGGATTATTGGCTCTCGTGATTCCCACGCTACTGGAAATAATAATTTTGTAGCTGGATCTGTTCGAAGCAGAGCAACTGGGGCTGCTCAATCTTCTGTGATAGCCTCATATAATACGATCAATCCGAACTCAGACTCTGTTGCTTTAGGATGGGCAAGTGGGAGCACACCATCCTCATCAAACAGAAAGATAGAATTTCATGCAAAAGATGGAACGATTAAGGCTTCAGGAAGCATAAAAAGTTCCCAAACGTTCTCGGATTACGCTGAATATTTTGAGAGCCTAAGCGGTGAAAAAATTCCGGCAGGAACCCTAGTTACTTTGGAGGGTGATAAAATTAGACCTGCAAAAAAAGGTGACTTTATGCTTGGAGTTATTTCTGAAACAGCTGGTGTGATACTTGGTGAGTCAAGCTTCCATTGGTCTGGAAGATACCTGAAGAATGATTTTGGCGGGTATATTTATGAAAAACAGAAAGATGCCAATGGCCAAATCGTCATGGCGCCTATGGAAAACCCTGATTATAAGCCAGATAAGAACTATGCCTCTAGGGAAGAGAGGGATGAATGGAATGTTGTGGGCCTTGTAGGACAGGTTTATGTAAGATGCGACAGCACAGTAGAAGCCGGAGACTTTATTCAAGCGCATAACAACGGAATTGCTACAAAAACGGTATCTCCTAAACAAAGGTGGCAGGTCATGAGAGTCATCAAAGAGTTCGACAAAAGTAAGGGATATGGAGTGGTTTTAGTTTTTATTCGGTAACATTAAAATGTACAGATTCTAAATAGAGTGCTTAACAATGCACTCTATTTAGAGTTTTAATTAGATTTTAGAAATTTTTCACCGCATTTTTATGAGATTATATTCCTCGCAAAAAGGTCTTCATTTTAAAATTTATCTTTTTCATTATTCCTGCAGTTCCAGCAATCTTCCTAATTTATCTAAGTCTATCCAGCACCTCAACTTAAGTAGAGTAAAATCTTTGATATTTTTTAATGAACGCAGATCAGCAGTGAATAGCTCTCGAATAAAAGATAAAGTGATTTTGGTTATCGATAAATTCAGTGCTTTTCTATGCTTTCATAACACTTCATGACAGTAAAATTCTTTCATCAAGCCCTATAAACAATTAAAATAAAAAGTACATATTGCTAAAAGGGGTTTGGAGGCTTTTACATGCAAAAGGCTTTGTCGTTTTTAAAACCATATTCATTGCTGGCGGGAATTGCGCTGATTCTTATGTTGACGGAGCTTGCAGTTGAACTGATGCAGCCTTTATTAATTGCAAAAATCATCGACGATGGGATATTGAAGCAAGATCTGCGGCATGTATGGATATGGGGCGCGGTCATGATCGGGCTGACCGTGTTATCCTTTGCGGCGGGGATGCTGAATTCCTTTTATGCCGCCCATGTCAGCCAAAGCTTTTCCTATGATACGAGAAAAGGGCTTTTTCAAAAAATCCAGTCCTTCTCCTATTCCACATTTGGACAGTTTTCGTCCTCTTCTTATATTACAAGGCTGACAAACGACGTCACACAGGTTCAAAATATGATTTTTATGAGTTTGCGGTTTATGCTGCGGGCTCCCTTAATGATTGCAGGCGGCATTGTGCTGTCGCTTGCCGTTAATGTGAAACTCGGCTTTTTTCTGCTTGTGACCATTCCGATCCTGATCTTGTTTTTGCTATGGGTATTAAGGAAAGGCGGGGCACTGTTCCGCTCAGTGCAGAAAAGGCTGGATCAAGTGAACACCATCATGCAGGAAAATTTAATCGCAATCAAGCTGATCAAAGCGCTGCTTCGCGGCAGCCACGAAGTCAAACGATTTATCAAAGCCAACACAAGGCTGATGGAAAAAACGGTTTCGGCCTTTCAGCTTGTGGAATTCACGATGCCTGTACTGATGCTTTTGATGAATCTCTGTATCCTTTTGATTTTGTGGGCGGGGTCCTACAGTATTACGAGCGGAAGCACTCAGGTTGGCGATGTTGTTGCGATAATTAACTACGCAACACGAATTACAGGCGCGCTTTCGATGTTTCCGTTTTTGATTATGATTTTCACCAGGGCGAAGGCTTCAGGGGATAGAATCGGTGAGGTGCTTGAAACAGAAGGCGACGAGCGGGAGGAAGGCATCATATTTGATCGTTTGTCAGGACAGATTGAGTTTCAGCATGTATCCTTTCGCTATCCTGAAATGGACAGAGAAGCGCTCAGGAATGTCTCATTTTCCGCAAAGCCAAGAGAAACGATCGCGATTCTCGGTGCGACGGGCTCGGGCAAGTCCACGCTTTTTCAGCTCATCCCGCGGCTTTATCAGCCGGATTCAGGCCGCATTTACATAGATGAAAAGCCGGTTCAAGATATTCCGGCTGAAGGGCTGCGCAGGCAAATTGGATATGTACCGCAGGAAGTCCTCTTGTTTTCCGGCACAATCAAAGAAAACATCGCTTGGGGCAAAGAAAATGCTTCACTAGATGAAATAATGGATGCGGCCAAACATGCGCAAATTCATGAAACGATTTTGAAGCTCCCAAATGGATATGACACAGTTTTGGGGCAAAGAGGCGTCAACCTGTCCGGCGGCCAAAAACAGCGAATTTCCATTGCGCGGGCACTGATTCGAAAACCGGCTATCCTTCTATTAGATGACAGCACAAGCGCGCTTGATCTGCAAACGGAGGCGAAGCTGCTTGAAGCAATCAGCACATACCATTGCACAACTTTGATCATTACACAAAAAATAACCACGGCGATGAAAGCTGATCAGATTTTGCTGCTTGAGGACGGCGAACTGATTGAAAAAGGCACTCATAGTGAGCTGCTTTCTGCATCTCAGTTATACAAGCGCATTTACGAGTCACAATTCGGAAGGGAGGGGAGCGAGTCATGCTAAAAGACATCCGCAAGCCTTTCCAATATCCCAAACTGCCAATTGACAAAAAAGAAGGAGCGAAAAAGCGGGCGAAAGCAAAGGATACAAAGGGCACACTGAGACGAATCTGGTCTTACTTGGCTGAAAGAAAAGGACTGCTCGTACTTGTCATGCTGATGGTTGTCATCAGCGCGATATTCGGGCTCCTTGGCCCCTTTGTGATCGGAAAGGCCATTGACCATTTTATCGTCGGGAAAACGGTCAGCGGCTTGATTCCCGTTTTGCTTCTTCTGCTCGCTATCTATATCATTCAGTCCCTGTCGCTTTGGTTTCAAAACTATTGGATGATTACGATCTCGCAGGGCACGGTTTTCAGAATGAGAAGCGAATTGTTCACCCATCTGCATGAGCTGCCGATTCCATTTTTTGATAAACAGCGGCACGGCGAGCTGATGAGCCGGGTGACGAATGACATCGAAAATGTCAGTTCTACCTTAAACACGTCAGTCATTCAAATTTTGTCAAGCGTGATCACCTTTGCCGGGACGATTGCGGTGATGCTGTACATGAGCCCGCTCCTTACATTGATTACGCTGACCATTATTCCGGTGATGGCAGCGAGCCTGAAATGGATCACCAACCGAACGGGAAAGCTGTTTAAAGAACAGCAGAAAAACCTAGGTGATCTGAATGGGTATATTGAGGAATCTGTTTCAGGCGCAAAGGTCATCAAAGCATATTCACGTGAGAAGCAGATTACTGCTGAATTTCTCGAAAAAAACGCTGCACTCAAGACGTCGGGCTTTTGGGCGCAGACGATTTCCGGGTTTATCCCGAAGGTCATGAACTCTTTGAATAACTTAAGCTTTACAATGATTGCGGCAATCGGCGGTTTGTTTGCGCTGAAAGGCTGGATCTCGATCGGCTCCATCGTCGTCTTTGCCGAGTATTCAAGACAATTTACACGCCCTTTAAACGATCTGGCCAACCAGTTTAATACGATGCTGTCCGCAATTGCCGGCGCTGAACGGGTGTTTGCCGTGCTTGATGAAAAAGAAGAGCGCGATGATGAAAAGAACGCCGTGCATCAGCCCATCCAAACAGGCAGCATTGAATTCAGGGATGTTTCCTTCGGTTACGATAAAGGGCAGCAGACACTGAAGCATTTACAGTTCACCGTGCCTGCGGGGCAGTCCATCGCGTTTGTCGGACCGACGGGGGCGGGGAAGACAACCGTCACTAACCTTCTCGCCCGTTTTTACGAGCCTGACGAAGGAAAAATTTTAATCGACGGTACAGATATTAAAACCCTTACTAGAGCAAGCCTGAGAAAAAACATGGGGTTTGTTCTTCAGGATTCTTTCTTATTTCAGGGAACGATCAGAGAAAACATTCGCTACGGCAGGCTTGATGCTTCTGATCAGGAAGTCGAAGCCGCTGCAAAAACAGCGAATGCCCATAGTTTTATTGAAAGGCTGCCAAAAGGGTATGACACCGTGCTGACGCAAAACGGTTCGGGCATCAGTCAGGGACAGAAGCAGTTGATTTCTATAGCGAGGGCGGTGCTTGCCGATCCGGTTCTTCTCATTTTGGATGAAGCGACAAGCAACATTGATACCGTTACAGAAGTCAACATTCAAGAAGCGCTTGCCCGTTTAATGGAAGGAAGAACAAGCGTCATCATTGCCCACAGGCTGAACACCATTCAAAGAGCGGACCAGATTGTGGTGCTAAAAGACGGTGAAATGATTGAAAAAGGCAGCCATGACGAGCTGATTCAGCAAAAAGGATTTTACAGTGACTTATATGAAAGCCAATTTGAGAAATAGACCTTTGTCCTGCACAGAGGTCTTTTTTGTTACAGTTTTATAGTACTTTTATTTCATTTTCGTAAAATGTAACAAAATTACTTGACGTAAACAAGTTATGTATATATACTAACTTACATTAAGTAAGTGATAACATTTATCAAGGAGGATAAAATGAATAAATCATTTGAAATTGGCACATTACTTTTAAGAGTTATTACAGGTATTATCTTTTTTGTTCACGGTTTATCAAAGTTTCAGGGAATGGAGGGCACCATCCAATTTTTCGGCAGCATAGGCCTTCCAAGCTTTATGGCGTATGTCATCGCAGCGATTGAACTCATTGGCGGAGTGCTTGTCTTCTTCGGATTGGCTACACGTATTGTCGGTGTACTGTTCGCTCTTACACTGATCGGTGCCATCATCACTGTTAAGCTGAAAGCGCCATTCATGGGCAATGCAGAATTTGATTACCTTCTGCTTTTGACATCCATTCACCTGGCGCTTACTGGAAGCCGATTCCTGGCGCTGGACCCATTTGTGTTTAAAGGAAAAAAGAACAGAAACGTTTCAGCATAAGAAAAGAGGCATGCAGCATGACCAGCATTCATGAGGATACACACATTGGCTATGCCAAACTCACAATTCGCAGTCTGGAGCGTTCGCTTCAGTTCTACTGTAACGTCATCGGTTTTCAAGTCTTAAAAAAGACGGATCGCCAAGCTGAATTAACGGCTGACGGGAAACGCGTACTGCTTATTCTTGAAGAAAATCCGAGCGCTGTCGTCTTGCCTGAACGGTCTGTGACAGGTCTTTATCACTTTGCGATTCTTCTTCCGGACAGGAAAGAACTTGGGATCGCGCTCGCCCGCCTGATTGAACACGGCATTGCTATCGGACATGGAGACCATGCTGTCAGCGAAGCGCTTTACCTGTCTGATCCTGACGGAAACGGCATTGAAATGTACGCTGACCGCCCCCGCAGCACATGGCAGCGTGATCGGGAAGGAAACTACGTCATGACGACAACCGCTGTTGACATTGAGGGCCTTCTGGAAGAGGCAGGAGATGAGCGGAAAACATCGCTTCCGAACGATACAATCATCGGACACATTCATCTGCATATCAGTGATTTGAAAGAAGCAAAGGCGTTTTATACAGATGTACTGGGCTTTGACATTGTCGGAAACTATGCGGGCATGTCCGCCCTCTTCGTTTCAGCCGGGGGGTACCACCATCATATCGGCTTAAACATTTGGGCGGGAAGAAATGCGCCGCCTAAACCGACAAATGCCAGCGGACTAGATTATTATACTGTTGTCCTGCCTCACCAAGAGGAGCTGGATTTGGTGGCAAACCGAGTCAAACATGCCGGGTATTCGATTGAAGAGACGGAAAACAGCTTTCGTGTGAAAGACCCTGTTTCCGGCGCCTATATTACATTTGTGATTTAACTGCAATCCCCTTGCCGAAATAACGGCAGGGGGATTTTTTATTTTTGTCCGCCTTGTTATGATGAGAGAACCAACTTGTTAGGAGGCGTTTACATGGAACTCAACCACCTTGTGACGGGCAAAATAGCATTAAATCAATATGTGCATCGCTTAGAGCAAAAGGATGTTTCATTTTACGTCCACTACTGGGGAGCGATGACGAACCACTATAACACACTGCTTCATAAGCATTCCTTTTATGAAATTTGTTACGTGGTAAGAGGTGAAGGATATTACCTTGAAGGCGATCGTACATATCCGCTTCGTGAACAGACGATTTTTTTGTCAAAGCCGGAGCATTTGCACCAAATCAAAAGTGAAACAGGGCTGTTCCTTTTTTACGTCGCTTTCGAGCTGAGCGAGGATCAGTCAAGCGCCGAATGGATCAAAGTGATGGAAGAAGTGAAACAAAGCCCCTTTATCACAATGCAATTGAAAGATGGCGAACCGCCGGGCCTGCTTTGGAAAACGTTAATGCTGCAAGCAGCGCAACCTGTCAATGCTTTTGACAAAGAGATCCTATCTCATTTGTCGCATGCATTGATCCTGTCATTAATCCAAACCTTTCTCCCGTACGCCCAACGCCCGAAACAAAAGCAGCCCATTCACACATCTTCTGCTTTGCTGACAGAGGTGAAACTGCACATAAAAGACAATCTGTCACAGCCGTTAAAGCTGACGGATGTCGCTAGCCACTTTCATATCTCAGGGAGGCATTTATCACGTTTATTTGCAGCAGAACTGGGCGTCAGCTACTCAGAATTTGTCCAAAATGAAAAAATAAACAAAGCTGCCGAACTGCTGAAATCAACGAATTTGTCGATTAAAGAAATAGCGGAAGAAATCGGTTTCTCAGTACATTATTTCACTCGCGTCTTTTCCGCTAAAATCGGCAGCTCTCCAGGGCTTTTCCGCTCCCTTTATAAAGACTCAAAAATGACCGCATTTCAAATCAATAAACCTTTTCAAAAAATCGAACAGGCCAAGCCGCACGAATAAGATGTCCTGAAATGACAAAACAATGTCTTCATATGATAAAGACGCGAGAAATCTCGTTGTCTTATAATCTTTTTAGAAAGCGGTTACAACAAGGGGTATTGCTGAAGGAGGGATGCATTGGCTTATGCTTGGTGTCGGGTGCTCTGCCATTCTTGAAAGAAGGGGAAGAAAGCCGTGAGTACAAAAAAGAAAGAGGCTGTAATAGGAAAAGAAAGCTTAGCTCATAAAGGGCTTTTACGAACGATTACATTGGTATCTACATTCGGCGGCCTGTTGTTCGGTTATGATACGGGTGTCATTAATGGAGCACTTCCTTTTATGGCAACTGCAGGTCAGCTGAATCTTACACCTGTTACAGAAGGACTGGTTGCGAGTTCCCTGCTTCTCGGGGCAGCCTTCGGGGCGATGTTTGGAGGACGTCTGTCCGATCGGCACGGCCGCCGAAAAACGATCCTTTATTTAGCCTTACTCTTCATCGCAGCCACACTTGGCTGTACCTTTTCACCAAACGCGTCCGTGATGATTGCCTTTCGTTTTCTGCTTGGACTGGCGGTTGGCTGCGCTTCTGTAACGGTTCCAACCTTTTTAGCGGAAATTTCGCCGGCAGAACGCAGGGGACGAATCGTGACACAAAATGAACTGATGATCGTAATTGGCCAGCTTCTGGCATACACCTTTAACGCCATTATTGGCAGCACAATGGGGGAGAGCGCAAATGTATGGCGGTATATGCTGGTCATCGCGACACTTCCGGCTGTTGTGTTATGGTTCGGAATGCTCATCGTGCCTGAAAGCCCGCGCTGGCTGGCAGCTAAAGGCAGAATGGGTGACGCCCTGCGGGTGCTTCGGCAAATCCGTGAAGACAGTCAGGCACAGCAGGAAATAAAAGAAATCAAACATGCGATTGAGGGCACAGCAAAAAAGGCCGGCTTTCATGATTTTCAAGAGCCGTGGATAAGGCGCATTCTATTCATTGGGATTGGAATCGCCATCGTACAGCAAATTACCGGTGTCAATTCGATTATGTACTATGGGACAGAAATTCTGAGAGAAGCCGGTTTTCAAACAGAAGCTGCATTAATCGGCAATATTGCAAACGGTGTTATTTCAGTTATTGCGGTCATTTTTGGGATATGGCTTCTCGGCAAAGTCCGTCGCCGGCCCATGCTGATCATCGGACAGATTGGCACGATGACAGCCCTTCTGCTGATCGGGATTTTATCCATTGTCCTTGAAGGAACACCCGCCCTGCCGTATGTTGTGCTGAGTTTGACCATTTTGTTTCTTGCGTTTCAGCAGACTGCCATTTCTACGGTGACGTGGCTGATGCTCTCGGAAATCTTTCCTATGCATGTGCGGGGGCTTGGCATGGGGATCAGCACCTTCTGCTTGTGGACAGCTAACTTTCTCATTGGATTCACCTTTCCCATTTTGCTCAATCATATTGGGATGTCGGCGACATTTTTTATCTTTGTCGCTATGAATATCCTAGCGATTCTATTTGTGAAAAAATATGTGCCTGAGACAAAAGGGCGGTCACTTGAACAGCTTGAGCATTCCTTTCGCCAGTATGGCCGCCGCGCTGATCAGGAAATCCAAAATCAAACAACTCACTTATCGTAACCTGAGATACCAGGAGGAATCTATCAATGAAACTATCTTATGTAACAGACAGCCTAGGGCATTTGCCTTTTGAAGACATGCTCAATTTTGCCGCAAAGCTTGGGATCGATACACTTGAAATGACAACCGGGGGCTGGTCGCCGGCACCTCACTTGAATCTTGATGAATTGCTGCAAAGCAGCGAAAAAAGAAAAGAATTTTCACAAGCGCTGGAAAAGCGGAACATGACACTTTGCGCATTAAACTGCTCGGGGAACCCTTTAGATCCGGGTGAATTGGGCAAATCGCACAGAGACATAACTGACAAAACGATGGAGCTGGCTGGATTATTAGGCGTCAAAAAAGTGATCATGATGAGCGGTTTGCCAGCCGGCGGCCCGGACGACAAAGTGCCGAACTGGATCACATACACAGTAAGCTGGCCTCCCGTTTTAAAAGATATCCTCAACTATCAATGGGAAGACGTTGCGATCCCATATTGGAAGAAGCTTGTCAAAAAAGCGGAGGCCTGCGGCGTGGGGAAAATAGCGCTTGAGAACTTCAGCTCTCAATTAGTCTATAATCCTGAGACTCTCTTTCGGCTCAGAAATGCAGTCGGCCCGATGGTCGGTTTGAATCTTGACCCGAGCCATTTGTTATGGATGGGCGCAGACCCGATCATCGCAGCAAGGGAGCTCGGCTCAGCCATTCACCATGTCCACGGGAAAGATGTCAGAATTGAAAGATATTTATCGGCGGTCAACGGACTTTTAGAAACAAAAGAAGTGACAGATCCTGCAAACCGGGCGTGGAATTACGTAGCTGTCGGCTGCGGACAGGATTTACAGTGGTGGAAGGAATTTTTTTCAGTTGTAAAAATGATGGGATATGAAGGTGAGGTTTCTTTAGAAATGGAGGATCTGACGATGTCACCTGAAGCGGGCATCCGTACTTCTGTAGAAGCTTTAAAACAAACCATCAGCCAATAGGAGGTTTTCATGATGCTAAATGGAGAAAGAATCATCTCTAAGCCGCTTCGCTGGGCAATGGTAGGCGGCGGGCGGCTCAGCCAGGTTGGATATAAACATCGTATTGGAGCGCTGAGAGACAATACTGCTTTTCAATTAACTGCTGGCGCTTTTGATATCGATGCCGAAAGAGGAAAAGATTTCGGGTAACTGCTGGCGCTTTTGATATCGATGCCGAAAGAGGAAAAGATTTCGGGGTGAACCTTGGAGTGGATGCGGAACGCTGTTATCCCAACTATCAAACCATGTTTGCCGAGGAAGCGAAAAGACAGGATGGCATAGAGGTAGTATCGATTGCCACTCCGAACGGCACTCATTATGAGATTTGTAAGGCGGCGCTTGAAGCAGGAGTGCATGTCATCTGTGAAAAACCGCTGTTCTTCACTTCAGCAGAGGGGCAGGAAATCAAAGCGCTCGCAGAGAAAAAAGGGAAAATTGTCGGCGTGACGTACGGTTTTTCAGGCAATCAAATGCTTCTTCAAATGCGTGCGATGATTGAACAAGGAATGATCGGCGATATTCGCGTGGTTGACTTGCAGTACACACACGGTTTTTGTGCAACAGATGAAGGTGAAAAGATAAGCGCTGCACAGAAATGGCGTGTCGACCCTGCGATCGCCGGGCCAAGCTTTGTGCTGGGCGATTTATCTACCCACACGTATTATATGTCACAGCTTATTATGCCAAAGATGAAAATTAAGGAGCTGCTGTGTGACCGACAGAGCTTCGTCGGCAGCCGCGCACCGCTAGAGGATAATGCCCATGTGCTGATGCATTATGAAAATGGAGCGGTCGGAACGATGTGGACATCGTCAATCAATGCCGGATGTATGGATGGCCATAGAATCCGGATTGTTGGCTCAAAGGCAAGCATTGAGTGGTGGGACAGCAAGCCAAATGAACTGACGTATGAAGTGCAGGGAGAGCCGGGCCAGACACTCGTTCGCGGCATGCCGTATTTAGATGATGTTTGCAACGCCGATGAACGACTGGGCGCCTTACACAGCGAAGGGCTGTCCGAAGCATGGGCCAATATTTATCTTAAATTTGCCATTGCGATAGACGCCAAAAACCGTGAAGATGAAGAAATCTTGAACAACTTGGTTTATCCTGACATTGATGCAGGGATCGAGGGCATTCGCTGGATTGAGAACTGCGTGCGCTCGGCAAACCAAGGGTCAGTTTGGGTTGAATTTAAATAAATGAGGGAATGCGCCGCATATGACATAAAGTTCATATGCGGTTTTTATTTTCCAGAAACTCCTGTCAAAAATGCCCTGAGGCAGGTATGATAAGAAGGGAATTGGGTATCGGGAGTGATGAGCGTGAAAGCTCTTTTTTTTACGAGAATGTTCACCTTGATGGTGAGCTGTTTAATGTATCTGTCCATTGTGAAAGAGGATAACTGGTTTGGATATGTATTTATAGCAGCAGGTGCTGCCATGTATGCAGCCAATCATGTTTTGCTGACAAAAGAGACAAATGCCATCTGGTTCTGCCTGATTGATATTGCAATCGGCTTTTCGTTCGGATTTATCTTTCCCGGCACAGGTTTGTTCATTATTATGCTTTGTCCGGTTGCGGTCGCCTTTTTTCTGCGGGGGTTTCCTAAAAGAACAGCATGGTCTGTCTTATGTCTTTGCTCTATTTTATTTTTGATCGTTCTCATCCGTACATATGCGATGTTCGGCAATGAATTTGTCATTGATCATTTGACTAGCATGACATTCGTTGTCTTTTGCGGAGTCGTCGGCAAATTAATCCGCAAGCTGTTGGATGCGCAGGATACGGCAAAACAGCAGTTTCAGGAACTGACGGAGTCCCATCTGGCGCTGTCTGCTGCACATCAGGAGCTCCATTTATATGCGAAGCAGGTTGAAGAGCTGACTGCCATTTACGAGCGGAACAGAATGGCGCGGGAAATCCATGATACAGTGGGGCATAAAATGACGGCCCTTCTCGTCCAGCTGCAGCTTTTGCGTGAATGGCAAAAAAGAGACAGCAAAAAAGCGGATGAGACAGTAGGTGTCTGTGAAACACTTGCCCGTGAAGCGCTTGATGATGTCCGCTTATCAGTACGCACTCTGCAAACTGAAAACGATCCTTCGCTAATCGAATCGCTGAAACAGCTGACAGAGGACTTTTGCAAAAATGCAGGAGTCACAACAGAATTTGCGGTCAACGGTGATCCTGCAATCATCCCGCTGTCTCTCCATCCGACCCTGATCAGAACGGTGCAGGAAGCACTGACCAATGCCAAACGGCACGGCGGCGCCGCAGCTTGTTCGATACAGCTTGCCTGCACAACGGACAGCATCAGCCTTGTCATTAAGGATGACGGCAAAGGCAATCCCGAGGCAGCACTTGGATTTGGTCTCTTGAATATGAAAAAGCGGGCAGCGGAACATGGCGGAACGATCCGCTTTGAAAGCGAACGGGATCAAGGATTTACTGTAAATGCAGAATTTTCACTCGCCAATAAAAAATGGAGCTTCGGGCCCGTGCAGCAAAAGGAGAGTTTATCATGATTAAGATCATCATTACCGACGATCAGGATATCGTCAGAGAAGGGCTGGCATCCCTGCTCCAGCTCCGAGAAGAGCTCGATGTGATCGCAACGGCGCGAAACGGACAGGAAGCCTTCGAAAAGGCGAAAGAGCTGGAGCCGGATATCGTGTTAATGGACATCCGCATGCCGGTTTCCAACGGGGTGGAGGGAACAAAATTAATCACAAGCTCGCTGCCCGGCGTAAAGGTTTTGATGCTGACAACCTTTAAGGATTCAGAGCTGATTGCTGAAGCGCTTGAAGAAGGAGCAAGCGGGTACCTGCTGAAGGATATGTCGGCAGATACGATTGTAAAAGCGGTGATGACTGTTCATTCTGGCGGAATGGTGCTTCCGCCGGAATTGACTGCCCAAATGCTGAATGAATGGAAGCGTGAAAAACAGCTGAAAGGAATAAATGAGATAGAAAAACCTAAGGAGCTGCTCGACCTGACAGAGCGCGAAATCGAAGTTCTGGCTGAGCTTGGGTACGGGCTGAATAACAAAGAAATTGCCGAAAAGCTTTACATTACAGAAGGCACAGTCAAAAACCACGTTTCAAATATTATCAGCAAGCTGGCTGTCAGGGACAGAACCCAAGCCGCCATTTACTCGGTCAGATATGGTGTATCTGTCTTTTGACATATGCCGTTTTGCATATACGCTTCTCTGAAAAGGCCTTTTACAGGCCTTTTTTTCATGCCCTATGTTCTATCTGCCGCTACATGCCGCACGCCTTTCTTTCTTCTACAATCAATGGCAATGGATCAAAAAAAGGAGTGAGACGACGTGCTGCAAGCAGAAAACATCAAAAAGGCATATGGAAAAAAAACAATCGTGAAAGGTATTTCTTTTTCCCTCCAAAAGGGGGAGTCGTTCGGTCTGCTCGGGCCAAACGGTGCCGGGAAGTCCACAACCATCTCGATGATTTCCGGCCTTGTGCCGCATGACAGCGGGAACATCACGGTGGGCGGCTATGTCATCGGAAAAGAAACGGCCAAAGCGAAACAAAAAATCGGCATTGTTCCGCAGGAAATTGCATTATATCCGACACTGACGGCTCATGAGAATCTTATGTTTTGGGGGAAAATGTACGGACTTACGCACGGTGAGGCCAAAAAAAGATCGGCAGAGGTCCTTGAATATGTCGGTCTGACTGAGCGGGCTAAAGATAAGATTGAAACGTTCTCCGGGGGGATGAAACGAAGAATCAACATCGGTGCGGCTTTAATGCATAAGCCCGAGCTGCTGATTATGGATGAACCGACTGTCGGTATTGACCCTCAATCGAGAAATCACATTTTAGAAACGGTCAAAAAGCTCAACGAAACGGGCATGACGGTGATCTATACGAGTCATTACATGGAAGAGGTTGAGTTTTTATGCGACAGGATCGGGATAATTGATCAGGGGGAAATGATTGCGATTGGCACAAAAACTGATTTGTGCAGCCGCCTTGGGGGCGATACCATCATTCAGCTCACGGTCAGCGGAATCGATGAAGCGTTTCTTTTGGCGATCCGTTCCCTGGCTCATGTGAATGATGTAACAGTCCAGGAGTCAGAACTCAAAATTGACATTTCTGCGGCTCATCATGAGAAAGTCGTCACGAGTCTGCTTGCTGAAGCCGCTGCTCATCATATAAACCTGCTGTCTCTTCAGGTGCAGGAACCGAATCTGGAGCGCCTGTTTCTGAATCTGACAGGCCGCACGTTGCGGGATTAGGAGGGACGGCAATGAAAAAAAGCATATGGATCGCATGGAAAGATGTCAAAATCAGAATCACGGACAGAAAAGGGTTTATGATGCTTATCCTAATGCCGCTGATCCTAACCTGTATTTTAGGCGCGGCGCTCGGATCAGTTGTTGACGGAGGCAGCCGGATTGATGACATCAAAGTCGGCTACATTCAATCAGACCAGTCAGATGCAGCGAACATGTTTACAAAAGGTGTTCTCAAAAAAATGAAGTCGATAAAGGTCACAAAAGCCGGCAGCGAGGACAAGATGAAAAAACTGCTTGATGAAAAGAAAATTGATGTAGGTATCGTCATCCCGAACCATTGGGAAGCCGGCAAAACCTCAGCTGTTGTTTATGCCACTCCTGATCAAACATTGAAAAGTTCCATCATCGAAACAGCTGCAAGCTCTTTTATAGAGCAATATAAAGCGGTAAAGGAAGCCGCGTCAGCCTCAATGGACTACATCAGTAAAACAGAAGCTGTAAAGCAAGGAAAACTTGACCCTGCACAGTTTGCAGAAAAGCTGGCAAAGGCGCTTGAAAAAGAAACAGGTGACAAGCTGACTATTGCAGAAAAATCTGTCGGCAGCAAGGCCGTTACCAGTTTTCAATACTATTCGGCGGCAATGCTTTGCATGTTTATGCTGTTTCATATGACAGTCGGGGCGAAATCGTTTTTACAGGAAAAGGATACGGAGACGCTTGCCAGAATGCTGATGCCGCCTGCGCAAAAATCCGTCATTCTCTTCGGAAAATGGCTTGGGACGTATCTGTTTGCCATCATACAATTTTTCATATTTCTGATCGTCACAATCAATGTATTTGGTGTGGACTGGGGCGGTAATCTGCTGTTTGTGAGTGTACTCGGGCTTTCTTACGCCGCCGCTGTATCTGGCATTTCAATGCTGCTTGCGTCTTTCCTCAGCGATATGAAATCTGCGGATGCGATCGGCGGCTTCGGCATTCAATTGCTTGCGGTTCTCGGCGGATCCATGCTGCCGCTGTATCAATTTCCGGACGTCTTGCAGTCTATATCCAAAGCGGTGCCAAATCGCTGGGCGCTTGACGGCTTTCTTTCTTTAATGGAAGGGGGAGGCTGGGCTGACCTTCAAAAGCCTGTGCTTCTTTTTGCGGCGATCGGCTTTTGTTCACTTGCAATTGGTATCAGACGGCTTCATACAAGATAAGGAGGTACAAAAGGTGAAAAAAATTCTAGCCATTTGCGGCATTGAGCTTTCTCTCATTTTTAAGAAGCCACAGAACTATTTGATCATGTTTGCTGCCCCGCTTTTGCTTACCTTTGTATTTGGGAGTATGCTCAGCGGCAATGATGATAAAGTGCGGCTTGCAATCGTTGATCAGGACGACACGATTCTCTCACAGCACTATATTCGGCAGCTAAAGGCGCATGATAATATGTATACATTCGAAAGCATGTCTGAAAACAAAGCGTCAGATAAGCTGAAACAAAAGAAAATTGCCGGGATCATCGTCATTTCCCGCTCGTTCCAGACACAGCTGGAAAAAGGCAAACATCCTGAGCTGATTTTCCGTCACGGCCCCGAGCTGTCGGAAGCGCCGATGGTCAAACAATATGCAGAAAGCACATTGGCAACGCTCAATATTCAGGTTACCGCGGCGAAAACGGCAGCTCAGACAGCGGGAGAGAGCTGGAAGGCGGCGTATAAAACAGTTTTCGCCAAAAAACATGAAGATTCAGCTCCGGCTGTAAAACGACAGACGCTCAGCGATAAAAAAGAGGGTGCGGAAGCGAGTGACACAGCCTCCAGAGCAGCAGGCTTTTCCATCCTGTTTGTCATGCTGACCATGATGGGAGCGGCTGGAACCATTTTAGAAGCAAGAAAAAACGGCGTCTGGTCCAGATTGCTTACAGCCTCTGTCAGCCGAGTGGAAATCGGTGCTGGGTATGTGCTGTCCTTCTTTGTCATTGGCTGGATTCAATTTGGCATATTGCTTCTTTCAACCCATTGGCTGATTGGCATCAACTGGGGGAATCCGGCTGCGGTTATTGTATTAGTGTCACTTTTTCTATTGACCGTTGTCGGCATTGGATTGATGATTGCGGCCAATGTCAGAACGCCAGAACAGCAGCTCGCGTTTGGCAACTTGTTCGTCATCGCAACATGTATGGTGAGCGGGATGTATTGGCCGATCGACATTGAACCGAAATTTATGCAATCCATCGCTGAATTTCTTCCGCAAAAGTGGGCGATGAGCGGGCTGACGGAGATTATCGCTAACGGTGCCCGCGTCACAGATATTCTCGGAATCTGCGGCATCTTGCTTGCTTTTGCAGCAATCACTTTCGCAGCGGGGCTTAAGGCGCTCCGAGCCTAAAAAACATCTGCCGTTTAGGCAGATGTTTTTTTGCATGTGGGTACATTCGTATGGGTGTAGCCTGAACTGCGGTTAATCCTTATCTATCATAGCTAAAATTGATTCCAGCCAAGAAACGTAATTTTTCTCCCGCTCCAGCGCTTTCGTCAGCACAAGATAGTGGCCGAAGTCCGGTGAAGAAAACGACATCGGCTTTGCTGAAGCCATAAGCTTTTCATAGCTTTCCTGCAGATCGGACAGCTTAGCCTTGCGTTTTTGAAGCTGGTCTGTAAATAAATCAGAAGCCTCCTGCCGCGATAGAGAAGAAATAAAATAAGCCTTCAGCATAAATTCATCCTTCACCGTCTCGGGTATCGGCTGGTGGCGGATCAGCCAGGCATGAAGCTCCTGTTTTCCGTTGTCTGTCAGGGTGTACATCTTTTTCTCCAGCTTCGTGCCTTGAATCGTTGTCCGGAACGTAATAAACCCTTCATCCGTCAGCTTTTTGAGCTCGGGATAAATCTGGCTGTGTTTGGCGCTCCAAAATTGGCCGAGCTCCTCTTTAAAATAACTCGTAATATCGTATCCGCTCAATTCGCCTTTTCGCAAAAGCCCTAATATGGCGTATTTTAATACTCTCATGCAATCCTCCATGTCTATGGCTGTTTCACAAAAAAGATGAGCCTGTGCTCATCTGTGATCCTAACTGCCTATTCCCTTTATTATAGAAAAGGGAGAAAGGGAACACAACCCGGTCTGCTTGTTAAATAAGGATGGCAGGTAGGTCACGAGTTCTAGAAAAAATCATATTGGAACCCTTAAACATATCAAGACTATATATTTAATTGATTATTCCGAAAAAAATTATTAACAATATTGATTTTTTACGTATAATAGGAAATTAGTGGTTCAAAACATTTTAAGGAGGAAAAGTATGAAAAAAGCATTTATTGCATCCGTCATCTGTTTATCAATGATTCTATCTGTTTTAACAGCTCAGCCGTCAAGCGCAAAGGCTGAAGCCGTACATAATCCTGTCGTTCTTGTTCATGGAATAAGTGGTGCATCATACAACTTTTTCGCTATTAAAAACTACTTAATTTCTCAAGGCTGGCAAAGCAACAAACTATACGCAATTGATTTTTATGATAAAACAGGAAACAACCTAAATAACGGCCCGCAGCTTGCTTCATATGTTGACCGTGTTTTAAAAGAGACGGGGGCAAAAAAAGTAGATATTGTGGCTCATAGTATGGGAGGCGCCAATACGCTGTACTATATTAAATATTTAGGCGGGGGCAATAAGATTCAAAATGTCGTAACGCTTGGAGGGGCTAATGGTTTAGTGTCATCAACCGCGCTGCCGGGCACAGACCCTAATCAAAAGATCCTCTATACATCTATTTACAGTCTCAATGATCAAATTGTAATCAATAGCTTGTCTCGGTTACAAGGAGCGCGAAACATCCAGCTTTATGGCATCGGTCATATTGGCTTGCTTTCTAATAGCCAAGTGAACGGCTATATCAAAGAAGGGCTGAATGGCGGAGGCCTCAATACAAATTAATATCTTCAAAAAACAACCTGCTGTCTCCGTTACAGTGGGTTTTTTCGTCTGAGAAAGCCATAGGGTCTTATGACCTTAGTCTATCATGCATACGTCAATTTATGACATCAGGCACTTTTTCAAATAGAGCGGACATGTTAAGGTACAACCATCGATTTCTATCAATTTGAAATAAAAGGAGCGCTGTTATGCAAATTAAAGAAATTTTTATGATCCGCTGCGTTTCGTGCTTAAGTGTCGTCTTGCTCCATATCATTTCAATGGTCCTGATGCTTCAGGCAGAAGCTCTTGCAGATATTTCTCACACTGTTGATTCTTTCCGCACACTCCTGATGTTCAGCACGCCCGCTTTTATTTTCATCTCTGAATTTTTACTGGCCCGTTCTTATCCTGATGGGGTGCCTGACGGTTTTTTAAAGAAGCGGGGAAAAGTGATTTTTGTTCCTTTTTTATTTATCGCGGCCATCGATGCGCTGCTGATGACCAGTGCGATGGGGGGAGAGGTAACCTTTCTCGCGTTTGTGCAAAAATATCTGGCGAACGTATTCTTAGGAAACTTTATCGGATACTTCATTCTCGTCATCTTTCAATTTTACATGCTGCATATGATGTTTCATGAGTACTTGAAAAAAGCATCGCCGAAATGGGTGCTGTCTATCTCATTTGTGGTGACAGCCGCTTATTTAGGCTATTTCTCCGCAGCCAGCCCGGCTCCTGCTTCTGAAGAGGGCGGGGCATTTCCGTTCTTCTGGGTTCCGTTCGCAGGCTGGCTTTTCTACTTTTGTCTAGCCTACTATTGCGGAAAAGAATACAAGCGTTTTTTAGCGCTGCTGAACCAATACCGCTGGGTGGTGTACGGCGCCGCAATTGCTTCTGGGGCGCTGGTTGTCACTGTTTCTTATGTCGGTGAAATCGGCATGATCAGCTCGAAGCGGCCTGATATCATGCTGTATTCAACAAGCATGATTTTCCTGTGTTTTCACTTGTTTTCCAAAATGAAGCATGTGCCGAAAATCATGATGTTTATCAGCAACTATTCCTTTTCGATTTATCTGCTTCATGCCTATTTTATGATTATAGGCTACGTGTTGCTTTTGAATATGCCCGAAATTCCTGCCGTACCGGCTGTTCTCCTGCTGTTTGCCGTGTGTACAGCCGGCCCGATTCTGACCTCGTGGGCACTGAATAAATTCAAATACGGGTATTTATTTGTGGGGAAAATTTATCAGCCAAAACAGAAGAAGGTAACAGTCGAAGTGCGTGATCACGCAGGGTGAAAAACAAGCGGCAGGGGGGATCCTGCCGCGTTTCTTTACTTCTCATCCGCTTGCAGAACTGTTTTTAAATATAGTTTTGCAGACTCAGCAAGTCCAGATACATCAGCTTTTTCTTCATCGAAATACAGGGCGTTTTGAATGATGCCGTCATTCATATTGAGGAAAAACTTGGCGATAGTCGCAAGAGGCTGAAGCGGCTGAAACTCTCCCTGATCGATCCCTTTTTGCAATAGATTTGAAAATCTTTCCACAAAAAGATCATACCTTTTCTCCAAATACTGCCTACGTTCCTCATTCCGCCAAGCTGTCACTAAATATTCAAATTGCACCGGCGCCAGCGTATCTGCTACATCACGCAGGCCCTCAGACAGTTCATCCAAATAGATTGAAATGGCGGACCAAACACTTTGGTGTTCAGCTGATTTATCAAGCTTTCGGAGTCCTTCATCCAGCCCTGTTTCAATAATGCGGCGAAACATCTCCTCAGTGCTTGAAAAATAAAGATAGACACCGCCCCGGCTGAAACCTGACTCTTCTACAACGTCCTTCATCGTCGTTAATTCGAATCCTTTACGTTTAAAAACCGTTTTGGCAGCCTCTAAAATCTTTGTCTGCCGTTTATCCTTGTGCTCCTTTGTTACTTTTGGTGACAAGATATCGCCTGCTTTCTGAAACTTTCTTACCTACAAGTGTAATCAACCCAATCAAGATCAGCAAGCAGCCACAGACAAGAAAAGCAAGTGAAACACCGATCCATTCCGCCAGCATGCCTCCGCCCGCCATGCCGAGGATGGAGGCGAGGGTTGTCGCGCTCTGAATGGCGCCAAACACCCTGCCGCTGTAATCAACCGGCACTGTTGTTTGCACGAGAATTTGAAATGGAATATGGACCAGACCAAAAGCCGCTCCCATGATGAAAAAAGCGAAAATAAAAAGAGCAATGCCGGCAATTCCCATTCCGCTCAGAAATGGCACGCCTCCAGTTGCTAGTCCAAGCAGAAAGGTCCCAGCTGAGAAATAAAGAAAATAAGAGGTGATTCGCCGTCTGCCGGCAATTGCCGCCGTAAGGAGCATGCCGGCTCCGCTGACGGCCATGCACCAGCCTGCAAGCTCAGGCGGAGCGCCTGAAAAAGAACGGATAAGAATGATAGCCTGGGAATCACCAATCTGCAAAACAAAGAGAACGACGCAAGCTGTGAGTAAGCCTATTAAAAGAAGTGGCATCCGTTTCAAATACTGAAGGCCTTCTTTAATAGAAGCAAGTGCTGATGTTTTTTCTTGAGGTGTATTGGCTTTTTGTAAAAAAGCATCTTTGGGGAGGAAAAACAAAATGACAGCGGAAAGAAGAAAGGCGCCGGCGTTAATATAGAAAACAGAATGTATAGAGACAGCAGCGATCAGCATGCCGCCAAGGGCAGGGCCGAAGATTTTTGCACTGTTATCAATGATGCTGCTGGCGGAAACAGCCTGCTGAATGTGTGCTTCCGGAGCCAATTCCTTAAGCTTTCCGTTTTTAGCAGGTGAAAAAAGTGAAGAAAAACAGCTCTGAAGGCATAGCAATACGTAAAGCTGCCAAAGCTCACTGACATAAACGCAGCTGATAACGGTGAGGGCACGTCCGATTTCAGACAGAAACATGATCGTTTTTCTGTCAAAACGGTCGGCAAGCAGACCCGATACAGGTCCGAGTACAATGACAGGCAAAGCAAACGACATCATTAAAAGCGACATATCTAATGGAGAAGCATGAAGCTGAAAAGCGGCTAATGTTAGCACGGCCAAAATGTGAAGCCAGTCTCCAAGTGAAGAAATGGTTTGCGAGGCTAACAGTGTCATCAGTCCTTTTTGATTGCGAAACAACGGTTTTTCCATGATTCATCCTCCTGATTATTAAAATGACACTAGTGTCGTTTTTATTGTATGGGAAAAAGACACAATATACAATCTTTTTCTTGTAAAATAAAGGAGAAGAGTGAATAGAAGGGAGAACATTCATGACATCAGTCAATCTAAGCTACCCAATAGGAGAATACAAGCCGAGGGAATCCATATCGAAGGAGCAAAAAGATAAATGGATTCAAGTACTTGAAGAAGTGCCGGCAAAATTGAAGCAAGCTGTAGAGGGCATGACGGACAGCCAGCTTGACACACCGTACCGGGACGGTGGATGGACCGTTCGGCAAGTTATTCATCATCTGGCTGACAGTCATATGAACAGCTATATTCGTTTTAAATTGAGCTTGACGGAAGAGACACCGGCTATCCGTCCGTATGATGAAAAAGCATGGTCGGAGCTAAAAGACTCGAAAACGGCAGATCCGAGCGGCTCGCTTTCGCTTTTGCAGGAGCTTCACGGAAGATGGACGGCTCTGCTCCGCACTCTGACGGATCAGCAATTTAAGCGCGGATTTTATCACCCTGATACAAAGGAGATCATTACCCTGGAGAACACGCTCGGCCTGTATGTCTGGCACTCACATCACCATATCGCTCATATTACGGAGCTTTCTAGACGGATGGGGTGGTCTTAACGCTTTTGCCGGCGGAAAGCCGGAATACTGATAGCAGCAATCACCAGAAGTGAGATCACAGCAGCCGCTGCATATAAATGATCATAGCCGCTGGCGACACTCGCATGAATGGCGTCGCTTATCGCGGTTTTGACTTCAGGAACGGGAATGCGTTCGATCTGTTCTTGTAAAGAAGAAACATCAGAACTGTCGATCTCCGGAATCATCTGCATCGCCTTTTCTGAATATCCGCTGTCCGATAAGCGGCTGTTGATCTCATCACCTATTTGGTCAAACCCGGCTGTGATAAAACCTGCATAAAGAGTAGGCGCCAAGGTCAGTCCAATTTGCCTTACTAATGAAAGCGTGCCAAGAGCTGTACCCTTATTTGTTTTTGCCGCTTCTGATACAAGGACGTTCAGCGGAGCGCCTAACAGAAAGCCAAAACCGATCCCAGCTGCCACACTTGCGATCACAAACTCCCATTTTTCCGTGACCCAGAGCGGAAATAAAGCAAACCCCGCACATGAGATGATTCCCGAAAGAATAACGGTTTTTACAGGACCTTTTTTGTCGGTAAGCGCTCCGCCAAGCCAAGCGCCGATTCCGGAAGCCAACGCAAGCGGTGTCATTCAATAGCCTGCTTTTGCGGCAGGGACACCCAAATACTGCTCGACATATGACGGGATAAAAATGACTGCCGCCAAGAGCCCCCCGGATAACAAACCGATGATAAGCGTGCGCTGAAACATATGGTTTCGCAGCAGAGAATACGCCAAAATGGGATCGCCTCCTCGCATTTCAACTCTCTTTTCATACGAGATAAGCGCTGCAAAACAGAGTATGCCAAAAATAATACATCCATAAACCTCCGGATTCCCCAAGCTGTGTAAGAGATTTACCCCGTCAAGGTTCGTCATGCCGTACATCACGGCTAAAATCGACAGGGACAGAAGGAAGATTCCGGCCGCATCGAGGCGCTTAGCTTCAGGTGCTTTTGTTTCCGCGATAAAGTATGAGCCGAAAACAACCAATAGCACGGCAATCGGCAAATTAATCAAAAATAGCCAATGCCAAGACCCGGTCCAATCAAGCAGAAAGCTTCCGATATTTGGCCCGAGCACAGCGGCCATCCCGTTCATTGCGCCAAGCAGCCCAAGTGCCTTCCCCTGTTTTTCCTTTGGAAGGGTCGCGAGAATGTGAGAGCTGCCGATGATGAAAATCCCGCCGCC
Organism: Bacillus sp. N3378-2at; assembly: GCF_033412715.1. Lineage (NCBI taxonomy): Bacteria > Bacillati > Bacillota > Bacilli > Caryophanales > Bacillaceae > Bacillus > Bacillus sp. N3378-2at. The sequence continues at coordinate 1,867,534 of NZ_CP117986.1, read as the reverse complement.
TCCAAGCGCCTGAATCAGCCGCGATATCAGAAAGAGCGGGAAGCTTTGGCTCAAAGCAACAAGCAAAGAACCAAGTCCGAACAGGCAAACCTCAATGAGAAAGAGTTTTTTTCTGCCGTAGCGGTCGGAAAGCTTTCCGACGATTGGCACACTGACGCTAAGACCGAGCGTATAAAGGGTAATGCCCCATGATCCCCAGGAAGGAGAAACGGCAAACGACTCGTTTATCGTTGTTAAGGCAGCTGAAATAATTCCGTTATCTAGCGCAGCCATAAATACACCAATCGTAAACAGGCTGATCGCCCACTTTTGGCCTTTCTGCTCTGTTAATGCTTCAGACATATTCATCAACCCCTTTTTTATTCACTTGAAGTATATTATTCATTTTAAATGAACTAAATGCCAAATAAAAAAAGCCTGCTCCCGCAGTTTGCGGATGACAGACTTACAGATTTATTCTTTTTTCGCTTTTTCTAATGCTCTTGAAAGGATAGACAGCCCTTCGGAAACAGCCTGCTTTTCTTCAGGGGACAGCAGCTCTAATGAACGCTTCAATTTCAGGTGGCCTTTTTCATACAAACCCCGGAAAATCTTTTTCGCATTTTCTGTCAACTGAACAACTACAGAGCGGCGGTCCTCTTCAGAATGTGAGCGTTTGACAAACCCTGATTTCTCAAGGCGGTCAAGCAGCCCAGTTGTATTGGACAGGGAAGCCCCCATTTTTTCAGCAATGTCGCTCACTTTCAATGTTCCATGGTTGTTTAATAGCATCAGCACTTTCATTTGCGGCATGCTCATATCCAGCTTCATCCACTCGGACACATCACCGAGGCCGGCGGACGTTAAGACTTTCATATAGAGCACCCATATTTCCCGTTCCTCCGATGAAAGAATGTTTTCGTTTAATACTGTTGTATCGTGTAAATTATATTCCATTTCATCACTTCCTCATCATTCACTCCTCTTACCATATTACTCGATTTTCACTCCTGAAAGAAAGTGAGCAGAAACCGCATGCGGGACTTTGTCCGAAAAATAACGGTAGTGTATAATGAGTTGGAGATTATTGGGGGAGAGGATCGAACTAGAATATGATTGGAGAGACCATTGCTGATTAAAAAGAATGCTTTATCAATATTAAAAATCGTTTTTCCTATTGCTGTTTTGCTATTTGTTATTTATCAATCGAAAAAAGAACTGACAAATCTGTCATTCAAACGTACGCTCATGGTCATCAACGGACTGGAACGAACTGACTTATTTATGCTTGTGTTGATCGGCTTGCTGGCTGTTGCGGCCATGTCGCTGTATGATTACGTCCTGAAATACTCACTTCGCCTATCGATCACAAACGGAAAAGTATTCAGGGTTTCCTGGATCGCCAATTCATTTAATAATGTGCTGGGCTTCGGCGGTTTAGCCGGCGTCGGGTTAAGAATGATGTTATATAAGGAGCATACGAAAGACCATAAGGCACTCGTGAAAGGAATCGCCTGGCTCACATCATCTATGCTGCTCGGATTATCTGTTTTCAGCATTTTCGTCGCTGCGAGAGTGCTGCCAGTGGATGAAGTGATTCATGAAAAGCCTTGGCTATGGGCGGTCGTTATCGGTTTTGCGCTGATATTGCCGCTGTCTTTGGCGGTGTCCAAAATAAAAGACCGCAAAGCTGGGGACGAAGAGAATGCGGACAAAGTGAAAAATCCGATTTTCGCATATATTGGAGCTTCAGTTGTTGAATGGCTCATGGCCGGGATCGTCATCTATTTTGCTTTGTTCGCTATGGGCATTCATGCAGATATCAGGTATGTGTTCGGGGTGTTCGTCATTGCGGCGATCGGAGGAATGATCAGCCTCGTGCCGGGCGGCTTCGGCTCGTTTGACCTTTTATTTTTGCTGGGGATGGAGCAGCTTGGCTATCATCAGGAGGCCATCGTTACTTCTATTGTGTTGTACAGGCTCGCCTATTCATTTATCCCATTTATCTTGGGACTGTTCTTTGCCGCAGGCGACCTGACGGAAAATACAATGAAGCGGCTCGAAACGAACCCGCGCATCGCACCGGCAATTGAGACGACAAACGTTCTGCTTGTTGTTCAGCGTGCGGTATTAGTGAGAATTTTGCAAGGCTCGCTTTCCCTTATTGTGTTCGTAGCAGGTCTGATTGTCTTGGCCTCAGTTTCCTTGCCGATTGACAGGCTGACGGTTATACCGCACATTCCGCGCCCGGCGCTTTTGCTGTTCAACGGCCTGTCCTTAAGCTCAGCACTCATTCTGCTAATTTTGCCGATCGAGCTTTATAAACGGACAAAACGTTCCTACACGATGGCCATTACAGCGCTTGTCGGCGGCTTTGTGTTCAGCTTTTTAAAAGGGCTTAACATCAGCGCGATATTCGTACTGCCGATGATTATCGTATTGCTTGTGCTATTGAAAAAACAATTTGTCCGCGAACAGGCATCCTATACACTGGGACAATTGATATTCGCTGTGGCGCTGTTTACTGTGGCGCTCTTTAACTACAATCTGATCGCGGGCTTTATTTGGGACCGGATGAAGAAGGTGCTGCGTCACGAATATTTCGTCCACAGCACCTCGCATATTACACATGCAACCATCATGGCGATCATCATTGTGCCGCTGTTCTTCTTGATATTTACAGTGGTCTATCATAAGAGAACGAAACCGATCGGAGAGCAAGCTGACCCTGAGCGTCTTGCTGCGTTTCTTAATGAAAAAGGCGGCAACGCGCTGAGCCATCTCGGTTTTCTTGGAGATAAGCGGTTTTATTTTTCCAGCGATGGGAATGCACTGCTTCTGTTTGGGAAAATCGCCAGAAGGCTGGTCGTGCTCGGCGATCCGTCTGGCCAAAGAGAATCATTCCCGCTCGTGCTGGAAGAATTTCTGAACGAAGCGCATCAGAAGGGATTCAGTGTTTTGTTCTATCAAATTGAACGAGAGGACATGGCGCTGTATCACGATTTTGGCTACAACTTCTTTAAATTGGGCGAGGAAGCATATGTAGATTTAAATACATTTACCTTGACTGGGAAGAAAAAAGCCGGCCTTCGGGCAATCAATAACCGCTTTGAGCGGGAGGAGTATACTTTCCGTGTGGATCATCCCCCATTTTCTGATGCGTTTTTGGAGGAGCTGAAGCAAATCTCAGACGAATGGCTCGGCTCGAAAAAAGAGAAGGGATTCTCGCTCGGATTTTTTGATCCTTCCTATTTACAGAAAGCGCCGATCGCCTATATGAAAAATGCAGAAGGAGAGATCGTTGCATTCGCAAATGTCATGCCGATGTACCAGGAAGGAGAGATATCGGTCGATCTGATGCGCTATCGCGGCGACGCTCCAAATGGCATTATGGACGCATTGTTTATCCGTATGTTTTTATGGGCAAAGGAAGAGGGCTGTACGTCATTTAATATGGGGATGGCACCCTTGGCCAATGTCGGCACTGCCTTTACATCCTTCTGGTCCGAAAGGTTTGCCGCTGTCATTTTTAATAATGTCAGATACATGTACAGTTTCAGCGGCCTAAGAGCCTTTAAAGAAAAATATAAACCGGAGTGGCGAGGGAAATACTTAGCGTATCGGAAAAACAGATCTCTTTCTGTCACCATGTTCCTCGTTACACGTCTGATTGGCAAAAGCAAAAAAGACTCCGTCTAATAAGACGGAGTCTTTTTTTATTTCGTTTTTAAGAAGTAGGTTTCAATATCATCAAGCAGGTAGTTTGCGGCTTTAATTCCGCCTGCGGTTGTCCATACGACGTCATCGACTTCATGTGCATTACCTGACTTCACGGCCTTTAGGTTTTTCCATAGTGAACTGCTTGTCCACTGATTGGCCCATTTTTCATTTTCCTTTGCATTATCGGCTTTATAAGTGAAATAAAACAGCACATCAGCATCCATATCAGGAATAGATTCTTTACTGTCGGTTGAGAACGTAAATTGGTCCTTTTGTTTCTTAAACAGCTCCACTTGTTTTTCAGGGCGTTTGAAGCCAAGCTGGTCTAAAATAATCCCTGAGAATGAATCGGTATAATAGATTCTTGACTCACCGGATAAAAAGCGTACGACAGAAACGGTTTTGTTTGTCTGGTCGCCCAGCTTGTTTTTTAAATCAGAAACGCGTTTATCAAAATCGGCAATGACTTCCTTGCCTTTGTCCGCCTTATTCACCGCGTTGGCGTATAGAGTCAGGTTATCCTTCCAGTTCCCGGCCAAAGATTCAGCGAAAACAGTCGGCGCAATTGCATTTAACTGATCATAAATTTTTTCCTGGCGCACTTTGTTTCCAATAATCAAATCAGGCTTTAATTCTGCGATGGCTTCCACATTCGGTTCCGTTTCAAGACCGACGTTTTTAACACCTTTCATGTCATCTTTCAGATAGTCATACCACGGGTCGCCCTTCCATGACTTTACGGCTCCGACCGGCTTAATGCCAAGCGCTAAGAGCGCCTCTGTTCCTTCATTTGTTAAAACAACAATCCGTTTTGGATTGGCGGGAATGTTGTCTGATGTCCCCATTGCATGTTTGACCGTTCTTGTTTTGCTGCTTGACCCCTCGCTGTTGCTTGAACTTTCTGAACTATTACAGGCAGAAAGTACCATAAAGGCCATTAAAAATACGAATAGCATGCTGATATGCTTTTTCATCTTTTTCCTCCCAATATTGAAATTCATTATCATTTAGATCATAATAAGCAGTGTTAAGAGTGTCAATCCCTAATTGAGGATTATTCTCAAAAACAAACATTACATAGTAAATAACTAGGAGAATATTAGATCATGATCTGCAAAAAGGCATCTTCAAAATGGATTGTGTTAGTATGTCTGATTTTCATTTTACTGGCGGCTGTCTGCGCAAGCGTCGTGTACGGCTATACAGGTACGTCATGGAGACAGGTCTATCAGGCGTTTACTTCCTTCAACGGAACAAATGAGCATGTCATCATCAAGGATGTCAGGCTTCCGCGCGCTTTGGTTGCCACAGTTGTCGGCGCCTCGCTTGCAGCCGCGGGCGCCCTCATGCAGGCGCTTACAAAAAATCCGCTTGCGTCACCGGGCATTTTCGGGATTAACGCCGGTGCAGGTTTTTTTATTGTTGCCGGATCGTTTTTTCTGCATATTCAGTCACCTCAGGCATTAGTATGGAGCTCGTTTCTGGGGGCAGCATTTACCGCTGCGATCGTCTATGCAGCAGGCTCGCTTGGAAGAGAAGGACTGACGCCAATCAAACTGACGCTGGCGGGAGCTGCCATGGCAGCCATGTTTTCTTCTCTGACACAAGGCTTGCTTTCTGTCAACGAACTCGAGCTTGCCCAGGTGCTTTTTTGGCTGACTGGCTCTGTGCAGGGCCGGAGTCTGGATCTGTTGATGACGATGTTTCCATATGCAGCGGCAGCGCTGGTAATCTGCTTCTTTCTCGGCCAAAAAATTAACCTCCTCGTTATGGGAGAAGATGTGGCAAAAGGACTCGGCCAAAAAACGGGCCTGCTGAAATTTGTGATGGCGCTTTGTGTTGTCATGCTTGCAGGGTCCGCTGTCGCCATTGCCGGGCCGATTTCTTTTATCGGCATCATTATTCCGCATTTTGCCCGCTTTGTCGTTGGTAATGATTATCGCTGGGTTCTGCCATTTTCCGCTGTTTTGGGTGCCATTTTGCTTGTTTGCGCGGATATCGGTGCGCGATATATCATTATGCCTCAGGAAGTTCCTGTCGGGGTCATGACCGCCATCATCGGAATGCCTGTGTTTGTGTACATCGCAAGAAGGGGGGCGAAGCTATGAAACTTCGTTTTGGCGTTACTGCGGCTGAAAAGAAAGCATGGATCGTCTTTTTAATTTTACTGGGGTTAACAGCTGCTGTACTCATCATAAGCGCAGGTCTCGGACAAAGGTTTATTCCTCCCTGGGATGTAGCAAAAACATTCTTTGGTGCAGGTTCCAAGCTGGATGAACTGATGATCATGTCGTTCCGCATGCCAAGAATTTTGACAGCTTTATGCGCCGGTGTCTGCTTGGCAGCGGCAGGCGCGATATTGCAGGGGCTCGTCAGAAACCCTCTCGCATCTCCGGATATTATCGGAATAACAGGAGGAGCGGCGGTAGCGGTCGTGCTTTTAATGATGTTCTTCTCAGACCGCAGCAGTTCACTTACGATCAGTCTGTCATGGCTTCCAGCAGCCGCATTTATCGGCGCATCGGCTGTCGGGCTCATCGTCTATTTACTGGCATACAAAAATGGCGCCTCCACATTTCGGCTGGTGCTGATCGGAATCGGATTTTCAATGTCGGCGCAGGCGATGACTACCCTGTTGATGATCAAAGGTCCGATTTACCGGGCATCACAAGCCAATGTGTATATCACTGGGTCAGTTTATGGGTCAAACTGGCAGCATGTAAAAATAGCTATTATCTTATCTGTCATTCTCTTATTCATTTGTTTTGTCGCGCTAAAAAATATGAATATACAGGTGCTGGGTGAAGATATTGCGGCGGGTGCAGGAAGCGCTGTGCAGCGAAATCGTTTTTTCTTGCTACTTTTGAGTACGGCTCTTACTGGTTGTGCAGTTTCAGTTGCCGGCACAATCGGTTTTGTCGGGCTGATGGCGCCCCATATTGCAAGACGGCTTGTCGGCTCATCTTATGGCGCGCTGCTCCCAGCGTCGGCACTTATTGGAGCTCTGCTCGTTTTAACAGCTGATATCGTCGGCAGAACCTTATTTGCTCCGGTGGAAGTGCCGGCCGGCGTCTTTACAGCGGCTATCGGCGCACCTTATTTTATTTATTTGCTCTATAAAACAAGAAATTCTTAATCGTTACACCCATTTTCTTAAAAAAGAAAATGGGTTTTTTTGATAATGACTGAAGATTCGTAATTATTTTTGCTATACTGACAGAGACATTGATAAAGAAAGGGCGGCAGATGAATGAAAGAAGCAGAGGTATTAAAATATGAAGCATTTACAAGCAGTCCCGGCAAAGGAAACCCCGCAGGCGTCGTTTTGCAGGGAGACGATTATACGGAAGACGAGATGCAGATCATAGCTGAACGTGCCGGGTATTCAGAAACCTCCTTTATCCGAAAAAGCGAGTCGGCCGATCTTGAACTCCGTTACTTTACCCCTGGACACGAAATGAATTTGTGCGGTCATGCGACAGTTGCTTCTCTTTACGCATTATGTGAGAAAGGAATGCTGGAGAGCGGTAAAACGTACAGCATCCAAACGAAAGCGGGTATCCTGCCTGTGAAGATTTCTGAAAAAGATGGCCGCATTCATATCACGCTTGAACAGGCCTCTCCGCAATTCAAACCATTTACAGGCGATCGGAAAAAACTTGCGGACGCACTGGGTATCACCGATGAAGATTTTCATGAAGACCTTCCGATTGTGTTTGGCAGCACTGGGATATGGACAGCCATCGTTCCGCTTAAATCATTGGAGGCTTCCAAAAAAATGGTGCCAGATAACAAACAATTTCCGGAAGTGTTAGTTGATCTGCCAAAAGCTTCAGTCCATCCGTTTACCTTTGAAACCGTCCATCCCGACAGCGACCTGCACGGGCGCCACTTTTCATCCCCGTATTCGGGAACGATTGAAGACCCCGTGACCGGCACAGCATCCGGCGTGATGGGGGCTTATATGAAACATTATGGCAATGCCGAGCAGCATAAATTTATCATTGAACAAGGGCAGGAAATTGGAAAAGATGGAAAAGTGGAGATCGAAATGAACGAAGCCGGCGGCCATGTGAAAGTGAACATGACAGGAACAGCCGTTTACTCAGAAACCCGTATTCTTAAATTCTAATACGGATGATGGTTTACAAAAAGATGCACTTTCCGTTATTATTATGAAATGATAATCATTTTCAATTGCATAGGAAGGTGAGACGGTATGCCTCAAACCGAACAAATACATCAGCATTCAGTACTGCGGGACATCATACGCAGCAGAAGATCGATTCGAAAGTTTAAACAAGAGCCAGTACCTTCAGCAGTCATTCTTGACATGCTTGAAACGGCAAAATATGCGCCAAATCACAGAGTGACAGAGCCATGGAGATTTATTTACGTTTCCAGTGAGACAGGTAAAGCGAACCTCATCAATACATTTGCAGCGTTCTCTATGAAATCCAAGCCGGATATGACAGAGGAAAAGCTTCAAAATTTCAAAAACACACTTGGGCGCGTTCCGGGATTTCTCCTCGTCGTGTTTCGGGAAGATGAAAACGAAAGAGCGCGGGACGACGATTTTGCGGCAACAAGCTCGTTGATTCAAAATCTTCAGCTTCTCGCTTGGGAAAAAGGAATCGGCATGGTTTGGAAAAGCGGAAAAATCCTTTATGACAAAGAAGTCCATCAGGCCTTTGGTTTGCAGGATAATGAGCGTTTCGCCGCTATCATACAAACGGGTTATCCTGACGAGGCGCCGGAAGTGAAAAAACGCACACCGATCCGCGACCGGTTCACTGAAATGTAAAAAAACCCTTGTCTCAAACGGAGACAAGGGGTTTTTCATTAACGAGATTTCTTTTTCGCTCTGTTGTCGGCTGCTTTCGCACGCTCTTGCGCTTCGCGGTCATCTGCATCAGCAAGCTCGCTTGAATATTCTTCGTAAACGCCGTCAGTTTCCCTTTTTAAGGCATCAGGAACTTGTGGAAGCTTTTGTTTGTTTTTATCACGGTTTTTGTGGATATGATTTCTGCCCATATCAAATTCCCCCTAAAAGTGATATCAAACAAATATAGTATTTGGTTTTAAGGGGCTATGTATTCCTACTTCCGCTTAGCAGCTTTTTCCGCTTTTTTAAATTCGCCTGAATAAAGAACTTCCTGCATTTTCTTCAGGTTGGCGCCTTGCTGGTGCTTCTCCCTCTTTTTTTCCATAAAAAGGACCTCCTTCAACCATGTTATTCTTAAGGTTGACGCATCCTGCTGTTTTTATACAGTCTTTCGGTCCGCTATGAGCTGTGAGAGTGCAAATTCAAGATCCGAATATGTAAAACGAAATCCAGAGGTTATCGCTTTTTTCGGAAGAGCGCGCTGTCCTTTCACAATCAAAAGACTCATTTCACCCAATGCTTTTGATAAAAAGAATTCCGGGACGGGGAGCCAGTGCGGGCGGTGCTTCACCCGTGCAATCGTTTTTCCGAATTGCTTCATGTCCACAGGATTGGGCGCGGTGACATTCATTGGGCCTGAGATGCCGGCGTTTTCCACCGCATATCGGATCATCTGGGCCGCATCCTCGACATGAATCCATGACAGCCACTGCCTTCCCGTTCCGATCGTTCCGCCGGCCAGAAACTTATAGGGGAGAATCATGAGCGGGAGAGCGCCTTTTTCTCCAAGCATCACGCCAAATCTCGCATAAACCGTCCTGATGCCCATCGCCTCAATATGCTGTCCTTCCTTTTCCCACAGGTGTGCAGTATGGCTGAGAAAATCCTCATCTGACGTTGCAGAATCCTCTGTAAAGGTTTTCTCAAGGCTTGTGCCGTAAATACCCACGGCACTGGCTTGGATCAGTGTCTGCGGCTTCTCCTTCTGTTTCTGAATAAGCCGCTGCACTTCACGCGTCGCATTGATACGGCTGGAGAGAATGTGCTGCTTCGTTTTTTCCGTCCAGCGGCCAAAAATCGATTTTCCCGCAAGGTTTATCCAGACATCAATATGAGGAAGTTCCTGCTCCGGTGCGGCTCCTTCCGACAGCCATTGGACATATGTCATATTTTTTTGTTCAGCTTCCCTTGCGTTTCTTGATAAAATATAAACATGGTGTCCCTGGCGGGTAAGAACGCCTGTCAGATGCTGGCCGAGAAAACCGGTTCCGCCCGTCATTGCGATATTCATGAACATCTCTCCTCATCGTTCTAATAAATATACTTTACCTCATTGTAATAAAAGAAAACGCGTTTCAGGCCTGAGAAGGGAGATTAAGATGCCGTTTATTACAAAAATATCAACGCAAAAAAAGAATACGGAACGCTTCAATATTTTTCTGGATGATAAATACGCCTTCAGCGTGGACGCGGATGTGCTCGTGAAATTTGAGCTCAAGAAGGGAAAAGAACTCGATGATCTTGACATCATTGAGATTCAATACGGCGATGAAGTGAAGAAAGGCTTCAACCGTGCGCTTGACTTTTTATCCTATCGAATGCGGTCGACGAAAGAGGTCGAGGACCACTTAAAGAAAAAAGAAACCTCGCCCCCCGTCATTGCGGAAGTCATCCATAGGCTTAACGATTACAAGTACTTAAACGACCAGGAATTTGCCGCAGCCTATGTCAGCACTCACAAAAAAACAAACGGAAAAGGCCCTGATGTTTTGTTCAGAGAGCTAAGAGCGAAGGGAATTGATGACGATACAATTAAGGAGGCGCTAAGTTCCTTTTCCTTTGAAGATCAGACAAGAGAAGCGGTCAAGCATGTTGAAAAGCTTCTCAAAAAAGATAAAAAGCTTTCGACGAAAGAATTCAAACAGCGCGCCCAGCTGCAGCTTCAGCGCAAGGGCTTCTCATTTGATGTTATCAGCGCGGCGATGGATCAGATTGAATATGAAAATGATGAAGACACGGAGAAAGAAGCGCTGCGCCTTCACGCGGAAAAAGCGTTTAGAAAATACCGCTATGACGGCTCATATGAAAGCGCCATTAAGGTCAAACAATTTTTATTCCGCAAAGGATTCTCACTCGATTTAATCGAGCAATTACTGCAGGAAGAGGAGTACTGAAATGGAGAAACGATACAGTCAAATGACACCTCACGAACTCAATACCGAAATCGCATTACTTTCTGAAAAAGCAAGAAAAGCCGAACAGCATGGAATCATAAACGAACTGGCAGTGCTCGAACGGAAAATTACGATGGCAAAAGCATATTTGCTGAACCCGGAAGATTACTCACCGGGAGAAACATATCGTGTGGAAAACACTGAGGACGAGTTTACCATCAGTTATTTAAATGGCGTTTTCGCATGGGGATACAGGACCTCTTCCCCCCAGCAAGAGGAAGCTCTGCCAATCTCAGTATTGCAAGAAAAAGAATAAAGCGTAACAGGAGGCTGATGATCAGCCTCTTTTTGTTTGCAGCACATTTACACGAATTCTTAAAGAAAAAATCATTGAATTCACTTGAAAAATCTTTTAAGATGAAACTCGTTGTTTTTTAAAATCAAAGGAGGCGATGACGTTGAGTATCAAAAACCCATCTGTAAAATTTATTATATTTGTTCTTATGATTTGCACATTTTCAATCGGCTATACAGAATACGCGGTGATGGGTATTTTGACGTCGATTGCCAATGACTTTCATATACAGGTTTCATCCGCAGGGCTTCTTGTCACGGCTTATGCGGCAAGCGTTTGTTTGACAGGGCCACTCGTCACCATCATTTCCGTCAAGCTTCCGAGAAAGCCTGTGCTTCTTGGGCTTATGGCGATATTTATCCTTTCAAACCTGATGAGCGCACTGGCGCCGAATTTTGCGGTATTGGCCATTTCAAGAATTTTATCTGCGTCCATTCACGGCGCTTTCTTCGCGATTGCCATGGTATTCGCAAGTGAAATGGTTCCGCCGGAAAAGCGTGCTGCAGCTGCTGCTTCAATGAACGGCGGACTGACAGTGGCTCTAATGCTTGGTGTTCCATTCGGCTCTTATCTCGGAGATGTCCTGAATTGGAGAGCGGTGTTTTCCATCATTACGGCTCTTGGTGTCATCGGATTTTTAGGCCTTATGGCTGCCGTGCCGAACAGAAAACCAAAAGTGATCCCAATGCTTATGAATGAGTGGGGGGTTTTTAAACACAAACAAGTGCTGTTTTCCTTCGCGATTACCATTTTAGGCTATTCCGGTGTCTTTATCGCCTACACCTTTATCGAACCCATTTTAAGGCATTCAGCCGGATTCAGCACGGTTGGCATTACAGGTGCTCTCTTTGCGTATGGATTGGGAGGCGTTGCCGGGAATTTCTTTGCTGGAAAAGTACCGCTGCCTTTGCTGACTCGGACGATGATCGGCGTAATGATCGGTTTAATCGGTGTTCTGGCTGTATTTCCTTACATCGCCATTTACCCGGCTGCAGCCATTGTGGCAACGTTCCTATTCGGGGCATGCGCATTCGGCACGCCGCCTCTTCTGCAAACAAAGGTCATTTCCTCATCTGAGGGCGGCACAACCATTGCCGCAGCTGTCAGCGTATCAGCATTTAACCTTGCCAATGCCCTTGGTGCATGGATCGGCGGAATGATTTTAAACGGAACAGGCTCTTATTCCTGGCTGTTTGCAGGCGGTGCGCTTATGACTGCATGCGGACTTGTGCTTTCTACCTTCGCACACTTATCAGAAAAGAAGAGCGTCTACGAATATCAAGTCAATAAAGGGTAAAAACAGCTGCAGTGTATGCAGCTGTTCTTCTTTACCGTTTGCCTGAGGCTCTCATTCTTTCTTGAGGATGCTGATTGATAGATCCGTCAGCACGCTTTGAAGCATAGTCGTCCTTTGCTCTCGGTTCACCCTGAAATTTGTTTTCGTTTTCGTAAGGAAATCCTTTTTCTTTATTTCGGACCATGTCATATCCCCCTAGGTTCGAGATCAAAAAGTTGCGTCTTTCCAGATGAAGACGTAAGGTTAGTATATGGAGAACACCACGTAATAAAGCGTTATTTTTTTCCTGAAGAAAGGAGACTGCACACATGAATATGTACATTGAGAAACTGACTAATCTGCTTCTGGAAAAGAACGAGATGATCAGCTATATACAGGCAAAAACGTGGGTGGAATTGTTATGGAGCGATTTCGAAGCAACCTATGCAAAAGCCGGACACGCCTATCAAGGTGAAAAAATGACTGAAAAAATCGTCACACAATGGATTGAAAACTATGGCGGCCAGCTCCACCTTTTTCAAAGCTCCCGTAACGACGTGAATGATTACTTAAATCAAAGCAGAGGCCTTTTGCATTAAAAACCTGCCGTTAACGACCGGCAGGTTTTTTCATTTTCTTAAAATTACCTTAAAAGGAAGAAATCATAAACAAAACATGTTTCACCAGCCTGTCAATCAGGGAATACCACTTATATCTTGTCAAAATGCGAGGAGGAGCTTTATATGAAAAAGAAACAAGTAATGCTCGCTTTAACAGCTGCCGCAGGACTGGGTTTGACAGCACTTCATTCCGCTCCCGCAGCAAAAGCTGCGCCCCTTCACGACATATCTGTCAGCATGCCATCATCCGATACTTACATCATAAAAGCAGGAAAACTGAATGTCCGGACTGAGCCAAATCATGAAGGTGATATTCTCGGCACTGTATCATCAGAACAAAAGGTAAAAGTCGATAGGTTCGTAAATGCCGATTGGGCTCAAATTCATTTCAAAGGAAAGAAAGCATATATTTCAACTCACTTTTTAATGAAAACCGCAAGCCAAGCGAAAACAACGAAACAGACAGCCTTCTATGCACCGACGCCCGAAAATGGAAAAGCTAAACAGCTCTCATCTGGAACAGAGGTGACAATACTTGGGTGGGGATTCAGTGAAAACGGCGGATTTGACTTCACTTGGGCGTTCGTGGATTATGGCGGAGTTAAAGGCTATATTCACACAAAGGATTTACAAATGCGATAAAAAGGCAGGCCGAGGCTTGTCTTTTTGCCTATGCATGAAACATTTCTCCTTTCTGCACGTAACAATGAGAAAGGAGATGAGGATATGACGGATTTAGTCGGCGGAGGGCTTATGATCATTGCGGGCATACTGATCAAACTGTTTCCTCCCAAATCGATCAACAGTGTGTACGGATACAGAACGAGACGATCAATGTCAGATCAAAGATTATGGAATGAAGCGAACCGTTACAGTGCATCATTAATGATCCTGTCAGGCTTGGTGATTGCGGGAATGGGTTTGCTGCTGGGATCAAACTTGTTTATTCTTCAGCTTATCCTGCTGATTGCCGCCTGTGTTATAACATTTATGCTGACGGAGAAAAGGCTGAAAATCATGACGCACAGTCAAGGAGGAGATAGAAGTGGACGGAGTTAAATGCCAGTTTGTCAATACGAACGGAATCACGCTCCACGTTGCAGCCGCAGGACCGGAAGACGGCCCGTTAATTGTCCTGCTCCATGGATTTCCTGAGTTTTGGTACGGCTGGAAAAATCAAATCAAACCGCTTGTTGATGCGGGTTACCGGGTCATTGCTCCTGATCAGCGGGGCTACAATCTCAGTGACAAACCGGAAGGAATTGATTCATATCGGATTGATACATTAAGAGATGATATCATCGGGCTTATTACGCAATTCACTGATGAAAAAGCAATTGTCATCGGTCATGACTGGGGAGGAGCTGTCGCATGGCATTTGGCTTCCACACGCCCGGAATATCTTGAAAAACTGATCGCGATCAATATCCCGCACCCGCACGTCATGAAAACCGTAACGCCGCTTTATCCGCCGCAATGGCTGAAAAGCTCGTATATCGCATACTTCCAGCTGCCCGATATACCGGAGGCATCACTAAGGGAAAATGATTATGAAACATTAGACAAAGCGATTGGATTATCCGACCGTCCCGCGCTTTTTACATCCGAGGATGTCAGCAGGTACAAAGAAGCGTGGAAGCAGCCGGGCGCGCTGACAGCTATGCTGAACTGGTACAGAGCCCTCAGAAAAGGAAGCTTGGCAGAGAAACCCTCTTACGAAACAGTACCTTACCGAATGATCTGGGGAATGGAAGACCGCTTTTTGAGCAGAAAGCTTGCGAAAGAGACGGAAAGGCATTGCCCGAATGGACATCTCATCTTTGTTGATGAAGCTTCCCATTGGATTAACCACGAAAAGCCAGCCATCGTCAATCAGCTGATTTTGGAATATCTTAAGAACCAATAAGCCAAAATTTCTCTCCATCCGTCTGTCATAATGGCAGACTTTTTCTGTGCGTTTTTTTCATAGTCTGTTTTAAACATGACAAAATAACATTAAAAATCATGAATGTCACCATAAAATTGTAACAAAAAACAGGTTTAAACGACTTTAAAAAAAGGAATAGCCTTACTGAAGATTTGTGTAAAACTCCCCTAAGGCAATACTTAAAAAGAATAAAAAAAGAAGGTGCCTTAATGAAGCAAGGATTAATCTCGATTATTATCCCGTCTTACAATGAAGGGTATAATGTCAAACTCATTCATGAATCTTTAAAAAAGGAATTTAAAAACATTCATTATGACTATGAAATATTCTTCATAAACGACGGAAGTGTTGATGACACGCTTCAGCAGATCAAAGACTTGGCAGCGACGTGCAGCCGGGTAAAATATATATCTTTTTCTCGAAACTTTGGAAAAGAAGCCGCAATTTTGGCGGGCTTTGAGCATGTTCAGGGCGAGGCGGTTATTGTAATGGATGCCGATCTGCAGCATCCGACATATTTGCTGAAGGAATTTATCAAAGGCTACGAAGAAGGGTATGACCAAGTCATTGCCCAAAGGAACAGAAAAGGGGACAGCTTTGTCCGCTCACTCTTATCATCTATGTACTACAAGTTCATTAATAAAGCGGTGGAAGTCGATTTGCGTGACGGTGTCGGTGACTTCAGATTGTTAAGCCGCCAAGCTGTGAATGCACTTTTGAAGCTGAGCGAAGGAAACCGCTTCTCAAAAGGCCTTTTTTGCTGGATTGGCTTTGATCAGAAAATTGTATTTTATGAAAATGTCGAACGAAAAAACGGCACCTCCAAATGGTCGTTCAGCAGTCTGTTTAATTACGGCATGGACGGCGTCGTTTCATTTAATCATAAGCCGCTGAGATTATGTTTTTATACAGGCATTTTCATCCTGCTGCTTTCCATCATTTATATCATTGCCACATTCGTTAAAATTCTGACTAACGGTATTTCTGTGCCTGGGTATTTCACCATTATCTCAGCAGTGTTATTTCTCGGCGGAGTACAGCTGTTAAGCCTTGGAATTATAGGTGAATATATCGGCCGAATCTATTATGAAACAAAAAAACGCCCGCATTATTTGATCAAAGAAGCGAATATCCCGAACAAAGACCTGCCTGAAACGAACGAATTAAAAAGCATGCGGCGTCTGACAAAAATGCACTGAAAATACCAAGCGCCATTGGCAGTGCTTTTTTTGCGTGTCTATTATCTTAAAAGCAAGACTGGAGAATTCATATGAAAAGAAAACATATCATGATCTATGCGGCCAGTTTGCTGGTGTCCGTTCTGGCACACGCTTTTTTTGTGAAAGAATGGGCGGAAGGCAGGTATATGACAGGTCCGGGTGACGGGCTTGCGCAAATGATCGTATTTAAAAAATTATTATTTGACCAATATACACACGGGAATTTTTTCTACAATTATTCATTCGGACTTGGCGGCGGCACATTCAGTCAGCTCGGCTATTATTTTTCTGCGTCTTTTCTTTTTCTTGCTGTATCCGCCGCTGTTTGGATGCTTCAAGCCGTCCAGCTGATCGGAGAAGCGGATACGCTTTTTTGGGCTGAGTCAGCTGTTTTTATCAGTATTTTTAAATTGAGCTTGATCATCTTTACGTCCGCTTCTGTTTTTCATTATCTTATTAAGCACAGGGCGGCATCGTTCACGGGAGCCGTGTTATACGGCGTCTCAATTATTTATTTCCGTCACGAAGCGTATTGGGAATTTTTCACCGATACAATGGTTTGGCTTCCGCTGCTTGTGCTTGGCGCAGAAAAAATTATTAGAGAGCGGCGTCCGGCGTGGTTTATCGTTGCGTGTTCGCTGACGTTAATCAACAATTTTTACTTTGCATACATAAACCTTATATTCATCGGAATCTATGTGCTGTTCAGATGGCTGATTAGTTTGGAACCACATGAAGAGAAAAGATGGATTCAAATCAGATTATTTCTCGTTTCAGGCTTCATTTCTTTTGGCATCAGTGCGGCGGCGTTTGTGCCGGTAGTATACGGTTTTTTAAACAACCTGCGCCCTCCATACAGCCAGAAAATAGAGTGGCTCAATTTCGATGATAATATCTTATTTTCGAGCCGGATCATCATTGTGCCGGCCGCTTTTCTGCTGTTTTTGTTTATGATTTCTTTTTACAAAAACCGTGTGTTTCGTCTCTTTGCCGGGTTGAGCCTGCTGTTTATTCTGTTTCATTTCAGTCCGTATGCGGCAAGCGTCTTTAACGGTTTTTCCGCCCCGCAAAACCGGTTTGAATATATTCTGGCCTTTACCATTGCGGGAGCAGCTGCGGCTGGTTTGTCACAGCTGTCTGAATTGAAACGGAAAGAACTGCTCCCGGCCGCAGCTGTCGTCCTGCTTCTTTACTTGTATCATATTCAAAGGTATAAGCTCGATATATGGAAGCCTGCGAATGAAAGTATTCTATTGCTCTTACTCATGACAATCGCAGCCTTGTTTGCTGCAGCTTTTGCGAAAAAACGGGCAAAAATGGCTGTGTACGGTATAATCATTCTTTCTTCGCTGTTTGTCGCCAACTCCTATCAAAAATACGCGCTCTCAGAAGGCGGCGATTTGGATAGTGTGACAAAAGAATATCTTACAAGTGAGGAATACAGAGGGCGGGAATCATCTGAGCTCATCAGACGTTTACAGAAGGAAGACGATGATCCGCTCATGAGAATCGATTGGATGAACGGGGTCCGCAATAATACGCCAATCATTTACGGATTTAATGGCTTCAGCGCGTATTCCAGCATTTTAAACAAAGATCTGCTGGCCTTCTATTGGAATGATTTAAGCATCGATATGGGCAGGGAAAGCGTCAGCCGTTACGCGTCATTGGGAGACAGGGCGAATTTATACAGCCTGCTTTACGGCAAATATTATATGACCGAAAAAACAAACGAAGCCAGCGTCCCGTACGGCTTCAAAAAGCATTTAGAAACAGAGCATTATGCAGTTTATGAGAATCAGTACATGCTTCCATTCGTTAAAACAGCGGATGCCATATACAGCGAAAGTGAGCTGGACCGATTGCCCGCTCTTGCGAAAGAACAGGCGATGCTGAAAGGAATCATATTAAAAGATCCATCAGGAAAAACGGAGCAGACACCAAAACAGTCCAATTTGATCACCAAGTCGGACATTACCGCAAAACAAGCCCAGTATCAAAACGGGCTGCTAACCGTAACTGGAGAAAACGGAGGAGAGCTGATCATCACCCCGAAACAGCCATCATCCGCTCCGGGAGACTACTATGTCAGCTTTTATTTGAAAAGCAAAGCAAAAGACAGAGGATTTGCGTTAAAGGTAAATGATTATGTCACAACAAGGAAATCGAACAAATCGATATATAAAACCGGAGTAAATAATATAACGGTAAGAGTGCCTAAATCAGGCCATATCTCAATCAATCTTCCGAAAGGAACCTATGAGCTGAGAAACATAGCGCTCTATGAAGAAAATTACCAAACGCTGAAAAACGCTGTAATGCAAAATAAAACAGAGAAAGCAGACAAACTGAATTGGAACAAAAATCGACTGACCTTTGCCTATCATCTGTCAAAAGACCAGTACATCATGCTTCCGATCCCATATGAAAAAGGCTGGGAGCTGAAGATCAACGGAAAAACACAGAAGATCGAAAAAGCGGATTATGCTTTTATAGGCTTCAAGGCGCAAAAGGGAGACAATCACATTGAGCTGACTTACTATCCGCCATACTTCAAAATATCGGCGATCATATCTCTCGTCAGTCTGCTGCTTGCTGTTTTCTATATAAGACGTAAAAAGCCCGGCTCTATATAGAGCCGAGCTTTAATTTTTTCTGAAGTTTTTCTTCGCTGAATATCCATCCCGTATAGGACGAACGGATCGTGAGATCATGGCCGATATGAACAATTGCGACAAACGGATAATGGCCTTTGCTCCGATAACGCAGGTCGATAAATCTCACCTCATAATGATCTTTAAACGTATCCACTTCCCACCGGTAAACCGGAGAAAAGGACAGAAACGCCGCGATGTTATCATCCTGCTTTGCCGCATGCATTACATCGGTTTCAGGAACAGGCACCCGATTAAATGTATCCAGAATCACGACATGTCCTTCCATGCTTCTTCCTACATAGAAAGCATGTGCTGTCGTCACTGCGATTCGCCATTGCCTGAATTTCATCGTTGGAGAAATAATAATGCTTTCGATCTCATCATGAATCATCTCATGAAGCTTCCGTTTAATTCTCAGCTGCATGATCAGGCGCACCAAGTAGTAGCCTGCCAATATGATATATAAGCTGAGAAACGTGATGCCGGGACTCCCGCCTGCATACCAAATCGCGATAGCTGCCAGATGGCTGATAAAAATAAACGGATCAAACGTATTAATCAGCCCGAGCGCAACCCATTTTTTCGAAAACGGACGAATGGCTTGTGTTCCATAGGCGTTGAATATATCAACAAAGACATGCAGAACGACTGCCAGCAGTGTCCACAGCCACAGGTGCAGAAAATCGGCCTGAGGATAAAATAAATACAGAATCGCCGGGATGATGACAGACCAAAACAAAACGGCGGGAATTGAATGGGTAAATCCTCTGTGATTCCTTATATAAACAGCATTGTTTTTAAGCTTTAACACAGTATCAATATCCGGAGCCTGAGAGCCCGCAAGCGTTGCGATCATAACAGCGTGAGCCATTGCCGGATCTGATCCGACAACAGGATCAAGCGTCGCAATACCGCCCAGTGCGATGCCCATAACGACATGTGTGCCCGTATCCATAGGTGACCTCCTTGCAGGGTGATCCTGCACATTCACTTTGTAAGAAATTCCCCATTTTCATATACCCAATTTTTAAACTGATTCAATCGTTCTCATATGTTTCCGCTTTTTCTTTATTACTATTTAATGTAACATATTATCGTACTGTGCCCTTAGTGTACAACAAAAAACAGTCTAAAGAAAAGCGGGGCGCGAAAGACTGGGGAGAAACACATATGAACGTACTTGAAGACAAATTAAAACAAAAAGACATACAGCAATTTCGCGATGATTTAATCTCATGGTTTGAACGAGAGCAGCGCGTTTTGCCGTGGAGAGAGGACCAAGATCCATATAAGGTGTGGGTATCTGAAGTGATGCTGCAGCAAACGAGAGTAGAGACAGTGATTCCTTACTTTCTCCGGTTTGTGGAACAATTCCCGACAGTGGAAGCGCTCGCTGATGCTGATGAAGAAAAGGTGCTGAAAGCATGGGAAGGGCTCGGCTATTATTCGCGAGTCAGAAACCTGCAAAGCGCGGTAAAAGAAGTGAAACAGGAATACGGCGGCATTGTTCCTCCAGACGAGAAAGATTTTGGCGGGTTAAAAGGCGTCGGCCCTTATACAAAGGGAGCGGTGCTCAGCATTGCCTACAATAAACCCATTCCCGCGGTTGACGGAAATGTGATGCGTGTCATGTCCAGGATTCTATCTATTTGGGATGATATTGCCAAACCAAAAACAAGAACGATCTTTGAAGACGCCATACGAGCTTTTATTTCCAAAGAAAAACCATCTGAATTTAATCAGGGCTTGATGGAGCTTGGAGCCTTGATCTGTACGCCAAAATCACCCTCATGCCTGCTTTGCCCGGTTCAGCAGCATTGCTCAGCATTTGAAGAAGGCACTGAACGGGAGCTTCCGGTAAAAAGCAAAAAGAAAAAGCCCGGGATCAAAACCATGGCCGCGATCGTACTGACTGATGAAGACGGACAAGTGTATATCCACAAACGGCCGTCTAAAGGTTTGCTCGCCAACCTGTGGGAATTTCCGAATCTTGAAACACAAAAAGGGATCAAAACTGAGCGTGAACAGCTCATTGCTTTCTTAGAAAACGAATATGGCATACAAGCTGATATCAGTGATCTGCAAGGTGTAGTCGAGCATGTTTTCACCCACCTGGTATGGAATATTTCAGTGTTTTTCGGTAAAGTAAAACAAGTGTCGGATACCAGCAAGCTGAAAAAAGTAACGAAAGAAGAGCTCGAACAATTTGCGTTCCCGGTATCACATCAAAAAATCTGGAAGATGGCAGTAGAAGCAGCCGCCATCTCGGCTGCTCCGTAAACCATTCTTAATCGTAAGAGACGCGCGTGCCGTGGCTGTAGTCCGCTTCATTGCGCTTCATTCCGCCGCGCGCTTCAATTTCTTGCGTTAATTCCCGGTATTTTGATTGGCCTTCTTCGTTCAAATAAGGCATAATTTGCTGAAAGGCATGATGAAAATAAGCGAGTTCACTGTTCTTCCAATCTTTTTTGGAAACCATGTTCAATTCGCTCATATCACGTCCGACATACATAACAGAAGACCCCCTTTAAAAGTTCTTGCCATTATTGTTTGTGGAAATAAAAGAACTATACGCTACAAGGAGATGAGGAAAAATGGAACAAAATAAATGTGCACTCGTAACAGGAAGCAGCCGCGGTGTCGGAAAAGCGGCCGCGATCAGACTTGCTGAGAACGGCTATAACATCGTCATTAACTATGCACGCAGCAAAAAAGCAGCATTAGAAACAGCGGAAGAAATTGAAAAGCTTGGCGTTAAAGTGCTTGTCGTAAAAGCAAACGTAGGACAGCCTGCAAAAATCAAAGAAATGTTTCAGCAAATTGATGAAACGTTCGGCAGACTTGATGTTTTTGTCAATAATGCCGCTTCAGGAGTACTAAGACCTGTCATGGAATTAGAAGAAACACACTGGGACTGGACGATGAACATTAATGCGAAAGCATTGCTTTTCTGCGCTCAGGAAGCTGCCAAGCTAATGGAGAAGAACGGAGGCGGGCATATTGTCAGCATCAGTTCATTAGGCTCTATCCGCTATCTTGAAAACTACACCACGGTCGGTGTATCAAAAGCAGCGTTAGAGGCTTTAACCCGTTATCTTGCCGTTGAGCTTTCACCAAAACAAATTATCGTCAATGCTGTTTCAGGCGGAGCGATCGACACAGATGCGCTGAAACACTTCCCGAATAGAGAAGATCTGCTTGAGGATGCGCGCCAAAACACGCCGGCGGGACGCATGGTCGAAATTAAAGACATGGTTGATACTGTTGAGTTTCTAGTGTCTTCCAAGGCTGACATGATCCGCGGACAGACAATTATCGTTGACGGCGGACGCTCACTGCTCGTTTAAAAATTTTTAAAAAAGAGGAATAGCTATACGATCACCTGCACATTCTAATGACCGTGGAGGTGATAACAATGGCTAACTCAAATAACTTCAGCAAAACAAACGCTCAACAAGTTAGAAAACAAAACCAACAATCAGCTGCTGGTCAAGGTCAATTTGGCACTGAATTTGCTAGCGAAACAAACGCTCAGCAAGTCAGAAAACAAAACCAGCAATCAGCTGGACAACAAGGTCAATTCGGCACTGAATTCGCTAGTGAAACTGACGCACAGCAGGTAAGACAGCAAAACCAATCTGCTGAACAAAACAAACAACAAAACAGCTAATCACTGAAACAGAAAAAAGCACTTCATCTTCGGGTGGAAGTGCTTTTTTCTGTTTGAAAAACGACAAAACTTGTGGAAGGTCTACAGAATGAGTCAAAGGGTTTGCTTTACGGAGATCGAAATGATTAAAGGAGGAAATGTTTATACTTTCATCAGGCTGAAGGAGGAACCGATGACCGAATTTGAAAAGCTGGTAAGTGAACAGATGAAAACGATGGATAAGCTTCTCGATCTCCAATCAGAGCTCGACCGCTGCAAACAAATTGAGGCGGAACTCCGGCATTTGGAAAGGGATGCAAGGCTGCGTGGGATTCAGGCTGAAATTGCGGTAAAACGGAAACACCTTGCCGATATACAGGATATGTTTCAAAAGCAGACAGAGCAGGTCATTCGTTCATATCGCAGCTCAGAAAAGCCGTCTTCCTTTGTGTAGTGCAGGAATGTGCCATTCCCCGGCCGGAATGGCTCTTTTATTTTCATTTTTCAATTTGTAACGTTATAATAGGTAAAAGACGTTGTCGGTAAGCAAATTTGGACATACTAACTGTAGGGCTTTATAGAAAGTAGGGGAGAAATATGGGCTATCCCAAGGAAGGAGAAACCATTCAAATTCACAGCTATAAGCACAACGGGCTGATTCATAGAATTTGGAATGAGACAACAATCTTAAAAAGTACAGAAATGTGTGTCATCGGAGCCAATGACCGGACGATGGTAACCGAATCAGACGGCCGGACATGGATAACCAGAGAGCCCGCAATCTGTTATTTTCACGCAAGACAATGGTTTAATGTCATCGGGATGCTGAGGGAAGACGGGGTTCATTATTATTGCAACATCAGTTCTCCGTTTGCCTATGATGGCGAAGCAATTAAATATATTGATTATGACTTAGATGTTAAGGTTTTTCCTGACATGACCTACAATATTCTCGATGAAGACGAATATGATGATCATCGGAAAGCCATGAATTATCCAAAAGAAATCGACAGTATTTTAAGAGACTACTTAAATACGCTGCTCCATTGGATTCACCAGCGTCAGGGACCGTTTGCGCCCGAGTTTGTCGATATGTGGTATGAACGGTATTTGCGCTATACAAAATAATGGTTACGTAAAAAACCTGTTGCGGGGTACAACAGGTTTTTCACATGGGCTCACACACATCATGATAAAGAGAGAGGGGGAATCAACGTGGGGGTTATGAAACGCTACATGCAATTCGTCAAACCTTATAAGAAGCAAATTTTCGTTACAGTGTTAATCGGGATCGTAAAATTCTCCATTCCGCTTGCTCTCCCATTGCTTCTGAAGTACGTAGTTGACGACATTATTCAAGGAGGCGGCACGGCCAGTGACAAAACCACGTCATTGTTCACGATTATGGCGATCATGTTCGCCTTATTTTTAATTTTGCGCCCGCCTGTTGAATATTACCGGCAATATTTTGCCCAGTGGACTGCCAGCAAGGTGCTTTATGATATAAGAGCTAAGCTGTTTGACCATATACAAAAACTGAGCCTACGTTTTTACGCGAATACAAGAACAGGGGAAGTCATTTCCCGAGTGATTAATGATGTAGAACAAACAAAGGATTTCGTCATCACAGGGCTTATGAATATATGGCTCGATATGCTGACGATTTTGATTGTAATCTCGATCATGCTCACACTGGACGTTAAATTAACGCTGATCTCTATCGTTTTATTCCCATTATACGGAATATCAGTGAAGTATTTTTACGGCCGTTTACGAAAGCTGACAAGGGAGCGCTCACAGGCTCTTGCTCAAGTGCAGGGGCATTTGCACGAACGCATTCAAGGCATGCCTGTCATCAGAAGCTTTGCGATAGAAGATCATGAACAGGCTCAATTTAATGAGAAAAACGGGCATTTCTTAGATAAAGCCATCCGCCACACGAATTGGAACGCCAAAACCTTTGCGGTCGTTAATACCATTACAGATTTGGCGCCGCTCATCGTCATAGCGTGCGCCGGGTATTTTGTCATTAATGGACCGCTGACAGTCGGAACAATGGTCGCGTTTGTCGGATATATTGACAGAATGTACAACCCTGTTAGAAGGCTGATCAATTCCTCTACAACATTGACACAGTCAATCGCATCAATGGACAGGGTGTTTGAATTTATTGACGAGCCCTATGAACTCACTGACAAACCAAATGCGATAAAGGCCGATCAGATTCGCGGAGGAGTGGAGTTTCAAAACGTTTCGTTTCAATATGAGAAGGACAAAGAAAATATTCTTCATGATGTATCCTTAAAAGTAAATAGAGGAGAAACTGTAGCTCTCGTCGGCATGAGCGGAGGAGGAAAATCAACGCTCGTCAGCCTGATCCCAAGATTTTATGATGTAACAAGCGGCAGACTGCTGATTGATGGGACGGATATTCGCGATTATGAAGCAAGAAGCCTTCGCAACCAGGTTGGTATGGTGCTTCAGGATACCTTTTTATTTAGTGAAACGATTCGGGAAAATATCGCGATCGGCAAGCCTGATGCCACCCTTGAAGAGATAATCGAAGCCGCCAAAGCTGCAAATGCCCATGAATTTATCATGAGTTTTCCAGAAGGATATGAGACCCGGGTGGGAGAACGAGGCGTTAAGCTTTCAGGCGGACAAAAGCAGCGGATCTCAATTGCGCGGGTATTCCTGAAAAATCCGCCGCTCCTCATTTTAGATGAAGCTACATCAGCTCTGGATTTGGAAAGTGAGCATTACATTCAAGAAGCGATGGACAAACTGGCGAAGGATAGAACAACTTTTGTTGTCGCCCACCGTTTATCGACAATCACCCATGCGGATAAGATTGTTGTCATGGAAAACGGCACAATCATTGAAATCGGAACCCATGATGAACTCATGGACTATGAGAGCCAGTACAAGCATTTATTTACCATTCAAAATTTGAACTAAAACATCAATCTTATATCCTTTTAACGAAGGATATAAGATTTTTTTGTATATAAAAAAACCCGGCTGTTTAACCGGGTTACTCTTCTGTTTCTATTTCGCAGTCTTTCGGATGATACGTTTGAAAACTTGTGATAAGTGTTTCTAAATGTTCAAGCTGCTCGCGATATTCCACGGCGCTTGCCATAATATTGAGCATGTTGTAATCAATAAGCTCCTCATCCGTATTTTGCTGATTTTTTAAAAATGACTTTGTTAAAAGCTGCTTATACTGGATGCCTTCTTCAACCGCGTCATCATGCGGCTTGATTTTTCCGACAAACCTCATCAAAATCCGTTCGTGCCAGTAAAGCAGGTAATCAAGTTCTTCAGTCAGTGTTTCCTGAAACTCTTCCGGCATATGATAGATCTCGTTTTCCAGACGATGCAGCTTCTTCAATGTATCAAGCGCCCGATTTGCAGTAATAATGGCCTGTCTGAACAGGACAAGCTTTCTTGATTTCACATAAGTCGTTTTCTTAAAGTAACTTCTTTCTTCTTTATATAGAAGATATGTCTGATCAAGCTTGATCATTTTTTCTTTCAGTTTTTCAATATCCTCTTTCAAAATCGAATGCTCTGTCGACTGCCGCATGGACAATCTGATCCACTTCATAATTTCTTCGGTGTTTTCGACGGTATTATGAATCAGCTTTGTTTCGTACTTAGGAGGCAAAAACACAAGGTTGACGATAAAGGAAGAAAGCACCCCTAAGATGACTGTGCTTGTTCTGATCAGCGCGAACATTAAAAAGTCGTCACCGGCGGATTCTAATATCGCAATAACTGTTACAAGAGCAATTGAAATTGTATGTTCAATTTTAAGTTTCAGCATGATTGTAATGACAATAACTGCTGTTAACCCGATCATAATCGGGCTGGGTCCGAAAATAAGGCCGAACACTGTGGCAATCACAGCTCCGATGATATTTGCTTGAACCTGGTCAATAATAATGAGAAAAGAGCGGTAAATCGACGGCTGGATCGCAAATATCGCTGCAATTCCAGCGAAAATCGGCGCGGGAAGCCCGATCCACGAAGCCAAATAAAGGGCAAGTGTAATCGCAATCCCGGTTTTGAAAATGCGGGCACCAAGTTTCATTGGTTTGTGCGTGCATTCCTTTCTATAGTAAATTGTGTGACATAGCAAATGGGCTAATCCTTAAAATTCCCGGTTAGTTTATTTGCTAAACAATTAAGTAATATACAGGGATCGATACAAATATTCAAGCTATTTTTCTAGAAAAAGACCAAAATCTTACACGCTGTTTGATTCCATAAAAAAAACAGGAGCTCAAAGCTCCTGTTCAAGGTATTTGATTCTAGTTTTTTAGATGTTTAAATGCATCCTCGACCGCTGCAAGCGTGTCTTTAATATCCTGCTCTGTATGTGCTGTGGTAATAAACCAAGCTTCATACTTAGAAGGTGCTAAATTAATTCCGCGTTCCAGCATCAGCTTAAAAAACGTAGCGAATGTTTCTCCGTCACTCCGTTCAGCCTGCTCGTAATTTTCCACTTTCTCATCAGAGAAATATACCGTGAGCGCACCTTTTAACCGGTTGACCGTAATGGTGATGCCGTGTGTTTCTGCGTGCTTCAAAATACCTTCCTCAAGCATAGCGCCAAGGTGATCAAGCTTTTCATACACGCCTTTTTCTTTGAGCACTTCCAGACAAGCGATGCCTGATAGGATGGAAGCGGGGTTCCCTGCCATTGTTCCTGCCTGATAAGCAGGTCCTAGCGGAGCTACCTGCTCCATGATTTCTTGTTTGCCGCCATAGGCGCCAATCGGAAGTCCGCCGCCGATAATTTTCCCGAGTGCTGTTAAATCTGGTTTCACCTGTAAGAGATCCTGCGCGCCGCCATACATAAAGCGGAAAGCCGTAATGACTTCATCGTAAATAACGAGAGCGCCTGCATTATGTGTCAATTCATTTACTTTTTCTAAGAAGCCCTCTTTCGGCTCCACGATACCGAAGTTGCCGACAATCGGTTCAACGAGAACCGCCGCGATTTCACTGCCCCATTTATCAAGAGCCGCTTTATAGCTATTGATATCATTAAATGGTACTGTGATCACTTCGTTTGCAATGCTTTTCGGTACACCGGCTGAGTCTGGTGTGCCAAGAGTAGACGGGCCGGAGCCTGCGGCGACAAGCACAAGGTCCGAATGCCCGTGATAACAGCCCGCAAATTTAATGATTTTTGTCCGGCCTGTATATGCGCGAGCCACGCGGATGGTCGTCATAACGGCTTCTGTACCCGAATTGACGAATCTTACTTTGTCCATAGCGGGAATGGCTTCTTTGAGCATCTTTGCAAATGTAACCTCGTGTTTCGTTGGTGTTCCATACAATACACCGTTCTCTGCCGCTTTTTTAATCGCTTCTGTAATATGCGGGTGGGCATGTCCTGTAATAATCGGACCGTACGCCGCTAAATAATCGATGTATTTGTTGCCGTCCACATCCCAAAAATAAGCGCCGCTTGCTTTCTCCATTGCAACAGGAGAACCGCCGCCGACTGCTTTATATGATCTAGACGGGCTGTTTACACCGCCGACAATGTGCTGTAATGCCTCATTGTGAAGTTCAATTGATTTTGTATGCAAGAATAAAAACCTCCTATATCTCCATGCGTCCTTTCTATTGTAGCATGCTTCCGAACAAGAACAATGGCTTCGGGCTTCAGATTCAGCTGAGATGGTTGTAATCTGGACAAGAATTGGATACGCTTAATAAAAAACATCCGGAGGTAACGTAATGACTATAGAAATCGGACAAAAAGCGCCTGATCTTGAGTTGAAAGGCGATCATGGGGAAACAGTAAAATTATCGGATTATAAAGGAAAGTACATCGTGCTTTATTTTTATCCAAAGGACATGACACCGGGATGTACAACTGAAGCATGCGATTTTCGGGACAGTCACGAAAGCTTCGCTGAACTGGATGCCGTCATTATTGGCGTCAGCCCGGACAGCCAGGAAAAACACGGAAAATTTAAAGAGAAGCATAACCTTCCATTTCTGCTTCTTGTAGATGACGAGCATAAGCTGGCGGAAGCATTTGATGTGTGGAAGCTGAAGAAAAACTTTGGAAAAGAGTATATGGGAATCGAGCGTTCCACTTTTTTAATTGATAAAGAAGGCCGGCTCATTAAAGAATGGAGAAAAGTAAAAGTAAAGGACCATGTAGCCGAAGCGCTTCAAACCCTCAAAGATATGTCGGAAAAGTAAATCTCTATGAGCCTATGCTTACTTTTACCCTGATATCAATTGACAAATTATCGTAGAAAGAGTTACACTAATTATAAACATTACAATGTAAGAATTTTTTTTAGAAGAGAGGTGCATGACGGATGGCTGCACATGAACTAAAAGAAGCCTTAGAAACGTTGAAGGAAACCGGAGTTCGCATTACTCCTCAACGTCATGCGATTCTGGAATATCTCGTTAACTCTATGGCTCATCCAACAGCGGACGATATATATAAAGCTCTGGAAGGGAAATTTCCTAACATGAGCGTAGCGACAGTATATAACAATTTGCGTGTGTTCCGGGAATCAGGTTTGGTAAAAGAGCTCACATACGGTGATGCTTCCAGCAGATTCGATTTTGTGACATCTGATCACTATCACGCGATTTGCGAAAACTGCGGTAAAATTGTGGACTTCCACTACCCGGGCCTTGATGAAGTGGAACAGCTCGCTGCCCACGTCACAGGCTTCAAGGTAAGCCACCACCGTTTAGAAATTTACGGCGTCTGCCAAGAGTGTTCGAAAAAAGAAAATCATTAAAAATAAGCTGACCGCACGAAACGGTCAGCTTATTTTATTTCGACATTTTCTTTTTATTATAAGACTCATCAAATTCTTTTCCTTCTAATCCCTTATCTAAAGTCAGCGGCTCTCGGCAATGCATGCACATATCGACTCTTCCTAAAACCTTTGTCTCTTTATCACAGCCTGGACAAATGACGCGAACCGCTTTAGTCGAAAGCATTCCGATCCAAAAGTAAACTACCGTGCTGAGACCGATGGATAAAAGCCCAAGTATCATAAACAAACTAGAAAGCAAAACTGACTCTTTGAAAAAGATCCCGATGTACATAATGATAAACCCAACGAAAACCAAACTTAACGCAAATGTTCTGATTTTATTAATTTTGCTGGAGTATTTCGCCATGTCCATCCCCCTCTGATTTAACTATAGCACAAACCCGATGGGATTTTCTTCATGTTTTCGGTTGAACTGGAATTTACATATGGAGAGTTACTGTGAAATTGTTTATAATAGTTCAATGTGTTTAGAAAAAAGGAATTTCGTTTTAACCATAGAATTGAATCAAATAGAGAATAAAAAAATTTGAACAATTGCATTGGAGGAATAGTGATGGAAAATCTTCTCCGTCCAATTTACCAAGAAAGAGCAAGTCACCCCAATACATTGGCTGTCATTATGATTGAGAGAAGAAACAAAACATCTTCCTTAACAGATAACTTTGATGCAGCTTTGCTGGTGATTGTAAAGGATGCTGATGAGCCAGTTTTTATAAAGCATTATGAATTTGATCATCAAACAGCTTCTTTGCATGTGGTAACAGATTCTCAGATTCAAGAATGGATTTTGCTTGGAACAAATAGAAGAATCATAGATTGGATTGTAAATGGCAGAGTCTTGTTTGACCGTAATGAATACGTAGTTGAACTGATTGACAGGCTGAATACATTTCCGTTTGCCGAACGTAAACTGAAGATCGGACTCGAATACGGCAAATTAATCAGAAGGTATGTTGAAGGGAAAGCTTTTTTTGAAGCCAATCAATTTTTAGATGCCTACAACGCCGTTGTTCATGCGCTGCATCATTTAGCACGTATTGAAGTAATCGACAGAGGATTCCATCCCGAAACCACGGTGTGGAGCCAAGTGCGCCAGATGGAGCCGCAAGTGTACAAGTTATATTCCGAGCTGATTGAAAGTCACGAGAGCCTGGAAAAAAGACTTGAATTATTATTCTTAGCAAATGATTTTCTCATCCATTCCAAAGCCGAGATCGGTTCGGCGCATCTTTTCGAAGTAATGAAAGAAAAAGACATTTGGCAATTCGGTGAGCTTCTTCAACATCATGACCTAAAGCACTTTACCCAAGATCTTGGCGTTATGCTTGATTACTTGACAGAAAAGGGACTTATCAACGTCTGCCAGATAGAAACGAAAGGACAGGCTGTCTATCACCGAGGATATTCTTTTAAAAAAGGTGTTGACTCTGATTCTTGACCGTGTTATATTATTAAACGTCGCTGATGCGCTTCTGAGAAAACAAGCTCACAGCGGCGGGAAAATAAATCAAAAAAACATTTGACAAAAGAAAGTCAAAATGTTATATTAATAAAGTCGCTTCAACAAGAAGTGAAAATGATCTTTGAAAACTAAACAAGACAAAACGTACCTGTTAATTCATTTTTAAAAATCGCACAGCGATGTGCGTAGTCAGTCAAACTAGGGCCTGCACGACGCAGGTCACACAGGTGTCACCGCGAGATGCGGTGAACTTAACCTGTGATCCATTTATCGGAGAGTTTGATCCTGGCTCAGGACGAACGCTGGCGGCGTGCCTAATACATGCAAGTCGAGCGGACAGATGGGAGCTTGCTCCCTGATGTTAGCGGCGGACGGGTGAGTAACACGTGGGTAACCTGCCTGTAAGACTGGGATAACTCCGGGAAACCGGGGCTAATACTGGATGGTTGTTTGAACCGCATGGTTCAAACATAAAAGGTGGCTTCGGCTACCACTTACAGATGGACCCGCGGCGCATTAGCTAGTTGGTGAGGTAACGGCTCACCAAGGCGACGATGCGTAGCCGACCTGAGAGGGTGATCGGCCACACTGGGACTGAGACACGGCCCAGACTCCTACGGGAGGCAGCAGTAGGGAATCTTCCGCAATGGACGAAAGTCTGACGGAGCAACGCCGCGTGAGTGATGAAGGTTTTCGGATCGTAAAGCTCTGTTGTTAGGGAAGAACAAGTACCGTTCGAATAGGGCGGTACCTTGACGGTACCTAACCAGAAAGCCACGGCTAACTACGTGCCAGCAGCCGCGGTAATACGTAGGTGGCAAGCGTTGTCCGGAATTATTGGGCGTAAAGGGCTCGCAGGCGGTTTCTTAAGTCTGATGTGAAAGCCCCCGGCTCAACCGGGGAGGGTCATTGGAAACTGGGGAACTTGAGTGCAGAAGAGGAGAGTGGAATTCCACGTGTAGCGGTGAAATGCGTAGAGATGTGGAGGAACACCAGTGGCGAAGGCGACTCTCTGGTCTGTAACTGACGCTGAGGAGCGAAAGCGTGGGGAGCGAACAGGATTAGATACCCTGGTAGTCCACGCCGTAAACGATGAGTGCTAAGTGTTAGGGGGTTTCCGCCCCTTAGTGCTGCAGCTAACGCATTAAGCACTCCGCCTGGGGAGTACGGTCGCAAGACTGAAACTCAAAGGAATTGACGGGGGCCCGCACAAGCGGTGGAGCATGTGGTTTAATTCGAAGCAACGCGAAGAACCTTACCAGGTCTTGACATCCTCTGACAATCCTAGAGATAGGACGTCCCCTTCGGGGGCAGAGTGACAGGTGGTGCATGGTTGTCGTCAGCTCGTGTCGTGAGATGTTGGGTTAAGTCCCGCAACGAGCGCAACCCTTGATCTTAGTTGCCAGCATTCAGTTGGGCACTCTAAGGTGACTGCCGGTGACAAACCGGAGGAAGGTGGGGATGACGTCAAATCATCATGCCCCTTATGACCTGGGCTACACACGTGCTACAATGGACAGAACAAAGGGCAGCGAAACCGCGAGGTTAAGCCAATCCCACAAATCTGTTCTCAGTTCGGATCGCAGTCTGCAACTCGACTGCGTGAAGCTGGAATCGCTAGTAATCGCGGATCAGCATGCCGCGGTGAATACGTTCCCGGGCCTTGTACACACCGCCCGTCACACCACGAGAGTTTGTAACACCCGAAGTCGGTGAGGTAACCTTTTAGGAGCCAGCCGCCGAAGGTGGGACAGATGATTGGGGTGAAGTCGTAACA
>NZ_CP117986.1:0-1830000 GCF_033412715.1 Bacillus sp. N3378-2at | reverse complement strand
AACTTGCCGGTGTGGCGGAATTGGCAGACGCGCACGACTCAAAATCGTGTTCCTTCTGGAGTGTCGGTTCGACCCCGACCACCGGTATATTGAAAAACCCGTTTCTTAATAGACACGGGTTTTTATTTTTTATTAAAGAAAAGGAGCCGAGGCTCCTTTTTATACTTACTCAGCGTATTGGTCTAAGATCTCTTCTAACACCTCTTCAAGCTCTTCTGCATCTTCAAGCTCTGATTGGCTGAAACGGACGCGTACAAGCTGTTCTCCGTCATTATACATCTCTTCCAGCCATCCTCGCAGTCCTCTTGCCCTGCGGTCGACTTCGAAAATGATTTCCAAACCGTCTTCGTCTAAAAGGAAAATGAGCTCTAATTCATCAAGCATCTGACGATAATATCCGGAAGTCGGAACGAATTCGAATTCTTGAACGAACGGAAGGCGGCGTCGGAAGTAGGGCGCTTGTTCACAGTCTGCTTCGTTAAGACGGAAGCCCAGGTTTTCGATTGCTTCCAGCACATTTTCAATCCAAGGGTGCGCTTCAACGAAAATGCGGTCATGATCGGATTTATCGATACCGCCTTGAATGTCAAGGTCTGTCACCACGGTAACCTCTACTTTCCCTACAGTCATCGGCGTATCTAGAGGCAGAGTGAATGTAAACGGAAATTGATGCTCTTCACCAGGCTGTATGGTAAATGAACCAGTGACCCGGAAAGAATGAATTGTAGCGTATTTCCGGTGCTCTTCATCGTCTTTTACAATGACATACCGTGTGCTAAGCTGTAAATCGATATAACGGATGTCCTGAGCGATTTTTCCGCCTTTGACATGTACCGTTCCCTGTACTTCTTCTCCTGGAAAATATGCGTCTTTTTCTAAAATTGTATCTACTTTTGCAGCTCCAATTCCGGCACTTGCCGCAAGTTTCTTAAAAAATGACATGTTAGATCTTCCCCTTTTTCTTTTTTCTCAACAGATATACGCAAGAAGGAGGAAAAAAGATTCGTTTGATTCATACTTTTTTCCTATTATTCGTCTCGGCCTAGGGACAGACTAAGAATAATATTGAAAATAAAGGAGTGGATGGAAGTGAATAAAGAAAGTTTGGTTGCAGATGAATTACACAGAATGTTTTTGGCTGGTGAGCTGCAAATCACAGTAGAGGAGGATATAAACAATATTTCCGAAAGGCTGAGAAACGGCGATCTCAGTTTAGACCGATTAAGCGGTGAAGACGCGTTTATAAAAGAAACCGTAAATGAGGCTTTAAGAAGAGTGGAGCAATAAAAAAGAGACGGCATCTCATCTTTGAGATCCCGTCTCTTTTTGTGGTCTTTGCTGTAAGATAAATCTAATCGATTTGATTTGGAATTGCTCACCCGAGCCATCCCTTTTCTAACAGAAGATCTGACAGTTCATCATGGAGATAAACAGTTGTATCTAATTGATCATGCAATGCTATTCTGATGTGGGGATTTTCGGCTTCTGTTATTGCGACAGTGTATTTGTTAATGCTGGTTTTTATTGTTGTTAACAAATCAAGAATATCTTTGGGACAAAGACTTTGTTCAATGGGAAACCACCCCCTTTGTTTTTTTAGCAGCTCCTGATAAGAAAGTATTTGGCTTTGTTTCTTGCTTCTATACAAAATGCTATAATAAGCAACAAATTTTGTTGGGGGGTGTGATGATGAAGCAGATTATTGCGATGGGGGGCGGGGGTTTTTCGATGGAGCCGGATAATTTGTCCCTCGATCAATATATCCTCAATCAATCAAAACGAGAGCAGCCTCGTATTTGTTTTTTGCCGACGGCGAGCGGAGATTCCCAAAACTATATTCAGCGGTTTTATCATGCATTTCAAACACTGGATTGTGTGCCGTCTCACTTATCTTTGTTTAAGCCGCCATCAACAGATTTAACTTCTTTTGTTATGGAAATGGACGTGATTTATGTTGGCGGGGGAAATACGCGGAATTTACTTGTGTTATGGAAAGAGTGGGGGCTTGACCAGATTCTTAGGGAAGCATGGAAGAACGGTGTGGTTTTAGCTGGATTAAGTGCCGGTGCGATCTGCTGGTTTGAAGAAGGGGTGACGGATTCAGCCGGACCGCTGACAAGTTTGAAAAGTTTAGGTTTTTTGCAAGGGAGCTTTTGTCCCCATTATGACGGGGAAAAGGATCGGAGACCGGCATACCACCAGCTGATATCTAACAAGTTCTTATGCAGTGGCTATGCAGCGGATGATGGGGCTGCTCTCCATTTCATAAATGATCAGCTGTTTCAGACTGTGAGTTCAAGGTCGGAAGGAAAGGCATATCGGGTGATGATGGCTGAACATGAAATAGCTGAAATTCCGTTGCCGGTCAAATATTTAGGGTGAAATTGGCTGAATATTATCTATATTCCTCTTTTTTTCAGATTGATTTTATGATAAGATGAGTGCGAAATCAATAGTTACTGGGGGTGCCCGCTTTCGGGCTGAGAGAGAAGGTAAGCTTCTTAACCCTTTGGACCTGATCTGGTTCGTACCAGCGTGGGGAAGTAGAGGAATTGTTTTTGTTATTGTCTTGCTGGGCAATAATATGTTTCTTTCTGACTGTAACCGGGTTCATTTATATGAATCCGGTTTTTTGTGCTGGTTATGGGCTTGATTTTGTCCTTTCAAACGTAGAGAGGGGAAGGAAAAGTAATGCAAAACAATTCAGTGCAGCAAGCCAACATTTCCATTATGTCAAGTTTTTCAGGCAGCAAGAAGGTATACGTGGAGGGTTCTTCTTCGGACATCCAAGTGCCGATGAGGGAGATCCTATTGAGTCCGACGACGGGATCGTTCGGCGAAGAGGAAAACGCGCCTGTGCGTGTCTATGATACAAGCGGACCGTATACGGACCCTGAAGTAACCATTAATATTCAAGAAGGATTAAAGCCGCTCCGCCAAAAATGGATCACAGAGCGCGGTGACGTGGAAGAGTATGAAGGTCGGGCTATAAAACCAGAAGATAACGGTTATAAAAAAGCAAATCCAAACGTAAGCTACCCAGGATTAAAGCGGAAACCGCTGAGGGCGAAGGCAGGTCAAAATGTCACACAAATGTACTATGCAAAAAAGGGGATCATTACACCTGAGATGGAATTTATCGCCATTCGTGAGCATGTGTCTCCTGAATTCGTCAGAGACGAGGTAGCCAGCGGCCGGGCGATTATTCCTTCAAACATTAATCACCCTGAAAGTGAGCCAATGATTATCGGCCGGAATTTTCATGTGAAGATTAATGCAAATATCGGGAATTCAGCGGTTACGTCATCCATTGAAGAAGAAGTGGAAAAAATGACGTGGGCCATCCGCTGGGGAGCGGATACGATGATGGATCTCTCTACCGGAAAAGATATTCATACGACGCGTGAATGGATTATCCGCAATTGCCCCGTGCCTGTGGGAACTGTTCCGATTTATCAGGCGCTTGAAAAAGTAAACGGCGTAGCGGAGGATTTAACGTGGGAGATTTATCGTGATACGCTAATCGAGCAGGCAGAGCAGGGAGTGGATTATTTTACGATTCACGCGGGTGTTTTGCTTAGGTATGTACCGCTGACTGCCAAACGGACAACTGGTATTGTGTCACGCGGGGGAGCGATTATGGCGCAGTGGTGTCTGGCTCATCATCAAGAAAGCTTTTTATACACACATTTTGAAGAAATCTGTGAGATTATGAAAACGTATGATATTGCTTTCTCTCTTGGGGATGGTTTGCGTCCCGGATCAATTGCTGATGCCAATGACGAAGCGCAGTTTGCTGAATTAGAGACGCTTGGAGAGCTGACGCAAATTGCCTGGAAGCATGATGTTCAGGTGATGATTGAGGGTCCTGGACATGTTCCGATGCATAAAATCAAAGAGAACGTCGATAAACAAATGGACATTTGTAAAGAAGCGCCTTTTTACACATTGGGGCCGTTGACAACGGATATTGCTCCGGGATATGACCATATTACTTCAGCGATCGGAGCGGCGATGATCGGTTGGTACGGGACAGCAATGCTTTGTTATGTAACGCCGAAGGAGCATTTGGGGCTGCCAAACCGTGATGATGTTCGTGAAGGAGTCATTACATATAAGATCGCTGCGCACGCTGCGGACCTTGCAAAAGGGCATCCCGGAGCGCAAATCCGGGATGATGCGTTATCGAAAGCCCGTTTTGAATTCCGCTGGCGGGATCAGTTTAATTTATCTCTTGATCCGGAGAGAGCCCTTGAATACCATGATGAAACCCTGCCTGCTGAAGGAGCAAAAACCGCTCACTTTTGTTCCATGTGCGGTCCGAAATTTTGCAGCATGAGAATTTCACAGGATATTCGGGATTATGCGAAGAAAAACGATCTCAGTGAAGCAGAAGCCATAAATAAAGGATTAAAAGAAAAAGCAAAAGAGTTTGTCGATACGGGAAGCAATTTATATCAATAAAAAAGATGAAGATGGAGAATGCTCCATCTTCATTTTTTTAGAAAAACAGAGAGCGTCGAAGCGGAGGAATACTCTGTTCAAAGCGGAAAACATTTTCTGGATCATATGTCGTTTTGACACGGCGGAGTCGTTCAACGTTTTCGCCGTAATATGTTCTTGGCCAGTTTCTGATTTCCGATATCTGGCCAATTTACGTAGTCTCCCATCGTTTAACTCGAAAGTCCGGATCATCCCGTGTCACGATACGTCCGGTCAATTTTGTCTTTTCCACACACCCACATCTCTTTCTCTCGTATTTTAGTTTCTCTAGCTTATGCGTCAGGGGATAAGAGTGTATAAGGAAAAAGCGGGGATGTAATCTGATACAGTGTCAACTCCCTTAAAAAATAGTTGACAGGTCGGTATTGTATGAATTAACATGGTCAGTACAAATTTTTCAAATTTATCGCGCTGATCGGAACACCGAAGGCTCTTATCGTTTAGATAAGGGCCTTTTTTGTATGAAAAAGGAGGGATTATTGATGGGAGTCAAAAAAGAAAAGGGGAGAAAACGATTTAGGAAGCGAAAAACCTTCGGGAATCAGATTTTGCCGCTTGAGCTGCTGATTGAAAAAAACAAACGAGAGATTATAAACAGCGCGGAGCTCATGGAAGAAATTTATATGAAGATTGATGAGAAGCATACGCAATGTGTAACTAAATAGAAAAAAACCCGCTGATTTCAGCGGGTTTTTGCATTTCTACATTAAGCATCTTTTTTAATCGGCAATCCAAGGCCTTCTGCCACGCGTTTTCCGTATTCAGGATCCGCTTTGTAGAAGTGCTCGATTTGGCGCAGCTTGATTTCTTCTTTTTCTACCGGCTTCATAGCATTAACGATATTTTCAACAAGGCGGGTACGTTCATCTTCACTCATTAAACGATACAGATCACCGGCTTGAGTGTAGTGATCGTTGTGATCGTAGCTTACGCTGTCAGCGATACCTTGTACCGGATATGCTGCTTGCTTATCCTCAGGTGACTCTTTTGGACCGCCGAAGCTGTTAGGCTCGTAATACACAGATCCGCCGCCGTTATCATCAAAACGCATTTGCCCATCACGCTGATAATTGTTTACTTTGTTGCGTGCGCGGTTGATTGGCAGCGCTTGATGGTTTGCACCGACACGGTAGCGGTGTGCATCATGATAAGCAAACAGTCGGCCTTGAAGCATTTTATCCGGTGAAACATCAATACCAGGCACGAGGGTTCCAGGTGAAAATGTCGCTTGTTCTACCTCTGCAAAGTAGTTTTCCGGATTTCTGTCTAGAACCATGCGTCCGACCTCGATTAACGGGTAGTCTTTTTGAGACCAAACTTTTGTGACATCAAACGGATCGAAACGGTACGTATTTGCATCTTCTAAAGGCATGATTTGCACATATAGTTTCCATGCAGGATAATCACCGTTTTCGATTGCGTTGAAAAGGTCTTCTGTATGGTAATCAGGGTTTTCACCGGCAATTTTTGCTGCCGTATTGACATCAAGGTTTTTCACGCCTTGTTCTGTTTTAAAGTGATATTTAATCCATACGCCTTCGCCTTCGGCATTTGTCCATTTGAATGTATGGCTTCCGAAGCCGTGCATGTGGCGAAGTGTCGCAGGAATTCCGCGGTCAGACATCAGGATTGTCACTTGGTGCAGTGACTCTGGTGAAAGTGACCAGAAATCCCATACAGCCGTAGGGTTTTTCAGGTGTGTTTTTGGATCTCTTTTTTGTGTATGGATGAAATCAGGGAACTTAATCGCATCGCGGATAAAGAATACAGGCGTATTGTTGCCGACGATGTCGTAGTTTCCTTCTTCAGTATAAAATTTAACAGCAAATCCGCGCGGATCGCGAACTGTGTCAGCAGAGCCAAGTTCACCGGCAACTGTTGAGAAACGGATGAACAACGGTGTGCGTTTGCCGACTTCAGAAAGGAAAGCGGCTTTCGTGTATTTTGTTACGTCGTTTGTCACTTCAAAATATCCGTGTGCGCCTGCTCCTTTGGCGTGAACAACACGTTCAGGAACACGTTCTCGGTTGAAATGGGCCAATTTTTCGAGTAAATGTACATCTTGAATTAAAGTTGGTCCGCGAGAACCGGCAGTCATTGAGTTTTGATTATCTCCAACCGGAGCGCCCCAGCTAGTTGTCAGTTTATTTGAACTCATGTTATCACCTCTTGGAATTTATAAGAACATAATATCATCTCTAAGTAAAAAGTCAATATTATTTTATAATTATTATAAAATAGTTATCTCTATTAATCGATATCTAGTATCGAAAGTGTTGAAAAACCTTGTTGTAACAGCTTTTTATGACACTTAATAATTTTTGGAGAAATAATTTTTCCTTCTCTATTTGCGAAACAAGCAGAGTAAGTGATAAACAAGGATATCAAAAATCGTATTTAAAAAAGAGTTGACATATCGGAATAATTTGAATTAACATGTTATTCAAACAAAAAAACAATTGGGCAGCTGATCGGACCGCCGAAGGCTCTCATCTCTACAAGAACAGAGATGGGGGCCTTTTTGTTTTTTTGAAGGCGGGGTTGGCAGAAAGAGAGGGATAAAAGTGGCTGTGACCATCAGCATCAAAGAAAAGGCATTTGTTCAAGAGGGCCGCAAAAACACGGTCTTAGAGAACATAGAATTATCAATCGCACCAGGCGAATTTCTAACGCTTATCGGACCGAGCGGGTGTGGAAAAAGCACCCTGTTAAAGATTATTGCAGGGCTTGATTCTGAATATGACGGGAGTGTGGAAATTAACGGCCGCAGCGTAACAGCTCCGGGTATTCAGCAAGGATTTATTTTTCAGGAACACCGCCTCTTTCCTTGGCTGACTGTTGAGCAGAATATTGCAGCCGACTTGAATTTGAATGACCCAAAAGTCAAACAAAAGGTGGATGAACTGATCGAGATTGTCAGATTGAAAGGATCGGAAAAAGCATATCCGCGCGAGCTGTCAGGCGGCATGTCACAAAGAGTAGCCATCGCCCGGGCCCTTCTGCGGGAGCCTGAGGTGCTGCTTTTAGATGAACCGTTTGGTGCACTCGACGCTTTTACAAGAAAACACCTGCAGGACGTGCTGCTGGATATATGGAGGAGGAAAAAAACAACGATGATTCTCGTGACTCATGATATAGATGAATCTGTTTATTTAGGAAATGAGCTTGCGATCCTTAAGGCCAAACCGGGGAAAATCCATAAGCTGATGCCCATTCACCTGGCGTATCCGCGGAACCGGACGACTCCGGATTTCCAAGCGATCAGACAGAGAGTGCTGTCGGAATTCGAGAAAACAGAAGATTTGGAGTACGCAGAAGGATCAGGGATATAGAAAGGGCGGAAGCGGAAATGAAAAAAGGACTCATTGTATTGGTTGCCGTTATTTTTCTGCTCGCAGGCTGTGGAGCAAATGGAGCCAGCGGTGACCACAAACAATTGAAGGAAATTCGTATTGGTATTCAGCAAAGCTTAAGCCCGCTTTTGATCGCAAAAGAAAAAGGCTGGTTCGAAGATGCATTTGAAAAAGAAGGCATCAAAGTGAAATGGGTGGAGTTTCAAAGCGGTCCGCCCCAATTTGAAGGCCTTGCGGCAGACAAACTTGATTTTTCTCAAGTCGGTAATTCGCCTGTGATCGCTGGACAGGCGGCAGGCATTGACTTTAAAGAAATCGGTTTGTCTCAGGACGGCTTGAAAGCAAACGGCATCCTTGTCAATCGAAACAGCGGCATTCAAGACGTTAAGGGCTTAAAGGGGAAGAAAATTGCAGTCGCCAAAGGCAGCAGCGGGTTTGATTTTTTGTATAAAGCGCTTGATCAAGTGGGGTTGTCAGCTAACGATGTGACAATTATTCAGCTTCAGCCTGATGAAGCAGCTTCCGCATTTGAAAACGGATCTGTTGATGCCTGGTCCATTTGGGAGCCGTACTTGTCCTTAGAAACAATGAAACACGGAGCAAAAATCCTTGTGAACGGAGAAAGCACAGATTTATATTCACCGGGTTTTACTTTAGTAAGAACAAAGTTTTCAGAAGAGCATCCAGACGAAGTGGTCCGTTTTCTGAAGGTGTTTAATAAAGCCGTTGTATGGCAAAAGGAACATCTGGGTGAAGCAGCGGACTTATATTCTGACATTAAAGATCTCGATAAAAAGGTCGTCGAAAATGTGCTGAAAAATACTGAACCTCTGAATGAGGTCATCAGTGACGACATTGTAAAAGCGCAGCAGGAAACAGCAGATTTTCAATTTCGAACAAAGGCGATAGATAAGAAGATTGATGTGAAGGATGTTGTCGATAACAGTTTTATCAAAAAAGCATTAAAGGAACATTCCTCAGGAGGTGATCAATGATGAAAGCAGAGGCTGCGGGCTCGCTGCCCAAAACGAATGCGGAAGCGGTGCGAAAAAAGCCCGGAAGGAAGAGATACGGCTTTATGAAGGGGCTTTTACTGCCCGCTGTCATCATTGCCATCTGGCAGGTCATCGGCGGGCTGGGGATTGTGTCCGCTACAGTGCTGCCTACACCTGTTACGATTGTTCTGACCTTTAAGGAGCTTATTTTGTCCGGCGAACTGTTCGGCCATCTGCAAATCAGCATTTATCGGGCGGCGCTTGGTTTTTTGCTTGGCGCAGGGCTTGGATTGATGATCGGGATTTTGGCCGGATTCTCCAAACGGACGGAGCTGTATCTTGATCCGTCGTTGCAAATGCTTAGAACCGTACCTCATCTGGCCGTCACGCCGCTGTTTATTTTATGGTTCGGATTTGACGAAGTATCTAAAATTTTGCTGATTGCGCTCGGTGCCTTCTTTCCTGTCTATATCAATACGTTTAACGGCATCCGCGGGGTTGACGCGAAGCTGTTTGAAGTCGCCCGGGTGCTTGAATTTAAATGGCATCAGCAAATATCCAAAGTGATATTGCCGGCAGCCCTGCCCAATATATTGCTAGGCATTCGCTTATCGCTCGGCATTGCATGGCTCGGGCTCGTTGTGGCAGAGCTGATGGGCTCAAGCGCGGGAGTCGGCTATATGATCATGGATGCGAGACAGTTTTCACAAACGAATAAAGTCTTTGCAGGGATTATCATTTTTGCAGTGGTTGGAAAGCTGACGGATTCCTTCGTCAGGCTGCTTGAACGAAAGCTGTTAAAGTGGAGAAACAGCTACGAAGGATAAAAGATATAAGGGGAGATGAATATGGAAATTCTTTGGTTTATACCGACTCATGGAGACGCGAGATATTTAGGATCTGAAA
The DNA here is from genome assembly GCF_033412715.1 of Bacillus sp. N3378-2at. Lineage (NCBI taxonomy): Bacteria > Bacillati > Bacillota > Bacilli > Caryophanales > Bacillaceae > Bacillus > Bacillus sp. N3378-2at. Next base: position 1,820,243 of record NZ_CP117986.1, on the reverse strand, counting down.
GTGATGGACGGACTGCGGATCATCTTTACTTTAAACAAGTCGCGCAGGCGGCAGACAGGCTGGGATATACAGGAGTTCTTCTGCCGACGGGAAGATCGTGCGAGGACCCGTGGCTTACAGCGTCGGCACTGGCAGGAGAAACAAAGGACTTAAAGTTTTTAGTCGCGGTAAGACCTGGTTTAATGCAGCCTTCTCTGGCAGCCAGAATGACGTCCACTCTAGACCGCATTTCAGACGGCCGGCTGCTGATCAACGTTGTGGCTGGGGGCGATCCGTATGAGCTGGCAGGCGATGGCCTGTTTATCAGCCATGATGAGCGCTACGAGGCAACAGACGAATTTTTAACCGTTTGGCGGAGACTTTTGCAGGGAGAAACGGTTTCCTATGAAGGAAAGCATATAAAAGTGGAAAACAGCAATCTACTTTTCCCGCCGCAGCAAGAGCCGCATCCGCCCATCTATTTCGGTGGTTCGTCACAGGCTGGGATTGAAGCTGCCGCAAAGCATACAGACGTGTACTTGACATGGGGTGAGCCGCCTGAACAAGTAAAAGAAAAAATAGAAAGAGTCAAAAAGCAAGCGGCAAAAGAAGGGAGATCCGTTCGATTTGGCATTAGGCTGCATGTCATTGCCCGTGAAACTGAACAAGAGGCATGGGAAGCGGCAGAGCGCTTGATCAGCCACTTGGATGATGACACCATTGCCAAAGCGCAGGCTGCTTTGAGCCGTTACGACTCTTCAGGCCAGCAGCGGATGGCCGTCCTTCATCAAGGAGATCGGACGAAGCTTGAAATCAGCCCGAATCTGTGGGCGGGGATCGGTCTGGTCAGAGGAGGGGCAGGAACAGCCCTTGTCGGTGATCCGCAGACGATTGCTAACCGGATAGCGGAGTACCAGGCACTCGGCATAGAATCGTTTATATTCTCAGGCTATCCGCATTTAGAAGAAGCGTATTATTTTGCAGAGCTTGTATTTCCGCTTTTGCCGTTTGAAAATGATCGGACGAGAAAGCTTCAGAACAAAAGGGGAGAAGCGGTAGGAAACACTTATTTTGTCAAAGAGAAAAATGCATGAGTTTAATGAAAATACAGCCCCCGAACATGGTATGATATTCAAAAAAAGGGTTTTTTTCTGAAAACATTGAGAAGCGCGGCAGTCATTTGCCTCATAGCTATGCTGTCAGCATGCGGACATTCAAAACAGATGGAAATCAAAGCGGCGGACATATCAGATCTTGAAAAAAACAGAATGGATGTCGCAGCTTCACAGGCATTCACTGCCGAAGCCGTCAATATCGGTGAAGGTATTTCTTCAGCTGACATGTACATCGAACACTATCAAAAGGGAAAGCTTGTTGAGACGGTTGGCCCAGTTCGTGCAGATTATTCAGAGGAAAAACCCGATACCATACAATTTGTTTATTTTGTGAATGAAGAGGGGGAAGGAAAGGATAAACACACCACCATTCATTTTGGCATTGTGGATAAACAGGGAAATATAGCGGCTGATTCATCGGTGAAACGCGACGATAGCGCAACACAGGAAATGACTCAGAATATTTCATCGCCGGAACCGATTTCTTTCGAGAAGCCTGTTTTGATCGGCAGCAGTATTAGAGGGACTGACGAGACAATGCATACCTCTGAACATAAAAAAGAGCTCATTAAGCATCAAGATGCGTTACTGTATTATGTGAAATTGCATCATTAGAAACGGGCGGCTTCAGGCCGTCTGTTTTACAAAGCGGTATGCTTGCTTTTTTGAATGGTGCATGATACATTTTAAATCGTAACAATTTCGATTTAAAGGGAGGCTATGTGACTTGGCTAAAAAATCAAAAGTGGCAAAAGAGTTAAAACGCCAACAGCTTGTTGAGCAATACGCTGGTATTAGACGCGAGTTGAAGGAAAAAGGAGATTACGAGGCACTCAGCAAGCTGCCAAGAGATTCAGCACCGGGAAGGCTCCACAACCGCTGTATGGTAACGGGACGCCCGAGAGGATATATGAGGAAGTTTAAAATGTCCAGAATCGCTTTCAGGGAGCTGGCCCATAAAGGCCAGGTTCCCGGTGTGAAAAAAGCAAGCTGGTAAGAAAAAACTCCGGCCGCTTACAGCGCGCCGGAGTTTTTTTCGTTTTTCTTGAAAGAGATGACGTAGGAAAGGTGCTGGATGATCATGATGATAAACACAATAATAATAGGGAAAAACGGAATGCGCGATTGAAATAGCGGATAAAAAATGAGAAGAACCGCTGCGGCAGGCAGCGAGAAGTAGACAGCGATATATGACGCGCGGCATGCTTTTGCCGTCATCATCTGCTCTCTTTCATCCTGCTCTTCAAACTCATCAGGCAGAAGTAGCTGCTTTCTGGCAGGGCGGCTTTTTTTCTGTAAGGACAAATAAACCGCAGACGCCGCAACAAACAGAATAAAGGGAGTGAGGTTTAAATCAAATACCATCCCGCCGCTCTTTGTGCCGAAAAAAGATGCTATGTCTTCTGAGGCTTCAAAGTATGAAATCAGCGCCCAGCATGCAAGGCCAAATAAAACAAGGTGAAAAGCTGCTTTTGTTTTCATGCTCATCTTAGTTTTCCTCCTCTAACCAAAAGACATCCTCCATTTTCATGGAGAAGGCTTTGCAGATTTTCAGTGCTAACAGCAGTGAGGGAACATAATCGCCTTTTTCAATCGCTGCCACAGTCTGTCTTGTGACGCCGACCGTTTCTCCGAGTTTTTCCTGAGAATAGCCGAAGCGTGCCCTCAGCTCTTTTACTTTATTTTTCATCATGACGTCTGTCCCCTTCACAATCTCGATTGATTATATTGTATAGTATACTTAACATTATGTAAATGAAACATAACAACTTTACAAAAAGATAACTTTTTTTCGACAAAATTTTTATATTCCCTTGACGAAAAATAAATAAACATGTAATATAAAAAAAGTCAGAGCGGTACTGTTGCTGACAATCACAAATGCGGGTGTAGTTTAGTGGTAAAACCTCAGCCTTCCAAGCTGATGTCGTGAGTTCGATTCTCATCACCCGCTCCATACATACGTTATTAACGCAGTGTTTCGTTTCTCAGATGAACGAAGTATTGCGTTTTTTTATGTGAAAAAGAACACGGTATTCGTGTTCTTTTACGTAAGCCAATGTACTGTATAGGTGCCGCCGTGAATTTGTTCAAACATTTTCGTTAATGATGATAAGAGGTTAACAGCGCTGCTTTTCTCAATCGATGGCGGGAAAAAAATGATTTGCAGCATATTCTTAGTCTCGTTTGAAACGGGATAGTGGTTGACGTTGTTTTTGAAATCGCCAAAAATGCCGTTTTCATCAGAGAAAAGCAGTATGTTTTCTTTTTCTCCCAATGAGATCCGGACCGGCTCATGAAGCTTTCCGGCATCATAAATCATAATAGGCAGAGAATATTTTAATGCGAAAAAATCGATTGTGTCATGGGCCGAGTCTATACTTTCCATGAATTGTTCCTTGGATATCGGGACCAGCATGTCCTCCATTGGGGTTGTTTCTCCCTCAAATGAAGGGTTAAGCTGTTTAAAGAGTTCCTGCCATTCCTTGACGAAGGATTCATCGGATATACCGCCGTCCGCATAGTCGAAAAACAAGGATTCTTGAAACAGGCGGAGTCTGCCTTTCAGCATTTGCGGTGAGGAGCCGACTTCGATATTCTCATAAATGACAGCAGCTGCATGTAAGCCGGCCGCACGTTCAGTAATAACAGAATCAAGTTTGATATTCACTAGCATTCACTCCAGTTACGTGATATCAACCTATTATAAACGCTGTATCGTTTTATCACAAAGAAAGGAGGCTGTGCAAAACATGAACGTTTATCAGCTCAAAGAAGAATTAATTGAATACGCGAAAAGCATTGGCGTGGACAAGATTGGTTTTACGACCGCTGATACTTTTGACAGTTTAAAAGACCGTTTGATTCTTCAAGAATCACTCGGCTATCTCTCCGGCTTTGAAGAGCCGGATATCGAAAAAAGGGTGACGCCGAAGCTTCTTTTGCCGAAAGCGAAATCAATAGTGGCAATTGCTCTCGCATATCCTTCCAGAATGAAGGATGCGCCGAGAAGCACGAGAACTGAGCGCAGGGGCATTTTTTGCAGAGCCTCCTGGGGAAAAGACTATCATGATGTGCTGAGGGAAAAGCTTGATCTGCTGGAGGATTTTCTAAAAAGCAAGCATGAGGATATCAGAACGAAGTCAATGGTTGATACAGGTGAATTGTCTGATCGCGCCGTTGCGGAACGTGCCGGAATTGGATTCAGTGCGAAAAACTGTATGATCACAACACCCGAGTATGGCTCTTATGTGTATTTGGCGGAAATGATCACAAATATCCCTTTTGAGCCTGATGTGCCGATTGAAGATATGTGCGGGTCCTGCACGAAATGCTTGGACGCCTGTCCGACGGGAGCACTGGTTAATCCCGGGCAGCTTAATGCGCAGCGCTGCATCTCTTTTCTGACCCAGACAAAAGGATTTTTACCTGATGAATTCCGGACAAAAATCGGAAACCGCCTGTACGGGTGCGATACGTGCCAAACGGTATGCCCTCTCAATAAAGGGAAGGATTTTCATCTTCATCCGGAAATGGAGCCTGATCCTGAGATTGCCAAACCGTTATTGAAGCCGCTTTTGACCATCAGCAATCGGGAATTTAAGGAGAAATTCGGGCATGTCTCAGGTTCTTGGCGCGGAAAAAAACCGATTCAGCGAAACGCCATTCTCGCGCTTGCGCATTTTAAGGATGCTTCCGCACTGCCTGAATTGACGGAACTGATGCACAAGGATCCGCGTCCTGTCATCAGGGGGACAGCCGCATGGGCAATCGGAAAAATCGGAGACCCCGCATACGCGGAAGAGCTTGAAAAAGCGCTGGAAAAAGAGAAGGATGAAGAGGCAAAGCTGGAAATTGAAAAAGGAATTGATTTGCTAAAAGCTTCAGGCATGACTAAACGAGGCTTGTCCTGACATACGTATAGAGCAGAAGGAAAAAACACTTGAGATCATCCAAGTGTTTTTTCTCTATAAAAAAGTATGGCGGGTGGGGTGAGCTTGAAGCACATTTTAGAACAATTAGCGGAGGAGCGGCTGGGCTTTCTGGTTAACGGGCATGCTATGAGACAGGAGTCTCAAGTCGGAGACCTTAAAGTCATGGAGCGTAAGAAAAAGCTTCTGGAAAAACGTAAAGTTGACATCATAAAAGCGAAAGCAAAGGCCGTGATTAATCATGTGCGGGTTGAGGATGACGGAACGACCTGCCTTTCGTATACCATTCATTACGAATACGTGTGTAAGGAACAAGATGACAGCTTGTATATAGAAGAGCACATAGAGGAGCGAATGGCTTTCCTGTATGATCACATTTTGATTAGTGATCAGGAAATTGCGAAAAAGCCGGCTGGATTTCATGAAGGGACCAGTATTATTGACTATTCTGAAGCTGAAGAGGAAAGAGAAGCGTTTGGCAGGGCTTTTCAATACGATCGTCTCGGCGCTGTCCAATATGCCGAGAAATTTTGGAACAAGCGCAATCCTGCTTATAAAAATTTCAGCGATAACTGTACAAATTTTATTTCTCAGTGTCTTCATGCAGGAGGCGCGCCGATGCGCGGTCATCCGAACAGGGGATCAGGCTGGTGGATGAAACAAAGCTCATGGAGCTACAGCTGGACGGTGGCGCACTCTATGAAAATGTATTTGTCGAATTCAAAGGCCGGACTGCGTGCGGTGCGGGTGAAATCAGCGGAAGAACTGATGCCGGGCGATGTGATTTGCTATGACTTCGAAGGAGACGGCCGCTTTAATCATACAACGATTGTCGTGGCAAAGGACAAAGGCAATATGCCGCTTGTCAACGCCCAGACCTATGACAGCCGGATGAGGTATTGGTCATATGAGGATTCTACAGCATACACGCAGTCAATACGATATGCCTTTTTTCATATCGTTGATGATACGACAAAAGAGTAATTAATGTTATAATGATGGGCGGATAAGAAAAACAGAGGTGAACATTGTGGCATTACATGTCGTTTTATATCAACCAGAAATTCCCGCTAACACAGGGAATATTGCACGTACTTGTGCAGCAACCAATACAACGCTACACCTGATTCGTCCGCTCGGCTTTTCAACGGATGATAAAATGCTGAAGCGTGCCGGACTCGATTATTGGGAGTTTGTTAATGTTGTGTATCATGATTCGTTAGAAGAATTGTTTGAGGCATATGAAAAAGGCCAGTTTTTCTTTATTACAAAATTTGGCCAGCAGCCTCATACATCATTTGATTACACTGATCTTGACGAGGATTATTTCTTCGTGTTCGGAAGAGAAACAAGCGGTTTGCCAAAGGATTTAATTCAAAATAATATGGACCGCTGCCTGCGTCTTCCGATGACAGAGCATGTCAGATCGTTAAACCTGTCCAATACTGCCGCGATTCTTGTTTATGAAGCGCTGCGCCAGCAAAATTACCGTGATTTAAAATAGTGAAAAAACCCGCTCATCGATGATGGGCGGGTTTTTTTGCGGATGTTGAAATGCTTTGTTTCGTTTTTGGGCTTAACAACGTAACAGTGTTATGTTACAATGTACCCATCAAAGGAGCTGGACTTATGGAAGAACAATTAATCTCTAAAAAAGAATTACTTGAAAGAACATCGATTTCATACGGTCAGCTGTATCGATGGAAGCGGAAAAACTTAATACCTGAGGAATGGTTTATTCGTAAATCCACATTTACAGGGCAAGAGACGTTTTTTCCGAGAGAGGAGATTTTAAAACGTATATCAATGATTCAAAAGATGAAAGAAAATTTGTCTTTGGATGAAATGAGGGAAATGCTGTCGCCGAAAATGAAGGATGTCAGCATGACCGCTGATGAATTGCTTCATAAAGGTTTGGTTTCAAGGCCTGCTCTTGAAGCCTATTCAGAAGACGGAGGAAGTCCGGTTTTTTCATCCAGCGATTTGCTTTCGCTATATGTGCTTGAGGGACTGCTGCAGTCTGGAAATGTCAGCCTTGCAGAAGCAAAAATGGCTGCAGAGGTATTAAAGAAGCATGATAATGAAGAGATTGAAAAACAGACGGAGCTGATTGTGCTCCGCAAGCTCGGTGTCACAACTTGTTTTATAGCGGCTGCGGCGGACAGCATTTTGTTTGAATCATCCGTAAAGGTTGTGGAACGGGTAGATTTATTAAAAGCTTCAGAGGAATTAAAAACAACATTTATGCAGGAGGGCCATCAATGGATGTAGTGGAAAAGCTGGTGATAAACGGATCAGGAAGTTCAAAGGGAGGAACATTTCAATCTGTTGAGATTAATGGCAGCGGGACAGTGGCCGGGGACGTGGAGTGTGACACTTTTTCTTTTAATGGAAACGGAAAAGTCGACGGCAGCGTCAAAGCGAAAGCGGTAACCATCAGCGGTTCAGGAAAGATACATGGAGACGTTGAAGCAGAATCTATCCGGATGAATGGCACTGGTTTTATTCAAGGAGAGGTATCTGCAAAACAATTGAAAATCGCTGGATCATCAACATTTGGCGGCACTGTCAAGGCTGATGGCATTGACATTAGCGGAAAAGCTGTCATGGAAGCAGATTGTGAAACAGAAACCTTTCAATCAGAAGGGAAATGCAAAATCAGCGGGCTTTTAAATGCAGACCAGGTGATCATTAAGCTTTCTGCAGGGGAAAGCTATGTGCGGGAGATCGGCTGCCGCCATCTTCAAGTGACCTGCAGAAAAGGAATGCTGACATTGCTCAGATTAATGCCGCAGCCTGTTCTAACAGCAGAGCTGATCGAAGGTGACGTGATTGAATTGACAAATACAAAGGCGAAAACCGTGCGCGGAAATAAAGTGGTCATCGGCCCGGATTGCCAGATTGAAACCGTCGAATACAGTGGGGACTATACCTGTGATCCAAGCGCGTCGGTTGAAACATCCACAAAGTTGTAAGGAGGATCGTAATGGAGACAACAAAACTGGGAAATTTAAAATTATATGGCGCTGGGCATGCCGCAGGAGGCGCGTATCACAATGTCAGCATCAAAGGAGAAGGTGTAGTTGGAGAAGGGCTGTCTGCTGTAGGATGCCGCATATACGGAACGGGCCTTTTTCTCGGAAAAGCAGAGACTGAGCGGCTGCGTGTGCTCGGAGAAAGTGAATGTAAAGGCGATCTGACAGCCGGCAAAATCAATATATATGGGATAATGAAAGTCAGCGGCTCACTTCAATTTGATCGATTCAATCTGAAAGGCCAGACTGAAATTGGCGGGAATATGACTGGAGAATCCTGCGATGTGAAAGGGAAGCTTAGCGTAAAAGGTGATTGTGAAACAGAAATGTTCCATGTCACAGGCTGTGTTGATGTATCGGGGTTATTAAATTCGGGTGAGATCAAGCTGGGATTGAGCCATGATATAAGCCATGTGCAGGAAATCGGCGGAACAACAATTACAGTGAAAAGACGCGCGAGTTTTTTTAACCGGAAGAAAGTGAAGCTGATCGCCGATGTCATAGAAGGAGATCGGGTTTATTTGGAGAATACCGAAGCGGCAGTTGTCAGGGGAAAAGAAGTGATCATCGGGCCGGGATGCAGTATCGGAACAATTGAGTACGAAAACAAATATGAATGCGATCCGCATTCACAGATTAAAGAAAAAACAAAACTGTAAAACATTGTTCTGTTATACAAAAAGGGTGCTCTTTCAGGAGCACCCTTTTTTATTCTTTTCCAGGCTTGCTTTCGTATCCTGCGGTAAAAATTGATACTAAAAAAGTGACAATGACACCCATCATGATGATTGTTTTCACCGTCTCTCCCCCTCTTCAATTTTTCCGTGCTGTCCGAGTCTGGATGATTCTGTATTTTTCTTTATTATGAACGGTCGCGGTCTGCCTTGTCAACGATGTATAAGTATCTTTATTTTTAAGAAACCAAAGCATGTATCACGAGATGACGGCATAGATTGTAACAAAGTACCTTATTTGCATAGTGTATCAAACATGATAGAGGAGGTCCTTATGGATATATTAAAGAAAATTGAACAGTACAGAGAGGAAGAGCAGCGGCTGAAATGGGAAGGAACTTTCGCCGATTATTTGGAGATTATTAAAGAAAATCCGATGGTCGCGCAATCTGCTCATTCTCGAGTTTTTAATATGATAAAAGACAGCGGGATAGAGGAAATTGACGGACGCAAGAAGTACAGTTTTTTTGACCGCGAGCTGTTCGGGCTTGAAGAATCTCTGGAGCGTCTTGTGGAAGAGTATTTTCATCCGGCTGCCAAACGTCTAGATGTCAGAAAGCGGATTCTATTGCTGATGGGGCCTGTGAGCGGCGGTAAATCCACGCTGGTCACGATGCTCAAAAAAGGTCTCGAAGCGTACACGCTGACAGATAATGGCGCTGTATATGCGATTAAAGGCTGCCCGATGCACGAGGACCCTCTACATTTAATCCCCCATCATTTACGCGATGACTTTTACAGAGAATACGGCATTAGAATAGAAGGAAGTCTTTCTCCTTTAAATGTCATGAGGCTGGAGGAAGAGTACGGAGGAAGAATTGAGGATGTGAAGGTGGAGCGCATCTTCTTTTCAGAAGATAAGCGTACGGGAATTGGAACATTCAGTCCCTCTGATCCGAAATCTCAGGATATCGCCGATTTGACGGGGAGTATTGATTTCTCAACAATCGCCGAGTACGGTTCAGAATCAGATCCGCGCGCTTACCGGTTTGACGGAGAGCTGAATAAAGCGAACCGCGGGATGATGGAGTTTCAGGAGATGCTGAAATGTGATGAGAAATTTCTCTGGCATTTGCTTTCCTTGACACAGGAAGGGAATTTTAAAGCTGGGCGGTTTGCGTTAATTTCTGCTGATGAGCTGATTGTGGCTCACACGAATGAAACGGAGTATCGCTCATTTATTTCTAATAAGAAGAATGAAGCCCTGCACTCGAGAATCATCGTGATGCCGGTTCCTTATAATTTAAAAGTGTCAGAGGAAGAGAGAATTTATGAAAAAATGATCGCTGAGAGCGATGTGGCGGATGTTCATATTGCCCCGCATACGTTGAAGGTCGCCGCGATGTTCTCAATCCTTACCCGGTTAAAGGAACCGAAGCGGTCGGATATTGATCTGGTCAAGAAAATGAGACTGTATGATGGAGAAAGTGTGGAAGGATATAATTCTGTCGACGTTGAGGATATGAAAAAAGAATATAATGATGAAGGTATGAGCGGCATTGATCCGCGGTACGTGATCAACCGGATATCTTCAACGATTATCAGAAAGAATATGGAATCGATTAATTCTCTCGATGTCCTTCGTTCCTTAAAAGAAGGTCTTGATCAGCACCCATCAATTTCAAGCGAGGACAGGGAGCGGTATTTGAATTTTATTTCTGCCGCCCGCAAGGAATATGACGACATTGCGAAAAAGGAAGTTCAAAAAGCGTTTGTGTATTCGTATGAAGAATCAGCAAAAACACTTATGGACAATTACCTCGATAACGTAGAGGCTTATTGCAATAAAAACAAGCTTCGTGATCCTTTGACAGGAGAGGAAATGAACCCTGACGAAAAGCTGATGAGATCCATCGAAGAGCAGATCGGCATTTCGGAAAACGCCAAAAAAGCGTTCCGCGAAGAAATTTTAATCCGCATCTCAGCCTATGCGAGAAAAGGCAAGCGGTTTGATTACAATTCCCATGAAAGACTGCGTGAAGCTATTCAGAAAAAGCTGTTTGCTGATCTGAAGGATGTCGTTAAAATTACGACCTCTACAAAAACGCCGGATGAACAGCAGCTGAAAAAGGTAAATGAAGTCGTGGCCCGTTTAATTGATGAGCACGGCTACAACTCGACGAGCGCCAATGAGCTGCTGAAATATGTCGGCAGCCTGCTGAACCGATAAGCAACGTGACCCGTCCGAATAGGGCGGGTTATTTTGTCCCATTTTCTAAATAGTTTGTCAATTAAACATGCATATGTGCATATGATGAATATAAATCTTTTCGAAAGACTTGTTTCATAATCTGGCACAAGCCGGAATACGTATGTATCACGACCACAAATGGTTAAGGAGGGGAATTCATGTCCCAAAATGACAGCGGCCATTTTTTGATTTCTGAGGAAAACTGGTCCCTCCATCGCAAAGGCTTCGATGACCAGCAGCGCCACCAGAAAAAAGTGCAGGAAGCGATCAAAAACAATCTTCCGGACCTCGTAACTGAGGAAAGCATTATTATGTCTAATGGAAAAGATGTAGTGAAGATCCCAATCCGTTCACTTGATGAGTATAAAATCCGTTATAACTATGATAAAAATAAACATGTAGGGCAAGGAGACGGCGAGAGCCAGGTTGGAGATGTTGTGGCCCGGGATGGATCAGACAAAAAACAAGGGCCTGGAAAAGGGCAGGGTGCCGGTGATCAGGCAGGCGAGGATTATTATGAAGCGGAAGTTTCATTAATGGATTTAGAAGAAGCGCTTTTTAAAGAATTAGAGCTTCCGAATCTCCAACAAAAAGAGCGGGACAATATCATTCATACAGATATCGAGTTTAATGATATCCGTAAAACAGGGTTAACCGGTAATATTGATAAGAAAAGAACGATGATGTCAGCCTTTAAACGAAACGCAATGTCAGGAAAACCGTCGTTCTACCCAATTTATCCGGAGGACCTGAAATATAAGACGTGGAATGACATCACAAAGCCCGAATCAAAAGCCGTCGTTTTAGCCATGATGGATACAAGCGGCAGTATGGGGGTTTGGGAAAAATACATGGCCAGAAGCTTCTTTTTCTGGATGACCCGTTTTTTGCGGACAAAATACGAGACTGTGGAAATTGAATTTATTGCCCATCATACAGAAGCAAGAGTGGTCTCGGAGGAGGATTTTTTCTCAAAGGGAGAAAGCGGCGGAACCATTTGTTCTTCCGTATATCGGAAGTCGCTTGAGCTTATTGATGAAAAGTACAATCCCGCCCGCTATAACATTTATCCGTTTCATTTTTCTGACGGTGACAACCTGACATCTGATAACGCGCGCTGTGTGAAGCTGGTCAATGATATTATGAAGAAGGCCAATCTATTCTGTTACGGCGAGGTCAATCAGTACAACAGGCATTCAACGTTAATGTCTGCATATAAAAATGTAAAAGATGAGAAATTTAAGTACTATATTTTAAAACAGAAATCTGATGTTTTTCAGGCTCTAAAGAACTTTTTCAGAAATGAAGAGTCTGGTGTAAGCCATCAATTTTCGTAATGAAAAGCCCATTTCAGGGCTTTTTTTTATTTAATAAAAGCAAGAAAACGCTTGCGAAAAAAATACGGGAGAAAAAGAAATTTTTCCTTTGACAAATCTTCTTTCATTTATTAATATTTTATCTTGTGAACTATTATTGAGGAATGAGGTGAAAAGGAGTTGACTGAATCAGAACGTGCTTTGCTCACTTTTGAACAGCTCTTCGATACGTCTCGGGCGATATATAAAAAACAGAAGAAGATATTGGAGATTGTGCTTGAGCCTTTTGATATTACAGTCCTTCAATATTTGCTGATGTTTAAAATTCATCAAAGCGGAAGCACCCCGCTAAGCAAGCTGGCAATGTCGCTTGATCTTAAGCCTGCTTCTGTGACGCGGATGACAGATATTCTGTATAAGCGCCAATTGATGAATCGATATGACAGTCCGGATGACCGCCGTATCGTCATGATTCAGTTAACCGAAGAGGGGGAAGAACTGATAGAAAAAGCCGCTGTGCAATATGCAAAAATGGGTGCTGGCTTGTACCAAAAGCTTGATACCTCCCAACTGCAGTATTTGCGCAAACTAGCCGGAAGCTTAACGAAGCTTGCTGAAGGCTGTTCAGAAAAAAGCGGTAATTAAAAACTTCTCACATATTTTCACCAGCTTTCCGCAAAATGATAGAGGATGAAACGAAAGGAGAAAACAAAATGAACAGAGGACGTTTAATTCTGACCAACATTATCGGTTTGATTGTTGTTCTTGCAATTATAGCTGGAGGTGCTTACTACTATTATCAAAGCACAAACTACGTAAAAACAGATGAAGCAAAAGTAGCGGGCGATATGGCTGCTATTACTGCTCCAGCAGCAGGTAAAGTATCTGACTGGGATCTGGATGAAGGAAAAACAGTGAAAAAAGGCGACACAGTTGCAAAAATCAAAGGCGAACAAACTGTTGACGTAAAATCCATTATGGATGGAACAATTGTGAAAAACGAAGTGAAAAACGGACAAACCGTACAAGCTGGTACAACAATTGCACAAACGATTGACATGGACAACCTATACATCACAGCAAATATTAAAGAAACAGATATTGCGGATATTGAAGTAGGAAATAGTGTAGACGTTGTAGTTGACGGAGACCCTGATACAACATTTGACGGTACTGTGGAAGAAATTGGCTATGCGACTAACTCAACTTTTGATATGCTTCCTTCTACAAATTCAAGCGGAAACTACACAAAAGTAACACAAAAAATTCCTGTGAAAATTTCAATCAAAAACCCATCTGATAAGGTGCTTCCTGGAATGAATGCATCTGTTAAAATTTCTGAGTAAAACAGATCAGTCATCAAACCATGAAAGGAGGTTGTCTTAGATGGCTACAGGCAAAGAAAAAAATACAAAAAGCCCTATGACATTGCTGATTGTGCTAATGGCGGGTTTATTTTTGGCAATTCTAAACCAAACACTGCTTAATGTTGCAATGCCGCACTTAATGACTGAATTTGGCGTAAGTGCAACGACGATTCAGTGGCTGACAACAGGTTACATGCTTGTTAACGGTGTATTGATTCCGTTATCTGCTTTCCTGATTACACGATTTGGCCAGCGGAGTCTCTTTCTCGTCGCGATGTTTTGTTTTACGCTCGGTACGTTAGTCTGCGGTATCGCACCTAACTTCTCTACAATGCTGATCGGCCGTTTGATTCAGGCCGTGGGCGGAGGTATCTTGCAGCCGCTCGTTATGACAACCATTCTGTTAATTTTCCCGCCTGAAAGCAGGGGGAAAGGAATGGGGATTTTCGGGCTAGCGATGATGTTTGCTCCAGCGGTCGGCCCGACTCTTTCCGGGTGGATTATTGAGCATTATACATGGCGCATTATGTTTTACGGACTTGTGCCGATCGGCGCAATTGTTATCATTGTGGCTTTCTTCATCTTTAAAAATATGGTGGAGCCGCAAAAAATCAAACTCGATACTCTTGGCGCAATCCTCTCGATTGTCGGATTCGCCTCCTTATTATACGGAGTCAGTGAAGCCGGATCTGACGGCTGGACCGACCCGATTGTATTGTCTACAGTTATTATCGGAGCCATTGCAATTGTTGCTTTTGTTGTTCAGCAATTGCGTCATGATGATCCGATGCTTGATTTCAGAGTGTTTAAATATGACATTTTCTCACTCTCGAGTGTCATTAATATCATTATTACAGTGGCACTTTACACTGGTATGTTCCTTTTACCGATTTATCTGCAAAACCTGGTCGGCTTTACGGCGCTTCAATCCGGTCTGCTTCTGCTTCCGGGTGCGATCGTTATGCTGATTATGTCACCGATCTCAGGTATTTTGTTCGATAAATTCGGACCGAGACCGCTTGCGATTATCGGGCTTCTCGTGACAGTGGTAACAACGTATCAATACACGCAATTGACAATTGATACACCATATACACACATCATGCTGATCTATTCAATTCGTGCATTTGGTATGTCTCTCTTAATGATGCCAGTCATGACAGCCGGGATGAACCAGCTTCCTGCCCGTCTGAACAGCCACGGAACGGCGATGAGTAACACGCTTCGCCAAATCAGCGGATCAATCGGAACAAGTTTAATTACGACGATTTATACAAACCGGACGACATTCCATTATTCACAAATTGCAGATAAAACAAGCACGGCGGACCCGAACTTCCTCCATGCGTTCCAAAATGCAGTTTCGAATTTAATGGTGAATATGAATGTGTCTTATGATACGGCGAAAACATATGTGTACTCACATATTTATAAACACGCATCACTCGATTCCAATGTCATGGGGATAAATGATGCCTTTATGTGGGCAACCTTATTCTGTGTAGCAGGTTTGATTTTAAGTATCTTCCTGCGTGACGTCAGAAAAGATAAATTGCGTAAGAAGAAAAAAGAGGAGCTTTCATTACTTCCTGCTCCAAAAGAAGCTAAGGAATCTTAATCTGTACAGGGAGGTTTCCTGAATGAAAATTTATGTAGTGTATGATAGTGAAGGCGAACATACTAAAGTGCTTGCAGAAGCGATTGCTGAAGGCGCGAGAGAAAACGGCGCGGCTGAAGTGTTCATCGACCATGTAGATCAGGCTGATATCCGCAAGCTTAAAGATATGGATGCGATTATTTGGGGATGCCCAGGGCATTTCGGAACAATCAGCTCCGGTCTTAAAACTTGGATCGACAGACTTGGCTACTTGTGGGCTGAAGGCGAGCTGATCAACAAAGTCGGTGCTGTCTTCTGCACAACGGCAACAACACACGGCGGCTTGGAAATGACAATGCACAATTTAATCACGCCGATGTTCCACCAAGGCATGATTGTTGTCGGACTGCCTGGGAACGTGCCTGAAAACGCACTTTATGGCTCTTATTACGGAGCAGGTGTCACTTGTCCGGTAGACAGTGATGAGTTAATGTCTGAGGAAGGTATTCAGCTTGGACGCGCGTTGGGAAGACGTGTCAGCCAAGTCACAGGAAACCTAACAGCAGGACAGTAAGGAGAGGTTGAAATGGCCATTATTATAGCAATAATTGCTGCTGTCATTGTCATTGCGGCCCTTATTACATTTAACGTCCGCAACGCCTCACCTGGACCTGAGAAGCAAGAAGCAACTGATAGAATCGCACCTCCAGAAGAGGAAAAAAACGAAGCGCATTACCCTGCTGAAGCAAGGGCTGCCGAGCATACGCCATCCGTTGTCAAAAACGATTCTCCAAAAGAGAAGCGTGACACAATGGGTGATGATATTTACAGGCAGGCGCTGCAAAAGTTTAAGCATTCTGATGAAGTTCATGCAGAAGAAGAGGTCACTGAGGAAAGTGACAAAATGCAGGACCGCAGCTATCGTGATGCGCTGCTCTCTATGAAAAATAAGAAAAAGTAATGAAAAAGGCAAATCCGTTTACTCATGCGGGTTTGCCTTTTTTGCTGTTTCCATCAATTATGTTTTTATCAAATAAATCCATGGAATATGTTGTATTCCATCTTGATCTAGTGTACTATGTTACTCATACACCGAGGATTTTTTCCGGGAGGTAAAGACATGAATTCTTTTTTAGGTTTATTAAAGAAAGATATCAAGCTTTCAAGAATGTGGCTGCTATTATGGATATGCGGAATCATTTTCTTATTGGGAACAGGCCATATTATAGCTTCTCGCACGAAAGAACCTCTAGTCATTTTTGGTTTTTTTGTTGCAGTTGCTTTTTTTCTGCTTTTCTTATCTCCTGTTTTTGTGTTTTATCACCTTCGCAAGGAAGGGAAATCACAGCTTTGGCTGTACAATCCAAATGGCGGCTTATGGCTGTTTTCTTCTAAATTGGCAGCATCTTTGCTCTATCAATTTGTGATTCAGTTGGCATTAACAGCCTATGGCATATGGATGTATCATATGCTCTCTGTAAAAAATCTGCTGGAGCATCAAGTTGATATAACGAGTACAGTGGCTTTGCTGAATATGTATGGGCTTATTTCTTCGTTAGATATGTCAGTAACAGTCATTGTGTTTTGGACTGTTTTTCACTCTCTCAGAAATTGGCGCGGAATGCGGTGGGCTGCGATGGTTCTGTTGGTTGCAGTGTGGTTATTCTTCGATGAATACATCATAAGCCCTTTGGTTGAATCTCAAAAGCATTTCTGGCCGGTAACAGTCTATTGCAATTTTGATTTCCACTTCCACAATGTTTGGAGATTGGAACTAAAACCTATCCATCTGTCTGTGCTAGGGTTTCCTATTACTTTAGTCATCACGTTCTTGCTGCTCATCATGGCTTCAAAACTGCTTGATCGTAAAGTAGAGGTGTAAATATGGACAATCAATTCCAATCCTCGAAACCGATTTATCTGCAGATCGCTGATCAGATCTTTTATAGGCTGGTCAGGAAGGAGCTGCTCCCAGGAGACAAGCTTCCTTCAGTAAGAGAAATGGCGATTCAAACTAAGGTAAATCCCAATACAATTCAAAGAACGTACAGTGAGATGGAAAGGCTGGGTATTGTGGAGACAAGAAGAGGTCAAGGGACGTTTATTACGGAAAAAGCAGAAATCGTAGACGAGCTGAAAGACAAGCTGACACGAGAGGTGCTGGAAGGCTTTGTCAAGCAAATGAAAGAGCTGGGGCTAACGAAAGAGGAAATGGTAGAAGGGATTAAAACATTCACAGAGGGAGGCTAAAATGGAAATCAAGCTAGAACATGTATCAAAAAAATACGGCCGCCATACGGCCGTCAATGATGTGTCAATCACCCTATCATCCGGACGGATTTATGGCCTGATCGGACCGAACGGCAGCGGCAAGTCAACGACCCTGAAAATGATGGCTGGCCTTCTGTTTCCGACTTCAGGATTTGTGAAAGTTGATGAAGAGCAGGTTACGAGAGAAATGGTGCGTCAAACGGCTTATCTTACTGAGCTTGATATGTTTTATCCGCATTTCACTGTTAAAGATATGGTGAATTTTTATCAGTCGCAGTTTCCTGATTTTCAAACAGAACAGGCTTATAAGCTATTGAATGAGATGCAGCTGAATCCGGAAAAAAAGATCAAAAAGCTATCAAAAGGAAATCGGGGCCGGCTGAAAATCGTTCTTGCTTTAGCGAGACGGGCAGACGTCATCGTGCTTGATGAACCTTTTTCCGGGCTTGATCCGATGGTCAGGGATTCCATCGTAAACAGCCTTGTGTCGTACATTGATTTTGAGCAGCAGATTGTCGTGATCGCGACACATGAAATTGATGAAATTGAGACTTTGTTAGACGAAGTAATCATCCTCGCCAATGGAGAAAAAGTTGCGCAGCGTGAAGTAGAAGATATTCGTGAACAGGAAGGCATGTCTGTTTTGCAATGGTTTAAATCAAAAATGGAAGTTTGCTAGAAAGAGGAGGAATATGATGAAAACAGTGTTGGAATTGAAAAACGTGACTAAAAACATCAGAGGCCGAACGATCATTAATGATCTCAGTTTTACGATTCGTGAAGGCGAGGTATTCGGTTTTTTAGGACCAAACGGAGCGGGGAAAACGACAACCATCCGGATGATGGTGGGGTTAATGAAGCTGTCGAAAGGTGATGTCCTCATTTGCGGCCAATCAATTACGAAAGAATATGCCAAGGCGATTAAGCATATTGGAGCGATCGTTGAGAATCCCGAGCTGTATAAATTTTTGAGCGGATATAAAAATCTCCAGCAATACGCAAGGATGGTCAAGGGTGTCACGAAGGAAAAAATTGATGAAGTTGTTGAACTGGTCGGTTTAACAGACAGAATCCACGACAAGGTGAAAACATATTCTCTGGGGATGAGACAGCGTCTTGGCTTGGCACAATGCCTTCTGCACGATCCGAAAGTGCTGATTTTGGATGAACCGACAAACGGCCTTGATCCGGCGGGGATCAGAGAAATCAGAGATCATTTAAAGAAGCTGACCCGAGAAAGAGGAATGGCTGTCATCGTTTCAAGCCACCTGCTGTCAGAAATGGAACTGATGTGTGATCGAATTGCGATTCTGCAAAAAGGAAAGCTGATCGATATTCAAAATGTAAAAGATGAAAACATTGATGAGAACGATACATATTTCTTCCAGGTTGAGCAGCCGAATGAAGCCGCTGCTGTTTTAAATCAGTACGATTTGCTGAGTAAGACAAATGGTGTAGAAATCAAACTGGCTAAAGACGAAGTCCCTGCGGTTATTGAATTGCTGGTGATGCAGCAAATCCGTATTTATGAGGTCAAGGTTATAACAAAATCATTAGAGGACCGTTTCTTAGAAATGACAGGTGAAACAAAAGAGGAGGTTCAGCATGCTTAATTTGATTTATAATGAGTGGCTCAAAATTTTCAGCCGTGCCGGAACATGGGTGATGATCGGAATTCTGGGGCTGACAATGGTTGGATTTGCATTTTTGGCGAATCATTTTTCTGCTGGTGAATCAAATTCCCATTGGAAACAAGAACTTCAAGCACAAAACGCCGAATTAAAGAAAGAAATCAAAGAAGATCCTTCACTGAAAGATGGGTATAAAGAAACAATCACACTCAACGACTATCGCATCGAGCATAATATCCCTAGTGACACGGGCTATACGGTATGGTCTTATGTAACGGATTCAGCAAACTTTACCATCCTTACCGGTCTGTTTACTATTATCATCGCGGCCGGAATTGTCGCGAACGAATTTAATTGGGGAACGATTAAGCTATTAATGATTCGGCCGCTCAGTCGTTTTCAAATTTTGATGTCCAAATATATTACAGTTCTCCTGTTTGGGCTCCTGTTGCTGTTGATTTTATTTATCGGTTCTACTTTATTAGGGTTGATCTTCTTCGGAACGGGTGGTGAAACCGCCGCGAATATTCATTTAATCTATAAGGATGGCCATGTCATTGAGCAAAACATGATGGGGCATTTGGCCACAACGTATCTTTCTGAATCCGTCTCGGCTTTAATGGTGGCGACGATGGCGTTTATGCTGTCTGCGGTATTCAGAAACAGCTCTCTTGCGGTTGGTTTTTCCATCTTCTTGTTGGTTGCCGGTACGATTGCAACTGCATTTATTGCAGCGAAATTTGACTGGGCAAAGTATATATTGTTTGCTAATGTCGACTTGACTCAGTATGTGGATGGCACACCGTTAATAAAAGGGATGACTATGACGTTTTCTCTCGTCATGCTGGCGATCTACTTTATCATCTTCCTGTTGCTTGCTTTCGGAATCTTCATGAAGCGGGATATTGCAAACTAATAAATAAAGCTGTTTTGCTTATGCAAAACAGCTTTTTAGTCAAAATAAAAACTGCAGGTTTGCACCTGCAGTTTTTCATATCAATTTATGCTTACGCTTCTTTAGTAACGTTAGCAGCTTGTGGTCCGCGGTTTCCTTCAACGATTTCAAAAGAAACAGCTTGGCCTTCTTCTAAAGTTTTGAAGCCTTCGCCTTGAATAGCAGAGAAATGAACGAATACATCGTCTTGACCTTCTACTTCGATGAATCCGAAACCTTTTTCAGAGTTGAACCATTTTACTTTACCTTCTAACATGAAATTTCCTCCTAAAGCGATCATAACGCTTAAATTCACTATTCTTGCTCTTAACAAACTTTCAAGACGAAAACTCTTACAAAACTTTCTTCTTAAAGATAGTTCGAACAAAAATAATTACCTTTACTCTACCAGTAATCTTCGGAAAAAACAACTGCTTATTGAAACTTTTTTCGGAAAATACCATATTTATTTTTCAATTTGATATTTATTTGCGGAAATTCATCTGCTTTCTCGATATGTGATCATACGTTTGCCTTAGTATTTCTTCATTTTGGGAAGATAAGTAATAGGAATTGACAACCTTATTGGATATGAGTAAGGTAAAAGTTAATCAATATTACAAATGACAACGTTTATCAACTAAGAGAGCGTATGATTTTTATGTCTGATATTGCTTGCATGCTCTAATACATAGATAGGAGTATGGTCACAATGAAAAAGTGGCTTATATGCAGTTTTGTCCTTGTTCTTCTCGTTTCATTTACTGCATGTTCACCGTCTGCAGAACATGAATCGATAAAAATCGGGATTGCTGAGTCTGACGGGGCAATATGGAACTATATTGCTCAAAAGGCTGAAGAGGCAGGGCTGGATATTCAGCTGATCCCTTTTTCTGATTATGCGGAGTCTGATATCGCACTTGCTAACAAAGAAATTGATGCCAACGCCTTTCAAACCATTTCATATTTTCAGTCGTTCACTCAAAAATACAAACTTAATTTGGCACCGCTCGGAACGACTTACATAACGCCCATGGGCATTTATTCAAAACGATATGACCGAATCCGAGATATACCGCGAGGAGCTGTCGTTTCTGTTCCGGATAAAGCGTTCGATTTTGGCAGGGCGCTTACGGTGCTCCAGGAAGCGGGTTTGCTAACGCTGAAAAACGGATTTAACGGAACAGGTTCAGTTGATATGATTAAAGATAATCCGAGACACCTGAAATTAAAAGCTGTCCGGCAACAGGATGCAGTAAGCGGTGCCGACGTGTTTGTCATGAAACCATCAGAAGCAAAAAAAGCGGGCCTGAACCCGAAAAAGCATACGCTAAAGAGCGGCGGACCCATGTCTGGGGAAGAGATGAATTTGATTGTTGTCAGAGCGGAGGATCAAGATCGGGAAGCGCTGCAAACCATTCTTGAGCTTTATCAAGCTGATGATACAGCGGCATTTATAGAAAAAGAATACCAGGGAGATCTTGTCCCGGCTTTTCTGCCTTTGAAACGTCTTTCAGATTGGAAGAATGAATTCGAACATTGAATTCATTCTTTTTTTTCTGAAAAACACACTCTGTTCCGTCCCGTTTCTTTCGCTTTGTAAAGCATTTGATCGGCAAGAATGGGCAAGGATCCTGGCTGTTCCGTATTATTGGGGTAATGAGCGGCCCCTAGTGATATCGTAACTGAAAGCTCTTCACCGTTTGTTAATACAATCGGTGCATCACTTACAGTTCTCCTGATCCGTTCAGCGATTCGGGCTGCTTTATCAAGAGAACAGTTCGGCAGGAGAACGGCAAATTCTTCACCGCCGATCCGAGCGGCAGGATCTGTATTTCGGATGCTCTGCTTCAGACGTAACCCCAGCTCTTTGAGCACCTGATCTCCTTCATGATGGCCATATTGGTCATTGATGGTCTTAAAATGATCGATATCCATATAAATCAGTGCAAATTGAAAATGCGGGGTATCGGCCGCCTGCTGATACAGAGCTTTCGTGGTTTCTTCAAATTTTCTTCGGTTATACACGCCTGTTAAAAAGTCAAAGTGCGCCTGAAACTTATATTGTTTAAAAAGAAGATGTGCATTTGTTTCATGATCAATAATATATAAACTGAGCATGCCGCCCGCTATTGATATGATCCAAAAATACAAATGAAGTTCGTATGAATGTAAATCTATAAGAAAATAAAAGGAAAAGGAGATCAAGCTATTTGTGATGATTAAAAGATAGAAAGCATGTTTTAGTTGAACTTTTTTTCTTCTAGAAACAATGAGTGACGGAATGGCAGCGATACAAATGATAATAACCGAGTATAGTGCAGATGTGTTCATCGTAATCAGCAAGCGGCCTGCAGTGATCATGGCCAGGGCCGTTGCCGTTGAAACCCAGCCTCCATAAAGAGCGGCAATCATAATAGGGATATTTCGAAGATCAATAATTGAATGCTGATAGGTAAATCCAAAAACCATCAGAATAACCCCGAGCAAACCGCAGGCCAGTCCTTTAACAGCTTGAAAAGATATGCTGTCTTTTTTATGTACTAGCCTTTCTTTAAACAGGTGGGTGAAGAGATAATTAAATGTGATTAAAATGGTGAAATTTACAAACAGTTCTTTCAGCAAATATTATCACCCTTATATAAGGTACTAAAGATGGAAGGGAAAGAAAAGAACAAAAAAGGCATTATATAAGGTTTTTTTACTTGAATTGATAAGTTAAAATAATTCGCACTTGACCCATCGGAATTAGTGTAATATAGTAAATGAGAAAATTTGAAGGGAGAGTTTACCTGCTTTGGAGACTTTACTGGTTGTATTACATGTATTTATTTTATTTTTACTTATCTTAGGGCTCTTTGTTATGCAGAAAAAACATGTTTCCTTCTCTAAACGTGTATTTACTGCGCTGGGGCTGGGGATTGTATTCGGATTTGCGCTTCAGCTGATTTACGGCCCGACTTCAAATATAGTCATTCAAACAGCCGACTGGTTTAATATTGCCGGGGGCGGATATGTCAAATTGCTTCAGATGGTTGTCATGCCGCTCGTCTTTATTTCGATTCTCGGCGCCTTTACAAAGCTGAAGCTGACAAAAAATCTTGGGAAAATCAGCGGTTTGATTATCGGGATTTTAGTAGCAACAACAGCAGTTGCTGCAGCTGTCGGTATCGCGTCCGCGCTTTCATTTGATCTGCAGGCGATTCAGGTTGACCAAGGAAGTACAGAGCTTTCACGGGGACAGGAGCTTCAGCAGAAATCAGAGGATATGACAGCGAAAACGCTGCCGCAGCAGATTGTTGAACTGCTGCCTGGAAACCCGTTTTTAGATTTCACGGGAGCTAGACCGACTTCAACAATCGCTGTCGTTATTTTTGCCGCTTTCCTTGGAGTGGCATTCCTCGGAGTAAAACACAAACAGCCGGAACAGGCAGAAACATTTAAAAAACTGGTTGATGCCGTTTATGCCATTGTCATGCGTGTTGTCACACTCATTTTGAGACTGACGCCTTATGGGGTGCTGGCCATCATGACAAAAACAATTGCCACGAGTGATCTTGACAGCATTCTAAAACTGGGCATGTTCGTGATTGCTTCATATGCCGCGTTAATCACTATGTTTATCATTCATTTGCTGCTGCTGACGTTCAGCGGCTTGAATCCGGTGATTTATTTGAAAAAAGCGGTGCCTGTACTTGTATTTGCATTTACGTCAAGGTCTAGCGCAGGTGCTTTACCGCTGAATATTAAAACACAGAGAAGCATGGGTGTACCGGAGGGAATCGCAAACTTTGCCGGTTCGTTCGGTCTTTCGATCGGCCAAAATGGATGTGCCGGCATTTATCCTGCGATGCTGGCGATGATGATTGCTCCGACTGTCGGCCAAAATCCATTTGACCCGGTGTTTATTATCACTGTTATCGCAGTCGTTGCCATCAGCTCCTTCGGTGTTGCCGGAGTCGGCGGCGGAGCCACATTCGCGGCGCTTCTTGTTTTATCATCATTAAACATGCCTGTCGCGCTTGCTGGTTTGTTAATCTCAATTGAACCGTTAATCGACATGGGGCGTACTGCTTTGAATGTCAGCGGAAGCATGACATCCGGTCTTATTACAAGTAAGGTCACAAAGGAAATTGATCAAGGGGCATTTCATGATCAATCCAGAGTGATTGAAGCTGAAGAAGCGTAACATATGAAAACGTGTAATCCGACAGGATTACCGGTTAAATTTCAATAAAAGACCCATGAATCCTGTAATATTAGGGTTTCGCGGGTTCTTTTTCTTTTTTTGTGATTTATTTTTACTCCTGTTTACTCCACTTACTAAAAGTATAAAGGGTCAGAAAGGATACCTTCCTGACCGTGATCAAGAAATTCTTGAAGAAGCTTCCGGAATTTGAGAAATAAGTCGCAGGTCTAAAACATCATTTTAAGGATTAATTCTTCGTGTCCATCCCTTCTTAAATTTTCCTATGGTAATATTTTGATATTAAACTCTTTAGAAAGGATATGGTCATGAAGGTATTTGAAGCGAAAACACTTCTTTCAGAATCAGAAAATCGAGCAAAAGAATACAAAGAATTAAAAAGTAAAATGGTCAAATTAAAGAAAGCCTTCAAAGCTGTTGCTGACTTAGATGATAGTGAGTTTTCCGGAAAAGGTGCCGATAATATCAAATCATTTTATGAGGATCAGGCCGGCATAGCTGATCAATGGATTGATCTGATTGAAATGAAAATTGCTTTTTTAACAAGTATTCCGGGTATCTTGGAAGATGCTAACTTATCTGATGCATACATAGAAGAATCCTTCTTAGAACATGAGTTGGTTAATGCTAATAATAAATCAAAGGCCATCATGTCTGAACAGAAAAAAGCGATCAAAGACATCTTAAATGATATACACGACATCCTTCCTCTAGATGTTTTTTCAACAGAAGACTTTAAAGATAAATTATCTTCTGCTGATAAAGAACGAAAAAACACAGTCGAGAAAATAAGTGAAGTCGATGAAAATCTAACATCTGAATATGCTCTATCAGAAACTAATGAACAAATGATTCAGGCAGATTATCAAGCCTTGATTGGTGCAACTTCAAAAGGTAAAAGTGCTTCACCCATCTATTATGATGCTAAAGCTTATAGAGGCAGTGAAGTCCACAAGATGGCTGAGGATGTAAAAAAACAATCAACTGATTATATCTCATTTAAAGATCAGCAGGCTGAGCAAAGAAGGATTGCAAAAGAACAGGAAGAGCTTGCAAATCGTCCATGGTACGAAAAGACATGGGATGTTGTTTGTAATTTTACAGGAGAAGTCTCTGGATATTATGATTATAAAAGGGCTGCCGATGGAGTTGACCCTATAACTGGTGAAAAATTAACTGATGGGCAACGGGTGGCAGCTGGCGCAATGGCTGCTGCAGGTTATGTTCCTATTGTGGGATGGGCCGGTAAATTAGGGAAAGGTGTAAAAGCTGTTTATTCAACAGGCAAAGCTATCTCAAAAGCTGAAAAAGCCCTCGAAATATATAAAACACCTAAAACATTCTATGCTCTTCAAAACTCAAGTAAAGGACTTTACGGACTTGCTTCAGCGAATGGCTTTAGTGAAGCTATAACTGGCCGAGACATGTTTGGGAATAAAATATCTGATGAACAACGGCAGAATAGCTTTAATCAGGCTCTCGGTGTTCTTGGTGGATTTGGGCTACGTGGAGTGAACAAAAAGTTAAATGCAACAAATCCTAGTGTTCCTAAAAGACCGTCCTGGCGACAATCTGAAAAAGATGTTGGAAAAGATTATCCTAATTACAGTGAACAAAAGTCATTTATAAATGGCAAAGAGGTCCCTTATGGAAAGAAAGGAAGTTCCCGTCCAGACTTTTATAAAGATGGGCATAGTATAGAGGTTAAAAACTATAAGATCACTACGCCCAGTGGAAGAAGCAGGTTAGTAAACAATGTTTCTAAACAAGTCGAAAAACGTCTGACTGACCTTCCGGGTAATACTAAACAAACAATAATCATAGATATTAGGGGACAATCAGTTTCTGAAGAAATAATGGACGATTTATATGATAAAATTATGAAAAAGACTAATGGGAAAGCAGATATTAAATTCAAAACCAATTAGAGGTGAACACGATGGCTGTTGGGTTTAAGGTTAAATATTATTGGTATCAGGTTGGACATGGAGACTTCCTCCATTCATTTTTTTCAACTGTGAGCTACCATTTAGAAGAACACGGTTGGGGATCAAAATATCCGCATTTATTAAATGAACTTTATCAAGGAAAGCTTGAAACCAAAAACATTGAAGCTGCCCTTGAAGAATTAAAAGATATTAAAGAAAGACTGAAAGAATACAGTCCTTCACAAGTTATTTGGGATATTGCGGACATTAATAAACGTCCGCCTTGGGGAGATAATATAAGTGAGGACATAACTGACTTATCAAATTATTTTGTTACGAGTGACGGAGAAGATTTTATAAGTCTTTTAAAGAGTGCCCTCGAAAAAGGCTTAAAAACGAAATCAGAAGTTCTTATTGATAGTATTTGATAAGAAAAAAGAAATGGGTTTTCCCATTTCTTTTTTGTGGGTATTTTTTAAAAATGACTGGTAGATCGTTCAACAGCAGGTTGATTATGATAAGGAGTATCACACTCTAATTTTGAAATTTTCTGATCTAAATTAACAAGAAAAGATAATGGTACGATGAATTCAACTTGGAAGATGGTAGAGCGTTCATATCTATCATTATATAAAGCTATATCAAATGGTACTTTTATTTCCGCCGTAATAAGAATTGAGTTTTCCACTATTTCTTTATCATCTATTGTTAAGTCAATAATATTAACCGTCATATCAAGTGGTGTATGAGGCTCAGCGAACCCACCATACTCTGGAGGAATAATGTACCGTTTTAATGGATCAATCGGTTCTCGTCCACGATCTAATTGATCATTAATAATTTCGTGAACTATTTTATGAAAAATAGTCTCCTGTAAGTCAGATCTTTCTCTTAACAATCTTAAAGCTTTATGGTCATCCAAGTTGTCCTTCAAAGCTCGTAACTTCGTGAGTAATACTATATCTTCCAAACTTTCATTCAAATGGTGAGCTATCTCATTGGTCATTTGAAGACGTTTTTTAAACTCCCCATCAGAAGTGACAAGTTCCTTGATGCTTTTATACACGATAAATTTATTGCTATCTTTTATTAGTTCAGAATGCAATACAAGAGGTACTTTATTTTTATTCTCTAAATCAGCAAAATCATTTACATTATTAGTAATAAGATAACAATTTTTGAGTTCATTTTTTTCAGCAAAAGATGAATAGGTTAACTAAATCACCGCATCCCTGAACTCATTTTTATTATTATTAAAGAAAGGCGCCCTTTTTTGTACAGCGCGGTCGATCAAGTCTTTTGTAATGTTGTTATACGGTTCAAGGATTTCCACTATTCCATCTTGTTTTAGTGAACCATAGTATTCATCAAACCTCCTTTTACATTGATCCAAAGTAAAAGGAGGTTCGGCGATTTTCTCCGAATCCATATACTTTTCAATGCCAGTATTAAAGTCTTTTAATTGGTTAAATATTTTTTCAATTTTTTCGATGTATTTGTTTTTGGATTCTTCGTAAACTACAGAGGATATGTATATTTTATATTCTTCATGTAAAAATTCAGATTGAAACCCTGTTTTTTTTAAGTACTCTTTATCTAACTTTAAACTCATCCTTACAATCTCGGTTAACTGTCGATTATAATTCCCTTTCAGGAACGGATCGTCAAATAAAATATTTGTATCTAAGAAGAAGTTCATTCTATGTTCCTCCAGATTAATTATATGTATGTAAAGAAAAGGACCTCAGTGGGTCCTATTAATCTTTGACTAAATCGGTTATTTGAAAATTTGAACACCGTTGGGTCTGATTAGATTTTGAACTTCTTCATAAGTTTCTCTTACTTTAATAGAGAAGTTGCTGCTGCTTGATTCGATTCTAACTTCTACATGATCATCTCTTTCAGTTATCAAGACTATCCTTTCAACTGGAATCATATAAAAGTTCCCCGTTTCAGGCTCGGTAAGTTGAACCATCCTTGTTGACATAAAAATCCCCCATTTCCTCTTTTAGAATAAATTGGTTGTTTTCATTATATCAAAAACCAACCAGCTTTCTAACCTCACTAATTGGCATATTTGAATAAGTAACTCCTTTCTCGATAGAAGTCTCAATTAAAAAAGGTTATCTAATCGATCTGCAAGTTCTTTTTGCCGATTGGGGAAAAGATGGCCGTATATATCGTATGTTGTGCTCGTTCTCGAGTGTCCTAAACGTTGTGAGATAATATGAATGTCTTCTCCACTATTAATGAGCAAAGAAACATGCGAGTGTCTAAATGCATGGATGTTAATTGGTGGGATATCAAGGTTGTATTTTTCACATGCTTGCTTTATGAATTCATTTAAGTGATTTCTATTTGGTGTTCTATGATTAAATTTGAAAATTCTTGTTGTGTCAGTTTGCTCAATACCGTATTCCTCTAATGCTTCTTTTTGTCGATCTTTCCACTTTTCGAGTAAAGCTGATAATTTTTTATTAACTGTAATGACTCTGTTTGATTTAGAGGTCTTGGGAGACGTGACGAGGAAATCATTTCCTTGCTTAAAACTTGTTAATGTTTTATTTATTATTATTTCATTTGTATATTGATTAAAATCCTTCCATTCTAACGCAAGCTGTTCCCCAATTCTAACGCCTGTGAAGTAAGCGAAAGTATAATATATTTTCTTGAAAAAATCTCTGTACTTGTTATCATCAAATATCATGATAAACTTTTGAAATTGTTCTGGGGTCCAGAATTTTACATGTTCTTCAATACCATCTTTAATAACTATGTAAGGTTCGTTGATGCTGATGAAAACATCACTCGAGAGCATTGGAAAACAAGCCTTTTTTGGTCTGAATTTATAGGGGATGTTGGGAGACTATCTTTGTACGTCAAACCATAAAAAGACTTCTATCAGAAATCAAGAAACTGGCTTCGTAACTCTTGTGCTCCCACTATGAAAATGGTGCTTGAAGCTGATGAACATTTAGGGAAAACTGATCTATCAGAGATGATTGCAGAAGCTGAACTGGCAGACAAACACAAAAAAATGCTAGATGTGTTTATAGCTGAAGTTGCTGACATGGTCGTTTAAAAACAAGCTGCTAAACCTTTATAAAATCAGGTGATGCGATTAATCGTATGTGTCAACGGTACCGGAACGAAGTGAGGATAAGGAGTTGACATATGCAGCGCCATCCAAACCCTCTTGGCATTGAACAAACAACCGTTTGTTCCTGCCTACCGGCGAGGGAGCCCCCGGTGCACGGGGGATGGGGGGAGAATAAGTATTTTTCAAATTATAAATCAATTCTATCTAAATAATATGTTATAAAAATTATTTTTCAGTTCAAAGTTAATGTAATCATGAAGTGTTGGAATACCAAAAAAGTAACAATTAAACGTACTGTTTGTATTTACGTATTTTTGAAGACCTCTTAAGTGTCTATGTTTTTGAATTTGATTCTTGTAAATCAATATTGATGGTTTTCTTGTGATCATTTTCTTATTAATTCTATGGAAACTTTCCATTGTGTATTCAATGATGTAGAAGTTATCTTCAGAATTGCGCTCATAGCTTTTAGCTTCTCCAAAGTACACACGAATTTCTTTGAATAACTCACTGTGGTCATCAAGACTATGAAATAATTTTTCTAATGAAATCGGGGTTGAGTTTATTTTGACAGTTGTTGCTGAGTTGTCGTAATCATCTGATTCAAATACATCAACTAGTTTCTTTAATGAGCCTATATCAGCATTTCTTTTTTTAACGTTTTTTTGTGTTGGATCAACATTTGTGGTGTAAAGATGTTTAATTGAACTACTACTTCTGCCAGCATTGCTTTGTGAAGAAGAACTAGATTTAGTGAAACCTCCATTGTCAAGAATCAAATTGAAATGCCCTGTCTTTTTAAAAGATGATTTATTTGAAACCAGTCTATTTTTTGAATTAGCCTTATGATGTTTATTATATGGACAATTTGAAGAATGTTCTTCCCCTTCTTTAGAAGGTTTATAGTAAGGGGCTACTCCCCACTGACTTGGTAGTGTTGAAAAATTAGCGCAAGTTAAATTAATTTGACAATCTTCACTACCAATACATTTAAATGCTCTTTTATCTTTCAGCCTTCCTTGTCTACAGTATTGGTTAGCTTCAAGTGCAGAGATGTCCTTTTTTAATTCTAAACTATATGCATACTCAATACCCATACTTACACTTCCTTTTTAATGAAATTAGTTAAATTTTATCATTAAAAGTACGAGTATTCAAAAAATATAGATTGTGAAAAAATAAAATTCTCTCAGTGTTAGAAACATGAAGTTTGAAGAATTAAGCTTATTATTAATAAGGGGTGAAAATGTGCGATGTCTGCTGTAGACAAACGATTCAGAAGCTTGGGTTTTAATGTGGGTATCCCCTCTTTAGTTTTTGTGAGAAGTTTAAGCAGAGATTGCATGTTGATTGTCGAAGGAGAAAGAGTAAAAGGATTTGCTGAATATCGTTACACATTCTACAAGACAAGGTATTTGCCGGACGGTCGGATGACTAGCTTAAAAGTTTATATGGAGAATCAAAGCATAAGAAGGGTGTTACATCGTGTAGCATCCTTTTTATCTTTCTTAGAAAGAATGAAACAAATTGAAAAGAAGGAGAGTGGAGCATAACAGGTTGTTAATACTTGCGAGATTAGGGATGGGATGAGATCTTTTGAAAGGTTTCTATAAATCTAAAGATTTTTTGTTGCAAGTCTTAAAACTTGAATACAGGTAACAATTATGTTACCATTCTATCATTCCTATAAAGGAGGAACAGAGCATACAAAAATTTCATATGAAAGGGTATGAAGGATATGGTATCTAAAATACATATTCCTCAGTATCCAAATCTCTTACTTACAAAAGAAACAGTTAATGGGTTGGGAAACAAATCGTTATCAGCAGAAGTTAAAAAAGAAATCCTTGAATCATTTAATTTGTTATCTTCTTATGGAACTAATGACGATTTTATCGGAAAGCGAGTCAAGAAGACACACAGAAAAGACATTTGGGAAATGAAATTTAAAGACAGATCAAAAACAGAATGGAGAATTTTCTTCAAAAAAATTTCTCGAAATGAAAGACCTGCGAAGTATGGTTTGTTAAATATGATTAGAAAAACCACCCAAAAACTCAATAAAAGAGATTTAGATGCTGCAGAAAGAATTGCTAAACGAGAAGGATGGTAAATCATCCTTCTCTCCAGCAAGTCTGATACCCACATTATGAAATTATTAGATAGCTTTATTTGAAATAGAAATAAGAAAAGGAGGGAAAATAATAAATATGTCTAAAGATATCGAGAATATTGAGGTCCGTAGTATTTCAGACATCATGGATATTCCTGAGGATTACAACAAACTCTCGATACCCAAATTAAAGATTACTCATAAAATAAAAGAAGGTTTAGATAAGAAGGAGTTGTCTATACGTAAATTAGCTCAGAATATTGGTTTAAAACATCCTCAAATAGTTAGAGTAACTAGTGCTAAAAATTATAATATTGATACCTTACTTAAAATATTAGATGGTTTAGATTTAGAGATAGAAATAAAACCAAAGAATAAAATATGCAAGAAAAAAGAATAGAATCTATAGTTTTTAATAATGACTAGATAAAATACTTAGTATAGCTTAGATATTTTGATAAGATTATTTAGAGTAAATTTAAAATTAGTGGATAGATGATATTTAAAACTAAAGTATTGATAATAGAGAGGTAAATCATTGATTATGAAATTTACAAATGCAGATATTTAGCGAGTTGAAATCTTAGTATTTGTGTGTAAGATCAAAACATTTATAGCTATAAGTGTTTGAGGAGGTGATTATATTATCACCTCCTTTTAATTTTAACCAGAGGTTATTAAAAGAAGGATCTTTTGTGTGAGACAAAAGATTCAGTAGCTTTGTATTAATGTGGAATATCCCTATTCAAAAGTCTATATGGAGAATCAAAGCATATAAAGGGTGTTACATTATGTAGCATCCTTTTTATTATTCCTTGAAAAAACAAAACAGGTTTGAAGAAAGCGAGATCTTTCATGAAACAGAGTGTTGAGGTCGTTGAAATTAAAGGTAAGCCAGTGGAAGTGATCGTGACGGAGTTAAACGAACCGAACTATGAAAAAATGGCGAGAGCCATTTTGAAAATGACAAGAAACATGAAAGTTAACCAGGAGGAAAGTGCTTAGAAATATATGAAAGGAGAGTGAATCGAATTGCTCCATAAAGAAATTGGCTCGGATAAAAAAGAAGAGTCCTTTTTTCGGTCTGCTTTTCAAAAACTGAAACGAATTGAA
Source organism: Bacillus sp. N3378-2at (assembly GCF_033412715.1). Lineage (NCBI taxonomy): Bacteria > Bacillati > Bacillota > Bacilli > Caryophanales > Bacillaceae > Bacillus > Bacillus sp. N3378-2at. The sequence continues at coordinate 1,787,680 of NZ_CP117986.1, read as the reverse complement.
AGACCGGAAAAAGATAAACAGAAAGTTCCTCGTGACAGGTCAAAGCTGATAGCCGTCACATTATGGTCTTGTGTAGGGGGCTTGCTGTTTATATGTCTGCTTGCCGTGCTTCTGTCAATTAATACTCGATCCCAACTTAATGACATGAAAGACGAAGCGAATAAGCCAACAAATGAAGATAAACAAAAAATTTCGGTGACTGCTGCTGAAAACTTTCTGTCAGGGTTCATCAATGAATATGTGAATGTGAAGAACGATCAAGAATCTATTGAAAAACGCATGCAGAGCCTTGAAAGCTACATGGTGAAACAGGAAGATAACCATTTTGAGGATGAAGATCGTTTTAATGTGGATGGCTTAAAAGGTGATCGAGAGTTAAAAGATTACAGCTTATATAACGTGAAAGAAGGTGATAAAAACAGCCTTTTTCAATATAAGGTCACATATGAAAATCTATATCCTGTAGAAAAGGAAGTTGAAAAAGAAGTTAAAGACGGAAAGAAGAAAAAGAAGGTGAAAGAAAAGGTTAAAACAAACGAAAAATCTGAGAAACAAATGTTGCTGAATATTCCAGTCACAAATAAAGATGATTCCTTTGCGGTATCTGCTGTCCCTTACTTTACACAGATTTATGATCTGAAAGGCGATATTGCTTTTAAGGGAAAAGAAGAAACTAGAGACGAATATGCAGGCGAGAAAAAAGAATCTATCGAATCATTTCTTCAAAATTTCTTTGAGAAATACGCTTCTGAAAAGAAAGAAGAAATGGTTTATATGATGAAAAAGCCGGAAGCATTGGAAGGAAACTTGTTATTTGGGGAAGTGCAGTCAGTGAAAATCTTCGAGACGAAAAAAGGTTTCGAGGTTTTTTGTGCTGTCCGATTTAAGGAAAAAGAAAATGACATTCCGGTAAATGAAAAATTCAGTCTAGAGATTACGGAAAACAGCGGTCAGTTTTATGTAAACAAACTTAAACATCAATAGGAGGTTTAAATATGGATTTCATGAATTTCTTTATTCTTGGCGCAGACCTTCCAACACTTGGAGGGGTAAAAGGTTGGGCATCAGATGTTGTTATCCAATTCATTACGATTGTGGTCATGTTCATAGCTGCAAAGAATCTGATGAGATTAAAAATGGGCGGTATTATCTTTGTTTGCTGTATTGGTAGTGCGGTTACATGGATTATTAAGCACTGGCCAGAATTCTCCGGCTGGATCAATGCGCTAATGGAAAAACTGTAAGGGGGCATTTGAATGGGGCGTCTGGTGTTCAACTACCGGAAGGCAATGAGAGAGCCGAAAAAGATTCAGCAATTAACCGAAAATTATTCGTTACCCTTTGCAGTTGAGTTAATACCGGCTATTAACTATTTCATTTTTGTTGGTCTCTGCTTTGGATTTTGGTACGGCGTGAGGATGATTTTTCCTCACGCTTTTGATAACAGTTTCGTCATCGTGATTTTTGGAATACCGATTTTTTTCACAATGCTTGTTACGAAAATAAAGCCGGAAGGCAAAAACATCTATTTATACTTCATTGATTTTGCAAAGTATTACTTCTTCATCAAGCTTCCACAAAAGAAGTTTTGCAATGACCGAAGGGTTGATTTAAGTAATGAAAAACAAATTGAGTTTCGAAAACTTGTGAAGGTGGTGGATTATTCGGATGAGACTAAAAACGCCTATGAAGGCAATATACAAGAATTTGCTGTTAACAAGAACGGGCGACGTGTGGGCGTACTACCGAATAAAAAGCAATTCGATTCCTATGCAAAATAAAGAAAAAGTTGAATCGTATAAAAAGAAGTGGCAGCATCTTTTTGAAGAAATTACATCTTATGAGGATTTTCACTTGATGATGTATCCAAGTGAGTATGAATTAGAAAAACGATTTAAGGATTTAGAAACAGATATTGCGGCAGATGCAACGGATGTGGCACGTTACTACAATGAAGAAACGGTAAGGCTGTTAGAACAGCGATTAGGAAGGCTGACAAAGTATGACTTCATATTAGGTGTAAAACTGAAAAGCAGTCTTGTAAATATTAGTGTCGAACTTAAAGACAATATACTATCTTTTTTCAATACAGCGACTGATACAGTCGTGAAAATGCTCGGGTGGGAACAAAATGTTTCCACCTCTTTTTTTGAAAAATATGAGGAAGTCGAAGAAACACTAGCGAATATCATGGCTTCTGTTCGCGGAGAACGGCTTTCAGAAACAGAAATGACATACATTAACCGTTATCACTTTGTACGTGGGTTAAAGCACCAAACGAATGAAGAAAGTGAGATAAAGGATGTTCGCTCTATTACAAACACGATCATAGACCCCACTGACCCATCAGTTTTACATCTGCATAGTGACCAAGATGAAGGCTATTCAGCTTTTGTCGTGATTGACGAATTTCTTCACAATATGTCGGAAAGTGATTTGTTTTATGAAGCGCAGTCTCTTCCCTTCCCTGTTGAAGTTCAGATGAAAATTCAAACGGAATCAAAGTCCATTACCAAGCCTGCCCTCAACCTCAAAAGACAGCAATTGAAAGAAGAACAAAAAGAACAACAAAGCACAGGCGATCGAAGTGATGTTTCCACTGTCACAAGTGCCACAATGATAAGGCATTTACAAGATGAAATAAAGAAAGAAGATGTGCATGTGATGAACTGGCTGTCGGTGATAGTCGTTCATGGAAAGACAAAAAAAGAGTGTGTGGGAAAAGCAACGATTGTCAAAAGGCATTTAAAAGGCGCTGGCATTACTTGTCGGCTTCCGGTGGCTGATCAACTGAACCTTTTTTATAAAATGCTTCCTGGTGAAAAGTTAGACATAACTGATAAGAACTGGATTCAAAAAACAACGCAAGACGGTGTGGCAGAAAGTCTGTTTGCTGTTAACTCTGATATTGGTTCGAAAATCGGGTTCTTTCTCGGTTGGGTTGATCGTTTCCAAGAGCACACCGACTTAGAAAGTGCCATTATGTCCAGCCGTGATTTTGTCTTATTCCACCCTTTCTTAGCGAATTAGCAGTTAAAAGGTTCAAAGACACGTTCTCCTCACTGCTTAATCACAGGAGACACAGGAAACGGCAAGTCATATCTAGCGAAATTGATCTTTAACTATATCAGCATGTTAAACATCAAATCTCTGTATATAGACCCTAAAAAGGAAATGAGAAAGTGGATTCAAAGAGTCTTGAATGATGAGTACATTAGAGAGAACTTTCCCTTATATATTGCACATTTAGAGAAATACAACTATATCACGCTAGATCATGAAAACACGCACAACTGGGGAGCGCTTGACCCTATCTCCTTCCTCCCTCCTATGAAAGCAAAAGAGCTAGTTCAAGTCATTTTTGAACAAGTATATGACTTTAAAGGGAAGGACGACATAAACACAGCTTTCCTTCGTGCTACGTCAGAAGTGATTGATGCGAAACAAAAAGGTGAACAGGTCGGCTCACTTGATATTATTCGGAAGATGCAGAGCCATCCCGAAGAAGCTGTACAAAAAGCTGGTGACTATTTAAATGAGGTCGTGTCAGATTCCATTTTGAAACTTTGTATTCATGATGGTTCAAATCCTGCATTGTCACTAGAAAAGCGAATTACCATTTTAGAAGTTGAAAATATGGATTTGCCGGATCATGCTGAGCGACTCGAAAACTACACGATATCACAATTAAAATCTAGTGCCGTCATGTTTGCACTCGGTAAGTTTTGCGAACTATTCGGCATGAATCAAGATGAACAGACTGTTGAATTTATAGATGAAGCTTGGATATTTACCACGTCACAACAAGGAAAAAAAGTAGAAAGACAAATGCGCCGGATTGGTCGCTCATACAACAATGCGGAATACTTCATTTCCCAATCCACAAAAGACGCTTTAAAAGAAGAGGATTCTGGAAACTTCGGTGTTGCCTTTGCCTTTGATGAGCCGAATGAGCGTGAAGAAGTGTTGAAATGGATGAACATGGAGGTCACAAAAGAAAACAAAAAAATGATGGAATCCATGTTTCAAGGTCAATGCTTATTTAAAGATTACTATGGCCGTACCTCCAAAATTTCAATTGAATGCCTATTCGAAGAATGGCAAGGCGCTTTAAAAACAGTCGAGAAAAAAGCTGTTGCATATGCGGAAGAAAAATATTTGTAAAAGGGGTTGAATCGTACATGGAAATAGCTTTCTTAAACTCTCTTGTTGTCACGAGTCCAGGCTTTTATAAAGCTGAAAAAATCACATTGGACGAAGTGAAACAATGGCTGAATCATTATGACGGGCGATACAAAAGTTTTATCGGGCATAAATCAACGGCACTGTTTCTGCAAAAATTATTAGGCATCAAGATTGAACAAAACCGAAAGACTTTTAGGCATATGAAATATCAAAAAGCAATCTGTTTCTCTCTGTATGAACGATATCCCGAAAACGTGCTGCTAACGCAAAGAGACTTAGAGAAAGCCAAATACCAATTTTATTTATTAACTCGGTTAGATTAGGAGGTGGTTGTGATGAAGAAAAAAAGAATTCTAATTGTGTCGGCTATCGTGTTGTTGTTTCTAACTGTTGCTTCAGCTGTCACTGTTATTTCGGCTGATGGAGATACAACGACACAGCCAAAAGTCGAAAAAGCTGGCGGCGTGGAATTGAAGGTGAAAAGGTTTCCTATCTCACGTTATCAAGCGAATAATGAAGCATCTGACGATTTAATCAAGGGGGCGTTTGTTGGACTGACAAACGTCACTTTTTCTTTTGCAGGAAACATTGTCCGTGTGGTTGATGCGGGAATGGATATTTTGTATAACTTGCAACCAATTGACGAGTTTGCAAATTCTATTACAAATGTCTCTAAAACAGTTTATAAAACACTGAAAAAGAATTTCGGTGAAGCTTTATTTATTTTCACATGTGCCTATGTTGTCTACCTGTTCTGTGTAAGAGGTAGCATAAAAGAAGCAATGCGACGGAGTATTCTATTTATTTGTGTCATGGTGATCGGCGGGCTTTGGATGTCAAACGCTGGTTATTACATGAAAGCGTTGAATGCCTTGTCTGTAGAAGCGCAAGGAAAGCTTTTAACTGCGGGAAATGGATTGGTTGGTATTGTGCGTGATGAAGGCAATTTTGCAGACAGTTCTGGGATTGAAAAAGGAAAAGAAATGGAAGGCACAGTTGCGGTTATGCGTAATCTTTACTTTGACATTGCTTTGATGAAGCCTTTTTTAATTGTGAATTTTGATGAAACAAGCGAAAAGAAAATCAATGAGAAAGATACAGATAAAGGCGGACTTAATCGTATAGATAAACTGCTTTCTTATAAGCTTTCAGAGGATGGAGAAAAAGATAAAAAAGATTATATAAAAGAAACTGAAATTGATGAATATAAAAATGAATCTATGACTTCTGGAAATGTGTTTAATCAGCTTGGAGAATCTTTTATTGCTGTGGTCGCTTCTATTGTTATTGGAATCCCATTTTTGGCACTAGCGTTTTTTAATTTCTTGCTTCAAGTTGTTGCTTTAGTCATTGTCTTTTTCGTACCATTCGCTTTCATATTAGCGTATGTTCCCCAATTAGCTTACTCTGGATTTGTCACTCTTGGACGTTTGGGGAGTGTTTATCTACTGAAAGCAATGTTAGGTATTATTGTTCTGTTTGTGTACGTGACATGTTTTATCGTTGACAAGTTAATACCTCCAAACGGTTTCGGAATGTATCTTTTGAATGTTGCTGTCCTTGCCTCAATTTTGTGGATTGGTTTTCACAAGAGGGATGCTATTATCAAGTTTGTGACTGCTGGAAAAGTAGTTTCAGTTGATAATAATATGATGGAAAACATGAGACAAAACATTGTTCAGCCTGCTTGGGAACAAGCAAAGAAAATAGGTGGAGTATGGGGTAACGGAGGCGGCGTATTTACTGACTTTACAAAGCATTTTGGGGGAAGAAAAGACGGTTCGAATGCTGATGGCGTAACTGGTGCTCCAAGTGCCGGCGGTAATTCTCCGAGTGGGGCTGCTATGAGCTATGATAATACTCATGCCATTTCAAGAACCCCGCAAAAAGAAACAGCAAACGGAATAGCTAGTCATAACAGTCGAAGCTTAAAACGAAATCCTCAAACTCTATCGAAAGAACAAGAAAAGCAAAAACAAAAAGAAGTCTTTGCAAATGCAAAAGAAAATAAACAGCAATCCCATTTAGACAGATTGAGAAAAGACGGGATAAACTCTCCTATGCTGAAAGATGCTTTGAATGAAGGAAATGAGGATTTATCCAAACGAGCACCTATCTTGCAGGATAAAAAAGATGAATCAGCACGAACAGATCAAAAAGAATATGTGGAACAGCTTCTTAAACAGCCCAATAACCAGCAACAAACTGACGTTGCATCATTACAACATGAAGAAGAAATTGCTTCTAATCGAGCGCCTGTCTTACAAGAGAATGATAAAGATACAGAACGCACTGATCAGAAAGAGTATGTTTATGAAGAACAAAAGCAAAATCCTGAAACAGATCAGCAACAAGATTTTGAAGTGCAGAAAGATGATTCTGTTTCAAAGAGTGAGCCTGTAGCACAAGAGAGATCAGCAGAGATCAAAAGATCAGACCAAAAAGTTATGACGAATCACCCTGACCCGGAGCTCGGTTTTGAAAGCTCTCAATCTACAAAAGTAGAAAATCAACCTATTGCCAATAACGCACGTAAAATCAGACCATCTGAACCCGCAAAAGTTCATTCAGATGGTATTCGTGTTGAGGAAAAACAGACTGTTGCCCCTGCTGAAAGTAAGACTGTATCAAGAGAAAAACAGCCTTCAGCACCTAGTGTTAAACGGACTGAACAAAGCGTTAATACATTTGAGCAAGTCTCGTTAAATGAAATTGCAAGACGCTCTTCATCAAAAGTAGAAGATCGACTGAGAAGGGATGAAAGGACAAAATGATAAGTAAAAAGGTAGTTCTTCCTGTGGTGTTCTCGGCTCCTTTTATCTTCTTTTTTGTTTTATGTATCGCAGTGATTATGACCATTTCAAGAGAAAATCACGTGGGAGACGATTTCATAGGCGGCGGGGATGGCGAATATGAAACAGTTGGCATTGCACCGGAGGTCGAACGATTTAGGGCTGTATTTGAGAAATACGCCCGTCAGGAAGGCGTTTTTGACCAAGTGAATATTATAATGGCGCTCACCATGCAGGAAAGTGGTGGGCGTTCTTTAGATATTATGCAAAGTTCCGAGAGTATCGGTTTACCTCCAAACTCCATAACTGACCCAGAACGTTCGATTGAAGTTGGCATTAAACATTTTAAGAAGGTTTTTAAACAGGCTGGCGGTGATGTTCGTTTAACCTTACAGGCATACAACTTCGGTTCTGGATTTATAGACTATGTGAAAAAGAATGGCGGGAAATACACTAAGAAATTAGCACTCGATTTTAGCCGGCTGCAAGCCTTTAAAATGGGCTGGAAAAGCTACGGTGACCCAAGTTATGTTGACCATGTCATGAGGTATGTGAAAGGCTCTGATAAAAATGTAAAGCCTGTGAACGGTTCTATGGATTTCTATGAAACGGTCATGAAAGAAGCTTTAAAGTATGAAGGGCAACCGTATGCCTGGGGCGGTTCAAATCCGAAAACTGGATTCGATTGTTCGGGCCTTGTTCAATGGTCTTTTGCGAAAGCTGGAATCACTCTTCCAAGAACAGCACAAGAACAACATGGAGCAACAAAGAAAATAAGTGAAAAAGAAGCGACTGCGGGTGACTTAGTGTTCTTTGGCGGCACATACGAAGGAAAAGCCATTACTCACGTCGGTATCTATGTAGGCGATGGCAGAATGTTTAATTCAAATGACAGTGGAATTGAATATTCTGATCTGAAATCAGGTTACTGGAGAGAGCACCTTGTATCTTTTGGACGCATTAAATAACTAGGAGTGAAAACATGAAAACACATATTGCATGGGCTTCAGCTTGTTTATTATTGATATTGCTGACCGGATTTTTTACGAATGGACAGCAAACGTATAAGATTGAAAAGTTAAAGGATAAAAATGAAGTTTTAACAGAAAAAATTAAGGAATTGAACCATATAGAATCAACAAGCAGCGCTTCAGAAAACAAGGCATTTTTTGAAGCGTTTTTTAATTACTCGGATATAGATAAGCGATATGAGACAGTTAAGAAGCACACAACTGGAAAAGGGTTTGATTATGCATTCCCTTCTCGTTCTGATCAAAAGCACACAGTCAGTGTGCAAAGTGAGTTACTTTCACTAGAGAGTTATTCAAAGCCGTTAGATGAATCTCATGAATTATTCTTAAACATTGTTGAAGTCGCCACAACTGCAAATTCAGTCACTACGAATCAAGTGTTAATTGTACAAACAACTATGAAAAAAGAGAAAGATGGTTGGTTAGTTGATAATGTGCAGGTCAAGGGAAATGGATAAAAGGTGGAAAAGATCGAATTGTTTGTTTATACTAAATATTGAAAAAGGAGGTAATGTTTATTTTGAAAAACCTTTTTATTTTCCTTAGTTTAATAATGATGATAATTTTAACTGCATGTGGCGGAAACAAATATGATGATGCGATTGATAAAGTTATAGGTTTGGAGAAAAAGAAAGATAAAGAATATGGTTTTGATACAGATGGAATGGAAAGAGAAAATGCAATAGTTCGAGTTTTTGATGGTGGGAAATATATCCAGCTTGGCTTTTATACAGATAATCCAAATAGAGAGATAGCCCCTTACTCATATTATGAAAAGATCGGCGATTCTTATAAGGAACTTGACCATATGCCGGGTAATGGAGAAAATGATAGGCTGGGGTTGTCAAAGAAGATACCGGATTATGAAGAAGCAAAAGGTGAAGAAACTAAGTTAGAGGAGTAAACCATGTGTTTGCTCCTCTTTTTTTCTGTTTATGAAAGTTGGTTATTGTTAGCTAGCGAATGCAAAACAGTTATAATTTATAGGAAGGGGGGATAAAATGAAAAAAGAATTTGAGCAAACAACACTAGAGGAAAATGTTTACTGTTCCAAATGTAAAAATAATACTAAACATTTAATAATAAAGAGTCATAGAAGAGGTTCATTTCAAGAAATTGAACCAGAATTTCAGTGGCAGGAATCATTTCATATTGTAGAGTGTGCAGGTTGTCAAAATATTTCTTTTGTTAATCAATATGGGGATGAGGATACTTGGGAATATGTGAGAGGAGAAAGGGAGTGGCACGATGTCTTTAAAGTTTATCCAGAAAAACGATTTGAGGATACAGAAGAGTATAGGATAGAACAAGCATTCAAGAACCGATATTGGCTAAAAGTAAAAGCGTTTAGTTATGTACCGTCAGCTCTTTATAATTTGTATAAGCAAATTATTCAAGCTTATAATGAAAATCTTAATATATTGTGTGCTTCAGGTTTAAGGATTTTATTAGAAGGTATATGCAACGATCTAGGTATAAAAAAAGGGTATGTTTATGATAAGGATAAACAAATTATTAAAAAAAATGGAGAGACCAATCCCAAAAAAAGAGAGAGTTTAGAGGGGAAGTTTTTTGGTCTTTATGACAATGGTTATATATTGTTTAATCAAGCGCTTATTTTACAAAAAATAAGGGGCATCGGAAATGAAGCGATTCATGAAGTTGTTGAACCTGATAAATTAGTTTCAAAAAAAATAATCATTATTGTAGAGAGCATTCTAGAAAACACTTATGAATTAGAGCATCATGAGTTATTGAAGTTGAAAGAAGATGAAGATTTAAAAGGTTAACCCTAATTTTATTTCTGGTTTAGGTATTATTCAAATCTTTTAGGCTTATTCACGCTTACTCAACTAAAGAATAAAATGAACTGTTTAAGAAGTAGACGTAAAAGTCTGCTTTTTTTTATATATTAAAAGCATGCTTGTCAAGCCACTAAAGATTTGCTCATACCGCAAAAAAACCGCAAAGGTGTAGATATATTGTACCTTTTTACAATTCATCTTTGTAAAATAAAGGGTGTTCTGACATAATACAATTAATGTAAATATTCGCACAATTGTAAGGATGGGGGAATTTTCTTGCGAGGTGTTTTAGATAAAGATAAAATTCCATATGATGTAGTTACAAAAAAATTAAACGAATGGTACACCCATATAAAAAATGATGCTCTTGAGAAAGCTAAACAAATAAAAAAAGAAGTTGAAGAAGATCTAAAAAAAATGGAAGAAAGTAAAGATGCTTTACTATATTATCAATTACTTGAATTCCGCCACGAGTTATTGGTCAATTACATGAATTCAGAAAAGACAGAAGAATTGAAAAGTTCATATCTGGCTATGAAAAAGTTGGAGGACCAGGGCAATGTTACTGGAATGTTGGAATATTATTTTCATTTCTTTATGGGGATGTATGAATTCAGAAGAAAAAAACTAACTGCGGCAATAACTTCATATAGAAAAGCAGAAGCTAAATTAAGTGAAGTAGATGATGAGATTGAAAAAGCAGAATTCTTTTTTAAAGTATCATATGTTTATTACTATATGAAGCAAACATACTTTTCGCTTAACTATGCCTATAGAGCTCTTGAAATATATCAAAGGTATGATGATTACTTTATACAGAGATTAAGATGTCAATTTGTATTAGGTGGAAACTTTATTGACTCCCTAGAATATGAAAAGGCATTGGATACATTTATGGAAGCGTTAAAAATAGCTGAAGAAATTAAAATTGATTATTTAATTGGGATGGCACACATCAACATAGGTATTTGCTTTGATGAGTTAAAAGACTACAAAAGTGCATCAAGTCATCTAAAAAAGGCGTTAGATTTGTTAGAGGTTAGCGATCACAGTTTTGTTGCGAAAACTCTTTTTATTTTAACACATGTAAAGATCAAGCAAGGTGACAAAGAATCAGCTGGTGACTATTTTCAAAAAGGACATGAGTTTGTAAATAAAACAAATGATGCTGAATATAATGCTAAATTTAAAATATTAGAAGGACTTTATTTTTCAAATGGTGAATATGAATTGATTAGTGAGGCTTTTGCATATTTTGATTCAATGAAAATGTATGCAGATTTAGAGAACTATGCTGTTGAAGTGGCCCAATTTTTTCATCGGAAACAGGATTTTCAACGCTCAAGTGAATATTATATGATGAGTGTTGAAGCAAGAAACAAAATTAAAAAAGGAGAGATTATTAATGAAACTCAGTCGGGTCATATTGGCAGTAGCGGTGTTAACTAGTGTTCTGTCCTTTTCAACTTTTGATGTGGGAACTAATAATGAATTAATAAAGATTGCTTCGGATAGAGTGGCAGCATAAATGAAAAAGCCCTTCAATCGTTCAACATTGAACGAAAGAAGGCTTTTTTTATGCTCACCAATTGTACTCCAAAACAGACGAAAAAATATAAAAAACAAGAAAATTAAAAGCAAAAAACGCCTGAAAAACCAACATAATTAACTATTTGGATCATTACGCAGATCCAACAGGATTACACGTTTTTTTAACGGCCGGGTTCTAAGTCCTCCAGCATTTCCATCATCGTGTTGTCGTCCATGACATTCATTGCGCTTTGTTCAAAATGAATGGGTTCAGCATAATGCGGCTGTCTTTTTTTCGCGGCAGTCTCAGTTTGCCTAGTTTGAGACTGTGTATGCTGATGCTGTGGTTGCTGCTGTCCTGCGTGCTGGTGCTGACGGCCATTTTGCCGCTGGCTTTGATTCTGCGAACGGTCCTGGTTATCACCGCTGCCGCCGCTAAATGCTTGTTTGACTATGTTTCCTACATTAGAAGCATCAAACGTGTTATTTTCTGAATTTCGTCTGTTCATTTGTCCTGTGATAAACCCGCTGATTCTGTGGCGGATCTGAGGTGATAATGCAGCAATAAGCATAGTTGATCCTATGATCAATGCTGTGGGGCTGATTCCTCTTCGCTGGTTGAACAACATGATCCCTCCTTTGCAATGTATTCATATTTTCCCCCTCATTAGACAAATTAACCGTTATATTTCCCGGGAAAGCATTTCCTCCAGATTTGCATGCATAATTAAAGCCAGTTAGAAAAACCTATACGTAAAGTGATAAAGGAGGAATTCACATGCTTGGAAAAAAACAAGTTCTTGCGTCTGTGCTTCTTATCCCTTTGCTTATGACTGGCTGCGGTGTGGCCGACCAAGGTGAGGGCAGACGTGATAATAATGATGTAAGAAATGTAAACTATCGAAATCCGGCCAATGACGATATGCGCAATGTAAACAACCGGGATAATGTTGACAACAATGTTACTGATAATGTCAATAACAATAACAATCGTGTAAATGACGATAATAACAACGACCGGAAACTCGAGGTTGCTGATGAAGCAGCTGATAAAGTAACAGACCTAAAAGAAGTAAAACATGCCGATGTCATTGTTGCTGGAAATCAAGCTTACGTTGCAGTCGTTTTAACTAATGGAAATAAAGGTGCAGTAGAAGACAATTTGAAGAAAAAAATAGCCAAAAAGGTAAGATCTACTGACAAAAACATTGATAATGTTTACGTTTCAGCTAACCCTGATTTTGTAGAGCGTATGCAAGAATATGGAAAGCGTATTCAAAAGGGTGACCCAATCGCCGGATTATTTGATGAATTTATACAAACTGTACAGCGCGTATTCCCTAACCCTGAATAAATGAAAAAAGCCGCACAATTTGTGCGGCTTTTTCTTTGCGTTAATGACACACTGCGAACTCAGGCTGCATAGAGTAAAAATAAAAAGGTACAAGACGGACCGGCTCAGGGAGGGAGACGTTTGCGGGATGGCATAGGAAAGCGTGCGGCATCCGCTCTATTCCTGTGCGGAGTCCTTGTGATGCTGGCTGTAAGCTCAGCCATCGTATCAAGCGCGATGTATATCCTGTCTTTTCCAGGTCAGGCATCTGGAATAACAAAAGAACAAGTGACGAAGCACATGAAGAAAGAGTCATTCAAACAGGCCGATATTTATTACACTTCTAAGGAAAAGTCCTTACTGCCATTGACGAAAGAAACGCTTGAATATGCAGTCAGTATTAATCAGATTATGATTGGATATTCGAATCAAAAGCCTATTGACATTATTTTTTTTCCTAATGAAAAACAGATGGAGGCTTACTCCGGTTTATTGGATGTAGTTGGTTTTTATTCTGAACGGGAGCAGCTGATCGGATTGTTGCCTGAAGAGAAAAAGAAACTGTTAGAAGGGGACGAGGTAGCGGTTTATTTGTACCAGAGATTGTTGATTCATGAATACTCGCACCATGCGTTTCACCAGAAATTGAAGGAGCTTGAGACGGATCCCGATGAGTTTCCGTTATGGTTTCATGAAGGGTTAAGCGAGTGGATTGCGAACTATGAATTGCTCATAGATCCGATCACGTTTTCTGTCGTGCCCTTTGACCGTTTGCAGACTGATCGAGACTGGCAGGAAGCTAGAGCCGAATATGACACTGATGTCTATTTGCAAAGCTTTTATATGATCGATGAGCTGACGGACAAATACGGGAAAGATATTATTTCAGAAATGATTAAGGAAACGGCAAAAAAAGGGGACTTTGAAAAAGGGTTTAAATCAGCAACAAAGGAATGTCTTGATCAATTTGAAAAAGATTTTAAGAAAAAATTTGAAAAAAACAGTGCGGCATTGGATAGTATCTATCCAATGCCTTTGTTATTAGTGAAGTCCTTGCTGACCCATTCCGCCATTCCGACTTGTGTCGGAGGCATTTGTCCTTGGGCAGGGGCGAATGAATTTCGCAGCTGTTCCATATCCTGCGCATCAAGCTGAGGAACCTGGTAATAGCCGTGTTTGTTTTGGTATAGGAAAATTTCAAATGCCATTTCAACATACTCCTGAATTTGCGCAGACAGTACGCGTCTTACGGCCGGATTTGTCATTTCCAGAGAAGCCATCGTCAGCATAGAAGCTTGTGCTTTAATCGCGCAAAGCATTTGTCGGCTGATGATGCTGTCATCAATATCATTCATGGATTGAACAGGTTTTTTAGGCTGTGACGGCTGCATGCCGTAAACAGTCTGGTTGTCTTCCTTCATCATATAAGTTGCTGTTTTTTGTGAAGGTTCGCTTCCTGTTTTGAAGCATTCTGCACGATCAAGGATGTTTAGTAATTCTTGATCCTTACAGAATTGTCTCAGCATCATAAACTGATCAAGCACAGTAAGTGTTCCGGAAAGCACCTCATGCATATCAAACATTTCATGTCCGCCGTGGTTTTTATGCGGTTTGCCAGGAATACCTTTGTTCATTTGGGATTGCTGCTGCTGATTGAACTGATCCAAACCGAATTCCTCGTTTTTTTTCAGATCAGCTGTATTTTGTGTCAGTCTGCCGTGTATTTTGCAGAAGCCTGAAAGGAATTATATGCTGTCTGTCGAAATGATAAGCAGACAAAATCGTTGTCATTATGTGTATAAGGGAGGAAATATGATGAGGCGTATTCTGCATATTGTGTTGATCACAGCATTAATGTTCTTAAATGTAATGTACACGTTCGAAGCTGTAAAGGCAGCTGAACCGCAACAGCCTATATCGATTGAGAAGGCAATACAGCAAAAAGAAGGACAGGCGCTTGTCGAAGGATATGCAGTCGGCCAGGCTGTTTCCCCGCAGCATTATAAGCTGACAAGCCCTTTTTCAAATGATTATAATGTCGCGCTGGCAGACCGTAAAAACGAGACATCGCCTGATCACATCCTTCCTGTGCAAATCCCCTCCGCCTTCAGAAGCCAATTTGGGCTGCAAACCAATCCGCTTCTTCTTGGGAAAAAGATAACGGTTCAAGGAAAACTTGATAATTACTTTAACACGACAGGACTTAAAAACGTTCAGTCGATGAACGTAACCGATGACACGAAAACTCCGCCGGCTGAACAGCAAGTGACCATAAATGAAGCACGGGGAAGGCTGAATGAAGAAGTAACGATAAAAGGGATCATTACAGCTGATCAAAACGCAATCGGAGGCGGGAAGCTGTCGACCTTTTTGCAAGATGAAACCGGAGGCATTAACATTTATTCGCCATCCCCTGAACAATTTCCCGAATTAAAAGAGGGTATGGATGTCACGGTGACAGGGAAAATCACGTCTTACCAGGGGCTGAAAGAAATCGTTCCAAGCTCATCAGGCATCAAAATCAACCAGTCAAACCAATCCCTCCCCGCCCCCAAACACTTAACAATCAATGAACTTATTAACGGCAGCCTAGGTGATCAGTATGAAGGACGCCTTGTGAAACTAACCGCTTTTGTTTCCTCAATTCCAAGTTCTCCTGCCGGCGGCGGTTACAATGTAACAATGATTGATGACGACCATCATGCAATGACGCTCCGGGTTATGAATGAAACAGGGGTGATAGACGAGCTTGATGAGGGCAAATGGTATGACTTTACCGGTGTGTTAAGCAGATACCAAACCTTTCAGCTGCTTCCGCGAAAATCGGCTGACCTGAAGCTGCTTGAAGAGCAGCCCGCACCTCCGTCTGCGGAGGGAGAATATGAAGGGATTGTTGACCGAGTAGTTGACGGCGATACCATTCATCTTAAATCTCCGGTGCTTGGAACGACAAAAATCCGGTTTGTAAATGTAGATACACCCGAAACATATCACACACCAAAAAATGACGCAGATGAAAATCAATTAAGATTTGGCAAAAAAGCATCTGACTATCTAAAAACGGTTCTGTCCCCGGGTGATAAAATTACTGTCAAGGTCGGGAGTGAAGCCAAGGACAGTTATGGCAGATTGCTCGGACAAGTCTTAACCGAATCAGGTTCAAACGTGAACTTAGAGCTTGTAAAAAACGGCTATGCTCCGACGTATTTTATTTGGCCGGTTGACAATGAAGAGGATTATCAGCAATTTCAGGCCGCAGTAGCCGCTGCAAAAAAAGATCAAAAAGGAATTTGGAATGAAAACGATCCCCTCATGGAAATGCCGTTTGAATTCAGAGCCAGAGAGCAAGGGAAAGGCTTGACAAGATATGTAGGGGATTCGTCGAATAAAACATATGTGCAGCCAGCTGACTGGAAGAAGATAGCTGTGGAAAACAGAATTTTCTTCGCCTCAGCAAGTGAAGCGGAGAGCGCGGGATATAAAAAAACGCAAACGGCACCTCAAGAACATGTGCCGCTTAGAATTCTCAGCATGAATGATTTGCATGGCAAAATCGATCAGCAATATGAGCTTGATCTTGATGGAAATGGAATTGCAGACGGCACGTTTGGACGCATGGATTATGCCGCCGCATATTTAAAAGAAAAAAAGGCTGAAAAGAAAAACTCGCTGATTGTGCACGCGGGAGATATGATCGGCGGAAGCTCTCCAGTTTCCTCTCTTCTTCAGGATGAACCGACTGTAGAACTGATGGAGGACATCGGATTTGATGTCGGAACCGTGGGAAACCACGAATTTGATGAAGGCACGGATGAACTTCTGAGGATCTTAAATGGCGGTGATCATCCGAAAGGCACAAACGGATATGATGGACAGAACTTTCCCCTTGTATGTGCCAATTGTAAAATGAAATCAACTGGAGAGCCCTTTTTGCCGGCTTATGACATCATAAATGTGGAGGGCGTACCCGTTGCTTTTATCGGAGTTGTCACACAGTCGGCAGCTGGCATGGTTATGCCTGAAGGGATAAAGAATATCGAGTTTACAGATGAAGTGACAGCGGTGAATGAGGCGGCCAATGAGCTCAAGAAAAAAGGCGTGAAGGCCATCGCGGTTCTCGCACATATGTCAGCTGAACAAAACACCAACGCCATTACCGGTGAGTCTGCTGATCTTGCAAACAAAACAGATTCTGAAATTGACGTGATTTTTGCCGCGCATAATCATCAGGTTGTTAACGGTGAAGTGAATGGAAAACTGATTGTTCAAGCGTTTGAATATGGAAAAGCGATAGGTGTCGTTGATGTAGAGATCGATAAAACGACAAAAGACATTGTCAAAAAGTCCGCGGAAATCGTATATGTTGATCAAAGTAAAATCGAACCGGATGTCAGCGCGTCAGCCATTTTAAAGAAATACGAAACAATTGCGGAACCGATTATCAGCGAGGTAGTCGGCGAAGCCGCTGTTGATATGGAAGGGGGGTATTCAAATGATGGCGATACGCCTCTTGGAAACCTGATTGCGGATGGTATGAGAGCTGCCATGAAAACGGATTTTGCCCTTATGAATGGCGGCGGCATCCGTGAAGCGCTGAAGAAGGGCCCGATTACGTGGGGAGATCTTTACAATATTCAGCCGTTTGGAAATGTGTTAACGAAGCTTGAGATTAAAGGAAAAGATTTAAGAGAGATTATCAATGCTCAAATCTCGCCTGTTTTTGGGCCTGACTACAGCATCAGCGGGTTTACGTATACGTGGGATAAAGAAACCGGAAAAGCAGTTGATTTGAAAATGGCAGATGGCACCGAGATCCAGCCCGATGCCACATATACATTGACCGTCAACAACTTTATGGCGACGGCGACAGGAGCCAAATATCAGCCAATCGGACTGCTGGGAAAAAATCCGGTGACAGGGCCTGAGGATTTGGAAGCCACAGTTGAGTACGTGAAAAGTTTTGATGAGCCAATTGCGTATACAAAAGAGGGAAGAATTAAGCTTGCTGAAGCCAGTGATATTGAAGACCCTGTAACAGAAGACCCGATTACGGAAAAGCCCGGAGATGATCCGGTGACGGAGGATCCGATTAAAGAGGATCCAAGGCCAGGTGAAGATTTGCCTGATATAAAAGAAACTCCGGGAACAGCACCGGTTCATCAGCTGCCGCCTTCAGCCATTTCGAGATTCAATGAAATACCAATCAACAACACAAAAACCGCTGATACTGCTAATAGCATCAGCACATTGCCGTTACAAACCGAGACTGCAGAAAGCGGGTCTGATCATCAGCTTCCGGATACGTCAGCGGGCTACTATAACTTTATGGTAATCGGTGCGGCGGTGACATTGTCAGGAACTTATCTATATGTCAGAAGAAAAAGGAGCGCCTCCAGAACGTGAAAAAAGTTATTCCACTATTCATCATTGCTGCCGGCCTAGTGATCGCAGGCTATGGAGGCTTTAAATTGATCGATACGAATATGAAAACGGAACAGACACTAAAAGAAGCAAAACTTGCGGCTGAAAAGCCGCAGGAACCTTTGGGGACGAAAAATAGCACAGATCAAGCAAAGAACAAAGCATCATTTAAGCCTGAGACCGGACAAGCGAGCGGCATTTTAGAAATACCGAAAATCAATGCAGAGCTTCCGATCGTGGAGGGCACCGATGCTAATGATTTAGAAAAAGGTGTCGGGCATTACAAGGACAGCTATTATCCTGATGAAAACGGACAAATTGTGCTGTCAGGGCATCGGGATACCGTGTTTCGCCGGACGGGAGAGCTGGAAAAGGGGGATCGGCTCCGCATTCTCCTGTCATATGGAGAATTCACATATGAAATTGTAAAAACAAAAATTGTCGATAAGGATGACACATCTATTATCACGCTCCAGCATGAAAAGGAAGAGCTGATTCTGACGACCTGCTATCCGTTTTCATACGTCGGAAATGCCCCGAAGCGCTATATTATATATGGAAAACGAGTGACTTAAAAAGCCGTGGCGGTGCCTGCGGCTTTTCTTCATGAAAAATATGTGCGGCAAAGGTTTTTCATATCAGCAGGGAAAGGGGCTTCAGCAACTATGAGCTCGTCTGTTATCGGGTGAACCGCTTGTACTTTATTGGCGTGCAGTGCCTGCCTGTTTAGCAGCTTGCTCCCGCCTCCGTAAAGCGAGTCTCCTGTCAACGGATGGCCGAGGCTCGCCAGATGAACACGGATTTGGTGTGTTCTGCCTGTTTCCAGCTCTAATTCAACGAGCGACAGCCGTTCTTTCGCATTGCTGGCCATTACCTTGAAATGAGTGACGGCTGTTTGCCCGCCTGGTGAAACCCGGCGTCTTGTCGGGTGTGAGCGGTCTCTGCCGATCGGTGAATTAATTGTCCCTTTTTTCGTCCGTAGCTTACCTTCAGCGATGGCGGTATACGTACGCTTCAGCGTCTTTTTCTCTAACTGCTGGTCTAAGATGGCGTGTGCCAAACGATGCTTGGCAAAAACGATAGCGCCAGATGTATCCTGATCAAGACGATGGACGTGGCGCACCTTACATGTTTCGCCATTTATCTGATAATGATACGCGATCAAATTAGCCAGTGTGCCGGTTTGCCCATCCTCATTCGGATGCGTCGCGATGCCAGCGGGTTTATTGATGATGAGCATATGATTGTCCTCAAATAAAATATCAAGCTCGCCATACTCCGGAATGACCGAAGATGCTTCACTTTCCTGAAGATCAATGAACACGCGGTCTCCCTTTTTTACAATCATATTGTTTAAGACGGATTCGTGATTGACCTTTATCTGTTGATGGGACATCCAGTCTTGTATCACTGGTTTAGAAGCTTTGAGCGCTGTTTTGAGTACGGAAAACAGCCATTGGCCGTCCTGTTTTTCATTGATGAGGATCTCAAGCCCTCTGCCTTTTTGGTTCATGTTAAATGGCTCCTTTTCGAAGCGGAAGGCTGCTGTTTCTCATAGGAAACACTTACCTTAGCTTTCGCGTTTTTTTCTGTGCTATTCTTGAGTAAGACTTAGGATATTCGATGGCAAGAAAGGTGATTGACGTGAGAATTGTGAACGCAGCAACTGCAGAACAGGAGAGCTTTATCAAGGAGCTGTCTATGGAGCTGATCCATGATGTATTTCCTCTTTATTTCTCCGAACTGGACATTCAGCGCTTTAAAAAGAAAGGCGTTCTGTCTTTAAATAACCATTATTACCAAGGAACATTAAAAGAAGCATTTCAAATTATGGCTTGTCTGCAAATGATACATATTATCCTGACCAAGCCTTCGCCGCACTCTGATTTGAGTGATCAGGCGATTTTTGAAAAAAACAGCAAGATGCTGAATGATTTTGGGATTTATTTTCCGTTTGCTTTTTCTGACTTTCAAAAGAAGACTAACAAAGCCTTTTTCGGTCAAAGAAGGCTGATATAATCATGCGGCAAGGGCTTTTCTATTTTTAGAAAAGCTCTTTTTGTATCAGAGAAATCATATCATAAAACCTTTCCTCTAACTCCCTTTTTAAACGGCTCGTGTCTGAACATACTAATGATTGAAAGGGGTGCTGACAATGAGTTCAGTTAAAGATACAATGACAACGCAGGTGGCAACCGTTTCTCCGAATCAAACGATTCAGGAAGCGGCTTCTCTAATGAAACAGCATAACGTCGGGGCGATCCCCGTTGTAGAGCAAGGTGTTTTAAAAGGAATGCTGACTGACCGTGACATTACATTAAGAACTACAGCTCAGGGCCGTGATGGCCAGACACCCGTTTCAGAAGTGATGTCAACAGAACTCGTATCAGGAAACCCTAATATGAGTCTGGAAGACGCGTCGCAGCTGATGGCCCAGCACCAAATCCGCCGCCTTCCTATTGTAGATCAAAACAATCTAGTCGGGATCGTTGCGCTTGGAGACCTGGCAGTCAATCAGATGTCGAACGAGTCTGCGGGATCAGCGCTGACAAACATTTCTCACCAAAACATTCATTAATAAGAAAGAGCTTGCAGTGTGCAGGCTCTTTCTTCACATAAAACCTTACTTTTTGAAAGCAGACTTGTTTCGGGGTATAGTTGAGTGTATACATATGTCTCAATTCGTATTAAAGGAGTTGTACCCAGTGATTAAAGCGTTAATTTTTGATTTTGACGGGCTTATTCTAGATACAGAAACACACGAATATGAGGTTCTTCAGGAAATATTTGAAGAGCACGGCTCAGTGCTGCCGCTATCTGTCTGGGGAAAGGTCATCGGAACTGCTGCGGGTTTCCGGCCTTTTGAATATTTAGAAGAGCAGATCGGGAAAAAGCTGAACCATGAAGAGCTCACACAATTGAGAAGAGAGCGGTTCGCCAAACGCATGGAAACAGAAAAAGCGAGACCTGGTGTCGAAGCGTATTTGAATGCGGCAAAGGATTTAGGCTTAAAAATAGGCCTTGCTTCCAGCTCTGATTATAAATGGGTGTCCGGCCATTTGAAGCAAATCGGCCTGTTTGATGATTTTGAAGTTATTCAAACGGCTGATGATGTGGAAGAGGTGAAGCCGAATCCTGAGCTCTATTTATTGGCGGCAAAGAACCTCGGGGTATCGCCAGCGGAATGTCTCGCGTTTGAGGATTCTGTCAATGGTTCGATTGCTGCGAAACGTGCAGGAATGAAGTGTGTCATTGTCCCGAATAAAGTAACGGGCACCTTGATGTTTGAAGACTATGATCACAGGCTTGAATCAATGGCGGAAATGGAGCTCGCCCTATTGCTTGATCATCTGAACTCACAAAACTAGAAAGGAGCGAGTAGGTTGTCTGAGAAATTAGATTTGACCCGGTTTGAAAAGAAAATGGTTATCCGCAATATCGAAGAGAAAGACATCGACAAGATTATCGATCTTCAAAAGGACTGCTTTCCGGGGATGGAACCTTGGAAGCGAGAGCATTTAATCAGCCATTTGGAGCATTTTCCAGACGGGCAGTTTTGTGCAGAATTCGAAGGTGAAATTATCGGTTCGTGCTCAAGTCTCCTGATTAACTTTGATGAATATGATGACCGCCATACGTGGCAGGACATTACAGATGACGGTTATATCACCAACCATAATCCTGACGGCTTGAATATGTACGGAATTGAAGTCATGGTGCACCCGAAATACAGACGAATGAAGATCGGCCACCGTTTGTACGAGGCGAGAAAGGACTTAGCCAGACGCTTAAACCTGAAAAGCATCATCATAGGCGGACGGATTCCAAACTATCACAAATATGCAGATGAAATGACAGCGAGAGAGTATGTTGAACAGGTGACACGCCACCAAATATACGATCCGGTTCTTTCTTTTCAGCTGATGAACGGCTTTACCCTTATGCGAATTAACCCGAATTATCTCCCAGATGATACAGCTTCGATCAAGTATGCGACGCTGATGGAATGGAATAATGTCGATTATCTACCGCAGCAGACAAAACGCTATTATAAATCGGCGTTCCCTGTTAGAATTTGTGTGATCCAATACGAAATGAAGAAAATTTATTCCTTTGAGGAATTTGCGAATCAAGTAGAATACTATGTCGATGTTGCTTCCGACGCAAGATCTGATTTTGCGGTGTTCCCGGAAATTTTCACAACCCAGCTGATGTCTTTCCTTGAGGAACGGTCACCGAGCTTGGCGGTGCAGAGAATTACCGAGTATACAGAAGATTACATCAGCCTGTTTACTGACTTGGCTGTGAAGTATAACGTCAACATTATCGGCGGATCTCATTTCGTCGAAGAGGAAGGCAAGATCTATAATATCGCTTACCTGTTCAGACGGGACGGAACAATCGAAAAGCAATACAAACTCCATATTACGCCGAATGAACGCAAATGGTGGGGGATCAGCGCAGGAGACCAAGTTCGCGTGTTTGATACGGACTGCGGGAAAATCGCGATCCAGATCTGTTATGACATTGAATTTCCTGAGCTTGCCCGGATTGCGGCTGATAAAGGAGCCAAAATCATCTTTACGCCATTTTGTACAGAAGACCGTCAAGGCTATCTGCGTGTCAGATACTGTTCGCAGGCTAGAGCGGTTGAAAATCAAATTTATACGGTTATCTCTGGAACGGTCGGAAACCTTCCGCAAACGGAAAACATGGATATCCAATACGCCCAGTCAGGCATCTTTGCCCCGTCTGATTTTGAATTCGCCCGAGACGGCATTGTCGGCGAAACAAACCCGAATATTGAAATGGTTGTCATCGGCGATGTTGACCTGGAAATTCTCAGAAGACAGCGCCAAAACGGTACAGTGCGCCAGCTAAAAGACAGACGGCGTGATATTTATCATATTCAATATAAAAAATAATTTCCAAAAAACCCGCCTGAATTGGCGGGTTTTTTAAAACAAAAGCGGAATTGTTTAGGTGCTGTCTTTAAAATAAAAGTAGGTATAGTGGAGGTGCCTTATGGAGTTTCTGTATTTTCGCCATTTCCTATATCATACAGAAAACGGCTAGGCTTCACATTGCTATTGCAATGGCTGTCCAAGTTGTTTCGAGTGCGACCTTTATCAGTACGATGCTGAGCATTGCCACTTTGCCTGTTTTGCTTTGGAAGCTGCATCCTCTTTCTTCTTGAGAAAGGGGATGTTTTATTATTTACGCGGTTTATTGACTCTGACCCGGTCTGGCTTTATATTGAAGGCAGGGAAATCATCACCAAGACATCACATAAAGAGAAGGTCTGTTTCAATTGAATTGGCATTATAGGGAACGCTAATGAAATGGAGATGATGGGGATGGAAAACATTCAGCAAAATCAGGGATTAAAGCAAAAAGATGAGCAATTTGTGTGGCATGCCATGAAGGGAGCGCATCAAGCGGACAGCCTGATAGCCCAGAAGGCCGAGGGGGCCTGGGTAACCGACATAGACGGACGCCGCTATTTGGATGCGATGTCCGGTTTGTGGTGCGTCAACATTGGTTACGGCAGAAAGGAGCTTGCGGAGGCTGCCTATGAGCAACTAAAGGAGCTGCCTTACTACCCGTTAACGCAAAGTCACGCACCCGCAATTCAACTGGCGGAAAAGCTGAATGAATGGCTTGGCGGCGATTATGTTATCTTTTTTTCCAACAGCGGATCGGAAGCAAACGAAACTGCTTTTAAAATTGCCCGCCAGTACCATCTGCAAAACGGCGACCACAGCCGTTATAAATTCATCTCAAGATATCGGGCATACCACGGCAATACATTGGGAGCGCTCTCAGCTACCGGACAGGCGCAGCGGAAATATAAATACGAGCCTTTGAGCCAAGGGTTCCTGCATGCAGCTCCGCCAGATATATACCGGAATCCTGATGATGCAGACACGCTTGAAAGCGCAAATGAAATCGACCGCATCATGACATGGGAATTAAGCGAAACGATTGCCGGGGTCATTATGGAGCCCATCATTACAGGCGGAGGCATCCTAATGCCGCCGGACGGATATATGAAAAAGGTGGAGGACATTTGCCGGCGCCACGGAGCCCTTTTGATTTGCGATGAAGTGATCTGCGGGTTTGGACGGACAGGCGAGCCGTTCGGGTTTATGCACTACGGTGTGAAGCCTGATATCATTACGATGGCAAAGGGAATCACAAGCGCGTATCTGCCATTGTCAGCGACTGCTATTAAACGGGACATTTTCGAAGCGTATCAGGGGGAAGCTCCTTATGACCGTTTCCGCCACGTGAACACGTTCGGCGGAAGCCCGGCTGCCTGTGCCTTGGCGTTGAAAAACCTGCAAATTATGGAGGACGAACTGCTGATTCAGCGATCCCGCGATCTTGGAGCAAAGCTTTTAGGTGAGCTCCAAGCTCTGAGAGAACACCCGGCAGTCGGGGATGTTAGAGGAAAAGGGCTGCTGATCGGAATCGAACTCGTCAAAGATAAATTGACTAAAGAGCCGGCTGATGCCGCCAAAGTAAACCAAGTGGTTGCGGCGTGCAAAGAAAAAGGGCTGATCATCGGCAAAAACGGCGATACAGTCGCCGGCTACAACAACGTCATCCAGCTTGCGCCGCCATTTTGCCTGACAGAAGAGGACCTTTCCTTTATCGTGAAAACGGTGAAAGAAAGCTTTCAAACGATATAATATAAAAGTGATTTATTAAAGGAGCACATGATGAGTTTTCACAACCAGCCGATCTTACCGGCTATTCGCAATATGAAGCAATTTGATGAGTTTTTAAACAGTTCGTTCTCTTACGGTGTTATTCTTGATATTCATCTCGGCCAGCTGAAGGGCGTGATCAAAGAAGCGCAAAAGCACGGAAAGAACATGATGGTGCACGTCGATCTCATTCAAGGGATTAAGCATGACGAATACGGTGCGGAATTTATATGTCAGGATATCAAGCCCGCTGGGATTATTTCCACAAGATCGAACGTGATTGCCAAAGCGAAGCAGAAGAAAATTTATGCCATTCAGCGCCTGTTTTTGCTTGATACAAGCGCGATGGAGAAAAGCATGGAGTTTATCGGCAAGCATAAGCCTGACTTCATCGAAGTGCTTCCCGGCATCGTTCCGTCACTCATTCAGGAAATAAAAGAGAAAACAGGGATTCCCATCTTTGCCGGGGGTTTCATCCGTACGGAAGAGGATGTAGAGCAGGCATTGAAAGCGGGGGCTGTAGCTGTCACAACATCTAATACCAAATTGTGGAAAAAATATGAAAACTTTTTGACAGAAAGTGATTGACACCGCTTTCATGCATTGATACAATTGCACTAGGTTAATACATTGTGATGGAGAACTCGGAGACCACAGCAGCTCTTTACGGCAAATGTTTATGCACCCGTAAAGCGGTTTGTTGTGGTTTTTTTATTCTCTTCTTCTCTATCATGCTTTTTAATCGTGACTTTAGGAGGAATGTGCTATGACAGCATTTTGGGGAGAAGTCATCGGTACGATGCTGCTTATCATTTTTGGTGCAGGTGTTTGTGCAGGTGTCAATTTAAAGAAATCGCTTTCATTCCAGTCTGGCTGGATTGTTGTTGTATTTGGATGGGGATTGGGTGTTGCCATGGCGGCATACGCGGTTGGCGGCATCAGCGGTGCCCATTTGAATCCGGCGCTAACGATAGCGCTTGCATTTGTAGGAGATTTTCCTTGGAAAGAGGTTCCGGTTTATATTGCGGCGCAAATGATCGGAGCGATCATCGGTGCGGTGATTATTTATCTGCATTACCTCCCGCACTGGAAGTCAACGGATGATCCCGCTGCCAAGCTGGGTGTTTTCTCAACAGGGCCCAGCATTCCGCATACATTTGCAAACGTTTTAAGCGAAGTGATTGGGACATTTGTCCTTGTACTTGGAATCTTGGCCATTGGGGCAAATCAATTTACAGAAGGACTTAATCCTTTAATCGTCGGTTTCCTCATTGTAGCAATCGGTATTTCTCTGGGAGGCACCACCGGCTATGCTATCAATCCTGCACGTGACTTAGGTCCGCGGATAGCCCACGCTTTTCTTCCAATTCCGGGGAAGGGCTCATCAAACTGGAAATACGCATGGGTTCCGGTAGTCGGCCCGATTTTAGGCGGATCATTCGGCGGTGTATTTTACAACGCTGCATTTAAAGGGCACATCACAAGCAGCTTCTGGATTGTAAGCGTTATATTGGTTGTGGTATTGTTAGGACTCTATGTTTATACGAAATCATATTCTGCTAAAACATTATCAAATTCTAAATATATTTAATCAAAGGGGAGACATCTTATGGAAACGTACATTTTATCCTTAGATCAGGGGACGACAAGTTCAAGAGCGATTCTGTTTAATAAAGAAGGCAAAATTGTCCACTCTGCTCAAAAGGAATTTACACAATACTTCCCGCATCCTGGCTGGGTTGAGCATAATGCCAATGAAATTTGGGGCTCTGTCCTCGCGGTTATCGCCTCAGTCATCTCTGAATCAGGAATCAGCGCTTCTCAAATTGCCGGCATCGGCATCACGAACCAGCGCGAGACGACGGTTGTGTGGGATAAAGATACAGGAAGTCCTGTCTATAATGCAATCGTTTGGCAGTCCAGACAGACGTCCGGCATTTGTGAGGAACTTCGTGAAAAAGGATATAATGATAAATTCAGAAAAAAAACTGGGCTTTTAATCGATCCATACTTCTCCGGCACGAAGGTGAAGTGGATTTTAGACAATGTGGAAGGCGCGAGAGAAAAAGCGGAAAAAGGCGAGCTGCTGTTTGGAACGATTGATACGTGGCTCATTTGGAAAATGTCAGGCGGAAAAGCGCATGTGACCGATTACTCCAATGCCTCAAGAACACTGATGTTTAATATTTACGATTTAAAATGGGACGATGAACTGCTCGACATTCTAGGCGTACCGAAATCCATGCTCCCTGAAGTGAAGCCGTCCTCTCATGTGTATGCGGAGACTGTTGATTATCACTTCTTCGGAAAAAATATCCCGATTGCGGGAGCGGCAGGCGACCAGCAGTCCGCATTGTTCGGCCAGGCATGCTTTGAAGAAGGCATGGGGAAAAACACATACGGCACAGGATGTTTCATGCTGATGAATACCGGGGAAAAAGCAATTAAGTCCGAACATGGGCTTTTGACAACAATCGCTTGGGGCATTGACGGAAAAGTGAACTATGCGTTAGAAGGAAGCATTTTTGTCGCAGGCTCTGCCATCCAGTGGCTTAGAGACGGTTTGAGAATGTTCCAGGATTCATCGCTAAGCGAATCTTATGCAGAAAAAGTGGATTCAACTGACGGCGTGTATGTCGTTCCAGCATTTGTCGGACTGGGAACGCCTTACTGGGACAGTGATGTGCGCGGTTCGGTTTTCGGCCTGACAAGAGGGACAACAAAAGAGCACTTTATCCGTGCGACACTGGAGTCATTGGCTTATCAGACAAAAGATGTGCTTGACGCAATGGAAGCAGATTCAAACATTTCATTAAAGACGCTTCGTGTAGATGGAGGAGCTGTGAAAAACAATTTCCTGATGCAGTTCCAAGGAGACCTGTTGAATGTTCCTGTGGAGCGCCCGGAAATTAATGAAACGACTGCGCTTGGCGCGGCTTATTTGGCAGGTATCGCTGTGGGATTCTGGAAGGACCGTTCTGAAATCGCGAACCAGTGGAATCTGGATAAACGGTTTGAGCCTGAATTAGAAGAAGAAAAACGAAATGAGCTGTATAAAGGCTGGCAAAAAGCCGTGAAAGCAGCTATGGCTTTTAAATAAAGTAATACTATGGTATAATGGTTACAAGTTAATAAGAACGGTCCTGAGATGAGGAGAGACCACAGCACCAAAGTGTAAGCATGCACTTTGGCTGTTGTGGTCTCTTTTTCTATTTACCGTGACAACAAGGAGGAGACGTAATGATGAAACATCAATTTTCAAGTCTTGAAAGAGATCGCATGCTGACAGACATGACGAAAAAAACATATGACCTATTTATTATCGGAGGAGGAATTACAGGAGCCGGAACAGCTCTTGACGCGGCATCAAGGGGAATGAAGGTCGCACTAAGCGAAATGCAGGACTTTGCGGCGGGAACATCAAGCCGATCAACGAAGCTGGTACATGGCGGCTTGCGCTATTTAAAACAATTTGAAGTGAAAATGGTCGCTGAGGTAGGAAAAGAGCGGGCGATTGTGTATGAAAACGGCCCGCATGTCACTACACCGGAATGGATGCTGCTTCCATTTCATAAAGGCGGCACATTTGGTTCATTTACAACATCTATCGGGTTAAGGGTTTATGACTTCCTTGCAGGTGTGAAAAAGTCAGAACGAAGAAGCATGCTTTCAGCAAAAGAAACGCTGCAAAAAGAGCCTTTGGTAAAAAAAGACGGCTTAGAAGGCGGCGGGTACTATGTGGAATACCGCACTGACGATGCGAGACTGACCATCGAAGTCATGAAGGAAGCGGTGAAATTCGGGGCAGAGCCTGTGAATTACTCCAAAGTGAAGGAGCTTCTTTACGAAAAAGGCAAAGCCGTCGGCGTATTAATTGAAGATGTGCTGACAAAGAAAGAATATAAAGTGTATGCGAAAAAAATTGTCAATGCTACAGGCCCTTGGGTCGATCAGCTCAGAGAAAAAGACCATTCGAAAAACGGAAAGCATTTGCAGCATACAAAAGGCATTCACCTTGTATTTGACCAGTCTGTCTTTCCGCTGAAACAGGCTGTATATTTCGATACACCTGATGGCCGGATGGTATTTGCGATTCCTCGTGAAGGCAAAACATACGTGGGAACAACAGACACTGTTTACAAAGAGGCGCTGGAGCATCCGCGGATGACAACGGAGGATCGTGATTATGTCATCAATTCAATCAATTATATGTTCCCGGAACTGAATATCACTGCGAATGACATCGAATCCAGCTGGGCAGGGCTGCGTCCGCTGATTCATGAAGAAGGCAAAGATCCTTCTGAAATTTCACGGAAAGACGAGATTTGGACATCTGACTCAGGCTTGATCACCATTGCCGGCGGAAAACTGACTGGATACAGAAAAATGGCGGAGCACATCGTTGATCTTGTACGTGACCGCTTAAAAGAAGAAGGCGCAAAGGATTTTGGCCCGTGTAAAACGAAAAACATGCCAATCTCAGGCGGGCACGTCGGAGGTTCGAAAAATCTCATGTCCTTCGTTACCGCGAAAACAAAAGAAGGAATTGCAGCCGGTTTATCAGAAAAAGACGCAAAACAGCTGGCGATCAGATACGGCTCTAACGTAGATCGCGTCTTTGACCGGATAGAAGCGCTGAAAGATGAGGCCGCGAAACGCAACATTCCGGTTCATATTCTTGCTGAGGCAGAATACAGTATAGAAGAAGAGATGACTGCAACCCCTGCTGACTTCTTTGTCCGCAGAACGGGACGTTTATTTTTTGATATCAATTGGGTAAGAACATATAAAGATGCCGTTATTGATTTTATGAACGAGCGATTCCAATGGGATGAGCAGGCAAAAAACAAACATACAGAAAACCTCAACAAGCTTTTACACGATGCGGTCGTACCGCTTGAGCAATAAATCATAACGGGCTGTCTGCAGCCCGTTATTTCTTTTTACGTGCCGAAAGTGCCAGATATCAGGTTATCAAGTGACAGAGGCACCCGCTTCATATAAAATAATGGCATAAGCTGATACATAGGAGGACGAATATGACTTGGAGAAAGAGCTATGAACGCTGGAAACAGACAGAACATTTAGATCCGGAATTAAAAGAGCGCCTTATTGAATTAGAGGGAGATGAACAGGCCCTTGAGGACTGTTTCTATAAAGACCTTGAATTCGGTACCGGCGGAATGCGCGGAGAAATCGGCGCCGGGACAAATCGGATGAATATTTACACTGTGCGCAAAGCATCGGCCGGGTTTGCGGCATACATCTCGAAGCAAGGTGAGGAAGCGAAAAAACGGGGCGTTGTCATTGCTTATGATTCCCGCCATAAATCTCCGGAGTTCGCGATGGAAGCGGCAAAAACACTTGCGACACAAGGCATCCAAACATACGTGTTTGATGAGCTTCGCCCGACGCCAGAGCTGTCATTCGCTGTCAGACAGCTGAACGCTTATGGAGGGATTGTGGTAACGGCAAGCCATAACCCGCCTGAATATAACGGCTACAAAGTATACGGGGATGATGGCGGCCAGCTGCCTCCAAAGGAAGCGGACATCGTCATTGAGCAGGTAAACGCGATTGAAAATGAGCTGACGATCACAGTGGACGAAGAAAATAAGTTAAAAGAAAAAGGCTTAATTAAAATCATCGGTGAAGATATTGATAAAGTTTATACAGAAAAACTGACGTCCATTTCTGTACATCCTGAATTATCGGAAGAAGTAGATGTAAAGGTTGTTTTCACACCGCTGCATGGAACTGCAAATAAACCGGTCAGACGCGGTCTTGAAGCACTCGGCTACAAAAATGTAACGGTTGTCAAAGAACAGGAACTGCCGGATTCAAACTTCTCCACTGTTACATCGCCAAACCCGGAAGAGCATGCGGCATTCGAATATGCCATTAAGCTTGGGGAGGAGCAGAATGCAGATATTCTCATCGCGACAGATCCTGATGCTGACCGCCTCGGCATCGCGGTGAAAAACGATCAAGGCAAATATACAGTGCTGACAGGAAACCAAACCGGAGCGCTGCTGCTTCATTACCTGCTTTCTGAAAAGAAAAAACAAGGCATCCTGCCTGATAACGGTGTTGTTCTCAAAACGATCGTCACAAGTGAAATCGGCCGTGCTGTAGCTTCTTCATTCGGCCTTGATACGATTGATACGCTGACAGGCTTTAAGTTTATCGGTGAAAAGATTAAGGAATACGAGGCATCAGGCCAGTATACCTTCCAATTCGGTTATGAAGAGAGCTACGGTTATTTAATCGGGGATTTTGCCCGCGATAAGGACGCCATTCAGGCTGCGCTTTTGGCAGTTGAAGTTTGCGCGTTCTATAAAAAACAGGGAATGTCTTTGTATGAGGCGCTCATCAATCTCTTTAACGAGTATGGTTTTTATCGTGAAGGGCTGAAATCCCTGACGCTGAAAGGCAAACAAGGAGCAGAGCAAATTGAAGCGATTCTTGCTTCCTTCAGACAAAATCCGCCGCAGAAAATGGCGGGCAAACAGGTTGTCACAGCAGAAGATTACGCTGTAAGCAAACGGACGCTTCTGACTGAAAGCAAAGAAGAAGCCATCGACTTGCCAAAATCAAATGTATTGAAATACTTCCTGGAAGACGGGTCTTGGTTCTGTCTTCGTCCTTCTGGAACTGAGCCGAAGGTGAAATTTTATTTCGCCGTAAAAGGGTCATCTTTGGAAGACAGTGAACAGCGTCTTGCCGCCCTTTCTGAAGATGTAATGAAGACGGTGGATGAAATTGTTGAGTCGACGGCAAAATAATTCAAGTATGAGCTGGGTCATTGTAAATGATCCGGCTTTTTCTTTTTCTCATCCAAAAGTCTGAAAGAAAATCATCCCATCAGTGAAGTAATGAAATACAAAAAACTGGTATAATCTTAAATACAAGATCAATGCCGGAGTGAGAAACGTGAGCAAAATGAGGATGGAAAAATTAAAAACGCTGAAAACGATTGCCGAAACCTTAAATCAAGGGCACGATATCAAAGCAACACTGGATGAGGTTTTAAAAGAGTTGCTGAGTCTGACAAACCTTCAATCCGGATGGATTTTTTTGATCGAAGAAGATGGGTCTTATACGTTAGCGGCCGACGCTTATCTGCCCCCGGCTTTAAGCCGCAAGGAAAAAGTGCTGATGTGCGAAGGGGAGTGTTACTGCCTGACGAAATTCAATAACGGAGGGCTTAGAAAGGCTGCAAATATCATGAACTGCAAACGCATCGAATCAGCAGAAAACCTGCATTGTTTTGACACAGAAGGGATTACGCATCATGCAACTGTGCCTTTAGAAGACGGGGACAGAAGATTCGGATTGTTAAATGTGGCGGCGGCCGGAAAAACCATGTTTGATGAGGAAGAGCTGCATTTACTCGAATCTGTCGCCTTTCAGATCGGAACGGCAATCCAGCGTATGAGGCTTTCCGAATATCAACAAAAAAATGCTCTTTTAATGGAGCGTAACCGCCTCGCTCAGGAGCTTCACGATTCAGTCAATCAAATGCTGTTTTCCGTCAGTTTAACTGCCAAAGCTGCGAAGACACTAACAAAAGATGAGAATTTACAGCAGATGATTGAATTCATCCAAAACCTATCACAGGACGCGCTCGCAGAAATGAAAGCGTTAATTTGGCAGCTTCGTCCCGGAGGATTGGAAAAAGGGCTGGCTGAAGCCATTAAAAGCTATGGTGCGCTCATTGGATTGAAGATCATTTTTACACAAAAAGGCTGTCCTGTTCTGACTGATGAGCAGGAGCATATGCTATGGCGTGTCGTCCAGGAAGCTTTAAATAACTGCAAAAAGCATGCCGGAACGGATACGGCGTATGTTAGTCTGACTGCTTCTTTGTGCCATGCGGAGCTGGATATCATCGATCATGGGGCGGGATTTCGCTATGAAGCGCATGCCGGTCTGCCTTCACTTGGCATCAAGGGTATGAAAGAACGGGCGGAAAAAGCCGGCGCTAAGTTTTGGATTGAGTCAGCGCTTGGAACTGGAACAAAGCTGTCCATCAGGCTTCCGCTAACAAGCCGAAAAGGAGGGGCGGTATGAAAATTGTCATTGCTGATGATCATCATGTTGTCAGAAAGGGTCTGCGTTTTTTCTTTGCCACCCAGGATGATATTGAAGTCGTCGGAGAAGCTGCAACCGGAATAGAAGCTCTCCGTGTCATCGAAGAGACAAAGCCGGATCTTGTGCTAATGGATCTGTCTATGCCCGAGATGGACGGCATTCAAGCCATTAAAAAAGCAATACAGCAATTTCCGGATACGAATATCATTGTGCTGACGAGCTACTCTGATCAGGAGCACGTCATCCCCGCGCTTCAGGCAGGCGCGAAGGCGTATCAATTAAAGGATACGGAGCCCGAGGAATTGGTGAAAACACTAAGACAAGTGCATGGTGGCGAATACAAGCTTTCTACAGCTATTATGCCCCATGTGCTAACACATATGAAAAATCAGCACGACCCGGAAAAAGAAAAATACTATCAATTAACTAGAAGGGAAAAAGACGTTCTGACTGAAATAGCGAACGGGAAAAGCAATAAAGAAATCGCAGCAGCCTTGTTTATTTCAGAAAAAACAGTAAAAACCCATGTATCGAATCTTTTAGCAAAACTTGAAGTGGCCGATCGCACGCAAGCAGCGCTTTTCGCAGTGAAATATAATCTGAATGGAGAGATCTCAAAATGAACATGTTAGTCATAAATGGCACGCCTAGAAAACATGGCAGAACAAGAATTGCAGCATCCTATATTGCAGCTCTGTATCACACGGATTTGATTGATCTAAGCGAGTTTGTATTGCCCGTTTTTAACGGTGAAGCGGATCAATCTGAACTGTTGAAAGTACAGGAGCTTAAGAAACGCGTTACGAAAGCGGATGCGATTGTATTATTATCGCCTGAATATCACAGCGGCATGAGCGGCGCTTTAAAAAATGCTTTGGATTTTCTAAGCAGCGAACAATTCAAATATAAGCCCGTTGCATTATTGGCAGTAGCGGGAGGCGGAAAAGGCGGCATCAATGCGCTGAACAATATGAGAACTGTGATGCGGGGTGTCTACGCCAATGTCATTCCGAAGCAGCTGGTGCTTGATCCGGTGCATATTGATGTTGAAAATGCTACAGTGGCTGAAAACATTAAGGAAAGCATAAAAGAGCTTGTCGAAGAACTCAGCATGTTCGCAAAAACAGGAAATCCCGGCGTCTAAACGCCGGGATTTGTTTATGTGAGAAGGGCTATTTGATCTTCATAAGTCAGCTCTGTGGCATGATCAATATAACGGAGAAGGGAATACAGCATCTTTTCTAAAACGGCGTAATCCTGTTCAAAATGATACGCATGCAGAAAATGCTCAATTCGTTTTGATAACAAATCGTCCTCTGTACGCACCATTAAAATTAATAAATTATCCCATTGAGAACGATGGGTGTAATAAAGCGCTTTATCGTAATCGGCATAATCCATGAATCGCTTCTCCTTTCTTGGGTGAGAAGTTCATGATTAGTTTATGCCGCATCTTCTGTTATTGACGGGGCAAAACTTGCCGTCTGCGTCAGTAAAGGGGTAGCAATATGAGGGAGACATAAAATCAAAATGCCTGAATGAAGATATCGCTTTTGGTAAACCTATGAGGGAACATATTCTGGGTACAGGAGACTGAAAAAATGAAATCTCTGCCGTATACCATTGCGCTTCTTTTTTGCGGATTGATTATCGTGTCAATGGCTGCAAAAGGTCATTCAACGGACACAAACGAGTCCGTTCAAAAGTGGGAACAGCTTGCCTGGAGCAAAATTCAGGATGAATATAAGGGCGCTTCATTTTCTGATTATGCTTATATGGGGCGTACAGAGGTGAATGATCAGCAGACGAAAGATGTCTTTCGGGTGACAGTCAGACAGAAAGATGACACTTTTTCTGTTCGGGCCGAAGTCTATTTTCATCCGGTGACAAATCATATGATCAGCATCAACGTCTTTAGGCTCTAATAAAAAACTGTACAGCCGTTAAGGCCGCACAGTTTCTGTTTTTAGAAATATCGTTTTGCACCGAGATAGCGCTGTTTCCAGTAAGAGTTGTTCATATTGGAAATGACAACTCCGGAATCGTTGGCATTTATGAATTCCCCGTTGCCTAGGTAAATTCCGACGTGGGAAGGGCCGGCTTTATATGTTGTAAAGAAAACGAAATCTCCGACAGCAGGCTGGCTAACTGATTTCATTGTGTTCCAATATCCCGCTGCCGTTAATCTAGATACGGATGTGACTTTGTTCAGTACATAGTAAATGAATCCGCTGCAGTCAAACCCGGACGGTGTCGTGCCTCCCCAGCGATACGGAACCCCAAGCTGCGCTTTAGCGGCCGAAATCATTGTGTTAATCTTCGCACTCGTTGAGCTGGTGGTGTTTGAAGAACCGGATGAAGACGATGATGAAGCTTTTCCGGAAATGACCAGCTTTTGGCCAACCTGCAAGACATCCGTTTTTAAATTGTTTTTCTCACGAATCTGCTGAGCTGTTACATTAAATTTTTGAGCAATCACCCATAAGGAATCACCGCTTTTCACTGTGTATGTAGTCGTCGTGCCTGAGCTTGCATTTGACGAAGAAGACGACGATGATGAAGAGCCTGAAGATGCTTTACCTGTCAGCTTCAATACTTGTCCAACGTACAGCACATCTGATTTCAGATTGTTGATATTTCGGATTTGCTGTACAGACAGGTTATAGTTGTTTGCGATTTTCCAAAGTGAATCACCGCTTTTAACGGTATATTTAGTTGTTGCTGAAGTTTGGTTCGATTTGGATGAAGTGTCTTTAGAAGACGTATCAGAGCCGCTTGATTTTGTTTTCAACACCTGATTCACGTAAATGGTGTCTGATTTTAAGTTGTTCAAGACCTTCAATTCAGCGATGGACATATTGACTTTGTTTGCAATTTTCCAGAGTGAATCTCCAAGCTGCACCTTATATGTTCCCGTAGAAGATGAGGAACTTGAACTCTTATTAGAACTGCTTTTTGAACTGGAGCTTGAACTCTTATTGGAACTGCTTTTTGTACTGGAACTTGAAGAAACAGTACCGGACACCTTTAATTTCTGCCCAGCACGAATTAAATCGCTGCTTAGTCCGTTTAATTTTTTCAGTTCCTGCACCGTCATTTTAAACTCATTTGCGATCAGCCAAAGTGAATCTCCGCTTTTCACTGTGTAAACAGAACTTCCGCTCTTCTTGGTTGTTGAGCTTGAAGTAGATGAAGAAGTGCTGGATTTGCTGCCTGGAATAGTAAGCGTCTGGCCGATCGACAGAACAGTAGTCGAAAGATGATTGGCGGATGTGAGGGCCGCCACACTTGTGTTATAGGTTTGGGCCAGTTTCCATAAAGAATCTCCGCTTTTGACCTTAATCGTTGCTGCTTCAGCTGGTGTCACTGCTAAAGTTGTGCCGACAATCGCAGATGCTGTCAGCCCTGCTGCTAATTTCTTTTTCATCTTAGCTCTCCTTTTTCCCCCAATGATTTTGCATTTGCTGTTTCTTTTTTATATCGGCACATTTGTCTCATCGTTTTGCCTTTTTATAAAAATAGCCAAATTATCTTAACAATAAGGGGGAAAAAGGGCATAAAAAAAGAAGGAATCATGGATCTATTCCTTCATTTTTAAAAGCTTCATGATATCTTCTTTGTTTTTGACGAGGTCGCGCAGTGTGTATTTGTCTAAAACTGCGAGGTAGGCCAAAAGCGCTTCATTCAGCACATGTTTTAAGCCGCAAACCGGGGAAATAACACAGAGATTCTTATTCGCATCAAAACATTCAACAATATTAAAATCGTCCTCCGTTTTTCTGACAACCTCACCGATGTTGATGTCTTCAGGTTCCATGCCTAATCGTATGCCGCCGCCCCGTCCGCGTATCGTTTCTACGTAGCCGAGCTGGCCGAGCCTGTATATGACTTTCATGAGATGATTTTTTGAAATAGAATACGTTTCGGCAATCTGTTTTATATTTGAAAGTTCTCCGGGACGCTCTGCAGCCAGAAAAATCAACACTCTTAATGAATAATCTGTATAATTGGTTAACTTCATAATAAGACCTCAGAATAAGACATTTTCTATATCTTATCATAATCGATTGAAAAATGAAAAAAAGGAATTAAAAAAACATGCACCCAGCTGGGTGCATGTTTTTTGCTTACATGTCATTCGGCGGATTTTGGTTTTTACGGTTTTTTTCGATTTCTGTGTTTTGCATTTTGCGTTCAAATGTAGACAGATAACGTGATGCAAAATCCTTACCGCCAAGGCCGAAGGATAAACCGAAAGCGAGTGCGAAGCCGCTAAGAACGATGATAAACGCGGAATTGACGATTGTCGCAGCGACACCAAGCTGATCCAGGGCCATAAAGAAAGCAAGTGCGATAATCGTATATTTAGCAATAGGCGCTAAAGACTTGAATTCCTGGCCTTTTATCATGCTTGAGAGCACTTTTCTCACCAATTCTCCTGCGTAAAGGCCGAGTCCGAGAATGAATACGGCGACAAGGACATTCGGCAGATACGCGATGATGCCAGTGGCAATTTCTACGAGGAAGTGCAGCCGAACAATTTGAAGCGCCTCAGCTGTAAAGAGCAGAATGACAATGATTTGCGCAATCATACCGACAACTTGAGACAAGGACAGCTTTGCAGGCGTTCCGGCTTCCATGCCCATTTTCCCTAAGACAGAATCAAAGCCTGCGCGATGGAGCAGTCCGGACACCATGGATTTCACCCATTTTCCTGCCCAGATACCCGCTAATACAAGCACGATGGCAATCATGATGTTCGGAAGCATGTTTAAAATCGTATTCAGCATAGAGACAGCTGGTTTTGAAATGCCGGCGACATCCAGCTGATCAAGCGCTGAAATGACCACCGGAATCATAATCAGCACATAAGCGATTGTTCCGATGACTGCTGAAAGGCTTGTGTCTTTTAAGTAAATTGATAAACCCATACGTGCCGCGAATCTTTCCGTGCCGATGCTTGCAAGGAAATTCGTAATGATATCACGGACAAGGCGGGCAACAAGCCAGCCGATTAATACGATAAGCGCCGCTGCAAATAATTTCGGCAGAAAAGCGAGCACGCTTTCCATCATATTTGTAAAAGGACCTGAAATGCCGCTGATTTTCAAAGAAGATAAGACCCCTGGCAGAAAAACAAGCAGCACGAGATAAAAGACAATTTGTGAAGCGGTATTGACAGCCTGGTGAATATCTTTTCCTTCAGACACCAAATTCCACTTGCGCAGTTTGTCACTCGTGTTCAGCTTCATCCCGATTTTTTTGACAAGGAAGCTTAAAACAGAGGCTGCAGCCCATCCTAACAGCAGAATGAGTCCAGCTTTCAGCACGCTTGGGATCGCGGCTGCAATCGCCGAAAGCATACTGACAAACGGCGATGCCACTGTTGTCAGGTGCAAAATGTTAAAGAATAAAATAAAGACGATGATCAGTGCGATAAAATAAACGACCTTGCTTATGACTTTTTCCGAGGAATAGCGTGAAGGCTTTTTCCCAGCAAAGAGCTTGTCGTCGATTTTTGTTTTGCTGAGTCCTTTGTATACCGCTTTTTCAATGATTTTAGCAATAGCCCAGCCGATTAATAAGACGAGTAAAGCAATGATTACGTTTGGCAGCTTACTGAGATAAGAAGAAAACACGTCTGCTACATTCAATTGGTATCGCTCCTTTTTCGTAGTATGGTGTGTGTTTACCCACTTATCCAATAAGCAAACAGATGAATGTGCCGGGGGAATTTTTTCTTGCCCGAGTGAGACTATCATCTTTTGTCTGGCGGGCTCATACATTATAGATAAGTCCAAGTAGGGGGGATTCGGTTGAACGCGGAGGAGAAGAAGGGATTACAGCGGGCAATTGAGGAAATTACCGAAATTGCAAAAGGATTCGGCCTTGATTTCTACCCGATGAGATATGAAATCTGCCCGGCTGAAATTATTTATACATTTGGCGCGTACGGGATGCCGACAAGATTCAGCCACTGGAGCTTCGGCAAGCAGTTTCACAAGATGAAGCTGCACTATGATCTAGGGTTAAGTAAGATCTATGAGCTGGTCATTAACTCAGATCCATGCTACGCTTTTTTGCTGGACAGCAACTCACTGATCCAAAATAAATTGATTGTCGCACACGTTCTTGCTCATTGCGATTTCTTCAAAAACAACTGCCGTTTCCAAAACACGAAGCGCGATATGGTGGAAAGCATGGCGGCAACAGCTGAACGGATAAAACACTATGAACAGGTTCACGGGATAAAAGAAGTCGAATCTTTTTTAGATGCAATCCTTTCGATTCAGGAGCATATCGATCCGTCGTTGGTCCGACCAAAGCTCCAATGGAGTGTGGATGATGAGGAAGAGGAGATTGAAGAGGCAGCCACGCCTTACGATGATCTATGGTCATTGGATGAAAAGAAACCGAAAAAACAAGTGAAAAAATCGAAAAAACCGTTCCCGCCGCGGCCTGAAAAAGATATCCTGCTTTTTATCGAGGAGCATTCCCGGGAGCTGGAGCCATGGCAGCGTGATATATTAACGATGATGAGAGAGGAAATGCTTTATTTCTGGCCTCAGCTGGAAACCAAGATTATGAATGAGGGCTGGGCTTCCTATTGGCACCAGCGAATTATACGTGAGCTTGATTTAACCTCTGATGAAGCGATCGAGTTCGCCAAGCTGAATGCAGGTGTCGTTCAGCCGTCCAAAACAGGCATTAATCCTTATTATTTAGGGCTAAAAATATTTGAAGACATTGAGGAGAGGTACAACAACCCGACGGAGGAAATGAAGAAAATGGGCGTGCAGCCTGACTCCGGCCGGGAGAAAATGTTTGAGGTCAGGGAGATTGAATCCGATATCTCTTTCATCCGCAATTATTTAACCAAAGAATTAGTCATGCGCGAGGATCTTTATTTGTTTCAAAAACAGGGCCGAGATTATAAAATCATCGATAAACAGTGGAAGTCGGTGCGCGACCAGCTCGTAAGCATGCGGGTAAATGGCGGTTTTCCATATTTGACAGTAAACGATGGCGATTATATGAAAAATAACGAGCTCTATATTAAGCATTGGTATGAAGGAATAGAGTTAGATTTGAAATATTTGGAGAAAGTGCTCCCTTATTTATTCCAGCTTTGGGGAAGAAGCGTGCACATTGAGTCTGTGCTTGAGGATAAGGAAGTCATGTTTTCGTACGACGGAAAAGGTGTTCACCGCAGATATTTATAAAAAAGAGGATGCAGCGTTCTGCATCCTTTTTATTTTCCAGTTTTTAAAATCTTAAATATGATGTTTGCCTGGTCCGTATTGTTAATCAATCCGCGGAATTTTTCTTTTCCGGGGCCGTACGCGTATACCGGTACTTCTTCGCCGGTATGATCGGTACTCGTCCATCCGCTGTTGGAGCGAGTATTAAAAATCTTGATGATGGCTTTGTAGGCCCCTTTGCTTTTGTCAGCCTGTGCAGCTGCTTCAACGCTTTTGATTTCTTCAGATGTGACTTTCAGATTGCCATAGCGGGCGAGCACATCTTTAACCGGCTTGCCTTCACTGATTTTTTTGGCCATGAATTCAGGTGTTTTCTTAGCGGAGAGAATCGGTTCTGCGTGCCAATTTTTTTCCCCGTTTGCGCCAATGGTAAAGCCGCCGGTTGTATGGTCAGCAGTTGCAATCACAAGTGTATGTTTGTCTTTTTTCGCAAATTCAATCGCGGCTTTATAGGCCTGTTCAAAATCTTTAACCTCGCTCATGGCTCCTACTGTATCATTGTCATGGGCCGCCCAGTCAATCTGGCTCCCTTCGACCATCAAGAAAAATCCTTTTTTATTTTGGTTCAGGCGATCAATTGCTGAAACCGTCATGTCTTTGAGAGACGGTGTTTTGCTGTCACGGTCGAGCGCCTTAGCAAGCCCTCCCTCTGCGAAAAGCCCGAGCACCTGCTGATCTTTATTTTTCTTCAATGCTTGTTTAGTTGTCACATAGCTGTAGCCGGCTTGTTTGAATTCCTTTGTCAAGTTTCTGTCCTTGCGGTTAAAATAAGATTTTCCGCCGCCGAGCAGCACGTCTATTTTATGTTTGCCTTTTATTTTGTCATCCATATAGCTGTTGGCGATTTGGTCCATGTTTTTCCGTGATTCATTGTGGGCGCCATATGCGGCTGGAGTGGCGTGGTTAATTTCAGACGTGGCGACAAGCCCTGTTGACTTGCCTTGCTGTTTGGCCTCTTCAAGTACAGATTTCACTTTTTTCCCGTTTTTATCGACGCCAATTGCATTGTTATATGTCTTAACGCCTGTCGCTAATGCTGTTCCGGCTGCTGCTGAATCTGTAATATTATAGTCAGGGTCATCCGGATGCGTCATCATCATGCCTGTCAGGTTCCGGTCAAATTCTGTTAACTTCGGGTTATTCGGTGTGTCACCGTTATTTTTCATGGAACGGTAGGCTCTTATGTAAGGCGTCCCCATGCCGTCGCCTATCATCACAATGACATTTCTGATCTCAGCTTTGTCTTGTTTTTTGGCGCTGGCCTTTTCTGTTTGCTGCAGCTCAGCTCCGGCAAAGACTCCAGCTGTAAGGACAGAAACAGCGGCGATTGGCAGAAGTTTTGATTTCATATTTTGAAACAAACTCATTTTTTTCATGCCTCCTTTAATGTATTCCGTTTATCATGTTAGGGAAATTTTGTTAAATGCGGCTGTTGATCATGTAAACAATAAGTAAAGTCTTGTAAGGAAATGAAAAAACGCTTTTCGTTATCTTGCCTTATTTGATGTAAAGCATTCATTTTTCAGAAAAATCTTTACCTCTCTGTCTTTGCATGATATGTTTGTTTAAATAAAAAAACTGCGGATAACCGCAACTCTCCTCGAATATTCTTTATCACTCATTTTTCCGGTATGTGAGCCGACCCCGAAAGTTTTTCATTTATTTCCTTTATGTTGAAAAACATCCCATAAAACATGACAAAAGCACTCGTTTTTTGTCACCTTTGCAACGAAAATGAAATATTTAATACCCTTAAAAACTTTTTTTTAGAACGAATAATTAAGAAATTTGTCACATGAAGTCAAGACTATTTCTGATGGGAATCTATCCTTATAATAGAAATCAATAAGATTAATTAAAAAAGAGATACATATATAGAGAGTTAACATTTGGGGAGGAAAATATGAAAAAGCAAATCATTACAGCTACGACAGCAGTTGTTTTAGGATCGACGTTATTTGCAGGAGCGGCATCTGCACAAAGCATTAAGGTGAAAAAAGGCGACACGTTATGGGATCTTTCAAGAAAATACGACACAACGATCAGTAAAATTAAATCAGAGAACCACCTTCGTTCAGATATTATTTATGTGGGACAAACTTTATCGATTAACGGCAAATCTACAAGTTCAAAAAGCAGCAGTTCTTCTTCCTCTTCTTCTACATACAAAGTAAAGAGCGGGGACAGCCTTTGGAAAATTTCAAAAAAATACGGCATGACAATCAATGAACTGAAGAAGCTGAATGGCTTAAAATCAGATTTGCTTCGTGTTGGACAAGTCCTGAAACTGAAAGGTTCAACTAGTTCAAGCAGCTCCAGCTCATCAAAAGTGTCATCGTCTTCAACTTCTACTTATAAAGTGAAGAGCGGAGACAGCCTTTCTAAAATTGCGAGCAAATACGGCACTACGGTTAGCAAATTAAAAAGCTTAAACGGCTTAAAATCAGATGTAATCTATGTCAACCAAGTATTGAAGGTGAAAGGAACAAGCACAAGCAGCTCAAAACCTGCTTCATCTTCATCGTCTTCAAGCAGCAAAACGTCATCTACATCACTTAATGTGAGCAAGCTGGTTTCTGATGCAAAAGCGTTAGTCGGAACGCCATACAAATGGGGCGGAACGACAACTTCCGGCTTTGACTGCAGCGGATTCATTTGGTACGTACTGAATAAACAAACAAGTGTGGGCAGAACAAGCACTGCAGGATACTGGAGTTCTATGAAGAGCATTGCCAGCCCGTCTGTTGGTGATTTCGTCTTCTTCACAACATATAAATCCGGCCCTTCTCACATGGGGATTTACATTGGAAACAACAGTTTCATTCATGCAGGATCTGACGGCGTACAAATCAGCAGCCTGAACAACAGCTACTGGAAGCCTCGTTACCTCGGTGCGAAAAGATTCTAATTTTTAGAGAAAACCCGTTCATTGGAACGGGTTTTTTTCATTAGACGGAGCACAGGCGTTTTGGTTGCTCCTAAAAATGAAAATGTGATAAAAAATCCAAGAATTTTTTTTCTTTCTTATTTTCATAAAGGGCAATCGCGTAAGCGCCTGCATAGGGCAGCTGTACAGACTGATAAGGAATTCTGATCATCTGTTTCTCTGCTAACTCACGCTTTACTGTAGATAAAGGCAGAAATGAAACTCCGAGTCCTTCCTTGATAAACCGTTTCGTTATATGTGTTTGAGTGACCTTCATTGTTCTCACAAATGGAAATGTCATTCTGACTTGACGGAGCAAGTCGTCCCAGTAATCAGGATGATTGTGGGTCAAAAGCAGGTATTGTTCGAGCACCTCTTTGGCATCAATTTCGTTGTCTTCTATGAAACGCTTATCGGGCGGGGCAACAAGGACGACAGGGTCTTTGTATAAGCAGTGGCAGCTTAAAGAAGAAGATTGTACCTTTAAACAGCTTAGTCCGATATCTGCTTCCCCGGCTTTAATCAGTGACGCGATTTCCGCTGATTCGAAAATCGTAACCGCCATTTCTGTTTCCGTATTCATTGCTGTGTACCGTTTCATGACAGAAGGAAGCACAGTATCTGCAATAAGCGGAGAAACCGCGAGCTGTAAGGTTTGAGAGTAGCCTTGTCTCACTCTGTGAAGCTCTGCCATGCTGTTTTCATAATCATCAAGAAGCCTGAGCGCATACGGCAAATACGCCCTGCCTTCATCAGTCAGCTGGATTTGCCTGCCTTTACGTTCGAACAGCTTGCAGCTGATTTCTTTTTCTAATTGCTTGATATGTACGGTCACAGTAGGCTGAGATAAGAAAAGCGTTTCCGCCGTTTTTCGGAAGTTCTCATATTTTGCAGCGGTCACAAAGGTGTGAAGCCATTTGAAATCCATTTCTATTCTCCCTCTGATTAATATTTTTAATTAATTCCCTTTAAAATATTCATTATTTTTTAAATATTATATTTACTATAATAACAGAAAAGGATAGGGGGAATACAAATGGTACATTACGGATTAAAGGGAATTACATGTGTAGAAACATCCATCAGCCATATTGATGGTGAAAAAGGGCGTCTGATTTACAGAGGACATCATGCAAAAGACATCGCACTGAATCATAGCTTTGAAGAAGCGGCTTATTTGATTTTATTTGGAAAACGGCCTTCAACTGAAGAATTGCAGGTATTTAAAGATAAGCTGGCTGCGGAACGGAATCTTCCGGAACATATTGAGCGCTTGATTCAATCACTGCCAAACAACATGGACGATATGTCGGTGCTGAGAACGGTTGTTTCAGCATTGGGGGAAAATACGTACACATTCCATCCGAAAACAGAAGAAGCAATCCGGCTGATTGCA
This sequence comes from Bacillus sp. N3378-2at, assembly GCF_033412715.1. Classification (NCBI taxonomy): domain Bacteria; kingdom Bacillati; phylum Bacillota; class Bacilli; order Caryophanales; family Bacillaceae; genus Bacillus; species Bacillus sp. N3378-2at. The sequence continues at coordinate 1,743,192 of NZ_CP117986.1, read as the reverse complement.
ATCACGGCTTCCATCATTGCATACAGAAAAAGATGGACGCGCGGTGAACAAGCAATTGCACCTTCTTCCCAGTACGGACATGTCGAAAACTACTATTATATGCTCACAGGCGAACAGCCTTCAGAGGCAAAAAAGAAAGCGCTTGAAACCTATATGATTCTGGCCATGGAGCACGGCATGAACGCATCGACTTTTTCGGCACGAGTCACGTTATCAACAGAGAGTGATTTAGTGTCAGCCGTCACGGCTGCTCTCGGCACGATGAAAGGTCCGCTTCACGGAGGCGCTCCTTCTGCGGTGACAAAAATGCTTGAAGACATTGGAGAAAAAGAACATGCTGAAGCATATCTGAAAGAAAAACTCGAAAAAGGAGAGCGCTTGATGGGATTCGGCCACAGGGTGTACAAAACAAAAGACCCGCGGGCAGAAGCTTTGAGACAGAAAGCAGAACAGGTGGCCGGCAATGACCGTGATCTTGATCTTGCGCTGCATGTAGAAGCAGAAGCGATTCGTTTACTAGAAATCTACAAACCGGGACGAAAGCTGTACACAAATGTTGAATTTTACGCGGCTGCAGTGATGAAGGCCATCGATTTTGACGATGAGTTGTTTACTCCGACCTTTTCAGCAAGCCGAATGGTAGGGTGGTGCGCCCATGTGCTGGAACAGGCAGAAAACAACATGATTTTCCGCCCGTCAGCGAAATATACCGGTGCCATTCCCGAGGAAGTTCTTTCATAACATATTTTGGCGTTTATTCATTTCTTTCATGTGGTAACGTTCAGTATCAACCACATGTCTAGGAGTGATGAATGTGAACCCAATGGACAGACAAACAGAAGGACAAGAACCGCAGCATCAGGACAGACAGCCGGGCATTGAGTCAAAAATGAATCCGCTGCCGCTGTCAGAGGACGAGGATTATCGAGGAAGCGGAAAACTGAAAGGAAAAGTCGCGATCATTACTGGAGGCGACAGCGGAATAGGGAGAGCAGCAGCTATTGCCTTTGCTAAAGAGGGGGCTGATATCTCCATTCTATACTTAGACGAGCATTCGGACGCAGAGGAAACACGTAAACGGATCGAAAAGGAGAATGTCCGCTGCCTGCTTATCGCGGGAGATGTCGGGGACGAAAACCATTGTGAACAAGCTGTGCAGCAAACAGTCGACCATTTTGGTAAACTCGATATCTTAGTGAACAACGCCGCTGAACAGCATCCCCAGGACAGCATTCTCAATATTTCAACAGAACAGCTGGAAAAAACCTATCGCACAAATATTTTTTCCATGTTTCATATGACGAAGAAAGCTTTGCCTCACCTGCAAGAGGGGAGTGCCATTATTAATACGACATCGATTACCGCTTATGAAGGGGATACGGCGTTAATTGATTATTCCAGCACAAAGGGTGCGATTGTTTCCTTTACGCGTTCCATGGCGAAGTCGCTCGCAGATAAAGGCATCAGAGTGAATGCGGTGGCGCCCGGTCCGATTTGGACACCGCTTATTCCGGCGACATTCCCTAAGGAAAAAGTGAAACAGCACGGCTTGGATACCCCAATGGGAAGACCGGGACAGCCGGTTGAGCATGCAGGCGCCTATGTTCTGCTGGCGTCTGACGAATCTTCCTATATGACAGGGCAGACCATTCATGTGAATGGCGGACGTTTTATTTCAACGTGATCAACGAAAAACCAGCTCCAGAGCTGGTTTTTTTGTGTGGTGAAAAATTTCAAAATAAAAAAATTGTCGATTTTTCTAACAATTTTGTTTTCATTTTTGCAATTTTATATATAATATTGAGTAGGAGAAAGGAATGATTCGCGACCAGTACAAATATAGTAGAAAAAAAGAAAAATGACCATTGTTGCTCATGAATTCAGAAAATTCAAATAAAATATATAAAAATAGATGATCGGGAGTTGAAGGGGAATGAAAGGGAGCGTTTTTAGGAAGAAGAGCATTCAGGATTTAATCGCTGCGACGAGCGGTGAAAAGTCTTTAAAAAGAGAATTAGGGGCATTTGATTTAACATTGCTTGGAATCGGCGCCATTATTGGCACAGGGATTTTTGTTCTGACGGGAACAGGTGCAGTCACGGCCGGTCCCGGGCTGACGATTTCATTTGTTGTGGCGGCGCTGGCTTGTTTATTCGCCGCCCTGTCTTACGCGGAATTTGCGTCAAGTGTGCCTGTTTCAGGTTCGGTGTATACATTCACTTATGCGACATTGGGAGAGCTTATGGCCTTTATTATCGGGTGGGATTTAATTTTAGAATACATGCTGGCGGTAAGTGCAGTGTCGGTCGGCTGGTCTGGTTATTTCCAATCGTTTTTATCAGGGCTCGGCATTCATCTTCCGGTTGCTTTAACAGCGGCACCGGGCGCAGTGAAAGGCACCTTTACCCTGTTTAATCTTCCTGCATTCGTCATTGTAATGGCGATCACATATTTGCTTTATTTAGGCATCAAAGAATCAAAAAGAGTCAACAATATCATGGTTATCTTGAAGATACTGGTTGTTCTGCTGTTTATCGCGGTGGCAGCCGTTTACGTGAAGCCGCACAACTGGCAGCCGTTTATGCCAATGGGCTTTGGCGGCGTGTTCAGTGCAGCGGCGCTCGTATTCTTTGCTTTTATCGGATTTGACGCTGTATCCTCTGCTGCGGAAGAAACGAAAAATCCCGCGAAGGATCTGCCTAAAGGCATTATTTTCTCTTTATTGGTCTGCACGATTTTATATGTCACCGTATCAGCGATCATGACTGGGGTTATCCCGTTTGCTCAATTTGCGGGTGTGGATCATCCGGTTTCTCTAGTTCTTCAAAGCGCAGGGCAAAACTGGGTGGCTGGCATCATTGATATTGGCGCCGTGCTGGGAATGACAACAGTTATGCTTGTGATGCTTTACGGGCAGACACGCGTCATGTTTGCCATGTCTCGTGACGGACTTGTGCCGGGCTCACTTTCTAAAGTGCATCCAAAGCACAAAACACCTTATGTGGCCACTTGGTTTTTCGGAACGATGTCGGCGCTTCTCGGCTCACTTGTTCCGCTGGATGAACTTGCAAAGCTGGTGAACATCGGGACACTGTCGGCATTTGTCCTGATTTCTGTGGCAGTTATCGTTTTGAGAAAGAAGCAGCCCGATCTTCCGAGAGCCTTTAAATGCCCGGGAGTTCCGGTTATCCCAGGCCTGGCGATTCTGTTCTGCCTGTTCTTGATTTTAAATCTGGGATGGGTGACGATTGTCCGCTTCCTAGTGTGGCTGTTAATCGGCTTGGTAATTTATTTCCTGTATTCAAGAAAGCATTCAAAATTAAATCAATAAATAACCTTTTGATAAGGAGAGCGGCCATACAGGCCGCTCTCTTTTCTGTTCTTGGCAAATGAATCTATAGAAATGAAGACAAAAATAAGAGATAATATAGGCTGGAAAGGAAGTGACGTTTATTGTCTGAGCAAAAAACAGTCCAATGGGCTTCGAAAATTGGTTTCGTCATGGCAGCGGCCGGCTCGGCTATCGGCTTGGGCGCGATTTGGAAGTTCCCTTACGTAGCGGGGACCAATGGGGGAGGAGCCTTTTTTCTTATCTTCGTGTTATTTACCATCCTCTTAGGCTATCCGCTTTTGGTGGGGGAATTTATTTTTGGAAGACGGAACCAGACGAATGCCATTGATGCATATAAAAAAGAAGCGCCGCGATCAGCTTGGTTTCTTACGGGGTGGATCGGCGTAGCCGCGTGTTTCTTAGTGCTGTCGTTTTACAGTGTAATCGGGGGATGGATTTTGCTGTATATCGTAAAAACAGCGTCAGGATCACTGTCCGGGCTTTCTCAAGCACAGTATGGCGCTCTTTTTGCTTCTATTATCCAAAATCCGGTGCAGACGCTCGCGGCTCAGCTTGTCTTTATGGCACTGACTGTACTCGTTGTCGCAAGAGGGGTTCAAAAAGGGATTGAACGGGTAAGCGCGGTGATGATGCCGATTTTGTTTTTATTGTTTATTCTGCTCGTTCTTCGGTCTCTTACGCTTAATGGTGCAATGGAAGGCGTAAAGTTTCTGCTTGTGCCTCATTTCGGCGATTTGACTCCGGAATCCATATTATTCGGGCTGGGACAGGCCTTCTTTACGTTAACACTGGGGGTTTCGGTGATGGTGACCTACAGCTCCTATTTGCCGAAAACACAAAATATCCCTCGTTCGGCAGCCTCCATTGTCTTGATGAATATCATTGTGACACTCTTGGCAGGTTTGGCTATTTTTCCGGCGGTTTTCTCATTCGGTTTTCAGCCAAATGAAGGACCGACATTGCTGTTTACAGTGCTTCCGGCCGTTTTTGAACAGCTTCCGTTCGGCACGTTGTTTTTTATCGGCTTTCTCGTTGCATTTTTATTTGCAGCCTTAACCTCAGCATTTTCGATGGTTGAAATTATCGTTGCCACAATCGGAAAAGGGGATGAAAAGAAGAGAAAAAAACTGTCATGGACGAGCGGGCTTTTGATCTTTTTGGTCGGAATCCCATGCTGCTTGTCTTATGGTGTTTTGAGTGATGTGCACCTATTTGGCAAAACGTTTTTTGATATTGCCGATTTTACCGTCAGCAATGTTTTGATGCCTTCAGGCGCTCTGTTAATTTCTCTATTTATCCCGCTGAAAATTTCGAAAAGCGAACTCTTGGCTGAAATGCGAAATGGATCAAATGCAGGTAAAGCATTCTTTTACACATGGTTTTATTTGCTTCGTTTTATCGTGCCGCTTGCCATTATTATCGTGTTCTTAAATTTAATCGGAATTTTATCATTTTAAAAAACAGGCTCCGTTTCCGGGGCCTGTTTTTTATTTAATAAGATGATATCAACGGTGCCCATGCCGTTTTCAGTTTTTGGATGCCGAGCCTGATGTCCTCTTCTGACAAACCGCCATAACCGATTAAGACAGAAGCAAAAGGCGTCTGTTCTTTATATGAGGGAGACACGGGATAGATGGTTACACCGTGGTCTGCGGCTGCTTGTATTGCTTCTTCCTCACTTGCTGGAAACAAAAGGCGCAGCAGAATGTGAAGCCCCGAGTTCTTACCGAGAATCTCAACGGTGTTTCCCAGTTCAGAGCGAATGGCTTCTAACAGGATAGCGTGTTTTTTTCGGTATAAGCTTCTCATTCTATTTATGTGTTTTTGCCACTCTCCGGTTTCGATGAAGTCTGCCAGTGCCAATTGCGAGTGGGCAGAAACGGTCTGCTTCATTAACTGAGCATTGTTTTGGATCGGTTCCATGAGTTCAGGGGGCACAATCATGAAGCTGAGCCGCAAGGAAGGCAGAAGTGACTTTGAAAAAGTGCCCAGATATATGACTCTGCCATTCGGATCAAGACCCTGTAAAGACGGAATGGGATGGCCGCTGTAGCGAAATTCTCCATCGTAATCATCTTCTATAATGAATGAATTTGTTTCTGCCGCCCATGCCAGCAGCTCCTGTCTGCGGGTAATCGTCATAATGGTCCCAATCGGAAACTGATGCGAAGGAGTCGTATACATGAGATAAGGATTCTGACGGTAGAGCTCATCCGGCAGGACGCCTTCTGCATCAGAACAAATCGGAGTGACATCCATGTGATTTGCTTCAAACATCCTTCTTGAACGGTGAAAGCCTGGTTCTTCAAAACCGATTTTTGTACCTGGCTTTAGCGAAAGGCAAAGAATTTGCAGAAGCACGGTGGTTCCTGCGCCGATGATAATCTGGCCGGGCTCGCAATTTACTCCCCGAGACAGCCTGACGAATCGGGCAATCATGTGTCTGAGTTCGTATTCTCCTTGAGGGTCGCCAGAGGTGTGAAACAATCCGGAATAGCGCTCAAGACTTTTTACTATGCTTTTTCTCCATGCGTTAAAGGGAAAGAGGGTCGGATCAACGCTGCCCTGATGGAAGTCAATAGCAGGTGCGTTCTTTTCATGTAATCCCGGCTGTACAGACTGCTGAAAATGGTCAGGAGCTGTCGGGAATCCTGGTTCTACTTCCGCCGCGAACCAGCCGATTTTCGGCTTGCTTTTGACATAGCCCTCAGCAGTTAATTGCTCATAAGCTCGTTCTATAGTTGCCGTGCTGACATCGAGCAAGCTGGAGAGCCTGCGTTTTGACGGAAGTCTTGTTCCCTTTGTGATTCGCGCATGTGAAATTTCTTGTTTAAAAAAGGTATAAAGCTGTTCATACAGCGGTGTTTTGCTCTTTTTATCAAGAAACGGCGTAATATCCATCTCATGTCTCCTTTGTAGCTGGCATGGTCATTTTTTCTGATATTGGCTATTTGGCAAATGCCATTTATTAGCTATGATCATTGTAACGAAAGGAAAGGGGATTGAGAAGATGATCCATATGAAACAATTAACCTCGAAAGAAGAATGGGCTGAGTCGTATCCGATTATGAGTGAATTGAGAACAGAACTGGATATAGAGACGTATTTACAAAGGCTTGAAGCCTGTGTGCAGAAAGAATCGTATATGCTGTTTGCCTTATATGAAAATACAGCAATCAGAGCGCTGTGCGGGGCTCTGCCGAGAGTTTCCATTCATAAAGGAGAGCACTTGTGGATTGCGGATCTTGTTACAACGGCACCTTGCCGATCAAAGGGATACGGCAAAATGCTTTTGGATTATGCCTCAGACTGGGCGAGAAAAGCCGGACTCGGTTTTGTCAGTCTTTCATCTGGCCTGCAGCGTAAAGACGCACATCGATTTTATACAGATAAAATGGGTTTTACTATAGAAAGTTATTTGTTCCGAAAACCGGTATAACGAAAAAAGACGCCTGAAAAGGCATCTTTTTTAAAAGCCAAACTGTAAATTCGTATCTACAGATACAATGGTATACACACAAATAATCACAAAGAGATTAAGGATGACGCCGAGCAGGCCGGGGCCTGTGCGCCCTCTCTTGATGAAGAGTTCAACAACGCCGAACGGAACGGCAGCCATGGCGAACGGAAGCATTTGATAGGAATAAAACGTGACGTTGCTGATAATGGCCAAATTCAGCAACAGCAGGGACAGAACCGCTGTCCCGACAGAGATCCAGCCGAATACATTGTGTTCTTTAAAAATTCTTACCAGTTCCATAATTCCACCTCGCCGACATTCGCTGATTTTACAGATTTATTTTTCAGCATGCGCTGGATTTCCTTGGTTGGCCCTGTAACGACCGAACCGTATACATTGACACCGTTTTTCTCTACATAATCTAATCGGTTATCTACATTCAGGTCTTTCCGTTTTGAAATGACCTGAGCCCATTTTTCGTGTTTGGACATGAATTTTAGGGCGTTGATAAACTGATCGCCATTCGACTTGCCTTTTGTATTAAGGGCGGCCAAGAACTTTGAATCCTTTCCAGGATAGCCAAGAGGTTCTGTGGAAGCTGTCTTATTTGTGTTTTTCTCTGTTTCGATTGCGTTCCACAAAAAGCTCACATCATAGCCTTTGAATTTGTTATACACGTCTTTTGTCGGATATGCACGGTCATATGAAAGGTAGACCTCTGATACCGTTCCTTCAGGCAATGTGCTTAACGTTTTTTCTGCTTTTGCGGTCGTTTGTTCAGACTTGTTTGAAGGATGTGTAAAGTAATGGCCGGTTATATTCACTTCTAAGTCATAGTAGTTTACTGCCGGCGCTTTTACTTTGTTATAAAACATTTCAACCCGTTCATTCCCTACGGCAGCCGTCTTCGTGCCAATCTGCTTTTGCAGCGGGAATTCCGTATTCATTCCAAATAGCTTCACTTGGCTTTTCAGTCCGGAAGTATCAACAAGAACATTCGGCATGGTCAGGGCTACAGTGACTGCGGCAGTTTCCATAAACTCATTGCCGGTGCTGTGTTTCCCACCCATTCCGTAATAGAGGTAGCTTCCCAGCGTACAAAGCGGCAAAATCATCAATGTCGAAATGACGGCAAGCACAGAAATTCGCAAATAAGACTTGCGTTTGCCGTAGGCTAAAATCGCTTTTTGTTTTTCAGGACTGATGCTGAGATCCCAATCGTTATCGTCCTCTAGTTCGCTGTCAATCAGTTCCTGATATACTTCGAGCTTCTCAAGTTCTTCCTCAAATGCAGTCATTTCCTGGTCGCTCATTTCCCCATTTTTATATTGATCAAAACGCTTTTTAAATTCTTCATTCATCATTAACACCTCTATTATAAAGTGCTTTCAGCCGCTGTCTGGCACGAAATAAAACACTTTTAAAATTCGCCTCTGAAATATTCATAATATGGGATGCTTCTTTGTAGTTTAACTCTTTTAAATAATATAGCGTTAAGGCCTCCCGATAATTATCGGGGAGCTCGGACATATAACCAGTCAGCACTTCCTTTATCTCTACCTGATGGGCAGGACTTTGAACAGCATTTTGAAAGAGGCTTCCGATTAAGTCATCAGAAATGGTTACTTCTTTCTTATGCTTTCTGACGTAATCAATGAAGGCGTTTCGCGCCACTTGAAAAAGCCAGGGCTTTACTTTGCTGTGATCATAGGAGTGAATGTGTATGTATGCCCGCATAAAGGTTTCCTGCAGCAAGTCTTCAGCAAGATGCTTGTCTTTTGTCATGGAGAGCAGGAACCTGTAAACATCATTCATGTACATTTGGTAAATTTCATCGATCGTCACTGCCTTTTCTCCCCTCTATGTTATACACGCATAAGAAAGGTTTAAAGTTGCACATTACATGCAAACGGCTTTTTTATACCTAATCAAACACCATTACTATATAGTACCCAAAAATGGCCCCAAAAGATAGTGCGGAGAAATGTTTAACATTTTTTCCAGAGGGGAAAAGATAGTGAAAAAGTGAAGGAGTGGCACAATGGAATATACCAGTATAGCAGATACAGGAATAGAAGCCTCCAGAATCGGCCTCGGCACATGGGCCATTGGCGGAACGATGTGGGGAGGCACTGACGAAAAAACATCGATTGAAACAATCCGCGCCGCTCTTGATCAGGGGATTACACTGATTGACACCGCGCCGGCTTACGGCTTCGGGCAGTCCGAGGAAATCGTCGGAAAGGCAATCAAAGAGTACGGCAAAAGAGACCAGGTGATTCTCGCAACGAAAACGGCTCTGGACTGGAAGAACAACCAGCTGTTCCGCCATGCGAACAGAGCGAGGATTGTAGAGGAAGTTGAGAATTCTTTGAAGCGGCTTCAAACAGACTATATTGATCTTTATCAGGTGCATTGGCCCGATCCGCTTGTGCCAATTGAAGAAACGGCTGAAGTCATGAAGGAATTATATGATGCGGGAAAAATCCAGGCGATTGGCGTCAGCAATTTTTCAATTGAGCAAATGGATACATTTCGCGCCGTCGCACCTCTCCATACGATTCAGCCTCCATATAATCTGTTTGAAAGAGAGATGGAAGAGAGTGTCCTTCCTTATGCGAAAGATAACAAGATAACAACATTATTATACGGCAGTTTATGCAGAGGGCTGTTAACAGGCAAAATGACTGAAGAATATACATTTGAGGGCGATGATCTGCGTAATCACGATCCAAAATTCCAGAAGCCCCGCTTTAAAGAGTATCTTTCTGCTGTCAATCAATTGGATAAGCTGGCGAAGACACGTTATGGAAAATCAGTTATTCACTTGGCTGTCAGATGGATCTTAGATCAGCCGGGAGCGGATATCGCTCTTTGGGGAGCAAGAAAGCCTGGGCAACTTGAGGCCCTATCTGAGATTACAGGCTGGACGCTGAACAGTGAAGATCAGAAAGATATCAATACTATATTGGAAAATACGATATCAGACCCTGTCGGACCGGAGTTTATGGCCCCGCCGACCAGAGAGGAAATATAACAAAAGCTGAGGGCGAATCCTCAGCTTTTTGGCGTTTTAACGGGAGAAATCTTAAAAATTAGTACCAGGTAATAAAAAATGTTGTTATAATAGATGACAGAAAGAATCATTGATTACGACAAAGGAAGTGCGATATGTATAAGTTTTGTGCAAATGCTTTAAAAGTTATTCTTTCTCTTCGCGGAGGAGTGAAGGTGTATAACAAAGAAAACCTTCCGGCCGATTCAGGTTTTGTCATCGCGTGTACACATTCCGGCTGGGTTGATGTGATTACACTCGGAGTCGGGATTCTTCCTTATCAAATACACTACATGGCGAAAAAAGAGCTTTTTCAAAATAAATGGATCGGTTCGTTTCTGAAGAAAATTCATGCTTTTCCGGTAGATCGGGAAAATCCCGGGCCAAGCAGTATTAAAACGCCGATTAAGCTGCTGAAAGAAGGAGAGATCGTCGGTATCTTCCCAAGCGGAACAAGAACCTCTGAGGATGTGCCTTTGAAAAGAGGTGCGGTGACGATTGCGCAAATGGGGAAAGCGCCGCTTGTCCCCGCTGCATATCAGGGCCCTTCAAGCGGAAAAGAATTATTCAAAAAAGGAAAAATGAAGCTGATTATCGGTGAGCCTCTTCACCAGGCTGATTTTGCCCACCTGCCTTCAAAGGAAAGACTTGCAGCAATGACAGAGGCTTTGAATCAGCGGATTAAAGAACTAGAGAATAAACTTGATCAGCTATAAGGCGTTCTGAGAGATTGCCCTGAACTGTGAAAATAAGAAAAGCACCTTATACAAGGTGCTTTTCTTATTATGCTTCCTGCTGGTTAGCTGTCTCCAGAAGTTCTTCTTCTTGAAGCTTTTTCACTTCAATATATGCCACGTGGTGGCCGTCAATTTCATTAATGATGAATTCGCAGCCCTCTTCGATGATGGAATCATCTTTTTCAACATCGTATTTTTGAGTAAGGAACCAGCCGCCGATTGTGTCGACTTCTTCGTTCTCTAAATGAATGCCTAGCAGGTCGTTTACTTGGTCAATTAACACTTTTCCGTCAAGAATATAATGGCCTTCGCCGATTTTGCGGATTTCGCTAATTTCATCAATATCAAATTCGTCGCGGATTTCACCGACAATTTCCTCAATGATGTCCTCAACCGTCACAAGCCCGGCAGTACCGCCGTATTCATCAGACAAAATGGCCATGTGGACCCTCTCTTTTTGCATTTTGACAAGCAGGTCTTGGATCGGCGCAGATTCAATGACATGAATGATCGGGTTGACGAATTGAGAAATGGTGGAATCAACAGATACCTCACCGCTTATGCAGGCTGTCAGCACTTCTTTAATGTTAATAACCCCGATAATGTTATCTTTATCGCCCTCTTCCACAGGGTAGCGGGTATATTTTTCAATCTGAATGATGTCCATCATTTCAGAAATCTTGATATCATGCGGAAGGCTGACAATTTCGGTCCGCGGAATCATAATTTCTTTCGCGAGCCTGTCGTCAAATTCAAAGATTTTATTCACATATTTAAACTCTGATTGGTTGATTTCACCGCTTTTATAGCTTTCAGACAAAATGATTCGCAGCTCTTCTTCTGAGTGAGCCAGTTCGTTTTCTGAAACGGTCTCCAGGCCAAATGCTTTGGTCAATAACCGTGCGGAATTGTTCAAAAGCCAAATGAATGGGAACGCGATGCGGTAAAACCAAATCAGCGGTTTCGCAAACAGCATAGACACTGCTTCCGCCTTTTGGATAGCGACTGTCTTAGGTGCAAGTTCTCCGACAACAACGTGTAAGAACGTGATAATGGCATACGCAAAAATAAACGATATGACATGTGAAAGGGAACCTGGAACGTTCATTTGGACGAAAAGCGGGTGAAGCAGCCTTTCGATCGTTGATTCACCTAAAACCCCTAATCCGATGGAAGTCAATGTAATTCCGAGCTGACACGCAGATAAATATTCATCAAGATGCGTGGTCACTTTTTTTACGGCTATTGCTGCTTTATTTCCTTCCGCGATCAGCTGATCGATCCGTGAGCCTCTGATTCTGATAATGGCAAACTCAGATGCCACGAAAAATGCCGTCAGGGCGATTAAAACAGCAACTAAAATCAAATTCACTATGTCCAATTAGAACCTTCACTCTAGCAATGAGAATGAAGGTAACACCTCCTGTTAGATAAAATGGTTTTAACTTAACAGCAGCATAAATGATTGGAACACGGCGAGCTTTTCAGGCGGGAGTTTGCTTTTCAGCTTGTCACGATCCTCGGGCTTCAGCCGTTCAAACCGATGCAAGATTCCGGAGATGTTTTGATTCATATGATCAATTTCTAATGCCAGATTTCCAATTTCATCATCAAGTTTAGCTGAAGAGGGAAACTGGTTCTCCAGTCGATCTTTAATATCGGACAGGGCCAATCGCTGCTTCTTGCAATCTACAATAAATATAAGTCGTTTGAGTGCATTTTCGTCGTAGTAACGGTAATTTGAACAGGATCTGGCCGGCGTAAGCAGACCGAGATTCGTATAATAATCAACTGTCCGTTTCGTTACTCCGGCGAGTGCCGCTAGTTCACTGATGCGATAAGTCTCAGCCCCATCTATATCCCTCCCAACCATCACGTTATAGTTATGAGAATAGTTTAATATATGAACGGTGTCTTGCACAAGTTTATTGTTTTTTTCAGACCGGAATTGGAAGTTGTGGAATTCATCATCTGATTGAAGTAACATAGGAAGATAGAATTTTCAAATTTTTATATGCGGAAGGGACAGATGAAATTGGCTGGGTTATCCCGGGAAGTTGAAGAAAATTTAAATAAAGGATCATGGATTCGCAAGCTGTTTGATGAAGGTGCAAGGCTGAAGAAGGAGTTCGGGGAAGACCAGGTATTTGATTTTTCACTCGGCAACCCGATTGTTGAACCGCCTGAAGCTTTTAAGAGAGCGTTAATAGAGGAAGCTGAAAAAGGCAGCCACGGATACATACAAAATCAAGGGCTTCCTGCAGCGAGAGAAAAAGTCGCGCAATTTCTGGGGTCACGTTTTGAAGCTGATTTCTCAGCGGAGCGTATCGTCATGACGGTGGGTGCGGGAGGCGCTTTGAATGTTGCGTTAAAAAGCATCGTAAACCCTGGGGAAGAGGTCATTATTCTCGCACCTTATTTTGCCGAATATAAGTTGTATATTGAGAACTACGGGGAAAGGCCGTCAGCTGCCCGTTGACAAGCCGGTTTGAGATCGACATTGAAGCGGTAAGGCAATCGATCACTCCACAGACGAAAGGGCTGATTCTCAATACACCGCATAACCCCACAGGCACTGTTCTCAGCCAGAAAAATATAGACGATTTAGGCGCTTTATTAAAAGAAATAGAAGAGAAGAGCGGCCAGACGATTTATGTGCTGTTTGATGAACCGTACAGTCAATTAATCTATGATGAAGAGCTGGCAAATCCGTTTCAATCGTACCATCGTGTGATATTGGCCAGCTCATTCAGTAAAGATCTCGGCATAGCCGGAGAGCGGCTCGGGTATATCGGATTGGACAGCCGAATGCCGGATGCGGACCTTTTGATCAACGCTTTTGTGTATTGTAATCGAACGCTTGGATTTGTGAATGCCCCTGTCATGATGCAGCGGGCTGTGGCACGAATGGATGATTTAAGAGTAGACGCGAGCGCTTATAAAGAGCGCCGGGATTTAATGGTAGACATTTTAAAAGAAGCCGGTTTTGAATTTGAAATGCCAAAGGGAGGTTTCTTTGTTTTTCCGAAATCGCCGATTGAAGATGAAGTTGCATTTTGCGTGCATGCCGCCCAAAAATACAAATTATTAATTGTGCCGAGCAGCGGTTTTGGAATGAGCGGGCATTTCCGATTATCCTTCAGTGTGCCGATCGAGCAGATTAAAAACTCACGGGACATTTTCATTTCTTTATATAAAGATTTTGCTTAAGAAGGCAAAGAAAAGAAAACAGTTTTCAAGGCTGTTTTCTTTTTATATCCACAAAATCCTTCCTCTTCCAATCCAGACAGGCGCAGAATTGACAAGCAGGCATGCAGTTAAGGCTTTCTTCATGATAAAAGTCTAAAAATTAAAAATCATTTTTGGAATGAGTTGTGTTACAATAAAATATACAATTTATAATCAAACTTTGACTTTTGGAGGTGGTATGATGGGGCCCTCTGCTTAGGCAACAATACACCGCGTACCTCAATGTTAAGGAAAAATGATTATATCAGGAGGTGACTCCTTATCCTTTGTTGAGAGGATAGGGTTAAATGGACGATATTGACAGTCTGATTTTAATTGGCGTGCTCATTGCTTTAACCGCGTTTTTCGTTGCAAGCGAGTTTGCGATTGTTAGAGTGAGGAGATCCAGAATAGATCAGCTTATCACAGAAGGAAACAAACGGGCGATACTCGCAAGGCGTGTCATTACAGATTTGGATGAATATTTATCCGCATCCCAGCTGGGCATTACATTGACATCAATCGGGCTTGGCGTACTGGGTGAGCCGGCCTTTGAACGGCTGCTGCATCCACTGTTTGAACCGCTCGGCTTGCCAGACTCGGTTTCACATGCAGCCTCTTTTGCAGTCGCGTACGGCTTGATCACGTTCCTGCACGTTGTTGTAGGTGAACTGGCCCCGAAAACGGTCGCGATTCAAAAGGCAGAACAGCTGACTTTACTGATAGCGGGCCCTTTGCGTTTATTTTATTTGCTCCTGTTTCCGTTTATTTGGATCCTCAATGGATCGGCGCGGCTTTTATGCGGGATGTTCGGTTTGAAGCCTGCGTCAGAACATGATGGTTCCCATTCTGAGGAAGAACTCAGGATGCTGTTATCTGAGAGTTTAAAAAACGGAGAGATTAATCCGTCTGAATATAAATATGTGAATAAGATTTTTGAATTTGATAATCGGATCGCCAAAGAAATTATGATACCGCGGAAGGAAATGGCTGCTGTGTCAACTGAGATGACGATGGCCGAGATGCTTGAAGTCATGCTGAAGGAAAAATACACGCGCTGGCCAGTCACAGATGGAGACAAAGACAGTGTGATCGGTTTGGTCAATACGAAGCATTTGTTTTCTGATTTGCTGTTTATGACAGAAGAAGAACGAATGAAGATGACGATCCATCCGTATGTGAGGCCGGTCATCGAAGTGATTGAAACGATCCCGGTTCATGACTTGCTGATTAAAATGCAGCGCGAGCGCATTCATATGGCTATATTGTCGGATGAATACGGAGGAACCTCGGGACTTGTGACGACAGAGGATATTCTTGAGGAAATTGTCGGAGAGATCAGAGATGAATTTGATGAAGATGAACAGCCGCTGATCCAAAAGCTTGGCGACGGCCATTATGTGATGGATGGAAAGGTTCGGATCGATCAGGTGAACAGCCTTCTTGGCGCATCGATTCAAGAAGACGTCGATACGATCGGCGGGCTGATATTAAAAGAAAACATCGATATTGAGGCTGGTGAATCCATTCGCATCGGTTCATATACGATAAAGGTGCTGAAGATGGACGGCCGATTAATCAAGCAAATCGATATAAAAGAAGAAGCCAGCAACACAACCGGGATTACGGCGCACCACAAGCTGCCGCTGCCTGAGCCTGTGATGCTGAACAGTGCAACCTTGAGCGAGAAATAAGCTCAAGGTTTTTTTATATTGTGATTGTCCAGCCGCACCAAAATGCCAAAAGCGACCCGCAAAGTGTCAGGGCGATGTACAAGATGCTTTCTATTACACGTTTGGCCATAAGGAGTTGAATACTTTCAACGCTGAAGGTGGAAAAGGTCGTAAAGGCGCCAAAAAACCCCGTGCCGATGATAAGCGAGACCGAAGCATTTGCAACGTGAAGTCCTGTAAATATTCCGAGCCCGAGAGCTCCGAGAATATTGACTGTCAGTATGCCAATGGGCAGGCTCAGACCTTTGGTTTTGGCGGTTATGACATTGCCAAGCCAGAACCGAAGCATTGCGCCAAGTCCGCCCCCTATGAAAATACCCGCTAGTGTCATCTTTCCTGCAGCCCCTTTCTTTGCTGAATGCCTGCTATGCGCCGTCCCGCAAAAACACCAATCAGTGCAAATATGATCCCTGATATCAATGAGGCTGCCACATATAAAAGAGCCAATGAGGGTTGTCCTTGCAAAAGCATCACCGTTTCCTTAGAAAACGTGGACATTGTTGTGAAGCCTCCGCAAAAGCCGGTGCCTAAAAAAGCCGACAGCAGAGGCCGTTTTGCCCCGATCATAAAAAATCCGGTCAAAATGCCTAATAGAAGGCTGCCTGCCGCATTTTCCAGCCAGGTTGCCGCCGGGAACTGACCGGTGTGTATCCATAAGTTTAATCCGTATCGGAGGCAGGCGCCAAGCGCGCCTCCGATAAAAACCGCGCTATATATTTTCATGTTTGCCATCCTTTATGATGAAATCCGGGTAATCTGTAACGATGCCGTCCACGCCCATGGCTTGTAATTTTGCCGCTGTCTTTTGATTGTTGACAGTCCATGCAAATATGTTTAAGCCATTTTTATGGACGGAGCCGATCATCAGACGGTTGAGCCGTGTGTATTTTATATTGACATAGTTTGCAAAAGAGCGGAAGGCCTTCATCTGATTTCTGGACAGCATGCCAAAGTTGGGCCTTGTAATGACCGCTGTCGGAATCGAAGGATAAAGCTCGCGGAACCTTTGGACGGAGCGGAACTGAAAGGATTGAACAATATTATTGATAGAAAAAGAAAATTGCCCTAATAGCTGTCCCACCTCTTCTTCAATTCCGACTTGAGACGGATGGCCTTTTAGTTCAATTAAAAGGCCGATTTTTTTGTGGTAGCGCTTGAGCACCGCTTCCAGGGTCGGAATACGCTCTCCTTGAAAAGCGGGACCGTACCAGCTTCCTGCATCGAGTTTTTGCAATTCCTCCAAGGTAAAATCCTTAACAAAGCCCGATCCGTTTGTTGTTCGGTCAACCCTGTCATCGTGTATCACAACAATCTGCCTGTCTTTTGTAAGCTGGACATCCAGTTCGATCATATCTGCATTCATTTTCACCGCAAGGTCAAATGCGGCAATCGTATTTTCCGGAGCGTAGCCGGATGCTCCGCGATGGGCAATGATGTACAAGCTAAGTCAGCTCCTCGTATGGGCATTTCTGTTATTGTATCAAATCCATATATGCACCGCGATACAAACTGGTGAATTTTTTCTGCCATATCGGAATGGTCCGGGCTGAGGAATGCGTATAACTAAAAAAAGACACTCAGCGTATCAGAACACATTTCGTCAGAAAATTAGGTCTTTCGACATGTTCACAACAAAATATGATCCTTTATAATAGCAAAAAAGGAGGCGAGATCATGGGAAAAGGGAGAATCAGAGTGGAGGAAAGAATTAAAGCCGAAACGGATGCTGAAATGCAAAAAGCAACTCTCCTTGATCAGACACAAACGAAAAAAGGTAAGTGACTGTCCCTATTGAATCTGGCTGATAGATGAATGAGAAATGACCCCGGCGTTTCGCCGGGGTTTTGTGCTGCAAAAGACATTTAAATGAACATCCTTACGAATATTTTAGTATAATAAACAATTGATTGGGATAGAGGGGAGACAGTCATGCCGGATTATCTGCAGCAGTATTTTACGCTTGATAACATCATACAAATCGGCATCAGCTTGGCGATTTTGCTGGTGTTTCTTATACTGAGAAAATTATTCACAAGATATTTCTTTAACTTGCTTTTTAATTTGACAAACCGGCCGAAAACAGAAATTTTTAAACAGGTGGTTCTGGCGTTTGATAAGCCGGCCAGATGGTTTTTTGTTGCCCTTGGGCTGTTTTTAGCGATCCGGTATTCACCGTTTTTAGATGAGCAAATACCGGTCATCAGCAAAATATACCGCTCACTGATTGTGGCGCTCTTGTGCTGGGGTCTTTGTAATTTGACCGCAACATCGTCGTTTATCTTCCATAAGGTGAATCAGCGCTTCGAGCTTGACATGGATGACATTCTGGCCCCGTTTTTATCCAAATTGCTCCGTTTTGTGATCATTGCGCTCAGTGTCAGTGTGATCGCTCAGGAATTCAATTATGATGTCAACGGATTTGTAGCGGGCCTTGGTCTTGGCGGACTGGCTTTTGCGCTTGCCGCGAAGGATACCATCAGCAACTTCTTTGGCGGTATTATCATTATTACTGAAAAGCCGTTTACAATTGGTGACTGGGTGGAGACGTCGACAGTAACAGGATCAGTCGAGGATATTACCTTTAGGAGCACGAGATTCAGAACAGCACAGGGGGCGCTTGTAACGGTCCCGAACTCTACGCTGTCGATGGAAGCGATCACGAACTGGACAAGAATGACTAAACGCCAGATTACGTTTTCCATCCATGTGTCCTACGCTACGCCGATTGAGAACCTTGAACGCTCCATTCATTCTCTCAGAACAATGCTCTTAGAGCATGAGGGCGTTGATAATGAAACAATCATGGTCAACTTTGATACGTTTGCCGACAGCTACTACAATTTATTTTTTAACTTCTATACAAAAACGACAGTTTGGGCTGAAAACCTTAATATTAGAGAGGATATCAACTATAAAATTATTGAGATTTTAGGTGCAGAAGGTGTCCAGTTTGCATATCCCGGCCAAATGGTTGTTGTCAAGCAAAAGCACGAAAGCGACCCATTCCAGGTGAATCTAAATAAAGAGGAAAAGGAACGGGCTTAAAAGAGAGACTTCGTCTGACAGAGGCGGAGTCTTTTTCATGGTAAAATAAGAGAAAAAGGCGGTGTTGAGTTGGAAACATTCAAAAGTATTCTACATGAAGCACAGAGAATTGTTGTGCTGACAGGAGCGGGAATGAGCACAGAATCAGGGATTCCAGACTTTCGTTCAGCAGGGGGCATTTGGACGGAAGATGCCTCAAGAATGGAAGCAATGAGCCTTGATTATTTTTTAAGTCATCCGCGGCTGTTTTGGCCCAAATTCAAAGAATTGTTCCAGATGAAAATGAGCGGCAGCTTTGAACCGAATGAAGGCCATTTGTTTTTAGCTGAGCTGGAGAAGCAAGGGAAGCAGGTCAATATTTTTACGCAAAACATTGACGGTCTTCATAAAAAAGCGGGGAGCAGGCATGTATACGAACTGCATGGTTCTATCCAGACAGCAGCTTGTCCGGCATGCGGCGCCCGATATGATCTTCCCCATTTGCTGGAGCGGGAGGTGCCGGAGTGCACGGCGGCCGGAAACAATGGGGACATTTGCGGAACGGTATTAAAAACCGATGTTGTTCTCTTTGGCGACGCCGTCATGCACTTTGACACCCTTTATGAAAAGCTGGATCAAGCAGATCTTTTATTGGTTATCGGCACGTCTCTCGAAGTGGCTCCGGCTAGATTTGTGCCTGAGGATGCAAGTCTGATTCCCGGCATGAAGAAAGTCATCATAAACCTTGAACCAACGTATTGCGACAGCTTGTTTGACATGGTCATCCATCAAAAAATCGGCGAGTTTGCCCGAAGTTTGGGCATAAAAAAGTGAGCCGCCTTATGCGCCTCACTTTTTTATTCATGAACAGGAACCATTGTGTCCTCTAACACTCCGAAGGAATAGCCTTTTTCTTTTAATTTATTGATTAGTACCGGCAGCGCGTTTACGGTGGCGGGAAGATCATGCATGAGAATCACATTCGGGCGGCCTGAAGAGCTTTGTTCCATATTTTCAAGCTGCTCTAACACGGCCGTCACATACTTTGAATTTCGGTATTTCCAGTCCATGCTGTCAATCGTCCAATCCCAGTACACAAAACCGTCTTTCTCAAGATTGCGGATTTGTGAGGGGGTTAGTGACGGCTTGCTTCCGTAGGGCGTTCTGACAAGAGCGGTTTTATAACCTGTAATGTCCTGCAGCGTGTCACGCGCCTCCTGCATTTCTTTTAGCGGAGATGTAGGTGTTTGATAGAACAATCTGTTATTGTGGGTAACGCCATGTAAACCGAGTGCGTGGCCTTCCTTTTCTGCTCTTTTCACAGCCTGCTTGAATTCGTTCATCCGCGGTGACAGCATAAAAAACGTCGCTTTTACATCAGCGCTTTTCAGTACATCGAGCAAGCGGGTTGTAAAGGCTGACGGGCCGTCATCGAAGGTTAAGTAAACCGTTTTATCTCCCATGTCCTGCTTTGTCTGCAGATGTTTTATCAGCAGATCGGGGGAGTCGTTTTTCAGCTTAAGGCTTTCCTTCTCATCTCGAAGCTGTCCGTTAGTTGTGACAGTGACTTCCTTTGCTTTCGTTGAACTGTTGGAATAACCCAAAATCACCATAAGCAAAAGCAGCACACATAAAACTGCTAAACTTGCAAATTTAAAAGCAAGCGAAACTGCAGAAGGAGAAGCTTCTCCTCTCGTTTGTCGCATAACAATCTCTCCATTGGCATAAAATCTCTACATAATGCTGTACAGCAGGCAGCTTATGAAGATGCCTTATGTTTACAACCTATGTATTACCAGTCAAGTATACAGGAATAAAACTGGAAAGCACATAGAAAAGTTGTCGAAATGTCAGATTTTAAGGAAAAAATAAACTCCTTTCCGCTATAGATCTCTTGATCTTTCTGTTTTTCAGCTTGTCCAATATGGTAGAATTAGTGACAATGACAGCTTGAATGACATCAAGGACATCTCGAAAAGGGAGGGCTTTTATGAAGGTTTTAGTCAATGGCCGGCTGATTGGGCGCAGTGAAGCATCAATCGATTTGGAAGATCGCGGTTATCAGTTTGGTGACGGCATCTATGAAGTGATCAGGGTGTACAAAGGAGTATTGTTCGGTTTACGTGAGCATGTAGAGCGTTTTTTCAGAAGTGCTGCTGAAATCGGAATTTCACTGCCATTCAGTATAGAAGATCTCGAGTGGGACCTGCAAAAGCTTGTACAGGAAAATGCGGTCAGTGAGGGAGCGGTATACATTCAGACAACAAGAGGTGTGGCCCCGCGAAAACACCAGTATGAAGCCGGCCTCGAGCCGCAGACTACTGCCTATACGTTTACGGTGAAAAAACCGGAGCAAGAGCAGGCATACGGAGTGGCGGCCATTACAGATGAGGATCTTCGCTGGTTAAGATGTGATATCAAAAGTCTGAATTTACTGTATAATGTCATGACGAAGCAAAAGGCCTATGAAGCGGGAGCATTTGAAGCCATTTTACTTAGGGACGGCGTTGTTACGGAGGGTACATCCTCTAACGTTTATGCCGTTATCAACGGCACGGTGCGAACACATCCGGCTAACCGGCTCATTCTCAATGGAATTACACGGATGAATATTTTAGGACTGATTGAGAAGAATGGGATTAAACTGGATGAGACTCCTGTCAGTGAAGAAGAGTTGAAACAGGCGGAAGAGATCTTTATTTCGTCAACGACGGCAGAAATTATTCCGGTTGTGACGCTCGATGGACAATCGGTCGGAAGCGGGAAACCCGGACCGGTGACCAAACAGCTTCAGGCTGCTTTTCAAGAAAGCATTCAACAGGCTGCTAGCATTTCATAAATGAACGAAGAAAAGAGCCCGCTTTTTACAGCGGGGCTCTTTTTATTTTTTAACAAATCCAATCAAAATGGAGATCATTGGCGATATATAGAGGAAGAACGTAAACGGGATGTAGTCTATGACTGGAACACCAAGTGCGCTCGCCATAAATGCGCCGCTGACGCCCCAAGGAATCAATGGGTTAATTAATGTTCCGCCGTCCTCTAATGATCTTGTCAGAAATTTTCGCTGGATGTTTCGTTTGTCATATAAAGATTTAAATGATTGTCCCGGTATTAATATCGATAAATACTGTTCGCCCGTTGCCAAGTTGACGCCGATGCTTGAGCAGACAGTTGCTGCAACAAGACGGCCTTTTGAGCGGATGCCTTTCATGACGCCTTCCAATAGTGCAGAAATCAATCCGATTTTCTCCATCAATCCGCCGAGTGCAAAAGCAATCATAATGAGAGAGACAGAGCCCATCATGGATTGCAGTCCGCCTCTGTTAATAATTTTAGCGGCTGCCTCATTGTCAGTTTCGAAAGTTGTGCCATTTTGTAAAGCTGTCATAAACGCCTGCAGGCTGCTGTCGGGTACAAAAATAGCAGTCAAAATTCCCGAGGAAATAATTCCGGCAGTCAGAACGGGGATTACTGATACCCGTTTTATTGCCAGCAAAACGACTAAGAGCGGAGAAAGAAGGGCCCACGGTGTCACGTTTGCGGCATCTTTTATTCCGGTTATGACCTGCTGAATATTCTCGGTTGAAGCAGCGTCCGCTGACACTGATGAACCGAGAAAGTAAAACAGAACGACAGTGATGAGCAAAGCTGGAATGGTTGTGCCCATCATATGGCGAATGTGTTCAAAGATCGGTATTTCGCCTATTCCGGCTGCAAAGTTGGTTGTGTCCGACATCGGCGACATTTTATCCCCAAAACAAGCGCCGCATATGACTGCGCCTGCTGTCCATTCAAGCGGAACGCTAGCCGCGCTCGATACGCCGATCAGCGCTACCCCGATTGTGCTTACAGTTGTCAGGCTTGAGCCAACAAGTGTGCTGATGATCATACATGAAAACAAAGCAGTCAACAGAAGGTGGCTTGGTTCAATAAAGGATAGGGCATAAACTGTCACAGTCGGTATTGCGCCGCTGTACATCCAGGCGCCGATTAAGATGCCGATCAGCGCTAGAACAATAATTGGCTGTACGCCGTTTTTGATCCCGTCTACAATCCCTTTTTCAATACTCTTCCAGGAAAATCCAAACCATAAAGCTGCTGCTGAAAGCATGACAACACTTAAAAACAGCGGGATATGAGGTTCTACATGAAGCAAGAATAAGCAAGAAATAATAATGCATAACATCAATATAAATAAACCGACGGCTAACGGAAACGTCAGCTTTTTTTGAGAATCCAAAATAACACCCCATATTTATCTTTAATGCTTTTGTGCTTTTGGGCACGAAAGCATTATAACAGAAAAAAACGAAAATCTATGTTTTTTCACAATTATGAATATAAAAGAAGTGAGCACAGGGCGTGCTCACTTTACAATCAGGACGGGTATATCCGATTTCGCTGAAAGCTTTTCACTTACACTTCCGAATATTAGCTTTTTCAGCCTGTTTTGGTCTCTGCTTCCGGTTACGATCATATCGGCAGAAATGCGGTTTGCATGCTCGATAATTGATTCAGCCGGATCGCCTTCTAATATATCGATATCTCCATCTGCCTGCTGTTCATTCAGCATCATTCTTGCTTCGGCGATGACTTCTTCCGTACGGTCTTCATAGATCATTGGCTCAGGTGATGTTACATCCGATATCAGCGGATCAGGAACACTTGTCATGCCTCCGCTGATATAGCTTGCCTCAGCTGCGGGTCTGGGCGGGTCGATGACGGTCTGATTGTCTTTCATATCATGTGAATGGGCGACGGTAATAGCGGCATTTACGGTTTTAGCAAGATCAATGGCTGTCTGAAGCGCTTTCTTACTATTTTCACTTCCGTCAAACGCAACAATGATACGGTCAGCATGGAACATCCTTCTCACCCTTTCAAAGCGTCTTACAACACTACTACCCGAATTTGAGCACCATTAACCTTTTCCTATTCAAGTAATGATTGACAATAAAAGGTTTTGTTTATATGATGATAAAAAGATGAAATCAGAATGGAAGGAGGGTTTGCTATGCCAAGGAATTTGCGTGTTTATCAAACAGTTTCATATTGGCGCGGCAAACCTTTTGTTCTGTTTTCGTGAACGGTTTTTTAGGTCGGACCGCGCGCTGAAAAGCGCTGTGCGTAACATATCGGTTAAAAAAGGCATGGAGCTGACGCTTCATGCCTTTTTTATATACAAAATCTAAGGAAAGACAGGTGTATGGGATGTGAAGACCAATACAGAGGCGAGGGCTGTTCGTGCCAAATTGGATGAAAAAAGCTGCAAGGAAAAAATAGAAGGCGGCTGATGAGGAGATGGGGATAGATGTTTTCAGTTTTGAAAAAGCTTGGCTGGTTTTTTAAGGCGTACTGGCTGCGCTATACGATTGCGATTGTCCTTTTATTAGCAGTCAATGTCATTGAAATGTTTCCGCCTAAGCTCTTGGGGAACGCCATAGATGATATGAAAGCAGGGGCATTTACTGCGGAAGGGCTGCTGTTTTATATCGGTATCTTTTTTGTGCTGACGGCGGCCGTGTATATCATGTCTTATTTTTGGATGCATCAGCTGTTTGGCGGAGCGAATCTGATGGAGAAAATTCTTCGTACGAAGCTGATGGGGCATTTGCTGACTATGTCGCCGCCGTTTTATGAAAAAAACCGAACAGGCGATTTAATGGCACGAGGGACAAATGATCTTCAGGCCGTCAGTTTAACCACAGGGTTTGGCATCTTGACGTTAGTTGATTCTACGATGTTTATGATGACGATCTTTTTGACAATGGGGTTTTTGATCAGCTGGAAGCTGACCTTTGCCGCCATTATCCCGCTTCCAGTCATGGCGATTGCAATCAGTCTATATGGAAGTAAAATTCATGAGCGGTTTACTGAGGCCCAAAACGCGTTCGGGGCGCTGAATGACAGAGTGCTGGAATCTGTTTCAGGCGTGCGGGTGATTCGCGCGTATGTTCAGGAAACAAACGATGTTCGCCGGTTTAATGAAATGACCGCTGATGTTTATCAGAAAAATATGAAAGTGGCTTTTATTGATTCACTGTTTGAGCCGACGGTGAAACTGCTTGTCGGCGCAAGCTATCTGATTGGGCTCGGCTACGGAGCGTTTCTTGTATTCCGGAACGAGCTGACGCTTGGAGAGTTAGTGTCCTTTAACGTTTATCTCGGCATGATGATTTGGCCGATGTTTGCAATCGGTGAACTCATTAACGTGATGCAGCGCGGCAATGCGTCATTAGACCGGGTAAATGAAACTCTTTCTTATGAAACGGATGTGACAGATCCAAAACAGCCCGCTGATCTTAAAGAGCCTGGAGATATCGTTTTCAGTCATGTCAGCTTTACATATCCAAGCTCAACAAGTGACAATCTTCAGGATATTTCATTTACGGTGCGAAAAGGGCAGACTGTCGGGATTGCAGGTAAAACCGGGAGCGGAAAAACGACAATTATTAAGCAGCTTTTGCGCCAGTATCCTCTAGGTGAAGGGAGCATTACATTTTCAGGTGTACCGATTCAGCAAATCCCTCTTGACCGTCTCCGCGGATGGATCGGATATGTGCCTCAGGATCATTTACTGTTTTCACGGACTGTAAAAGAAAATATTTTATACGGAAAACAGGATGCAACTGATAAAGAGGTTCAGCAAGCCATTGCCGAAGCACATTTTGAAAAAGATTTGCACATGCTTCCGTCCGGTCTGGAGACAATGGTCGGTGAAAAAGGCGTGGCACTGTCAGGCGGACAGAAACAAAGAATTTCGATTGCGAGAGCACTCATGGCGAATCCGGAAATCTTGATTCTGGATGATTCACTTTCCGCTGTAGATGCCAAAACAGAGGCTGCAATTATCAAGAACATCAGAGAAAACCGCAAAGGAAAAACGACATTTATTTTGACGCACCGATTATCCGCGGTTGAGCACGCTGACCTGATCCTTGTGATGGACGGCGGCGTCATTGTTGAGAGAGGCACGCATCAAGAACTGCTGGCCAATAATGGGTGGTACCGGGAACAATATGAAAGACAGCAGCTGTTCACTGCGGAAGAAGGGGGAGCAGGGGCATGAAAATAGGAAAAACGTTATGGAGATACGCACTTCTTTATCGAAAATTGCTGATCACAGCCGTCCTTTTGCTAACTGTTGCCGTCGGTGCAGAACTGACTGGGCCCTTTATTGGCAAAAAAATGATAGACGACCATATCCTCGGCATTGAGAAAACATGGTATGAAGCTGCGGAAAAAGATAAAAATGCCGTTCAGTTTCACGGCGTCTCATATGTCAGAGAGGACCGATTGCAGGAGCCTGTTTCAAAAGCAAAAGAAGCGCATATTTATCAAGTGGGAATGGCGTTCTATTTTGTTGATCAGGCTGTCAGCTTCGACGGGAATAGAACGGTTTCTGACGGGAAGCTGACGATCACAAAAGGAGACAAGAGCCGGGCATATGCTGCCGAAAAGCTGACTAAGCAGGAACTTTTCCAGTTCTATCAGCCGGAAATAAAGGGAATGGTGTTACTGATCTGCCTGTATGGGGGCTTGCTTGTGTTTTCGGTATTCTTTCAATACGGACAGCATTATCTGCTGCAGATGAGCGCCAATCGGATTATTCAAAAGATGAGGCAGGACGTGTTTTCGCACATACAGAGTATGCCGATTCGCTATTTTGACAACCTTCCGGCCGGAAAAGTCGTTGCGCGGATTACCAATGATACGGAGGCTATCAGGGATTTATATGTCACAGTGCTTTCAACATTTGTGACAAGCGGAATCTATATGTTCGGGATATTCACGGCTTTGTTTCTGCTTGATGTGAAGCTTGCGTTTGTATGTCTGGCAATTGTGCCGATTATCTGGCTGTGGTCTGTCATATACCGGAGATATGCGTCATATTACAACCAAAAAATCCGCTCGATCAACAGTGACATTAACGCAAAAATGAATGAGTCAATTCAAGGCATGACCATTATTCAGGCTTTCCGCCATCAAAAGGAAACAATGAGAGAATTTGAGGAATTAAATGAATCACATTTTTATTTCCAAAACAGGATGCTGAATTTAAACTCCTTAATGTCCCATAATTTGGTCAATGTCATCCGCAATCTTGCGTTCGTCTGTCTGATCTGGCATTTTGGCGGTGCGAGCCTGAATGCGGCCGGGATTGTTTCTATCGGTGTGCTGTACGCGTTTGTCGATTATTTGAACCGGTTATTTCAGCCGATCACAGGCATCGTCAATCAGTTTTCAAAGCTGGAGCTTGCAAGGGTCTCCGCCGGGCGTGTTTTTGAACTGCTTGAAGAAAAGAATACGGAAGAACCGGGTGAACCGGCGAAGGAGCGCGCGCTGGGGCGGGTTGAATTTCGTGATGTGTCATTTGCGTATCAAGAAGGTGAAGAGGTATTAAAGCGTATTTCCTTTACTGCGCAAAAAGGCGAAACCGTAGCGCTCGTCGGCCATACCGGATCAGGAAAAAGCTCGATTTTGAATCTGCTGTTTCGTTTTTATGATGCGCAAAAAGGTGATGTCTTAATTGATGGAAAAAGCATTTACAACATGTCAAGACAGGAACTCAGATCCCATATGGGCATTGTGCTTCAGGACCCGTACTTATTCTCGGGTACAATCGGATCTAACGTAAGTCTGGATGACGAAAGAATGACTGAAGAAGAAATAAAAAATGCACTGCGGCAAGTCGGTGCTGAGCCTCTTCTTAAGAAGCTTCCGAAGGGCATTAATGAGCCCGTGATTGAAAAAGGCAGCACGCTATCCTCTGGAGAGCGGCAGTTAATTTCTTTCGCTAGAGCTTTGGCGTTTGATCCCGCGATCTTGATTTTAGATGAGGCAACGGCGCATATTGATACAGAGACAGAGGCCGTGATCCAGAAGGCGCTTGATGTCGTCAAACAAGGACGCACCACCTTCGTCATCGCTCACCGGCTTTCAACAATCAGAAATGCTGATCAGATTTTGGTTCTTGATAAAGGAGAAATTGTTGAGAGAGGGAACCACGAGGAATTGATGGCATTAGAAGGCCGATATTATCAAATGTATGAACTGCAAAAGGGACAGAAACATTCCATTGCATAACGCTCAAAAAACCCAAAACAATCGGGTTTTGGGTTTTTGGTTTATGTAGTCAATAAGCCAGTCCGACACGGTATCCGACATACTCACCTGTAACGAGCTCACGATATAAAAAGTCCGCAGTATCGCCGACCGAAATGCTTGTGCCGCCCTCAGGCAAAACGTTACGCTCCGTACGATAAACGCCGGTTGCTGTTCCGTCCGGGAGGTAAGTGGGGCAGATGATTGTCCAGTCTAATGATGATTCTTTAAGCATTTCGTATACTTTTGCATGCTCCTTGGCTGCGCGGGTCTGCTTTCGTTTCGATTCATTTGTTTCAAACCGGTATTTCCCCGGTTCATATCGGGAATCTAGGATCCCTGCGGTGCCGATCGTAATAAGCCGTTTGATATGCTGTTCCTCCATAGCGGAGAGAATGTGTGCCATAGCAGTTGACAAGGTATCATCACCATCTGTGCCTAGACAGCTGATCACGATTTCAGCATTCTCCATTATTTTTTTCACATCTTCTAAGCGGCGGGCGTTCCCCATGATGGTTCTGTCTTTTGAAAGGGGAAAATCAGCATGTTGAGATCTGATCAGAGCGAAAATATCAAATCTTTCATCTGCTGCAGCTTGTGTTAAAAAGGCTTGTCCGACGCGGCCGCTGGCTCCTAATAAAGCGATTTTCATCAAAAAACCTCCTCGCCTTTCATTATAAAAGGATGTTCTCAGTTTGAACAGCGCGGGAAAGAATACCTGTACAAATAAACAGAACGATGGGAAACATATTCATGAATCATGGATACACTTACGAACTGAACCAGCTCCCAATTCACAATGGTGATGAATGACACCCCGATTCCCTCCCTTTTTTTCTAGGATATGTGGAGTAGGAAAAAAGGGTGACAAAATAAAGAGAGCGCGGAAACCGCGCCCTCTATAGCCATATATTGAATTGTTATTGAACTCTGCCGCCCATTTGCTGCTGAGCGAAAGATACTAAACGTTTTGTGATTTCTCCTCCGACAGAACCGTTAGCGCGAGAAGTTGTGTCCGCTCCAAGGTTAACGCCGAATTCAGAAGCGATTTCAAGTTTCATTTGATCGATAGCCTGAGCTGCGCCAGGAACTAGCAAGTCATTTGAAGAGTTTTGGTTAGCCATGTGTAAAATCTCCTTTTTATTTAGTATGGTTGGGTTAACTGGAGTTGCACCAATCTGTGAACCCTTCTCGGGTGTCACTGCCGCCTCGGCGTAACCCAATGCTTTGCCGGCTTGTTACTACGTATTATGTTAAAATGGCCGGAAACTCATGCGGAGAATTGTGTGGTAAATCTTGAGAAAGCAAAAAAAGCTTAGCCGTTTAGGCTAAGCTCAGGCTGTCGAGAAAATCTCGACAGCCTTTATTTTTCTTTAAAATATCCATTCTTCTGTAATAAAATAAAAGAAAGACTTAAAAGGACGGTGTCTTTCTCATGTTCCACACAAGAAACTCTTCTCAAAACACAGCCGAATTTGTTCTGCTTGACCAACTCGTTGAAGAGGATCACCTGCTTCGGAAAATTGATAAACACATAGACTTCTCTTTCATCATTGAAAAGGTGAAACCTTACTACAGTGAAAACAAAGGCCGCCCCTCACTTGATCCGCTTATTTTATTTAAAATGATGTTTATCGGATACCTCTATGGTATCCGTTCAGAAAGACAGCTTGAAAAAGAAATTTACTACAATATGGCGTACAGATGGTTTCTCGGATTGAACATAAACGACCCGGTTCCACACCACTCCACCATCAGCTGGAACAGACGCACACGCTTTAAAGATACAACCATCTTCCAAGACATTTTTGATGAGATCGTTCTTCAGGCCATCAATCATGACATGGTGGGCGGACGAGTCCTATTCACCGACTCCACACACCTTAAAGCCAATGCCAACAAGCATAAATACACAAGAAAAACAATTGCGCAGGATACCCAAAACTATATCAAGGATTTAAATGAAGCCATTCAAGAGGATCGGGAGGAACACGGAAAAAAACCATTAACAGCCAAAGAGGAGGTGAAAGCTGAAAAAGAGATCCGCCACAGTACAACCGATCCGGAAAGTGGCTATCTGTATCGTGAAAACAAACCAGAAGGTTTTTTCTATTTAGATCACCGCACAACAGATATGAAATACAACATTATCACCGATGCCTACGTCACACCTGGAAATGTCCATGATTCTGTGCCTTATCTTGACCGATTAGACCACCAAATCGCACGATTTGGTTTTCAAGTAGAAGCCGTCGCCCTTGATTCCGGATATTTAACGACTCCGATCTGTAAAGGATTATCTGACCGCCAAATCTTTGGTGTCATCGCACATAGACGTTATCACCCTATCCGAGGCTTGTTTCCAAAATGGAAATTTCATTATGACAGTGAACAAGACAGATACATTTGTCCAAATCACCAAACACTTACATACTCAACAACTGACCGAAAAGGCTACCGGTCATATAAATCAAATCCTGAAATATGTTCCTCATGCCCACTGCTTGAAAACTGTACAAAATCAAAGAATCGGCAGAAAGTGATTACTCGACATGTATGGGAAGATCATAAAGAAAAGGTCAGACAAAATCGCTTGTCTGTTTCAGGAAAAAACCTCTACAAAAAAAGAAAAGAAAAAATAGAGCGAAGCTTTGCAGATTCAAAACAGCTGCATGGGCTTCGCTATTGCAGGTTGAGGGGAAAACGAAATGTGAGTGAACAAGTTCTCCTCACAGCCGCATGCCAGAACATGAAGAAGATTGCCACATACCTAGCCAAGCAGGGCTAGGCATGTGGGAGCGCTTTTTCTGCATCTGAAACCTGATGAATATCTAAAGAAACTGTATAAAACAAAAAAGCTTGTAGAAAAAACGTCGTTTTCTCTACAAGCTGAGCTTAGCCGTTTAGGCTAAGCTAGTCATAAATATGAAAAAGCATCAGTTCATGTATCTCGTTTGTAAGAGCAGGCTCGTCAGCGCGGGCGGGAAACAAGTCTCCCCATTCAATCTCACCGCTCTTATGATAGATGCCTTCATAATGGGTCCCTTTATAATAAAATGAAATTTTCCATCCGGGCAGCTTTTCTTTTGGGAACAAAGGTTTCCAGCTGAAATGAGAAATCATTACGGCCACGCTCCTTACATTTGGTATCAATTGACCTGAATATAAACGGCTTATGTTCATTGTATCATTGTTCCAGAACATCATTGAAGAGGCCTTAATATGCAGTTTGTCCCAGCCTTGGATAAAGATAAGCCCGCTTTATTAAAAAAGCGGACAGGTTACGAAGGCCACAATGCTTCAGGAGATATGATTGCCTTCTCAGATAAATATGACGCGTATTCAAAGCTTCTTCGTTTTGTAAGAGAATCAACATGATGCAAATTTGGATGAGAAAAAATGCTTCGGCCCGGGCGCGAATTCGCTTCAAACATCCATACTTTACCGTTCTGATCAATGCCAAAATCGAAACCGATCTCCCCGATAAACCCCTCGATATGATCATGAAGGACATGGCTTGCCGTCAGTGCCGCTGCAGAAAGCTTTTTAATGACCTCAACTCTTTCAGCGGGATCATCGTACACTTCCGCAAGTGTCTTTACAGTGCCGCCGTTAGAAAGATGTGTTGTAATGCTGTTCTTTCCGGAAATTTTTACGGCGATTGCTGTCACTGTCCATTTTCCTTTTCTGTTTTTATTGGTATGGACACGGAAATCCGCTGGTTTGCCTTGAAATTCGATGAGATCAACACCTTGCTGAATGAGAAAGTCGGACGGGTTCTGCTGTTTTTGAAATTCTGCAAGGAATGAGGCGGCATCGGAATAATCAATCGAAGTAAATGTTTTGGCGTCATTCGTATGCTTTACCGTCAGGCCGCCATCTGTTCTTTTCAGCTGATAAATGCCGGTGCCGAGTGCTCCATTAGCCGGTTTGATATAGACTTTTTTGTATGCGCCACAGAGCTCATCAATCAGCTCCACAGACGGTGTCAGCTCGGATCTAGGCAAAAAGGGTGCCGTTCTCGGATCTTTTTCGAGCAATTGATGAACGTTCCATTTATTGAAAAACGTTTTATTAAACCATGGGATCTGATATTCATCGATCAGCCTCTTTTTTGTATGTTGCAAGAGAAGTGAATCTTCAATTTTTCGGTTCGGCAAACGGTCATAAACGACGTTCGGCAATGGAACGATTTTTTTCTCCCAGCCGTTTTCCCTGTAAAGGAGGCCTTCAATCGTGCCTTCCTCCCAATTGATTTGGTGCGCGCCAAAAACGAAGCAGTAGCCTCCGGCTTGCTCGTGTAACGTGACAAGTTTAGAAAAAAAGAGGGAACGATCCTTAAATGGACGTTCAAGAGATACAGTAAACCCTGCCGTAAAGATGCCGACTAACGGCCCGATATGCACTGTATGATCATGAATCAGTATATCAGCCCTGCTTCGGTGGGGGAGCAAAAGCTCATGAAACAGATTTTCAGAGAGTAGCACGGTTTGTTCCAGATGCCGTCTGTAAGCAACGTGGCATCTGACAACCTTCGTTCCGAATGCGGCATGCAAAAGTCCGTCTCGCTTCAGCGAAGAGGGCAGAAACAGGGTGTTTTCACTGGTTTTGTCTATGCCGATCAAAAACCGTTTAGGATTCACGCGGAAGAACTCCTTTCTGGCTTTGCTCAGAAAACAGATATTGGCAGCGCTTTAGGGGACAAGTGTACAGCTGTTCTTTTTGCTCGGGAGAGACACGCAGGATTGACTTCCTGCCCGGTTTTGAATTGATATCTAAAATCCAAATTCTCCCGTCCTTAGCAAGACATATATCAAGACCGAGTTCAAACAACGGTCCATAGCGCTCGTCAAGATAATACGGAACCGATTGGGTAATCGAAAACACATCATCTAGTAAAACCACTTGCTGTTTTTTCGGTATATCTTCAAACCAGGAGTCAAATGTCAGCGCATCAGATCCGCCTGACAAATTGGCCAGCAGCCCGTGTTTGTATCCGCGTCTTACTGCCTTTCCGACTGTATTCCATTCACCTGCTTCGTTTTTTTCCATAAACAGACGAATATCACAAGGGTATTGTTCCTTATCTTGAATGTTTAAGTAAGGCTGAAGCAAATATTGATGCTGAAGCACTTTTTTGCACCATGTTTTAAAAGAAGTCTGGTTGGAAAACGTTTTTGTCTGCTTATCCTTTCCGATGTGATAAGTAGCTGTGATGTTTTTCTTGCCCAGCTTCAATAGAATCACGCCTCTGCCTCCCGCGCCGAATGCCGGTTTAAGGATGCAGGCTTTTTCTTTGGATAAAAAGGAGTGAATTTGTTCGTAGCGGCTCACCTTTATCGTTTCCGGAATATAGGGATTGATTACAGAGTGCTGCTGCAAATCGTGAAGGACGGTCCACTTATCGGGAAGACCCCGCCCGATAAATTCCGTTTTCGGATATTTTTTGAGCCACTCAACGATTGGTTTTGCTTTTTGGGAATGTGAATCCTTGCCGTAAAAACAGCGATCATAAATATAATCTGGAATCGCCATTTCAGTTTCGTTCCATGTGCTGCTGGCCGAATGATAGACCGATGCTTTGACACGCAAAGTGTCAGGTAAAATATCAAATGGTGTAAACCGGATGAAACGTATGCCGAATTCGGGTGCTCTTTTGGCCAGTTCTGCGGAATAATCCGCTTCATGCTGGCGGGATAAGGACATAAAACCGAGTGTTATCATGGTGAGACTCCCCCTTTTATTCAAAAGCTGCCGGCGGGTGTCCGCAGCTTTACGCTAAATACATGTAAGACGAACGCAGCTGACGGTATTCTACTTTACAGAATACGATTCTCCACCTTGCCCTATTCCAAAAGAACAAGCTGATTTTCTAAGAACAGGAATTTGTCTCCTCGTTTGCTAAGTGATTGCATGAGCCTCTATAATACGTATAGGTACATAATCTATATGAAAAAAGCTGAAGCACAGATGGAGGAAGATGAATAGGAATGGGTATTGCAGGAACCTTTATTTTTATGATCGTGATCGGCGCTGCCATTGGAGCGGTGACCAATCATTTAGCAATTCAAATGCTGTTTAGGCCGTATAAAGCGTACTATTTGTTTGGGAAGCGAGTTCCTTTTACGCCCGGGCTGATTCCAAGACGGCGAGATGAACTTGCAAAACAAATGGGACTGATGGTAGTCAATCATCTCTTAACCCCTGAAGGCATTAAAAAGCGGCTCGTCTCTGATGCAGCCAAAACGCAGGCTCTTCGAGTGGGGGAACAGCTGATTCAAAAGCTGTCACTTTCTGAAGTGACAGTAAAAGAAGCGCTTGAAAAAGCCGGGATGAAGCGCCCCGAAAAAGCTGCTGATGCATGGATCAGCAGCTGGACCGATGATAAGCTGAATGAGCTTTTCCGCCAATACGGGCACCAATCGTTAAAAGAGCTGGTGCCTATAGAGGTGCAGGAAAAGCTTGAAGAAAAGATTCCGATGATTTCAGGATATATATTGTCACGGAGTGTCCGTTATTTTGAAAGTGATGAAGGAAAAATCCGTCTTGGCAATATGATTGATGACTTTTTAAAAGAGCGCGGCATGCTTGGAAGCATGGTGCAAATGTTTCTTGGCAATTCAAGCCTTGCGGATCGCGTGCTGC
The DNA here is from genome assembly GCF_033412715.1 of Bacillus sp. N3378-2at. Classification (NCBI taxonomy): domain Bacteria; kingdom Bacillati; phylum Bacillota; class Bacilli; order Caryophanales; family Bacillaceae; genus Bacillus; species Bacillus sp. N3378-2at. The sequence goes on along the minus strand of NZ_CP117986.1, from coordinate 1,708,850 downwards.
CGGAGCTGCTGAAATTCTTGCGCAATGAGGAAACAAATAAATTGCTTTCTGATCTCTTAAAAAACGAATGGGGCAAGCTGAGGGAGTATACGTTTAATGAAGCAGATGAAAAATGGAATGCAAAGGCGCTCATTTTCAGTTTGAAACGAAGAGTGCTGCAAGCATTTTCGACTGCCCCTTTCTTCGACAATACGATTGGCACGCTTACCGTCCGCTATGAATCTGAGCTGACCCAGCAAATGCTGCCGGCACTGTTAGACAAATTGCTTGAAGGGATTTCGTCCAACCTTGAAAGTGTCTTAAAACGGTTGCGTCTTGAGGAAATCGTCAAGGAGCAGGTGGATCAGTTCCCGGTGGAGCGTCTTGAAGAAATGGTGCTGTCCATTTCAAAAAAAGAATTTAAAATGATTACCTATTTGGGGGGCCTTCTCGGCGGAATTATAGGCGCGATTCAAGCATTGTTTGTCATCCTTTTTTAAGAAGAAATGGGTTTTGATTAATGAAAGGAGCTCCATAGTCTGTTATAGTGGAGTGGTATGTCAAACGGCAATGATGAAAGGAGCTATTTACAATGGCTGTTAATTTTTATGATGTAGCGTATGATCTGGAAAATGCATTACGTGGGAGCGAAGAGTTCACCCGTTTAAAAAACCTTTACGACGAAGTTAACGCAGATGAATCAGCGAAGCGCATGTTCGAAAACTTCCGTGATGTACAGCTTAGACTCCAGCAAAAACAAATGGCAGGAGAAGAGATTACACAAGAAGAAGTGACGCAGGCTCAAAAAACAGTTGCGCTTGTACAGCAGCACGAAAAAATTTCTCAGCTGATGGAAGCGGAGCAGCGCATGAGCATGCTGATTGGTGAATTGAACAAAATCATTATGAAGCCTTTAGAAGAGCTTTACGGCAGTGTTGAAGGCTAATCAGCAAAATCCCTTCTTGGATAAGAAGGGATTTTTTATTCATTCAGCAAACTTGGAAATCCAATGAATCTTTTACCTCTCCATTGATGATCACTGATAATGTATGAATTCCTTTGTAATGCTTTCTGGTGGTTAAATCCTTAAAGGATTGGATTCTTGTGTGTGATTTCGTTTCGTTTTTTCGCATAGTTGTTTCTGTTATTTTAAATACTTTCTGATGACGCTGGCCTCTTGCTTTTACAAAATCAATTGCGTACTCAATTCTTACTTTTTGATCCCTATCTGAATGAATAGAGAAAGAAAATTCAAGGCTTTCGCCAATAACTATACGTTTGGGCTGGCATGTTAAATCATGTAGTTGTATCGAATCAGCATTTTCATAACCAAAAAGCGCTAAGGCCTGTTTATCCCCCTTTTTTAATAAGGTCCGATAGGCGTGTTTGATAATCCAGTCTGTATGGGGATGTGTTCCGTACCATTGATCTGCGACTTTTCTCAGTAAATGAGGATGCGTTTTTGATATATCATTAAGGTTGTTGGCCACGCTTTTTCTTACATATAAGGACTCGTCCTGCATCAGCTTCTCAAGGATCGGCAATACGGGGGAAGGGTCCGATTTCAAAGCCGGTATCGATTTTCCCCATGGCAGGCGGGCCTGCTGCCTTCGCTCGCAAGCCTTCTCACGTGTTCATTTTTATGCTCAGACCATGCAAGCAATTGTGCAATCATCTTTTCTTGATCTAACAGCAAAAAAGGCCTTACAGCAAATTCTGAGGTCGAATATTGCGTAAAGTATTCCAATGCCTTTATTGATTCTTCCCAATGCGCTAACCCGTACTGTTCCACATAATCTGGAAATAAAATTCCGCTGAGTCCTTTAAAATGAGGGGCTGTATCCCGTAAAATTGTGAGCGCTTCAACGTATTGTTTTGGCAAAGTTTCGTATAAAGAAACTGTCACGCGGCGCATCCGCTCTTTTAAAGTGAGTTCAGGCCAGTCCTCCAGCCGTAATGTATCCTCGAATCTGTTTTTGTTAAAATCAGGATAGGATGACCTTACATGATGGATCAACTGAGATATCAGTTCTTCATTATATATTTATTTTTAATCAGCCATATAAACACCGCTTTTTCGTTTATTATTTATATTGTATGGGAATGTACGTTCTGGATCAAGTGTATAGTCCTAAAAATTAACAACTGATCCTACCACGGATATACAAAAGTTGGTTACTTTTTTTAGTTAAAAAAACCCTTGTCATCGGAAAAGAAAACTGAGATAATAACATTGAAAGCGCCTACACTTACCTATTTCAAATGGATACGGTCGCATATCATGCCGTTATATAGAGGGGATAAGCAACAGAGAGTAAGTGTTCGGAGCGCATCATTGGTCAAACAAGGGGTTCCTGATACATGATTTTTCGTAAATCGAAATAACGATATTAGGGAGAATGGCTGCTTCGATCGTATCCTATCAACAAGCCATTATAAAGTCTGCTGAGCCAGGCTTTTTTTGCTTTAAGAAAAGGTTGTTCTAAACACAGAGACAGGGTCATATCCTATACACAAGTACAGTCATCAAGGAGGGGGACATCTCTGTGTCAAAACAATTGCTTGCCTTAAATATAGATGGAGCGCTGCTTCGGTCGAACGGGAAGATTCATCAGGCAACGAAAGACGCGATTGAATATGTAAAGAAAAAAGGGATTTACGTCACACTTGTGACCAACCGTCATTTTCGCTCAGCACAGAAAATAGCGAAATCGCTAAAGCTTGATGCCAAGCTGATCACCCATAGCGGGGCATATATCGCTGAGAAAATTGACGCCCCGTTTTTTGAAAAAAGAATTTCTGATGATCATACCTTTAACATTGTTCAAGTGCTGGAGAGCTATCAATGTAATATTCGGCTTCTTCACGAAAAGTATTCCATCGGAAACAAGAAAAAGGTGAATTCGAATTTATTGGGGAAAGCACTCATTCATCCGTCTGACCCGATCTTCTATCCAGTCCAGTTCGTTGAATCATTAAGCGATCTCCTCATGGATGAGCCGGTGAGTGCACCCGTCATCGAGGTGTACACGGAGCACGACATTCAGCATGACATTACAGAAACGATTACAAAAGCCTTCCCTGCAGTGGATGTGATTCGCGTAAACGATGAGAAGCTGAATATCGTCCCGAAAGGTGTCTCGAAGGAAGCGGGTTTGGCCCTCGTCGCTTCAGAGCTGGGCCTGAGTATGGATGATGTCGTGGCCATTGGGCATCAGTATGACGATCTGCCGATGATCGAACTTGCCGGTCTTGGGGTAGCGATGGGGAATGCCGTTCCGGAAATTAAGAGAAAGGCAGATTGGGTTACAAGGTCCAATGACGAGCAAGGTGTCGCTTATATGATGAAGGAATATTTCCGAATGCAGCAGCGAAAAGGATTTCTTGATAAGTTCCACATGAAACGTGTGTAAAAAAGCCGCTCGCACCCTGACAGGTGCGGCGGCTTTTTTGCCGGATTGATTTTAGCAGTTTATTTCTGTACACTAAAGAAAGTTTTGAATCTGATAAATTAGGTGATGAAGTTGCAAATTAAAATAGAAGGCATACATGATGACCGCCTGCATCGGCCTCTGCAAAATATTGCAAATTTGTTTTATGAAGAGTGCGAGCTTGCGTATGGCGGAGAGGAGCCCGCAGATTTTGTCATTTCTTTAGCGTTGTCACAAACGGATGAGCATGTGACGGTTTCGGGAGAAGTGAAGGGAACTGGCATAAAGGAACAGCATACAAAATTCTTTTCTCCCGGCATGAATGAAAAAGAAGCTTTTAAGCAAGTGAAAAACACAATTTCTTATGTGTATCTCAATCTTCTTCAGGCGCATACGGGCATTACGCAGAAGTGGGGAATCCTCACAGGAATCCGGCCCACAAAGCTGCTTCATAAAAAACTGCAAAGCGGAATGTCCAAGGAGCAAGCGCATGCTGAGTTGAAAAAAGACTATTTAATTCATGATGAAAAAATCATGCTAATGCAGGAAATTGTTGACCGTCAGCTGGCGGCAGTTCCGGATTTGTACCGAGTAAAGGATGAAGTCAGCATTTATATCGGCATTCCGTTCTGCCCGACAAAATGCGCGTATTGCACATTCCCTGCGTACGCTATCCAAGGACAGGCGGGCAGAGTCGGCTCATTCCTATGGGGACTGCATTACGAAATGCAGAAGATTGGTGAATGGCTGAAGGAGCATGATGTTAAGGTTACAACCATTTACTTTGGCGGCGGGACGCCGACAAGCATTACAGCGGAGGAGATGGATCTGCTGTATGAAGAAATGGTCCGCTCCTTCCCGGATGTGAAAAACATTCGTGAGATTACGGTGGAGGCCGGTCGTCCTGACACGATTACAGAAGAAAAACTCGCCGTTTTAAACAAATATGACATTGATCGGATCAGCATCAATCCGCAATCCTACGAAAACGAAACGCTAAAGGCGATCGGGCGGCACCATACGGTTGAAGAGACCATTGAGAAATATCATCTGTCACGCCAGCACGGCATGAATAATATTAACATGGACTTGATTATTGGTTTGCCTGGGGAAGGTGTGAAGGAGTTTAGGCACAGTCTTTCAGAAACAGAAAAACTGATGCCGGAATCCCTTACCGTTCATACTCTTTCATTTAAACGGGCGTCAGAAATGACGAGAAACAAGCATAAGTACAAAGTTGCCGGCAGGGAAGAGGTTTCTCAAATGATGGAAGACGCGGTAGCCTGGACGAAAGAGCATGGGTACGTGCCTTATTATTTATACCGCCAGAAAAACATTCTTGGAAACCTTGAAAACGTCGGATACTCTTTGCCGGGACAAGAAAGCATCTACAACATTATGATTATGGAAGAGGTGCAGACGATTATTGGCATCGGCTGCGGCGCTGCTAGTAAATTTATTGATCGGGATACAGGGAAAATCACGCATTTTGCGAATCCGAAAGATCCGAAATCGTACAATGAGCGCTTCGAGCACTACACGGACGAAAAAATCAAATATTTAGAGCAGATTTTTGAGAAGACGACAAAGCAGCACTGATCACAGTGCTGCTTTTTTTATCCCTGTTTTTTTGCGGGCTGAACATCAGGCTTCCATTTAAATACCTTGTTCAGCAAGCGGTAAATTCGTTTTGATTCCTTTGTGACAAGCGGTCCCAAAATCGCCAGAATGAGGACATATAATGCGGCAAACGGCTTTAATGTGGCTGACAGTCCGCCGGCTATTCCGAGATTCGCAACGATAATCGAAAATTCTCCCCGCGATACGATCGTCAGCCCGATATTCGATGAAGCCTTATGAGAAAGCCCTGCGCGTCGTCCTGCCACCATTCCGGCGATAAAATTTCCCAGAATGGTCAAAATCACTGCACCCAACGCAAGCCAAACCGCTTCACCAAGCGAAAACGGATCGATACTGAGGCCGAAGCTGAAAAAGAACATCGAACCGAAGAAGTCGCGAAACGGAACAACGAGGTGTTCAATCCTATCGGAATGCTCTGTTTCTGAAAAGACCAAACCGAGCAGCAGCGCGCCGATTGCTTCTGCTACATGAATCGTCTCTGAAAACCCGGCGATAAAAAAGAGTGCTGCGAAAATGACGATAATAAACACTTCGTTTGAGCGAATGTCCAACAGTTTGTTCAACAGCGGCGGGAGTTTTCTTGCTGCGATAAAAAACAGCAGCATATAACCGAAGGCGATCAAAATGGACAAGAGTGCACTCCCTACGGATGTCGCATCACCTAGCACAAGCCCGGAAACAACGGACAGATATACGGCAAGGAAAATATCTTCAAACATGATGATGCCGAGAATCAATTCGGTTTCCGGATTGGCGGTTCTTTTTAAATCAACGAGCACTTTTGCGACAATCGCACTTGACGAGATTGTGATGACGCCTGCGAGGATGAGGACTTCCAGAAAGGAAAATCCGGTGATAAACCCGTAAAGCAGTCCGAGGCTGAAGTTAATCAAAATATAAATCGTCCCGCCGACCGCGATTGATTTTCCTGATTTGATTAACTTCCCGACAGAGAATTCGAGTCCGAGATAGAAGAGGAGGAACAGTACGCCCATTCGCCCGAAAAACTCGATGATTTCACTGCTTTGAATAAATGTTAGATCAATAATCCCCATTTTAGGCGCGTGCGGTCCAACAAGCATTCCCAGCACAATCAGAAACGGAATAATCGAAAATTTAATTTTATTGGCGATCACACTGGCGATTGCCACAAGGACAAGTGCAGTTCCGACTTCAAATACAAGATGGTCCATCGGGGCTCACACGCCCTCTCCAGAAAGAAAATCGTGAATCAGTTTCTTCAGATGCTTTCTCTCACCTGAGAGGACAAGGGTGTCATTTTCTTCAATAATCGAATCGGCTCCGGGATTTAGGAGCTTTTCCTGGTTGTGTTTGATAATGGCAATCACAGTGACATCGTAATTCTGGCGGACATCAAGCTCTCCGAGTGTGCGCCCGATCGATTTGGCGCCTTTTTCGACCTTAAACCATTCAATAATCAGATCGCTGAAGGCCATTTCGATGGACTCCAGAGCTTGCGGTTTATAGACCATGCCCCCGAGAATAGCTGCAATTTGCCTTGCTTCAGAATCATCCAATGAAATATTTGAAAGAAGCTCATCCGGGTCCCGGTCATTAAACCGGTAAATTTCCCTTCTTCCGTCATCATGAATGATAATCGTCATTTTTTCGTGGCTTCTTGTTTCGATTTCAAACTTTTTGCCGATGCCCGGCAGATCGTTTTCTTTAATATTCAATGAAAATCCCTCCGAATGTAGTGTTGGCAGTATAGGGTGAGTTATAAATAAAACTTGAGCAAATTATATTCGGAGGTAATTAGACTGGTATTTGACAGGGACGGCCAAAGCCTTTTCCAGCCTGTTTATCAGCGGTTCGTCAAGTGGTTTGACAGAGAGCTGCCTGACAGACTGCGCCAGAGGGCTGTACTCTTTGATCAGCTCAGCCGGGTGCATGCTGCCCGGCGATGGCGTTTTTGCCGATTGTGTTTCCTGCGGATATGAGGACATAGGCACATAGCTGTCAGTGCTAGCTTCAAACTGGGAAGGCAGAACCACGTCCGAAGGGGGAAAGTACACCATAAATAAACCTAACAGAAAACTGATCAGCAATTTATCCATGTTCCTTTCCTCCCTTCTCGTCAAGATATCCCTTCTTTTTCACTATATAAAACTTTATGTTTCCATTCAAACAATATGCCTTTTTCAGTATCTATTGACCTTGAAAAATAAAAAGGTTTATTTGAGGATGGCGGGAAATGTATAGGAGAAAGAAAAAAGAAAGCGTATACTTGGAGGTGCTTCATATGGAGTTTGTTCAATATGCATGTAATGGGGCCGTTGCAGAGATTATCCTGAATCGGCCTGATGCCCATCACGCCCTGAATGAACAGTTGCTGTCTGAATTGAAGGAGGCAGTCGAAATGGCGGCTGCAAGCGAGGCGCTCATCGTTCTTCTGAGAGGAAGCGGGAAAGGCTTTTCGGCCGGTGGTGATATCAGAATGATGACGTCAGAGCATGACCCTGATCAATTTAAACGGCTGATGGATACGATTGAGGCTGTCACCTTGAATTTATATCAGATGAAGAAAGTGACAATTGCAGCCATTCATGGTGCTGCTGCGGGACTGGGCCTGAGTTTGGCGCTTTGTGCGGACATTGTGCTCGCTGAAAAAAACGCCGTCCTCGCGATGAATTTTATCGGCATTGGGCTTGTTCCGGACGGCGGAGGACATTATTTGCTGAAAAAAAGAATCGGTGAAGCAAAAGCGAAAAAACTGATTTGGAGCGGAAAAAAACTATCTGCCTCAGAAGCTGCCGATATGGGGCTTCTTGATGGGACATTTGCCGGAGACCCTGCCGAAGGCGCAAGACCCATTATCGAAACCCTGTTGGCCTCCCCTCTTTTGGCGATGATCGAAACGAAAGCTATTTTTCAAAGCCTCCAGATTGAAGAACTGAAAAAAGTGCTATCCCTTGAGCGCAGCGCCCAAGAGAGAATGAGAAGGACCAAGGATCACCAAGAAGGAATCCGTGCCTTTTTAGAAAAACGGGAGCCGAAGTTTCAAGCGTAACAGATCAGCCGGAAAGCTGATCATCCGTGAAACAAAATCAGCTTTCCGGCTGCATTGACTAAACGATGAGTATGACTATGAAGCTCTTTTTCTTTTAAGAGGGCTTCACCATGCGTTTTTGCCGCTTCTTCATGTTCTGCCTCGAATTGCTCGTTTACCAGCGTGTTCCCCGAAGGATCAAATACGGTAAGGAAATAATCAGCCATCAGGTTTCTCCTCCATTTTAAGGTTTATCAGTCTTTCTTCATTTATATTCTAAAAAGGAAATCAAAATCCTTTATTATGCTTTATCCAAAATTAGTATATAATGGGTCAGGGAAGGAGGAGATTCAGTGCTTACAATTGATCACGTAACGAAGACATTTGGAGATTATAAAGCCGTTGACGGATTGGACTTAGATATTCCGGAACAGCAAATGTTCGGTTTATTAGGCGCAAACGGAGCGGGAAAAACAACGACGTTTCGCATGATCCTAGGATTATTAAGCATTACGGAGGGCTCAATCAGCTGGAAGGGCCGTCCTGTGAATTATCATATCAGCAACAAAATCGGTTATCTGCCGGAAGAGCGGGGCCTTTATCCGAAAATGAAGGTAAGGGATCAGCTCGTCTATCTTGCCAGATTAAAAGGGATGGAGAAGCGAGAGGCTGTAAAAGAGCTCGGGACATGGCTTGAACGCTTCAATATTACAGATTACGAGAATAAGAAGGTGGAAGAGCTTTCGAAGGGGAATCAGCAGAAAATCCAATTCATTTCGGCAGTTTTGCATAAGCCGGAGCTGCTTATTCTTGATGAACCTTTCAGCGGCCTGGACCCTGTCAATGTTGAGCTGCTAAAAGAGGCTGTGATCTCGCTGAAAAACAGCGGCGTTTCTATTTTATTTTCAAGCCATCGGATGGAACATGTGGAGGAGCTTTGTGAGAACCTTTGCATATTGCAGAAAGGAAAACCGGTTGTACAAGGCAAGCTGAAGGAGATCAAGCGTTCTTTCGGTAAAAAGAATGTTACCATTCACTCCGATGACGATCTGCGCTTTTTGCAGTCCCATGAAGGCATTCTTCAATGGAAGGAAACGGCAGACGGCGTCAAGCTGCAGATTGCCAATGAAGACATTTCTCAAGAGATTTTTGCTATGCTCCAAGGAAAAGGGTTTATCAGAAAGTTTGAGCTTGAAGAGCCGTCACTGCATGATATTTTTATAGAAAAGGTGGGGGCCGTCTATGAATAAATTTTGGATCATGCTTTCTCATACATACAAAAATAAGATTATGGCAAAATCCTTTATTATTTCGACTGTCATCACGGTGCTGCTTGTTTTAGTTGTAACGAATCTGGAGTCGATCATTTCTTTGTTTCAAGGTGACGATGCGAAAGAAAAAATCGCCGTTGTTGATGAAACAAACGAATTATATCCGGTTTTTTCTAAGCAGCTGAAAGCGGTGGATACTGACGGCGATCTTGATGTGAAGCTGTCGAAGCAATCGGAGGATGAGGTCACAAAGCAAGTCAAAGATGAATCACTCGATGGCATGCTCATCATCAAACGAGATGAAAAAGGGACCATTTCAGGAACATATAAAGCGTTAACGATTTCTGATGAAAGCACGTATCAAACGCTGCAGCAGGCGCTGACGCAAACCAAAACAGCTGTCGGAACAGCGGAGCTCGGCGTGTCGCAGGAAACGATTAGCAGCCTTTATGCGCCCGTTACTGTGGGGCAGAAGGCGCTGAAAGAAGGGGCAAAGTCTGAGGAAGAGCTTGGCCAGACGGTAGGGCTTGTTTACATTATGCTGTTCGTCATTTATTTTTCGGTGATTATGTATGCCAGCATGATTGCGATGGAGGTCGCTACAGAAAAATCTTCGCGAGTTATGGAAATCCTGATCTCAAGTATGCCGCCGATCCAGCAAATGTTTGCAAAGCTGCTTGGTATCGGGCTTGTCGGGATCACACAGCTTGCTATTATTATAGGAGCCGGCTCTCTGTCGCTTAAGCTGAACCAAAAGAGCGAAACGGCTTCATCTGTCGGCGGATTCCTTAATCTGACCGACGTATCTGCAACCACTGTCATCTATGCTGTCATTTTCTTTTTGCTCGGATACTTTTTGTACGCGACACTTGCCGCGTTTCTCGGCAGTGTCGTCAGCAGAATAGAGGACGTGCAGCAAACGATCACGCCGATGACGCTTTTGGTTGTCGCCGGTTTTATGATCGCGATGTTCGGTTTGAATGCGCCTGACGCAGGATTTATTACGGTAACTTCGTTTATTCCGTTCTTTACGCCAATGATTATGTTCCTGCGCGTCGGCATGCTTGATATTCCGTTCTGGCAGGCGGCTGTCGGAATCGGAATCACACTGCTCACCATTGTCATACTGGCCGTTATCGGCGCCAGAATTTATAAAGGCGGTGTATTAATTTACGGCAATTCAAGCGCGTTCAAAGCGATCAAACAAGCGCTACGTTTAGCGAAAAACTGATTGGAAAACAGCCTGGGGATTCTCAGGCTGTTTCTTTTTTGACAGAACGTGCATTCGCAAGAATTCGGTGCTAAAATAAGGGTACTTCATCCTGGAAAGGAGCAGAATGTTGACTGATCTAACCTTTATTCATGCGGCAGATCTTCATCTTGACAGCCCGTTTTACGGGATATCGCATCTGCCGGAGCCGATTTTTGCCCGGATTAAAGAAAGCACGTTTGCAAGCGTGAGACATATGATAGACGCCGCAGTGAGAGAGCACGTTGATTTCATTTTGCTGGCGGGAGATCTGTTTGATGAAGCCAATCGAAGCTTAAAGGCTCAGCTCTTTTTGAAAAAACAGTTTGAAAGACTCAGAGAGTGCGGGATTTCGGTATACGTCATCTTTGGGAATCACGATCATCTTGGCGGGGAGTGGACGCCGATTGAATGGCCTGAGAATGTCCATATTTTTTCGTCCGCTGTTCCAGAAGAAAAATCGTTTTTTAAAGAAGGCAGGCGCATAGCAAGCATTTACGGCTTCAGCTATCAAGCAAGAGCAGTGACGGAAAACCAAGCCGCCCGCTATCGGAGATCAACTGACGCACCGTTTCATATCGGCATGCTCCACGGCACGCTGTCAGGATCTGAAGGACACGATCCGTATTGCCCGTTTACACATGACGACCTCGTGAAAAGCGGGATGGATTATTGGGCGCTTGGCCATATACATAAACGCCAGGTTCTATCTGCCGAGCATCCGGCAGTCATTTACCCGGGAAACACGCAAGCACGCCATATAAAGGAGACGGGAGATAAAGGTTATTATCTCGTTCATGTGACAAACGGAGATATATCTTATGAATTTCAGAGAGCGCATGATGTCCTGTGGGAAAAAGCGGCGGTTGATGTGACGGAGGCAAAGAATATGACAGCCCTCTTCCAAATGGTGGAGGACACGTTTTCGAAGCTGCGGAAAAAGGGGAGCCCTGTTTGTGTAAGGCTTGTTTTACAAGGGACGGCGCCGGAATGGCTGCTGGAGGCGCCAAAAGGCACCTTGGATGAGTTTCTTGAAGCTCTTCAGGAACAAGAAGCGGAAGAGGAACATTTCGTTTGGCCTCTTAGATTGGACGATGAGACAGAAAACGAAGCAAACCTAACAAACCTTGATCCTTTTTTTGGCGGTTTATTTGAAGACATTGATCGCAGCGATCTGTCAGACGTGCTGGAAGGGCTTGAGCGGCATCCAGTGTATAGAAGGCACGCGGACCGGTTTAGCCAAGAGGAGGTAAAGGAAATAAAAGAGCAGGCACAGATATTATTGAAAAGACAGCTTAAGGTGCTTGATACATGAGGCGGTGACAGCTTTGCGAATTATATCTTTACATATCTACCAATACGGAAAATTTTCCAATCGGACCTTTCACTTTTCCGCCTCTCCTGTCCAAGTCATCTACGGATTAAATGAGGCAGGAAAAACGACGATGATGTCATTCATTGAAAGCATGCTGTTCGGTTTTCCGAAAACGAAAAAATATGAACCGAAAACAGGCGGTGTCTACGGCGGTGTTCTTGAAGCTGAACATCCTGAGTATGGGGTGCTGAAGATCGAACGGACGAAAGGGACTGCCGAAAAACTAAGCGTGTACACAGAAAAGGGCGAAGTAAAGCAGGGAGATGTTTTAAAGCAGCTGTTCCAGGGCACAGACAGGTCGTTGTACAAAGCCATATATTCGTTCGACGTATTCGGGCTGCAGGAAATTCACGCCTTTAATCGGGACAAGATAGGGGAATTTTTGCTCTTTTCCAGCTTGTTTGGTGCTGAAGCCGTATCGAAGCTTGATTCAAGGCTGACGAAGGAAAGCGAAAGGCTCTATAAACCAAATGGGCGAAACCCTCAATTGAACCAGGAGCTGGAAACGCTTAAGCAGCTGGCAGTGAAGCTAAAACAGGCTGAAGCAGAGGAAGCGGGCTATCATCAGCTTCTCGGGGAAAAACGAATGCTTGAAGCCCGCCTTGCAGCCGCGGAAACCGAATTGAAAGAGACGGCGGGACATATCCGAATGATTGAGGGAGCGATTGAGCGAAAACCATTGCTAAATGAAAAAGCGACACTCGAACAGGTGATTGCAGAATTTCCGGAACATGCAGGACAATTTCCTGCTGACGGACTGCATCAGCTGGAAAAATATGAATCCCATCTTCACCCGAAATCAGCACAGCTTGAGGCGCTTCGGGTGAAGATGGCGGAGTTGGACAAACAGAGGCAAAAGCTTATCCCCGATAAAGAACTATTGGCGAAAGAAACGCTGATACAAGAGCTTTCGGCAGCGTTTCATATGTACCAATCCTGTGGAGAACAGCTGGCAGCCATTCAGGCACAGCTGCGCCAGGCGTCTGCGCAGACAGCGGCAGGGCTGGAACAGCTCAATAAAACGGATGAAAATGAGCTCCTGAATATGAACACCTCATATGATTATGAATGGCAGCTTCAGCAAGCGGTGCAGCAATATGTACAGGCAAGAGACAGAAAACGGCAGCTTGACGAGACATTTGAACTTGCCCGGCAAGAGCTGGAAGACACGGAAAAGGCCGTTCGTGCCGCTTCGTCCGCGATTCTTGAAGATAGCCAAAGAAAAGATAAAGAAGCTGCTCTTAGAGCATATGATGAAACACAGGGGCAGCACCAAGAGCAAGCGAAGCTCAGAGAACAGCTAACGTTTTTTGAAAGACAGCAGGCTAAACAGAAAAAGACTGTCATTGCAGTTGGTATGTTGTTCATCGTTCTCTTTTCTCTGCTGCAGCAATGGATTCCCGCCATAAGTTTCGGTGCTGCACTTATTGTGTATTGGCTTGTATCAGGAAAATCGTCTTCTCGAAACAGCCGAGAGACAAGACAGCCCATGACGGATATTTCTCCAGCAGAAGCTGAAATGCTTAGAGAAGCGTTATGGGAGGATGACCGCAATAAGCAGCACCTTCTCACACAGCGTGCAGCGCTCCAGCAAAAGGAGGCGGCGTATGAAAGGGTCATCCAGCAGTTTGAACAGTGGGAAGCCGAAATGGCGCCGTCCTTTACACAGGTTGAGCGTTTTATGAATGAGCTCGGATTTAAGGAAGATCCATCATTTTTGCTTGATGCATACAGCTTAATGAAGGATGTTAAAAAAGAAGTGAAGAAAAAGCATGAGCTGACCATTGAAGCAGGCAGGCTGAAAAAGCACCGGAGAACATTCGAAGAACGCGTCAGTATGCTTCTTCCCGTGAATCAGAGTCAGGATATCTCCATTTCGGACGCCCTTCACACATTGCGGAAAAACATTGAACGTGAAAAAGAAATTGAGAAGCAAAAAAAGGAAATTGAAACAGATATTCATTATACAAAGGAACAGATGCTTGAACTTGAGCAAGAAATACAGTATTTCCACGCACAGATTGAACAGTTATTTGCCGCGGCTGCTGCAAAAGACAGAGATGCGTTTTTTGCCATAGCCGACATCAGCAGGCAATTGAAGGATACGGAGAACAAGCTTCATCACGTAAACGCACAGCTTCAAGGCGGGTACCCGGAGGAACTTGAACTGGCGGATTCCAATACGCTTTCTGAATTGAAAGATAAGCAATTTGTTGAGAATGAAAGAAAAGAGCGGCTGACTGAGGAGATCGAGCGGCTCCGCAGCCAAATCGCACTGCTCTCAGTCAAACAGGAACAATTAGAGGCTTCGGGATTGGTCTCAGACCTCAAGCTTCAAACCGAAATGCAAAAAGATCGTGTAAAAGAAACGGCTAAAAAATGGGCCTCGATACAAATGGTCAAACAGGTGATCAGAAACAAATTGGAGCGGCATAAAAAAATCGAGCTTCCGCGCCTTCTAGAGACGGCAGGAGAATTCTTCCGCCCTCTGACTGACGGAAACTACCAAACCATTTATTTTTCCGAAACGGATGATTCGATCATGGTTATGCATCGCGATGGAACTGTCTATCATGCGGAAGAGCTGTCACAAGGGACGTGTGAACAGCTGTATACAGCGATCCGATTTGCTTTGGCCGTTACGCGCCAGGGTGGGTCAAAGCTTCCGTTCCAGCTTGACGACAGTTTTGTTCATTTTGATCAGGAAAGGCTGAAACGTGTATTACATGTTCTGTATAATTTATCTGAAGGCGGTAGGCAGATTTTGTATTTTACATGCCATGAGCACGTAAAAGATGCATTTCATAGCAGCCAAATCATCCATTTGGTGTCATAAAAGAGGTTCTATAGCTGAAAATCGGTATGTGATATACTGGTATTATGTAAGATACGGAGGGAGCTTTAATAGAATGGCTAAAGGGATTATGCTACATGAGGTTGGCGAACAGGTGGACCAGTATCTATTGATTAAATCCTCGACGAAAGGGATTGCAAGCAATGGAAAACCGTTTCTGACGCTGATGCTGCAAGACCAGTCAGGCGATATTGAAGCGAAGCTGTGGGATGCCAAGCAAAGTGATGAAGTGACCTATGCGCCGCAGACGATTGTCAAGGTCGTCGGCGATGTTCATCATTATCGCGGGCGCACCCAGCTGAAGCTAAGAAATATCAGACCGGTAAGCGAGCAAGAAAACGTCAATATAGATGATTTTTTAGAAACCGCGCCGATTCCGAAAAATGAAATGATGGATACCATCACTCAATATATATTTGAAATGAAAAATCCGAATATCCAGCGAATCACAAGGTTTTTGGTTAAAAAACACGAAGCTGAGTTTATGGATTATCCGGCGGCTACGAAAAACCACCATGAGTTTGTCTCAGGTTTGGCGTATCATGTTGTCTCTATGCTGAACCTGGCGAAAGCAATAGCAGATTTATATCCTTCTCTTGATCGTGATCTGCTTTACGCCGGTGTTATCCTGCATGATCTTGGAAAAGTGAAGGAGCTGTCCGGCCCTGTTTCCACTTCATATACGGTTGAAGGCAATTTGCTCGGCCATATTTCCATCATGGTGACAGAGCTTTCAAAAGCGGCTGAGGAGCTTCAAATCGATTCTGAAGAGGTGTTAATTCTTCAGCATTTGATTTTGAGTCACCACGGCAAAGCAGAATGGGGCAGCCCAAAACCGCCGATGGTGAAAGAAGCGGAAATTCTTCACTATATAGACAATCTGGATGCAAAAATGAATATGATGGACAGAGCGCTTGAACGCGTGAAGCCGGGCGAGTATACTGAACGTGTATTTGCACTGGAAAACCGTTCCTTTTATAAACCGACATTTCATAAATAACGTAAAAAGGACTGATGCTGACATATTCAGCTCAGTCCTTTTTGATGCGTCTTTCCCGCACATAACTCGTCTCATTCCCGCATATGCTAAAGAATAAAGAATCTATGCAAAGGGGGAGAAGCCCGTGTTATTTTTTCCATGGTGGGTGTATCTTTGTATTGTAGGCATCATTTTCAGCGCATATAAACTTGTGGCGGCAGCCAAAGAGGAAGAAAAAGTAGACCAGGCTTTTATTGAAAAAGAAGGACAGATTTATATGGAGAGGATGGAAAAGGAGCGAGAACGCCGCAGTTCTCAGCAGCATGAAGAAGAAAATCAAAACCATTCCATCGCATAAAAAAAGCTGTGCGGCTCATTGAGCCGCACAGCTTTTTTTATTATTTAGAATTGCTTGAAGATGAAGAAGTGCTGTTGCTTGTTGAAGATGTATTAAATGTGGCTTTCAGATCTTTATCTTTTACTTCGATGTCAGCCTTCTTCATGACTTTTTGAACAGCTTCCTGAACGGCATTGCTGTCATTTAGTTTTTGTTCAAGCACTTCAGATTTCAGTTCTTTTTTCATATCATCGTATTTGCCGCGTTCTTCAGTCTTTTTGATGATATGGTAGCCAAATTGTGTTTTCACAGGATCGCTGACTTCGTTTGTTTTCAACTTGAATGCAGCTTTTCTGAATGTGGAATCCAGTTGTTCGTTATCTTTTGAAATCCAGCCAAGTTCGCCACCGTTTGTAGCTGAGCCTGTGTCTGTAGAGTATTCCTTCGCAAGGGCATCAAATTTCTCGCCTTTTTTCAGCTTTTTCTCTATTTCCTCAGCTGTCTTTTTGTCAGCGACAAGGATGTGGCTTGCGCGAATCTGGCCTTTTAAGCCTTCCCAGTATTCTTTAATTTCATCATCTGTTACTTTGATGTTATCTTTAGCCGCTTTTTGTGTCAGCAATTCATATTTTACTTGTTCTTTCAGGTAATCCTTGCCATATTGCTTTTCGAGGGCAGTATATTGATCGCCAAGCTGCGTTTTGTATTCTTTCAGCTTGTTGTCAATTTCTTTATCCGAAACTTTATACTTCTTGTCCAATACTTTTTCTTGCACTAGCTGTGTCAGTACGCTTGCGCCAGCTGTTTTCTTCATGTTTGTGTAAAGCTCGCCTTTTGTTACATCGCCTGCGTCTGTTTTTGCGATGACTTCTTTGTCGCCGCTGCTGCAAGCACTGAGAGCGAGGATGCTTGTAGCAGTGATAGCTGCTATTGCGATTTTCTTCATTGTTTTCAAACACTCCTAATCATTCCAAATTAAATTACCTATGCGTATCATAACATATTGTGGCTTTCTGTAAAAAGATTTTAAATAAAGGGCATTCGTCTAGTCAAACTTTTGCTGATGACATACTTATATATTGATCAAGAAAAGGAGGTATGTAACATGAGCGGAGGATACTCTAACGGATTCGCGTTGCTCGTAGTACTGTTCATTTTGCTTATCATCGTAGGTGCAGCTTACATCTACTAAGCAGACCGAGGATCGCTTGCAACATAAGCGATCCTTTATTTTCACTAGCGCCTAATCGTTTCAAACATGAATTGCATAACATGTAATTGGTAAATAAAGCTTATTACAGGAGGTGCTTTTTAAGATGGGTGAAGTATTTGCAGGCGGATTCGCTTTATTGGTTGTGTTATTTATTTTATTGATTATCATCGGCGCTTCTTGGCTGTACTAATCAACATAAAAAAGCATAGCTGCTTAATCAGCAGCTATGCTTTCTTTCGTATTTACACTGTAAAGGAGATCTCCACAAACGAAGAGATCAGTAAAATTAATATAGATACATTAATAAATCGGAATACCTTATCTTGCCGCTCTTCAGGAATCTCTCTGACAAGGCATAATGTATTGGTGAGCCTGTTTATGAAATATAAAATAAACACGGCAGCCACGATAAAATAGAATAAAATGATGGGAGATTCCCCCTCTCTCTGAACTGTCCCATATTACATTACCAAATATTTATTAAAAAAGATAGAATGCAAATTGAAAAATCGCCACCAGCACCAGGGTTTGACTACTTTTCAACAAGAATATCCAAGCCGTCAGCTTCCTGATCAATAAAAGCGGTTTTCGGTGCTTTTATCAGCTTGAGAGCCAGCAGGAAATCAGGCAGACAGTAGCCGGCGTGAATGCCCGAGATCATGCAAAAATAATGAGCGTGATTCGGAAATGCCAGTGCTGCGTAAAACAATACCGGTGTAATCAGCAAGAACGGGCTGACGAGTGAAATCAGCATTGTTGTTTTTGGTATGCGTTTCCATGTGCGCATGCGCAATATGTAAAACTTTTTTTCTATTTTTCTTTTTTTGCAGATGATTGGCAGGACATGGATGACTTTATGTGCAAATAAAATAACGACGAGCAAACCGCCGAATAAAGATACATATTCATCGCTTAAGCTTGTGCCAGGCCGCAGCAGCTCAAAAGCTAAAAAGGTAGATATAAAAACCAAAATCATAAAACATACAGCAGTTAATATTATGCGAACGGCGCCATAATCCTTCATGAGATTTATGGTCTTCCAGCAATTCATCAAAGTCATCCTTCCATACATCTTGAATAGAATCTCAAAATAATTTACTCCTCCCAAGAGAAAAAATCAATGCTTTTTTAAGAAAAAATATCATCCGGCAGGTATTTTTTTGAAACAAGCAAACAAACTGCGAAATATGGGGTTAGAACTTTCTTCTCAGTGAATTATCAGCTAAAATAAGATTAAAGATAGAAAGAAGTGGTGTGGATGGATTCGATGGATCATCGCATTGAGCGATTAGAATATTACATACAATTATTAGTGAAAACAGTAGATATGGACAGGTACCCCTTCTATGGGCTTCTCATTGATAAAGGGCTGAGCAAGGAAGAAGGGGAAGCGGTTATGAGGATATGCGACGAATTGTCGGAAGAGCTGGCAACACAAAAAGCGCAAGGATTTGTAACCTTTGATAAGCTCCTTGCGCTTTTTGCCGGACAGCTGAATGAAAAATTAGATGTTCATGAAACGATTTTTGCCCTGTATGAGCAGGGACTTTATCAAGAGCTGATGGAAGTCTTTATCGACATCATGAAGCATTTTGATTAACTGTTTACAGGTTCAAGCTCTTCAGCCGGTTCATCCGCCGCACTGTCCTTTGCTTTTTTCTTCAGTTTTCCGTTTACGCTTTCAAAGTCATTGTCAATATTGGTGAGTGACGTTTCGAAAATTTCCATAAAATCATCGCCGTAGATATGGCGTATCATACACATCATTTCTGCCACTTCAGGAAATTTTCCGAATAAATGATACAAAGGCTGTGACCCTTTAAAAACAGCGTTGCGTGTCGGATCAAATTCCTCAAGCAAGCTCCAGAATACCTCGGTACCTTCCTCAGTCAATTGGACATATGTGTTCCGTTTATCATTCAGCCGTTTGGAGAACCTTAAATATCCCCGTTCTTCCAGCTTTTTTGAAAAGTTGAATGCGGTTGATACGTGCATGACCCCGAACTTCGCGATTTCAGAAATGGAAGCTCCATTCAATTGATACGCAATCCATAAAATATGATGCTCATTAATATTCAGGTCATACGGTTTGAGCCATTGCTGCCAATCCTTCTCGATCGATTTCCAAAGAGCCTTGCTAAGCTGAGCCATTTTCTGGGTGAAGACTAGAGCTTCTTTCACATCATAGGGCGGTTCCACTCGATTCATTACGTCACCTGCTTCTCTTTTTCTTTTTCTCTATTATGCCAATAAAATAAAGATTAATAAAGATGAAAATGTAAGAATTTTTTAATAAATTCACAAACCATTGCGGCGGCAGGGTTTTTCGGCCAAAAAAAATACGGGTCCACTTTTGGCCCGCATTTTTTTCTTTTGAATAGGATATTAGTTTTGTAAGGTTTTCTCCAGCTGTCTGATTTTCTCTTCGATATCGGCAATTTCTTTTTGCAGATCCTGCTGGTGAGGCTTGATCTCTTCCTGCCATTTTTTAATTGACGTTTGGAGCTCGCCGCCCACGTCTTTAATAACATCCGTGCTTTCTTTTGCCGCTTTGATCAGCTGGTCTTTTAATGCAAGCCCGTCTGACTTTAAGCGTTTGATTGTTTCTTCAAAAGAATCATAATTGGTTTTCATTTTTTCACGCAGCTGCTTTCCTGAGGAAGGTGCAGTAAGAAGAACCGCTGCTCCTCCGATGATGCCGCCTACGAATAGTCCTGTTAATAGAGAACGTCCGCTCGCCATTACAATCACCCCGTCTTTTTCTTCAAAATAGGATTCATTCAGCATTTTTCATTTTTGTTGAAAGTCTGAACTTCTATACATAGCTTGC
The DNA here is from genome assembly GCF_033412715.1 of Bacillus sp. N3378-2at. Lineage (NCBI taxonomy): Bacteria > Bacillati > Bacillota > Bacilli > Caryophanales > Bacillaceae > Bacillus > Bacillus sp. N3378-2at. The sequence continues at coordinate 1,688,681 of NZ_CP117986.1, read as the reverse complement.
TTTATTTTAGCATATTTTTTAAGTGAAAAGGAGGGAGAAGGTTGTCTGTCTTTTTGATTGTATTATCCTGCATCACACTTGCCTTCGCTTCAGGCGCTGTTTACTATATCAAACTTCTCAGCCAGGCTGCTTCTTATCCGCCCAAGAGGGTTATCCGGCAGAAAGCGCTTGTTTGTTCAACCGGAACCGCCTTTACACTATGTCTTATCTTTTTCACAAAACTCCTCGCTTAAAACATGCTGACATGCTGCGGACGCTCTGTTCAAAAAACCTCTCCCGGAAGCGGAAGAGGTTTTGTGTGACAATTATTTAGCAGCTTCCATAAAGCTTGAACGCCTTAAAATGGTTTGCACAATCGGATAAATAATGATCATTGAGATTGTATTCAGCACAGCGGCCGGCAGAACAACAGCCGCGAACAATGCGGCGAAACCGCCCGGTAAACCGACGATCAATAAAGCTGACGATAGAAACACAATTCCTGATAAGATGGTCCCGATCACTGTCAGCACAGCGGCTGCACCTGTTTTTCGGCTCTTTCTGAACAAGAGAAACAGGGAGAAGAACAGAAACGCTGATACGGGTTTATCAATGATGTTGGGGATCTGTCCGGCTGGAAACGCGGTTGTAAGCGCGGAAATGATTCCGGTCACGATCCCGATGACGAGTACATTTTGCACCCGCGGGAACAGCAGAATGCCCATGAACATCATGATCAGCATCATATCTGGTTTCATGCCGCCTAAAAAGGGCGGAATAATGGAATGAAGCGCTGCGCCGATTGCGGCAAACAGAGCCATAATGACTAACTCTTTTGTTTTCATAACTATGCTCTCCTCTGCTAAGCTTTTTGCCCTCCAATAATATGCTCATCATTTATTGCGAAGGCTTTACAGAATGTGTTATGCAAACAGTATACCAAACGGACGGTTTGCATAGCCAGACTTTTTACTCATTTTCCTGCTGGAATTTCTTCATGAACGCAGCTAATTTTTCACAGTCTTCGAGAGAGACCGCGTTATAAATAGAAGCGCGGCAGCCTCCCACCGAACGGTGTCCGCCAAGGCCGATCATCTTCGCATCTTTTGCTTTCTGGACGAATGTTTTCGTTAATTCGTCATCCCGAAGCGTGAAGGTGACATTCATGCGTGAGCGGCTGTCCTTTCTGGCATGACCTTTATAGAAGCCGTTGCTTTCATCAATACAGCTGTAGAGAACCTGCGCTTTTTGTTCATTGCGCTGTTCAACAGCTTCCACACCGCCGTTTTCCTTGAGCCATTCCAGAACGAGGCTCAGCATATAAATCGCAAATGTCGGCGGAGTGTTGTAGAGTGAATCCGCTTTGACATGTGTGGAATATTTCAGGATTTTTGGGACGTTCGCATTTTCATTTTTCAGCCAGCTTTTTTTCATAATGACTACAGTCACGCCGGAAGGGCCGAGGTTCTTTTGGGCGCCTCCGTAGATCACATCAAATTTGGACACATCGATTTTTCTGCTTAAAATATCGCTGGACATGTCGGCTACGAGCGGAATAGGAGAATTCGGAAACTCCTGCCACTGAGTGCCGAAAATTGTATTGTTGGATGTGATATGTAAATATGCGCCGTCTTTTACATCCGTAAGGTCAACCTCTGGAATATAGCTGTAATTGTCTGTTTCACTAGTAGCGGTGATAGACGTGTTCCCGAACAATTTCGTTTCTGCCAGTGCTTTTTCAGACCAAGCGCCTGTCATCACAAAATGTGCGGTTTTTTCAGGTGTTAAAAAGTTCATCGGAAGCATTGAGAATTGAAGGCTTGCCCCGCCTTGAAGAAACAAGATATCGTAATCTTCCGGAATGCCCATCAGTTCGATTAAGAGGCTTTTCGCTTTTTGGTGCACCGCTTCATACTCTTTGCTGCGGTGGGAAAGCTCCATAACAGACATGCCGGATTCGTTAAAATCAATAAATTCTTTCTGTGCTTTTTGCAGAACTTCCAGTGGCAGCGCTGCAGGACCTGCGTTAAAATTCGTTGTACGTTCCATTATGATCTCTCCCTGTTTTCCACGTTAATGTATAAAATAATACAATTATCCTATCACAAAAATTCAGTTTTTTGATAAAAAATTAGAATTATCAAAAGAAATTGACGGATGTTTGCGAAATGTTCACAAAATAAAATAACCTCATCTTATGATGAGGCCAGGCGTTTTGCGATAGAGGAAGAGATGTTCTGCAGATCCTCCGGTTTATAATCATCAGCATGCGTTTTCCAAACCGCTCCGAATCCATCTCCTTTTCCGTAGCGAGGGATAATATGCATATGGTAGTGGAACACAGATTGTCCAGCTTTTTCGCCGTTATTGTTCAGCGTATTTAAGCCGATCGGTTCAAATTCATCCCGGATAGCGCGGGCGATTTTCGGAACAGCATGGAAATATTGTTTTGCTAATTCATCTGTAAATTCATATACATTCTCAATATGTGTTTTCGGAATGACAAGCGTATGGCCTTTTGTCACTTGGCTGATATCAAGAAAGGCAAGTACATGTTCATCTTCATACACCTTCGCGGATGGAATGTCGCCGGCGATAATTTTACAAAAGATACAATTTTCTGCACAATGCATGAGGGTTCCTCCTTATGAAATTGTTTAGTATGTATACACTCATCGTACCACAGAAATGCAGAAAATAGAAAACAGGATGAACGGCGAGCGTTCACCCTGAATGCAGAGGAAGAGCTTATATGAAGAAAATGTGTTATGCCTTTGGTAAGCACCTCATTTGTCAATAAAATGAAGACTTGTTTAATGCCTAACGATTCCTGCGATAAACACCTCATTTGACAATTTGCTTCATACATGAAGAATTCATCAATTCAGTGAAGAGAAATGGTTTGAGCATTGGACATGTTTATTTTCTATCCAACTGTTTCTAAGACGTCTTTGACAAACACCTCATTTTTCAGTTGATATGCTTTTCCTCTACAACTATTATGATGTCCAGAACCCTGTCTCTTTATGACAGCAAATTCATCATTTGTTAAAAGGGAATTGTTTCAAATCAGGCCTTGTTTTTGGTACTATGAAGAAAAACACTATAAGGGGAGAAACTATGTCTCTGCTATCGGTAAAAGACTTGACCGGCGGATATACAAGGAATCCGGTTTTAAAAAACGTATCATTCACCCTTGAACCGAATCAAATTGTCGGATTAATCGGGCTGAATGGTGCTGGTAAAAGTACAACAATCAGACACATCATCGGGCTGATGGACCCGCATAAAGGTTCAATCGAATTAAACGGTAAAACGTTTGCTGAGGATCCGGAAGGCTACCGTTCACAATTTACCTATATACCTGAAACACCTGTTTTATACGAAGAATTGACGCTGATGGAGCATCTTGAACTAACAGCCATGGCATATGGACTGTCAAAAGAAACGATGGAGAAAAGGCTGCCTCCGCTACTAAAGGAATTCCGAATGGAAAAGAGGCTGAAGTGGTTCCCGGCCCATTTTTCTAAAGGAATGAAGCAGAAGGTTATGATTATGTGCGCATTTTTGGCAGAGCCTGCGCTCTACATTATTGATGAGCCTTTTCTAGGGCTTGATCCGCTTGCCATTAACGCGCTGCTTGAACGGATGAATGAAGCGAAAAAAGGCGGGGCGAGCGTGCTGATGTCAACACACATTTTGGCAACGGCAGAACGCTATTGTGATTCGTTTATTATTTTACATAACGGCGAGGTGCGGGCGCGCGGCACGCTGTCAGAGCTCAGAGAGCAGTTTGGAATGAAGGACGCGGCGCTGGACGATTTGTATCTTGAGCTTACAAAGGAAGACGCTGGCCATGAATAATATGCTTGATATTTGGCAGTCGCGGCTGCAGGAGCATATCAAAGAAACAAGAACATACATGAAATATATGCTCAACGATCACCTCGTCATTGTTTTGATTTTTTTTCTAGCGGGCGCTGCAAGCTGGTACAGCAAATGGATACGGGACATTCCCGCTCACTTTCCGTCCTTTTGGGTGATGGCCGTGCTGTTTTCGCTCGTGTTGACAAGCTCTTATGTGCGAACGCTTTTGAAGGAGGCTGACCTTGTTTTCTTATTGCCTCTTGAAGCAAAAATGGAGCCTTACTTGAAGCAGGCGTTTGTCTACAGCTATGTGTCTCAGCTGTTTCCGCTTATTGCGCTGAGCATCGTTGCGATGCCGCTTTATTTCGCAGTCACACCGGGGGCTTCGCTCGTATCGTATGCCGCGGTCTTTGTCCAACTGTTGCTGCTGAAGGCGTGGAATCAGGTAATGGAATGGCGCATGACTTTCCAAAACGACCGCAGCATGAAACGGATGGACGTCATCATTCGCTTTGCGGCGAATACACTCGTTCTTTATTTTGTTTTCCAATCTGTTTATATGTATGCGCTTCTCGTCTATGTCATTATGGCTGTTCTTTATCTGTATATGTCTTCCGCAGCAAAACGGAAAACATTTAAATGGGAGAGCCATATTGAGTCCGAATTGAGACGAAAGCAGCGTTTCTATCGGATTGCCAACCTGTTTACTGATGTGCCGCATTTGCGAAAGCAAGCCAAACGCAGAGCTTATCTCGACTTTTTGCTGCGGCTTGTGCCGTTTGAACAGCGCAAAACATTTGCCTATATGTTCACCCGCGCCTTTTTGCGTTCGAGCGATTATTTGGGCATTCTTGTCAGATTAACGATCGTTTTCGCGCTGATCATTATGTATGTCTCAGCCAGCCCGCTGATTGCAGCGGTTTTGACTGTGTTTGCCATTTTCATTACGGGCATTCAGCTTCTGCCGCTCTTCGGCCACTTTGACCATCTGGCGCTTCAAGAGCTGTACCCTGTGAAAAAAGAAACAAAGCTGAAAAGCTATTTCTCTCTATTAAAAACTGCACTTAGTATTCAAGCGCTGCTGATGTCTGTTGCATCTGCCTATGCAGCCGGCTTGACCGGTTTTCTGTACGCGCTGATCGGTTCTGCCGTTCTGATTTTTGTTGTTTTGCCTGCTTATATGACAACCAGGCTGAAAAAGCACGGAAAGCTGTGAACTGAAAAGAGGTAATCAAATGACAGATAATCAGCTGCTGATGCAGGAAGCTTTGGAATGGAAAATGCATTTTTTGCGAAAGGATTCCATGTTTGAACGCTTTTCGAAGCGTGTCCAGACGAAGGTGAATGAACGGATTCCTGAAAAAATCCATACGGTCGTCACCGAGAGTGTGAGAAAAATGGTAGAAGCGACAATGGCCGGCTCCAATATCATCACTTATAAAAAGGATACAAGTGCACTGTCGCTCAGTGAAAAAAATGAATTGGCGAAAAAAACGATTGTTTCTTATCAGAAAGTGGCAGCTGCTGAGGGAGTCGGCACCGGAGCGGGCGGCATTTTTTTAGGCATTGCTGATTTTCCGCTGCTGCTTTCAATTAAGATGAAGTGTTTATTTACCTTGTCTTCCATTTACGGCTTTGATGTGAAAGATGCACAAGAAAGGATGTTTTTGCTGCTCGTGTTTCAGCTTGCGTTTTCGAGTGACGATGGCCGTAAATCGCTTTTTTCTGTCATCGAAAATTGGGAGACGGAGAAAAAGTGCATCGACTGGAGAGTGTTCCAGCAGGAATATCGCGATTATATCGACGTAGTGAAGCTTTTTCAGCTTTTGCCGGGCGTGGGAGCGGCAGTCGGCGGAATTGCCAATTATAAGCTGCTTGCTCAGCTTGGAGAAACGGCAAGACATGTTTTTCATCTGAGGATATTAAAGGAAAAAGCCGGAGAATAAACACTCCGGCTGTTTTTTATAGCTGATGATAGGTGATCGCAGCGCCGGCAAGGACCTTGGCCGCTGTCAGCATGGCTTTTTCGTTGATATCAAATTTCGGATGGTGGTGGGAATAAACTCGATCTGGCTGTTCGGGAGCGGCACCTGTAAAGAAAAAAGTGCCTTTCACGTTTTGTAAGTAATAAGAAAAATCCTCGCCGCCCATTTGCGGTTCACCGTCAATGACCTGCTGAACGCCCTCGGTATTCTTTGCGGTGCTCACCAAGTGGCTCGTTTCGGCAGGATGGTTCACAACCGCCGGATAACCCTGTTCATAGGTGTACTCATAGGACGCGCCGTGCATGCTGCATATTCCTTTTACAACCGCTTCAATTTCTTTCTCCAGAATGTCCCGGACATTTTCATCAAAAGAACGCGCTGTGCCGATGAGTACTGCTTGGTCTGCGATGACATTAAACGGATTGTCGGCGATGAAGGAGCCTGTCGAAATGACGGCGGATTGAATCGGATTGACTTTGCGGCTGACAATGTGCTGCAAAGAGGTAACGATTTGCGAACCGATCAGGACGGCGTCTTTAGTATCATGCGGATGAGCGCCGTGGCCGCCCTTTCCGAAGACTTTAATCGTAAATCGGTCCGCCGCCGCCATTACGGCGCCGGGGCGGCAAAGAATGGTTCCGAGCGGCTCAGTTGCCCAAAGATGAGTGCCGAATATCACATCCGCGTTTTCGAGACAGCCGTCATCAATCATTGGCTTTGCGCCTCCCGGATAATATTCTTCTGCATGCTGGTGGATCATCACAAATGTTCCCTTCAGTTCATGTCTGTTTTGGTGAAGGACCTTGGCCACTGCGAGAAGAGCTGCGGTGTGGCCGTCGTGGCCGCATGCATGCATGACACCAGGCACTTTGGAGGCGTAAGGGACATCTTTTTCATCTTGAATGGGGAGAGCGTCAAAGTCGGCCCTCAAAGCGACTGTAGGGCCGGGTTCGCTTCCTTCTATATATGCTAAAACCCCTCTGCCGCCGACGTTCGTGCGGATTGGGACTCCTAACGACTCATAATAGGAAGCAATAAATGCGGCGGTTTTTTCTTCTTGAAATGAGAGCTCAGGATACATATGAATATGGCGCCTGATCTCAACCATTTCTTCAAAACAGCTGTCGAGCTGTTTGTTTATCTCTTTCTGCAGTGTGGATATGGACAAAGCCGCTTCCCCCTTTTCTATGCTTTTCCATGATTGTATAGAAAAAGTCTGAATATTTCAACTTGCGCTGTTTCAAAGCATCATCACAGCTGCGATGGTTGTCACCAAAAGGCCAATCGCGACGGGAATGAAGTTTTTTCTGGCAAGCTCAAAAGGATCAACTTTGCAAATGGCCGCGGCGGGAATCAACGCCCATGGGATCAGTGTTCCTCCGCCCACCCAGATGGCAGAGATTTGTCCGAGCGCGGTCAGAACGGCGGGATCGGCATGGAGAGCGGACGAAAAGAGCTTTGCGATGGAGCCGGCGAGAGAAATGCCAGAAAATCCTGAGCCGTCAAGGCCTGTTATGGCTCCAGCGGCAGTTAATGCAGCGGCGGCAAGCTCCTTTGACATAGGCATCATATGGGATAAAGCAATGCCGAGATCGTTGACAATGCCGTGGGAACCTTTAGGGAGTGAAGTGCCCAGTATGCTTTCATAGCCTGAGTCGCCAAGATAAAAGAAAGCGGCAATCGGGATGACGGGGCCGAAAACCTTAAAACCGAACTTAAATCCGTCAATAAAATAGCCGGTGATTTTTTCAAGCCCTTTATGCTTATACACGAAAAAATGAACGGTAAAGAGGATACAAATTGCAGACCCGCCAATTAACGCGGTGGCATCATTTCCTTGTAGGTTAAACAAGAGCATGCAGGCGATATCTGCAAGAAAGGCAAGCGGAATCAAAAAAGCCAGTATGGACCGCAGGCGTTTTGGCAAGTACAGCGAGTTGTCTTGTTCGCCGGAAAGAACGGGGGAAAAAGAAGCGGGATGCTCCTGTTTTTTGCGTTCGCGCTGAATCATGATAAAGGCAGCGGTTGTTGTTGTCACACCCATAATCAGCACAAGCGGAATGCTGGCCGAGACGACATCACCGACTGGAATGCCTGCTGCATCTGCAGTCAGCTTTGGCGCCGCCTGAATGACAAAGTCTCCTGACAGGGCAAAACCGTGTCCGAATAAGTTCATGGCCATGGCCGCGGCAAGAGGCGTCAAACCGGCACGTGCGGCTGCGGGGAGCAGGACGGCGCCGATCAAAGCGACACCCGGAGAAGGCCAGAAGAAGAGAGAAATGGCGAACATCAGGCCCCCAATCAGCCAATAGGCAGTCACAGGCCCTCTCACAAGGCTTGCAAAGGGAGAAATCATCGCTTCATTTATCCCTGTTTTTGTTAACAAATCACTCATTGAAACGATAAAGCAAATGATGAAAATCGTGGGCAGCAGTTCGCCGGCCGCATAGATAAAGCTGTGGAATAAACTGCTGACAGAAGCTGAAAGTGATTGGCTGGCCCATAGCGATATGATAAAAATGCCGAATAGAGAAATAAATGTCGTGTCTTTTCTCAGCAGCATAAATAGGATAATTGCACCGATAAAAAACACATACAGAACATGGACAGACAAAATCCCGACTTCCATCATCGATCACTCCTTCCGCTTACAGATTATTCATAGGCGGGCGGAAGGTGCCGGGACAGAGGGGAGGGTTATGATGGAAGATGAACATTGATCTGTTTCAGCTGCTCAATCAGATGATGCCTTAATACTCTATTCGCTTTTTGCAGATGTTTTGGGAAGCATTCAGGAGAAAAAATGACGCACCCTTCAGCAAGCCAGTTTTTTCTATAGGCGATGATGCTTTCCGATGGCTCTAAATATGAATCATCCTCGTGCTGCATCTCGTAATCATCAAATCCGAACTGAAAACCGCAGCACGGGCAGATTTCATGAGAATGATTGCCTTCATGATCATATGGCGGTTCAGCCAATCCCTTAAACCCGCAGACTGGGCAAGTATGCTTCATTTTGCTTTCCTCCCAATAAAATAAGCTGCCGGACATGCCGGCAGCTATTCGACAGCGAAATATGTGGTGACATAGGAAGGCCGGGAGAAGATCGACGTTGTGTCAATTCCGGCAGATGTATCGCGTTTTTTGTGGGCTTCTTTGTAAGAACCGGACTGCTGCCAGTCTTGAAAGGCGCTTTCCGTTTCCCACAAGGTCAGAATGACATAGGTGTCACTGTCAAGCGGACGGAGCACTCGAATTGCTTCAAAGCCAGGCTCGTTTTCGACTTTTCCCGCTCTGTTTTTAAATCTGTTTTCAAACAGCGGACGCCCTTCCTGAGTAACGGCAATATTGTTCAATACTGCAAAACCGGGATGTTTGATCTCTCCGACTTGGTCAATGACTTCATAAGCGTGTGGTGCCTGGAAAACGGTATCTCCGTTTGTTTCATGAATTAAAATGGCGTTTTCCTGCCCCTGCATCAAAAGGATATTTTCTGAGGGATGCTTCTGTACGATCGTTTTTAAAAAATCGGCTGTCCCATATGTAATATAAACCTTCATATCAGCCACCTCCTGCTTGCTAGTATATCAAAACAATGGTATAAGTTTCTATTGGCGAGTGCTTCGAACATAATTCCAAACAATTTTTCCCATACTACCTTTAGAAAGGCGAGGTGAGTTCATGTTTAAGATAAAGAAAAAGAAACTTTTTATACCTATCATTATTTTAGTGTTAACTGCTTTTCTCGCTTTAATAGGATATATTTCAATTATTTTTCTCGGCCATTATGTCATAGATGAAAAAAAGCTTATTCTTCATGCTTCTTCAAAAATTGTTGATCAAAACGGAGATGAGGTTGCAAGCCTGTATACAGAAAATCGCGAGCCGGTCTCGATCAATGAGATTCCAAAGCAGGTCAGAGAAGCGTTTATCGCTGTTGAGGATAAAAGGTTCTATGAGCATCACGGCATTGATGCAAAATCTGTCGGAAGGGCAGTGTATCGCGATATATTAGCAGGCGGAAAGGTGGAAGGCGGAAGCACGATCACCCAGCAGCTTGCCAAAAATATTTTTCTGACACATGACAAAACGTTTCTAAGAAAAACAAAAGAAGTGATCATTGCGATCAATCTTGAACGGGATTACAGCAAGGACAAGCTGCTTGAAATGTATTTAAATCAGCTTTACTTCGGACATGGGGTTTACGGCATACAAGCGGCGTCCCACTATTATTTTAATAAAGAAGTAAAAGATTTGACTGTATCTGAAGGCGCTGTTTTGGCCGCTATTCCGAAGGCGCCTTCTACGTACTCTCCAATTTTGCACCCTGATAAAAATAAGGAGCGGCGTGATACAATTCTAGGCATGATGAATGACCAAGGCTATATCAGTGCGAAAGAGGCTGTCACCGCACAGGGCCGAACGCTTGGACTGCACGTGAAGAAACAGTCGGAAACACCTTGGTTTGACAGCTACATTGACCTTGTGATCAAAGAGGCGGAAGACAAGTATTCCATTTCTGGGGAGCAGCTTCTTCAAGGAGGATACACGATCAAGGTGCCGCTCGATTCGAAGCTGCAGAAAACGGCTTACCAGGTGATGAAAGAGGGTAGCTATTATCCCGGAACAGATCAGAATGCCGAGGGAAGCGCGGTCTTTATTAATAACAAGACAGGCGGTGTAGAAGCGGCCATCGGCGGAAGGGATTACACATCCAAAGGATATAACCGTGTCACAGCTGTCCGCCAGCCGGGTTCCACATTTAAGCCGCTTGCTGTATACGGACCGGCGATGCAGGAAAAGAAATTTAAGCCATATTCTCTATTGAAGGATGAGTTGCAGTCCTACGGAGATTATACGCCGAAAAACTACGACAGCCGGTATGAGGGCGAAGTCACTATGTCTGACGCCATTACGTACAGCAAAAACGCGCCGGCTGTCTGGACGCTGAATGAGATCGGCGTCGAAACAGGAAAATCTTATTTGAAAGCAAACGGCATTGATATCCCTGATGAAGGACTTGCTCTCGCTCTAGGAGGCTTGGAAAAAGGCGTTTCGCCGCTCCAGCTTGCCGGCGCGTTTCATACATTTGCCGCGAATGGAACGTATACGGAACCTTTCTTTATCTCGAGCATAATAGATGAAGACGGAGAAACAATAGCCGATCATAAAGAGGAAGGAAAGCGGGTTTTCAGCAAGCAGACGTCTTGGAATATGACGAGAATGCTGCAGCAGGTAGTCAAAAAGGGAACGGCCACGTCCGGCGCCTATCACGGCGACCTGGCGGGAAAAACAGGTTCTACATCTTATACAGGCGTCTCCGGCGCGACAAAGGACGCTTGGTTTGCAGGCTATACGCCGAAAATAACCGGGGCAGTCTGGATGGGCTATGACAAAACGGATCAAAACCATTATTTGAAAGCCGGGAGCTCATACCCGACGCGGCTGTTTAAGGATATTTTGACACAGGCAGGAGAAACCGGTCATGTGTTCACAAAGCCTAAAAACATTAAAGACCTGGAAAGCCCGATTGAGTTGAAGCCGGTCAAAACACTCACAGCCGATTACACATTTAAAGCAGCGGGACTCTTTACTATTGAATTAAAGTGGGACGCTCAAGAGGATGATCGGGCCGTATACAGAATTTATGTAAACAAGGACGGCGAGGAGACGCTTCTTGATTCGGTTGAAGGGAAGGGAAGCTATGAAATTCCTTATGCCAACTTATTTTCGGGCGCGTCTTATAAAATTGTGCCTTATAATACACAGACAAAAAGAGAAGGGGAAGGAACCGATTACGTTCAGCCAAAATTGTTTTCCTCTTAATGGAATTCGGCGATTTTTTGAACTTTGAGCTACATTTCTATACCATTTGCCTAAAACAAGGTATAGTGGAATAAGTCAAGAAATACGAACGTATGGTTGCCGTATGAAAGGTGGAAATCAGATGAGTAAACGAGAAACGTTTAACGAGACGTTTTTAAAAGCTGCGCGGGGAGAAAAAGCGGATCACACGCCTGTGTGGTATATGAGGCAAGCAGGGCGCTCACAGCCGGAATACCGCAAGCTGAAGGAAAAGTACGGATTGTTTGAGATCACACATCAGCCCGAACTTTGTGCGTATGTCACAAGACTGCCGGTTGAGCAATACGGAGTCGATGCTGCAATCCTTTATAAAGATATCATGACGCCGCTGCCGTCAATCGGTGTGGATGTTGAAATCAAAAACGGGATCGGTCCTGTGATTGATCAGCCAATCCGGTCTCTGGCGGACATTGAAAAACTCGGCCAAATTGATCCGGAACAGGACGTGCCGTACGTGCTTGAGACAATTAAACTGCTTGTCAATGAGCAGCTGAACGTCCCGCTCATCGGTTTCTCAGGTGCGCCTTTTACGCTTGCAAGCTATATGATCGAAGGCGGCCCGTCGAAAAACTACAATAAAACAAAAGCCTTCATGTACAGCATGCCAGATGCATGGAATCTGCTGATGTCCAAGCTTGCCGACATGATCATCGTGTACGTGAAAGCGCAGATTAAGGCAGGCGCAAAAGCGATTCAAATCTTTGATTCGTGGGTCGGCGCATTGAATCAGGCAGATTACAGAACATACATCAAACCCGTAATGAACCGGATTTTTTCAGAGCTCGCAAAGGAGAATGTGCCGCTGATCATGTTTGGCGTCGGCGCAAGCCATCTCGCAGATGATTGGCATGACCTTCCTCTCGATGTTGTCGGGCTTGACTGGAGACTCGGCATTGATGAAGCCAGATCAAAAGGAATCACTAAAACAGTGCAGGGCAACCTGGACCCGTCCATTTTGCTTGCGCCATGGGAAGTCATTGAGAAGAAAACGAAGGAAATACTTGATCAGGGTATGAAATCAGATGGCTTCATTTTCAATCTTGGCCATGGGGTATTTCCTGATGTCAGTCCCGAGGTTTTGAAAAAACTGACAGCGTTTGTCCATGAATATTCACAAAACAAAAAAATGGGTCAATATTCCTAAGCATATCTTTTGGTATCTTAATGATATCCTGTCAAAATGTTTGTATCAGATCATTAAAGAGGGTGTAAACAGTGAGTAGAAAGAAAATGGGGCTTCTCGTGATGGCGTACGGCACGCCTTATAAGGAAGAAGATATTGAACGTTATTATACACATATCAGAAGAGGCAGAAAGCCTGAACCTGAAATGCTTCAAGATTTGAAAGACAGATACGAAGCGATTGGCGGCATTTCACCGCTTGCCAAAATCACAGAAGAGCAGGCGCATAATCTGGAACAGCACTTGAATGAAATTCAGGATGAGATTACGTTTAAAGCGTATATCGGACTGAAGCATATCGAGCCGTTTATTGAAGACGCCGTAGCAGAGATGCATAAGGATGGCATTACAGAAGCAGTCAGCATCGTGCTGGCGCCGCATTTCTCCACGTTCAGCGTTCAGTCCTACAACAAACGTGCCAAAGAAGAGGCTGAAAAACTCGGCGGCTTAACGATTACGTCAGTTGAAAGCTGGTACGATGAACCGAAGTTCGTGAAATATTGGGTTGACCGAGTGAAGGAAACATATGCGTCAATGCCTGAGGATGAAAGAGAAAACGCGATGCTCATCGTATCCGCACACAGCCTGCCGGAAAAAATCAAAGAATTTGGAGACCCGTATCCGGACCAGCTGCATGAATCGGCGAAATTGATTGCTGAAGGCGCAGGCGTTTCCGAATATGCTGTCGGCTGGCAAAGTGAAGGGAACACGCCTGATCCTTGGCTCGGACCCGATGTTCAGGATTTAACACGTGATTTATTCGAACAAAAAGGCTATCAAGCATTTGTATATGTTCCTGTTGGATTTGTCGCGGATCACTTAGAAGTGCTTTATGATAATGATTATGAATGCAAAGTGGTGACTGACGATATCGGCGCAAGCTATTACCGGCCGGAAATGCCAAATGCCAAGCCTGAATTTATTGATGCTTTGGCAACAGTCGTATTAAAAAAATTAGGACGTTAAAGAAGGCGATGAACATGAGTGACGGCAAAAAACATGTAGTCATCATCGGCGGCGGCATTACCGGTTTAGCCGCCGCCTTCTATATGGAAAAAGAAATCAAAGAAAAGAATCTGCCGCTTGAAATGACGCTTGTTGAGGCAAGTCCGAGAGTCGGCGGAAAAATCCAGACTGTCAAGAAGGACGGCTATATCATCGAAAGAGGGCCAGACTCATTTCTGGAACGAAAGAAAAGCGCCCCGCAGCTTGTTAAAGACTTAGGTCTTGAGCATTTGCTTGTCAACAATGCGACCGGACAATCCTATGTGCTTGTAAACCGCACCCTGCATCCAATGCCGAAGGGCGCTGTAATGGGGATACCGACAAAAATTGCGCCGTTTGTTTCTACGGGTCTGTTTTCTTTGTCTGGGAAGGCCAGAGCTGCAATGGATTTCATCCTGCCTGCAAGCAAAACAAAGGATGATCAGTCATTGGGAGAATTCTTCCGCAGACGTGTCGGAGATGAAGTGGTCGAGAACTTAATCGAGCCGCTTCTATCAGGGATCTATGCAGGCGACATTGACAAGCTCAGCCTGATGTCGACATTCCCGCAATTTTACCAGACAGAACAAAAGCATAGAAGCCTGATTCTCGGCATGAAAAAAACAAGGCCTCAAGGCTCAGGCCAGCAGCTGACGGCAAAGAAGCAAGGCCAGTTCCAGACTTTGTCAACCGGATTGCAAACCCTTGTTGAAGAGATCGAAAAGCAGTTAAAGCTGACGAAGGTGTATAAAGGCACAAAAGTGACCAAGCTCAGCCGTGGCGGCTCTGGTTACTCGCTCGAATTGGATAACGGCGTCACACTTGATGCTGATTCAGTAATTGTGACTGCTCCGCATAAAGCGGCTGCGGGAATGCTTTCTGAGCTTCCTGCCATTTCTCATTTGAAAAATATGCACTCCACATCGGTGGCAAATGTCGCTTTAGGTTTCCCTGAAGGCTCCGTCGAGATGGAGCATGAGGGCACGGGTTTTGTTATTTCAAGAAACAGTGACTTTGCGATCACTGCCTGTACGTGGACGAATAAAAAATGGCCGCACGCAGCTCCGGAAGGCAAAACGCTGCTTCGGGCATATGTCGGAAAAGCTGGAGACGAATCCATTGTCGATCTATCAGATAATGACATTATCAACATTGTGTTAGAAGACTTAAAGAAAGTCATGAACATAAACGGCGAGCCGGAAATGACATGTGTCACCCGATGGCATGAAAGCATGCCGCAGTACCATGTCGGCCATAAGCAGCGTATCAAGGAGCTGCGTGAAGCACTTGCATCTGCGTATCCGGGTGTTTATATGACAGGCGCTTCTTTCGAAGGTGTCGGCATTCCCGACTGCATTGATCAAGGAAAAGCTGCCGTGTCTGACGCGCTTACCTATTTATTCAGCTAAAACCTCCGCTTTATCGCGGAGGTTTTTTTGATGTGCAATGGCAATATTGTGTAAAAAAATGATTGAATTGAACAGCAGGTTATGATACATTTGCATATGTACTTAATGACTAAAATGTTCAAACGGTCAGTTTCGAGGTGAATACAATGTCAATAGATCGAAAAAAGCTCATTTTGGAGGCGGCTACAAAGTCTTTCACGCAGTTCGGGTATAAAGCGACGACAATGGATCTTGTCGCAAAACTTGCGAACGTGGGGAAGGGAACCATTTATACTTTTTTCAAAAACAAAGAAGAGCTGTTTGACGAGATTTTCACTACTTTATTAAAGGAAATGAAGCAAAAAGCGGATGAAGCGATGGAGCCGAACCTTCCGTTCCATGAAAATGTGCACAGAGCGCTGTTTGCCATTCTGGAGTTCAGGAAAACACATCAGCTGACGATTAAAATTTTCCAAGAGAATGCCGAGATTGGTACAATGGCAGTTCAGGAAGTGATCCAGAAAATGGAGCGAGCCATACTGTCTTATATCAAAAGTAAGATTGAAGACGGGATCAAAAGCGGCGCAATCAAGCCGTGCGACCCTGAACTGACAGCCTTTGTGATGCTGAAGCTTTATATCGCGCTCATTTTTGACTGGGAAAAACAACACCCCCCGCTTGATAAAGAGACAATTGCGGGACTGCTTGAATTGTATGTTGTCAAAGGATTGTCAGCGAACTAGATAATCCTTTCTCTTTGCAAGAAAATGACCATTTTTCATGATGAGTCAGTTTTAGAATGGAGGCATCAGGATGAACACAATACGAAGTCAGTGGAAAGACATCGTAACAAGTAAAAAATTATTGATTCCCATCATCGCCATTTTGTTTGTCCCGCTTATTTACAGCGGCGTATTCTTAAAGGCTTATTGGGACCCGTACGGCACAGTTGACCAGCTGCCTGTCGTTGTCGTCAACCAAGACAAGGGAGCAACGTATGAAGGAGAAAAACTTCAAATCGGTGATGATCTGGTCAAAGAATTAAAGGATAATAACAACTTTGATTGGCATTTTTCCAATGATCTCGACCAATCGTTAAAGGACTTATTGAATCAAAAATATTATTTAGTTGTCGAGATTCCTGAGGATTTTTCTAAGAATGCCAGCACCGTGTTGGACAAAAATCCAAAAAAATTGGATCTGAAATACCATACAAATGCCGGTTCCAACTATGTAGGGGCAACGATCGGTGAAAAAGCGATTGATAAACTGAAAGCTTCTGTTTCTAAAGAAGTGACAGAGCAATATACGAAAGTTATTTTTGATAACTTTAAAGATATCGCAAAAGGTTTGAGCGACGCGAGCAGCGGCGCGAAAAAAATTGATGACGGCACAAAGGATGCGAAAAACGGAAGCGCACAGCTGAAAGAAAATCTGGCGAAGCTGAAGGAAAGCACCGCTACCATCAGTGACAAAACAGCGCAGCTTGCAGATGGAGCGGCTCAGGTGACGAGCGGCATCCAATCACTTGATAGCTCGCTCGGTAAATTCCAGGACAGCAGCAACCAGATTTATGATAAATCTAGTCAGCTTGCAGCAGGATCAGGCAAGATAACGGGCAAGCTGAATGAACTGAATGCCGGCCTTCAAAAGGTGCAGCAGGGCTTGCCTAATCTGACAAACGGGCTGGATCAGCTCAACAGTAAAGCGCAAGAAGGTTCTGAGAAAGCAGCAAAAGCGGAAAAACTTATAAATGCGCTCGATTTAACGAAGCTTGAAACAGCTGTGAATAACCTCGAAAAGTCAGAAACAGCGATGAAGGAATTTAAAAAACAGCTGTCTGACTTTGAAAACAGCTTAAAAAACCGTGATCAGGCATTCAAAAATCTCATCAACTCGAGTGATTTCTTAACAGCAGAGCAAAAAAGCCAGTTGATCAGCTCTGTTGAAAAGCAGCTTCCGAAAGTTGATGCGCCTGATTTTGATGAAATTTTAAGTGGGCTTCCTTCAGCTGATCAGCTGCCTGACATCGCAACGATAAAAAGCTCATTGGAAGATGTGAAAGCGCAGGTTGCCCAGGTGAAGGCATTGCCGGAAGCTACCTCTAAACTTTATAACGGCGCAAAAGCCACTCAAGACGCGATTGACAAATTAACTGCTGGATCTGAGAAATTATACAATGCGTCACAGCAGGTGACAGATGGCCAAACTAAACTGACAGCCGGCATCGGTGAATATAATAAGCAGTTCGCAAAGGCAAAAGCGGGCTCAGAGCAATTGGTGACAGGAAGCAGCCAAGTATCCGGCGGATTGTTTAAGCTGTTAGACGGGTCTAAACAGGTCCAAAGCGGATCATCAAAACTGGCAGACGGATCTGCATCACTTGATACAGGTTTAGGCAAGCTGTTGGACGGCACAGGAGAGCTGTCTAGTAAGCTGAAGGATGCGGCTGACCAAACAGGAGATATCGATGCTGATGATCAAACATATGGCATGTTTGCGGATCCGGTAAAAACCAAAGATGATGCCATTCATTCCGTTCCTAACTACGGTACAGGGCTGACACCTTATATCCTGTCAATGGGCTTATATGTCGGCGGCATCATGCTGACGGTTGTCTTCCCGCTGAAGGAAGCGTCAGGACGTCCGAGAAATGGTTTTGAGTGGTTCTTCAGCAAATTCAATGTCATGATGCTTGTAGGAATCATTCAATCATTGATTGTGGCGACGGTTCTTCTTCTGGGAATTGGTCTCGAGGTTGAGAGCACGTGGAGATTTTACGTGTTTACGATTATTACGAGTCTCGCTTTCCTGGCAATGATTCAATTTTTGGCCACGACAATGGGCAACCCGGGACGATTTATCGCAGTCATTATTTTAGTGCTGCAGCTGGGAGCAAGCGGAGGAACCTTCCCGCTTGAATTGCTCCCGAATTTCTATCAGGTCATCCATGGCGCATTGCCGATGACCTACAGCATTAACGGATTCAGAGCGGTCATTTCAAACGGTGACTTTGGCTACATGTGGCAGATGGCCGGCGTCTTAATCGGCATCGCCCTCGTCATGATTGCACTAAGCATTACTTACTTTACAATGTTAAGCCGGAAGGAAGAAACATCAGAAGAACAGCGGGCTTCATAAAGAAAAAGAACTTGTTTCCTTGGAAACAAGTTCTTTTTTTGTTACATTCCCCATTTAATAAGCAATCCTGTATAGGTTAATCCGCCGCCAAACCCGAAAAGCAAAACGATTTGATCTTTTTTCAGCTTCCCGGCTTTCACTGCGAGATCGAGCGCCAAAACAATTGAAACCGAAGACGTGTTTCCATAGTGTTCAACACTAGTGAGCGTTTTTTCAATCGGGAACGGTGTTTTTTCACAAATTGACTCGATCATGCGCAAGTTGGCGCTGTGAGGAACAAACCAATCGAGATCATCAGAGCTGAGTCCTGCTTTATGTAAAAGCCGTTCAAATTCGCCAGGGACGGTTCTTGCGGCCCATTTATATACCTCGCGTCCGTTTTGCACCATTTTTCCGGAACCGACAAGCTGCACACCGTTTATTTCATTTCGCAGTCCGGCACGATACAAAATATCGCCGCCGTTCCCGCTTGTTCCTTGTACAGACGCAAGAAATCCCGGCGTCTCTTCATCTCGTTCTACTAACAGCGCACCCGCGGCATCGCCGAACAGTACGCATGTCGTTCGATCGGTATAATCCGTTACCTTTGATAACGTCTCTCCGGCGATGACGAGAATTTTTTGATGAAGGCCTGATGTGATCAATCCATTTGCCAAATGGAGGCCGTAAGTCAGCCCGGCGCATGTCGCATTAATATCCAGCGCGCCGGTGCTTTCCCAGCCGAAATATTCCTGTACGCGGCATGCCGTACTCGGAAAGGCGTAATCGGATGTGGTTGTGGCAACGAGGATCATATCGACATCATCAAGTGTTCCTTTATAACGGCTCTTGAGATTCTTCACCGCTTCTATGCATAAATCAGAGGTAAATTGATGTTCATCCGCAATCCGGCGTTCTCTCATTCCTGTGCGCTGAACGATCCATTCATCAGAGGTATCAACGATCTTTTCTAAATCTGCATTGGTTAAACGTCTGCTCGGCGCATAGGTGCCGATAGCTGTAATTTTTGCTTTTGACATATGAATCACTCCTTATGGTCAGATTATAACACTAGATATTAGTATCTAGTACTAAAAAGAAGGTTTTTTTACAAAAAAAGAGAAGTGTAGAATAGGGAATCTATGAAAAAGAAAAAGGAGGCTGAAAAATGGTCAGTCAAGAAGCAGTAGTCTTTTTGGCATTATCCGGGGCTATTGCGTTTCTGTTGCCAATCGGGCTGATTGTATGGTTTAAGCGAAAGTATGGCGCCTCGCTTAAAGTGTTTTTTATTGGCGCTCTCACGTTTTTTGTCTTCGCTCAGCTGCTGGAAGGCGGCGTTCATGTTTATGTACTGCAAGTGAATGAAATGACGAAAGAAGCGATGCAACATCCATTATGGTATGGCATTTACGGCTGCTTGATGGCGGGAATTTTTGAGGAGTGCGGAAGGTATATGATGATGCGATTTTTTATGAAGCGCCATCATACTTGGGCAGATGGTCTGGCTTTCGGGGCAGGCCATGGCGGGCTTGAAGCCATCCTGATTACAGGCTTGTCCTCTATCTCACTTATTGTATACGCATTTGCAATCAATAGCGGGACGTTTGAACAGCTTTTGGTCAATGGCGACATCAAACAGGCGCTTTTGCCGATACAAGAGCAGCTGCTGCATACTCCTTCGTATGAATGGATGCTGGGCGGAATAGAAAGAATCAGTGCCATTGCCGTCCAAATTGGTCTGTCTCTGCTTGTTTTGTACGCGGTTAAAAGCCGCCGGCCGCTGTTTTTGTTGTATTCTATTCTTTTACATGCACTGTTTAATGTACCGGCGGTTTTATATCAAAGAGGAATCATAGAGCATGCTGCTGCTGTTGAAATCATTGTTGCTCTTATAGCGGCTTTATCAGTTTATTGGATTGTAAAAGCAAAAAGGGTGTTTCAATAAAAGGTCCAAGCAGCAGCAATGCCCGCTTGGAAAAATGTGAATGGAAATATTCATTAAGCATGGGTTATCAGAATATTTCTGATTCAGTCTTTAGCAATGACAGCAAGAATGTCTGTGTTTTTTACAAGAGAAACAATGGTGTTTCTTTTTCTTCTTCTCGCAAGGGTCATGGCATTCTTTCTTTTTCTTGCAATGGTCGTGGAAATCTTTATCGAACCACTCGTCAAAGAACCAAAAATCATCGAACCAATCGTGACAACGACATTTCTGTTCATGTGAATGACGACAGCACATAGAAATCCCTCCTCTTCCCATGCTCTCTACAGCATATGAGAGATTGATAGGAAAAGATTGGACGGGTCCCTCGGGAAAAGAGTATATTTTAAGTAGAAAATAAAAGGAGGAATGCCCTATGACGTCTGTACGTAAAACGATGGAGCTCATTAAAGAACTGGTATCGATCCCAAGCCCGACCGGAAATACATATGAGGTGATCAATTATATTGAAAGCCTTTTAAAAGAATGGAAGGTAGAAACGGTTCGGAACCACAAGGGCGGCTTAATTGCAACGCTTCCAGGACGCGACACATCCCGGCATCGCATGCTGACTGCGCACGTTGACACCCTCGGCGCTATGGTAAAGGAAATTAAAGCGGACGGCCGGCTGAAAATCGATTTAATCGGCGGGTTCCGCTACAACTCGATTGAGGGGGAGTATTGCCAAATTGAAACCGCCTCAGGAAAAACGTACACAGGCACAATCTTAATGCATCAAACGTCTGTGCACGTATACAAAGACGCGGGAAAGGCTGAGCGGAATCAAGAGAATATGGAGATCCGCCTAGATGAACCTGTTCACTGCCGGAAAGATACGGAGGAGCTTGGCATTGGCGTCGGAGATTTTGTGTCGTTTGATCCCCGTGTCGAGATCACATCAAGCGGATTTATTAAATCGCGCCATTTGGATGACAAAGCAAGCGTCGCCTTATTGCTCCGCTTAATTCATGAAATTCAAACAGAAGACATTGAGCTGCCGTATACAACCCATTTTCTTATTTCCAATAATGAAGAAATCGGTTACGGCGGGAATTCGAATATTCCTCCTGAAACAGTTGAATATTTGGCGGTTGATATGGGGGCTATCGGTGACGGGCAGGCGACAGATGAATATTCTGTATCAATCTGTGTGAAGGATGCGAGCGGGCCGTATCATTATCAGCTCAGAAAGCATTTAGTTCAATTAGCCGAGAAGCATCATATTGACTATAAGCTTGATATATATCCGTACTACGGGTCTGATGCGTCAGCAGCGATCAAATCCGGGCATGATATTGTACATGGCCTCATAGGGCCGGGAATTGACGCTTCCCATGCATTTGAACGCACCCATAAATCATCTCTTCGCCATACCGCTAAGCTTCTGTATTACTATGTACAGTCACCAATGGTATAAGGGGGAAGACCAATGAAGATTTATAAGCTGAAAAGCACATTCGGCTGGGAAGGTGATGACGGGTTGGGAGAACAGCTGATTCAGCAGATCCTTGCTGGAGAAAAAACCGCTACGTGCGCGCCGAAATCATTATATTCAAAAGATGAATTGAGGGACGTTTATCAAACAGCGGGTCAGCTTGTTACCGTTTATGATAAACATGACAATCCAAGATGCAATATAAAAGTGACAGATGTCTTTGAAACCACCTTTGGTGCGCCTGATATGAGGTTAGTCAAAGGAGAGGGCAACGGAGACCGAATTGCGGAGTTTCACGAGGACCATCGGATGGCATGGGCGGAACTGATCAAAAGCGGTGAACTGGAGCTGAATGAGGATACTGTTTTGATTACAGAACTGTTTGTGCTTGTTAAAGATTAAAAAAAGCCTGCGGGGCAAGAACCCCGCAGGCTTTTCATTAACCAGAAATGGTTGCGTTTTGTTCTGTTTTCGATTGGGACATAACAGTTTCTGCTTTCGCAGGATTAAACATGCCTTCCCATTTAGACATCACAACGGCAGCAAGCGCGTTACCAGTCAGGTTGACAACTGTTCGTGCCATATCCATGATGCGGTCTACGCCGGCAATAAAGGCAAGTCCTTCAGCCGGAACGCCGATGGTGCCAAGCGTTGCAAGCAAGACAACAAAAGAAGTACCAGGCACGGCAGCCATCCCTTTAGATGACACCATTAAGACGAGCACAAGCGTAATCTGGTGCCAAATCGTCAAATCAATGCCATATACCTGTGCTAAAAAGAGTGCGGCAATAGATTGATAGAGAACGGAACCGTCTAAGTTAAACGTGTAACCGATCGGAATGACAAATGAAACAATTCCTTTCGGACATCCGATTTTCTCCATTTTTTCCATGATGCGCGGAAGAACCGTTTCAGAGCTGGACGTACTGAACGCCAGTAAGATTTCGTCCTTCATGTAAGCAAGGAACTTGAAGATGCTGATGCCGGCAATTTTTGCGACAATCCCGAAAATAACAATTAAGAAGAAAGCAAGCGCGACATAAACCAATCCAACGAGCTTTCCGAGAGAGATAAGAGAACCGAGTCCGAATTTAGACACAGTCACTCCGATAAGAGCGAAAACGCCGAATGGCGCCACTTTCATCACAAGGTTTACAACGTGGAACATGGCATGGGATACACCTTCAAAAAAGGCTAATACAGGCTTGCCTCTTTCACCGATTGCGGAAATACCCAATGCAAATAGTACTGTAAAGCAAATGATGGCTAGAAGATCCCCTTCGACCAATGACTGGAAGAAGTTTGTCGGCACAATATGGAGGAACGTTTCTGCCACTGATTTATTACTTTGTTCTTTTTCAGTTTCAACATATTGACTGATGTCCGATTTTTGAGCTTCGTGTATATTAACTCCTGTACCCGGATGGAAGATGTTTGCAAGGGCTAGTCCGAGAATAATGGCAAAAGTCGTGATGATCTCGAAGTACAGAATCGTTCTGAAGCCTAATTTACCGACTTGCTTTCCATTTCCTGCACCGGCTACACCGATGATTAAGCTGGAGACAACAATAGGAATCACTATCATTTTGATTAAGCGTAAAAAGAGATCCCCGATTGGCTGCAGGTAAGTAGGCAATGCTGGGTTGCCATACCAAATGACGCCAACAATGACACCTAGAATAAGTCCAACGAATATTTGTGTGGCTAATCCAAACTTAATTCTTTTCATAGATTACCTCCCAAAAAACAAAGTATCAACATATATCATGAATAGACATATATTTAATCTCACTATTAGATCAAATTATAATAGATAAGAAATCAATTCGTCTATAGTAAATTATATTTCGAAAATAAAGAATATTCAATGACATTATGATAATCACCAGAATTATCTAAAAACAGGTGAGCTTTGACCTAACCTGACTATTATTTCAAAATTAAGAGATATGTGAAAAAATAAGAAAATCCCACGCGTAAGGCGCGGGATTTTCGCTCATTACAAATCGTTTACTTTTATACAGTCATTGCAGATATTACCATAGCACTCATGCTGCTCTTCTATCTTTTTTCCGCATTCCGCACACTTTTTCGAAGGCAGGTTTCTAAAAAATTCTGTGATTTTCCCCAGCATAACCAATCCCTCTTTCCCCTTTGTAGTGATTTCATTGTAATATAACAGATTGCAAAAATCAATAACTGTTTTGATACAATGTTTAAAACATGCTTTTTTCAAGAAAAATGGGTATATTGAAGGAGGATCAATTTTTTTGAAAAGATAGGAGGACATTATGAAAGTTACAGTTATCGGATGCTATGGCGGTTTTCCGGCCGCAAATGAAGCGACGTCAGGCTATTTGTTTCAGTCAGGTGATTACTCTCTGCTTGTTGATTGCGGCAGTGCCGTTTTGTCTAAGCTGTTCGGATATGTGCCGGCGGAAAAGCTGGATGCGGTCGTTCTGTCTCATTATCACCATGACCATATCGCTGATATCGGGCCGCTGCAATTTGCCAAGCAAGTCGGTTCGTTTCTCGGCAAAGGAGAGCATACGCTTCCGATTTACGGACATGATGCTGATATAGAACAGTTTCAAAAGCTTACATATAAAACACATACGAAAGGGATCGCCTATCAGCCGGATCAGCCGCTGACTGCCGGTCCGTTTACGATTACCTTTTTAAAAACGATTCACCCGGTGACGTGCTATGCCATGCGGATTACTGACGGCAGTCACACTGTTGTTTATACTGCTGATTCCAGCTATCAGGATTCATTTATACCGTTTTCGAAAGATGCTGATTTATTGATCTCAGAATGCAATTTTTATGCCGATCAAGACGGAACAAGTGCAGGCCATATGAACAGCCTGGAAGCCGGGCGCATTGCAAAAGAAGCGGGAGCGGGAGAACTGCTGCTGACACATTTGCCGCATTTTGGCGTGCATGACAATCTTCGCAAAGAAGCGAAAACCGTTTTTAACGGAGAAGTGTATATTGCGAAATCAGGTTTTGTGTGGGAAGGATAAAGGAGGAGCACCATGTTATTTATAGACAATCAAAATATCAATGATCCGCGGATCAATCTTGCTATCGAGGAGTACTGTGTAAAGCATTTAGACCCTGAACAGCAATATTTGCTCTTTTATGTGAATCAACCGTCTATTATCATTGGAAAAAACCAAAATACAATAGAAGAAATCAATACAAAATATGTTGAGGAAAACGGGATTATCGTCGTCCGCCGTTTATCAGGCGGGGGAGCTGTGTACCATGATCTGGGGAACTTGAACTTCAGCTTTATTACCAAGGATGACGGGGACAGCTTTCATAACTTTAAAAAATTCACTGAGCCGGTGATTCAGGCGTTACATCAGCTTGGAGTTGAAGCCGAATTAAGCGGCCGGAACGACATTGTAGTGGATGGCCGGAAAATATCCGGAAACGCTCAGTTTGCAACGAAAGGCCGTATTTTCAGCCACGGCACCCTCATGTTTGATTCAGCCATTGATCATGTTGTATCAGCATTAAAGGTGAAAAAGGATAAAATTGAATCAAAAGGCATCAAATCGATCAGAAGCCGAGTGGCAAACATCAGTGAGTTTCTCGATGATAAAATGACCACCGAAGAATTCCGCAGCCATTTGCTTCGCCATATTTTTAACACGAACGACATTGGAAACGTGCCGGAGTATAAGCTGACGGAAAAAGATTGGGAGACCATTCATCAAATTTCGAAAGAGCGCTATCAGAATTGGGATTGGAACTACGGCCGCTCACCGAAATTTAACCTTAATCATTCGAAACGTTATCCGGTTGGATCGATCGATTTGCGCCTAGAGGTCAAGAAAGGCAAAATCGAGGACTGCAAAATCTTCGGAGATTTCTTCGGTGTCGGTGATGTATCTGAAATTGAAAACCTGCTGGTCGGAAAACAATACGAACGCAGCGTCATCGCTGATGTGCTCGAAGGTGTGAATCTCAAGCATTACTTTGGGAACATTACGAAAGAGGATTTCCTTGATCTGATTTATTAAGGCAAAACACATCGTTTGAAAGAGCGGTTGTGTTTTTGAAATAATGGAGGCAGGAGGGATTCACATGAAAGTGTTTTTAATCGGAGCGAACGGACAAATCGGGCAAAGACTCGTCTCTTTATTCCAAGATAATCCTGATCATTCCATCAGAGCGATGGTCAGAAAAGAAGAACAGAAAGCGTCTCTTGAAGCTGCCGGTGCAGAAGCTGTGCTTGCGAATCTGGAGGGCAGCCCGGAAGAAATCGCCGCTGCGGCAAAAGGCTGTGACGCGATCATTTTCACAGCCGGTTCCGGCGGCAGCACAGGCTATGATAAAACGCTGCTGGTGGATCTTGATGGAGCGGCAAAAGCCATTGAAGCTGCGGACATTGCCGGAATCAAACGGTTTATTATGATCAGCGCCCTGCAAGCCCATAACCGTGAAAATTGGAATGAGGCACTCAAACCTTATTATGTGGCCAAGCATTATGCTGATAAAATTCTGGAAGCGAGCGGTTTAACCTATACGATTATCCGTCCGGGAGGCCTTCGCAATGAGCCTGGAACGGGAACTGTTTCAGCAGCGAAGGATCTGGAGCGGGGATTTATTTCCCGTGAGGACGTTGCAAAAACGGTCATTGCCTCTTTAGATGAGAAGAATACGGAAAATCGGGCCTTTGATCTGACAGAAGGAGATACGCCGATTGCCGAAGCATTGAAGAAACTATGACAGTACTGACACTCAGGGCTTTTTGCTCTTGAGTGTTTTTTTCTGTTTCTCTATAATGGAGGAGAAAGCTTGGCTTCAATAATGAATGACTATTCATTCACTTTAAGGGGTGGGAGAATGAATCTTGTTTCAAAATTGGAAGAAACAGCATCTGAGAAGCCCGACAGCATCGCATGCAGGTTTAAAG
Organism: Bacillus sp. N3378-2at; assembly: GCF_033412715.1. NCBI lineage: Bacteria > Bacillati > Bacillota > Bacilli > Caryophanales > Bacillaceae > Bacillus > Bacillus sp. N3378-2at. The sequence goes on along the minus strand of NZ_CP117986.1, from coordinate 1,661,965 downwards.
ATCACATGATGACGTATCAAGAGCTGAATGAATATATTCAGCGATTTGCGGACGGCCTTCAGGAGGCCGGTATGGAGAAAGGGGACCATCTAGCTTTGCTGCTTGGCAATTCGCCTGATTTTATCATCGCGTTTTTTGGCGCTTTAAAAGCTGGGATCGTGGTTGTTCCCATCAATCCGTTGTACACGCCGACAGAAATTGGTTATATGCTGACAAATGGCGATGTAAAGGCGATCGTGGGCGTTAGCCAGCTTTTGCCGCTTTATGAGAGCATGCATGAATCGCTGCCAAAGGTTGAGCTCGTCATTTTATGCCAGACGGGGGAGGCAGAGCCGGAAGCTGCGGACCCAGAGGTCAGGATGAAAATGACAACGTTTGCAAAAATATTGCGGCCGACATCTGCTGCTAAACAAAACCAAGAACTTGTCCCTGATGATACCGCGGTTATTTTATATACGTCAGGAACGACTGGAAAACCGAAAGGCGCAATGCTGACTCATCAGAATTTGTACAGCAATGCCAACGATGTCGCAGGCTATTTGGGAATGGATGAGAGGGACAATGTGGTCTGCGCTCTTCCCATGTTTCACGTGTTTTGTTTAACCGTCTGTATGAATGCACCGCTGATGAGCGGCGCAACTGTCTTGATTGAGCCTCAATTCAGTCCGGCATCTGTTTTTAAGCTTGTTAGGCAGCAGCAGGCGACCATTTTTGCCGGTGTGCCTACAATGTATAACTACTTGTTTCAGCATGAAAACGGAAAGAAAGATGATTTTTCTTCGATCCGGCTGTGCATTTCGGGAGGCGCGGCCATGCCAGTCGCGTTGCTGACGGCGTTTGAAGAAAAATTCGGTGTTACCATTTTGGAAGGCTACGGGCTCTCGGAAGCATCACCCGTCACGTGCTTTAACCCGTTTGACAGGGGCAGGAAGCCGGGCTCCATCGGGACAAGTATCTTACATGTCGAAAACAAGGTCGTAGATCCGCTCGGACGCGAGCTGCCCGCTCACCAGGTCGGCGAATTGATCGTGAAAGGCCCCAATGTGATGAAGGGCTATTATAAAATGCCGATGGAAACAGAGCATGCATTAAAAGACGGGTGGCTTTATACGGGGGACTTGGCAAGACGGGATGAGGACGGCTATTTTTACATTGTTGACCGGAAAAAAGACATGATCATTGTAGGAGGATACAATGTGTATCCGCGGGAGGTGGAGGAGGTGCTGTACAGCCATCCGGACGTCAAGGAGGCGGTTGTCATCGGCGTGCCGGACCCCCAAAGCGGGGAAGCGGTAAAGGGATATGTGGTGCCGAAACGCTCTGGGGTAACAGAGGAGGACATCATGCAGCACTGTGAAAAGCATCTGGCAAAATACAAGCGGCCTGCCGCCATTACGTTTCTTGACGATATTCCGAAAAATGCGACGGGGAAAATGCTCAGACGGGCACTGAGAGATATTTTGCCCCAATAAAATGAAAAAGCGAAGCGGTTAGCTTCGCTTTTTCATTTTCAATCCTTTGCTTCTTTTTTAATAATATTTAGCAGCGCCTTTGTATCATTTTTGCTCAATTTGTAGTATGTGCCATCCTTCGAAAAAACGGCTTGCTGGCTGCCGTCAATCCATAGTCTGAATGAGTCATACCGGTCTTTATGAAACTTGATTGTCCCTTCGTAATCAGGGGCTGATGTTTTTTCTGTCTTCACCTGTTTTCCCTGATTCATAATATCCAGCATATCTTTGACGTGCTGTCTTTTTTCAATCTCGATATCTTCCTGGCCGCTTGAAGACAGTGTGATCAAATCCGCGTCTACCGATTGATACACATCGCCTGATCGGCTGTAAAGATAAAAAAATGCGATAAACACAAGACCGATTACCACGATGGCTGCCACTATTTTTTTCATTTGCATCACTCCAAACATTGTTAGTTTTCCCAGCGATCGGGCTTTCCATGCTTAAAAGGGTGGAAAAGTGCGGAACACAGCTTGGTTCTAAGAATTTGAATTTATGATTACAATAGAAGTAACGGGTTGATGTGAGGAGTGAGGCGTTATGCGCAAGTGGATTGCGGCAGCAGGACTTGCTTACGTGCTGTACGGGCTGTTTTTTTATTGGTATTTTTTCCTGTCGGGTGATTCCGCAATACCGGAAGCCGTGAAAGGGACGCAGGCTGATCCGGCTTCTTTCATGAAGCCGTCTGAGTTGGCAGTGGCCGAGCAGTATTCGAATGTCAAGAATTTTTTATTTTTTATCGGGGTACCACTTGATTGGTTTCTGTTTTTTGTTCTGCTTGTCAGCGGTGTTTCAAAGAAAATCAAGAAATGGATCGAAGCGGCCGTGCCTTTTCGGTTTTTGCAGACCGTTGGTTTTGTGTTTGTGCTTTCGCTGATTACAACATTGGTGACGCTGCCTTTAGATTGGATAGGCTATCAAGTATCGCTTGACTATAACATTTCCACACAGACAACGGCCAGCTGGGCTAAGGATCAGGTTATCAGCTTTTGGATCAGCTTTCCAATCTTTACGCTTTGCGTTCTCGTTTTTTATTGGCTGATCAAAAGGCATGAAAAAAAATGGTGGTTATACGCCTGGCTGTTAACAGTGCCGTTTTCGCTGTTTCTGTTTTTTATTCAGCCGGTCATTATCGATCCTTTATACAATGATTTTTATCCGCTGAAAAACAAAGAGCTTGAAAGCAAAATTTTAGAGCTGGCAGATGAAGCCAATATTCCGGCTGACCATGTATATGAAGTGAACATGTCAGAAAAAACAAATGCGCTGAATGCCTATGTTACAGGAATTGGGGCCAATAAACGGATTGTATTGTGGGATACGACGCTGAACAAACTTGACGATTCAGAAATCCTGTTTATTATGGGCCACGAAATGGGCCATTATGTCATGAAGCACGTTTACATCGGTCTGGCTGGTTATTTGCTCGTGTCGCTCGCCGGATTTTATGTCATTGATAAGCTTTACAAGCGGACGGTTCGCCTAACCCGCAGCATGTTTCATTTAGAAGGACGGCATGATCTTGCGGCACTTCCGCTGTTATTGCTTTTGTTTTCTGTTTTGAGCTTTGCGGTGACGCCTTTTTCTAATGCTGTCTCGCGTTATCAGGAGAATAAGGCTGACCAGTATGGGATCGAGTTGACAGAGAACAGAGAAGCCGCTGTTAAAACGTTTCAGGATTTGGCCGTGACGGGGCTGAGCCAGGTTGATCCTCCGGTGCTTGTGAAGATTTTCAGAGGCAGCCATCCTTCGATCATGGAACGGATTCAACATGCGGAGAAAGAAGAGAATGCGCCGGAACATCAGGATGCTGACAAATAAAAAGAAGCAGGTATGGAGGAACCTGCTTCTTTTTACTATTATTGTGCAGCTGCTTGTACGTTGATTAACCCTTTTCCATAGTAGAAAGAGTTTCCAAGATATGTTGCAGTGCTTTCTAAACGATCACGGACTTGCGCGTTTGTCCAAGTCGGGTGCTTAGAAAGAATTAGCGCTGCTGCTCCGGCAACGTGAGGAGTCGCCATGGACGTTCCGTTATAAGCGCCGTAAGTGCCTCCAGGAAGTGTGCTTTGGATGGACACGCCAGGAGCCATTACATCAAGCTCAGAACCTACGCTGGAGAATGAAGCTCTTTGGTTGCTGCTGTTTACCGCACCTACTGCAATAGTAGAAGGATATTTTGCAGGGTAGCCGACTGTGCTTGTGCTTCCGGATGAACCTTCGTTTCCGGCTGCGGCAGCAACGACGATACCGCTGGAAACCGCTTTATCAACTACTGTTTTCAGCGCTGTAGAACCAGTAGGTCCGCCAAGGCTCATGTTGATAACATCCATATTGTTGGAAATGGCCCACTCAATGCCGTTAATAATCCAGCTATATTGGCCGCTTCCTGTTGAATCAAGCACTTTTACTGCATATAATGATGCGCTTGGCGCTACGCCCAGAACACCGATTGAGTTATTAAGAGCGGCAATCGTACCGGCGACATGCGTACCGTGAGAACTGCCGTCCTGGTATGGGTTTGTTTCAGAAGGAACGAAGCTTGCTCCGCCTCTGACGTTTAAGTCAGGATGAGAAGAGTCAATTCCGCTGTCGATAACAGCTACTTTTACGTTAGAGCCTGTGTAGCCTTGAGAGTGAAGAGCCGGCGCTTTAATTTGAGAAATGCCATAAGGAACAGATTGCGCATATTCATGTGCAATATGATCTTCTTCCACATATGCAACGCTCGGATCTTTTTTCAATTCTTTTACAGCTTTTTCATCCAATGTTGCTGCGGCCGCGTTAACATACTTAAATTGCTTTTGAACCTTTCCGCCTTTTTCAGAAATAACATCCTTTTTCTTGGCGGAACTCATGGCACTCATTGTCTGCTTAAATCCGACAATGTATTTCTTTTCTGTACTGCTTTTTCCGGCAGCCTGCGCAGACATGTTGCTGAACGCCATCGTAAAGATTAACGTTAACGCAAACAACAAGCTGATCCACAATTTTTTGCTTCTCACTCTTTACCCTCTCCTTTTAAAAAATTCAGAGTAGACTTACTTAAAAGACTATTCTGTGCATTTATTGTAATAGATGGAATAATATTTTAGTAGACCCATTTTTTTGAGATGATTTTATCTCTATTTAGGTATATCATCTCTCGCTATTTCCGTAGAGACTCGAAATAACTATTTTCATACAGAAAAGAACGAAAATAGACATGAGTAAATGTTCATTATGCTGAAATGTCATGCTTTTTTAGGTTAAATGCTCCTGAGTCCCGGCAAATTCCTGTCGAAAAAATTCGTTCGAATGACCTGCATATGCTTCCGTGAGAACAATTGATATTATCGTGATCTTTTTTCAATGCATGATGATAAAAGTATTCTGGAAAATAAACTTTACAGAAAATTCGATTAGGGATAGAATGAAAAAATTTATTGAGAGGGAGGAAGAAATGAGATGAACATTCGCCAAGCAAAGACATCAGATGCAGCAGCCCTCGCGCCGCTGTTTAACCAATATCGGGAATTTTATAGACAGGCATCCGATTTGCAAGGGGCGGAGGCTTTTTTGAAAGCTCGTTTGGAAAATCATGAGTCTGTTATTTTGACAGCAGAAGAAAATGGAGAATTCATAGGTTTTACCCAGCTCTATCCAACGTTTTCTTCTGTGTCAATGAAAAGGATCTACATATTAAATGACTTATTTGTCGCTCCTTATGCTCGTACAAAGGGAGCGGGCGGCCGGCTACTTTCTGCCGCAAAGGATTATGCAGGGGAAAACGGGGCAAAATGTTTAACGCTTCAGACTGAGCACCACAACAGGAAGGCAAGAAGCTTGTATGAGCAAAACGGCTATGAAGAGGATACCGGATTTGTCCATTATTCTCTCAATGTGCCGGCGAAGTGAAAATGGCAGCTTGATGATTTGGTTTTTTGAACGTTCTTCGGTTACGATATAAATGAAAAGGAGTGTGCCGAATGTCAACGTTATTTCAAGCATTGCAGGCAGAAAAAAATGCCGATGATGTTTCAGTCCATGTGAAAACCATATCAACAGAGGATTTGCCTAAGGATGGTGTCCTGATTAAAGTTGCTTATTCCGGCATCAATTACAAAGATGGTCTGGCCGGAAAAGCAGGAGGCAATATCGTCAGAGAGTATCCACTTATTTTAGGCATTGATGCTGCGGGTACGGTCGTCTCTTCCAATGATCCGCGTTTTGCGGAGGGGGATGAGGTGATCGCGACAAGCTATGAGCTCGGTGTCTCCCGTGATGGCGGATTAAGTGAATACGCTTCGGTGCCTGGTGACTGGCTGGTGCCTTTGCCACAGAATCTTTCGTTAAAAGAAGCGATGGTGTACGGAACGGCGGGATTTACTGCGGCGTTATCAGTGCATCGGCTTGAACAGAATGGTCTGTCTCCGGAAAAAGGCAGCGTGCTAGTCACAGGAGCAACCGGCGGTGTCGGCGGAATTGCGGTATCGATGCTGAACAAGCGGGGCTATGATGTGGTGGCAAGCACCGGAAACCGGGAGGCGGCTGATTATTTGAAACAGCTCGGTGCAAGCGAAGTAATCAGCAGGGAAGATGTCTATGACGGAACGCTTAAGGCGCTGTCCAAGCAGCAATGGCAGGGAGCGGTTGATCCAGTCGGCGGAAAACAGCTTGCCTCGCTTTTAAGCAAAATTCAATACGGCGGATCTGTCGCAGTGAGCGGCTTAACCGGCGGAGGAGAAGTTCCGGCAACGGTGTATCCTTTTATTCTTCGCGGAGTAAGCCTGCTCGGAATCGATTCAGTATACTGTCCGATGGACGTCAGAGCCGCTGTTTGGGAGCGCATGTCTTCTGATCTCAAGCCTGATCAGCTGCTGACCATCGTGGACAGGGAAGTATCATTGGAAGAAACGCCGGGTGCGTTAAAAGATATTTTGCAAAATCGCATTCAAGGAAGAGTGATTGTGAAGCTTTAACAGGATCAGCTTGCAAGTTATTTTTCTGCAAGCTTTTTTGTGGACAGGATGATCAGCTGCTGAACTGCTGTGTCGCGAAACTAAATTTTCCTGTAAACTGAACTTTCTCTTCTCATTTGAAAAACAATTAGTGATAATGATTCTCATTCCGTGTTATACTACTCTTGGACATCTTAACCATAGAAACTACCAACAGGAGAGACTGGAACCTATGAAAAAAACACTGATTATTCTTACAGTTTTACTTCTTTCTGTCTTAACGGCTGCTTGCTCGTCTTCAAGCGGCAATCAAAACAGTAAAGAACATAAAGTGGCGGTAACACATGATTTAGGGAAGACAAATGTGCCTGAGCATCCGAAGCGGGTTGTTGTTCTTGAGCTTGGTTTTATTGATACACTGCTTGATCTCGGCATTACGCCTGTCGGGGTTGCCGATGACAACAAAGCGAAGCAGCTGATCAACAAGGATGTGCTGAAGAAAATTGACGGCTACACATCTGTCGGCACTCGCTCACAGCCAAGCATGCAAAAGATTGCTTCATTAAAACCCGATTTAATTATTGCTGACACGACCCGGCATAAGAAGGTGTACGATCAGCTGAAAAAAATAGCGCCGACGATTGCGCTTAATAATTTAAATGCTGATTATCAGGATACAATTGACGCTTCGCTTACGATTGCAAAAGCAGTCGGCAAGGAGAAGGAAATGGAGAAAAAGCTGATGGCGCATGAAGAAAAGCTTAGCGAGACAAAGCAGAAAATCAGCGCGAACAGCCAGTCCGTGCTTTTGATCGGAAATACAAATGATACGATTATGGCCAGGGATGAAAACTTCTTTACATCGAGACTTTTAACACAGGTCGGCTATCGATATGCAATCAGTACATCAGGCAATAGCGATTCAAGCAATGGCGGCGACTCTGTGAATATGAAAATGACACTGGAGCAGCTGCTGAAAACAGATCCGGATGTGATCATCCTGATGACAGGAAAAACAGATGACCTCGACGCCGACGTTAAACGCCCGATCGAAAAGAATGTCCTTTGGAAAAAGCTGAAGGCAGTGAAAAACGGGCATGTATACCACGTGGACCGTGCGGTATGGTCTTTGCGCCGCAGTGTAGACGGGGCGAATGCCATTTTGGACGAGCTTCAAAAAGAGATGCCGGCTGCTAAGAAATAAAAGAAAAGACAGGCAAACGCCTGTCTTTTTCTTATTTGATAAAGCCGGATAAGTGGCTGTTGATATTATAGTCTTTTATCCGCCATTTTTCTTCTGCAAATTCAATGTTGCTGAGGCAGGCGTTGACGAGACGGGTGCTTTGAAGCTCCGGGTCACCGCCGGATATTTCTGTCAGCAGGGCGTGAATTGCCGCACCGTGCGCCACGATCAGCACCTTCTTGTTTGGATACGCCTGGTTCACTTTTGCCAAACCGCCCATCAGCCTGTCAGTGAGTTCTTCTAAGGTTTCCATATTCGGATAGATGTTATCTGGATAGCGCTTTGTCCGTTCCTCCAGCGGCATGCCCTCCGCGTCGCCGTAATCGCGTTCCTTAAAATCATCCATCTCGACTATCGGAAGATGCAGATATTCATTAATAATTTCCGCGGTTCTTTTCGCTCTTTTCAGCGGGCTCGTCACAATAATATCCCAAGAAAAGTCCTTTACATATTCTCCGGTTTCTCTTGCTTGGCGTTCACCTGTTGCGTTTAGCGGGATATCGGTTTTGCCTTGGCATTTTTGCTGCAGGTTCCAATCGGTTTCTCCATGTCTTACTAAACAAACGGCTGTCATAAAATCCCCTTCCTGACTTTATTCATATCGCTATTATACTAAATCGAAAGCGTGTGTCCTATGAAAAAGCCTATGCAAGAACTTCAAATAATAAAGCCAGTCCAATTCCGCCGCCGCTTCCGATGGCTGCAACAACATATTGACAGTCTGTCCGTCTTTTCGCTTCATAAAACAATCTGGTTACCAGAGCTGCACCTGATGCACCGTACGGATGGCCAAGAGCTAATGCGCCGCCGCGCACATTGATTTTTGAAAAGGGAATGCCGAGTTCTTGCGAGCAGACACAAATTTTGACGGCAAAGGCTTCATTGATTTCAAATAAACCGATATCCTCAGGTGTTACATCGTGTGTATGTAAGAGATTACGGATCGCATCAACCGGTGCCGCGGGCGGATAGTTGGGGTGAATCCCGCTGACAGCGCTGCCGATAAACCGAAGCACAGGCTTAAGTCCCAGGGCTGCCGCTTTTTCTTCTTCCATTACCAAAAGAGCCGCTGCTCCGTCTGCTATGCCACTGCTGTTGGCTGCTGTGACTGTTCCGGAGCTGGTGTCGAAAACCGGCTTTGCACGGGGAATAATCGCTTCTATTGGCCGCGTTTTCAAAAATGCTTCGTCCGTCTCCAATTCCCCGAGAGCAACAACTTCTTCACGGTAAAATCCTTCCTCATGCGCGTTCCTGCTGCGTTGATGGCTGAGAAGCGCGTACTCATCCTGCATGCTTCTGCTGATGGAATAGCGTGCAGCCGTATATTCTGCCGCAATGCCCATGTCTGGATCGCCGATCGCATCTGGAGAAAAGCGAGCCCGTTCTGAAAAAGGGGATTGGCTGCTGCTTTCTGAGCCGCCCGCGATATACATCGTGCCGGCTCCTGCTTGAATAAGGCTGCAGGCATAGCGCACAGCTTCAAGGCCGGAGCCGCACTGTCTGTCAATTGTCATTCCGGGAACTGATAAAGGCAGTCCGGCTTGAAGGGCTGACAGTCTGGCCAGGTTGCCGCCTCTGCCAGTAGCGTTTCCGAGAATGACCTCGTCAACTTGATCCTCTAGCTTTCGGCTGAGACAGCGGATGATGGGAGCCGCCAAATCCTCCGGCAGGAAGGGCTTCAGCAGTCCGTTTTGATTTCCAAAGATCGTTCGTTTTGCATCAATAATAACCGCATTCATTTATACTGTACACTCTCTTCCAGCCATTTTTTCACTCTGGAACGGGCAATTTTTCCGCTGCTCGTTTCCGGCAAGCTGTCTGCAAACACCCATTTTTTCGGAATTTTATAGGAGGCTAATTTCTGTTTACACCAGGCTTTCAGTGTTCTGGCATTAGCGTTTCCAAGAATGACAGCTACAGCGATTTCTCCCCAATACTCGTCGGGAATGCCAACGACAGCCGCGCTTTCAACCTCTGGGCAGGCGAGAAGCACACGTTCAATTTCTTCTGGGAAAATATTTAATCCTCCGTACACAATCATCCCGTTTTCTCTTCCTGATATGTATAGAAAGCCCTCTTCATCAACGTAGCCCATATCATCTACTGTCATCCATTCATCTGGTGTGCTGCCGTTCACATAGCCGGAAAACCTCATCGGGCTTTTGACAAATATTTTTCCGATTTCTCCTGGCTGGCAGCGTTCTCCTCCAGCGTTGAGGATTTCGATCCGGACATTATGAAAAGGGCGGCCCGCTGAATGCGGCTTCCGTTTGCTGTCTTCCGGTGAAGAAAACGTCACAAAACTAAGCTCTGATGTGCCGTAAAAATCGTACAGCTTGAGATGAGGCCATGCAGCGGCAAGCTTCTCCTTGGATTCTGCCGGCCAGTCTGCGCCGGATGAAATGATTTTGACGGGACTGTCGGGAAAACCCTCAATCCTTGCGAGGGCGTCTGTCATCGTCGGTACGGTATAGAGAACACTGATGGATTCACGGCACAGCCATTCCTTCGCTTTGGCAGGAGAAAACTTTTTCAGCAAACAAACGGTTCCTCCAAGAAACAAAGTGCTGACTGCCCCGTATAAGAAGTGAGAGGACATTAACGTCCCGGGAATCAATACCGTGTCATTTGATGAAATCGAAAAATCTGTTTCTGTACAGGTAAAGCTCTCTATCCATGAGCGGTGAGATCGCGTAAAGGCCTTCGGTTTTCCTGTCGAGCCCGACGTAAATCCCATATAAAAAGGGTGCTCCGGATCAATGGTAGGCAAGGGATCAGCGGTTGCTTCAGAAATATCTGCCATACAGTTATCCAGCAAAACAACAGGTGTCTGGCTATCTGTCAGTTTGTTTTTGAAAAAGGCTAAAGTAACCACAAGATCCGCATTGCTTATGGACAGCCGCTCCTTACATTCAGCCGGGCTCCAGCGTGTGTCGATGGGAATGGCTGTGCATCCAGCCGCTGTGGCTCCGGCAAACAGCTGTAAAAACGCCAGACTATTTGGGAGCAGGATCGCCACACGATTCGGCATGCTCGGCTGTGACCGCAGCCAATTTGCGGTTTGAGAGACAAGCCGATCCCAATCATGGTACGTGATTTGCTCCGATTCAGTCTGGATCGCTACACGGCCGGGCGATGTTTCGGCAGTAGATGAATAGGTATGAGTAATTGTCATGTAGTGTCATCCTCCTTTTGTAAACATCGTATCAGAAAGAGACAAGGCTTGAGTGATTTTTATCGCCAGAAATGCAGATACAGCCGCTTTTATCAAATCACCAGGCACATATGCAAGGCTCATGAAGGCGGCCTGTGACAAATCAATATGCATGATAAAAGCTTGTACCGGAATACCAAGCAGATAAATAAAGATGATGCCGAATACGATATGAGTGAAAAAGAGACGCAATACTGTCACCTTCCGCAGCCTGTTAGCGGCTAAACTGATCAGCCATGAAGCGAGGGGATAAGCAATCAAAAAGCCTGCGCTCGGTCCGAAAAACACACCAAAACCGCCTCGTCCGCCGGGCAACAGCGGCGCTCCGAAGGCGACGAGCAGCAAAAAGACAAGCTGGCTTAAGAAAGCAGACTTTGGCCTGAGAATGCTGCCTGCCAACATGACACCAAGTGTTTGCAATGTAATCGGAACAGGTGTAAAGGATAAGAAGAGAGGGGGCATAAAGCCGAGCACTGCCATCAGCGCGGTGAAAATCGCAATATGCATCATGTCGATTAATTTCAGCATGTGAAATCCTCCAAACAGTAATCAAATATGGTTATACAATAAATGCAGGTAATTATTATGTCAACTTATTTTTAATTTAAGTTTACATAATGAACGCAAAAAAACCGGCCGTATGGCAGACCGGTTTTTGATGGTTATTCTTCTGTCAGGATGACAAGCGAATCAACGGAAGCGGCCACATGGGAAACGGCGCGGCTGACTTCCTGAAGCCCTCCAAGAAAGGCTTGCAGATCGACGTCGATTTTGCCTGATTGCTCTTTGCTGATTTTCATGCTGTGGACGATTTCATCGAATAAGCGGTTAATTTGCGTCATTTTTTCTTTACTTTCGCTGACTAGCTCATTCACGTCTTTGATATGCTTGGATACAATGTTGATTTGTGTATTCGTATTGTTCACAAGCTCAGAAACAGTAGAGACGGTTTTTTTCGTATCCTCAGAAAGCTTCCGCACTTCATTTGCCACGACAGCAAAGCCTTTGCCGTGTTCTCCGGCGCGGGCGGATTCAATAGATGCATTGAGCGAGAGAAGGTTTGTTTGTTCAGCTATGCCTGTGACGATGCCGAAGATTTTTTCAATTTGCTGCGCGATTTCATCCAGCTTGACCATTTCTTTTTCGATTTGGACAAGGCTTGTGTCAATTTTGTTCATCTGTTTTTGCTGGACTTCTAGCTCTTTTTTTCCGCCGATCGACTTTTCTTCAACAGTGCTGGATGTTACAGTGCCGGCTTTGGATGCTTGAGAAATGCCTTCAGATTTGTCCACAAGCTCTTGAACTGATCTGCTTGTTTCTGAAAACAGATTGGCAATCGATCCAGAGGTTTCTTGAATTTTCTGATGAAGAAGGTTTTTCTTTTCTTCTTGTTCATCACGGGTCTGGTTGTACTCGCTTTGAAACGCTTCAAGGACAAGCTGCTGTTCTAAGTTCAAGATTTTTGTTGTTGCTTTAATGGCTTTTAGCAGTTCTTGCTGATTTGTAATGGACGCTTCATAAATGTCAATCATTGACAAAATGAGTTCTTGAAATGCGCCCATATACCATTTTGGCAGAAGGCCGATTCTTAAATGGATGGAGGCGATTCGGTTTCGCTTTTCAATGAATTCATCATCGATAACACCTGCAAACATTTCCTGAATATGCCGTTTTAACGTTTGTTTTAAGCGGTCAACTGAGCTGTGATCATTAATGATATCCATCAATGAGCTTTCATGGTCAAGATTTTTATAAAACGCATCGACGATGTATACGATATTTTCTTGAATCAGTGGCTGAAGCTGCTCTAACACGTAAAGCTCAGCATCTCCCAGCCTGACCATTTTGAGCTGTTTTTTGACATCTGCATGTTTGTTTGTGAGCTGAATGCGGTTTTTTTGCTGTCCGTTTGAATCTGAAAAGTAAGCTGTTTCTTGTTTTCTGTCTTTTTTAAATAACAATACAATGATCCCCCTTGGGAAAAATATAATTTTTACTTTTTGGCTTTTTAAGCCTTTTTCTTTTTTATCGGCCAAGGGAAACATGAATGAAGCTGCAGATGAAAAATATTTGAAAAACCGTTCATTAAAATGAACGGTTTAATCGAGATCTATTTGCTTTAATGGTTTAATGGCCGGACCCTCTACAACTTCGCCAGAAGGCTTAAAGCGTGATCCATGGCACGGACAATCCCACGTATGCTCACTGTCGTTCCACTCGACCTCGCAGCCTAAATGGGTACAAGTCGTATCAACGAAATGGAGGCAGCCTGTCTCATCCCGAAATGCTCCCGCTCGCCTGCCGTTTATGGTGACGGCTTTCCCTTCTCCTGACGCAATGTCTTCAAATTGGACATCTGGCTTTTCAAGCTTTCCTTTAATCAAATGCTTGGCGACATCTGCATTGTAGGAAATTACTTTCTGCAACCCGGGATTCAGATGGAAACGGGACGGCGTGAAAATGCTTTCGTATGGATTGTCTTTTTTCTCCACAAGGTCTGACAATAAAGTGGCGGCGATTGCTGAGGACGTCATGCCCCATTTTTTGAACCCGGTCGCTACTAGAATATTGTCCTCATTTTCAGACATCGGCCCGATAAATGGGATTTTGTCGATCGTCACTAGATCTTAGGTGGACCAATAATATGGAATGCTTTCGATGCCGATGGTGCTTTCGGCTAGTTGTCTCAGTGTTTCATAATGTGTAGACATGTCTTTTCCCTGCCCTGTTTTATGGCTTACTCCGCTGAAGAGAATCAGCTTTTCACCGTTTACAACCGTATAGCGGAGCGCCACTGACGGCTGATCGATACTCAAATACATGCCCTCGGGATACTCGATCTTCGGCTTGATGGCAAGGACATAAGATCTGTCGGAGTACATTCTCGCAGCATATAATCCGCCTCCGTCATAAAAAGGGAAGTGGGAACAGCATATGATAAAGCGGCTCTTAATGGCGTGCCGGCTTTTAGTTACCACTTCGGGCCTTTCGCCTTTTTTGATATCAAGCGCAACGGTCTCCTCATAAATTCGGCCGCCTTTTTGAACAATTTGCTCCAGAAGCGCTTTTAAGTATTGCAGCGGATGAAATTGAGCTTGATTCTTCATGACAAGCGCCAGCTTAGAACCTAAGGGAATTGGAAGATCCTTGACAAGGTCTCTTTCAATTCCGAGCTTTGTGTATGCCTCATGCTCGGTGCGGATTTTTTGAACAGCGTTTTCATTTGCCGTATAAAGATATGCGTCTTGCTCGATCCATTCGCATTCAATTTGATGTTCATCCACAATGCCTTTTATGTAATCGATTGCGTTTTGGTTTGCTTCATAATAAAGCCTCGCATGGTTTAATCCAAAATTGCGGATAAATTCGTCGTATATTATGTCATGCTGTGCGGTAACTTTAGCAGTTGTATGCGCAGTGGTTCCTTAAGAACCTGATTTGCTTTAATCAAAACGACACGGAAGCCTCTCTTCGTAAGTTCATATGCCGTTGTGATTCCTGTAATCCCGCCTCCGATAATGGTGATGTCACATTCAGTGTCCTCTTGAAGCGCAGGAAAAGAAGGCAGGTCAGTTGATGTTTTCCAGTATGTTTCAGGTGCTTCCTTTGCAAAATGTTGATTAGCCAAGCCGTTATACCTCCAATCAGATTTATTCTCCATATTCTATCTTTTCATACATAGGAAGCAGGTATTGTTCATAACATAATAAGGTTGAAAAGGAGTGATTTCATTGGCGAATCAAAAAAAGAAAACATTACCGCCTCAGCAACAGAACCAGCAGCCTGGTTTTGAATATCTTATGGACCCGCGTCCGGTTTTTGATAAGCCGAAGAAAGCGAAAAAATTAGAGGGCAAAACCGCTATTATTACTGGAGGAGACAGCGGGATTGGACGCGCTGTCTCGGTGTTATTCGCAAAAGAAGGGGCTAATGTGGTCATTGTTTATTTGAATGAACATCAGGACGCCGAGGAAACAAAGCAGTATGTAGAAAAGGAAGGGGTAAAATGCCTGCTGATTGCAGGAGATGTCGGGGATGAAGCGTTTTGCAATGATGTGGTCGGGCAGGCAAGCCAAGTGTTTCCATCCATTGATATATTGGTTAACAATGCAGCTGAGCAGCATGTCCAGCCCAGCATTGAAAAAATCACCAGCCACCAGCTGATCAGAACCTTCCAAACAAACATTTTTTCTATGTTTTACTTAACAAAGGCAGTGCTGCCTCATTTAAAAAAAGGGAGCTCTATTATTAATACCGCTTCAATTACCGCCTATAAAGGCAATAAAACGCTGATCGATTATTCAGCGACAAAAGGCGCGATCGTTACGTTTACAAGGTCCCTTTCCCAGTCGCTTGTTCAGCAGGGCATACGGGTCAATGCAGTGGCACCGGGTCCCATTTGGACACCGCTTATCCCGGCCAGCTTTGCCGCAAAAGACGTGGAAGTGTTTGGTTCAGACGTGCCGATGGAACGCCCGGGACAGCCGGTCGAAGTGGCGCCAAGCTATCTATACCTTGCCAGCGACGATTCCACATACGTCACAGGGCAGACGATTCACGTCAATGGCGGAACAATTGTGAACGGATAATAAAAAGCCAATCCTTGAAGGATTGGCTTATTCGCTCTGCTTGAGCGCTGCATATTCTTTAGAGAGCGTAAGAAACGCATCTTTATCTTTTTCGTCCAAGGCTTTGTTAATTTGGTCCGTCAGCATGGCAAGCCGACGGTTATACAAGGATTCATCGAGCACCATTTGAATGTAGATATCCGTCATTGTGACATCGAATTCTTTTGTTTTTTGCGTGTTGCGGGACTTCATGAGCTCAGTGTACGATTTTTTCTCTTTCATAAAGAATCCCCCCAATGCCTTTTTTATAGTATATGGATAACGGTCGAAAAAATCAATAAATTTTTATAATTTTTAGACAACTAATACTTGGCAATCTATCGACATATCCTGCAAAATGCCGTAAACCGGCAAGTCTTATGAAAGTAAAATCGGTTTATTACTAGTCATTTAGCACCATTAAATATCATTAAAAGATGATTTTATCTTAAATGTTAAAAAAACCTGTCGTTTTATAAAAACAGATGATAGATTATTAGTATAAATTTTGCAGAAAAAGGATGGAGGCCATAATATGAGTCAGAAAACAGACGCACCTTTAGAATCGTATGAAGTGAACGGCGCAACAATTGCCGTGCTGCCAGAAGAAATAGACGGCAAAATCTGTTCCAAAATTATTGAAAAAGATTGCGTGTTTTATGTCAACATGAAGCCGCTGCAAATTGTCGACAGAAGCTGCCGATTTTTTGGATCAAGCTATGCGGGAAGAAAAGCAGGAACTTATGAAGTGACAAAAATTTCACACAAGCCGCCAATCATGGTGGACCCTTCGAATCAAATCTTTTTATTCCCTACACTTTCTTCGACAAGACCCCAATGCGGCTGGATTTCCCATGTGCATGTAAAAGAATTCAAAGCGACTGAATTCGACGATACGGAAGTGACGTTTTCAAATGGGAAAACGATGGAGCTGCCGATCTCTTATAATTCGTTCGAGAACCAGGTATATCGAACAGCGTGGCTTAGAACCAAGTTCCAAGACAGAATCGACCACCGCGTGCCGAAAAGGCAGGAATTTATGCTGTACCCGAAGGAAGAGCGGACGAAGATGATTTATGATTTTATTTTGCGTGAGCTCGGGGAGCGGTATTAGAAAATAGAAAGGAGCTGACCCACAGGGCAGCTCCTTTCATAAACCTATGCCGTCGGAATTCCTCCGGTGATTCCGTATACCTGAGAGGTCACATAGCTTGAATTCTCTGAAGCTAGAAATACATAAACATCAGCCAATTCCGCTGGCTGCCCAGCGCGAGTTAATGGGGCTGGCGGCGTGCCTTGTCCGAATTTCGGGATGTTTTCCGTCGGCTGTCCGCCGGAAATTTGCAGCGGTGTCCAAATTGGTCCGGGCGCAACTGAATTTACTCTGATGCCTTTGGAAGCAAGCTGTTTTCCCAGTCCGACGGTAAAGCCGATAATGGCGTTTTTCGTTGCTGCGTAATCTAACAGCATCGGGCTTGGATTATAGCCTTCAACTGAGGTAGTTGTGATAATTGAAGCTCCCTCCGGCAAATACGGAAGCGCCGCTTTTACAACCCAGTAAAGGGAAAAGACGTTCACTTCAAATGTTTTATAGATTTGTTCAGTAGGCAGATCTTCGATGTTTTCGACTGCTTTCTGTTTGCCTGCAACGAGCGCTAGCACATCAAGTCCTCCGAGCTCCTGCTGCGCCTGTTTGACCAGATCTTGGCAAAAGGATTCGTCGCTCAAGTCTCCGGGGATCAGCACTGCTTTTCGACCTTCTGCTTCGATCAGTTCTTTTACCTCTTCAGCATCTGGCTGTTCCTCGGGCAAGTAGTTAATGGCCACATCGGCACCTTCTCTGGCGTAAGCAATTGCGGCAGCGCGGCCGATACCGGAATCGCCGCCCGTGACAAGCGCTTTTCGACCCGTTAGTTTACCTGATCTTTTGTAGCTTTTTTCTCCGCAATCAGGGACAGGCTTCATGTTCTTTTGCAGGCCTGGCGGTTCTTGATATTGTTCGGGAAATTCATCATGAAAAAATGCTTTTATAGGATTCGTAAGATTTGAATCAGACATCAGCAACGCTCCTTTTCTGTTTGGTGTACATTCGTATGTGTACCCCTGAGCATAAGCAGAAAAACATGTTTTGGCAGTTTGAATAGTGAAGGAAAAAGAAAACAAGAAAAAACAAAGCCTTCTTCCATATTTATCTTGTCAAATAAGACTATATGAATTATGATAAATTCGAGCTATAAATCAACTAAATATTGGGTGTTGAGGGAGTGAATCGTCATGAAAAAAGCGGTGGCGGTTTTGCTGTCACTCGGTCTCGTTTTCGGTTTTTCATACGGAGCTGACCATGTGGCGGAAGCCAAAACAAAGGTGAAGGTCTATAAGAACTGCAAGGAGTTAAACAAAGTATACAAAGGCGGAGTGGCCCGCACTTCGAAGGCGAAAAACAAAGGCGGAAAAACAAAGTACAAGCCTTACGTCTCTAAGGACCTTTATGATGCCAATAAAAACAAAGACCGCGATAAAGATCTTATCGCCTGTGAACGGTAAATAAGAAAAAGCAATCTGGTGTCCAGATTGCTTTTTCTATTGCTTAAGCCGCCTGATCGGCCGCAGCGCTTTTCGCCTTCCTTGTCATAAGGCTGACTGCCATCATGACCGTGATATTCAAAAGCAGGGCGACGATGCCTACATTCAAGTCTTTTGCGGCTTGCGGCAGAGCCGGAAATAAAGTGCCGATCGTCGTTTCAGTCATTGTAATATAAGTAACTGCTCCAACACCTGCAATAATGCCAGCGAAGGCCCCCTGTTTTGTCACCATATTATGCTTGAGCAGGCTGAACAAAAGGGCGGGGAATAGCTGTGTGACAAGGCTGTAGCCCATCAAAAGCAGCGTAACGATGGTATTCCCGCCTTTGAAGGTAAAATAAACCGAAATCAGCGCAATCACCGGCACTAAAAACTTAGCAAGAGCCGATACTTGCTGTTCTGTCGTGCGGGGCGCGATTACCTTGTACACATTTTTTGCAAACAGTGTGGAGGCGGACATTAAGATCATAGACCCTGGCACAAGTGCTGTCAGCAGTCCGGCAGCACCGATAATTCCGACAAACCAAGGGTCAAATGCTTGCAGAGACAGTTTCAAAAGCGACAAATCCCCGTCTGCGCCTTTCAGATCTGGAACTTGCAGGATAGCCGCAAAGCCGACGAAAAGGACGAAGAGCAGGACCAGCTGGTACAAAGGCATGATGATGGCGTTTTTACGAAAGACTTTTGGGTTTTCGGCTGAATACGAAGCGGAAAACGTGTGAGGCCACATGTAAAAACCAAGCGCTGTCAAGAGTACGGTTGAACTGAACCATGCCGCACTTTGTCCCGATTCGGGGAGCGTAAGAAAGCCAGGCTTTGCCGTTTCAATCTGCTGAAACATGTCTTGAAATCCGCCGTAGTAATGAATTGGCAAATACACACCTAAAAACAGAACGACAACCAGAATCATGATGTCTTTCACAACCGATATCCAGGCAGACCCGTGAATGCCGGAAACCATAACATAAACCGTGATGGAAATAGCGCCGATCCAGATGGCGGCGGTCGGGGTGATTTTGCCGTACGAGGTTTCCGATACAATCAGCCCGAGGCCTTTCAGCTGCAGTACAAGATAGGGAATGAGTGCGGCGATGCCGACCAGTGAAACGAGAATGCCAAGCAGCGGACTGTTGTATTTTTTTGTGAAAAAATCAGACTGCGACATTAGTTTATGCTGTTTCGCGTACGTCCAAACTGCTGGAAGAAGCCAGTAAGAAAGGATGTAGGCCAGACATCCGTAGGCGATGATATAAAAGGCTGGACCGCCCTTTCCGTAGGCCCAGCCGCTGCCGCCGAGAAACGTAAAAGTAGTATAAATTTCGCCTGCCATCAAAAGGAAGACGAACACAGTTCCGAAGCCGCGCCCTCCAACCGTCCACTGCTCCAGGTTCATGTCTTTTCCTTTTTGGGCGCGTATACCGAGAAAAATACTCAAGAGCAGGACACCGAAAATGATGATGAGAGCTGCATTCATTCTGCTTCCTCCTTTTTATTTTCCTTGTCGAGGACATACACAATCGCCATCAGCGCAGAGGTCAAAAGAGCCCACATCACAATATAGGCAAGAATAAACGGCATGCCGAACACGTAGGGGGTCACCTTATTTGCAAAAGGGATGCCGAGTAAGATACCGATAAAGGGCAAAGCGGCAAGAACGTGAATCAGTTTCATAGAATCCTCCTTCTATTTAGGATTGGGGTGTACAAGCCCAAGCGTACTGAAAATGATGTCGCAGATATGGCAGCACATGTCACTTTTTAGGGTGAAAGGCTGTGGTTCGAATTATAAATAAATTTATTTTGTTTGTATAGTGTGAATTGTCTGAAATTAATGCTCTGAATCGCCCGAAGAGGGAACGGGCAGTATGATTCAAAAGGCTCGGAGTCTGTCCGGGGCAAATAGATAGTATGTTAATAATTCGCTGACCTGCTCACGGATTCGCGGATTAAAATAGCGATGGTTTTCTTCATAACCGTCGATGACAAATGTATAGAGCGTAAAGGCTTCATCGCGTTCCGTCTCGCGGATTGCAATTTTTCTTTTCCTCAGTTCTTTTCTGACCTCCATCAAATCCTTTTGTGCTATTTTTAATGATTCGCTGATAAGCTGTTTATAAGGATGCTTCAATTTTAATGTGCTTTCTTCAATTCCGGCGAGATCACGGTTAAAAATCGTAATGGCCATGGGCAAAAAGAGAGCCCGTTCAATTAAATCGTATATTTCCTCCTGCAGATTTGGCATATTGACTCCTTCTTTCTAAGGGAACGTTTGTTCTATTTGTATTCTATATCGGCTGGTGAAATGTTTCAAGACAGAAAAAATCACCAAAACTTTTTAGTTTTCTGCTGATAATGTGTAGAATAAGGATAGACAAACCCGGTAAGGAGTATAAATGTTGGAGCATTTTTTATCCTATTTGACACAAGAACATTTAACTGAATTATTTCAAAGCTATAGGGCTTTCGGTCCGCTCATAGCTGTGCTGCTGCCTTTAATTGAAGCATTTCTCCCGTTTTTGCCGCTGATCGTGTTTGTGGTGGCGAATACGAACTCGTTTGGCTTGTGGGAAGGATTCATCCTGTCTTGGGCGGGATCAACTGCTGGTTCCATTCTCGTATTTTTGATTGTCCGTCAATACGGACAGAGAAAATTGCTTGGATTTATCCGCAGTCATCCGTCTGTAAGAAAGCTGATGTTATGGGTGGAAAGGCACGGCTTCGGTCCCATGTTTCTTCTGCTTTGTTTTCCATTTACACCGTCAGCCGCAGTGAATGTTGTTGCTGGTTTGTCAAGGATCGGAACGCGGCCGTTTATTTTGGCGGCAGCCTCGGGGAAGCTTGTCATGATTTTTATGATCAGCTTCATCGGATATGATCTGCACGCGCTGATTACACAGCCGATTCGAACGGTCATCGCCGTATTGGTGATCACTGTCTTATGGTATGTCGGCAAAAAGGTGGAGCGGTATCTGTATGTAAGAGCCAGTCAGCGTGAGCATGATGGAGGGAGACAGTAACATGAAAAAACGGTTTTGGTTTCTTGCCGGTGTAGTGTCCGTTGTTCTCGCCATTCAGGTTAAAAATGCTGTCTTTATTGATTACAAGGTAGAAGGCGTCAGTATGAACCCGACCTTCCAGGAAGGAAACGAATTGTTGGTCAATAAATTTTCGCATCGATTTAAAACCATCCATCGTTTTGACATCGTCCTTTTTAAAGGCCCTGATCATAAAGTGCTGATTAAACGGGTAATCGGCTTGCCCGGTGAAACGATCAAATATAAAGATGATCAGCTGTATGTGAACGGAAAGCAGGTTGCTGAGCCATTTTTGAAGCATTTGAAATCTGTTTCTGCCGGCAGCCATGTAACGGGTGATTTTTCTTTGAAAGATGTGACGGGAACAAGCAAGGTGCCGAAAGGAAAATATTTTGTCGTTGGAGATAATCGCATATACAGCTTCGACAGCCGGCATTTTGGTCCGATAAGAGAAAAAAATATTGTCGGTGTGATTTCTGATGCCGAATAAAAAGACGCTAATTGAAGAGGCGTCTTTTTGTATGCCGTTTGGAAAAATGTGTTGAAGAAAAATTTGTAAGGAGCTATAATCAATATTGTTACGCGCGTAACAAAAAAACGGTTGTTTTATGATTATGGGTTGTTTTTATTAGATTTTGTTCGTTTTGTATGAAACAAAAGGAGTGGTGAATGATGATGAAATATGAAGCAGTGATTATAGGAGGAGGGCCGGTCGGATTTATGCTGGCTTCTGAGCTTGCGATGGCCGGAGTAGGAACATGTGTGATTGAACGGCTTGAAAAACCTGTTCCGCATTCCAAGGCGTTGACGCTGCATCCCCGAACGCTGGAGCTTCTTGAGATGAGAGGGATTTTAGAGCGGTTCGTATCCAAGGGAAGCAAGATACCTTCCGGACATTTTTCAATGCTGGATACCCGTCTGGATTTTTCAGGCTTGGATACGAGCTGTCCTTACACGCTTTTGCTCCCGCAGTCAAAAACAGAAAAGCTGCTTGAAGATCATGCACGAAGCCTGGGAACAGAGGTGTTTCGGGGTGCAGAGGCGCTGGCGGTTACGCAAAACGGGGAAGAGGTCCAAACAATTTTTAAGGATCGGGACGGCAGTGTACGGACAATCACAAGCAAGTTTGCCATTGGTGCAGATGGCGCCGGAAGTACCGTCCGGAAACAGGCGAAAATTGAGTTTCCGGGAACAGACAGCACTGTCACCGCTGCGCTTGGGGATGTGGCGCTCCTTTCTCCGCCGCCGTCAGGCGTGCTGTCCCTTTGCACAAAAGAGGGCGGTGTTATGATTGTTCCGTTATCTCCAGACCGATACCGTGTCGTTGTGATCAGTCCTTATCGCACGCAAACGCCGAAAGATGTGCCTGTGACTGAGGAAGAGCTGAAAGCTGACCTCCTGCGAATTTGCGGAACTGACTTCGGTTTAACCGACCCTTCGTGGATGTCGCGGTTCGGGAACGCCGCGCGCCAAGCGAAACGGTATCGGGACGGCAGAATCTTTCTTGCGGGTGATGCCGCGCATATTCATTTTCCAGCGGGCGGGCAAGGACTGAATGTCGGCCTTCAGGATGCAATGAACCTCGGGTGGAAACTGGCGGCGGCCATCAAAGGCTCTGCGCCTTCGTGGCTTTTGGACAGCTACCATGACGAGCGGCACCCGGCAGCTGAAGGGCTCCTCAGAAACACGGAGGCACAGACAAAGCTGATCGATTTCACTCAAGCAGGCCTCCATTTGCGAAGCATGATGTCGGAGCTGCTGGCCTTCCCTGATGTGAATCGATATGTAGCGGGGCAAATTTCTGCGCTCGATGTCAGATATGAAGCTGATCGTACCATGCCGCCGAATCGTTTGAACGGGGCAAGGCTCCCTGACATGAAGCTGATTCTTTCCGACGGCAATTCGGAACGGCTGTACAGCTTTCTCCAAAACGGGACATTCGTTTTGCTGTCATTGAGGCAGGAAGCTGATGATCATATCGAAGTGAAAGGCTTATGTACGGTAACCGCCTCGCTTGCAGAACCGAATGAAAAGTTGCGGGATGTGCATACCATATTGATTCGTCCCGATGGACATGTAGCCTGGGCGGTGGATGCCTCAGCGCCCGATTGTACCCAGGTGATTCAAAAAGGAATCAGCCGCTGGTTTTCCGTCACCAGCCGAGTATAATTCAATTCGATTGTTTCATCTGTAACAAAACGGTATGATAGAAGAAACAATCGAATGAAAAAGGATGGAAAACCCGATGAACACAGATCATACAAAACGCAATCTTTTTGAATTGTATGCGGAGCTCATTCATCAGCAGGAGAAATGGGAGGGGCTTATTAAAGCCTTTTTATCTGACGAATTGAGGAAGCTGGATGTAGAGCACGGGAGTAAATCTCAATTGACGATGACAGAAATTCATGTTCTATCTTGTGTCGGGGACAATGAACCAATTAATGTCACGTCGATAGCAGAAAAAATGAATACGACAAAAGCGACTGTATCACGCATCAGCACAAAATTGCTCGGCGCAGGCTTCCTTCACAGAACACAGCTCAGCGATAATAAAAAGGAGGTCTACTTCCGATTGACGCCTGCTGGAAAAAAGCTGCACAGTTTGCACAAATATTATCATCAGAAGGCTGAACAGCGTTTTCTGTCATTTTTTGACCGCTATACCGAGGAAGAGATTCTTTTTGCGGAACGGCTGTTTCGGGATCTGGTGACAAAATGGTATCCGTCGTCAGAAGAAATTGAAGGGGGGCTTCCTAGCATTTTTAAATAAAAAACACGCACTGAGGTGCGTGTTTTTCACGTTTCTTCTTTCTTTTTCAAGATTGTAACGTAAATCAGATTTCCTCCGACTAAAATCATAAGCGGCAGTCCAGGGGAGCCGGATGTCACCAAATTATAAATCAGCCAGATTCCTAAACATATTCCATAATATAAGTGCATTGCCTTCTCGGGATTGTCGCGCAGCAAACTTCCTTTAATAATCTTTTTCATCATATCGCCCCTATTAATTTTAGGATTTCCCTTTAGTTTACATGCATCTTCGGTTCATCTCAAAATTTGCTCTTTGGCTTTTGATGCTCTCAAAATATTTCGAGGGAATTTTAGAATTATTTTTTTACAGATATGTTTTCTGATAGCTCTGCCCACTTCTATCATCTACTATCTCCCTTGCTAAAACACTGTTTTCTCCATATAAACAAGGAAAGACCTTCTGTAGCAAGCCACCTATTTAGTCCTTTTATTTCCTCTTGGGAGGAATGTCTCACTTTCTATTTCGGCTAATACTCCCATAGAATCAACAAATGTAATACTTGTTTCATTTTCACGCATAAGAATTTTCGTACCCCCACTTAATAGACCCTGTCATTTCTCAGCTAAGTCTGTTGTTAACTTGCCAATATCTTCTGCAGAGATGCCGTACCATCCAACAATTCGTTATGAATCAACCTATTCTGAAATTGGTCAGAGATCTCTAGAATACCCAAGTAACTTGTGATTTTACTTTCTAATAATTGGAACCACTGATCTTTTTCACTCAATGTATCTTCTATATATATAAATTTGTACATGTATTTACCTCAATTCATTCATTTGTTTTATTTTTATTTGAAAAGTAAAAAGAGGACATTAAGTCCTCTTCTTACTTACGATATGTCTATTAGTATCTTTCATTTACACGTGTTTTTGATGCTTTGTTTTCAAGTGAAATAGGGTCTTCTGTTTTAGTTCTCCTAATCTTTACAGAAATACCTACTAGAATGACCGCCATAGTTGTAAATATTCCCATGGTTAATAAGATCGTATCCTGATTTAAACTCCATCCAATTAAGAAAGAGATGATCGCTCCTCCGAAACTTGCCGAGGCAATAAATAAACTTGTAACTTCGTCAACGTACTTCTGAATAATGATTGATGCTAGTGTTAAAGCAATGGGAAATATACCCGCTATACTTAGGCCAATCAAAAATGTACCACCCAATTGAAGTATTGGGTTACTTATATAAGAGAAGGCAATCAACAAAACAATTAAACAACTACAGCTAAAAAGGAGGTATTTGGAAAAATCGAGCCTTCTACTTACTAAACCAATCAATATTCTTCCTATGATGATCCCTACCCAGAAAAAGGAGACACTTATAAGACTAATTTGTTCATTGTCTTGGTTTATCATGATTGAAGGTAAAAAGTTGGCAAAATTTGTTTCAATTCCAGCATATAGGAAAGCAAAAAATACAAAAAAGCCTAATTGCTTTGATTTTTTTCTATCTCCTATAAAGTATTGAAATGCTCCTCCATCTGGAAAGGTCACTTGTTGGTTGGCATTCTTAGCGTACTTTCGGTTCTTGGACAAGAAAATTAACCACCCTACGAATAGGACGAATAAAAAGGTGAATATACAGTAATACGGTAAAAACCAGTTATTGATATCTATGAAGGAATTAATTAATAATGGGAAAGATAAAGCGCCTAATCCAAAGAGAACTTCCAGCTTACTCATTTTTTCTGCATTACTTTCGAAATTAGCAATAACAAATGAACCAACTGTCGTTTCTAATGTGCCTGCCCCATATCCTAAGAGAAAAGCCATTACAATAATATAATACCAATCCTTAGTTAGAAAAAAGATGCTTAACGCTGCAAGCATTATTGTCAAAGCTAAAGTAAGTGTCCTAAAATGACTGTATTTCTTAATCATTAACGGTGCGATTAATACTCCGCTTAGAAATCCGGTAAACTGAAAGAAGATTATGACCGAAATATCATCTGTTGTCTTGTTAAAAGACTCTAATAGAAATGGTGTCAAACTCCCTGTTGATATATGGATAATGCCTACTGTAAAAAAGAAAGCATATCCAAATAAATATGTCCCTCTTAACATTCATTACACCCCTATATGAAAAAGCAGGAAAATAAATTCCTGCTTTTTTAGTAACTTCTCTCTTCGAAATACTAGTTGACTGCTGAAACAGACATTGGTTGAGAGTTGCTGTCTTTCTCAAAGAACATTTCTAATACTTCCTGAGATCTAAAACCATCACTAAAAGAAGGGATCTCAACCCAATCATTCTGAGTTGATGCAATCCAATTGATTAACTCGCTTCTAAAAGAATCAGCCCATCCATAAAACTCGTTTGGCGGATCGTTTAATAGGCTTTGCGGTACTGGGCAGTCTACCACGTTCAAGCCATCTATGAGCTTGTAAACGTGAGGATTACCTGTGTGGTATTTAAACTCTTTTTTGTGTCCAACTACCTCAATGCTAAAACCACAGTCTTCAGGTACAGAACATTTTGATGTGATGATATTTACAAATACCTTGTTCTTCAGCTGGCCATAAATTTCTGCATAGTCATCTACGAGTACCTGTTTATCCTCTTTTGTTTTTACATTTGTGTTCATTTTTGCCCTTACTGATTCTGTGATGAAATCACTCTCAAACAAATACCATACCATGTCAATAAGGTGAATACCCAGATCCCCCAATGATCCACTCGTCTTCTTACTGTTAGCGTCATCTCTCCAAGTAAACTTCTTACGTCTAAGTGCACTATTTTTCTTGAAGTGTACTTTTATGGACAGTATGTTACCTAGTTCATTATTGATAATTAAGCTTTTTAAGATATTTACGTAAGATAAATATC
This sequence comes from Bacillus sp. N3378-2at, assembly GCF_033412715.1. Taxonomy (NCBI): domain Bacteria; kingdom Bacillati; phylum Bacillota; class Bacilli; order Caryophanales; family Bacillaceae; genus Bacillus; species Bacillus sp. N3378-2at. The sequence goes on along the minus strand of NZ_CP117986.1, from coordinate 1,635,185 downwards.
TATAATTAAATCCCATACTGGCTCTTACGCTCAACCTTTCAGCAGTATCTTTCATTATGCTTGCTTCTTCAAGGGAAATAGCCATAGGCTTTTCACACAATACATGCTTATGTTTTCCTAATGCTTGCAAAGCATGTTCTTTATGGCAAAAGTTTGGTGATGCTACAATTAAACCTTCTGAGGCATCAATTAGTTCATCTGCGTTTTCAAATGACTTCCCGCCGAAAGTTTTCACAAAGCTTTCCGCATTTTGTTGATTTATGTCATATACCCCTACTAACTCTGCATTTTTTATTGTAGATAAAGCAGTTGCTTGCGCTCTTGCAATACCACCTGCACCTATGATGCCAATCTTCTTCATTTTAATTTCCTCCTCATGATCCAATTAATTTTTTTAAGGTATTAGTAATTCCTTTTGAGTACTCACTATCAGTTATATGGTTGTGCAAGTTTTTGGCTTCCTGTGTTGCATTTTTTAGCAGATATCCATTCCCTACTGTCTGTAACATACGAACATCATTTCCACTATCCCCAAATGCGATAGCTCTTTCGGTATTTAGGTTGTATTTCTCTAACATAAACGTTACAATTTCATTCTTTCCTGTCCCTATGGGGATAAAATCTACATCATAGCTGTCTTCTGGATCGCCTGCTAAGGGATTACACCGATTTATATTTACTGAAACGCCATATTCCTCGCAGATTTTTTCAATTGCTAATAGGTTTTTCTTGTCGTTTATTTCATCTTGTTCCTGATAGTAGAAGTTATGCTTATACCGTGACTTTCCTAATTGAGTTTGAGGATTCAAAAGAATGTTATGATTTTCATGCAGCTGTTTCACAAGTTTTTCAACCTTTTCTTTACTAAACCCTTCATTTATGCGACTGTTCCACTTGTTATCTTGCTGACCGAAGTTATGCTCTGAAAAGTACGTAATTTCAGTTCCAAGATCACTAGCTATAAAATGCGGAAAATATCTAAATTTTCCTCGTCCCATTTTATCGATAATAGATTCTATACTGCTCCCAGTAACCCATCCGATTATTAGTTCCCCATCTTTACTTTTTTGTTCTAGGTAGTCTTCGAGTTCATAAATGTCTTGTTGCTTTTGTTCGTCGATTGTATGCGGAAAATACGTTTCATCAAAATCACAAAAAACAATATACTGAGGATGTTCAACCGTGGATAACGTTTTATACTCCGATTTCTTGCTTAATAACATGAAACAGTCCCTCCATTACTCTGTCTTGTTCTTCTAAAGTAAATGACGGATATAAAGGCAAATGCAGTACCTGACTATGAGCCTTTTCCGTATGAACCAATGGGAGTCCTGCATACTTGTCCTGTACTAAAGGAGTTTTTTGCATATGAGACAGTATTGGATAATATACATCTGTTTGAACACCAAAATCTTCATTTAATTTAGTCATGATATCTGCTCTATCTTCTGTTCTCACCTTAATAGGAAACAGATGCCATACATGATCTTCACTTAATTCTGGTAATTCAATAAAGCCTTTATTCTGCAACTCTGCTAATTGGGTAATGTATCTATCCGCCAAGAACAGTCTTTTGAAGTTGTTTAATGAAAGGTACTTCATTCTCTCTAAACCAATTGCTGCCTGTAAATTGTCCATTTTTGAATTAAATCCAAAATTGATGACTTTCTTATTTTTTACATTTACTTCAAAACCGTGATAACTAAATTGAATGCATTTTTTAGCGAGTTCTTCATTATCAGTTGCTATTGCCCCAGCCTTGCCACATACACCCAAATTCTTATAGGGATTAAAACTTAATGTAGTGATGTCTGCATACTTTCCTAAGTCTGTCAGTCCAATTCCTTGGCAGGCATCTTCAATTACTTTTAATTCATAACGATTTGCGATTTGACGGATATGCTGCATGTCTGAATGTTTTCCGTATAAATGCACAGGTAGAATAAACTTTGTATAAGGAGTTATTGCTTCTTCAATTTTGTCAGGATCGATGCAGAATGTTTGTGGGTTAATATCTACATAGATAGGAACGCCTCCCAAAGCTAACACAGCATTTTCAGTAGCTGAAAAGCTATTAGCCGGCATGATAACTTCATCCCCTGGGTTTAACCCTAAAGCCAATAAACCTATCATAATAGCATCGGTTCCACTGCTGGTTGCAATTACATACCTTTTATGTAAATATGTAGATAAAACGTTTTCGAATTGCTCTAAATAGGGGCCACTCGTAAATTTTCCAGTTGGCAAAACTTCAGTTAATGTATTTAAGATATCTTCCACTTCATCATTGGTTATTAATCTGTCTACAGGCAAAAAAGGGACTTTACTGATTTCACGATTTTTTTGATAGTTGAAAAGGTCATGTTCAATATCTATCTTTTCTTTTAATACTTGTTTCCACCGCTCGTTTACAATACTGTCTTCAATAACAAGTTCTTTTCCTTGTACGTCACCTTTTAAGTGTTTTAATAGTGACATGTTTTCTTTGCTTTTACCTGAAATCTTAACCTGTTTTTGCATGAACAGTACCTCCAATGATTTTATAATCTAAAAATTTATTACAAATTTATCCTAATTTCTGAAATCGGTAACATGTCAACAACTTTTTTAAGGAAGGGAAAATATGCCTACAATTGATGAAATAGCAAAATTATGCAATGTGTCTAAAACCACAGTGTCAAGAGTATTGAATAATCATCCGTATGTGTCGAAAGAAAAAAGAGATATGATCTTAAAGGCAATTAACGAACTTGACTACACTCCCAATTATTTAGCTCGGAATTTTAGGAGAAATAAGACACAAACGATAGCTTTATCGGTTCCGAGTATCGACCATCCATTTTTTGCTCAATTAATAAAAGGGGTCTCTCATGAAGCACTGTTTAAGAATTACAAGGTAATTGTATTTCAGACCTTTTATGACAAACAGACAGAGCTAGAATTATTAGAGTTATTGAAACATAAAGAAGTGGATGGTATTATTCTTGGAACTTTAGAAAATGAATGGGATCAGATATCCCCTTTCTTAAAGTATGGTCCTATCTTATTATGTAATGAATATCATCACTCAGCGGACATCACGATAATTGGGTATGATGAATTTGAAGCTACATACATGGGGGTAGTACATTTAATTGAAAGAGGGCATAAAAAAATTGGGTTTTGTTTTGATACTCCATATAGCGAAGCTCAATGTCAGAGGAAAGAGGGTTATTTGAAAGCTTTACAAGATTACGATTTACATCATAGAAGCGAATGGATATTCGGCGAAATGTTTAATATCGAGGATGGCTTTCGTGTTTTTCATAAGATAAAGGATCTAAAGGACAGACCCTCAGCAATATTTACAGGAAATGATCAAGTCGCCGCAGGGATTATTAAACAGGCGATGAAAAATGGCTTTAAAGTTCCAGAAGACTTAGCTGTAATTGGTTTTGACAACCAATTGATCTGCCAAGTCGTTACTCCGACCATAACAACAATTGATATCCCCGTAATAGAATTAGGTCAACAGGCTGTGTTGAAAATCATCGAGTCCATTTCGGGTAATGCCACTTTAAACAGAAGAATTATTAAACTGCCAACAAAGCTTATTATAAGAGAATCAACGTAACGATAGATTTCCCTTTATCATTTTATATCTTTATATAAGAAAAAGAGGTTATTCATTTTAACCTCTTTTTCAATCGTAAGTCGTCAATTATTTCTTTCATTTCACCCTCTGGCAGCATTCACTTCAAACCTGATCCATTAACAACGAAATATCCGCTTATATTTCCTCATCTCGATGGTTTGCGAATTAAAAGTTCTTGAACCCTTTTTTCAACTAGGCACTACTGCCGCTGATTGAGCTCTTTTTGTCTTTTTTTTCACCATGAAGATGGTGAAGCAGGCGATAAAACGGCGGCAGCAGGGCAATAACCAGAATGACGCGAATGACCTGAACCGCAACGACAAAGGTGGAATCAGCATGTATGGTAACTGACGTCGTCGCCATCTCTGCAATCCCGCCGGGCGCAAATGCCAGTACAGAAGTGATGAGCGAAATTCCTGTCAGCTCGGAAACGATCACGGCGCTCAAAAACATTGCTGCGATTAAACCGACGGACGAGACAAACCCGACGATGATAATACGGGTGACGCCGGCAAACATGCTTTTGTACATCTTAGAGCCGATCGTTGCCCCGAGAAATACTTGTGATACATGGTTAGCTTGTGACGGCCACCATGCCATCATGTCGTGCCCTGTCACCGCAGCTCCGCCAACATGTACAATTGCTACACCGAGCATGCTGCCGAGCAGCCATGGAGCTGGAAATTTTAAAAATTTCGCAGCTTTGCAAGCTCCCCAGGCAGCGAGAATAAGAATGACGGTCCACAAAACGGGAGCGAGCCTAAAATCTGTCGTTGCAGAAGAAATTGTCTCTGTTGCGGCACTTGCGGTACGATCTTGTTTTGTATAGATCAGAATGACTAAAAACGGAATGGAAAGCACCACGAGCAGCACACGCATCATTTGAACGAGGCTGACTATAGCGGTATTGGCGCCTACTTCCTGTGCGATGCTCGGCATGGCGGAAAGTCCGCCGGGAGCGGTGCCGACAAAGCTAGTCATCATATCCGTTTTGCTGAAACGCCAAAGCACATATCCTGACAGCATGGCCAGCAGGATAGACAATATCAGCATAACGCCGACTGAAAACCAATGGTCTTTGAGAACAGAGAGAACGGATAAATTCAGCTTTTGGCCCAATTCGATGCCGAGGATCATCTGCCCGAGGGCGAGCCATCGTCGGTTAATTCCTTTTTGGTCTGGTGCCATCATCAGCCATGCCGGCCGTATCATGGCGAGGCAGCAGGCGACAATCAGTGTTCCGATCATCCATCCAATTGATATTCCGGTTAATGAAAGAATAAACCCCCCGGCTGCACTGATTGCGATAAACCATAGATCTTTGAGGAGATTTTCGTCTTTCTTCAATGTAAAACCCTTCTTCCTTTTTCACGTAACACTCCAATTGTTCACGTAGTGAATGTATTTATTACTATAGTATATTTTTGTTGATAAAGAAATTATGAATTATTTTCTATAAGCGATTCACTTTTCTTATGACCTTGTGTTCGAGCTTTTTTATTGTGTAAGTCAGAGATAAACCCGCTGCCAGCAGACACACGGCGAGAGCGTAAAAAATCACTTCTCCGCCAAATGATGTCAGGATCAGCCCGCCTGCCAGCGGTCCGATTGAGCGGGATATATCCCAATGCAGACCATAGACAGCATAAAACCGGCCCAGCAAATGAGGCGGCGCCAATTTCGATATGAAGGTCTGGATGTGGGTTAGCCCGATGCTTTCGCCAACCGTCATTACCGCTGCCGTCACTAAAAGCATTGTCAGGGAGGTTGAGCATGCAAAACCGGCAGCCGCAAGGGAGTAGCAAATATAAGTAATGAAAAGGATTGTTTTCATTGAAAGCTTTTCGGTCCCTTTGACAAGAGGAACTTGGAGAACAAAGCTGAATAAAGCTTTTGCCGCCGAGTAGATCGTCAGTATTGACAGATAATCAGAAAACATGTTTTTGCTGAAGAGCCTGTATGTTGTTTCTGTTTGTGCATATAACATGCTTATGGGGAGAGAAAGCAGCAAAAGAAGCAGGACAGGCCTGTATATCATAAAGCTCGCAGATATTTTCGGGGTAACAGCTGGGTGTAGCGGCTTTGTCTCAGGCAGTTTCAGTGCAGCGATCAGAAAGTAGATAAACAATGCCGCAGCATCTAATGCGAATATCCACACGGGGTTATGATTGTAAAGAAGCATCCCCACTAGCGGCCCTGCCGTCAGACCCGCCGAATAGATCGCATTGATGACCGCAAACACTTCCGAACGTCTGCTTTCCGGCGTGCTTTCAGCGATTTGGGCGCGGGAAGCGGGAATGTACAACGATCTTCCGATGCCATTCATGACATAGAGAATAGCGAAAACATACGCATGCTCAGCAAATACAAACCCTGTCATTGCCGCTGATTGAAGAAGCAATGCGGTCAAAATCGCTGTGCGCCGCCCAATCCGGTCCGTCACCCGTCCTGCAGCGAGCGTCAGGAAAATATCAGCAAATGGCTGAAGGCTGATGATCAGCATTGGCATCATGATACTGCCGTTTAATTGTTCATGCAGATACAGCACCATAAAAGGTCCCATCATTGCACCTGTCAGGCTTGTCAGCAATTCGCCGAAAAAGCGGAGCCGAACGGGAGCGGTATATCTCGATTTTATAGAGTGAAAACTGGTCAACATGTGATCGCCGCCTTTCGCTGTTTGATATAGTAGTAGTGTATAGAAGGGGCGGCGGCCCAAAAAGTGAAGAAAAGAAGAGATAAAAGTTCCCCTTTTGTCGGGAGGTGCGGGGATTGAAGCTGATAGAGCACTACGTGGCGCTTGTAAAAACAGGCTGCGCCGAGTATGGGCAAATGAACGAAATGACGCTCACTGAGATTGCTAACTGTTTATTTTGTACAGAAAGAAATGCAAAGCTCATTTTACATAAGCTGGAGAACAACAATTGGATTATCCGGGAAAGCGGGGCGGGGCGCGGCCGTAAATCTAAAATCGCGTTTCTTCGGAGGCCTGAGGAATTGCTTCTTCAAACTGCCAAGGAATATACCATGTCAGGAAAGCTTAAAAAGGCAAAGGAGCTGCTTCAGCAGTATCAGTCCACATTTCCGGGGCTTCAAAACGAATATAACATGTGGCTTTCAGAGGTATTCGGATTTGTGACGGAGACGGGCGAGAATGGGACGAAGGATGTTCTGCGGCTGTTCATCACGCCCGAATCTGTCAGCAGTTTGGATCCATGCCAAATATTTTTGCGGTCTGAGGGCCATTTCGTCAAACAGATATTTGATACACTCTTCACGTTTGATTCGGATATGCAGGAGCCAAAGCCTCATTTGGTTCATGGATGGGAAGAGGTCGAAAAAAAACAATGGAGATTTTTTCTTCGAAAAGGTGTGTCATTTCATAATGGACAGCCGCTGACATCGCAGGACGTTGCGTTTACATTTAAGCGCTTTTTGGAACTGGGTGACAACCCGTATAAATGGCTTCTGCACGGAGTGAAACAAGTCTTAGAAAAGGGCCCTTATTGTGTGGAACTCATACTCGATAAGCCGAATGCGCTTTTGCCGTATGCTCTTTGTGATGAACGGCTGTCCATACTGCCGGCAGAACAGGGCGGCGGGAAAAATGGAACAGGGCCTTTTCAGGTGAATCAGCAACACAGCGGGATGCTTGTGCTTGAAGCCAATGAGCGCTACTTCAAGGGACGCCCCTATTTGGATCGCGTTGAGTTTGTGTTTTCTGAGCAAGCCGGAGAGATGAACGGTTTTACCATTCAAGAAAAACAAACAAGTCCTGAGCAGCAAACTGTTTTTGATGAGCGGCATGTTCAGTATTTGTCGCTCAATCTGAAAAAGAAGGGGCCTCTTCAGCACCGAAGCTTTAGAAAAGCGCTCCGGCTGCTAATTTCCTCTGAACGGCTCGTTCGTGAAGCGGGAGGGCACCGAATAATCCCGGTTACGTCCTTTTTGCAACCGAGTTCTTTTGAGTGGGAGGGCGTTTCGCCATCTGAATTGTTGAAAAAAAGCGGATACGAGGGCGAAACAATCGTGCTTTATACCTTTTCGGAAACGGATCATCGTGAGGACGCCGAATGGATTCAAAATATTTGCGCCCAGCACGGTATCAGGCTTACACTTCAATTCTGTGATGCTGCTGATCTGCGACGGCCGGAAATCGTGCAGATGGCGGATATCATTCATGACAGTGCGACGTTTTATCAAGACAGCGAGTTTGGTTTTCTGCATTTGCTGCTGTCGGAGAACAGTTTCTTGTATCAGCATCTATCTGAAAAGCTGACACAGATATACTCAGGAATGACAGAGCAGATGTTTTCCATGCCTGACCGCTGTTCGAGAATCGACATCCTGCGTGACATTGACCGGCAGATGATACAGGAGCTGAATGCGATCCCGCTGTATCAAAATGTGCTCCAGGTGACATCAAGTAAAAATGTAAAAGGCCTGGTTCTTGATGAAGAGGGATGGATTGATTTGTACTCCGTATGGCTGTCCAAATAAAAAGAGGGTTCTTTTTTGAACCCTCAGGCTGTCGAGAAAATCTCGACAGCCTTTATTTTTCTTTAAAATATCCATTCTTCTGTAATAAAATAAAAGAAAGACTTAAAAGGACGGTGTCTTTCTCATGTTCCACACAAGAAACTCTTCTCAAAACACAGCCGAATTTGTTCTGCTTGACCAACTCGTTGAAGAGGATCACCTGCTTCGGAAAATTGATAAACACATAGACTTCTCTTTCATCATTGAAAAGGTGAAACCTTACTACAGTGAAAACAAAGGCCGCCCCTCACTTGATCCGCTTATTTTATTTAAAATGATGTTTATCGGATACCTCTATGGTATCCGTTCAGAAAGACAGCTTGAAAAAGAAATTTACTACAATATGGCGTACAGATGGTTTCTCGGATTGAACATAAACGACCCGGTTCCACACCACTCCACCATCAGCTGGAACAGACGCACACGCTTTAAAGATACAACCATCTTCCAAGACATTTTTGATGAGATCGTTCTTCAGGCCATCAATCATGACATGGTGGGCGGACGAGTCCTATTCACCGACTCCACACACCTTAAAGCCAATGCCAACAAGCATAAATACACAAGAAAAACAATTGCGCAGGATACCCAAAACTATATCAAGGATTTAAATGAAGCCATTCAAGAGGATCGGGAGGAACACGGAAAAAAACCATTAACAGCCAAAGAGGAGGTGAAAGCTGAAAAAGAGATCCGCCACAGTACAACCGATCCGGAAAGTGGCTATCTGTATCGTGAAAACAAACCAGAAGGTTTTTTCTATTTAGATCACCGCACAACAGATATGAAATACAACATTATCACCGATGCCTACGTCACACCTGGAAATGTCCATGATTCTGTGCCTTATCTTGACCGATTAGACCACCAAATCGCACGATTTGGTTTTCAAGTAGAAGCCGTCGCCCTTGATTCCGGATATTTAACGACTCCGATCTGTAAAGGATTATCTGACCGCCAAATCTTTGGTGTCATCGCACATAGACGTTATCACCCTATCCGAGGCTTGTTTCCAAAATGGAAATTTCATTATGACAGTGAACAAGACAGATACATTTGTCCAAATCACCAAACACTTACATACTCAACAACTGACCGAAAAGGCTACCGGTCATATAAATCAAATCCTGAAATATGTTCCTCATGCCCACTGCTTGAAAACTGTACAAAATCAAAGAATCGGCAGAAAGTGATTACTCGACATGTATGGGAAGATCATAAAGAAAAGGTCAGACAAAATCGCTTGTCTGTTTCAGGAAAAAACCTCTACAAAAAAAGAAAAGAAAAAATAGAGCGAAGCTTTGCAGATTCAAAACAACTGCATGGGCTTCGCTATTGCAGGTTGAGGGGAAAACGAAATGTGAGTGAACAAGTTCTCCTCACAGCCGCATGCCAGAACATGAAGAAGATTGCCACATACCTAGCCAAGCAAGGCTAGGCATGTGGGAGCGCTTTTTCTGAATCTGAAACCTGGTGAATATCTAAAGAAACAGTATAAAACAAAAAAGCTTGTAGAAAAAACATCGTTTTCTCTACAAGCTGAGGGTTCTTTTTTGAACCCTCTTTTTTACGCTGCCATGCTGCGGCATTGTTCAGCACAGGTGAAGCAGGCTTTCGCACATGCTTGGCAATGATCATGATCGTGCTTTCCGCATTCAGTGCCGCATGCTTCACAAATATCGGCGCAAAGTGCACAAATTTCTTTCATAAACGGGCTGTCCGTTTGCATGGCTTTGACCGCCAGCGCGCAAATATCCGCGCATTCCCTGTCAAGCCGGATGCATCCGCTGAGATGATGCTGCATGCTTTCTTCCAAGCATTTAGTAAAACAATGATTGCAAGCCTTCATACAATCGATGCAAGCCTCAATACAAGCTTCAGAATATTGCTCCATGGTTGATTCCCCCTGTATGGCAGTATATGGTTTTATGTTTCCCGGCTGCATTTGAAAAAAACAGGGGAGTGTGTTTTTAGCTAAGGGGATATGTACATATACCCTGAACGGGTATATCTAACGTTCCATCAGATAGTATAGGAACCAGACAGCGTGATTTTGTTCATCACGTGCTGCGCGCGTAAAGACGCCTTTCGCTTTTAAGTTTGACGTTTCCTCGGCCGCACGCAAGTAAAAGTCGACGGTTTCTTGTTCATCTTTAAAAGCGGCGTCCAATCCTCTTGTGAAATTGTCCGGGCATTCTTCCGTTTGTTTCGGCATGATGTGTTTGCCGGTAATTGAACCATACAGTGTGGAAAATTCACGGAGGTGGCGAATCTCGTCACGCCTGATTTCTTCAATCTGTTTTCTGACCTCATCGCTGTGGGCGAGTTCGGCGAGCTTGCGGTAGCATTGAATGGCACTGAATTCTCCGTTGATGGCCTTCTGCAAATTTCGAATCAAAACAGGATCTTCCCTGTATGGCACCGGATAGGGATAGTAGCTGTAATGCAAGGGGATTCAACTCCATTCTTAGGAATTGGGCTTCTGTAAAAGTATATGTTGGGCAGGGAGAGATGTGCGGAGATAATCAGCTTTTTATATGTGAAAAGGCCGTTTTTACCAATAGATCAGATTGGTCATTTTCGTCAACATTCGATAAAATATATAGAGATAAAAAGAGAGGGGTCTTCTAATTTGGGAGCAGAGTTTTTAGTAGGCAGGTCCGGGAGTGGAAAAACGAAGCTGATCATCAACAGCATTCAGGATGAATTGCGCCGGGCTCCATTCGGGAAGCCGATCATTTTTCTAGTCCCGGATCAAATGACGTTTTTAATGGAATACGAGCTTGCTAAAACGCCAGATATGGGCGGGATGATACGCGCTCAAGTGTTCAGTTTTTCACGATTGGCCTGGCGCGTCCTCCAGCATACGGGAGGAATGAGCAGGCCGTTTCTGACGAGCACCGGCGTACAAATGCTCCTGCGGAAGCTCATTGAGGAGCATAAACAGGAGTTCAAAGTCTATCAAAAAGCGAGTGACAAAAGCGGGTTTACCGCACAGGTTGAGCGGATGCTGACAGAGTTTAAGCGCTATTGTCTGGAACCGGAGGATATCCGCCGGATGGCGGAAAGCGGAACGGCTTCCGAGTATCGCGGAGAACGTGTTTTATCTGAAAAGCTCCATGACTTATCAATTCTGTATCAGCAAATGGAAAAAAGCCTCGCAGATCAATATCTTCACTCTGAGGATTATTTGACATTGCTGGCAGAGCATATCCCGCTTGCGGAAGATATAAAAGGCGCCCATATCTATGTGGATGGCTTTTATCAGTTTACCCCGCAGGAATTCAGGGTGTTGGAGCAGCTTATGGTTCATGCGGAGCATATCACGTTTTCGCTCACAGCGGACAAGCCGTCATATGAGCGGGAGCCGCATGAACTGGAATTGTTCAGAATGACGGGGAAAACCTATTACCGCCTGCATCAGAAGGCGAAGGAACTGAATTTGGACATTACGTATAAAGAGCTGAGCGGGACTGAGCGGCATACAAAGACGCCGGAATTGGCGCATCTAGAGGCACAGTATGAAGCGCGTCCGGCCGTTCCATACGCAGAAAAACAAGAAGCCCTTACTGTGATGCAGGCCGCAAACAGACGAGCTGAGCTGGAAGGCATTGCCCGGGAAATTCACGCCCTAGTCAGAGAGAAGGGATATCGCTATAAGGATGTAGCAATTCTTGCGCGCCAGCCGGAAGACTACAAGGATATGGTGAAGGAAGTTTTCGCAGATTACGAGATTCCTTATTTCATTGACGGAAAAGCATCTATGCTGAACCATCCGTTAATTGAATTTATCCGGTCAAGCCTTGATGTTCTGAAAGGGAATTGGCGTTATGAAGCGGTGTTTCGCTGCGTGAAAACCGAACTGCTATTCCCGCTCAATGAACCGAAGGCCAAAGTGAGAGAACAGGTCGATCAGCTCGAAAATTACTGTATCGCCTATGGTATTAAAGGCGACCGCTGGACAAAGGGCGATCGGTTCCAATACAGGCGTTTTGTGTCATTGGATGATGATTTTGCGCAGACTGATCAGGAAATCGAAATGGAAAACATGTTGAATGACACCCGCGATTGGATTGTTCCGCCGCTTTTTCAGCTTCAAAAACGCATGAAAAAAGCGAAGACGGTTCAAGAGAAGGCGGAGGCGCTCTATCGTTATTTAGAAGAGACGGATGTGCCGCTGAAGCTGGATCAGGAAAGGCAGCGTGCTGAGGATGACGGCAGAATCATTGAAGCGCAGCAGCATCAGCAGGCGTGGGACGCAGTCATTCAGCTGCTTGAGGAGTTTGTTGAAATGATGGGAGATGATGAGATTTCTCTTGATTTGTTTCAGCAAATGATAGAAGCCGGCGCGGAGTCGCTTACGTTTTCTCTAATTCCGCCTGCGCTTGACCAGGTGTTTGTCGGCAATATGGATTTGTCCAGAATGTATGGCACCTCCTGCACCTTTGTGCTCGGGGCAAACGACGGCGTTCTGCCGGCACGCCCTGATGAAAACGGGGTCCTGTCGGATGATGACCGGGAATGGCTGAAAACGATTGGGGTTGAGCTATCCTCAGGCGGACGGGAGCGTTTGCTTGATGAGCATTTCCTCATCTACATGGCGTTTTCAAGTCCGTCTGACCGGCTTTACGTATCGTATCCGATTGCTGATGCGGAAGGAAAAACGCTTTTGCCGTCGATGATCGTTAAGCGGCTGGGAGAACTGTTTCCGCATCATAAGGAGCGCCTGTTAACAAATGAACCTGAACAGGTCAGCGATGAGGAACAGCTGATGTATGTCGTGAATAAAAGCGTGGCACAGTCCTTTACCGCGAGCCAGCTCAGGTTATGGACACGGGAATACGACATCAGCGACGTCTGGTGGAGCACGTACAATGTGCTGATGAGTGCGCCGGACAGGCTGCAGTCGAAAAAGCTGTTCTCAAGCCTGTTTTTCCGGAATGAAGTGAAGCAGCTTGAACGCAGCGTGTCGAGACAGCTCTATGGTGAACGCATTCAGGGCAGTGTATCGAGAATGGAAACCTTTAACGCGTGTCCGTTTTCCCATTTTGCGTCACACGGGCTGCATTTGAAGGAACGGCAATTCTTCAAGCTTGAAGCACCGGATATCGGCCAGCTGTTTCATTCCAGCTTAAAGCTGATTTCAGACAGGCTGCGTGAGCAAAAGCTGGATTGGCGCGATTTAACGAAAGAGCAATGCGAGCTGTTTTCCTATGATGCGGTAGAACGGCTGGCACCGAAACTGCAAAAGGAAATTCTGCTCAGCTCAAACCGGCATTATTATGTGAAGGAAAAACTGCAAAAAATTGTGACACGTGTGTCCGGCATTTTAAGCGAGCATGCGAAAGCGAGCGGATTCGTACCGATCGGGCTTGAACTGGGCTTTGGAGGAAAAGGGCCGCTTCCGCCGCTGACCTTTCAACTGAAAAACGGCTGTACGATGGAACTCGTCGGGCGAATTGACCGTGTTGATAAGGCTGAAAGCTCAAAAGGCCTGCTCCTCAGGATTGTCGATTATAAATCAAGCGACAAAGGCCTTGACTTAGCGGAAGTATATTACGGATTGGCACTGCAAATGCTGACGTACCTTGATTTATCGATTACACATTCAGCTGACTGGCTCGGGATGAGGGCGACGCCTGCCGGAGTGCTGTATTTCCATATTCATGACCCGATGATTCAATCTAATCTCCCGCTTGGGCTTGACGAGATTGAACAGGAGATCTTTAAGAAATTTAAAATGAAGGGCTTGCTCCTCGGTGATCAGGAAGTGGTTCGCCTCATGGATACAACCCTTCAAGAGGGACGTTCAAATATCATAAACGCCGGCTTGAAAAAAGACGGATCTCTTAGATCAGACTCGGCAGCAGTCGGTGAAAAGGAATTTGATCTTTTGACAAAGCATGTGCGCCGCACCTTCCAGGAAGCGGGCGAACAAATCACCGACGGGCGCGTATCCATTGAGCCGTACAAAATGAAGAACAAGACGCCGTGCACATACTGTGCGTTTAAATCAGTATGCCAATTTGATGAATCACTGGAAGAAAACGAGTATCGCCCATTAAAGGCTGAAAAGGACAAGACAATACTTGAGTGGATAAAAAAGGAGGCGGATGGCAATGAACATTCCTAAACCGGCAGACAGCACATGGACAGATGACCAATGGAATGCCATTGTTTCAACCGGCCAGGATATTCTTGTGGCAGCGGCTGCGGGCTCTGGTAAAACCGCTGTGCTCGTTGAACGAATGATTCGGAAAATCACCGCGGAGGAAAACCCAATAGATGTAGACCGTCTTCTCGTTGTGACATTTACAAACGCCTCAGCGGCAGAGATGAAGCACCGAATCGCAGAAGCCTTGGAAAAAGAGCTTGTACAGCGCCCCGGCTCGCTGCATATCAGACGCCAGCTGTCTCTTTTAAACCGGGCCAGCATTTCGACGCTTCATTCCTTTTGCCTGCAAGTGCTGAAGAAATATTACTACTTGATCGATCTTGATCCGGGCTTTAGGATAGCTGATCAGACGGAAGGCGAGCTGCTCGGTGATGAAGTGCTTGACGAGCTGTTTGAAGACGAATATGCAAAGGGTGAAAAGGCATTTTTTGAGCTTGTTGACCGCTATACGACAGACCGGCACGATCTGGATCTGCAATTTCTCGTTAAACAGGTGTACGAGTATTCCCGATCCCATCCCAACCCCGAGGCGTGGCTGGAAAGCTTTGTTCATTTGTATGATGTATCAGAAAAGAGCGCCATCGAGGAGCTGCCGTTTTATCAATATGTCAAAGAAGATATTGCAATGGTGCTTAACGGGGCGAAGGAAAAGCTCTTGCGCGCGCTTGAGCTGACGAAAGCGCCGGGCGGCCCGGCGCCGCGTGCTGACAATTTTCTTGATGATCTTGCGCAGATTGATGAACTGATTCAGCATCAGGACGATTTCAGTGAACTATATAAGCGGGTGCCCGCCGTCTCTTTTAAGCGTGCCAAAGCAGTAAAAGGGGATGAGTTCGATCCAGCGCTCCTTGATGAGGCGACAGATTTGAGAAACGGCGCAAAAAAACTGCTTGAAAAGCTCAAAACCGACTACTTCACGCGAAGTCCTGAACAGCACTTGAAAAGCCTAGCCGAGATGAAGCCTGTCATTGAAACGCTCGTACAGCTTGTCATCAGCTATGGAAAACGGTTCGAAGCCGCGAAGCAGGAAAAATCAATCATTGATTTTTCTGATTTGGAGCATTACTGTTTAGCGATTTTGACAGCTGAGAATGACAAAGGTGAACGTGAGCCGAGCGAGGCTGCGAGGTTTTATCAGGAACAGTTTCATGAGGTGCTCGTTGACGAATATCAGGATACCAACCTCGTGCAGGAATCGATTCTGCAGCTCGTCACAAGCGGGCCGGAGGAGACTGGTAACCTGTTTATGGTAGGAGATGTCAAACAGTCGATTTATCGATTCAGGCTTGCCGAGCCGCTTCTTTTCCTCTCTAAATACAAACGGTTTACAGAGAGCGGAGAAGGCACGGGGCGGAAAATCGATTTAAATAAAAATTTCCGAAGCCGGGCTGATATTTTAGACAGCACAAACTTTTTATTTAAACAGCTGATGGGCGGCAAAATCGGTGAGGTCGATTATGACGAGCAGGCTGAGCTGAAGCTTGGTGCAGCGTATCCGGACAATGACGAGACGGAAACAGAGCTGCTGCTGATCGACAACGCAGAAGATACGGATGCAAGCGAGGAAGCAGAAGAGCTTGAAACGGTGCAGTTTGAGGCAAAAGCCATCGCTAAGGAAATTCGCAAGCTGATTTCATCGCCATTTAAGGTGTATGACGGAAAAAAGAAAACACATCGCAATATTCAGTACCGAGATATCGTGATTTTGCTCCGTTCGATGCCGTGGGCTCCGCAAATCATGGAGGAGCTGAGAGCACATGGCATACCGGTTTACGCCAATTTAACGTCAGGCTATTTTGAAGCGGTCGAAGTCGCCGTGGCGCTTTCTGTGCTGAAGGTGATTGATAATCCGTATCAGGATATACCGCTTGCCTCTGTGCTGCGCTCACCGATTGTCGGAGCAGATGAAAACGAGCTGTCTTTGATCCGGCTTGAAAATAAAAAAGCGCCGTACTATGAGGCGATGAAAGACTACCTGGCTGCTGGTGACCGGAACGATGAGCTTTATCAAAAGCTAAATACGTTTTACGGACATCTGCAAAAATGGCGCGCGTTTTCGAAAAACCACTCAGTATCTGAGCTGATTTGGGAAGTGTACCGCGACACCAAATATATGGATTATGTCGGCGGCATGCCGGGCGGAAAACAGCGCCAGGCCAATTTGCGTGTTCTTTATGACAGGGCGCGTCAATATGAATCAACGGCATTTCGCGGCTTGTTCCGTTTCCTGCGGTTTATCGAACGCATGCAGGAGCGGGGCGATGATCTTGGTACGGCGAGAGCGCTCAGCGAGCAGGAGGATGTTGTCCGCTTAATGACGATCCACAGCAGCAAAGGGCTCGAATTTCCAGTCGTGTTTGCAGCAGGTCTCGGCCGGAATTTCAACATGATGGATTTAAATAAATCGTACCTGCTGGATAAGGAGCTCGGATTTGGCACGAAGTATATTCATCCGCAATTACGCATCAGCTATCCGACACTTCCGCTCATTGCGATGAAGAAAAAAATGCGCAGGGAGCTGCTGTCAGAGGAATTGCGTGTTCTCTATGTTGCATTAACGAGAGCGAAGGAAAAGCTGTTTCTGATTGGCTCATGTAAGGATCATCAGAAACAGCTTGCAAAATGGCAGGCATCAGCGTCCCAAACTGATTGGCTTCTGCCGGAATTTGACCGCTATCAGGCGAAAACGTATCTAGATTTCATCGGCCCGGCTCTTGCCAGGCACAGAGACTTGGGGGATTTGGCTGGTGTGCCAGCACACGCTGACATCTCAGGCCACCCGGCTCGTTTTGCCGTTCAAATGATCCATTCCTATGATTTGCTTGATGATGATCTGGAAGAAAGAATGGAAGAAAAAAGCGAGCGCCTAGAAGCGATCCGCCGAGGTGAACCAGTTCCCGGCTCGTTTGCGTTTGATGAAAAAGCCCGCGAGCAGCTGAGCTGGACCTACCCGCATCAAGAAGTGACGCAAATTCGGACAAAGCAATCAGTTTCTGAGATCAAAAGAAAAAGAGAGTACGAGGATGAATACAGCGGCAGGGCCCCTGTAAAACCGGCTGATGGAAGCATTCTGTACAGACGTCCCGCTTTTATGATGAAAAAAGGCCTGACAGCGGCAGAGAAAGGGACTGCCATGCATACGGTGATGCAGCATATCCCGCTGTCACATGTGCCGTCGATAGAAGAAGCTGAGCAGACGGTTCACAGGCTTTATGAAAAAGAGCTTCTCACTGAAGAACAAAAAGACGCTATTGATATAGAAGAAATCGTGCAATTTTTCCATACGGAAATCGGCGGACAGCTGATCGGTGCTAAGTGGAAGGACCGGGAAATACCATTCAGCTTAGCGCTTCCGGCCAAGGAGATCTATCCTGATGCACAGGAGGCAGATGAGCCGCTTTTAGTGCAGGGTATCATTGACTGTCTCTATGAAACTGAGGACGGATTATATCTATTGGATTATAAGTCGGACCGGATTGAGGGCAAATTCCAGCATGGATTTGAAGGAGCGGCCCCGATCTTGAAGAAACGATATGAAACGCAAATTCAGCTGTACACGAAGGCAGTGGAGCAAATTGCAAAAACAAAGGTAAAGGGATGTGCGCTTTATTTCTTTGACGGAGGGCACATTCTGACATTATAGCGAGATCCAAAAGCTCCGGAATTTCAGGCGGAGCGGGTCTCGTTTTCTATATAAAAGAGAGGTGAAAGCATTTGCGGATTTTACATACGGCTGACTGGCATCTTGGAAAAACGCTTGAAGGAAGAAGCAGGCTGAGTGAACAGGCCGATGTGCTGGATGAAATAAATACGATTGTAAAGGATGAGCAGATCGATGCCATTGTAATGGCGGGGGATGCATTTGACACCGTAAACCCGCCAGCTTTAGCCGAGCAGCTGTTTTATGAAAGCCTGTCTGCGCTTAGCGACAGAGGAAAGCGCCCGATCGTCGTCATTGCCGGAAACCACGATAATCCTGACCGTTTGTCCGCCGCTTCACCGCTGACACATGAAAACGGCATTCATTTAATCGGTTATCCGACAACAGAGCCGATTCATATTGAAGTGCCTTCAGCAGGAGAGCTTTTGGCGGTTGGAGCGCTGGCGTACCCATCTGAAGCGCGGTTAAATGAAGTGCTATCCGATACGTTTGATGAAAAGCTGCTCCGTGATCACTATGATGTGAAAATCAGGCAGGCGTTTGAGCATATGACAAGCCGGTTCCGGAACGATGCAGTGAAGATTGCCGCCAGCCATATTTATGTGGCAGGCGGAAACCAAACCGATTCAGAGCGGCCGATTGAAGTCGGCGGTGCATACACGGTGGCTGCTGAAAGCCTGCCGGCAGATGCCGCTTACGTTGCGCTCGGCCATTTGCATCGCCCGCAAACGATCAAGCGGGCGCGGACGCTTGCGCGTTATTCAGGATCTCCGCTCGCCTACAGCTTTTCTGAAGCGGGCTACGCTAAATCAGTGACGATTGTGGACGCAAAGCCTGGGGAAGAGGCCACTTGGCAAGAGGTGTTATTATCAAGCGGCAAGCCACTTGTGAAGTGGAAAGCGGCAAATGGATTGAGTGAGGTGTACAGCTGGCTGGATGAAGACAGAGATCAGAATGCTTGGATTGACCTGGAAATCCGTGTCGCGGACCAGCTGTCACTTGAAGAGATTCACAGGCTGCGGAAGGCGCACCCGGGCTTTATCCATATCAGGCCGGTTTTTGAAGAACGGAACAAAGACCGGGAACGGATCGAGGTTAAACATGTCTCAATCGAGGACCGCTTTAAGAAATTTTATGAAAAACAAACTGGCGGTGCGGTGCCGGATGAAGAAATGGTGAAGCTGTTTTTAGAGCTTGCATCAGGCGTTGAAGAGGAGGATGCGAAATGAAGCCGATCGCCTTAAGCATTAAGGGGCTCCACAGCTTTAGAGAGGAGCAGACGATAGATTTTGAAGGCCTTTCCGGTGCTGGTGTTTTCGGCATTTTCGGCCCGACAGGAAGCGGTAAATCCTCTATTCTCGACGCAATGACGCTTGCTTTATACGGAAAGGTGGAACGGGCGGCGAATAATACGCACGGTATCTTAAACCAGGCGGAAGATACGCTGTCTGTTTCCTTTACCTTTGCGCTTCAGACGAATCACCAAATCTCATACAAAGTCGAGCGTGTGTTTAAGAGAACGGATGAAATGAAGGTAAAAACGGCACTTTGCCGCTTCATCGAAATCAAGGACGAGCATACGGTGCTGGCTGATAAAGCCAGCGAAGTGAATAAAAGAGTTGAGGAGCTCTTAGGGCTGACGATCGACGATTTTACGAGAGCGGTGGTGCTGCCCCAAGG
Organism: Bacillus sp. N3378-2at; assembly: GCF_033412715.1. NCBI lineage: Bacteria > Bacillati > Bacillota > Bacilli > Caryophanales > Bacillaceae > Bacillus > Bacillus sp. N3378-2at. The sequence goes on along the minus strand of NZ_CP117986.1, from coordinate 1,615,496 downwards.
GAAATTTGCTGAATTTCTGTCTTTAAAAGGGGCAGAGCGCAGGCATATGCTTCAGCGTTTATTTAATTTGGAGCAATATGGAGACAGGCTTGTGAAAAAGCTGAGACGGCAGGCGCAGGAAGCCAATGCGAGAAAAAATGAAATGCTTGCTGAACAGTCCGGTCTCGGTGAGGCGAGCTCAGAGGCAGTGGAGCAGGCTGAAAAGGCTCTCGAACAAGCTGAAGCCCGGCTGGAAGCGATGAGGAAGAACCGTGATCAGGCGAAGGAGCGGTTTACAGAGCATCAGGAGATATGGAATGTCCAAAAGGAAAAATCCGCTTATGAAGAAGAGGAAAAACGTCTCGCAGAAGAACAGTCGCATATAGACAGCATGCAAAAACGCCTGCTGGAAGCAGAAACAGCAGCAGCCCTTAAGCCCTATGCGGACCGGTACGCAGAAGCGATCCAGCATGAGGAGCAAGCTGAAAAGGAACAAACGCTAGCCCAAAAGGATTTAGCAGACCGGACAGCTTTCTTTCAGCAAAAACATGAAGAGTATGAAGCGTGGCGCCAGCATAAAAGCGAGAAAGAGCCTGAGCTTTTAACAGAGCAGGAACAGCTTTCACGCTTGCAGGAAATCGAAATCAAACTGAGTGAGGCCAAGCAAGAGGAAGAGCGCAAAAAGGCTGACCTTCGGCAGAAAGAAGAGGCTCTTCAATCTGTCATGAATGAATTGGAGACGGTAACAGACCGCCTGACACGAGGGCAAAACAGACAGACAGAATTGAAACAGCAGCTCAAATCCCTGCAGGTGACATCCAATGAGCGAAAAAGCTGCCATCAGGCTGCAGAAATGGCATTGCGCATCAGACAAACCGAGGAGCAAATCAAAAAAGAGAAAAAACGAAGTGAAGAATTGAACCTCGTGCTGCAGAAGATGAATGAAGAGAAGAATACACTCGTTCAAAAGACGGAAGCGGAAGAAAACAACATCATTCAGGCATATGAGGCTGTACAAACTGTGTACCATTTGGTGTGCGAAACGGAACGCTCATTAACACGTATGACGGAAGAGACTAGAAAGAGCCAACACACGCTTCACTTACAGCGTGAAAAAGCAAGGGTGGCACTGCTGACAAAAGAGTTAGCCCAAAAGCTGACTGCCGGTAAGCCTTGCCCGGTATGCGGTTCAACCGATCATGATCCATCTGCCTCAGTACATGAAACATATGAAGCCGACAGCCATCTTGAAGAGGACATTAAACGGACAGATGTGTTATTGACGGAAGCTGCAGCTCTCAGCCAGGAGATTCTTTCAGCCAAAATTACGCTTGAAGAACAGTCCGCGCGCTTTATTGAACAGTGTCCGTTTTTGCAGACAATTCAAGCGCAGAACCTTGAAGCGGCAGCTTCCTTCGAAAATCAGCCGGTGTATGAAGCATTTGAAACTGTCAAATTCGAATGGAAACGAATCAAGCAGGACATTCTTTCTGTTAAGACACGAATGGCACAAATGATCGGCGCCTATCAGGAATCTTTAAAAAAGGCCGAGCAGCTTAATGAAAAAATCGGTTTTGAAAAAAGAGAAGCTGACCGTATTGAAAGCATCATCAGCGAGCTTCAATCCTCAATGGACAGCAGTCTGAACATGTTTAAAGAAGCATTTCAGAATCAATCTGTGGACGAAGCAGAAAAATGGCAGCAAGCCATTGAAGAAAAGGACCGGGCTGCAGAAGAATGTGAAAAACGAATTGAGAAGAGTATCGCGTTTCTTGCTGAGCATGAAGCACAAAAGGAAAAACTGCGGGAATCGGGACACCGGCTTGAACGGGAAAAGCTGGAGCTTCATTATGCGGCTGAACGCATCAAGAGCGTGATAGCTGATTATGAGCACGAACTCGGAGATTATGCAAAAGGAGATTCGATTCAAATCAAACTCCGCTCTGTCCAGCAGGATCTAAAGCTGTTAAAGGAAAAAGAACAATCTTTATATGAAGAACTGCAAAGCGCCCAAATGAAGCTCAACCAGGCGAAAAGCCGCGCTTCGGCAAGCGAGCTCACTCTTCAAGAGGCGAAGGGCAGATTGGAAAAAGCAAAAGCTGCTTGGCTTGAGCATACAAAAAACACCTCCATTACCCGGACTGAGGAGGTTGAACAAAGTCTCATCCCAGCCGATGAACTTGAAAAGATGAAAACCGGCATAGACCAGTTTATGGATAAACTGAAGCAAAATGCTGCAAACTTAAAACGAGTAGCAGAGATACTTGCCGGCAGAGCATTATCAGAGAGCGAATGGAACGAAACCGTTGCAGCATTACAAGAAGCTGAGGACGCATTTGGCGCTGCTATTGAGGAAAAAGGCGCGGCAGCAAAAGCACTGGCTGTCATTCGCGACCATCATAAACGGTTTAATGAAATTGAAGCTGAACTGAAAAAATGGCAGACGCATATCGACAGGCTGGACAAGCTGCAAGCTGTGTTTAAAGGCAATACCTTCGTCGAATTTTTAGCTGAGGAGCAGCTTGAAAGCGTTGCGAGGGACGCTTCAGCAAGACTCAGTATGCTGACAAGACAGCGCTATGCCATCGAAGTAGACTCAGAAGGCGGCTTCGTGATGCGGGATGACGCGAATGGAGGCGTACGACGCCCGGTTTCCAGTTTGTCTGGAGGAGAGACCTTCCTCACCTCGCTTTCACTTGCTCTTGCGCTGTCTGCGCAGATTCAGCTTCGGGGGGAATACCCGCTGCAGTTCTTTTTCTTAGATGAAGGCTTCGGCACACTGGATCAAGATCTGCTTGATACGGTTGTAACGGCCTTGGAAAAACTTCAGTCAGACAATCTGGCTGTCGGTGTCATCAGCCATGTGCAGGAACTGCGTGCACGGCTTCCGAAAAAGCTGATCGTCCATCCGGCTGAACCGAGCGGCCGCGGTACGCGGGTATCACTTGAGTTGATGTAAGGGAGGAGCGGATATGGCAAAGCAGACTGCCGGAATATGTGAGCTGTGCGGCCGGAGCGATGTCCAGCTGACAGAGCATCATCTCACACCGAAAGAGGAAGGCGGAACGTTTTTGCCGACAGCGATGCTCTGTATTCCTTGTCATAAACAGATTCATGCCTTATATACCAATCAAGAGCTCGCTGTACGTTTAAATGGAATGGCTGAACTCAGAAGCGATCCAGAGCTTGCCCGGTTTGTCAAATGGATCAGAAAACAGCCGCCTGAGAAGCTGATCAAAACAAAGAAATCAAATGAACGAAAAAAGAAAAAATGACTAAAAAGCAGCCCTCTCTTTGCAGAGCGGCTGCTTTTATCCGTTTCCAACCATATCCTGATCGTTGACATCGGGGTCTATATAATTTGTCGCGTTGACTGCATTATTTAATAGAAGGAAATCTCCCGTGTTTCCTGCTCCCGAACCGAGCGCAGATTTTGAAGAGCTTTTCGGAGAAAGGTAAAAGGAATCACCAAAGTTTACGACTCCGCCCGATATGGAATTGATAGCTATAGGCCCGACAATTGCTGGCATAAACGACACCCTTTATCGAAGTCTCTGTTTATTATATGTTCTTGGCGGGCGATTGTGAGCGCGGAGACTGAATCTGTCTGATATGTTTGATTCTCGCATCACCGCGGATAAGCGAAGCTGAACCAGCATGTAAAACAGAAGAGGCGGACACCCCTTGAATTTTGATGCTGCGAACATAAATAGCCGGCACCTCGTGGCAAAATGCGCTTTGTACACCTGTTTCGGGAATCGGCTTCACTGCCTGCTGCTGAAAGATCTGGTACTCCTTTTTGTTAAATGAGCCTTCATTATTGTAAAACGTGGACAGAGAACGCTGAACAGCAAATACTTTTACACTCATATCGATTTCATTTGTGTCGCCAACTTGAAACACACTTGCGATCCCGAGGGAATTAAACTTAACTAGTCTGATGCGTGATATGCGTTTAAGCATTATTCTGGCGCAATCGGAACAAACGGCCCGATAATAAGAGATTCAGGCGGTGTATCAAAAATAGAAGACAGGTAGATGGATTCAGTGTCTCCGATGTGGAAAACGGAGGAACTGGACACACCGTTCATCCGGATGTCCCCGACTTCCAAGCTGCGGTTGATGACTGTAAAGATCATGCTTGCTCATCTCCTTTCATTTCTGATGGAATATGCTCCAGAAAGTGTTCTACAGCGCGGATGACATCACGCTTCACATGCTCAGCGATATGTTCTGCATATTGTGCAGGCGGTGTATGTTCTTCTTTTTTGATATGGGACATATAATAATGGATTCGGCTGTCCATTTGTTTTCTGATGTCTTCAATAACATGATGTCTGTTTGTATCGTCAAGTCTGCTGTCATATTGGTTTTCAAGCTGTTCCAAAATATCTGGGATTTCCTCGGTTAAGTACATGTCGACATTCTGGCGGATCTGCTGCATGAGCTGAGCGCTCTCTTCCTGCTGCATCATCCCGATTTGCGGTGTCGACTGGCTGACTTCAAAGTTTTGGACGCTGTTCGGGTCAGTAGGATTTAAGCCGATATTCAAAGTCCCGTCGAGCCTTTCGATTTTCAGCTGATCAAATTTATACTCCACACGCTCAATGGTAGTGGCCGGCCGCTGTTTCATCGTATTCATTTCAGTTTGAATCTCTTTCAGCTGACGTTCGAGCTGCTGAATGTGAATCGCCTGCTGCTGAACGAAGGAATTCAAGTTTTGCAGGTAAGAGGAAACAGATTGATCATACATGTTCTTTCACCTCTTTCATATGATTAACGGCCAGGAGGCTGGAGCGGGACCAATGAACCTGTGTCGGGCTCCTGCAGCTGGAGCGGTTGCCCTGAGCCAGAAACTTCTGGTGCCGGTTCTACATAGCTTCCTGTATTATACAAATTTGACAAAGACTTGATTGATCCGGCGCTCCCGATTTGCAGAATGGAGGAGTTGCTGATTGATTCCAGCCGGAGATAGTTGATTTGAATGGTTTGATTAATATAGAAGTTCATGAGCCTCACTCCTTTTACGCATTGGCCACGATCGGCTGATCAACCGCATCATTGTCATACACATTCGTCGTGTTTTGATAATTCATCACCTTGAGGCTGTCGCCGGTATTAAAGCTGCCAGCACCGGCAAACGTTCTGACCTGAGCCTGAGGAGAAATCGTAATGCAGTCCCCGATGTGAACGACTCCGCTCGTACCAATCGCATTAATTTTAAACGCTCCGACAATGGCCGGCATACGAGCACATCCTTTGTTGAAAAATTGAAAAAAGACAGGTAAAGTGAAATGACAATTCTGATTTCAATTGGGCTATTCACGATAGCTTATGACAAACGCACATATGTGTGAGAGAAATTTAAAGGGGACATATCGGCTCTTGATGAAAGCGTTTTATTTTTTCGGGCCGTTATGTTTAAACATGGCAAAAGAGGATGTTGGGTATAAATTGAGCGGAAATGCGGCGAAGGATGCCGCTATCCGCCTATGGTGATTTTTGTTTATTTCTTTGGTGTTTTTGCGTGTAGAATGCTTTTTGGAGTATGTCGTGCTGCGGTATTCGATTTTTGGGCGGGCACATTCTCGCCCTGAGGTATATCCCAGAAGTGCTGAGCAAAAATCGGAGTTACATGTGGTGTATTCTAATTGTTATAGAAAATGATTTACATACGGGAGTTTTCAAGATATCTCCCAAAAATCATTTCTTCTTTAATCCGGGTATTCAGCAGGATATCCAGCTCTTGGCTGCATTGAATCGTTTCTTTTGAATTCATGCCGTATTTTTGTGCGGTTTCAATTAGTGTGATCCTCATTTCTTCAATTTTACTGTTCATTACGCTATCTCCAATTCTAGATTTTATTTTGATATAAATACAGGATATCGTTAGTATAACCTATTTTGGCTCAAAAGGTTGCCTTTCGTCAATTTGACTAAAAAAGCGACAATTTTTGCTGCGGCCTTTTTTAATGGAGAAAGGACTAAAGTCTTGCTAAGTGTGCTTGCAAAAAGTCCTGCCGTTCCTCAATTTCTCTAAGTATGTTGGTCTGCTCCTTTTCGATTTGAAAGGGGCTTTTTTTGATAAAAGGATCATCAGCAGCACTTTGACAAATGTCAAGGTGCCATTCGTTGATGAGAGGAGATAATCGTTCAATAGTAAACGACCGCTTCAGCACGTTTTTCATTAAGGTGTGATATTGCGACCTGAAGGCGGGAATGGATAGAAGCCTTGACGAAAGCGTCTTTCCTTTTGTCAGAAGCGGGTCTTCTTCATACCATTCTTGTACGGCAAGCGATCTTGTCTCCATCGGGGAAACGTAAAGCCGACCGGATTCGTTTAAACAAAATGTGTAGTAAAAGCCTTGATTGGTGCAGGCGTTGCCGATCAGCCACAAAAAAAACAGCTTGACATCCAGATACAATTTAATCCTTTCAGCCAATTCGTCATCTCCGGCTGTGCGGATCAGTATGAAAAATTCATGTAAGAATGCCGAGAAATCATTGTTAAAAAGGGACAATGGAACCCTTGGATCGGCCGTCTTCACTCCGTAACTCCTTTTACCGGCTGGCTGATGGTTCTTGATGTTCAAATAAATGCCTTCAGGCTGGCCATTGATGGTCAGAAAGCTGTACGAGGCAGCGGGAGCAGGTACGCCGATCTGGTCAAAAAAACAATAGGCGAGTCTGCGCCGCATCAGGGACGGATCATCCTGTTCTGCATTCAAAAAAAGTGTCCTTTCACCAAGCAGAGACTTTTCCCAGCTGATTTCATAGGATGCCTTTTCCGCTCTGTCACGCTGTGTGAGAAGAATGGGAGAAACAGATCGATCTGTTACGAAAAGCCCCTTGGCTGTACCTTTCCTTTTCAGCTGCTCCCGATGAAAAAATAAATGCACGCGCTCCATATTCTTTCCTCCTTCTCAAAACGACATTTGTATGATATGTAGAGCAAGCCCGTCCTGAAACGAAATGAAAACGGAATTGAGAAAAAGGGATTTCAGCATTCGACAGAGAATACATGAAGGAGCATTCTGATTTAAAAGATGATGGAGGAATAACATGAAATTTGCGACAGGGGAACTTTACAACCGAATGTTTGTCGGCCTGATCATTGACGATGAGAAAATTATGGATTTGCAGAAGGCTGAAAAAAAACTGTTTGAACTTGAGACGATTCCGGGATCGCTGATTGAATGTATCGCAGAAGGGGATAAATTCGTTGCGCATGCAAGGCAGCTGGCCGAGTGGGCAAAGAAACCGAATGATGAGCTGGGATCATTTATGTATTCATTATCTGAGGTGAAGCTTCATGCACCCATTCCGAAGCCATCAAAAAATATCATCTGCATCGGCAAAAACTACCGGGATCACGCGATTGAAATGGGGAGCGAGGCTGATATTCCGGAGCATCCGATGGTATTTACAAAATCGCCGGTAACGGTTACGGGGCATGGTGATATCGTAAAGAGCCATGAAGAGGTTACCTCTCAGCTTGATTATGAGGGAGAACTTGCTGTCGTGATCGGAAAAAGCGGGACTCGCATTTCAAAAGAAGATGCATATGACCATGTTTTCGGATATACGATTGTGAATGATATCACGGCGCGTGATCTGCAAAAAAGGCATAAGCAGTTTTTTATCGGAAAAAGCTTGGATACGACATGTCCGATGGGGCCCGTGCTTGTACATAAATCATCTATTCAGGAGCCAGAGCGCCTCAAGGTTGAAACAAGAGTCAACGGCGAGCTGCGCCAATCCGGTTCGGCAAGCGATATGATCTTTTCCATTCCGGAATTAATTGAAACCCTCTCAAAGGGGATGACGCTTGAAGCGGGCGACATTATTGCCACCGGTACGCCGTCTGGTGTCGGCAAGGGGTTTACGCCTCCAAAATTCTTGCGGTCAGGTGACAAAATTGATATTACAATTGATCCGATCGGAACGCTGTCAAACCAAATTGGCTGAATAAAACTGGAGGGCGGACCCGGACCCGCCCGTTTTTTCTGATAATCATCTTTGTGACAGAGGACAAGTTCATGGTACTATAAGTGGGGTAATTTATCTGATAGGGGGAACATATATGACACACCTACATATTACGACATGGGTGGTAGCGCTGATTCTGCTTTTCGTCAGCTACTCGCTGTATTCGTCAGGAAGTGCAAAGGGCGCAAAAATCACTCATATGATTCTGCGGTTATTCTATATCCTTATTATTTTGACAGGAGCTGAGCTGTTTGTCCGTTTCGCCAACTGGAACGGAGAATACGCCGGCAAAATGATTCTGGGCATTATCACCATCGGCCTGATGGAAATGCTCCTCATCCGCAAGAAAAAAGAAAAATCAACAGGAGGCCTGTGGATCGGCTTCGTCATTGTCCTTTTGCTGACAGTGCTGCTCGGTCTGCATTTGCCAATTGGTTTTCAATTGTTTTAATAGAAAAACCTATGAACCCGGCTCTTTGATAGAGCTGGGTTTTTTTATATTTATCCCCTCATATTCCAAATCATTTAAAATAACCTTAAAATTCCCTGTAAGCGGTATCTCGTCCTATGAAATTATGATACCTTCAAGGAGATTCATTATTTTGCAGGAGGGATAACATGAAACGCAGAAAATTAAGCTCGGTTGTGGCGGCAGTGCTTATTTTTGCACTGATTTTCAGCCTTTTTTCTCCGGGAACCAAAGCCGCAGCGGCCGGCGCGATCGATCAGGCGGCTGCTCTGGAAAACGGCAAAGAGCAGACAGGCGCCATGAAGGAGCCGGAACAGGTGAAATGGTACAAAGTGACCCCGGGAGCAACGGAAATTCAGAAACACTCACATATGGCACTGACCGTAAAGAGTGATTCAGTATTGAATGTATCTGTATATCCAAGTAAGGAAAAAGCGCTTAAAGATGAAACGTTTGAGATGTACCGTTCTTTCACAGCGGACGATGGAAAAAGCGAAGTCATTTTTCCATACGCGTGGAGCGGCCCTTACTATGTAAAAGTTGAATACCTCGGAGAAGAAGAGCCAGAGGACGACGGAACGGCAGAAGCAGCTGCAGAAGCCAAGTATACGATTGGGTATAAAGGCACCAAAAAACAGCCGTCAGATTTAGAAGAGGAAGAAGCTTGTCCGGTTGAAATGAGTGTCGATCAGAAGAAATCAGGAAAAGGCATCCTGGATAAGTTGAGAGCGATTCGTGATGAGCAGCTGAGCCAAACAGCAGAAGGCAAAGAACTGACAAGTCTTTATTACAAAGCAGCACCGTTTATCGTTGCAAAACTCGCACTCAATAAAACAGCAAGAAATGAAATCTATCAGGATCTTGTGACATTAAAGCCGTTATTTGACGATGTGTCAGAAAACGGAGCATCATCTTCGTATAAGGTCACTGAAAAGGATCAAAAAGCAATCAACCGGCTATATGATAAAGCTTTACAATCAGTCCCGTCATTCCTTAAAGAGGAGATAAAGAAACAAGCGGACCGACTAAATATGAAGCAGCTGCAAGGCAAAACAGCCGGAGCCATTTTAACAGAAAACAATATTGCAGCAAAAAGTGAAGTTCAGACAACAAAGGTTATTTTCAAGGTAAAGGACAATAAAAGCCTCTCATCCGTACATAATGAAATGAAGGGCTTTTCTGCAAGCGCGCAATCGAAAAAAGACATATCCAATGTGAAAAAGGCAAAGAAACTGTTTGACAATCTGTATTCATTTGAACTTCCGAAAGACGAGAAACAGAACGGCGCATATACGGCAAGCGCCAAAAGGGTCAAAAGCGCTGCTGCGACACTATCCAAGATGTCCAATGTAGAGTTTGCGGAACCCGTGCAGGAATACAAAAGCCTGGCAAACGACATTCAGTACCCTTATCAATGGCCGCTTAAAAACAACGGTGAAAACGGCGGTGTCAAAAATGCGGATGTGAAATATGAGCCTGCCAACACATTGCTGTCCAAACGCAAGCTTAACGATACACTCATTGCAGTAGTAGACACAGGCGTTGACAGCACGCTTGCCGATTTAAAAGGAAAAGTAAGAACAGATCTCGGACACAATTTTGTCGGACGGAATAACAATGCAATGGATGATCAGGGGCATGGGACGCATGTCGCAGGCATTATTGCGGCCCAAAGCGATAACGGCTATTCAATGACTGGATTGAATGCCAAAGCAAAAATCATCCCTGTAAAAGTGCTTGATTCCGCAGGTTCCGGAGATACTGAACAAATTGCTCTCGGCATCAAATATGCTGCTGACAAAGGAGCAAAGGTGATTAATTTAAGTTTAGGCGGAGGCTACAGCCGCGTGCTTGAATTTGCTTTGAAGTACGCAGCTGACAAAAATGTCTTGATTGCCGCAGCCAGCGGGAATGATGGAGAAAATGCCTTATCTTATCCTGCATCTTCTAAATATGTGATGTCAGTCGGCGCAACGAACCGCATGGATATGACCGCTGATTTCTCTAACTATGGAAAAGGTCTGGACATCTCTGCTCCAGGGTCTGATATCCCGAGCTTAGTGCCGAACGGAAATGTCACGTACATGAGCGGAACGTCTATGGCGACGCCGTATGCTGCCGCTGCTGCAGGATTGCTGTTTGCTCAAAATCCTAAGCTGAAAAGAACAGAAGTTGAGGATATGTTGAAAAAGACGGCAGATGATATTTCCTTTGAAAGTGTCGATGGCGGAGAAGAAGAGTTGTATGACGATTATGGCGATCCGATTGAAATTCCGAAGACACCTGGTGTAGACTGGCATTCAGGCTACGGGCGGCTGAACGTCATGAAGGCTGTCAGCGCAGCTGATTTACAGCTTAAGGTCAACAAGCTGGAAAGCACTCAAACAGCTGTCAGAGGAAACGCGAAGGAAGGCACACTTATCGAGGTGATGAACGGCAAAAAGAAACTCGGCAGCGCCAAAGCCGGAAAAGACAATGCGTTCAAGGTTAATATCGCGCCTCAAAAACAGGATCAAGTACTGTATGTGAAAGCAACAAAAGGCGATGCGAAAACATCGTATAAAGTTGTCGTCGTCAAAGGAAAACCTTCCGGCACACCGAAAGTAAACGCGGTGAAAACGAAGGATACGGCAGTAAAAGGGAAGGCAAACAGCAAAGCGATGATCAGAGTGAAAAACAAATCAAAGAAAGTCATTGCTTCTGCCAAAGCTGACGCAAAAGGAACGTTTTCGGTGAAAATCAAAAAACAAAAAGCCGGAACGGTGCTGTACGTCACGGCTGCGGATACAGATAAAAAAGAAAGCAAGGAAGCAAAAGTTGTTGTTGAAAAGTAACCAAAAAGCGGTGCTCGATGCACCGCTTTTTTATTTGCGCCCCCGTTGGACTGCTGAATACATAATGGATCGCTTTCCGTTTGAAGCCGTCCATTCAAAACGGTCTCCTGTCCCTTCGTTGCTGTAGTGATGCTGCATCGCGCATTGTGCGGTGTCATTTGAAAAGTGATAAAAGGACACACCCTGCCCCGCCGAAGTATTCGAAAAGACTCCTTTATTATAAGAAAAGACGCAATCGAATACCGATAAGCCGAAGCTGTGCAAGTGCTGCAGAAATGCGAGAAAGGTTTCGTCGTCAAGCGAATCCAAAAGCGCCATGAGCGGCCGCTTGACTGATTTCTCATAGCGGATGCGTTCTCCCCCGGAAAGGGAGATGTTTTCTTCACCGCATGCCAGAACCAATTGATCCTGGAAGCCGGCTTGCTCCCACTTTCCTTTATGATGGACCCAGATTGGGCTGTGTTGGAGAGTGTCCGCCAAAAGTATATCACCTTCTCCGTTTTCGATTAAACAGACGCCGTCTTCGATGAGGATGGTGCCGTATTCCCATTTTCGTTCCTCTGTATATAACAATTGTTTCCGTTTCATCCATGCTGTCTCCTTTTTCTTCATTCCTCTCTTTTCTTTCCAATTCAAGCCTGTCCCATACAACTCTTTTATGGACAAATCAACTATCTGCCTATAGATGCATAAACTTACTAAGGTGCTGAAAGAAACGAAATTGTTACGAAAGAAACGGGATTGGAGCTGATGTCACATGTGTGGAATTACGGGTTGGGTCGATTTTAAAAAGCAGCTCGTCCAGGAAAAACAAACGATGGACAGAATGACAGACACTCTTTCCAAACGAGGGCCTGATGATTCAAACGTTTGGGGGGAGCACCATGTTTTATTCGGACATAAAAGACTTGCAGTTGTTGATATTGAAGGAGGACGCCAGCCGATGGCGTGTACCTATAAAGGGGATACGTACACCATTATTTACAATGGCGAGCTGTATAACACGGAAGATTTGCGCAAAGAATTGCGGGCGCGGGGCCATCAATTCGAGCGTACGTCAGATACCGAGGTGCTTCTGCACAGCTACATCGAGTGGCAGGAAGACTGTGTCGACCATCTCAATGGCATATTCGCTTTCGCTGTGTGGGATGAAAAGCGTAATCTGCTGTTTGCCGCGAGAGACCGTCTCGGTGTAAAGCCGTTTTTTTACACGAAGGAAGGCTCTTCATTTCTCTTCGGGTCGGAAATCAAAGCAATCCTCGCGCACCCTGATATAAAAGCGCGAGTGGACAGAACGGGACTTTCTGAAATTTTCGGTCTTGGACCGTCCAGAACCCCGGGCACTGGCATATTTAAAGGTATAAAAGAAATCCGCCCGGCTCATGCGCTGACATTTTCCAAAGACGGACTTAATATTTGGCGTTATTGGAATGTTGAAAGCGAAAAACATACGGACAGTTTTGATGACACGGTTGCCAATGTCAGATCGTTATTTCAGGACGCGGTGACGCGGCAGCTTGTGTCGGATGTGCCTGTTTGCACATTCCTATCAGGCGGTCTGGACTCAAGCGCAATTACAGCGATTGCGGCGGGCCATTTTGAAAAGGAAGGAAAAGCACCGCTTCATACTTATTCGATTGATTACGAAGAGAACGATAAATTTTTTCAAGCAAGCGCTTTTCAGCCGAATGATGACGGACCATGGATTGAAAAAATGACAGAGGCTTTCGGCACAACGCACCACAAATGCGTCATCAGCCAAAAAGATCTCATTGATCATTTGGAGGAAGCTGTACTGGTCAAAGACTTGCCGGGAATGGCGGATGTCGACTCATCCCTGCTGTGGTTTTGCCGGGAAATCAAAAAGGACTTTGTCGTCAGCCTATCGGGAGAGTGCGCGGATGAGATTTTCGGCGGGTACCCGTGGTTCCATACGGCAGATGTTGAGTCTGGCTTTCCATGGATGAGATCAACGGAGGAGCGGATCAAGCTGCTTTCTGACTCATGGCAGAAAAAATTGAATCTGAAAGAATACGTAAATGCCAAATATGAAGAAACCTTGGCAGAAACGCCATTATTAGATGGTGAAACGGGTGTGGATAAAGCAAGAAGACAGCTGTTCTATTTAAATATGCTTTGGTTTATGACGAACCTTTTGGATCGGAAGGATCGCATGAGCATGGGGGCGAGCCTGGAAGTGCGGGTGCCGTTCGCCGATCACCGGCTTGTGGAATATGTTTGGAATATTCCGTGGGAAATGAAAATGCATGATAATCGGGAAAAAGGCATTTTACGCAAAGCGCTTGAAGGTATTTTGCCTGATGACATTCTGTATCGCAAAAAAAGCCCGTATCCGAAAACACATCATCCGGAATATACAAAAGGCGTCAGCGAATGGCTGAAAACGATCAGAAGCCAAAAGGACTCCGTGCTCCATACCTTGCTGGACAGAAAACAATTAGATCAGCTTTTAGAAACGGAAGGCTCCTCCTTCAAGGTGCCGTGGTTCGGACAGCTCATGAAGGGACCTCAGCTGATCGCCCATCTTGCTCAAATTCATACATGGTTTGAAGCGTATCGCATTGATATTGATGAAGGATAAAGAAAAAGCCGATTCTGCTCAAAGGAATCGGCTTTTTCTTCATATACAATTGCGAGAAAACATAATAGACTTGAAGAAGCAGTGATACATAGGAGTGAACAGAAATGAAAGAGATAAAAGAAGCCTATCAGCAATGCGGCCAGATCGTCAGCGCCCGCGAACCAGCCTGTTACAAAGCATTTTCGTTTCTTCCGCTGAAGCAAAGGCAGGCAGCTTGGGCGGTTATGGCGTTTTGCCATACGGCAGCCAATGCGGATGAGAAGGCGTTATCTGCCATTGAAGCGGAGGCGGAAGATGTTTTTTCCGGTACGTATAACGGGAATCATTTTTTGTGGAAGGCTTTCGGCCATGCGTACCAAACCTTTACACTGGACAGCAAGCCATTCCGTGAGTTCATTGCCGCACAGAAAGCGGAAGATAAACCGTTTGGAAACCTTGATGAATTGCTCATGCACGCATACCAGACAGGCGGCGCAGCCGGATTGATGCTGCTCCCGATTATGGCGCGCCGGCATCAGGAACAGCTGACACATGCAGCCGGTTCTCTCGGTTTAGCGATTCAGCTGATTCGGATTCTGAGAGATATCGGCACTGGCCAACAGCAAAAAAGCCGTATCCCTCGGGAAGTAATGCAGCAATTCGGCTATACAGAGGCTGATCTCCAAAAAGGCACCGTAAATAAGGCGTTCACAATGACGTGGGAGTATATCGCTTTTGAAGCGGAAGCCTACCTTGAAGAGTGTCAGGATGCCTTGCCGCTATTTCCGCAGTATTCTCAAAAAACGGTGAAAGCTGCTCTTCATTTGTACCGGGCTGTTTTAGAAAAAATCCGGGCGAAGCAGCACGATGTATTTCAACTTCACTTCGCTCTCACAGAGACCGAAGTGAAGCAGATTCTCTCTGATATCTAAAAAACCCGGCCTTGATTGAGCCGGGTGTTACGCCATACCTTTTTGAATCCAGATACGTGAGCGCCATCTTCTGTACATTAAGATTCCCCGGACCCATTCATCCGCGATAAAAGAAATCCAAATACCGGCAAGACCGAAACCGAGGTGGATGCCAAAAAGATAAGCAAGCGGGAGGCCAATGCCCCACATTGAAATCATCGCCATGTAAACCGGGAATTTCGCATCCCCCGCGGCCCGCAGAGAGTTAATGATAATGACATTAAACGAGCGGCCTGGTTCAAGGATAATGGTCATGGCAATCAATAGGCTTGCAGTTGCTATAATGTCAGGGCTTTGTGTGAAGAGTCCGATCAGGTCTTTTGAAAAGATCGTCATCAAAACAGAGGTAGCCGCAGCAATTCCGAGTGCCCAATATAAGCTCTTCATGCAGCGCTCATAAGCGGCATCAAATTGTTTGCCGCCGATATAACGGCCGATTAAGATTTGTGTACCCTGGCTGATCGCAGTGCCGAACAGCAAAATAAACATCGTAATATTTTGCGTATACACTTTTGTTGTCAACGCCTGCGCGCCCATGATCGCGATAAAATACGTGACAATCATTTGCGAAAGGTTGTATGAAAGCTGCTCTCCCGCAGAAGGAATGCCGATTTTCAGCAGCTTGCGCAAATGTTCTTTATGCATATGAAAGACTTTTTTCAGCGACATCTTCAGCTGAATGCGTTTGTTGACAATCACAATCATCGCGATTAATCCGATGACGCGGGCGATAGATGTGGACATGGCCACACCGGCAACGCCGAGAACAGGAAAGCCGAACAAACCAAAAATCACAACAAAGTTTCCGGCAATGTTTAAAATGTTCATGCCGATAGTGACAAACATTGTATCTTTTGTATAGCCATAGCTTTTTAAGATCGCGCTGAATGTCATGATTAAAGCCTGAATAAAGGACAGACCTCCGACAACTTGTAAAAAGACTTTCGCATCAGGCATCAGTGCGTCTGATAATCCCATCATATGAAGCAGAGGGACAGCCGCGAAAAAGACGATGGCGCTAATGGCCAGGCTGATGAAGAAGTTGGCGCCGATTGACACATAAGCGACTTCCATGGCTTCTTTCTTTTGCCGTGAGCCTAGAAATTGTGAAATGATAACGGTCGTTCCTGTTGCGATAAAGCTGAACATCACGATAATTAAATTTAAAATCTGGTTGCTGACGCCGACTGCTGCCACGCTGTTATCCGAGTATTGGCTGAGCATCAGTGTATCGGCATTACCCATAAACATATATAATGAGACCTCAATAAAGATCGGCCAAGTAAGCGAAAATAATGAGAACGTTTTGTCAGCGGGTTTTTTCAAAGCAGTTGATTTGAAGACAGCTTGTTTCATAGTGTCTAACCCCTTTCGTAAATAAAATCAACGTTTTAAAGTGTACCTCCATTTCCTTATAATAAAAAGGGATAGAAACGATACTTCTTGTAAAAATCCGACTTAAAAAGGAGGATGATTCAAATGCCTCGCATCCTGTTTACAGTCCCGCCTTTTCCGGTATTTATCGCAGCTGGGGAAGGGGTTTTTAAAAAAGGAGAAACCCATGTGAAACGTGTATTCTCCGTGTTTGATCTGATATATGTCAAACAGGGAACGTTATATATAACGGAAAATGAAACATCGTTTTCTGTTGAAGGCGGCGAGTACATCTTGCTTTCTCCCGGTCTTGAACACTACGGGACGAAGGGCAGTGATGAAGCAACCTCCTACTATTGGCTTCACTTCGATGAACATCGATATGAATTTACGGCAAAGGGAGGCAGCAACTGGTCTGAGCTTCAGCAGGAAAAAGGGAGCTTCGAAGAGCCGGCCCGCTACGGATTGGCCTTGCCGAGAAAAGGCAAGGTGCAGCGCCCGCAGTTTATGGCGCAGCAGTTTGAAAAGCTGATCGATTACTCTGCGGAAAACTCTGATTTGCCGCTCAGAAAGCAAATTTTATTTGCGGAGCTGATGCTGCATCTTCAAAAAGAAGCGTTCCAAATACCGTCTGCGAAAGAGCGGGTAGCCTGGGAGGCGGCCCGGTACTTACAGGAGCACTATAAGGAAAAGACGACAATCAAGGATCTGTCGCTCGCCCTTCACTACCATCAGGATTATGTGAGCCGCTGTATGCAGCAGGTGCTCGGCGTAACTCCGGCACAATACACGAACCGGGTGAGAATGACGGAAGCGAAGCGTCTTTTATCCTCTACAAATGATAAAATGGGCGTTATTGCGGAAACGGTCGGAATGGAAGATCCGACATACTTTTCAAAACTCTTTAAGCAGATAGAAGGCATTTCACCAATTGAATACCGGAAAATTGTCAGCCGGAAAGTTCAATAACCAGACGAGGGATGAACATGAAAACAACAATTTACGATGTGGCAAAGGCGGCGGGTGTCTCGATCACAACTGTGTCCCGTGTGATAAACAATACGGGGAGAATCAGCGATAAAACACGGCAGAAGGTCATGAATGTCATGAATGAAATGGCATACACGCCCAATGTTCACGCCGCGGCTTTAACGGGAAAACGAACGAATATGATTGCTCTCGTGGCGCCTGATATTTCAAATCCGTTTTACGGCGAACTGGCCAAAAGCATTGAGGAAAGAGCGGATGAGCTCGGTTTTCAAATGTTGATTTGCAGCACCGATTACGATCCGAAAAAAGAAACAAAGTATTTTTCTGTGCTGAAACAGAAAAAGGTGGATGGCATTATTTTTGCAACAGGGATTGAAAGCCATGACAGTATGTCTGCTTTGGAGGAAATCGCCAGTGAACACATTCCGATTGCCATGATTTCTCAGGATAAGCCGCTTCTTCCGATGGATATTGTTGTGATAGATGACGTTCGTGGCGGATATGTGGCTGCCAAGCATCTTCTGTCACTCGGCCACACGAACATCGCCTGCATTATCGGAGACGGGTCAACGACAGGCGAAAAAAATAGAATCAAAGGCTTCCGTCAGGCGATGGAGGAAGCGGGCGTGCCCATTGATGAATCACTTATCATCCAAACGCGGTTTTACTTGGAAAGCGGCAAGGAAGAAGCGGGAAAATTGCTCGACAGGAACGCTCCGACTGCTATTTTTGCCTTCAACGACGTATTGGCTTGTGCCGCCATACAAGTTGCGAGAATAAGAGGCATAAAAGTGCCGGATGATCTTTCTATCATTGGTTTTGATAATACGATACTCGCAGAAATGGCGGCTCCGCCCCTGACAACCGTAGCCCAGCCGATAAAAGAGATGGGGCGGAGCGTCATCGAACTGCTGGCAGAAGCAATAGAGGGAAAACGAAAGGCGAAACAAAAAATAGTGCTTCCGCCTGAGCTTGTAGTCAGACATTCTACATCACCGCTCAACACATGAGCCCGCTAATGAGCGGGTTTTTTCATTATGACAGTTGAAGCCAAAAAAACATATTGCGTGTAAACCAAAGGCAGTGTAAAATGAAACCATCTTTTGAGAAAGCGCTTGCGCAAAATGGCAGAGCGGATAGAACCGCTGTTTTTTTAGCTGTTAAAAGAAAGCGCTTTCCAAAGGCGAGCCTGAAATGAGATAAAGGAGAGGATGGGACGTGGAACATCAAGTAAGGTGCGCAGTATTAGGGCTAGGAAGGCTGGGTTATTATCATGCGAAAAATCTCGTCACCAGTGTACCGGGGGCAAAGCTGGTTAGTGTCAGTGATCCGTTAAAAGGGAGAGCAGAGCAGGTTGCCAGAGAATTCGGTATCGAAAAATGGTCAGAGGACCCGTATGAAGTGTTAGAAGATCCCGGCATTGATGCTGTCATTATCGTAACGCCGACAAGCACACATGGTGATATGATCATCAAAGCAGCCGAGAACGGCAAACAGATCTTCGTTGAAAAACCGCTGACATTAAGCCTTGAGGAATCAAGAGCAGTTTCTGAAAAAGTGAAAGAGACAGGTGTCATCTGCCAAGTCGGCTTTATGAGACGATTCGATCCCGCATACGCAGATGCCAAACGGCGGATCGACGCTGGAGAAATCGGCAAACCTATCTATTATAAAGGCTTTACGCGCGACCAAGGCGCGCCTCCCGCAGAATTTATCAAACACAGCGGTGGAATTTTCATCGACTGTTCCATCCATGACTATGATATTGCCCGTTATTTGCTAGGGGCGGAAATCACTTCTGTTTCAGGACACGGCAGGATTCTGAACAATCCGTTTATGGAGCAGTATGGCGATGTGGATCAGGCACTGACGTATATTGAATTTGACTCCGGCGCAGCGGGGGACGTCGAGGCAAGCAGAACCTCTCCATACGGACATGACATCCGGGCGGAGGTGATCGGGACAGAGGGCAGTATTTTCATAGGGACATTGAGACATCAACATGTGACCATCCTATCGGCTAAAGGGAGCAGTTTTGATATCATTCCAGACTTTCAAACTCGTTTTCATGAAGCCTACTGCTTGGAGCTTCAGCATTTCGCCGAGTGTGTCCGGAATGGAAAAACACCGATTGTGACTGATATTGATGCGACGATCAATTTAGAAGTGGGCATCGCAGCAACCAATTCCTTTCGAAGCGGCAGGCCGGTACAGCTAGATGTGAAGCGTGCTTATACAGGTATGTAAAAGCTAAAATGTTGCATTTGAGGCTTTCCGCAAAAAAAGCAAGGACATTTTAGCCCTTGCTTTCTCTTTTCTCATATAAATAGTACATATAATCAGTAGGTACGCCTGAATGGCCCAGCTGTCTCAGCATGGCGGTTACGTTCCCTCTGTGGTAAGTGCCGTGATTGACGACATGCAGGATGGTGTCTGCATAGGTTGATTCCAGTGTACCTAGTTTCGGATGTTGCATTGTGAAGGTCTGTTCTAAGTTCGTCTGGCGGCTGAAGAAATCATGATACTGTGACTCCAGCTCGGCAGCGTGCTGTTTAATCGCTGCCATATTACCTTGCGCGGACTCTAATTTGCCTGCGCTGTCTATAATCTCTTGGTAGGCCACTCCCGAAAGAACATTCAGCCAAATGTAGTCAGCCCTGCACATATGAAGCAGCACGTCGCTGACAGAAGGAAATACGCTCTTTACTTCTTGATAGGCAGTTTCCTCCGGCAGGTTTTCGATATGGGTAAATATTTTCTTGTTTGCCCAAGAATGATAGTCATAAAACTGTTTTGCATCAGTCATCAGCATGCCCCCTTTTCTAAGAAATTCGTTTTTTTCATCTGTTTCTCTTTCAATTGCAAAAGAGTGACACCCCAAAATATCCTGCCGCTGCCCACATTACCGCTGCAGAGCATTTGTTTACGATCAGCATAAGCCTGCCGCTCGTATCTATCGTCTGAAACAACCGACCCGCTATTGCAAGGCTGATGAACCAAATCCAAGACACAGCGATGCAGGCGGCCATAAAGAGCCATTTCTCAAGCCCCGAATATTGAAGAGAGCTCGTGCCGATGACGCCGATCGTGTCCAGAATGGCATGCGGGTTTAAAAGAGAAACAGCGGCCGCAAACGCAGCTTGCTTTTTTGGTGTGAACGTATGTTTCTCGTTTTGGCTTGTGTTCGGACGGCTGTTCCAAGTCACCCAGCCCATATAAAGCAAAAATAAAAATCCGCCGGCCATCATGACTGTCTCAAACACAGGCAGCTCCTGCACAATGACAGATACGCCCGCAACGGCTAATACGATTAACAGGGTATCGCAGACTGAAGCACTGATGACAGCTGGGAGAGCCCGCCAAATATGCTTTTGCCACGCGCCTTGCTGAAAAATAAACACATTCTGCACTCCCAGCGGCAAAATTAAGCCAAACGCGAGCACAATTCCGTGAATGATTGCATTCATGCTGAAAAAGCTCCTTTCACATTTTTTTTCAATCATAAGAGAGATTGTCACTAAAGTCTCCAGCCATTTGGTTGGGTTAGAAACCAGCCAAATGTATAATGTGTAAAAAAGGGGGGCATGACCTTGTCGCAATGGCAGCCAAGCCGAAAGTCGGATATTCCGCTGCATCGGCAGATCGAACAATATATGAAAGACAAGATTCTTCACGGAGAGTGGGCTGTAGGGACGAAAATCCCCTCACAGAGAACGCTGGCCGACATGTTTCAAGTCAACCGCAGCACAGTCACAGCAGCTATAGATGAACTCACGTCTCAAGGCTTGTTAGAGGGAAGAAGAGGCGGCGGTACGAAGGTTGTAAACAGTACTTGGAGCGTGCTGGCGGCTGAGCCACCGCTTGATTGGAGCGATTACGTCCGTTCGGGCATTCATCGCGCCAATTCTTCCATCATTCAAGCTATTAATCAGAACGAACCAAGAGCGGATATCATCAGATTAGGAACTGGAGAACTATCACCGGATCTTGTGCCTGCTGACACAATTGGACGGATGTTTCAGCAAATCAATCCGGGCGCCCTGTCTTTAGGATATGAGCAGCCGAAAGGAAACCGTCAGCTGCGGGAGGCAGTGGCCGACCATTTAAAAGGAAAGAAGATCCATGTGTCACCGTCTGCAATTTTAATTGTGTCCGGTGCACTTCAGGCACTTCAGCTCATCTCAATTGGACTTTTAAAACGAGATTCTGTCATTTTGACGGAGAAGCCGTCCTACCTTCAATCCTTGCATGTATTTCAATCAGCTGGGATGCGGCTTCGCGGCTTGCCGATGGATGATGAAGGGGTCAAAGCGGGGCTTGTTTCTTCTAATCGAAAACAATATGGAGGACAGCTGCTTTACACGATTCCGTCGTTTCATAATCCGACAGGCACAGTCATGTCAGAGCAGCGAAGGAAAGAGATCATCAGCCTGTCAAAAAAAGAGCAGCTGCCCATCATTGAGGATGATGCGTACGGTGATTTATGGTTTGAAGAAAAACCTCCGCAGCCGTTGAAAGCAATGGATCATGAGGGCAATATTCTGTATCTGGGCACGTTTTCAAAAACGGTTAGCCCCGGCCTGCGAATCGGCTGGCTTGCCGGTCCGGAGCCGGTTATTGAAAGGTTGGCGGACATTAAAATGCAGACAGACTACGGATCAAGCGGCCTGTCCCAGTGGGCGGCTGCCGAGTGGCTGTCACAGGGGTATTATGAAGAGCATCTGACTTGGGTACGCAGGAAGCTTAAAGAAAGGAGAGACGCCGCCGTTCATTTTCTCGAGCGGTATGCCGGGGACATTGCCACGTGGCGGATTCCCGCAGGCGGCTTTTATATTTGGGTGACATTTCACAAAAACCTGCCTGTTAGCCGTTTCTTTTATGGATTGCTGAAACGGCAGGTGCTTGTGAATCCCGGCTATATTTATGACGGTGAAGACCGAAACAGCATCAGGCTGTCATATTCCTATGCATCTCTTGGAGATTTGGAAACTGGCATTAAAGCGGCAGCTGAAACAGCACGCCGCCTGATGATGTCCTAGGCTTTGGTTATACGATGACAGCTCCCAGTGCCCTGGCGAAGGCAATCGCATGCTCAGGTGCGATTTTGCAGCCTTTCAATTTGTCGAGGGAGACATGAAGCTGTTCAAAACGGCACGTGCTGATGTCCATGTTTTGAAGGGATGTGCCGGTAAAGCTGGCGCCTTCCAATTCGCATCCGTCAAAGTGTGTCTGCTGGAGCACCGTATTGCTGCATTCACTTTGCATAAGAGCACAATGATCAAATCGAACTTGTTTCATATTTGAATACGAAAATGAGCTGAAATGTCCGTGGCATTCCTCGAATGAAACATTCCGAAGCGTTGCTTCCGCCACATTCATTCCAACCATTTTTGACTGCTTAACTGAAGTTCTGTGAATGACAGCCCCGCTGAAATCGGCGTTTGATAAATCGCACTTTTCAAAGATCACATCGGTCAGTTCAATATGCCGAAAAGACACATCGATAAAGACGACATTTCTGAATACCGTTTTTTCAACACAGAGTCTTTCGATATCTTCGCCGCAGATGGTACAATCTTCAAACAAATGCATGCTGATTACATCATCCTGCGTCACGGCATCATGAAAATCTGCGGTTTGCAGGTTTTCTGGTATGTTTGGTTTTTGAATTGCGATTTTATTCATGTGATGACATCCTTTGCTGCCCGAAAAACAGAGGCTTCCGGGTTCAATTTAATAGATCGTTAAGGAAATTGATACATATAGTAAATCGTGAAGAGCCTTTTCTTGGTATAGCAGCCCGCTTGTTTTGTAAGCATAAATGGAAAGATTCCTATACGTCAAGGCGTTTACAGGCCGGGAAAGCCAAAGGGAACAGGAGGAATGCGGAATGGGGCATTACATCAAAACCGAGGAGCATGTGACACTGTTTGTAGAGGATATCGGACATGGAAGGCCGATCATCTTTTTGCACGGGTGGCCGTTGAATCATAAGATGTTTGAATATCAAATGAATGAGCTTCCGAAAAGGGGATTTCGTTTTATCGGCGTTGATTTGCGGGGATATGGGCAATCTGACCGCCCTTGGGAAGGCTAC
The DNA here is from genome assembly GCF_033412715.1 of Bacillus sp. N3378-2at. Classification (NCBI taxonomy): domain Bacteria; kingdom Bacillati; phylum Bacillota; class Bacilli; order Caryophanales; family Bacillaceae; genus Bacillus; species Bacillus sp. N3378-2at. The sequence continues at coordinate 1,592,212 of NZ_CP117986.1, read as the reverse complement.
GATTATGACACGATGGCCGATGATGTGAAAGCAGTCATTTATACGCTGCAGCTTGAGAATGCGATTCTCGCCGGTTTTTCAATGGGCGGCGCCATTGCAATTCGTTATATGGCAAGGCATGAAGGAGCCGATATTGATAAGCTGATTTTACTGTCTGCAGCGGCCCCCGCGTTTACAAAACGCCCGGGTTATCCGTACGGGATGAGGAAGCAGGATATTGACGATATGATTGAATTGTTCAAAACGGATCGGCCCAAAACACTGGCTGATTTAGGGAAACAGTTTTTTGAGAAAAAAGTGTCTCCAGAGCTTAGGCAGTGGTTTCTCAATCTGATGCTGGAGGCTTCCTCCTACGGGACGATCCACTCGGGCATCGCATTAAGAGACGAAGATCTCAGGAAGGAACTTGCTGCAATCAAGGTGCCGACGCTGATCCTGCACGGGAGAAAGGATAAAATTGCGCCGTTTGATTTTGCGAAAGAGTTGAAGCGCGGCATCAAACAGTCGGAATTGGTTCCGTTTGCAAACAGCGGGCACGGAGCATTTTATGAGGAAAAAGAGAAGATCAACAGTTTGATTGCGCAGTTCTCCAACTCATAAGAAAAAACCCGACATTTGAGAATCAAGCTTTTTTGTATAAGGTTGAAAACTGTGACAGCTGTACTTTCGCACTGAACCAGCCGTATGAAAACCTGCTTTTTCATAAAGCGGCAAACCTTCTTTTGTGGCGCAAAGCCTGATGGCGGTGTTTTCATCCGTTTGGGTGATACAGGCGTTTACCATACGCCGGCCGAGACCGAGCCGTTGATATTCCTTGTCAACGATAACGAGGCCGATAGAAGCAAGACGGCCAAACAAAAACAAGCCGATGCAGGAAATAATATCACCGCTGACATTTTGATAGCCGAAAAAGCGTCCTTGCTGGACAAGCAGTGCCAGCTCTTGTTCGCCGTAATCCGGCCACCCGGCTTGCCTGCAAAGCCGCAATAAGCCGGAAACATGTTCTTCATGAAGCTCAATCAGCTCATCCACTACATCCATAAGATCACCTGCTTGTTCCTAGTGTTTTGTACATGACAATATGAGTGCCTATGCCGGGAATCTCAAACGGTTCGCCGAGTTCTTCCCACCCAAGTTTTGAATAGTAGCCTTTCACATGGCTTCTGGCATTGCACCAGACCGCCTGAACGCCGTTCTCCGCCAGTTTCTCTTCCGAGTGTTTGATCAGCGTGCTCCCGCCTTTTTGATCGCGATATCCTACAAGCGTTGCCATGCCTCTCAGCCGATATGCTGGGGATTCTGTTATTAATGGCTGAATTTGCGGGGAAAAAGAGGCGATGCTGATCAGCTTTCCTTCAAAAAACGCGCCGAGATGAAAGGAGCCTTTTGCATGATCCTCTTCATATTTGCATTGTTCAATGGATTGATGGGGACGCAGAATGCGGTGCCGGATTTCATACGTATCTTCCGCGGAAATGGTTTTGACTTCGAGCATAATGTTCCTCCTCATGACTGTTTTTCTATATCGTAACACGAATCCCGTTGAAAAAGACCGCCCGATTGGATCAGACAGTCTTTTAAGGGATTAATGCAAAAAGATATTTTGGCGCTGCTCATCTTTTTGCTGAATATATGAAGTAAGCTCAGCGGTTAAGTCAGATCTGAGGAAAGGCGTTATCAAGTAGATGCCGTTAAACAGCTCGCATGCCGTATCCAGCAGGGAGCGTGCAATCGCAAGGCCTTCCGCCTTTTGCTTTTCTTTATCTTCACCGGCACGGGCCATTTTTTCGCGAATCGTATCAGACAGCTTAATGCCGGGAATTTCATTATGGATGAATTCGGCATTCCGGCTGCTTGTCAGCGGCATGATGCCGATATAGATCGGCGTCTTCAGATGTTTTATTTCGTTATGGATATCGACAAGCTGCTGCTCGGAATAGACAGGCTGAGAAACAAAATAATCTGCGCCGCAATCTATTTTTTTCTCAAGCCGTTTTACCGCTTTATCCAGATGGCGGACGTTAGGATTAAATGCGGCGGCAACTGAGAAATTCGTTTTCTTGCCGAGCGGTTTTCCAGACAGAGACAGACCTTCATTGAATTGTTTGATCAGCCTGATTAAATCAAAAGATGTTAAATCATATACAGACGTCGCACCAGGAAAATCCCCGATTTTAGAAGGGTCACCTGTAATAGCAAGCACGTCATTCAGCCCTAACGTATCAAGGCCCATTAAATGTGACTGTAAGCCGATAATGTTACGGTCACGGCACGTAATATGGACAAGGGAACGCATATCGAGCTGTTGCTTGATGAGAGCGCCGCAGGCAACATTGCTGATCCGCGGGGTCGCCAGAGAATTGTCGGCGAGTGTCAGGGCATCGATTCCCGCTTCTTTTAATTCAGCAGCAGCGGACAGAAATTTGTCAAAGCTCAGTTTTTTCGGCGGATCCAGCTCTACGATAATAGAGCGTTTTTTCGCTGCGATCTCATCCAGGCCGGGCTCGGTTCGCTCGTGATGAACAGAAATGAATTCTTTGGCCCGGGTTTTGACTTCTTTTTCCTTAATCGGAACCAGCCCGCCAACTGCTTCCGCCATCGCCCTGATGTGATTCGGCGTTGTGCCGCAGCAGCCGCCGATAATCCGCGCGCCTTGCTTTCGGAATTCTGACGCGCTGTTTTGAAAATACGTGTCGTCTGTTTCATAGACGAGCCGTCCCTCTTCAAGCGAAGGAAGACTGCTGTTCGGATAAACGGATAAGAATACGTCATCAAAAATCGGCACTTCGCTGAGCGCTTCAATCATGTGATAAGGCCCGAGCCGGCAGTTAATGCCGACGATATCAGCCCCGAGATCCGCAATCGATCGCAATGCGTCAGAAAGCGGTGTTCCGTCCTGCAATACGCCTTGCTCGTGCATGGAGACATTGAGCATAATCGGAAGATCAGTCTCTTTGCGCGCGATTTTCAGCACTTCACGGGCTTCTTCCAAATCATAATATGTTTCTAACAGCAAGCCATCCGGCTCTTCATGCAGCAGCAGATACAACTGCTCGCGGAAGCTGCGCTTAATTTCGTCAAGACTGTACGCGTTTTTATTAAATGTCCGTATGCCGCCCATCGTTCCAAGCACGTATGCATCGCCTGCTGAAGCCCGCGCAATCTTTACGGCCTCCTGATTCATTTTTTTGATGTCATCCTCAAGACCGTGTCTGGATAATTTAATATAGTTGGCCCCGTACGTATTCGTTTGAATAATGTTGGCTCCCGCTTCAACATACGCTTTATGTATGCGCTGAATTTCCTCCGGCTTTGAAATATTGAGTTCCTCAAAACACCTGTCAATGCCATAGGAGTAGAGGAGCGTCCCCATGGCGCCGTCACCGATTAACACCTGTCTTTGCAAATCTTCTAAAAGTCCCATTGTCTGCCTCCTTTATTCACATCAGCAAGGAAAAAAGAGAAATAAAAAAAGTCCTCTTAAGAAGAAGACTTTGTCAGTGATTTTGTCTCTTCTTATCTTCCAAGCTGTTCGAGCTTGCTGGATTTAGCACCTTGGTCATGGCTGATCGCCATTACACCGGTTGCTGAAGCTTCGTCGGGCCAGTCCCTCTGCTTCTCTTGATAAGAACGGATATGAAATTTTCGTGTCAGGAAGTGCCAAAAGATACCTGGCGTTTTTCCCTTTCTCCAAATTTACCGAAAATAAAGACAATAATCAATAGGAATCAGAAAATTTATCTGAAATTTATAAATTGAACGTCAATTGGCAGATCTGCTCCCCGCACAGCTGAGATAATCTGCTGCAGGTCATCTTTGTTTTTTCCGGTGACACGCACTTGATCATCCTGCACCTGAGACTTTACTTTCAGTCCGGAGTTTTTGATGATCGTATTGATTTTTTTTGCGTTGTCCTTGTCAATGCCTTGAACAAGCTTTGCGCGCTGGCGCACCGTTCCGCCTGACGCGTTTTCAACCTTGCCGTACTCAATGTTTTTTGTCGGTACGTTTCGTTTAATCAATTTGCTGACCAGCACATCTTTCAGCTGGCTTAATTTGAATTCGTCATCGGAAACGAGGACCAGCTCCTCTTTATCTAAAGAAATGTCGCTTTTGCTGCCTTTAAAGTCATATCGGGTACTGATTTCCTTCAGTGCGATTTGGATTGCGTTTTGCACTTCAGGCAATTCCACCTTGGATACAATATCAAATGAGCTTTCTTTTGCCATATGAAAACCTCCATAACATTTAACTTATGTGTTGATTATAGTAGAATAAAGAGAAACTTCCAACAGAACAAAGAATCAATTTGTGATGATTGGAAAAAATGTTAACAAAATCCGCAGAGGAATAGGCGGAACAGGAAGGACGATAGCATGAGACCAGGGCAGCAATTAACCTTGAGTATAGATCACCAAACCGACTTCGGTTACTTTTTAACCGATGGGGAAGATACGATTCTCTTACATAACAGTGAAATGACTGAGGATATCGGGGACAGAGACGAAGTAGAAGTCTTTATATACGTCGACCAGCAGGAAAGGCTTGCGGCCACGATGAAAATTCCGGTCATCAGCGCGGATGAATATGGCTGGGTTGAAGTGGTGGATAAAGTGGAAGATATGGGCGTTTTCGTTGATGTCGGTTTATCGAAGGACGCACTAGTCGCAACTGAGCATTTGCCGCCGTATGAAGATGTCTGGCCGCAAAAAGGGGACAAACTTTACTGTATGCTGAAGGTGACGAACCGGGGGCGCATGTTTGCGAAACCAGCGCCGGAAGATATCATCAGCGAACTGTTTACCGACGCTTCAGAAGATCTGATGAATAAAGAGCTGACAGGTACGGTGTACAGGCTGATCGCATCGGGTTCATTCGTGATCACGGATGACGGTATCCGCTGTTTTATTCACCCGTCAGAAAGAAAAGAGGAGCCAAGACTGGGTTCAAAAGTCACAGGCCGGGTGATTCAAGTGAAAGAAGACGGTTCAGTCAACTTGTCGCTGCTTCCGAGAAAACAGGATGCAATGTCTGTTGATGCTGAGTGCATTCTAACGTATATGAGAATGAGAAACGGTGCCATGCCGTACAGTGACAAAAGCCAGCCTGACGATATCAGAGAACGTTTTAATATGAGCAAAGCCGCCTTTAAACGCGCGCTGGGCCATTTGATGAAAAACGGAAAAGTGTATCAGGAAAATGGATGGACATACGAGAAAAAATAGAAGGCCCCACAGGCCTTCTATTTTTTTATGAAACTTCACAAATTAAATTTTGTTGCGTATCATTAGGGGGCAGAGTTCTAAGAGAAGGGGGAGAGTCGTGGAAATACGTATCGATTTTTTAATAATCTTTATTGCGCTGCTTTTCTTTTGGGTTGCTTATATGGTTGGAATAAAAAAGCAAACATGGATACTTTCCGGTTTCCGGGAGTCTCAAATACGTGACAAGGATCGTCTGGCTAGAATTGCGGGATACTTTTTTCTCAATTCGGGAATATTTATTCTTTTAAATGGTTTTATTTCATTTCAGGGACAAGATCAGCTGATACCTCCAATGATAGTGGCATACGGTGCCGGAGTTATCATTTATGTAAATAAAAAATTAATATAAAAAACCTCCAGCATACATCACATATCTGGAGGTTTTTTTTTGCTCATTTTCTTAAAAAGAATATTGCCAATGTACCTGGACCGGCATGCGAGCCGATTGCTGAACTGATTGGATGCATAATGATTTCTTTCGGCTTGAACGCTTCCTCAATCAGGTGTTTCATATCCGTGGCTTTTTCTTTGTTCGCGGCGTAGCTGATCCCGACGGTTTGATTGCTCAAATCATCCCCGCGCTCTTTCATAAGCTCGATGATCCGTTTGAAAAGTTTCTTCTGTCCGCGGATTTTTTCCAGAGGCACAAGCTTGCCGTCCTCCATCTGAAGCAGCGGTTTAATATTCAACAGGCCGCCGACAAAAGCGGACGTTTTGGAGATCCGGCCGCCCCTCGCGAGATATGTTAAATCATCAACGGTAAAAATGTGTTCAAGCTGGCTGCAAAAGTTCTTTACAGACGTTTCAATTTCTTGTATTGTATTCCCGTTGATACAGAGATCGGCAACATGCTGGACAGCCAGACCGTATCCTAATGAAGCGCATTTGGAATCAATGACCCGCAAATCGAAATCGGGGAATTCCTCCTTCACTTCATTGGCGATCATGACAGCTGTCTGATACGTGCCGGAGAGACCTGAGGAAAAGGCAATGTAAAGAGCGGGATCACCTGTTTCGGCATATTGCAAAAACACATTTTTAATCGTGTGCGGTGAGGCTTGCGACGTCTTAGGCGTTTCTCCATTTTGCATCGCTTCAAATATTTGATCCGCATGAATTGTGACTGCATCTTCGAATTCTTTATCGCCGAGAGAAACCCTGAGCGGAATAAAGCCAATGCCTTTTTCTTCAAAATAAGAACGAGGCAAATCAGTGGCGCTGTCAGCGATGAGATGAACTGTCATATTGCTTCCCTTCTTTCCGTTATCGCTCGTTATCATGAGAGTTAAGCCAACTATATCATATTAATTTGCCAAAATCGTGTTCAAATATTTGTTTTAAGGGAAAACATAATAAAGAGAAAGAGCGGAGGAACATGCCATGGTACTAGATCAAACAAAAAAATTACTCATCGTCATCATCGGCGCTTTACTCAATGCTGCCGGGCTGAACTTATTTTTGATACCTGCAGATGTATATGCCAGCGGATTTACAGGTGTTGCCCAGCTTTTATCAAGCGTCGTTGATCAATATGCCCCCTTTTACATATCGACGGGAACGCTCTTGTTCCTCTTAAACATTCCGGTCGGTATTTTAGGATGGCTGAAGGTCGGCAAATCGTTTACAGTGTACAGCATTTTAAGTGTCGCACTCACTACTCTGTTTATGGGGATCCTGCCGGAAACAAGCCTGTCACATGACATTTTGCTGAACGCGGTGTTCGGCGGCGTCATTTCCGCAGTCGGTATCGGCTTAACATTAAAATACGGAGCTTCGACAGGCGGGCTTGATATCGTCGCCATGGTGCTTGCAAAGTGGAAGGATAAACCCGTCGGCACGTATTTCTTCATTCTGAACGGGATTATCATCTTGACGGCAGGATTATTGCAAGGTTGGGAGAAAGCATTATATACCCTGGTTACACTATATGTGACAACGAGGGTGATCGACGCAATTCACACTCGCCACATGAAGCTTACGGCAATGATTGTGACGAAAAAAGCGGACGAAATCAAGGAAGCCATTTACGGAAAAATGGTGCGCGGCATCACAACTGTTCCGGCAAAAGGAGCTTTTACGAACGAACAGAAAGAAATGATGATTATCGTCATCACGAGGTATGAACTGTACGATTTAGAAAAGATCGTCAAAGAAGTTGATCCGAAAGCATTTACGAACATCGTTCAAACGACAGGGATTTTTGGTTTCTTTAGAAAAGACTGACGAAAGCAGGTGGAAGTCGTGAAACGGCTGCTTGTGATGCTCCTCCCCGTGCTGCTTTTGATAGGCTGCGGGAAAGATGAGCAGACAGAACCCGATAAGGAGGTATCAGGCGGAATGGAGAATCAAGAGGTTGTTTTATCTATTGACGCAATTCAGGAGCCTGAACAAATCAAGTTTAACATGTCGCTGAAGAACCAAAGTGAACGTGCTATTGAGTTTCAATTCAGCACAGGGCAAAAATTTGAACTTGTCGTGTATGATTCTGAGCACAAAGAAAGATACCGTTATTCGAAAGACAAAATGTTTACGCAGGCTTTTCAAAACCTGACGCTTGAATCTGGAGAAACATATGATTTCTCTGATGTGTGGAAGGAAGTCCCTGAGCCCGGAACCTATGAGGTAAAGGTGACATTTAAGGGCAGGGCGGAAAATCTCAAGCAGGTTCAGGCTGTTCAGCAGTTTGAAGTCAAATAAGAGGCTATGGCGAGTCGCCATAGCCTTTTTTTATTGGAGTTTGTCCAGCTGATTTTGAAATTGATGCAGCTGTTGACGTTCCGCATCTGTCGAATTGGCATACGCAGAAGATACAGCATTTTTGGCTCTCAGAATCGCTTGCTCCTGATCGCCTTCCTCAAAGCCGTTTGTCACCATGACCGCCTGTTGAACAAATGATTTTGCCTGCTGAAACAGTTCATTTCTCATTTAATATTCAACCTGGCTTTCGGCCGAGTCTCGTGCCGCGGCATGCTGGTGAGCTTCTTCTAAAGTAGACCGATATGGAAATCTTGCGGCGTGTAGCCCGATGGAGTCTTTACCCTGCTGAATAAACCTTCTGGATTTGCTTCGTTTACCCATTTTGAGACTGCCCCCTTCCATACTTTGACGAGATGAGTCGTCTTCAATAGTATGGTGGGGCAAAGTAAGGTTTATGAGTGGGAAAAATTAATACGGGCCTTCTTTAAAGTGAGAAATATTCTTTCAAAAACCTTGCAACGCCGTCCTCTTCATTTGTAGCCGTTGTTCGGTTGGCAATCTGCTTGACCGCGTCAATTCCATTTCCCATTGCAACGCCGCAGCCTGCAAATTCAAGCATTTCCAAATCGTTATCCTCATCCCCGAAAGCAATGATCCGCTCCCTCGGCAGGCCGTAATAATCGCTGATTTTCTGCAGGCCGACCGCTTTATTCATGCCGCTTTTGATAATTTCAATGACATGCCACGGTGCGGCCCATCTTCTATGGTCGATTACCTCGGCATGCACATCCGATAAATATGAGCGTATTGCCGGCACATCCTCTTCTTTTGCATGTATGAGTACAGACGTCACATCTTCACCAAGATTTTCCCGCAAGTCTCCGACCGTTACATTTGTTGTGTTCATGTTAAAGGCATCAATCAGGTGCTCATCATGGTAATGAAAGTATACGTCATCAATCACTTCAGCAAGCACATTATGTACGTTGTAGCTCTCGCTGATATCCACGAGCTGTTTGACAACATCAAGCGGGAGTGACGTATGATACCGTCCCCAGCTGTCGTCCTGCGGATGATGGACAAATGCTCCGTTAAAATTGACAATCGGCGTTGTCAGTTCCATCTGCTGGTAGTACATGGAACTTGAACGGTACGGACGCCCCGTTGAGATGCAGACATAATGCCCGTCATCTTTTAGGCGCTGTATCGTCTGAAGGGTGTTTTCAGATATGGTTTTATCATCCTTTAATAATGTTCCATCTAAATCTAATGCGATTAAATAGGGTTTTGTCTCCATGAAAAGCTCCTTTAACCTTAGATTTTGCTTGTTTTGCCTTACTTACAGTGTAGCTTTTTACCATCTTTATTGTCTACATGTTACACTTATGATTATGGTTATCCTAAGGAGGGGCACATTGTGATACAAATTGAGAATCAAACCGTTTCCGGTATTCCGTTTTTACATATTGTAAAGGAAGAGAACAGGCACCGCGCTGTTCCTCTCGTGATCTTTATCCATGGTTTTACAAGCGCGAAGGAACACAATCTTCATATTGCTTATCTGCTTGCGGAGAAGGGTTTTAGAGCCGTTCTGCCGGAGGCTTTGCACCATGGGGAACGGGGAGAAGAAATGGCTGTCGAAGAGCTGGCGGGGCATTTTTGGGATATCGTCCTTAACGAGATTGAAGAGATCGGCGTACTTAAAAACCTTTTTGAAAAAGAGGGCCTGATAGACGGCGGCCGCATCGGTCTCGCAGGCACGTCAATGGGCGGCATCACAACGCTTGGCGCTTTGACTGCATATGATTGGATAAAAGCCGGCGTCAGCCTGATGGGAAGCCCGAATTACGTGGAACTGTTTCAGCAGCAGATTGACCATATTCAATCTCAGGGCATTGAAATTGATGTGCCGGAAGAGAAGGTACAGCAGCTGATGAAACGTCTCGAATTGCGGGATCTCAGCCTTCAGCCGGAGAAACTGCAACAGCGCCCGCTTTTATTTTGGCACGGCGCAAAAGATAAGGTCGTGCCTTACGCGCCGACCCGGAAATTTTATGACACGATCAAATCCCATTACAGCGAGCAGCCGGAACGCCTGCAATTTATCGGAGATGAAAACGCTGACCATAAAGTCCCGCGGGCAGCTGTGTTAAAAACGATTGAATGGTTTGAAACGTACTTATAAAGCACTAAGTTATTAACAAGAGCTGAATTTACGTTATACTGTAGAAAAAAGGAGTGAGGGAACGTGGAAGAAGCATTAAAAGAAAACATCATGGGCGCCCTGGAACAGGTTGTCGATCCTGAGCTTGGCGTTGATATCGTGAACCTTGGTTTGGTATACGATGTTGACATGGATGAAGACGGCTTAACGCACGTGACGATGACACTGACATCAATGGGATGCCCTTTAGCGCCGATTATCGTGGATGAGGTGAAAAAAGCATTAGCGGACCTTCCTGAAGTGAAAGACACAGAGGTTCACATTGTATGGAATCCGCCTTGGACTAGGGATAAAATGTCCAGATACGCAAAAATTGCGCTTGGCATTCAATAAAACAAAAAAGGACAGCCTGACATGTGAGGCTGTCCTTTTTTACAGCTGAAAGGAGTGAAAGGAAATGATGTACCTGCTGGCAGTTTTATGCCCGCCGCTTGCTGTTTTGTTTTCGGGAAAACCGTTTCAGGCCTTGCTGAATCTCATATTGACCTGTATCTTTTGGCTGCCGGGCGCGATTCACGCCTGCTTTATCGTCGCCGACCGCCGTGCCGAAAAACGGGCAAGAAGATAATTTGGAAAAATGAGGACGCAGTCATGGTATAATGGCCATAAAAAACAGCAGGGAGAGCACTATGAAATAGAAATTGCTTGCATTCGCGCTTTGTACTGGCGCGTATGCGGCCCTGTTTGCGTACTCTGTGAACTCAGAGCAAAAAACAGACACAAGCGAGATGACGGATGTCAGCGGCCTGATGCCTGTAAAAATAAAGCAGACAGTGAAAGGGCAGGAAGAGGAAACGCTCATTGACACAGTCAAAGAGGCAAATCGAAAAAACATAAAAATTTCAATCGCCGGGGCCCAGCACTCCATGGGCGGCCATACATATTATGAGGACGGCATCGTTCTCGACATGACGGGCTACAACAAAATCCTGTCACTCGATCAAGAGAAGAAAACCATCAGGGTGCAAAGCGGTGCAACGTGGAATGATATCCAGAAATACGTGAATCCATACGGACTCGCGGTAAAAGTCATGCAGTCACAAAACATTTTTACAATCGGCGGATCTCTCAGCGCAAATGCACACGGACGTGATATTCGCTACGGCTCGCTGATTGATACAGTCAAATCATTTCGGCTTTTAAAAGCTGACGGGACGATTATCACTGTCACTCCAAAAGATGATTTGTTTACGGCGGTCATCGGAGGGTACGGCCTTTTTGGCGTGATTCTTGATGTAACGCTTGAGCTGACAGATGATGAGCTGTATGTCATGAAGACAGAAAAAATGAATTACAGCACATACTCAGACTATTTTTCAAAGCATGTAAAAGGAAATCCAGATGTCCGAATGCATCTGGCGCGAATTTCAACAGCGAAAAAAGGATTTCTGAAAGACATGTATGTCACGAATTACGTATTGGCTGATCATCAGGATCAACTGCCATCATACAGCGATCTCAAAGAAGATGAGTATACGGGAGCCACAAAGTTTGCACTCGGTTTGTCAAGACGGTATGAATGGGGCAGGAATTGGCTGTGGGACACACAGCAATCCTATTTCCTGAGCCAAAACGGCACAGAGATTTCACGCAATAACGTCATGCGGTCCGAATCAAAGTTTCTTGAGTATGAAAACAATGACAACACAGATGTTTTGCAAGAATACTTTGTGCCCGTGAAGGAGTATGGGTCCTATATTGATGACCTGAGACAAACGCTGTCGGACGAAGATCTGAACCTGCTGAACATTACGATCCGCTACGTGCAGAAAAATGAAAAGGCCGACCTTTCCTATGCGAAGGACGATATGTTTTCGCTCGTGCTATTAATAAACGAGGGCTTTTCAAAAGAAGACCAGGCAGATACTGCCCGAATCATCAGGCACATGACAGACGTTGCCATCAAGCACGGCGGCAGCTATTATCTGCCTTATATGACCTACCAGACAAAAGCGCAAATGAGACAGGCATATCCGAAAAGTGAAGCGTTTTTTCAGAAAAAACGAACCTATGACCCGGATGAGCGCTTTATGAATTACTTTTATCAGAGGTATAAATAATGGGGAAAAACAAATTAAAATGGCTGACATTATCACAAAGCAGCGTGTTTTTCGCAAGCAGCTTAATCTTTCCGTTTTATATTCTGTTTGTGAAAAATATCGGCTCAAGCTACACACAGTTCGGTTTTTCCTACGGATTGTTCGGGTTGAGCGGAGCGCTCATTTACCCGCTCCTCGGACGGCTGTCTGAAAGGTTTGACAGCCGTTATTTTCTGCTTCTGAACTCGTGGGGGATGGCTGTTCTGCTTTTATATGTCCCGCATATTGGAAGCGTCGTTCAAGTGTATATCGTCCAAGTGCTGTTAGGGCTCTTTGGAGCGATGCAAAAGCATGGAGAAAAAAGTGCTGATCGCTAATTTTACAGACAGCGGAGAGCGTGGAAAGAAGATTGGAAATTACCATTTTTGGACAGCTGTCTTTTCAGCAGCAGCCATTATGCTCGGGGGCTTTCTCGCTGACTTTTTCACAGTGCAAATGATTTTTTATGCAAGCTCTATTCTATATTTTTTGAGTGGATTGATGATGATGAAAACAGGCTGACGCGGTCAGCCTGTTTTTTTATGCGGCTGAAATGCGGCGCCGCATCAACGTTTTTATGATGGCGTCGTGCCGATTTTTTTGAGCGGAATTCCCATTGAACAGAAAATTTATAAATGAATAAAAATATTAAATATACGATTGAATTAATTTTTATTCATGTTATAATGTTAAATAATTTCACAAAGACCAAGAGGGTGAACTTGTTTTGAAAATAGGAATTGTAGGTGCTACAGGATATGGAGGCACCGAACTTGTCAGGATTCTTTCGCATCATCCTCATGCAGAGGAATGCATACTTTATTCATCCAGCGGAGAAGGGAATGTCTATAGCGAGGGTTATCCTCATCTTACCGGCTTAGCGGATCAGCAGCTGAAGCCGATTGATATGAATACGATCAAACACGAAATAGATATCATGTTTCTCGCTGCGCCGCCCGGAGTATCAAGTGAATTGACTCCAAAGCTGGCAGACGCGGGAATTCCGGTTATTGATCTGTCAGGTGATCTGAGGATACAAGAACCGGCTGAATATGAAAAATGGTATAAACGGACAGCGGCACCGAAGGCGGTGATTCAAGAGGCGGTATACGGTCTGGCAGAACTGAATCAACTGCAAATTCAACAGGCGAAACTCATTGCCAATCCAGGCTGTTTTCCAACAGCTGTTTTGCTTGGCCTCGCGCCATTGGCTCAAAAGAAACTGCTCGATGAATCTTTCGTTATCGTTGACGCGAAGACGGGTGTTTCCGGAGCGGGAAGAAAAGCATCCATGGGAACCCATTTTTCTGAGCTGAACGGCAATTTTAAAATTTATAAAGTCAATGAACATCAGCACACGCCGGAAATTGAGCAGGCGCTGAATGAATGGCAGCCAGGCCTCGGGCCCATTACATTTTCGGCTCACTTGGTTCCGATGACAAGGGGCATCATGGCGACGATGTATACCAGATTAACCTGTGATCTATCCGCAGATGACCTGCATGATTTATATTCGGAATTTTACCAAGATTCATATTTTGTGAGAGTGAGGCCAAAAGGTCAGTACCCGCAAACGAAAGAAGTGTACGGCAGCAATTTCTGTGATATCGCCGTGACCCTCGATGAGAGAACGAACAGAGTCACGATCGTCTCGGTAATCGATAATTTAATGAAGGGTGCCGCCGGTCAGGCAGTGCAAAACTTTAATTTGATGAATGGCTGGAATGAAGAAACTGGACTCACCATCACGCCAATTTATCCATAGAACGGGAGAGAATCGAACCATGATTCAGTTAAGTGAAGATCAAATTGTAAAAGTAACAGGTGATGTATCCTCGCCAAAAGGGTTTCAGGCAAAGGGTGTGCATTGCGGGCTGCGCTACTCGAAAAAAGACCTCGGCGTCATTATCAGCGAGACACTGGCTGTGAGCGCAGCAGTTTATACCCAAAGCCACTTTCAGGCTGCTCCGATCAAAGTGACACAAGACAGCTTAAAGCACGGACCGACACTGAAAGCCGTTATCGTCAACAGTGCCATTGCCAATGCCTGCACGGGAGAACAAGGCCTAAAGGACGCATACACAATGCGGGAGAGCTTTGCTTCACAGCTTGGCATTGAGCCGGAGCTTGTCGCTGTTTCATCAACGGGTGTCATCGGCGAGCATTTAGACATGGAAAAAATCCACGCGGGGATCGAGCTGCTGAAAGGAACACCTGCGGGATCAGGCGATTTTGAGGAAGCAATTTTAACAACTGATACGGTGATCAAGCAGACGTGCTATGAACTGGCAATCGGCGGCAAAACAGTCACGATCGGCGGAGCGGCCAAAGGCTCAGGGATGATACACCCGAACATGGCCACGATGCTGGGATTTGTGACAACTGACGCGGCAATCGAAGAAAAAGCGCTGCAAAAGGCGCTTCGAGAAATCACTGACGTTTCATTTAACCAAATCACAGTTGACGGAGAAACATCCACGAACGATATGGTATTAGTTATGGCGAATGGCTGCGCCGAAAACGAGTGCCTGACAGAAGACCATCCAGACTGGCCGGTCTTTAAAAAAACACTCTTGCTCACTTGTGAGGATCTGGCTAAAGAGATTGCCAGAGACGGAGAAGGCGCGACAAAACTAATTGAAGCACAAGTACAGGGAGCGAAAAACAATCTTGATGCAAACGTCATTGCCAAAAAGATTGTCGGCTCAAATCTCGTGAAAACGGCAGTATACGGAACAGATGCCAACTGGGGGCGGATCATCGGAGCCATTGGACACTCCGCAGCTCAAGTGACGGCAGAAGAAGTAGAGGTTTATCTTGGCGGCCAATGCCTGTTTAAGAATAACGAGCCTCAGCCATTCTCTGAATCTCTCGCCAAGGAATACCTTGAAGGAGATGAAATCACCATTGTCATCAAGATGGATGAAGGGGACGGAAACGGGAGAGCGTGGGGCTGTGACCTGACCTATGACTATATCAAAATTAACGCGAGCTATCGCACGTAATAAAGGGGAGCGAAATGAAGAAAACAATCGTTTTTAAATGCGGGGGAAGCGTCATCCGTGAGCTGTCGGAGGAATTTTTTCAAAATCTGAAAGAGCTGATGGCGTCAGGCTGGAAGCTGGCGATCGTACATGGCGGGGGACCGGAAATCACGAATATGCTGAAACGGTTAAATATCAAGACAGAGTTTTCGGGCGGACAGAGGAAAACAACGAAGCCGGTGCTGGAAGTGGCGGAAATGGTTTTATCCGGTTCTGTCAATAAATTTTTCGTTGCTGAGCTTGCCAAACACGGACTGCGAGCCGCAGGCATTTCTGGTAAGGATGGAGGTCTTTTGGAGGCTGATTATCTAGATCCGGAAACACACGGAGAAGTGGGAGAAATCAAAAAAGTCGATGCGTCCATGGTGAACGCGCTGATGGAAAATGGCATCATCCCAGTTATTGCGCCGCTGTCTATGACAAGCGACTGCAAAACGCTGAATGTAAATGCTGATCTGGCTGCTTCAGCAGTCGCCGGAGCGCTTGAAGCTGATAAGCTGATGTTCGTCACGGATGTCGATGGAATCATGAAGGAAAAGCAGCGTCTGGACGTCCTGACCCCTAAGGAGATTCAGATGCTGATCAAGCAGGAAGTGATCACAGGAGGGATGATCCCGAAGGTCAATTCAGCCTTGTCAGCTTTATCAGATCAGGTGTCTGAAGTCATGATCGTAAACGGAAAAGGATCATTCTTCGCAGAACAAACCTTTCAGGGGACAAAAATCGTCAAAGCAAAGGAGGCTGTTTCATGAGCAGCTTGTTTCAAACCTACGGCCGTTGGGATATTGACCTCAAAAAAGCAAAGGGAACGTACGTTGAGGATCAAAACGGCAAATCATACCTTGATTTCATTCAGGGGATTGCGGTATCAAATCTAGGACACTGCCATGAAGCGGTGACAGAGGCAGTCAAAAAACAGCTTGACAGCGTATGGCACGTATCTAACCTGTTTCAAAACAGTCTCCAAGAGCAAGCGGCGCAGAAGCTGGCAGCGCATAGTGCAGGAGATCTTGTCTTTTTCTGCAACAGCGGCGCAGAGGCGAATGAAGGTGCGATAAAGCTTGCCCGAAAAGCAACTGGAAAAACAAAAATCATCACTTTTCTTCAGTCGTTCCATGGCCGCACGTATGCAGGGATGGCTGCGACCGGACAGGATAAAATCAAAACAGGCTTCGGCCCGATGCTTGAAGGCTTTCACTACCTGCCATACAATGATCCTTCTGCTTTTAAAGCTCTTGGGGAGGAAGGCGATATTGCCGCGGTGATGCTTGAAACAGTGCAGGGAGAAGGAGGAGTCAATCCGGCGAGTGCTGAATTTTTATCAGCCGTACAGTCGTTTTGCAAGGAAAAGCAAGCCCTTCTCATCATTGATGAAATCCAGACCGGCATCGGACGGACGGGAAAAGGCTTCGCATATGAGCACTTCGGACTCTCACCGGATATCATCACAGTCGCCAAAGGATTGGGAAACGGCTTTCCGGTCGGCGCTGTCATTGGAAAAAAACAGCTTGGAGAAGCGTTTACCCCTGGTTCTCACGGAACGACTTTCGGAGGAAATATGCTGGCGATGGCTGCTGTGAATGCCACATTGCAAATTGTATTCCAGCCTGACTTTTTGCAAGAGGCTGCTGATAAAGGGGCGTTTTTAAAAGAACAGCTTGAGGCGGAGCTAAAGAGCCCTTTTGTTAAACAAATCCGAGGTAAAGGATTAATGCTTGGAATTGAGTGTGATGGCCCGGTTGCTGACATTATTGCTGAATTGCAGACATTAGGCTTGCTTGTATTGCCGGCCGGCCCGAACGTGATTCGGCTGCTGCCGCCGCTCACCGTGACTAAGGATGAAATAGCAGAAGCCGTCAGCAAGCTGAAACAGGCAATCGCTCATCATTCCGCTGTAAACCAGTGATTTTTTTTCGATATAAAGGCATAAAAATTCATTTTTATAATTAATTATTCATCAAGAGGTGGGCTGTTAGATGGAAGGTTATTTAGTGTTAGAAGATGGGACATCGTTCAGCGGCGAGCTGGACGGCCATGAAAACTGTACGGGAGAAGCTGTTTTTTTCACAGGAATGACAGGCTACCAGGAAGTGCTGACAGATCCATCGTATAAGGGACAGATTATTGTATTTACCTACCCGCTGATTGGCAACTACGGCATAAATGAAAAGGACTTTGAAAGCAAGAAACCGCAAGTAAAAGCAGCGGTTGTCTATGAGGCGTGTGATCACTTTTCTCATTATGAAGCGGTATACAGCCTCAAGGAGTATTTACAGAAATGGAACATTCCGCTGTTAACCCATGTTGATACGAGGGCTGTCGTGAAGAAAATCCGGGCAAACGGGACGATGGGTGCAACAGTCACAGCCTCTAAAGAAGGAGCTGAGATGGCCCTTCAACCAGAGAATGTGGCAGAGCAGGCTTCAGCCCAGGAAATCAGCACATTCGGCGACGGGAATAAACATATCGCTCTCATTGATTTTGGCTATAAAAAGTCAATCGCATCATCACTTGTCAAAAGAGGCTGCAAGGTTACTGTGGTGCCATACCAGCAAATGGAGGCCGTATACAACATCAAACCCGATGGCATTGTGCTATCGAACGGACCTGGAGATCCGAAAGCAATCCAGCCATATTTAGGAAAGATCAAAAGCATCATCAGCCGCTTTCCGACTCTCGGCATTTGTCTCGGACATCAGCTGATCGCGCTCGCGTTCGGAGGGAATACTTTTAAGCTGCCATTCGGACACAGGGGAGCTAATCATCCGGTCATCGACCGTGAGACGAAACGGGTCTTTATGACAAGCCAAAACCACAGCTATGTGGTTGATGAACAGTCGATTAATGAAGAAGAGCTCACGATCAGATTTCATCATGTCAATGATACGTCAGTTGAAGGGCTTGCCCATAAAAAACTGCCAGTCATGAGTGTGCAATTCCACCCGGAGGCCCATCCCGGACCGGCGGAAAGCGAATGGGTTTTTGATGATTATCTAAAGAATGTGATACCAGCAAGGAGAGAAATCGCGCATGCCTAAAGACACCAGTATTTCAAGCATATTAGTAATCGGATCAGGCCCGATCATCATCGGGCAGGCGGCAGAATTTGATTATTCAGGAACTCAAGGGTGCATCGCGCTGAAGGAGGAGGGCTACCGGGTGATTCTCGTCAACAGCAATCCGGCGACAATTATGACCGATGAAGCCTTTGCTGATGAGATTTATTTTGAGCCTCTGACAGCAGAAAGCCTGACAGCCATCATTAAGAAAGAACAGCCTGATGGGCTTCTTGCCAATTTAGGCGGTCAGACCGCGTTGAATTTAGCAGTGGAGCTTGAAGAAACGGGTGTTTTAAAGGAGCACGGCGTCAAGCTTCTCGGCACATCCGTTGAAACGATACAAAAAGGAGAAGACCGGGAAAAATTCCGTTCGTTAATGAACGAATTGAATCAGCCCGTGCCAGAGAGTGAAATTGTTGATAATGAAACCGACGCCATCCGGTTTGCGGAATCCATCGGTTTTCCCGTTATTATCAGACCTGCTTACACATTAGGCGGAAAGGGCGGAGGAATCGCCCCTGATAAAGAAGCCTTTACAGCTATGATTAAACAGGCGCTATTAGCAAGCCCGATCAATCAATGCCTTGTCGAAAAAAGCATTGCAGGCTTTAAAGAGATTGAATATGAAGTCATGCGTGACAGCAATAACACATGCATTACCGTCTGCAACATGGAAAATATCGATCCGGTCGGCGTGCATACAGGTGACTCTATCGTTGTGGCGCCTTCACAAACATTGACAGATGAAGACTATCAAATGCTGCGGACGGCTAGTCTGACCATCATTTCAGCACTTGATGTCGTAGGCGGCTGCAATATTCAATTCGCGCTTGATCCTTTCAGCAAGCAATATTACGTGATCGAAGTGAATCCGCGTGTCAGCCGGTCATCGGCTCTCGCATCTAAAGCGACCGGTTATCCGATTGCAAAGATGGCTGCTAAACTGGCAGTCGGATACACACTTGACGAGCTGAAAAATCCGCTCACAGGCTCAACTTACGCAAGCTTTGAACCGGCACTGGACTATGTGATCGTCAAATTTCCGCGCTGGCCGTTTGATAAATTCAAAAACGCAGACCGCAAGCTTGGCACAAAAATGAAAGCCACCGGTGAAGTGATGGCGATTGAACGGAATTTAGAAGCAGCGATACAAAAGGCAGCCGCGTCGCTTGAATTAAAAAATATCGGGACACACCTTCCAGAGCTCAGCGGGTTGTCAATTGATACGCTATGGGATTTGGCAATCACTCCGGATGACCGCAGATTTTTCGTTGTCATGGAGCTGTTGAGCCGCAGCGTCTCGATTGATGACATCCATGAAAAAACAAAAATTGATCCGTTTTTCCTTCATACCTTTGACAACATCATCAAATTGGAAAACCGCCTGATGGAAGCAGGGAGCGATCTCTCTTTTGAATTATTGAAGAAAGCAAAGGAAAAGGGATTCTCAGACGCAACGATTGCCTCACTGATCGGCAAAACAGAGGAAGAGGTGCGCGCGCTTCGCAAGGAGATGGGCATTACGCCTTCCTTTAAAATCGTAGATACATGCGCGGCAGAGTTTGATGCGAAAACAAACTATTTTTACTCCACATATTTCGGAGAAACCGATGGAGACATCAGCCGCAAAGAGAAAAAACGCGCGCTCATTATCGGATCAGGCCCGATTCGGATCGGCCAAGGCGTTGAATTTGATAATAGTGCTGTTCACGGTGTGCTGACACTGCAAGAGCTTGGATTCGAAACCATCATGATTAACAATAACCCGGAAACGGTCAGCACCGATTATGAAATTGCGGACCGCCTGTATTTTGAACCAATGACAACGGAGCATATTGTAAACGTGGCGGAGCAGGAAAATATTGATTTTGCAATTGTGCAATTCGGCGGCCAAACTGCAATCAATGCTGCTGAAGCGCTCGAAAAAGCCGGCATTACTCTTCTTGGCACATCATTTCAAACGCTCGACGTGTTAGAGGATCGGGATCAATTCTATCAGCTTCTTGACGAGCTGGGATTGAAGCACGCAAAAGGAGAAATTGCTTATACAAAAGAAGAAGCCGCTTCAAAAGCGAGTGAGATCGGCTATCCGGTGTTAATCCGCCCATCTTACGTTATCGGCGGAATGGGCATGATCATTGTTGACTCGCAAGCCCAGCTTTCTCAGCTGCTGAATGATGAGGACAGCATGCCATATCCGATTTTGATTGATCAATATGTGTCTGGAAAGGAAGTCGAAATTGATTTGATTTCCGACGGCGAGGATGTCTTTATCCCGACATATACCGAGCATATTGAACGGGCAGGTGTCCATTCAGGGGACAGCTTTGCCATTCTTCCCGGGCCGTCCATCACGAGCGGGCTGCAGCAGGGCATGAAAGATGCGGCACAAAAAATTGCCCGAAAACTTTCATTTAAAGGCATCATGAACATTCAATTTGTGATCGACAATGGAAACATACTCGTTCTTGAAGTGAATCCGAGAGCGAGCCGCACGGTTCCTGTCGTCAGCAAAGTAATGGGCGTTCCGATGATTCCGCTCGCCACACGTCTGCTGGCGGGAGCGTCCTTAAAAGATCTAGATCCGGCAGTTCAAAATCATCATGGAGTTGCCGTGAAGTTCCCTGTTTTTTCTTCTCATGCGATCCAGGATGTGGATATCAAGCTTGGGCCGGAAATGAAATCAACGGGAGAAGGCATGTGTGTCGCATATGATTCTAACAGCGCCTTGAAAAAAATCTATACAAGAGTCTGGAGTCAAAAAGGAAGCATTTATTTGCAAAACGTTCCGGAAGATGTGCAGGAGTTAGCAGAAAACGCAGGTTTTACCGTTCATGAAGGGACATTTGCCTCATGGATGGAACAAGAAGAAAAATCGCTCCACATCAATCTGAGCGGTTCTGAAGAAGCACGCATAGAACGTTTGGAAGCCATGACGCACGGCATCCCCGTCTTTACAGAAGAAGAAACTGTGCGGGCGTTTTTACAAAGCGGTTCTGGCCATCCGCAGCCTGTATCTCTCAAAGACCTCTATAAAAAGGAAGTGGCATCATGCACACAGTGACGCAAACCAGTTTATACGGAAAAGATTTATTAACGTTAAAGGACCTTAGTGAAGAGGATATAAACGCCTTGCTCGCAGAAGCCGGTGAGCTGAAACAAAACAAAATTCAGCCTATATTCCATGGCAAAACCTTGGCGATGATTTTTGAAAAATCATCAACGCGGACACGTGTTTCTTTTGAAGCGGGCATGGCACAGCTTGGCGGGAACGCCCTCTTTCTAAGCCAGAAAGATCTGCAGCTGGGGCGCGGTGAGACTGTCGCTGATACGGCAAAAGTGCTGTCAGGCTATGTGGATGCCATCATGATCCGGACCTTTGAACATGAAAAGGTGGAGGAACTTGCCAAAGAAGCTGACATTCCGGTGATCAATGGACTTACTGATAAATACCACCCATGCCAGGCGCTGGCGGATCTCTTGACGATTAAGGAGATAAAAGGGAAGCTTAAAGGCGTAAAAGTCTCATACATCGGTGACGGAAATAACGTGGCGCACTCCTTGATGATCGGCTGCGCGAAAATGGGCTGTGATATCTCGATCGCTTCGCCAAAGGGATATGAAGTGTTAGATGAAGCAGCTGAAGCGGCAAAAACATATGCACTTCAATCCGGCTCTTCTATCACGCTGACAGATGATCCGATTGAAGCTGTAAAAGACGCGGACGTAATTTATTCTGATGTGTTTACAAGCATGGGGCAGGAAGCGGAAGAGCAAGAACGTCTTGCTGTCTTTGCGCCTTATCAGGTGAATGCGGCGCTTGTCAGCCATGCCAAGCCTGACTATACATTTTTACATTGTCTCCCTGCGCATCGTGAGGAAGAAGTGACTGCGGAGATTATTGACGGGCCGAACTCTGCAGTGTTCCAGCAGGCGGAAAACCGTCTTCATGTGCAAAAAGCACTGCTGAAGGCCATTTTATACAAAGGGGAATCATCAAAAAACTGCTGAGCCAAAGGGACTGACCCCCGTTTTTGAGACAGGGATCAAAACACCTTTTAAACAGCCAATTGCCGATAATTTATCGGTGATTGGTTGTTTAGTTTCGTTTGAATACGAATATTGTTATAATAATGAATGTATTCTATGACAGTGCGTTCTACGATGGCGGTCGTGGTTCGATCAATGCTGTTAAGATAGAACGTTTCAGACTTTAGTGAGGAATGAAACGATTCGATGGAGGCATTATCAGCGGGTGTCCCTTTGCGGGACATGCTCATGGTAATGCCTTTTGTTTTAACAGCTTTCTGATACTCGTAAGATGTATACACAGATCCTTGGTCACTATGTAACACGCAGTTCTCAGGCAGTGTTGGCAGTTGATCAAGTGTGTGTAAGACAAAGTCTGTGTCCTGCTTATCTCCAATCGTAAAAGCAATCACTTCTCCATTATATACATCCAATATACTGGAAAGGTACAATTGTTTCTGTCCATAAGGCAAATACGTGATGTCTGTTACTAGTTTTTCAAGAGGATGATCAGACTGAAAGTTCCTATCTAATATATTGTCGACCACGGCATATGGCTGCCCATTCTTCTTGCGCTTTTTCACCTTAACCCGGCACTGCCACTGATTTTTCTGCATAATACGCTGAACCGTTTTATGGTTAATACACATTCTCTTTTTTAATATAGCTGTGATTTTTCGATATCCATATCGATACTGGTGCTCTCGGCACAACGTGCCGATTTGTTTTTCTAAATGGCGCTTGGGATGATCTTTCTTCAGATTCTTCTTCCAACGATAATAAGACGAGCGAGAGATACCTAAATGAATACAGATATCCTGCACGGTCATTGTGCTGTGCAATTCTTCTACAAGTTCGACTGACGTTTGGCTATCAACTTCCTTTCCAATTCGTTGTACTTTTTTAACACTTCATTCTGTTGTCTCAGATATCGATTCTCTGCCTGCAGTTTCTCTAATTCGGAAGAATACTCCGGACCTTTTCCATAAGTGTATTGCTTACCAACAGGCTGTTCAAATCGATGTGTATCACCAGCCTTATACCATCTGACCCATGTCTTAATCTGCGTATTATTTTTGATATTCAACTCCTGCATGATCTCTTTCATAGGTACGCCTGCCAATCTCATTTCTACAGCCTTCTGTTTCACTTCAACCGGATAACTCACTCTTGTCCCCATAGAAAAAACACCTCCAAGTCTAATTTCGGATAACAATCATCCGTATTCAAACTTGAAGGTGTTTTTATTTGTCTCATCTTATGGGGTCAGTCCCCAAACTCAGCAGTTTTTTTGATGGCAACATATTCACAGCCGCTTAGGCGCATACTACAGCAAAAAGGAAAAGGAGGAAAAACAGTGGGACAGCAGCACCAATTCCGGCCCGGACAGAAAGCGCCTAATAACGGTGTCTACGTAGAAATCGGCGAGACAGGGAGCATGGTTAAAAACCCTCAAAAGGTCCATCTGTCAGCAGGGGAAATGTTCCCCGAAACATCAAACCACAACCGGCTGTGGACCTACAAAAGAAAGCCGTGACCACTAAAAAACCCAAAACAATAAATGTTTTGGGTTTTTGGCTTTTTAATGCTGGCTTGCATTTTTGTTCATAGGCATGATTTCTGCTAAAACCATGATTAAGACATACAGTACAACAGCAATGACAGATGATGTTTTGAAATTATACGTAACGCTGTTCATGCTTGCAACCAAGTAGCATGCCATATGTGATAAAAGGAACGTCCAAATAAAGGCAATAATATATCGCACGTTTCCACCTCGTCCTTCTCATTCTATTCTAAAAGTTATCATACCATACAAAAAGCGAAGGGGGAATCCAATTTTAGCAGAAAGTGAGGTGACAAAAGAGTCTGATTCGTCACACTTTAATGGTAAAATATAAAACGTCAATCAGTATAATAGCCAAAAATGTAAAAGGCTAGGACTTTACCTTATTCGTTTCTTTTCTATTTACATAAGATAGCGTGAGATGAAGTGTGAAAGGAGGCGGGCAAGCGATGGGAATAACGGAAAGATACTTTCAACTGGGAACGGAGCATAATGTCATTCATCTGCCCTATCGCCCGAACGGCTTCGGCATCTTTATCTTGGGGGACAGAACCCACTTTGTCGGACATGATTCAAGCTTTTGGCAGCAGCATT
This sequence comes from Bacillus sp. N3378-2at, assembly GCF_033412715.1. NCBI lineage: Bacteria > Bacillati > Bacillota > Bacilli > Caryophanales > Bacillaceae > Bacillus > Bacillus sp. N3378-2at. The sequence continues at coordinate 1,567,656 of NZ_CP117986.1, read as the reverse complement.
ATGGCAGAAATCAGCTTCTGAGCATGTTGAGGAATGAAGGATACACTCTTTTTAACAGCAATCTGTTCGGAAGGCATTGGGGGGCGGAAAAAGCAGTCACCTATGCCAAACAGCTGATACATTCTGTGCTGAAGCAGGAAATCCTCAATCCGAAGATTCATATTTTAGCAGAAGGCATGGGTGCTCTCGTGGCCGATGAACTGCTTCGTTTTTCCCCGGATCATATCCGCTCAGCCGCAATGTTGAATCCTTGTCTCGATCTTCAGGCACATTATGAATCGGAAAAAGAAAATAAATTTTTCTATAAGCAATTTTTGAAAGAAGTTTCGAAAAGCTACGGAATTTCTGAAAAAGAAGCGGAAGCGCTTCGTTATAAAACAATTCAAAGCTACCCGAGCGGCGTACCGGTTCATATATGGCAGCGTATGACCGGAGCTCCATATCCCTACAGCGTACATGCGGAAGTTTTCAAGGAAAAACAGCAAAAGCAAGGCTCACCGGTCGACATGACATTTCATTTATTTGAGCATCCAAGCAGAATTTATGCATCAATTTGCAAATTCTTTCACAGTCATGAAAAAGAATTATAGAGAATATAATGACAACAGCCTTCTCTTTTGCGGAGGCTGTTTTGTTTTGGGAAATGAAAAACCGGAAGGGCGGCAGATGCAATGGAATCAACGCTGATTGTAGGTGCGGACGAATTTTTCGGCCTTTCATTATGTGAACGAATGATGGATGAAGGCATACATGTTGACGTTGTTCTGGCGGAAACAGAAGATAAAATGAGACAAATGTACTTAGAAGAAAGACTCATGTGGCTTGGGAGAAATGAACTCTTTCGCCAGCTTGAACACATTGGAGACCAAAATTATGATACAATTTGTATCCAGTTCGGAAGTTTTTTGCCTTTAGACCAATGTGATTCTCCTTATATTTTAGTATATGAAGAAGACCGAAAAGAATGGGAAAAACGTGAAAAAACAGGCTCGGAAAAAACCGTGATCCTGCCGAAAATGTATGGGCCATGGAAAGAAGAAACAGAGGAAGACGGCTATTACACAAACGACGTGGCTGACGAGTTGCTGAGATTCCTGTTAGAACCAAGCCGTCATAGCAAAGATCAGCTTTTTGAATTGCAAGTCACAGAGAAAACCTCAAAAGAAGAAGCAAAAACAAAAATTATCGAGTGGAAAAGACAATTTTCATCAATTTTCGACAAATATTAAGAAAAACCTTCCATGTTTCGAGTTTTCTAGATACAATAAACGTATAAAAATAATACATGTTATAGCTTGTCAAAAGGAGTTGAACATGACTTGATCACAAGGCTTGTCATGATCTTTTCTGTCCTCCTTTTATTGAGTGGATGTGGAAAAACTCCGTTCAAAGGAAAAATTGAGAAGGTCGGCATGCTCTTTCCTGATACGATTAATGACCTCGTATGGGGCACAAAAGGGTATAAAGGATTACTGAATATACAATCCAAATACAATGTGGACGTCTATTATAAAGAAGGCGTTAAAACAGAAGAAGATATCATAAATGCGATTGAGGATTTTCATAAGAGGGGCGTCAATCTGCTCTACGGCCATGGGAGTGAATATGCTGAGGTGTTTAACTTGGTCGGCGAAGATTATCCAGATATGGAATTCGTCATTTCCAATGCGAAAGCGAAAGCTGATAATGTAACGAGTGTCCATTTTAGCGGGGAAGCAATGGGCTTTTTTGGAGGAATGACTGCTGCCCATATGTCGAAAACGAATCAGGTCGGTGTAATTGCTTCCTTTACGTGGCAGCCTGAGGTGGACGGTTTTATCAAAGGGGCCAAGTATGAAAATCCGGATATAGAGGTAAATACGAAATATACGGATCATTGGGATGATGATACAACAGCAGTAAAGCTTTATCAGAAAATGAAGAACGAAGGCGCGGATGTTGTGTATCCCGCCGGAGACGGGTATAATGTCCCTGTTATTCAGCAAATCAAAAAAGACGGTCTTTATGCCATTGGCTACGTCACAGATCAATCGGATCTGGGCGAGAATACCGTATTAACCAGCACGGTGCAAAATGTGGACAAGGCCTATGAAATCATTGCTGAACAATTTAATAAAGGCACCCTTGAGGGCGGCGATCATTACTACGACCTGAATACGGGAGTCGTTGAGATGGGAACATTCAGCCCGCTCGTCGACAAAGACTTTCAGCAAAGAATCGCCAAGCTGATCAAAACATACAACAAAACAGGCGAGCTGCCAAAAAACGAGTAATGGAGTGACGTCACATGCAGCACGAAAAATCACTTGAATTCTTGCAAATTGCCATGAAATATCTCCCTGAAGCGAAAGAACAGCTTGAGAAATCAGGCATTGAGCTCTCAATGGAGGCCATCCAGCCGTTTATGAATCTATTTACAACGGTAATGGCGGAAGCTTATGAGCTTGGCAAGTCTGACGCTAAATCTGAAACAGAATAAGAAGAAGCCACTTTTTTGAAAGTGGCTTTTCACATGATTTTCTTTTTAATAGCGGAGAGCATGGGTGCAAGCTCCTTTAAAGCGGGCTTGATTTGATCAAGAGAGTTCATAATTGAACCGATTTGGTCCATAATATGCATGTAATTAATCGTCTTTTCGTCGTTTGTCTGAGAAACCTCCTCTTGCTGTTCCTCCTTCTCTTCTGTTGGTTTTGCTGCATCGCCGAACATCATTCTTGAAAACACATCCAACTGCATACGCCTCCTTTCCATATACCATACTCTATGAGTAAGATGAACTGATAGTTTAGACGAATATATTGCCATGTGAAAAAAAATAGGATAGAATTAGTACCTGATACTAATAATTGATCACAACCTGATTGATCTTCTAAATTTAAGATATAAAGGAGTCTTCCCTTATGAAAGCTGGAATACTTGGTGTTGGACGTTACATTCCTGAGAAGGTTTTAACAAATCATGATCTTGAAAAAATGGTTGAAACTTCTGACGAGTGGATTCGTACAAGAACAGGAATAGAAGAAAGAAGAATCGCAGCAGATGATGTGTTTTCATCACATATGGCTGTTGCAGCAGCGAAAAATGCGCTGGAACAAGCTGAAGTGGCTGCTGAGGATCTGGATATGATCTTGGTTGCAACTGTTACACCTGATCAGTCATTTCCTACGGTCTCTTGTATGATTCAAGAACAGCTCGGCGCGAAGAAAGCGTGTGCTATGGATATCAGCGCGGCTTGTGCGGGCTTCATGTACGGGGTTGTAACCGGTAAACAATTTATTGAATCCGGAACCTACAAGCATGTTCTAGTTGTCGGTGTAGAGAAGCTCTCAAGCATTACCGACTGGGAAGACCGCAATACAGCCGTTCTGTTTGGAGACGGAGCAGGCGCTGCGGTAGTCGGGCCAGTCAGTGATGACAGAGGAATCCTTTCATTTGAACTAGGAGCCGACGGCACAGGCGGTCAGCACTTGTATCTGAATGAAAAACGACATACAATCATGAATGGACGAGAAGTTTTCAAATTTGCAGTCCGCCAAATGGGAGAATCATGCGTAAATGTCATTGAAAAAGCCGGACTTTCAAAAGAGGATGTCGACTTTTTGATTCCGCATCAGGCGAACATCCGTATCATGGAAGCTGCTCGCGAGCGTTTAGAGCTTCCTGTCGAAAAGATGTCTAAAACTGTTCATAAATATGGAAATACTTCTGCCGCATCCATTCCGATCTCTCTTGTAGAAGAATTGGAAGCCGGTAAAATCAAAGACGGCGATGTGGTCGTTATGGTAGGGTTCGGCGGAGGACTAACATGGGGCGCCATTGCAATCCGCTGGGGCCGATAAAAAAAGGTGAGGTGCACACAAGATGACTAAAAAAAGAGTAGTTGTTACAGGACTTGGAGCATTATCTCCACTTGGCAACGACGTCGATACAAGTTGGAATAACGCAATCAACGGTGTGTCCGGAATCGGTCCGATCACTCGTGTTGACGCTGAAGAATATCCGGCAAAAGTTGCCGCTGAATTAAAAGATTTTAATGTTGAAGATTATATGGATAAAAAAGAAGCCAGAAAAATGGACCGCTTTACACAATATGCGGTTGTGGCTGCGAAAATGGCGGTTGAAGATGCAGATCTTAACATTACCGATGAGATCGCGCCGAGAGTCGGTGTTTGGGTAGGCTCCGGTATCGGAGGACTTGAAACACTAGAGTCTCAATTTGAAATCTTCTTAACAAAAGGCTCAAGACGGGTAAGCCCGTTTTTCGTGCCAATGATGATTCCTGACATGGCGACAGGCCAGATTTCTATTGCATTAGGAGCAAAAGGGGTGAACTCTTGTACGGTTACAGCATGTGCTACAGGAACGAACTCCATCGGTGACGCGTTTAAGGTTATTCAGCGCGGTGATGCAGACGTGATGGTCACAGGCGGAACAGAAGCGCCGCTGACAAGAATGTCATTCGCCGGCTTTAGTGCCAACAAAGCGCTGTCTACTAATCCAGATCCGAAAACAGCGAGCCGCCCGTTCGATAAAAACCGTGATGGCTTTGTCATGGGGGAAGGTGCAGGGATTATCGTTCTTGAAGAACTTGAGCATGCCCTGGCCCGCGGCGCTAAAATTTACGGAGAAATTGTCGGCTACGGCTCAACCGGAGACGCTTATCATATCACAGCGCCGGCCCAAGACGGTGAAGGCGGAGCGAGAGCGATGCAAGAAGCCATTAAAGATGCAGGCATTGCACCTGAGGAAATTGATTACATCAATGCTCACGGGACAAGCACGTATTACAACGACAAATACGAAACAATGGCGATTAAGACCGTTTTTGGCGAGCATGCGCATAAACTTGCGGTAAGCTCTACAAAATCGATGACAGGCCACCTCTTAGGAGCAGCCGGCGGTATTGAAGCCATTTTCTCTATCCTGGCCATTAAAGAAGGTGTGATTCCGCCGACAATCAATATTCAAACACCTGACGAAGAATGTGATTTGGATTATGTGCCTGATGAAGCCCGCAGACAGGAACTTAATTATGTTCTCAGCAACTCATTAGGATTCGGCGGACACAACGCAACATTAATCTTTAAGAAATATCAATCATAATCAAGCCAAACCGGCTGCCCTTAAAGGGTAGCCGGTTTTTTTTGTGTGCATAGGATTAAAAGAGGAGGCGATCACATGAGTGTAGAACAAACATATAGCTGGCTCAGGAAGGCCGGTTCAATAGATGATTTGGCGCACTACATTATCCCGCTTTTTTCAGGTGCGGAGAAAAAGAACTGGAAGGGCATTCTGGGACACCTTCAGCATCATGGGATGTTTAAAAACATAAAAGAGGGTATTCAGACGGTTTCCAAGCTGAAGGAAAAAGGTTTTTACGGACATATCCAAAAGGAAGAACAGTACCTCAAAAACAAATGGCAAGGTCCTGATGTACCAATTGTTACGCTGCCGGTTGATGAACGAAACAGGAGAATCCGTTTAGAGTTCGGATCAAAATCAGGACTCGCCTTTCAAGACAAAATGTTCCTTTTTCTTTCGTCAGATTTAGATTTTGGGTCGGTATCTGCCCTTATGACGCATGAGTATCATCACGTTTGCCGGTTAGGTCATCTGACAAAAGAGGAAAAGGATGTCACATTACTTGATACAATCATCATGGAAGGGCTGGCGGAATATGCTGTTTATGAGAGGTTCGGCCGAAGCCAAACGGCTGAGTGGACGACTTGGTATACACCGGAGCAGCTTCAGGCTTTATATGAAAAAAAGATTGCGCCCCATCGGGATATCAAACGGGATAATCGATTATTTCCCCAACTGTTATTCGGCAAAGGATATCAGCCAAAAATGCTTGGATACGCAGTTGGATTCAATATTGTAAAAAAATATTTAACCGCCAGCAAGGCAAGCGCCGCAGACGGGCTGTCCATTCCTGCTGAAACCTTTTTGGATGCAATGCTTTAAAAGGATAAAATAATGGAATTTCATTAATAATATTACATTTATCCTAAAAAATTCTTGATTTTGCAAAATGATTGTAATAATATACAACTATAAAATTTTTCGATAATTCAATATTATTTATTATTTCTGAATAAGGGGATTGCTTTCTCTTGAAAACGTTTGACAACAAGAGGGGGGAAAGGGGAGCTAGCATGAGCACACTTTTAGAAGTGAATAATTTAAAGACATATTTTTTCAGGAAAAAGGAGCCGATCCCTGCGGTTGACGGAGTCGATTTTCACATCAGCAAAGGCGAAACCGTCGCGCTTGTAGGTGAATCGGGCTCCGGAAAAAGCATTACTTCTTTATCAATTATGGGCCTCGTCCAAAGCTCAGGCGGAAAAATCATGGACGGCTCTATTAAACTCGAAGACAAAGACCTCACCTCATTCACTGAAAACGATTATTGCAAAATCCGCGGTAACGAAGTATCCATGATCTTTCAGGAACCAATGACCTCCCTTAATCCGGTGTTAACAATCGGAGAACAAATTACCGAAGTGCTGATTTACCATAAAAACATGAAGAAAAAAGAAGCCCGTCAACGAGCTGTTGAACTCTTGCAGATGGTCGGTTTCTCCCGGGCGGAGCAAATTATGAAGGAGTACCCGCATCGGCTGTCCGGCGGTATGAGACAGAGGGTGATGATTGCCATCGCACTGAGCTGTAATCCTAAACTGCTCATTGCCGATGAACCAACGACAGCGCTGGACGTGACAATACAAGCCCAGGTGCTGGAGCTCATGAAAGATCTCTGTCAGAAGTTCAATACATCGATTCTTCTCATCACACACGACTTAGGTGTCGTGTCTGAGGCTGCCGATAGAGTGATTGTCATGTACTGCGGACAAGTCGTAGAAAACGCTACAGTTGATGACTTATTTTTAGAACCGCTTCATCCGTATACAGAAGGCCTGCTTACGTCAATTCCTGTTATAGATGGAGAGATTGATAAATTAAATGCAATTAAAGGCAGTGTGCCTACACCGGATAATCTGCCGCCGGGGTGCCGTTTTGCCCCAAGGTGCCCGAAAGCTATGGATAAGTGCTGGACAAATCAGCCTTCGCTTTTGACACACAAAAGCGGAAGAACGGTGAGATGCTTTTTATATGAGGAAGAGGGTGCCGAACAATCATGACAGCAGCTAATCAAGAAACAATCTTAGAGCTTCGTGACGTAAAAAAATACTTTCCGATCCGGTCAGGCCTTTTTCAAAGAAAAGTCGGTGATGTAAAAGCGGTGGATGGTGTTTCATTTTCGTTAAAAAAAGGAGAAACACTCGGAATCGTTGGAGAGTCGGGCTGCGGAAAATCGACTGCCGGCAGAACGATGATCAGACTGTACAAACCGACAGAGGGCCAAATTCTTTTTAAAGGGCAGGATATTTCCAATCTGTCAGAGGAGAAGCTGCGGAAGAGTGTCCGCAAAAATATTCAAATGGTTTTCCAAGATCCATTTGCTTCGTTAAACCCGAGAAAGACCCTGCGTTCCATCATAAAGGAGCCGTTTAATACGCACAACATGTATACCATGCGTGAACGAAACGAAAAAGTTGAAGAGCTGCTTGCAAGAGTAGGGCTTCACCCGTCGTTTGCCGGCCGTTATCCCCATGAGTTTTCAGGCGGCCAGCGTCAGCGGATCGGCATTGCCAGAGCACTCACTTTGAATCCAGAGCTGATCATTGCAGATGAGCCGGTTTCCGCACTTGATGTATCCATTCAGGCCCAAGTGATTAACTTGATGGAGGAATTACAGGAAGAATTTAATCTTACGTATCTATTTATCTCTCATGATCTGAGTGTCGTCCGCCATATCAGCGACAGAGTCGGAGTAATGTATCTTGGCAAAATGATGGAACTGACCGGCAAGCATGAGCTTTATGACAACCCGCTTCACCCATATACCCAAGCGCTTTTATCCTCCGTTCCTGTTACAAGAAAAAGAGGATCTGTCAAACGTGAACGCATTGTCCTGAAGGGAGAACTGCCTAGTCCGGCCAACCCGCCAAAAGGCTGCGTATTCCACACAAGATGTCCTGTTGCAAAACCGATATGCAAGGAACAAATACCAGAATTTAAAGAAGCTGCTCCCAGCCACTTTGTGGCTTGTCACCTTTATAGCTAATGTTGCCCGCACAGCTTTGAGAGGGGGTATGCACACTACATAAACAACAGCTGAGAAGAACGAACATTTCAAGAGGGGGAATATCTAATGAAAAGACGGAAAACCGCACTGATGATGCTAAGTGTATTGATGGTTCTGGCCATCTTTTTATCAGCCTGCTCGGGATCAAAATCAAGCAACAGCAGCGCGAAAAAATCAGCAGGCAAACCGCAGCAAGGCGGGGATTTGGTTGTTGGTTCAATCGGAGAACCCACACTTTTTAACTCTCTGTATTCTACCGATGACGCAAGTACGGATATTGAAAATATGCTGTACAGCTTTTTAACGAAAACGGATGAAAAACTAAATGTGAAATTGTCACTCGCTGAAAGCATTAAAGAATTAGACGGCGGCCTTGCATATGATGTGAAAATTAAAAAAGGCGTTAAGTTTCATGACGGAAAAGAACTGACTGCAGACGACGTCGTATTTACGTACAGTGTCCCTTTAAGCAAAGATTACAAGGGAGAACGCGGTTCAACATATGAAATGCTGAAATCCGTAGAAAAAAAAGGCGATTACGAAGTCTTGTTTAAGCTGAAATATAAAGACGGTAATTTCTACAACAATGCGTTAGACAGCACAGCTATTCTGCCGAAACATATTCTCGGTAATGTTCCGATTGCTGATTTAGAAGAAAATGAGTTTAACAGAAAGAAACCAATCGGTTCAGGACCATTTAAGTTTAAGGAATGGAAGCAGGGCCAATATATTAAGCTCGAAGCGAATGATGATTACTTTGAAGGAAGACCGTATTTAGATACTGTGACGTATAAAGTCATTCCTGACGCAAATGCTGCCGTTGCTCAGCTGCAGGCAGGCGATATTAATTTCTTTAATGTGCCCGCCACTGACTACAAAACGGCTGAAAAATTCAACAACCTAAAAATCGTTACTGATTTGGCATTAAGTTATGTGTACATCGGGTGGAATGAAAAAAATGAATTATTCAAGGATAAAAAGGTTCGTCAAGCGCTGACAACCGCTCTTGACCGCGAGTCAATCGTCAGCCAAGTATTAGATGGAGACGGCGAGGTAGCTTACATTCCGGAAAGCCCTTTATCTTGGAACTATCCTAAAGATATAGATGTTCCGAAATTTGAGTACAACGAGAAAAAAGCGAAACAGATGCTTGCAGAAGCCGGCTGGAAAGATACGAACGGTGACGGCATTCTGGATAAAGACGGAAAGAAATTCTCGTTTACCCTTAAAACGAACCAAGGAAACAAAGTCCGTGAAGACATCGCTGTCGTCGTTCAGGAACAGCTGAAAAAAATCGGCATTGAAGTGAAAACCCAGATCGTTGAATGGAGCGCTCTCGTTGAACAAATGAATCCTCCGAATTGGGATTTTGATGCAATGGTCATGAGATGGAGTTTATCCACATTCCCAGATCAATATGATATCTTCCATTCAAGCCAGATTAAAAAGGGTTTGAACTACGTTTGGTATAAAAATGCCGAAGCGGATAAACTCATGAAAGATGCAAAATCAATCAGTGATAGAAAGCAGTATTCAAAAGAATATGAGCAAATCTATCAAAAAATTGCGGAAGATCAGCCCTATACGTTCTTGTATTATCCTAACAACCATATGGCAATGCCGGAAAATCTTGAAGGATACAAATATCATCCGAAACGTGATTTGTATAATATTGAAAAATGGTGGCTTGAAAAATAAATTTCCCTTAAAGGGGAGGGAGAGCGTTTTCTCCCTCTTCTGTTTTTAATAAGGAAAGTAAAGGGGGACAAGTATATGGCTGCATATATTATCAGAAGAACCTTAATGTCTATCCCGATTTTATTGGGAATTACGATTTTATCATTTGTTATCATGAAAGCCGCGCCCGGAGATCCGATGACATTAATGATGGACCCGAAAATCAGCCAGGCTGACAGAGAGCAGTTTATTGAAAAATACGGTCTGAATGATCCTCAGTACGTTCAATATTTAAAGTGGCTAGGCAACATGGTGCAGGGTGATTTCGGAACGTCTATTGTCAGAAAAGGAACGCCTGTTTCAGAATTGATTATGGCAAGACTACCCAATACGCTCCTGCTGATGCTGGTTTCAACGATTTTGGCTCTTATGATTTCTATTCCGTTCGGTGTCCTGTCGGCAAAGCGGCCGTATTCAAAAATCGACTATGGCATTACATTTACCTCGTTTATAGGTCTGGCTATTCCAAACTTTTGGTTTGGATTAATTTTGATTATGGTGTTATCGGTAAATCTCGGCTGGTTTCCAACCGGGGGTGTCGAGACGCTGAATACCGAATTCAATATATTTGACCGGATTCATCATTTAATTCTGCCTGCATTCGTTCTAGCTACAGCTGACATGGCCGGACTGACGAGATACACGAGATCCAATATGCTTGATGTATTAAATCAAGATTATATTCGCACAGCGAGAGCAAAAGGATTTAAAGAGAACAGAGTGCTATTTAAACATGGATTGAGGAATGCATTATTACCCGTCATTACAATTTTCGGTTTGATGATTCCTTCATTTATCGGCGGATCTGTCGTTGTCGAACAAATTTTCACTTGGCCGGGATTAGGAAAGCTGTTTGTCGATTCAGCATTCCAGCGCGATTATCCGGTTATCATGGCAATGACTGTGATCTCGGCGGTTCTTGTCGTTGTCGGAAACCTCATTGCAGACATCCTTTACGCGATTGTTGATCCGCGGATCGAATATTAAAAGGAGGGAAACAGAGATGTCAGAGCTGCAAACAACTCCCTCGCCGGAGATCAGGCTGAAAGAAAATATTTCGAAAAAGCCAGAAACAATGACAAAGATTTTCTGGGGAAAATTCTCGAAAAACAAACTGGCCATTTTAGGTGCCGTTATTCTTTTTATCATTATTATGTCGGCTGTTTTCGCTCCTTTAATTGCACCTTATCCCCAAGAGCAGCAAAGCCTGCTTGATAAATATAAGGCGCCGGGCCTTGAACATCTGATGGGAACGGATAAATTTGGACGTGATATTTTCAGCCGGATCCTATATGGAGCGCGTGTCTCTTTATTGGTTGGATTTGCGTCCGTAGTCGGCTCGATTTTGATCGGAACGGTTTTAGGAGCATTAGCCGGATATTTCAGAGGAATAGTGGATGCTGTCATTATGCGTGTAGTTGACATTGTGTTATCCATTCCTGATATTTTCTTGTTGATCACGCTGGTCACCATCTTCAAGCCGGGTGTGGACAAACTGATTTTAATTTTCTGTCTCACAGGATGGACCACAACAGCACGATTAGTAAGGGGAGAATTCTTGTCGCTCCGTTCAAGGGAATATGTTCTTGCTGCTAAAACAATTGGAACAAAAACGCACAAAATTATTTTTTCTCATATCCTGCCCAATGCGTTAGGGCCGATTATCGTGTCAGCTACGCTGAAAGTAGGGTCTGTTATTCTAGCTGAATCGGCGCTAAGCTACTTGGGCTTTGGAATCCAGCCGCCAATCGCTAGCTGGGGGAACATGCTTCAAGACGCACAGAATTTCACAGTAATGATTCAAGCATGGTGGTACCCGTTATTTCCCGGGCTATTTATTTTAATGACCGTTTTATGCTTCAACTTTGTCGGTGATGGCCTGCGGGATGCGCTTGATCCGAAAAATATTAAATAAAAATGAATATCATATCTGTGATAAAATATCACCAAATCAGAAAAAAAGCAGGTCTCCTTTTGTCAGAAAATATACAAAGAGATCTGCTTTTTATGATTCTTACATAAACCCAGTGATTCCAGATTTCCTCAATCTCTTTGGAATAATTTCTCTATCCCTTGCCTATACTGTGGACAACAGTTTTTATAAAAGTGAGGGGTTAGAGATGTTATTTCTTCATGATGTGTGGGTCAATTGGTTTGAAGGGGAAGAAAATGGCTACAATGTATGCCACTTTCACGAATGGCGCAAGGAAGATACGGTTGAGCTTTTGGATCAGGTTCCGCTGCTAAGGGTGCCGTCAGTACTGTTTCATTACATAGAAAATGATTTGTCAGAGCTTCCGAAAGGTTTGCTTGAAGACGTACATCAGAAATCGTACATTCGGAAAAATCATGAGCGGACAAAGCTTGAGTATTGTTTTGTCGTAACAGACGGAATCGGCATTTTGGCTGTCGACACGATCGGCTACACGATCCCTGTCAGAAAAAGCCGTTTAATCCCAAGACAGGAGCAGCTCGTTTATGAAATGGTAAAAGATGTAGAGCCTGAAACATATGAATTTGAGCCAAAGAAGCTGGAATCCTCCAAGGAATATCACATCTTATCATTAGCACCAGAACATGTCAGAGGACTGACTAGAAAAGAACGGCAAATTAAGCAGCTGATGTTTATGGCGCTTGACCAATTAAAAGGGCTGAAAAATCGGGCTGAAATCGGCTACTGGTACACAGAGTGGAATCCGCATATGTATGAACAAATCAAAAGGATGAGCTTTGAAGAGATTTGGGACATGCTGTATAACGAAACAATTGAAGGCTGGTCGGACAAGCACCTAGCTTTTTGCGAAAACCTAATAAAAGGACAGCCTTTTTTCGAAAAGCTTTGGGAAATGGAAAACGAATCAAAGGTCAACTGAAAAAAACCGCTCTTTGCAAAGAGCGGTTTTTTGATTAGCGTCTTTTTCTTCCAAGACCCATGGCATTCTCCATTTTTTTCAGCATTTTGTTTGCTGTCCGGTTCGCCCGTTCCGCGCCTTCATCAAGAATCCGGTCTAATTCCTCAGATTCTATCAGCTCGTAATAGCGGTCCTGGATCGGTTTTAATGCGTTCACCACGACTTCTGCCAAATCACCTTTAAACTCGCCGTAGCCTTTTCCTTCGTACTTTGCTTCAAGCTCTTCAATTGTCGTATTGCCGAGAATTGAATAAATTGTAAGAAGGTTTGAAACGCCCGGTTTGTTTTCCTTATCAAATTTGACAATGCCTTCAGAATCAGTTACAGCGCTTTTGATTTTCTTTTCAAGCTGCTTCGGCTCATCCAGCAATGTAATATAAGCTTTCTGATTCGGATCAGATTTGCTCATTTTCTTCAGCGGATCATTCAGAGACATGATGCGTGCACCGACTTTTGGAATTTTCACTTCCGGAATCGTAAAGATGTCGTTGTATTTTTTGTTGAAGCGTTCTGCAAGATTCCGCGTCAGCTCAAGGTGCTGCTTTTGATCCTCGCCGACAGGCACAAGATCCGTTCCGTACAGCAGAATATCAGCGGCCATCAGCGGCGGATATGTTAACAGGCCGGAGACGACAGCTTCATTGCCTTTGGATTTGTCCTTAAATTGAGTCATCCGCTCAAGCTCGCCGATATAAGCGACACACTGCATCATCCATCCGGCCTGCGCATGCGCGGGGACCTCTGACTGAATAAACAATGTTGCTTTTTCTGGATCAAGTCCGACAGCTAAGTAAAGCGCCGCGAGATTGCGGATATTCTTTCTAAGCTCAAGCCGGTCTTGAGGAACAGTTATCGCATGCTGGTCCACGATGCAAAAATAGCTGTTATAATCATGCTGCAGTTCGACAAACTGCTTCATTGCACCGATATAGTTGCCAAGCGTCACTGAGCCGCTTGGCTGAATGCCTGAAAAAATCGTTTGTTTCATGAAAACATCAACCTCATTTCTTAAAACATAATAAAAAAGGCTCATTCATCCCCTGTAAAAAAGGGACGAATGAACCGTGGTACCACCCTGATTATTCCATTAAAATGGAATCACTCTGACGTTTGTAACGGAGACTGCTCCGGCTGAGCCTACTTTTTTCCAGTTCGGTCAGCTGCTCCAAAGTCCATTCCACATTGCCCGTTATCTGCTCCCAGCACCGCAGACTCTCTTCAAACAGGTGAAATGTGTACTACTCTTTTTCATAGCAAGCTTTTCTTTTGATTGCTTCATTATAAATCAATTATAACCAATTGTCATCATGAAAAAACATTCTTTTTTCCAGTAAAATTGTAATAATATAAATAACACGAGTGCTGTAAAATCCTTAAATGATAACTGCTATCAGCGTAAAAACAGGCAGATATTATATGTAAAAAGCAATATGGGCAGAAAACACATGAAAAAGTTTTTAATCAATTTATGCTTTAAATGGTAGAAGGATATTATGTTCATGGAAGAAAAACTAACGAAATTTAAATATTTTAAATTGATAAAATAATATTGCAATAAATTATTTGTTTCATTATAATGAATTTGTTCACTCTATTGTTACAGCTTTTTTACAAAAATAATCAGAAAAGACGGAACAGAATAAAAGTTGTGGAAACTCAGGTTCATTTGTCTGATATTTCTGAGGATTTAGCCGTAAGGAGCTGAAAATTATTATTAGGGGGTTTGCGAATATGAAAAAACGTTGGTCGATTGTCACGTTGATGCTCATTTTCACTCTCGTGCTGAGCGCGTGCGGCTTTGGCGGCAGCGGATCAAACGGTGAGGGGAAAAAGGACAGTAAAGGAAAGACGACACTTAACATTAATATTAAAACTGAGCCGTTTTCCTTACATCCGGGATTGGCAAATGATTCAGTATCAGGCGGTGTCATCCGTCAGACTTTTGAAGGATTGACACGTATCAATGCAGATGGTGAGCCTGAAGAAGGCATGGCTTCTAAAATTGAAACGAGCAAGGACGGAAAGACATATACATTTACCATTCGTGATGGTGTGAAATGGTCTAATGGGGACCCTGTAACAGCACAAGATTTTGAATATGCTTGGAAATGGGCGCTTGATCCTAATAACGAATCGCAATACGCTTACCAGCTCTACTACATAAAAGGTGCTGAAGCGGCGAATACCGGCAAAGGCAGCCTAGACGATGTGGCAGTAAAAGCTGTGAATGACAAAACGCTGAAGGTTGAATTAAATAACCCGACTCCATATTTCACTGAATTAACTGCGTTCTATACGTATATGCCGATCAATAAGAAAATTGCAGAGAAAAATAAAAAGTGGAATACAAATGCCGGAGATGATTATGTATCAAACGGGCCGTTCAAAATGACGGCATGGAAACACAGCGGCTCTATTACTCTCGAAAAAAATGACCAGTATTGGGATAAAGACAAAGTCAAACTGAAGAAAATCGATATGGTTATGATCAACAATAACAATACGGAACTAAAAAAATTCCAAGCTGGCGAACTTGATTGGGCCGGTATGCCGCTCGGACAGCTTCCGACAGAATCCCTGCCGACCCTGAAAAAAGACGGTTCTTTACATGTTGAGCCGATTGCAGGAGTGTATTGGTACAAATTCAACACTGAAGCTAAGCCATTAGACAACGTCAATATCCGTAAAGCTTTAACATATTCGCTTGACCGTCAGTCGATTGTTAAAAACGTTACGCAAGGAGAGCAAATCCCGGCAATGGCTGCAGTGCCGCCTACAATGAAGGGATTTGAGGATAACAAGGAAGGATACTTCAAAGACAATGATGTCAAAACAGCAAAAGAATACCTTGATAAAGGCCTAAAAGAAATGGGCTTAAGCAAGGCATCTGATTTGCCAAAAATCAAATTGTCTTACAACACTGATGACGCACACGCGAAAATCGCTCAAGCAGTACAAGAAATGTGGAAGAAAAATTTAGGCGTTGATGTTGAGCTTGATAACTCAGAGTGGAATGTCTATATTGATAAGCTTCACAGCCAAGATTATCAAATCGGCCGTATGGGCTGGCTCGGCGACTTCAATGATCCTATCAACTTCCTTGAATTGTTCCGTGACAAAAACGGAGGAAATAACGATACAGGCTGGGAAAATCCAGAATTCAAAAAGCTTCTGAATCAGTCACAAACTGAAACAGATAAAACAAAACATGCAGAGCTGCTGAAAAAAGCAGAAGGTATTTTCATTGATGAAATGCCGGTTGCCCCAATCTATTTCCATACTGATACTTGGGTACAGGATGAAAACCTAAAAGGTGTTATCATGCCAGGTACTGGTGAGGTTTATTTCAGAAACGCATATTTTAAATAAGGCTACGTCTGAAAATAAAAGACCTCAAGGTATATGGGGAGAAAAGCCCCATATACCTTTCTTACTGATGGAGTATAAAAATGTAAAAACCATGGAGGTGTTCCCCCTTGCTAAAATATATCGGAAGACGCTTAGTCTATATGATTATCACACTATTTGTGATTGTAACTGTGACATTCTTCTTAATGCAAGCAGCACCGGGCGGGCCATTTTCAGGTGAGAAAAAGCTTCCGCCTGAAATTGAAGCAAACTTAAATACGCACTATGGCTTGGACAAGCCGCTGTTTGTACAATATGTCAGTTATTTGAAATCAGTTGCAATGTGGGATTTCGGACCATCATTTAAATATAAAGGTCAGAGTGTTAACGACCTGATCAATTCAGGTTTCCCCGTTTCATTCACTCTTGGAGCAGAAGCTATTCTCCTCGCTTTAGCGTTAGGTGTATTGTTTGGAGTCATTGCAGCTCTTTACCATAATAAGTGGCAGGATTATACCGTCGCGATTTTAACGATATTTGGTATTTCAGTTCCAAGCTTTATCATGGCGGCTGTTCTGCAATATGTGTTCTCCATGAAGCTTGGGCTGTTTCCGGTCGCGGGGTGGGAGTCCTGGGCATACACCTTTTTGCCTTCAATCGCACTTGCTTCCATGCCGATGGCGTTCATTGCCAGACTTTCCCGTTCAAGCATGATCGAAGTGTTAAACAGTGATTATATCCGCACTGCGAAAGCGAAAGGGCTGTCTCGTCCAGCAGTTACTGTGCGGCACGCCATTCGAAACGCGCTTTTGCCGGTTGTTACATACATGGGCCCGATGGCCGCCCAGGTCTTAACGGGAAGTTTTATCATTGAAACGATTTTTGGGATCCCGGGTCTTGGTTCCCACTTCGTAAACAGTATTACAAACCGTGATTATACAGTCATTATGGGTGTAACGGTGTTCTTCAGTGTCATCCTGCTATTGTGTGTATTAATCGTAGACGTGCTTTACGGCATTATTGATCCAAGAATCAAGCTTTCCAAAGCAAAGAAAGGAGCCTAGGCCATGCAGAACATTCCGAAAAACATGTTTGAACCAGCCGCAGCGAATGCCGGCGATGCAGAAAAAATAAGTAAAAAGAGCCTTTCCCTCTGGAAAGATGCGATGCTTCGCTTCCGCAGCAATAAGCTTGCAATGGTCGGGCTTATTATTATCGTGCTCATTATCCTTATGGCAATTTTTGCGCCGATGTTCTCAAGGTATGATTATTCAACTACTAATCTCTTAAATGCGGATAAGCCCCCTTCAAAAGATCACTGGTTCGGAACAGATGATCTTGGGCGGGACATTTTCGTCCGTACATGGGTAGGGGCGCGAATCTCAATCTTTATCGGTGTTGCAGCTGCTGTTCTTGATTTGCTGATCGGCGTCATTTGGGGGAGCATTTCAGGCTTCCGCGGAGGCAGAACGGACGAAATCATGATGCGTATCGCTGATATCCTTTGGGCAGTTCCTTCATTATTAATGGTTATCTTACTGATGGTTGTTCTTCCGAAAGGTCTATTTACGATTATTATTGCCATGACGATTACGGGCTGGATTAATATGGCCAGAATCGTGCGCGGACAAGTGCTGCAGCTGAAGAATCAGGAGTATGTGCTTGCTTCACAGACACTGGGTGCAAAAACATCCCGTCTTCTGTTTAAACATATCGTGCCAAACGCAATGGGTTCTATTTTGGTCACGATGACACTGACAGTTCCTACTGCGATTTTTACAGAAGCCTTTTTAAGCTATTTGGGACTCGGTGTTCCGGCTCCGCTGGCAAGCTGGGGAACGATGGCTTCTGACGGATTGCCTGCATTGACCTATTATCCGTGGCGTTTATTCTTCCCTGCCGGATTTATCTGCATTACAATGTTTGGCTTTAACGTTGTCGGCGACGGATTAAGAGACGCATTGGATCCTAAGTTACGTAAATAAGGGAGTGATACGGGTGACACGCCTATTAGAAGTAAAAGATTTAGCAATTTCATTTAAAACATATGGCGGAGAGGTTCAGGCGATCCGCGGAGTGAATTTCCATCTGGATAAAGGAGAGACACTGGCGATTGTTGGAGAATCAGGTTCCGGAAAAAGTGTAACCTCTCAAGCGATTATGAAGCTGATTCCAATGCCTCCGGGTTATTTCAAACGCGGTGAGATCCTGTTTGAAGGAAAGGATCTAGTGCCGCTGTCCGAAAAAGAAATGCAAAATGTCCGGGGAAAAGAGATCGGCATGATATTCCAAGATCCGATGACCTCATTAAATCCAACGATGAAAGTCGGTAAACAAATTACGGAAGTGCTTTTTAAACACGAGAAAATCTCAAAGGAAGCGGCTAAAAAACGCGCGGTTGAACTGCTGGAATTAGTCGGTATCCCAATGCCGGAAAAGCGGGTGAACCAATTTCCGCACGAATTTTCAGGCGGGATGAGGCAGCGGGTTGTCATTGCCATGGCGCTTGCAGCGAATCCGAAGCTTCTGATCGCCGATGAGCCGACAACTGCACTTGATGTAACGATTCAAGCGCAAATTCTGGAATTGATGAAGGATTTGCAAAAGAAAATTGACACGTCCATCATCTTTATTACACACGATCTTGGTGTTGTGGCAAATGTTGCTGACCGGGTCGCTGTCATGTACGCGGGACAGATTGTAGAAACTGGTACGGTAGACGAAATCTTCTACGATCCGAGACATCCGTACACTTGGGGGCTTCTTGCATCCATGCCGACACTGGAAAGTTCAGGAGAGGAAGAGCTGACTGCCATTCCGGGCACACCGCCTGATTTGACAAACCCGCCAAAAGGAGATGCTTTTGCCCTGCGGAGCCCTTATGCGATGAAAATCGATTTTGAACAGGAGCCGCCAATGTTTAAGGTATCTGATACTCATTATGTCAAATCGTGGCTGCTTCATCCCGACGCGCCAAAGGTAGAGCCGCCAGAAGCGGTAAAAGCGAAAATGCGTAAACTGGCAAACACGTTTGAAAAACCTGTCTTAGTGAGAGAAGGTGAATGAATTGACTGAAAAACTATTAGAAATCAAACATTTAAAACAGCACTTTGTCACGCCGAGGGGAACGGTTAAGGCTGTAGATGATTTATCATTTGATATCTATAAAGGTGAAACATTAGGGCTGGTTGGTGAATCTGGCTGCGGTAAATCGACAACAGGCCGAAGCATTATCCGGCTGTACGAAGCAACCGATGGTGAGGTGCTGTTTAACGGTGAAAATGTGCACGGGAGAAAATCGCGGAAAAAGCTGCTGGAATTCAACCGCAAAATGCAGATGATTTTCCAAGACCCCTATGCATCCCTGAATCCGAGAATGACAGTTGCTGATATTATTGCTGAAGGTCTTGATATTCATAAGCTGGCAAAAACGAAAAAAGAGCGGATGCAGAGGGTTCATGAACTATTGGAAACAGTTGGTTTAAACAAGGAACACGCGAACCGCTATCCGCATGAATTTTCCGGCGGCCAGCGCCAAAGAATCGGGATTGCCAGAGCTCTTGCTGTTGATCCGGAATTCATTATCGCGGATGAGCCGATTTCCGCTTTGGATGTATCCATTCAAGCGCAGGTCGTGAATTTAATGAAAGAACTGCAAAAAGAAAAAGGGCTCACATACCTGTTTATTGCCCACGATTTATCGATGGTCAAATACATCAGTGACCGCATTGGCGTCATGTATTTCGGGAAACTGGTTGAGCTTGCGCCGGCAGATGAGCTTTATGAAAATCCGCTTCACCCATATACAAAATCATTGCTTTCTGCGATTCCGCTTCCAGATCCAGACTATGAGAGAAATCGCGTTCGCCAGAAATATGATCCGTCCGTCCATCAATTAAAGGATGGGGAAACGATGGAATTCCGTGAAGTCAAACCGGGACATTTTGTGATGTGCACGGAAGCCGAATTTAAAGCTTTTTCATGATTCATCAATCCTTCAAGAGATTTCTCTTGAAGGGTTTTTTTGCGTCCTCATAGAAAGTGAGAATGATAACATTTACAATTAGAGGAAAAAAACGGAGGCGAAATACGATTCAATTTCTGCATAACAAAAATGTTTTTGCACTATTGCTGTCTCAATCTTTTCAATCTTTAGCAGGAGTCCTCGTCACAATCGTTTTAATGGTCCGGGTCTATCAAATGACTGACTCTGTTTTTTTGGCGGGCCTTATTTTATCGTTCATGTCGTTTGCGAGTATAGCAGCAAGCTTTTGCGTCTCTCCGGTGCTTCGCATTCTCGGTTTTAAAAAGGTGCTTGTGGGAGCGAATCTGCTGAGAGCGGTCTTTACAATCCTGATGGCATACAGCGTCACTCATCACGGACAGGCATTCTTTTGGATTACGCTGCTGTTTGTGTTTTGTTTTTCCTTCGCGGGCGCTTTTTTTCAGCCGGCAAGATTTGCGCTGCTGCCGATTATTGTTCCAAAGAAGCAATATGTAAAAGCGAATGGTGTGATCTCTCTCTCGAATCAATTATTCTTAACAGCAGGCTGGGGCCTTGGAGGCCTTCTGACGTACGCCGTCCCTTTTGAACTCATTGTCGGCGCTGCTATTTGCCTGTTTGTTCTATCGGGAGCTTCCATCAGTGTGCTGCATGTAAATGAAGAAGAGGCTGTAGGAACTGCTGAAACAGCATCTGCCAGAAGTATATGGAAGGATTTAATGATCATCCCTATTGTAAGAGACATTACTGTAATGGACATGATAGAAGCTTTGGCGGGTTCCGTATGGTCATCTGCTATTCTCCTCGCATTTACTGCGGCTGTTTTGCATGAAACAGAGGTGTGGTGGGGGATGTTTAACGCTTCCTATTTTATAGGCGCAATTGTCGGCAGTGTGATTGCCATTCGTTTTTCTTCTTTTTTTGAGCGGAATATGGGCTATGCCATTATGTTCAGCTCGCTTGTAATGTCGGCGCTGACCCTTTTGTTTTCATTTTCTCCAGTCCCATTTTTATGCGCTCTGGCTTGTGCTGCAATGGGGCCTTTTTATCAGGTGCGTGATATTTGCCAGGAAACCATGCTGCAGGAGGTTATTCCCGAGCAGAAACGAATCGGAATCATGGCTGCAAAAAATGCGATTTTGACTCCTTGGTCAGGCGTCACCTACTCCATTATGGGGCTAGTGGCTGATGCTGCTGGTGCGAAAATAGCTTTTATCGCGGCTGCTGCATTATATATCATGACATTTCTGATTGCACTGGCGCAGCCCCGTCTGGTTCATTACAGGCGAGAAAATCGAGTTCAATGAGAAACACTTCAAAATGAACGGAGCAGCTGGCTCCGTTTTTGCTGAAAAAAAATGAAACCATGGCGGAAGTTCGCACGTCTTTATAGATGTAAGGCTGTTTTAAACAAGAAGAAATGGGGTATATCTAAAAGTATGAAGACAACGAACTCGTAAGGAGAAATCAATGAACTGGTATGAAAAGCTTAGCGAGTATTTTCCAATTGAAGAAATGAAATCAAAAGCGCATATGGAAGCTCTTCTGAAAGAGCGAAGCGATATTTATCATAAAGATGAAGGCAAACATCATATTTTAATGTTTGCGGAATTCGATTCTTTTATCTTCGTTGATTATCTGTATGTGTCTAAGGATGCAAGAGGGCAGGGGCTTGGCGGCAAATTGATCGCGAAGCTGAAAAAGAAAAATAAGCCCATATTGCTCGAGGTGGAACCTGTGGATGAAGATGATACTGATACAGAAAAACGCCTGAGGTTTTATCAAAGAGAGCATTTCAAGCATGCTCAGTCAATTGGGTACCGGCGCCGGTCATTGGCTACGAATGAAGTAAACAAGATGGAGATTCTGTACTGGTCACCAAAAACAGAATCAGAAGAAGAAATTCTTGAAGCCATGAAACAGACATATGAAAACATTCATACTTATAAAGACGAGAAATGGTACGGGGAATCGTACGAAAAAACGGATGAAGTCCTGAAACTCATTGATGAAGAAAAACAAAAAAATATTTTCGATCAGTTAAGCTAATTGAGAATTAGAACATATCATGAACATTAAAAATTTGCTGGATTGACACATTTTTTTCTTAGGATACTGTTCACACTTACTTTTTTATAGTATAATACCTGTAAAGATTCCTTTTTTAGAGTAATTTCAATTTAAGAATAAAATAGATGTTCATCCTACTAATTAGAGGAGTGAAGATGAATGGTTACACTATACACATCACCAAGCTGTACTTCATGCAGAAAGGCGAGAGCGTGGCTCGAGGAGCACGATATTCCATTTGTAGAAAGAAACATTTTCTCTGAACCTTTATCAATTGATGAAATAAAACAAATTCTTCGAATGACTGAGGATGGAACAGATGAAATCATCTCAACCCGTTCAAAAGTATTCCAAAAACTGAATGTGAACGTTGAATCTATGCCGCTGCAAGATTTGTACCGCTTGATCAACGAGCATCCAGGGTTGCTTCGCCGTCCGATCATCATTGACGAAAAACGTTTGCAGGTAGGATATAACGAAGACGAAATCAGACGTTTCCTGCCAAGAAAAGTTCGCTCTTTCCAATTAAGAGAAGCACAGCGTTTGGCAAACTAATAGATCGTATCATCAAAAGAAGGCTGAGTCATCAGCCTTCTTTTATTTTTCAACCTGCTGGTAATAAATGCTCGCAAGGATAACAAACGCAACAGTCAAAATGGGGAGGAGCGTTTCAACTGTGCCGTGCTGCGCCATAAAAAGAGACAGCTTTTTGTCTCTGACAATCATTTCTCCACCAGTATAAGCAAGCAGCCCGCTTCCCGCGTAAATCAGAAGCGGTATTTTCTCTAGTGCAATATGGATGAGTTTGCTGCCCCAAATAATAACCGGAACCGATACACACAAACCTATAACAACGAGAGAAAACTCACCGTGTGAAGCTCCCGCAACTGCGATGACGTTGTCCAGCGACATAAAGAGATCTGCAAGCACAATCGTTCGTATCGCTCTCCACAGGGAGGTGCTGCTTTTAATGTGTTTCGTGTCTTTTTTTTCAATCAGCAGCTGATATCCTAAATACAGCAGGAAAATTCCGCCGGCGCACTGCAAGAACGGAATGTTCAAAAGATATACAGCTGCACTTGTTAATCCGATTCTCATGGCAACGGCAATAAATGTTCCGAGAATAATGGCTTGCTTTCTTTGCTTGTCCGGCAAATGTCTGCTGGCCATGGCAATGACAACCGCATTATCTCCGCCGAGGATCAGGTCAATCCCAACAATGACAAGCAGAGAAATCAGATAGTCATGCTCCATGAAGCGGCACCTCGCTTTCAGTCCTTCGCTTGTACTACTACTATATGAGACAGGTCGTATTTTATGATATCAGCCGCCTGAACTGCCGTTTTTTAGGCAAAGGTGCATTTTTATTTCTTTTGTGACTGTTTTATCATAAAATAGAAATACAAAGGAATTCACACTGGCCTTGGTTAAGGTTAAGATGTGGACGGAATGGGTAAAGTGTAGTAAAGTACAATTAATCGGGAGCTTAGATGTCCCTTCAACATCTTATATAGAAGGGAAGGTTGGCAAATGGAAATTGAAAGAATTAACGAGCATACAGTAAAATTTTATATGTCTTACGGAGATATTGAAGATCGCGGTTTTGACAGAGAAGAAATTTGGTATAACCGTGAGCGCAGTGAAGAACTATTCTGGGAAGTCATGGATGAAGTTCATGAAGAAGAGGAATTCGCTGTGGAAGGCCCACTTTGGATTCAAGTTCAGGCACTGGACAAAGGATTAGAAATCATCGTCACAAAAGCCCAGCTTTCCAAAGACGGACAAAAGCTCGAACTGCCGATTCCTGAGGATAAAAAGCAAGAACCAGCATCTGAGGATCTTGACGCCTTGCTGGATGATTTCCAGAAAGAAGAGCAAGCCGTCAATCAGGAAGAGAAGGAGCAAAAGCTTCAATTTGTCTTGCGATTTGGCGATTTTGAGGATGTTATTTCTCTATCTAAATTGAACGTTAACGGAAGCAAAACGACTTTATATTCGTTTGAGAACCGATATTATTTATATGTAGATTTTTGCAATATGACTGATGAAGAGGTTGAAAATCAGCTAAGCATCCTGCTGGAGTACGCAACTGAATCCTCAATCAGCATACACCGTCTTGAAGAGTACGGCAAGCTGATTATTTCAGAGCATGCTCTAGAAGCGATAAAAAAACACTTTGCATCATAGCAAACCGATTTCCTTCCGGAAATCGGTTTTTTTTATGCACGAAAATGCCATTTTAGAGATGTGAAAAATCAAAAACATATAGACAAGCAGAAAATACAGCGAACAGGAGTTGATCATCTTTTCCAGAAAGTATACTTCATCTGGAAAGGAGAGATGACAATTGTTTAGTGCTGTGACTGAAGACGGCCAAATGTTTCACCTTCTAGGCGCTCAGCAAAACCAGAAATTAAAGCGGAGACGGTTCTTCTGTCCGGTATGCGGGGGAGAGCTAGCTGTGAAGCTCGGACTTCAAAAAGCGCCGCATTTTGCCCATAAACAGAACAAGTCCTGCTCCATAGACATCGAACCGGAAAGCGCCTACCACTTAGAAGGAAAAAGACAGCTGTATGTATGGCTGAAAACACAACGGGCTTCACCAATATTGGAGCCGTATATAAGGACAATCAACCAAAGACCGGACGTCATGGCAAGAATCAAGGAGCATATGCTTGCTGTTGAATATCAATGCGCCACTATCGCTCCAGATGTCTTTCAAAAGCGGACAGAGGGCTTCAAACAAGAAGGAATCATTCCGCAGTGGATTATGGGATACAGCCGCTTAAAACGGACTGCTTCGTCCTTTTATCAGCTTTCAGCTTTTCATTGGCAGTTTATCAATGCAAGTCCATACAGAGAGCTGATATGTTATTGTCCTGAAAGGCGTTCTTTTCTCCGGCTCAGCCACATCATTCCATTCTACACAAACCATTCTTATTCCTCAGTCCAAACGATCCCTATCCATCGGGCAGGTGCAGACGATCTTTTTTTCACTGAACCGAAACCCTCAATTCAATATTCAGGCTGGACGAAAGCGATTCACCGTTTTCGCCATAAACCCCATCGGTTTAACTCAAAGGAAATAAATCGCCTTAGGCTGCTGTTTTATGAGAAGCGGCAGACATCTTTTTCTTTTCTGCCGACTGAAGTGTTTGTTCCTGTTAGAAAAGGGGCAGTTTTTAAGAGTCCGGTTTTTGTGTGGCAGGGGTTTCTGTATTTGTTTATGACGGATCTTGGAGGTAAACGTGCGCCAATTCGTTTTTCAGCCGTTTTGCAGCAGTGCAAACTGCACATTCATAATAAGAACATTGCACTCAGGTTTGAATGCAGCGAAGAGTGTCTTTCAGAAGCGGTTAAACAGTATATTGATTTTTTGTGCAAGAAGGGATTTTTAAGGGAGACTCAGAAAGAAGTATATGTGCTGAATCAGCCTGCAGGCGGCATACACTCCATGCAGGATCTCATAGAAAGAGACCGCAGCTGTTTTATAGAATGAGTTTGTCTTATTTGGCTCACCCTAAGACAAAGGTGGTGGGCAGGCTGTGAAAGGCACAAAAGGAAAGGTTTTTCGTGTTTTTACTGCTTTTTTGGCATTCGTTCTCTTCATTACTGCATATGATTTGACAAAAGGCAGTGAAAAACCGGAAGATATTCACAACACAAGTTTATTGAGAAACAGCTGTTTTTTCAATTGGCTTGAATCAAAGAAGACGAGGGGGATCACCATGGCTGAGGAAAAAAAAGCAAACCAACTGCCTGACAGAAGTGAGGTAAAGGCAGAAGACACATGGAGACTTGAGGATATTTTTCCTAGTGATGAGGCCTGGAATAAAGAATTTCAAGCTGTAAAAGAATTAATTCCGAATTTATCTAAGTATAAAGGAAAGCTGGCAGATTCAGCTGATCATTTATACGAGGCTCTTACGTATCAAGATAAAGTGATGGAGCGGCTGGGTAGGCTGTACACATATGCGCATATGCGCTCTGACCAGGATACTGGGAACTCCTTTTACCAGGGGCTGAATGACAAGGCGGGAAACCTGTATACACAGGCTGCAAGCGCGACAGCTTATTTGGTTCCGGAGATTTTATCCATAGAAGAAGACAAACTGCAGCAGTTCATTCTTGAAAAAGAAGAATTAAAGCTGTACTCTCATGCGATTGAGGAGATTACAAAGGAACGTCCGCATGTGCTGAGCGAGAAGGAAGAGGCACTGCTTGCTGAAGCCTCCGAGGTACTGGGGTCATCTTCAAATACATTCAGCGTGTTAAATAACGCAGATATAACGTTTCCATCCATTAAAGACGAAGATGGGAATGAAAAACAGATCACTCACGGCAACTTTATTAATTTCTTGGAAAGTGAAAACCGTGAAGTCCGCAAAAATGCGTTTGACGCAGTGTATAAAACGTACGGACAATATAAAAATACAATGGCCACGACGCTTAGCGGCACTGTGAAAAAGGACAACTTCTACGCGAGAGTGAAAAAGTACAAGTCCGCGCGTGAGGCTGCGCTTTCTAACAACAGTATTCCTGAGGAAGTATACGATAACCTTGTTAAGACGATTAATAAGCATTTGCCGCTCCTGCACCGCTATATTGCGCTAAGAAAGAAAGTGCTTGAGCTTGATGAAGTGCATATCTATGACCTGTATACACCGCTTGTGAAAGATGCTGGGATGAAGGTGACATACGAGGAAGCCAAAGATTACATGCTGAAAGGCCTTGCACCTTTAGGGGAAGAATATGCCTCTATCCTAAAAGAAGGACTGGAAAACCGCTGGGTGGACGTTTACGAAAATAAAGGCAAACGCAATGGGGCTTATTCATCAGGAGCTTACGGCACGAATCCGTATATTTTGATGAACTGGCATAATAACGTCAATAATCTCTTTACGCTCGTGCACGAGTTTGGACATTCCGTACACAGCTACTATACGAGAAAGCACCAGCCTTATCCATATGGCAATTACAGCATCTTTGTCGCGGAAGTTGCCTCTACGACAAATGAAGCGCTCCTTGGCGAATATCTGCTGAACAATTTAGAGGATGAAAAACAGCGCTTATATATTCTCAACCATATGCTTGAGGGCTTCAGGGGAACGGTTTTCAGACAAACGATGTTCGCTGAATTTGAACATCTGATCCATACAAAGGCGCAAGAAGGCGAGCCGCTTACACCTGAGCTTCTGACAAAGGTCTATTACGACCTGAATAAAAAGTATTTTGGAGACGGCATGGTGATTGATAAGGAAATCGGCCTTGAATGGTCGCGTATTCCGCACTTCTATTACAATTACTATGTGTATCAGTATGCGACAGGGTACAGCGCTGCCCAAGCATTAAGCAGCCAGATTTTGAAGGAAGGAAAGCCGGCGGTTGACCGTTATATTGACTTCCTGAAAGCGGGAAGCTCACAATACCCGATTGATGTCCTGAAAAAAGCGGGTGTTGATATGACGTCTCCAGAGCCAATCGAAGCCGCGTGCAAAATGTTTGAAGAAAAACTTGATGAAATGGAAGAGCTGCTGATGAAAGTCAAGCAGTCTTAAAAAAGTAAGCCTGTGCGGAAATGACGCACAGGCTTTTTTAAAACCCTTTAAAGGTTTTCCGGTGATTCAAGCGGTAGAGGGTAAACAAAATAGACAGAAACAGCAGAGGAGAGGTAATATAAAGCGGCAGCATATGCATCATGCCTAAGATATTCAAGCAGAAAAAAACGGCAATGCACACAATTGAGATCAAAGTAGACATCATGGCGGTCCTCCTTGTCCTTTTTCCTTATAAGGATATGAGTGAATGCACTTCGTTATGTTTTGTGACAAAAATATGAACATTAAGCATAGAGGTTGTCAAAAGTCGACATCTTTTGTTATCATAAGGATGTGAAATTGATCACAAACAAACATTACCCCTTTGTTTGACCGTGAAAAATTTCTCCCATCCCCTTTGTTGTCGTTAAGACATATGAAACCGCGCTTATCCCGGCGCGGTTTCTTTAGTGTTAAAAATAGAACGTACGTTTGGTTCAGGGCGTAAAAAAACAGCCTCAAGCATATGCACGCCTGCGGCTATTTTTCACATGATTGATATTCATCAGAATAAGTGCTGAGAGACTTCCAAAACATTCCGTGTTTGGCTTCCACTTTGGCAACCTTTTTAGCAAACGCCAGTTTTTTCATTTCTTTTTCTACCTCTTCAAGGCTCAGATCATATACAAGCGCAATTTCTTTAGAGGCAACGAAGCGGAAATATTCAATAAAACATTCTAAAGGCGGTGTTTCCGACGGCTTCGGCTCGTCGCCAAGCATCTCAAATAAAATTTCTTCATATACATCATATGAGTAGCTGCCAGGAACTTTAAGCCCTTCATCCTCATGCTGCGTATTAAAAAACGTCAGTGTCGGATTAACAGA
Source organism: Bacillus sp. N3378-2at (assembly GCF_033412715.1). Lineage (NCBI taxonomy): Bacteria > Bacillati > Bacillota > Bacilli > Caryophanales > Bacillaceae > Bacillus > Bacillus sp. N3378-2at. The sequence goes on along the minus strand of NZ_CP117986.1, from coordinate 1,539,015 downwards.
AACATCCATCTCAGCAGCAATTTTCATGTCACATTGAAGCGCCTTGACCGCGCTTTGAGAATGCAGATCTTTTTTGAATTCTTCAAGATCGAGACTTGTATTTTCAGCAATCTCCAAAAGCACGTTTTCATCCGTAATATTTTTCTTTGAAACAAATAGGCTCTCCTGCATATTTCTGAGAAATTGCATGCCGGCTTTTCGTCCTTGCAATTCGGCTGCTTTAAAAGCGAGAGCAGCCATATAAGGCGATGAAAGCGGCTGATCCTGTTCGAACCAGACATTGCCGTCACATGACATGCCAGAGCGGCTCGCGATCTTTTCCCATGCTTCTGCGAGAAGATGCTTTTTTCGCTTTTTATTTAAAGCGGTAAGGCTTGCGGAAGCGATAATGCGTAAGGTGAAAAAACGTCCGTATCTGATTTTCAGCTTTTTGATGACGGGCTCTAAGGACCAGCATTCAGGACATAAAGGGTCTACAAACATATAAATTTCAAGCGGTTTTTTTGGATGACCGTGGCAATGGGCGAAGTATAGCTCATGCTGATAGTTTGTCAAGATGATCGATCCTCCGCTTCCGTTTGATTCACCATATGCCTTGCTGTCAACTCCAGCCGGCCAAACAAAAACTCACGAATTTCGCCCTCCAGCCCTACATGGTCCATTGCGTCCTTCATACAGCTGAGCCACGCATCAGCTCTCTCGTTTGTAATTGGAAAGGGAAGATGCCTTGCTCTGAGCATAGGATGGCCGTGCTCCTCGGTATAAAGCGGAGGCCCGCCTAAATACTGAGTTAAGAATTGCTTCTGTTTCCTGGCGGTTTCTGTCAAATCGCTAGGAAAAATCGGCTTCAGCAAAGGATGAGACGCGACACGCTCATAAAAAGTATCAACAAGTTGCGATAGAAGTTCCTCTCCAATCGCTTCATAAGGTGCGTTAAACGATTGTCCCATGTTGACTACTCCTTTAAATATGGCTAATAGGAATCATAAATCCTATTGCAAAAAGTAATTTTCTGTATTTCATTGTTTCATCTAGATTTATTTTAGCAACAAGGCATCATTTCTACAAACAAACTGCCTTTTATGCGTTTGATGACTCATTTCGGCTGACAGCCGGGGTTTGTATTTCATATCATATCACATAAAAATCAGGAATGCGTAAGATTTCACTCCGCAAAAAAACCAGAGGGAAAGAGCACCTCTGGTTACGCGTAATAAGCTGAAGTTATTTTTTTTACATAGTTTTTCGTTTCTTGGAAAGGAGGAATGCCTCCGTATCGGTCAACATTCCCCGGTCCGGCGTTGTAAGCCGCTAATGCCATAGACACATTGCCGCCGTATTTATCCAGCATTTGTTTTAAATATTTCGTTCCGCCCTCCACATTTTGCTGCGGATCAAGCGGATTGGAAACGCCAAGTGAGCTTGCTGTTGACGGCATCAGCTGCATGAGGCCCATCGCACCTGCTCCGCTGACCGCTTTTGCATTAAAGCCTGATTCCTGTTTGATGACGGCACGGATCAGTTTTTCATCAACGCCATATTTATCAGCGGCTTTTTTAATCGCACTGTCAATAGAGAAGTCTCCCGAACTGATCTGATTTGCTTCATGTTTGTTTGAAGCTGAATCTGCAGCAGCTGTTTCAGTGCTTTCTGCCGCTTTTGTGACTGAACTTGAATTGCTGCTCGTATATGAGTTAAGCCCATACGCTGAAAGCAGTGACGGCGCTGTTGTATTCGCGCTGTTCAGCATGCTGAGCGGGCTTGGCGATGAAGAAAGTGCTGATTGCTGAGATGTCAGACCGTTTGTATATTGGCTGAGCAAAGAGCTAAAACTTGAAAGCGGGCTTTCCGTATTCTGAGTGTCCGAGCTGCTGCGTGCATTAGATATGGACTGTAGTGCCTGAAGCTGAAGTAAAGCTGCCCAATTCGTTACATTCACGATGTCATTCCACCTTATATAGACTTTCGTTTTTCTTCATAAAAACGCAGAATTTTATTTTTGGTTTCGCGCTGAGGAATGCTGAATTGCTGAAGCAGCTTCTCGAAAGCTTTTCTGCCCTCATGCCAATCCGCCGCCTCAAATTCAATTTCATAGTCCTCTTTATTTAAATATCGGCTGTGGTCTAAAACTATTAAGCCTTTTTCTGTTTCTTTTTCCGCACGGTTTGTTGCTAAAGATCCAAAGTATTGAATGGCATCCGTATCGATCTGAAGCTTGTGCAGCTGGTCCTTCACAGGGCCCTCGGGAACTGAAAATCCAGCGAGATCTGATACCTCTGAAAGCTGCTGGTGCGTTTCCAGAAGCCCCACATCAGCCGGCTCCTTTAATGTAAGGACATACTTTCCGTTTTTTCTGCGGATACGAAGCGCAGCTTGTTTTTGTTTCAGCGCGAAGCTGTCTGTATCAAAATAATGATTCTTTTGATCTGTAAAATCTTTTTCTGTCAGCTGGAGTGCCGCTGCTATGTTTTTGAATTCTTGTTTGGTCAGCATGTTTTTAAATTCGATTTCAATTTCTTGGCTCATGATGCTCTTCCTTTCCGCCCTGTAAATCTTATTTTTACTATTATCTCTTTAGATGTTAGGTTTATCAATATCGAGCTCGATATGATAAAATGAATCTGTACTTTGTTTAAAAAAGGAGAGCATTATGCAAAACAGAATCGAAATTTTGAATGCAACATTATCGGATGATCAGCTTCGCCTTACTTGTCAGACAGAAGGAAACGAAGCGGAACGCAAGCCGTCAGGTCAAATGCTTGTTGATTCTGACCACTTTGCTTTTGTATACATACTTGAATTAGCTGATTCTTTTGAATATGTCATTATAAAGGAACATGTATGGCCGGAACTGAAGCAGGCCCATGCACAAAAAATACCGGTTGTTTTAGAGGCAGGAGACCAAACAATTGAACTGGCAGGCCTGCATGAGGAGCTGGAATATCTTTTAGAAAATATAAAAGATAATGCAAACTATGGAGAAGAAATGGAAGAAAAAGTGAAACACGTGTTTTTATAGAAACTGGTTCGGAATTGGGGGATGTATGATGGATGACAAACAATGGGAGCGTTTTTTAGTGCCGTACCGCCAGGCTGTCGAAGAGTTGAAAGTGAAGCTCAAGGGGATCCGCACACTATATGAATACGAGGACGACCATTCACCGATCGAATTTGTGACCGGACGCGTCAAGCCTGTGGCGAGCATTCTTGAAAAAGCGAGACGGAAAAGCATACCGCTGCATGAAATTGAAACCATGCAGGACATTGCTGGCCTTAGAATCATGTGCCAATTTGTCGATGACATCCAAATCGTAAAAGAGATGCTTTTTGCCAGAAAAGATTTCACCGTTGTGGATCAGAGGGATTATATTGCGGAACATAAAGAGAGCGGATACCGGTCATACCATCTTGTTGTGCTGTACCCTTTGCAGACGGTATCCGGAGAAAAGCATGTTCTCGTAGAAATACAGATCCGTACACTGGCGATGAATTTTTGGGCGACCATTGAACATTCATTGAATTATAAATACAGCGGAAACATTCCTGAAAAAGTAAAACTAAGGCTTCAGCGCGCTTCTGAAGCGGCTTCCCGGCTTGATGAAGAGATGTCGGAGATCAGGGGTGAAGTACAGGAAGCTCAAGCTGCCTTTTCAAGAAAGAAAAAAGGAAGCGAGCAACAATAGGTAAAGGGGAAGAAGAGCATGAAATTTGCCGTATCATCAAAAGGAGATCAAGTTTCTGATACGCTGAAAAGCAAAATACAGGCGTATTTATTGGATTTTGATATGGAACTGGATGAAAATGAACCGGAAATCGTTATTTCAGTCGGAGGCGACGGAACGCTTTTGTATGCTTTTCACAGATACAGCGACCGCTTGGACAAAACAGCATTTGTCGGCGTTCACACAGGTCATCTGGGTTTTTATGCCGACTGGGTTCCTCATGAAATTGAAAAACTTGTTCTTGCCATCGCGAAAACGCCGTATCATACAGTCGAATATCCGCTTCTCGAAGTCATTGTGACCTATCACGAAAACGAGCGGGAAGAAAGATACTTAGCTTTGAATGAATGTACGATTAAAAGCATCGAAGGAAGCCTTGTTGCTGATGTGGAAATCAAAGGGCAGCTCTTTGAAACCTTCCGGGGCGACGGCCTCTGCCTGTCAACTCCATCAGGCAGCACAGCCTACAATAAGGCGCTGGGCGGAGCGATTATCCATCCGTCTATCAGGGCGATCCAGCTTGCGGAAATGGCTTCAATTAATAACCGCGTGTTCCGTACGGTCGGGTCACCTCTGCTTCTCCCATCCCATCATGATTGCATGATTAAGCCGAGAAACGAAGTTGACTTTCAAGTGACGATTGACCATTTAACCCTTCTCCATAAGGATGTAAAGTCGATCCGCTGCCAAGTTGCATCCGAAAAAGTGCGGTTTGCGAGATTCCGTCCGTTTCCATTTTGGAAAAGAGTCCAGGATTCGTTTATTGGAAAAGGTGAATAGAAAGAGGGCATATCGTGGAGCATTTTTTTATCAGAAAGAACATTACTTCCGCTGAGGACGGGATGACTGTAAAAGAATATGCCGGTGAACTGGGAATTTCGAAACGTCTGCTGACCGATATTAAGTTTGGCGGGGGAGACCTGCAGATTAACGGTGAGCATGTGACGGTCAAATACGTTTTGAAAGAGGGAGATCTTCTTATCGTGAAGTTTCCTGAGGAACAGGTGAGCGAGACGCTGCTGGCAGAGCCTATTCCGCTCGATATCCTTTATGAGGATGAACATGTGCTTGTGATAAACAAGCAGCCGTATGTGTCATCAATCCCTTCGAGAGAGCACCCCTCCGGCAGCATTGCCAATGGAATTATTGATCATTATCAAAAAAACGGAGTGAGGGCGACAGTACATCTTGTCACCCGGCTAGACCGGGATACATCAGGTGTCATGCTTGTTGCCAAGCATCGATTTGCCCACTCCATTTTATCGTCTGCGCAAAAAAACGGCCTTGTGAAACGCCGGTATGCGGCAGTGGTTCACGGGCGGATGGCACAGATGGAGGGAACAGTCGATGCTCCGATTGGCAGACATCCTGACAGTATTATTGAACGGACGGTAACACCGGACGGCCAGAAGGCTGTTACTCATTTTTACGTCACATGTGCAAATGATGACATGACCTCGGTGGCATTGCAGCTTGAGACTGGACGAACCCATCAAATTCGTGTTCATATGAGCTATCTCGGGCACCCGTTGTGCGGCGATACACTGTACGGCGGAACGAGACAGGAAATTGGCCGGCAGGCTCTGCACAGCGAGCATCTTTCATTTATCCATCCGCTGACACAGAAGAACATGACGTTTCATGCTCCACTGCCTCAGGACATGAGAAAACTGATAAAAGGAGAGAATCATTGATTCTCTCCTTTTTTATATGGGGCGAAATCTTGATTCGTCGTAAGGCAAGGAGCTTGGAACAGAGACGGTTTCTATTTCTGGAAAGCGAAAGCCTGTCAGTTGATTTCCGAACACGCAGCCTGTATCAATGTTGATGGTGCGATTGACCTTTCGAGGTTCTTTCACAGGTGTATGACCGTATACCACCCAAGCCTTTCCGTTATAGGCTGCCGCCCAATCACGTCTGACGGGTCTGCCGTCCGGATATGTTTCACCCGTCACGTCACCGTAAAGCACAAAGTCCTTCACTCTGCGGGTATATTTGCCGATATCGTCAGCTCTTATGCCAGCATGGGCGACAACTAATTCTCCATTATGTAAGATGTCGTAAAGCGGCGCTGTTTCGTACAGCTTCATAAACTGTTCGCTGACTGATTTTTTCTCATCTTTGGAAAGTTCCTCAAGCTCTGCCGCTGTTGTTTCGAGACCATGCATCACTTTTACCGGATTTCCTTTTAAGTAACGATATAATTTATTGCAATGGTTTCCCGGGACATAACGCACAGCGCCTTTTTCGTAAGCGCCGGCTACAAATCGGATGACCTCTATCGATTTGGGCCCTCTGTCAGTTAAATCTCCGGCAAAAACAAGCACCCTGCCTTCTTCATGGACAGGTACTCCATTTTTGATTGTATAGCCAAGCTTTTGGATTAATGCAGTCATTTCATCATAGCAGCCATGAATATCGCTGATGATATCGTAAGCCATGCGGTATCCTCCTTACCGATTGTTTTATTTATTATGAAGCAAAGTGTTGTGAGTCATCACAAGCTTTTATGTGCAAATTATAGAAGAAGAATCATTTTCTAAACAGGATTAAGACCTTATCACTTTATTTTTCATCATCACCCTTGTTAAAATCGCGTTATGTTTTTTAAAAATGAGGTTTTGTTCTCTGAGTGAGAACTAGCATAACCCTGACTTAAAAAGGAGGTTCTGATTATGGCGCATACATCTGTCGAATCTTTAGTTGTTGTACTTATCGTTGCATTTTTGACACCCATCCTTTTGCATCGGTTTAAACTCAGCATCCCGGTTGTTGTTGCTGAAATCATTATGGGGCTGATAATTGGGAAAAGCGGCCTTAATTTAGTTGTGGAGGGTGACACCTGGCTCCAGACACTCTCTATGCTCGGATTTATCTTTTTAATGTTTTTAAGCGGGCTTGAAATTGATTTTTCGTCGTTTGAGAAAGGAAAGAAAAAGCAGTTCCTGCCGAATGGCAAGGAAGCGCCGAATACGTTTGCTGCGGCATCTGTTATTTTCGTCGGTATTTTTATTTTATCATTGCTCTTGTCCTATGGGTTCGTCTTGGCCGGATTTATCCAAAATGCATTTTTGATGACCCTGATTATTTCAACGATTTCATTAGGCGTTGTCGTTCCAACATTAAAAGAAGAACGGATCATGAATTCGAATATCGGGCAGATTATTTTGCTTGTTGCTGTTATTGCTGATTTGGCCACGATGATTCTTCTTGCTGTTTTTTCTTCTTTATACGGAGAGGACAGCGGAAACATGTGGCTCCTGATGATTCTGTTTGCGGCCGGAGTGGTGCTTTACTTTTTCGGCCGGGTCTTCAAACATCGCTCTTTTGTTCAATCCATGTCAAAAGGGACGATCCAGATCGGGACGCGTGCCATTTTTACGTTAATTATTGTACTCGTTGCCCTGTCTGAATCACTTGGGGCGGAAAATATTCTCGGCGCTTTCTTAGCGGGGGTTCTTGTTTCCCTGCTTTCGCCAAACAAAGAACTTGTTCAGCAGCTGGACTCATTCGGTTATGGGTTCTTAATACCGATTTTCTTCGTGATGGTCGGTGTGAAGCTTGATATTTGGACTCTTTTCCAGGATAAAACAATTTTAATCATGATTCCGCTCCTGCTGCTGGCGCTGTTAGTCAGCAAAATCATTCCTGTCATGTACTTAAAGAAGTGGTATGATAACCGAACCATTTTCGCGTCTGGTTTCCTGCTGACATCAACGCTTTCGCTCGTGATTGCCGCTGCAACAATCGGCCAGCAGCTTCACGTGATCAGTGCAAATATGTCAGGAGCGCTAATTTTAGTAGCCGTCATTGCAAGTATTTTTACGCCGATCTGTTTTAAAAAATTATACAAACGGGAAGAGCAGCCGGAGGAGAAAAAGACGATTACGTTCATTGGCGCCAATCAAATGACTTTGCCTGTTACACTTGAATTGCCAGAGGAAGAGTATGACGTGCGTGTTGTACACGTCTACCAAGAGAATGCGGAGGAAAAGCTGTCAGAATCAGTGTTTGCTGTTGAAACAATTTCTGACTATGAATACGAGACGCTTGAATCACTCGGCATTTTTGAAACGGATATCCTCGTTGTGGCGACAGGAAATGAAGATATGAATGCACACATTGCATTACTTGCAAAAGAAAAAGGCACAGAAAGAGTCATTGCAAGCGTAGGATCACCGGAGCATGAAGCAGCTCTGAAGGAGCAGGGAATCAGCATCTTTTCTATTCTGCTGTCGACAAAAACGCTGCTTCGCGCACTGATAGAAGCGCCTGGCGTCATGAAGCTGCTCACGAACCAAGAGTCTTCGCTGTATCAAATTAATATGGAGAACAGTAAATATGATGGTGTCATTTTACGGGAATTCCCTTTAACAGGTGACGTCATCTTTGTCAGGATTTTCAGAGGTGTGGACAGCATCGTTCCTCATGGGGATACTAGGCTGAAACTGGGAGATCGCTTAATTGTCACCGGATCTCGGGGGTACGTAACGGATCTTAAGAAAACATTGGAAGGATAAATCTTGACCAAATAAGGATTCGTGTTAATATAGAGGTGCAGAACAATTCAATATGTATTCGTTTAACCACTAGGGGTGTCCTTCATAAGGGCTGAGATAAAAGTGTGACTTTTAGACCCTCATAACTTGAACAGGTTCAGACCTGCGTAGGGAAGTGGAGCGGTATTTGTGTTATTTTACTATGCCAATTCCAAACCACTTTTCCTTGCGGGAAAGTGGTTTTTTTATTTTCAGAGGGGGAATGATTTGTGAAGTTTTCAGAAGAATGCCGCAGCGCAGCCGCAGAATGGTGGGAGGGGAGCTTTGTCCATCCGTTCGTTCAAGGAATCGGTGATGGAACGCTTCCGATTGACCGTTTTAAATACTACGTACTTCAGGATTCCTATTATTTAACGCATTTTGCAAAGGTGCAGTCATTTGGCGCCTCTTATGCGAAGGATCTTTATACAACGGGGCGGATGGCAAGCCATGCCCAAGGTACATATGAGGCGGAAATGGCGCTTCATCGCGAGTTTGCCGAGCTGTTGGAAATCAGCGAGGAAGAGCGTAAGGCGTTTAAGCCGTCTCCTACAGCGTACTCTTATACATCCCATATGTACCGTTCGGTTTTGAGCAGGAATTTCGCAGAAATCTTAGCGGCCCTGCTGCCATGCTACTGGCTTTATTACGAGGTTGGTGAGAAATTGCTGCATTGCGATCCTGGGCATCCGATTTATCAAAAGTGGATTGGGACGTACGGCGGTGACTGGTTTAGACAACAGGTTGAGGAGCAAATCAACCGCTTTGATGAGCTGGCGGAAAACAGCACGGAGGAAGTGCGTGCCAAGATGAAAGAGAATTTTGTCATCTCCAGCTACTATGAATATCAATTTTGGGGAATGGCCTATCGAAAAGAAGGCTGGTCTGACAGCGCCATAAAAGAGGTGGAGGAATGTGGAGCTTCACGCCATAACGGATGACAGCAAGCCGGTAGAAGAGCTAGCGAGAACCATCATTTCGATTCAGAATGAAGTTGATTTTATTCACATTCGGGAACGCTCAAAATCGGCGGCGGATATTCTGAAACTGCTCGAGCTTATTTTTGAAGGCGGTATAGATAAACGAAAACTGGTGATGAACGGGCGCGTGGATATTGCACTTTTCTCTACTATTCACCGCGTGCAGCTGCCAAGCGGCAGCTTTTCACCGAAGCAGGTCAGAGCCAGATTTCCACACCTTCATATCGGGAGGTCGGTGCATTCACTGGAGGAAGCGGTTCAAGCAGAAAAGGAAGACGCGGACTACGTGCTGTTCGGCCATGTGTTTGAAACGGATTGCAAAAAGGGTCTTGAAGGCAGAGGAGTATCTTTGCTGTCAACTATCAAACAGCGGATTTCCATCCCGGTTATAGCCATCGGGGGGATGACGCCGGACAGGTTAAGAGACGTAAAACAAGCAGGGGCAGACGGCATCGCTGTTATGTCAGGAATTTTCTCTTCCGCTGAGCCCTTGGAAGCAGCCAGACGATATTCCCGCAAGCTAAAGGAGATGCGCTATGAAAAGGCATTATGAAGCAGTGGTGATTGGAGGCGGAATGATCGGTTCCGCGATTGCTTATTATTTGGCAAAGGAAAACAAAAGCACCGCATTGTTTGAAAGCGGAACAATGGGCGGCAGAACGACAAGTGCCGCTGCCGGAATGCTGGGCGCCCATGCCGAATGCGAAGAACGTGACGCGTTTTTTGATTTCGCCATGCACAGTCAGCGTCTGTACAAAGGTCTTGGAGAAGAGCTTTATGCATTATCCGGTGTGGATATCAGGCAGCATAACGGCGGTATGTTTAAGCTTGCATTTTCTGAAGAAGATGTGCTGCAGCTGAGACAGATGGACGATTTGGACTCTGTCAGCTGGTATTCAAAAGAAGAGGTGTTAGAAAAAGAGCCGTATGCGTCTGGTGACATCTTTGGTGCATCTTTTATTCAGGATGATGTGCATGTGGAGCCTTATTTTGTTTGCAAGGCATATGTGAAAGCAGCAAAAATGCTTGGGGCGGAGATTTTTGAGCATACGCCTGTCCTGCATGTCGAACGTGACGGTGAAGCCCTGTCCATCAAGACCCCTAGCGGAGACGTATGGGCTAATCATGTTGTCGTTGCCAGCGGGGTGTGGAGCGGAATGTTTTTTAAACAGCTTGGACTGAACAATGCTTTTCTCCCTGTAAAAGGGGAGTGCCTGTCCGTTTGGAATGATGATATCCCGCTGACAAAAACGCTTTACCATGATCACTGCTATATCGTACCGAGAAAAAGCGGCAAACTGGTTGTCGGCGCGACAATGAAGCTGGGAGACTGGAGTGAAACACCGGATCTTGGCGGATTGGAATCGGTTATGAAAAAAGCAAAAACGATGCTGCCGGCTATACAGAATATGAAGGTGGATCGTTTTTGGGCGGGACTCCGGCCGGGAACAAAGGATGGAAAACCGTACATCGGCAGACATCCTGAGGACAGCCGTATTTTATTTGCGGCGGGCCATTTCAGAAATGGGATCCTGCTTGCTCCCGCAACAGGCGCTTTGATCAGTGATCTCATCATGAATAAAGAGGTCAACCAAGACTGGCTGCACGCATTCCGAATTGATCGCAAGGAGGCGGTTCAGATATGATGCTACAGCTGAACGGTAAAGACGTGAAGTGGGAAAAAGACGCAGGTACAATTCAAGACCTGCTGGCGTCTTATCAGCTTGATAATAAAATCGTTATCGTGGAAAGAAATAAAGAAATAATCGGGAAAGAACGCTATCACGAGGTTGAGCTTTGTGATCGTGATGTCATTGAAATTGTCCATTTTGTAGGAGGCGGATGAGCATGTTAACAATTGGCGGAAAACCATTTCAATCAAGATTGCTGCTGGGCACGGGGAAATACCCATCGTTTGACATTCAAAAGGAAGCAGTAGCTGTTTCCGAGTCTGATATTTTAACCTTTGCTGTGCGGAGAATGAACATCTTTGATGCATCTCAGCCGAATTTTCTGGAACAGCTTGATTTATCCAAATATACGCTTTTGCCGAATACAGCGGGCGCCAGCACTGCTGAAGAAGCGGTTCGGATTGCAAGGCTGGCAAAAGCGTCAGGCCTTTGTGACATGATTAAAGTTGAAGTCATCGGATGCAGCCGTTCCTTGCTGCCTGACCCTGTTGAGACATTAAAAGCGTCTGAACAGCTTCTTGAAGAAGGCTTTATTGTGCTCCCGTACACGTCGGATGACGTTGTGCTGGCGAGAAAGCTGGAAGAGCTCGGCGTTCATGCCATCATGCCGGGTGCATCTCCGATTGGATCAGGACAAGGAATCTTAAATCCTTTGAATCTGTCGTTTATTATTGAACAGGCGAAAGTGCCGGTCATCGTGGATGCTGGAATCGGCTCGCCTAAAGATGCGGCATACGCCATGGAGCTTGGAGCGGATGGCGTACTGCTCAATACGGCTGTATCGGGCGCTGACGATCCTGTGAAAATGGCTCGTGCCATGAAGCTCGCGGTGGAAGCAGGACGCCTTTCTTATGAGGCGGGCCGAATCCCGCTTAAGCAATACGGAACGGCAAGCAGTCCGGTAGAAGGTCTTCCTGTATGACGGGCAGGTATTCAAGGCAGGAGCTGTTTGCTCCGATCGGCCCATCCGGCCAGAAAAAATTGAAAGAAGCGCGCGCCGTGATTATCGGCGCCGGCGCGCTCGGAACAGCCAGTGCAGAAATGCTGGTGAGAGCGGGAGTCGGCCATGTGAAAATTGCCGACAGAGATTATGTTGAATGGAGCAACCTCCAGCGCCAGCAGCTTTATACAGAAGATGATGTCAAAAAAGAAATGCCGAAAGCAGCCGCTGCGGAGCGCCATCTCCGTTCGATTAACAGCGATGTTGATGTGACCGGCCTTGTCATGGATGTGACAGCAGAAAATATCTTCGAGCTGATTAGGGATGCATCGATTATTGTGGATGCGGCTGATAATTTTGAAACCCGCCTGATCGTAAATGATGCTGCGGTAAAGGAAGGGATTCCTTTTCTTTACGGTGCCTGTGTAGGGAGCTACGGCCTCACCTTTACCGTGGTGCCGGGTTCTACTCCTTGCCTGCATTGCTTGCTCGATACACTTCCGATTGGCGGAGCAACATGTGACACAGCCGGCATCATCAGTCCGGCTGTTTTGCAGGTAGCAGTCTTTCAGGTAACAGATGCACTGAAGCTGCTGACGGGAGAGGAGTGCGAGCCGATGCTGCGCTCCTTTGATTTGTGGAAAAATGAGCGGTCGGAAGTGAGAGCGGCCAGTCTCAAACATGACGCATGCCCAAGCTGTGGCACAAAGGATTTTCCGTTTTTGTCATATGAAAATCAAACAAAAGCGGCTGTATTGTGCGGCAGGAACACGGTGCAGATCAGATCATCTATTACGAAAGAAGCGGATCTTGAAGCGCTTGCCGCTCAGCTGAGGCAGGCCGGGCTTGAAGTAGCTGCGAACCCGTATTTAATTTCCTGCCGCTCGGATGATATGAAAATGGTGCTGTTCCGGGACGGCAGAGCTTTGATCCATGGAACAAATGATATTGCCCGGGCAAAATCCATTTATCATAAATGGATTGGGTAATAAAAGGAGTGTAGTGTAATGAGTATATATAAAGCATTGACAATCGCCGGATCAGATTCAGGCGGCGGCGCAGGGATACAGGCTGATATTAAAACCTTTCAAGAGCTTGATGTATTCGGAATGTCTGCGATTACAGCGGTAACCGCTCAAAATACGCTTGGCGTTCATGGGGTGCATCCGCTGACTGTAGAGGCGCTGAGACAGCAAATTGACGCTGTTGCTGAGGATTTGAGACCGGATGCAGTCAAAACGGGAATGCTCTGGAATGCCGACATGATTGAAGAAGTGGCAAGAAAAATTGACGAGTACGGATTCAATCGTGTAATTGTTGATCCGGTTATGATCGCAAAGGGCGGGGCATCCTTGCTGCGTGATGAGTCAGTTGCCACCTTAAAGGAGTTGCTCATTCCAAGAAGCTACGCGATTACGCCGAATGTCCCGGAAGCAGAAACGCTGACAGGAATGACAATCAGCTCGCTGGATGACCGGAAAAAAGCAGCAGAGCAGCTCGTCAAGATGGGTGCGCAGCATGTCATTATCAAAGGCGGGCACCAGCCTGAGGACAATCACATTACTGACCTTCTTTTTGATGGCAGCATGTTTATGCAAATCACCCATCCTTATATCAATACGAAGCATACGCATGGCACAGGCTGCACCTTTGCTGCGGCTTTAACGGCCCAAACGGCTAAAGGAGACAGCATCCATCAGGCATTTGAGGTTGCGGCCAACTTTGTCCGTGAAGCGGTGGAAAATACGCTCGGCATCGGATCGGGACACGGGCCGACAAACCATTTCGCTTTTAAACGAAACAGCTTAAATACAAGCCGATGAGATCACCAGCTGATGGTGATCTCTTTCGCGTTTGCTACGGTATGCGCTTTTCATCTGGACAAGGTTATGATATGATAGGAATTAAGATCAGGTACTAATACTATGTCTTTATTAAATATAGGAGGCTTTATACATATGAATTTTTCACTTGAAGGCCGCAACATTGTTGTGATGGGGGTAGCCAACAAACGCAGCATCGCCTGGGGCATTGCGCGTTCTTTACATGAAGCGGGTGCACGTTTGATTTTCACATACGCTGGTGAACGCCTGGAGAAATCCGTTCACGAGCTTGCCGGAACATTAGACCGCAACGATTCCATCATCCTCCCTTGCGATGTTACAAACGACGCAGAAATCGAAACTTGCTTCGCAAGCATTAAGGAGCAGGTCGGTGTTATCCACGGTATCGCGCATTGTATCGCGTTTGCCAACAAAGAAGAGCTTGTGGGCGAATACTTAAACACAAATCGTGACGGCTTCCTTTTGGCTCATAACATCAGCTCATATTCTCTGACTGCTGTTGTCAAAGCGGCACGTCCGATGATGACTGAAGGCGGAAGCATTGTCACTTTGACGTACCTTGGCGGAGAGCTTGTGATGCCAAACTACAACGTCATGGGTGTAGCAAAAGCTTCTCTTGATGCAAGTGTGAAATATTTAGCTGCTGACTTAGGAAAAGAAAATATCCGCGTTAACAGCATTTCTGCCGGCCCGATCAGAACATTGTCTGCTAAAGGCATCAGCGATTTCAACTCTATCTTAAAAGACATCGAAGAGCGTGCACCGCTTCGCCGCACGACAACACCTGAAGAAGTGGGCGATACAGCTGCGTTCTTATTCAGCGATATGTCCCGCGGGATTACAGGTGAAAATCTTCACGTTGATTCAGGTTTTCATATCACTGCCCGCTAAGCAGGATCTAAATCAAGCAATCCCGAATAGGGATTGCTTTTTTATTTCTTCTGATTTTCAGCTTTCTGTCATATAGATAGAATATGACACAATCGGAGGGATGAAGATGTCTAATAAGAAAAGAAACGCGGATAAAAAACCGCTCATGTATATTGTTCAGCCGGATTATGCAGAAACTACAAGGTCATCCATGCAGGAGATTGTCATCAAAAGAAAGGCCGACAAACCCGCTCCGCCAAAAGCTGAGGAAAAGCCGGCTTACCATGAGAAGGAGCAGGAGGAAGCTGTGGCACAGGATGTCCTGCAAGAAGACCAAAAGCCTGCAGCCGAACCAGTGAGTCAGCAAATACAAGAGGTGAGAGAGCCAGAGAACATAAAAAGCCAGGAGGAACAGAAACAAGAGCCGCAGGCCGTAGAAGAAACCGTTGAACACGAGCCCCCAAAAGCAGAAAAAAAGGAAGAGCCTGCACTTGAGGCCCGGAAGCCTGAGAAAGAACCGGAAGCTGTCCATAGTGCTGATAAAGCGGAGGAAAAAGCACCGCCGGCACGAAAAGTGAAAAAACCGATGAGCAAGATGACGATCCACGAAAAAATTGATTTTTTAACAAAGCTGCCTCATAACATGCCGAGAGCGCTTTGTTTGATTGAAGCCAATGGAAGAACGTACAGGGGCGTGATTGTCGGAAGAAGAAATGATTCCGTCCTGCTTCGAACAACCGGAAACGGAGCCCCAACCGAACTGGCAATCGATGATATTACCTCTTTGCACCCGCTCGGTTTTTAACGAAAAAGAAAAAAGCTGCCCGGCTGATGTTGCCGGACAGCTTTTTTACATAGAGAAAAGCCTGCAGGCTTGCAAGCTTTTCCAGCTTATGATTAATGCTGATGATGTGTACGATTGATTAATCGAGGATTTAAGCAGTTGATTGCGCAGAAGCAGTCTAAGTCAACTTCAATACAGTAGTTCGTTTTTTCGAGTCGGAACACTTCACACACCGTATCTTTATCGGTGAAGTCCAAAATGTGTTTGTGTTCGTCAAATGCGATTAATAATGACAGTGTTGCGCAGCTTCCATGCACTCTTTCGACCCTGAAAAATACTGTATTAAAGCAAGGGCCGTTATCGAGTTCGCCGACATTTCCGAAGGCGACTAATGGCGTTGATTTTGATGTAAATATTGCAAAAGGCACTGTGTCGCCTAACGAATGGCTTACAGATAAAAGCTTAGAGTGGCAGCCGGTCGGGCAGTCTTCTTCAACAGCGTTTTGCAGATCTTCAATATTTTCTACAGCTTCACGCACGCAGCTTGATGTTTTCTGGCTCATATTATCCCTCCTGCCTTATAAATTTGAGACTGGCGAAATGATGGAGAGTCAGCTGCCTCACGCTGGAAGCAGCTGAATGATTTGCACCTGTAATAGAGTTTGGAAGGGGATTCCTCTTTACAAGTGTTTATCCATTGTGATGATGCTTTTTATCTTTGTGAGGCGATGTTCTGTCAACTAGCTCTGGTGACAGGCACTGAATCGCGCAGAAGCATCCGAGATCCACTTCAATGCAGAAATCTGTTTTTTCTAGCCCGAAGAAATCCGGGTCGCAAGGGTGGCAAACACTTAAGGTATCGCCTTTGACATCGACAGGGCGTAAAATAGACAGTGTTGCGCAGCAGTCGCATAATTTTTCAACGCGGAAGAAAATGGATTCAAAGCATTGCATATCATCCACAAATCCCCCCACGTTTCCGAATGTGGAGAACAATCCGCCTTTTTTATCAAACAAGAGAAACGGAATTGTGTCTTTACCTGCAATTGTCGGATTCAAAAGGTTTGTATAGCAGCCAGTCGGACACTGTTCCTCAACTGCCTCCTGCTCTGCTAAAATCTTTTCCACTGCATCGCATACACAGTTCTCATGCCGGCCATGGGTTTTTCCGCAGCTCATTGATTTCAGCTCCTTCTTTATAGGGTATTTGACTTTAGTCCTTAACAACATATGTACCCGTGCCCCACTTGGTGTGGGTGAACGTCTATATATTCATCATATGCTTGGAAAATAAGAAAAAGCAGAGCGTTTTTAGCTCTGCTTTTAGAGATTAGAGGATTCCAACTGCGATAATTGTAGCGGCAAGTGTCTGTGTCAGTGTTTGGATCGATAGTGCAATATCTGTATCGGTTGTTGTGACATTAACATTTCTAGAGTTTTCAATCACTAGTTTTTGACGGTTTGACTGCTTGTTAACAGATTGTTGCACTAAGTCTTGGATGACTTGATCTGCTAAATCACCGTCTGCTATTGATAAGTTTACAATTGTAATGACAGCAGTTTGGAGGGCGGCTTGAATGGATGCAGCAACTTGAGTGTCAGTAGACGTAACATCAATGTCGCAAGAATCTCTAACGATAATCATTTCTTCAGATGTTTGTTTGTTAAGGCTTAGCTGATCAAAATCTTGAAATGCGTTAGCATCTTCTCCTCCAGAACAAACGTCATGACAAACCGCTTCTCTTTTATAGCCGCTACCCGGGTGTGTACATGAATTATCTAGGGCAACCCATGAGTAAGGTCTTGATTCCATTTGTTTTCCTCCTTTCGTTTACTTTAGTAGATGATGACAGTTCATATTTTGTATAAGCAAATATCATGGTTTTAGATACCTATTTTAAATATTATCGTTTTTTCTTTGACGTACGCGATCTCTCAGTGTTGTTCGACGTCTTTTTTGCGGCGCTGCTTCTTGTTCTGCTTTTTCAGCATCTGCCTTTTTCTTATTGACTCTTTCAACAAATTCGTTAGCCTGTTTTTGAAGGTCATTTACCATTGTAATAATCGCTTGTTTTTGAGCTTCTGATAAGTTGCGTTTTTTATCTTCTGTTACATTGTTTTTGTTCAGTACATCTGAAACAAGAAGTTTCGTTAGGGGGTCGATATTTGCTTCTAGTTCTTCTTTGTTTTTTTGCAGTGCATCTTTTTCTTCGGACATGTTATTCACCTCGACTTCTATAAAATTAGAAAGAAAGGGCTACAGAATGTCAGCTTCTGTTATAAGAGCGATTAATGTTTGGGTTAAGAGCTGAACGGATGCCATGATGTCTGTAGCTGATAAAGTGATTGTGATATTATAGCAGTTTATAATTTTGATTTTTACTTTCTTTCGGCTATGTGCTGTAGAGCGTGCTATCAGATCACTCGCAACAATGTCTGCTATATCGCTATCGCTGATAAGAAGCTGGGTTGTAACAGTGATTAAAGCTGAAACTGCTGATTGCAATGAAAGTGCAAATGTGGTGTCTGATTTATGAATCGTAATCTTTTCAGAATCAATAATTTCTATATAATTATCATGTTCTTCAGCCAGTTCTTTAAACATTTTTGAGTAGAGTGTGTCAACATTTTCTTGGACAGACATAACCTTCACTCCTTTCTTATCCATACTCTATATAATGCAAATGGGGTGCAGAGCGGAATAATAAAAATAACCAATTTTCTGCCGGACAAGATACAATTCATGAAGAATAGGGTTTTGGCATATATGTGAAGGGATCATGATTGGCAAAGGAGTGAACGAGTGGTTATAAATGGGCTGACAATTGTTCTTCTATCGCTTGCGGTCTTTCGGCTCGCCCGCCTGCTGGTGTTTGACACGATTATGGCGCCGCTTCGCAGTCTGTTTCATGAAGAGAAGGAAGAAAAGGATGCGGACGGGAACATTGAAACCTATATCGTGATTAAGGGAACCGGTGTCAGGGCGTTTATTGGTGAATTGCTGAGCTGCTATTGGTGCACAGGCGTGTGGTGCGCCGGCTTTTTGATTTTATGCCAGGCGTTGATCCCGCAAGCGGCGCAGTGGCTGATTTTACTTTTGGCGATCGCCGGCCTTGCCGGCATCATAGAAACGCTCGTATCAAAATGGCTGCAAGAATAAGGCGTTACTACCAGCAACTTTCTGTCAGAATACGCATAAAGTAGCATATATGACATAAGGAAAGGAAGGGGACAAAAATGAATCAGCATCATAAACCTTCCCAAAAATCTCCATATACAGATTCATCGTATCAATCAAAAAAGATAAAAAAGAAAGGCTGCGGGTGCGGAAATAAAAAGAAAAAGCCTCAATAGCCTGGCAAAGAAACCGGAGAACTCCGGTTTTTTGTTTTTTTAACGGGGCGGCCTTGCTCAGCATATATCATAAGCGGGGGGATAAAAGTGAATGAGTTTGAAAAATGGATAGAAGGAAGATATGAACCACACGAACAAAAGCAAAAAAAGCATGAAGACACGATGGGCAGTATCAGAAAAGACTTGGATGCATTTGATAAAGCCGGTCTGGAATTTGAAGATGAGATTGAAGAGCTGGCTGAAAAAACAGAGGCCTTACTTAAAAAACATCAAGCTCAATATGATCAATCGTAAATCCGCAAACGCCCTATGCGAATATCCAAGCCGATCCCAGCAGCTCACATAGTGTATAGAGAGTAAAGGAGGTGCTTATCTATGGGCTTTGGATACGGATTCGGCGGCGGCTACGGCGGCGGCTGTTATGGCGGTTATGCTGGCGGTTACGGCGGCGGCTATGGTTCAACATTTGTTTTGTTGGTCGTATTATTCATTCTCCTCATCATCGTAGGTGCATCTTTCTTTTAAGATGTATTGAGGAAGTACGGGTTATAACCCGTGCTTCCTTGCCTTGTGTTTATTTTTAAAAATGTTGGAAAAGCACATTGTATTATGTGCATTCATACAATACCGTATTACTCCGCCAAAAGGAGGCGCATTATGGATAATCAATTTTTTAAGAACATCGAAAAGAAAACAGGTGTGAAGATGCAGGATGTAATGAATCTTGCCGGATCACTCCAAAACGCTAATTTTAAAGATGAAAATACAGTCCGCAGTGTGATTAACCGCGTAGCGCAGCTGGCAAACAGACGCGTGCCAAAAGAATTAGAAGATAAAATTGTGGAATCTATTACAAGCGGAAAAGAAAAGCTTGATTTTGGCACGATTTCTAAAATGATGGATAATAAATAAGTGGATGGCCTGGCTGACTCACTGCAGCGGGCCTTTTTTTACAGTAAAAACCCGGCAGTAATCTGCCGGGCTGTTAATGATGCAAGGGCTGTCTTGCTTTCTGTAGCAGGGGATACAAAAATCTTGAGCGGTTGGCTGTTTTGCCGCGCCTGTTAGCGGGGCAAGACAAATATAAATGCTGTTTCGCCCGGGTCATGGCTACATATAAAAGGCGTCTTTCCTCCTCAAGAGCGGCCTCGTCTCCTTTTCTTGCCGTTTCTAATGAGAAATCGTGCGGAATCGAACCGTCTACAGTGCCTAACACGTAGACTGTTTTGAATTCAAGGCCTTTTGACCGGTGAATGGTCATCAGCTGAACGCCATGTTCATCCGTTCTGTTTTTCTCAGCGGCCCTCATATGGTCTACGTGGGCAAGAAAGTCAGGAATCGTTTTGAACTTCTTGGCGACAACCTTGATATCGCGCAGGTCATCGGAACCTTTTTCCAGCTTGTTGCCCTCATTGCCCCGCTTTTTTAAATACTCGGAGAAGCCCATTTTTCCTTCTGCAAAGGTGATGGCTTCTACGGGCTTCATCGTGCGGAGGCTTGCAAAAAACGGTACGATTTTCTTGATTTTGTCCAGCTGGAATGGCTTCAGATCAGGCAATTTGGCCAGCGCTTTGATCATGGTACAGTCCTCTGTGATCGAGAGCGCCTTCAGCGTATTCAAAGCGGACTGTTTTAAAAACAAGGCGGGAAGCAAGTGTTTAATCGCTTCGGTATCATCCTCATTTTGGCTGGCGTACAAGTAGGCGAGAATCTGGCGGACGATCCGTCTGCTGTAAAACGATTGGACGCCGCGGTCAGCTGTATACGGAATTGACGATTGATGAAGCCTTTCATATATAGCACGGCCTCCGCTGTTTGTGCGGTAAAGAACCGCAAAGTCTTCTGGACTGGCTCCATTTTGAATTTTTTCTTTGATATCGGAAACGACCATTGTGGCTTCTTCCTCTTCATCATAAGGATAAAACAGCACAGGGACCTGAATGTCATCGCGGGCCGCTTCAAGCGTTTTGGCATATCTGTTTTTGTTCTTTTTCACAACGATATCAGCACTAGAGACGATCGGGTGCGTAGACCTGTAGTTCGCAGTTAAATAGATCGTCTTCGCTCCCGGATAATCCTTTTGAAAATCAAGAATGAAAGACGGATTGCTTCCGCGAAACGCGTAGATGGACTGGTCATCGTCTCCGACACAGCACAGGTTTTGCTCCGGGCTGGCGAGCATTTGCATGATTTTGTATTGAACCGGATTAATGTCCTGAAACTCATCAATTAAGATATACGTAAACCGAGATTGATATTGTTCCAGAAGGTCAGGCCGCTCGATAAACAATTCATAGCAGGCTGAAGCCATGTCATCAAAATCAAATTGGCTGTGTTCTTTTTTCTGGCGTTCATAATGTTCATATAAACGATAAACTTGTTTTTCCCACTCATCTTTTAGAGGGATGCGTTCATTTGGGACATAAGTGTTTTTCCAAAAACCGATCTGCTGCAGAGCTTGGTCAACTGGGAATTCTTTCTCATCGATGCCTTCTTCATAGAGTGCTTTTTTGATATATTGTTCCCGCTGCCACTCCATTTTCAGCAGATGCTCACCGTTCCATTTAGCAGAATTAGAGTGATACAAGATCTTATAAAACAGACTGTGGAATGTTCCTGTCACAAGTCTTCTGACTTTTGCCGGCTGTAATCCGTACTGGTTGGCCATACGCTCTTTCATTTCAGCGACAGCTTTTGTTGTAAAGGTGACAAGCAGCATATTTTCAGGCGGTATGCCTAAGTGTTCGATCATGTGGGCGGCACGGGCTGTCAGCACCCGTGTTTTTCCGCTCCCCGCACCTGCAAGCACGAGCAGCGGGCCCTCTGTTTCCGTGACAGCTTTCAGCTGATCCGTGTTTAAACCGACAGACGGAAAAAGGCTCGTATCGGGTTCTATTGTTTTTGGCACAAATGGTGTTCCTGGTTTAATGCTTCTAGGACGGTGCCATTCCGTAACAGCTGGGGACGGGTCAGCGGCGATCGCTTTTCCCTTGGGTAAACGAATGACACCAGATTCCTGATCGTCTTCTTTTTTTTCCTCTTTAGAGGGCTTCGGTTCGCACGCCTCCTCACATGCCGGAAAATCGCCTGGCTGGCGATGGATAAACTCTGGCGGATCGGCGATGTTAAGCCGTAACAAAACGGGCTTTCCGCAATGAGAACAAAATAAATGTCCTTTTATTCCCTCTTCAAAGAGGAATTGATAATGTTCTCTCGAATATGTATGTAAATGTATGATTCTATCATTCAGTCGGGCGCATTTCAAAAAGGGGTCCTCCCAATCAAAAGGTGTTCATTACAGACAATGACTATCATATCAAAAGAAATGTGTTTCAAAAAGTAAGTTTAAGGGAAAAGAGACAGCAGAGGGGTGGGTATTGTATGATATATGCAGGTCAAATTCAGAACCAGCAATACGCTCAATATGCTAATAGAACGATTGGACATAAGCAGGATTATGCCGGAACCGAAAAAATCAGCTATGTCCCGTTTCAGCGGGTATACAAAGAACTGGAAAAGCAGCAGGAGAATCAAACGGCAGCTGAAAGAAAAGTAAACGAGATGAAACGTAAGCGCTCTCTTTATAAGAGATTGCGAGAAAAAGGAATGGGCACATATATTAATCGATATGTATAAAAAACCGTTCATACGAGAGAACGGTTTTTTTATATGCAGTAAAAATCCGGATCTCAAAAGATCCGGATGCGTTCAGTCCTTCATCATTTGTAAGTGCGGAATGCCGGCATCGAGGTATTCTTTTTCAGAAAGCACGCGATACCCGTGTTTCTTGTAAAACGGCACAGCCTGTGTTTGCGCGTTTAAAATGAAACCGGAAGCGCCTCCGTCTGCCGCGGCTTTTTCGAGCGCTTTCATAATGATGCCGCCGACACCGGCTGAGCGGTGGCTTTTCAGTACGCAAATCCGCTCTAACTTGCCGTAGCCGTCCTTCATGCGCCATCTTCCGGCACCGACAGGCTTTTCACCGTCATACACGACGATATGCTCTGACTCATTTTCAAGTTCGTCAATTTCTTCTTCAGCAGGCACGTTTTGTTCTTTGACAAAGACTTCTTCTCTTACATAGAATGCATCTTTCAGTTGTTCTTCATTTTTTGCGATAACTGCTTTCAAACATTATTCTCCTCTGCCTAGCAAGAAGGTTTCATATACTGTCCACGATCCGTTTTCCAGCTGGTAAAGCAAGTGGAAACGGTCAACGATTTCTTCATGCGACACTTCCTGCATTTTTAATTGTCCCAGCACATCTGAATGCTCATCGTCGGAAAGATTTTGGCCGACCGTCACATGCGGAACAAAATTATATTCCTGTTCTCCTGCCAACACACCGGTGTATAGCTTTTCATTGAGTGTTTTTAACTCTTCCGTCGGTTCTGCTTTGATGTAAATGACATTATTGACAGGCGCAAATGAGCTGTATTTTGTCATTTTGAGAACGAGTGGGTGGGACTCTTTTGCGATGTTTCTTAAATGTGATACGAGCTGATCCGCTTTCTCCTCCGCGCATTCAAAGGATGCTCTCAGCGTCAAATGAGGCGGGATTAGAGAGTAGCTTGGGTCATAGCGCTTTCTGTAAGAGTTTGCAAGGTCTTGAAGCTTTTTTGATGGAAATAAAACGATTCCGTATTTCATATTATGTCCCTCCTGGAAATAAAGTATGATAGAGTGTTAAAGCATTTTTTTCAGCGCCGGGGTGATGAGCGGCTGCCAGTATGTCCATTTGTGGTCTCCGTCAAATGGCTCGAAATCATAATCGGAAAGCTTTTTCTCCAGCAGCTGTTTCAGCTCCCGGTTCGGTTCTGTAAAGTCCAGAATGTTCCCGTCTGTCGTGTGGACGTCAGTTTCTTTTGTTCCGATTTGGTGATAAATAGAGAGGTGTTTGATATCGTCTGACTGTTTTACGGCTTCTAGTACGTGTTTGTCAACATAGGGAGACTGCATGATGATGTTGCCAAACATATTCGGATAATCAAGCGCTGTCATAAGTGACACGGTTGCTCCGAGCGAATCACCGATCAGCGTTCGGCCGTAACCGATCTGATAGGTTGGATACTCATCATCTGCAAAAGGAACGAGCTCATGGGCGATGAACCGTTTATAAGCCGAAAATTTTGAACCCTCCGGATGATAGGTGTTTCTGCGCTCTTTTACATCCTTATAAGGAACACCGATAATAATGCTCCGGTCTATTTCGCGTTTCGACAGCAATTCCTCAACCTGTCTGCCGATTCTCCCCAGCCTGAAATAATCGTGGCCGTCCTGCGCGATAATGACATGGTATTTATAAAGCGGGGAGTAGTTGGACGGCAGATAAACAAGCAAGGTCATTTCCTCGTTAAGCTCTTTTGAAAAGAATTTCTTTTCTTGCACTGTGCCGTTTTTCGGTGCCATAAAAACATTCCTCCAGGACATCACTATACTTTCTTGCATTTTCAATTATTGTACCATGAATTATTAGAAATTTCTCTCTTTAAACGGTTCGGCACACGAAGAAAAAAGTGTTGAAATAAACTGTGAATTGCGCTAATATAAAATAATCAGAAAATTGAAATCAATATTTCTTATCGTGAGAGGTGGAGGGACTGGCCCTTAGAAACCTCAGCAACCGGCTTGTTTTGCATGTGCAAAGCGCCAAGGTGCTAAATCCAGCAAGCGTTTTTTATGCTTGGAAGATAAGAAGAAGCGTTAAACCCCTTCTTCTTATGAAGAAGGGGTTTTTATTTTGAAAAGGGAAGGTGTCAGCTATATGTCACAGCACGTTGAAACGAAATTAGCTCAAATTGGGAACCGTAGCGATGAAGTCACGGGAACAGTGAGTGCTCCTATCTATTTATCAACAGCATACCGCCACAGAGGGATCGGAGAATCTACCGGATTTGATTATGTCCGCACAAAAAATCCGACACGCCAGCTTGTTGAGGACGCGATCGCTAACTTAGAAAACGGCGCGAGAGGGCTTGCCTTTAGTTCGGGAATGGCTGCTATCCAAACGATTATGGCGCTGTTTAAAAGCGGAGATGAACTGATCGTTTCATCGGACCTATATGGCGGCACGTACCGTTTATTTGAAAATGAATGGAAAAAATACGGATTGACTTTTCATTATGATGATTTCAGCGATGAGGACTGTTTACGCTCTAAGATTACGCCGAATACAAAAGCGGTGTTTGTGGAAACGCCGACAAACCCCCTTATGCAGGAGGCGGACATTGAACATATTGCCCGGATTACAAAGGAGCACGGTCTTCTGCTGATTGTAGATAATACATTTTATACACCGGTCTTGCAGCGGCCGCTTGAGCTGGGAGCTGACATTGTCATTCACAGCGCAACCAAGTATTTAGGCGGGCATAACGATCTGCTTGCTGGACTTGTCGTGGTGAAGGATGAGCGGCTCGGAGAGGAAATGTTTCAGCATCAAAATGCAATCGGCGCCGTCCTGCCGCCATTTGATTCGTGGCTTCTGATGAGAGGAATGAAGACGCTGAGCCTCAGAATGCGTCAGCATCAGGCAAACGCGCAGGAGCTTGCGGCGTTTTTAGAAGAGCAGGAAGAAATTTCGGATGTGCTGTATCCCGGAAAAGGCGGCATGCTGTCCTTCCGTCTGCAAAAAGAAGAATGGGTCAATCCGTTTTTAAAAGCACTGAAGACCATTTGTTTTGCAGAAAGCCTCGGCGGGGTGGAAAGCTTTATTACATACCCTGCGACCCAGACGCACATGGATATTCCTGAAGAGATCCGCATCGCAAACGGGGTGTGCAATCGGTTGCTGCGCTTTTCTGTCGGTATTGAACATGCGGAAGATTTAAAAGAGGATCTAAAACAGGCATTATGTCAGGTCAAAGAGGGAGCTGTTTCTTTTGAGTAAACACAATTGGACGCTGGAAACCCAGCTCGTGCACAATCCATTTAAAACAGACGGCGGAACCGGGGCGGTCAGTGTACCGATTCAGCACGCCTCGACTTTTCACCAATCTTCATTTGAAGAGTTCGGGGCATATGATTACAGCCGCTCTGGCACGCCGACAAGAACAGCTCTCGAAGAAACAATTGCCGCACTGGAAGGCGGAACAAGAGGATTTGCTTTCAGTTCAGGCATGGCTGCCATCTCAACAGCATTTTTACTGCTGTCACAGGGTGATCACGTTCTTGTGACAGAAGATGTATACGGCGGAACCTTCCGTATGGTGACAGAGGTGCTGACCCGGTTTGGCATTGAGCATACGTTTGTCGACATGACGGATCGTAATGAAGTGGCGCGGAGCATCAAGCCGAATACAAAGGTCATTTATATGGAGACGCCATCAAATCCGACACTTGGGATTACGGATATTAAAGCGATTGTTCAGCTTGCAAAAGAAAACGGCTGTCTGACCTTTCTGGACAATACATTCATGACACCGGCACTGCAGCGTCCGCTTGACCTCGGCGTGGATATTGTACTTCACAGCGCGACAAAATTCTTAAGCGGACACAGCGATGTGCTCTCAGGTTTGGCTGCTGTCAAAGATGAAGAGCTTGGGAAGCAGCTGTATAAGCTGCAAAACGCGTTCGGCGCCGTCCTTGGCGTACAGGATTGCTGGCTTGTCCTGCGCGGATTAAAAACATTGCAGGTCCGTTTAGAGAAGGCGAGTCAAACAGCCCAGCGGCTTGCGGAATTTTTCCAGAAGCATCCGGCGGTGAAGCGCGTGTATTATCCGGGACTGGCTGATCATCCCGGCGCTGAAACCCATAAAAGCCAGTCAACGGGAGCGGGCGCCGTGCTATCTTTTGAGCTTGAAAGCAAAGAGGCCGTTAAGAAGTTAGTCGAGAATGTGTCACTCCCAGTCTTCGCTGTCAGCCTTGGCGCCGTGGAATCGATTTTGTCCTATCCGGCAACGATGTCTCATGCGGCAATGCCTAAGGAAGAGCGTGAAAAACGCGGTATCACTGATGGCCTGCTCCGTCTGAGTGTCGGCGTCGAACATGCAGACGATTTAGAACACGATTTCGAACAAGCGCTGAAAGAAATTGCTCCAGTTGCGGTTCGTTAAAAAAGAAGCCGGGGATGGCCCGGCTTCTTTTATTATTGTTCGTCATCAGGATTCAGAATCGCAAGGACTTGATGATCCTCCCAAACGCCATTAATTTTTACATTTTTTCGGGCGATGCCTTCTTTATGAAATCCCGCTTTTTCTAAAACACGCATGGACCCGAGATTACGGGGCATCACACCGGCTTCAATCCGATGCAGTTTCAATTCGTGGAACGCATAATCAACAACCAATCTGACTGCCTCTGTCATAATATCCTTTCCATTATGGGCTTTGTCTAAAAAATACCCAATGAACGCAGTTTGCAGCGCTCCACGGATGATTTGAAAGAGCGAAACCGTCCCGATTAATCTATCGTCTGACGCTGTAAAGATGCCAAAATGATATTCTTCATCTTTCTCAAGTCTTTCCTGATACTCGGTTATTCGTTTTCTTTGCCCCTCAACCGTATAGTAATCGTCTGTGCGTATCATAGAAAATTGTTCGAAAAAATCCCGATTTTCGCTTTGCAGCCGCAAATTTTCTTCGGCATCCGTTACTTCTAAAGGTCTAACATAAATGGTTTTTCCTTTTAACATACAGTGGTCTCTCCGTTCTCATGTCAGCATTCCTCTTACATTATTCTCAGGGAAATGCAAATATCCTTTTTATAAGAAGGAAGAAAACCAATTTCCCATAAAAGTGCCAACATAGTTGCCGATTAAGTAGCCGAGCGTACCGACAAGCATGATCGGGGCGACAAGATCCCGCCATCCCTTGGCAATTGCCATCGCAGCCGCAGTCGTCGGTCCCCCGACAGTAGCATTGACGGCGAGCAGAATTTCTTCAAGCCGCACACGGAACAATTTTCCGGCAGCTAAGGAAACCGCTAAATTGCTAATCGCAATGATAAACACGAATAATAGAATAAGAGGCGCATTCGTGACGATTAAGCGGAGATCTGCAGGAATGCCGATCACCACAAAAAACAAATAAATCAAAAAGGTTCCAAGCTCCTGAGATCCATTGAGCCTTTCAAAAAAACGCGGGAAAAGAAAAATGATAAGAACAGTTAAAGACGTAAGCACCAGGTACTGATCGCCAAGCGTACCGGTCAGCAGGGGATGAGAAAAAATGCTTTTAAAATAACCGGAAACCTTCATACTAACCGCAACAAGTGCGAAAGCGGCACCGGCATTAAAAGCGATATCCTTTAAGGAAATATCCTTCCGTTTCCAATAGCTTTCAGCACTGTTTCCGCTGTTTTCATCGGCTTTTACCTTCTCTTCAAACGGCATGGCATAATGCCGCTGAAACCATTTGAGTGCAGGAATGCTGATTAAAATAAAAAACAAAAGCGCCATCATAAAATTATCAGCCACAACGGTAGCCGACACATATTCACCAGGCGTCTCAAATTTTGCCGCCATCGCCGCAAAGTTGACCCCGCCGCCGATATAAGAGGCGCTGATCATCCCGCCGATTTTATCGAGATAAGGAATATGCTGTTTGAGAAGAAAAAAAGCTAGAATGCTCCCAAGGACAGTGCCAGCGGAGCTAATCAGAAAAATAAACAGCAAACGCCTGCTTTCCTTAAAAATTTGCCGAACATTGATCTGAAACAATAAAAGTGGTATCGCCAGCGGCACCACATAAGACCACACAGTATCATACACAGGCGACTCAACAGGAAGCACTCCTACATTTGTAAACACCATAGCACCTGCCAGCGCGATAATAGCACCCGACACAGCGGACGCCCACTTAAAGCGCTGCTCCAGCCCGATGCTCACTGCCGCCCACACCGCAATAAACCCCCACAATACCCATGCGTCATCAGAAGAAATCAAAGAATGCAAAACCCCATCACCTCTATTGTTAGAAAATTAAGACATATTATAATAGCCGGGGAACGGAACAGCAAGTCCAAAAAAAGTTTTTCTAAAAAAGCAGTTGACGAATATAAGGGAAGGTTATATAATAGAAATTGTCAGAAAGACAACAACATACCCAGCAACACATACATATCATGATTCCGTAGCTCAGCTGGGAGAGCGCTACCTTGACAGGGTAGAGGTCGCTGGTTCGAGCCCAGTCGGAATCATAGCTTAAACCCTTGCGTAGCAAGGGTTTTTTACTTTACTTATTTATTGATTTTGTCATCATTCATCGAGTTGGGACCGAATTGGAGGCGAAATTATTTTTTTGAGCTGATTTTGAAGAAGAATTTCAAAATCAACTCTGTTTTTGTGCTAGGTTTCTAGGATCGAACTGGTTAAATTGTTTTACTGTGCTATTTTCGAGTTTCTCGGTAACGTGGCCATAAATATCACTAGTTGTTCGAGCACTGGCATGTCCAGCTCTTCTTTGGATAGCAACTGAGACTTTCGCCAGCTTCCATGAGGAGAGCCACCATAGTATGCCGCAAGTCATGAAGACGAACATCTTTTAGGCCGTACTTCTTTTTTATTTTAGTCCATTTTGCGGTAGGGGTTGTATAATAGTAAGGTTTTCCTTTACCACTGTGAAATACATATTGATGTTCTCCGCCTTCCCAGGCATCGCTAAGCAACAATTTTTCTTTTTCATATGCGATAATATTTAGCCAACTCATCCATATAAAAATCAGGCATTTTAACGAATCGTTGAGAACTTTTTGACTTTGGAACTTTGACATGGGGTTCTCCATTAATTGTTTTAGAAATTGATCTATTTACGTATATTCTACCTTTGTCCCAATCTATATCCAAATGCCATTCGCAAGCAAGAGCTTCTCTTCTACGAAGCCCGCCGATCAGAGCTGCAAGATAATATAAACGACATTTAATATCTATTTCATACAACACTTTAATACATTCAGCTGCTTTTTCTGATTCAAGAAAGTTCATTTCCTTATTCTCAGCTTCAGGTGAACTCAATCCCTCCATAGGATCATCTTTTATCAATTTCCATTCCTTTGTTGCGGATTTAAACAATGCTTGCAGAATTTTAAATATATCTTTGATCTCCTAATCCGCCAGGCTTTCCATCTTTATTAAAGAGTTTCTTTTCGACCCATTTCTCTGCACTGCAAATGATTCGACAGTAGATTTTTCAGGAGCAATATACTCGCCGGCCTCTACTTCAATTCTGAAACGGTCCAGTTGATCTTCGAGATACTCCTGTAATTTCCGTTTAGACTTTAATATTTTTGGATCTTCGATACGAGTCGATTTCTTTTTTCTATCTCTTTTACCGTTTTCATCATATCCATTTTCGACTATTAATCTAAAAGATTTTTCACTGCGCCTTTCAATACTAACCATGTGGCTACCTCCTTGTTCAAATTAATTTGCTTGATAAAGCTTTTGATGCCAGAGAATAGAAAACAGTTTTCTTTTGTACATTTCAAGCCGTTTAGCTGTAAAAGGGTATGTGACGTTAAAGGTATCTCCAATTAACTTTATAGCCTCCGATTGCATGCGCGGAAACGAAATCTTTTCGAGCATGAATGTCGGTACACAAAAGTGATACATGAAACTATTGGCTTGATACTTTTGAAGCTGGCGGAACATACGATTCATATTGAATTGGTTCCCGCAGTGTTTAATCACATGCCCGAGCTCACGGACAAAGTCCTCCCATTGTTGTTGATGAGAAGTCCTTGAATTCAAAACCATGCTATAAAGACCATTTATACAAAACATGCTGCTGCCTTTTTTTCGTAGTGTATCCAAATCTGAAAAGCAGCCGCAATCGTTCCATGTCAACTTCTTCAGGAGTAAACATATTCAATTTTGTATAAATCTTCTTTACTTCTTCTAGATGAGATAACTGAATTGTCATAATAGCACCACCTGATGGGAATGTATGTTCTGTTTTTAGTGTGAAAGAAAAGCCCTTTGAAGGGCTCTTCGTTACGCTGCTGTCGTCGTTGTTTTGTCTCTTCTTGCGAGTCCCATTATGCCTGAGATAATGAGAAGAACAGCAGGCAGTAAGTAGAATAAAGAAATACAAATCAGGCCACCGATACCAGATATAAGAAGTAAAATTCCACCCAATTTTGCTTTCTTTCTAATAATTACAGAAGCAACAATACCAAGAATGGAGAGGAAGATAGCACCCCAACCTAAACCGATAATATCGCTTGTGCCAGATGAGTTAAAAGAGGCATCAAGACCACCAACAATTAATGCCAAAAAGGCTCCTATAAATCCAAAAATTCCACCAATTAGACCTAAAACAAATTCAGTTGTTCTTTTCATTTCAAAATCCCCTTACTTAACTGGTACTTTGATTCTTACTGCTTTAGTATTCATGAAGTCATCAGTTGTAACATCACCGAAGTTCAATTTGATTTCTTTAACGCTATTAACATCAATTTCTTTTCCATCAGGAGCTGAAAACTCAAGAACTCCTTCTTGTTTAACGCCGCCTTGAACTTCACCGCCAACTTCTCCATCAGTCAAGAACATGTTTGCTGATAATTGCATGCTGCCAATTACTGCATTTCCTTGGTCTGGATAGAAAGTCAGGACCTTGTCAGTAGTATTTTCAATGTTTATACCAACGTTTATCTTGTCTTTCATGATCTTTACATCGCCCAGGTTAACTTTCATTCCCAGAGCTTCAGCAGATTGTTTGCTTGCATCGACTTTTTTAGAGCCGTCATCTTTAGTCTCTTCAGTTTTTTTGTCTTTTGAATCACTACTCCCTGTAGAGACATCATCTGTAGAGCTACATGCTGCTAACGCAAGTGCTAGTCCTAAAGACATGAATAAAACGAACCACTTTTTCAACCTAATTCCCCCAGTTCATAAATTAGAATACCTATTAATAATCGGCTAAAACTGCCAAAAATTCAAGAGGATTTCGCCAAAAATGTTAATAGATTCTTAAAATCAACGGGGATAAGATGGTGAATTTACTTAATGGATTACCTCAAAATTTGCGGTTGAAAGAGAATATAACCTCATCTTTGAGGTTGAAATGATTTCAACTGAATAGTTTACCTCAAATTTTGAGGCGAAGTGTTCAGAACTAATTAAACTAAACAAAATAAAGCAATAATAATAAATAAAGAATAATGTGTTTGTTATGTAATTATTTTTTGCTTCAGTTGATAATAAAAAAAATAGCAATACTTTTGCTTAAAGGAATGTCAATCATTCTGCCCATTCGGAGATTTGCGACTTTTTTCTTTTTCTTTCAAATACTTAATAAAATCGATAGCTTGTCTTCGTGCTTCTTCTGAAAAATCAGATGCATCTTTAAAGGCGATTTGTAAATCAGGATCTTCGAATAAGTCACTATTAAAGCTGTTAGGTCTTTTGCCTGTAAGAATATAATCAGTAGTTACGCCATATAAATTGGCAATTTTCACAAGCATTTCACCATCAGGCTTTCGCAAACCATATTCCCAGTTTGCATAAGTTGACATGGTTTTAAGACCTAATTTCTTTGCAACTAGAGATTTGCTCCAACCCTTTTTTTCTCGTAATTCGGTTAAGACTTTCCCTGTTATATTATCCATATTTATACACCTTTTTTTCATTTGGTGTGTAAATTTTAACACGTTTTACACAAGATAAATAAATAGTTACACAAAAAGAGTAAAAATATGTTGACTTACCCACTGTGTGTATATTATGATGAGATCAACAAATGTTACACATATAGAGTAAGGTGGTGGAAAGATATTATGCTTAGAAAACTTCGAGATACAAGACTCGCTCAAGGAAAAACTCAGTCTTACATGGCGAAACAACCTGGTTATAGATATGCTAGCGGCTATGCCAACATAGAAATGGGTCGCACAAAACCCAGCCTTGAGAAAGCCCAACAAATTTCTGAGCTCCTAGATGGTGATGTAAATGAACTTTTTTTGATGAAAAGTTACACGAAAAGAGTAAAACCGCAGCGTAGGAGATGTAGAAATGTCTCGCAACACAATGACCGTGCAGGAAGCTGCTGAATACCTCGGTGTTCATCATGACACGATTTACACAATGGTTCGTGAAAAAGAAATTCCTCACTTCTGAGTGCGCACACGTATTTTCCCCACTAAGCACAACATAGATGCGTGGATTGAAGCGCAGGAACAAGCAAATATGAAACAAGCGCAATAGCAAGGAACCTACTGAACGAAAATTTTCGTTTAGTGAATGACAACTTTTTCTAAGGAGGTTCACTAATGAACGAATTACAAAAAGTATTCAATTATCAAGATCAGTAGGTTCGGACAGTTGGAAAGGATGGACAACCTTGGTTTGTCGCAAAGGATGTCTGCAATGTACTAAGTCATTCAAATCACAAAGTAGCAGTGTCCCGGCTCGACGAAGACGAGGTAAGTAAAGTTTACCTCACCGATTCATTAGGCCGTAATCAAAAAACAACAGTTGTCAATGAAGCTGGTTTGTATTCACTTATTTTGACTAGTAACAAACCAGAGGCTAAACAATTCAAAAGGTGGATCACTCATGAAGTCATCCCGCAATCAGAAAAACGGGCGGCTATGTTGCAAATGACGAGTTATTCATCCAAACATACTTGCCGCAAGCTGATGAAAATACAAAGCTGCTTTTCAAAACAACTCTTCACACTATGAAAGAGCAAAGCAAACAAAAGGTTAATGTCGAGCAAGTGCCTATGATCGTTGCTCAGGCTGATGATCTGAAAATGATAGGCAATGACGCAATTATTGCAAAAAGAGACAAGACAAACGGTTGGCTCAATGGGGCGATGGTTTTATTCTTTGTAATCGCAGTTTTTCCGGGGATAGGGGGTTAAGGTATGGCGACAACTGAGCAAATAATACGCATGAACGATATTAATGGTCTGATAAAGCTAATCGCAAGCACAGACAGACGCACTTTCTACTGAAATACTAGACACAAACAAAAGGAGGGAAATAATGAGGGACCCCTTAGCTTATATAAACAGTGCAAAAATCCTTTGCTCTTTCCCAGTCAGATATAAGAAAGACATGAAGACGTGGATTCAAGGTGTTTCAATTAATGAAGAAAGACAAGAGATTTATGTAGCCAATCAAGAAAACACAGGAACAGTACTTCGTATTGATGTACGGGACCTTAATGGTAAACTTAAGAGTAGTAAAAATATCCCGATTGATAGTGGGTCTTTTACAGAATCTCTACCTTACTTCTATAATAAGAACGATCAACTAAGTTTTATCGTACGACCCAAAAATGAAGAATCTGCGGCTATATTCAACTATGAAACTGGTGTCTTAGGGAGCACCTTTCCTATTAAAGGAAAAGCAAAATCTGACGTTGATGGGGATTACTTTGTCACATCTGATGTATGGACTGACACTATTAAAAATATATACATTTACACTTGGGAGAGTGTAAAAGCAGGAAACCCTGTACTGGTTAATAGTATTAGGACAGAGAACTATGGCAGATTAACTGAAAAATCTCAGGGTATTGTTGTGAACAATGGTTATATCTTCATAACGCAAGGTGCTCAAAAAGGAAAACCTGCCATCACTGTATACAACACAGCAGGACAATTAGTAAATTCCTTCATCTATACTAAAAGTAGTCTTGCAAAAGCTGTCAATAGTAAATTCCCCGGACGGCTACCAGATGCAGTTAACTATGACTACGAAAACGAGGGCGGATGCAAGTACAAAGGGAGACTATCCTTAGCTCAGATCATTGACGGAGAATGCTTTATTTTTGTTCATAATTCCCCTAGAGGCGTTGCGTTAGAAACAGAAATCCCAATCTATAAAGTAGATACTGGCTACTTAAACGTAACTCTGTTAAACGGGTGTAAGACATATGGCGCTGACACTGTGCCAAGAATAAGAAGAATCGGCAATCTGGTAGAGCTAAATGGAGCACTAAAAAATGTATCCAACCTTAATACAGAATACCTTGAGTTTCCTAAGGAATTAGCTCCTGATCGTAACATACAGATGGTGCAGGTTACCAGTTCAGGATACCAGTGTAACTGGCAAGTTCAGCCAAATGGCAGAGTCAAAATTATTAATACCAGGAATCCTAATACAGGGTCAGGTACATGGTACCCATTCATGTTCCATTGGTCCATATAAAATATAGCATTTTATTAAGTGGTTCGGGACGGTGGGTTCCACGTTCAATTATGGGGATGCTCGGTTGCACTTTTATTGTTGAGTGTTATTTTGATCGTCACAATTATCGGCATCTTGCCTGGCCTCGGCGCCATTAGCGTATTTCTTCTTTTAGGAGACTTCGTTGGTGGTAAGCGCTTAGAATGTCCGCAATGTGAATTTAAGAACAACTTTGTCATGTATGGAGAACATAACGTAACTTGCCGTAAGTGTAAGCAGAATATAGCGATAGATTGGATGCGGAAAAAATAAAAGCCCTAGCCTTATTGGGACTGACCCCATAAGATGAGACAAATAAAAACACCTTCAAGAATTGAATACGGATGATTGTTATCCGAAATTAGACTTGGAGGTGTTTTTTCTATGGGGACAAGAGTGAGTTATCCGGTTGAAGTGAAACAGAAGGCTGTAGAAATGAGATTGGCAGGCGTACCTATGAAAGAGATCATGCAGGAGTTGAATATCAAAAATAATACGCAGATTAAGACATGGGTCAGATGGTATAAGGCTGGTGATACACATCGATTTGAACAGCCTGTTGGTAAGCAATACACTTATGGAAAAGGTCCGGAGTATTCTTCCGAATTAGAGAAACTGCAGGCAGAGAATCGATATCTGAGACAACAGAATGAAGTGTTAAAAAAGTACAACGAATTGGAAAGGAAGTTGATAGCCAAACGTCAGTCGAACTTGTAGAAGAATTGCACAGCACAATGACCGTGCAGGATATCTGTATTCATTTAGGTATCTCTCGCTCGTCTTATTATCGTTGGAAGAAGAATCTGAAGAAAGATCATCCCAAGCGCCATTTAGAAAAACAAATCGGCACGTTGTGCCGAGAGCACCAGTATCGATATGGATATCGAAAAATCACAGCTATATTAAAAAAGAGAATGTGTATTAACCATAAAACGGTTCAGCGTATTATGCAGAAAAATCAGTGGCAGTGCCGGGTTAAGGTGAAAAAGCGCAAGAAGAATGGGCAGCCATATGCCGTGGTCGACAATATATTAGATAGGAACTTTCAATCTGATCATCCTCTTGAAAAACTAGTAACAGACATCACGTATTTGCCTTATGGACAGAAACAATTGTACCTTTCCAGTATATTGGATGTATATAATGGAGAAGTGATTGCTTTTACGATTGGAGATAAGCAGGACACAGACTTTGTCTTACACACACTTGATCAACTGCCAACACTGCCTGAGAACTGCGTGTTACATAGTGACCAAGGTTCTGTGTATACATCTTACGAGTATCAAAAAGCTGTTAAAACAAAAGGCATTACCATAAGCATGTCCCGCAAAGAGAAGCTCGCTGATAATGCCTCCATCGAATCGTTTCATTCCTCAGTAAAGTCTGAAACGTTCTATCTTAACAGCATTGATCGAACTACGACCGCCATCGTAGAACGCACTGTCATAGAGTACATTCATTATTATAACAATATTCGTATTCAAACCAAACTAAACAACCAATCACCGATAAGCTATCGGCAATTGGCTTTAAAAGGTGTTTTGATCCCTGTCTCAAAAACGGGGGTCAGTCCCTATTGGGTAGAGCTTTTTTCTTTTAATATACTTCATTCTCGCCGATCTTCTCAGCGGCTACATACACCATTTCATCTTTATGATGAAAACTCCCTTATGCGTTCTTATTTCGAAAGCTGTTTAAATAAGTCGAGCCAGTTCTTCTTATAGCGAGCATAACTAAATCGTTTGTATACATCTAACGAATTTTTGGCAAACTTTTTCTGCAGCTTACTGTCTTTCATTAATTCGATCACTTTTTCTGCAGCTTCTTCATAGTTATTATATTCTACTAAGTACCCATCTTTCCCATCTCTAATGAGTGTTTCCGGACCGTACTTCGTTCTGTAACTCACTACGGGCGTTTGATTGGCTAGACTTTCCATAATTACTAAGCAGAATCCTTCGAATCGAGATGTCATAATAGACAGCCCGTGTTTTTGAATTTCTCTATTAACGTTATGAGTAAACCCATGTATATGAACGTTATTTTCTAAATGCAGATCCTTTATCAACGCTTGTAAATTTTCCTTCTCTTTTCCATAACCAAAGATATGATACTCGGCGTCTTTAATTTCGTCGACCACAATACGGAAAGCACGAATTCCGTCCGCAATATTTTTACTGTCCTCCAAGCGAGCTAGTGTTATGGCCGATTTAGGGTTTCGTTCAATAGACTTATCTAATATCGCGCCTTTATCTAGAGTAACAGCATGAGGAATTACAACAAATCGCTCATCCGTTCCGTAATCTTCCTCAACATCTCTTTTTTGCTCTTCAGTTAAGAAAACAATCGCATCGAATTCGTCTTTGTGGTCAAATATCTCTTTGTACACGCGTCTGTATGGAGACCCTTTAACGTGCGGTTTATCAAGATGTGTATTATGTAGTGTTACAATTTTGTGACAATCGTTTCCTACCTTGCGGAAAACATCTAATAAACCTAATTCATCCAGCATTAAAAACGGATTCGTGTAATCCTTTAGGATAGACTCAACCCAATAGACGTGTGCATCAGTTATATGATTGAATGCCTTGTTAATTCCAGCATGAAGAACACACTTTGTTCGTTTCCCTGAAGAGTTTACCCAAACAGATAAATAACAATTTCCATTAATGTCATAGTATTTTTCAAACGCGGGCTTGTTGTTCTGAAGATTATATATAATCTCACGTCTTTTTCTGCCATTAAGATCATATTCAACTCTATGAGTACGTTGAAGATTAAGGTCACGGTAATCAATGAACTTAAGTCTCATTTTTTCGTCGAACAGCTTGTACTTTACGTAGTTGCCTTCTTTATCATAGTATCTGTAGCCGTTTGTATTAGGACGATCGTCGTCTATATAGTGGGAGAAGCCATCCTCGAACAACTCAACCTCTGGAGAACTAACGTTATCGGAAAGGTGCCCAGGGAGGTTGTAGAAGTGCTCGTGAAAATTGTATACCTCAATATTCTCCGCAAGCCTCTGTCTTTTTTTCATCTTCGAGATTATATGCGCATGATTATTTTGAAAATTAAGAGTAAGAAATGATACAGCCCCTCTTTCAGTAGCGACCATATTGGCGCGTCTTTCAGTTGCAAGAGCCATTCCGGATCTAACTTCGTCTAAGAAATCAATAAGTATAAAATTGTGGTTCATAAAACTCTCCTTAATAATTTATTAATTCCATTATATATTAAATTCATAGGTAGGTGTTAGTCGCATTACCTAATATTCTCTATTTCGATAATTTCCCGAATATCATCGATCTCAAATGTATTTACAATTCGCTCTAAATGATCGATTGAAATACGGACCACGTGATTTCGAGAAAGTTGTGAAATCGCTGCAGGTCTGATACCGACTTTTTCGGCGAATTCCCCTTGGTTTAGTCCATATCGATCCATTAGCATGTCAATTCGAAGAACTACTCGTCTCACTACTACGCCTCCATTCGTTTTATTTAATTATAGTACAAAACTTCATTTTCGCAAAAGCGTAATTTGTTATTGACGATTAATTCGCGTATGAGTAAAAGACGTATTAACAAATATACGTAAAGGCGGAATTGTTATGCATTACTTAGCGGAACACCAAACGTTCGACTCGACGGATCAACTTAACGAATCTGTTTACGAACATATCAAACGCAATACATACGAGCTTAACGATACGGATCGCCGGGCGCTGAATAAATTAGCGGGGCTCGGCATCGTAAAGAAGGTTGCTACTACGCGGAAGATTAACGGAGGAAAAGGCGCGAACATCATCGTGATCCTGCCGGTTAATAACGCTAGTGAAGCCGAGGATGACCAATCGACAATGTCCAATCGCTGACAAGCCGAGAAGCCTACGGAGCCAACAGTTGAAGCGCCGAAAACGAACCATCGGATTTAATTAAGCGTTCTAAAAACAAAAATAACGTATTAGATACGGCGACTGTACTGGCTGAAGCGTTAAAAGGCGCGCTGCCTAACGAAATCTATAACGCAATGGCTCGCTACTTTGACGCAGATAAAATTTATAAATATTACGGAATTCTTTTGCGCGCTAAAGCAAGTGTAGACAGAACGATCAGACTCGAAGATCATGCGGCGCCATTCGTAGAAGCGTGGCACGCAACGATTATGAAAGCGAAATCGCACGAAATTAGACGTTTCGACGACTACCTATACGCTGGGTTTAGGAAGGCGGCTTGGACAGTTAAGGTGCGCTTAAACCGTGGCGGATCGCTTATGGAACGTTTCAGAAAGGCGTTTGAATAATATTGCGGGTTACGGTACGTGGACTTGCGCGGTGGCGGTGCTATACGCTATAGTTCGTAATATCGAAATAAAAACTGTTTGACTTAACGATGACTTAACGCTGATATACCAACGTTTGACTTACCGATTGACTTATCGGATCACTTGCGGCTACCTTGACAGGGTAGAGGTCGCTGGTTCGAGCCCAGTCGGAATCATAGCTTAAACCCTTGCGTAGCAAGGGTTTTTTACTTTGCTTTAATAAAGGCGGTTTATCAAATTCGGAGTTGTTGGCAAACTTGATTTTTGGCTTCGAATTCATTAACCTGTATAGCATCAAAATTGTTGGGAAATTCAGCTGTCTTATCAGCTAATTTTATTGTTGCATGGCCATATCTATCGAATGTAGTTTGATTACTGGAAAGCGACACAAGATAAGATTGATGAAATCGACAAAGAAGATGCCGAAGCTAAGTATCAGAAGGAATTAAAAGAGAAGAATCAAGCCATCCAGGAAACCAAAGATAAAATTAATAAGCTTTCAATGGATGATTCTGATGAAGCGAAAGCTCAAGTCAAAGACCTGGAGAAACAGCTTCAAGAACAGCAGGAAGCATTAGATGAATTCATTAAAGACCGCAGCAATACAAAATGGAAAGAAGCTCTACAAGATCAGCTTGAAAAAGATCAGGACGCCATAAATGATAAGTACGACATTTTAACGAAATGACGAAAGAGCATTTAAGAAGATTGAAGACAAACTTATGAATGGAAAGATAACTGATATCACCAAGCAATTTGAACGAGTTTTCAAAGTTTATTAACAGTAATATGGAGTCTATCGGTAAGAGTATTTCAAACAACCTTGTTGATAAGCTAAAAGAGGCTTCAAATGCACTCTCCGCAGTAGTAAGGGAACACAACCGTTAAAAAAGTATCGTCATTTGATACAGGCGGATACACAGGAACAGGCTTAGGTGCTGGCAAGCTTGCATTCCTGCATGACAAAGAACTGATCTTAAATAAGACAGATACTGAGAACATGCTTCAAGCTGTAAAAGAAGTACGTAAGTTGTCTAAAATTGATTTAGACGCTGAAAAGCAAGTTAAACCTGACCTAAGCAAGTACAAAGATATTCTAAGTTCTGTATCGTTTGCAGCTGGGAAACTTGGATTGCCAAACCTAAATGCAAATGTAAAGACGAATGTTCCAAATTCCATAGTGAACAATAACACTGAAAACTCAACGGTTAATAATGATGTAAAACTCCAATTTACAATCACTGAAGCCAACAATGCAAAAGAAACAGCAAGCTTAGTTTATAAACAATTAGCAAATGGGCTTAGAAATTCTGGACTTAATTTTAATATGAATTAATACATTTTGGAGAGAACGTTGCGAATCGTTTTCTCCGATCATTTTTTGTTCAAAATCTGTACATGTAATACGTTTGCCACCTAATGATGCAAATTCAATTTGACTACAAAACTTGTTTTTATTGTAAATTAATAAGGAATAATGTAGAATTATAGGCAATTAATGTCCTCTGGGGGGGAGTTACTTGCCAACTGAAAGAACTGATGAGTTTGATTTTGTAACGATTGATGAAGTCTTTGTACCCCAAATTGTTCAAACTAAAGATGGGGTTAGCTATGTTATTGAAACAGAAGACATAA
This sequence comes from Bacillus sp. N3378-2at, assembly GCF_033412715.1. NCBI lineage: Bacteria > Bacillati > Bacillota > Bacilli > Caryophanales > Bacillaceae > Bacillus > Bacillus sp. N3378-2at. The sequence goes on along the minus strand of NZ_CP117986.1, from coordinate 1,498,224 downwards.
TTAGTCTTACCGAAGAACAATTCAACCAAGTGAAGAGTGAAGTGTTAAAAAGAACATCTTCCTCTGTTGAAAAAAATGGTGTAGATATTAAAACATTAACTCATGAACAGGTAGAGGCTATTTTAGACGAGATTTTGAATATAGTAGGAAATTCTGAAAACCCTTTTGCTGACGGATTAATAAATCTTTCTGGTCATGTACAATTTGATCACATGAACAACCCAAGTTTATTAAAAGATAGAGGTTGGTATCATGAGGACAATGATGAAATTAGGAAAGAAATAGTAAGTGCTGTTAAAGAAGCATTTGATGTAGAGAAAGCTAAATTAAAATTTAATCCCAAAACTAAGAAAACCAAGCCAACGTTTACTTTTACAATTCTAGGGTATAAACGAAATAAGGATAAAGGTAAATTATCTGTTGTGGTTATAAAGGATTCAGAGGACTCTGTTCTTGTAGTAACCATTTTATGATGGTACTATTATGTAAAGACCCGATTAGGGAGGGGAAAATATGGCGACACTAACTGTATCTGCAAGTAAAGTTGGTGGTAGTATTAGACCTGCTAAAATGTTATGTGAATGTGGTGAAAAAGCATCTCTTAGCTACTTTAACAAAATTGGCCGTTTTGGTAATTCTTTTGTGACGGTGAAGAATGTGCCGGTCTACAAGTGCTCAGAATGCGATGAAGAAATCGTTAGAGGCGCAGATTCATTAAAATTTTTTGAAAAAACTAAAGAAGCCGTAAAAAAAGGTTTAACCGAGATTGAATTTGAATAAGTTTTCCTACATAAAAGTTATCTAACTATGGATTATATATAATTGCTACTCCCTATGAAGGAGTAGCATTTTTTTGGATTAAGAGCTTTTATTGATGAATTCGATAGCCACACTCGCAAATAAAATGTACATGTTTATTGCCAAGCCAATTACAGACATAATTAGTCGATTTTCTTTGACATGAAGGGCAAGGTACGCCAGGTTTAATATTAGGTTCGCCTTCATACTGTTCATAAATCTCTAATACATCATCAAACATTTTAAGAACTCTTTTTAGTTCCTCATCAAGCTCTTTTGTATTTATTTCTTTGCTCATCTTTTTCACCTCCCCACTTAGTAGTCTAAGTTCTTATCTAATACAAAAAAGCCCATTATAGGGCTGTTCTTTAGAGGTCTGCTTTTTTACGCTGATGGGGTCTGATAATAAGCTACAACTCCTATTATTGCTAACACGATAAATACGGCTAGGATGCTCCACAAGGTTATTTTAACGCCTTTTGTCATCTTATGCCCCTCACTTTTTATTAAGTTCCAACTGGTCTTTCTGCAATCTGGATATCAGTTCCGACTGGTTTTTCACTAAATTGAATGTCTGACTGAGTAAACAAACTAGCACCAGCAGCTAACCCACTTAAGATAATAGCTGTAACAGACACACGAAGTATTAATCTTTTCATCCTATTCCCTCCAACTGCCTCATTTTCTTTTCGGCTAAAATAGCTCGCTTAGAAAATTCAAGAGCATCCTTATAACATTCTTTCTCCTCGCAGTACTGAGAGATAATCAAGGAAAGATCAAGAACACTGTCTAAGTCATTCTTTTCTTGAAGGAAATGAATGTAACTCCAACATTGCTCAATGGTTTCGTTTTGATTATCTTGAAGAAGTGCATAAATGATGTTTATTTTAGCCTCATACACTTTATTCTCTTTCTGGGTTAAATTTTCCTGTCCTTTTTTGTAATAATATACAGCTTTATCTTTTTGATCCATGAGGAATAACTCTTTGGTAGCCATGTAAAGAGAGTTAATGTAATAAACTGATTGTCGCCACTCTTTATTTCTTATGGCTTTTCTCAGTGCGTTGAGACAGTCTTGGGATCTGTTTGCTGCTGAGTATGTAATACTTAAATTGTGGTGAATTTGCGCTTCGAAAAATTTATCATCAAGCTCTTTTGAAATTCTAATGGCTTGGAAATAAGCTTCTTCAGCTTTATCAAATTGGCCTAGATCTGTATAGTTAGTTCCGACAACCATAAGGGCAGTTGCATACTTCCTTTTATAATTTTCATTCCCTTTATAAATGTTGAGTGCGTTGTTTATATAATTTAATGAAACAATACTTTGCCGGAGCATCATGTACATTGACGCAACTTTAGAATAAAATTCAGCAGCTTCAATTTCATCGGGAATGATCGATAGCTTTTTCTCTGCGATTTTAAATAAGCTTATGGCATTCTCAAAATTTCGATTGTAGGATTCGTATAACGCTTCAAACAAAAAGAAGTAGTACTCAATCATGTTATCTGTTTTTTGAATTTCTCTTGCATGTCTTTTGTTGAAGTATGAATGCTTTGGAAAGTCTGTCCCTTTTACTTGATACATCATCATTTTATGCCTCTCTTCAAGTAGAGAGTAATACATCAATACTTCCTGGTCTTCTTCCATGTCATCAAATAAAGATTTGACTTCTTTAAAATATTTTTCAGCAGCCTCAACATTCTGCTGTTTTATGGCCATATACCATTCATTTAAGAAATTAGCAACATATTCAGAAGCAAGTTTACTCATAATAAACCCCTCTTTCTGTCAAAATTCTAAATTATCAAACAAATGTTAACACAACTTTAACATTAAATGTAATATATAGAAAAAATTTTCGACATAGCGCAATTCTGCTTTCGTGATGACGCAATTAAACTCAAGGGATAATATGCCTAATTTTCAAGATACGAAAGAACAGATTGCCTAGGTCTTGTATATCGATTATAAGGAAATGTCCTTTTCTAAACAATGTATTGAGTATAAATAACTATTTCGATTGGAGGATTTCTGGTATTTGTCCGATCTTAAACCCGTTAACTCTCCTAAACTATGGTAAAATTTTGAGTATTGAGTGTCAGAAAAAGGAGAATGGTATGAAGGTATTTGAAGCAAAGTCATTACTTTCTGAAGCGGATAAACGTGCAAAAGAGTACAAGGAATTCAGATCACAAATGGTTAGGCTCAGAAAAGCATTTAAAGACGTAGCAAACCTGGAGGACAGCGAGTTTTCAGGTAAGGGCGCAGACAACATTAAAGCATTTTATCATGATCATGTCGGCGTTACAGACCAATGGATCGATCTGATTGACATGAAAATTGCTTTCCTTACAAGTATCTCTGGAGTTATAGAGGAAGCCAGCTTGTCAGATGCATACGTCGAGGAGTCTTTCTTAGAGCATGAACTAGCTAATGCTTATAAAAAATCAAAGGCTATTATGTCCGAACAGAAGAAGGCAATGAAGGACATTCTGAACGATATTGACGATATCCTACCACTTGATTTGTTTTCAACAGAAAACTTTAAAGATGAACTTGCAAGTGCAGATAAGAAACGCGAAAAAACAATTAATAAAATTGGAGAAGTCGATGATGATTTAACAACTGAATATGCACTAACAGAGCCTAACGAACAATTCATTCAGCAAGATTTTAAAAAGCTGCAGGAGTCAACAGGCAAAGGAAAGAACGCTACACCAATTCACTACAATGCCAAAGCGTATAGAGAAAGTGACATACATAAGAAAAAAGACGATATTGAAAAACGTACTGAAGCTTATTTGACGATTAAGAAGAAGGAAGAAAAAGAACGGGAAATCGAGAAGCTGAAGGAAAGACTGAAAAATTACGACTTTGCTGATGCAGATGAATTCTATTCAATGGCCAAAACCATTGGTTATGACAATCTAACAGCAGATCAACAAAGATATTTCACACAGATTGAAAACACACGTGAGCTAATGGCTGGAGCCAAAGGTACTGTTACAGCTCTTTATGATATGACAGCTGAAACATTAGACTATATGGCACACAATCATCCTGTCGACATGCTTATTAATTCTGCAGTCGCAGTTTATCACTATGATTCCACATTTAATTCAATTAAAGATGCAATAATAACCTCCTATATTAGAGACGTAAAGAACGGGGACGCAGAATCAACAGCTCATTGGATTACATGTGCAGCAGTAAACATCTTTGCTTTAAAAGGTGCTGGTTCAGTTGCTAAAATAGGAGTAAAAACTGCCGGAAAAGCGACAGTCAAAAAAGTGTCAAAAAAACTGGATGAAACTCCTGATCCACTAACAGCAATTAAACCGTTTGTCATGCGAGATGATGTTGTTGTAGCAGGCGGCATGCCTTATAATGTCATCAATGATGTGAGCGCAAAAGACAGGTTGCTTCAGCTTGCTAAGAAATTAGATGAAACAAGAAAGCCATTTACAGGTAAGGAAATAAATCTCCCTTGGTTAAATAAAGAAAAGTATGGTGCCTTTGAGGTTAAAGGGAAGGTAAAAGCTTCAGGTAAAACCAAAGATGTGAGTCGTAGAGTATACACATTGAAAGATATTGATATAAACAAAGTTGATACTGAAAGTGGAAAAACAAATTTACAACTCATGAAAAAAGGTGACGCTCCTTTTGCTAATGACGGCACAAAGATCAACTTGCATCACTTAATTCAAGAAGAGCCAGGAACGATGGTGGAAATTCCGGCTTCAGTGCATCAAAATAATAAAAAAGTTCTTCATGGATTGAAAAAAGGTGGAGAGAGTTTTAGAAATGACAAAGAGCTGCGAAATCAGTATAAAAGCTTCCAACGAAGATATTGGAAATGGAGAGCGAGCCAATTTGAGAAAGGAGAGATGTAACAATGACTTATCATGAAATTGAAGAATTTATTAAAGAAAACGCTGAAGATGATGATTTCACAGGCGGAATAAGTGAAGATAAAATAAAAGAGATACAAAACAGTTTAAATGTAAAACTTCCCGAGAGTTATAAGTGGTTTTTAAATAAGTATGGTTCAGGTGGAATTTACGGGGTAAATATACTTGGTCATGGCAAAGTTTCTGCAAGAGTTGTTACAGTTACTGAGGAATATAGAACTCATTATGATTTAAGTGACGGTATTATCGTAATAGAGTATGTAGATGAATTTTCTTATTGTCTTGATACAAATAAGATGGAAAACGGCGAATGTCCAGTAATTGTTTGGGCAAACGAAGCTGGTTATGGAGACACAGTTGCAGATAATTTTTTGCAGTTTTTTATGGAAGAGCTTGAAGAAGCAAAAGAGAACTGGGAAGAAGATGAAGACTGGGAAGATTAATAAGAACGAAATAACCCCCTCACAAAAATGTGAAGGGGGAGTGTAATATTAACTGTGTAAGTAAGGAATGCGTACGGTTCCTTACTCACACAGTTTTTTATTTGATAGAATAATAAGTATAAAGCTAAAGGAGTGGTTTCAGTGGGGAAATTGAAAAGAGATCCGAACTCCGTAGAATTAGCTAACAAGATTATCGAACAGTATCAGCCTAAATCAGTAGAAGATATGCAAGAAGCATTAAAAGACATATTTGGTCCCATGTTTGAGTCAATGCTAAAAGGTGAAATGAATCACCATTTGGGCTATGAATCCAATGACAAGGGAGAAAAAGAAACAAGAAATAGAAGAAATGGATATGGCAAAAAGATCGTGAAAACAACGGCAGGAGAAGTTGAAATTGCAGTCCCCCGTGATCGTGATGGTTCATTTGAACCGCAGTTGATTCCAAAGCGTAAAAGAGATGTATCCTCTATAGAGGATAAGGTCATTTCGATGTATGCCAGAGGAATGTCACAACGAGACATTTCTTCCACGATAGAAGACATCTATGGCTTTTCTGTATCTCATGAAATGGTATCCGACATTACGGATACTGTACTTCCTAATTTAGAAGAGTGGCAAAATCGTCCCTTAAGTAACTGTTACCCTTTTGTGTTTGTCGATTGTCTTTACACAACCATTCGTAATGACTATGAAACGAAGAAGTATGCCGTTTACACAATACTAGGATATACCATAGAAGGTAAAAAGGACATTCTAGGTTTGTGGTTGAATGAAACGGAAAGTAAACATAAATGGATGCAAATTTTTGATGAAATCAAATCTCGTGGTGTAGAAGATATCTTCTTTCTCTCAATGGATGGCGTTAGTGGTCTGGAAGAAGGAGCACGTGCGATTTTTCCTGATGTGACCGTACAGAGATGTATTGTTCATTTAATTCGAAATTCGATTAAGTATATACCAAGTAAAGACTACAAGCCTTTTACTGCTGCCTTAAAGAAAGTGTATGGAGCTCCAAGCCTTAAGGCTTGTCACAGTGCATTTGAATCTTTTGAAAAGCAGTGGTCTACGTACCCTGGAGCTGTAGACGTATGGAAACGAAACTTTTCTCATGTGGAACAACTTTTCGATTATGGTGGTAATATTCGTAAAATCATGTACACTACAAATGCCGTTGAAAGTATCCACTCTAGCTTTCGAAAAGTCACGAAAAAAGGAGCATTCCCCCATGAGAATGCCCTATTAAAAATATTGTTTTTACGAACAAAAGAATTAGAAAAGAAATGGGATGGTGGACGCATCCAGCAATGGGCTATGGTCATGAATCAACTATTAGTTCATGACCACCTAAAGGAACGTGTGAAGAAATATCTAGAATAACTTACACACTTTTCTTGACAAGCCCTGTGAAGGGGTTTTTCATTTATCGTTTTAGGTATTCTTCTTCCATAAACGTCAATATTTCACTTTCTAATTCTGCAGGGAAATGGCTATGAGGCGTACCAAGTGGTGCCATTATCCCTTTTCTTACTTTCCCCAGGTGACTATGACAATACTTTAGATACACATTGAATCGTGGGAATTCCTCATCCCATGGAAATACCTCTTTATCTTCAAACTTTAATCTAATACTTTCAAGGAATTTACACGCTTCCCTACGTGATTTAAAGTGTTTGGAACGCCTAAATTCATTCCCTACAGAAACAGAAATTTCATGAGAAGTTGTCAATTGAAAGCCCCCTTTATTTGGTATGTAAAAAGCATAGCACATACCAAATGAAAAATGTGGGAGCTCGGTCAGAGTAGATTATTCGAACATACTTCTCACAATTTTACTCAGTTGTTCAATCTTTCATCAAGTTCAAACACTCGTTTATTAAGATTTTTTATTTTGTGCTGAGTAAGAAAATAAGAACAACAATAGAGGGTATTGCTGTGATCATGAGGTTTAAAGTATTTTTGATTCTAAACTGTCTGTGTTCTTTTGTTTCAGAATGATGATTTGCTCGCTGACGGTCTCCACTTACTGCTAAACCTGAAATTAGAACGGATATACCTATTAAAATGATTGATACTGTACCAAATACTGTTTCATAAGATACACTTCCTCTGAAAAAGTATCCAATAACTCCTTCAATTATTGCTAGAATTAGTCCTAAACCTAGAAATTTCATTGTAATCGTCCTTTTCACACCAGTCTTCTTATCTACATTCTACAGCTGTTTAAGATGAGCTGTAATATCTTGAGGTTGGTTTTCCTCAAGTCTGTCTAATTTAACGTTAATCTGATTGAATTCCTTCTTTGTTTCTTCTCTAAATTCAATTCATCTCTTTTTTAAATGACTTTAATTCAGATGACACACCATCAATTTTGTTATCAATTTTCTTTATTTCATCCAATATTGCTTGAAGCATATTGTTCTCCATCCCGTTCACCTCTCCGTACAGTGTAAAGCTATTGCAATACTTTTGATTGTCGGAAATTCCGACAATCGAATATTTCAATGGTTTTGTTTAACGAATTAAAAAATAAAAGCAATACTTTTGCTTAAGAGTCTTTAGGATCATCCTCGACAAATTCAATAACATCTTCCAGTTTGCAATTTAACACTTTGCAAATTCTGTCTAACGCTTCAACATTTATAGATTTTACTTTTTCTTCTTCGCTCAGTTGCTCATTATTAACCCATTTACTAATAGTATTTGGTCTTATTTCTGTTTTTCTAGAAAGCCAATACATTGATTTATCGTGTTTTTCTAATAGTTTATCTAATTTAAATTTGATCAAAAGTATTCACCTCCAAATAATAATACCACAAACCAACGCAAAAAATAATGACGATTTAACGCTTGTCGTTAAACAAATGATGATATATTATCAACACAAGGAGTTAAACAAATAGAGATTAACAAGAGGTGATAATATTGAAACACATAATCATCCACAGAAAAGACTTAGGTAATTTACCCGCAATACTCTTTTATAAGCAGTTCGCAATAGCTGGTGAAGATGGTCAAGTTCATCTATATCAAGTCTTAAAAAGAGGGGATGGGCTGTACGATAGGCTTCATTCAGATTTCTTGGCCGAAGATATTCAATACAAAAGTCTTGTCACTCTGACTAATGCAGTAGTTGATAAACTGCTTCACACAACCTTATGGGATGCACTTATTGATAATCGAGAGCTAATTACATTAGAAGGCTTTCAGTTGTTAGACAAAAACAAAACATACTAAAGGGGATACTGACAATGCAAATTAACCGACACACTGTAGGAACTAACGTAACGAGCTTAGGGACAATCACTAACGAGGAACGCTTTGAGGATATAGCTAATCACTTTCACCATTTCATCCTGAATAACAAATCAGAAGAAGTTAATTTCATTGAAACAAGTAATAATGGAGCGCCTACAAAGCGCTTCAACATACATACTGAAATCACTATTCCTGTTTCCTTCAATATAGATGGTGAAAGTAAAGAGGATGCAAGAGACAATTTAGAGTCAATGTTGCAAATGGCAATTAATCATATACATGTGTTGTTTGAAATGGGCGGAGGACAAATAGTTATCCCTAGAGTTAGCGATAATTTATGTAGGATTGGTGAGTATGACGTAGAGGAAGCTGACGCTGATGAATAAAACTGAGATACATAACGATTGGTTCTGTAAAGTGGCTTTTGGAGTATTATTTGTAGCTGTACCGGCTATATGTATCCAGTTTGTAGCTTGGTTTGGGTGATTAGGGAGTGCGGGCACACTCTCCTAATCGTAAAAGGGTTGATACCTTTCCATTGTATTTAAACTCAACAATTTAATCAAGGGGGGCGTGCAATGCGACTCCTTACAATTAAATAAAGTCAGTCTATGCTCCTGAATTAAGGTGTTGTCTTTAGTGATGCCTTTTTTAAGGATCAGACTGCCGTGGAATGCGCTAACACACGTAAAACTTGACAGGGTAGTGACTCAGCCGACGCAATAAATGAGGATAGGATGCCTTCTGTGTTTCCCTATTTACACATGCATCTGAAAGGCGAAAGCTGCCATTAAGTGCTGACGAAGGATGGGTGTATCGTTTCTGACGATGCAGGACAAGCCATAAGTATACGAACCCAATTTTGGGTTGGTTGAACCTGTTAGGGACACTTGACACAGTAGGCTTGTTTGGGGAATAACCAACGGCAAATAGGGTGAACACACGGATACCACAAGTGGATATACAATCAAGTTTCAGTCGCCTGCCTGAGTTTGTTTATTTTTTTACAAGCAAATTCAGGCAGACAACTTGCCCAGCCGTTGTCCACAGTCTCAACCAATCAAGCAAAAAATCAAAAGAAAAGTCAAGACAAATAATAAAAGTATAACAGTATCTAGGTCAAATTAACCAATGAAAGCATTACTAAAGATTCTTTCTTGAGTTTTTAGGTAATTATTGGAAAAATAATTGAATAATCTTTTTAGGAATGTTCTACTTAAACAAGGGGGGTAAAAATTATTATGCCATTCCAAGGAATTCATTATCAAGATGCAGTTTATTACAATAGTGATCAAAGCTTAATTTTAGCTCCACAAGAAGACGGTTTTATTTTTACAAATTTTTTGCTTCTAGATGATAGGGACTATAGGGGAGAAATTTTAAAGGAAATTTTCTCCGCTGGGAATATTCCTGAGTTAAAGGCGAGCACATGCACAAAAAGTGTGAGAGTACCTTGCCCAACTACAACAAATCCATTTAGAATGTGCAATAAAAATGTTAGCTATCCATGTATCTATAAAAGAACAAGTACTTATAAAGTGTATTTACGAGTTCGCTATCCAGACACAATTGATCAAGAAGCAAGAAAATTACTGCAAAATTGTGTGAACATCGCTACAGGTGTTGCTCTTAAAGTACTAGCAACGGAGATGCCAGGAGCAATTTCAACTGGAGGAGCAGCTGTTGCAGCAGTAGTAGCAAAAGCATATACAGCATTTCAGGCCTCTTTTACCTCTTGTATTTCTGGGATAAGTGTTTTGTCTGTAATAAAAGGTTCAATAAAAACCGAAATCTATCAAAAAATGGAACCGAAAACTGATTGGCATTTAGCTTAAGTGCCCTTTTTATTATTAAACCGTACAAAAAAAGAAAAGGTGTTATTATCCAGTGAATCTATCTACAACCTATAGCCTCACTGTGTATTTTGAACACCTTAGAGTCACATTGGAGTCACAAAAACTTTAAAAACCACTTAGTAACAACAAATATTAATCAGGAAACTAAATACTATGAACCCTTATGTGACAAGGGTTTAGGCAATTATTTAGGATTGATAAATATTAATCAGAATACGTGTCTCGTCCTTGACAGGGTAGCGATCGCTGGTTCGAGCCCAGTCGGAATTATAGCTTAAACCCTTGTGCAGCAAGGGTTTTTTACTTTGCTTTAATAAAGCAGGTTTATCAAATTCGCGAGTTGTTGGCGAACTTTTCTCTCCAAACAAACATAAGGTTTTTAAAATTTTCTGTTTCCATGGAACTTTTGTCATTTACACTTTCTGTATAAAGATGTTCTACGACCGTTTTATCTTTTTTTATATATGCAATGGTGGTGTTTAATTGAATCTCATATTCTACGGATCAAAAATCGCAAACGCGGTTAAACGGTTCCAACTGATGAATGGTTAAAAGCTAACGGTATTTATGGACCTAAGACTAAAGCGAAACTTGAAGCGAAATTATAAAAAATTAAACCCCTTCTGTTGTAGAAGGGGTTTAAAATTCATTTATCAATTTTCTTGTGGAGCAATCTTTGCCACTGGAGCACCACAGAGTAGGAAGAATGCAAATACTGCTGGTGGGGAAACTGCTAAACCTATAGTTCCTAGAAATCCTACAACAGTCAACCAATCTCCGTTTTGAATGGCTTTTTGAACTTGATTTAAAGCACCTTTACTTAAGTTAAGTGCATCTTCTAAACATCCTTGAACACTATTGATTTTGACATCGGTATAATTATATTCCTTATTCATATAATTAGCGAAAGCAATCATGCCCTCTTTTTGAGCTGGAGGATAAGGAGCTTTTTCAAGCTCGTCCTCATTGACTGTATATCCCGTCTCTTTGTCAAAAACTAAAATTTTAGTAAAGATGTACTCAACTTCTGCAACAGATTTTTCAATTTGTTCTTCAGTTAAGCCATCTAAACCGTCCTCCGGATTCAATTGTGTTGCTGAAGCTGCTGGTGCAATTGTGGCAATAGCAAGAAAGAAAATCGACGCCAGAAAAAACAATCTTTTCAACATGTGTGAACTCCCCCTTTTTTGAAATGGTAAAGCAATTCAATAGTAACATACATTTTTTCAAGAAAAAGGGAGTTTTATTTAGAATTAAACAAATTAGACATAATAAGTCAAATATCGACAGAAGATTGTTACCACAAGTGCAAAGCAAGAAACGAAAGTGCCCATGCAAATATCCCGAACATTACAAAGAATCTAAGAAAAGTTTCGTATTTTGTAAGTTTTCGTTCTTTTTTTGTTTTACCTAATCTCCAGTAAAGGGCATAGCCGGAGAATAATAAAATTATTTGTCCCAGTTGAGACACGGACTTTAAAAACTCTATACCATTCATTGATTTCACCTCTTATTTAATTATCGCAGACGGAAAAACCGTTTCCAACAGTTATATAAAAATTGAGCAATCCGTAATATGTCTAATGGTATATGAAATGATGTTTCCCTTATCCAGCAGACCATAAGTGTATAGTGGTACAGCGTTACTCGGGGTTAAGCGGGCATGTGCAAGCCAGCTTAATGTTAGAATATAATCGCTACCTTGTGACAGGGGGAGAGGCCCCTGGTTTGAGACCAGTCGAAATCATAGCTTAAACCCTTGCGTAACAAGGGTTTTTTATTTAGTTATATTTGTTAGCTTTGTGTCTACATAGGGACGAATTGAGGACGAAAATTTTTTTGCTGATTAAGAAGTGAATTCAAAATCAGCCCTATTTTTATGCTAGGTTTAATGGATTATAAGGTTTCAATATTCTTTTCTATTATTTGAATAACTTGTTCGAGCCATACTAATGGAGATACTCCGTAACTAAGAATGTCCACTCCGTCAGCAGCTTCATCTATAAAATCATTCTTGTCTTCATCCAAATAATCACTGTAAAATCTTTTAATGCTACTATATCAGTTTTTTGCTCTTCTTTTGGAATCTCTTCTAAGTATTCGTCCAGTGCTGACTCTGGAGTTTCTATATCTTGATGAAATATACCTCCTAGAAAATGAAATACAGGTTCAGATAAGTTTGTGTCTATCATGATATCATCTCGTTGGCTAGCCAGTTAATATAAAGATACCTTTTCAATAAATTTTAGCAATTGTTAAAACAGTAATTGTATCTTCTCCCTTGGCTATTTCTCTTCTTAAATCTTCATTTCCTTTATAGGAGTATAAAGGCTTGTTCTTATCACAATTTAACCATTTTTCTATCTAACTGTAAATTAAGAGTACTATTAACAGCTCTTTCTGTAGTGCTTTATTTTTAAATGATGATGAACTGGAACTCTTCTTGTTACTCATTTTGCTTTTAGCTAGTCTTTGAATCAGTTCTTCGTCGGTTCCCATACCCCCACGACTAAGTCTTTAACACCAAATATAGTACCGTCAATCGCATTCATTACTCTACTATTACCCCTTAAATCGCTGCCTTAATGTCGGGGGTTGTTTTTATTTTTCAACAAAATGTTATAATGAAAAGCCATAAAATGATAGGAGGGGGAATTTCGATGCATTACATAACGGCATGTTTAAAAATCATCAGTGATAAAGACCTTAATGAGATAATGAAGGAATTCAAAAAACTTGAGGAAGAAACGAACAAAGAAGAAGGTTGTATTACATTCCATGCTTATCCGCTTGAGCCATCAGAACGTAAAATAATGCTTTGGGAGATTTGGGAAAACGAAGAAGCTGTGAAAACCCATTTCAGGAAAAAACACACAATAGACGTTCAAAAACAAGAATTAACGGAAGTAGAATGGTTAATGGAAAGCAATGTGAATGATTAATAAGGCATCTTCAAACGAGACATTCAAAAACTAAGAATCGGAAAGTTGTTGGCGGATTGTTGTCCAACTCCGCCAACAATATCATGCGGAGAATTTAAAAGCTTGGAGAAAAAAATGAAAAAGAAAACCTCATTTATACTTTCAATTTTGGCAGCACTTATAGTTATATTGATTGCACTACCGGTTCTATCTCCTGTTGTTTTTACAGGTGCTTCTGAAAAAGGAGCAATCAGACACGAAATTTATAAAAGAGGATATCCCTACCAAAGCTACTTTGCAGTACTCCATAAAGAAGGTGACAATGAATCTGGGAATCTTTATTATGTGAATTGGCTAGATTGGAAAGATAAAACTGGACAAACGCCTCACTTATGCTATTCAAAAAAATCATCAGATGGTAAATACAAAGTAGACTGTGGAACCGGGGCGTAAAAAAATGCCCGAGATGGAAGGTCTGCGGATACTGATCACTGGACAGAGAACGCTGTGCTTTGGTTGGTGTCCGTTTTTTATTTCGTATACTAAGCTGACATAAAACGAAAAAAGAAACTATCACAGAATCAGGTCGTTTCTAGCAGTTAACTTAAAATCATAAAAATCGTATTTTTCCGGATGTTTCGGTAAAAAACGAAACTTTTGTCTCTATGATTTTATTTTATAATGTAAACGGTTTCTTATGTAGTATACTTATACTATCAATTTGCTCAAGTAGATACTGACAGGAAGGATAGAAAAACAGATGGAATACATAAATACAAGACAAAAAGAGATTTTGTATCTGTTGTTATCTGAACCTGATGACTATTTAGTTGTGCAAGATTTCGCAGATAGGGTACAGTGTTCTGAAAAAACAATCCGGAATGATTTGAAAGTGATCGAGGATTATCTCAATGAGCATTCTCATGCACAGCTTATTCGAAAACCAGGGTTGGGCGTTTATTTATATATAGAAGAACAAGAAAGGACCTGGCTAAGCCAACAATTACATACTGAACATTTTTCTTCTAGGCAGCGGAGCGATGAAGAAAGAATGCTGCACATTGCTTATGACTTATTAATGAATCCGAAGCCTGTTTCCGCAAAAGACATTGCTGCTCGGCATTTTGTCAATCGATCTTCCATAAAAAAGGATTTATACGCAGTAGAAGAGTGGCTGAAGCGTTTTGATCTCACGCTGGTTTCTAGGCAGCGGCTTGGATTAAAGGTTGAAGGGAACGAAAGAAATAAAAGAAAGGCATTGGCAAGAATATCTGATTTGATCCACAATACAGCGTTTACCAGCCAATTTATTAAAAGTAAGTTTTTACATTATGAAGTAGACTTTGTGACGAAAGAAATCAAATCACTACAAAAAAAGCATTCCCTCTATTTCACAGACGAAACGTTTGAAAGTTTGCTGCTGCATACATTGTTAATGGTCCGCCGCATCAAAATGAAGCAGCCGATTTCATTGTCCCCAAAAGAAATGGCGGCAGTAAAAAAGAAGAAAGAATATCAATGGACATTTGCTTGTTTACAACGGCTCGAACCGGTTTTTGCAATCCGCTTCCCTGAAGAAGAAGCCGTGTACTTAACATTACATATATTGGGCGGTAAAGTTCGTTATCCATTGCAGACAGAAGAGAACCTTGAAAATGCTGTGCTTCCTAAGGTTGTAGGGCATTTAATCAATCGTGTTTCAGAGCTGAAAATGATGGATTTTCATAAGGATCAGGATTTGATCAATGGTTTGAACATTCATCTCAATACTGTGCTACAACGGCTGAGCTACGATCTTTCTGTAGCAAATCCTATGCTCAATGACATCAAAAAGATGTACCCTTATTTGTTCCACCTCATCATTGATGTTTTGGAAGACATCAATCATACTTTTGATCTTCAAATTCCTGAGGAAGAGGCAGCATATTTGACATTGCATTTTCAGGCAGCGATCGAACGGATGCAGTGCAGCAGCGAGACACATAAAAAGGCGATTATCGTCTGCCACATGGGGATTGGGATGTCACAATTGCTGCGGACAAAAATTGAACGGAAATGTCATCAAATCGCTGTAATGGCCTGTATTGCAAAGGCCGATTTAAAGGATTATATCAAAAAGCATGAGGATATTGATCTTGTCATATCCACCATTGCGCTGGAGAATATAACGGTTCCCCATATTGTTGTATCTCCGCTTTTAGAGCCTGGCGAAGAGAAGAAATTAAGTGCGTTTATACGTCAGCTGGGCGAATCACACCGCCAAAAACAAAAAACGTTTCAGATGCTGAACAATACGACTCCTTTTTTGGTTTTTTTGCAGCAGGAGGCAGAGCACCGCTACAAGTTAATCGAACAGCTGGCGACAGCTTTGTTTGAGAAAGGCTATGTTGATAAGGACTATGCGGTTCATGTGGTGATGAGGGAAAAAATGTCGGCGACAAATATTGGATCAGGCATTGCCATTCCTCATGCAAACGCTAAATTTATTAAACAATCAGCAATCGCGATTGCCACATTAAAGGAGCCGCTTGAATGGGGAAATGAAAAAGTTTCGCTCGTTTTTATGCTGGCTGTCAAACACGAGGATCAAACCATGACAAAGCAGCTGTTTAGCGAGCTTTCATATCTTAGCGAGCAGCCGGCCTTCGTCCAGAAGCTGACGAAAGAAGCCAATGTCATGACATTTTTATCTCATTTGGATTATTAAAGCAGGGATTATTCCTTGCTTTTTTTTGTTATAGGGAAAAATGCCTTTATTACCGGAACCTATGGTAAAAAAAAGCGATTTTAATGAGCTGATTTCAGTATACAGTTGAGACAAGATCTTATTATTCACACTTTAAAGGAGGTTTCCTATGAAACTGTTAGCGATTACATCTTGTCCGAATGGAATCGCCCATACGTATATGGCAGCGGAAAATCTGCAAAAAGCTGCTGACAGACTGGGCGTTAGCATCAAAGTTGAGACCCAGGGGGGAATTGGTGTCGAAAATAAGCTAACCGAAGAGGAAATTCGCGAAGCGGACGCAATCATTATTGCTGCAGACCGCTCGGTAAACAAAGACCGGTTTATAGGCAAAAAACTGCTGTCTGTGGGGGTACAGGACGGCATCCGCAAACCGGAAGAATTGATTCAAAAAGCTCTTAACGGGGATATACCGGTCTATCGTTCCGCTACAAAATCGGAGCCCGGTAATCATCAGGAGAAGAAACAAAATCCAATTTACCGTCATTTAATGAACGGCGTTTCATTTATGGTTCCTTTCATTGTTGTCGGCGGATTATTGATAGCGGTTGCATTAACGCTTGGAGGGGAGAAAACACCTAAAGGCTTAGTTATTCCGGATGATTCCTTCTGGAAAACGATTGAACAGATCGGCAGTGCTTCATTTTCATTTATGATTCCGATTTTAGCCGGCTATATCGCCTATAGCATCGCTGATAAACCGGGGCTTGTGCCAGGGATGATCGGCGGTTATATTGCGGCGACTGGAAGTTTTTATGACAGCGCAAGCGGCGCCGGATTCCTCGGGGGGATTATTGCCGGGTTTTTGGCCGGATACGCGGCACTTTGGATCAAAAAATTAAAAGTTCCAAAAGCCATCCAGCCGATTATGCCGATTATTATTATTCCGGTGTTTGCATCACTGATTGTAGGTTTAGCGTTTGTATTTTTGATAGGCGCGCCTGTAGCTCAAATTTTCGCCTCTTTAACAGTTTGGCTGGCGGGGATGAAAGGGTCGAGCTCGATCCTTCTGGCATTGATTTTAGGAGCGATGATCTCATTTGATATGGGCGGTCCCGTAAATAAGGTGGCGTTTCTGTTTGGATCGGCAATGATTGGAGAAGGGAATTATGAAATTATGGGACCAATTGCTGCCGCCATTTGTATCCCCCCGATTGGCCTTGGCATTGCGACGTTTTTAGGAAAAAGAAAATTCGAGGCATCTCAAAGAGAAATGGGGAAAGCGGCATTTACGATGGGTCTTTTCGGCATTACTGAAGGAGCGATTCCATTTGCGGCGCAGGACCCTCTGCGCGTTATTCCAAGTATTATGGCAGGCTCAATGACAGGTTCTGTGATAGCCATGATTGGCAATGTGGGAGACAGAGTGGCGCACGGCGGACCTATCGTTGCAGTGCTTGGCGCAGTTGATCATGTCTTGATGTTTTTTATTGCTGTGATTGCAGGATCTCTTGTCACTGCTCTGTTCGTCAATGTACTAAAAAAGGATATTACGGCGTCTCCTGTGCTCAGTGAAACTGCACCGACCTCCGCGCCAAGTGAAGCTGCTGCAGCAAATGAAATAAAACAGCCAATTCAAAGCCAAAAAGCTGAGATGTCGGAATTTAAAAAACTGACAGACATAATCAGCCCGGAATTAATTGAACCAAATTTATCGGGGGAAACGAGGGATGACATCATAGATGAATTGATTCAGAAATTGTCCCGAAGAGGTGCGCTGCTTTCAGAGAGCGGGTTTAAACAAGCCATTTTGAATCGTGAACAACAGGGAACAACGGCGATTGGCATGAATATCGCGATTCCGCACGGAAAGTCTGAGGCGGTCAGGGAGCCGAGTGTTGCCTTTGGGATCAAACGATCAGGCGTTGATTGGAATAGCCTGGATGGATCAGAAGCTAAATTAATCTTTATGATTGCTGTACCGAAAGAGAGCAGGGGAAACCAGCATCTCAAAATACTGCAGATGCTATCTCGAAAGCTAATGGATGACAATTATAGGGAGCGGCTGCTCTCCGTGCAAACAACAGAAGAAGCATACAAGCTGCTAGAAGAAATCGAATAAAGCGGGGGATTTTCATGACGACTGAACCGTTATTTTTCAAGCCTGTTTTCAAAGAAAGAATTTGGGGCGGGACCGCTTTAGCTGATTTTGGCTATACCATTCCGTCACAACGAACAGGGGAGTGCTGGGCTTTTGCCGCGCATCAAAATGGTCAAAGCGTTGTTCAAAACGGAATGTATAAGGGGTTCACGCTCAGCGAATTATGGGAACATCATAGACATTTATTCGGACAGCTTGAAGGGGACCGTTTTCCTCTGCTTACAAAAATATTAGATGCTGACCAGGACTTATCTGTTCAGGTGCATCCGAATGATGAGTATGCCAACATACATGAAAACGGTGAGCTTGGAAAAACAGAATGCTGGTACATTATTGATTGCCAAAAAGATGCCGAGATTATTTATGGCCACAATGCAACAACAAAGGAAGAACTAACTACCATGATAGAGCGTGGAGAATGGGATGAGCTCTTGCGCCGTGTAAAGGTAAAGCCGGGGGATTTTTTCTATGTGCCAAGCGGTACTGTTCATGCGATTGGAAAAGGAATTCTTGCTTTGGAGACGCAGCAGAATTCAGACACAACCTACAGATTATATGATTATGACCGAAAAGATGCAGAAGGCAAGCTGCGCGAGCTTCATCTGAAAAAGAGCATCGAAGTGATAGAGGTCCCGTCTATTCCAGAACGGCATACAGTTCACCATGAACAAATTGAGGATTTGCTTACAACGACATTGGTTGAATGCGCTTACTTTTCGGTGGGGAAATGGAACTTATCAGGATCAGCAAGCTTAAAGCAGCAAAAACCATTCCTTCTTATCAGTGTGATTGAAGGGGAGGGCCGTATGATCTCTGGTGAGTATGTCTATCCTTTCAAAAAAGGAGATCATATGTTGCTGCCTTACGGTCTTGGAGAATTTAAACTCGAAGGATATGCAGAATGTATCGTCTCCCATCTGTAACATGGCAGGTCTTGAGAAATAAATTTGCGAGTGAAGACGCCTATTCTCCAGCAATGATCTAAATAAAATAAGAGTTTAATAGTTGGAGAAGAAATGTTACACTCTTTTCTGTATATGGTAAAGAATGAAAAAACACGATTCGGTTGGTAGTCCGGATGCATGATTGAGAATGTCAGTAACCTTCCCCTCCTCGGGATGTCCATCATTCTTTAATATCTTTTATGAGGAGGGAATCGTTATGAAATTAACGATTTACTACGATGGTCAGTTTTGGGCAGGCGTTGTTGAAGTTGTGAACAATGGAAAGCTAAGAGCCTTTCGTCATCTTTTTGGCAAAGAGCCGAGGGATTCTGAAGTATTAGAGTTTGTTCATAACCAACTCCTGAATATGTTGGCCCAAGCTGAGCAGGAAGGAGTTCGTTTACAAGGCAGACGTCAAAAAAAGATCAATCCAAAAAGATTGCAGCGCCAGGTTTCAAAAGAGTTGAAAAACGCCGGAGTAGCTTCTAAAGCTCAAGAGGCGATAAAGCTAGAGCTTGAAGCAAGAAAGCAAAAGAAAAAACAAATAATGAAAGAACAACGAGAACATGTAAAAGAGCAAAGGTATATGCTCAAAAAGCAAAAAGCGAAAAAGAAGGGGAGTGTAATATTAACTGTGTAAGTAAGGAATGCGTACGGTTCCTTACTCACACAGTTTTTTATTTGATAGAATAATAAGTATAAAGCTAAAGGAGTGGTTTCAGTGGGGAAATTGAAAAGAGATCCGAACTCCGTAGAATTAGCTAACAAGATTATCGAACAGTATCAGCCTAAATCAGTAGAAGATATGCAAGAAGCATTAAAAGACATATTTGGTCCCATGTTTGAGTCAATGCTAAAAGGTGAAATGAATCACCATTTGGGCTATGAATCCAATGACAAGGGAGAAAAAGAAACAAGAAATAGAAGAAATGGATATGGCAAAAAGATCGTGAAAACAACGGCAGGAGAAGTTGAAATTGCAGTCCCCCGTGATCGTGATGGTTCATTTGAACCGCAGTTGATTCCAAAGCGTAAAAGAGATGTATCCTCTATAGAGGATAAGGTCATTTCGATGTATGCCAGAGGAATGTCACAACGAGACATTTCTTCCACGATAGAAGACATCTATGGCTTTTCTGTATCTCATGAAATGGTATCCGACATTACGGATACTGTACTTCCTAATTTAGAAGAGTGGCAAAATCGTCCCTTAAGTAACTGTTACCCTTTTGTGTTTGTCGATTGTCTTTACACAACCATTCGTAATGACTATGAAACGAAGAAGTATGCCGTTTACACAATACTAGGATATACCATAGAAGGTAAAAAGGACATTCTAGGTTTGTGGTTGAATGAAACGGAAAGTAAACATAAATGGATGCAAATTTTTGATGAAATCAAATCTCGTGGTGTAGAAGATATCTTCTTTCTCTCAATGGATGGCGTTAGTGGTCTGGAAGAAGGAGCACGTGCGATTTTTCCTGATGTGACCGTACAGAGATGTATTGTTCATTTAATTCGAAATTCGATTAAGTATATACCAAGTAAAGACTACAAGCCTTTTACTGCTGCCTTAAAGAAAGTGTATGGAGCTCCAAGCCTTAAGGCTTGTCACAGTGCATTTGAATCTTTTGAAAAGCAGTGGTCTACGTACCCTGGAGCTGTAGACGTATGGAAACGAAACTTTTCTCATGTGGAACAACTTTTCGATTATGGTGGTAATATTCGTAAAATCATGTACACTACAAATGCCGTTGAAAGTATCCACTCTAGCTTTCGAAAAGTCACGAAAAAAGGAGCATTCCCCCATGAGAATGCCCTATTAAAAAATATTGTTTTTACGAACAAAAGAATTAGAAAAGAAATGGGATGGTGGACGCATCCAGCAATGGGCTATGGTCATGAATCAACTATTAGTTCATGACCACCTAAAGGAACGTGTGAAGAAATATCTAGAATAACTTACACACTTTTCTTGACAAGCCCAAAAGAAGCACAGAGGTAAATAATCCAAACAAAAGCAGGCGCAGTGCCTGCTTTTGTAATTAAGGACTCTACTTTGTAACATATATCCAATGTTTATAATCCGCTGATTTATGATTCAATATAAACCCTAACTTCTCCAAGGTTTTTTGTGAGCCTAGATTATCATGTTCGCATCTAGCGGTGATCCGGTTTACTGTTTCTTGGCTTAATGCCCAGTTTATTAGTTTTTGGGCGGCTTCCACACAATAACCTTTGCGGCGATGACTTTTATTTGTTGCAAAACCGATTTCAATCATGCCATTTTCGTCTGGGTCACCTAAAAATCCAGTTCCCCCAACAATTTCATAATTGTCCTTCTTTACAATAATCCATGAATCAAATCCTTTTGTTCCATTGTTTTTGACTAAAATCTCGCGGAAATAAGGTATCGCTTCAAAAAAATCAGAATTTGGCCATTCACCATTTGTTTCATAACCTAAGTCTTTGATAGCCTGATGATCTAGTTTAGACGCGGCGTCAAGAAGGGGAATATCAATCGTTTTTAAACGTAATCGATTCGTTTCAAGGAGAACCATATATCTAATCCTCTTTTCTTTTTACAGGGAATAATGATAACATATAACAATTTTCTCTGGTACCTTGGCAGTAGAGAAAGATGAAAAAATTGAGGGGGATTGAAAGAGTGACAGGGGAGAGTTTGCCCAGACCAAAAACGGGTAGGAAAATGCTGATGTTAATGTGTCCCTACCCGTTTTTCTGTTCCTGAATGCAGGGTTTCTGATAACATGTTGTGCTACCTTTTCGCAATCAAATAAAGCGATATGGCTCTTTGGGTTTGAACAGGATTATGAATGATAATGACCCATTGGTTTCTTCGTCTTGGAAAGCTTGCTACCGCATACAATGGAGCAGTATCGCGCGGAGTGAACCCACCATTTATCACGTTGATATCTCTTCCTTCAAGATGACAAACTAAGTATTCACCTGGATTGATGACCTGTTGGTTCGTCCATGCGTAAGAATAAAAGCCGTCTCCAAGATCTTCGGTGGAAGATGGGGGGACAAAGCCATCTACAGTCAATGTGATTTCTCTTCTTCGCTGTCTTTCTGAAAAATCTGGACTTCTTTGAGGGTTATGAGTATGTGAAAAGTAAGGAATTAACGCAGGGCCATAAAAGTAATGATACAAAGCAACCACTCCTTTATTTTCCATTCATACAAATTGTATGTGGGAGTTATTTGTTCATTCCTGTTTTGTTCCATGTAGACTAATAATGGGCTATAGGCGTCCAAGGAAATCAATTTGTCCTTTCGTTGATTCAATGCTAGTAACCTTGAAAATGCAGGTTAGGATGATAGAATTTACTTATTACTGCAAGAAGTTAGATATACATCATTTTGATAGTGGGTGAAAACAATGGCGAAAAAAATGGCAAAAACAAATGCGGTTCGTCTGATAGAACAGCAGAACATCTCTTATGAGGTATTAGGGTATAAAACAGACGGCCAGCCGGTAGATGGCATCTCTGTTGCGGAAAAAATCGGTTATCCTTTGAAATATGTATATAAAACGTTGGTTGCAGCAACAGGAACAAATCATTATTATGTCTTTGTTGTACCCGTTGCAGAAGAGTTAGATGTAAAAAAGGCAGCAAAGGTGACAGGGGAAAAGAAAATAGAAATGATTGCAATGAAGGAGCTATTAGCGGTAACTGGCTATCTTCGCGGCGGCTGCTCGCCAATTGGCATGAAAAAATTGTTCCCGACCTATATTGATGCATCTGCAGAAGCGCTTGATTTTATTATTGTCAGTGCAGGGAAAATCGGTATGCAGCTAAAGTTGGCGCCACAAGATTTAGCCAGATCATGTGATGCCGCATTTGCAGAAATTGTATAGATGCAGATATAGGGGAACGAAAAAGCTTAGTCATATCGACTAAGCTTTTTCCGCATCCCTTTCAAATATGATTTCAAAATAAGCAGCTGCCCCATACCCATCTATACTGGGAGCGAAAATCTGAACGAATCTCCAGCCTCTTTTCGCATAATCATGGATGATTTGCTGGTAGTCTTCTTTAGGCCTTCTTCTCATCGTACTCAGCTCAACTCTTACGAATTCATATTCTTTCATCGTTTGATCCCTCCTATTAAGGTATACGTAAAATGGAGCGAGAAGTTCCGAAAACCTAGGTTAAGGTCTGCCTCACTAAACACAGAAACATCTTGAAGAGTTAAGGGGCTATAAAAACGAATTTCACCGGGTCAGCAGTCCAAATGAATCTCTTGCTTATTGCATTTGACTGAGTATATAAGTAAAAAAAGAGCGGCCAGAACATATAAGAAGGAGATGATCATTAACGCACTCATAACAGGGTAGTATTTAGCGGAGTAGATGAAAAAATCAAGCTGTGAAATTTGTTTGGGGCTGCTGACGGCATCAATTCCATTTAGCAGTTTTGAGAGTTTAGCAGTATAGTTCCAATCAAATCGATCTGAAACAAGCTCGCTTCCTTGATACCAATTAACAGCAGCTAAAAACAGAAATACCATAATAGAAAATCCAAGCTGAACAACTAAAAATATTCCCTTCACTTTTGTATGACCTCCAAATCTATGAATATGGGAAAATCAAACAATATATTACCACCGTATGGGTTATTCTTGCAATTTCACTTTCACTTTCATACAACTCAAACGCAAGTCTATTTTTTTGTTTGTTTTTGGCTTATAATACCTGATGATGGAAAAAGAGTGCGGGTTTATAGATTAGAGAAACAAATGTATTTCTTAGCATTTTTTATTTGTGGAGAGAGTATAGAAGCATTCGATTAGATCTGCTTTTTCACAGAAACGCTTTTCATCTGTTTGCCTGAGCTTTACAATTGGCTGGCAAAAAAACAATGATTTCTTTCAATCAAAACATGCAACGATGCGACATATTTTATATCTTGATGACTTATCTCATTGCCTTTAAGTCATTCTATCGAGAAAGCGATGGTATGCGCATAGCTGATAGCTGGATTTTGAGTGAGATTATACGATTTTTGATTTGCATGGCTGTGTTTTTTGCCATGACATTTCTATTAGATGCTGTTTTTCCAAACAAAAAAGAGTCACATTAATGTGTGGCTCTTTTTGCATCATCTGATCAGAAACATCATAAATGAATCGATCATCATGATGAAGAACAGCAAGCAAAAATAAATAAGCGAGTAGACAAACATATCCTTTGCCCACTTCACGTCATCGTCTGTTTTGAATCCTTTGATGCTTTTTTTGATCCATATGCCTCCGAGAACCAAGGCGGCTAAGAAATAAAATGGGCTTATATGGCCGGTGCCTAGAGAGAAAGGAAATAATAGCGTGACCGGCACCAGGACGGCAATATATTGCATCATTTTTATTTTTGTTACATGATTGCCTTTGACTACTGGCAAGAGCGGAACGCCAGCAGCGCGATATTCCTCTTTGCGTCTTATCCCAATCGCCCAAAAATGCGGCGGCTGCCACAGAAACATAATCGTGTACAACAGCACTGCTGTCATACTGAAGTCACCGGTTACGGCACAATACCCCATCAATGGCGGCGCAGCTCCTGGGAAGCTCCCGACAAATGTGCTCCACACAGACGTTCGTTTCACCCATACCGTATAGATGATCGCATAAAAAATAAAGGCGGCCAGTCCGAGATAGGCCGTTAATGGATTGAGGGAATAAAGCATGGCAAGGCCTGCGATCCCTAAAACAGAGCCATATGTTAAGATCATGGCTGGCGGCATTTTCCCTGTGACCGAGGCCCTGCTGCGAGTGCGTGCCATTTTTGCGTCCATATGCCGATCAAAATAGTTGTTATAGACAGTGCCGGAAGCCATCACAAACGCGGTTCCCAACATTGCTGTTACCATTGTCATCAAAAAAGCCAAGCCGGTTAACGTTTTTTCTGCGCTTGCAAACGCGATCCAAAACCCGCCGAAGGCTGCTATCGAGTTTGATATGATAATGCCGGGCTTTGCAAGTTTGATAAAATCGTAAATGGTTACCCGGTGCGAAGCTTTTATGTATTTTGTTTCAGATATGGCTGCAGAATCTCTTGTATTCTCCAAAAATAGACGCCTCCCCATAAAACTGCATGCTTTTGTTATCGTAACAAGAGGGATACGGAATCACAATTATTTCCTATATTTGTCATGATATTGTCATTTTTAAAATAAAAAAATGGGGAGCTGGACTGCCCCCATTTTGATATGCGGCGACTAGTAACCGTAACCTCCGCCATATCCTCCGCCATAACCGCCGCCGTAACCGTACCAAGGGTAGTAAGGCGGGCGCGGGCGCGGGTAGTAATAAGGCGGGCGCGGATAAAACGGGTAGAACGGATAATAATAAGGCGGATAAAATGGCCGTCTCGGACGCGGATAATAATAAGGCTGTCTTTCATCATAAGGGGTAATTTGTTCAAATGGCTGTTCATTCAAAGGATAATCCAAGAGGAAAACCTCCCTAGCTTTTTTTATTCCTTTTACCATATTCTTGATGCTTAAGTTGGGTGTATGTACATTCATGAAACTCGGTTTTTTTTATGATGAAATTCCTTAAAAAGGATTGACATGAACTTCTAAATCTCATAGTATTACAAATGTGAAATAAATGTTACTACAATGTTACAAAAACATTTCTAAATAGATACAGTTTCAACTGATGAAGAGTAAATCGAAATGGCTACGAAAGAAGGAGTTTTTGTTGTTGGCAAAAAGAATCAAATGGTTTCATGTATTAATAGCAGTTGTATGTGTGGTGGGCCTTATCGGCTTTTTCCATAATCATTCATTGAAAAAAGAAACGGTCATGAATAAAGTAAGAACTGATTCTCAATATGGGAATGTTGAGATCGCAACGCTTGTGCATGACGGGAAAACTTTTAATTACGCGGTTAACTATCCCGTTTTCAAAAATGAAAAAATGGATTCGGCATTAAAAAGATTCGCAGAAAAAGAGGTTCGTCAATTTCAAAAGGAAACAAAAGACGTTGACCAAGAGCATACGACAAAACGCAACGAATTAAATGTTGATTATAAAATTGTCCATTATGCCAAACAGACAGTGGCGATTGTATTTAATGAATATAAATACATCGGCGGGGCACACGGGCAAACCGTGAAAAAAACGTTTAACTATGATTTTAGTAAACAAGCGTTTCTTTCCATTGATGATATTTTCAAAGAGGACGCTGACTACATACATAAGCTTTCGTTAATCGCTTATCACGAGCTGAAAAAGAATAAGGACATTGCCGCGGACGATGCGCTGTTAAAGGAAGGGACGGCTCCGAAAGTAGAAAATTTCAGCCGCTTTGCCATCAAGGAGGATTATATCGAACTTTACTTTGACACATATCAGGTTGCAGCAGGCTATCTTGGAGAGCAATCGATTGCCATTAAGAAAAGTCTTTTGAAAGACATTCTGAAAGAACAATATATTGATAAAGCAAAAAATAAAAATAAAATCAAAGAACAAAAGCCGAAGCATGAAGTGATTTCTTTACCCAAAGAGGAAACGGTTGATCCAAATCAAAAAGTCATTGCGCTTACTTTCGACGATGGCCCGAATCCTGCGACAACAAATCAGATTCTAGACTCCTTGAAGAAATATAAGGGTCATGCCACGTTTTTTGTTTTGGGGAGCAGGGTTCAATATTATCCGGAAACGCTAATAAGAATGCTGAAAGAAGGAAATGAGGTGGGGAACCATTCATGGAGCCATCCGCTTCTCACAAGGCTTTCAGTGAAAGAAGCTTTAAAGCAGATCAATGATACGCAAGACATCATTGAAAAAATAAGCGGATATCGTCCGACGCTTGTAAGACCCCCATACGGCGGCATTAATGATGAACTGCGGAGTCAAATGAAAATGGATGTTGCGTTATGGGATGTTGACCCGGAAGATTGGAAAGACCGTAACAAAAAAACAATTGTTGACCGTGTCATGAATCAGGCGGGAGATGGAAGAACCATTTTGATTCACGATATTTACCGCACCTCTGCTGATGCGGCCGATGAAATTATAAAAAAGCTCACCGATCAAGGCTATCAATTGGTGACAGTTTCTCAGCTTGAAGAGGTTAAAAAACAAAGAGAAGCGAAATAAATTAAAAAAGGCTGTCCGTACGGACAGCCTTTTTTCTATTTAATAAGAGCCTGTGGTGGCCCAAACATTTAAGTTTGGTCCTGAATACTTGCCGAAAGCGTAAGAAGTCCTTGGATCTAAATCATATACCATCGGTGTATAGCAAGACTTTTGGCCGGCCACCGCTTTTCCATTGCCGCCTGCAGAATCACAATTATATCTCTTTCCGTCCGTGTTTCGGGTAATCTCCGCATTTGCTTCAAAGCCAGACGTCAATGTATTATTCATCGTGATTTTTGCCCAAGCCGTTTTACATGTACTGCTGAATTTAAGCTCGACTACTCCGATGACTTGATTGCTGGCATTCACTAAGTTTGAGGATTTTTTTGTAGAGCCGGTGGACGCACAATCATTGTAATAAGGGCTTTTTCCATCGTAGGCATGGGTTTCCGCCTTGGCGGGTGCACCTTTGACGGCAAAAACAAATACTACTGCGAATAACACCAATGAAGCCTTCATAAACAGTCTTTTCAATTTATGACCTCCTTAATATGGCAAACAAAAATCATATGGAGGAACAATCAAAACATGCATGCTTTTTTGTGAACAATAAAGGCGGCCGGGAGGATGGAGTTCTTGGCCGCCTCTGGTATGAGGTTATGCTTTTACATCAATGGTTTGCCCGAGAGTCGGATGTTGAATCATCTTTAAGGTTTGATCGGCATTTTGCTGGGCGGTGTCCAGCATTTTTTTCGTTAAAGCAATATTTACATTCTGGGCAAGGGATGCTTGATGCATCGCAACCGATAAAGCAGGGATATCCATGGTTCCACCTCCTATGCCTTACCTATCGGTGGCTTTGTATCATTTTACAGTGAAAAATGGCTTAATTTTCGCTGTTGACCCTTACGCTGCGGCATATCGTATGTTTTTGACAAGGAGGGAATCAGGATGAATCTTGTCATGGAAAAGACCTTTGAGCAATACGAAAAGCTGTTTTCAATGAAAGAACAGAAAAGAGAAGATGAATTTCGGTATACGATGATGAGGCCGTTTGAAAAGATGTGGACCGCCATCCAAGTTCCGCTGAAAGCGAAGGAGCCAAACGGCTATGATGTGATCATGGCTGCGAAAATGCTGGGCTATTTGGATGTCCGTGATGCTGAAAGCGGGCAGAAAGCACTGCAAATACTGAAAGAATCACATGTTTCAGAGACAGCTGAGTCTGCACTTCGGCAATGCATATTTTTTGCTGAGCGCGAACAGCTGCGGGTGAATGCAGAGGAGATCAAATTCGGCCTTTATATCGCTGATCCAAATAAACTTCAGCTGCAAAAAGGCTACTGCGGGTTTGGCGGGATACCGGGCTTTATTCATGTATGGATTGATCCGAACCGTTATAACCTGCCAAGGATTCCTTCCATTATTGCTCATGAGTTTCATCATAATGTGCGGTTTTCGTATATAGATTTTCATCATGGCTCTGTAAGTGTCGGGGATTATCTTGTGATTGAAGGATTGGCGGAATCATTCGCCAGAGAGCTGTTTGGTACGGAACGATTGGGCCCTTGGGTAACTCGTTTTGATCATGAGGACTTGCAATATTCCATTGATGTGATTAATGAGGTGCTGGATGTGAAAGGATTTTCGGAAGTCAGCCGTTATATGTTTGGTGATCCAATTGCTAACGATCAAGGCTTTAAGCCTGCTGGTTTATCGGCTTTTGCAGGTTATGCAGTTGGCTATCATGCCGTTCAGTCATTTATGAATCAACATCACATGACGATAAGCGAGGCCACGCGTTTGGATGCGAAGACCATTCTTTCTCAGTGCGGATTGTTTTCCAAATGAAAAAAAGCGTCACATACAGCGGCGCTTTTTGATTCCCAAAACCAGCAGTTCTATGGCGGCACAGGCGGCAATTCCGATTGTATATGCTTCGATATCGCTCCATAAAAAACCGTACCCCAGTACAAGCCCGCCAAGAGAAGTATCCCTAATCTGGTCGATCCATTCGGCATGATAGAGCTGGCTGAATTCAATGACAAAACAGAAAGAAAGACTGATAATGCCCGTTATCATTGTCTTCAGCTTCCGAAATAGAAATCCGCATCCCGTAAAGATCATAGCGGCCCACAACGAGTCTCCCAGATAAGTATTGAGGGTATCAGGAAGAACACTGGAGAATGCTCTGGATCCAAGCCCCAGCCCAATGATCAGTACGGTGAAAACTGCATATATCCAACGATTTCGAATCATTGCGAATTGATACCCCGTCTCTTTTTCATCTCCCTGTATTGTAAGGAATATATCTTTTATTTGTCCACTAAAAAAGCGGCTGAATAGCCGCATAGGGTGTTTATTTTGCTTTTAGGTTTACATGGTCGGCTGTCTGATCCGTGCCTATTACAAAATGGAGTTCATAGTGGCCTGTATCATATACATAATCGATTTCATCGGTAAACGGGACGGTTAACACCCGATTTGCTGGTCCTAATTGCTTCTGCAGTACTTCCGGCGTAACTCCGCCTAAATTCAGCTGCCGTTCCACACCGGTTCCAAAGTAGCGGATTTCTGAAATTGTCATGTCTTTATGATAGGAAAATCCGTAGCCCGGCTGTCCCATATTCCAGTGATATAAATCAAAGCGATTGTCTCCCCCGACTGGTCTTTCCGGTTCCCCAAACGCAGCGTGGACATCCCCTTTTGTGCTTTTGTTAATGGTAAGGCCTTGCGCCTGCTGAGGCATTTCCCCTTTATAGGCGGTGTTATAGAGGTTTTTGACAAGCTCGGCGGCTGATTGATTCGTGTTTTCTGAGAGCGTGTTTGTTTGAGCTGCGGCCTTTGCCGGTGCTGAAAAGGACGCAGCCCCAAAGCCGGTAAAACAGCTTGTTACTGCTGCCGCCGCGGTAATAGCAGACATTGTCTTTTTCATGTTAATCCCTCCTAATTGATCTACCATTCCGTTTCCCCGTGTTTTTGCAACGAAACATGTGAGTGCGCTTTGTATGTTTTATTGAGTTGTTGTAAGGGAACTGAAATAGGTAATTCGGTATATAAAGCAAGAAAGGGGAATGGAGATGCCTGGCAAGAAAAAAATCACAATAAACGGCGTTGAAATGGAAGCGTCCGAGGAACAGACGGTGCTGCAGCTTTTGAATAACAGCTCGATTGAAGTGCCGCAAGTTTGCTATCATCCAAGCTTAGGGCCGATTGAGACATGTGATACGTGCATCGTCAGCATCAATGGTGAGCTGAAGAGGTCGTGCTCCGCTGAATTAAAGGATGGGGATGTCATTGATACGCTCTCACCTGACGTGAAAAAAGCGCAGGTCATCGGGATGGACAAGATTTTATATAATCATGAGCTTTATTGTACAGTTTGCGATTACAACAATGGGGGATGCGAAATACATAATACGGTGAAGGAAATGAAAATCAATCACCAAAGCATTCCGTTTGATCACAAGCCATACCATAAGGATGAATCCCATCCGTTTTATCGGTATGATCCAGATCAATGTATATTGTGCGGACGCTGTGTTGAAGCATGCCAGGACGTTCAGGTAACTGAAACGCTGACCATTGACTGGGAGCGGAAACGCCCGCGCGTCATTTGGGATAACGACGTGCCGATCAATGAGTCGTCATGTGTGTCATGCGGTCATTGTTCAACGGTCTGTCCGTGCAACGCGATGATGGAAAAAGGAATGGAAGGGGAAGCCGGATATTTAACAGGCATCAATAACGAAACGCTGCGACCGATGATCGAGATCACGAAAGGCGTAGAGACAGGCTACGGCTCGATTCTCGCCATTTCTGATATGGAATCGGCCATGCGTGATGAACGAATCAAAAAAACGAAAACCGTCTGCACGTATTGCGGCGTCGGCTGCAGCTTTGATGTCTGGACAAAGGGCAGAGACATTCTGAAAGTAGAGCCGCAGGAGGAAGCGCCTGCCAACGGCATTTCTACTTGTGTAAAAGGCAAGTTCGGCTGGGATTTCGTCAACAGCGAAGAACGCCTGACAAAGCCGCTGATCCGGGAAGGCGACCATTTCCGTGAAGCAGAGTGGGAGGAGGCGTTATTGCTGATCGCCAGCAAGTTCACTGAATTAAAAGAGGCGTTTGGCCCGGATTCTCTCGCTTTTATTACATCTTCTAAATGTACAAATGAAGAATCCTATCTTATGCAAAAGCTGGCCAGAGGGGTCATTGGCACAAATAATGTGGACAACTGCTCCCGCTATTGCCAATCTCCTGCGACTGCCGGCCTGTTCCGGACAGTCGGCTATGGCGGTGATTCAGGATCAATTACAGATATCGCGCAAGCGGACCTTGTTTTGATTATCGGTTCGAACACGTCTGAGTCGCATCCAGTCTTATCCACTCGCATTAAACGGGCTCATAAGCTAAGAGGGCAGAAAGTGATCGTCGCGGATATCAGAAAACACGAAATGGCAGAACGCTCCGATTTATTTGTCCAGCCGCGTGCCGGATCGGATATCGTCTGGCTGAATGCGATCGCCAAATATTTAATAGAAAACGGCTAGGCCGATGAACGATTTTTGAGAGAAAGAGTGAACGGACGGCATGAATATGTAAAAAGCATCGCGCCGTACACACTTGAATATGCTGAGGAGAAAACCGGGATTGATCAAGAAACCCTTATCCAAATGGCAGAGATGATCGGGCAAGCTGACAGTGTGTGCGCATTGTGGGCGATGGGCGTGACACAGCACATTGGAGGAAGCGACACGAGCACGGCGATCTCTAACCTGCTGCTTGTGACAGGAAACTACGGAAAACCGGGAGCAGGTTCTTACCCATTGCGCGGTCATAATAACGTGCAGGGAGCAAGTGACTTCGGAAGTATGCCTGACAGAATGCCGGGCTATGAAAAAGTGACGGACGAACAAGTCCGCCAAAAATACGAGCAGGCGTGGGGCGTGCCGCTGCCGAAGAAGCCGGGTATGACCAACCACGAAATGATTGAAAAAATACATTCCGGACAGCTGAAAGCGATGTATGTAAAAGGTGAAGAAATGGGCTTGGTGGATTCCAACATCAATCATGTACACGCCGCATATGAAAAGCTTGATTTCTTTGTGGTGCAGGACATTTTCCTTTCACGTACAGCGGAGTTTGCTGATGTGGTTCTTCCTGCGAGCCCAAGCCTTGAAAAAGAAGGAACCTTTACAAACACAGAACGCCGGATTCAGCGTTTGTATCAGGTATTTGAACCGCTGGGTGAATCAAAGCTGGATTGGCAGATTATTATGGAGGTTGCCAATAAGCTTGGCGCCGGTTGGCACTATGAGCATCCTGCAGACATTATGGAGGAAGCAGCCAAGCTGTCGCCGATTTATGCCGGTGTCACCTATAAACGTCTTGAGGGCTATCATTCCCTGCAATGGCCTGTAAACGCTGATGGAAAGGATTCGCCTTTACTCTTTACAGAGCGCTTCCCTTTCCCGGACGGCAAGGCCATTCTCTACCCTGTCCAGTGGACAGAGCCTAAGGAATTCGGTGAGGAATATGATATCCATGTCAACAATGGGCGGCTCTTGGAGCACTTCCACGAAGGGAACCTGACTTACAAATCAAAAGGGATTTCGGAGAAAACACCGGAAGTGTTCTTAGAAATTTCTCCTGAGCTTGCGGCAGAACGAGGGATTCAGGACGGAACCCTCGTCAGACTCACATCGCCTTTCGGAAATGTCAAAGTGAAGTGCCTGATTACTGATCGAGTCAAAGGGAAGGAAGTATATCTGCCAATGAACGATTCAGGGGAAGCGGCGATCAACCTGTTAACAGGCAGCCATGCCGATAAGGATACCGATACGCCTGCTTACAAAGAAACATCGGCCAAGATGGAAATTTTGAAGCACGACGGAATCAGCCCGCTGCCTAAGATCAACCACCGCAACGGCAATCCGCAGCCGCAAATCGGTGTGCAGGTTCATAAGAAATGGGCGCGGAAGGATTATATTTTCCCTGGTGACGCTGTGAAAAGGGGGATGGGCCATAATGGCTAAAGCGATTAAACGAATCCAAAAAATCGAGGTAACAGAAGAGGATCAGCGAAAGCGTGATTTGCGGGAAATTGAAGATGCTCTAGTTGATCACAAAGAAGCGATTCTCGAAACCTTGCATATGCTGGGCCATATGAACGAGCGCGGTGTCCTGCCGTTGCTCCGCGGCCTTTTTGGTCAAGGGGATAAAGTTCTTGATATCCTGGTGAAAAAGGCAGATACAGAGGAAACAGCCAATACGCTGAAAAATCTGCTTCTTCTGTTTGGAACACTCGGCATGCTGGACGTGAAGCAGCTGGAGCCTCTCATTTTGAAAGTGAATGCGGGTGTGGCAAGCGCTGTAGAGCAGAAAAACAGTGAAGAAAAGACAGGTTATTTTGATATTATCCGCTCGCTAAAAGACCCGGAAATCAACAAATCAATTACACTGCTCTTTTCCTTTTTAAAAGGAATGGGACAAGATACAAAGGAGCTGGAACGCACGACGCAGCCTCCGGAACACCAAAAATATCATCAGGAACCCCGAGAGAAAAGGGGAATGAATAAGCGAGATTGACCTCCCGCCCGAGCGGCTTCAGCCAGCTCGGGTTTTTTGATGAAAAGGTCTAATGGACTAGTAAAAAATATTCAAATACTAGGAAGAAGTAAGATTGTGATGAATGAGATAGAAATAATCGTTACTTTCTTACCTGTTAAGAAAAGGAAAAATCTGATTATAATAGAAATCGATTACTTTAGATGGGGGAACAATCATGAAAAAAGTCTTATTACTATTATTTGTCTTGACGATCGGGTTAGCGCTTTCTGCGTGCAGCCAATCGAGCGATGCGTCAGAGAAGGAAAAACCGAAAGAGAAAAAATCGCAAGAAGAGCTTGAAAAGGAACTTGATAAGGAATTGAAAAAAGGCGGTGAGCCGAAGACCAAAAAAGATGATCAAATACATAAAATAGGAGAAACAATTAAAGTAAATGATATTAATTTCACGGTGAATAAAGTGGATCGTGAACAGAAGGGCCAATATGGAGATTTGGGTGGAAAAGACTATGATAAAACAAAAACAGTAAAAGATAATGAAGAGCGGTTAATTATAGAAGTGACCCTAGAATACGTTGGAAAAGGTTCAATGGAATACAACCGATTAGGATTAGATCTGAAAGACAAGAAAAATAAATCAGTTCGCTCAGTCATTTCATTGGAGGATAAAGGAAAAATGTTTTTGGGGGGGAATCTGGCGTCAGGAAAAAAGGTGACAGGAGTAGTTAGTTATGTAATACCCAAAGGGGAACAGAAAAATTACACATTAGTGTATAACCCTTTTTTAATAGATACTGGAAGTGATAGAATTGAAGAAAGCGCAAAATACAATATAGATTATTTGATAAAATTAGAAAAATAGCATTAAAAAAAAGCACGTTTTCATCAGGGAAGAAGCGTGCTTTTTTTATAGTGACAAATAATGTGAAGGGGAGAGTGATAAAAGTGCAAACCAAATGGCTGGAACGGGCACAGCGGATTCAAGCGATTGCACAGGCTGGGCTTGCTTTTTCCAAGGATGTGTACGACAGGGAGAGGTACGAAGAGCTAATGAAGCTCAGTGCAGAAATGATGGTGGATTACTCACAGACGGACATTGAAGTTATCACTGATTTATGGAATGGGGAGAGCGGCTATCCGACACCGAAAGCGGATGTTCGCGGCGCAGTATTCCGAGAGAATCAGATTTTGCTTGTCCGGGAGAAGCATGATGAGCTGTGGTCGCTGCCGGGTGGATTTTGCGAGATTGGTTTATCGCCAGCTGAAAACGTCGTCAAGGAAATCAAAGAAGAGTCGGGGTACGATACAGAGCCGTCTCGATTGCTGGCCGTGCTAGACAGCCATAAACACTCTCATCCCCCTCAGCCTTATCACTATTATAAAATCTTCATCGCATGCAGCATGACGGGCGGGCAGGGGGAAACAGGGATCGAGACGAATCATGCCGCTTTTTTTCCGGAAGACAGCCTCCCGCCGCTTTCTCCCAAACGAAACACACCCTCACAGCTTAGCATGCTGTTTGACTTTTTGCGCCATCCGGACAAGAAAACGATATTTGACTAAAAAAGAAAGAGCCTGTGGGCTCTTTCTTTTTTATAATGTAATGTGTTTTTCGTTGGCGAGTTTCAGAAGGGTCAAAATAGAATCGGCTTGTTTATGGCCGAGTTTTTGCTTTAATTTGTTTTCTTCAACTAATCGGCTGCCATAAATTTTGACGGAGGCTTTGTCGACGACAGTATGCCAGTTTTCCTGTTTTTTTCCCTCAACAAGCGGTTTTTCATGTCTCTCAGAAAAAGAGAACACAAAGAGTACGAATGCAAGTGAAAGTAGGATTCCGACAACTTGTTTTTTGTAATCAGTCTGTGCTGCCACGTTGTTCTCTCCTTCACCTTTTACCTTCTATTTAATCATAGAACCAAATTATTTTACATAATGGGAAAGTCATTTTTGGAGTTAGTGCATTTGGTTGAAAACAGAGACGTTTTTTGAGCGGAGCGGTGCAATTGAATCCATATTGGATTTGCGTGCTTATGCCTAAGGTCACGTTGTGAGCCAAAACAGCAGTGCAGAATAGAAAAAAATTGAAAGATTATGGTAAGATGAACGAAATTCGAGGGGGAATATATGATGCCTGCATCGAACATCGTGATCGCCTGCCTGCTGTTATCAATTTAATTATTTGTGGTAGTCCCTCTCTTTTTCGAAAGCGGGAGGTGAAGTGGAACATTAATTGCTGAATTCTTTCAAGGGGAGTGACCGTACATGAATGTGTTAAACCGCCGGCAAGCCTTGCAGCGAGCGCTGCTCAATGGGAAAAACAAACAGGATGCGTATCATCCGTTTCCATGGTATGAATCGATGAGAAAGGATGCGCCTGTTTCCTTTGATGAAGAAAACCAAGTGTGGAGCGTTTTTCTTTATGATGATGTCAAAAAAGTTGTTGGGGATAAAGAGTTGTTTTCCAGTTGCATGCCGCAGCAGACAAGCTCTATTGGAAATTCCATCATTAACATGGACCCGCCGAAGCATACAAAAATCCGTTCAGTCGTGAACAAAGCCTTTACTCCGCGCGTGATGAAGCAATGGGAACCGAGAATTCAAGAAATCACAGATGAACTGATTCAAAAATGTCAGGGGCGCAGTGAGTTTGACCTTGTTCACGATTTTTCATACCCGCTTCCGGTTATTGTGATATCTGAGCTGCTGGGAGTGCCTTCAGCGCATATGGAACAGTTTAAAGCATGGTCTGATCTTCTGGTCAGTACACCGAAGGATAAAAGTGAAGAAGCTGAAAAAGCCTTTTTGGAAGAACGAGATAAGTGTGAGGAAGAACTGGCCGCGTTTTTTGCCGGCATCATAGAAGAAAAGCGAAACAAACCGGAACAGGATATTATTTCTATTTTAGTGGAAGCGGAAGAAACAGGCGAGAAGCTGTCCGGTGAAGAGCTGATTCCGTTTTGCACGCTGCTGCTGGTGGCCGGAAATGAAACCACTACAAACCTGATTTCAAATGCGATGTACAGCATATTAGAAACGCCAGGCGTTTACGAGGAACTGCGCAGCCATCCTGAACTGATGCCTCAGGCAGTGGAGGAAGCCTTGCGTTTCAGAGCGCCGGCCCCGGTTTTGAGGCGCATTGCCAAGCGGGATACGGAGATCGGGGGGCACCTGATTAAAGAAGGTGATATGGTTTTGGCGTTTGTGGCATCGGCAAATCGTGATGAAGCGAAGTTTGACAGGCCGCACATGTTTGATATCCGCCGCCATCCCAATCCGCATATTGCGTTTGGCCACGGCATCCATTTTTGCCTTGGGGCCCCGCTTGCCCGTCTTGAAGCAAATATCGCGTTAACGTCTTTGATTTCTGCTTTTCCTCATATGGAGTGCGTCAGTATCACTCCGATTGAAAACAGTGTGATATACGGATTAAAGAGCTTCCGTGTGAAAATATAATAGATAAGGAGACTGGAGATTCATGAAAAAGTACCATATTTCGATGATCAATATCCCGGCGTACGGACATGTCAATCCTACGCTTGCTTTAGTAGAGAAGCTTTGTGAGAAAGGGCACCGTGTCACGTACGCGACGACTGAGGAGTTTGCGCCCGCTGTTCAGCAAGCCGGTGGAGAAGCATTGCTCTATCATACATCCTTGAATATTGATCCTAAGCAAATCAGGGAGATGATGGAAAAGAATGACGCGCCCCTCAGCCTTTTGAAAGAATCACTCAGCATTCTGCCGCAGCTTGAGGAGTTATATAAGGATGATCAGCCTGATCTGATCATCTATGACTTTGTTGCGCTGGCTGGTAAATTGTTTGCTGAAAAGCTTAATGTTCCGGTCATTAAGCTCTGTTCGTCATATGCCCAAAATGAATCCTTTCAGTTAGGAAATGAAGACATGCTGAAAAAAATAAGAGAAGCAGAGGCTGAATTTAAAGCCTACTTGGAGCAAGAGAAGTTGCCGGCTGTTTCATTTGAACAGTTAGCTGTGCCGGAAGCATTAAATATTGTCTTTATGCCGAAGTCTTTTCAGATTCAGCATGAGACGTTCGATGACCGTTTCTGTTTTGTCGGCCCCTCTCTCGGAGAACGGAAGGAGAAAGAAAGCCTGTTGATTGACAAGGATGATCGCCCGCTTATGCTGATTTCTTTGGGTACGGCGTTTAACACATGGCCGGAATTTTACAAGATGTGCATCAAGGCATTTCGGGATTCTTCATGGCAAGTAATCATGTCGGTTGGGAAAACGATTGATCCAGAAAGCTTGGAGGATATTCCTGCTAACTTTACCATTCGCCAAAGTGTGCCTCAGCTTGAGGTGTTAGAGAAAGCTGATTTGTTCATCTCTCATGGCGGGATGAACAGTACGATGGAAGCGATGAACGCAGGTGTGCCGCTTGTCGTCATTCCGCAAATGTATGAGCAAGAGCTCACTGCAAATCGGGTTGATGAATTAGGCCTTGGCGTTTATTTGCCGAAAGAGGAAGTGACTGTTTCCAGCCTGCAGGAAGCGGTTCAGGCTGTATCCAGTGATCAAGAGCTGCTCAGCCGCGTCAAGAATATGCAAAAGGATGTAAAAGAAGCTGGCGGAGCGGAGCGTGCGGCAGCTGAGATTGAAGCGTTTATGAAAAAATCCGCTGTCCCGCAGTAAAAACATAAAAACCGAAATCAATTTGATTTCGGTTTTCTGTTTAAATATTTTTTTTCATCCCGCATCTCCGGCATTCTCTAAGAAATTTTCCGCCTTTTACAGAGCTTTTGAACAGTGTGTAATCACAGTTGTCGCAGCGCCCGCTGCGGGCGTCCGGATATTCATTGAATTCGTAAACAATCGATGTATCGTAGCCTTTTGTTTCATATTCTTCTTTTTTTGTTTCCATGTCGATCCTCCGTTACAAGACGTGTCTGCTGTTTATCTTACAGCAAGCTTCCGGCGTATTCAATGGATTTTAGGAGGTTGGGTTTATCTTGATTTCTCCCTTGGTTTGCGCCAAAATAGCTTTATTAAGCTTATATACATAAAAAGCCTATGCAAAGAGGAGAGGAAACGGGTATGGGAAAAGGGTTACTTGGAAAACGCGTGGCAATCGGTGGCTCACGAAAAACGGAAGAAATTAGTACAATCATTGAAAAACAGGGCGGAATACCTGTCATCCGGCCTCTCCAAGGTACAGTTTACTTAGCAGAGAAGCAGGTGGAGCCGGATTTGCGGACGTTTGCGGAAGAAAAAGCTGACTGGGTCATTTTCACGACAGGCATCGGGTTGGAGACTCTTGTCGATATGGCAGAGAAAATTGGACTGAAAGATGAGTTTCTGCAGGCCATTCGCCAAGCGAAAGCGGCATGCCGGGGATACAAAACGCTGTCTGCGCTGAAAAAGCTTGGAATCACACCGGAAGCTTCGGATGAAGACGGGACAACAAGAGGCTTAATCCGTTCCTTGGAGCCTCACGACTTTTCAGGAAAAACAGTCATGGTGCAGCTTCATGGCGAAAAAGCGCCGGCTCTCATGGCATTTCTTGAAGAAAAAGGCGCGTCTGTCCTGCCGATTCTGCCTTATCAGCACATCCCGCCGGAGGAGGAAACGGTGGAGCAGTTATGCCGAGAGCTGATGAACGATGAGGTCGATGCCGTTTGTTTTACAACGGCCATTCAGGTTCGTTCCCTGTTTGATTTTGCCAAGGGGCGAGGTTATATCAATGAAGTGAAGAAGGTATTCGAAGAACGCGCCATCGCAGCTGCTGTCGGAAAAGTGACTGCTGAAGCACTGCGGGAAGAGGGCATTACGAGACTGCTTGCGCCAGAGATTGAGCGGATGGGTGCGATGATTGTTGAGCTGGCCAAGTATTATGAAGAAAAGGAATAACAAGTACAAAAAGCCGCTTTTCCCTCGGAAAGCGGCTTTTGTCTGTCATTCATTCTGCTTCAGCTGCTGATGAACGGTGAATAATGATGGGTATGTCAGCACGCTTAAGATTACACAAGTCAGCGCGGCTGAGGCCATCGTTGTAAACACGATTAAGAGTTGAAAGCGTACTGCCTGAATCGGGTCCGCGCCGGCTAGAATCTGGCCAGTCATCATGCCGGGAAGCTGGACAAGACCCAGTGTTTTCTGGCTTTCGAGCGTCGGGATCATACTCATTTTCATCGCTGAGGTAAGAATGCGCTGTATGGATTGCTTCGGTGTGCCGCCAAGTGACAATATTAATTGAATTTCTTCTTTGCGAACGCCGACTTCTGAGTTAAGCCGGTTTAGAAACAAACTTGAGAGCACCATCGAATTTCCGATGACCATCCCGCTGATCGGAATGACATATCGTGCCGTAAGCGGAATGATATGAAGAGACAGCAGAATTCCCTGCGTCACAATTTCTACGATTGCTAACGCGGCAAACACCCTCCAAAACGAACCGATAGTATTTTTCTTTCGCTTGATGACATTTTGCGCCGCCACCGCGAGCATTAACAGCACCATCAGCAGGATAAAAACAGGGTGGTCTCCGCGAAAAATCAGCGACAAAACATAACCGATGATAAGCAGCTGCACCGCGGCCCGGATGGTGGCGATGATCATGTCTTTTTCTACACCGGCTTTAAAGGATTTTGATAAAAACAAGGCGATCAAAACAAAGATCATCGTTAAAGAGAGAGAAAGGTAATCCATTACCGAGTGCCTCCCTTCAAAAATTCTTTCGCTGCTTCATGCTGCGGAGCGGAGAAAAATGTGTCGGTTTCAGCGATTTCAAGCAGCCGGCCATCTGCCATAAACCAAATGGTATCGGCTATTCGTTTTGCCTGCTCCATATTATGAGTGACCCACATGACTGTCCATTTTTTCTCTTGATGCTGACGTTTGATCAGTTCTTCAATCTCAAGAGCAGAAACCGGGTCCAAGGCCGATGTGATTTCGTCCAACAATAGAATGGAGGAAGGATTTGAGAGCGTTCTGGCCAGTGACAGTCTTTGCCGCTGCCCGCCCGATAAGTCTCTGGCGCTTCTGTCTAACAACTCTGGCGGCAGCCCTGCAAGCGAAGCCAGCTTTTCAGGAGAGTACAGCTGGGATTGATGCAGCCTTTGTACAAGACTTAAATTGTCACGCACTGTCCCGTCGAGCACGGGAGCCGATTGAAACGCGAGGGCTGCCGTTCGCCTCAGCTCATTGACATTCCATTCTCTGACTTCCTTTCCGTATATGTTGACTTCGCCGCTGTCAGGCGTTCTCATTAAATTACACATAGAAAGGAGGGTGCTTTTGCCTGAGCCGGAAGGACCTAAAACGGCTACGATTGCGCCCTGTTGAATGTCTCCGGTGACATCCTGCAGCACATCATAGGTTTGTCCATCTTGTTTATAGCTTTTTCTGACTGATCTGAAGGAGATGGCTGGTATGTTTTGTGTTTGATCGTTTGCTTCCATTACAATAATCACCTTTCAATATAAGTAGGCTGACATTATATTTAACTATAACGTGAAACAGATTCCTTTTGGTAGCACAAATAAAGGAGAACAGGCTTTCACCCATTCTCCTGCAGATGCTAAGCAGTCAGATTTGACTGTGCTTTCTTTTTCGGTTTTCTCGGCTGTGAAGCGAAGGTATGTAACATCATCCCCGCTATTATAATGAACAAACCGGCAAATGATAAAAGAGATGGGAAAACGCCTGACAGCAGAACAATTTCACCAAGCAACGCGAAAATCACTTCACCGGATTGAGTGGCTTCAACGGCTGCGAGTTTTTGCGGATTGTCTCTTACCATATCAGTGGCCCAGAAAAATAAAACCGTCGCAATGATGCCTGAGCTGACGGCTACGATAAAGGATTGAACGGTTTGGCTTGCTGTTGGAAGGCCGTCTGACCACCAGCCGTAAGCTGCTAATATAAGCCAGAATGGAAGGCTTGCCAATGTCATTCCAAGCACGCGCTGAAATGTATCAAGCCGGCCTCCGTATTCTTCGAGCATTCTCCTGTTTCCTAACGGATAGGCAAAAGCCGCAATGACAACCGGCAGCACACTGAAAAGCAGCATCCTCCCAGAAAGCGATTCTGCATGCTGAAGCTGAATCAGAGCCGCTCCAATCAGGATGATCATGGAAGTGCCAAGTGAAACCAGGGGAATCTTTTGGCGAACGAACTGCGGACCGCCCGGCATATCTTGTTTGACATAAAACAAAGGAGATAAGAGCACCCCGGCTACAATTGTAATTTGCCAGGTTCCGGCTATGAGCCACCCCGGACCGTATGCAGCCGCAAATGTAATCGGCGCGTAAAAAAGCACGAAGCCGACGAAGCTCCATTTGATCCAATAAAACGGCTTTTTCCTCATCTCTAGTAAGAGAGGCGTGAATGTCCCTCTCATGATGACAATCAAACATAAAAACGGCACCATAAAAATAAAGCGCAGCGAAGAGCTCCAAAGCCAGCTGCCTCCTGATAACTCCATCGCTCTGTTTAATATAAAGGTAACGGCGAAAAAAAGTGAAGCCAATATTCCGATAACGATAGCTTTCATGATATCCCTCATTCTGGCATTATTTTTTTATACTATACTATTCGGTATCATGCAGATCAATGGAATCATGAGAAAAACATCATGTTTTATAAACCACTATATGTGGAAGACAAAAAAGGGAGGTGAAATTGATGGAAAGAGAGACACAAACATACTTCTTTCCGGATGACGGCAGGATTCCGAATCATCCTGATTTTCCGCTCGTGGTGTATCAAAACGCGCTTAAGGACACCGGACTGGCAGAGGATCGTCATCCGGCATGGCTGGTCAAACAGCTGGTCAGGGAGTGTTTTTCCATACCATCATTATCACAGCAATACGCATGAAGTGCTGATTGCAGTTCGGGGAGAGGCTGTGATTCAGTTTGGGGGAGAAAAAGGGGCTGCCATTCCTTTCAAATCCGGCGACGCAGTCGTGATTCCAGCCGGAGTCGGCCATAAAAAGCTAAGCGCAAGCTCCGATTTTACCGTCATTGGCGCTTATCCGGGAGGCGTTCAGTATGATATGAAGACGGGAGAGCCGAATGAACGGGAGGAAGCGGTCAAACAGATTAAGCAGGCGGCGTTGCCGGCGAATGATCCGATCACAGGAAAAAGAGAGCCTCTATTGGAAATATGGGTAAAGTGAAGGGGAGAAATTGCTGGATTGTCAATAACTAGTGCCGCAGAAACGTTATGACATGAGCTCCATATAAATTAATTTCATAATCGAAGCAATTCACGTTCAAATTTTGTTCAAAAAGTGTTATCATATAGAAGGTAATCGAATTGGAGTTTTTTGTGTTTGCTATTTTCAGAGAGAGTAAAGGATTTTGACTTATTCAATTGTTTATTTTTAGATAAAAATAATACTGAATATGGCAAGATGAAAAACTGGGTAGTAAACATTTATTTTTGTAAATGATTGTGCACGAATTCACAATCCTTATTCTTATGCCTTAAAAGCGTGAGACAGGGAGAGGCACTACCCTTTCCAAAAAAATCAGCAAACTGCTTATAGTAAAGGAGAATTGGATATGCCAGAAACAATCGATCAAACAAATGCGTCTGTCAGCCAAAGCCAGCAAGATCTTATTGATCAGCTATTAAAGCCAGAAGTTCAAGAATCATTGACTGTTTTAGTTGACCAGCTTCCGAAGCTGACTGAGTTAGTGAATATTTTAACGAAGTCTTATGATTTCGCTCAGTCTGTAGCGACTGACGAAGTGTTAAAGAGCGACACAGTCGGTGCGATCACTGAAATTCTCGAGCCTGTAAAAGAAACAGCGAAAGAAGTAGCTGCGACTGCGATCGAAGCAAAAGACCGCGCGGAAGCAAGCAACGAAACAATTGGACTTTTCGGCCTTCTTCGCATGCTGAAAGATCCTCAAGCTCAAAAGCTGTTCCGTTTTGCTAACAGCTACCTTGAAGTCATGAACGAACGCGAAAACCAAAAATAATCTCAGATTCAAATTGATATAAAGGACGGAGGATATACGATGTCAAAACATATTGTCATTCTAGGCGCTGGTTATGGCGGAGTTCTTTCTGCTCTAAC
This sequence comes from Bacillus sp. N3378-2at, assembly GCF_033412715.1. Taxonomy (NCBI): domain Bacteria; kingdom Bacillati; phylum Bacillota; class Bacilli; order Caryophanales; family Bacillaceae; genus Bacillus; species Bacillus sp. N3378-2at. The sequence continues at coordinate 1,454,517 of NZ_CP117986.1, read as the reverse complement.
AGTTCGCAAACATTACACAAAAGAACAAGCACGCGTGACAGTGGTAAACAAATACCCTACTCACCAAATCATTACGGAATTACACCGCCTTGCTGCAGGCAACGTGTCTGAAAAAGCGGTTGCAATGCCATTAGAAAAACTTTTCAAAGGCAAAGACATTGATCTTAAAATTGCGGAAGTAAGTTCTTTCTCTGTTGATAAAAAAGAAGTTGCGCTTGCTGACGGTTCTACATTAACTTACGATGCGCTTGTTGTAGGTCTTGGTTCGGTAACGGCTTACTTCGGCATCCCAGGTCTTGAAGAAAACAGCATGGTATTGAAATCTGCTGCTGATGCGAACAAAGTCTTCCAGCATGTTGAAGATCGTGTGCGCGAGTACTCTAAAACGAAAAATGAAGCAGATGCAACAATCCTTATCGGCGGCGGCGGCTTAACAGGCGTTGAGCTTGTTGGTGAGCTTGCTGACATCATGCCGAACCTTGCGAAAAAATACGGCGTAGACCATAAAGAAATCAAATTGAAACTTGTTGAAGCAGGTCCGAAAATCCTTCCTGTTCTTCCGGATGATCTTATCGAACGTGCGACTGCAAGCCTTGAAAAACGCGGCGTTGAGTTCTTAACAGGTCTTCCTGTTACAAATGTAGAAGGAAACGTAATTGATCTGAAAGACGGATCTAAAGTTGTTGCCAACACATTTGTTTGGACTGGCGGCGTACAAGGTAACCCATTAGTCGGTGAATCAGGCCTAGAAGTGAACCGCGGACGCGCGACTGTAAATGACTTCCTGCAATCTACATCTCATGAAGATGTATTCGTTGCTGGAGACAGCGCAGTTTACTTCGGTCCAGACGGCCGTCCATACCCGCCAACTGCACAAATCGCATGGCAAATGGGTGAGCTGATCGGTTACAACCTATTTGCTTACCTGGAAGGCAAAACGCTTGAAACATTCAAGCCAGTAAACTCTGGTACACTTGCAAGCCTTGGACGCAAAGACGCGGTTGCCATCATTGGTGCTAATTCTACACCGCTTAAAGGTCTTCCTGCTTCCTTGATGAAAGAAGCAAGTAACGTACGCTATTTAACACACATTAAAGGACTTTTCAGCCTGGCTTACTAATCCTTTTAATGAATCTGACATTGCCAAAAGCGTTCCTTACCGAGTGCTTTCTGGCAATGTCTTTTTTTATGTTTATGACAGCGTTAACATTTCATTTTCAAAAAAGAGATTGATCCCAGAGGAATATAAAGGTAAAATAGATACAAATCAAAATGTTAACGTTAACATTTTGAAATAGAATGAAAGACGGTGAGGACATGGAACCCTTCATGGGCGAAAACTTTTTATTGAAAAATGAAACCGCTGTCAGTCTCTATCACAATTATGCGAAAGACATGCCAATTATTGATTACCACTGCCACTTAAGTCCGAAAGAAATCTATGAAAATAGTACATTTCAAAACATCACGGAAGCCTGGTTGTATGGTGACCATTATAAATGGCGCATCATGAGAGCCAATGGAATTGAGGAGACATACATCACCGGAGATGCGCCTGATGAGGAGAAATTTATGGCTTGGGCGAAAACCGTGCCGATGGCGATTGGCAATCCGCTCTACAACTGGACTCACTTAGAATTGCAGCGTTTTTTTGGCATTTATGAGATTTTAAACGAGAAGTCCGGGCCGGCTATATGGAAACGGACAAATGAACTGCTCAAAGGGGAAGGCTTCGGGGCAAGGGATTTAATCGTGAAATCAAATGTAAAGGTCGTGTGTACAACAGATGACCCTGTTGATTCTCTTGAATACCATCTATTATTAAGAGAAGACAAAGACTTTCCTGTCAGCGTGCTGCCTGGATTTCGGCCGGATAAAGGACTTGAGATCAATCGTGAAGGCTTTCCTGAGTGGGTGCAGGCGCTTGAAGATGCCGCCGCCATATCGATTACAACCTATGATGAGTTTTTAAAGGCGTTGGAAAAACGAGTGCGATTCTTCCACTCAGCCGGCGGCAGAGTTTCTGATCACGCGATAGATTCAATGGTATTTGCCGAAACAACAAAAGAAGAAGCTGGACGGATTTTTTCTGACAGATTACAAGGAACAGAGGTTTCTGAGGAAGCTGAGAAGAAATTTAAGACATATACGCTTCAGTTTCTTTGCGGTTTGTATGCGGAGCTCGATTGGGCGATGCAGTTTCATATCAACGCTTTAAGAAACACGAATACAAAAATGATGAAAAGGCTCGGACCTGATACAGGCTATGATTCTATGAACGATGAAGAAATTGCTAAGCCTTTATACAAGCTTCTGAACTCAGTTGAGATGAAGAACCAGCTGCCGAAAACGATTTTATATTCACTGAATCCAAACGATAACTATGTCATCGCCAGCATGATCAACAGTTTTCAGGACGGTATTACCCCGGGAAAAATACAATTCGGCACAGCCTGGTGGTTTAACGATACTAAAGACGGAATGCTCGACCAAATGAAAGCGTTATCAAATGTTGGCCTTTTCAGCCGTTTTATCGGCATGCTCACCGATTCCAGAAGCTTTCTTTCGTATACGCGCCACGAATATTTCAGGCGGATCGTCTGCAATTTGATTGGAGAATGGGTGGAAAACGGCGAAGTGCCGCGCGATATGGAGCTTCTGGGAAGCATCGTTCAGGGGATTTGCTATGACAATGCGAAACACTACTTTCAATTTCAAGAAGAGAAAGCAAACGTGTAACAAAGTGTCCGCTCAGTATCGCTGAGCGGATCACTATCCGAAAATTCTTAAGACACAGAGGTGGAACATGCGAACTGAACTGGCAAATAAGGTTGTGTCGGTCGAAACGGAAAAAAGGCTTTCATTGAAAGAGAAAATGTCCTATGGCTTTGGTGATTTTGGCAACGGTTTTATGTTTGATCTCGGCCAGATTTATTTATTGAAGTATTTCACTGATGTAGCGGGAATCCCCGCTGCGATGGCCGGCGGCATTTTTTTAGTCAGTAAGCTGTTTGCAGCGATAACAGATCCAATTGTCGGCTCATCAATCGATTATCGCAAAAACATCGGCAAACGGGGGAAATTCAGGCCTTATCTATTAATCGGCAGCATCGTGCTTGCGGTGCTTACTGTTCTTATTTTTCTGTCTCCCAATGTATCAACGACCGGAAAACTGATATATGCATATGCATCCTATATGATTTGGGGCATCGGCTATTCGTTTGTGAATATTCCGTACGGCTCATTAGGGGCAGCGATGACTCAAAATTCTGAGGACCGGACCTCCATTTCGACGTTCCGCCAAATCGGATCACTTGGCGCCTTGTTTATCACAAGTGTGGCCGTGATGCCGCTGCTCGTCAAGTTTGATAATCCGAAGGTCGGCTACCCGGTGGTCATGGGCTTGTTCGCCGCGCTCGGTGTGTTTTGGTTTTATATTTGCTACCGCAACTGCAAAGAGCGCATTGTCATATCGGAAGCACCCAAAGAAAAATTAACACTCTCATCTGTCGTCAAAACATTTATTACAAATAAACCGCTGTTAACCCTTGTCCTGATGACGATTTTTTCAATTTCCGCATACAACATTAAATCCGCCATGCTCGTCTATTTCGCACAATATAACTTGGGCAATGTTGAATTAATGGCTTATATGAACTTCATCATTATTGGTTCTTCCTTTTTGGGCGTCGTATTCCTACCAAAGCTCGTCAAGATGTTTGGAAAGAAACGAACGGCAATGATCGGCTTCGGCATCAGTGTGGCCGCGGATCTGATCAACTTTATGCTTCCATCTAACGTTTATGTGTTTACAATTCTCGCCAGTATCGCCTTTATCGGAATCAGTATCCCAAATGGCATCACGTGGGCTCTTGTCTCCGATATTATCGACTATGGCGAATGGAAATCCGGTGAACGGAAGGAAGCAACGACATATTCACTTTTCAATTTCTCAAGAAAGCTTGCTCAATCTTTGTCTGGCTTTCTCTCGGGGATCGGTTTGGGGATTATCGGCTATGTGCCGAATGCAGTCCAGACAGCACAGGCGCTGATTGGCATCAAAGCGCTGCTTCTTCTGTATCCGGCCATTGCTTTGGCATTAGCGATGTTCATTATCGGCTTTCTTTATAAACTCACAGACCAGCAGCATGCTCAGATCGTTCAGGATCTTCATCAAAAGAGCTGACAATATAATATAGAGAATATTTAAAATAATTTGTAAATAAAATGTGTTTGTAGGGGTTTCGCTAGGAGAGTGCCCAAAAAACTGAAAAGGAAGGAGGCACTTGCTTGAAAACGATAACAATTGCAGCTGAAGAAGCAAAGGAACTCGTTCGGCAAAAGCTGGCCGGTGCCGGTTTGAATGAACGAGATGCTGAAAAAGTAGCAGATGTTCTCGTGCACGCTGATTTGCGCAATGTACATTCGCATGGCGTGCTGCGCACAGAACACTATGTGAACAGGCTTTTAGCGGGAGGGATCAATCCTGGGGCACAGCCTGTTTTTAAAGAAACGGGACCTGTGACCGGGGTGCTTGACGGAGACGATGGTTTCGGTAATGTGAATTGCGACATGGCGATGGACCATGCAATTGACATGGCGAAGAAAAAAGGAGTCGGCATGGTTACGGCCGTAAACAGCAGCCATTGCGGAGCGCTAAGCTATTTTGTGCAAAAAGCCGCTGACGAAAAGCTAATCGGAATGGCAATGACGCATACAGACAGTATCGTTGTCCCGTTTGGGGGGAGGACTCCTTTTTTAGGGACAAATCCGATTGCTTACGGTGTTCCGGCTAAGCATAAAAAACCGTTTATCCTAGATATGGCGACATCCAAAGTGGCTTTTGGGAAGATTCTGCAGGCCCGTGAAGAGGGCAAAGAAATTCCTGAAGGATGGGGAGTCGATGAAAACGGAGAAGCAGTAACTGATCCTGACAAGATCGTCTCACTTTCAACATTCGGCGGCCCGAAAGGCTATGGACTATCGATTGTGGTGGATGTGTTTTCCGGATTGCTGGCGGGCGCGGCTTTTGGCCCTCATATTGCCAAAATGTACAGCGGCCTTGATCAAAAAAGAAAGCTGGGACATTACGTTTGTGCGATCAATCCAGCCTTTTTTACTGACTGGGATACGTTTTTAGAGCAGATGGATGCCATGATTGATGAACTGCAGCAATCACCGCCGGCTGTTGGATTCGAAAGAGTGTATGTGCCCGGCGAGATCGAGCAGCTGCATGAAGAAAGAAATAAGAAAAACGGAATTTCCATCGCCCGGAGCGTGTATGAATTCTTAAAAAGCAGGTGAGTAAAATGAAAGCGATTCAAGTGCGAAAAGCGTATGATCTGGTGACAGCGGAGGTGAAGAAGCCAGTTCTTTCAAAGGATGATGAAGTGCTCGTGAAAGTCAAGCGAGTCGGCATTTGCGGTTCAGACATGCACATTTATCATGGAACGAATCCGCTTGCTACCCTCCCGAGAGTTATCGGACACGAGGTAACGGGACAAGTGGAGGCAGTTGGTGCGAATGTACAGAGCCTAAAACCCGGTGATCATGTGGTGATTGAGCCGATTTCTTATTGCGGATCGTGCTATGCCTGCCGCAAAGGGCGGCCGAATGTTTGCGCCAAGCTTTCTGTATTTGGCGTACATGAGGACGGAGGCATGCGGGAATATATTGTGCTTCCGGAAAGGCAGCTTCACGCGGTCTCAAAGGACTTGCCTTGGGAGGAAGCAGTCATGGCCGAGCCTTATACGATAGGCGCCCAGGCAGTGTGGAGAGGCCAGGTGGAAAAAGGTGATACCGTCCTGATCCAGGGAGCGGGACCCATCGGGATCTGTGTGTTGAAAATGGCAAAACTGGCGGGCGCTGCTGTCATGATGACTGACTTGAACAACGATCGGCTGGCATTTGCGAAAGAAAACGGCGCCGATGCTGTTGTAAATGTCCAAGCAGAACATGTTGCCGAGCGGGTCCTTGAATGGACTGGGAATGAAGGAGCAAACGTGGTCATTGATGCTGTTTGCCTGCCGGAGACTTTTGCACTTTCAATTGAGGCTGTGTCACCGGCGGGACATGTGGTTGTGCTTGGATTTGATGAAAGAGCGGCTCAGATTTCTCAGCTGCCGATTACAAAAAAAGAAGTCACGATAACCGGATCCCGATTGCAGACCAATCAGTTTCCAAAAGTGGTAGAGCTTTTGAATGGAGGCCGGTTAATGCATAACGGGCTGGTGACCCATACATTTTCAGTTGATGACGTTCATCATGCATTTCAGTTTATTAAGGAGCATCCAGATCAGGTGCGAAAAGCCGTCATCACGTTTGATTAAATGACTGAATCCGGAGGTGCGAGCATGAATATGACATTCCGATGGTATGGACGAGGCAACGATACAGTCACACTTGAACACGTGAAGCAAATTCCCGGAGTCAAAGGCATCGTTTGGGCTCTCCATCAAAAGCCTGTCGGCGACGTGTGGGAAAAAGAAGAAATCAGAGCCGAGACCGAATATATTCAATCCTATGGTTTTCATGCTGAAGTTGTAGAAAGCGTGAATGTTCACGAAGCAATTAAACTTGGGAACGAAGAACGCGGCCGGTATATTGAAAACTACAAGCAAACGATCCGCAACCTTGCCGGATTTGGCGTGAAAGTGATCTGCTATAATTTTATGCCGGTTTTTGACTGGACACGCACGGACATGTTCCGGCCGCTAGAAGATGGATCGACCGCTCTGTTTTTTGAAAAGGCCAAGGTGGAAAGCCTTGATCCTCAAGAGCTGATTCGGACGGTGGAGGATGCATCTGACATGACACTGCCGGGGTGGGATCCCGAAAAATTAGCTCGGATCAAAGAGCTTTTTGCTGCCTACAGAACGGTCGATGAAGGAAAGCTATGGGACAATTTATCATTCTTTTTGCAGGAAATTCTTCCTGTTGCTGAGGCCTATGGTGTTCAAATGGCCATTCATCCGGATGACCCGCCGTGGCCGATTTTCGGACTGCCGCGCATTATCACAGGAGAGGCAAGCTATAAGAAACTGCGGGCGATATCAGATTCACCGTCTAATTGTATCACCCTTTGCACAGGTTCAATGGGAGCCAATCCCGCTAACGACATGGTGGAGATCGCTAAAACGTATGCCGGCATCGCTCCATTTTCACATATTCGCAATGTGAAAATTTATGAGAATGGCGATTTTATTGAAACATCTCATTTAACAAAGGATGGTTCGATCAACATTCAAGGCGTGATGGAAGAACTGCATAAGCAGGATTACGAAGGATATGTCAGACCGGATCATGGGCGCCATCTTTGGGGCGAGCAATGCCGCCCGGGATATGGCTTATACGATCGGGCACTTGGCATCATGTATTTGAACGGGCTGTGGGACGCCTATGAAGCAATGGCAAAAAAAGAGGTGGGCGTATGATCCCACTGCATGAGAACCTGACTGGTAAAACGGCTGTCATCACTGGCGGCAGCGGCGTGCTTTGCTCTGCGATGGCACGGGAGCTAGCCCGTCATGGCATGAAGGTGGCGATATTGAATCGGACGGCTGAAAAAGGCCAAGCGGTCGTGAAGGAGATAACGGCGGCTGGCGGCACAGCGTGCGCTGTTGCTGCGGATGTGCTGGACAGGATGTCACTGGAACGGGCAAAGGAAGACATCCTTGGCCAATTTGGCGCTGTTGATCTGTTAATTAACGGGGCTGGCGGCAATCATCCTGACGCGATAACCGATGTGGAGACATATGAAGAAGCGGGAGAAGGCCAATCCTTTTTTGATATGGATGAGAGGGGCTTTCTAACTGTATTCTCCACCAATTTCACCGGTGCGTTTCTGGCCTCGCAAGTGTTTGGAAAAGAGCTGCTGAAAGCCGATTCACCGGCGATCATCAACCTTTCTTCCATGAGTGCTTATTCACCTATGACGAAGGTTCCGGCATACAGTGCCGCGAAAGCATCCATCAATAATTTTACGATGTGGATGGCTGTTCATTTTGCCGAAACCGGGCTGCGGGTCAATGCGATTGCCCCAGGCTTCTTTCTGACAAAACAAAATCATGATCTGCTGATCAACCAAGACGGAACGTTCACCAGCCGATCTCACAAAATTATTGCGGGAACACCGATGAAGCGCTTCGGAAAACCCGAGGATTTGCTCGGTACGCTTCTTTGGCTGGCGGATGAATCCTATTCGGGTTTTGTCACTGGGATCACCGTTCCTGTCGATGGAGGATTTATGGCTTATTCAGGTGTGTAACGAAAGCGATGCAACAGAAACTGAACCAACATAGGGGTGAGGTTGAGATGTTTTCAAAAGATAAGCTTCCCGTTATCCTTTTTTTGTTCCTGGCAGGGGTGATTAATTACCTGGATCGCTCGGCGCTTTCCATTGCAGCTCCTTTTATTCAGGATGATCTCACATTGTCTGCCACGCAAATGGGCTTGATTTTCAGCAGTTTTTCGATAGGTTATGCCATTTTTAACTTTCTTGGGGGCGTGGCATCCGACCGCTATGGGGCAAAGCTGACCTTATTTGTCGCGATGGTTGTTTGGTCGCTGTTTAGCGGAGCAGTCGCCCTCGCTTTTGGCTTTGTCAGTCTGCTGATTATACGCATTCTCTTCGGAATGGGAGAAGGCCCGCTTTCGGCGACCATCAACAAGATGGTGAACAACTGGTTCCCGCCGACCCAGCGGGCGTCCGTTATCGGTGTAACCAACAGCGGCACGCCGCTCGGGGGAGCCATTTCCGGCCCGATAGTCGGCATGATCGCAGTGGCGTTCAGCTGGAAGGTATCCTTCGTTCTCATTATGATTATTGGATTGATATGGGCAGTGCTCTGGTTCAAGTTTGTCAAAGAAAAGCCGCAAGAGACGATCAAGGAAGCACCGGCAATAAAAGCAGAAACGTCTCCCGGAGAAAAAATTCCGCTCACCTTTTATCTGAAGCAAAAAACGGTCCTGTTCACGGCGTTCGCTTTTTTCGCTTACAACTACATCCTCTTCTTCTTTTTGACATGGTTTCCGAGCTATCTTGTCGACGAACGGGGATTAAGTGTTGAATCGATGAGTGTCATCACGGTCATCCCGTGGATTTTAGGCTTTATCGGGCTGGCTGCGGGGGGATTTGTTTCTGACTATGTGTACAAAAAAACGGCTCGAAAAGGTGTGCTGTTCTCGCGCAAGGTTGTGCTTGTCACATGTTTGTTTTCCTCAGCTGTCCTGATTGGTTTTGCCGGGCTTGTGGCAACGACTGCGGGCGCTGTCACACTGGTCGCTTTGTCAGTATTTTTTCTATATTTAACAGGTGCTATCTATTGGGCTGTCATTCAAGATGTGGTTGATCAAAACAATGTCGGTTCTGTTGGCGGCTTCATGCATTTCCTCGCCAACACGGCAGGAATTATCGGCCCGGCTTTAACCGGATTTATTGTTGACCAAACAGGCACGTTTTCTGGAGCATTTTTGCTTGCCGGAGGGCTGGCTGTCTTCGCTTCACTTGCTGTGATTCGTTTTGTCCGTCCAATCATTGGCAAGCCAGCGGGAACAGAAGCTGAGAATCCTGTGTCTTATTAATCTGGAAATATAGTGGGAGAGGCGGTATATTTGATGATACAATATACAGTAAATAATCGCAGCCGGTATGATAAGGAAGGGAATTAGATGGTAACCATAAAAGATATCGCAAAACTCGCAAACGTATCCCACACAACCGTTTCCAGAGCACTCAACAACAGCCCTTACATCAAAGAACATACGAAGAAAAAGATATTAGAGCTAGCAGAGCAGCTCAACTATACACCAAATGTAAATGCGAAAAGTCTGGCGATGCAAAAGTCGCATACGATCGGGCTATTCTTTACAAGCATTACAAACGGAACCTCACACAGCTTCTTTGCAGACACAATCAAAGGCGTCAATCAAGCCATAAGTGAGGATTACAATCTGTATGTGCGCGGCATTGATGATCTGAAAAACTATGACTCCGTTACACCGATGAGATATGACGGCATCATTTTAATGAGCCAAAGTGACATTGATAATTCTTTTATTTACCATATTCGCGAAAAAAACATTCCGCTTGTCGTGCTGAATCGTGATATTGATGATCGCACCATCACGAATATTTTGTCCAATGACAAGGAAGGCTCTCAAGAAGCTGTAGAATACTTCATTCAGTCCGGCCATCAAGACATCGCCATCATCGAGGGGATCGAAGGCTTTAAATCCTCCCAGCAGCGAAAGGAAGGCTACTTATCTGCACTGATTCAACATCATATTCCGATCAAGCATGAATACAGTGTCAAAGGACAGTACGATATGGAAAGCGGCTTTCAAGCGATGGAGAGGCTGCTGGCACTGCCGAATCCTCCAACCGCTGTTTTTTGTTCGAATGATGACATGGCAATCGGAGCGATGAATGCGATATTCGCAAAGGGCCTGCGCGTTCCTGATGATATTTCGGTGATCGGGTTTGATGATATTGGGTTTTCACAGTACATCACGCCAAGACTTACAACAGTAAAGCGCCCAGTGGAGAAAATCAGCGTGCTCGGTGCGCAAAAACTCTTGTCTCTGATCAGCGAGCCCGAAACAAAAGCAGAAAAAATCTTGGAAAACACAAAATTCATGGTGCGTGATTCAGTCAGACGATTGACGACGTGATGCCCCGTTTTTCAGCGGGCATTCTTTTATAAAGAAAAATGTTAACGTGTGCATAAAAAGAGGGAGGCAATAAGATGCAGAAACTGAATAAAAATGTGTACGATCACTATACTCGGTATCCAGAAAAAATTCTCCAATTCGGAGAAGGAAACTTTCTTCGGGGATTTGTTGATTGGCAGATTGATCAATTGAATCAACACACTGATTTTAATGGGAGCGTGGCAGTTGTCCAGCCAAGAGGCTCAGAAAAAATCAAACGATTAAATCAGCAAGATGGATTATATACGCTTTTTTTACAAGGAATGAAAGACGGAGAAGCCGTAAACGAGCATATGATTATCAACTCAATCAGCCGGGGAATTGACCTGTTTTCTGATTATGAAGCATACAAAGAATTGGCATCAAGCGAAAGGCTTCGGTTTATTATCTCCAACACCACTGAGGCTGGGATTGTATGTGATGAAAAAGATCGTTTAGAGGATAGGCCGCAAAAAACATTCCCTGGGAAATTAACTGCATTTCTCTACTTCCGCTTTCAGGCTTTTAAAGGAGATCAGACAAAAGGGTGTGTCCTAATCCCATGTGAACTGATTGAGAACAACGGCGAAAAGCTGAAGGAAACGGTTCTTCATTATGCAGGTCTGTGGAAGCTGGAGGAAGGATTTACACAGTGGATTCATGAGGCCAATACATTTTGTAATAGTTTAGTAGACCGGATTGTTCCGGGTTTTCCCGTCGACAGCATTGATGAGATCACGGCGGATCTTGGCTATCAGGATGATTTGATAGTTGTGGGAGAGCAATATTATTTATGGGTTATCGAGGGGCCTGATTGGATTGGAAAAGAACTTCCCTTTGCGGCTGCAGGGCTCCATACAAAGATCGTCAGCGACCTCACCCCATACCGGACTAAAAAAGTAAGGATTTTAAATGGCGCTCATACAGCAATGACGCCAGTGGCTTTATTATACGGCTTAAAAACTGTTAGGGATGCTGTCGAGCATCCGGAAGTTGGGCGATTTATAAGAGAGCTGATTGACGACGAAATTCTTCCTGTTTTAAAAATGGAAGGTCTTTCTCAGTATGCTGACGATGTGCTGAACCGTTTTAAAAACCCGTATATTAAGCATTACCTGGAAAGCATTGCATTGAGCTCCGTTTCCAAATTCAAAACGAGAAACCTGCCGACTCTTAAGGAATATGCTGAACAAAAGGGACAGCTTCCTGAACGCTTGGTGTTTTCTTTCAGCGCTCTTCTGTATTTTTATCATAATAATGAGACATTGCAGGATGATCCGGCAGTGCTTCAATTTTTCAAAGAGGTTTGGTGTCAGGAGGATGACGACATGCTTCGGATTGCATCAAGAGTGTTAGGCGAACAGCGGCTGTGGGGGGCAGATCTCAATGAGATACCGAAGCTGACTGATAGAGTCGCTGTTTACTTGAATCTTATTCATGAGCTGGGCATGCAGCGGGCTCTTGAACAATACTGCATACAAGAGGGAGAGGTACGTTGAAGTCGTTTATAAAGATTCATAAGCAAGATAATATCCTTCTTGCTCTGCGGGATATCCAAAAGGGAGAGAGGCTGCATGCGGACGGCGTGTCGATTGAAGTAAAGAATGATATAAAAAGAGGCCATAAGATTGCATTGCAGTCTATCAAAGAAAACGACAGCATCATCAAGTACGGGTTTCCAATCGGTCATGCATCACAAGATATCTCGATCGGAGAGCATATTCATGTCCATAATACGAAAACAAACCTGTCTGATATCCAATCATACAGCTATACACCGAGATTTGATGAAAATCCGTATTCTAATGAGAACCGGACGTTTAAAGGTTTTAGAAGAGAAAACGGAGATGCGGGTGTACGGAATGAATTGTGGATTGTCCCAACTGTCGGCTGTGTCAATGGAATAGCAGAAAAAATGCTGCAGCGTTTTGTCAGAGAAACAGGGGATATCGCTCCATTTGATAACGTACTGGTGTTAAAGCATCAATACGGATGCTCGCAGCTTGGCGATGATCACGAAAATACGAAGCAAATCCTGCTGAATGCCATTCGCCATCCAAATGCCGGCGGCGTCTTGGTGTTAGGGCTTGGCTGTGAAAACAATGAGCTGGCAAGAATGAAGGAAGCACTGCAAGATGTGAACCTGGAGCGGGTGAAGTTTCTGGAATCCCAGTCGGTGACCGACGAAATGGAGGCAGGTGTTGCTTTGCTGAAGGAAATTCATGAAGCGGCCAAAGGAGATAAGAGAGAAGACATTCCGCTGTCTGAACTGAAGATCGGGCTGAAATGCGGAGGTTCGGACGGTTTTTCCGGCATAACCGCAAACCCGCTGCTTGGACGTTTTTCAGATTATCTCATTGCACAGGGAGGGAGCACGGTGCTGACGGAAGTACCGGAAATGTTCGGCGCAGAAACCATCCTGATGCAGCGGGCTGCCAATGAAGAAGTGTTTCATAAGATAGTCGATTTAATCAATGATTTCAAACAATACTTTATTAAACATGATCAGCCGGTGTACGAAAATCCCTCACCGGGCAACAAAGCGGGCGGCATTTCTACACTTGAGGATAAATCGCTGGGCTGTACGCAAAAAGCGGGGATTTCTCCTGTCACGGATGTCTTGAAATACGGGGAAGTGCTCAAGACAAGAGGGCTGACGCTTTTGAGCGCGCCAGGCAATGATTTGATCGCCTCCTCCGCATTGGCGGCGGCCGGCTGCCAAATTGTCCTCTTTACAACGGGGAGAGGCACGCCGTTTGGCAGCTTTGTCCCGACGGTGAAAGTAGCGACAAACACCGAGCTGTATGAAGCGAAGCCGCATTGGATTGATTTTAACGCAGGCCTTTTAGCAGAGGATGATGTTCATGAGGAATATGTGCTGCGTGAGTTTATCCACTATATGGTTGAGGTGGCAAGCGGCCAGCTTGTGAACCATGAAAAAAATGATTTCAGAGAACTCGCCATTTTTAAATCGGGTGTGACGCTATAATAAGAAAAGGCTATCCTTCAAGCGGATAGCCTTCTTCATTAAATCAATTTTAAACCGCTGACTAAAATAATGGACGCCATAATAAATTGCAGCGGACGCGGGGAGAATCGAGGCGAAAGATGGCTTCCGATCAGCACGCCGGGAATTGAACCAATGAGCAGATTAGCTGCCAGCATGTAATCCACGCTTCCGAAGCTAGCGTTCAAAATGCCTGCTGCCGTAACAAGAAGAAATGCATGCGCGATATCGGTTCCGACAATCTGTGACGCTTTCATGTTAAATAAGTAAATCATGGCGATTGCAAATAATGAGCCAGAACCGATTGATGTTAAGCCGACGATAAACCCAAACACAACACCAATAAGAATCGTCAGCGCCCGCTTATTTTCAAGCGGCATCAGCTGCCAGCGGTTGGGACGAAGTTTTCTATCCAAAAACAAACGAACGATGATTGAAATGGCAACCAGCGTTAACACATATCCTAGAGCGTGCTTAATAATTTCTTCCTGATGCTGGTGAAAGGCGGGGAACAAATGCAAGATGCCAATGGCTAGCGAAGCACTCGGAATACTGCCGATGGCTAAGTATTTTACCAATTTAAAGTTAATCGTTTTCTGCCGCCAATGGGAGGCAACGCCAAACAGCTTTGTGATCGAGTTATATACAAGATCTGTACCGACCGCGATGGAAGGATTAATTCCAAGCACAATTAAAAGGGGAGTTAATAAGGCCGCTCCACCCACTCCCGTCAATCCGACTAAGGCTCCGACAAACAAACCCATCAATATGATGCTTACACTCATGATAAAGGCCTCCTGAAAACCCGACTATTTTTATCAGATTATATATGATTAGGACGCGTTAATCAATTAAATTTTTTGAATTTTTGTACGTTAGCTGCTTGAAATTTTGGTATGCTCAATATCTCTATTCATTTGCCCTATAATGAGTGTCTGGACGAGAAGTACTAAAGGCGCAAAAAAAAGATACCTCTTAACAGGTATCTTTTTTCTTGTTTACGCTACATGCGCTGCTGATAGAAAGGAAGCTCAGTGTGGCCCATTTCCCGCACATACACGAACAGGTTGCCTTTATGGTGAATTTCATGCTCCATTGCAAGCTGAAGCAGCGCGCGGCCTGTGACTTTTCTGCCGAAAGCGGATGTCAGATCAATTTCTCTGTCCAGCTGCTCTTCAGTCAGCTGTTCAAGGATAGCGGCCGTTTTTTCTGTATATGTTTTTGCCAGAACATTGAGATCTGTTTCTGTTTCTTCCTGCTTGTTTTGAAAAGGTGAGGCATTGCCTTCTTTAATGACATTTGCGAACAAGTGGAAAGACGTAAGAATGTGTTTGACCAGCTCTTCTGCTGACATTGATGTTTCTGCCGGTTTGTAGCTGTAATGGTCTTTGCTGATTTTTTCGGCAAGCTCATTGGTCACGTTTCGATGGGATAAAAAATGGCTGACAATTTGATTGGATTGGCTCATTATGATCTCCTCCATATGTAAAAATAAATGGTGCAATGAAATCCTATATCAACGGTTATGAATTCACAAGTAATATGCTGTGGGATGAAACAAAATGCTATGTCAATCGTATATATAACGTTCACAAAACATGAAATGGAGTATAAACATGACTAACATACCTTTCATTTATCAGTACGAAGAAAAAGAGAATGAAAGAGCTGCGGCGGGCTACGGCACTTTCGGTTACCTTATCACACGGATTGAAGAAACGCTTTATGATCAATACGGTGTATTCTATGAGCTCTATGCCAGTGATGATCCAAATACGGAATACTGGGAGCTTCTTGTAGAAGATGTCCGCAGCGGTTCATTGGAGCCTGAGCATGTGGCATATATATTTGAAAAGCTTGAAAAGAAAACCTTTGCTTACGATGAAGATGAGAAAGAACCGGATTATACCGTCCATAAGTCTATAAGAAACAGTGTATACGCGTATCCTGAAAAGGGAGTTGCTTTTGCCAGAATTCCATATTTTCAAGATGGGAGCATTATGAGTTTTGATTGTCTGTTTGCGGTTAACGATGAAAAGATGCGTGCATTTCTGGAGGGAGTCAGACCGCGTCTTTGGGAAAAAAGCAAGCGGAAAGTGACCGTGTTTACGGATGGAGATGGAGGGACTTCAAGAGAGCAGGAAGCCATTGTCAGAGAGGTTCAGCGGAGTCAAGTCATCATGAATCCGCTATTGAAAAAGGAGATATACAGATCAATTGATCAGTTTTTTCATAGTGATAAATCGTTTTATCAAACATATGACATCCCTTACAAGCGCGGCATTCTGTTATATGGACCTCCTGGAAACGGAAAGACGACGTTAGTGAAGTCGATCGCAGGCAGTATCGATGCACCTGTTGCTTATTGGCAAATTACTGAATTTACGTCGAGCGAGACAATAGAAGAAGTCTTTCAGGCAGCGAGACGCCTCGCTCCTGCAGTTCTGGTCATCGAGGATATAGATTCGATGCCGGAAGATGTGCGGTCCTTTTTTCTCAATACGCTGGACGGCGCGACATCAAAAGAGGGGCTATTTCTCATCGGTACGACAAACTATCCCGAAGAGATCGATCCAGGTTTGATGAATCGTGCAGGGCGATTTGACCGTGCCTATGAAATCGGGCTTCCGGATGAAGAGCTGCGGCTGGAATATATGAAAATGAGAGGCTTTGGCATCTTTTTGAGTGAAGGAGAAATAAAAAACGCCGCAAAACTTGGGACTGACCCCCGTTTTTGAGACAGGGATCAAAACACCTTTTAAACAGCCAATTGCCGATAATTTATCGGTGATTGGTTGTTTAGTTTCGTTTGAATACGAATATTGTTATAATAATGAATGTATTCTATGACAGTGCGTTCTACGATGGCGGTCGTGGTTCGATCAATGCTGTTAAGATAGAACGTTTCAGACTTTAGTGAGGAATGAAACGATTCGATGGAGGCATTATCAGCGGGTGTCCCTTTGCGGGACATGCTCATGGTAATGCCTTTTGTTTTAACAGCTTTCTGATACTCGTAAGATGTATACACAGATCCTTGGTCACTATGTAACACGCAGTTCTCAGGCAGTGTTGGCAGTTGATCAAGTGTGTGTAAGACAAAGTCTGTGTCCTGCTTATCTCCAATCGTAAAAGCAATCACTTCTCCATTATATACATCCAATATACTGGAAAGGTACAATTGTTTCTGTCCATAAGGCAAATACGTGATGTCTGTTACTAGTTTTTCAAGAGGATGATCAGACTGAAAGTTCCTATCTAATATATTGTCGACCACGGCATATGGCTGCCCATTCTTCTTGCGCTTTTTCACCTTAACCCGGCACTGCCACTGATTTTTCTGCATAATACGCTGAACCGTTTTATGGTTAATACACATTCTCTTTTTTAATATAGCTGTGATTTTTCGATATCCATATCGATACTGGTGCTCTCGGCACAACGTGCCGATTTGTTTTTCTAAATGGCGCTTGGGATGATCTTTCTTCAGATTCTTCTTCCAACGATAATAAGACGAGCGAGAGATACCTAAATGAATACAGATATCCTGCACGGTCATTGTGCTGTGCAATTCTTCTACAAGTTCGACTGACGTTTGGCTATCAACTTCCTTTCCAATTCGTTGTACTTTTTTAACACTTCATTCTGTTGTCTCAGATATCGATTCTCTGCCTGCAGTTTCTCTAATTCGGAAGAATACTCCGGACCTTTTCCATAAGTGTATTGCTTACCAACAGGCTGTTCAAATCGATGTGTATCACCAGCCTTATACCATCTGACCCATGTCTTAATCTGCGTATTATTTTTGATATTCAACTCCTGCATGATCTCTTTCATAGGTACGCCTGCCAATCTCATTTCTACAGCCTTCTGTTTCACTTCAACCGGATAACTCACTCTTGTCCCCATAGAAAAAACACCTCCAAGTCTAATTTCGGATAACAATCATCCGTATTCAAACTTGAAGGTGTTTTTATTTGTCTCATCTTATGGGGTCAGTCCCCTTACAGAAGGCTTTTCCTTTGCACAGCTGGGAGAATTATATGTATCTTCAGCCCTTCAATGGCACCAAGAAGGGAATCACCATATTGAAACCATGGTGAAAGACATGACAGGAGAGCAAAGAAAAAGCCAGCGGGGAAGCTGGATGGAAAGAAACAAAGTCGGTTTTCACTAAAAGAAAGCACGGGTGTTTGAAAAACCCGTGCTTTTTTGTTGCGGTTAGCCGAAATTCGACAATTGCGGTTATTTTGCGTTCTTCTTTTTCTTGTAAATATGATAAAATATGACATATCTCGGGTAATTCAAAAGGGGGGATTAATTGAGGATGAAGCAGACGATTCCGTCCTCTTATGTCGGGCTTAAAATTAATGAATGGTATACTCATATCCGGCAGTTCCACGTCGCTGAAGCCGAACGGGTCAAGCTCGAAGTAGAAAGAGAAATTGAGGATATGGAAGAAGACCAAGATTTGCTGCTGTATTATTCTTTAATGGAGTTCAGGCATCGTGTCATGCTGGATTACATTAAGCCTTTTGGAGAGGACACGTCGCAGCTAGAGTTTTCAGAATTATTAGAAGACATCGAAGGGAATCAGTACAAGCTGACAGGGCTTCTCGAATATTACTTTAATTTTTTTCGAGGAATGTATGAATTTAAGCAGAAGATGTTTGTCAGTGCCATGATGTATTATAAACGGGCAGAAAAGAATCTTGCCCTCGTCTCGGATGATATTGAGAAAGCCGAGTTTGCTTTTAAAATGGCTGAGATTTTTTACAATTTAAAACAAACCTATGTTTCGATGAGCTACGCCGTTCAGGCATTAGAAACATACCAAATGTATGAAACGTACACCGTCCGCAGAATCCAATGTGAATTCGTTATTGCAGGTAATTATGATGATATGCAGTATCCAGAAAGAGCATTGCCCCACTTAGAACTGGCTTTAGATCTTGCAAAGAAGGAAGGCAATCCCCGCCTGATCAGTTCCGCCCTATATAATCTCGGAAACTGCTATGAGAAAATGGGTGAACTGCAAAAGGCAGCCGAATACTTTGAGAAATCTGTTTCTATTTGCAAGTCGGAAAAGTTCGATAATCTTCCGCATTCTATCTACTCTTTAACACAAGTTCTGTATAAACAAAAAAATGACGCCGAAGCGCAAAAAAAGTATCGTGAAGGATTGGAAATCGCCCGTCAATACAGTGATGAATTATTCGTGGAGCTTTTTCAATTTTTACATGCGTTATACGGAAAAAACATTGACACAGAATCGGTCTCACACACCTTTCAATTTCTTGAAGAACATATGCTGTATCCTTATATTGAAGAGCTGGCGCATGATGCTGCCCAATTCTATATAGAAAACGGACAGCCCGAAAAAGCACTTTCATTTTATGAGAAAATGGTGCACGCACAAAAACAAATCCAGAGAGGAGATTGTTTATATGAAATCTAAATGGATGTCAGGTTTGTTGCTCGTTGCGGTCGGGTTCAGCTTTACTCAGGTGATGGTTCATGCAGGTGAAACAGCAAACACAGAAGGGAAAACATTTCATATTGCGGCACGCAATCAAACATGATGCATAAAAAAAGACCCTTAGGGGTCTTTTTTATTTCTTCAGCTTCCATTCTTTTATCGTCAGCTCAGAAGATCCACTTGCCACCAGCGGATCCGCATGGCCGCTCTTTCAGTGAATCTGCTTCGATGACATACGCTCCGCCTGTGGCGTCGCTGAATGGCCCAAACATTTTTAATCGTTTTTCTGCTTGTAAACGATCCAGAAATTCATAGTGCCCAGCCACATGCTCCTGATTAAATTTCTCCGTTCTCATTGTCAGCATTAAATATGTATACATATTCAGACCCTCCGTGAACTTCAGTTTAACACATTTATCCATATTACGGTGATAGATGATATGAGTTTTTCGTCCTACGAATGCCACCTATTTATGAAAAAAGAAAAGGAGAGATGATAGGTGAGCATTCCAGTAAAGAAAAATTTGGTTTCTGAGGCGAAATACGCGTTGAAGTGTCCTAATGCAATGTCCGCTGAATACATTACCATTCACAACACGGCAAACGATGCGTCCGCGGCCAATGAAATCAGCTATATGATCGGGAACACAAGCTCGACAAGCTTTCATTTTGCGGTCGATGATCAAGAGGTAATTCAAGGTCTGCCGCTTAACCGAAACGCTTGGCACACTGGTGACGGCACAAACGGTCCGGGAAACCGCAAATCAATCGGCGTTGAGATTTGCTACAGCAAATCGGGAGGCCCGAAGTATGAGGCAGCTGAAGCCTTGGCGATTTCATTTGTTGCACAGCTTTTGAAGGAGCGCGGCTGGGGCATCGATCGTGTGAGAAAGCACCAGGACTGGAACGGAAAGTATTGCCCGCACCGCATTTTATCAGAGGGGCGCTGGGATCAAGTGAAGGCGGCAATTGAAAAGGAATTAAACGGGGGCTTATCAGCTAAAAAAGCTGCAGTCTCTTCTTCAGCGTCTGTATATCATGTGAAAAAAGGCGACACATTGTCAGGGATTGCCGCATCACACGGAGTCAGTGTGAAAACGCTGCAAAGCATCAATCATATTACTGACCCGAATTACATTAAAGTCGGACAAGTGATCAAACTGCCTCAGACGGCATCTGCTTCTAAAAGCCATGCCGCATCCTCATATCCGCTCCCATCCGGCGTGATCAAAGTGACAAGCCCGCTGACGAAAGGGACAAAAGTAAAGCAGGTGCAGACCGCTTTAGCCGCTCTTTATTTTTATCCTGATAAAGGAGCGAAAAATCACGGCGTTGACGGCGTTTATGGCCCGAAAACAGCAAATGCAGTGAAACGTTTTCAGTCTGTCAGCGGTTTAACGGCTGATGGGATTTACGGTCCGAAAACGAAAGCGAAGCTGGAGGAAAAGCTGTAAATGAAAAGACGGAAGCTGTGAAGCTTCCGTCTTTTTATCTTACATACAAACTGCGGCAAGCACCTTTTGAATATCATAAATGCTCTCATCTTTTTTAAACTGCTTTGAGACGGCAGGAAGCTCTGCGCCGGAGATCCAAATTTTCAGCTCTGAATCGAGGTCAAAGCGGCCGGCCGTTTCCACGCTGAATCTGGAAATGCTTTTGTACGGAATCGATTGAAACTCCGTTTTCTTGCCTGTGATTCCCTGCTTGTCCACAAGAATAAGCCGCTTGTCAGTGAAGACAATCAAATCGCGAACCAGCTTAAACGCGGCTTCAACCTTCTCACCCTCAAGTAAAATATGAGCAAGCTCTTCTTTTACAGCAGCCGTTGACAGTGTTGACGCATTGCCGAGTAATCCATCAATAAACCCCATCATATACCTCCTCTGCGTATTCTATCAAATCATACTATAAAAAAGGTTTTCATTCATAGATGAGTAGAGTAAACTGGTGCTGACTGGTAAAGGGGGCGTTCAAAATGAAAGATATGTATGACAGCTTTGCAGCCCTTTCTGCTTCTGAGTCGGAGTACCGGATTATTTATGAGGAGAAAAACGGAAGTGAGCTTATCGTCCTCGGTCCCCACGGCGGCAGAATTGAGCCTGGCGTCAGTGAATTGGTGCGGGCATTTTCGGATCGATGCTCCATCTATTTGTTTGAGGGTGTAAAACAGCGAAACAATCGTTCCTTGCATCTCACCAGCATTCGTTTTGATGAGCCGCTGGCTTTAGAAAAAGTGAATGCCCACCATTACGCATTAGCGTTTCACGGGTATTATGATCCAAACATCCCGCATACTTTGGTCGGCGGGGCTGATCGAAAAAAAGCCAAGCTCATTTGTGAGCGTCTGAATGAAGCGGGTTTTAGCGCCGAGCTAACTAATGAGAAAGACCGCCTGGCAGGTGTACACCCAAGCAATATTGTCAATCGGACGAAAAGAGAAATGGGGCTGCAATTGGAGGTGAGCACGGCACAAAGAAACGCGCTGTTCTGCAATTTTGGGTGCCGTGATAAAAGCTACATACAAAACGACTTGTTTGATCGATATGTGGAAGCCGTCAAGCTTGGCTTTTATACATAAAACGAAACGGGACCTGCACTGTCAGCCTATTCCTTCATACGCTGGGATTGTGCGAAAGTGTAGGGAGGAATGATTCATGTTTTATCATATAAAAGAGCTTCAATATCAAGCAAAGCCAGCTCATCCCGATCCGGTTTATGCGAAAAAACTTCAAGAGGTGCTCGGCGGCCAATTCGGTGAAATTAGCGTCATGATGCAGTATTTGTTTCAAGGGTTTAACTGCAGGGCGGATGCTAAGTATAAAGATTTGTTATATGATGTGGGGACCGAAGAGATCGGGCACGTAGAAATGCTGGCAACGATGATTTCCAGGCTTCTGGACAATGCACCCGCGGATGTACAGGAGGATGCTTATAAAAGCAATCCAGCTATCGCAGCAGTCATGTCCGGGATGAATCCTCAGCACGCGATTGTGTCCGGATTGGGGGCGATGGCATCAGATAGTGAGGGCTATCCGTGGAATGCAAAATACATTATCTCAAGCGGAAACCTGCTGGCCGATTTTCGCGCTAACTTAAATGCGGAGGCCCAAGGACGCCTTCAGGTGACACGGCTTTATGCCATGACCGATGATCCAGGGGTAAGAGATATGCTGTCATTTTTGATTGCAAGGGATACCTATCATCAAAATATGTGGTACGCGGCCATTAAAGAACTGGAGGAAAGAGAACGGGATATTGTCGTCCCGACGACGTTCCCGCGTGAGCTCGAAAAGCAAGAAGTCTCCTATGATTTGTTTAACTTTTCCAGGGGGGATGAAAGCTCGCAAGGAAGATGGGCACATGGGGAAGCCTTTGACGGCCGGGGTGAATTCAGGTATATCCCGGCTCCGATTGCGTTCGCATCTGCGCCTCATCTTAAACCGGCGCCCATGTGGCTGCATAATACAGTTCCCCCAATGTCGAAATGTTAGGTTCTCTTCTGGGCTGAGGAATATATCCTTAGCCCGTATTTGATCAGATGTTTTTGCCAATATGATATAACGCTTTTTCCTCAGCGACCTGCAAGTGCTGCTGATCGCCTTCCTCGTACGCATTTGGCCGCTTGTGAGATAATAAATAAGCGAGCCGCTTCTGAAATTGAATACCTGCTTTACGCCGTTCAAACATGTCAAGCCTTTTATCAGCAAATTCCTTTGTTACCCGGAATACCGCCGCAATTGTGGCGAGTGCCTGGCTTCTCCATTGCGGCAGTTCCATCTGCAACAGCATAAAGGTTGGCACACAGAAGTGGTACATAAATTGATTTGCCTGGAATTCTTGAAGCTCTCTGAAGAGCTTGTTCATCTGAAAATGATTGCCTGCATGCTTTAACACGTGGCACAGCTCATGGCCAAAATCCTCCCATTGCTCTTCCCGTGACTTTTTTTGGTTCAATACGATACTGTACATGCCGTCGTATTTCACCATCATGCTCCCCATATCCTCAAAATGCACCCAAATATCCAGATCCTTTGCGATTTTCAGCATGTCAATGTGATGAGGGGATGTGATGCCCAGCCGGCCGTATAAATTTTTAACGTATTCCTCCAGATGTGATAAGTAATCGCCCAATTGAATACTCCCTTTCGAACGTTTGTTCTGTTTTTAACGAGAAAGAAAAGCCCGTATAGGACTGGAAAGTAGTGTAGAAATCTTTCCCTTTTCTTTAAAAAATAAACACTTTTTTCTTTATATCGGTCTACTTTTTATATGTTTTAGAGAACAGAGAACGATTTATTTATTTTTCGGTTTGCGGTTTTTCTCTTTTTCTTTTAAATAGTTGATAAATTCGATGGCCTGCTGTTTGCTTTCTGGGGAAAAATCCTGCATATCGCGGTATGCAAGCTGCAGGTCCGGATCTGAGAACATATCGTCATCGGATTTTTTGTCTTTTCCCGTTAATAAGTAATCAGTCGTTACTTGAAAGTAATCAGCCAGCTTTTGGAGTGTGTCGTAATCAGGTTCGCTTCGCCCATTTTCATAGTGGGAATATCGTGCCCGTGACACACCGATGTGTGATGCGATTTCTTCCTGTGTCCTTTTCCCTCTGAGACTCTTCAATCTGCCGCCTATCATACTATGACCTCTCTTTTTTAAACTCCCTACGTTACTTATGATTATAGATACAATATGTATCAAAATAAAGTTATGATAAAAAAAGTATCAAAAATAACTTGATGATACAGTTCGTATCGTTTATACTTGGTAACAGTTGATACGAAATGTATCGAAAACAAACCAGGAGAGTGATCACATGTATCCAATCCAAATTGTTTTTAGTGAAAATCCCATAGATCAGCGCCATCTCGGACAATCCGGCGGCACCATTTCGTTTACGGCATGCGGCCTTCCGGTGTTCCACTTTGAAACGCAAGAGCAGTTTCAAGCATACATGATGTTAAAGGGAGAAGCGGCGTACAATGAAAAACGATAAAAGCTATCCTTTTCCGACGTATTCAGGGTTATTGAATTCAGAACATTATGACAAAATGGGCCCGGCGCTATGGTTGTTTCTCTGGTTTATCAGCTCAACAACAAAAGAAATCGAAAAAGACGGGGTAAGCTGGGGCATCGTACTCGGCCATAAGCCGTTAAAAGCGAGAGAAATGGCGGCAGTCTTCGGCGTAAGTGAAAAAACCGTCAGAAGATGGCTGGAGCTTCTCGAAAACCATGATTACATAAAGGCCGTCCGTGCGCCATACGGACTGATGATTTCGGTCAAGCATTCCAAAAAATTCAGCTTCAGATCGGACAATACTGTACACGGGAGTCTAAAAGAACGGCCATTTTCGCCGCAGACACCGGACACAAACGACCGTACAGATATAGATAAAACAAACAAATATACTGCTGCTGATGATGCAGTGGATCACATTGCGAAGCGGTTTACACAATTACGGTCGGCTCAAGAAGGACGCACCGTGTATCCTTCCTCAAGAGATTATCAAGCCATCGCCCGCATTGTTGCCATCGGCGTTCCTGTCATGCAAACAATCAAATGGCTTGAAGAATGCTTTCAGACTTTTGAAAACCGGCGGACCGCCGCTTCTGAAACAATCAAGGCTTTTCGCTACTGCTCGAAATTCATTGAAGACAGATTTTTCGCGCAGCAAGCCAAAAAGAATGCCGCAATTCAGCATGAGAGGATGAAAAAACATGACAAAACGAACAATCGAACAGATTTTGGACGAGCTGAGAAGAGGGAGACGTCCATTACTGGCGGACAAACCGGCCGAATCAGACGCAAGCAGGTATGATTGCCTGCGCTGCAAGGATCAGGGAGGTTATCTCGTCAGGCAGAATGGCCTGGAAGTCTGGACGATGTGCAGCTGCATGGCAGAACGGAAAGTGAAGCGGCTGCTGGGTGCAAGTGAGATTACCCACGCTTTCAGACAGCTCGGCTTCAAGGAATTCCGCACGGAGGGAAAGCCGCAGGCCATAAAAGACGCATTTGAGTGTATAAAAGAGTATGTTGCCGATTATGAACAAATCAAGGATTGCCGAAAAAACAGCATTGCCCTTTTAGGACAGCCCGGATCAGGGAAAACACACCTTTTGACTGCCGCTGCCAACGAATTAATGAGAACATGCTATGTGCCTGTCATTTATTTTCCGTTCGTGGAAGGCTTTACTGATCTGAAAAATGATTTTGCCCTATTAGAAGCGAAGCTGAACCGGATGAAGCAGGCGGATGTGCTGTTCATAGATGACCTGTTTAAACCGGTTAACGGCAAACCCCGCGCTACAGATTGGCAATTAGAGCAAATGTATTCGGTACTCAACTATCGCTACTTAAATCATAAACCGATTTTGCTTTCGAGCGAGCTGACAATTGAAGCACTTGTACGGGTCGATGAAGCGCTCGGCACGAGAATCTATGAGATGTGCAGTGACTATTTAGTGATTATCAAAGGAGCAGCCTACGAGCTTAACCATAGATTGGAGGGCGTCAGATAATGTGCAAGCTTTGTCAAACAAAGAAAGTCATTGTGGAACATACCGGTATTGGAGTCGTTTTTCATCCATGTCCGAACTGCCGGTCCGGCACTGACTTAACGCCTGTCATTCAAAAGCTGGAGCAAATGCTGACAGCGGGAAAAGCGAGGCTGAATATCTATGATTAAACAGCTGACTGCACTAATCGCTTTGCTGTTTCGGGCAAAGCGAACAGACAAAAACATTGAACAATGGTATAAGGACGACGGGAAGTGAAAGTGTTGGCAAAGACAAAACAGGCAGAGAAAAGCCCTGCGCCGTGGCGTGCTGTCCCATGCGGGGATACGAAACCGATCTATATTTATTCAGCTTACAGTGAAGAAGAAAAAGAAAGATTCCCATATTCAAACGGACGGCTGATTGCCGCTGTATTTGACCTTAGCTCTTATTCGCAAAAAAGCAATGCCGCTTTGATGGCCGCTGCGCCTGAATTGCTGGAAGCGTCTAAAGCAGCACTTGATTTTCTGAAAGGGAATTCTGTTCATTCAAAGGAGCGCATCATTCTGCTATTAGAAAAAGCTGAAGCAAGCGCTGCACCGAAAAGGGGAGGAAAAGAAACATGATTCATCCTAAAAAACTGCTGCATATCGATTCCATCACGCTTAAGAGCCAGCTGGAGGAAGGGAAAATCCGTGTCATTATTGTGGATGGCATCAAGCAAGAAGCATGGATCACAGAAGCGCCCGAGCATGGAAAAACGCTCGTCGAAACAAGAAAGGGCGATCTTGCCCGTGTGGAATTTGAAATCGGCTACAAATTAAATTAAAGCGAAAACAGAATACGTCCAAGACGGAAAGCCTGCGGACACTGATCAACTGCACAGCATTTGTGCGTTGATTGGTGTCCGTTTTTTATTTGCCAAAAATGAGGAGGATCATAGAATGCAAGACTTACTATTTGAATATAAACGCACGCTCAAACAAACAAGAATACAATATAAACCGCTCGCTGAGGCAGATGAATCCGTGCTCTCAGCTGAAGAGCTGAAGGATAAAAAAATCATCAGAAATATGATTACTGATCTTGAATATGTAACAGAATGGCTTGAAAAAGGAAGGCAGCCCGGCATCAGACGGGCGATTGACCGGCGTGATGCCTACCAGCGGCTGATGATCAAGGACCCGAGAATCATCGAATCATTTTCCAGCGCTATGATGTTTGAGCCGGACGGACAGGTATCAGAAGAAGACAGAGAGAGAATTCGAGAAGCATTAGCCCTGTTAACGGACAGAGAAAAGGAAATGTTTTTGCTGCATAAGGTAGAATGTTTTTCTTATGAACGGATCGCCGATCTTCTCGGCGTAAAAAAATCGACAGTGCAAACGACGATTAAACGGGCGAGTTTAAAGATGCAAAGACAGCAGGAAGAAATGAATCGATCACTTGCCTGAAAGCTTGTCATACGTTTGCCACCTATAAGTGAATAGAGCATGACACTAAGCGGCTGGCTGATCAGCCGCTTTTATGAATAAACAACCATGCTGGAGGTGGCGGTGATGCAGTAGCATGAAAACACAACAGCGCGAACAAGCATTAGCAATCTATCAACAACATCAAGGAAAGATCACAAATCGGGCGATTGCGGACACAATCGGTGTTTCCGCGAAAACAATCGGCATCTGGAAAAAACAAGACAAATGGAAAGAGGCGCTGTTTTCTGCGTCCAAAAACGAACAAAAACAGCGCCCTATAAACAACGATGAATTAAATGAACGCCAGCGGCTGTTTTGCCTGTATTACGTCAAAAGCTTCAATGCCACACAGTCAGCAATCAAAGCGGGCTATTCTCCGGACAGCGCTCATGTGACGGGCAGCCGACTCTTAAAAAACGAAAAGGTCGCTGCTGAAATTAGACGCATTAAAAAAGAAATGGTCAATGAAATGTTTATTGAAGCGATGGATGTGCTGCAGGTTTATATCAAGATCGCGTTTGCGGATATTACGGACTATGTGACCTTTGGAAAAAAAGAGGTCCAGGCTGTCGGGAAATCGGGTCCGCTGTTTGATGAAGATGATAATCCGATTATGAAGGAAATCAGCTTTGTCGATGTCAAAGACTCCGGGCTCGTTGATGGCACCATTGTAACGGAAGCAAAGCTTGGGAAAGAAGGCATTGCCATCAAGCTTGCAGATAAAATGAAGGCGCTTGAGAAGCTATCCTTATATTTTGATTTGTTTCCAGATCAATTTAAACAAAAAATTGAAAATGAGAAATTGAAGCTTGCCAAACAAAAAGCGGAGAAAACAGATGACAGCCAGGAGCCGATTGAAATTATGATCAAACGAAAAGAGCGCAAGTCATGATTGTAAAAGAAATCAACCCTCATTTCGAAGATTACGTGTTCAATTGGGAGCAGACGTACCAGTTTCTTGTCGGCGGCTACGGCTCATCCAAAAGCTATCATACCGCATTGAAAATCGTGCTAAAGCTGCTGAAGGAAAAACGGACGGCCCTTGTGATCCGGGAGGTGTTCGATACCCATCGGGATTCGACCTTCGCCTTGTTTCAAGAGGTGATCGAAGAGCTCGGTCTCACAAAGGCCGTGGCATCTCTTTCTTCCCCGCTGCAGCTGCGATTTCACAATGGCAGCCGGATCATGTTCAAAGGAATGGACAATCCGGCAAAATTAAAATCGGTTCATAACATTTCATTAATATGGATTGAAGAGTGCTCAGAGGTGAAGTATGAGGGGTTCAAGGAGTTAATCGGACGTCTTCGCCATCCTGAGCTAAAGCTTCATATGATCTGTACCACCAATCCCGTCGGCACCTCCAATTGGACGTATAGGCATTTTTTTCGGGATGAACGCAAGAAACGGTTTGTGCTGGATGACAGCGAACTTTACGAAAAGCGGACGATTGTAAAGGGAGATACGTATTACCATCATTCCACCGCTAACGACAATCTTTTTCTCCCGGAAAGCTATCTGAAACAGCTTGACGGACTCAAAGAGTATGATCCCGACCTGTACCGGATTGCCCGCAAAGGACGATTCGGCGTCAATGGGATCAGGGTGCTGCCGCAGTTCGAGGTACTCCCGCATAATCAAATGAAAAAATGTATCGCAGCCATCAGCAAGCCAATCTTTCGTACAGGCATGGATTTTGGATTCGAGGAATCCTATAATGCCGTCGTCCGGCTTGCTGTAGATCCTGAAAAAAAATACCTCTACATTTATTGGGAGTATTATCAAAACAAAATGACAGATGACAGGACGGCTGAGGAGCTGCGTGAGTTTATTGAGACACAGGAATTGATCAAAGCCGACTCGGCTGAGCCGAAAAGCATTCAATATTTCCGCCAGCAGGGCTTTCGGATGGTTGGAGCCAGAAAGTTTCCCGGCTCCAGGCTTCAATATACCAAAAAGGTAAAACGGTTCAAAAAAATCTTCTGTTCGGATCGCTGTGAAAATGTCATCTATGAGCTCAAGACACTTACGTATGCCAAAGATAAAAACGGAGCTCTGATTGAGGATGAATTCACGATTGACCCGCATACGCTTTCTGCCATTTGGTATGCGCTTGATGATTATGAGGTTGCTGATATGAAAGAGACAGCACACAAACGAATCCGGCCGAATCGAGAAAGGAGGAGGTCATAAATCATGCACAATCAAACAGTCAGAGCAACTGTATTTAAAGCCAATGCCGCGGCTCCTCAGACAAAGCAAATCTATGAAGATGACTTTTCTGAGCTGTACGGAGAGGACATTATCGCTCCGCCCTACAATATCATCGAGCTCAAAACTATTGCCGAATACTCGACCATTCTTCAGCAATGCATTGATGCGTACAGAGTGAATATTACAGGCTTTGGATTCGATGTTGAGTACACATTTGATGTCAACGCAAGTGATGTCGATCAGGCAAAAAAGAAAAGAGCGGAAAAAGACTGGGCCAGACTCGAAGCCTTTTATAAATGTCTTCACTTTGATGAATCAGCTGAAATGATTTTAGGCTATGCCATCGAAGACAGAGAAAAAACAGGCAACGGATTTATGGAAGTGCTTCGCGACGGGGCGGGAAAACCTGCCGGCATCGAATATTTAGATGTGAAATATATGCGTGTATGCGGAGCAGGCGAGCCTGTAGAGGTTTCATTTGTATATGAAGAAAACGGGAAAATGAAAAGGATTAAAAGGCAAAAACGCTTCCGAAAATATGTGCAGATGATCAATGGAAAGAAAGTATTTTTTAAAGAATACGGCGATCCGCGAAAAATGGATATGCGCACAGGTGAATATGTAAACACATTGGCAGAGAAGTATCAAGCAAATGAAGCCATTCACCTCAAAATCGGAAGCGGCGTATACGGTGTACCCCGCTGGATCGGCAATATTGTCAATTTATACGGAGCCCGAAAAGCAGAAGAACTCAATTTTATGTATTTTAAGCAGGGGCGTCACGTCCCCGCTGCGATTACAGTGGAAAACGGGATGCTGTCTGAAGCTTCTTACCGGGAGCTGCAGGAATACATGAATGATCTTGAAGGCGTGGAAAACGCCCATAAATTTCTCCTGATCGAAGCGGAAGGAATCGCAAAAGAAAAGGATCTCCACGGAGGCGAGGATATTACGCCGGTTTCCGTGGAAATCAAATCCTTGGCGGAAATTCTCCAAAACGACGCCTTGTTTCTTGAATACGATGAAAAAAGCAGAAATAAGCTGCGTTCCGCGTTCCGCCTCCCGCCGCTGTATACAGGCGAGGCTCAGGAATACAACCGGGCGACAGCTGATACTGCTAGAAAAATTACGGAGGAGCAGGTTTTTCAGCCGGAGCGAAAAACACTCGTGAATAAACTGAACACGCTGCTTTTGCCGGAGCTGAATATCCATGACGTCAGGCTGACATTAAAAGGACCGGACTTTCGTGATCCGCTTGAGATTGCGAAGGTGCTCGGTCCTTTTATTACAGCAGGAGCGGTCTCGCCGAATGATTTACGCGACCTTGCCGGACGGGTGCTTGGCAAAACACTGGAGGAGTGGCCGGAGGACATTTATAAACGGCCTGCAGGACAGGATGCGGAAAAGACAAACCTGACTGCGCTCATGCAGGAGTTGAAAGAAAGCATCGAAGATATCAAAACGTCCTGAAGGGAGGTGAATCAAACAGGTGGCGCGAGAATTAAGAAATGCCAAAATCAGCTTTGTCAGTTATGTGGACAAGGCGGCTAACCAGACAGAATTTTTCTTTACGAAGTCAGCCAAACCTCCGTCATTTGAAAAAAAGGTTCGGCTGTTTACAAAAAGTGAGCAGGATGAACAAAAGCTCGTGTACGGAATCGTGTATGAGCCTGATGTTCCTGATGCCCACGGCGATTTTATGACCGCCGAGGAAATTGAAAAAGCGGCGCACGGTTTTCTCGCGGAGGCACGGGAGATTGATATCAATCACAGCTTTGAGGGCGGAACCGGCGTCGTGGTCGAGTCCTATGTGGCGCCCGATGATTTTATGATCGGATCAAAGCGGATTACAAAGGGCTCATGGGTACTCGTGACAAGAGCGTCTGATGAGGTGTGGGAACAGATTAAGGCTGGAATTATCACCGGCTACAGCATGGCTGGCACTGCAGATGTGTATGAAGAAGAACCGGTCGAAAAAGCAGGGTTCTTTAGTGTATTCAAGCAAATGCTTGCTGACAAAACAGGGAAGGAGACTGAAGAAATGAGAAAAGAAGACATGAAAGAATCATTCGAGCATGCGCTTTACCCTCTGCTCAAACGGCTTGAGCGGATTGAAAAAAACACAGACACGGAGGAAAAGCCGGAGCAGACGGGTGATGACGAGCGTCTGAAAAAGCTCGTTGAAGACATGCTTGCCCCGCTGATCGAACGCATCGAGGCTTTGGAATTAGCGCGAGGCGCGTCTAAGCAGACAGCGGACGATACGGGCGGCAATACAGAGCAAGTCAAAAAATCAATCTGGAGCGGACTGCTGTAAAACCAGTCAAGGAGGAGGAAATCAATTGAGAAATCAAGAGATCATTCGGAAAGCGGAAATGTCGCTTTCTGCTTTAAAAAGCGGCGGGCTTATGAACCCTGCGCAAGCATCGGCTTTTATCCGCATGGTGCAAAACACGCCGACCATTTTCAGTGAATCCCGCGTGATTCAAATGGAAAATGACTCGCAAAAATTTGAGAAAATCGGCTTCGGCCAGCGTATTCTGCGGGCTGCGCAAGAAGGAAAAGCACTGTCAAACGACGAGCTGACAGTTCCAACGACAAGCACTGTCCAGCTGAACACGAAGGAAGTCATTGCGGAAATTAACATTACGTATGACACACTTGAAAACAATATTGAAAAAGACGGCCTGCAGCAGACAATCATGCAAATTTTAGCAGAGCGCGCAGCAGTTGATATTGAAGAGCTGATCGTTAACGGTGATACAGCATCAGCTGATCCGTATCTGGCACAGCTGGACGGCATCCGTAAACAGGCGGTTTCCCATATCGTTGACATGAACGGTGAAGAACTGTCCAGAGCGACATTCAAGAAAGGCTTAAAGGCAGTTCCGCCAAAATATTTGCGCATCCCTCAGGAATTCAGATTCTATACGTCTCACGGCTTAGAAGTTGAATGGAAGGACCGCGTGGCAGACCGCCAGACAAACCTTGGGGACCAGGCTGTTCAGGGCGGCTTGTCAACAGCATTCGGCGTACCGGTCAAAGGAGTATCCAATATTCAGCCGTACACAGTCGGTGAGGGAGACGCGCAATATGACGCTTCTGATATCATTCTCACACATCCGAAAAATATCATTCTCGGCTTCTCCCGCAATATCCGAATTGAAGTCGACAAAGACATCCGCTCCCGTAAATTCATTATTGTCTTAACGGCCAAGCTGGACAGCAAGTTCGAGGAAGAGGATGCCTGCGCGAAATTAATTAACGTAAAAGAATAATAGAAATGAGGTGGTCAGCTCATGCTCATTGAACCGACTGACGTAGCCTCCTATTCGGTCTATGATCGGGTGAAAAACAGGCCGGAAGAGCTGCTGGCGCAGGATATCATCGAGGCGGAAGCAGAAGCGGCTCTCATCACGGGCCACCGCTTTGAAGACAGCTTGTATGATCCGCTGCCCGGCAAGGTGAAGTTGGCTTTAGTAAAGCTTGCCCAGTATTTTGCGCTTGTCAACAGCGATGAATCTGCCTCATCAAGCTATCAGTCTGAGAAAATGGGGGATTATTCCTACACGGTTTCCGGAGAAGGCGGCATTCAGCGGCCAGAGGTATATCATTTGCTCGAGGAGTTTATCACGCCGGGCTACGCCCCTGAATCCTCCAGACTGAAGGTGAGGTCTTTATGAGCTACAGGCAGATGCTCATTCATCGCTGCGACATTTATCATGAAGCAGCGCAAGCGCCGTCTGCAGGCCGATTTGGGATTCCGGCAGACAGGCTGCAGCCGGTGATTTCATATCCGGATACACCCGATGAACAAGATGTCCCTTGTTATTTTACCGAAAAAACACAGCAGCTGATTCAGGAGGAGCCGGATCAAACTGTATATCATAGCTTTCTCGTCCATTTTCCGTTGTCAGCGGACATCCGCGTGAACGATAAAATCATTTGGGAGAATCATAAATATATACTAAAGCTGCCGAAAAGGATCAGACATCATCATTGGGAGGTCGTCGCAGTCAGGGATGAAAGCCTATGAAAATAGCGGGATTGAAACAGCTGAACACGGCATTAAAAGAAGCGGCTTCAGGCGGTTTTTCCAGACAGGCGTCCCGGTGGCTTGAGGAGTGCGGGCAAGATTTTCTGGAGATCGTCCAATCTGAACTCATCAGCACACAAACGATTGATACAGAAAAACTGCTCAGTTCCTTTGAGAAAGGCGCAGAGGACAATCTCTGGATTGTGCAAAGCGGCGGGCTTTCGCTTGAGGTGGGGACACAGCTTGATTACGCCTCATTTCTTAATGACGGCCATTGGACGTCAAAACAAGATGTGAGATGGGTGCCGGGGCGTTTTCAAGGCTCACGGTTTATTTATGATCCAGCGGCTTCAACGGGAATGGCGCTCAAGAGAAAATGGATACCGGGAACGGGCTACTGGGATCATGCACTGCTTTTATATGAACAGCTGTTTGAAAAATCGTTGGAAAGCAAACTGCGCCAGTGGCTGAAGAAGCTGTAAAGGAGGAGCAGGATGAACAGTGAAACAGGATCGATCATGGCGTTTTTGTACAGCCGGTGGTCTGTTCCTATTTATGAACGCGAGCTTCCTGATCACTTTCAGGTGCCGTCGTTATACGTCCCGCCACCATCTGTTTTCGAGGAAACAGATACGGTCTCCACATTAAAAAAAACCTACAGTCTCAATGTAAAACTGTTTCATCTGGACTCCGTTCAGGCGCTGGATGAAGCGGACAGGCTCGCGGATGCCATCAGAGAAGCGAGAAATATGATTCCGCTGCTGAGTGAATCCGGTGAGAAAACGGGGGATATGGTTCGCATCTCCCAAATCGAGACAAGGGTAGGAGACAGGGGCGAGGCGGCCATGGTGATCAGGTGGAGCAGCCGATATTATTATCACAAAACAGAACAGCCTGTCTTACAGGATATCGACATGAACAGCGGGGTGAAATAAACGGTGTCAAAGGACAAACAACAGAAGAAGGCTGTACATACAAAGAGCCGGGAAGCTCTATTTGATACAGCGGATTTGATTAAGCACGCGAAGGAACTGTTCGGCGTTAAGCCGGATATTCTTCAGGGGGCTTTATTTGGCGTGGATCAACCACGTATGACGAAATCAGAAGCCAACCAATTGATTCAAACATTTCTAACCAAGGAGGTCATGTCATCATGAATGGCGGAACATTTACAACAGGCAAAGAAAAAGAACGTGCAGGCATTTATTTTAACTTTAAAACGACGGCACAGGAGCGGGTATCACTCAGTGAACGGGGAACAGTCGCACTTCCGGTCGCATCAAGCTGGGGCGAAGCGAAAACGTTCGTCTCCATTTCCAGTGTTGAAGACCTAAACAAAAAAGTGGGCCTCAGCATTGATGACCCGTCTTTATTGCTGCTGCGTGAAGCGAAGAAAAATGCGAAAACGGTATTGATGTACCGTCTAACCGAAGGTGTCCGAGCGTCTGCTGATATTGCTGAAGGCGTCAAAGCAACTGCAGTATATGGCGGAACAAAAGGTAATGACATTATCATCCGCATCAATCAAAATGTACTGGATGCTAATTCTTTCGATGTGACAACATATATGGACGAGTCAGAGGTTGATAAACAGACTGTCAAAAAGGCTGAAGAATTAACAGCTAACGGCTATGTCACTTTTACCGGAACAGGCGATCTTTCTTCAACGATTCCTCTCACTGGATCAGAAGGAGACACTGCAGCTGAGACGCTGAATGCATCCGCGGGAATCCGTTTATCTGGCGGTACGGATAAAGCCCCTGTCAACTCCGATTATACAGATTTCTTAGCCGCGGCTGAAACGGAGAGCTTTGATGTGATTGCGCTGCCTGTTGCAGAAGGTGACCAGTTGAAGGCGACGTTTGCTGCTTTCATTAAACGCCTTCGCGACGGCCAAGGACAAAAAGTGCAAGGCGTCACAGCCAATTATGCCGGTGATTATGAAGGCATCATCAACGTAACTGAGGGTGTGCTGCTTGAAGATGGCACGGAAGTTACACCCGACAAAGCAACAGCTTGGGTAGCTGGAGCGAGTGCAGGAGCAACCTTTAACCAATCACTTACATTTGTAGAGTACGGAGGCGCAGTTGATGTGTTACACCGCCTCGACCACGATACGATTGTTGAACGTCTGGGCAAAGGTGAATTTTTATTCACATTCGACGCCCGTGATAAATCCGTCAGCGTAGAAAAGGACATTAACTCACTCGTGACGTTCACAGCTGAGAAAAACAAGAAATTTGCGAAGAACAAAATCGTTCGTGTCCTGGATGCTGTGAATAATGATTTAACACGCGAGCTGAAAGCCTTAATTAAATCAAGAAAAGGCAGCGGAAGCGATATCCCGGCATCTGAAGACGGACTGCAGTATGTAAAAACGATGATCACGCAATACATGACAACACTTCAGGATGCAGGCGGCATCACTGGCTTTGATTCCGATGAAGATATCACAATTTCAATGAATGAAGATCGTGACGGCTTCTTGATTGACCTGGCTGTACAGCCTGTCGACGCAGCAGAAAAATTCTACTTTAATGTGGAGGTAAACTAATATGGCATTAAAAGCACAAAACACAATTTCAGGAAAAGAAGGCCGTTTATTCCTCGATGGCGAGGAAATGGCGCACATCAAAACATTTGAAGCAAACGTTGAGAAAAACAAATCTGAAGTCAACATTATGGGCCGCCGCATGACAGGCCATAAAACAACAGGGGCAAATGGAACAGGGACCGCAACGTTCTACAAAGTCACATCAAAATTCGTGCTATTGATGATGGACTATGTCAAAAAAGGCAGCGACCCTTATTTCACGCTCCAAGCCGTGCTGGATGATCAATCCTCCGGCCGGGGCACAGAGCGAGTCACGCTGTACGACGTCAACTTTGACTCTGCCAAAATCGCAAGCCTTGATGTCAATTCAGAAGCGTTAGAGGAAGAAGTTCCATTTACATTCGAAGACTTCGACGTCCCTGAAAAGCTATCTGACACGTTTTAATCAAAGCTGAATCAAGCCCATACGCAGACCTTTCTCAGAAAGGTCTGTTTTTTAAAGATGAAACCAAACAATAGACAAGGGAGTTTTTTACATGAGCGAGAAGAACGAAAACGTATATGATCTTTCCTTTTTTATGCCGGGAAAAACAATTGAAGCTGAGGAAATCAAAGTGCCGATCTCAAAGCGTTTTGTTGATAAAAAAGGGAACATCGTGCCATTTATTTTTAAAGCGATCACGACGGAACGCATTGATGAATTGGAGAAAGAAACAACAACGTATAAAAATGTCAAAGGCAGAGGCCGTGTAAAAGATTTAGACAGCCAACGCTTTTATGCCCGAATCGCAGTTGAATCAACCGTTTATCCGGACTTCCGTTCAAAAGAGCTTCGAGAAGCTTACAAAACGGCTGACCCGGTAGAAGTTGCGAAACGCGTGCTCTCAGTTGGAGGCGAGTATGCGAACTGGTTAAACAAAGCGATTGAGATTAATGGATTTGAAGATGAATTAGAGGATCTGGAAGACGAAGCAAAAAACTAATCAAGGATGGGCATAAAGAAGCCGTGTATCTCTACTATGCGATGCACGAGCTTCACTATTCCCCATCAGATTTATTGGCGCTCTACGAAGCGCCCAGAAACTATAAAGCGCTGTTGTATGGACTGATCGGATATAAGCTCGATCTCCTTGAAAAACAAGCAAAGAAAGGAGGGGCATCGTAATTGGCAAAGCTGACAGCAAGGTTTGAAATGGAAGACCGTGTAAGTAAAAAGTTAAGAAAGATCCAGAATGGGTTTAGAGCACTTGAAAAATATAGAAAAATGGTGCAGCGAAAAAGCGCTATTGATGTACGAAAAGAAAGCAAAACTGTATTAAGGACAATTGATCGCATACAAAAATCATTAAAGAAAAAGCTTGGCGCCCAAATGATCTCCATTTCAACTGAGGATAAAGCCAGCAGTATCATTCAGCAGGTTAATGTTCAATTGCAGGGATTGCCGTCATCTGTATCTATTAAAATAGATGCTAGTGACCAAGCAACCGAAAAGTTTGAACGATTAAGAGAGCTCGTGGCAGGTTTTAAAGGCTTTACGATTATGCTGAGTGCAGAAGATCAAGTGTTGCCGGCTGTGCAAAAAATACAGCGCTATATGGAAACTGCACTTAAAAATGGTTACTCTGTTACGATACGCGTGATTGATCACGTCATGAAAACAGTCGGTCGTATTTCTGCTGGTATTGATGCCTTAACAGGAAAAGACAACAAACTTGAGCTCGCTATTAATGACAAGGTGTCAAATAAGCTGGATTCATTGCAGAAAAGAATTGACAGCATGGGAAGCTCAGGTCCCTCCGAGAAAGGAGCGCCTTCAGCAGGAGGAAATACAGGAGATATTGCGAGCATGTTTGATCCAGAAACGATTTTGACAGCACTGGACAAATTTGCTGCTTCATTCATGGAAAAGGTGGATGAAATCGCTACAAAGTTCAGCCCGGAAACAATCTTAACAGAACTGGATAAATTTACAACATCGTTCATGAATAAGGTGGATGAGATCGCCACAAAATTCAGCCCGGAAACAATCTTAACAGAGCTGGATAAATTTACAACATCGTGCATGAGTAAAGTGGACGCAATTGCAACGAAGTTCAGTCCAGAAACGATTCTGGCACAGCTGGATAAGTTCACAGCATCGTTCATGAGCAAAGTTGATGCGATTGCGACAAAGTTCAGTCCAGAGACAATTTTGTCGCAGCTGGATAAGTTCACAACATCGTTCATGAGCAAGGTGGACGCAATCGCGACAAAGTTCAGTCCAGAGACAATTTTGTCGCAGCTGGATAAATTCACAACATCGTTTATGAGCAAGGTGGACGCAATAGCGACGAAATTCAGTCCAGAAACGATCTTGTCGCAGCTGGATAAATTCACAACATCGTTCATGAATAAAGTGGACGCAATCGCAACAAAGTTCAGTCCAGAGACGATTTTGGCACAGCTGGATAAATTCACAACATCGTTCATGAGTAAAGTGGATGCAATTGCAAGTAAATTCAGTCCAGAAGCGATTTTTAAGCAGCTGGACAAGTTTACAGATTCCTTTATGAAAAAAGTGGATGATATCGCAAGTAAATTCAGTCCAGAAGCGATTTTTAAGCAGCTGGACAAGTTTACAGATTCCTTTATGAAAAAAGTGGATGATATCGCCAGCAAATTCAGTCCAGAAGCGATTTTTAAGCAGCTGGACAAGTTTACAGATTCCTTTATGAAAAAAGTGGATGATATCGTAAGTAAATTCAGCCCGGAAACCATTTTTAACGAGCTTGACAAGTTTACAGATTCCTTTATGAAAAAAGTGGACGATGTCGTAAGTAAATTCAGCCCGGAAACCATTTTTAACGAGCTTGACAAGTTTACAGATTCCTTTATGAAAAAAGTAGATGATGTCGCCAGCAAATTCAGTCCAGACGCCATTATTACTAAAGCGGAAGACTTTGTAACAAATATTGTTGACAAAATTTCAGAGAAATTTAATTTCCTGAACCCGGATAAAATCGCTAATAAAGCAGAAAAGTTTGTTGATAACATTGTTTCAAAAATCGCCAAGAAATTCGAGAAATTCAGCCCTGATAAAATTATTGAAAAAGTGGGAGAGTTTTTTGAAAAAATTATAAAAGGCATTGCTGAGAAGCTGGGGAATCTGGATATTGGCGGGTTGTTTGGCGGCAAATCCAGCGGAAGCAAAGGCAAACAAAAAGCTTCAAAAGCCAATACAAAGAACTCAACTTCTAACAATTCAAACCGCACTAAAAAACCTTCTATGAACCAAAAATCTTCAGGTTCAAAATCGAAAAAGTCAGGCGGCAAATGGGGCGGGGCTTGTGGTTGCTGCTGTGCCGGAATCAGTACAGGCAAAAGCAAAA
This sequence comes from Bacillus sp. N3378-2at, assembly GCF_033412715.1. NCBI lineage: Bacteria > Bacillati > Bacillota > Bacilli > Caryophanales > Bacillaceae > Bacillus > Bacillus sp. N3378-2at. The sequence goes on along the minus strand of NZ_CP117986.1, from coordinate 1,415,206 downwards.
AAGTCAAAAATAGAAACGGTTCATCAACAAAAGGGAATAAAACAAATCCTGTGAATACACCTAAATCTGCTAAAGGAGCAGCAGGCAAAGGTTTTTCAGGCCTTCTGAAAACATTGGGTGAATCAAAAGGCTTAAAAGGCGGACTGAAGGGCTTAAAAGGAGCTGCAAAAGGAATACCGGGATTAGGCGAAATACTGTCCCTTACTGACTTAGCCGGTATCAATAAGGATAATGCTGGTGAAAAAGTAGGTTCAGCCGGCGGAGGTTTAGCAGGAGCCGCTACAGGAGCGGCTATTGGAAGCGTTGTGCCGGGAGTCGGGACCGCTATTGGCGGTGTTGTAGGAGGAATTGCCGGTACTTTCGGCGGTGAAAGTTTAGGCAAGGCAATTGATGCCGGCGCTCTAGAAGATACATGGAACAGCATTACAGAGGGTGCGCAAAATGCCTGGTCAGTCATTCAGGATACTTTGGGAACTGTATCAACATGGTTTATGGACAATGTCTGGACGCCAGTATCAACTGCAGTTGTGGGTGTAGCAACAAGCATATGGTCCAACATCGTAAATGCATGGACAACGATTCAAACGATATTTAGCACGGTGGCAACATGGTTTATGGACAATGTCTGGACGCCGGTTTCATCAGCAGTTGTGGGTGTAGCAACAGCAATATGGTCTAAAATCGTAAATGCATGGACGACAATTAAAAATGTGTTCAGTACAGTTGCTTCATGGTTTATGAGTAATGTGTGGGGGCCAGTCAAATCTGCTGTAATAGGAGCGGCAACTACAATCTGGGATAAAATGACCGGTGCTTGGAATAAGATTAAGAGTGTTTTCAGTACGGTATCGGGATGGTTCATGGATACAGTTTGGAACCCGGTCAAAAATACAGTCTCAGATGTAGGCAAGGGAATCTCAGAGGCTTTCAAAAAAGCGATAGACACCGTTAAGAACATTTGGAAAGGCCTGAGCGGCTGGTTTAAAAAGAATATTCAAGAACCTCTTACAAAGGTGGGAGAAGCGATTTCAGATGCTTTTTCTAAAGCGTTCGGCTGGGTGAAGCAAATCTGGGATAAAGCTGGCGGCGTAGCTAGTAAAGTAATTAATTTTGTAACCGGCGGCGGTGATCCGAATAAAGGTAAGGATCCAGATAAAAATGCCACAGGCGGCTACATCACCAAACCAACCATCTCGTGGATCGGTGAAGCCGGCAAGGAATTCGTTATCCCGGTCGATAACAACCGAGGCCGGGGGAAGATGCTTCTTTCACAAGCGGCGTCTAAGCTGGGTATGCAAGTTGTAGACGACATGGGAGCAGCTTCGTCTTCTGGCGGAAGTCCAGCATCTATTTCAGGAGGAGCAGCTGTCAGTCCTTTATCAGGCTCAGCCTCCCCAGCAATGAACACTGCAAATCTTACAGGCCAAGCGTCCACACTCGGACAGCAATTTTCAGAAGGCTTTGGTAAAGGCATCAGCGATCAGCCGGTCAAAATGGAAGACTGGAAAAAGAAAAACATCAATACGCCATTTACACAAATGATTTCTGCTTCACCAAATTACGGTAAACAAATGGTAAGCGGGTATGCCAAGGGCCAAAACGGCACTGCAACCGGAACGGACGGCTTTTTGCAATCAAAAGTTAAAACGCCGTACCAAGCCACTATGAACAAATCGTCTTCATGGGGCACAGGAACGGTCAAAGGCTTTGCGCAAGGACAAAACTCAACCCAAACAGGGACTGCACAGTATGTGAGTACACATGTTGACAAACCGTTCCTGCGTTCAAAAGACACATCGAACAGCTGGGGTTCAGGCATGATCGGAAACTTTGTGACAGGCATGAATTCTAAATCCAGTGAAGTAAAACAAGCGGCAAAGGATATGGCCAAGAGAGTGGAGCAGGCTTTCCGTGAGGAATTAGATATCCATTCACCTTCCCGTGTCATGATGAGCTTGGGGCGTTTTGCTTCAATTGGTGTTGTCAAAGGCCTTGGCTCAGTAGATGTAAAGAAATATGCTGAAAAACAAGCCGGATCACTGGCGGCTGCCTATTCCGGAATGGGAGCCATGGGCGGGAACGTAAAACAGTGGATTATGGCCGCTCTCATGGCCACCAAGACACCAATGAGCTGGCTTCCGGGTCTCTTGACGATTGCGCAGCATGAATCCGGAGGCAATCCGAACGCAATCAACCTGTGGGACAGCAACGCAAAAGCGGGGCATCCGTCACAAGGGCTGATGCAGACGATCCCAAGCACTTTTAATGACCATAAAGCACCGGGTATGGGTAACATTAAAAACCCGATTCACAACGCTGCTGCCGCAATCGGCTACATCAAAAGCAGATACGGCTCTATTGACAATGTACCTGGTATTAAAAGCATGAAGCATGGCGGACCTTATGTCGGTTACGCAAACGGCGGGCTGATTACAGAAGAACAAATTGCACGTGTCGGTGAAGGAAACAAGCGGGAATGGATCATCCCAGAGGAACGTGGCATCCGAGGCCGCTACCTCCTTCAGAGAGCTGCGCAAGCTCTGGGAATGGAAGTGACAGATCCGTCTCACCCCCAGCAGTCTGAGCTTTCTCGAGGACAAGTTTCCGCTGTTACTTCAGCTAGCCGGCCAACCGCAGCGGTTTCTGGATCAAAAGAGATTTATATTCAATTTAACGGTGACCAGCATTTCCATAATGGACAAGACGCCGAAACCCTTGCGGCGAAAATCAAGCAGGCATTACTTGATGAATTACAAAATGACATTAACACCGGAACAAAGGGGGTCGTGGCTTTTGACTAAGTCTATCTATGAATTTTGGATATCACAGGGGAAAGAAAAGCTGCGATTCCCTGTTCTTCCTGAAGCGATTGATATAGCGAATAGTGTACAAAATGACTCAGTAAAGATAACGGGATTGGGTGAACTAACGTTTATTGAAGAACCCGGAGCAAAAGAAATTTCATTTTCTTCTTTTTTTCCAAAAAAGTATACGCCGATAGCTGAATATCAAAATCTCCCGTCTCCGGAAAATGCCATTGCGAAAATTGAAAAATGGATGAAGGTAAAAAAGCCTGTTCAATTTTTAATTACGGGAACAAAAATTAATATGACATGCAGTATTGAAAGCCTTAAATATAGTGAGGGAGACAATGAAATAGGAGATCGGGATTTTGATATTGTGCTAAAAGAATACAAAACCGCTTCCCCGCGGAAAATCAAGCAAAAGAAAAAAACAAAGGCAAAACGTCCGTCGAAGGCTGCGCCGAAGACGTACACAGTGAAAAAGGGAGACACGCTATGGGACATTGCAGGCAGATTTTACGGGAACAGCACTCAATGGCGCAAAATTTGGAACGCCAATAAAACATCAATGATCAAACGAAGCAAACGGAACATCAGGCAGCCGGGTCACTGGATTTTTCCCGGCCAAAAATTAAAGATACCGCAATGAAACAGGTGATGTATGATGATAGAACTGTTCGTCATTAAAGACACAGAGTGGCTTGAGCTGGTTGCTGAAAGCGTATCGCTTGAGGGCCATCGTTATCAGGCGCCGCGCTCCATTGAAGCGACCATCGTCACCAAACAGGGCGACCAGACGTATTACAGTGTCTCAGAAGGAGATACGGTCTTGTTTAAATGGAAGGGAAAAGAGCTGTTTCGGGGCATTGTTTTTGCAAGAACCCCGGACGAGCATACGCTTGCCTTCAGCGCTTATGACATGCTTCAGTACCTGGTCAAAAACCAGGATATGTACGTGTTTTCCAATCAGCGGGCTGACCAGATCATCAGAAGGATTGCTAGTGACTTCCAGATACCGACAACCTCGATCGCAAACACAGGCCATACGATCAAAAGTCTTGTCATTAAAAATGATACGACATTGTATGACATCATATTAAAAGCGCTGAAACAGACGAAAAGCCAGACAGGACGACATTACCAGCTGTATTCGGAAAAAGGAAAGCTCGGTCTGCGCGCTTGGCCAGATCCGTCAGAGGTATGGGTGCTTGAAACGGGCGTCAATATCACGGGCTACCAATACAGCACTTCTATAAACGACACTGCTACTCGGGTGGTGCTTCGCCGGCAGAAGGACAATAAGACATATAAAGCCTCTGCCAAGGACAGTTCAGGCTTAAATAAATACGGTGTGCTTCAATATACGGAAACGGTCACAGATGACATCAACCAGGCACAGCTTCAGCAGCGGGCAGATGTACGTCTTGCTGAAAAAAAGGGCGTGAAAAAAGAACTGAAAAATATTCAGGCAGTGGGCATCCCGGAAGTGCAGAGCGGCTTGCCTGTCTATATTTCGATTCCGGAGGCCGGCATCAAGAAAACCTATTGGGTAGATACGGACCGGCATGAATTTAAAGGAACGAAACATACGATGACGATCGATGTTGTCGAAAAGAATACGATGCCGGAAGGAGTTTCCTGATGAGATTAAGTGAGGCTATAAAACATTTGGCAGTCGGCGCAGTTGACGCTGAGTCTCCGGTAGAACTGCTCCCGGCTGAAGTCGTTTCGGTTTCTCCTGTGGAAATCAAATTAAAAGAAAACAGCAAACTGATCATACCGGAAGACGCCATCATTATCCCAAAACGAATGCAGTCCGGAGGAGACGATGCACTCGAACCGGGGGATCGCCTCATGACCGCGGCTCTGACTGGCGGGCAATCGTTTTTTATTTTAGATAAGGTATAGACAAAACCGCTTCAGTACGAAGGGGTTTTTATTTAGCATGTAAAAGGAGTGGGCATCATGGCCCTGACACCAGAAGTGGAGTTTGAAGATATTGAAGATGAGAGCGAAGTCATTGAAACCTCGCAAACGTACAAAATAGATTTTGAAAACGGAAGAATTACGAATGAGCTGATTACCGGGCTTGAAGCGATCAGGCAGTTCGTGTATATCGCCTTACAGACAGAACGCTATGCATATTCCATATACAGCCATAATGTCGGAAACGAGCTTCAGGACGTGCTGACAGATCATGAGACGACTGATGCGTATAAAAAGATGGAGATTCCGAGACTGATAGAAGAGGCGCTGGTTTATGATGACCGGATATCGGCTGTAACAGATTTTGAGATTGAAAAACAAGGCGACGCGTTTCATGTGTCCTTCGTGGTGGAGACGGATGAAGGAACGCTTGAGATTGAGGAGGTGATTGGCGAACATGTTTGAAGATCAGACTTTTGAAGCGATTATGGAGCGTATGCTGAACAGCATTTCCGCAGATATTGACACAAGAGAAGGCAGCGTCATTTATAATGCGTTAGCCCCGGCGGCGGCCGAGCTTGCGAAGTCTTATATATGGCTGGATACTGTGCTTGAGCTCGTTTTTTCTGATACCGCACAAGGCGAATTTTTAGACAGGCGTGCAGCGGAAGCGGGAATTGAACGGACAGCCGCGACAAAGGCGGTCAGAGCGGGAGAGTTTACATCTGGAGTTACTATTCCTGTCGGCTCCCGCTTTTACGTGGATAATCTTTATTTTCAATATACGGCAGACGGGACACTCATCTGTGAAACACCTGGTGAAGCAGGAAACGCCAATCTGACCGGACGCAATTTACTGTCATTGGATACCATTCCCGGTTTAGAAACGGCCATAGTCAAAGAAATCCTGATTCCGGGACGCGAGGAAGAGGGAGATGACAGCTTGCGAGAACGGTATTTTACAAGGGTTCGGCGTGAGGCCGTCAGTGCCAATAAAATGCATTATAAAGAGTGGGCTGAGGAAGTGGACGGTGTGGGAAAGGCAAAGATCTTCCCGCTTTGGAACGGTGAAGGCACGGTCAAAATTGTCGTCACGAATGCGAATCTTGAGCCCGCTTCTCCTATTTTAATTCAAAAAGTGAAAGATTATATCGACCCTGAACCAGGGCAGGGAGAGGGACAGGCGCCAATCGGAGCCGTTGTCACAGTGGAAAGCGCGGTCTGGAAGGAAGTTGAGATTTCTGCCGAAGTGCTCCCTGAGATCAATCACTCAATTGATGAAGTGAAGTCAGAAATTGAGGAAGGCGTTTTGAATCTCTTTAAGAAAATGGCGTTTGAAGATAACGTCATCCGCCTTTCTCAAATTAACAATATCGTCTATAATTCACCATCAGTCAGTGACTACTCCAATATTCAAATCAACGGCACGTCTGAAAATCTGGTGCTGAGCGACGTGGAAATTCCTAAGCTTGGGCAGGTGAAGATCATTGAGCAAACAAGATGACATGAGAGCTTATCTGCCGCCGTTTCTCACCAGCCTTAAAGAAATGGCTGAGCTGCTGAAAGCGGAAGCGCCTGAGTTTGATAAACAAAATGACAGCATATTTGATCTGACGGATCAGTTATTCGTACCGACGGCGACATGGGGGCTCAGCCGCTGGGAAAAGATTTTAAATGTGCCTCGGGAATCAGGCGACACAGATGAGATCAGACGATTGCGGCTCATTTCCAAAATGTCGAACATCCCGCCAATCACATATAGGGCCATTGAGCAGGCGGTAAACCGTTTCTTGAAAAACCCGTCTGCACAGGTCCGCCTGCTTCCCGGCGAATACCGATTTAACGTCGATATCAATGTTGATGACCTCCAGCACATGAATGAGCTGATCGAAGCGATAGAAAACATGAAACCCGCTCATTTGGCGTATACGCTCAGAGGCGGATTGAATGAGACGCTACAAATCAAAGATACAGTCATCCTGAATCACCGCAGATACCGAACAGCCAGTGAGCTCAAGGTCGGTTATTCTGTCACTCTTAACAACAATGAGGTGGTTTTAACTTGATTTCAACCATATACAGAGAACGCACAGCGGCTGATCTAAAAAGCAGAATCGATCACGTGCTGCTCAACGGCCAAAAAACAGAAATAGTAGAGCTTGCCATTGACGGTGCGACCGTCACCGTTCTGACAAAACGTGAGGAAGACATCAAGCATATCGAAACGGTACAAATTTTTGACGAGCTGGGCAACGTCATTACAGAGAGAAAGACTGACCTGGACGTCAGCGAAAACAGAACACTCGATTTCAGATTTACTTTTGAGGTGGTGTAAACATGGCATACGAAGAAAAAACAGACTGGCTTCCGGACGACCCAATCAACGAAGATGACGTCAACCGCTGGGAAAAAGGCATAAAAGACGCCCACACCGACCTGGCCGCCCACAAAAACGACATGAACAACCCCCACAACACAACAAAGGCGCAAATCGGGCTGGGGAACGTGGATAATGTGCAGCAGGCGGCGAAGAAGGATTTTGACAAGCATGAGCAAGATCAGGTGCGGCATATTACATCGACAGAGCGTGAAAACTGGAACGCAAAAGAAACTCCAGGTGAAGCTCAAAATAAGGCAGATCAAGCTGAAGCAAACGCCAAAGCCTATACAGATAGTTTTGCTGCACGAAGAGATAATCCTAACCAAGTAACAAAAGCACAAGTTGGACTTGGGAATGTCGAAAATGTGAAACAAGCCTCACAAGCAGATTTTGATGCTCATTTAAGCAATACTAAAGTTCATGTATCTGAAGGGGAAAGAAATAAATGGAATGCTGCCCAACTAATTAAACTTACTGGAGACGATGGTAAAAGAATACAACTCCAAGACGGTACAGATATTCTTACATTATCTTCTGGGTTTTATTGTGCAGTTGGTCAGTCAGTTGTAAACAACCCGGTGGAAGGCGATGCAACTTGGTATAACTACGATATTGTAGAAGGCGGTTCAGGAAGGAAAACAATAGTAGCTTACCAAAGTTGGGGAAGCATGATGTGGATCGGAATGGTTCACACTGATGGAGAATTTAGAGGATGGAAACAAATTGCAACAACAGATTTTATAGATAGAGTTCAATCAGAATTAGATATTCATAAAAATGATAAAACTAATCCACATTCAGTTACTAAACAACAAGTGGGTCTCGGAAATGTTGAGAATGTTAAGCAGGAGACACCTGATGGTGCGCAAAAAAAAGCTGATACTGCTTTGAACCAATCAAAAGATTATACTAACAGCACGGCCTTTATTACTAGACCATTAAATTCAATAACCGATGCAAATGATTTAAATCTTCCGCCTGGCACTTATCGTTTAGACACTAATTACATGAATGCAAATCCAGAATTGCAAAATCAATTTCCGCTAAATGATAACAGAACAGGTTTATTAATTATCTACCCTTCTGCAAATAAATGGGCTACACGTCAAGATTGGTTTAGCATCTCTACGAAAACACTTTATACAAGGGTAGCTGTTAATGGTACTGAGTATACCGATTGGTATATATTGGAAACATCGGAAGGTTCACAAAGTAAAGCAGATAAAGCTTTAGCTGATGCTAAAAACTATGTTGACTCTAACTATACGAATAATAAATTAACAGTTCTTACAGGATCCAATGCAATTCAAGACGCTAGAACAAGCGGCAATGAGTATCCAGCTGGGCTGACTTTTATGGATATAGGAGCAAATAATACAACAGGTTACCCGCTTACCTATGGCATAGTAAAAAATGAAAAGTATAGTAATTATCGATTTGCTCAATATTTTTATGGGACAGGAAATGAGTCAAACTCTTATTTTACTAGTACAGGTTCTTGGATTCGCCATTGGTGGTCCGATTCCGGTTGGACAGCTTGGCATAAAATTTCTGGATTTGCTCATGCAAATATCGGAACTACAGGAAAGCAGCAATTGATTAAAGGAGAACTTCAAAAAGTAAAATATAATAGAAAAATAAAAGATAGCCATAATACTTTTGATACTAAAAACAATAGATTTATTGTTCCGAATGATGGAATGTTTTTGGTGAACGCGGGATTGTATATAGAAAATTATCAAAGGTATGTAAACTATGAATTGGACATTTATTTAAATGGTGTTAGATATAAAAATATTGCACACTATAGGGCAAATCCAGGAGACCAGTCGGATACTACCGAAATAAATGTTGGACTTTATGGGGCTGCAACAGTTCCAGCAAATCAAGGGGATTATATTGAAATTTACTTATATGTCGGATATAACGGTGGTACTACTCGGTATACAACAGAAAGCTCGGGGTGGTATAACTACTTTGATATTACAGAAATCGGCGGCAGAAATTACCCGAGAACTTAGGAGGTGCAAAAATGATATTATACGACGCAATCATGTACAAATACCCTGACGCTGTGCCAAGAAAGGATTTTGAGCTGCGCAATGACGGCAATGGTTCTTACATTGAAAAATGGAACCTGCGCTCGCCCATCCCAACACAAAAAGAACTCGAAACTTGGTGGGAAGAGCTGCAAAAAAACCCGCCGTACGAGCCGCCTGATCAGGTGGAGCTTCTCGCTCAGGAGTTGTCGCAGGAAAAGCTGGCACGTAAGCAGCTTGAAGAGCTGAACAAAACTTTGGGAAGCGAGCTGGCAGGTATTAAGCTTTCACTACTTTCTTTGAAAGGAGATTACTCTGAATGAATTATTGGGTGCTTGCCCTCTATTATGAGTGGGCGACAGCAGATATGGTAAAACAAGCATTAGCATATAAAGACTGTTCAATTGAGGATCTGGCAGAGGGTGTGAACAAAAAGCTGATCACAGCTGACCAGTATAAAGAAATTACCGGTAAAGCCATGTAGTAAGGCTTTTTTATTTTGCCTGTTTTTAGATCAAAGGAGGATGAAGATGGTGAAGTATCAATATGAATTTCCTCTCGATAGGACTGGAAAAGCTGGCGCTGTAAAGCCCTATCGAGGAGGAAAAAATGATTTTGTGACACCTGTTTCGAATTTGTCAGGCGTAGCGGAGATTTTAACAAATGCTTCCTTAAAGGCGACTGAGGCATATAGTCAACTCGGGCAGGACAGGCTTGGCGCAGTTCTGATTTCGAAAGTGAAGGGCTGGGCGTATGCAGATCGTGAAGGTACGCTCTTTATAGAAGAAAGCGACAACAACAATGTTTGGACAACGACAGCAGCAGTTAATGTCGCAGCAGGTGTCCTGACAGCGACGGACTGGGTATATCTTTCTAAACGCTATTACCGCTTCCGCTATGTGAACGGGAATCTTCAGCAATCCGAGTTTGTATTATACCAATCGGTCGGTGCGGGTGAGATGGATGTGCGTGTCAATGGAAAAACGCCTTTACAGATTGACTTTGCGGATAATCAAACACACGATGGACGGCTGAAAGTCGAGGCTCGCAAAACATTTGACTTTGTCTTTCATGAAAATGCAGAGTCCGCCGGCGAGGGGGCTGCCTTACCTGTTGACGGTGCCGCGCATTTACTCGTTGAAGTCTACGGCACAGCAGAAATGAGCGAAGTCAAATTTTGGGGCAAATCGGTGTCAGGACAGAAACTGCCGATCAGAGGCGTGAAAACTGATGATGCTACCACTGCCTCCAGTACATTAGGAAAAGCCGAGGCATGGGCCTTTGATATTAAAGGGTTTAAGGAGATTATCATGGAGATTATCAGTATCACCGGCGGTACTCTTTCGGTAAAAGGGACCGCGGTTTCATAACAGTCTCGGCCCTCGGAAGGGAGGTGATCTGCATGTGAAGGAGGAGTGAGAGATGCAGCAAGAGGCAGATGTGAATGTGTTTCAGCAAGATTTATTAGACATGAAAGGCGAGCACAAAGCACTTGAGCAGAGGGTTTCTGCATTAGAACGCGTGTCTGACCGGCAAGACCAGCAAATCATGACGCTGAACGAAAAATTAAACAAAATTGAAGAAAACACCACGTGGATTAAACGCACCATCACAGGTGCCATCATTACAGCAGTGTCTACAGGCATCATTGGCGGAGCCATCGCCATTATGTACAGCCTGCTGCAGCATTAAAGGGGGATTTTCATGAACACGTTTGACAAGGGCACGGTCATCAGGACGGTGCTTCTTTTAATTGCTTTAATCAACCAGACCATGCTGATGCTCGGCAAATCACCATTGGACATTCAGGAGGAGCAGGTCAATCAGCTCGCTGACGCCCTTTATTCAGCCGGTTCCATTGCATTTACAATTGGAACGACACTTGCCGCTTGGTTTAAAAACAACTATATAACAGAAAAAGGGAAAAAACAGCGCGACTTGTTAAGGGACAATAATCTGACGAAATAAGGAGAGATGAAAATGGTTAACATTATTCAAGACTTTATTCCGGTTGGCGCAAATAACCGTCCAGGCTACGCAATGACGCCGCTTTACATTACGGTGCACAATACAGCGAATACCGCAGTAGGGGCAGATGCTGCGGCCCATGCCCGCTATTTGAAAAATCCTGATACGACGACAAGCTGGCATTTTACAGTTGATGATACAGAAATTTATCAGCATCTGCCTTTGAATGAAAACGGCTGGCATGCGGGAGACGGAAATGGCAGCGGCAACCGGGCTTCTATCGGAATTGAAATTTGCGAAAATGCTGATGGAGATTTTGCAAAAGCAACAGCAAATGCCCAGTGGCTCATCAAAACATTAATGGCTGAACATAATATCAGTCTCGCCAATGTCGTCCCTCATAAGTATTGGTCAGGGAAGGAATGTCCGCGAAAATTATTAGATACGTGGGATTCGTTCAAAGCAGGAATTGGGGGAGGCGGCAGCCAAACTTACGTCGTGAAACAGGGCGACACGCTTACATCGATAGCGAGAGCATTTGGTGTTACGGTTGCTCAGCTGCAAGAGTGGAACAATATCGAAGACCCGAATCTTATTCGCGTTGGTCAAGTATTAATTGTAAGTGCTCCATCGTCCGCTGAAGAACCCGAGCTCTATCCGCTCCCTGATGGTATCATTCAATTGACAACACCTTATACCTCAGGAGAACACGTCTTTCAGGTGCAACGAGCACTTGCGGCTCTGTATTTTTACCCTGATAAAGGCGCTGTTAACAACGGAATTGACGGCGTTTACGGACCGAAAACAGCTGACGCAGTTGCCCGTTTTCAGTCTGTTAACGGTTTAACTGCTGACGGTATCTATGGGCCTGCGACGAAAGCGAAGATCGCAGCGCAATTAAGCTGATCAAAGACCATAAAAAATCCCGGAGCCGCTCCGGGATTTATTTTTTCTTCTTCAACTTTTTAATAATTCCAGCACTGCGCTCCCTCACCCGAAGCGAGTACCCGGAAAGCCCAAACCTTCCGTAATCAACAAACTTCACACGCCTCACCAATTTTTTCACTGTATCACCTGACATTATCCTCTGTTTGTATTTATTATATGTCACCCTTTAAGAAAAGGAATAAGGACAAGAGCTGTTTTCCCTTGTCCTTTTAGTGTGATCATGCTTTTTTTCGTTTATACTCGTCAATCAGCCGTTCGTTTTCTTTGAAGATTCTTGCTGTATGCGGACTGACTTGATAGCTTGCGACACTGGTGGTTGAACGTTTTTTCAGGATTTTAAACGGCTTCGCCGCTCTGGGCTCGCATCTGTTTTGAAACGCACGTTCCATTATCCTTCACCTTCCTCCTCAATTGGCAGCACCAAATCATATATGCTCGTTAATGACGTAAATAGCAAATAATCAAATTCCGTGACAATGCTGTCAGACGTCAGCTTGATGACATAGTTCTGTGTCTCGATGGTAAAGGGGATGAGAACCACTTTTCCGTATTGGTCGTAATAAACATCCTTTCGATCGAGCCGTGTTTGTACATCTGCCGGATCATCCATATGCTCGGTTAACCGGTCTTTATCAGCCTGTGTCGAATAGTGGCAAAGAGAGGCCGTTAAGTTCATTTTATCAGCATAGGTTTTCAGCAGTTTATCAATACCTTCAGCATAAGCATCTATACTTCCATAATAAACATGGATCGGTTCGTTTTTCAATAGGTATTGGTATGTTTTCAGCCGATTGAGGTACATGTGGAGCATTTCGTTGTTTTCTTCAAGAATTTCTCTTGTGTCTGTTTCAAGCTCGCTGCCGGCCAGTTTTTTGACGTATGCACTTAAGAAGATAAAAGCATCAATCAAAGCAAAACTGACTGCGACAATGAGATACCGTTCCCAGTGGGTAAATAGGGAAGTGGGCTCATATGTCCAGTATACCATAGCGCCCAGAACAAACAGCAAATACCAAGTTTTCCGGATGGCGGACATTTTTTCTTTGACCTTCGCTTCGAAACGCCACGTGGCATACACGTATAACCCCAGTCCGGCCACGATGCACCAGACCATGATCTGAAAGAATAAAACCATATTCGAATCCCTCACATCTGAAATAGGTTCTGCTTATTGTATTCGAGAGATCCGGATGGTTTTCCTGTTCCATCAAAAAAACCGCTCCTTTGACAGAAGCGGTGTGACATTAAAATATCATATTTAAAATAAAGTAGGCGATGGCACCAAGTGTCGCTGAAATCGGAAGCGTGATGACCCATGTAATGAGCATTCGCTTGGCCGTACCCCAGTTTACGCCTTTTACGCGGTGGGACGCACCGACGCCAAGAATTGATGAAGAAATGACGTGGGTTGTACTGACCGGCAAATGAATAAACGTGGCGCCGAAAATAATGGCTGCTCCGGTTAAGTCAGCGGAAACACCGTTTACCGGGCGGATTTTCATGATCTTTCCGCCAACGGTTTTGATGATTTTCCAGCCGCCGATTGATGTTCCGAGACCCATGGCTGTCGCGCAGGCGAATTGCACCCAGGTAGGAATATCATTAGCAGAAGTATGTAAATTCGCTGTGATGAGAGCCATTGTGATAATTCCCATTGCTTTTTGCGCATCGTTTGTTCCGTGTGTATACGATTGCAGGGCAGCTGTTACAATCTGCACTCTGCGGAATTGCTTATTCGTTTTCGCCAAGTTGCTGTCTTTGAAAATCAGCTTAACGATGCTATAAAGAATAAAACCAAGGACAAAGGCAATAATTGGTGATAGGATCAGTGCTTCAATGATTTTAATGAAGCCCTTATAGTTTAACGCTGCAAATCCGGCTGCCGCAATGGCTGCACCGGCAATAGCGCCGATGATGGCATGGGATGAGCTGCTTGGGATACCGTAGTACCATGTGATAAGGTTCCAGGCAATTGCAGCGAGTAGCGCAGCCAAAATGACAACAGAGCCATTTTCCAGCGTATAAGGATCTACGATGTCTTTCGTAATGGTTTTGGCAACACCCGTAAACGTCATTGCTCCGATAAAGTTCATCACAGCCGCCAATATAATGGCATGGCGCGGTTTCAACGCTTTTGTTGATACTGAAGTCGCAATTGCGTTTGCCGTATCATGAAACCCGTTGATGAAATCAAACGCCAGAGCACAAATGACTATTAGTATCGTTAATATTAATAGAATATCCATTTTTACCCCTCGTTACGCGTTTTTCATAATGATGGTTTCAAGATTATTGGCAACACTTTGACAAGAGTCGGCGATTTCTTCAAGCGTTTCGTAAATTTCACGATATTGAATGACTTTGATTGGGTCTGTTTCATTTCCGAAAAGATTCTTTAATGATTTTCTGTGCAAGTTGTCACAGCTGTGCTCATACTCTTTTATTTTGATTGCGTGAGGCTGAATATCCTTTAAGCGATTTTCTGCCAGCAGCTCGATCGTAATCAAAATCTCTTTCGCGCATTCTCTGATGTATCCGCTGAATTTATCGATATGCTCGTCTGATGAAGTAATTGAGAAAATTTCCATCATGGCAGAGAAATGTTCGATTCCGTCAAGCACATCATCCAAGCTGTTTGTCAGCTGAAGGATATCTTCGCGCTCAATAGGAGTGATGAACGCTTTGTTAAGCTCTTTAATCATGACATGGACATGATTGTCACCTTTTGTTTCATATTCCTTTAACGTATCTGCAAATTCTTTAAGAGTCGTTTGGTTAGTGACCTTAAAATTCACAAAATATTCTGCAGTTTCGTCTATGTTCTTTGCAATTTCTGTTAAAAGGAGTGAGAACTTATCTTTTTTTCTTCTTATCATTAAAAACCCTCCATAGTTTGAATGAACAATGCACACATCAAATTATTATATAGCCTTTTGTCGAAAAAAAACAGGTAAAGTCGAAAAAAACGTATCTTGACTTTTTTGATAAATCGTGTCTCCTTATTTTGACCTACTTCGCTTTAAAAAAACGACCCAAGTTTGCAAAAACTTTCTGCTTAACGTAAAAAGTATATCAAAAGTTGTGTTTTTCCTGTCAACTTTTATCTTCTGTTTCACCAAAAAACGGTTCCCTAAACAAGGGAACCGTTTTATCAGCTTGCTTTTCGTTTTTTCATCCCGTAATAGACAGGCAGTCCGGCAAGGCCGATGAGGATGGATAATCCGCAGCTCATTGTATCTGTAATGAGTGTGCTGCCTAGCACAAAGAAGGAGCCCGCGATTGCCAGAATTGGCATAAATGGATAAAGCGGAACACTGTAGGCGCGCTTTTTTCCCTTTGCTCGCTTGCGGAGAATAAACACTGCAAAAAAGGCCATCACATAAAAGATGTAGATCATGAAAATGGAGATTTCTGAGAGCTTATCAGGGTTGCTGATCAGCATCATAATCAAAGCTAAAGCAATTTGAAAAGAAATTGCAATCCATGGTGTGCGGAACGACGGGTGTACATGTGACAGTTTTTCAGCAAATGGAAGCTGTTTGCGTTCCGCCATTGCAAATGAAACACGCGGGAAAGAAAGCACCTTTCCATTTAAGCACCCAAAGATGCTGACGATAATCCCTACACTGATCAGCTTTCCGCCAATTGACCCGAACAGCATGGTTGCCGCGGTGCTTGTCGCATTTTCACCAAGCGTGACAATTTCGTTCGCTGACAGGATGTGAAGCAATGCAAAATTAATGAAAATATAGATCGCCGTTACAATTAATAATCCGCCCGTCATAGCGCGTGGCAGCAGCTTTTCAGGATTTTTCATTTCTCCGCCGAGAGCGGCAAGGAGAATCCATCCGTCATAAGCAAACAACGTAGCTAAAATAGCCGCCCCGAAGTTCATATCAGAAATGCTTTCGTTTACTGCTGTGAAGATGTGCTGATCGCCTTTCCAAAGGCCAAAGATGATGATGCAGGCAATCGGAATCAGTTTTCCGATCGTTGTCAGCGTTTGGACAAAACCGCCGTATTTTGTACCGATAATATTAATGACGCATAAAAAGAGAACTGCTATAATTCCAATGACTTTTGATAGTCCAGATCCCCAGCCGAAAAGATTCGCCATTAAAGATCCAAAATATAAACCCAGCGCGCCAATAATCGCCGGGCCGTAAATGATAATCTGCACCCAGCCGCACAAAAATCCCCAAAACTCGCCGTACACTTCTTCAAGGTACGTATAAAGCCCGCCGGTTTTTGGAATCTGCGTTCCGATTTCCGCGATTGTCAAACCGCCCGCCAGTGTTAAAATACCGCCTAACAGCCAGGCGAAAAGCGCCATTTTTGAATCGCCTGAATAAGCAAGCACAGCGCCGGGCTTCATAAAAACACCAGAACCGATAATGGTTCCGATGACAAGAGTAAGGGCAAACAAGAGGCCTATCTCTTTTTTCAAACCGTTGTCTTCAGAATGCATGTCCTTAACCTCCTATGATGTTGAAGCTTCATGTTGAAGAATCTATTTTTTCATATTGTAAACCCTATTTTAGAAAAGTGAAATAAAATAAATTTTCTGATTTTCGAAATTTGCTTTGGGTACAGCAGATAAAACTGTGGAAACACCTGTTTTAACGATCTATAAACGAATAAAATTCATGATTTTTATTTACAAAGTTCGTGTTTTCTGTATTAGGATTTTAGCCGGTACAGAGGGGAGGTGAGAATTCAGAAAGTGAACGAACCTTCGGTGAAGCTGATATGTTGACTTTCTCATGCGAATAAAATACTTTGTTATTAGAACAATAAATATACAACTATGATATGATATCTTGAAATCGAGATAAAATAACCTGGAGGGACAGCATATGAAAGTTAACGGCATTCACCACGTATCGGCATTAACGGCCGACGCACAAAAAAACTTGGATTTCTATAAGAAAGTATTAGGATTAAAGCTCGTCAAAAAATCCGTCAATCAGGATGAACCGACCATGTACCATCTGTTCTACGGAGATGAAGTGGCAAACCCGGGAACTGAGCTGACGTTTTTCGAGATTCCCCGCATTGCACCGTTTCATGCAGGAACAAACAGTATTTCTTCTATTGGTTTGCGCGTCCCAAGCACAGAAGCCCTGCATTACTGGAAAGAACGTTTTGAAGAGCAGCAAGTAACGCACAGCGGCATCTCCAAAAGAGCCGGACGTGACATAATGGCATTTCAAGATCATGAAGGGCAGCGACTTGTGCTGACTGCTGATGAGGAAGGAAAAGGATATGGCCTGCCTGTTAAACAGAGCGGCATTCCGGAAGAATTTTCGTTTCGCGGGTTAGGGCCGGTTGAACTGACTGTGCCATATGCTGAACCAACTTTACACGTATTGACGAATATTCTTGGATTTACAGAAATCAGCCGTGAACCAGTCGAAGGGCAAGGAACCGCCGTTATTCTGGAATCAGGAGAAGGCGGTGCTGCAACGGAAATCCATTTAATAGAAAGAAACGATCTTCCGCGCGAGCGTCAAGGCAAAGGGAGTGTTCACCACGTCGCATTTCGGGTAAGAGATGAAGAAGAACTTGCCGGGTGGCACCGGATCATCAGCCGCGAAGGCTTTAGCAATTCCGGCATTGTGGAGCGCTACTATTTCAAGGCGCTGTATTTCAGAGAACCGAACGGCATTTTGTTCGAGTTATCAACGGACGGACCGGGCTTTATGGTAGATGAAAATCTTGATGAGCTTGGCCAAACGATCGCTCTTCCGCCGTATCTTGAGCATCGAAGAGCAGAAATTGAAGCGAAATTGAAACCGATCCAATAAATTGTGATTCATTTGCCTTCCGGCGCGCCGGAGGGCTTTTTTATTTTGGGAAAACGCATCGCCGATTACGATTTGGAGAAAGGGCTAGAAACCAGCTGTATATAGGATGATTGGCATGAAATGGCCTCGGCAAAAATATTGTCTTTGTTTATTAATAGTTTATTCATATTTGCTTGTTACACTATTTCCAAGTTAGCCAAAAGGAGTGAAAAACACGTGGAAAAGAAAAAACGCGAGCTGGATATTTTCCTCATCCTCATTTTGCTCGCATCTGCATTCTTAAATATCTATAACATCTGGAATGATGATACGGTGAATCCTTATTACACCGCTGCAGTCACAAGTATGATGCAAAGCTTTCATAATTTTTTCTATGCCTCATTCGACGCGGCGGGGTTTATAACGGTTGATAAACCGCCTATTACGTTTCAGATACAAACCATCAGCGCACTTATATTCGGTATGCACGGCTGGAGCGTCATCCTGCCTCAGGCACTTGCTGGTGTAGGTTCTGTCCTTTTAATGTATCTGTTAATAAAACCGACATTCGGTAAGACAGCAGCAAGAATTGCCTCTTTCATCATGGCATGTACACCGATTGCTGTAGCTGTAGCACGTACAAACAATGTTGATGCATTACTGGTATTTTTCTTATTGCTTGCTACATGGCTTCTCTTTAAAGCGATCAGAAAAGGAAAGCTGATCTGGCTGTTAGCAGCATTTTTCGTTGTTGGAGTAGGATTTAATACAAAAATGCTGCAGGCTTACATGATTTTACCGGCTTTCTTATTGTTCTATCTGATTGCGGCAAACGCCACAATCAAGAAAAAAATCGTTTCATTGGTAAGTGCGTTAGCCGTATTAGCAGCCGTTTCGTTATCGTGGCCGCTCATTGTCGACAATATCCCTGCAAGCAAGCGGCCTTATATCGGAAGCAGCCAAACCAACTCTGTTTTGGAATTGGCTTTCGGCTATAACGGAATCCAGCGGCTGACAGGCCAAAATTCAGGCGGCGGCCAGGGTGCGCCAAACAAAGACGCTTCAAAAGAAATGTCTTCTTCTGATAACACTCAAGCACCGCCTAATCAGTCATCAAGCAACAGCTCATCAAGCGATGGTAAATCCTCAAATGGCAATATGGCGGCGCCTCCATCCAATGGCCAAATGCCAAGCGGCGGTCAAGGAGGCCCTCCAAGCGGCGGAGATGGCGGCCAAGGCGGACCCGGCGGAGACGGAGGGAAAGGCGGTACAGGAACCGGTTCGAAAATGCAATCAGGTTCAGGGATGTTTGGAACGGGAACACCTGGTCCACTGCGGCTTTTCCAACAAGAGTTATCTGATCAAATCAGCTGGCTTCTGCCATTTGCGATTTTTGGAATCGCAGGCTTACTGATCGCTGGCGCGAGAGAAAGAAGAAGATTATCTATAGAGCAGAAGGAAACGGTGTTCTGGGTTGCGTGGCTTGTACCGATTGCCGGATTCTTCAGTGTCGCAGAATTTTTCCATCATTATTATCTCATCATGCTGGCACCGCCGATTGCGGCTCTTGTCGGTGCGGGATGGGTTGCTCTTGTTCATCTGTACCGCAATCAGACAGGCTGGAAAGCATGGCTTTTGCCGGGAGCAATTATTGCGACAACTGGATTTGAATTGTTTATTCTCAGAAACTACAACGATCAAATCGGTGCAGGCTGGAGCATCGGTGTAGGTGTTATCGGCGTGTTGTCAGCGATTGCTTTGCTGCTGTTTAAACAGCGCCAAAAACCGTTCAGTTATTATGTTTCACTTGCAGCTCTCCTCGCATTGCTGGTGATGCCGATTTACTGGGCAAGTACACCGCTTCTGTACGGAGGCAACAGCTCACTGCCTGAAACAGGCCCTCAGCTCGCATCAATGAGCGGAAAAGGCATGGGAATGTCTGATGCGACTGTAAATGAAAAACTGATCAAATATCTAGAGGAGAATAACTCCGGAGCTGAATACCTATTCGCCACAACCGATTCGAACACAGCGGCACCATATATCATTAAAACGAAAAAAGCTGTCATGGCTATTGGCGGATACAGCGGTTCTGACCCGGCGATCACACTGACTCAATTCAAAAAACTTGTAAAAGAAGGAAAAGTGAAATACTTCTTGGCTTCTGGAATGGGAAGAGGCGGAAACAATGACATTGTTGAATGGGTTGAGAAAAATGGAAAAGAAGTAGCATCAGAAAAATGGCAATCAAGTTCTGATCAAAAAACAGAAAATACTGATTCGGCTGATACATCAAGCAGCAAGGCTTCAGGTGAAAACGGCAAAATGGGCGGACCTGGCGGAATGAATCAGTCAGCAACATTATACGAACTACATGCTGATGAATAGGAGGCAAAAACATGAGCAGACATATTCAATATTCAATTGTTGTACCTGTGTATAATGAAGAGCTTGTCATCCATGAAACCTATCAGCGCTTAAAAGAGGTCATGGATCAAACGAAGGAAAACTACGAGCTGCTTTTTGTCAACGATGGCAGCAAAGACCGCAGTATTGAGATTTTAAGAGAGCACAGCCTGATCGATCCGAGAGTGAAAATTATTGATTTTTCAAGGAATTTTGGACACCAGATCGCCATTACGGCGGGTATGGATTATGCACAGGGGAATGCAATCGTCGTCATTGACGCCGATTTGCAGGACCCTCCTGAACTGATTTTAGATATGATTGAAAAGTGGAAGGAAGGCTATGAGGTCGTGTACGCCGTGCGGACTAAACGAAAAGGGGAAACCTTTTTCAAAAAACAAACCGCGGCTATGTTTTACCGGCTTCTCAGCGGTATGACAGATATTGATATCCCGATTGATACGGGGGATTTTCGCCTCATGGACAGAAAAGTCTGTGATGAAATGAAGAGATTAAAAGAAAAAAATCCATTTGTCAGAGGGCTAGTCAGCTGGGTGGGCTTTAAACAGACAGCGGTCGAGTATGTACGTGATGAAAGGCTTGCCGGAGAAACAAAGTACCCGCTCAAGAAAATGCTGAAGCTGTCAATGGACGGCATCACGACATTTTCACATAAACCGCTGAAGCTGGCAAGCTATGCGGGGATTTTAATGTCAGGTGCTGGATTTCTGTATATGTTTATCGTGCTGTATCTGAAGCTATTCACAGACAGCACGATTACCGGCTGGTCATCACTTATTGTGATCCAGCTCCTGTTCAGCGGCATTGTCCTTCTGATTTTGGGCGTGATCGGCGAATATATCGGCAGAATCTACGATGAAGCCAAAGACAGGCCGCTTTACATCGTCCAAAAATCGTATGGAATTGAAAGTAAAAGACTCTATAGAGACCAGCATATGTCATAACCTTAAAGCCCCTGTCCGTAACGGACAGGGGGTTTTTATGCTCTGAGCCCGATCTAAAGCAAAAGATGCTGATAGATATATGGAGATTGGGTAAAGAAGAGATTGTGAGCTTGTACTGCGGTTCAGTCATGCTGATAAAGATTTCGTCATCGGCTTTGCTGCATGTCAGCTGTTAGATTGGGGGGCTTTTAAGAAACGCATGATTAGAGCCGTACCAGTTATGTTTAATAGAATACTGGTACCCAATACAATTCCCCACGTCAACGTCGATTCAGAGAGAAGAAAGCTCAGCAAAAGAAAAGCCAATCCTGCGCAGATCATACTCAGTCCCACGGTTTTCATGTTCATGCCTCCTAGCAAACGATGTTTCCAGCATCTGATGAGAATGATGTCAATCTGTATGATATACGGATATCTCGTCAGAAAGTTTCATAGATCAATTAGGTCTTTTATCTAATAAAAAGCCTCAGACCGCTTTTGCGGCCTGAGGCATTATGTCTTACGAAGTTTTCTCTTCTTTTTGATCAAGTTTAATTTTTTTCGTCATTTCTTTGCCGTTTCGGAGAATTTTCACTTCAACGGTTTCACCGATCTTTGCGTCTTTATATAAGATATTGCGCAATTCACTGCCTGTATCAATTTCTTTACCTTTTAGGCCGATGATAATATCCTCCGCTTTTAATCCGGCCTTTTCAGCAGGAGAGCCTGAAGCGACCTCACGGATGTAAACACCTTTATTCAGCTGGCTGCCGAACAGGCCGAGTGTGCCTTCTTGGTAATTTTGCGGCACTTGTTCCAGATCAAGCATGCTGACACCGATATATGGACGTTCAATTTGGCCTTTAGACAGCAGTTCTTCAGCAATCGGTTTTACGTCATTGCTTGGAATGGCAAATCCGATGCCCTCAACATCATCCTCACTGATTTTCATACTGTTAATGCCGACAATTTTGCCGTCTGTATTTAACAAAGGACCGCCGCTGTTACCTGGATTAATTGCTGCGTCTGTCTGAATGACGTTAATGCTCGTTTCGCCGGCTGATGTAGACATTGAAACCGTTCTGTCCACGCCGCTTACAATTCCTTGTGTTACTGTGCGGGACAGGTCTTTTCCAAGCGGATCCCCAATCGCAATAACGGTCTCGCCTGTTCTAAGATCAGATGAATCACCGAAGTTTGCCACTTTTGTGACGTGGTCATCACTGATTTGGAGGACGGCTAAATCAGTTAACGAGTCACTGCCTACCAGCTTTGCAGTAACCTCAGTGCCGTCATATAAAGATACCTTCAGTGATGATGCCCCTTCTACGACGTGGTTATTTGTAATGATATAAGCCTTGCCATTCTCTTTTTTGAAAATGACACCTGACCCTGAACCGCTTTCTGTATCTTCGCTGGAATCAGAAGAACTAGAGCCGAACAAAGAGCTGTTTGATTGTGCCTGAAGATTTGTAATACCGACAATCGCTGGTGAAAGGTCTTCTACCATATCTGAGATTTTAGAAGAGTCCTCGCTCTTGAATGCAGATGAGCTGCTTGAGCTTTTTTTAGATTCAGAGGAGGTGCTTGTTGCTGTAACAGATTGCGTTTGCTGCTGGCTGGATGATTGTTTTGCAGTGTCCTGAGAATCATGGTCGCCAAGCGGTGTAAACGTGTAAATGCCAAGGGCGAGACTGCCGCCGATCACTCCGCCAAGCAACGGTCTGAACCATCCGAATCCTCGTTTTTTCTTCTCCTGATCATGAATGACATTGCGGGCCGAGTAGGAGGCGCTCTGATCGTTCTCTTTCGTTAAAAAGACCTCATTCTCATTACCTTTCGTTCTGTTTTCATCACGATAGTTATCCATCATGTTCACTCCGTTTCTCTATTTTCACATGTCTATTTATATTGATAGGTTTATGACTTGAGTTTATCATAAACAAAAACTGTGGGATAAAAATGAAAAGATTATGGGAAATTGTGAAAAAGTGCGGAAAACGGTACACTTCATATTGTATATGAAAGGACTGAGTCGATGGAACAGATTGGATTGATTGGATATGGCAGCATGGCGGATATGATCGCCAGACAGCTGTTGAAACATGAACAAATAAAAGAGAATGAGCTATTTATTGAGACGAGAACAAAGGGGGAGCGGCTGCGGGCACTCCTGTCAGATTATCCAAACGTATCGGCTGATCCGTTGGAGAATTGGGCAAATACGTGCCAATTGATTTTGATATGCGTCCCGCCGCTCCATGTCATCGAAACAATGCGCCGTCTGCACCCGTATGTGAACAGAAATACTCACATCGTATCCATAGCTGCCGGTGTGCCGCTGCGTCTTTTGGAGGCAGAAACAGAAGCGGGTATCTCACGTGTTATTCCTGCCATTACGTCCGAAGCAGAAGCTGGCATCTCACTTGTCGTTCACAGTGAAGCACTGGCTGCAGAGAAAAAAGAACGTCTGAATGAATTGTTATCGGTTTTCAGCCGTGTTCGAGAAATCAAAGAATCGAATGTTGATGCGGCCAGCAATTTAACGAGCTCGGCACCGGGATTCATAGCCGCAATCTTTGAAGAGCTGGCACTGTCTGCCGTCAGAAACAGCAGCCTGTCCAAAGAAGAAGCCTTTGATTTTCTGATTCATTCGCTATACGGAACTGGCAAGATGCTGATCGAAAAAAATATGTCTTTCGAGGAGACGCTGGAACGTGTTGCAACCAAAGGCGGAATAACGGGAGAGGGAGCTGAGGTGATACACGCCTCTGTGCCGGACGTTTTTGATGAGGTGTTTGAAAGAACCCTGAAAAAATATGAACTGCTTACAGAACAGGTTGGTAAACAGACATGAATCCTTGAAAGAGGATTCTTTTTTTTATCACTGAATGATTGAGATTTTTCCCAGTTATATTGCATTTTTCCTCTTTTTTTAATATAATCTGTTAGAATATTCATAATTTAGTAAAAAAGGAGGAGCGTTATGAAATTGTACATGTCAGTAGATATGGAAGGTATTTCGGGTCTTCCGGACGATACCTTTGTGGATTCCGGCAAGCGGAATTATGAACGCGGACGGCTTATCATGACTGAAGAAGCAAACTACTGTATTGCTGAAGCGTTTAACAGCGGGTGTACCGAGGTGCTGGTCAATGACAGTCATTCGAAGATGAATAATCTGATGGTTGAAAAGCTTCACCCTGAAGCAGACTTGATTTCTGGTGACGTCAAACCATTTTCAATGGTGGAGGGACTGGATGATACGTTTACAGGCGCTTTGTTTCTCGGTTATCATGCGAGAGCCTCGACTCCCGGTGTCATGTCACACAGCATGATTTTCGGCGTCCGTCATTTTTACATAAACGATCGGCCTGTCGGTGAGCTTGGATTAAATGCATACGTTGCCGGTTATTATGATGTCCCGGTATTAATGGTAGCCGGGGATGACCGGGCGGCGAAGGAAGCGGAAGAGCTTATCCCGAACGTGACGACAGCCGCAGTCAAACAAACCATTTCAAGATCCGCAGTGAAGTGCTTGTCCCCTGCGAAAGCCGGACGGCTGTTGACAGAAAAAACCGCGTTTGCCCTGCAAAACAAGGACAAAGTCAAGCCGCTCACCCCGCCTGACAGGCCGGTTCTGAGCATTGAATTCGCCAATTATGGCCAAGCAGAATGGGCGAATCTGATGCCGGGAACGGAAATCAAGACGGGAACTACAACCGTTCAATTTCAGGCGAAGGACATGCTTGAAGCCTATCAGGCGATGCTTGTCATGACTGAGCTTGCGATGCGGACATCATTCTGCTAAAGGGGTGTTTTAGGCTTTGGCGCGATACATGATAAAGCGTTTTTGGGCAATGGCAGCTACGATTTTGGTGATTACCACCCTGACTTTTGTTCTCATGAAGGTCATTCCCGGATCTCCTTTTAACGAGGAGAGAGGCACAAATGAAGCCGTTCAAAAAAATCTCGAAGCCTACTATCACTTAGACGATCCTCTCATTTTCCAATACATTTTCTACTTAAAATCCATCATTACATTCGATTTCGGACCTTCAATTAAAAAACCGTCGGACAGCGTAAATGATATGCTGGAACGCGGATTTCCCGTTTCCTTTGAGCTTGGGATGACAGCGATTGTCATTGCTGTGATTTCTGGGCTGGTGCTGGGCGTAATCGCTGCACTCCGCCGCAATGGGTTTTTGGACTACGCCGCGATGAGTCTTGCAGTACTCGGCATCTCCATCCCGAATTTTATTCTGGCAACATTGCTCATTCAGCAATTTGCTGTCAATCTCAAACTATTTCCCGCTGCCACATGGACGAGCCCGATTCATATGGTGCTTCCGACCGCAGCGCTTGCTGTAGGGCCAATGGCGATCATTGCCAGGCTGACACGGTCGAGCATGGTCGAAGTTCTGACACAGGATTATATCCGCACAGCAAAAGCAAAAGGGCTTTCTCCGTTCAAAATTATCGTAAAACACGCACTCAGAAATGCACTCATGCCCGTCATTACCGTCCTGGGCACACTCGTCGCCAGCATCTTAACAGGAAGCTTTGTCATTGAAAAAATCTTTGCCATTCCGGGAATGGGAAAATATTTTGTTGAAAGCATTAATCAGCGGGACTACCCCGTGATTATGGGAACGACCGTTTTTTACAGCGTCATTCTGATTATCATGCTGTTTTTGGTCGATTTGGCCTACGGTCTCTTAGACCCGCGCATTAAACTGCATAAGAAAGGGTGAAGCGTGTGAATCTCCCTGTACAAACGGATGAACGCCAGCCAGAACAGCACAATCAGGTGCCTGATGAGTGGTTTGTCTCGAATCAGGAAAAAAATCGGGAAGCCGATTCGGTCAAGCGGCCGAGTTTGTCATACACGCAGGATGCCTGGAGGAGGCTGAAAAAAAATAAATTAGCGATGGCCGGACTCTTTATTCTTTTATTTCTTTTTGTCATGACAGTTATCGGGCCCTTTTTATCGCCCCATAGTGTCGTACGCCAATCGCTGACAGAACAAAATCTTCCGCCCTCAGCCGATCATTGGTTCGGCACCGATGAACTCGGCCGGGATGTGTTTACCCGGACATGGTATGGCGCGAGAATCTCGTTGTTTGTCGGCGTGATGGCAGCACTGATTGATTTTTTGATCGGTGTCATTTACGGAGGCGTTGCCGGCTATAAAGGCGGCAGGATTGACAGCATTATGATGCGGATTATCGAAGTGCTGTACGGACTGCCATACCTGCTTGTTGTCATTTTGCTGATGGTGCTTATGGGGCCGGGACTGGGCACTATTATTGTGGCGCTGACTGTGACCGGATGGGTCGGCATGGCGAGAATTGTAAGAGGCCAGGTGCTTCAGATTAAAAATTATGAATATGTACTCGCCTCGAAAACCTTTGGCGCGAAAACCTTTCGCATCATCCGGAAGAATTTGCTGCCGAATACTATGGGAGCGATCATCGTACAAATGACATTAACCGTACCTGCCGCCATATTCGCAGAATCATTTTTAAGCTTTCTCGGCCTCGGCATACAGGCTCCGTTTGCAAGTTGGGGCGTGATGGCGAATGACGGCCTGCCCACGATTTTATCTGGGCATTGGTGGCGCCTGTTTTTTCCGGCCTTTTTCATATCTCTGACGATGTACGCGTTTAATGTGCTGGGGGACGGATTGCAGGATGCGCTTGACCCTAAGCTGAGGAGGTAGCTGTATGGAAAAAGTTCTGTCAGTCCAAAATCTGCACGTGTCTTTTACGACTTACGGCGGGACGGTTCAGGCGGTCAGAGGGGTGAGCTTTGATTTGTATCAAGGAGAAACCTTTGCGATCGTCGGCGAATCCGGCTGCGGCAAAAGCGTGACCTCCCAAAGCATCATGGGCCTGCTTCCGCCTTATTCGGCGAAGGTGACAGACGGCAGCATTCTATTTAAAAACATAGACCTTTGCCGTCTCTCTGACAAAGAAATGAGAGGTATAAGGGGAGCCGACATTTCTATGATTTTTCAAGACCCGATGACGGCGTTAAACCCTACGCTGACTGTCGGCGACCAGCTGGGGGAAGCGCTATTGCGCCACAAAAAAATGAGCAAAAAAGCGGCACGGAAAGAGGTGCTTTCCATGCTGTCATTGGTTGGTATTCCAGATCCCGAAGAGCGCCTAAAGCAATATCCCCACCAATTCAGCGGCGGCATGAGACAGCGGATTGTCATTGCGATGGCGCTGATTTGCGAGCCTGACATCTTAATTGCGGATGAACCGACCACCGCCCTGGATGTAACCATTCAGGCACAGATTTTAGAGCTGTTTAAAGAGATTCAGAGAAAAACGAATGTGTCTGTCATTCTGATTACGCACGATTTAGGGGTTGTTGCCCAGGTAGCTGACAGAGTCGCAGTCATGTATACCGGGAAAATGGCGGAAATCGGCACAAGAAAAGATATTTTTTATCAGCCGCAGCACCCATATACAAAAGGCCTGCTGGGCTCTGTCCCGCGGCTGGATTTAGATGGCGCTGAGCTGACCCCGATTGACGGAACGCCGCCGGATTTATTTTCGCCTCCGCCGGGCTGCCCGTTTGCCGCCCGCTGTCCGAACAGGATGGTTGTGTGTGACAGGGTGTACCCGGGCCAGACGATCAGATCTGACTCGCACACCGTCAACTGCTGGCTGCAGGATCAACGAGCAGAGCATGCGGTGCTGTCAGGAGATGCGAAGGATTGAACATGAAAAGGGGGAAGAGGATGAAACGAGTGAAAAAGCTATGGGGCATGGGTCTTGCATTAGGACTTTCGTTTGCGCTGATGGGGTGCACAGCAAATGAACAGGCCGGAAAAGAAGGCAGTCATGATAAGGCAAAAACCAGCGGAGAAAAGGTGCTGTATGTAAATAATGAAAATGAACCGACTTCATTCGATCCGCCGATCGGCTTTAATAATGTGTCATGGCAGCCGTTAAATAACATCATGGAGGGGCTGACGCGTCTTGGCGAAGATCATGAGCCCGAGCCGGCAATGGCGGAGAAATGGTCTGTTTCGAAAGATAATAAAACTTACACATTTACGATTCGGGAAAATGCGAAATGGACAAACGGAGATCCTGTAACAGCCGGAGACTTCGAATACGCGTGGAAGCGGATGCTTGATCCGAAAAAAGGCGCTTCATCGGCATTCCTAGGTTATTTTATTGAAGGCGGCGAAGCATATAACAGCGGGAAAGGGAAAAAAGACGATGTGAAGGTGACGGCAAAGGATGATCGAACCCTTGAAGTTACACTGGAAGCACCGCAAAAATATTTTCTGAGCGTTGTGTCCAATCCTGCGTATTTTCCGGTAAATGAAAAGGTCGATAAAGACAATCCGAAGTGGTTTGCTGAGGCGGATACATTTGTCGGAAACGGCCCGTTTAAGCTGACGGAATGGAAGCATGATGACAGCATCACAATGGAGAAAAGCGACACGTATTGGGATAAAGATACAGTGAAGCTTGATAAGGTGAAATGGGCGATGGTCAGTGACAGAAATACAGATTACCAGATGTTTCAATCAGGGGAACTTGATACCGCTTATGTCCCTGCTGAGCTGAGTGATCAGCTGCTTGATCAGGATAACGTCAATATTGTTGACCAGGCGGGTCTCTATTTCTATCGATTTAATGTCAACATGGAGCCATTCCAAAATGAAAACATCAGAAAAGCCTTTGCGATGGCTGTGGATCAAGAGGAAATTGTAAAGTACGTCACGAAAAATAATGAAAAACCGGCGCGCGCCTTTGTATCGCCTGGGTTTACGCAGCCTGACGGCAAAGATTTCCGTGAAGCAGGCGGAGACTTGATCAAGCCTAACGAAAGCAAAGCGAAGCAGCTGCTAGAAAAGGGCATGAAGGAAGAAAACTATAATAAGCTTCCTGCGATCACGCTTACTTACAGCACAAAGCCGGAGCATAAAAAGATTGCCGAAGCTATTCAGCAAAAATTGAAAAATAGCCTTGGAGTCGATGTAAAGCTGGCCAATATGGAATGGAACGTATTTTTAGAGGATCAAAAAGCGCTGAAATTCCAATTCTCTCAAAGCTCATTTTTGCCTGATTATGCAGACCCTATCAGTTTTCTGGAAGCCTTTCAAACGGGTAATTCGATGAACCGCACAGGCTGGGCCAATAAAGAATACGATCAGCTGATCAAACAGGCGAAAAATGAAGCCGATGAAAAAACACGGTTCTCTCTTATGCATCAAGCTGAAGAGCTGCTCATCAATGAAGCGCCGATCATCCCGGTTTATTTTTATAATCAGGTTCACCTGCAAAATGAACAAGTAAAGGGAATTGTCCGTCACCCTGTCGGCTATATCGATTTAAAATGGGCAGATAAAAACTGATGGCGGTGATTGAGGAAATACTGCTTCTTTATGCGAAGGAGCGGTATTTTTTCTCTTTCTTGCACGTATACGTAGGGTGCAGAGCAAATGAAAGGAGTGTTTTCGTTGAATTACAAGCCGAAAGCGCTGAAAAAGGGTGATACAGTCGGAGTGATCGCGCCCGCAAGTCCGCCGGATCAAAAAAAGCTTGACACCGCTCTTTTATTTTTAGAAGAGCTCGGTCTTCAGGTGAAGTTGGGCAAGGCGCTGAAAAACCAGCACGGCTATTTAGCGGGACAGGATGATGAGCGGCTGGCGGATCTCCATGAGATGTTCAGAGACGAGGAGGTAAAAGCAGTGTTGTGCGCATGCGGGGGTTTTGGGACAGGACGTATCGCCGCGGGCATTGATTTCAGCTTGATCCGCAAACACCCTAAAATCTTTTGGGGATACAGCGATATTACGTTTTTACATACTGCCATTCATCAAAACACAGGTCTTGTCACCTTCCATGGCCCAATGCTCAGCTCGGACATTGGCCTTGACGACGTTCACCCGCTGACAAAAGCGTCATATAAGCAGCTCTTCCAGGAGACGGAATTCACCTATACAGAAGAGCTTTCTCCGCTGACCGCGCTTGTTCCTGGAAAAGCGGAAGGCGAGCTTGTCGGGGGAAATCTGTCTTTGCTGACGTCTACACTGGGCACGCCATTTGAAATTGATACGAGAGGAAAGCTTCTGTTTATTGAAGATATTGACGAGGAGCCTTATCAAATCGACCGAATGCTAAATCAGTTGAAAATGGCGGGGAAGCTGACGGACGCGGCCGGAATTCTAGTTTGTGATTTTCACAATTGTGTCCCGGTGAAGCGAGAGAAGTCTCTCTCGCTTGAGCAGGTGCTGGAAGACTATATTATTTCTGCGGGCAGGCCTGCTCTGAGAGGATTTAAAATCGGCCACTGCTCGCCAAGTATTGCCGTTCCGATCGGTGCGAAAGCTGCTATGAATACAGCAGAAAAAACAGTCGTAATAGAGGCGGGCGTTTCAGAAGGGGCGCTGAAGACATGAAAATCATTCGAATCGAAACAAGCCGAATCGCAATTCCGCTGACAAAGCCGTTTAAAACCGCGCTTCGCACTGTGTATACGGCTGAATCAGTCATAGTAAGGATTACTTATGACAGCGGTGCAGTCGGATGGGGAGAAGCACCCCCGACGTTAGTGATTACAGGAGACAGCATGGATAGCATTGAAAGTGCCATTCACAATGTTTTAAAACCGGCATTGCTTGGAAAAAGCCTGGCGGGCTATGAGGCCATTCTGCACGACATCCAGCATCTTCTTACAGGAAATATGAGCGCGAAGGCTGCTGTAGAAATGGCTCTATACGACGGCTGGGCGCAGATGTGCGGGCTGCCGCTTTATCAAATGCTTGGCGGATATCGAGATACACTGGAAACAGATTATACCGTCAGTGTCAACTCACCTGAAGAGATGGCAGCTGATGCCGAGAATTATCTCAAACAAGGCTTTCAAACGCTGAAAATAAAGGTCGGAAAAGATGATATTGCAACAGATATCGCCCGTATCCAGGAAATCAGAAAACGTGTCGGATCAGCTGTGAAACTGCGTTTAGACGCTAATCAGGGGTGGAGGCCGAAGGAAGCGGTAACTGCCATTCGGAAAATGGAGGATGCGGGTCTAGGCATTGAGCTTGTCGAGCAGCCTGTCCATAAAGACGATCTCGCTGGGCTTAAAAAGGTGACAGATGCAACAGATACGCCGATTATGGCTGATGAAAGTGTTTTTACACCGCGCCAGGCGTTCGAAGTTCTGCAAACCCGGAGCGCAGACTTGATCAATATTAAATTGATGAAAGCGGGCGGCATCAGCGGAGCAGAGAAAATTAATGCTATGGCGGAGGCCTGCGGGGTGGAGTGTATGGTCGGCAGCATGATCGAAACGAAGCTGGGCATTACGGCCGCGGCGCATTTTGCGGCAAGCAAGAGAAACATCACACGCTTTGATTTTGACGCGCCGCTGATGCTGAAAACAGATGTATTCAAAGGCGGCATAACATATAGCGGCAGTACGATTTCGATGCCTGGCAAACCGGGCCTCGGAATCACCGGGACTGCGCTTTGAAAGGGGAAAAAGAGCAATGATGCACACTGTCATATCAGCAGTGGCCAACATCTGGACAGCGCCTGATTCACCGCGCCCGTCTGATCAATTCATGCTTCAACCGACTGTAATGATCAGAGACTGGCTGGAGCGCATGACGTATGATGAAAGGCTTGGATTATGTACAGACAATGTAATCCAAACTCAGGTTCTCTTTGGCGAAAAGGTACTTGTGACAGCGGAACAGGAGGAATGGGTTTCTGTGATCGTGCCTAGCCAGCCATCCCGAAAGGATCCGCGCGGATACCCGGGCTGGATGAAAAAGAACCAGCTGGCAAAATCTATGCCCATCCATTCACAACACGATGTGATGATCAGCAAACCTGCTGCCTTTTTGTACAAAAGCAATGAAGAAAAGGAGATCGAATTGAGCTTTTTGACAGTTCTCCCCCTCATTGCAGAAGAAAACGGATATTTTAAGGTTTCGACTGTTTTGGGAGATAGGTTTGTGAAGCAAAGTGATGCAGTGCCTGTCAGCAAACAGAAAGGGACTGCTGAAGACATCATTCAAACGGGAGCTTTTTTTCTCGGACTTCCCTACCTATGGGGAGGGATCAGCGGGTTTGGGTTTGATTGCTCCGGTTTTATGTACAGTATATTTAAGGCGAATGGATACAGCATCCCCCGTGATGCGGGAGATCAGGCTAAGGCGGGGAAGGGTGTCCCGCTTGATGATATGAAAGCCGGTGATCTGCTGTTTTTTGCTTATGAGGAAGGAAAAGGAGCGATTCATCACGTCGGTCTGTATGTAGGCGGCGGGAAAATGCTGCATTCTCCAAAGACAGGAAAATCAATTGAAATCCTTACATTAAAAGACATAATCTATGAAAAAGAACTTTGTGCGGTGCGCCGCTGTTTTTCAGAATAAGGAGGGAGACAAATGACGCCACTGCCTTTGTTAGAGGTCAGCCAGCTAAAAATGCATTTTGACGCAGGGAAAAAGCGGACAGTCAAAGCCGTCGACGGGGTCACCTTTCAGATTCGTGAAGGAGAAACGTTCGGGCTAGTCGGGGAATCAGGGTGCGGGAAATCAACCTTGGGGAGAGTGCTGATGCGCCTTTATCAGCCGACAGAAGGAAGCGTGACATACCGCGGCACAAATCTTCATGCGCTGAGTGAAAAAGAGCAGTTTGCCTTCAACCGCAAACTGCAGATGATTTTTCAGGACCCCTATGCTTCACTTAACCCGCGCATGACCGTTCGAGAAATTATTTTGGAGCCGATGGAGATTCACAATCTCTACAATACCCATAAAGCGCGGCTTCTCGTCGTGGACGAGCTGCTTGAGGCAGTTGGGCTTCATCCCGATTTTGGCAGCCGTTATCCGCATGAATTCAGCGGCGGGCAAAGGCAGAGAATCGGGATTGCCAGAGCACTGTCGCTGAATCCTGAATTTATCGTGGCGGACGAACCGATTTCTGCACTTGATGTCTCTGTTCAAGCGCAGGTGGTCAACCTGCTGAAGCGGCTTCAAAAAGAGAAAGGGCTAACGTTTTTATTCATTGCCCATGATCTTTCGATGGTGAAGCATATCAGTGACAGGATCGGTGTCATGTACTTAGGGCACATGATGGAAATTACAGAGAGCGGCACCTTGTATCGTGAACCGCTCCATCCCTATACAAAGGCGCTTTTGTCCTCGATTCCCATTCCAGATCCTGAATTGGAGGACAAGCGTGAGCGTATTCTCTTAAAAGGAGAGCTGCCGAGCCCGGTCAATCCGCCAAGCGGCTGCGTGTTTCGGACCCGCTGTCCGGAGGCGATGCCTGAATGTGGGGAATCCCGTCCCCAGCTTCAAGAAATCGAACCCGGCCGTTTTGTCGCTTGCCATCTGTATCGAAATGCTGAAACGAAGGAAAAAGTGAGATAAATAAAAAGAGTGGCTCCTTTTTACTAGAGCCACTCCATTTGTTTATACTTGATGTAAAAACTTTACACAAACCGGGTAAGGGACAGAAACCGTTGATGGGAGGAGTGTCAATCGGCCGGTTTCTTTGTCTCTTTCAAACAAGACAAGGTTGCCTGTTTCTTCATTTGAAGCAACGAGGAACCCTTCCGTTGGGTCAAATACAAAATCACGAGGCCAGTTTCCTTCTGTCGACACTCTTTCTACGAAAGCCAGCTCTCCTGAATATTGATTCACTTCAAATACGGCGATACTGTCATGGCCGCGGTTTGCGACATAAACAAAACGTCCGTCCTGCGTGACATGTATTGCGCTTCCCTGGCTGTTATCTGTAAAATCATCAGGGATGGCAGAAACGACTTGGATTTCTCTAAATTCGCCGGCTGTCGGGTTGTATTCAAGCGCAATCACTTCATTGCTTAATTCTGTCATGACATAAGCGTATTTTTCTTTCGGATGAAAAGCGATATGGCGAGGTCCTGCACCGGGAGCGAAGGAATGGCTTCCGGATTCAGTCAACACACCGTCTTTCAGCTTATAGGTGTAGAGCTTATCTATACCTAAATCAACCGCTACCACATAATTGTGTTCAGGTGTGAACCCCGCGTAGTGTGTATGCGGTTTTTCTTGTCTTTCGTGCGGCCCTTTTCCTGTGTGAGCGGCCTCTGAAACAGGTGATTGCAAGCTGCCGTCTTCCTGAACCGGAAAAACGTGTACCTTCCCGCTGTGATAATTGGCAGTCAGTACGAATTGATTTTGATCATCAACGCTTACGTGGCATGGCGAAGGGCCATCAATTAACTGATGATTCAGAAATGTCAATTCGCCGCTGTTTTTATCGATTTGATAGGCAGCAACTCCGCCTTGGCCGTCTGCTTTTTCGATGGAATAAAGGATGGTGTTGTTTTTATTCGGCGCCACATATGTCGGGTTGCCCAGCTTAGCGGCCAGCTTTGGCTCGCTGAGTGCTTTTTTCTCAGTATCAAGCTCAAATGAATAAATTCCTTCGCTTCCGCCTTTTGTATATGTTCCCACATATCCTATGTATTTTGTCATGCGATTTCCCCCTTAAAAATGATGTCACCTCTATATTAACGTATCTTGCTAAAATAAGCTGTTCAAAACATGAAAAAGGGGAAGATTCTTCATTCGCCTCGAATCAGCGGCATTGTGCAGCACCTGAAGGAGCCGCCTGATTTAATAATTTCTGACAGGTCAATTTCGATAATGTGATAGCCTCTTTTCGATAGCTGTTGATTGACATGGCGGTTGCCAGGGAGACTGATGATCGTTTTTTTTTCGATTGAAAGGACGTTGGTGCCAAGCGTAAATTGTTCGTCCTCGGGCACCTCAATAAGATCATAACGTTTTGCCAGCATATCGGCTGCATCTGGCTCAATGGCCTGTGGATAAATTAACGCTTCGCTTTCAGATACAATGTTAAATACGCAGTCCAAATGCAAAAATTTTTCATGCAGCTTCACTGGAACGATCGTATACTCAGGAAGTGCCTCTTCCAGCTGGCCGATAGCTGAAATGACGGTGCGCTGGCTGATTCCGACATAGACAATGTCATCATCGATAATGACGTCTCCGCCTTCAATACTCGTATCAAGCATGCGGGTGTAAGAGATACCTTGGCTGTGAAAAAATCTTTTATAACGGCTTCTTCTCCTTGGCGAATCGGTTCAGTCATGCTCGACAGAAAGGCTTTTTCTCCGATGACAAATCCTATGTCCCTAGTAAAAACCTGCTCTGGTAGTCCGTCGCGAACGGGCAAAAGGACGACCTCAACGTTGTGTGACCTAAGTGCCTCCACTAAGCGGCTGTGCTGGTCGTTTGCGGTTTTTACATGAATATTGTCATCTTCAAAATGTTTTTGTGTTTCGTTTATAACATCTTTTATGGTCATGTGCTCAGGTTTGCATAAGATCACTTTCTGAAGTGTGCCGTATTCCGTTCGGCATACCGTTTTGTGCTGAGATTTCGGGATGGATACGTCCATTTGTTTTTCCTCCTAAAGTGTGAAGAATACATTTATTATTCCCTCATCATGAAAATCATTAAACCATTTTAAATTTTAGACAAATGGAAGAGAATATTGTTTAATAGGAGAATATAAGTGCATTTAGCTAAAAGATCAGACAACAAAGGGGAGAAAGGTATGGAAACACCGGAAACAAGATTTTGTAAAGAGTCAAAGGTTGTGAAAACCAGCAGGGTGTTCCCGCTTGACACGAACAACCATAATACGCTGTTTGGCGGAAAATTAATGAGCTACATCGATGACATTGCCTCTATTTCCGCGGCGCGCCATTGCAGACGTGAAACCGTAACGGCTTCAATGGATTCTGTAGATTTTTTAAAGCCGATCGGGCAAAAGGATTCTGTCTGCCTAGAGTCCTATGTGACATGGGTCGGCACATCTTCTATGGAAGTATTTGTGAAAGTCATTAAGGAGCATTTGATGACTGGCGAACGGGAACTCGCTGCCACATCCTTTTTGACATTTGTCGCATTAGATTCAAATGGCAAGCCGGTGCCTGTACCGAGGGTTGTACCGGAAACAGAAGAAGAAATCATGCTTCATAATACAGCAGTACAGCGCGCTAATGAACGAAAGAACCGCAAGAAGCACAGCCAGGCGCTTGCAAATGCGCTCGGAACTGATAAGCCTTGGTGAACGTTAAACCCAAAACATAAGTTGTTTTGGTTTTTTTTGTAATTTCAATGGTGATTATTACAAAGGTTAGTCCGTTTTTGCTAGGGGATTCTATAAAAAAGCAACAAATGTCATGTTAAATTGATAATTTTGTGACAACTTTATAAAAGATTCATTTTAGATATATCTTTTAATCGTGAGATCATGTATTTTAAAGATGTATTCTAAATACATCTTTTTGAAAGGATTGTTTATACAATGTTAGATAACAAAACAATCGAAATTATTAAAAGCACTGTACCCGTATTGCAACAGCATGGAGAAACAATCACTGGCCGTTTTTACGATCGGATGTTTCAAGACCATCCAGAGCTTTTGAACATTTTTAATCAAACAAACCAAAAGAAAAAAACACAGCGAATTGCTCTGGCAAATGCCGTTATTGCAGCTGCGGCAAACATTGACCAATTAGGAAACATCATTCCGGTTGTCAAACAAATCGGCCACAAGCACCGCAGTATCGGAATTAAGCCTGAGCACTACCCAATCGTCGGTAAATATTTGCTGATTGCGATTAAAGATGTATTGGGAGACGCTGCAACTCCTGACATTATGCAGGCATGGGAAAAAGCGTACGGAGTCATTGCTGACGCGTTCATCGGAATTGAAAAAGACATGTATGAACAGGCTGAAGAGCAAGCCGGCGGCTGGAAGGAGTATAAGCCATTCGCTATCGCAAAAAAAGAGCGGGAAAGCAAAGAAATTACATCCTTCTATTTGAAACCAGAAGACGGCAAGCCGTTACCTGAATTCCAAGCAGGTCAATATATCAGCATCAAAGTGCGGATTCCTGATTTTGAATATACGCATATCCGCCAGTACAGCCTGTCTGATATGCCGGGAAAAGACTATTATCGAATTTCAGTGAAGAAAGATGGTGTCGTGTCTTCCTACTTACACGATGGGCTGCAGGAGGGAGATTCAATAGAGATCAGCGCGCCGGCAGGGGACTTTGTTTTAGATCATGCATCACAAAAAGATCTCGTTTTGATCAGTGCCGGAGTTGGCATTACACCAATGATCAGCATGTTGAAAACATCTGTTTCCAAACAGCCTGAACGGCAAATTCTGTTCATTCATGCGGCGAAAAACAGTGAATATCATGCATTGCGCCATGAGGTAGAAGAAGCAGCAAAACATTCTGCTGTTAAAACAGCATTTGTGTATCGCGAGCCGACAGAGGAAGACCGTGCAGGTGATCTGCATTTTCATGAAGGACAGATTGATCAGCAATTCCTCAAAGAACTGATTGCCAACACAGATGCGGATTACTATATTTGTGGTTCACCGTCGTTTATTACAGCAATGCATAAGCTTGTATCAGAGCTCGGATCGGCGCCGGAGTCTATCCATTACGAGCTATTCGGCCCGCAATTAAGTTTGGCGCAGTCCGTTTGAACACATACATGAAATTCTTCTCCTTTCAGAGAAGAGTTTTTTATTGAGATTTAAGAAGGCAGACAAGCGCCGGTTTCTACATCCGGACAATCACAGACCCGCCGCCATTTGTGCATACACGGTTTTGCTGTTCTTGCATTGTTCTCAGCAATTCATTGTTTACCTCAATCGCTCTAATTAGTTGCTCCATCCTTAGCTCCAAACCGGCCAGCCTGTCGATTGTTTGCTGCTGGTAGCCCGTGGGTTGGGAAGCCAATGGCAGCTCAAAGGGCCAAAGGGTATTCGACTTCTGATTTTTCATATTGCGTATTGCGCCTCCAATCGGTGTCACTTTCTATTATGTTATGTTCAGGCGAGGTGCACGTTCGCCTATTTAGACACTGATGCATAGAGGGCCTGCCACGGGGCACAATAGGCTCAATATAACCAGCGGATGGAGGTGAAGATCGGTGTTATGGATGATATGGGTATTTTTACTGAAGCCAGTTATCGTATTTTCGATTGCGTATATTTTATTTCGGCTTGCCGGTAAAAAAGCTGTGTCACAAATGAACAATTTTGATCTGCTTTTGACCTTCGCAATCGGAACCATTATCAGTGAGCCGATCCTTACATCCAAGCTGCCGATGTCAATTTATTATGCGGGTGCTTTTTTGGTGCTTTATCTTATCATGAGCAAGCTCTCTTTATCTAATAAATGGCGATGGCTCCTAGTCGTGAGCCCGACTGTCCTAATCCGAAACGGGGATATTGATGAACGCGGCCTTCGTAAAGAAAGGCTGACTGTTAATGAGCTGCTTGGAAAGCTGAGGGAAAAGGGCTATGCCGACCCGGCTGACATTGATCTTGCTATCATTGAAGAAACGGGAGAAGTAAGCGTCATCCCGAGAGAGGAAGCGAGAGCGGTGCAGGTGCGGGATTTGAATATGGAAGCTGAACGGAATTTTATCCCGATTCCGCTCATACTGGATGGCGAAATCCTTGATCATAATTTGAAATATCTCCAAAAAAACCGATCCTGGCTGTTTGAGAAGCTTGAGGAAAAAGGGTACAGCCCCAAACTGCTGTCTTCGATCACCTTAGGCACGATGAATGCGCGAGGTGATATATCCCTTGATTTAAATACCTCTAATGACCCGCAGCATGATCCTTACTTATATAAACCGGGAAATAACAACTAAGATGGCTCTCTCTTGTAATGAGAGCTTTTTTCTTTTTTAAAGGGAATTTTTGTTTGGTGTCAAATGTACCTAGTTAGGAGGGGAACTGAACATGAAGGACTTATCCATAAGAAACGACATGGCGCCAACGGTCAGTCTGCTGTATTCCGCAGTGGAAGAAAACAGTCTCCGTCTGGCTTCTATCGTAAGCCATATGACACACAGTGAACTTTACTATAAGGGGCGCTGCCAAACAAAAAACAGCACGGCTCAGCTTTTGCACCATATCACAAATGTTGATATCAGATGGGTCTGGCGTATCAAGGAAAATCGGATACCGAACCATATTGAACAGACATACGGCCCGATGACAGATGAAAGCGGACGGCTGCCTGTACCGGTGAATCAGCCAGACTTAGATGAACTCCTGAAAAGACATCAGCATGTAGTAGAGGAGCTGAAATCGGTATGCTTCACTTTAACAGAAAATGCTTTGAACCAGCCGCTTTCCTTCGAAGGTGACACCGCGACGATACGATGGGGAATTTGGCATATGGCAGATCATAACCGCTATCATCAGGCACATATTGAAGCTCTCAAAAAAGAATGGAAGCAGGATGTGGCGAAGTATGAACGCTAAAACGAAGCTTGTGACCGATCGAATTCGTTTGCGCTGTATGGAAGATCGGGATCAAGCCACTTTGTTTGGGCTGCTTTTTAATGATCCTGACGTCATGACATATTATTCCGGTTTAAAAGATAAGAGGCAAACCCGCGAGTGGGTCAATTGGAACCAACGAAATGAAAAAGGGTACGGCGTTAGTCTGTGGATCGCCGAAGATAAGCGGACAGGGGAGTTTTTGGGGCAATGCGGCACTGTTCCCCAGCAGATCGAAAATCAAACCGTAATGGAAATTGGCTATATGTTTGCCCGCCGCCACTGGGGGAACGGCTATGCGCAAGAAGCGGCTCGGGCCTGTCTGGACTATGGCTTTAACGAGCGGCAGTTCGGCAAAATGGCGGCTTTGATTGATCCGGGTAACAAAGCGTCCATACGGGTAGCGGAGAAAATCGGTATGCATCACAGCGAAACGACCAGAAAATGGAATAAACCGATCGCGGTATATGAAAGAAAATCTTACAATTGAAAGATAGAGCTGAGTTTAGTATCATGATATCATGTAAAGTTTTCTAGGGTTCCGCATGTCAATTGACATGGACTGGTCCGAGAGAAAACACATACGCGTAAATAGAAGCGCGTATGCACACGGAGGGAAAAAAGCCCGGGAGAGTCAATCTCATGTGAGACGACTGTCCGGGGTTTTTTTGTTTTCGGAGAATCCTAATAGATAGAAAGGAATGACTCAAAATGAAATGGGGATTGGTCGTGCTTGCCGCTGTTTTCGAGGTTGTTTGGGTGATAGGCTTAAAGCACGCTGACTCAGCCTTAACATGGAGCGGCACTGCCATCGGCATCATATTCAGTTTTTATCTTCTAATAAAGGCGACTCACAGTCTGCCTGTTGGTACCGTGTATGCCGTCTTTAGCGGGCTCGGCACAGCGGGAACAGTACTTAGTGAAATCGTTCTGTTTCATGAACCGGTTGGATGGCCGAAGCTATTGTTAATTGGCGTGCTCTTAATCGGTGTAATCGGGTTGAAGCTTGTGACACAGGATGAGACAGAGGAAAAAGGAGGCGAGGCATAATGCTGCACTGGATCAGTTTATTGTGCGCGGGCTGTTTAGAAATGGCCGGCGTGGCCCTTATGAATCAATATGCGAAAGAAAAAAGCGTGAAATGGGTGCTGTTGATCATTGTTGGTTTTGCCGCTTCATTTTCCTTGCTGTCGTACGCAATGGAAACCATTCCGATGGGAACGGCTTACGCCGTCTGGACAGGAATTGGCACCGCCGGCGGGGCGCTTGTCGGCATCCTCTTTTACAAGGAGCAGAAAGACGCCAAACGGATCTTCTTTATCGCGTTGATTTTATGCTCAGCGGTTGGTTTGAAAATTCTGTCATAAATTGATTTTTATCAAATCTTCAGTATAATGGATAAATAGTTTAGACTTACAAAGATAAGAGGGATTATTCATGAAATCATATATGACTCAGCGGTTGGACGAATACCGTGACGGAAATGAGGATAAAGGGCGGCTCTTGGTCAGCTGCCCCGATCAGCCGGGTATCGTCTCTGCAGTTTCTGCGTTTTTATTTGAACACGATGCCAATATTATAGAATCAAATCAATATACGACAGACCCTGAAGGCGGCCGGTTCTTCCTGAGAATCGAATTCGACTGCGCGGGCATTCGTGAGAAAAAAGCATCTCTTCAGGCGGCGTTTGCCTCTGTAGCGGAAAAATTCGACATGACATGGAGCTTAACTTTGGCAAGTGAATTGAAGCGTGTCGCCATTTTTGTTTCAAAGGAGCTTCATTGCCTGCATGAGCTGATTTGGGAATGGCAAACCGGCAACCTGATGGCGGAGATCGCTGTTGTCATCAGTAACCATGAGGAAGCGAGAGAGCTGGTTGAGCGCCTGAACATTCCATTCCACTATATGAAAGCGAACAAAGACATCAGAGCGGAAGTCGAAAAGAAGCAGCTTGAACTGCTGGAGCAGTACGATGTTGATGTCATCGTGCTTGCACGCTATATGCAGATTCTAACTCCTGATTTTGTTTCGGCTCATCCGAATCGCATCATCAATATCCACCATTCATTTCTGCCTGCTTTTATCGGTGCGAATCCGTACAAACGGGCTTACGAGCGCGGCGTGAAACTGATCGGTGCGACATCTCACTATGTGACAAACGATCTTGATGAAGGACCGATCATTGAACAGGATATTGAGCGTGTGGACCACCGCGATAATGCGGAAGCGCTGAAAAACATCGGAAGAACAATTGAGCGCAGCGTGCTTGCCCGTGCTGTGAAATGGCATTTGGAAGACCGTGTCATCGTTCATGAAAATAAAACAATCGTCTTTAACTAGACTGAAAGAGGCCCGCGCAAAGCGGGCTATTTTTGATGACAAAAAACCTTGACAAGTGTCTTTTTTCTTTGCATAATATAAAAAAATCATTGAGCGTTGAAGAGGATTAGTAAGCAGATCTTTCTGTGACAGAGAGCAAAATGAATCGCTGAAACATTTTGCCGCATGAAACCTGCCGAACCTGCCTTGGAGTCCTAGGGGGAAAACCTAGGCGCATAACCTGGCGTTACAGGAGAGCGGAGCGTGCACAAGCGCGTTCAATCAAGGTGGTACCACGGAAACCCATTTCGTCCTTATGAATCAGGATGAAATGGGTTTTTTTATTGTAGAAGAGCCGCGGAGGAGAATAAATGAAAAAACAAAGAATAGTAGTGAAAATAGGAAGCAGTTCGCTCACAAATAGCAAAGGAAGCATTGATGAGGCAAAAATCAGAGAGCATGTTCAGGCCATTTCCGTGTTAAAAAAAGCGGGGCATGAAATGATTCTGATTACCTCGGGTGCCGTAGCGGCGGGGTTTTCCAGCCTCGGTTATCCGTCCCGTCCCGTTACCATCAAAGGAAAACAGGCGGCGGCCGCGGTCGGACAAACACTGTTAATGCAGCAATATATGAATCAATTTAAACAATACTCACTGACTCCGGGACAAATCCTTTTAACGAGAAATGATTTTTCGAAAAGAGAACGGTATCGAAACGCGTATGCTACGATAATGGAATTATTAGAGCGGGGCGTCATTCCGATTATCAACGAGAACGATTCTACATCTGTTGAAGAATTGACATTCGGAGATAATGATATGCTTTCTGCG
This sequence comes from Bacillus sp. N3378-2at, assembly GCF_033412715.1. NCBI lineage: Bacteria > Bacillati > Bacillota > Bacilli > Caryophanales > Bacillaceae > Bacillus > Bacillus sp. N3378-2at. Next base: position 1,372,464 of record NZ_CP117986.1, on the reverse strand, counting down.
TTAGTCAGCGGATTGATTCACGCGGACCAGCTCATGATTCTCACCGACATTAACGGACTGTATGATGCCAATCCAAATGAAAATCCTGAGGCGAAACGATTTGATTATTTGCCGGAGATCACGCCTGAATTGCTTGGATATGCAGGTTCAGCCGGATCAAAGGTCGGCACCGGCGGAATGAAATCAAAGCTGTTAGCCGCACAAACCGCGCTGTCTCTGGGAGTGAAAGTATTCATTGGAACAGGCAGCGGAGAGCAAAAACTTGCGGATATTTTGGACGGCAGGGGAGACGGCACTTATATCGGAGACAAAGAACTATCTTCGGTTAACAACACAAGGCAGTGGATTCAGTTCCACTCGCCGATATCGGGAGAAATTATCATTGATGCGGGTGCCGAGGAGGCGATGATCCATAATGGAAGCAGCCTTTTGCCCGCTGGCGTTGTGGGTGTGAACGGAAGCTTTCCGAAAGGGGCGGTTGTGGAAGTCAGGGGACCGGGCGGCGTGATCGGCAAAGGCCAAACCCATTACTCCTCTGAGGAGATTATGGAGGCCAAGGGCAAACGCAGTGACGAACTTGATTTTGAGAAAACGTTTGAGGTTATTCATAGGAATGACTGGGTCAATGTAAAAGACTAGGAGGCGGAAAAATGAGTGAAGTTTCTGTAAAAGCGAAGCTTGCGAAAGAAGCAGCAGCCGAAATGATCATGAAAACAACAGCCGAGAAGGATGAGGCGCTCAGCCTCATTGCAAACGGACTCCGCAAAGAACTGGATTTTCTCTTGGCGGAGAATGCAAAAGACATTGTGAACGGAAAAGAGAATGGTTTAACACCGGACATCATTGACCGTCTCACATTGGATGAGAAACGTATACGCGATATCGCGGACGCGGTGGAGCTCTTAATCGACTTAGCGGACCCAATCGGCGACTCTCTTGAAACGATTGAAAAAGAAAACGGCCTGTTTATTGAAAAAATCCGTGTGCCGCTCGGTGTCGTAGGAATGATTTATGAGGCGAGGCCAAACGTCACAGTTGATGCGGCTACCCTTTGCCTGAAGACAGGGAACGCGGTTGTGCTGCGGGGAAGCTCCTCAGCCATCCACAGCAACAAAGCGCTCGTCAGTGTCATTCACAGAGCACTTGAGCAATCAGCGCTTCCGATTCACGCTGTGCAGCTGATTGAGGATACGAGCAGAGAGACAGCAAAAGAGCTCTTTACGTTAAATGATGGTTTAGACGTATTGATTCCGCGCGGAGGCAAGAAACTGATTGATCTCGTTGTGAGAGAATCAACAGTTCCTGTATTAGAAACGGGAGCAGGAAACTGCCACATATTCATTGACGAAACAGCCAAACCTCAAATGGCAGAAAAGGTTGTCGTAAATGCCAAAACTCAGCGCCCTTCTGTATGCAACGCGATTGAATCATTGCTGATTCACAAGGCTTGGGCAAGACAGCACGGGAAAGAATTGCTGGACCAGCTGGAAAACGCGGGAGTTGAAATTCGGGGTGATGAATTGGTATGTGAACTTCATCCTTCAAGCAAACAAGCATCAAAAGAAGATTGGGAAACCGAATTCTTAGCGCCTGTCCTCAGCGTAAAAACGGTTGAAAACGTCCAAGAAGCTGTGAAGCATATCCAACAATACGGCACCAATCATTCTGAAGCGATTTTAACTGAAAATGACAAAAACGCAGCATATTTTCAAACGGCTGTCGATGCTGCCGCTGTCTATCATAACGCGTCAACCCGCTTTACCGACGGCTTTGAATTCGGCTACGGAGCCGAAATCGGCATCAGCACGCAAAAGCTTCATGCAAGAGGACCGATGGGGCTTCCTGCACTGACTTCTACAAAATACATCATTAAAGGAACTGGGCAAATCCGTGAATAGCGGGGCAATGTTCAATGAAAAAGCTTATCTCATTACGAGATAAGCTTTTTTATACGTGAAAAATTGACACACCAAATTTAATTGTGTACAATTTAATTGTATAAAATATATTGGGGGAATGAAAAATGAGTCAGCCATTATTTACAGCAACTGTTTCAGCGGTAGGAGGAAGAGAAGGAAAGGTCATTTCATCAGACCGCGTTCTTGAGCTTGATGTCGCAATGCCGGGGACACCAAGAGCAAAGAAATTAGAAAAAGCGACAAATCCAGAGCAGCTGTTTGCAGCAGGTTATGCAGCTTGCTTTGACAGCGCCCTGCAGCTTGTCGCAAGAACAGAACGGGTAAAAGTAGAGACAGAGGTTACAGCGAATGTAAGTCTGTTAAAGGATGAAGCGGACCAGGGCTACAAGCTTGGTGTGACGCTGCAAGTAAAAGGAGAAGGAGTCAGTGCATCAGAATTGGAGGCGCTTGTGAAAAAAGCGCACGGCGTCTGCCCGTATTCAAAAGCAACCTCCGGAAATATTGATGTGACACTTGAAGTTGCTGAATAAATAAAAAGAGGATGCCTGTACAAGGCATCCTCAATTTTTTTGATGAAGTGTTTCCAGCAATGTATATAGAGCGGATTTTAACTGTTTGAGATCCTCCCCAGACTGCTTTGAGAGCCCCAGAATTGTCTCTGGAATGTCAACCGCTTTATCCTTTAATAACGCTCCGTCCTCTGTCAGGCTGATCAACACGGACCGCTCATCCTCTTCTGATCTTTTTCTCGTAATCAAACCCTGTTGTTCCATTCGTTTAAGCATAGGAGTGAGCGTTCCTGAATCTAAATACAGCTGTTCGCCCATTTTTTTGACAGTAAGCGTTTCGTGTTCCCATAACAAAAGCAAAGCCAAATATTGGGGGTATGTTATATTCAGCTTATCAAGCAGAGGCTTGTATTGCTTTATCATTTCCCGCGAACTCGCATATAGCAAAAAACAAAGCTGATTCTCCAATTTCATATGATCAAATTTATTTTCCATTTTGTTCACCAACTCTTTTTGTCATTCGATTCTATTGTATCTGAAAAACTTCACTTTTCCTATTCTCGGCAAACATAGCATGTTTAAAAAGATTAGAAAGGGAAATATAACAACTAGATACAAATAAGGAGGTTGGGAAATATGGCACTATTTACAGCAAAAGTAACCGCGCGAGGCGGACGGGCAGGACATATTACATCAGATGACGGTGTTCTTGATTTTGATATTGTCATGCCAAATGCCAAAAAAGAAGGACAAACCGGCACAAATCCGGAACAGCTCTTTGCGGCAGGGTATGCTGCATGCTTCGGCGGCGCGCTCGAACACGTAGCCAAAGAGCAGAATATCGAAATTGATTCGGAGATTGAAGGGCAGGTCAGCCTCATGAAGGATGAGAGCGACGGCGGGTTTAAAATCGGTGTCACACTAGTTGTGAACACGAAAGATTTAGATCGGGAAAAAGCACATGAGCTTGTCAACGCCGCTCATGAATTCTGTCCTTACTCAAAGGCAACCAGAGGAAATGTTGATGTAAAACTAGAATTAAAATAATGACCGGCATCCTGAGTGTTCTCAGGATGTTTTTTGGTGTCGGAGCATGCGGGGCGGGCACAGATTTATGATAAAACGTCAGAGAAGCGTTTGAAGCATGCCTTTAAACCAAAAGTTACAGATGAAGCGGGTGGCTGGCACGGTGTCTGCCGTGCTGAATTGCGCGTATATGCTGTTTTGTATTTGCACAGGGCATAGCGGCTACTTGGAGAAATAACAAGGACCAGGCCGCGCATGCCTGATCCTTTTAATATTCTTTCTTATTGGCGAAGTTCCGCCATGCTTGAAACGGGGATAAATGCTCTGTTAGTGTCACTTGATAAAAGGGGATCGTTCTTTCTTCAGCAGGTTTATCAATTTCTTTATAAATGAATGAATCATCAAACCCGGCTTCGGCAGCGTCTGTGTGCTCAGCTGCATAGAAAACGGCTTTAGGCCGGGCCCAGTAGATGGCGCCCAAGCACATTGGGCATGGTTCACAGCTCGTATACAAAATGCAGTCATCAAGCTGGTATGCTCCTAGCACCTTACAGGCTTTCCGAATAGCTGTGACTTCCGCGTGGGCAGTCGGATCATTGCTTGTTGTGACGTTGTTCTGTCCCTCTGCAATAATGGCTCCGTCTTTCACGATAACGGCTCCAAAAGGCCCGCCGATTCCTGCATTCACTCCTTCACATGCGAGAGTGACAGCCCGTTTTAAGAACGTTTCATGATTCATCCCAATCCCTCCTGTCAATAGAGTGTTATTAGTATAGCCGAAAAGAATGCAAAGAACATTCTTAAAAAAGTGCAAAATAAACAAAGTAATTGGGGGATTTGCTAAAATAAGAAACTGATTGTGGCTGTATTATAGAAAAAAACCATCTGCCAAATGCAGATGGTTTTTTAAAAATTATACTAGCTGTGTCTGCTTTGCTCTTGCCTGTTTTGCGGCTTCAACCATGTTTTTCAATGCTGCAACCGTTTCTTCCTGCTGTCTTGTTTTCAATCCGCAGTCCGGATTTACCCAGAAGCGGTCAGTCGGACAGACGGCAAGCGCATCAACGATAATATTGTACATTTCTTCAGTTGACGGCACACGAGGGCTGTGAATGTCATATACACCAAGGCCAAGCCCTTTCAAATACGGGTGGTTTTTTAAGTAATCTAAAAATCCTCCGTGGCTTCTGCTATGTTCGATTGTAATCACATCGGCATCAAGATCATTGATTGTATCAACGATATCTTCGAAGTTGCTGTAGCACATATGTGTATGAATTTGTGTCTCGTTTTTCACGGAAGAAGTGGTTAATCTGAAAGCTTCTGCCGCCCAAGTCAAATACTCATCCCAATCGCGGGTTTTCAATGGAAGGCCTTCACGCAGCGCTGGTTCATCGACTTGAATGATTTGAATGCCTGCGTCTTCAAGCGCTTTAACTTCTTTGCGAAGGGCAAGCCCGATTTGGAAGGCGATTTCTTTCCTCGAGATGTCGTTTCGAGGGAAAGACCAGTTTAAGATTGTAACCGGGCCCGTCAGCATTCCTTTCACATGCTTGGAAGTCAATGACTGTGCGTAGACTGTGTCTTTCACTGTCATCGGTTCAATAAATTCAACATCTCCGTAAATGACTGGCGGGCGGACACAGCGTGAGCCGTATGATTGAACCCAGGCATATTTAGTGAAGGCGAAACCGGCCAGCTTTTCACCGAAGTATTCGACCATGTCTGTCCGTTCAAATTCGCCGTGAACAAGGACATCAAGCTCCAATTCTTCCTGAATATCAATCCATCTTTTTGTTTCCGCATTGATAAAGTTTTGATACTGTTCATCGGACCACTCAGCTTTCCGCCATTTTTGGCGTGCGCTCCGCACTTCAGCAGACTGCGGGAAGCTGCCGATCGTTGTCGTCGGCAAAAGCGGAAGGCCGAGAGATTCATTTTGCAGGGCTAAACGTTCTTCAAACGGAATCGGACGCTTGAAGTCTTTATCAGTTAATTGCTCAAGCTCTTTCTTTTGTTCAGAATTGGCGCCTGTTGCAAACTGTTTAAGCGCCTGGATATCAGCCTTAGCCTGCTGAATCTCTTCGCTGATCGCCGCTTTTCCTGATACTAAACCTTCTTTCAAAGCTGTCAGCTCGGCCAGCTTCTCTTTTGCGTAGGATAATCCGTTCAATAGGTCTTTTTCCAAATGCTCATCAGGGTGTTTCGCTACCGGAACATGCAACAGGCTGCTGGAAGGCTGAATCCACAGTTCATCAACTTTTGCAATGCTGAGAATATCAAGAACGGCATCGAGACGCTCTTCAAGGTCCGCTTTCCAAATGTTGCGTCCGTCGATAACGCCAACTGCCAGCACTTTGTCTGTCGGAAAGCCATGTGTTTTAAGCTGTTCCAGGTTTCTGCCTTTGTCGTGAACGAAATCAAGGCCAATTCCCTGAACCGGGTAAGAGATCAGCTCTTCATAAGCATCAACAGAATCAAAATACGTCTGCAAAAGCACATTCAAGGATGAAAGCTCACTTGTAATGCTTTCAAATAATTCTTTTGCGCCGCGGACATCTTCACTAGAGGCGGTAACGAGCGCCGGCTCATCGATTTGAACCCATTTTACGCCTTCTTCTTCAAGCTCTTTCAAAAGCTGTACATATAATGGCACAAGGCGTTTTTGGATCGCTTTTGCTTCAGATGGTTCATAGCCTTTAGCAAGCGTAACGAACGTATAAGGGCCGACAATCACAGGCTTTGTTTCCACACCGTATTCCTGTTTGATCCGGCGATAATCTTCGAGTTGTTTGTTTCTTGTCAGACGGAACTCAATGCTCTCGTCATATTCCGGAACGATGTAATGGTAATTTGTATTAAACCATTTTGTCATTTCACTAGATACGGCGTCTTTGATTCCGCGGGCGATAGCGAAGTATGTATCGGTAGCGTCAGTCAAATGTCTGAAACGTTTCGGGATCCAGTTGAAGCTGACTGCTGTGTCGAGTACATGGTCATACTGTGTGAAATCAGAAACAGGCACAACATCAATCTGCTGGTCAATTTGTGTTTTTACTGCGGATAAAAATAGTTCGTCGATTTGCTTCAAAAACGTATCTTTATCAGTACTGCCTTTCCAATACGCTTCAAGTGCTTTTTTCCATTCCCGGTTCAGTCCGATTCTCGGAAATCCTAAATTCGATGTTTTGATGGTTGTCATTGTTTCTCCTCCTTTATATGTAAAACACTCTCTTTAACCCGCGGATACAGGCTGCTAAGAGGTTTTCTCACAACAAAAAGCCTCTTTCCCATGAGAGAAAGAGGCTTTTCTGCGTAAAACACTGCCTCTCTCATCTCTCAGACACAATCTGATGGAATTAGCACCGTGCCTTATGAGACATCAGTCTCGGCGCGAAAAGCAGTGCGCCCCATTTCACAATGGTATTACGGTCGGTTGCTGTTGGGGTCAAAAGGCCAATCCCTCGCCCAACTCTCGATAAGAGAAAATGTTATTAATTTTTTGAAAAGTTGAATCATTTGTTGGTAATCTTAACAGTAATTCAAATTCATTGTCAACATAGAATTTGAAATTTTTATTTACATGATGTGGTGTATATTATATAAGAAAAATAATCTTATAGGGTCAACAAATGTGATTGCTCTGCTTTTTCTGCGAGCTCATCAGGAGCTGTTAAATACAGGAATCCATTGCCTGCCAGCGTTTTTGCAATATCAAGAGGAAGTGTCCTGCGGATTAGCTGTGCGAAAACCTCAGATTCAGAAAGCTTTCTTTGAAATGATTCTTCTTCATAGCTTTTGATTAAAGCAAGCGCACCGCTGACATGAGGGGCAGCCATTGAAGTGCCGGTCAGCTTACCGTACTTCTTGTTGGGAAGGGTGGATAAGATGTTTTCTCCTGGTGCCACAAGGTCAATCTCTTTATTCGCGTTAGAAAATTCTGATAATTCTCGCGCTACAGAAACAGATCCAACTGCAATCACTTCATTATAAGCTGCGGGGTAGGAAAGCTCTTCTGTGCGTTCGTCGCCGTCACCTTCATTTCCCGCTGCACAAACGACAAGCACTCCGTTTTTGACTGCGTTTTTCACTGCTTCTTCCAGCTCTGGCACATCGCTTGGCCCTCCAAGGGACATTGAGATGATGTCGACTTTCTGTTCCACCGCGTAGTTGATGCCGTTAATTATCCATTCGTATTGTCCGCTGCCATTCTCGCCGCCAAGAACCTTCACAATCAATAGGCTTGCCTCAGGCGCGACTCCGGCAATGCCTCCGTTTGAATCATTAGCTGCAATCGTTCCGGCGACGTGTGTGCCGTGTCCGTTGTAGTCGGAAATCGCATCTTCCTTGCCGCCGTCGTCATCCGTGAAGTTCTTTCCGCCGATGATTTGATTTTTTAAATCAGGGTGGCTTGTGTCGCAGCCCGTGTCTAATACAGCAACTTTAATATTTTTGCCTTTTACCCCTTTTGCCCACATTTCTGGCGCCTTAATCACTTTAATGCCCTCAGGAAGCTCGTTTACATCCATGATCTGCTCATTCGTCACATACGGGATCAAGCGGATTTCACCATTCATAAAAAAGCCCTCCTTTTTTATGCTTTCAAGTGGATTCAAGGGTGTTGCCTCATATTATATGAAAAAAGCAAGCGCTCGGACAGAGCCATTTGAAGCATTTTGAAAAAATAGGATACACACCAAAGAATTAGTAATCTTCAAAATATTGGATGGCTTCGGCGTGTATGACTGGGATTCAACTGTAAGTCAAGTTATAATAGTGTTGGGGAAAGGAGCAGTGTCATGAAACTGAATGAAAAATTATATGCATTTTTTTCAGAGCATGTGGAACAAATGGCCGAGGAATGGATTGAAACGATGGAGGAAAGTGATCCGAATTCGCTTTACGCCCTACATAATGCAACAGTAACGGAAGAATTGAAAGAGCAGGACAGAGAATTTTACCGGCATCTGAATTACATGTATGTTTTACCGGAAAAACAATTTCTCGAAGAGTTTCAAGAGTGGGTCATAGAGCTGACCAACGATCAAAAACATCTCGACACACCGGTTCAGTATGTCATTCGGGAGTTTATGAGAAACAGGAGATTATATACGAAGTATTTTGAGAAGTTCGCAGAAGAAAATGAGTCAGCGTTTGAACCGGGAGAGAAGCAAAAATGGGCTGATTTGATTGTAAAAGTATTTGATTTCACCATATATACATTCGTTGATCACGCTGAAATGAATGCCAAGCAGCAATTAAACGCCCAAAGAGAAATGATATTGGAACTAAGCTCACCTGTCATTACCCTGAGCAAATCAACAGCTCTGCTGCCCCTTGTCGGTGACATTGATACCGAACGGGCGAAGTTTATTCTGGAAAACACGCTTCAAGCTTGTGCGAAAAGACGTGTGGAGCATCTGTTAATCGATCTGTCAGGTGTTGTTGTGGTGGATACGATGGTGGCGCACCAGATCTTTAAATTGATTGAGGCGCTTAATCTGATCGGTGTCCGGTCAACCCTGTCAGGAATCAGGCCTGAAATTGCGCAAACTGCTGTACAGCTGGGGATTGATTTTTCGAATATTACCATTAAAACCAACCTTGCCCAAGCATTAAACTATCATCAATAAAAAAATCCGCTATCTGTGATAGCGGATTTTTTATGATGCGAAACATAAAGATACGAGAAAGGATCCCGCGAATAATAAGAGGACGAGGCAAAAGAACACCCAGTCGCGCCGGTTCACGCTCAATGTCCTGTAGTATGTCCGGTTTCTGCTTCCTGTAAATCCTTTCGATTCCATCGCAAGCGCTGTCCGTTCCGCTTTTCTGATGGCGCTTACCAATAGCGGTATGGTATATCGTTTTAACGCACCGATTTTATTAATGATGCCGCTCTCCGCCGCTCCTCCTCTGATTTTATGAGCCTGCTGAATCAGCTGGACCTCATCCTTTAACAGCGGAAGAAAGCGAAAGCCTGCGATGACACCGTACGCGAGCTTTGGTGAGAGCCTGCACTGCTGGACAAGGCTCAGCATAAATAAAATCGGATCGGTTGTAAAAACAAACATCATCGATAAGGCGGAAAAGCATAAAATACGAAACCCGAGGGAGATGCCGACAGACACATTATCGCTGTTAATGGAGATAGGGCCTGCTTGAAACAAAAAATTATCCGGTGTTGTCGGCACCTTTCCAAAAACTGCGGCTGTCCACACGCACCCGAATGCTAAAATCAAAAACGGAATCGTAAACAACAACCATTTTTTCAATGGGATTCCGGCCGCCAGTAAAACGCCCGCGATGATGATGATATAAAAACATGCCGGGGTGTAAGGGTTGTAAATAAACGACAGCATGACGACACAACAAAAAACCGCCGCCGCTTTCACAGTCGCATTAATGAGATGTAACGGCTGCTTCATCACGCACCTCCTCTTGATATGCCATCCATTTATATAGAAGGGGGAGGGTGAGCTTTGCTTTTTGGACAAGCCCAGTTTCTTGAGAAAACAACTGAGCTGGAGATCCGTCAAAGGCCAGGCCCGTATCGTGAAGCACAAGCACGCTGTCAGCATACGAAGAGACTAGCTCCATATCGTGTGTAATCATAAGGACAGCGGTTCCCTCTGCCTTGATACGCTGAATCATTTCCATGCATTCAGCCGCCGTGCGGGCATCCTGGCCAAAGGTTGGTTCGTCTAATAATAAAACCTTTACGTCATGCATGAGCATAGTAGCTACGCTCAGTCGCCGTTTTTGCCCTTGGCTGATCGCAAACGGATGATGATCAGCCAAATGCGCAAGACCAAAACGCTGCAGCAGGTGTTGCGCTTTTTTCTCAGTTTCAGCATTTGCTTTCTGGCCGAACAGAAGCTCGTCATACACCGTATCGGTGACGAATTGATGCTCAGGGTTTTGAAAAACAAATCCCATCCGTTTACGCAATTCTTTTTCTTTATATTTCTGCAGCGGCTGGTCATAGAGAAGGATTTTGCCGCTTTGCGGTTTCATGAGACGGGCCAGAACTGATAAGAGCGTCGATTTTCCAGTGCCATTCGGACCAACAAGCGCCGTTAAAGAGCCTCCGCGCAACGAAAAGCTGATGTCTTTGAAAATCGTCTGCTGTCCTCTCGCGAACGAAAGGCTGCTGACTTCAAGCACACTCTCCCCAGAAGGAGCTTCCTTCTTTTTGGCATGCCCGGGAGGAATAGGCTCTTTGAACAGCATCTTTTTTGATAAAGTAAACGGCATACTCAGCTTTTCCTGCAGATGACAGACCTTTGGAATGGTGATGCCCAATTTCTTTAGTGTCTCCGCTTCATGCTGAAATAGATTTTTCGTCAAGCCATCCAGCGCCTTTTTGCCTGATTTGTCGAGTACGATCGTTCTCTCAATCCAAGGCGCCCATTCATCAAGCTGGTGCTCAATGACGAGGAGGCTGAAACCTTTTTCCCGCTGAAGATCCTTCATCAGATGAACGAACTCCCGCGCTGAGAAAGGGTCTAAAAGAGAGGTCGGCTCATCTAAAATAATAAGCTCAGGCTCCATCGCCAAAATACAGGCGAGAGCCACTTTTTGCTTTTGTCCTCCTGAAAGGGTAGATATCGTTTTTTCTTTTAAATGGGTAATGCGCAATTTTTCTAATACGGTGTTGATTTTCTCTGTCATTTCTTCTTTTGGAATTTGCAGATTTTCCAGCCCGAATGCAATTTCGTCCTCCACCGTCAGCATGCAGAACTGCTGATCAGGATCCTGAAAAACGACCCCGGCATGCTGAGCAATCGTTTGGGAGGTCTCAGCATCTGTGACCGGCTTTTGAAATAGAAATACATGTCCGGACTGAATGCCGTCGCAAGCCTCCGGATATAGACCGTTTAAACAAAGGGCGAGCGAGCTTTTACCGCACCCGCTCGGTCCTAATAATAAAACACATTCTCCTTTTTGAAGCTCAAACGAAATGTCTTGAAAAACCGGTTTCTCGTCTTCTTCATAAGAGAAGCTGAGCTCGTCAACCTTAAGAAGCTCATCAAAGGCTTGCATGTTCTGACGCCCGCTTCCGTTTCTTTTTCAGTTCCTTTCCGAGTGCCATTCCGTTTAACACACCTGTATAAGCGAGAGAGTCGCTAACAGCTTTTCCGAGAAGCCCCGCCAAAAGCGCGCCGGAAATGAGACGGATCACAAGCATAATGAGCAGATAACCTGGTGAATAGGCTGCATAGCCAGAAACAAAGAGATCATAGATAAAGCTGGCTACTGAAGACCCCATACCGGCCAGCATAAGGACAGGGAGAGAGTATGCTTTCCAGCGTGTTGCAAGAAACACAGCCTCAGCCCCGAGCCCTTGAACAATGCCAATGACGATGACCATCGGGCCAGACGGATTTCCCAGCAGGCACTCAACGAGAGCGGCAATGATTTCAGAAACGAGCGCCGCACCCGGTTTTCGAATCATGTACGCGGCGATCACAGAAACGATAAACCAAATGCCGTAAATCGGTTCATAGGCGATCGGCCCAAACATACCTGCAAGCACGTTTCCGAAATGTGTAAATAATAAATAAACAACGGCAAATACGATACTGATAACGGACATGATGACAATTTCTTTTACTTTCCAGCTTTTCATGTTATCCCTGCTTTCTGTTTTTTCTTGATGGACTGTTAGCCGAAAGATTCACAGTCATGGTGATGTGGTTTGTTTGCTGCTCAGCCATACGGAAAACGGCTTCCAATGTGCTGAATACGTCATGCGCATCCCCGTCAAGCTCGCTCGCGTAATGGACACCCTGTACGAAAGTGCCTTGGGCTTTTGCAATGTCGACAGCCTTCATAATCAATCCCATATAATCCGGCTCGTTCATTGGATAAAGGGCAAATTGGCACGGCGCTTCCGCCTTCAAGCCTCGGACAGCATCTTCATTGACACGCTTATCACCTTTGGAAAGATATGTATCCCCCTGTGTGTCACCCGGGCATCCAATGGAAAACGTGCCGTTCATGACGATGTGTTTTTCGCTGTTTGCTGCATGAAGGTAAATGGCTTTTGCAGCATCGAATACATGATCAATCGATCCGCGTAAAACCGTGCTGATATGGTCGGTTTTCGTCCATACCTTGGATGTGTCTGTTTTTTTCAGCGCAGACTTGATCACACTGATAAAATCATCCGTCATCGGATATAAAGAGAAACGAAAACCGGCGATTCTGCTTGTACCGCAAATATGCTCCATTTCTCCGACCTCCTGTTTTTTTGGTAAAATAAAAAACTGCATATCCTAAGGGAATATGCAGTCATAGATCGATTAAGCGCACAAAAAAATACACCATTCGGTCAACCTGCACTTCCCCACGCTGGTATTATCCAGATCGGGTCATAAGGGATCAAAGCGCGTTTCTTCCGCGCTTTATCTCAGCCAAAACAGCACCCCTAGTGCTTTCCGTATACAATTTTTTATTTTGACATCATAATAGATGATAAGAATCATTTTGTAAACAACGAAATCATTTTTTTCATATAGGGACGGGAGAGGATGGTCAAATTTGGAAAAAGGACACATATTAATTGTGGAAGATGAAGAAAAAATCGCCAGGGTTCTTCAGCTTGAATTGGAATATGAAGGATACAGCGTCACGATCAAACACAATGGCACAGAAGGTCTTGATGCGGCAGCGGAAGGCGGGTATTCCTTGGTGCTTCTTGATGTCATGCTTCCGGGGCTTAGCGGACTGGAAGTGCTGCGCCGCTTGAGAAAAACGGATTCGCAGACACCGGTCATATTATTAACGGCGCGAGACAGTATTCCTGATAAGGTAACAGGTCTGGACATCGGTGCAAATGACTATGTCACCAAGCCGTTTGAAATCGAGGAATTGCTTGCGAGAATCAGGGCGGCGCTGCGGCAAAATGGAACAAAAACTGAAGATATCGGCACCTTTCTTACATATGACGATTTGCGGGTGAACGAAAAAACCCGTGAAGTGAGACGCGGAGACAAAGAGGTGGAATTAACGCCGCGGGAATTTGATCTGCTCGTCTATATGCTAAAGCATCCGCAGCAAGTGCTGACACGGGAGCAAATTCTAAGCTCAGTATGGGGATTTGATTATATCGGTGATACAAATGTCGTGGACGTCTACATAAGATACATCAGAAAAAAACTGGACTATCCTTACGAAAAACAGCTGATCCATACGATTCGCGGGGTCGGCTATGCCATTAAGGGGTAAACGATGAAGCTGAAGACCAAGATTCATCTATACACTTCGATATCACTGTTGATTTTATTAATTTTGGTTCATACCGCAGTATATCTCATTTTTTCGTCTGCGCTGACATCAAAGGATGCGGCCCGGCTTGCTGATGAGACGGATAACATTGCCGAAGCGCTGCGTGCCGCTGAAACAGAAGGAGTGGCTTTGCAGGATATGCTGCAGGCCTATCTTCCGGCAAATGGCATGGTGCGTGTAGTGAATGGTGATCAAAAAGCCGTTATGACGATCACAAAAGAAAAAGCCTATAAAGATTTTCCTCTCTCTTTTCATAGCGGCGAAACGGCAGATGTGAGGAAACATGACGGCAAGCTGTTTGCCGAGGCTGCTGTTCCGGTGATTTGGACCGATGGACAAGTCGTGTCTCTTCAGCTGGTTGAAAGACTGGAGAACACAGAAGAGAGTCTGTTTCTGCTGAAAATCATCTTAATCGCTGCAAGTGCTGCTGTCTGCATTGCTTCTTTTTTTGCAGGCAGCTTGCTAGCCCGCCGAATCATCAATCCGATCAGACGATTAATGATCACAATGAAAGACATACAGCGAGACAAAGAATTTAAAACGATTTCTTTAGAAGAACAGTCCAACGATGAATTGTATCAAATGGGGCTGACATTTAATGAAATGGCAATGATGCTGAAGGAGCACTATGATAAACAGCAGCAATTTGTTCAAGATGCTTCACACGAATTGAAAACCCCGCTCACTATTATAGAAAGCTACAGCAGCCTGATGAAGCGATGGGGGGCAAAAAAGCCGGAGGTGCTTGAGGAGTCGATAGAAGCCATTCACTCAGAAGCGGTGCATATGAAAAAACTGACCAATCAGCTTTTGGCGCTGGCCAAAAGCCATCAAGGACTCGAGGTTGATCTGAAAACAATCGATCTGATTAAAGCGGCGCGCGCGGTTATGCAAACGCTCCAGTCCGTTTATCAGCGTGACATATTGCTTGAAACAGATAAAGAGAGCCTGCTTGTAAAGGCAGATGAAGAACGCATCAAGCAGCTGTTGACCATTTTGCTTGATAATGCAATAAAGTATAGTGAAAAGCCTATTGAGATGTCAGCCGGAACGAGGAATGGACGGCCATTTCTATCAGTGAGGGATGAAGGTATCGGAATACCTGAGGAGCATATCCCGCATTTGTTCGAACGGTTCTACCGGGCAGATGAGGCACGAAACAGAAAAACAGGCGGAACGGGTTTAGGCCTTTCCATTGCCAAGCAAATCGCTGATGAGCATGGCATTGAGCTGTCTGTCAAAAGCAAGCCGGGACAAGGAACAGCTGTCACCATGCAATTCAGCGAACAGAATGGGGGAGGCCGATGACTAAAACAATAAAAACAGTATCTTTTGCTGCAGCAGCCATTTTAGTAGTCATCATCTGTACGTTTCTCATCATTCGGCAAACCCATGAGAACGTATTGTCAAAGGAGACTGTCGTAAAAAAAGTCGAAGCCTCTTATGAAGGCAAGGTCACGAAAGCAACACAATCAAAGGATAAAAAAACATATGATATAACCCTTGAAAATCCAAAGGGAACTTACTTTGTAAAAGCAGACGCAATATCGGCTGACATTCTTTCAATGAATAGAGTAAAAGCAGTGAATCCATCTGCCATGACAGAAAAAGAAGCCGAGCATCTCGCGCTTGAGCGGGTGCCGGGAACGGTCAAAAAACAAACACGGCAAAGTCGAGTTGCCACTTATACCATACAAAAAGAAGATGGGAAAACATACGAAGTGAAGGTAGACATGCAGGCAAAAACAGTCTTGTCTGCCGATCAAATCAGCAGCAAAGATCAACAAAAAACGCCGATTACGAAAAAAGAAGCCAAAACTATTGCAGAGCGAAAAACGGGCGGTACAGCGGATGACGCAGATCTCGAAGAAAGTGAGGGCACTCTCATCTTTGAAGTGGACGTTGATCTTCCTGATGATAAGGAAGCGACAGTGAAAATCAATGCCTACACAGGAAAGGTAGCTAACATTGTGTATGAAGACTGACGGTTTCTCATCAAATTCTCATCTTGCTCTCGTTTTCCTTTCATGTTGAGTGTGTAAACTGTACTCATACAAAACAAAGGAGGACTCACAAATGCTCAAGAAAAAATGGATGGTCGGTCTTTTAGCAGGATGCCTAGCGGCCGGAGGATTCAGCTACAACGCGTTTGCCAAAGAAAACAATGAAAACAGACAGGCTTCTTCTAAGACGGATGCACTCACTGAACAAGAAGCAGAAGCAATTGCTAAAACAGTTGTTGACGGCACAGTAGAAGACATTGACAGAGACCTTTACAACGGCAAAGAAGTCTATGAAGTGGAGATTGAAAAAGAAGGTGAAGACTACGACGTTTATGTAGATATTCATACAAAACAAGCGCTTAATGACCCGCTAAAGGAGAAAGCAGAACAAGTCGCCATAACCAAAGAAGAAGCTGAAGAAATTGCTTTAAAGCAAACAGGCGGAACCGTAACAGAAAGTAAGCTTGACGAAGATGACGGTGCTTACATCTATGAAATGGAAATCCAAACGAAACAAGGAACTGAGACAGAATTTGAAATTTCCGCAAAAGATGGACGCATTATCAAACAGGAGATAGATGACTAATCAAAACCCCTGCTGCAGCGGGGGTTTTTCATGATAAGAAACCTTCTTTTGGACAATCTAAGTAGAAAAGGAGGCGAAACGCATGGAAAAGAAAGAGGAGCAATACATCAATCAGGCTGAATATGTCCCTCATCCGACGAAGGAAGGAGAGTATGCCTTATTTCTTCATGAAACGTATCATTTGCTTTCTGAAGATGACGAGACACAAACAACAGAATAAGGGCTTAGGCCCTTGTTTTGTTCCGTAATTGTGATGTAAGCGCATTTATTACTTTTTTGAGTTGACACAGCTTGTTTTTTTCTGTAATCTCAGTGTGTCAATTCAATTAGGAACTTCGTTAGGTGAGGCTCCTGTATGGAGATACGCTGCTGCCCAAAAATGTCCAAAGACGCCAATGGGTCAACAGAAATCATCGACATAAGGTGATTTTTAATGCAGCTGGATGCTTGTCCTATGCCATACAGTGCTAAAGCTCTACGATTGAAGGCGCCCGCACGCTTTTTTTGCCGTGCTTCTTTCACCTTCAATCCCGAAGGCTTTTTTTATGCCTTTAAAACGAAACCAATCAAAGGAGGTGCGGAGTATGGATTCTCCCCATTCGAGTCAATCTGAAGAAGTACCCATATACTATGACAGCAAGACAATTGATTACACGATGAGGAGACGAACTGCCGCACCTTCTGGCGAGGCCGGCACGTCTCCGTAGAGGAGGTACGAGTCCCGATGGTTCAAAACATGACCTATGACGAACTCATTTTACGCATCATTATTTTACTGAGAGACGGGAAAATCAGGGATTTCAGAAGTGTTATTGATGAGCTTCAGCCCTATGACATGGCATTTATTTTTAAAGAAATGCCGGAAAAACACCGCGCCCGCTATTTATCTTATTTAACTGTAGACGATATCACTGATATGATCGGGGAGCTGGAACGCGAATTTCAGCTTGTCGTCTTAAATAAAGTCGGAAAAACAAAAGCAACACTGGCGATGAACAAAATGGACAACGATGACCTCGCTCAATTGCTTGAAGAAATGGACGAAGAACTGAAGGAACAGCTTTTGTCCAGCATGGAAGCGTCAGAGTCAAAAGCTGTACAGCTCTTGATGAATTACCCGGCT
Organism: Bacillus sp. N3378-2at; assembly: GCF_033412715.1. Classification (NCBI taxonomy): domain Bacteria; kingdom Bacillati; phylum Bacillota; class Bacilli; order Caryophanales; family Bacillaceae; genus Bacillus; species Bacillus sp. N3378-2at. The sequence goes on along the minus strand of NZ_CP117986.1, from coordinate 1,355,005 downwards.
GATTCAGCGGGACGCATGATGACAAACCGGTATGTGTGGATCCCTCAGCATTACACGGTAAAAGACGCGGTCGTCAAACTGAAAAGCTTCGCTGAAATAGCTGAATCGATCAACTACTTATATGTTATTAATGAAAGCAAACAGCTGGTTGGGGTTCTTTCCTACCGCGATTTGATTCTGGGTGAACCTGAAGAAAAGGTGCAGGATTTAATGTTTACCCGCGTCATATCAGCAGATGCTCTTCAGGACCAGGAAGAAGTTGCCCGCCTGATTGAACGTTACGATTTTTTGGCAATACCGGTTGTAGAAGAAAACAACGTGCTTGTCGGCATTGTGACAGTCGATGATATTATCGACGTCGTTATTCGTGAAGCTGATGAGGATTACGAAAAATTTGCCGCTTCCGGTAAAGACATCACCTTTGACACAAAAGCTTACGTGGCGGCATACCGGCGCCTGCCATGGCTAATCTTACTCTTGTTTATCGGACTGATTTCAGGAAGCATTATCAGCTATTTTGAAGATGCGCTGAAGCAGGTTGTAGCGCTTGCGTTTTTCATGCCGATGGTGTCAGGGATGACAGGAAATACGGGAACACAATCTCTTGCGGTTGTCATCAGAGGTTTGTCTAAAGAAGAAATGAACAAAAAAACGATTGTGCGCCTGATCTTCCGGGAGTTCAGAACAAGTATTTTTATCGGAGCGGTTTGTTCTGTGCTGATTGCGATTGTCTCCATCATATGGCAGGGGAATGCGCTTTTGGGATTTGTTGTCGCCTCTTCGCTGTTCTTAACCTTAATCATCGGCACGATGTCAGGAACGATTATCCCTATTATTTTGCACAAACTGAAAGTGGACCCGGCGATTGCTTCTGGACCGCTGATTACAACGTTAAACGATATTTTATCTTTATTAATCTACTTTGGCATTGCCACTGCATTCATTCACTCATTATAAACGTAAAAAGTCCGTCTCAACTGCGAGCCGGACTTTTATTATTTAACGGTTTTTGTACCGAAAGTGAGCATTAAGCTGCCCCTCCAGCATTTTTTTCCGCACTTGCGGATCGTTTTTTAACATCTGTTCTTTTTTGCGCATATCCTTTAAAATCTCTGCCGTCTGTACGCCGTCTTCACGCTTATTGGCGATATCCATCAGCCGCTCCACATCGGCAAAGGAGTATTTTCTTGTCCCCCTTGAAGAACGCTGCGGGTAAATGAGCTTTCGTTCCTCATAATACCTGATCTGTCTTACGGACAATCCTGTCAATTCACTCACAATTCCGATTGAAATCACTTTTTTGTCTTTATAAGAATGATCTTCTGTGGTCATTTTTCCACCCCTGGATGTCTTTTGATAATAGTATATAAAAAACAAAGAGAAAAAACCTGACGCTTGTCATATTTTCTAACATCAAATAGAAGATTTTTGAAAAAATACGGAAGAAAAATTAACAAGAATAATGCGTAACACTCAAGCGCGTTTTATCCTTTATGTAACGAACAAACGAGGAGGAAGGATAATCATGGAGGAAGAAAAAGCGGTCTCACTGGCAAAAGAAATTATAGAGTTGGATATCAAGCGTGATGAAATGCTGGAGACGTTTATGCAGCTTGCCGGAGAACAGGCTTTTCAATTATTAAGATCGGTTCAAAACGGACAATACCGAAAATCTTCGTAAACATAAATTCTTTACATTAGATTCATACCACGTTCATTTAAAAAGAGTATCTTTTGTATAGGATACCTCAAAATGAAGGAGGACGCTATGAGTAATTTATTGAAATCCGCTTTAGAAAAAGAACGACGCCATTATTCTGAAAAACTCTATCAGATTGGGGTTTATAATAAAGAGGTCATGAACAAAATGACGATTTCTGAGCTTCGGAAAGAATACGCTTATTTCTTTCGAAGCATTACAAATCATAAAAATTATCCTTATACAAGATAATGTATAAGGATTTTTTTGCTTTTAGAAGGAATTTCTCGAATTATAGCGAATACGTATAGTAAGGGACTGAACTCTTATTATATGTAAGGGTTTTCATTATTTTTTTATAAAAATCCTATATACGAGGTAGATATGATGAGATTATCGTTTAACGAAGAAGAAGTTGAGCGTGCGATGAATTTGTACAGAGTTTTTGCAAGGGCTTTCAAAAGTGTGTCCGAACATAGTATCCGTGATAGCAAAGAGCACGGTTTTAATCCCACTGAATTTGCTGTACTGGAGCTCCTGTACACAAGAGGCCCGCAAAAATTACAGCAAATTGGGTCGAGACTTCTGCTTGTAAGCGGAAACGTCACATATGTTATTGACAAACTAGAAAGAAACGGGTTTTTAGTAAGGGAGCAGGACCCGAAAGATAAACGCTCTGTTTACGCACATTTAACTGACAAGGGAAATGAGTATTTGGATAAAATTTATCCGATTCATGCACTGCGTATTGCGAGAGCGTTTTCAGGTCTTTCGCCTGATGAACAGGACCAGCTGATCGTCCTGCTCAAGAAAGCAGGCATACACAGCCAGCATTTGCTGTTTCGTTAACTATTCTACACTCTCTATTTCAGGAGAGTGTTTTTTTGTTTCCATATGATTCTTTTTAAAACATCTTCAATCTTCCTATCAGACATTTCGCCAAGGTATCCAATGACGTGTTTTTTATACTCCTTCATCTGTTCGTTCGATTGAAAAAATGCCGCGATATACTCTTCTGCTTTCTGCATGTCCCAGTTTCTCATATCTGTGACGAGTTTCTTTTCATGTAGAAGGTTTAAATTCATTTCCTCCTGTCCCGGCAGTGCATGATAAATAAATACCGGAAGCCGTTTCTGTAAGCATTCACTGATGGTCACGCCTCCGGGTTTAGTCATGATGCCTGTCGACTGTTCGTACAAACGGTTCATCTCTGCTTTGCTGTGAAGGTAAGGAATCGCCTCAATCAAGGGGTGGTGTAAACTTTTGACATAGGAGTAGAGCTTTTCGTTTCTGCCGCATAATATTTTGTATAAGATCTTTCCGCCTGGCGACAGTTCCTGCACCCATTTTAAAATCCCACCGACCCCCATACTGCCCCCTGTGATGATGATGGTATATGGCGGGTGGTGCTGCAAGGTATCTGCTGATTCCATTTCAAAATTTCGGTGAACTGGAATACCGGTCAAGTATATGTTGTTCTGATCGATCCCCTCTGATATTAGCTGCTTCTTTACTTCCGTGCTCGGAACAAAATGGTAATCAATGTTCTTCCGTCCCCATAATTGATTCACGAAAAAATCAGTGTATACATTCACAACCGTCAGATTCGGATATTCAGGCTTTAGTCGGTTCAGCAGATAAGAAGGCAGCGCATGTGTGCAGAAGGCGATATCAGGCTGTTTTTCTTGGAGGATGTGCCTCATTTGCTGTGTGAACAGCCATTCGTACATGAAAAAGCGTTTGTCATGCTGAAATTCTCCGCAGGCGAGGAGCCTGTAAATGCCGCTGTACGTTTTCGGGAAATATTGAATCCATTTTAAATAAGCCACGGAGGACAATTTTTCTAAACGGCTATACGCATGTGAAAAGATATCAATCTTTTCAGCTGCCAGCCCTTGAGACTCTAATTCAGCCTGCAATGCATCAGCCACATGATGATGGCCGGTGGAAATGCTTAAAAAAGGAAAAATGAGAATGTTTTTCATGACAGTCCTCCTAAAAAAATATGGCAACTATATTTTGAGGAGAACGTTCACAAAATATAAGGGTGTTTTTGATCATAAGGAAGGTGAAAAGATGAAAACTTGTTTCCTTTCCATATGGAGAGTGGTTGACCCGATTTATTTCTTTTTTTCAAGGCTGACCTTGGTTGACAAAGATCGTAAAAGCGTCTTTCGAGTCAGGCTGACGAAGTACAAAGGACATCATGTCGTGCTTAGCGACGGAACGCATATAAGAAAAAATGATGTGCTCGTTAAAATCCACCTGCATAACATAAAGCTGATCAGGGAGCTGCAAAGCATTGAGAGCGCAGTCAGAAAGGGAATCATTATTTATCAGAAAGTATATCAATCGATGCCGCTTCTTTTGGATTACATCAATAATCACAAAAAAAGTGAAAAAATTAAAGGGATTGTGGGCATTACAATGCTTGACAAAGGTGTGGAAAGGCTCGGTTTTGATGTGGTCACCCCGGTCAACCCTTTTTACAGGTGCTTTAAAAAGATCACACATATACCGATTTTTTATCTCACTTCAAAGCAGGTGAGCTTGCGGCGTTTACCGAATACATCCTATTTGTTTATTTCGAAAGAAAAGCTGCAGAAAACCTATCAAAAAAAAGACTGATGCCTTGGTCAGCACAGTCTTTTTTGATTATATCTGATGAAACGTCACTTCAGGACGGCTTCCGACACGGATATTTACGCCGGTTTGTCCCAAGCCCTCGCTGATATAAAATGGTTTATCGTGATGATAATGAAGGCCTTTAATCATGTTCATTCGCACGAGGTTTCCCATTTTCACCAAATGATACGGTTTTGGCCAGTGAATTTGCCCGCCGTGAAAATGCCCTGACAGCAGGTAATCATAATGAACATCCTTCATATCCAGAATAATATTTGGGTCATGTGTTAAGACAAGATAATAGCCATTTTCCAGACTTTGATAAGAGCCGGTGATATTACTCCGATTCGTACTGTAATCATCAATGCCGATAATATTGACTGGCCCTGCAGCCGTCTCGATTCGAACATGTTCATTTTGCAGCGTGATACAGCCGTTTTCCTCTAAAACTCGCTTCAATCTCTGAAAGTCCTCTTCTTTCAATACATAATCGTGGTTACCGAACACCGCGTACATTCCATATGCAGGCTTTAGCTTTTGCAAGGCGTTCAAGTAACCTGCCAGCTTCGGAATATTACGTTTCCGATCAAGAAAATCCCCGATAAGAGCAATGATGTCCACAGGCTGATCTTTTGTTAAATGATACAGCTCCTCAGGTGAGACTGAAATGTTTTCCAAGTGAAGATCTGATAAATGAAGGATATTTAATTTTTTTCTGGCTGGAAGGCCGTCTTTTTGGTCGATTGAAATGGTGTTGACTTTCACATCTTTTGTATTGCGGTTCGCTTTATATAGAAATGGCACAAATACGAGTATGGCCAATGAAAGTAAGATTGTAAACAAAATATATCCCCTCCCTTCTATCAGTATAGTAAGTGATCAAGCCCTATGGATAGCGGGAATTAATGGGTAGAGACAGGTTGAAAAACGGATTGTCATATGATGAATGATTTGGAAGGGAAAAGGGATAATAAATTTTGACACATGAGGCAGAACATGCCGACGGAGTCAGAATAACAAATGGATGTGTAAGCAATGTTACGATTGATGAGACAACAAAAAAAAGAAACATATTATCTCTGGATCGCATTATTTCTTCTTTTATTGTATGTATCCCCGCTTTTTATTTTAAAGGAAGATGCCCATATCCGGGTCCACGATAATTTAGATTCCAACATCGCTTGGTACAAGGTTTTGGCCGATAGCGGAGAAATCGTCGGCAAGGTTGACGCTGCCATTCCGCAAATCATTAACGGGCTGCCCCGGGATGCCTTTGGCACCGAGTGGAGCGGAATTGTTTGGCTCCATGCTTTCTTTTCTTCCATGACCGCCTATGCAATAAGCCAGACGGTTACAAGAGTTGTCGCTTTTTTTGGAATGTATGTGCTGCTGAAGAAACATATAATCCCGGAACCAAAAGCGGCTTTCATCCGAATTGGCGTATCGCTTGCATTTGCCTTAACACCGTTCTGGCCTTCGGGAATGCTGAGTACGCTTGGGTACCCTTTGGCACTGTGGGCTTTTTTAAATATCCGAAAAGGGGATATTTCATGGAGAGAGTGGCTGACGCTGGGCTTGCTCCCTCTATACTCAAGCTTTGTTCTAGGCTTCTTCTTTTTCCTGGCAGGGATGGCGTGTTTTTGGCTGTATGATGCCATTACAAAAAGAAGATGGAATTTGATGTTCTTAGGCAGTATTGCATTTATGACGAGTATCTATCTTTTCGTTGAATATCGGCTTGTCTATTCGATGCTGTTTGAACACGCACCGATGCATCGTATCGAATTTATCTCATCCAGGCATGACGTTTGGCATTCTCTTCGGCTATCCGTAAAAAACTTTGTCTATGGCCATAATCATGTGATGACCGTTCATACCGTTGTCATCCTTCCGATCCTGCTGGTCGTATTTGCTGCTCTGCTGTTCAAACGAAATCGGACAAAGCCAGAAAATGTTTATCTGTTTTTATGTGTGCTTAATTACGGATTGTCATTATGGTATGCGTTTTGGTTCAACAAAATTTGGGCTGTTCCAAAGCAGAAATTTGCCTTTTTAGCAGAATTTAATTTTGCCCGTTTTCATTTTCTTCGGCCGCTTGTTATATACGTGAGCTTTGCGCTTGCTTTATATCTCATTTGGCGGATGGGGAAAGGATGGAAATGGCTTGTGTACGCCGCAGTCGCTGCACAGCTGATGGTGTTGGCGCCTTTTAATGAAGAATATACGTATGGCGTTCATTACAACGCGCCGACATTCAAGGAGTTTTATGCATCGGAGCAATTCAAAGAGATTAAGGAATATATCGGACGTCCGCAGGATTCGTACAGGGTGGCGAGCATCGGACTGCATCCGTCTATCGCCCAATATAACGGGTTTTATACGTTAGATACGTATAACAATCTGTATCCGCTTTCATATAAATATGAATTTAGGAAAATCATCGAAAAAGAGCTGGAAAAAAATTCTCGGCTGAAACAATACTTTGATGAATGGGGCAGCCGCTGCTACCTTTTTGTCGATGAACTCGGTAAACGATATGATTTCAAAAAGAACTCGAAGAAAACGATCAACAACCTTCAATTAAATACAGATGTATTTAAAAAAATGGGCGGACGGTACATTTTTTCTTCAGTTCCGATCATGAATGCTGAACAAAACCATCTCGCGCTCGTAAAGACGTTTGACCATAAAGATTCCGCCTGGCGCATTTATTTATATGAAACAAGATAAGGAGGATATCGATTGAAACAGTCACAGCCAGTATTAACCATCGTCGTCCCGTGTTTCAATGAAGAGGAAGTGTTTCAAGAAACAAGCCGTCAGCTGACAGAGGTTGTAGATGATTTAATTGAAGAAAAATTAATTGCTGAAGACAGTAAAATTCTGTTTGTCGATGATGGCAGCAAAGACCGCACTTGGGCTTTGATTGCTATGGAGAGCATAAGAAACAAGAAGGTTACCGGCTTAAAATTAGCCTGCAATGTCGGCCACCAAAAAGCGCTTTTAGCCGGACTGCATAAAGCGAAGAATAGGTCAGACTGCGTCATTTCGATCGATGCCGATCTTCAGGACGATATCTCTGTGATCCGGGATTTTATGCTGAAATATCATAAGGGCTGCGAGATCGTTTACGGTGTACGCCGGAGCAGAAAAACCGATACCTTTTTCAAGCGCACGACAGCGTTAGGGTTTTATCGTCTCATGAATAAGCTTGGGATTAAATTAATTTATAATCATGCTGATTTTCGTTTAATGAATAAAAGGTCCCTTGAAGAGCTTGAGCGTTATCCGGAAGCGAATCTGTTTTTAAGAGGTATTGTCCCCATGATCGGCTTTAAATCGGCCGAAGTTTTGTATGACCGCAAGGAACGCTTTGCCGGCAAAACGAAATATCCGCTGAAAAAGATGCTATCCTTCGCTTTTAACGGGATTACTTCATTCAGTGTCGCACCAATTCGATTCTTTACGCTTTTAGGGTTTGTTTTGTTTTTCCTCAGCGCTGTGGCAGGGATTGGCGCGTTTATTCAAAAGCTGCTCGGCCATACGAATGCAGGCTGGGCGTCTCTTATCATATCCATTTGGTTTTTGGGCGGGCTGCAATTGATGGGAATTGGAATCATCGGAGAGTATATTGGAACGATTTTTTCTGAAGTGAAAAGACGGCCGAAATACGCGATTGATATTGATTTGTATAATGAACAGCTGAGCCCGCTTCAGCGCCAGGAAAAAGAGCGGTTAGAAAAAAAGTACAGTTAAACACGGAAAGAGCTGACTTCATTAGTCAGCTCTTTTTCTTCAACTGATGCAATATGGCGCTAAGCGGTTCGTCTTGCGGGTTGCGGTAAAAATCAAAAAATGGGCAGCCCTGCTTCTTAATTCGATCGATGACCGTATCAATTGTAAACAGAGCGGGTGTTAAAGATGATTGCACCTCATGCCAGTAGAGCGGGGCTGCAACAGTCCCAAGCTCATTTCCTCTCGTCGAATAGGGACAGATAATCGTTTTTCCTTCTGCATGCTGCAAATAATCAAGATACAATTTGCCGTGTCTGTTTTTAATCAAGCGTTCAGTGGTAAAGAGCTCGGGAAATGCATTGGTGCAGTACTCTGCGATCAGCTGCGTAAATTGGCGTGTTTCTTCATACGTAAATGCCTCGGGAGACAAGGGAATATAAAGCTGGATGCCTTTGTTGCCGGACAGCTTCGGGTACGATGTGATGCCAAAGGAATCCAACAGCCGCTTCAGTTCATTTGCGGCCTGCACGGCCATAAGAAAGTCATCTCGCGAAGGCGGGTCTAAATCAATGACAATCTCAGCCGGACGCCTGCTTTTAATGGTTTGAAAAGGAACGTGAAACTCCAAAGCAAGCTGGTTGCAAAGCCATAGCAATGTAGACATATCCTCACAGACAATATGTTCATGGCTTCCATCATAGAAAGATTGAACAAAATCCGGCGCATAGTCCGGTTTGTTTTTTTGGAAAAATGATTCGCTCCTAGATCCATGCGGATAGCGGATGACGGTGACAGCCCGGTTTTTCAGAAATGGGAGCAGGTAGTCACTGACTTCAATCATATACTGAATAAAATCTTCTTTTGTTTTTTTATTCTTTTCAAATATGATTTTATCCAGGCTTGTGAACTGGAGCTTTGGGTGAACCGGTTTGGAGTGTCGTATGACTTGCGCATACGTGCATTCGGTCCAGTCCATTTGGAATTCGAAACCGATAAACGATACCTCTCTTAATGTGCCATGGAGAATTGTTAAGTATTGAACAGCTGCACAAATCGAAGGTTCAAGCTTAAACTCGCCTGAGGGTGTTTGATGTCCGTGCTGTTCCATAATCTCGCGTATAGCGCTTTTTTCCTCATCGCGCATTCCGTGCGAGACAGAGGCAATCGGTGTCATTATTCCGTTTTTTAACACCGATACCGTCAGAAACCCGTTGTTAGGGTTGAACCCTGTTATGCAAACATAAGCTTGTTTAAAGTTTTTATATTTGAGCCAATCGGACGACCGCTTCTTTTCAAGCCATTTGCTGTTTGTTTTCTTCGCTACAATTCCTTCTCCGTCATATTTTATTACCATCTCCCAGAGTTGATCAAAATGATCATAACAGGGAATGGATTGAATGGTTTCTTTTGCGTAAGGATCTGGAGATGCAGGAAGCTTTGCTGCGGATATGAGTTCACGCAGCGATTTTTTGCGGTCCAAATACGAAAGAAGCGTTACATCTTCTCCGCTTCGCTCTAACAAATCAAAGGCGAGAAAGCAGCACGGCCGCGCGTTTGCCGATTCCTGAATCTTGTCTGGCCTTTTCAAACGCCCCCGCACTTGAAGGTGTTCAAAATCTGCACGACAGGGATTCACCAAACATACGATTTCACCGTCAAGTGTCAGCGGAAGCTCTTTTTCTAGGTGCTGAAAGGCAGTTTTGGCGAATTGTGTGATTTCAGGGAAGGTGCTGCTGAGCTCCACACCATTTCTGCTGGTTAAGGTCACACCTGAAGAATGGATGCGGAGAATACAGCGGTACCCATCATATTTTACTTCGTAACGCCATTCTGCTCCGATTGGCGGTGACGAAGTTAAGACCGGCTGCATGGTAAACACCATGGGCTATGACGTGCCGGAGGCTTTTTTTCTAGTTGTTTTTCGTTTTTTATCTCCGGCTCCTTTCGGTTCAGCGGCTTGTGCAGGTGCGGCAGCCGGTGTCTCCCGGTTCGGCCTTCTGGTTCGGTCAATGCTGGCTTGCAGAGCGCTTACCAGGTCAATGACATCTTCACGTGGTGGCGCTTTATCAGGAGTGACGGCTGTTTCTTTATTTTCAAGCTTGTCGTTGACTCTTTGCAGCAGCGCCTGTCGGTACGTGTCTTCATATTTCTCAGGCTCAAACTCAGCAGTCAGTTCATCTATTAATGTAATAGCAGTTTGCAGTTCCTTATCGTTTACATTCGATTGATCAGGTACACCTGGGACATGAGCGGCGCTTCTGACCTCATCCGGATAATGGATAGACTCCATGACGATACAATTTTCATAAACACGGAGAATCGCCAGCTGCTGCTTTGACCTGATTGTCATATTGGCGATACCGATCTTTCCGGTTGAGCGCAGCGCCTCACGAAGCAGGGTATAGGCCTTCGTCCCATTATCCCCGGGGCCGACAAAGTAGGAGCGGTTAAAGTAAATCGGATCAATTTCCTGAAGCTGAACAAAGTCAACAATCTCAACCGCTTTCTCCTCATGCTCCTGTTTTAAGCTTTTTAAATCTTCGTCCGTCAGCACTACATATTTCCCTTTTACATATTCATATCCCTTCACAATTTCATCAGGACTAAGAGTTTTTTCGCAATTTGTACAAACTTTCTCGTATTTGATTGGTGCGTGATCCTCTTTATGGAGGCTGCGCAGTTTAATATCTTTATCTTCTGTGGCCGCATATAGCTTGATGGGGATGTTTACTAATCCGAAGCTGATCGATCCCTTCCACATTGTATGCATATTGATAAACCCCTTTTTTTCTTTAGTGTGAAGAGAAGGAGTACGATTCATGTGTAGTAACTTATGGGTGAAAAAAAGCCGGCGCTGTTATTGCGACGGCTGTTCAATAATGAATTGTTCGAATTGTTCCGGAGGTATTGGCCTGCTGAAAAAGAAGCCCTGCAAATGGTCGCAGCCTTTTTCATATAGAAGCTGCTTTTGAGCTGCATTTTCCACACCTTCGGCAATCACCTGCAAAGACAGCTGATGCCCCATGGCAATAATAGCTCCGGTAATTTGCTCTGATTTAGGATGGGTCTGAATATCGTCAATAAATGATTTGTCAATCTTCAGCCTGTGAATCGGGAAGTCCTTCAAATAGCTAAGGGAGCTGTGACCAGTACCGAAATCGTCAATACTGATTCTGATTCCTAATTCTTTAAGGGATGACAAAACCTTTTTGGAGTGATCGAGATTGTCCATTGTCATGCTTTCCGTCACCTCCACTTCAAGAAGCTGCGGAGGAAGCTGGTATTTATTAAGCGTATCCTTGATGAGGGGAATCAGATCTTCGGATTGGAACTGTCTGGCGGAAATATTAATGGCGACAGAAAGATCATAGCCTTTATTGTGCCAAATCCTTGCCTGCTTGCATGCTTCATCTATAATCCACTTTCCGATATCAATAATAAGTCCCGTTTCTTCTGCGACACCGATAAATTCTCCGGGCGGACGCAGTTGCCCGTCTGGTGTCACAAGGCGTATCAGTGCTTCTGCTCCTGTCATTTTTTGTTTTTTTACACTGAATTGCGGCTGATAATGCAAGACAAATCTATCGTTTTCGATTGCTTCTCTGAGTACCATCTCTTGGTTAAGCTTGACGGTTTCTTTGTTGCCAATTGAAAAAGAATAGTATCTGTATTTGCTTTTGTTTCGTTCTTTAGCCGCATACATCGCCATATCAGCCTTTTTCATCAATTCAAGGCCATCAGTCCCGTCTTTTGGAGATATCGCAATCCCGATACTGACAGATGTGACAAGGGTGTGATCTTGAATCTTGAAAGGTTTTTTGAATTTTTGGATAATTTTTCTTGCTAAAACATCTGCTTCGCCTGTTCCTGTATTGGCGTCTGTTAATATAATAATAAATTCATCACCGCCAAGACGGGCGATAAATCCGTTATCAGGGACTACAGATGACAAACGTTTAGCCGCAAACTGAAGCAATTGATCACCGACATTATGCCCTAATGCATCGTTAATCACTTTAAACCGGTTTAAGTCAAGAAAGAATACAACAGTGTTATAATGCAAGGAATGCTCGCGATTCAGCACCTTTGTTAGATGAGAGATGGCATGCCTTCTGTTAGGTAAGTCTGTAAGCGAATCATAATGAGCCATTCTATGGATTTCTTTTTCTGCTTTGTACTGCTTCGTCATGTCTTTACAAATGACATAAATGCTGTCTAGTTCCTGATTGACCTCAACAGGTATAAGCGTAATATTTAAGTGAAACTGGCCTTTTTCAGTGATAAGATCGCTATCGCTGTTCATCGCTTGTTTATCTTTTTTAACTTGCTCAAAAAGGCGCTTAACCTTCAGTGATGTGTAATTCCTCCAGTCATGCATGCTGAAGCCAAATTTGCTGATCATTTCCTCACCAGCGTGATTGGAAGATATTATGTCTCCTTCTAATGATAAAATAAAAATTGCATCAATATTGTGGACGATTAAAGACTGAAATCGCTGTTCGTTATCCTTTATGCGTTCGCTCTGTTTAATAAACTTTCGATCTGCATGGGAACTGAATAACAATAACGTTTGGATACAAAAAATAATTAAAGTAACAAAAATTGACCAATGAAACGTTTGCACCTCCATATGGCTTCCGGGCGGAGCCATGTCCTTATGGAAAGTTGCCGCAAGCATCCCTGTGTAGTGCATGCCCGAAATCCCAATGCCCATTACAATTGAACTGACGACTTTATAGAATATAAGATGCTCAGAATGTTTTTTTACGGCCAAGTCAAAGAATATTTTTAACGAGACGAAAGAGGCTGCAATCGCAATGATAATTGAAACTGTAAATAAAATCGGTTCGTAAATAATCATTACCCGGGAAATGGCAGACATTCCGATATAGTGCATAGAAGCAATAGATGCGCCAAGCACAACTGATCCGGTAAGCAGTCTGTAATATGTAAGAATGTTCCGGCTGACAAAATATAATGACACAAATGATCCCGAAACAGATGCGCCAATGGCTGCCATTAAAGGCATGAATTCATATGTCATCGGCATTTCCATATGGACGGCCATCATCCCTACAAAATGCATTGACCAAATACCGAATCCCATAATAAGTGAGCCGCCGATCAGCCAAATTTTACTTTTTAAGCCTGTATTGATGGTGACTTTCCTTGAAAGTTCAAGGGAAATATACGAGGCGGTACAGGCAATTAGAATAGATAAACATATGAGAGTCGTATTATATGTAACGTGTATTTCCAAATGGAGATTCCCCCCGTATCGTGTGTTCCAGTCTTGTTGACTCTCTTTATTATCGGCTGCTTAACCGCAGAGTTTCAGCCTTCAAAACGATAGAAATACGAGGGAGATCTATTTTTAGTTCAACTGACCGTGAAAAATGTGTTAAAATCATCTTGACGTTTTCCGAAAAAACAAAAATGTATAATACATAAACATGAAACAAGGGAGTTGGTGGCTATCGAAGAGCTGGTTATGTCATGGATAGAAGCATTTAAAAGCTTATCTTATTTTGGAATATTTCTAGCGCTCAGTATTGAGTTTATCCCGGCCGAAGTCGTCTTGCCGCTTGCGGGCTATTGGGTATCTAAAGGCGATATGACACTTGCCGGCGTTGTTTTGGCAGGATCGCTTGGAGGAGTGGCCGGTCCGCTTACGCTGTATTGGATAGGCCGGTACGGAGGAAGGCCGTTTCTTGAACGTTTTGGGAAGTATCTCTTTATTAAACCTGAAGCGCTTGATAAGTCAGATAAATTTTTCAAAAAACATGGTGGCTTTGTCGCGTTCAGCGGCCGTTTCTTGCCTGGCATCAGGACATTGATTTCCATACCGTGCGGAATTGCAAAAATGAATGTTTGGGTGTTTTCGCTTTATACATTCATTGCTATGCTTCCGATTACATTTGTATATGTTTATCTCGGTGTGAAGCTCGGTGAAAATTGGAAGGAAGTCGGCTCTATTCTTGATCAATATATGCTTCCGATCGGGATAGCCATTTTGGCGCTTTTCCTGCTCTACTTACTGATGAAAAAGAGGAAGAAACGCACGCACTCCGAACAATTATCTGTATTTTTGAAAAATAAACGTTGACAAATCATTGCGCTGCGCATATCATTGACGTATAAAATCATATTTCTTGAAATCCCAAAGGGGAGTAGCGTCCGGAATGTATTCCGGAAACAAAGTCGTCATTTCATGGATTGTATCCATCGGCTTTGTTGGCATGCCTGAATTCATGTCTAGCAAGACCTTTGCCTTATGTCGGCAAAGGTCTTTTTTGCATGGTCCGGCCGGCATAAGATCGGATGAAGAGAAAGAAAACAACTTTTTTGGGAGGGTATCATTTATGGATGCAGCATTATTATTAGAGTATGGTTGGGTTCTTCTCGTCTTGATCGGGCTGGAAGGGATTTTAGCCGCCGATAACGCGCTGGTTATGGCGGTAATGGTAAAACATTTGCCGGAGGAAAAAAGAAAAAAAGCGTTATTTTATGGATTGGCAGGGGCTTTTGTTCTGCGATTTGGCTCTTTATTCGCCATTTCATTTTTGGTCAACGTATGGCAGGTTCAAGCGATTGGCGCGATCTATTTGCTGTATATCTCAGCAAGCCACTTATTGAAAAGATATGTATTTAAGAAAGAAGACACACATAAAGAGACGAAGCAAAGCGGTTTTTGGCCGACTGTTTTAAAAGTTGAACTGGCAGATATCGCGTTTGCTGTTGATTCCATCTTAGCAGCAGTAGCGCTGGCGGTTACACTTCCTGGGACATCACTCCCGAAGATCGGCGGACTTGACGGAGGACAATTTCTCGTCATTTTGGCCGGCGGTATCATCGGACTGGTGATCATGCGGTTTGCGGCTTCCATGTTTGTGAAGTTATTAAAGGAACGTCCAAGCCTAGAAACAGCAGCCTTTGTGATTGTCGGCTGGGTCGGAGTGAAGCTTGCTTTATATACGCTTGCCCATCGCGACATAGCGGTTGTTTCTGAGCACTTTATTCATTCTGGAACATGGAAGCTGATATTCTGGGGTGTCTTAGCAGCAATCGCGGTTTGCGGCTGGTTTATGTCAGGTGGGAAAAAACAGCCGGAGGGCGCACAAAACGAACAAAGAAACAGCACCCGTGAACGGGCGTAATCTGAAAGACTCTGCTTAAAAGCAGAGTCTTTTTGTGTTTGAAGCGTTTTCATAAGCGAAATAAAATAACATTTTTATAACATCTTTGTTACAAAAAACACGCATAAAACCCCCTTAATTCTTTAGAAAGGCACGAAATCATGTATAGGACGTCAGAATGGTTTGTCATAATTGAGACATTGGAAATCAATATTTCTTTTTCTCCTTTGCGAATCCCTATCAAATTAGCTATCATTAATGAGTAGTTATAGGGAGGAACTGAGGTGAAACCAGTGCTTAGCCTTTTGTTTAAATTGGGAAAAAAGAAGCAAACACTTGAAAAAGCTGTTGAGAGTATACAAAAAGGCAATAAAGATCTGCAAAATGAATTAATACAGCAATATAAGCCATTTATCGCAAAGACGGTTTCATCCGTTTGTAAACGATATATAGATGAAAAAGACGATGAGTTCAGTATTGGACTGATCGCGTTTAATGAAGCTATAGAAAAATATTCACCTGAAAAAGGAAATTCTCTGCTCGCATTTGCTGAGCTTATTATAAAAAGAAAAGTCATTGATTACATTAGAAAAGAAGCCAGAAGCGCACAAAATATAAATATCGATTTACAGGAAGGAGACGATCAGGAGTCATCACAAAGCCTGATTGAAGCCGAGCTTTCCATTGATGAATACCGCCGTCAGATTGAACAGGAGCAGAGGCGGGAGGAAATCCTCTATTTTCAAAAGCAGCTCAAGGATTATGGTTTATCGTTTAAAGAACTGCTTGAAAATTCTCCAAAGCACACGGATGCAAGGCAAAACGCCATAAAGGTGGCAATGACGCTTGTTGAACATGAAGAATTGGCCGCTATCCTGTATACAAAGAAGCAGCTTCCGGTCAAACAGCTTGAACAGCTTGTCTCTGTAAGCCGAAAAACGATTGAGAGAAACAGAAAATATATTATTGCGATGTGTATTATCATTACGGGTGATTATATTTATTTAAAAGATTATCTTAAAGGGGTGCTGCACTCATGAGAAGAGGGATTATAGTAGAGAAAAATAAAAAATTCGTCACGTTGCTGACCCCTGACGGACAATTTTTAAAAGCCAAAAATGATCGACACAGCTATGAAATCGGAGAAGAAATCATGCTTCCGAGTGAAACACGCATGGGCAGAAGGGCCAGCTTTTTTGATTTTTTTAAACTGCGCCCTTTCAAAATGGGGATTTTTACGATGACTGCTATTATGCTCTTTATTTTTATAGTTCTCCCCGTTTTTTCTAATAATAAGGCCTATGCGTATATGACAATCGATATCAATCCAAGCGTCGAAATGGCGTTAAACAGCGATTATGAAGTGATTGAACTGACGCCTCTAAACGATGAGGGACAGAAGGTCGTGAATGATATAGATGATTGGGAGAAGACTGATTTTAAAAAGGTGATTGACGATATTATAACCGACTGCAGTGAACACGGGTATGTAAAAAAATCGAAAGAAATATTGATTTCCACTGTTTATGAAAACACAGAAGACAATACATATAAAAAGGCTGTGAAAAAACAGCTGAATGATGTGACTGAAAAATATAAAACGACATACCGCATGGAATCTCTCGAGTCAGATATGCAAACGAGGGAAAAAGCGAAGAAAGAAGGCGTCTCAACAGGCAGCTACATCAAATCAAATGAAAAGAATGACAATAAAGATATAAAAGATGACTCCAGCAAACCATCCGGGGAAGAGGATCAAAAGAGTGATGAAAATGAGGATGAAAACACCGATCAAACTGACACCCAGGACAGCAAGCAAGGAGATAATGAACAGCTGAATGATGCGGATTCCGGAGACCAGAAAGAAGAGAAAGCGGATGACCAGATTGATGATAGTGACAAAGATAAAAAAATAAAGGAATCAGATGAAAACACAAATACCGAAAAAGATGGGGACCATGAGCAAACCCCAATACAAGATCCTCAAGATAAAGGAAATGAAAATAACGGCGCTGACAAGGGCCAAAGCCAATATCACAGGGACTGGAACAATGGTGAACAAGGCAAGAACCGTTCTTCGTCCAGAAGGGATAACGCTTCAGACCGACGTAATCCAAACGGCTACAGCAGTGATAATAATTCAGCTCAAAATGAAGATTCGCCGAGTGCCCCCGGCGAATAAAGACCTGAATTTATTTAGTTGTGCCATTTAATTGTGATTGTGCTTGCTGTACCAGCCGCTTTGTCATTTCTCCGCCTACAGAGCCGTTAGCGCGTGCGACTGTATCAGAACCAAGGTTCACACCGAATTCTTGAGCCACTTCGAGTTTAAATTGGTCTAGTGCCTGCTCCACCCCTGGAACAACGAGTTTATTTCTGCTCGCCATCTTTTTCATCTCCTTTTTCGATAAAGAAATTCTTAACGCGTATTTAGTTTGAAATATACGGGGGTTATTTATGCTGGCAATTGTTGTGGAGAAAAATAAAACCCCGGCCTCTGCGGGGTGGCGCAGACTATAGAATGTCTGCTGTCATTTTATGTGCGGTTGCCTGAATATGGAATGTCAAAATGGAGAGGACTGTAATAGCGATAATCTGTCTGATTTTAAGCCATTGGCTGTCATTCAGTTCTTCAAAACGGTGACGGAGACGCTCTGTCTCCTGTTCGGCGATCTCCTGCAGATTTGATTCTTTCATGGAAGGAGTATCTTGGTGATGGATGGCATCAAGCACATATGCGCAGCTTTCATAATAAGCAATCGGGCTGATGACATCATCAGATCTGTCTGAGATTGTGTTAAAGGCCACTTTTAAAATAGCCCGTATGTGTTCAAAGTCATAAATGGATTTTAAATCACGTACAATTAAAAGAATAACTGCCTGTTCAATTGAGTATTTTTTGCCTAGCTCAGGGTGTCCGATCAGATCTTTGATATCACGCTTTACCCAGTTTTGAATCGCGGTTGACTTTAACGAAGTCAGCTCGCATAAGTTGCCAAGCTCTACGATTTCATTTGTAGACAGTCCGTATTCTTTTTTCTGTTTTTTTCGTTCATATCTTGTAAGAAATTCAGGAATTTCTAGATGATTGGCTGCTTTTTCTGCTGACATGTTCGCTGATTGGACGAGAATGTCGAGCGGGCTATGTTCTCCTTGTCCTTTTAGGGAATAGAGCAGCCGCACCATATCGGTTCGAGAGAGTTTAAAAATGTTCATTGTTCACCTCTTTAAACAATTTGACGCGGATATAGGTCTATGTATAAGTTCAAAATTCAAGCGTCAGCAAATTACATTAACATCATACGTCGAATTCCTTGCATTTTCAAATGGATGTTTTATAATTTAAATATACAGGTTCTTTTGAACTTAAAATAACGGAGGTTGTTATGGCGAAAAGAATTTTTCTGTTTATTCTAACGAATATTTTGGTGCTTACAACAATCGGGATCGTTTTGTCTGTTTTAAGCTCTGTTACAGGAGTCGGGACGTACTTTACAGCTGATGGCGGTATCGATCCAATGGCGCTTCTTGTGTTCAGTTTAGTCGTTGGGTTTGTCGGTTCCTTTACGTCTCTTGCGATGTCCAGATGGATGGCAAAGACGATGATGGGCGTCAGAGTGCTGAATCCGAAAAAACACTCGCTCAGCTATGAGGAACAGCAATTGGTTGATCGTGTTCACAGATTAAGCCGCTCTGCCGGTTTAACGAAAATGCCGGAAGTCGGGATTTACCGTTCACCTGAAGTAAACGCGTTTGCGACTGGACCGTCAAAACGCCGTTCACTTGTCGCAGTATCGTCAGGGCTGCTGGAGCAGATGGATGACGCAGCGGTTGAAGGTGTGCTTGCCCACGAGGTCGCGCATATCACAAATGGTGATATGGTAACAATGACGCTTTTACAAGGTATCGTTAATACCTTTGTCGTCTTTTTATCGCGTATCGCCGCTTGGATAGCAAGCCGTTTTGTCAAAGAAGATCTAGCGCCGATCGTTCATTTTATTGCAATGATTATTTTTCAGATTGTCTTTTCGATACTTGGCAGCCTGGTTGTGTTTGCGTATTCACGCCATCGTGAATTCCATGCTGACAGGGGAGGAGCGGATCTTGCCGGCAAGGACAAGATGATTCATGCGCTGCGGACGCTTAAAAGCTATTCTTCCCGGATTATGGAAGACGATCAGACAGCTGTCCAAACGTTAAAGATTAATGGCAAGAAGCGCTCTTCGCTTTTCTCTACTCACCCTGATTTAGATGAGCGAATCAGGCGGCTGGAAGCTAAATAATACAAACACATTGTTCCTCTGAGAGAATTCTCAGAGGTTTTTTATTTTATCCATTGACTAAAATCAAAAAAAAATAAGCAAGTTAAGAAAATGTTTCGTAAAAGCCTTTAAAAATGGACCTAATATCTTTAGAATAATTACCGTACTTAAAAAGAGAGGCAGAAGGATTTTACATGAGATTAAAGTTTGGAAAATTGATACAGGCCTTGTCACCGGCCCAGCTGATCGCATTATATTATTTTCTTGCAGTTACTGTGGCCGTTATATTGCTGAGTTTGCCGGCGGCCCATAAACCGGGGGCGGATTGGACGTTTATTGATGCGCTTTTTACAGCTGTCAGTTCAGTCAGCGTAACGGGGCTGACGGTAGTTGATACAGCTGATACATTCAGCACAATAGGGATTTTTATATTAGCATTTGTTCTGCAATTTGGCGGAATCGGAATTATGACGCTCGGAACGTTCATTTGGCTGATCATGGGAAAACGAATCGGGCTGAAAGAACGGAAGCTGATTATGGTTGATCAAAACCAATCCCAGTTTTCAGGAATTGTCAATCTGATGAAGCAGGTACTGTTTCTGATCTTGTGGATTGAATTTTTTGGCGGGCTGATTCTCGGCACATATTTCTTAACCTACTATGACTCCTATCAGGAAGCTTATTTACACGGATTTTTTGCCAGTATCAGTGCAACGACAAACGGCGGATTTGATATTACCGGTAATTCGATGATTCCATTTCGCCACGATTACTTTGTGCAGTTTATTACAATGCTTTTAATTATATTTGGAGCGATTGGATTTCCCGTGCTTGTTGAAGTAAAGGATTTCCTGTTTTCAAAGCATCGGCGTTATCCATTTACGCTTTTTACAAAGATCACGACGATTACGTTCGGCTCACTTGTCTTGTTTGGAGCCATTGGCATCTTTGCCCTGGAAGCAAACCATGCGTTCGCGGGAAAATCATGGCATGATATTTTGTTTTTGTCCCTGTTTCAATCAACGGCAACCCGAAGCGGGGGACTGGCAACAATCGATATCAGCCAATTATCAGATTCCACACTCTTTTTTATTTGTGCGCTGATGTTTATCGGAGCGTCGCCAAGCTCAGTCGGGGGAGGCATACGGACAACGACTTTTGCTTTGAACCTTCTTGCGCTGTTTCATTTTGCCCGCGGCAATAAGGCCGTAAAGGTATTCAAACGGGAGCTTCACCCTGCTGACTTGATGAAGTCGCTTGTTGTCACGATGATGGCGATCCTGCTCGTTTTTGGCGCGACACTCATTCTGACCATTACAGAAAAACATTCCCTGCTGGAGCTTTTGTTTGAAGTGTGCTCGGCATTCGGTACAACCGGCCTGTCGCTTGGAATTACGGCAGATTTGAGCAGTGTTGGAAAATGCGTCATTATGATTGTCATGTTTATCGGGCGAATCGGCATCCTGACCTTCCTGTATCTGATCGGAAGAAAGGAAATTGAAGCGAACTATCACTATCCGAAAGAAAGAGTGATTATCGGATAGGCAAAACACCGCATATTTTGCGGTGTTCAGGCTGTCGAGAAAATCTCGACAGCCTTTATTTTTCTTTAAAATATCCATTCTTCTGTAATAAAATAAAAGAAAGACTTAAAAGGACGGTGTCTTTCTCATGTTCCACACAAGAAACTCTTCTCAAAACACAGCCGAATTTGTTCTGCTTGACCAACTCGTTGAAGAGGATCACCTGCTTCGGAAAATTGATAAACACATAGACTTCTCTTTCATCATTGAAAAGGTGAAACCTTACTACAGTGAAAACAAAGGCCGCCCCTCACTTGATCCGCTTATTTTATTTAAAATGATGTTTATCGGATACCTCTATGGTATCCGTTCAGAAAGACAGCTTGAAAAAGAAATTTACTACAATATGGCGTACAGATGGTTTCTCGGATTGAACATAAACGACCCGGTTCCACACCACTCCACCATCAGCTGGAACAGACGCACACGCTTTAAAGATACAACCATCTTCCAAGACATTTTTGATGAGATCGTTCTTCAGGCCATCAATCATGACATGGTGGGCGGACGAGTCCTATTCACCGACTCCACACACCTTAAAGCCAATGCCAACAAGCATAAATACACAAGAAAAACAATTGCGCAGGATACCCAAAACTATATCAAGGATTTAAATGAAGCCATTCAAGAGGATCGGGAGGAACACGGAAAAAAACCATTAACAGCCAAAGAGGAGGTGAAAGCTGAAAAAGAGATCCGCCACAGTACAACCGATCCGGAAAGTGGCTATCTGTATCGTGAAAACAAACCAGAAGGTTTTTTCTATTTAGATCACCGCACAACAGATATGAAATACAACATTATCACCGATGCCTACGTCACACCTGGAAATGTCCATGATTCTGTGCCTTATCTTGACCGATTAGACCACCAAATCGCACGATTTGGTTTTCAAGTAGAAGCCGTCGCCCTTGATTCCGGATATTTAACGACTCCGATCTGTAAAGGATTATCTGACCGCCAAATCTTTGGTGTCATCGCACATAGACGTTATCACCCTATCCGAGGCTTGTTTCCAAAATGGAAATTTCATTATGACAGTGAACAAGACAGATACATTTGTCCAAATCACCAAACACTTACATACTCAACAACTGACCGAAAAGGCTACCGGTCATATAAATCAAATCCTGAAATATGTTCCTCATGCCCACTGCTTGAAAACTGTACAAAATCAAAGAATCGGCAGAAAGTGATTACTCGACATGTATGGGAAGATCATAAAGAAAAGGTCAGACAAAATCGCTTGTCTGTTTCAGGAAAAAACCTCTACAAAAAAAGAAAAGAAAAAATAGAGCGAAGCTTTGCAGATTCAAAACAGCTGCATGGGCTTCGCTATTGCAGGTTGAGGGGAAAACGAAATGTGAGTGAACAAGTTCTCCTCACAGCCGCATGCCAGAACATGAAGAAGATTGCCACATACCTAGCCAAGCAGGGCTAGGCATGTGGGAGCGCTTTTTCTGCATCTGAAACCTGATGAATATCTAAAGAAACTGTATAAAACAAAAAAGCTTGTAGAAAAAACGTCGTTTTCTCTACAAGCTGAACACCGCATATTTTGCGGTGTTTTTTGATTGCCAAAAAAAAGATGTGTGCCTCCTGTTCAGTTGGAGAACCTAACTTCGACAGGTGCAATTTACGCTCCTGCATCTTAAAATGTCTGAAAACTGGCGAGGAGGATTCGTATGAAGCGTAAAGCTGAAGTGAATGAAGCCATTAAAAATAACAATACACCTACCGAGAGCATGGACCCCAATTCATATAAGACACAATATCATGACGACCCCAATTTTAGAGGGGCAAACCGCAATTCCAAACAGGGCCAGCAGGGAGGCATGTAATTGTGAAGAAAAACCGTCATAGCAGAGACATGCAAAATCATAAAAAGCCTATGAATAAAAAGGTGCTGGAGGAAGAGTTCTCAAGTGAACTTGGGGATTACAATGCCGGGAAGATCATCGAAACGCTGGAAGTCACCAAGCCTGAAAAGAAAAAAGAAAAAAACAAAAAACAAAAATAAAAAACAAAAATAAAAAAGACCTCTTAGGCGGCGTCCGCTTAAGAGGTGCTTTTTCTATTTTAAATAAGCATTTTTGCCCGTTCCTCTGACAAATTGCAATAAGCTGGTCATCCTCAGCTCAATGAAGGGCTGAGCGACTGTCTTAACAAAGTTGCTGGAGAGGACTGATGTCAGGGCTGCTGTTAAAAGCAAGAGGATCACTAAGCTTTGATAGTCAGTAAGCCAATCCTCAAGCCCGACCTGTCGTAATGTCTTAATAATAAACCCGTGAAGCAGATACACGTAAAATGTCCGGGTTCCCCATTTGGTAAAGAAATACCGTTTTTGCGGAACAAGCGCTAAAAAGCTGAAGGTTGCCCCAAAGGCGAGTACATACCAGCCGATTCGGGATAGTCCGCTTACCAGGGTAACGTCTCCAAATGAAGAATACGGTTTTGAACCAAACAGAAAAGAATAGTCAAAATCGATGCCCCAGCAGATGACGAATACTGCGGCAAGCACTCCGAGCGCAATTTGTTTGCCGCGTTTCGATCTCAATAAATCAAAATGATGTTTATTTAAATAAAAACCGACAAGGAACATCGGTAAGAATACGAATGTCCGTGACAAGCTCAGCGTGCTGCTGACAAAGTCCAGATAACCGATCAGCACGGCGATTCCGCAGCTGACAAACAGCGCCCACTGCTTTGAAACTTTTGAAAAAGGATATAGGAGCAGGTTCCAAAAGAATAAGCTTACAAGAAACCATAACGACCATTGCGGATCAATCGGGTTCACATTTGCCATGCTTTCATCTTGCATAATGTAATAAAAGACGGAATAAATGATTTGGAAAATCAAATACGGAATAATCAGCTTGACCGCCAGCTTTTTTACATATCCCGCCCGTTTAAAGCCTTTCGCGAAATAACCGGATACAAGAATAAATGCAGGCATATGGAATGTGTAAATGAACTTGTAGAGGTAGAGCATAAAATGATTATCATTAATAAAGGAACGAAGGATATGACCGAATACAACAAGGAATATCAATAAAAATTTTGCGTTATCGAAATAACTGTCCCGCGATTTACTCATAGCATCACCTTCTCTTTCATCAGTCACTAAGAGATTATTCCCTGCTGGTACATATTTTAAAATAAAAGATGAAAAAGGAATCTAAAAAAATGCTGATTGTTAGGTCGATGTAAAGTGACGGTAAGGATCGTAGAAAATGTCTTCGTAATGTAATGGCGCTGAAATTTTCTGAAATTTATAGGGCAAATGAAGGAAGTTCCCGCATTTTGTAGAAATATTGAGGGATAGGTTTTGAAGAAGGAGTGTACATGCATGGAAACTCTTGGTGTCCAGACAAACTCGGAGCTGCGAGAGGAACTGAATCGCCTCAAAGAAGAAAACGCGCGACTGAAAAAGGAATTGAATCAGCATCAAGTGATTGTCAACAATACGCTCGATGCTATTTTTATTTGTGATAACGAAATGCGGATTGTTCAGGCAAATGAAGCAACAGAAAGGATGCTTCAAGTTGACTCGGAAGATTTGAAAAAGCGTTCTGTTTTGGATTTTTTGTTTTCAATCCCAAAGGATGAACTGAATCTTTCCGTAAAGAAGTTTTTTAAAAAAGGCTTTCTGTGGAAGGAGGTTCCGATCAGGCTTGATTGCGGGGCAACAAAATACATAGAGTTTCTGGCCAAAAGAGGCATTGGTGAGGATTTCTTTTTTGTTGTCATGAGGGACATATCTTCTAAGAAGATTCTGGAGCGGGAATTCTCTATGAATGAACAGCTTTTTAAGGACTTGTTTGACAGAGCAGTTGACGGAATCGTCCTGTTTGATAAAGATGGCGGTTTTATTGATGCCAATTTGTCCTTTTGTAAAAGCTTTGAAATCAATCATAATGAGCTGTCTCATTTATCTTTGTATGAGTTCATAGACAGCGGCTCACGAAAAGATTTCGACAATATCTGGAAGGCGCTCAACCGCAAGGGAAAAGCGAAGGGGGAGCTGCCTGTCAAGCTTCGTTCAGGAGTTCAAAAACTATTTGAATTCACGATTACATCAAACATCATCAGCGGTTTTTATATGTCCATTATGAGGGATATCACAGAGAAGCGGTCTATGGAGCTGCAGCTCTTTAAAAGTGAGGAGCGCTTCAGAGAAATCTTTGAAAATGCAATGGACGCCATCATCATCTGGTCGAATGACGGAAGAATCGTAAAAGCGAATCAATCAGCCTGTAAAATTTTTGAGCTGCCGATGAATTTGCTGTTGAAAAGAAAGCTGTGTGATTTTCTCGTTGACTCGCAGCAGAAATACAGCATAACGAAGAGGAAATACGCAAAATACGGAGAGATCAGAGAAGAGCTGCTGTTTCAAATGGGGAACGGGCAATTCAAAGAGCTTGAATTTACTTCAAAACGGACAATCCTTGAAAATCAGCATTTGACGATCTTAAGAAATGTAAGCGACAGAAAGCGGATGGAAAAGGAGCTTCGGGAAAGCGAGCTGAAATTCAGAAAAGTGTTCAACGGCTCAATGGACGGCAATGTGTTGTTCGACAATCAATACAGGATCATTGACGCCAACCCGTTAGCAAGCCATATTTTGGGCCTGTCACATGAAGAGATCAAACAGCACAGCCTGTTAGATATTATTTCTGCTTATGAAATAGAAAATCTGGCATCACCGGCAAGGCAGATTAATTTTGATGAAATGGACAACGAAATTCCATTTTTGCTGAGCAGCGGTGATAACAGAAAACTCGAATTCTCATTTAAACGGAATATTATTCAAAATATGAACTTGGCTATCTTTAAAGACGTAACAGAGCGAAAAGAATTGGAGGAACGCCTGCGCAAATCAGATACCCTTCATGTTGTCGGCGAACTCGCAGCCGGCATTGCTCATGAAATCAGAAATCCGATGACTGCTCTTAAAGGCTTCATTCAGCTTCTGAAAGGGAGTGTCGAGGGAGACTACGCCCTTTACTTCAACGTGATCACCTCAGAACTAAAGCGCATCGAATCCATCATCACCGAATTCTTGATTTTAGCCAAGCCCCAGGCCATTATGTATGAGGAAAAACATGTTACCCAAATTATGAGGGACACGATAGACCTTCTAAATGCGCAAGCCAATCTCAGCAATGTACAAATGCAACTTGATTTAATTGACGACATTCCCCCGATTTACTGTGAACCGAATCAGCTGAAACAGGTTTTTATCAATATATTAAAAAACGCCATCGAAGTGATGCCTGACGGCGGAAATATTTTTGTAACGATAAAGGCATTGGATCAAGATCATGTTCTTATCTCCTTAAAAGACGAGGGAATCGGAATGACAGAAGATAAATTAAAGCGCCTTGGTGAACCGTTTTATACGACAAAGGAACGGGGAACTGGACTTGGGCTTATGGTAAGCTATAAAATTATTGAAGAACATCAAGGCGAAATTATGGTAGAAAGTGAAGAAGGGAAGGGCACCGTTTTCCATATTACGCTTCCTGTCAGACAGAATGCTGAAGAAAGAAGGAATGATGAATGAACTACTATACGACAGCCGAGACGCCGCTCGGTGAACTTATCATTGCCGAAGAGGAGGACCGGATCACTCGTCTATTTCTCAGTCAGGAAGATTGGGTGGATTGGAAAGAAACGGTTCAGAATACTGAGCACAAGGAAACACCTAATCTTGCAGAAGCGAAACAACAGCTTCAAGAATATTTCGCAGGCGAAAGGAAGACATTCTCCCTGCCGCTCAGCCAAAAGGGCACTCCTTTTCAGCAAAAAGTGTGGCAGGCGCTGGAGAGGATTCCATATGGCGAATCCCGAAGCTATGCGGATATTGCCGCTGCGGTCGGCAGTCCGAAAGCGGTGCGCGCTGTCGGGCAGGCTAATAAACGTAACGACCTGCCGATTTTTGTCCCGTGCCACAGAGTGATCGGCAAAAACAGTGCGTTAACAGGATACGCCGGAAGCAAAACGGAGATCAAAGCATTTTTGCTAAACATCGAGCGAATCTCCTATAAAGAAAAATAAAACATATGGCACGTTCCCTTTTTTTACGGCCGACATATCATTTTATTAAGTTAAAAAAGTTGGTCTGATGAAAAAGGAGGACAAAGCAATTGAAGCCGAGCCGCTCTGAGAAACTTGCCGTTTTTGCCGAACTGTTTGTGAAACTGCATATCTTATCAAGCGCTCAAAAAGATGAAATCATCAATGTTAACAAAAAGAAACAAAAAAACCGCTGACTCGGCTCCAAATGAGCAAAGTCCGGCGGTTTTTTAATGCACCTTTTCTCCTCTAAACAGCTGTTCAATCTCTTCTTCATAGTTTCCGGTCATAATCCCTTTTTCTGTGATGATTCCTGAAATGAGATCATGAGGTGTAATGTCGAAAGCGGGATTAAAGACAGGCACATTGGATGGAGCGGTCCGAACTCCGGAAATCTGCCTGACTTCCTCGGGATCCCGTTCCTCTATCGGGATATCAGCGCCGCATTTGACCTTTGTATCAAATGTAGATAAAGGTGCGGCGACAAAAAACGGAATATCAAAGGCGTTTGCTAAAACAGCAAGACCGTATGTGCCGATTTTATTTGCCGTATCACCGTTCTTTGCAATTCGGTCGGCTCCGACGATAACAGCGGAAATTTGTTTTTCCTTCATCGTATGGGCGGCCATGCTGTCTGTGATCAGAGTGACATCAATGCCCCCCTGCATCAGCTCCCAAGCAGTAAGGCGTGAACCTTGCAGGACAGGCCTTGTTTCACAGGCATAAATGTGCAATCCCAAATCTTTTTGTTTGGCCAAGTAAAACGGAGCTAGCGCCGTTCCATAGCGGCTTGTCGCGATTGAGCCGGCATTGCAGATTGTCATGATCCTGTCGCCTTTTTTGAAAAGCTGCAGGGCGTTTTGGCCGATCAACCGGCACGTTTCCTCATCCTCGACCTGAATCTGAATGGCTTCATGGACAAGGTTTGTTTTTGCTTCATTTACGGAAATCGCGTTTTCGACCGAATGACTCAGTCTCTCAAGCGCCCATGACAAATTAATGGCGGTAGGCCGTGAGCTGTTTAAATATTGTTTGATGTCTTCCAGTCTGCGGCGGAATTCCGTGACATTATCTGTTTCAATGTTTTTGGCAGCAAGCGCCAGCCCGAAGGCAGCCGTAATGCCGATCGCCGGAGCGCCCCTTACTTTGAGCGTGACAATCGCATCAAATACATCCTCTTTCGTCGTCAGCTCCAAATATTCCGTCTCATCAGGAAGCTTTTGCTGATTTAAAATGGTAATAGCTGTTTCTTTCCATTCAACAGAACGTGGAACAGCAAATGAATGGGTCATGAATGGATCATTCCTTTACAAGTAACTTAAATAATTCAATAACATCTGTTATCGTTTTGAATTCCGAACGTTTTTCGATAAAGGCTGTGCCGGTTTCGAGCGCCAGACGTTTTCTGCCAATTCGTTTATCAAACGGCAAGATCGTATCCAGGTCAGCTACGTGGGCAAGGCCGATCGTGCGTCGTATCAGCTCACAGCCCGCAAATCCGATTGCTTCTTCAAAAATATGGCTGAGCGTATCAGTGAGGTAACCGTCGATGTTGGCGTAAACATCCAGACTGTCCTTCTGCCAGGCTTCACTAAACGTCTCTTCAAACGTTTCCCAGACCTGGTTGACATGTTCATATAACGGCTCTCTGTCAGCCTCGTCACGGCTGAGTGCGTTCAAAAATAAGTTGGCGATAAATTGCCCTACATCAAAGCCGATCGGTCCGTAAAAAGCAAACTCAGGATCAATCACCTTTGTTTCGTGCTCACTTGCGAAAATGCTTCCTGTATGCAAATCACCATGAATCAACGTTTCCGCAGACGTTAAAAATGACTTTTTCAGCTTAGCGGCTTCGATTTTAACGCTGTCATTATTCCAGAGCTTTTCGACAAAAGGACGAAGCTCTTCTTCAAAATCATTTGTGTCATGGTCGAAGAAAGGATCTGTAAAAACAAGTCTTTCCGTAATGTCGCAAAGCTCTGGATTTGTAAACTGTTTAACAAGCTGTTTTTTCACCTTAGGTTCAAGCGCGTAATCTGATGAGTAGAAAAGTGTTTTTCCTAAAAATTCACCGATGTGCTGCGACAGATGAGGATAGTTTTCACCCTTAATGAGTCCTTTTCTTGCGATCTTGAGGTGAGAGAGATCCTCCATGACGGTAACGGCCATTTCCGTATCAGAATAAAACACTCTTGGAACCAGGTGAGGCACATGCTCGCCCTGACGGATGAGAGCGCTGCTTTCGATTCTTGCACGGTCGATTGTCAGCGGCCAGCTTTCTCCCACCACTTTTGCATACGGAACCGCCTGTTTAATGATCAATGCTCTGTCATGTTCTTGATCATAAATATGAAAAACGTAATTTAAGTTGCCGTCTCCGATCTCCTGGCATGTCAGCGTGCTTTTGCTTGGAAAAAGGCCAAGCTTCACCGCCAACGCCACAGCGGAGCTTTCATTTAACGTTTCGTATAAAGGTGTTTTTGTGACTCCCATCATCATAACCTCCAATTATGTAATCACTTAATATGTGGCCGTAAAAAAGCCTCCTTCTCAGAGAGAAGGAGGCTTAACATCTATGTCCGCCTCTCTTATCTCTCAGATCAGATCTGAATGGAATTAGCACCGTGCCTTAAGAGACCAGCGTCTCGGCGCGAAAAAGATGCGCCCCATTTCACAATGGAATTACGGTCGGTTGCTGTTGGGGTCAAAAGGCCAAATCCCTCGCCCAACTCTCGATAAGAGAATATATTCACTTGTTTGACAATTCTAATTTATCAGTTGATGAACATGGTAACAGGTAATTTAGTTAGTTGTCAATATATTTTTTAATATAAATCTTTTCTGATATCATTGAAAACAGGAATGCTCTCCCGAACTTCTGCGCTTTCTTGAAGGTCGATTTCCGCTCGGACTATGCCTTCTTCCCGGCCGCCTTCAGCAAGTACACGTCCCCATGGATCAATAATCAGGCTATGTCCTGCAAATTCATTATCCGGATTTGAACCGGTACAATTGCAGGCTGCGACAAAGCATTGGTTTTCAATGGCCCGCGCAATAAGCAGGCTTTTCCAATGATCAAGGCGGGGAAGAGGCCATTCCGCAGAAATAAACAGCACGTTGGCGCCTTTTGTCGTATGTTTTCTGATCCATTCCGGAAAACGGATATCGTAACAGATCAATCCTGAGCTTTTGACGCCGTCAAGCTCAAAGTATCCGTCTTCGGAACCGGCTGATAAATACAGATGCTCATCCATCAGCTGAAAAAGATGGGCTTTTCTGTACTCTTTAATGATTTGCCCTTCCTTATCCGCGATGTACATTGTAT
Source organism: Bacillus sp. N3378-2at (assembly GCF_033412715.1). Lineage (NCBI taxonomy): Bacteria > Bacillati > Bacillota > Bacilli > Caryophanales > Bacillaceae > Bacillus > Bacillus sp. N3378-2at. Next base: position 1,324,562 of record NZ_CP117986.1, on the reverse strand, counting down.
TATAAACATCAGAATTCTTCCTGACAGCGACCGATCCGGCGACAATATGAACACCATGTTTTTTTGCCGTTTTCTTCAGCCAGCTCTGAGCGGAGCGGCCGTCTTTATCAGCGAGTTCATCAAGATTGGCCAGATCATATCCGGTCGTCCATAATTCAGGCAGAACAAGAACATCAGCATGTTTGCTTTCTTTTTCGATGAAAAATTCAGCTTTTTTTATATTTTCCGAAGTTTTGCCGTATGAAATATCAAATTGAAGACAAGATATCGTCCATTTCATCTTTTTAACACCCCAAATTTTTCTTTACTTTTTTCATTTAACCATATATGATGATGGACTATCATTTCAAGATTTTTTTAGAAGGTGAGAATAGATGAAATTTGAACAGTCTCATGTATTGAAGGAATTGCCTAAACAATTCTTCGCTTCTCTGGTGCAGAAAGTGAACCGAAAGCTCGCAGAAGGACATGACGTTATCAATCTAGGACAGGGAAATCCAGATCAGCCGACTCCTGAACATATTGTTGAGGAGATGAAACGAGCTGTTGCTGATCCTGAGAATCATAAATATTCTTCTTTTCGCGGCTCATACCGTCTGAAGTCAGCGGCTGCTGCATTTTACAAAAGAGAATACGGCATTGATCTGGATCCGGAAACCGAAGTCGCTGTATTATTCGGCGGAAAAGCGGGTCTAGTCGAGCTCCCGCAATGCTTGTTGAATCCCGGTGATACGATTTTAGTTCCCGATCCGGGTTATCCTGATTACTGGTCGGGTGTCACACTTGCAAAAGCAAAGATGGAAATGATGCCGCTCGTAAAGGACAGGGCGTTTCTCCCTGATTACAGCAGCATAACCGCTGAAGTAAGGGAACAGGCGAAATTGATGTATTTGAATTATCCGAATAATCCGACTGGAGCTGTTGCTACTTCCGAGTTCTTTGAAGATACCGTGCGTTTTGCGGCTGAAAACGGAATCTGCGTCGTTCACGATTTTGCTTACGGCGCTGTAGGATTTGACGGCTGCAAGCCTTTAAGCTTTTTGCAGACTGAAGGTGCGAAGGATATCGGAATTGAAATTTACACGCTGTCAAAAACGTATAATATGGCAGGATGGCGGGTTGGCTTTGCCGTCGGAAACGCTTCGGTCATTGAAGCGATCAATCTTTATCAAGACCATATGTTTGTCAGTCTTTTCAGAGCGACTCAGGAGGCTGCAGCAGAGGCACTGTTAGCCGATCAGACGTGTGTGGCAGAGCAAAATGCCAGGTATGAGAGCAGGAGAAACGCTTGGATCACGGCATGCCGGGAAATCGGCTGGGATGTAACAGCTCCCGCAGGTTCTTTTTTTGCATGGCTGCCTGTGCCTGAAGGCTATACTTCTGAGCAGTTCTCAGATCTTTTGCTGGAAAAAGCGAATGTGGCAGTTGCGGCTGGAAACGGCTTCGGTGAATATGGCGAGGGCTACGTCAGAGTCGGACTTTTAACAAGTGAAGAAAGACTTAAGGAAGCCGCTTATCGAATTGGCAAACTGAACCTGTTTACCCAAAAAAGCATTGACAAGACCTTATAACGATGGGATAATTCAAAATAATTTATAAAATCTATATTTTCTTATCAAGAGCAGGCAGAGGGACGAGCCCGATGAAGCCCGGCAACCGACTTATAAAGCACGGTGCTAATTCTTGCAGCTAGCGGCTGAGAGATAAGATTCGGACGAGAAACGAAACCTCTTTAGACGCGATTGCAGTTTGAAGAGGTTTTTTGATATGGATGAAAATGAAAGGAGCTCTGGCATGAGTGAGTTATTAGCGACATATCTCCTGACCGAACCGGGAGCCGATACAGAGAAGAAAGCAGAACAAATCGCAACAGGATTGACAGTAGGCTCCTGGACTGATCTGCCCCTTGTAAAACAGGAGCAAATGCAAAAGCACAAGGGGCGGGTGATAAAAGTTGAGGAGAGAGAGGGAACTGCTGCATCAGAAAAACAAGCGGTCATCACAATTGCCTATCCTGAAATCAATTTCTCTCAGGATATTCCGGCTTTGCTGACAACAGTGTTTGGCAAGCTGTCCCTGGACGGAAAAATCAAATTAATCGATCTTCACTTCTCTGAAGTATTTAAGCGTGCACTGCCGGGACCGAAGTTTGGCGTATACGGCATCCGGAAGCTGCTGGGAGAGTTTGAGAGACCGCTGTTAATGAGCATATTTAAAGGCGTAATCGGAAGGGACCTGAGTGATATTAAAGAACAGCTCCGGCAGCAGGCGCTTGGCGGAGTTGACTTGATTAAAGACGATGAAATTTTCTTTGAGACTGGTCTAGCGCCTTTTGAAACAAGAATTGCAGAAGGAAAGCAAATATTGAAAGAAACGTATGAACAAACCGGACATAAAACGCTGTATGCGGTGAATTTGACCGGACGTACGGCTGATCTGAAAGACAAAGCGAGACGCGCCGCCGAGTTGGGAGCGGATGCGCTTTTGTTTAATGTCTTCGCTTACGGCTTGGACGTTATGCAAGGCCTTGCGGAAGATCCTGAAATCCCAGTTCCGATTATGGCGCATCCAGCAGTGAGCGGAGCGTTTACGTCTTCTCCGTTTTACGGTTTTTCTCACGCTCTTTTACTCGGAAAATTAAACCGATATTGCGGTGCTGACTTCAGCCTCTTTCCGTCTCCATATGGTTCGGTTGCGCTTCCAAGAGCAGATGCACTGGCGATTCATGAAGAATGTGTGAGAGAGGATGCTTTTAACCAAACATTTGCTGTTCCGTCAGCAGGCATTCATCCCGGCATGGTTCCGCTATTAATGCGTGATTTCGGCATAGACCACATTATTAACGCCGGAGGAGGCGTACATGGACATCCGAACGGTGCCCAAGGCGGGGGGCGAGCGTTCAGAGCCATTATTGATGCGGTCCTAGAGGCCCAGCCGATTGATGAAAAAGCCGAACAATGCAAGGATCTTAAGCTTGCGCTAGATAAATGGGGAAAGGTTGAAGCCGTATGACGACTCGAAAACCTTTTATTATTTGTGATTTTGACGGAACAATCACGATGAACGACAACATTATAAATATCATGAAAACATTTGCTCCCCCAGAGTGGGTGGCATTAAAAGACGGCGTACTTTCCAAAACGCTGTCGATCAAGGAAGGTGTCGGGCGGATGTTCGGCCTTCTGCCCAGCCGTTTAAAAGAAGAGATTACAAGTTTTGTATTGGAAGATGCAAAAATCAGGGAAGGCTTTCGGGAATTTGTAGCATTTATCAATGAGCACGAGATTCCGTTTTATGTCATAAGCGGTGGAATGGACTTTTTTGTATATCCTTTGCTTGAAGGCATTGTGGATAAAGACCGCATTTATTGCAACCATGCTTCATTTGACAATGACTATATCCATATTGACTGGCCTCATTCCTGCAAGGGCACATGCAGCAATCAATGCGGGTGCTGTAAGCCGTCGGTCATCCATGAACTTTCTGAACCGAACCAATATATCATCATGATCGGTGATTCGGTTACAGATGTGGAGGCAGCAAAGCTGTCTGACCTATGCTTTGCAAGGGATTATTTATTAAACGAATGCCGGGAGCAAAACCTCAATCATCTTCCGTATCAAGATTTTTATGAGATCAGAAAGGAAATTGAGAATGTAAAGGAGGTACAGGAATGGCTGCAAAACAAGAACGCTGGCGAGAGCTCGCTGAAGTAAAACGGGAATTGGCAGAGAGAGATTGGTTTCCGGCGACTAGCGGTAATCTGTCAATTAAGGTTACAGATGAGCCTTTAACATTTCTCGTCACTGCAAGCGGAAAAGATAAACGTAAAGAGACGGTTGAAGATTTTCTGCTGGTCGATCAAAACGGAGAGCCTGCTGAAAGCGGGCATTCTCTGAAACCGTCAGCAGAAACGCTTTTGCATACACATTTGTACAATAAAACCAATGCCGGATGCTGCCTGCATGTCCATACGGTAAACAATAATGTGATTTCAGAGTTATACGGAGACCAAAAGAAAATGACATTCAAAGGCCAGGAAATTATAAAAGCACTCGGCTTGTGGGAAGAGAACGCAGAAGTGACCGTTCCGATTATAGAAAATGCGGCACATATCCCGACGCTAGCGGCACTGTTTGCGGAAGAGATTTCAGAAGATTCAGGAGCTGTTCTGATCCGAAATCATGGTATTACGGCTTGGGGGAAAACAGCATTTGAGGCAAAAAGAGTGCTTGAAGCGTATGAATTTTTGTTCAGCTACCATTTGAAATTGAAAACACTCCAGCATCAGCTGGTTAAATAAAAGGAGGAATTGAAATGGCTACAATTCGAATTCATGATGAGGCAAATACAACGATTGAAAATCAAGAGGAAGTGGCAAGCTTTCTGGACAGTCAAGAGGTTATTTATGAGCAATGGGATATCATGAAGCTTCCGGAACATCTCTCAGAGAAATATGACCTGACAGAAGAAGAAAAACAGCAAATTCTTGATACCTTCGAAACTGAAATTAAAGATATCTCAACCCGCCGCGGCTATAAAGCACAGGATGTTATTTCATTGTCAGACAGCAATCCGAAACTTGATGAACTGCTTGAAAACTTTAAAAGAGAGCATCACCATACAGACGATGAGGTTCGTTTTATTGTAAGCGGACACGGTATTTTTGTCATTCAAGGCAAGGACGGCACGTTTTTTGATGTCCGTTTAAACCCTGGAGATTTAATCTCCGTGCCTGAGAATATCCGCCATTACTTCACGCTTCAGGAGGACCGCAAAGTTGTCGCGGTGAGAATTTTTGTCACAACTGAAGGCTGGGTTCCGATTTATGAAAAAGACAGCGTGAATCAATAAGCATGAGATAGCCCCGTTCATCGAACGGGGCTTTTTATATTTATTGCAAACGCCACTTTTCATACTGTGACAGTTCTTTTTTAATCAGTGTCCAAATCAAACCTAAAACAGCTGCATCGTCAATGAACCCAAGACCGAGGATTACGTCTGGAATGATATCGAGCGGCATGACGATATACAGAATTGCGGCAGTTAACAGCAAAAGTGTTTTAACCTGTGACCGAGGATAGTCGCCATTTCGCCAATCGCGAAGCATCTGAAAAAAAATAGTGATGTGCTGAATACATTTTTTTCGGTTTTTCCTCTTTAAAATCGCTTTTCCGCCTGCCGCTCCGAGCATTATTGCTTTCTTTTTCTTCATTGGGCATACCTCCTGCCTGGCGGCGTGTTTAAGATATTCTTCACCTGGGTATTGTTCTTCTAATCCTATCAATATATCTATTATACCTGAAAAATTAACTTATTTAATGAAAATATGTTTACAAATAAAGTATAATCTGTAATAATGCACAATAACCCAATCAAACTTGTTTCCTATTTCTTAGCGGCGAGGGGTGAAGTGAATGGGCGGTTCTTCTGAACAAGAAAGATTGTTGGTGTCTATTGATGAAAAAAGAAAGTTAATGATAGATGCCGCTAGAAAGCAGGGATTTACAGGGCATGACACGATCAGGCACAGTCAGGAGCTGGATTGTTTAATAAATGAATATCACCAGCTTATGCAAGAAAACGAACATTCCCAAGGGATTCAAGGCCTTGTAAAGAAATTAGGCTTGTGGCCCCGCAGAGATGTTATGCCAGCATATGATGCAAATAAATAGCGGCCTATCAGATGCATATATAAAGAGAGAGCTTTTCGGAAGCGCTCTTTTTTTCTGGAAAAAATTCATATGAAAGAGGGAACTAATGAAAGAACTGGCGATTCTCATTACCGAAATGGTCAATCAATTTCATGATGCTTTTATTTCCTTATGCGGAATATTTGGCATTCATTTAACTGACAAAGAAATGCATTTTTGGGTGATCGGCATTTTTGGCATATTCTTTTTCGGCGTCACTCACGCTGTGTTTACATGGCTTTCTAAATGGAGTATGACAGCCTTGTCCTTTATCTATACTGTTACAGTCATCATTGTCATCGTATTTGCGATTGAGATTCAGCAAAAGGTGACGGGTAGAGGGAATATGGAGTTTTTAGATGCCACGGAAGGTATAAAGGGTTTTTTAGTATTTTTTATGTTTTTTTGCTTTTGAAAATGCTGTTGCGTTTCATCAAAATCCTTTTTTCTGGAAGACCAGCAAGCAAATCGAATGGCAATGCCCGATCACGAAGATAAAAAACCCTCCTGACATGGTCAGGGGGGCTATGATGCGGATACGGGGAGGGTGATTGTCACCTTTGTGCCTCTTCGCACTTCACTTTCAATATGAATAGAGCCTCCGTACATCAGCACGATCCGTTTACAAACAACAAGGCCGAGCCCGGTTCCTTTTTCTTTAGAAGTAACAAAGGGAAGGAAGATGTGATCCAGCATTTCCTGAGAAATCCCTTCACCGTTATCCACAACTTTGATTATGGCTTTTTTATCTAAAGCTCCCAGGGAAATCGTTAGTTTGCCTCCTTCAGGCATTGACTCGAGGCCATTTTTTGCTACATTTAAAATCACTTGTTTAATATGATCTTTTGTACATTTTACGAGTAAGGGCTGCTCGGTTAAATACTGCAATTCGACTTCAACATTGTATAGATTGCCCTCAGAATAAATGATCGGCATAATTTCTCCGATAATGTCCTGAAGTGAGTTCAGCTCCCATTTTTCAGCTGTCGGCTTGCCGAGAACGAGAAACTCACTCACTATTTGATTGATGCGCTTTATCTCCTGTTCGATAATGGAGAAGTAAAGCTGATCCTCTTCACCTTTATATTTCTTTTGCAACAGCTGAATAAAGCCGCTTATGCCGGTAAGAGGGTTACGGATTTCATGGGCTGTGCTGGCAGCAAGCGTCCCGATCAGTTCTAATTTTTGCGCCTCGTTTTCTGAGCGCTCCAGCTGGGTCTGCCGCTTCAGCAAATAATACAGCACGAGAATAAAAAGGATATTCAGCAGAACAATAATACATGAAAGCGGAAGCACTAGGCTTTTCGTCAGTTCTTCTATTGTGACCGGGTTCGGATAGACTTTCATATTCCAGCTGATATCATCCAGATATCCGCTGACAGGTTTCTGATCCTCTGCATGAGAGGCTTGTCCGCTCGCAAAAATCATTTTCCCGTCTTGGTTCACAACTTCAATATAAACATCAGGGCTCAGCAAGTTAATGAGATTTTTCAAATAATCAATTTGAATAGCTGCGACAAGATAATCTGTCACATTACGTTTTGAGTCCGAAACAGGGACACAAATTGTGAAAATTGGCTGACCAGTAATTCTGCTCGAATAACTATCTGAAATGACTGTCTTTTTAGTTTCCTTTGCTTTTGTAAAAAAAGATCTGTCGGCCAGGTTTACTTTCGTTTTTAATTCGGTTGTGCTTGCGGTGACGTCTCCTTTGGCATTGAGAAAATAGAGACCGGAAAATCTCGGCTCTGAATCAAAGGTCTTTTCCAAAATTGACTGCATTTTCTTTATATCAACCGGTCTGTCGATGGCGATGGACAAGGAGGTCATTCTCGCCATTGTTTCTCCGATTAAATAATTGATTTTGTTGCGGTGAAGGTTTAGCAGGACACTTGCTTCTTGTTTATGTTCTGCAGCTATTGTATCTTTTTCTTTTTCATATACGAAAAAGCTGATGACGATTGCCGGAATCACGACCAGTATGATATAAAGTTTGACTCTCCCGCAGGCGCCTTTTAGTATTTTCAATTTGCATCGCTCCAACATACACCTGATTAGAGGTATTATATCATTGTTTCTTCTTCTTTAATAAGAAAAAATAACCAAAAAAATTAGAAAAAGGTGTTGGCAAGCTTACATTTTAAAAAAGAAGAGAAATATTGGAAAGATTTTTATTGACATTTTGGTCTTTGTTTATTAATGTTTCTCTGTAACGGTTTCTAAAAGGATGATTGAGACATGACAGAAAAATCACTGAAGTTATTTATCGTGCTGTCGCGCGCGTATCGGTCTATTAACGATCATATGAATAAGCATATTCATAAGCATGGGCTGAATCCGACTGAATTTGCTGTGCTAGAGCTTTTGTACCATAAAGGCGATCAGCCGCTACAGCAGATAGGAGATAAAATTCTCTTGGCTAGCGGGAGCATCACATACGTTGTAGATAAGCTGGAGCAAAAAGAACTTCTCATTCGGAAAGCGTCTCCTACAGACAGACGAGTGACATTTGCGCAAATTACTGAAAAAGGCATCGGTCTTTTGAATGATATTTTCCCTGATCACGCTGCTGAAATTGATGAAATGATCAGCGTATTAAGCGAAGAAGAGGTAGAGATGTGCACCGAAATGTTAAAAAGAGTAGGATTAAACGCAAAACAGTTTCATAATAAGTAAAAAAAGGAAGCCTGATATGTCACAAGGCTTCCTTTTTTGCTATTTTTCATTTGTTTCCGCTGCGCCTCTCGGCAAAATGAGAACTTCAACCCGCCGGTTTTTGCTTCGGCCTTCCGCAGTTTTGTTGGAAGCCACCGGTTTATACTCGCCATAACCCTTGGCGCTGAACACTTTTGCATCGAGCTTGGGGTTTTCAATCAGGAGCCCCATAAAGTTTACCGCTCTCATGACGCTTAAATGCCAGTTTGATTGGAATTCAGAATTTTTAATTGGCATATTATCAGTATGTCCGCTGATAATGATATTTCTTGGCGGGTTAATCACAAGAAGATTTGAAATCTCTTTTGCAAGCGGCACATCTTCCTTACGGATGGTCGCTTTTCCAGAATCAAAGAAGATGCTGTCTTTAATCGTAATCAGAAGGCCTTCACTAGTCATCTTCGTCTCCAGCTGATGTTCCAGCTTTTTATCTTTGATGAACTTTTCCACCTGGCTCTTCACATTTTCAAGTTCTTCTTGATCAGCTGCTTTTTCTTTTTCTTTCTTGTTTTTCTCTTTCTCTTCTTTTTCCTTTTTCACTTCATCGATGCCGTCTGACTCGTTTTCAGGAGGAGTGACACTGGAGTAGTCCAGTACACCGGTGCCGCCTGTAAAAACTTCATTAAATGATTTTGAGAGCATTTGAAACTTAGCTGCGTCAATCGAGCTGCTCGCGTACAGCACAATAAACAATGCCAGGAGAAGAGTAAGGATGTCGGCGTAAGGAACGAGCCATGATTCATCAACTTGCTCGTCCTCATGCTTCTTCTTTTTTCTCGCCATTTTGCGCCTCTCCTTGTTCTGCAAATTTCAAGCGGTCCTTCGCAGGAAGATACATTAAAAGCTTTTGTTCGATGACTTTCGGTGCTTGTCCTTCTAAAACGGATAAAACACCTTCAATCATGACCTCACGCAGTTTTACTTCTTGTTTTGATTTTCGTTTTAATTTATTTGCGAAAGGATGCCATAACACATACCCTGTAAAGATACCGAGAAGTGTGGCAACAAAGGCGGCACTGATGGCGTGTCCAAGCTCATCTGTGTTATCCATATGAGAGAGAGCGGCAATCAGCCCGATTACAGCACCGAGTACTCCAAGTGTCGGGGCGTACGTTCCCGCTTGTGTAAAAATAGCGGCTCCGGCTTGGTGCCTGTCCTCCATTGCTTCGACTTCCTCTGTCATAATATCTCTGATAAATTCCGCGCTTTGCCCGTCAACAGCCATGCTGAGCCCGTTTTTCAAGAAAGCATCATCTACATCCTCAATGCTTGCTTCTAAAGCAAGCAGACCTTCGCGGCGTGCAAGCTGAGCCCATTCAGAGAACATAGGAATGAGTTCCTCTATTGTGAGCTGTTTATTTTCCTTAAATAACACTCGAAACAGCGCAGGCACTTTTTTAATTTCTTTTGTTGGGAACGCAATAACGACTGCTGAGATTGTCCCGGCGATAATAATTAAAATGGCAGCGGGGTTTGCAAGGGCGCTGAAACTGACGCCTTTCAGAACCATCCCGACGCTCAATGCCACAAAAGCAAGAATAATACCGATTAACGAAGTTTTATCCATAGTTTTTCACCAAATCCTTTTTTACTAGCTTGTCTATGGTTAATATCGGTTTTGGTGCCCGGAACTTTAGGGACATTGTGAATTTGTTCATGAAATATTCAAGGAAGAGGCATAGAAGGGAGAAATAAACAAAAACGGGCTCTCCAAAATTGAAAAGCCCGGGGGTCTACTGAAATTAGCAGCTTGCTTGCAAGCTGTCCTTCAGATGGTATTCATATAATAGTAGAAATACATATTCACTGTATATAAACATGTTCCATCCCTCCTTAAAAAAAGTGTAAAGGATGAAGGGAAGTAGCGCTTCAGGGGAAGGGACGGTATTTTCTAAGTCAAGAGTATGAAAGCATAAAAAAAAGCGGCTTCCTAAAAGGAAACCGCTGATTGTTATTTCGCTTGCACTTTGATTTTATCATCTTCTAAAATCACGTGAAAACTTGTGATCTCGCCATTATCAAGCAGCAGATCGGTCATTTCATCCTCAACCCATTCTTGGATGGTTCTTCTAAGCGGACGTGCACCGAATGAAGGGTGGTAGCCCAGCTCAGCGATTTTTTCTTTCGCTTCATCTGTCACATTCAAGCTAATGCCCCGTTCAGCCAATGTTTCTTCAAGTTCTCCAAGAAGAAGGCTGACGATTTTGACAAGATGTTCTTTTTCCAATGAGCGGAACTCAATAATGCTGTCAAAACGGTTGAGGAACTCAGGTTTAAAGAACATGCTCAGTGAATCAATCAATGTTTGTTCTTCGATGACACTGTCATCTGATTGGAAACCGACTTTCGTTTGTTTCTCACCAGCACCCGCATTACTTGTCATGATGATCACTGTGTCTTTGAAGCTTACAGTTCTGCCTTGGCTGTCTGTCAGACGGCCATCCTCCATAATTTGCAGGAACATATGCTGAACGTCTGGGTGTGCTTTTTCAATCTCATCCAGCAACACAATGCTGTAAGGATTGCGGCGCACTTTCTCAGTTAATTGTCCAGCTTCCTCATGGCCGACATATCCAGGCGGTGAACCGATAATTTTAGATACGGCGTGTTTCTCCATGTATTCGCTCATATCGAGTCGGATAATAGCGTCTTTTGTGCCGAATAATTCATCTGCCAGTGTTTTAGAAAGCTCTGTTTTCCCTACGCCGGTAGGACCGACGAAGAGGAAGGAGCCGACTGGTCTGTTTTTGGATTTTAAACCGGCGCGGCTTCGTCTTACCGCCTTTGCCACTTTTTGAACAGCGGCTTCTTGTCCAATCACGCGTTCATGAAGTTTTGCTTCGAGTTCTTTCATTTTCGTTTGTTCGTCTGCCTGCAGTTTGCCGACAGGGATGCCTGTTTTTTGTTCAACAATTTCCTGAATGTGCTCAGCTTCCACAGTGACAGCGGTATGAGCGGAGGAGCTGTTCAGTTTTTTCTCCAATGCGAGTTCTTCATCACGGAGTTTTGCCGCAAGTTCGTAATTTTCTTCTTCCAGGGCTTTTGTTTTTTCGGCTTCAATTGCAGTTAAGCGTTCAGCGGCATCCTCATCATTCAGTTCATCAATTAACAGGTTGGCTTTTGAACCTGCTTCATCTAATAAATCAATTGCTTTATCCGGCAGGTGTCTGTCCTGAATGTAGCGGGATGATAAAGTGACACATGCTTTGATTGCTTCATCACTGAATGTTACGCCATGGTATGCCTCGTATTTGTCTTTAATCCCTTGCAGAATGAGGATAGCCTGTTCAATTGAAGGCTCCTGCACCATGACAGGCTGAAAACGTCTTTCCAGCGCGGCATCTTTTTCGATTTGACGATATTCTTTCAGTGTTGTCGCACCAATGACTTGCAGTTCGCCTCTGGCTAGGGCCGGTTTGAGAATGTTGCCGGCGTCCATTGATCCTTCTGCAGAGCCTGCGCCGACGAGAAGGTGAATTTCATCAATGAACAGAATGACATTTTTTCGTTCCTTCAGCTCAGTGATCAGCTGTTTCATTCTCTCCTCAAATTGGCCTCTGATCCCTGTGTTTGCAACAAGGGATGCAACATCAAGCAAATATAGCTCTTTGTTTTTCAGTTTGTTTGGAACATCACCTTCAGCAATTTTTAAAGCGAGCCCTTCAGCGATGGCAGTTTTCCCTACACCCGGCTCACCAATAAGAACCGGATTGTTTTTGTTCCGGCGGTTTAGAATTTCGATCACTCGCGCCACTTCATCATCACGGCCGATGACGGGGTCAATGAGACCGGCTTTTGCACCGTTTGTAATATTTTGAGCCAGCTCATCAAGCAGCCCTTTTTTTCCGCTTTGTTTTGCTGCGCTCTTTTCTTTCGGCTGGAATGCCTGTTCAAACGGAAATCCGAAAGATTGAGGACCCATACTCATTGAAGGTTTACGGGTCAGTTCGTTATAGCAAGTTTCACAAAGAACCATCTGTTTATGAACGGAATTTATTTGCATGTTAAGGCGAATCGTCGCCTCGTTTTGATGACAATGTTGACAACGCATTTGCCAAAACCTCCTTAATAATTTGATCTTCTTTGACCAATGAAAGTGAATAAAAAGGTCTATTGGATTTGACCTTCTTTGACTATTAGTATACGGCAAACTTAACGGCATTCAAACCAATATGCTCAAAGCAGACTGAATATTTGACTATCTTTGACCAATTGGTTTTTAAAAAAGGCCGGTTTGTTTGACCAACTTTGATTAATAGTATACTCTGACTATCTTTGACTTTCAAGTCTTATGCACAAAAAATTTTTGATTTGTTACAAAAAGTAAAACATGTTTTCTTCGTCTTTTCAAGGAACTTGTCTCATAGGTTATAAAAAGGCATATATAGACAAAACTGCGGTTCGTTTGGAGGGAAGAAATGGAACAATCAAAAGGGTCTGCAAGTCAGCTTGCTTTTGTGTATGTCGGCACAGTAGTCGGAGCTGGATTTGCGACTGGGAGGGAAATTGTTGAGTTTTTTCTGAAGTTCGGCTGGTTCGGTTTATTCGGCATTCTCGTCAGCGGCGGAATGTTTACGTTTCTGGGCGCCAAGCTGATGATCATTTCAAAGCGAATCAATGCCAAGTCATACCAAGAAATGAACATCTTTTTGTTCGGGGCGGCGGCTGGGCGGATTATCAATGTATTTATGCTGTTTGTTCTCCTCGGAGTTACATCTGTCATGCTTTCAGGAGCAGGGGCGCTTTTTGAGGAACAATTGGGGATGTCCGCTCAGATTGGGATGCTTATTACAATCGGTCTGAGCTTAATTGTGATGACTAGAGGAGTAAAAGGCATTTTCGGTGTCAATGTGTTTGTTGTTCCCCTTTTAATCCTCTTTTCAATGATTGTGGTGGCCGACTCTTTTATATTCAGCGAATCACGAAACGCAGCTCAGTGGGTTTGGCCGCATCGATGGGATTGGCTGTTATCAGCCTTTTCTTACGGGGCTTTGAATTTATCGCTTGCCCAAGCAGTTTTGGTTCCGCTGGCGAATGAAATGTCCTCGGAGAAAGTGATCAAAAAAGGCGCTTTAATCGGAGGCACGATGCTGACGATTGTGCTGTCCGGGAGTTTTCTGTCTTTGTCAACTCTTCCGGATGTATTTTTGTATGATATACCGATGGCGCAAGTGGTTTATCTCTTTGCACGATCTGTCCATTTGATTTATTTACTCATTATTTTCGGAGAAGTGTTCACATCAGTTATCGGTAATCTATATGGATTAGAAAAACAAGTGCAAAGCTTTCTTCCAGTGAAAAGCAAATATATCTTTGCAGCCATTATGATCACGGCTTATATTACGAGCCAAATAGGGTACGGCAGGCTTATTTCAACGATTTATCCCTTGTTTGGCTATGTGAGCCTGGCCTTCATAGGCGCTTTGCTTTGCAAAAAAGCTCCTCGGCGGCGCAGTTTATAAATATATATAATGAAACGAACCGTCACTATAGAGCGATAATTGATCTAGGAACCGGGGACTGACTTTTTTATTGTCAAGAAAAACATCATTATGGTAAGATAGCAGAAGTGAAAAAATTGAAGAAAATCCGTGCGATATGCGGGAGAGGTTCTAGCTACACCCTCTATAAAAAACTAAGGACGAGCTGTATCCTTGGATACGGCCTTTTTTATGTTTTTCTAGAGCACCTTCCGAAAAAAGGTGTTTTTTTGCGTGAATTAGCTGTAGCGATGTCTCTCGCCGACGTTTTTATTGCGGAGAAGGAGAGGAATCATGAAAAAAGAAAAAGCAATTGTCGTATTTAGCGGCGGTCAAGACAGCACAACATGCTTATTGTGGGCCTTAAAAGAATTCGAAGAAGTCGAAACGGTGACTTTTCATTATAATCAGCGACATTCGCAGGAAATTGAAGTGGCTAAATCCATTGCGGAAAAGCTTGGTGTGAAAAATCATTTGCTTGATATGTCACTTTTAAATCAGCTTGCACCGAATGCCCTGACAAGAAATGATATTGAGATAGAAGTAAAAGACGGAGAACTGCCATCCACATTCGTCCCTGGCCGCAATTTGGTATTCTTATCCTTTGCGTCTATCCTGGCTTTCCAAATTGGCGCGCGCCACATTATTACAGGAGTTTGCGAGACAGACTTCAGTGGTTATCCTGACTGCCGTGACGAATTCGTGAAATCTTGCAATGTCACGGTAAATCTGGCAATGGAGAAGCCGTTTGTGATCCACACGCCTCTCATGTGGCTCAATAAGGCGGAAACGTGGAAGCTTGTAGATGAGCTTGGCGCGCTGGAGTTTGTAAAAAACAACACGCTGACATGCTATAACGGCATCATCGCCGACGGCTGCGGCGAATGTCCGGCATGTCACCTTCGTTCAAAAGGTTATGAAGAATATATGATGATGAAAGGAGAGCGTGCATAAATTGTTATCTCAAATTTATCCGCAGGCCCAGCATCCTTATTCGTTTGAACTGAATAAGGACATGCATATCTCAGCCGCTCATTTTATCCCTCGGGAAAGTGCGGGAGCGTGCAGCAGGGTTCACGGACATACGTATACCGTAAATATAACCGTTGCCGGCGACGAACTTGACGATTCAGGCTTTCTTGTCAATTTCAGCGTACTCAAAAAACTGGTGCACGGAAACTATGATCACACGCTATTAAATGATCATGAAGATTTTTCTCAGGACGACCGGTATTCGCTGCCGACAACTGAAGTCGTGGCGAAAACGATTTATGACAACGTACAGGCTTATTTAGACACTTTGGAGAATAAGCCGACCTGTGTACAGGTGTTTGTCCGTGAAACACCGACAAGCTACTGTGTCTACCGTCCGAAGAAGGGTGGTTTGAATGGCTAAAGGAATTCCTGTATTAGAAATTTTCGGCCCGACAATTCAAGGAGAAGGCATGGTGATCGGACAGAAAACGATGTTCGTCCGGACAGCCGGCTGTGATTATTCCTGCAGCTGGTGTGACTCCGCCTTCACTTGGGACGGGTCTGCTAAAAAAGATATTCGCTGGATGACGGCGGAGGAGATTTTTGCGGAGCTTAAGGACATTGGCGGAGACGCGTTTTCTCATGTGACGATCTCAGGCGGCAACCCGGCCCTGTTAAAACAGCTGGATGTTTTTATTGAACTGCTGAAGGAAAATAACATCCGTGCAGCGCTTGAAACTCAAGGGACCGTTTATCAGGATTGGTTTACGCTGATTGATGACCTGACAATTTCTCCAAAACCGCCAAGCTCAAAAATGGTAACGAACTTTCAAAAGCTTGACCACATTTTAACTTCACTTCAAGAGAATGATAGACAGCATGCTGTCAGCTTGAAGGTTGTCATCTTTAATGATGAAGATCTTGAATTTGCCAAAATGGTGCACAAGCGGTATCCGGGAATCCCGTTTTATTTACAAGTCGGAAATGATGACGTGCATACGACAGATGATCAGTCACTGATTACACATTTGCTTGGGAAATATGAAGCGCTTGTTGATAAGGTAGCTGTCGATGCGGAGCTGAATCTCGTAAGAGTGCTCCCGCAGCTGCACACCCTGTTATGGGGCAACAAACGCGGAGTATAATAGAAAGGAAGATGAACATGACGACAAGAAAAGAATCAGAATTAGAAGGTGTAACATTGTTAGGCAACCAAGGTACAAATTATTTGTTCGAATATGCACCGGACGTGCTGGAATCCTTCCCGAATAAACATGTAAACCGTGATTACTTTGTAAAATTCAATTGTCCGGAATTCACATCTTTATGTCCTAAAACAGGACAGCCTGACTTTGCGACAATCTACATCAGCTACATTCCTGATGAAAAAATGGTTGAAAGCAAATCATTAAAGCTGTATCTATTCAGCTTCAGAAACCATGGTGACTTCCACGAAGACTGCATGAACATCATCATGAATGACTTGATTGAATTAATGGACCCGCGCTACATCGAAGTATGGGGCAAATTCACGCCAAGAGGCGGAATTTCCATTGACCCGTACACTAACTACGGAAAGCCTGGCACGAAGTATGAAAAAATGGCCGAATACCGTATGATGAACCATGATTTGTATCCGGAGACGATTGATAATCGTTAATGGCACAAGATGTCCTTACATAGATGTGGGTAACACTACGTCTATTTTTTGTTTTTTAAAGCATCTTAGTTACTCGTTCTACACATCCTGATTATATAAAAAAAGACGAGCGAATCCGGGGGGGAATTCCACTCGCCACTTTCTAATGAAAAGACGGGATGCTGGATGGCAGCTCGTCTGTTTTATTATAATTTAACGAACGTATGTTTGTAAAGATGTCTTTTCGAATGAATTGGTTCATATAACCGTTAAGAACAGATTCATTGTAAACATTCGCTAAGGTATGCTAAGATGCATGGACTATAAAGGAGTGATATGAAGTGAAGACATTGCGGTTAAACAATGTAACGTTAGAAATGGCTGCATATCAAGAGGAGAGCGAGCCGAAGCGAAAAATTGCATTTACCTTAAACGTTACGAGTGAGACTTACCATGATATCGCTGTCCTGTTGTATGAAAAAACGTTTAATGTCGAGGTTCCGGAACGCGGTCTTGCCTTCCGGGGGAAAATGACAAATTATTCAACATCATTGACCAACCTGTACGAACCGGGGGCCGTCAGCGAGTTCTATATAGAAATAACGGAAATAGACAAAAACGCCGATTCATGATCGGTGTTTTTTATGTAAAAAAGCTGCCGGCCGGCAGCTTTTGAGAAAGCGAATTTCATATGTAAGGTGTTAAATTGTCCGTCTTGCAGTTTTTTTGAATAAATGTGGAAATAAGGAGGTTTTAATAGGAGTCTCTGATGATCTTATAATTTTTATGATTAACAACTGTCAATGAATCTAACTCAAGATCCCGATAGTTATCCATGATCGTCACATCAACGATAACAGAATTCTCATTTACTTTTTCAACAACACCGGTTAATCCGTTTTTAAATTCAATGACATTCCCAACCTTAGCGATTTTCACAAGCTTCCTCTCCTTTAAACATAATAATGCCTTTTGAAAGTATTTTGCAGTATTTTCATTGAGAAGTAAAGCGATAAGGAGTTTTATCTCCCTTATGAATTGTTCTGTCGCTATAAAGATGATATATTGATTTTCGTCAATAGAAAGAAAAGGGGGGAATTTTTGTTGCGACCCGAAGAAATAACAGAAATGATTGAACAGCTGCGCACCGGCGCCATAAACGAACTGAGAGTCCAGAAAGAGCATTTTCTTGATTTCAGGGCCGTGTTATCTAAACAAGATGATTTTAAACATTTCCGAGGAATTGCCCAGCAAGGCGGAGATGTTATTTTTCAATACTTAGAACAGCCAAGAAGCTGAAGGTTTCTCATACGTGAGAAGCCTTTTTATCATATATGACAGAATACAAGCCTTTTATTACAGCTGTCTGTAACAGGTGTAAATAAAATGTAAAGTGTCAAAAATGGATAAACATGTTTTAATCTGACAATATTTATAGAATTTCAAACTGTTTTTTTGCCATTAAGCAGTGAGTCATCCTCTTTATTCCATCCTGATACCTCCTTGGGAGAGTTGGAAAATCTTTTTCCGTGAAAATGAATGGATCTCTTGTTAAGGTTATGAAGTGTTTTTTGGAGCACTTTAAGGAGGAAACTGTATGACAACGAAATTCACTGCTCTGGCTGTTTTTCTTCTTTGTTTCATGCCTGCAGCCAAAATTGAGCATACACAAGCTTCACTACTGAGCGCAAAGAAGACAAAACATGAAGAAGCGAAATGGCTTACACATATAGATCGAAATACGAATGAATCTTTCCCTTCACTGTCTGCTGATAAGGACAAGAAAATAACACCGATTAAGCTATCAGCACACACTGAAAAGAAAGAGAAAGATAAACCGGACAAAACAAATGATGAGAAAGAAACATATACACAGTCTGAAAAAGAGTTGCTGTCCCGTCTCGTTCACGCAGAGGCCAAAGGAGAATCATATAAAGGCAAGGTCGCTGTAGCAAGCGTTGTACTGAACAGGACGGAGAAAAAAGGTTTTCCTGATACGATAAGAGGAGTTATTTATCAGAAAAACGCCTTTGAACCGGTCGCAAACGGGAGCATTAACCAAAAGCCTGATAAAGAATCGATTGAAGCTGCCGAAGAAGCGCTGTCCTCAAAAAATAGAGAAACAGATGCCATATTCTTTTATAATCCGAAAACAGCGTCAGATAATTGGATTCGTTCAAGAAAAATCGTAGAAAAAATCGGCAGACACGTTTTTGCCGTCTAAGCATAGAAGAGACAATTTGTCTCAGCTGTGCTTTTTTTCATATAAAGAGTAAAAATAAAATAATTTTTGAACTTGTCTCATATGATGTTGGTAGTACAAGAGACAAGGAGAGACATCATGAATCGATTTGTGAAAGGGATCATTCTTTTATCCATTGCCGCCTTTTTCGCTGAATGCCTTGAATTTGTCGTCAATATGATTTTGGCGCGGGAGCTTGGCGAGCATGGGATGGGGCTTTACATGAGTATTTTGCCCACGATCTTTTTAATTATTGTCATCGCGAGCCTGGAACTGCCGATATCCATTTCTAAATTCATTGCCGAGTCAAATCCTAAGCTTCATGAAAGCATGCTGAGGCACGCTTTCAGAATGACAGCCATTTTTACTGCTTTTTCTACTGCTGCCGCTAGTATTGCGCTTCCGTTTATTCCGGTATTTGATACATACCACCCGTTTATTAAAGGGATTGTCATCGGCTTAATTCCTGTTGTCGCCTTTACTTCAATCGCCAGGGGCTACTTTATGGGTGTGCAGAAAATGGGGAAGATCGCAATTGCCAATGTGCTGAAAAAAATCATCCAGCTCTTGTGCTTATTCCTCTTTTTTCAATGGTACTCATTTGAATTGGACATGGCTGTGCTGATTTCCTTGTTTGTTCTAGTCGTGAGTGATGTGGTCGTGCTTGTTTATTTATATTCACAATTTATCATGGCAAGGCGGGCGTTATCCGGCCAGCAGCACATTCATTTGCGCGGAAAGGATGTAAGGAAAAGACTGCTTGCTGTTTCAATTCCTACAACAGGACTGCGCATTTTTCATGCGGTTGTCAATGCAATTGAACCCTTTTTAGTAAAAGGAGCTCTTTTGGCTGCGGGCGTTGCCGGGACAGCGGCGATCGATCAATACGGAATGCTGGCAGGAGTGGCTGTGACGATAGGGTCGTTCCCTGCTTTTATTGCCCATTCGTTAATGGTCGTCATGATACCGAGTATTTCGGAAGCTTATGCACTTTCTCAGTATGACATCGTGTTAAAAAGGCTGAAGCAGTCGATTTTCATTACATTAGGTTACGGTATACCTGCCGTCTGGGTCATGTTCCAGTTTGCGGGACCTCTCACGCATTTGTTTTTTCACTCTCCTGAAGCGCAGTATTACTTGCAGCTGTTGTGGCCTTACTTTCTCTTTCATCTGTTTGTCATGCCGCTGCAGGCGTGCTTAATCGGGATGGGCTTTGTGAAAGAGGCTTTTTATCACAATGTATGGAGCCATATCGTTGCGCTAAGTATGATGTATGTACTGGGATCAATGGAGAATCTGCAAATGCTCGGGATTATCCTTGGAATGAACACTGGCATGATTCTTTTGACGAGCCTGCACTATGCCACGATCTGCAAAGCATTGAAGGTATCCGTATTCCTTACGGGAGGGACCAGAACGCCGCGAATTGAAGGATGATAAAGGAACTGCAGGGGCAAGCTAATTGAAAAGCATGAAAGGAAGATTCCATGTTGACGAAGCGCTTGCTTACTATATACATTATGTTATTAGGGTTGATTGCATGGTTTCCATGTGCGGCACAAGCTGAGGAAAAACAGCCTGCTGTTCCCGCTGTTTTTCTTATGAAAACGATAGAAGGGGAGGACATCTCGATTCCGAATAAAGGGCAAAAAACAATTCTCCATTTTTGGACGTCATGGTGTCCGCCCTGCAAAAAGGAGCTTCCACAGTTTCAATCGTTTTATGATGCCCATCCATCCGACAGTGTAAAGCTGGTAACGGTGAATTTAGTGAATTCGGAACAAAATCAGCAAGTCGTTGAAGACTTTATTAAAGCAAATAAGCTGACGTTTCCAATTGTCCTTGACTCAAAAGGGGAATTGATGAAGGAGTATCATATCATCACGATCCCAACATCATTTTTGCTGAATGAAAAGGGAGAAATTGAAAAAACAAAAATTGGCCCGATGACGGCGGAACAACTGAAGGAATGGACGGAAGAATAGCTGAGAGCATCGACTCTCAGCTTTTTTCATATAGAGAAGAAGTGAATGAACATTAATGATAATTATTATCAAAAAGAAATTAAAATAATTATAATTGAAATTCTCTTCGTGCGTGCTATAATAAAGGAAGACATCAAGAAATAACTGACGATAAAGCTGCCTTTTGGGCAGCGATTTTGTTTTTATAAGAGAAATGAAGATGATTTACGTTCTCAATTAGAGAGGAGAATTCGATATGAATGAACAAGTTATCGTTCAACGCGACCCGCACGAGCCATTGAAAACAGACAAGAGGGAAAAAAACTGGGCACAGCACGCGGAGCTTATTGCTGCACTTGTATCAGGCGCTCTTATTTTGGCAGGCTGGCTCTTATCCGGATATCAGGTATTATCCATAATACTTTTCTTGCTGGCTTTTGTGATCGGCGGATTTGCTAAAGCAAAGGAAGGAATCGAAGAAACACTCGAATCCAAAACGCTGAATGTAGAACTTTTAATGATTTTCGCTGCCGTTGGTTCCGCCTTGATCGGATACTGGGCAGAGGGTGCTATTTTAATATTTATTTTTTCCTTAAGCGGAGCTTTAGAAACATACACGATGAATAAAAGCAGCAGAGATTTAACGTCTTTAATGCAGCTTGAGCCTGAAGAAGCGACATTGATGGTCAATGGTGAAACCAAAAGAGTTCCGGTTTCAGACTTGCAGGCCGGTGATATGATTGTGATCAAACCTGGAGAACGCGTAGCGGCAGACGGTATCATTGAATCGGGCTCGACAAGTCTTGACGAGTCGGCTTTAACAGGTGAATCAATGCCTGTAGAAAAAAACAGAGGCGACGCTGTATTCACAGGAACGGTGAATCGCAATGGCTCCTTGACTGTCCGTGTCACGAAAGCAAATGAAGATTCGTTATTCAGAAAAATTATCAAACTGGTTGAATCAGCGCAAAATAGTGTTTCACCCGCTCAGGCTTTCATCGAACGATTTGAAAATGCTTATGTGAAAGGTGTGCTAATTGCGGTGGCGCTCCTTTTATTCGTCCCGCACTTTGCGCTGGGCTGGAGCTGGAGTGAAACCTTCTACCGCGCAATGGTGTTTATGGTTGTCGCGTCACCTTGTGCGCTTGTCGCCTCTATTATGCCGGCGGCGCTGTCCCTGATTTCAAATGGCGCCCGCAACGGTATGCTTGTGAAAGGAAGCGTCTTTCTTGAACAGCTGGGCTCAGTGCAAATGATCGCCTTTGATAAAACCGGCACTGTAACAAAAGGCCAGCCTGCCGTAGAGACGATTAGAATAGCAGAAGGATTCAGTGAAGCGGAAGTTCTTGAGGCTGTCTATGCCATCGAAATGCAATCAAGCCATCCGCTCGCCCAAGCCATAACGGCGTACGCTGAAAGCCGCGGCGTGAATCAGTCCGGCTACATATCTATAGAAGAAACCTCAGGGTTTGGCGTTATGGCAGAAGTGTCGGGTGCGAAATGGAAGGTCGGTAAAGCAGGTTTTATCGGCGAGGAAATGGCAGCACAATTTTTGAAACAAACAGCATCAGATGTCATTCAAAGCGGTCATACAATTGTATTTGTGAAAAAGGATGATCAAATAGCAGGCTGTATCGCACTGAAGGACCAAATCAGGCCTGAAGCAAAAGAGGTCATGGAAGAACTGAACCGACTTGGGATTAAAACGGCCATGCTGACAGGAGATCACGAAGACACGGCTCAAGCGATTGCCAAGGAAGCCGGCATGACAACTGTCGTAGCAGAATGCCTGCCTGACCAAAAAGTGAATGAAATCAAACGGTTAAAAGAAGAATTCGGAACGATTGCAATGGTGGGTGACGGAATCAATGATGCGCCGGCGCTCAAAGCGGCGGATGTCGGCATTGCGATGGGCGGCGGAACAGATGTAGCACTTGAGACCGCTGATATGGTCCTCATGAAAAACGATTTGAAAAAGCTCGTAAACATGTGCCGCTTGTCTCGGAAAATGAACAGGATTATCAAACAAAATATCGTGTTTTCTCTAGCTGTAATCTGCCTGCTGATTTGTGCAAACTTTTTGCAGGTGATGGAATTGCCATTTGGCGTGATTGGTCATGAGGGCAGCACGATTTTGGTCATACTAAACGGTTTAAGACTCCTAAAATAAAACCAGCAGCCCTAATCAGGCTGCTGGCTTTTTATGTATCAAGCTTTTCCTTCATTTTTGTCTTTATCAGATCTTTTCATAACCAGGATGAGAGCGAGGATGCAGCAAAGGAAACCCGCTGCACAGCCTATGATAGAGCTGTAATAATAAAAGCCCACCATCTTCATCCCGATAAAAGGAGCGGAAATTCCCAAAACCGTTAAGAGCATAACTGCTTTTCGTCTGAAAAAATTCATCAGCAAACGGAACAACCCCCCTGCGATTGAACGTTACTGTCAGTATACAGGAAGAGGAGCAGGAAATAAAATGCATTAGAAAATGAAGGCGTCGTGAAAGGCAAACACCGGTAAAACCTGTTACAATGGAAGACAGAACAATGCATTGCAAATGGCAGGGAGGAACAAGAAGTGAATAGAATACAACGCGTCTCTTCATGGCTGAAGGAAGCGGGGCATACTGCCGCATTTATTCATACAAAAGAAAATGTTTTTTACTTAACCGGTTTTTACACAGAGCCGCATGAAAGATTAATGGGGTTATTTATTTTTCAAGAAGAGGAGCCTTTCTTTGTTTGTCCAGGAATGGAAGCAGGACAGGCCCGCAACGCAGGCTGGAATCATGAAATCATTGGCTATGCGGATCACGAAAATCCGTGGGAGCTGATAGAGAAGGCTTTGAAAAAGCGAAATATCAGCATACATATGCTTGCGGTAGAAAAGGATTCAATCTCGCTGTCACGTGCAGAACAGCTGAAGCATGCGACGGGCGGGGCTCAATTTGTTTCAGCAGAAGAAACACTCAATCAATTTCGCCTGATTAAAGATGACAATGAGATTCGTTTGCTGAAAGAGGCGGCAAAGCTTGCGGATTACGGTGTTGAAGTCGGCACAGCCGCTTTGCGTGAAGGCATCAGTGAAGTGGAAGTGCTCGCTCAAATTGAGTATGAGCTGAAGAAAAAAGGAATTCAGGGCATGTCTTTCTCTACAATGGTTTTATTCGGAGAAAAATCTGGCCAGCCTCATGGAAATCCTGGTACAGCCACGTTGAAAAAAGGTGATTTTGTTTTATTTGATCTCGGTGTTATTCTTGATGGCTATTGCTCTGATATTACAAGAACGTTTGCATACAAAACCATCAATCCGAAGCAGGAGGCCATTTACGAGACTGTGCTTCAAGCGGAAAAAGCCGCGATTGAGGCAAGCAAACCCGGTGTGAGAATCGGAGATCTGGATTTAACTGCCCGCGGAATCATTGAAAAAGCGGGATACGGTGACTATTTTCCTCACCGGCTTGGGCATGGACTCGGAATTTCTGTCCATGAGTATCCATCCATGAGCCAGGCCAACGATACACTGCTGCAGGAAGGCATGGTCTACACGATCGAACCGGGGATATATGTGCCTGAGATCGGCGGCGTGCGCATTGAGGATGACGTTCACGTAACAAAGGAAGGAGCAGTTGCTCTGACCCAATATCCAAAGGAATTAATCATACTGCCGTAATAGAAATAAAAAAGGACTTTGTTCTCGACATCGTCCTTTTTTATCTGCATTAAATAAAAAAATCATCAAATGTTCGAAAGGGTTTAATTTCATGTTTTTGGTTGAGAGGTTTTACAGCAAGACAGCTGCCACCGAGAACAGTGAGACATAACCCAATTAAAATGAAGAAACCCATGTGATCTTCTCCTTTCAGCTTAAAACACAAAAAGATATCTGGTACGTCCATATCATATTGTATGAAACGCATTCCAGATCAAGGGGATTTAGAAAGAAGGGAATCTATGGCTAATATTAAAGACATTGCAGAAAAAGCCGGTGTCTCTGTTACAACGGTTTCCCGAGTCATAAACAATCATCCATACGTCAGTGAAGACAAACGAAAAAGAGTGTTTGAGGCAATGGAATCATTGGAGTACACGAGAAATATTCACGCTGTACATTTGTCGAAAGGATTTTCAAACATGATTGGTGTTGTCTTGCCAACGGTTAATCTGCCATATTTTGCAGAGCTGATTGCAGGAATAGCCGATGCAGCCGCGGAATCCGGGGTTCACCTCTCTTTATTCCAAACAAACTATGAGGTACAAAAAGAAATCTTTGCGCTGTCCCAATTAAAGCAGCGCCAGGTTGACGGCCTGATTTTTTGCTCAAAGGCGCTTGCTGATGAGAAACTCATGGAATGGGAGGGCCCGATTTTGCTTTGCCAGAATTCAGATAATGCCCGCTTCCCAACCATCAGTATTCCTCACCAAGAAGCATTTCGGAACGGCTTGGACTATTTAATTGCCAAAGGGCACAAAAAAATAGCCATCTGTTTGGCAAGAAAAAAAGGCATGAACAGTCATTTTCGAATCAAAGCCTACAAAGAGGCATTGGAAGAGATCGGCGAGGCATTTCGTGAAGACTGGGTAATTGAGAAAGCGATTACAATCAATGATGGGAAGGCGCTTTTTCATAAATGGAAAACGTGGAAGGAAAAGCCGACGGCTATTTTTGTTGCCAATGACCAAGTCTCAGCAGGGCTTTTTCTTGAAGCAAAGAACCAGCGGGTGTCAGTACCGGATGAGCTTGCAATCTTAAGCGTTGATAACCACGAAATCAGCCAAGCGCTTGGAATCACAACGATCGATATTCAGACAAGGGAAATGGGAAAGCAGGCATTTGCCATACTGGAAAAAAGAATTCAAGGACAGCCGATTGAAAGGAAAGTTCTGGATTACCGTCTCATCGAAAGATCGACTGTTTAGTGAATGCATTGAAAAAAGGTTTGACGTGCATTCCGTTCGTTATGTACGATATGAGGTATTGAATGACAAAGGAGCTGAGGATCGTGAATGGGTCCTTCACAGTGAAAAAGGTACTGAATAATAACGTATTAATTGCTTCTCATCATAAATACAGCGAAGTCGTTTTAATCGGAAAAGGTATTGGTTTCGGAAAAAAACAAGATGATGTCATTGAAGATAAAGGCTACGATAAAATGTTCATTTTAAAAGACGAGAAGGAACAAAAGCAATTTAAAAAGCTCCTTGACTATGTTGATGAAAAGCTCGTTGATATTTCAAACGATGTCATCTATCACATAAGAAATAGGACTAATCACTCATTAAATGAACATATTCACATTGCGTTGACAGACCATATCGCATTTGCGATCAAAAGGCAGCAGCAGGGATTTGATATGAAAAATCCATTTCTAATGGAGACTCAGTCACTATATCCTGAGGAGTACCAAATTGCCAAAGAAGTCATAGATATGATCAATGAAAAAGCGGGAATCTGCCTTCCGGAAGGGGAGATTGGTTTTATCGCTCTGCATATCCATTCAGCATTGACAAACCGTCCGCTGTCCGAGGTCAATCAGCACTCTCAGCTCATGGCGCAGCTTGTCGAGGTGATTGAAGACTCATTTCAAATGAAAGTAAATAAGGAAAGTGTCAACTATTTGCGGCTGATCAGGCATATCAGATTTACAATAGAAAGAATTAAAAAAGAAGAACCGACTAAAGAACCAGAAAAATTAATGTTGTTATTGAAAAATGAATATCCGCTATGCTACAATACAGCTTGGAAATTGATTAAAATCTTGCAGCAAACATTGAAGAAACCAGTTCATGAGGCGGAAGCGGTTTATCTGACGCTTCATCTGTACCGATTAACCAATAAAATTTCATAAATTCAGTTTATCCTTATAACGTGTTACTGATTCGATCAGGCATGAGTGATTGAGGGAAAAAACGGGAAGTTCATTCTCGTTCTTTTGCGCACCCAATTTTGCTCATGCCTTTTTGTTGTGTAAAAGGGCAAATGTAAACGGTTAAACTGGAAGACTTACGCCTGTGAATTCGTTGTCATGATTTTTAGCTGTAAGGTCAGACTAGTAAAAAGAGGAGGTCAATTCTTATGTTTAAAGCATTATTCGGCGTTCTTCAAAAAATTGGGCGTGCGCTTATGCTTCCAGTTGCGATCCTTCCGGCTGCGGGGATTTTGCTTGCGATCGGGAATGCGATGCAAAATAAGGACATGATTCAGGTCCTGCATTTCTTGAGCAATGACAATGTTCAGCTTGTAGCAGGTGTGATGGAAAGCGCTGGGCAGATTGTTTTCGATAACCTTCCGCTTCTTTTCGCAGTAGGTGTAGCCATCGGGCTTGCCAACGGTGATGGAGTTGCAGGGATTGCAGCAATTATCGGTTATCTTGTAATGAATGTATCCATGAGTGCGGTTCTTCTTGCAAACGGAACCATTCCTTCGGATTCAGTTGAAAGAGCCAAGTTCTTTACGGAAAACCATCCTGCATATGTAAACATGCTTGGTATACCTACCCTGGCGACAGGGGTGTTCGGCGGTATTATCGTCGGTGTGTTAGCTGCATTATTGTTTAACAGATTTTACACAATTGAACTGCCGCAATACCTTGGTTTCTTTGCGGGTAAACGTTTCGTTCCAATTGTTACGTCAATTTCTGCACTGATTCTGGGTCTTATTATGTTAGTGATCTGGCCTCCGATCCAGCATGGATTGAATGCCTTTTCAACAGGATTAGTGGAAGCGAATCCAACCCTTGCTGCATTTATCTTCGGGGTGATTGAACGTTCGCTTATCCCATTCGGATTGCACCACATTTTCTATTCGCCGTTCTGGTATGAATTCTTCAGCTATAAGAGTGCAGCAGGAGAAATCATCCGCGGGGATCAGCGTATCTTTATGGCGCAGATTAAAGACGGCGTACAGTTAACGGCAGGTACGTTTATGACAGGTAAATATCCATTTATGATGTTCGGTCTGCCTGCTGCGGCGCTTGCCATTTA
The DNA here is from genome assembly GCF_033412715.1 of Bacillus sp. N3378-2at. Lineage (NCBI taxonomy): Bacteria > Bacillati > Bacillota > Bacilli > Caryophanales > Bacillaceae > Bacillus > Bacillus sp. N3378-2at. The sequence goes on along the minus strand of NZ_CP117986.1, from coordinate 1,296,871 downwards.
TCATGAAGCAAAACCGCAAAACAAAAAACTCGTTGCAGGTATTATGGGTTCAGCGGCCTTGACATCCTTCTTAACGGGGATCACAGAGCCATTGGAATTTTCTTTCTTATTCGTTGCTCCAGTCCTGTTTGCGATTCACTGTTTGTTTGCGGGACTTTCATTCATGGTCATGCAGCTGTTGAATGTTAAGATTGGTATGACATTCTCCGGCGGTTTAATTGACTACTTCCTATTCGGTATTTTACCGAACCGGACGGCATGGTGGCTTGTCATCCCTGTCGGCTTAGGGTTAGCGGTCATTTACTACTTCGGATTCCGATTTGCCATCCGCAAATTTAATCTGAAAACACCTGGACGCGAGGATGCTGCGGAAGAAACAGCAGCACCTGGGAAAACAGGTGAAGCAGGGGATCTTCCTTATGAGATTCTGCAGGCAATGGGTGACCAGGAAAACATCAAACACCTTGATGCTTGTATCACTCGTCTGCGTGTGACTGTAAACGATCAGAAAAAGGTTGATAAAGACCGTCTGAAACAGCTTGGCGCTTCCGGAGTGCTGGAAGTCGGCAACAACATTCAGGCTATTTTCGGACCGCGTTCTGACGGGTTAAAAACACAAATGCAAGACATTATTGCGGGACGCAAGCCTAGACCTGAACCGAAAACATCTGCTCAAGAGGAAGTAGGACAGCAGGTTGAGGAAGTGATTGCAGAACCGCTGCAAAATGAAATCGGAGAGGAAGTTTTCGTTTCTCCGATTACCGGGGAAATTCACCCGATTACGGATGTTCCTGACCAAGTCTTCTCAGGAAAAATGATGGGTGACGGTTTTGCGATTCTCCCTTCTGAAGGAATTGTCGTATCACCGGTTCGCGGAAAAATTCTAAATGTGTTCCCGACGAAACATGCGATCGGCCTGCAATCCGACGGCGGAAGAGAAATTTTAATCCACTTTGGTATTGATACCGTCAGCCTGAAGGGCGAAGGATTTACGTCTTTCGTATCAGAAGGAGACCGCGTTGAGCCTGGACAAAAACTTCTTGAAGTTGATCTGGATAAAGTCAAACCGAATGTACCATCTCTCATGACACCGATTGTATTTACAAACCTTGCTGAAGGAGAAACAGTCAGTATTAAAGCAAGCGGTTCAGTCAACAGAGAACAAGAAGATATTGTGAAGATTGAAAAATAAGGGTGTTAGTACGCCGTGCTTGTCAGATGACAAGTACGGTTGTATGATATAATATTGTGAAGTAATTAAGCTTTAAGTTAAAAGGAGAATGATAAAAATGGCACAAAAAACATTTAAAGTAACTGCAGATTCTGGAATCCATGCTCGTCCTGCGACAGTTCTTGTTCAAACTGCTAGCAAATACGACGCTGACGTTAATTTAGAATATAACGGCAAAACAGTTAACCTTAAATCTATTATGGGTGTTATGTCTTTAGGTATCGCTAAAGGCGCTGAGATCACAATCTCTGCTTCCGGAGCTGACGAAAACGATGCTCTTAACGCTTTAGAAGAAACAATGAAAAGCGAAGGACTCGGCGAGTAATGCAAGAATTAAAAGGGATTGGCGCTTCAGCCGGCATCGCGATTGCAAAAGCATACCGGCTTGAAGAGCCAGATTTAACGGTTGAAAAGAAAAACATCTCTGATTCTGAAGCGGAAGTAAGCCGTTTTGATGAAGCGATTGCACGTTCAAAAGAAGAGCTCGAAAAAATCAAAGAGCACGCTTTGAAAGAACTGGGTCAGGATAAAGCTGATATTTTTTCTGCTCACCTTTTAGTTCTCAGTGACCCTGAGCTTCTGAACCCTGTGAAAGAAAAAATCAGCACTGATTCAGTGAACGCTGAATTCGCTTTAAAAGAAACGTCTTCTATGTTCGTTACCATGTTTGAATCTATGGACAACGAATATATGAAAGAGCGTGCGGCAGATATCCGCGATGTAACAAAACGCGTAACCGGCCACCTGCTTGGCGTGGAAATTCCAAACCCAAGCATGATCTCAGAAGAGGTTATTATTGTAGCTGAAGACTTAACACCGTCTGACACAGCCCAATTAAACCGTGAGTTCGTAAAAGGATTCACTACTGATATCGGCGGACGCACATCTCACTCTGCCATCATGGCACGTTCTCTTGAGATTCCGGCAGTTGTTGGAACGAAAGCGGCTACAGGCACGATCCAAAACGGCGTGACTGTTATCGTTGACGGTATCAATGGCGATGTCATTATTGACCCATCTGCGGAAACTGTAAAAGAGTATGAAGAAAAACATAATGCTTATTTGGCTCAAAAAGCTGAGTGGGCGAAGCTTGTCAATGAACCGACTGTCTCAAAAGATGGACATCATGTAGAGCTTGCAGCGAACATCGGTACTCCTGATGATGTAAAAGGTGTTCTTGAAAACGGCGGAGAAGCAGTTGGCCTTTACCGTACAGAATTCCTTTACATGGGAAGAGATCAGCTGCCTACAGAAGATGAGCAGTTTGATGCTTACAAAACGGTTCTTGAGCGTATGGAAGGAAAATCAGTCGTCGTGCGGACACTTGATATCGGCGGAGACAAAGAGCTTCCTTACCTGCAGCTTCCTAAAGAAATGAACCCGTTCCTGGGATATAGAGCGATTCGTCTTTGCCTTGAAGAGCAAGAAATCTTCAGAACACAGCTTCGCGCGCTGCTTCGTGCAAGTACATACGGAAACTTGAAAATCATGTTCCCTATGATTGCGACAGTTAACGAATTCAAAGAAGCAAAAGCGATCCTTCTTGAAGAGAAAGAAAAGCTCGTAAAAGCGGGACAGGCTGTATCTGACGATATTGAAGTCGGAATGATGGTTGAGATTCCGTCAACTGCAGTCATCGCTGATCAGTTTGCTAAAGAGGTTGATTTCTTCAGTATCGGAACAAACGATTTGATCCAATACACAATGGCAGCTGACCGTATGAATGAACGTGTATCTTACCTGTATCAGCCATACAACCCGGCAATCCTTCGCTTAATTACACTGGTAATTGAAGCAGCACACAAAGAAGGAAAATGGGTTGGCATGTGCGGAGAAATGGCAGGAGACGAGATTGCGATTCCAATCCTTCTCGGCTTAGGCTTAGATGAGTTCTCAATGAGCGCAACGTCTATCCTTCCGGCAAGAACACAAATCAGCAAATTGTCTAAACAAGAAGCTGAGTCATTCAAAGAGAAAATCTTATCTATGAGCACGACAGAAGAAGTTGTCGCGTTCGTAAAAGAAACATTCAAGTAATGTACAAAAACCAGACGGCCTCCGGCCTGTCTGGTTTTTTTCATAAGTAAGGGTATAGAAGGACACAATAACATGGCTAGGAGGGATAGTATGTCAAACCAATTTAACGCAGGAGATACTGTTTATGTGATCTACAGAAATCCGCACGCCGCCAATGTAGCTCACATAAAGGAAGCCGAAATTGTGCACCATCCATACCATGAAGGCGAGCTTTCCCTGTTTATTTATGAAACCTATCACCCGTTCGCAGAGGACGATGCTGTGTTTGCAAGCTATGAAGAAGCTAAATCGCTTTACAAAGAACTCTTTGATATTGATCCATATGAGTAACAAGGAAATCATTACAACTCATATCCTTTCCGCCTAGTGAGAAAAGTAACGTTAGTAAAGGAAAAGGATGTGGCATCATGCAGAACCCATTTGTTCCGCAGCTTGTATATATAGAACCGAGGGCGCTGGAATATCCGCTAGGCCAAGAATTACAAGAAAAATTTGAGAATATGGGCATTGAAATCAGAGAAACAACATCCCACAATCAGGTGCGTAATATTCCTGGGAAAAATCATCTTCAGCAATATCGCAATGCGAAATCAACTTTAGTTATCGGTGTCCGGAAAACATTAAAGTTTGATTCATCCAAACCCTCGGCTGAATATGCCATTCCGTTTGCAACAGGCTGCATGGGGCATTGTCATTACTGCTACCTGCAAACAACCATGGGATCAAAGCCGTATATCAGAACTTATGTAAACGTCGAAGAGATTTTGGATCAGGCAGATAAGTATATGAAGGAGCGCGCACCAGAGTTCACAAGGTTCGAAGCATCATGTACGTCAGACATTGTAGGAATTGATCATCTGACACACACGCTGAAGCGCGCCATTGAACATTTTGGTCAAAGTGATCTCGGAAAGCTCCGATTTGTAACGAAATTTCATCATGTCGATCACCTATTAGACGCAAAGCATAACGGGAAAACGAGATTCAGATTCAGTATTAATGCCGACTATGTGATTAAAAACTTTGAGCCGGGAACTTCACCTCTTGATAAGCGGATAGAGGCGGCAGTAAAAGTTGCAAAAGCAGGCTACCCGCTAGGCTTTATTGTTGCTCCGATTTATATTCATGAAGGCTGGGAAGAAGGATACAGACATCTGTTTGAAAAGCTTGATGCTGCTTTGCCGCAGGACGTTAGACATGACATAACGTTTGAATTAATTCAACACCGTTTTACAAAACCGGCCAAACGAGTGATAGAGAAAAATTATCCGAAGACGAAGCTCGAATTAGATGAAGAAAAGCGCCGTTATAAATGGGGACGCTACGGGATCGGAAAATATATATATCAGAAAGATGAAGAGCATGCACTTCGAGAAGCACTTGAATCCTATATTGATACCTTTTTCCCTAACGCGAAAATTGAATATTTCACTTAAACGGGCTGTTGTGATCAACAGCTCTCTTTTTATAAAAAGGATTTTTCCATTCCATCAAAACGCCGTAATTCAATGATTCTTTATCCTCTACATAATTGCTTACTACACGAATAGGTGAACGCCCGCAACGGAGGAGAAAGGACAGTACAGGGTCGTTTTTCCTGCCTTCCATCACATCTTCAACGTACTGAACAGCGCTGATCTCGTGTGCGTATTTATGATATAAAGGAATGCGGCCGCCGCCGAGAAGGCGCTCCAGTCTCTTATCAACAGTCAGCTCATACATCGTATTCATCAGCCATTTTCCGATTCCAAGCTTTCGATAATGAGGAGAAACAGAAATATCCACTACATATAAAGTATTTCCATGAGGTTCATGATTTTTAATCGATCCGTTGTCTGTTGCTTGTGCCCAAGTATGATCAGGAGATTCAGGCTCAAATTGTACAATAAGAGCAGTCATGGAACCGATAATTCTGCCATTGATGAGCGCGCATAAAGCGCCTTCCGGAAAGGTTTTGATATGGCTGACAAGCTGGTCCTCTGACCACAGCAATTCCTGGGGAAACGGAGGAGGGAAACATTCTTCTTGAAGAGAAATCAGCCTCTCGATGTCAGTCTCAGTGTAGTTTCTGATGGTCAGAGCCTCAAATTTTCTGCCGTCATGCACATACATTTGTTTTAGTATGATCATCACTCTCCTTATGTTGTTTCATTATAACGAAGATTGAATTTTCAGTAAATATATTCCGATTTTCTTATAATTTATTTTTTGATTATTCATTTTTCAAACGAAAGGGCCGATATAGAAATTAGGAGGGGATTGGTTTGTTTAAAAAACTTCACATGAAGATTGCTGTTTTTGTTTCGATTATGTTAATCGTCACAGTTGTTCTTTTAATGCTGTCTTCTTATTTGACGCTAAAACCGATGATTACAGAGGATGGGAAAAATACAACTCAAAACGTGACGCAGTCACTTGAACAAAATATTGAATTGCAATTAAAGAGTTATGCCATTTCGTTATCAAGATTGGCTAATGGGGAATTAACGCATACATTTGTAACGAAACCAAGTAAAGAAGTTGCTCGGCTGTTTCACGATGACATTAAGCAAATCAAAGATAACGATGATTATGTTGCGATGGCTTACATAGGCACCGCAAAAAAAGAAATGTTTACATATCCAAAAGCGGATTTCGCTGAGGATTATGATCCAGCATCAAGACCATGGTATAAGCTTGCAGCTGAAACCCCGGATCAAGTTGTTTGGACGGAACCTTATAAAGATGTCGTGACAGGAGACATGATTGTTACTGCATCGAAAGCGATCTTAGACGGGCAAAAAGTGATAGGGGTTGCCAGCTATGACTTGAAACTCTCTGCTATCCAGAGTATGGTCAATAAACAAAAGGTGCCTTACAATGGATTTGCCTTTTTAGCTGATACGAGCGGCAATCTTTTAGCCCATCCGTCAAATCAAGGAAAAAATATATCAAAGGATCAAACACTGCAAACCATCGCATCCGAGAAAAAAGGGATACAAGATGTGAATGGAAAAATGGTTGTGTACCAAACGATTGGCGAAACGGGCTGGAAGGTCGGAACGCAATTTGATACCGATCAATTAATGTGGATTTCAGATAAAATGAATCGGGCAAATCTTTGGATATCATTGCTTGCGCTTATCATAACAATTATTCTCAGCTACTTCCTGGCCAAAACGATAACCGGTCCGATACAGCAGCTGATCGCAAAAACGAAAGCTGTTTCCGCAGGCGATTTAACAGTGCGCGCGGAATCAAAATCTAAGGATGAAGTCGGTATTTTAACAAGAGATTTCAATCTGATGGTTGAAAATATGAAGGAAATGGTTGAGCAAGTGAGACTCTCTTCAGGGAAAGTATCTGACACCTCTGAACAACTAACGGCTGTCTCTGCCGAAACTAATGAAACAAGCGGACAAATTGCAAAAGCGATTGAAGAAGTAGCCGCAGGAGCATCGGAACAGGCTTCTGAAGTTGAAACCATTAATGAAAAATCGGAAAGCCTGTCAACGAAAATCAGGCAAATCGCTGAGGAGGCAGGCGGAATTAAAGAACGTTCAAAATCGTCCGAGGATGCAAGCTATAAAGGACTTGACGCGCTCGGCCAGCTGCTGATGAAATCAAACGAAGCCAATATGGAAACGAAAAAGGTTGAAACGATGCTGCTGGATTTGGAAAATCAAACTAAGAATATTGAAGAAGTCGTTACAGCGATTTCAAACATATCTGATCAAACCAACTTGCTTGCCTTAAATGCCAGTATTGAGGCAGCCAGAGCCGGAGAAAGCGGGCGCGGTTTTGCCGTCGTAGCCGATGAAGTGCGGAAGTTAGCTGAGCAATCAGCCCTTTCTACAAAGCATATCAGCGAGACTGTGAAGCTTATCCAGCTTGAGACAAAAGAGGCCTCTCACGCGATGGTTGAGGCAAGCAGAATGAATGATGAACAAAACAGTGCCATTCACGAAACTGGAGAGGTATTAAATACGATAACTGCAGAAATGCAGTCACTGGTACAAGGTATTGATCACATTTACGCGGAAATTCAAAGAATGAGTGAAGAACAGCTTGCGATTTCTGAAGCTATTCAAAGCATTTCAGCCATATCACAGGAATCAGCTGCCGCAGCAGAGGAAGTGAACGCATCAACCGATGAACAGCTTGTCACCCTTGATAAAGTCAAACACTCAACGGAAACACTAAAACATGCAAGCCAAGAACTTATGAACACAATTGCAAAATTCACATTGTAATCCAATTACATCCCCAAACATCATTTGTTTTGGGGATTTTTTATGTTATAAGATGAATAGATATGGTAGTCTAAAAAATGAAGGAAAAATGATAAATTTTAACTAAAATCAAAACGAAACATCAGGGAGGAATGACCTTGAAAAAAACAATTGGTTTTATCGGTCTTGGAGTGATGGGAAAGAGCATGGCATCACATATTCTGAATGACGGCCACCCTGTTTTGGTGTACACCCGGACAAAAGAAAAAGCAGAAAGCATACTTCAAAAAGGCGCGATCTGGAAAGATACGGTCAAAGATCTTTCGAAAGAAGCGGATGTCATCATTACAATGGTCGGCTATCCCAGTGATGTTGAAGAAGTGTATTTCGGAAGCAATGGAATTATTGAAAACGCAAAAGAAGGCGCATATCTTATTGATATGACGACATCTAAGCCTTCGCTTGCGAAGAAGATTGCTGAAGCGGCCAAAGAAAAAGCATTGTTCGCTTTAGACGCTCCTGTTTCCGGTGGAGACGTCGGTGCACAAAACGGAACACTCGCGATTATGGTCGGTGGAGAAAAAGAAGCTTTTGAAGCCTGCATGCCGATTTTCTCTTTAATGGGAGAGAATATTCAGTATCAAGGATCGGCTGGAAGCGGACAGCATACCAAGATGTGCAATCAGATTGCAATTGCAGCCGGTATGATCGGTGTTGCTGAAGCGATGGCTTATGCCCAAAAATCAGGTCTAGAGCCGGAAAATGTTCTGAAAAGCATCACAACGGGCGCAGCCGGAAGCTGGTCATTGTCAAATCTTGCTCCCCGTATGCTGCAAGGCAACTTTGAACCGGGATTTTATGTGAAGCATTTTATTAAGGATATGGGAATTGCACTAGAGGAAGCAGAATTAATGGGGGAAGAAATGCCAGGCTTGTCGCTCGCAAAATCCTTATATGACAAGCTAGCTGCTCAAGGTGAAGAAAACAGCGGAACACAGAGTATATATAAGCTTTGGGTGAAATAAAAAAAGATTGCCTGTACGAAACAGGCAATCTTTTTTTATTATTTTCCGATGAATTGTTGTGTCCAGATGCTTCCAGACTCAACGTAGCCAACACCGATGTGAGTAAAGTTAGGGTTTAGAAGGGCTTGTCAAGAAAAGTGTGTAAGTTATTCTAGATATTTCTTCACACGTTCCTTTAGGTGGTCATGAACTAATAGTTGATTCATGACCATAGCCCATTGCTGGATGCGTCCACCATCCCATTTCTTTTCTAATTCTTTTGTTCGTAAAAACAATATTTTTAATAGGGCATTCTCATGGGGGAATGCTCCTTTTTTCGTGACTTTTCGAAAGCTAGAGTGGATACTTTCAACGGCATTTGTAGTGTACATGATTTTACGAATATTACCACCATAATCGAAAAGTTGTTCCACATGAGAAAAGTTTCGTTTCCATACGTCTACAGCTCCAGGGTACGTAGACCACTGCTTTTCAAAAGATTCAAATGCACTGTGACAAGCCTTAAGGCTTGGAGCTCCATACACTTTCTTTAAGGCAGCAGTAAAAGGCTTGTAGTCTTTACTTGGTATATACTTAATCGAATTTCGAATTAAATGAACAATACATCTCTGTACGGTCACATCAGGAAAAATCGCACGTGCTCCTTCTTCCAGACCACTAACGCCATCCATTGAGAGAAAGAAGATATCTTCTACACCACGAGATTTGATTTCATCAAAAATTTGCATCCATTTATGTTTACTTTCCGTTTCATTCAACCACAAACCTAGAATGTCCTTTTTACCTTCTATGGTATATCCTAGTATTGTGTAAACGGCATACTTCTTCGTTTCATAGTCATTACGAATGGTTGTGTAAAGACAATCGACAAACACAAAAGGGTAACAGTTACTTAAGGGACGATTTTGCCACTCTTCTAAATTAGGAAGTACAGTATCCGTAATGTCGGATACCATTTCATGAGATACAGAAAAGCCATAGATGTCTTCTATCGTGGAAGAAATGTCTCGTTGTGACATTCCTCTGGCATACATCGAAATGACCTTATCCTCTATAGAGGATACATCTCTTTTACGCTTTGGAATCAACTGCGGTTCAAATGAACCATCACGATCACGGGGGACTGCAATTTCAACTTCTCCTGCCGTTGTTTTCACGATCTTTTTGCCATATCCATTTCTTCTATTTCTTGTTTCTTTTTCTCCCTTGTCATTGGATTCATAGCCCAAATGGTGATTCATTTCACCTTTTAGCATTGACTCAAACATGGGACCAAATATGTCTTTTAATGCTTCTTGCATATCTTCTACTGATTTAGGCTGATACTGTTCGATAATCTTGTTAGCTAATTCTACGGAGTTCGGATCTCTTTTCAATTTCCCCACTGAAACCACTCCTTTAGCTTTATACTTATTATTCTATCAAATAAAAAACTGTGTGAGTAAGGAACCGTACGCATTCCTTACTTACACAGTTAATATTACACTCCCGTTTAGAATGTTTTTTCTGTGTCCTTCACTGTTCATCCAAGCTTTTACTACTTCTTCTGGTGTCTTTTGGCCCTTCGCAATGTTTTCACCTGCTGTTTTGTAGCTGATTCCGAAAGATTTCATCATATCAAACGGTGAGCCGTATGTTGGGCTTTGGTGATCAAAGTAGTTTTTGTCCTTCATATCCTGAGATTTTGCTCGTGCAGATTTGCTTAACGTTTCATCAATTTGAAGCGGCTTTAATCCTTGTTTTTGTCTTTCTGCATTTGTAAGTTCAACAACTTTTTTCTCGTATGCACTTACAGATGAAGGTGCAGATGTTGTTGTGTTTGTTTTTTCAGCAGTTGCGGGTGCTTTAGAAGCAGTGTTTTGATCAGCAGCTGCTTTTTCAGTAGTCTTTTGTGCAGGTTTGGCCGTTTCTGTCTTTTGAACATCCTGAACTTTCACGTTAGATTGCTTCGCATGTTTTTGAAGAAACTGCTTAATCTCTTTTTCGTTTGCAGCGTTTAACGTTTTGATATTTGTGTTAATATGCAGTTTTTTCACTGCATCGTTAAGTGACATGTTTTGTACTGTGTTCCCCGTTTTTACTGTAACCACAGGCTGGCAGGAGAGTTCTTTCGCTGATGCTTGCTGTACGCCCCCGAATGTGAATAATCCAACCGCAGCGGCAGCAGATAAAATAAATGCTTTCTTCATTAGTTCGTAACCTCCTAGAGTTGTTTGTTTCTACAGAAAAATCATAACATAGCTTTTTTGTCATAAAGATTCCAGCACTTTCCTTTGACAAATAAAGATTGTCATTTTCGTAAAGTAAATCCGTTGAATCACTAAGAATAAGGGAATCAGCGGTATATATGATTTTATCGTACCGTTACATAGCTTCCTTTTTTTTGAACCGTTAGTTATATTTTAATGTGTTTTTATATTGACAGCTTTTTTTACTCCTTTTCGCTGTAACAACTATTACAAAGATGTTACAATTAATCTCAGTATATGTAAATATATTGAATGATTTGAGAGGGGTAACCAGAAGTGACTGAAATAGGACGTGAACCAAAGAAAAAGAGCAAAGGAAACAGAGCAATCAGAATGAACCTTTTTTTCCTAGCTGTCTTTGTTCTATTCACTGCATTAATTTTTAAGCTCGGGGTTGTTCAAATTGTTGAAGGCGAACAGCATGAAGAAGACGCTGAGAAATCAAATGCAAAAACAGCTTACTATCCTGCGCCTCGCGGGAAGATGTACGACAGAAATCAGAAAGTTGCTGTCGACAACCAGAGCGTTCCAGAAATTGTGTATGTATCAACATCTAGCACAAAAACAGAAGATAAAATCAAAACAGCGAAGCGGCTTGCTTCTTTCATTCATATTGATACCGAATTTTTGAAGGAAAGGGATCTTCGTGATTACTGGATCGCAGCTCATCCGAAAAAAGCCGCCGCTCTGCTTAAGGAATCAGAAAGCAATCTGAAAGGAGACCAGGCTTACAAGCTTCAAATAGAGCGTGTTCCGGATCAAGAATTAAAGGCTATTCAGCAAGATGACGAAGAAATGGAAACTGCTGCGATATATACAAGGTTTTCAAGCGGAAATGCTTACGAACCTCAAATCGTAAAGGCAATGAATCCAAATAAGAGCAATAGCAATGGAAAAAACGGAGCGCTGCTTGATGAGAAGAAAAACTCCTCGCAAAGACCAAAAAATGACTTAACATATGATGAAATTTCCATTGTTTCTGAGCATTTAGAAGAACTTCCGGGAATCGATATCGTAAACGATTGGACACGAAAATATCCTTATGACAAAACCCTTTATTCTGTTTTCGGGGGCGTCACGACACCTGATCAGGGCCTGCTGAGCGACCGGAAAGATTTCTACTTAACAAGAGGCTATGCGAATAATGACAGGGTGGGAAAAAGTTATTTAGAGTATCAATATGAAGAATATTTAAATTCGCATAAAGAAAAAGTGGAATACGTAGAAGATAATAAAGGAAATGTCGTCAGCCAAAAAACCATTGATAAGGGCAGCAGGGGATACGATCTTCAGCTTTCTTTTGACATGGAGCTTCAGGCAAAGGTAGAAAAGATCATTGAAGAAGAAGTAAGAAACAGCCGTGCACGCGGAAATTACATGCTTGACAGAGCCTTTGCCGTAATGATGGACCCGAATAACGGCGATATTTTATCAATGGCAGGGAAAAAGATAGATTTAAAAACCAACAAAATTGAAGATTATGCGATAGGGGCATTTACCACCCAATATGAAATGGGATCAGCAGTAAAGGGGGCCACCGTGCTAGCCGGCTATCAGGACGGAATCCCGCATTATAAATATTTTGTTGATACACCTCTTTATTTAGCAGGATACGGTAACAAACCGAAGAAATCCTACATGAACATGGGAACCATCAATGAATTAACCGCTCTGCAAAAAAGTTCAAACGTATATATGTTTAATGTTGCCATGCACATTGCCGGTGTCACATACAAGCCGCATGGACCTCTTCCTGCTGACCAGAAGGATTTAAACAAAATGAGAAATTACTACAGCCAATTTGGCCTGGGAGTAAAGACAGGTATCGATCTTCCGCAGGAATCAGCCGGAATGCAAACTACACCTGATGCGGTAGGGGGGTTAATTTTAGACTTGGCCATTGGACAATACGATACATATACACCGCTTCAAATGGCACAGTACATCTCATCAATTGCCAATGGGGGGTACCGCATTCAGCCAAGAATTGTTACAAGTGTTCATGAGCCCAGCAAAAAAGAAGGCCTTGGGAAGACCATTGAACAAAGAAAGCCAAACATTCTCAACAAAATTAACAACTCAGAAAGTGACATTCAGCAGGTGAAGACTGGAATGAAGCTAGTTACCACTTCAGGGACAGCTAAAAATACGTTTACAGAAGATGTATCAGGGAAAACGGGAACAGCGGAAACATTTTACTACGGCACGAATCGCAACTGGTGGGGGAAAAAAACATACAATCTGACTTTTGTCGGCTATTACCCATCGAAAAATCCAAAAGTGGCTTTTAGTGTTGTTGTTCCATCAGTAAATGATGATGATAAGATCAATAAAATTATTGCCAAAAGAGCTATCCACGCCTACGCAGAGCTCGAAAAAAAACACAGTAAAAAATAAAAAACAGGGTGCACAACTAAAAGATTGTGTGCCCTTTCTTTTATTCAAAAATTGACGTTCACCATAAGAATAGAAGGAGAATACTCATTTTCTAGCGAATCATACTAGGTAAAAGTCAATCTGTATATGTCGAAACACGATGATCATGCAAAGGAGGGATTCTGTGGAACAGGATACGCAGCATGTTAAACCACTTCAAACAAAAACCGATATTCATGCAGTCTTGGCCTCTAATGGACGCATCATTTATATATCTGCCAACTCCAAACTGCATTTGGGCTATCTCCAAGGAGAGATGATCGGATCATTCCTCAAAACGTTTCTGCATGAGGAAGACCAATTTTTGGTTGAAAGCTATTTTTATAATGAACATCATCTGATGCCGTGCACCTTTCGTTTTATTAAAAAAGATCATACGATTGTGTGGGTGGAGGCTGCGGTAGAAATTGTTACGACAAGAGCTGAGCGGACAGAACGGGAAATCATTTTGAAAATGAAGGTTCTTGAAGAAGAAACAGGCCATCAATCCCTAAACTGCGAAAAACATGAAATCGAACCTGCAAGCCCGGAATCGACTACATATATAACGGATGATTATGAACGGTTGGTTGAAAATCTCCCGAGTCCGCTATGCATCAGTGTCAAAGGCAAGATCGTCTATGTAAACAGCGCGATGCTCTCAATGCTGGGAGCAAAAAGCAAGGATGCTATTATTGGAAAATGGTCCTATGAATTTATTGAAGAAGAATATCATGATATCGTGAAAAACAGGATTATACGAATGCAAAAAGGAATGGAAGTCGGAATGATTGAACAGACGTGGAAAAGGCTTGATGGCACACCTGTTCATTTAGAAGTGAAAGCATCCCCGACCGTCTACAAAAACCAGCAGGCTGAGCTGCTGCTGATCGATATCTCTTCAAGGAAAAAATTCCAAACCATCCTGCAAAAAAGCCGTGAACGATATCAGCTGCTGATTCAAAATTCCATTGATACCATTGCGGTGATTCACAATGGAAAATGGGTGTTTATGAATGAATCGGGAATTTCCCTGTTTGAAGCGGCTACATATGAGGATTTAATTGGCAAAAACATATACGATCAGCTGCATCCTTGCGATCACGAGGATGTAAAAGAGAGAATCCAAAACATCGCCGAGCAAAAAACAGAATCTGAAATTGTCAAGCAATCCTGGTTCACCTTTCAGAACAGGGTCATCTATACGGAGATGGTCTGCATTCCGACGACCTTTTTTGGTGAAGCGGCCGTCCAGGTCATTCTTCGGGATATCTCAGAGAGAAAACAAACAGAAGAATTGATGCTGAAATCGGAAAAATTATCAATCGCAGGGCAGCTCGCGGCGGGAATCGCCCATGAGATCCGCAACCCTCTTACAGCGATCAAAGGATTTTTACAGCTGATGAAACCGACAATGGAAGGCAACGAACATTACTTTGATATTGTGTTTTCTGAACTCAGCCGTATCGAATTAATACTCAGTGAATTGCTCATGCTGGCGAAACCTCAGCAAAATGCTGTCAAAGAATATTTGAACTTGAAAAAATTAATTGGTGAGGTTTCAGCCCTGTTAGAAACGCAGGCGAATTTAAATGGCATTTTTATCAGAACAAGTTATGAAAAAGACAGCATTTATATAAACGGGGATCAAAACCAATTAAAGCAGGTATTCATTAATTTAATCAAAAATGCAGTTGAATCAATGCCTGATGGGGGAACAGTAGACATTATCATAACCGAAGATGAGCATTCTGTTCATGTTACTGTCAAAGACGAAGGGGAAGGTATACCTGAAAAGGTACTAAACCGGATTGGAGAGCCATTTTTAACAACAAAAGAAAAAGGTACGGGGCTTGGATTAATGGTGACATTTAATATCATTGAAAACCATCAGGGAGTTATACATGTGGACAGCCATCCTGAAAAAGGCACAGCGTTTAAAATTTCATTTCCAAAAAATAAAACAACGGCTTAAACGCCGTTGTTTATCGTCTGCATTGCTTCACGTTTTTTTAATACAAATAATTCTAAACGGTCCAGGCCTTCTCTCAGCGTGTCCATTGAGCATGCAAAAGACAGCCTTACATATCCTTCACCATATGTTGAGAATGAGCTGCCCGGCACGAGTGCCACACCAGCGTCTTCCAAAAGAGCCATACTAAAATCAAATGAAGTCATTCCAAATGATTTAATAGAAGGGAAGATATAAAACGCACCGGACGGTTTAACTACGTCAAGTCCCATGGAAACAAGACGGTCATAAACATAGTCGAGACGTTTTTTGTATTGTTCTCTCATAATCAATGCATCGTCAAAGCCGTTTGTGACAGCTTCAAGCGCGGCTTTTTGAGAAATGGATGAGGCGCACGATACATTGTATTGATGAACCTTTAAAATGTGCTTTGCAATGTCTTTCGGTGCAAATAAAAATCCAATTCTCCAACCGGTCATGCTGTGTGATTTTGACAAGCCGTTAATGACAATTGTTTGATCCCGCAAATGGTTTGCGATGGAGTAATGCGGTCTGTCATATGTTAATTCACTGTATATTTCATCGGACAATACGAAGACATTTCTGCCTTTTAAAAGGGCTGCAATGCTTTTCAGTTCTTCTTCAGATAAAGTCACGCCGGTAGGATTTGACGGATAAGGAAGCACGACACACTTGGTGTTGGGTGTCAGAGCGTCTTCAATCAGCCGGGCGGTAAGCTTAAAGCCGTGTGACGTAGTATCAACAATGACAGGCTTGGCCCCGCACAAATTGATAATAGGTTCATAGCCTGGATAAATAGGCCCTGGCATAATGACTTCATCACCGGGAGATAAAATCGTCCGGAATGCAGCATCAATGGCTTGGCTTGCGCCTGTTGTGATGATAATTTCAGATTCAGCATCATAGTTGAAATCCGCTTTTTTCTTCATATAAAGCTGCACAGCTTGTCTCAGCTCCAGGTAGCCGGCATTCGGAGTATATGACGTCACGTTTTCATCAATGGCTTTTTTTGCGGCAGCTTTCACATGATGCGGTGTGAAAAAATCAGGCTGGCCGATTGTAAGTGAAATGACGTCTTCGTGTTGGGCTACAAGATTCGAGAATTTGCGTATTCCTGAAATTTCGATCTCTCTTGCTTTCGGATTCAGCAAATGTTCCATAATTCATCACCTTAACAAATATAATGAGTTTATCCTATTTTACCACTAGCTGATCATTTGTCACCTTTTTAACTGATATATTTCGATTGTATGCGCCTTTTTTCTAAACATACCTTTCTTTTCAGAAAAAAAGAAGACAACCAGCGATTTGATTGTCTTTATTGTATCATGTTCTATTATTGTTTATATGTGCCAATTTCATTAATAGCCATAATCAAAATGAAGGTCTTCGTGCCAAATCAGATACGGAGGATGCTCTTCTTGAAGGTCAGCTGATTCTTTCTTCATATTCAGGTAAGTTTCTTCACTGATATCCTCTAAAACAGTCATTTCGTTTTCTTTAAATATTACTAAGGTACCCATTATTTACACCCTTCTTTGGAAAAATCCTTGACTATTTTATCACTGTTAGTTGGAAAGTCAATGGTTATTAGGAAAAAAGTTTCTTTTTTGAGGAACGCGGCTTGTTGCCTTCGGAATTTGATTTTGAAGAGCTGCCATTCACTTTTTACAAATTACGCCGATATATACAGTACAATACTGAATGCGAATAGCGAGGGATTGAATTGTCGTTACAACAATACGAAATTTTATTGGATTCTGGTACAAATGAATTAGAAATTGTGAAGTTTGGCGTGGGTGAAAATGCTTTCGGAATTAACGTCATGAAGGTAAGAGAAATTATTCAGCCTGTCGAGGTGACATCAGTGCCTCACTCCCATCAGCATGTAGAAGGAATGATTAAACTCAGAGGAGAAATCCTCCCTGTGATCAGTCTCTTCTCATTTTTTGGAGTAGAGCCTGAAGGATCAAAAGATGAGAAATATATCGTGACTGAATTTAATAAACGGAAAATTGTTTTTCATGTCGGCTCTGTTTCTCAAATTCACAGAGTATCCTGGGAAGCGATTGAAAAGCCGACATCGTTAAATCAAGGAATGGAGCGGCACCTTACCGGGATTATTAAGCTCGAAGACCTGATGATCTTTTTGCCTGACTATGAAAAAATTATTTATGACATTGAATCAGATTCAGGTGTTGACACGTATAATATGCATACCGAGGGCTTCGATGAAAGAAGAACTGATAAAAAGCTTATCATTGTAGAGGACTCACCGCTTTTGATGCGCCTCTTGCAGGATGAATTAAAAGAAGCAGGGTACAACAACATCGCTTCGTTTGAAAATGGAAAAGAGGCATATGAATACATTATGAACCTTGCTGAAAACGAAACTGATTTATCAGAACAGATTGATATGATCATCACTGATATTGAAATGCCAAAAATGGACGGACACAGGCTCACAAAGCTGCTGAAGGAAAATCCGAAAAGCTCAGATGTGCCGGTTATGATTTTCTCATCGTTAATTACGGATGATCTGCGTCACCGCGGCGAAGTTGTAGGCGCAGATGAGCAAATCAGCAAGCCTGAGATCAGTGATTTGATTAAAAAAGTGGATACGTATGTTATTGAATAAATAAAAACAGCCGTTGCCAGAAAGAGGCACGGCTGTTTTTATTTTAAAAGTAACTCTCGCCAAGTTTTTTAAAGACCGGTTTATGGTAAGCTGGCTGCTGGCGATTTGGCACTAGCGGCTTTTCTTTCATGCCGACATATTCTTGCAATAGGTGTTTCGCTTTTGTTAAAGACATTTGAGCTTTAGGATTTCGGTACGATTGATTAAGTGTACCTAAATGCGGAAGATGTTCGAAGTCTTCTTTAGTTGGAGGCATGTGAAAATAGTAGTCTCCGATTGAGATAAGCACGTCCGATTGCTGTTGGCTGAACCTTGGATTTTTTGAAAAATGAAGCCCTATTTTCTTTCCTTTACCTTCTTTGACAAGCTTTTGCAAAGCCCGTTTTTTCAGCAGATATAGGTATTTAGGGTTGGGGGCGGTTTTTGCATGGCGGTTCACAGTGTAAACTGCTTTTGAAAGATTTTCTACGGTTGGCTGCAGATCTTTCGTATATGCATGGTCGTCCATTATTTCTCTCCTTTGCTCTTATCAATTTCTATATGTTTAGATTATACTTTTTTAAAGTTGAAATGCAAATATTGAATGTAAAAATGCGCTTTTTTCTAAGAAAAAAAGCGCATTTTTAACCTGCATTATACAGATCTTGCCTTCTTTTTCGGCTGTTCTTGAAATGCTTCCTGAACATTCACTTCCACAGCCTGAGCACTGTATTTTGGCAGTGCAATAAAATAAAAAATAAAAACGAGCAGGATAATAACACCCATGCCGTAATAAAGATAATCAATGTTTGAAACAAACTTAGGGAATAACAGCGCGACTAAGCCAAGTGTCAAAGACTGTGCAAACATCATAAAAGGGTCCTGCATGCCGCTTACACGTCCCATCAGTTTTGGATGAACAATTTTGGGCATCCAGCCTCCGATTGCAATGTTGATCGGTCCGATGCACATTCCCAGTGCAAAAGCTGCCGCGTAATACACCCATAAAATATTGGTGTAGCCGAGGACGAAGATCAGCAAACCTGCAATGAAAATCGGTATCGACATTAAAAAGTGCGGCTTCACTTTTTTAGAGATGATCGTGCCGATTACGCTGCCTGCCAGCAGCCCAAACCCGAGTGCGATCGTAAATACAGACGTATGCCACTCATAACGGTCAGGCGCCAATCCATATTTCATTGTAAACATCGGCAATACGGCGAATCCTCCATTGACAAATCCAAAAATAAAGAAGCCAAAAATAAGAGATGCCAGCAATTTGTTTTTTAAAATATAGAGGATGCCTTCTCTAAAGTCATTTATTGAATCCTTAACAGAAGTCTTTCTCCAGCTGAATGCACCGTTTGGCTGTCGGGCTTCTTTTGGAATCCGGCAGCTGCGGATGAGCAGCCCGGAAATGATAAAGCTGACAAAATCAAGAATAATGGCGCCTTCAATACCGATGGTGTTGTACATAAATGCGCCTATACCGACTCCAAACACCATAAAAATGCTAAAAAGCATCTGATTAAGCCCTGCCGCTTTCGCATAATGCTCCTTCGGCAGAATGGCTTGTACCAAACTGTTTTCTGCCGGAAAGAAAAACTTTGTTACAGCGCTTCTGATAAATAAGATACAAAAAACAAGAGGAATATTGCCGGTAAATAAAGTGAAAAAAAGCACGACAGTCAGGCCTGCTCTGATCCAATCACAATTTTCTGCCACCTTTTTTCTGTCAAACCGGTCCGCGACGACTCCCACGATCAGAAATACAAATATGGTCGGAAGAGAATACATCAGCTCCGCCAAGGTCGTATATGAAGGCTGGCTGCTGAATCGGTCCAGCAAAAAAAAAGCAAAGGCCATGTTGCCTACTGTCGTGCCCATTTGAGAAGCGAGTGCTGCGAAAAATAGACGAACAAAATTACGATTTTTAAATATATCCATAAAAACGCTCCTTACCCTAAAGGTCCCACTTTATCATATTATAAACCGCCTGTTTTTGAAACAAATAAGAAAACATTACCGGTTAATCGTGACTCTTGTTCCGTTTGGCACAATTGAAGCAAGTTCGATCACGTCTTTGTTATGCATGCGAATGCAGCCTTTAGAAACAGCCTTACCAATCGAAGCGGGATTATTCGTCCCATGTATTCCGTAGTGCTGCTTTGAAAGGCTCAGCCAATAAGCGCCAAATGGGCCGCCGGGATTGCGCTGGCGGTTAATAATGTAAAACTCGCCAGTAGGCGTTTGCGTTAGTATTTTACCAACGGCGATGGGATAGGTTTTCATTACCCGATTATTTAGGAACAGCGTAAGGGTCTTCGCTCCGATTGAGACTGCGATATGATACGGAATTGTATAAGGGTCCGGCAGTCCGGGGATGACTATGGACTGTCCTGCGGTGAGCCCTGCCTGCAGTGACGGATTAGCCTGGAGTAATGCAGCCGTGCTGATTCTGAAATCAGCCGCGATGCTGTTCAGTGTATCACCTTGCTTCACCTGGTACGTAAGCAGTTTCCTCATCCTCCTTTTTTACTTATAAGTATTGATGAGGAGCCCATCCTGCTACATTAATTTGTGCTTTTTAAGGTGAAGACAGTGATTTCAGGCTTGGCCAGAAACCGCAAAGGCAGCCTGGTCATCCCGAGGCCTCGGTTTACGTAAATATGAGTGCTGCCCGTTTGATACATTCCCTCTGTGTAGACTTTTCCATATGGAGGCGTAATAATCGGTCCGTAAAAAGGCAGCTGAATCTGGCCGCCGTGTGTATGGCCGGAAAGCTGAAGGTTCACGGGATAATCTGTTGTTTTCAAGGCCGCATCAGGTTCATGGACGAGAAGAATGGAAAAAAGTCTGTCGCTCAGCCTTGAAAGGGTGCCTTCATAATCTGGGTTTCCCAGCATTAAGTCATCAAGCGAAGCAATCTCGATTTTGCTGCCATCTGCGAGTGACAATGTTTGATAGCCATTGCGATATACCGTGAAACCTCCGGCCGTCATCAGGCTTTTGTAAACGGCAGTTCCATAGCCTCCGTGATCATGATTGCCGTAAATACAAAGCTTGCCGAAGGGAGCATTAAGCTTTCTCAATAATGGAATGACTGCCTGGTGGTGCTGGTACGTATCAGGATTATCGATAATATCACCTGTAAAAACAATGAGATCAGGTTTAGATTCATTAATTGTAAGAATGACAGTTTTTAAATCTTCGAGAGTAAAGTAATCACTCAAGTGTGCAT
This sequence comes from Bacillus sp. N3378-2at, assembly GCF_033412715.1. Taxonomy (NCBI): domain Bacteria; kingdom Bacillati; phylum Bacillota; class Bacilli; order Caryophanales; family Bacillaceae; genus Bacillus; species Bacillus sp. N3378-2at. The sequence goes on along the minus strand of NZ_CP117986.1, from coordinate 1,275,852 downwards.
CGCTGAACTGCACGATTTTAAAACCGTCAAATCCGTGCGGGATGAGAGAGCTTTTTATTGTGTGTTCGGTTGTCTCGATCATATGCGGCTCGAGATACCTGGCATAGCCATATCCCCCGCCGGCCGTTAAAGCCCCGGCAGCAAGAGCGCCGAACATTCCTTTTAGAAATTGTCTTCTGGACATCTTTTTCATTTCAAACCAACCTTTAATAGAGTTTTTCTATTATATCATCTGTATCTGATAAAAATCTCATATGAGCATGTGCTGACAGAGGCAGGGATATAATGATAGAATATTATTGAATGAATACTCATTCACAATAGGGGGGATAAACATGGAAAAAAAGGCGGTAATTATTACCGGCGGGTCAAGCGGCATGGGAAAAGCGATGGCAAAAAAACAGGCTGAATTAGGGTGGCACGTTATGGTGACAGGGAGGAACCATGAGGCACTTGAGGAAACAAAAAAAGAAATTCAGACCTTTGAGGGACAGGTCGCTTGTTTTCAAATGGATGTCCGTTCCGATTCCGCCGCTTCAGACATGATTAAAGAAGCGGTAAAAGCCTTTGGCCGGCTTGACGCGCTGATTAACAACGCGGCCGGAAACTTTATTTGTCCGGCAGAAAAGCTGACGCCCAATGGATGGAAAGCCGTTATTGAGATTGTTTTAAACGGCACATTTTTTTGCAGCCAAGCAGCGGCAAGGCATTGGATTGACCAGAAGCAGCAGGGTGTCATTTTAAATATGGCAGCCACGTACGCTTGGGGAGCGGGAGCGGGGGTCGTTCATTCCGCTGCAGCCAAAGCGGGGGTATTGTCATTGACAAGAACGCTGGCCGTTGAATGGGGGAGCAAATACGGCATTCGTACAAACGCGATAGCCCCCGGACCGATTGAACGAACAGGCGGTGCGGAGAAGCTATTTGAATCGGAAAAAGCGATGGCCCGCACGATGAACAGTGTGCCGCTCGGCCGATTGGGCACACCGGAGGAAATCGCCGCTTTGGCAGCGTTTTTGCTTTCTGATGAAGCATCCTATATAAACGGGGATTGTATCACAATGGACGGGGGGCAATGGCTGAATCCTTATCCGTTTTAAAGAATATTAATCTTTGGATTCAATGTGGTATAATCAGACAAAGATAGAGAAGCAGGTGATAACATGTTGGATCCACTTGATATTTTAACGAACATTGATGATGTCCTTCCATATTACCAGGCGATTTTTAGTGCCGAGGAGCAGAAGGTTGTCGGATATGAGGTGCTTGGACGAATTTTGGCAGATTCAGAAATCCAAAGTCTCGGGCCCTTCTTTTTAGATGCGGGGATACCCGAAGAATATAAACTAGAGGTTGATAACAGAATTATCCGCCAGGCTCTTGACCGCTTTTTAGAGGCGGATTCTGATCTGCTGATTTTTATGAATCAGGATGCCAATCTGCTGATGCTGGATCATGGTGAAAGCTTTCTGGAGCTTCTGAAAGAATATGAAGCGAAGGGAATCGAACTCCACCGTTTTGTTCTTGAAATTACAGAGCACAATTTTGAAGGGGATATTGAGCAGCTCTACCATATGCTTGCATACTATCGTACATACGGAATTAAAATCGCAGTTGACAACATCGGAAAAGAAAGCAGCAACTTGGACAGAATCGCGCTGCTCTCACCAGATCTGTTAAAAATCGATTTGCAGGCGCTGAAAGTGTCACAGCCGTCACCGTCATATGAGCATGTGCTGTACAGCATATCTTTATTAGCAAGAAAAATCGGTGCGGCGCTATTGTATGAAGACATTGAGGCGAACTTCCAGCTACAGTACGCCTGGAGAAACGGAGGCCGTTATTTTCAGGGCTATTACTTGGTGTCTCCATCTGAAACGTTTCTAGAGAGAGATGTATTAAAACAAAGACTTAAAACTGAATTTCACCAATTTATCACACATGAGAAAAAGAAACTGGAGACCGTCTATGAGCACTCTGAACAGTTTTACAAACGAGTGCATCAGGCTGTGACCTCTTTGAGAAAAAACAATCTGTCTTCTGATGATGACTTTATTAAAAAGCTGGCGGAAGAGCTGACAGATTGCAGCTTCAGGATTTACATGTGTGATGAAGAAGGCGATCAGCTGACGGGAAATGTGTTTAAGCAAGATGGAGAATGGATTTATCAGCCGGAATATGCGGAAAAGAACTGGAGCTGGCGCCCTTATTTTCTGGAGAACATTATGAGAATGAGAAATCTCAGAAAAGGTTTTTTCAGTGATCTGTACAGTGATTTGGAAACAGGTGAAATGATCAGAACGTTTTCATATCCGATGGATGATCAGATGTATTTATTTATAGACTTGCCTTATTCTTATTTATATGAGCAGGACGGACTGATTTAACGGCTGAAAGGCCGTTTTTTTTTTTTATGAATTGAAAAAAATATCAAAAAACGATTGACATTGATACTGAGAATCATTATCATTTAATTATAGAGAGAAGCTACTCTCTGTTCCCCAACCCCTCTATCAGATCAAGAGCCGAAAAAACTTGGCGCTACCCCCGCCAAGTTTTTTATTTGTCAAAGCATAGGACAATCCAATGAAACAATAAACCTAACTAGTGGTAAACGTTTAACACGGGGAGAAACATTCAGTGCCGAACACCCCTGACACTGCTGCACGGGTGTTCAGTTCCGTTGTTTACCTCTATCCAGCATGACTCCCATTGATTATGGCCACGCGGGACTTCACCATAAAATTCAAAAGAAGGTTTTGACAAAGTTGCAAAAAGGCATTCTTAATGCTGCCAAAGATTCGAAAAAAATTATAATTGTGTGCATGACATTCAAAAAAAGCCTCAAACTAAAGAAAAATCGTTTTTTTCACTTTTTTTCTTTGCTTAAATTCAGCAGTGAAAATGCCATCCTGTCCGACTTTATGGTATGATGCTCAATAGAACTTGTATTATAATAAATACTTGTTGATTTGAAGTTGCTTTTTGAAAGGAGTCTTTTTTTAGAATGTCACAATTAATGGGTATCATCACACGGCTGCAAAGTCTGCAAGAAACAGCGGAAGCGGCTAACGAGCCAATGCAGCGCTATTTCGAAGTGAATGGTGAGAAAATATGCAGTGTTAAATATTTCGAAAAAAATCAAACGTTTGAACTGACGGTTTTCCAAAAGGGTGAAAAACCTAACACATATCCGTTTGATAATATCGACATGGTTTCCATCGAAATCTTTGAACTTCTTCAGTAAGATTCCTGAAATAGGGGGAACAAGCTTCCGCCTTTGCAAAAGTAATCGAAATAAACGGTAAGGAACATACTTGTTTCATGGTTGTAAATCCTTGAAAAGGAGTGTCGTGATGGCTGATTCTTTTCTGTTTTATAATCTTTCAGAAGCACAGATGACCTTTCAAGATGTGATGGAACGGCTTAAAGCCTTTGTTCAAAAGGACCCCCGTTCTTCTTATGTGTTATCGATCGGAACCGATTCACAGGTTTACCGCGATTACACAAAGTTTATTACCGCATTGCATTTGCATCGTACAGGCAAGGGAGCTTGGGGCTGCTTGAAAAATCATACAGTCGACAGACCCATACATAGCCTTCGGGAGAAGATTTCGTTAGAAACGGCGTACAGCCAAGAAACGGCCGCTCATATTCTTGATGGACACTTAATGGATATTACCGATCTGCTCCTGCCCTTTACCGGTGAGGGGGCGGATCTTACCTTTGAAGTTCACTTGGATATTGGGAAAAAAGGGCTTACAAAAGATCTGATCCAGGAAATGACTGGACGTATTACCTCCATGGGGATTGAGGCCAAAATAAAGCCGGATTCATACACTGCCTTCAGCTATGCAAATCGTTTCACAAAATAATTTGGCTGAAAAAGCCAAGGTAAATGTCGAATTATGCGGTTGCCGTTTGTTATCTGATTACTTATTCTAGCGGTAGAGCTGAAAGTAAGTTGTCTTGCTTTCAGAGGTATTCAGTATAAAACAGGGGGCCTGATTGCGAATGAGTCTTATCGGTGAACGATTTACAGAAGAAGAACAAAAACTTCTGCTGAATATCCTGATCAACCATGAGTATGCCATCGAGCTATTAAGCAGTGAGATCAACGATATAGAGACAGGGACCAAAAACGTTGACGGAACCACCTACAAAAAACTTGTAACGCTATACGACCGATTTCGATTTGAAAATTAATGGGACACCCTATAATTGATACTCCACAAAGAGTATCTTTTTTATTGAAAGGAAACTTTTCGACAAATACTGATAAAGTTTATATTATTGCAATATAGGGAATGTATTGATGATGAAAATGAAAAGGGGTCGAAAACATGATAAGCTTACAATCAGATCAACTTCTTGAGGCAACAGTCGGACAATTTATGATTGAGGCGGACAAAGTAGCGCACGTGCAAGTCGGAAATAACCTTGAGCACGCATTATTAGTATTGACAAAAACCGGATACACTGCCATCCCGGTTCTGGATCCTTCCTACCGTTTACATGGCTTAATCAGGACAAATATGATCATGAACAGTATTTTTGGACTTGAGCGAATTGAGTTTGAAAAGCTTGACCAAATCACTGTTGAGGAAGTCATGCTGACCGACATTCCGCGCCTTCATATCAATGATCCGATTATGAAGGGATTCGGCATGGTCATTAATAACGGATTTGTCTGTGTTGAAAATGACGAGCAGGTATTTGAAGGGATTTTTACGAGAAGAGTCGTTTTAAAGGAATTGAATAAGCATATACGCTCGTTGAATAAGTAGGCTGTACGGCCTATTTTTATTATATAGGCAGAGCGAAAAAGAAAGCGCATACATAATTTAAACGAGAATAGGGCTTGAATAAGAAACTAAGATTTTATTAGAATGGGAGATAAGAAAAACTTATTGATAACAAAAAGGAGGACGACATGCAGCTTCAAGAGCTTCATATGCTCGTAGTTTTAGCTGAGGAATTAAATATGAGAAAGGCGGCAGAACGGCTTTTTGTATCTCAGCCGGCTTTATCTCAGCGCTTACAAACCATTGAAAAGGCGTGGGGAAAAAAAATCTTTTTAAGATCTCAAAAAGGATTAACGGTAACGCCCGCCGGTGAGAAAATCATTCAGTTTGCGAATGATGTGACATTAGAGCAGGAAAGAATAAGAGAAAATATTGACGAGCTTGAAGGTGAAATTCACGGCACATTGAAGCTTGCCGTCGCCTCCATAATCGGTCAGCATTGGCTCCCTAAAGTCCTGAAGACGTATGTTGAAAAGTATCCGAATGCAAAGATCTCGCTCATAACCGGGTGGAGCAGCGAAATGCTGAAAAGCTTGTATGAGGATCAGGTTCATATCGGCATTATAAGAGGCAACCCTGAGTGGAAGGGGCGCAAAGATTACTTAATGACAGATCATCTGTATTTAGTGGATACTGAAATTTCCTGCATCGAAGATATTGCCCATACAGAACGGCCGTTTATCCAGTTTAAAAGTGATAGCACTTATTTTCAGGAAATTCAGCACTGGTGGCATCAAAAATTTAAAACGTCGCCGAAACAGACGATATTGGTTGATCAGATTGAAACGTGCAAACAGATGGCGCTGCACGGAATCGGTTATGCCATTTTGCCGTCTGTTACCCTTCAAAATGAAGATAAAGTGAATAAAATGCCTCTTTTAGACATGAAAGGGCATCCGATCGGTCGGGATACATGGTTATTAGGCTATGAGCCTGCCTTTGAACTGAAACAAGTTCAAGCTTTTGTACAAGTGATAAAGGATATGCTGGATCAGGAAAATCCATTTTAAAGACAGCGAGGTGCTGTCTTTTTTTTATTTATCTGTTGACAATGAAAATCATTATCATTTAAAGTGATACATATGATATTGAAAATCATTATCAACTAATGGGATGATAACATGGCTAAAGCCTTGATTACATATGCCAGCATGTCAGGAAATACAGAAGACATTGCCTTCATAATAAAAGATACGCTTCAGGAATATGAGTTGGATATCGATTGTGTCGAGATAGATGATATGGATGCGTCTTGTTTAACCTCCTATGATTATGTACTGATTGGCACCTATACATGGGGGGACGGCGATTTGCCCTACGAAGCGGAGGATTTTTTCGAAGAGGTCAAACAGATTCAGCTTAATGGTTTAAAAACAGCCTGCTTCGGGTCTGGCGATTATTCTTATCCAAAGTTTTGCGAAGCGGTGAATTTGTTCAATGTCATGCTGCAAGAGGCGGGAGCTGCTGTTTACCAGGAAACACTAAAAATTGAATTAGCGCCTGAAACAGATGAAGATGTGGAAAGCTGCCGAGCGTTTGCGAGAGGTTTTCTTGCATGGGCAGATTATATGAACAAGGAAAAAATCCATGTTTCATAAAGGGGCAACCGCTGTTACGGCATCGGCGTTTTCTGGATATTTTGTGGCGGTACAAAGAGAAGGCATTTTTCATTACTCTTTGGAGCAGGGCTGGAGAAAGCTTTTTCGTTTGAAAAGTAAGATACACTGTATCAGCTACATAGGGCCTTACTTATTTGGCGTTGGTGAAAAGGGAACAGTCATTCGTTCGGCTGATGAAGGGAAAACCTGGACGATGTCGAGCTTTCCGACAAATGCAACAGTGTGGGCGATTATCGGCAGAAACAACGGGTTTGTCTGCGCCCACGGTAAGCATTGTATTTATGTATCGGATGATTTTGGTGTCTCATGGCGCGTAGCCAAACCTTTTGCCGAATTTCATAATCCCCCTGTTATCCGGTCGCTATGCCTTCACGGGGGCAATCTTTTTATCGGCACGCAAATACACGAATATTTTGGCGGCATTTGGGCTTACGACATTAAGCGTGACACTGTCCAAGTTGTCAAAAAAGAAAAAAACCGGATGACGGCATCCATGCTCGTGTTCAATGAAAATTGGCTGGTGGCGGCGATGGGTTCTGTGAAAGGAAAGCACGGTGCTGTCACCGTACGGAATCTTTTGAATGGTGAAGAATTCATCATTCAATCCAGCATGATCAGAATAGAAGAATCATTTCTTGATCTTTCAGAGGATGATGGCATTATATATGTCACTACAACACAAGATGAAAACGGTTTTTCGAGAATTTACCAGGCTGATCTCGAAGCCCGATCGTTAAAATGGTTCGATACCATTAAGGGGCATGGATGGAGAGTGGCCAATCAGAAAGAGAATTTCTTTTGCGCAGGCTTGTATGAATGTAAATTTGTCCAGCCGTACGAAGTTTCAGCAATGATTCATTAGAGGAGGAACAAGGAATTGGCTAAGATTTTGCTTGTTTATGCAACAATGTCAGGCAACACTGAAGCAATGGCAGATTTAATTGAAAAGGGGCTTCAGGAGGCGGAAGCAGAAGTAGACCGTTTCGAAGCAATGGATATTGATGATGCCCAGCTGTTTACCGATTATGACCATGTCATAATGGGAACCTACACGTGGGGAGACGGAGATCTGCCTGATGAATTTTTAGATCTTGTTGAAGACATGGAGGAGATTGATTTTTCCGGTAAAACATGCGCTGTATTCGGTTCTGGTGATACAGCATATGAATTTTTCTGCGGAGCGGTTGATACGCTCGAATCAAAAATAAAAGAATGCGGTGGCGACATTGTGCTGCCTTCGGTAAAAATCGAAAATAATCCAGAAGGTGACGAAGAGGAAGAATTAATAAACTTTGGGAGACAATTCGCAAAGAAAAGCGGATGCGCTGTCTGATCACTCACTGGGAACTGCTAAAACGGCTGTTCCTTTTTTTCTTGTCTTTGTATCTTTCCTTTGATACAGTAATGAGGTAGAAAATCAGGAGGAGGACTATACATATGAAAATGATGGACGCAAATGAAATTATTTCATTTATTCAAAATAGTACAAAATCAACACCTGTAAAGGTTTACGTGAAAGGTGAGCTGGAAGGAATCAATTTCGGCGAATCTGCGAAAGCTTTTATCAACGGAAACACTGGTGTCGTTTTCGGTGAGTGGAGCGAAATCCAAACAGCAATCGAAGAAAACCAAAGCAAAATCGAAGACTATGTGGTTGAAAATGACCGCCGCAATTCTGCGATCCCAATGCTTGATCTTAAAAACATCAAAGCGCGTATCGAGCCGGGCGCGATCATCCGCGACCAAGTTGAAATCGGTGATAACGCAGTCATCATGATGGGTGCTTCTATTAATATCGGTTCAGTCATCGGCGAAGGCACAATGATTGATATGAACGTTGTGCTTGGCGGACGAGCTACTGTTGGAAAAAACTGCCATATCGGCGCGGGTTCTGTACTTGCGGGCGTTATTGAGCCGCCATCCGCTAAACCGGTTGTGATTGAAGACGACGTCGTAATCGGCGCAAATGCTGTTGTGCTTGAAGGCGTAACAGTAGGTAAAGGAGCTGTTGTTGCTGCGGGCGCGATCGTGGTAAACGACGTTGAGCCATACACTGTCGTTGCAGGCACACCAGCTAAAAAAATCAAAGACATTGATGAAAAAACAAAAGGCAAAACTGAAATCAAGCAGGAATTACGCCAGCTGTAAGGAAAAGTTTGATAAAAAAGGCGTGGATAATATATCCACGCCTTATTCGTATAGGCAGGAGGAATAGAAATGAAGAAAGAGGAGCTCATCGCAATTCGCAGAGATCTGCATCGTATACCGGAGCTTGGATTTCAGGAGTTCAAAACCCAGCAGTATTTATTACATGTCTTGGAACAATATCCGCAAGACAGAATTGAAATTGAGAAATGGCGAACAGGGCTTTTTGTAAAAGTGAACGGGACGGCGCCGGAAAAAATGCTGGCATACAGAGCGGATATCGATGCGCTTTCTATAGAAGAGCAAACTGGTCTTCCATTCGCATCAGAGCATCACGGCAACATGCACGCCTGCGGTCACGATTTGCATATGACAATTGCACTCGGCATTATTGATCATTTTGTTCACCACCCAGTCAAACATGATTTGCTTTTTCTGTTTCAGCCGGCAGAGGAAGGGCCTGGCGGTGCGGAACCAATGCTTGAGAGCGATGTATTAAAAAAATGGCAGCCTGATTTCATCACTGCCCTTCATATTGCTCCAGAGCTTCCGGTAGGCACCATTGCGACAAAAAGCGGCCTTCTATTTGCGAATACATCAGAGCTAGTCATCGATCTGGAAGGCAAAGGGGGACATGCGGCATATCCGCATTTGGCTGAGGATATGGTTGTAGCAGCAAGTACACTTGTCACCCAGCTGCAAACGATTATCTCTAGAAACACAGATCCGCTAGACAGTGCTGTTATTACAGTTGGTACCATTACCGGAGGCTCGGCACAAAATATCATTGCGGAAACGGCCCACCTGGAAGGCACGATCCGCACGCTTTCTGAAGAATCGATGAAACAAGTAAAGGAACGGATTGAAGATGTAGTGAAAGGAATCGAAATCGGATTCCGCTGCAAAGGAAAAGTGACATATCCGTCTGTCTATCACCAAGTTTACAATACGAGCGGATTAACAGAAGAATTTATGTCTTTTGTTGCTGAACATCAACTGGCGACTGTAATTGAAGCAAAAGAAGCAATGACTGGGGAGGATTTTGGCTATATGCTGAAAAAATATCCCGGCTTCATGTTCTGGCTCGGCGCTGATTCTGAACATGGGCTTCATCATGCTAAGCTGAATCCCGATGAAAATGCGATAGAAACAGCGGTTAATGTCATGACAGGTTATTTTTCTGTTTATGCCAATTAAGTACAAATGAAAGAATAAAATTCCATAAAATGAGCACTCTAGTAAACGGAGGTGTTCAAAAATGGCTAAAAAAATAGGAATTGAACAATCATTATCAGATGTAGAAGCTGCTTTAAAAGAAAAAGGATATGACGTTGTAATGATGAAAAGCCCTGCTGATGCTCAAGGCTGTGACTGCTGTGTCGTAACAGGTCTTGATAATAATGTGCAAGGGATAGCCGATACGGTAACACAAGCACCTGTCATTACAGCTTCCGGGATGACGGCTGAAGAAATTTGCAGCGAAGTTGAAAGCAGAATTCAGTAATATAAAAACCGAAGCAAAAAGCTTCGGTTCTTTTATTTATTCTGTTTCTTTAGGGAAAGCGCGGTCGAACGCGTTCTTTATTTCTTTTCTCAACACTCGTTCGACTCGCCACTGTTCCATATTTTCTGTTTTGGCAATGACCCTGATCACAATTTCAGAAGTCCCCAGTTCTTGAATCCCGATGACATTTGGGCCTTCTTTTATTTGTGGAAGAGCCGCTGCCGTCTCATCACAAACCTGCTGTAAAATATGAATCATTTCATCAATGTTTCTTTCAGCCGGCACTTTAATATCAACAAGAGCCTGCATGGTACCACGAGAATGATTGCTTACGTTTGTGATGTTTCTGTTGGGGATGTAATGCAATGTTCCGTCAAAGCTGCGGATTTGAGTTGTTCTTAAGCCAACCTGCTCGACAATTCCGTCAAAGGTGGAAACGGTAATATAATCTCCGACATCCAATTGTTTCTCAAGCAAAATAAAAAAACCTGTCACGATGTCACTGACAAGCCCTTGGGCGCCAAATCCGACAGCCAGGCCGACGATTCCTGCCCCCGCTAAAAGAGCGCTTGGATCATAATGAAACAAATCTAGAACCATGACGAAGAATATAAAAATCAAAGTATAAGCAAATATGTTAAGAGTCAGGCTTCGGAGCGTATGTGCACGTCCGATAGACAAGCTATTCTGCTCCTCGAATTTTGCAAACAGATGTTTAATGATTTTCATGCCTAATGATCGAACGATAAAATAGAGCAATATCATAATGGCGAGTTTAATGAGCAGAACACCGGCATTTGTAATCAGTCCCGCCCAATCATATTGTTTAATAAAGTCCATGTTGAGCTCCTTTTCTAATTGATTGCTGCACATTGAGACTAGTTACCCTGTACATGACCATGTTAAACGTTTTATTCAAAAATGTCGAAGCCAAAGACATACATGATTTGTTAAAAATTGACTCAGGAAATCTGCTTTTATATAATGGCATTGCAATATAACTAAAAATGGTTAATCACCCTTTATTTTCATGCGATTTTGACCTTTAAGCCAAACAATAAATTGGAGGGATACATATGGCAGAACGTATGGTAGGTAAACAAGCTCCTCGTTTTGAAATGGAAGCAGTCCTTGCAAGCAAAGAATTCGGCAAAGTAAGTCTTGAGGAAAACATGAAAAACGACAAATGGACAGTGCTATTCTTCTATCCAATGGATTTCACTTTTGTTTGTCCCACAGAAATTACAGCAATGTCTGACCGCTATGACGAGTTCGAAGATCTTGATGCAGAAGTCATCGGGGTTTCAACTGATACCATCCATACTCATTTAGCTTGGATCAATACAGACCGCAAAGAAAACGGTCTTGGCCAGCTGAAATACCCGCTTGCTGCTGATACAAACCATGAGGTATCCCGGGAATATGGCGTTTTAATCGAAGAAGAAGGTGTGGCTTTGCGCGGATTGTTTATTATTAATCCTGAAGGGGAGCTTCAATATCAAACTGTTTTCCATAACAATATTGGGCGTGATGTTGATGAAACGCTTCGTGTTCTCCAGGCGCTGCAAACTGGCGGACTCTGTCCGGCTAACTGGAAACCAGGCCAAAAAACACTTTAATTCTTTCCAAGAACGAAAAGCGGTCTAGCATATTCGTTAGGCCACTCTGTTAAATAGGAGGGAAAAGCAATGAAATTACGTCAGCCCATGCCGGAATTGACGGGAGAAAAAGCTTGGTTAAATGGTGAAGTGACGAGAGAGCAATTGATTGGGGAAAAGCCGACGCTTATTCATTTCTGGTCCATCAGCTGCCACTTGTGCAAAGAAGCGATGCCGCAAGTGAATGAATTTCGTGATAAATATCAAGATCAGCTGAATGTTGTAGCTGTACACATGCCCCGTTCCGAAGATGATCTTGACCTTGGTAAAATTAAAGAAACAGCTGCTGAACACGATATCACTCAGCCGATTTTTGTTGACAGTGACCATGCTTTAACCGATTCATTTGAAAATGAATATGTACCTGCATATTATGTGTTTGATAAAACAGGACAGCTCCGTCACTTCCAAGCCGGCGGGAGCGGTATGAAAATGCTTGAAAAACGTGTGAACCGCGTTCTGGCTGAAACGGAATAGGTATCTGACTAAATAGTATTTCCTAAAAACCTGATCACATCAGGTTTTTTATTTGTGCAAAAAGCAATGGAAGAAGAGTAAGAAGCTTATTTTTCCAAATTTGGGTATAGGAATTGATGGTTTGTTTGATTGATACGCTAGAAAACACAGCTAATTTTTGATGTTTTTCCTCAATTTTAGATAAATCTCATATCTCATAACTCGAAAATTGTAGATATTACACTAAATTTCTTTAAAGAAGTAAGTAAAATATATATTTTCAACATTATACCAAATAAACTAGAAAGCCCCTTAATCCCTTGAGAATAAAGGACTCTTTTGAAAAATAAAAAATTTTCAGAAAATAAGGAATTTTTCATAGAGTAAATATAATAGTAAAATGCTAAAATAATAGTTGATAAAATTACTTTTGTAATCTAATATCTTAATTAAAGATGTTAATTTTGATAGGGGGTACATTGAGGAATGTTTAATGAAAGAGAAGCTTTGCGCTTGCGGTTAGAACAATTAAATGAAGCTGAAGTGAAAGTCATTCGTGAATATCAAATTGAACGTGATAAAATATACGCAAAATTAAGAGAGCTGGACAGAAATGGAAGCCCTTCCGAAATCAAAAAGGATTTCCGTTCTGAAAAAAAACCTGACTCTCTGCCGGTTCTCGCTGAGCTTGCGGCTCAGGAAATCAGAAGCTATCAGCCGCAATCACAGCAGCAGTCTGTTCAGCCTCAGCTTCAATCTATTTCCTCTCTTCCTGCCGGTATACCAGACGGAACAACACGAAGAAGAAGAGGAACGGCAAGACCGGGATCAAAAGCAGCTAAGCTGCGTGAAGCTGCTATTAAAACATTAAAACGCCACAACGCGGCGATTAAGAGCTCGGAGCTTCAAAAAGAGATTGAAAAAGAAAGCGGTCTTGAAATCCCTAATATGACAACATTTATGCAAAGCTTAATTAAAATGTACCCGGAAGTGAAAAAGCCATATCGCGGGCAGTACATTTTAGAGGGTGAAATCGAATCTGCAGAATCAGCAAATGAATAAATATAAAGAAAAACTGCTTGGCATCGGGGACTGACCCCCGTTTTTGAGACAGGGATCAAAACACCTTTTAAACAGCCAATTGCCGATAATTTATCGGTGATTGGTTGTTTAGTTTCGTTTGAATACGAATATTGTTATAATAATGAATGTATTCTATGACAGTGCGTTCTACGATGGCGGTCGTGGTTCGATCAATGCTGTTAAGATAGAACGTTTCAGACTTTAGTGAGGAATGAAACGATTCGATGGAGGCATTATCAGCGGGTGTCCCTTTGCGGGACATGCTCATGGTAATGCCTTTTGTTTTAACAGCTTTCTGATACTCGTAAGATGTATACACAGATCCTTGGTCACTATGTAACACGCAGTTCTCAGGCAGTGTTGGCAGTTGATCAAGTGTGTGTAAGACAAAGTCTGTGTCCTGCTTATCTCCAATCGTAAAAGCAATCACTTCTCCATTATATACATCCAATATACTGGAAAGGTACAATTGTTTCTGTCCATAAGGCAAATACGTGATGTCTGTTACTAGTTTTTCAAGAGGATGATCAGACTGAAAGTTCCTATCTAATATATTGTCGACCACGGCATATGGCTGCCCATTCTTCTTGCGCTTTTTCACCTTAACCCGGCACTGCCACTGATTTTTCTGCATAATACGCTGAACCGTTTTATGGTTAATACACATTCTCTTTTTTAATATAGCTGTGATTTTTCGATATCCATATCGATACTGGTGCTCTCGGCACAACGTGCCGATTTGTTTTTCTAAATGGCGCTTGGGATGATCTTTCTTCAGATTCTTCTTCCAACGATAATAAGACGAGCGAGAGATACCTAAATGAATACAGATATCCTGCACGGTCATTGTGCTGTGCAATTCTTCTACAAGTTCGACTGACGTTTGGCTATCAACTTCCTTTCCAATTCGTTGTACTTTTTTAACACTTCATTCTGTTGTCTCAGATATCGATTCTCTGCCTGCAGTTTCTCTAATTCGGAAGAATACTCCGGACCTTTTCCATAAGTGTATTGCTTACCAACAGGCTGTTCAAATCGATGTGTATCACCAGCCTTATACCATCTGACCCATGTCTTAATCTGCGTATTATTTTTGATATTCAACTCCTGCATGATCTCTTTCATAGGTACGCCTGCCAATCTCATTTCTACAGCCTTCTGTTTCACTTCAACCGGATAACTCACTCTTGTCCCCATAGAAAAAACACCTCCAAGTCTAATTTCGGATAACAATCATCCGTATTCAAACTTGAAGGTGTTTTTATTTGTCTCATCTTATGGGGTCAGTCCCATCGCTCAAGCAGTTTTTTTATTGAGGTTTTTTCTGTGAAGGTTTGTTTTCTTTTTCAAGATTAAGCTTATACACCCACTTTTGATAAGGCTTTTCTTCAGCGGCTCTGTTTTTCAGCTCTTCGATTGTATGGCTCTTGGCCTGGTCTGATGATTGGGCGCGGGCAAGCTGTTTTTGAAGCACATGTATCTGTTTGGTGACATCTTCAAGGATAGTCTCTACATGATTTGGCTGCGCGTAGACCGCTGGAGCTTCTTCTTCCGTTTTTTCTTTTTGTTTCGTGCCGCCATCAATATCGGCAAAATGAGAAGCAATCCAGGCATCGCTTTCATCAAGCTGCCGTTTATACGATATAATAGTTTCGTGAAATAATTTTTCTTTCGTTTTTTCTATGTCTAGCAGTCTTTCTTTCGTTTCTATGATTCGATCTTTCATATGATCAACTTCTATTTTAATATGTTTTAGCTGATATTCTTTTTCTACCATTTGCTTTTTTAGACGCCCGTTTTCGGCTTTTATCAATTCGGCTTGCTGTTTTGCCTGAAGCAGTGCATTTTGTTCCTGCTCAATCGAGGCTTGAAGTTCGCTGATCCGTTTATGAAGATTTTTATTTTCTTCTTCGATTTTGACTTTCGCAATATGAAGTTTATGTTTTTCTTCGATTTCGGCTCTGCGTTTAAAGGTTTCAGCAGATAGAAGCTCCTGCAAAACAACGATTTTATCAAGCAGTTCAGCTCTTATTTGGTGCAGGGTTTGGCTGGTGTGGGAGGCATGTTTTTCTTTTGTTGACATATGTGTTAATTCGGCAGACAGCTGCTGGAGTTTTTCTTTCATATCGGTATTTTCTTTGAGCAGTTTGTTATTTTTCTGATGAAAGTAGCTTGCTTCAAGTTCAGCAATCAGCTTATGGCACCTTGAAAGCTCGGATTTTAAATAAAGGTTCTCCTGAGACACGTCGTGGAAAAAAGGACCTGATCTTTTCATTCGAACCATCTCCCTCATGATGTTAACACTACAATATGCAAATACTGAACAGCTATTCCTCTTTAATAAACAGACAAGCAGTAGCGTTGAGCCTTTGCTTTTGCTATGCTTTTAACGAAACTAGAGGTGAGATGATATGAAGCATGTAAACGTACTGTTGGCAGGGGGAGCCTCACGTCGCTTTGGAGAACCGAAGGCGTTTGTCAAATGGAAGGGCAGGATGCTTTACGAATGCGCTAAAGAGGCACTTGGAGAACAAACGGTTATCATCAGCCGTCCCGAATTTATTGATAGATTTCAAGAAAACGGTGAAAATGAAGTGTATCAAGATGCTGAGCCATTTCAAGGCATGGGGCCATTGGCTGGTATATATACCGCTTTTAAAAAGACAGACGGTGATCTTTATACTGTTCTTTCCTGTGACACACCGCTGATACAAAGAAGGACGATGCTGGAGCTCAAACGTCTGATGACTGCCGGTGCGGACGCGGTAGTCCCAATTTCAGACGGACAAGTGCAGCCATTGATTGCGATTTACCACAAACGTATCATGCCAGTTCTATACGATCAGCTTTCTGAGAAGAGGTTGAGAATATCAGATTTATTAGGCAGAATTTCGGTTTGTTACGTACAGGCTGAAAATATCGGAGCAAACCCGGCAGAGTTTATCAACATTAATACACGTGATGATTTTAGCTGTTTGGAAGAAAAATCGAACTCCCTCAAGCGGGACTGACGGGGCAATAACATGATAAGATGACATAAAAGATAAGGAGAACAGGTTTGATGGAGGAACGTTATTCACGGCAAATCAGATTTAAGCAAATTGGGGAAGAGGGCCAGAAAAGACTGGCAGACAGCCATGTGCTGATTGTCGGAGCGGGAGCGCTCGGCACTGCAGGAGCTGAAGGACTTTCGAGAGCGGGAGTCGGTACGATTACCATTATTGACCGTGACTATGTGGAGTGGAGCAATCTTCAAAGGCAGCAGCTTTATACAGAAAGCGATGCCAAACTCCGCATGCCGAAAGCCATGGCTGCCAAAGAGCATCTATCAGCGATTAACAGCGAGATACATATTGAGGCGTATGTTACCGAAGGAACAGCCGAAACGCTTGAGCCGCTGATTGAAAAAGCAGATGTCGTGATCGACGCGACAGATAATTTTGAAACCCGCATGCTGATAAACGATCTTGCCCAGAAAACAAAGACACCTTGGGTCTATGGCGCCTGTGTAAGCAGCCAGGGAATGTTCATGACTGTCATTCCCGGAGAAACCCCTTGTCTGTCTTGTTTGTTTGAGCAAATTCCTGTCGGCGGGGCGACGTGTGATACTGCCGGCATTATTCCGCCTGCTGTGCATATCGTTTCAGCATATCAGCAGGCTGAGGCATTAAAGCTGTTAACCGGCCAAAAAGAAGCAATACAGCGGGGTTTTGTGACATTTGATGTCTGGAACAATTCGCATATGAAGATTAACGTTAATCATGTACGCCGTGAGGAATGCCCATCTTGCGGAGCTAATGCGGTATATCCTTATCTTCAGGATTGGAACACACCAAAAGCTGCTGTACTATGCGGCCGTGACACAGTGCAGGTAAGGTCAGAATCATTAAAAAGAATCCCGAAACAGGAGCTCATTAAGCGGCTGAAAACAATCGGCAAGGTCGAGGCTAATGCGTTTTTGCTGCATATTTTTTACGAGGATTTCAGAATTGTCATTTTCAGTGACGGACGGGCACTGGTGCATGGAACAAATGATGTGAAAGAAGCCAACTCCGTGTTGGCAAGAGTGATTGGACTGTAACAACAGGAGGGGTCAGAATGCTGGAGAAAAGAACACCGATACCGGTAGACGAGGCAGTTCGGCGTGTCTGCCATTTTCAAAAACAAGGTGAAACAGAATGGGTGGCGCTTGAAGACAGCCTTCATCGGTTTTTAGCCGAAGATATAACTGCGGATCACCACGTCCCTGCGTTTGATCGTTCGCCATACGATGGTTTTGCTGTCAGAGCGTGCGATACGGCAGAAGCTTCACGTGAAAACCCAGTTCGGTTTGAAGTTATTGACCATATTGGAGCAGGAGCAGTATCTGAAAAAGAACTTGGCCCGTTTCAGGCCGTACGGATTATGACTGGCGCGCAAATCCCTGAAGGGGCAGATGCAGTCGTCATGATTGAACTGACTCAAACCTTTGAGGAGAATGGGAAGTCATTTATGTCTTTAAAACGCCGCTTTCAGACGGGGGATAATATTTCAAAAACAGGTGAGGACGCTCAAAAAGGGAGTGTTTTACTGAGAAAGGGTACCCGGGTGACACCAGGAGTGACGGCTCTTTTGGCAACATTCGGATACTCATCTGTGCCTGTCGTGAGAAAGCCTGTAGTCGGGATTATCGCAACCGGTACCGAATTGCTGAATGTCAGTGATCCGCTGGAACCGGGAAAAATCCGCAACAGCAATGCGAGTATGGTATATGCGCAAGCGATAGAAGCAGGCGCAACACCGCTTTATTTAGGGAAAATCTCTGATGAACTGGATAAAAGCTTTGCTGCAGTTAAAGAAGCGATGAAAAAGGTGGACTTCCTGATCACAACTGGCGGTGTGTCAGTCGGTGACTTTGACTTTTTGCCTGCGATCTATGAAAAACTCGGAGCGGACGTGCTGTTTAATAAAGTTGCCATGCGCCCGGGCAGCGTGACAACGGTGGCGCATGCAAACGATATGCTGCTGTTTGGCCTTTCAGGTAATCCGTCGGCATGCTATGTCGGTTTTGAACTGTTTGTCAAACCGATAATCCAGACATGGCTGCTCAATGAAACACCGCATTCAATTTGTGCGGAAGCTGTTTTGACCAAGGATTTTCCGAAGCCGAACCCATTTACCCGATTTGTTCGTGCGCTCGTGCACCATCAGGAAGGGAAGCTGTTGGCGACACCCGTTGGCTTAGATAAGTCGAGCTCTGTCACATCACTTGCAGATGCCAATGCATTTATTATCCTGCCGGGCGGCACGCGAGGCTACGAATCTGGCAGAACGGTTCAAGTACTGCTCATCAGAGAAGAGAATGGAAGTGAATGGCCTTGGTCCGTCCTTTCCCGATCGTCCAAGTTGTAGGATTTCAAAACAGCGGGAAAACAACGTTTATTGAGCGCATTCTTGAAAAAGCCTCTGAACAGGGAGTCCATTTGGGCTGCCTGAAGCATCATGGTCACGGCGGTGAACCGCAAACGCTCACGGAAGGAAAAGACACGGACCGTTACAAGGCGGCAGGTGCTGATGTAACAGCAGTAGAAGGTGCTGGTGTGTTACAGCTGACTGCCCGCCGCAATTGGGATTTGGCACGGCTGATTGAGTTATACCAATTTCTCGAAACAGACTGTCTTCTGATTGAAGGCTTTAAAAAAGCCTCTTATCCTAAAGTGGTTATCCTAAGTGAAAAGGAAGATCTGGAAGCGCTGCAAGCAGTAAATATAATCGCCATCATCTATAGAAAAAAAGAGCATATGACAGAGCATCAGGGATTACCCGTTTTTCATGCGGATGATCCGGTTGCCGTGGACTTTGTGCTTTCACAGCTGAAGGGGGAATCTGCATAATGGAACGGTTTGAGATTACGAAAACACCCATTAATACTGAAAACATCATCAAAAAAGTGGAGAAACGGGAAGCAGGAGCCATTACAACATTTATTGGTACGGTTCGGGAATGGACAAACGGAAAAAGAACGGTTCGGCTTGAATATGAGGCATATGAACCGATGGCCGTGCAAATGCTTGCTCAAATCGGCGCTGAAATCGAAGAAAAATGGGAAGGTGCCTCAGCTGCGATCACGCACCGTATAGGTGTGCTCGATATCGGTGAAGCAGCGGTAGTGATTGCTGTATCTTCTCCCCATCGAAAAGCCGCATATGAAGCCAATGAGTATGCGATTGAACGCATTAAACAGATTGTGCCGATTTGGAAAAAAGAAATTTGGGAAGACGGTGAGCAATGGATCGGCGACCAGCTAGAAACAACAGCTTATCCGAACGGAAAACCAGACCTAAGCGAGGGAGAGCAGCATGATTAAAATTCTTTTATTTGCAGGACTGGCTGAACAGGCCGGTACACAAGCAATAGAAATAGATGTGGAACAAGCAACCACAGATGAAATAAAAGCGAGTCTAAAAGAACAATACGGTCTTGAATCTATTGATACGGCTATGATTGCCGTTAACGAAAGCTATGTAAAAGAAAATACCTCTGTATCTTCGGGTGACACGGTAGCCATCATACCGCCGGTCAGCGGGGGATGAAAACCGGACGGCATTTCAGCCGTCCGGTTTTTCTGTATTTCATTGGCATATCCCCAAGTATCCTCAGCATACAATGATTTTCTGTAAGCGTTTATTCTACATATGTTACTCCCTATAAAGTAAGAGACTCACTCCATAATTAGACTGAAATTTTGAAAAATAATAGAAATTTATTTCGGGTATCGATATAGTGAAGATGATAAATGTTGGAAAGGTGCTGGATATGGAGACATTTAAAAGATTAAAAATGTATTATTGGCCGTACAGAAAAGTGTTTATGTGGTCGCTTCTAGCCATGCTTTTGATGACAGCAATTACTGTCGTTTATCCGATTATCCTGCAAATTACGATTGATGAGATCGTACTGGGACGGCAGTATCAGCTTGCGGCGTGGGTCAGCTTAGGATTTATTGCGGTAATGGTTTTGAAAGGAATGGCTACCTTTTTTCATCAGTATTTAGGTGATATGTTCGGGATCAAATCCGTTTATCGGCTGAGAAATGGTCTGTATGAAAAACTGCAGCGGCTTTCTTTTTCTTACTATGATAACGCGAAAACAGGAGATTTGATGTCCAGGCTGACTGCTGATGTTGAAGGGCTTCGTTTTTTCTTATCATACGGTCTCGCTGAGCTCATTCGATTCGGCCTGCTGGTAGCCATCAGCCTGTCGGTTATGTTTTACTATTCTGTTCCTCTCACGCTTGTGACAATAGCTGTTCTGCCATTTCTCGCGGTTGCGGTATACCGGTTTGACAAAAGAGTCCATCCCGCCTTCAGAGGCATCCGCAAATCGTTTGCGAAACTCAATACAAAAGTCCAGGAAAATATCAGCGGCATTAATACGGTTAAATCTCTTTCAAGGGAAGATTTTCAGATCAGCACTTTCAATAAAGCCAATGCAGAATACAGGGCGCAGTATTTACAAACATCATCCATCTGGTCTGCGTATTTCCCTTTAATGGAGTTCATTGGTAACATTTGTATTGTAGCTCTCCTCTCATACGGCGGTTACTTGGTTATGCAAAATCAGCTCAATCCCGGCGAGCTTGTTGCTTTCTTCAGCCTTGTCAATTATATGATGTGGCCGATTATGAACTTAGGTTTTGTCATCAATATGTTCTCTCAAGCAAAAGCGTCAGGGGAACGCCTGCTCGACATTCTGGAAAAAGAAGAAGACATTACAGATCATCCTCATGCTTTGTATAAACAAAAATTAACCGGAGATGTCCATTTCAAAAATGTTTCTCTTGCATACGGAAAAGAACAAACAAACGCGCTGTGCAATGTAAGCTTTGAGGCAAACAGCGGGAAGGTAATCGGACTGTTGGGCCCGACAGGTTCAGGCAAAAGCTCAGTGACATAGCTTCTCACCAGATTTTACAGTCCTGTTGGCGGAATGATTACCATTGATCACAAACCAATCACAGATTATTCGTTAAAAACCCTTCGCTCCAATATCGGGGTCGTACTTCAAGAATCCTTCCTGTTTTCATCTACGATTAGATCAAATATTTCGTATGGGCGGCCGGATGCCTCAATGGAAGACGTCATCGAAGCGGCAAAAAGGGCGCAGGCTCATAACTTTATTATGGAGCTTCCTGATGGGTATGACACCATGCTGGGAGAGAGGGGAATGGGGCTTTCCGGCGGGCAGAAACAGCGTATTGCCATTGCAAGAGCCATTTGCTTGAACCCGAGCATTTTAATATTGGATGATGCCACAAGTGCAGTAGATATGCAAACGGAGCACAGCATACAGCTTGCCTTAAAAGAAGTCATGAAAAACCGCACAACCTTTATCGTCGCTCACCGCATTTCTTCACTGAAACACGCCGATGAAATTCTCGTTTTTAATAAAGGACGCATTCGTGAAAGGGGAACACATCATGAGCTTCTTGAAAAAGGCGGCTACTATAAAAAGATTTACGATTTGCAATACCGTGATGTCAAAATGATTAATGAGCCGCATGAGGTCGGATAGGGAGGGGCCAAATGAAACAAGCGAAAAAACAGGGGATTTTAGAGCGTTTCTATTACTCTTCAGATGAAATCATTGAAAAGCCGTTTAACTGGGCTCAAATGTGGCGGCTGCTGAGCTATGTCAAACCATATCGAAAAACAATTTTGCCGCTTTCTTTTCTCACCGTATTAATTGGCACTGCTGTGAAGCTTGTGATCCCCATTTTGATCGGCGTTTATGTTCTTGATCAAGCGATTACAGGGAGAAACTCGGAGCTGCTGATTCAGCTCATTTTTATTATTAGCGGTTTATATGTCCTCAATTACGCCGCCAATGTGTTAAGAATCAGGTGGATGAATCAGCTTGGCCAGCATGTCATTTACGATTTGCGACAGCATTTATTTACCCATGTGCAGCGCTTATCCCATCGATTTTTTGATCAGCGGTCGGCGGGATCGATCTTAGTCAGGATCATGAATGATATTAACTCTCTTCAGGAGCTCTTTACAAGCGGAGTCATCAATTTGTTGACCGACTTGCTGCTTCTGGCCGGCGTGATTATCATTTTGTTTACGCTGAGCCCTGAGCTGACTATAGCCATCATGGTGACATTGCCGATTATGTTTTTTATTTCAACAAGTCTCAGAAAAAAAATACGCCGATCCTGGCAAACGGTACGGCTAAAGCAATCGAAGCTCAACTCTCATCTAAACGAAAGCATTCAGGGCATCCGGGTCACACAGGCATTTACGCAGGAAGAAGAAAACATGGCGTATTTTGACGGTGTCAATCAGGAGAACTACGAATCATGGCGGGAAGCAACTAGAAAAAATGCCATGTTCCGTCCGCTGGTAGAAATGACGAATGCGATTGGGACGGCTGTCTTGATTTGGTATGGAGCCACACTCATCATGAATGAAACCATCACGATTGGCGTCTTCGTTTCTTTTGCTTTTTATCTGGGTATGTTTTGGGAACCAATTTCGAGACTGGGTCAGGTCTATAATCAGCTGTTAATGGGGATGGCATCATCAGAACGGATTTTTGAGTTTCTGGACGAACAGCCAAATGTCAAGGAGAAGCCGAATGCCATTCATAATGAAAAGATAAATGGGGAGATCAGTTTTGAAGAGGTTGAATTTTCGTATGATGAAAAACGAAAAGCCCTTCACGCCGTTTCTTTCTCTATTCCTGCAGGCTCGACGCTTGCGCTTGTCGGGCATACAGGGAGCGGGAAGACGACGATTGCGAATTTAATCAGCCGTTTTTATGATGCGACCGGAGGCACCATTAAAATAGACGGTATACCGATTAAGGATCTTTCCCTTGCCAGTCTGCGTTCACAAATCAGCATTGTCCTGCAAGATACATTTATTTTCTCTGGGACCATCATGGAAAATATTCGTTTTGGAAGGCCAAATGCTTCGGATGAGGAGGTGATGAAAGCGTCCCAAGCGGTCGGAGCGGATGAGTTTATTTCCGATTTAGCGGAAGGATACGCAACAGAGGTAGAGGAAAGGGGCAGCGTACTGTCTGCCGGTCAGCGTCAGCTCATTTCATTTGCAAGAGCATTGCTCGCCGATCCGGCTATTATCATCCTTGACGAAGCAACGGCAAGCATTGATACAGAGACAGAAGTAAAAATTCAGCAAGCGTTAAAAACGCTTCTGAAAGGGCGTACAGCAGTGATGATCGCTCACAGATTGTCTACGATCCGCGACGCCGACCGCATCATTGTTCTTGATCACGGCAGGAAAATAGAAGAAGGGAACCATGATCAGCTGCTCGCTAAAGGAGGCATTTATGCCGGGCTTGTGAAAGCGCAATACAGCACAGCGATAGAATAATATGAAAAGCCTTCAATATTGAAGGCTTTTGGAATTTTATTAGAAAAACATGAAACTTTTTGATATCCTTCCCGTACTATTTGTTAGATATTCTCAAGGAGGTTTTGAAATGGAAACGAATGTAGAAAAAAACAGCGGAACGGCGACTGAAAAGCCTTCACTTTTCGGAGTAATCACAAGTCCGTCCGTTCAATTTGAAAGAATAAGAGAAAGGCCGGCTGTATGGGGACCGCTTTTGATTGTTGCAGCAATTATCATCGTCGGTGCCGTGCTGCAATCACTCGGTACGGATTATAGTGAGCTTTTGAAAAGCCAGGATACGCAAGGGCTATCTGCTGAACAAATGGAAACTGTCGCAACAATAACCAAATTTGGCGGAATGGCAGGCGCTATTATCGGCGGTATCGCAGCATTATTTATTGCCCCTCTTATTTATTGGCTCTGTGTAAAAATATCAGGCGGAGTTACGACATATAAAAAAATGCTTTCTCTCGGTCTGTTTGTCTCTTTAATTAGCAGTCTCGGATTATTGGTTAATGGAATCGTTGCTTTTACGACTGACGTGAATCCTCTTTACAGCACGACGTCACTGGCAGGGATTATCCCATCTGACGGGGCTCTTGCCAGCGTGTTAAATACCTTTGAAATTTTCAGCATCTGGAGCTTTGTATTATTAGCAATCGGACTTCACAAAACGGGAGGCATCTCCAAAAAAGCCGGGTGGATTTCAGCAATCATTCTATTCGGAATTTTAGTTGTATTTTCGCTTTTTTCAGGTTTAATCAATTCTGTGGCGGGTGCATAAGCTCATGAAAAAAGTCTGGATCGGAATTGGAATCGCAGTTATAGTCGCTCTTTTTGTTGGAATCAATATATACCGGTCTGCCGCTCCAACAAGCGGCAGCGCCGGCAAGGAGATACAGACGGGGAGCGTTGAAGAAAATGAAATCTCATCAACGGTTATGGTTCCTGGCACGCTAAAATTTTCAAATGAACAGTATGTCTTTTATGAAGCGGATAAAGGGACATTAGAAGACATTAAAGTTAAGGAAGGCGATAAAGTTAAAAAGGGCACGCCTTTAGTCACCTATACAAATGAGCAGCTGAGCCTGGAAAAAGAACAGAACCAGTTAACGTCTGAATCCAACCGGCTTCAAATTGACCAAATTCAAGAAAAGTTAAAAGCCTTAGACAGCAAAGAAAGAGAACTGGAAAAACAGGTAGGAAAGAAAGAAGCAGAAAAACAAATCGAATCTGAACGGACAGAGCTTCAAATGCAGAAAAAAACAGCGGAGATCGAATTAAAACAAACCGAGCTTCAGCGGCAGTCACTTGCCAACCGGGTGTCAGATTTAGAAGTGAAAAGCGAAATTGAAGGCACCGTTATTTCTGTCAACCAAGAAGCGGCATCCAAAAAGTCAGATATTCAAGAGCCTGTCATACATATCGGCAACCCAAAAGACCTTGTCGTCTCAGGGAAATTGTCTGAATACGATACATTGAAAGTCAAAAAAGGCCAGAAGGTCACACTCACTTCAGATGTAATACAGGGTAAAACATGGAAAGGCACGGTTTCCGCAGTCGGGCTTGTTCCGGATCAGCAGGAGAGCGCTGCGGCACAAGGAACAGAACAGGCGGTCCAATACCCGCTTCAAGTGAAAATAAAAGGAAATCTTCCAGAAGGAAAGCCAGGCTTTAAATTTATCATGAATATTGAAACAGATAAACGGAAAGCAAATACGCTTCCTTCAAAGGCAGTCAAAAAAGAAGATGACCAATATTATGTGTATACAGTAAAAGACGGAAAAGCAAAGCGAGTTAATGTCAAAATCGGCGAAGTGACAGATGACCTGACAGAAATTAAAGAGGGGCTTACCCAAGATGATCAAGTCATTTTGAATCCATCTGATCAGGTGACTGACGGAATGGAAGTGAAATCTTAAATGATTCAGCTTTCTAATGTGCGAAAAAGCTATCAGATCGGAAAGGAAACGTTTGATGTTCTCCATTCTATTGATTTGGACATTCATCAAGGTGAATATGTCTCGATTATGGGGCCGTCAGGATCAGGAAAATCGACGATCATGAATATTATCGGCTGTCTTGATCGGCCGACTTCCGGTACATATCAATTGGACGGCGAAGACATTTCTTCATATAAAGATAAAGAACTGGCGGCAGTCCGTAACCGGTCCATCGGTTTTGTGTTTCAGCAATTTCAGCTTCTTCCGCGGCTGAACGCAAAAAAAAATGTCGAGCTGCCGATGATTTATTCCGGGATAGGCAAAAAGGAACGTCAAGAGCGGGCTGAGAGAGCATTGGAAAAGGTCGGGTTAGCAAATCGAATGCTCCACATGCCCAACGAGCTGTCTGGCGGGCAGAAGCAGCGGGTGGCGATTGCGAGGGCGATCGTGAATGAGCCCAAATTGATTTTAGCTGATGAACCGACCGGCGCGCTAGATACGAAAACAAGCGAGGCGATTATGGATCAGTTTACAGCATTAAATGCCGAGGGAACGACAATCGTTCTGGTTACTCACGAGCCTGAAGTAGCAGATTGCACGAATCGGATCGTCATGGTGCGTGACGGAAACATTGTTCCTGCCAGCTCCGGACAAAGGAGTGTGGGAGAATGAGCCTGTTAGAAAACATCAGAATGGCTCTAAGCTCTGTCCTTGCCCATAAAATGCGTTCGATCTTAACGATGCTCGGCATTATCATTGGTGTAGGCTCTGTCATTGTTGTCGTTGCGGTAGGACAAGGAGGCGAGCAAATGCTGAAGCAGTCGATCAGCGGCCCGGGAAATACTGTGGAGCTGTACTATATGCCTAGCGACGAGGAGCTGGCAAGCAACCCGAACGCCGCAGCTGAATCTACGTTTACAGAAAACGATATTAAAGGTTTAAAAGGAATAGAAGGCATTAAACAAGTCGTTGCTTCGACTTCTGAAAGTATGAAAGCGCGTTATCACGAAGAAGAAACCGATGCTACGGTTAACGGAATAAATGATGGATACATGAATGTCAATTCTTTAGAAATCGAAAGCGGCAGAACATTTACCGACAATGACTTTCTCGCGGGGAATAGAGCCGGAATCATCTCTCAAAAGATGGCTGAAGAACTGTTCGATAAAACCTCCCCTTTAGGTGAAGTTGTCTGGATAAACGGACAGCCCGTTGAAATTATCGGTGTGCTGAAAAAAGAAACAGGCTTGCTTTCTTTCGGTTTAAGTGAAATGTATGTGCCATTTAATATGATGAAATCCTCTTTTGGCACAAGCGATTTCAGTAACGTATCATTGCAGGTCGAATCAGCAGACGACATAAAATCGGCAGGAAAAGAAGCAGCACAGCTGGTAAATGACAATCATGGCACAGAGGATTCGTATCAAGTGATGAACATGGAGGAGATTGCGGCCGGAATTGGCAAGGTAACGGCAATTATGACGACGATTATCGGCTCAATTGCAGGTATTTCCCTTTTGGTCGGCGGAATCGGTGTCATGAATATCATGCTCGTATCAGTCACAGAACGGACACGGGAAATTGGAATCAGAAAATCCCTCGGTGCGACGAGGGGACAGATTCTGACTCAGTTTTTAATTGAGTCAGTCGTATTGACGCTGATTGGCGGTCTGGTCGGGATTGGCATTGGATACGGAGGGGCCGGGCTTGTTTCAGCCATTGCGGGCTGGCCGTCACTCATATCCTGGCAGGTTGTATGCGGGGGCGTGCTGTTCAGTATGCTCATTGGTGTTATTTTCGGCATGCTTCCTGCAAATAAAGCTGCAAAGCTTGATCCCATTGAAGCGCTGCGTTATGAGTAGCCTCATGCAACATGCATGAGGTTTTTTTATGTTTAGTGATTTCTACTATGAATATAAAAGACTTTTTTCATTAAAATAAGAAGAAAATGTCGTACAATTGTCCTTATTTTTGTCGAATTTACAGTTTACAAACCCTATAGACATACGTTAATATGGAGAAACGTGAAAGATTTTGATAGTTATTGAATGAATTTGAATGATTTTAGTTGCCTAAACCGAAAATAGCGTTTACAATGAAATTGTATTCAAAATGAATACGTTTTCATTAGGAGGTGAAGCATGCTAACTCCTGAACGGCATCAATTGATTATTGATCAAATAGAAAAGCATGATGTGGTAAAGATTCAAGAGCTTATAAATCTGACTAATGCTTCTGAATCAACAATCAGAAGAGATTTATCGACCCTTGAAGAACGCGGTTTTTTAAAGCGCGTTCATGGTGGAGCGGCCAAGCTTTCCGATATCAGACTTGAACCCGATATGCTTGAAAAATCATCCAAAAACCTTCACGATAAATTGAAAATTGCTGAAAAAGCAGCTTTTCTTTTAGAAGAAGGGGATTGCATTTACCTTGATGCAGGCACGACGACATTGCACATGATTGATTTTATGGATAAAACCAAAGATATTGTCGTTGTCACAAACGGGGTGATGCATATCGATGCATTAATAAGGAAAGAAATTTCTTTTTATCTGCTTGGAGGATACGTAAAGCACAGAACGGGCGCGATTATTGGAGGCGCTTCACTGATTGCCATGGACCAGTACAGATTTGACAAGAGTTTTCTGGGGACAAACGGTGTCCATACAGAGGCTGGATTCACAACGCCGGACCCTGATGAAGCCCTTTTAAAACAGAAAGCGATCAAACAGGCAAAACACGCTTACGTCTTAGCAGACCCTTCGAAGTTCGGAGAAATTTCATTTTCGGCATTCGCCGCAATAGGCGACGCAACAATCATTACGACTGACGCTGAAGAGCTTACATTCGATAATTACCAAGAAAAAACTGTCGTAAAGGTAGTGAAACCATGATTTACACTGTAACACTTAATCCATCTGTCGATTATATTGTTCACGTTGAAGATTTTACTGTAGGAGGCCTGAACCGTTCTTCGTATGATACCAAGTATCCAGGGGGCAAAGGCATCAACGTATCGAGACTGCTGAAAAGACACCATGTGGCGTCTAAAGCGCTCGGATTCGTCGGCGGATTTACCGGAGAATATATCAAAACATTTTTACGGGAAGAAAACCTGGAAACAGCTTTTTCTGAAGTAAAAGGGGATACCCGTATCAATGTAAAGCTGAAAACTGGTGATGAAACTGAAATTAACGGGCAGGGACCGACAATTTCGGATGAAGATTTCAAAGCCTTTTTAGAACAGTTCCAATCTTTGCAAGAGGGAGATATCGTCGTTCTTGCAGGAAGCATTCCATCTTCACTCCCTCACGATACTTATGAAAAAATCGCAGAGGCCTGCAAACAGCAGAACGCACGAGTTGTTCTGGATATCTCAGGCGAGGCTCTTTTGAAAGCAACAGAAATGAAACCATTTTTGATGAAGCCAAATCATCATGAGCTTGGAGAAATGTTCGGCACGGCCATTACATCTGTTGAGGAAGCCGTTCCTTATGGGAAAAAGCTTGTAGAACAAGGCGCTGAACATGTAATTGTATCAATGGCCGGAGACGGAGCGCTTCTGTTTACGAACGAAGCTGTTTATTTTGCTAACGTGCCAAAGGGGAAATTGGTAAACTCAGTCGGAGCAGGGGATTCCGTTGTTGCAGGTTTCCTTGCCGGAATTTCCAAACAGCTGCCGCTTGAAGAAGCATTCCGCTTAGGAGTTACTTCAGGCAGTGCTACCGCGTTCTCTGAAGAACTTGGAACAGAAGAATTTGTCCAGCAGCTTCTTCCTGAAGTTAAGGTCACACGTCTATAGAGGAGGAAACACAAGTGAAAATAACTGAGCTTTTAACGAAGCATACGATAAAGCTTAATATTGAGAGCAAAGAAAAAGAAAATGTTATTGACGAAATGGTCACTGTTCTTGATAAGGCTGGAAAGTTAAATGACCGACAAGCCTATAAAGAAGCCATTTTAAATCGCGAAAGCCAAAGCTCCACGGGTATCGGTGAAGGAATCGCTATCCCCCATGCGAAAACGGCAAGCGTTATCAACCCGGCGATCGCGTTCGGACGTTCAAAAGACGGCGTCGATTATGAATCATTAGACGGTCAGCCGGCTCACTTAGTGTTCATGATCGCGGCGACTGAAGGCGCAAACAACACTCACCTTGAAGCGTTGTCAAGGCTTTCAACGCTGTTAATGCGTGAAGAAATCCGTAAGCAGCTCCTTGAAGCTGAGTCTGAAGATGCCATCATCGACATTATTAATCAGCACGATAAAGATGATGACGAAGAGGAAGAGGAAGAGGAAGCGGCACCAGCACCTGCCGGAAAAGGAAAAATTTTAGCGGTTACTGCATGTCCGACAGGTATTGCCCATACATTCATGGCTGCGGATGCCCTTAAAGAAAAAGCGAAAGAGCTTGGTGTGGAAATTAAGGTCGAAACAAATGGGTCAAGCGGCATTAAGCACAAGCTCACTGCCCAAGAAATCGAAGATGCACCTGCAATCATTGTCGCAGCGGACAAGCAGGTTGAAATGGAACGTTTTAAAGGCAAGCGCGTACTTCAAGTTCCTGTAACGGCGGGTATCAGACGTCCGCAAGAGCTTATCGAAAAAGCGATGAATCAAGATGCGCCGATTTATCAAGGCAGCGGCGGCGGTTCAGCAGCTTCAAACGACGATGAAGAAGCGAAAGGCAAGTCTGGAAGCGGTATCGGAAACGCGTTTTATAAGCACCTGATGAGCGGTGTCAGCAACATGCTTCCGTTCGTAGTCGGCGGCGGTATTCTCGTTGCGATTTCATTCTTCTGGGGAATTCACTCTGCTGATCCGAATGATCCTAGCTACAACACGTTTGCAGCAGCATTAAACTTTATCGGCGGCGACAATGCATTAAAACTGATTGTTGCAGTTCTGGCCGGTTTCATTGCGATGAGTATTGCAGATCGTCCTGGTTTTGCGCCTGGTATGGTCGGAGGATTTATGGCTACTCAAGCGAATGCTGGATTCTTAGGCGGCTTAATTGCCGGATTCCTTGCCGGTTATGTCGTGATTTTACTGAAAAAAGTATTTACGTTTATCCCTCAGTCACTTGATGGATTAAAACCTGTTTTGATTTACCCGCTGTTCGGTATTTTTATCACTGGCGTATTAATGCAATTTGTCGTCAATACACCTGTAGCGGCATTTATGAATTTCTTAACAAACTGGCTTGAAAGCCTTGGTACTGGAAATCTTGTGTTAATGGGTATTATCTTGGGCGGCATGATGGCGATTGATATGGGCGGCCCGCTTAATAAAGCAGCCTTTACGTTCGGTATCGCCATGATCGATGCAGGCAACTATGCGCCTCATGCAGCAATCATGGCCGGCGGTATGGTTCCTCCGCTTGGTATCGCACTTGCAACAACCATTTTCAGAAACAAATTCACTCAGCGTGACCGTGAAGCTGGTATTACATGCTATTTCATGGGAGCTGCTTTCGTAACAGAGGGAGCGATCCCATTTGCTGCGGCTGATCCGCTTCGCGTCATACCAGCTGCTGTAGTCGGTGCAGCTGTTGCCGGCGGATTAACTGAATTCTTCCGAGTAACGCTTCCGGCGCCTCATGGAGGAGTATTCGTAGCTTTCATTACAAACCATCCGATGCTTTACCTTTTAAGTATCGTGATCGGTGCTGTCGTGATGGCAATTATCCTCGGTATCGTCAAAAAACCTGTTACAGAAAAATAAGAAAAAAAGCGTCCTTGGTTCGAAAGGACGCTTTTTCTTATCCGGCCGGCAGGGAGCGCGGTTAAGTTATGTATTTTATTCTTTTTTATGATAAAGTAAAAGAAGAGAAACAACTGACATAGCAATTGTCTAGGAGGAAACACTTTGACCGAGGAAAAAAATACGAATACTGAGAAAACGGCGAAGAAAAAAACCAATACGTACCTGGAATGGGGTAAAGCGATTGTCATCGCTGTTCTGCTGGCTCTCCTGATCCGTCACTTTTTGTTTGAACCGTATTTAGTTGAAGGTTCATCTATGTATCCCACATTACATGACGGAGAAAGGCTGTTTGTGAATAAAACAGTCAACTATATCGGCGAGCTGAAGCGCGGAGATATCGTTATTATCAACGGTGAAACTTCTAAAATCCATTATGTAAAAAGATTGATCGGAAAGCCTGGAGAAACCGTTCAAATGAAGGATGACACGCTTTATATAAACGGTAAAAAAGTAGCCGAGCCTTACTTGTCTAAAAACAAGAAGGAAGCAGAAAAACTTGGTGTCAGTCTGACAGGAGACTTTGGACCGGTTAAGGTTCCGAAAGGCAAATACTTTGTCATGGGAGATAACCGGCTGAATTCGATGGACAGCCGAAACGGGCTGGGACTGATCGCGGAAGATCGAATTGTCGGCACATCGAAGTTTGTCTTTTTCCCGTTTAACGAAATGCGTCAAACAAAATAAAAACGCCTTGCTGGCCTAAGACAGCAGGCGTTTTTATTTTGAAAAAGAAGCGACCAATGCAATGCATAAAACCGTGATGAACACTGAACCGATAATAGCTAGCACACTGAAGAAAAGGTGAACCTGTTTGTTCTCTTTTCCGCGCTTTTCTAAAAGCCGTTTAGAAAAAATGTGCGAAAATATGTAAATAAGGGCTATGCCTATATATAAGCCGATATCTTTGGCGGTAAAGCCTGTTACGGCAAGGTAAAAGCCCGTAAAAAAGATCAGTAAGCAATATTCAGTAAGTGTTAAAAGCCTCAACGTGTTCCTCCATGAGAGTGTGTAATTTTCCGAGCGGATGCATTCTCTCTCTTTAATTGTAACACAGCTGGCTGGTTTGGGTGTATAAGTGTTTTCTCTCTGTTTTATCAGGGAATCATTTCTCTTGCCCTGCATTCATGGTATACTTTTATTGATGATAGACATGATGGAGGATAATAAATGATTGCTGTAAATAATGTAAGCTTGCGGTTTGCGGATCGCAAGTTATTTGAAGATGTTAATATTAAATTTACCCCAGGCAACTGCTATGGGTTAATTGGTGCAAACGGTGCCGGTAAATCAACGTTTCTAAAGGTGCTGTCAGGCGAAATCGAGCCTCAGACAGGCGACGTGCATATGAGTCCTGGCGAGCGTCTTGCCGTCTTGAAGCAGAACCATTTTGAGTACGAAGAGTATGAAGTGCTGAAAGTGGTCATTATGGGCCACAAACGCCTGTATGAAGTCATGCAGGAGAAAGACGCTATTTACATGAAGCCTGATTTCTCAGATGAGGATGGGATTCGTGCTGCTGAGCTAGAAGGTGAATTCGCGGAACTGAACGGTTGGGAAGCGGAAAGTGAAGCTGCGATCCTGTTAAAAGGCCTTGGTATCTCAGAAGATCTGCACACAAAAAAGATGGCAGACCTCGGCGGTTCGGAGAAGGTAAAAGTTCTCTTGGCACAGGCATTATTCGGCAAGCCGGATGTTCTGCTGCTCGATGAGCCGACGAACCACTTGGACCTTCAGGCAATCCAGTGGCTTGAAGAGTTTCTGATTAACTTTGAAAACACAGTTATTGTCGTATCCCATGACCGTCACTTCTTAAATAAAGTATGTACGCACATTGCCGACCTTGATTTTAACAAAATTCAAATCTATGTAGGAAACTATGATTTCTGGTACGAGTCAAGCCAGCTGGCGTTAAAGCTTTCTCAAGAAGCGAACAAGAAAAAAGAAGAGCAGATTAAACAGCTTCAAGAGTTTGTCGCTAGATTCAGCGCCAATGCGTCTAAATCTAAGCAGGCTACATCAAGAAAGAAACTTCTCGAAAAAATCACGCTGGATGATATTAAACCGTCTTCCCGCCGCTATCCTTATGTTAACTTCACGCCGGAACGGGAAATCGGAAATGATGTTCTTCGCGTGGAAGGCTTAACAAAAACAATCGATGGCGTAAAGGTGCTTGACAATGTCAGCTTTATTATGAATCGAGAAGATAAAATTGCTTTCACTGGCCGAAATGAACTTGCTGTTACTACGCTGTTTAAAATCATTTCCGGGGAAATGGAAGCTGACAGCGGAACGTTTAAATGGGGTGTTACCACATCTCAAGCGTATTTTCCAAAAGACAACAGCGAATATTTCGAAGGCAGTGATCTGAACCTTGTAGACTGGCTTCGCCAATATTCTCCGCACGACCAAAGTGAGAGCTTTTTACGCGGTTTCTTAGGACGCATGCTGTTCTCTGGAGAAGAAGTCCACAAAAAAGCAAATGTACTTTCCGGGGGAGAAAAGGTCCGCTGTATGCTGTCGAAAGCGATGCTTTCTGGCGCCAATATTTTAATTTTGGATGAGCCGACTAACCATTTAGACCTGGAGTCCATTACAGCGCTGAATAACGGCTTAATCAGCTTTAAAGGCGCTATGCTGTTTACTTCCCATGACCATCAGTTTGTGCAGACCATTGCCAACAGAATTATAGAAATTACACCTAACGGCATCGTCGATAAGCAAATGAGCTATGACGAGTTCCTTGAAAATGCTGATGTGCAGAAAAAATTGACTGAACTATACGCCGAATAAAAAAGCAGAGATTTCTCTGCTTTTTTTGATACCTAAATATGAAAGGAGATCACAACATGAAATTTTTGGTTGTCGGAGCAGGTGGAGTAGGTGGGTATATTGGCGGACGGCTTTCGGAGAAAGGAAATGATGTGACATTTCTTGTGCGCCAAAAACGAGCTGAGCAGCTGAAAAAAACCGGGCTTGTCATCCATAGTGAAAAAGGGAATGTATCATTTCAGCCCGAACTAATCAGTGCCGGAGAAACAGGGCAATTTGATGTCGTTATCATTGCTTCTAAAGCATACTCGCTTGTTCAAGTGATAGACGATGTCAAACCATTTATCCATCAGGAATCTGTCATTCTCCCTTTTTTAAATGGGTACCGCCACTATGAGCAGCTATTTGCGGCATTTTCAAAAGAACAGGTGCTGGGCGGCCTGTGTTTTATAGAAAGTGCTTTAGACAACAAAGGAGAAATTCATCATACGAGCGCATCGCATCGTTTTGTATTTGGAGAATGGAACGGCGAGCGTACGGAGCGGATAAGAGCGTTTGAAGAGGCATTTTCAGGTGTGAAGGCTGAAGTCATCATTAGCGGGCATATCGAGAAGGACATTTGGAAAAAGTATCTCTTTATTGCAGCGCAAGCGGGGATCACAACGTTATTTCAACGACCGCTTGGCCCAATCCTCGCCACAGAAGCCGGACGTCACACGGCCCAAACTCTTATTGGGGAAATTTGCGCTGTTTTACGAAAAGAAGGTGTTCCGGCTGATCCGGATCTTGAGGAAGAGAGCTTTCGTACGATGACCAGCATGTCTTATCATATGAAGTCCTCCATGCTTCGGGATATGGAAAACGGCCAAACGACAGAAGGCGACCACCTGCATGGATTTTTGCTTGAAAAAGCTAAACGTTTATCTCTCGCTGCACCAGTATTAGAAACCGTTTATGCGAATCTGCAAATGTATGAAGCAGAAAAATAAAAAAAGGAGGCGGAAAAGCCTCCTTTTATTTACTTAAAAAGCCCAATTTCCGTTTCTGAAGATAGGCTCTCTTTTCCCGTCTGCCGTAATTCCGTCAATATTCATATCCTTAGAACCGATCATAAAGTCCACGTGTGTAATGCTCTCATTTAGGCCTTCTTTGACAAGCTCTTCACGAGACATCTGCTTTCCGCCTTCAATATTAAAGGCATAGGCGCTTCCGATCGCCAAATGATTTGACGCGTTTTCATCAAACAGCGTGTTATAGAAAAGAATGTTTGATTGTGATATAGGCGAATCGTAAGGAACAAGTGCCACTTCACCTAAATAGTGAGAACCTTCATCTGTTTCCACCAGTTCTTTTAAAATATCCTCACCTTTTTCAGCTTTAATGTCGACTATACGGCCATTTTCAAACGTCAGGGTGAAATTTTCAATAATATTTCCGCCGTAGCTTAATGGTTTTGTGCTTGATACCACACCGTCAACCCCGTCTTTTTGCGGCAGCGTGAACACTTCTTCTGTCGGCATATTGGCCATAAACTCATGGCCGCTTTCATTCACGCTTCCCGCACCTGCCCAAACATGCTTCCTAGGCAGCTTAATTGTTAAATCAGTTCCTTCAGCTTGATAATGTAAGGCAGCGTAATGTCTCTCGTTCAAATGGTCAACTTTTTCATGAAGATTTTGGTCATGATTGATCCACGCCTGAACCGGGTTGTCTTCATTTACGCGCGTCGCTTTAAAAATTTCTTCCCACAGAAGGTGGATCGCTTCCTCCTCTGATTTGCCAGGAAACACCTTGTGAGCCCAGCCTGCTGATGCCGCACCTACGACAGTCCAGCTGACTTTGTCTGATTGAATATATTGTCTGTATGTATGTAATGCTTTGCCTGCTGCTTTTTGGAATGCCGCAATCCGTTTGGAATCTATACCTTTTAGCAAGTCTGGGTTTGACGACACAACAGAAATGAAAGCAGCTCCATTTTTGGCAAGCTCTTCTCTGCCTTTTGCTTCCCATTCAGGATATTCTTCAAATGCTTCAAACGGCGCAAGTTCGTATTTTAATTTGGCGACTTCGTCATCCTGCCAATTCACGGTGACGTTTTTTGCGCCCTTTTCATATGCGTGTTTTACAATTAAACGGACAAAATCCCGAACGTCTGTTGAAGCATTTACGACTACATACTGGCCTTTTTGGACATTAACGCCGACTTCTACCGCCAGCTGTGCATATGTATTTAATTTCTGTGAAAATGAATCCATGAATCATTCCTCCAAGCTTTTTTCTCATCATATCAAATATGATCCTATAAAGGAAAGAAGGAGCCCAAAGTGAAAAACCCAAAACGACACGTCTTGGGTTTTTCAATATTATGGATGATTCAGTTTTACAGTGCCGCCTGCAGGCGAATGAGGCATATTTGCCAAAGAAATGCTCATGCCTCCAAGAATAATTCCGCTTAAAATGGCTGCGATCGCTACTCTTCTTCCTAAATCTCTTAGCATCTGTTTCCTCCTTAACGTTTCTCCATTTCCCACAATATGAAGGAAGTGAGGAAAAAAGAAGCAAGAAATTTGCCGCGTGTGAGAATTTTGCGGGTAAAGACTATTTAATTGCCTTTTGCAGCTTATCAATCACTTCTAAAGAACGGCCTGTGCCGATTGCTACAGATTCAAGCGGGTTTTGCGCCACGTGTACAGGCACGACAATCTCTTCTGTGAGCCATTCTTTAATTCCATTAAGGAGCGCGCCGCCGCCTGTTAAAATAACGCCGCGATCAACAATATCTCCGCTCAATTCAGGCGGACAGTCCTCAAGTGTCGCTCTGATGGCTTCAAGAATATGCAGGAGGGATTCACGCATTGCATCTTGAATTTCGTTGGATTGAAGCATAATGGTTTTTGGAAGACCTGTCACGAGGTCACGTCCCCGAATTTCCATTGCCTCTGGTATATGTTCAATCAGAGCATGGCCAATTTCCATTTTTACCTGCTCAGCTGTGCGTTCGCCGATCAGCAAATTGTATTTTTTACGGACGAAAGAAACGATATCCTCATCAAGCTGGTCTCCGCCGATCCTGATAGAATGGCAGGAAACAACGCCACCGAAGGAAATAATAGCGACCTCTGTCGTCCCTCCGCCGATATCTACTACCACATTGGCAACCGGCTCATCAACCGGTAAATCCGCTCCGATGGCGGCTGCAACTGGCTCTTCGATTAAATGAACGTTTTTCGCGCCGCAATTTTTCACCGCATCACTGATGGCGCGGCGTTCTACTGCTGTTGAGCCTGATGGTGTGCAAACGACTACGTTCGGTTTTCTGAACGACATGCCGATGCTTTTTGCGGCTTTTTTCATAATGTGCTTTAGCAGGTCAGTTGTCATATCATAGTCTGCGATCACGCCATCTTTCATCGGTCTGACAGCGACAATTTTTCCCGGTGTTTTACCGATCATGTTTTTCGCATCAGCTCCGATTGCAAGCACTGCTTTTGTCGTCGTATCCACTGCGACAACAGATGGTTCATTTAGGATAATCCCTTTATTTTTGCTGTAAACAAGTATATTAGCTGTTCCTAAGTCAATCCCGATTTCAGTTGATTGAAACATGTTTTCACCCAATCTCTATCCTAATTTAATATGATTCTACATTTAAAGTTTCTCAGAAATACTGCGATTTTTGGGGGTGTGCGTCGGTAAAGAAATGTTTTTGTAAAAAATCAAGGAACTGTGTAACAGAAGTAATACATTTTTCGGTTTTATGGAAAAAATATCTTGTAATTCTTATAGAAAGCGGGAAACTTTTTCAAAGTTTCATTCGTCTACGATATATTGAGGTACATCCTTAAAACATTACATGAGAAAAGAAACATTTAAAGGAAGAAGGGTTTTTATGAAATCAATAGGTGTTGTGAGAAAAGTAGATGAATTAGGCCGCATTGTCATGCCGATTGAGTTGAGACGGGCATTGGATATTGCCATAAAAGACAGCATTGAGTTTTTTGTTGACGGAGATAAAATTATCTTGAAAAAGTACAAACCTCATGGCGTTTGTTTAATGACTGGAGAAATCACTTCAGAAAATAAAGAATACGGCAACGGTAAAATTACGCTAAGCCCTGAGGGTGCACAGCTGCTTCTCGAAGAAATTCAAGCCGCTTTAAAAGAATAAAATTATGCTAAAAAAGGCGGAGTGATGTCATCTCCGCCTTTTTTGCGTGCCAATTTTTGATTACCGCCGCCTAAGATAAGACATCAAGATATTTGGTAATGAATGATTTGGGATACTTTACATATTTTACTCAATTATTTGTCGAAGAATGGTACAATAAGTAGAGAAACACAAGCGGCAGGTGGTCATATGAGAAAATATCAAGCTCGTATCATTTCCATCATTTTGGCAATGATTTTTATAATGTTTTGGGATTATTTATTTTATTTTATAGGCAAAAACCCGATTAATTGGCCTGTTGATATTGTGTATACTGCAGTCACGCTGGTAAGTGTCTGGATGCTGGCTTATTATATTGATGAGAAACAGCAGCTGGTTAAGAAAATGAAGGATAACGAATGGAAGTATAAACAGCTTTCTGAAGAAAAAAACCGCATCATGGATAATTTGCAGGAAATCGTATTTCAAACGAATGCAAAAGGCGAAATTACATATTTAAACCAAGCGTGGGCATCAATAACCGGCTTTTCAATCAGTGAATGTATGGGAACAATGTATAACGATTACTTCATAAAAGAAAAGCACGTAGCCGACCACATTAACACCCAAATCCAAAACAAAGCGTCTTCTGGCATGTTTACGGCAAAATACGTGACAAAAAACGGCACGATTTTTTGGGGAGAAGTTCATTATAAACTTTACTATGACCGGGATGACCAATTTACAGGCAGCCTGGGTACAATGTCAGATATCACTGAGCGGAAAGAGGCTGAAGATGAGCTCATTGAGATTAATGAACGGCTGGCGAGGGAATCCCAGAAACTATCAATCACAAGTGAACTTGCCGCAGGTATTGCTCATGAGGTCAGAAACCCTTTAACATCTGTCAGTGGTTTCCTCCAGATTATGAAAACACAATATCCGGACAGAAAAGACTATTTTGACATCATCTTTTCAGAGATTAAAAGAATCGATTTAGTGCTCAGCGAGCTGCTGCTTGCAAAACCGCAGGCAATCACATTTAAAACACACCAGCTTAATGAGATCTTGAAACAAGTCACGACATTGCTTGATACCAATGCAATTCTGTCCAATATCGTCATAGAGAAAAATTTCAAAGAGACAGATGGCTGTATGATTAATGGAGACGAAAATCAGCTGAAGCAGGTCTTTATCAACATCATTAAAAACGGAATTGAGGCAATGCCAAAGGGTGGTGTCGTAACCATTTCAACTGCTAAAACCGCCTCTCATGCAGTGATAAGCGTAAAGGATGAAGGAAACGGCATGCCGCAGGAAAAGCTGAAGCAGATTGGCAAACCTTTTTATTCAACAAAAGAAAAGGGCACTGGACTGGGACTTCCCATTTGTTTGAGAATCCTGAAGGAACATGACGGGGAATTGAAAATCGAAAGTGAAGCTGGAAAAGGCAGCGTCTTTCAAGTGGTTTTGCCTTTAAAATCAGACAGCTGAGAGGAGAAAAATAAAGTGAACTCGCTTCTGTTTGTATACGGGACATTAAGAAAGCATGAAAAAAACCATCATTTGCTGGCACAATCGGCATGTATCAATGAGCAGGCGAGAACAAAGGGAAGTTTGTTTGCTGCAAAAGAGGTGCCCACAGCTGTTTTCAATGATGAAGATGAAGGCTATATATATGGCGAAGTATATGAAGCAGATGAATTGTGTATACATAAGCTCGATCAATTTTTTCAAGGATATCATAAACAAACGGTGTTTGTAGAAACGGATGTCGGGATTAAAATTGCGCTTATTTATTTTATGAACAAAGACGGGTGTGCCGGTTTTACGAAAATAAGCAGCGGCGACTGGAAAGAACATCAGATGATCAGCAAATCGAAAAATCCCATTTATTATTTTGCCTATGGATCATGCATGGATAATGCCCGCTTTCAAAAAGCGGGAGTCGATCACTATTTTCAAGATCCAGTAGGAAGAGCTGTTTTAAAAGGATACACAACCCGCTTCACGCTAAAAAGGGAAGACGGTTCAAGAGCGGACATGTTGGAAGACGGAGGAACAACAGAAGGCGTTTTATACCGTATCCCTTATTCTGCTCTCTCCTATCTATATAAAAGGGAGGGCGTCGAATCTCTTACGTATCGGCCGGCATTTGTAGACGTTGAAGCTGGCGGAAGGCACTACAAAGACTGTTTAACCTTTCTCGTCCTCCAAAAAGAAGCGGAAATTGCCCCGCCTCAGCACTATCAGATTGAAATCGAACGCGGAGCGGAGCTGTATTTGTCGCCTGAGTTTACTGAAAAGCTCAAGCGGCATATGAATTCGCTGCCAAAAGGATAATACTGTAACAAAAGAATATGATAAAATTTGATCAATATCATGTCATATAAAGGAGCACCACGATGAAAAAAGAATTTGCGGTAATTGGGCTGGGCCGTTTTGGTGGCAGTATTTGCAAAGCATTAAGCGAAGAAGGCGTCGAGGTTATGGCAATGGATATCGATGAAGATAAAGTCAACGAGTATGCCAAGATTGCATCTCACGCAGTTATCGGTGATTCGACAGACGAATCTGTCCTGAAAAATTTAGGCCT
Source organism: Bacillus sp. N3378-2at (assembly GCF_033412715.1). Classification (NCBI taxonomy): domain Bacteria; kingdom Bacillati; phylum Bacillota; class Bacilli; order Caryophanales; family Bacillaceae; genus Bacillus; species Bacillus sp. N3378-2at. Next base: position 1,234,958 of record NZ_CP117986.1, on the reverse strand, counting down.
GCGAAATTTTGACCACGTTATTGTAGCAATCGGGGAAAATATTCAAGCGAGTATTTTAACGACACTCATTCTGAAAGAACTTGGCGTCCATACGATTACAGTTAAAGCGCAGAACGATTATCACGAAAAAGTGCTGTCTAAAATTGGTGCGGATCACATCGTCCACCCGGAACGCGATATGGCAAAACGAATTGCGCATAATATCGTGTCCAACAATGTACTTGACTATTTGGAGCTGTCTGAAGAGCATAGTCTTGTTGAAATCGTAGCTAACAGCCGCCTGGCTGGAAATACGCTTCTCGATTTAGATATTCGCGCAAAATACGGTATTAACATCGTAGCCATAAAAAGGGGCAAGGAAGTCATCGTATCACCGCTTGCAACCGAAGTCATCCACCAAGAAGATATACTCATTGTTATTGGATCAGTTACAGACATCTCCCGTTTCGAAAAAAGAGTTCTTCATACAAAATAGCAGCCAAATAAGCCGTCCTCAAAGGGCGGTTTTTCATATTATCAGAATATAACAACTTTAATGAACTGAGCGTCAATTTCTTAAAATTTCATTGACTAAGCACAGGCGTTCCGATAGCATATTGTACCATATAATAAAAAAAGGAGGGGCCTATTTGAATAAAGAAGCGCTAGTCAATAGGCTGAATGCTTCAGCCAAAAGACAAAAAGCTGATATCGTCATTAAAAACGGAAAAATCATGGACGTATATAATCAAGAATGGATATATGAAGATATTGCGATTACAGATGGAGTTATTGTAGGCCTCGGTGAGTATGAAGGCGAAAATATCATTGATGCAGAGGGACAAATGATTGTTCCGGGTTTTATTGATGGACATGTACATATTGAGTCGTCAATGGTTACACCGATTGAGTTCGCTAAAGCAGTGTTGCCTCATGGCGTGACGACGGTTGTTACAGATCCGCATGAAATCGCGAATGTGTCTGGTGAAAAAGGGATTGTGTTTATGATTGAACAAGCTCGGCATACACCGCTGAATATCCATTTTATGCTTCCTTCCAGTGTGCCTGCCGCAAGTTTTGAGCGATCAGGCGCAATTCTCAAAGCTGCCGATCTCAAGCCTTTTTATGGAGAAGAAGAAGTATTAGGGCTGGCTGAAGTTATGGATTATGTGTCGGTTCAGCAGGCTGAAGAAGACATGGTTCAGAAACTGCTCGATGCCCGTGTGGCAGGAAAAAGGATAGACGGTCATTTAGCTGGTTTATCAACAGACCTCATTAACATTTACAGAACCGCCTTTGTCTTAAACGACCATGAAGTAACATCGAAGGAAGAAGCCCTTAATCGTATCAGAAGAGGCATGTATGTCATGATGCGTGAAGGATCAGTCGCCAAAAACACGCTCAATGTGCTTCCGGCGGTGAATGAAAAGAACGCACGCCGTTTCTTTTTTTGTACGGATGATAAGCATGTGGATGATTTATTGTCAGAGGGAAGTGTAAACCATCAGGTGAAAATGGCGATTCAAGCTGGACTTGATCCGTTTTTAGCCTATCAATTAGGAAGCCTCAATGCGGCCGAATGCTACGGATTAGATACAAAGGGAGCGATTGCCCCGGGTTATGACGCTGATTTACTCTTTGTATCTGATTTGGAAAATGTCACTGTCACAATGACGATGGTAAAAGGGCAGACTGTTGCTGAAGACAGCAAAGCGGTCTATCAGGATCATGCTTCAACTGCAGCACCAGATCAGGCACTGCTTGATTCTGTTAAGCTTGCTGCTCCTCTTAACAAACAGGATTTTCATATGCCAATCGATTCAGAGCAGCAAATCAATGTCATTCAAATCATACCAAATCAGCTTGAAACAAGATTAGTACAAGTTCCGGCTCCTGATGCCCGCGAATTTGAGCCTGACACTGAGTTTGATTTGTTAAAGATTGCAGTTGTCGAGCGGCATAAAGGATTGAAAGAAACCGGACTTGGTGTTGTGAAAGGTTTTGGATTCAAGAGCGGAGCGATTGCCACAACCATTTCACACGACTCCCATAATATTATTGCTGTCGGAACGAATGATGAGGATATCGCGGCGGCAGTTAATAAGCTGCAGGAAATTGGCGGAGGATTAACGATTATAAAAAATGGGGAAGAGCTCCATTCAGTACCGTTGCCGATTGCAGGGTTATTATCCGACCAATCTGCAGAGCAAGTGAATCAAAGCTTGCTGACGCTTCATGATAAATTGCCGTTAATCGGTTTCACAGGCGGATTTAATCCATTTTTGACATTGTCGTTTTTAGCTTTGCCTGTCATTCCTGATATTAAAATGACGACTACGGGATTATTCGATGTAAAATCATTTCAACACATATCACTGCAATAAAAAGAGGCACTCCCTTAGGGAGTGCCTCTTTTTTTAAACCTCCATAATGATCGGCAGGATCATAGGACGGCGCTTTGTTTTTTCGTACAAGAAAGGCGCAAGAGTGTCTGTAATCTCGTTTTTGATTTCAGACCATTGAGTCGTTTTTCGTTCCATTACTTTTTGTAAGTGATTTGAAATGAGCTCTTGAGCGTCGTTGATCAAGTCGCCAGATTCTCTCATGTACACAAATCCTCTGGAAATCAAATCTGGACCCGCTGAAATCTTGAAGTCGTCCATGTCAATGCTGACAACAACGATGACAAGTCCTTCTTCAGAGAGAATTCTGCGATCACGAAGTACGATATTGCCAATATCACCGATACCGCTTCCGTCAATGTACACTGAACCGGACGGGATTTTTCCTGCAACTGAAGCCTCGTCGCCTTTAAGCGCTAATACTTCACCATTATCCATGATAAAGCAGTTTTCCTCTGGGATGCCACAATCTGTTGCAAGTTTGACATGCATCTTTTGCATTCTGTACTCACCGTGAATCGGCATGAAGAATTTAGGTTTGATTAAACGAAGCATCAGCTTCTGTTCTTCCTGTCCGCCGTGACCGGATGTATGGATATCGTTAAGAGGGCCATGAATAACCTCAGCACCCGCACGATACAGCTGGTTGATTGTTCGACTCACGCTGATTGTGTTGCCTGGGATAGGGGATGAAGAAAATACGACTGTATCCCCAGGATTGATTGAAATTTGGCGGTGTGTGCCGTTTGCAATTCTTGATAACGCCGCCATTGGTTCCCCTTGGCTTCCTGTACATAAAATTGTTACTTTATTAGCAGGTATACGATTGATTTCGTTATGCTCAATAAACGTATTTTTAGGACAGTTAATATAACCGAGTGTCTGTCCAATTTCGATAGCCGATTCCATACTGCGTCCAAATACGGCAACTTTTCTTCCATTTTGTACAGCAGCTTCAATTACCTGCTGCAAGCGGTGAATATTCGACGCAAATGTAGCGAAGATAATTCGGCCGTCCACCTTGCGGAAAATGTCATGAATGCTTTCTCCTACACGGCGCTCAGACATGGTAAACTCCGGATTTTCACTGTTTGTGCTGTCTGAAAGAAGGCACAAAACGCCTTCTTTACCGATTTCGGCCATTTTCGTTAAGTTTGCCGGCTCGCCGACTGGAGTAAAGTCGAATTTAAAATCCCCAGTATGTACGATGTTTCCGGGCGGCGTTTTTACAACAATGCCGTAGGAATCCGGAATACTGTGTGTTGTTCTGAAGAATGACACAGCCGTTTTGCGGAACTTTACAATATCATCCTCGCCGATAATGTTCAGTTTCGTCTGTCTTAATAATCCATGCTCTTCAAGTTTATTCCGAAGTAAGCCGATCGCGAGTTTTCCGCCGTATACAGGAATATTCACTTGTCTAAGCAGGTATGGAATACCGCCGATGTGGTCTTCGTGCCCGTGGGTGATAAAAAGCCCTTTAATTTTATCTTCGTTTTTGACTAAATACGTATAATCAGGGATGACGTAGTCAATTCCGAGCAGTTCGTCCTCGGGAAACTTGATCCCCGCATCAATCAGTACAATTTCATCCTGGAATTGCACCGCGTACGTATTTTTACCGATTTCGCCCAAACCTCCGAGGGCGAAAACAGCAGTCTGATCATTTTTTACAAATTTCATACCGCTCATAACTCCAATACTTTAAAATTTTCGCTCTGTTGTTCATATTCTAAGAATGCACCATCAACAGGTGTAATAAACTCAATATTAAATTTCTTTTCTTTCAGCTTTGTTCTGACGTCACGCTCAGATACGCCTTCAATATAAAGTGAATCTGTCTTTTCCCGAACAGGTACTTCGTCAGCCTTCTCTTGATAAAATACCTTATAAATCATTCCAAATCTCTCCTTAAATGCCGTATGTTAGACTCGCTCATTCTATTATATTCGAAAACGGAATATAAGGAAAGCCTTGAGCAAAATAAGGATCTCTCAAAAAGTGAAAGATCCCTTGTCAGGCAATTGCTTTCTTACGGAGCATTCCGTTCCATTGTCTTCTGAGTTTCTTTCTTAATTTACGCAGCATTAGCCAGTCCCTCCTTTAATGAAAAATTTGTCCCAGAGTTCTTTTATACAAATAGTATACGGAGATTGAGGAAGACTTTTCGTGGTTATTAATGGAATTTAATATGATTTTTGAACGAAATTGTTTGCTGAATGACAATCTTTTTGTATGATGAGGGTGGGAATTGCAGACCAAGACGATAAAGGGGAAGTTGCGATGGATTCTAAATTAATCTTTTTTGATATTGACGGCACAATATATGATCATGATAAGAATATACCGGAAAGTACGAGAAAAACCGTGGCGGAGCTGCAGCGCCAAGGGCATCATGTGTTTATTGCCAGCGGCCGGTCTCCATTTTTGGTTAAGCCGATTTTGGAGGAGCTGGGCATCCACTCATTTATTTCCTACAATGGACAGTTTGTTGTCTTTGAAAATCAAGTGATTTATAAAAATCCGCTGCCTGAAAATGCAATCAGGCGATTATTAAAGCAGGCGGATGAAGGCAAGCATCCTGTTGTGTTTATGGCTGAGGACACGATGAAAGCGACTGTTGCGGATCACCCCCATGTTCTCGAGGGAATCGGCAGCCTTAAAACAGATTATCCAGAGACCGATGACCTTTTTTATGAAGGAAAAGAAATTTTTCAGCTTCTTTTATTTTGTCAGGATGAAGAAGAAAAAGCTTATGCCGCTTTTCCTGAGTTTGATCTAGTTCGCTGGCATGAGCTATCGACTGATGTTCTGCCGCACGGAGGTTCGAAGGCAGAAGGAATCAAAAAAGTGATTGAGCGTCTTCCGTTTGATATCGGCGATACATATGCTTTCGGCGACGGATTAAATGATCTGCAAATGATTGAATATGTAGGGACAGGCGTTGCTATGGGAAATGCTGTTCCCGAACTGAAAGAAATCGCGGACTTTGTAACAAAGCCGGTGGACGAGGATGGAATTGCATACGCTGCCAAAGAATTGGGCCTTTTAAAATAAAGAAACGGCTGGCATTGTGCCAGCCGTTTCTTTATTTTAGCGCTCAATTGCGATTGCATTTTCAGGTTCTTTGAAAGGATTTTCCTTATCAATATGATCATAGAACATAACGCCGTTCAAATGATCGATCTCATGCTGAAACACAATAGCCGGAAATCCTTTTAAACGAATATCAATATTTTCGCCTTCTAGTGTTGTTCCTTTTACTCTGATGCGAGCATAGCGGGGAACATAACCGGGAATCGCTTCATCCACAGAGAGGCAGCCCTCGCCGCTTGTTAAGTAGCTTTTTTCAACTGAATGGCTGACGATCTTAGGATTAAACAGAGCATAGCTGTATAATTTACCGGAAGCATCTTCCGCATGAACGGCGATCATTCGTTTTTTGATATTAATTTGAGGAGCTGCGAGTCCTACGCCAGGGCGCAGCTTGTATTTTTCGGCTAATTCCGGATTTTGGCTGTTTTTAACAAATTCGATCATGTCGGCCAGCTGCTGTTTTTCTGCATCAGTTGGAGGCAGCTCAACAGGTTCGGCAGTCTCTCTGAGGGCTGGATGGCCGTCACGTACGATGTTTTCCATAGTAATCAAGAAACTTCACTCCTAAAGCTTAATATGTAAATTATATCGGATTTCTTCACAAAGGTGCAACGAAACGAATGACCAGCCGTATATGGCTGGTCAATTTCATGCTGTGTGGTTAGCAACAGCCTCCGCCTAAATAAGCAGCTCCGACAATGATTAACAGAATGAATAAAACAACGATTAGCGCAAAGGTGCGGCCGTAGCCATATCCGCAGCCACCATATCCGTAACCACCATAACTGCAGCAGCCTCCGCCGTAACCATATCCATACATATTACATAACCTCCTCTTTTAATTACGCCAGAGCCTTTATAAGTAGGCATAGCGTCTAATATAACCTATGTAAAAACAAAAAAGTTGTATGGTCATCTGTCCTGATTTTTCACTTTTTTGATTTAATTTCAGTATTGCATTTATACAGCACGGCTATTGCCAAATGTCCCCATGGATTCTATAGTAGAAATTGTCAAGATTGGGGGATTTAACGTGAAAGACGCTATAAAACGGCGGCCTGGAATCAAGATCGGAGCTTTTTGTGCCATGGCACTGATATTAACAGGATGCATGGGACAGGACCCGGTTGATTCACTTCATCATTCATTAGAAAAAGCCGCGGAATCGGAAAAGCCGTTTCAAGAAGAACAAAACACACTTAAAGAATTAGAGGCCGAAGAAAATCAGCTTTACGATAGTGTTATGAAGCTCAATATGGATGATTATAAAAAAATTGTTGCTTTATCTAATTAAGGCGCTTGAAAATGTCAGCAAGCGCGAAGAACACCTAAAGCTTGAAAATGACAGCATGAAAAAATCGGAAACAGAATTTGAGGAAGCAAAAACGTCAGCGGAACATATTAAGGAAAAAGACATAAAAGAAAAGGCCGATGCCGCAGCAAACCATATGGAGAAAAGATATACATCATATGGCACTATGTATAAAGAGTATAAAAAAGCACTTGAGCTTAATAAAAAACTGTATATGCAGCTGAAAGACAAAGATTTGACAAGAGATGATCTGGATCAGCAGATCGATAAAGTCAATGCTTCTTATGAAAAGATCCTTAAATATAGCGGAGAATTTAATGAACAAACCGAAAAATATAATAAAGCCCGGGAAGATTTATATGATGCTGCAGGCTATCGTGTGAAAAAGAGCTGACTCGATCAGCTCTTTTTTTGAATGAAATGCGATTCGGATTTCGTTCAAAATTTTCATTTCTATTGTAGTACAGCATAGTAAGGTATACTAGTACAGTGTTGGGTGCGGTTGGCATCTGTTTTTTTGATGAAAATGTAAAGCGAATACATTTATTGAAAATCAGCGATGAAAACGATTGACGGTTCTTCTTTATTTGGTGTAAACTAATCCATGTTAAGCGGTGTTGTATTAGTTTTTTACAACTTCGAAATAATACAGTTCAAAGCAGAGTGTAACTATCCTACATAAAAGGTTTTGGCAAACTGGGGATCGGCTAAAATATAATACGACTTACTGCTGATACTTTAGGGTACCCTAAGTTTGTATGTATAAAAGGAATGCACGTCTAATGACTGTTTAAAAGAAAGGAAGAGGTGACTTAGTATGGCTGCAAAAACGAAAAAAGCTATCGTTGACAGTAAGAAGCAATTTGATGCCATTAAAAAGCAGTTCGAAACGTTCCAAATTTTAAATGAAAAGGGAGAAGTCGTGAATGAAGCGGCGATGCCTGATTTAACTGATGATCAATTAAAAGAGCTAATGCGCCGCATGGTATTTACGCGTGTGCTTGACCAACGCTCTATCTCATTAAACCGTCAAGGACGTCTCGGATTTTACGCTCCTACTGCGGGTCAAGAAGCTTCTCAGATTGCAACGCATTTCGCGCTTGAAAAAGAAGACTTTGTTCTTCCTGGATACCGTGATGTGCCTCAGTTAATTTGGCACGGCCTTCCATTATATCAAGCGTTTCTTTTCTCTCGCGGACATTTCAGAGGAAACCAAATGCCTGATGATGTGAATGCCCTTTCTCCACAAATCATTATCGGTGCTCAATACATTCAAACGGCCGGTGTTGCGCTAGGTATTAAAAAACGCGGTAAGAAAGCTGTCGCAATCACTTACACTGGTGACGGCGGAGCTTCTCAAGGGGACTTCTACGAAGGAATTAACTTTGCCGGAGCTTATAAAGCACCTGCAATCTTCGTGGTACAAAACAACCGTTACGCGATTTCAACTCCTGTTGAAAAACAATCTGCAGCTGAAACAATTGCACAAAAAGCTGTAGCTGCCGGTATTGTCGGCGTACAAGTAGACGGAATGGATCCGCTTGCTGTATACGCAGCAACTGCTGAAGCACGCGAGCGCGCAATCAACGGCGAAGGTCCAACACTAATTGAAACACTTACATTCCGTTATGGCCCGCACACAATGGCTGGTGACGATCCTACTAAATATCGTACAAAAGAAATCGAAAATGAGTGGGAACAAAAAGATCCGCTTGTACGTTTCCGTGCGTTCCTTGAAAACAAAGGCTTATGGTCTGAAGAAGAAGAAGCAAAAGTGATTGAGGATGCGAAAGAAGAAATTAAGCAAGCGATCAAAAAAGCTGATGCTGAACCGAAGCAAAAAGTAACTGATTTAATGAAAATCATGTACGAAAAAATGCCTCACAACCTTGAGGAGCAATTTGAAATTTATACACAGAAGGAGTCGAAGTAAGCCATGGCGCAAATGACAATGATTCAAGCAATCACGGATGCGTTACGCACAGAACTGAAAAATGACGAAAATGTCTTAGTTTTCGGAGAAGACGTTGGTGTAAACGGCGGCGTATTCCGTGCGACAGAAGGATTGCAAAAAGAATTCGGTGAAGACCGTGTGTTTGACACGCCACTTGCTGAATCTGGTATCGGCGGTCTTGCCCTTGGTTTAGGCTTAAACGGCTTCCGTCCGGTAATGGAAATCCAATTCTTCGGATTTGTCTATGAAGTAATGGATTCAGTTTCTGGCCAAATGGCTCGTATGCGCTACCGTTCTGGCGGACGCTGGACTTCACCTGTAACAATTCGTTCTCCATTCGGCGGCGGTGTTCATACTCCTGAACTTCACGCTGACAGCTTGGAAGGTCTTGTTGCACAACAGCCTGGTATCAAAGTTGTGATTCCATCAACTCCTTACGATGCCAAAGGACTTTTAATTTCTGCGATCAGAGACAATGATCCTGTTGTCTTCTTAGAGCATATGAAGCTTTACCGTTCTTTCCGTCAGGAAGTTCCTGAAGAAGAATACACAATTGAGCTTGGAAAAGCTGACGTGAAACGTGAAGGTACTGATCTTTCAATCATTACTTACGGCGCAATGGTTCATGAATCATTAAAAGCTGCTGAGGAGCTTGAAAAAGACGGCATTTCTGCTGAAGTTGTCGACCTTCGTACAGTAAGCCCACTTGATATCGATACAATCATCGCTTCTGTAGAAAAAACAGGACGCGCGATTGTCGTTCAAGAGGCACAAAAACAAGCCGGTATTGCTGCAAACGTAGTAGCAGAAATTAATGACCGTGCGATCCTGAGCTTGGAAGCACCTGTACTTCGCGTTGCAGCGCCAGATACAGTATTTCCTTTCTCTCAAGCGGAGAGCGTATGGCTTCCAAACCATAAAGACGTTCTTGAAACAGCAAGAAAAGTACTTGAATTTTAATCAAACTGCATAATCGAGAGGGAAGATGAACGTTTTCCCTCTATTATATATCTGTTTTCAATGCTTACGATGTAAACTTTAAAATTGCTTAATCAAACTAGGAGGTCGAGAACTGTGGCATTTGAATTTAAACTTCCAGATATCGGGGAAGGTATCCACGAAGGCGAAATCGTAAAATGGTTTGTCAAGCCTAACGACGAGGTAGACGAAGATGATGTACTGGCTGAAGTCCAAAATGATAAAGCAGTAGTAGAAATTCCTTCACCTGTTAAAGGAAAAGTATTAGAATTAAAAGTTGAAGAGGGAACGGTTGCAACTGTTGGACAAACGATTATTACGTTTGATGCACCTGGTTACGAAGATCTTCAATTTAAAGGCAGCGACGAGTCTGACGATGCGAAAACTGAAGCACAAGTTCAGTCAACTGCAGAAGCTGGAAAAGACGTTGCGAAAGAAGAGCAAGCTCAAGAGCCTGCAAAAGCTACTGGCGCAGGACAGCAGGATCAAGCTGAAGTTGACCCGAACAAACGCGTGATCGCTATGCCTTCCGTACGTAAATATGCTCGTGAAAAAGGCGTAGACATCCGTAAGGTTACTGGTTCAGGCAACAACGGACGTGTTGTAAAAGAAGATATCGACAGCTTTGTAAACGGAGGAGCGCAAGAAGCTGCACCGCAAGAAACAGCTGCACCACAAGAAACAGCTGCTAAACCGGCTGCTGCACCAGCTCCAGAGGGCGAATTCCCAGAAACACGCGAAAAAATGAGCGGTATCCGTAAAGCAATTGCAAAAGCGATGGTTAACTCTAAACACACTGCTCCTCATGTAACGTTAATGGACGAAGTGGACGTAACAAACCTTGTTGCACATCGTAAACAGTTCAAACAAGTTGCTGCTGATCAAGGAATCAAGCTGACTTACTTGCCTTACGTTGTAAAAGCTCTTACATCTGCACTGAAAAAATTCCCTGTTTTAAACACGTCAATTGACGATAAAACAGATGAAGTCATCCAAAAACATTACTTCAACATCGGTATCGCTGCTGACACTGAAAAAGGCTTGCTTGTACCGGTTGTGAAAAATGCAGATCGTAAATCTGTCTTTGAAATTTCTGATGAGATCAATGGCCTTGCAACAAAAGCTCGTGAAGGCAAGCTTGCTCCAGCTGAAATGAAAGGCGCATCTTGCACAATTACAAACATCGGTTCTGCCGGCGGACAATGGTTCACTCCGGTTATCAACCATCCAGAAGTTGCGATTCTTGGTATCGGACGCATTGCAGAAAAAGCGATTGTTCGTGATGGCGAAATCGTAGCAGCTCCAGTCTTAGCTCTTTCTCTCAGCTTCGACCACCGTATGATCGACGGAGCAACTGCGCAAAATGCATTAAATCACATCAAGCGTTTACTGAACGATCCACAATTAATTTTAATGGAGGCGTAATGTTATGGTAGTAGGAGATTTCCCTATTGAAACAGATACTCTTGTAATTGGTGCGGGACCTGGCGGCTATGTAGCTGCCATCCGCGCTGCACAGCTTGGACAAAAAGTAACAGTCGTTGAAAAAGCAACTCTTGGAGGCGTTTGTCTGAACGTTGGATGTATCCCTTCAAAAGCGCTGATCAATGCAGGTCACCGTTATGAGAATGCAAAACATTCTGATGACATGGGAATCACTGCTGAGAATGTAACAGTTGATTTCACAAAAGTTCAAGAATGGAAAGCTTCTGTTGTCAACAAGCTTACTGGCGGTGTAGCAGGTCTTCTTAAAGGCAACAAAGTAGATGTTGTAAAAGGTGAAGCTTACTTTGTAGACAGCAATTCAGTTCGTGTTATGGATGAGAACTCTGCTCAAACATACACGTTCAAAAATGCAATCATCGCTACTGGATCTCGTCCTATCGAATTGCCAAACTTCAAATATAGTGAGCGTGTCCTGAATTCAACTGGAGCTTTGGCTCTTAAAGAAATTCCTAAAAAGCTCGTTGTTATCGGCGGCGGATACATCGGAACTGAACTTGGAACTGCGTATGCTAACTTCGGTACTGAACTTGTTATTCTTGAAGGCGGAGATGAAATTCTTCCTGGCTTCGAAAAACAAATGAGTTCTCTCGTTACACGCAGACTGAAGAAAAAAGGCAACGTTGAAATCCATACAAACGCGATGGCTAAAGGCGTTGAAGAAAGACCAGACGGCGTAACAGTTACTTTCGAAGTAAAAGGCGAAGAAAAAACGGTTGATGCTGATTACGTATTGATTACAGTAGGACGCCGTCCAAACACTGATGAGCTTGGTCTTGAGCAAGTCGGTATCGAAATGACGGACCGCGGTATTGTGAAAACTGACAAACAGTGCCGCACAAACGTACCTAACATTTATGCAATCGGTGATATCATCGAAGGACCGCCGCTTGCTCATAAAGCATCTTACGAAGGTAAAATCGCTGCAGAAGCTATCGCTGGAGAGCCTGCAGAAATCGATTACCTTGGTATTCCTGCGGTTGTTTTCTCTGAGCCTGAACTTGCATCAGTTGGTTACACTGAAGCACAGGCGAAAGAAGAAGGTCTTGACATTGTTGCTGCTAAATTCCCATTTGCAGCAAACGGCCGCGCGCTTTCTCTTAACGAAACAGACGGCTTCATGAAGCTGATCACTCGTAAAGAGGACGGTCTTGTGATCGGTGCGCAAATCGCCGGAGCAAGTGCTTCTGATATGATTTCTGAATTAAGCCTAGCGATTGAAGGCGGCATGACTGCTGAAGATATCGCGATGACAATTCACGCTCACCCAACATTGGGCGAAATCACAATGGAAGCTGCTGAAGTGGCAATCGGAAGTCCGATTCACATCGTAAAATAATTTTCATATCAAAAACAGCCCTCGCTCAAAGCGGGGCTGTTTTTTTATTTTGACAGCACATGCTGTAATGGTTTAATGATGTCTTCTTTCTTTTTCACACATCCCTCGATTTTCACCACGACATGGCGCTGATCAACAACCATAAGGGTAGGGACAGTTTCAATCTCATCTTCCCAGCCTTCTTTTTTATCATAGACCTTCATTTTATCTATTTGCTCGGGATAATCTTTTTCTAAATCAAGCAGTGCATCGTAATAAGGCGCTTCCTGGTCTATTTGGTTCTCATCAGAAAAAAACAGGATTTGTGTATGATGAATGTTGTCAATCCGGCTTTTTTTCATCGGATTGATGGTGGAAAGCGTACAGCCCGATAAAGCAAATACTATTATCAGCATGGGGAATACCGCGCGATATCGCATCTATCTTCTCCTCTGTATAAACAGTAGTTAACTAGCTTTAGTTTATCACGAGAGGCGGCTTAATCTGCTTCTTGTTACCTAATTGTTATATAATTGAAACCGTTTTTAAAGTGAGATTACATATTATATCAATCGTTTAAAATAGCAACCTGGGGTATATTGAATTTTTTGCTGCATTCTTGGATGAAAGTTCAAGAAAACGTGCAATTACATTATGTGCTGTGGCATATATATCGAGTAAAGCTTCTGTATGAAGAAGATATTGTATGATGGAAAATGGAAAAACAAGGTGAATATGATGAGATGAAATAAAATGTGTTATACAGTTTGTTGTTGACATTTTAAATGTGACATATTAATATAATAACAACAAAAGAAATTAAGCGTTTTCAAAATTCAAAGAAATGGGGAATAAGAGATGGGTACGATTGTTTGCCAAGATTGCAACGAAGCCATTCATTACTTTGAAGATGAGAAAGTGACAACATTATACGGAACATGCTGCGGACAATGTCAATGTCCTGTTGATGAAGAGTAAAAAAAAGCATGCGGCTTAAAGCCGCATGCTTTTTATTTTTTATTGAATTGCTTTTTGTTCTTTGATGACTCGGATCATATGTAAAGTCGAGTCCTCAGGTCCTTGAACAGGGAGGCCTGCGTCAAGGTTTTTAAAAATGTAGCTGATGTTTTCTTCTGTAATAATTTCTCCTGGGATGAAGATTGGAATACCAGGCGGATATACCATGACAAATTCAGCAATAATCCGTCCGGATGCTTCTTTTAATGGGATGACTTCCGTATTTGCATAGAAAGCATCACGCGGAGTCATTGCCAATAAAGGTATTTCTGGAAGCAGAACCTCAGTTTGCTGATGTGTTACATCTTGTTCTGACATTTGCTGTGCGATCTCAGTTAAAGCCTCTACAAGCCGGTCTGCATCATTTTGGCTGTCACCAGGAGTGAAAATACACAAAATATTGTACAGATCAGAAAGCTCAACCTCAATATTAAAGGATTCACGAAGCCATTTTTCCACGTCATGTCCTGTCAGGCCAAGACTTTTCACAGAGATAATCAATTTTGTCGGATCATAGCTGTAAGCTGCTTTCGACCCAAGAATCTCAGAACCGACACAATAAATGCCTTCAATCTGGTTGAGGCGATCTCTCGTCTGATTGGCAAGCTTTAGTGTTTCCTCAGCAAGCTGGTGGCCTTCTGTTGCAAGGCGTTTTCTGGCAACATCCAAAGAAGCAAGAAGCAAGTAAGAAGTTGACGTAGTTGTCAGCATGCTCAGTATTGATTGCACTCTGTCTTTTGATACAAGGCCCTCTCTCATGTTTAAAATCGAACTTTGCGTGAGTGATCCGCCCAGCTTGTGTACACTTGTCGCTGCTATGTCCGCTCCTGCCTGCATAGCCGATAGCGGCAATTCGTCGTGAAAATGAATGTGAACGCCGTGTGCTTCATCGACAAGCACTGGCACATCAAACGAATGAGCGAGTTCTACGATGCTTTTTAAGTCGGCTGCAACACCGAAATATGTCGGGTTGATGACGAGAAGCCCTTTTGCATCCGGATGTTCGGTAAGCGCCCGTTTAGCAGATTCAAGTGTAATGCCGTGGGAGATGCCCAATTCATTGTCAATTTCAGGATGAATAAAAATTGGAACCGCTCCGGAAAATACAATAGCTGTCATAATTGATTTATGAACATTTCTTGGAATAATAATTTTATCACCAGGTCCGCAAACAGCCATTACCATTGTCATAATGGCGCCGCTTGTTCCTTGAACAGAAAAAAATGTATGATCCGCTCCAAATGCTTCAGCAGCCAGATCTTGTGCTTGTTTAATAATGCCTTTTGGCGCGTGCAGATCGTCTAATGGTTCAATATTAATTAAATCTATGCTTAACGCGTTTTCACCGATAAATTGTCTGAATTCTGGGTCCATTCCTGCCCCTTTTTTATGGCCGGGAATGTGGAATTGAACAGGCTGTCTGCTTGCATGCTTTTTCAGTCCTGTGTATAAGGGTGTTTCATGTTGCGACAATTGTTTTCCCACCTTTGTAATCATACCTATGCATAATAGTGTGTATTAAAATCAGTTTCTCAACCGTTTTTTAGACGTAAAACAAATGAATTATATTATGAACTTGAAAGAATGTAAAGAACAATTTATGATCAAATGAAGATGCTTTCTCTTAAGGGAAGTAAATCTACAAGGAGTGAAGAAAATGGAGTATCAATATCCGATGAATGAAGATTGGACAACCGAAGAAGCAGTGGATGTGATTGCATTTTTCCAGCAGGTTGAGCTTGCATATGAAAAAGGGGCGGATCGTGAAGAACTGCTTAAAGCTTACCGCCGTTTCAAGGAAATTGTACCGGGGAAGGCCGAGGAAAAAAAGCTATGCGGCGAGTTTGAGGAACAAAGTACATATTCTCCTTATCGCACGGTCAAACAGGCGAGAGAATCTGATATCGCGAAGATTAAGATGTAAGAAAAAGAGCCGGGGGATATCCCGGCTCTTTTTTATGCTTGTGATACTTTTTGGGTGAGGCGGTACAGAAAAGCAAGCTGCTTAAAGGCATCGTCGATACGCTGAAGGAATTCCTGGTTATTCATATTCAGCACTTCTTCTTTTTGGAGCTGGATGCCGCATAACAGCTCAGCTTTCTTTACAGTCTGCAAACGCTCAAACAGTGTCTTCAGCTGTTCCTTGTCCATTTCAGACTGTTTATGTACTCCCGGTTTTGTGTGATCTGCAGACCAAACGAAGCTGTCAGGGATATTTTTCGTAATGGTTTCTTGGTTCATTTCAAGCAATTTGCCGTATTCTTCTTTGATAGGGGATTCATAAATAATCGCGAACCACACAAAGACGTGGCTTTCCCATAAACCAATTTGGAAATGTGGCAGTTTTTTATAGCCTCTTTTGCTGTTTGCGAACGCCACCCAGCTGTCAGCAGGGGGATTGACGGATCTTCTTGCATGCTTTGCCACATGCGGAAACATTTCATCTCCGGTTAAAGCTGATAAAGTTGGGGCAAAATGTTCGCCTAGAGCTGTAAGCTTCGGACGGACCGTCTCTTTTAATACTTCCATGCGCGCGTCTAAGCCTTCTATTGTAAATGTGTTAAAGTCCTCTTCAGTGAAACGCATTTGTGTCATGATCTTCCTCCTTCATGCTAAGTATACATATTTTATCACAGTTCATACGAGCTTCAAAAAGATTGAGTGCGTTTGAAGTAAGGGGAAATGTGGTAATAAACGAATAGGTAAACACACAATTTTCAGAATCATGTTGCGCGTAAATAGAACAATCATACGATATAAGAAGTAATCATTGTTGAATGGCAAAATGGGATGCTTTTTTACAAACAAATGATCTCTGGAAGGGGCGAAAGACAATGAGGCAAGTTGTAAAAGAGGGATTTAAGGAAGAGAAAAACAATCGTGTTGCTGTCTGGAGACTAGAGGTTGATTATGAATTGGCAACCCTATATGAAGCAATGCAGAAAGAAAATGAAGAGCAGATTGAACAAAGCAAAAACAAACTTGAGCGACTTAGAAAAGAATGGATTCGTCTTAACGGGTAAAAAAGCGATAGTGAAAACGAACCGCATGAATGGTTCGTTTTTACGTGAGAAGGGATATTTTTCATTTTCCTTGCTTTTTCATTGCCGTTATCAGTATCCTATAAAATAAAAGGTCTACATAGAAGAGAGGTACGAACGAATGACAAATTGGACGGAAATTGATGAGATTGCAAAGAAATGGATAAGAGAAGCAGGCGCGAGAATTAAACAATCCATGCATGAAAGCCTGACAATTGAAACGAAATCAAATCCGAATGATTTAGTCACCAATATTGACAAAGAAACCGAAAAGTTTTTCATTGATCGAATTCAAGAAACATTTCCGGGACATCGGATACTCGGTGAAGAGGGGCAAGGAGACAAAATCCACTCACTTGAGGGAGTCGTATGGATTATTGATCCAATTGATGGGACGATGAATTTTGTGCACCAGCAAAGAAATTTTGCGATTTCCATTGGGATTTTTGAAAACGGTGAAGGGAAAATCGGTTTAATTTATGATGTGGTGCACGATGAGCTGTATCACGCATTTAGCGGCAGAGGGGCTTATATGAATGAAACGAAGCTGGCTCCTTTAAAAGAAACCGTCATTGAAGAAGCGATTCTTGCCATTAATGCAACATGGGTAACGGAAAACAGAAGAATTGATCAAAGTGTGTTAGCGCCACTTGTGAAAAGAGTCAGAGGCACACGCTCATACGGTTCTGCCGCTTTAGAGCTGGCAAATGTCGCGGCAGGAAGAATAGATGCTTACATCACGATGCGCCTTGCGCCATGGGACTACGCAGCCGGCTGTGTGCTGTTAAATGAAGTAGGAGGCATCTATACGACCATTGAAGGAGAGCCGTTTACCTTTTTAGAAAACCACAGTGTGCTAGCCGGAAACCCATCTATACATAAAACGATATTTGAAGAGTATCTTCATGCTGGGAAGTAGGCCATTTGAGCAGGATGATCTCAGCTTGTTAGAAAAGCTCGCGGAGGCTCATCCTGTATGGAAAGAGGAGGAGTTTGGAGATAAAGATGCACAAGACTATATCATCTCCTATTCCATGTACAACGGGGTATGGCTTGTATGGGAAAAAGACGGTCTGCCTGTTGCCGTCAGCTACCATCTCGAGTGGTCTCCTTCAAACGGTAAGCCGTGGCTCGGAACGGTCCTGATTGACCCGGCTGAAGAAAAAAAGGGACATGCGAAGATGATCATTGAACAGATCAGCAAATTGCTTAGAGCCAAACACAAAGCGATGTTTGCGGGAGTTCCCATTGAGCGCAGTGAATGGATACTGTTTTTAAGCCAATGCGGCTTTGAACAGCTGAAAACGGAAAAAGATGAGAAAGGCAAATCATTTATGATCTTGGTGAAGCCTTTAGCAGAAGCTGCCGTATGATAACGGCAGCTTATTTGCTGCATGCGGGTTCAATAAAAAGCCTCTCAAACATTGAGAGGCTTCTGATGATTTGAAAATTATTTTTTTACCGCATGACACTAGTGTCGCATTAAAATAATTCAACGATTTATAAAAATCTAAATTTTCAGTAATTTTATCTTTGCATAAAAAAAGCCTTTATAATGGTAGGGCGGTAATAAACCATCCAAATCCAAAGTAAAGGACAATAAGCATGGATAAGTTTACACGAAAAACATCATTTGAACAATGGTTTTCACCGATTTTCTCCACAAAACTCGAGGAATTAGTTGAAAGCTATCAATTAAATTACTATACAAAGAAGCTACATATTGCGTCATTCTTGAAATTGTTCGTATTCGCTCAGCTCAATGAAACCGAGAGTCTGCGTGCAGTCAGTGAGACATTATTTTCTGACGACCTTCAAAAAGCGACGCATTTAGAAGCGATTAGCTTTTCGCAGCTCGGACGCCGATTAAATCAAGTGCCGACTGAAGTGTTCCAACAGGTATTTTTGGATTTAGTTGCCCAAATTCACGAGAAATCACATTATGAGCAGCGCCGAGAAACGACAACACCACTGAAAATTATCGACTCGAGTACGTTGCCATTGAACTTGAAAAACCATAAGTGGGCTGAATTCCGTAAAACAAAGTCGGGCATCAAGCTTCATTTACGTCTTGTTTACGCAGAAAAAGGCTGTTCCTATCCAGATAAAGCGGTGCTGACAAACGCGAAAGAACATGATCGTGGTCAGCTGGAAGTACTCGTTGACGACAAAGAATGCATGTACGTCTTTGACCGGGGTTACTTGGATTATGAACGATTTGACCGCATGACAGACGATGGGTATTTCTTTGTGTCACGCTTACGAAAAAACGCTGTCATTCGTGTAATCGAGCCATTTAAACTGCCTGAAGACTCGCTTGTGTTTTCAGATGAAATGGTTTTGATTGGTACACCACAAAACCGTGCAGAAAACGCTTTTCGCCTCATCAAAGTGCTCGATTCAAAAGGAAACGAACTGCATCTGATCACGAATCGATTTGATTTAAGCGCTGACGAAATCGCTGAGTTATATAAGTCGCGCTGGGCAATCGAGCTATTTTTTAAATGGCTGAAGCAGCACCTGAACATCAAAAAGTTCTACGCGCAGAGCGAACAAGGCGTACATAATCAAGTGTATATCGCAATGATTGTATATTGCCTAAATGTACTGGCACAGCTGAACACGAACAGTTCAAGGACGTACTTACAAATTAGTCGCTTACTCAAAGCGGCACCATGGAAATCCGCTCATTTATGGCTACGAAAAATCGTAGGGAAAACCGTGCCCTAAAGAATTTCACAGGTCTGTTGCACTCGTCAAAGATTATAGTAAAAAAATGGATGTTAACTACCTCTATTCAAATGTCTTTGTTTTTCTTCTCATGAGCAAAAACAAGAAAGCAGAAAATTCAGTCAAAATTTATGCAACACTAGTGACCGCATGAATATAATGAATCGTTTCAAACGCTGACAAATTGTCTTTTCGATTACTAAAGAAAAGGTCATTGATGTCGTCTGGTGATAGATGTTCATAGATCAGTAAACCAGATGACTCTAACAGATGTTCAATCTCTTGATAAGTGAAACATGATTTCATCGGTTCCCCGCTTGCGGCAGCCATCTTCACCATATGTTCAACTCGATTCGACGTCCCTTTTGCTGTAAAAAGTGTTTCGTCCGCATAATCAAAAACAATAGAGCTTCCAGGCGGGACATGAGAAAATAAATTGCTTATCAAGCTTGCATTTTCTTCCTGTGTTACATAATAAGACACTCCGAGAAGGCTGAAGAATGTTTTTGTGTTCTTAAATCCTTCATCTAAAAGAGGATCATATGAAAACGTTTTGGTGAAATCCATAGGAACAAAATGAAGATGACCCGGAATTGTCAGATTTGCATCCTTCAGCTTATTTTTTTTGAATTGCTGTGTAGCCGGATGGTCAACCTCGAAAACCTGTAAGCTGTTTTCTAATTCTGGATGCCGAAAGCAGAAAGTATCCAGCCCCGCTCCAAGAATGACATACTGTTTTGCTCCCAGCATTAATTCGTTGTGCAAGACTTTTTCACAATAAGAAGCACGTGCTAGGGGCGTGGGAGACAGCTGGATTTGTGCAACCCATTTTAATATTTTTTCAGGATCATTTTGAAGACGTTCGGCGATCTCTTTGTTGAAAAACGATATTCCTTGAATCATATTTTTACTGATGTCGATAAACTCTTTTTCGTTAATGAGATCTTTTGCGATAAAATCATCAAAAATAAGAGGTGTGTCATATCGGCTGTGATATGCACGGGCAAAAGCTGAAATTAGAGACGTTAAGCTGGACTCATTTTTCCTCATGAAATGATCCTCCACAAAAAATAAGATTCCCCTGGCCAGGAGAATCTTATTATACATACAAATATATTAATAGTAAATTTTAGCATAAATAAATTTTTTTGTCAATGTTTTTGCTTTTAACTGGACGCGCGATCCTTCACATAGCCACGTGACCTGTAGCAGAATTCGTCTATCAATTATGTGGACTGAATCATTAGCTTTTATAAAATGCGCACTTGCGGCTGCATCCCTCTTTTTGCAAATCAGAATCGGTTGCTGTCTCATGACAGCATCTTTTCGTTGTTTCTGCTGAAGAGAGAAATCAAGATATGTAACAAAAAAGCCTGAGGGATCTCAGGCTTTTCCTAATATTACAATCCAACAGCATTCCAGGCTGCTTCAACTTTAGCGGCATCAGTTGAGCCGTAGAGGTCACGGGCAGACTGAATGAGAGCTGCCTTGGCATCTTTGAACGTGGAAGAAGGCGTGAGGTACGTTGTTAACGCACGGTAATAGATTTGCTGTGATTTAGATACACCAAGTTTTGTGATGGTGTTGTAAGCGGCTTTGTTTGGAATTCCGCTGTTTGTGTGTACACCGCCATAATCGCCTTCATCTGTGTTTGGAAGGTTTCTGTAATTGGCGTAATTGTCAGGCTGGTTGTATTTTGTAGGGTTGGACAGGCTGCGAAGAGCAGGCTGGCTGACCGTAATGTCTTCACCGATGTCCCAGTCTTCTGTATCGTTAAAATACCCGAATACGTCAGAGAAAGACTCGTTTAATGCACCTGGCTGATTTTCATAAATCAAGTTGGCTGTTTCTTGGGTGACGCCATGTGTCATTTCATGCGCTGTCACATCTAATGAGCCGGAAAGCGGAGAGAAGAATGAACCGTCGCCATCACCGTAAATCATCTGGTCTCCTGTCCATGCAGCGTTATTGTATTGAGTGCCGTAGTGAACGGAAGAAACGATTTTACTGCCTCTGTTATCATAGCTGTTTCGTTTAAAGTTTGAATAAAAATAATCGTACACTTTACCGAGGTTATAGTGTGCGTCAACGGCTGCCCGCTGTGATGAAGATGTAAATGTTTTCGTTGTGCTTGAGACAAGCGTGCCCGGAAGGCGGCTTTGTCTGTTTTGCAAATCATATGTGATGATTTGGGTGCCTGTTGGTTTTGAAAGATCTCTTAGAACATATTTTCCGCCTTCATAAGAGATGTTCAAAGGAACAGTTGCGCCCTTTAGAGTTGTCCCGCTTCCAGTGGCGGCGGCATGTTCTACTTTATTTTGCTGTTTTAAAATGCTGCCTGTTTCAGCGTCAACTAAGACTTCCCAGTTTGCAGGTTCAGGCTCGACATAGCGAATCGTCACGTCGTAAGCAAGACGATAGCTGCCGTCCTTTGTTTCTATCGCTTTCAATTCGGCTTTATTGCTGTTTTTGGCCGCTCCGTTAGAAACAGCGTCTGGTGATTTGCCGATAGCTTTGAAAGCGAGTGCCAGCGCTTTTTCAGAAGAGACTTTTTGGCTGTTATCTGTTTTTGCAGCAGATTGATTGTGTAATTCACCATTGACCGCATAGACATTATCGGATTTATCGACGTGAACGATCACTTGCGAATCTTTAATTGGCACTCCGTTAACGACAGGCGCATATCGAAAGTGTTTGTATCCAAGGGCATCAGTCGTGCTTTCAACAAGCTTCAGCCTTTTGGAAGGGTCACCTTTAAAAATGTTGCTGTTCTTTTTCAAAAACTGCTTGACAGCCTTGTCATTTGGTGCAGAGAGTTCTGATTGCGCAATCGCGTTTTTGGAGAGGAAATTTGTTTGATTCTCTTTAAGCTGATGACCTTCAGCAGCCTGAACACCAGGAAGGCTGATTGATAAACTCATAAACGAAGCAGCGACAGCAACAGACAATTTCTTACCTAAACCCACAATAAATCCCCCTTTTTGAAAATACTGAAAACTTTATATTGTTATATTAAACTAGCATTCTGGAATACTCAACAAAAACTAACATAACTAGACAAAATTGATAGTATTGTCCTGTGTTTGTTTTTGTTGAATAATATCAAGATGAGTCAAGTGTCATGTGACGGTTCACTCAAGAGTTATGTTTTTTACATATCAAGGGGAAGATGAGATATTTTTGTTTCATCTTGAAACTTTTTGAAAAGTCCGCTGTCTAACCGAATGAGGCCTTAATAAGAAGTAAAGGATTGTTGTTCGTGTTGGAGTTATTCAGTCATTATGTATTGCATTTCGAACGTTATTTTATATTAAGCAGACAAAGCACCCTGCTGATTCAATGGTCAATTGTTGTTCTGGCGGGCTTATATCTTTTGGTGCATCATCCCAAAATAAACCTGCAGCGCACAATGTTCTTGGCGGGTGTTATGTTGCGGATTGTGCTGCTGGCGGGAGTGTCTGTTGAACTTATTCACCAGGTGCAATCAACAAACTTCACCAGCGCTTACTTAAGAGAGGACGGAAAAGAACTGTTGCCGCTGCTGCATTTTTTGTTATACGGATATGTGCTGCTGACGGCTTTTCACTATATGTTGATGCCGCGTGATCATGGCGGAAAGGGTAAGTTTTATACGTTCGACCTTGCCGTTGTCAGTTTGCCAATCGTACAAATGATATTCAGTTTCTTTACGTATTGGAAGGAAAATCCGGATGGAGTCGAGCCAGTTGCATTCGTGTTTCTGTTTTTCATTATTACTCTTTCTATTGTGTTGAATGTTGTGTTTTTCAAGCTGTATTGGAGAACAAATAAGATTTTACTAGGCTTATTTTATACGCTGATTATCGGACTGCTTGTCTTGCTGCTTGCGCCATATCCCAATCAAATCTCAAAAGATTATGGTGCAGTAATGCCATATACGATTTATTTGGCAATGGCGGGATTTTTGATGAGCTATCATCTGTTCCAAAAGTCAGGAAAGGTTTATGTGCGTGTGAATAAGTGGGTGACGATGGCTGTCATGGTGTTTTTTGTCCTGCTGTTAAATCCGATATATAACATAGGAACGGCTGCTTTCGCTGTATCAAAACCGATAAATGTCCATGATTCATTCAATTATGTCGGGGAGCACATTTCATCAGAAAAAGCGGAACAGATACTAAAGTCATTTTTTCCTACGGATGAAACACTTTATTTGCACGATACAAACATGGATGTGCATTATTTCTACTCATTTGAAAGCAAGAGTTATAAAGCTGAGGTAGATGAAGTATCGCAGCTGATTCGTAATTATGAATACTTACAAAAAGCGCATGGGAAAAAGCTAACGAATCAGGAGTACAAGCGAAAGTCCATCGCTTTCCTTGAGCGACACGGACGTGTGTTACATAAGGATCATATCGAAACAAAGGTATCTCAAGAAGACGGCCAGACAGTCGTACGTATTTACCTGAAAAATCAACTTCATAAAAAAGATCATGCTGATGATGGCGCGGTATTTTATTGGGAAAAGGAAACCTTAATGGGGTTTAGTGAAGATCCTTCGATTTATCAGCTTGACTCTCTTCTGCATGTTCATATAACAGAACAAAACATTCACGATAAAGTGGAACAAATGTTTACAGCGCTGAACATATCAAAACAGCCTTATCAGATCACTGATATTGAAAGCGACAGCCTGCTCGGAAGCATGGTGAGAGTTGAAACAAAAGATGGAATTGTATTGGAGTTTGATGGAGAATCCGGTAGTTTACACAGTCTCTCGATTCCAATGAAAAAGGAAATTTCACTGACTAACAGCCGGCTGCAGCGGCAGGTATTAACGGTCTTCGATGCTGATGTATCAGAAATGAAGAAAAAAAGCAGTCAGAGTGACATGGTGATGTATACTGATTCTTCTAAAACATATGAGTTTTTTGAAGATCAAGGTCAGCTAAACGTTTATGTATACAGCGATACACCTAATCAGTCATTCCCCTATACGTATCGTAATGGAACATTGGCTTACGAAAAGGTAGCTTCTCTATATCAGGATGTTATTTACAAAAAGCGTATGCGTCCGATTATCGTTCAAAGAGAGGATGAACGGCATTATGCATGGCTGATCATTATTCAGCCGTTTGGTTCAAATCGCCATGATGCCTATGTAGTGGATGGAGAAACACAAGAGGTGAAAAGTCTTTATGAATCATAAAGAAAAAGAATCTGTTTTTGTAGACTTATACGACCTGTATAAAGAAGGAGAGCTAGAGGATGAATCAATGGAATGGATGAAACAGCATGAATCCCTATTTCAAAAGAATGCGGAAGACTTAAAGAGTAAAACTTGTTTAAAGAGAAGTCCCGGTGCTGAAGAAGAAAGCCAAATCAGATATATGAAAGTATACCTGTCTTCCATGTATATCTGTTTCATTTTATTGGCCATTTGGATGACGGTGTGGTTTTACTTTTAATGAAGCATAGGGATTCCATTGAGGACTTGTATCGGCAGTATTATCAAGAAATTTTAAATTATTTATTCAGAAGGACTCATCATCTTGAAACAGCCAAGGACTTAGCGCAGGACACGTTTGTAAAAGCTCTTAACGGTCTGGCTTCGTTTAGGGGGCATTCTTCCATCAGAACATGGCTCTACACCATTGCGCATCATACCTTTATCAATTGGTACCGAAGGGATGTCAATACCAATTTACTGAAATCAGCAAAAATGAAGGGTTAACGCAAACAACTTATGACCAGCCTGAACAGTATCTGTCACGGACGGTGAAAAGCGAAACACTGCGGCAGGAGCTCCTGAAGTTAAAAGATCAGCATCAATCCGTTTTGATTTTAAGAGAATTCCAAGAGCTTTCTTATGAAGAAATCGCTGAGATATTAGGATGGAGTCTTTCTAAGGTGAAAACCACATTGCACCGGGCTAGATTAGAGCTAAAGAAAAACATGACGAAAAGTAGAGAGGAGGAGCGGATATGACCTGCTTTCTAGTAAGAGACCTGCTTCCTCTGTATCTTGAAGGTGATTGTAAAAGAGAAACGGAACACGTTATAGAAGCGCATTTAAAAATGTGCAGCAGCTGCAGAGACATGTATGACACGATGGCTGAGCCATTTGAATTGGAAAGCGAACAGGCCGTTGAGGAGGCTTATCTGCCGGAAGAAGAACTGCGTTTTAAACAGAGGTACTATGGATTACTGATCATGAAAGCTGCCTGCTGGTTTGGAGCGGCGGTTGCCATGATGCTGATCATCAAACTGCTGATATAAAAAAAGCGCTTGTCCGATTCCGGCAAGCGCTTTTTTACATTAAGCCTGGGGATGAATCATATCGTAAATAGCGGCAAGCTGTTCTTGTGACAGGGCACTGAAGAGTTTTTCATAAACGTCAGCTTGCAGTGGCGTTGCACCTGCTTGTAGCGCTGCGTCTTTATCATAGCTGTACACATCATCTTGTAGCACAATGGCTGCTTGAAGAATGTGAATCTTGAGAGAAACAGCGGAGAAAAATTGTTCAAGTGCAAGTGCTTCTTTTTCTGTGAAGCCAAGTTCAACTGCTTTTTCTGTATCAAATTTGTAATTTCCATCCTCGAGATACACACATTGTGAAACAATGCTGAAAAATTCTGATGTCGATTCCCAGAGTGTAGCAATTACCTGAGCCTCTTCTTTTGTCATTCCTAACTCGACAGCTTTTTCGCTGTCAAAATAATATACACCGTCTTGTTCGTAAATACATTGATTTAATATATCAATGAATGTATTGAGATCTTCGTTAGTGCTCGCCTGATGCTGGAGTTGAACAGCAGTGTTATCAACCGGTGTTTTTGCGCTGGCTGCATCAGGACCGAACGTTAATAGAGCAGCTGAGGTCATTGCGGCAGTCGTTAACATAGCTTTTTTTACAAATGTTTTCTTCATGTTTCTTCTCTCCCTTTTATGAATTGTGCTACAAATTCCATTATAGGGAGTAGTTTCCGGTGAAGGAATAGGCGCTATGGTATTTTATGTGTATCGTTGCCGAACTACTTTTTGAAGGCTGCACGTGTGATCGTTAGAACGATTGTCTATGTATGAAGGCTGTTTTGCATCTTCCTGACTAAGAAACAGGGGAGATAAGGCTTAAAGAAATGAAAAACACCGCTTTCTTTGCGGTGTTTTTTGATTACAATGTCGCCGGCGGGGCAATGCTTTTAATCAAGCAAGCCTTGTTCGCGCATTTTCTTTTTTAATGTAAATCCGCCGCCCATGACAGCGCAAACAAGTACAATGCTGGCGATAATGCCTGCAGGGCTTTTTTCAGCGATAAAGACGCCGATCAGCATAATGCTGAAAACCGCTGCAAATGCAAATAATAGTAAAAGCCAATTCATTTTTTTCATAAATTCCATCCCCTTTTACGTCTTATATTAAGTTTACAGAAAAACGTGACGCTTTTAAAGAGGATGTGTGATATAATATGAAAGTTATCTAATTTTTTTAGGAGATGAAAAAGTGAAACTTCGAAATGATCTTCGCAACATCGCGATTATTGCCCACGTTGACCATGGGAAAACGACTCTAGTCGATCAGCTTTTACATCAGGCTGGTACGTTCCGTGCCAACGAACAGGTTGCTGAACGCGCAATGGACTCTAATGATCTTGAACGCGAACGCGGCATTACAATATTGGCGAAAAATACTGCGATTAACTATAAAGATACACGTATCAATATTTTGGACACCCCTGGACACGCAGACTTTGGGGGAGAAGTAGAACGGATTATGAAAATGGTTGACGGCGTAGTGCTTGTCGTTGACGCATATGAAGGCTGTATGCCTCAAACTCGTTTTGTTCTGAAAAAAGCTCTTGAGCAAAACCTGAACCCTGTTGTTGTTGTAAACAAAATTGACCGTGACTTTGCTCGTCCAGAGGAAGTTATCGATGAAGTTCTGGATCTGTTCATTGAGCTTGATGCTAATGAAGAGCAGCTCGAGTTCCCAGTGGTATATGCTTCCGCGATTAATGGAACAGCGAGTCTTGATCCGAAACAACAGGATGAAAACATGGAAGCTTTATATGAAACCATTATTAAGCATGTTCCGGCCCCTGTTGATAATGCAGAGGAGCCGCTTCAATTCCAAGTTGCCCTTCTTGACTACAACGACTATGTAGGCCGTATCGGAATCGGACGCGTATTCCGCGGCACAATGAAAGTCGGACAGCAGGTTTCTCTTATGAAGCTTGACGGAACGGCAAAGTCATTCCGTGTTACAAAGATTTTTGGTTTCCAAGGCTTAAAGCGTGTGGAAATTGAAGAAGCAAAAGCGGGAGACCTCGTTGCGGTTTCCGGGATGGAAGATATCAACGTTGGTGAAACGGTATGTCCTGTAGACCATCAAGATCCGCTTCCAGTGCTTCGCATTGATGAGCCGACACTTCAAATGACATTTGTCGTGAACAACAGTCCGTTTGCAGGCCGTGAAGGCAAATATGTAACGGCCCGCAAAATCGAAGAGCGTCTTCAATCACAGCTTCAGACGGATGTGAGCTTGCGTGTTGAGCCAACAGCTTCTCCTGATGCTTGGGTTGTTTCAGGACGCGGTGAGCTGCACTTGTCAATTTTAATTGAAAATATGCGTCGTGAGGGCTATGAGCTTCAAGTGTCAAAACCTGAAGTTATTATCAAAGAAATCGACGGCGTACGCTGTGAGCCTGTTGAACGTGTGCAAATTGATGTTCCTGAAGAGCATACTGGCTCTGTCATGGAATCAATGGGTGCCCGCAAAGGCGAAATGGTTGATATGATCAACAACGGAAACGGCCAAGTCCGTCTCATCTTTACAGTTCCTTCCCGCGGATTGATCGGTTACTCTACAGAATTCCTATCATTAACACGCGGATTCGGTATTTTGAACCATACGTTTGACAGCTACCAGCCGATGCAGGCAGGCCAAGTCGGCGGACGCCGTCAAGGTGTACTTGTGTCAATGGAAAACGGAAAAGCAACATCATACGGTATTCAAGGAATTGAAGACCGCGGTGTCATCTTCGTTGAGCCGGGTACTGAAGTATACGAAGGAATGATCGTTGGAGAGCATAACCGTGACAACGACCTTGTTGTTAACGTCAGCAAAATGAAACAGCAAACAAACGTCCGTTCCGCGACAAAGGATCAGACAACTACAATTAAAAAAGCGCGCATCATGTCTCTTGAGGAGTCTCTAGAGTACTTAAACGAAGATGAATATTGTGAAGTAACACCTGAATCCATCCGTTTAAGAAAGAAGATCCTCAATAAGAACGAACGTGAAAAAGCAGCTAAAAAGAAAAAAACAGCAGGATTGTCTTAATCTCGTGCAGAATTTGAAAAGATAGAACCCGTACGTTTACAGGGGAGGGAATCTTTTTGAATGACGTAAGCGAACGCCTGTCGTTCTTCGCCGCTCTATATCAAGTAGACCGGCAGCCTGCGGCAGGCATGTGGCTGCTGTACGGCACGATTTTTGTGTTGGCCGTTATTGTATTTAAGCTTGGATTTGCTAAACGGCTTCCTGTATTAAAATCTGCAGTGGTGTATGTATTTTTGGCTTTGGGCTGCACTGTTTTGACTTTTTTAGGGGTGTTTTTGCCCGTGGCAGAAGGATTGGTCGTCGCTGCGCTGATTTTAATCATTTACAAAATCCGGCTGTATCAGTCGAAAAAAGGACAGTCTGCAAAATCATAAAAGACTCAGCTGAAAGCTGAGTCTTTTTTGTGTTCTGTATGGTTAAGCGGCCGCTTTATTTTTTGACTTTTTCTTTTTTCTGCTGTCCCGGGTGAAAAGTAAATTTTCCCGTTTTCAGCCGTTCCTCTGTTTTTTTGGCAATCCGATCGTGGCATTCCTGGCACATATATGTATGGATCGGGCGGTTTCGAAGCCGTTTCGCGATCAGGGTATCATCATCAATTGTTTCAATTTTATCGCAAATAGAACATTTGACCCTCATCATATCACCTCTTTCACTAACATGTATTATACCACGGATCAGAAGCTGTCCAAAATAAGAAAAAGCTAAAGCGCAAGGCTATAGCTTAGTCATTGTTGTTCTTTTTCATATGATGATCAGATTGATCGTTTTGCTCCTTCTCCATTTCCTGTTGCTGTTTTCTATTTAATTGGTCATTTTGCTGCTTTGTTTGCGGTTCGTCTTCATTGTCAATCACATCGTTAGGCACTTCGGGAAGCACTCGGCCGACAATTGCAGCTAATTCATCCAGTATACCTGTTACCGGATGGCCCTCGCTGATTTCTCTGCTCATTTCGCGAAGGCGGCCTACCGTATCGGGATCAGCAATGACTACTGCGTTGGCGCCATATCGATCATTCTTTAGCGCCTGAGCTACAGAATATTTAATGGTTTCCACTTTGCTTCTGTCCAAAGTATCATCGACATCAATCCCAACAACAGCATAACCCCCCAGCACAACGGCTGTTGCATCCTTGACGTCGGGGTTTTTTTCAGCAACGCTGACAAGATGCTTGGCAATATCCGTTCTTGTTCCATTGTCTTTTGTTTCTTGAGTTGTGTCCTTTACGTGAATCGGTTTAGTCTCCTGCTGTCTTGTTGATTCTTTTTCAACATTCTGGCCCTGTTTTCCTTGTTGATAGGCACAAGCGGACAGGATAAGTGTCAGCTGTACGATAATGAAAAGAATTCGCACTTGCGGGTTCCCTCCTTAAAATGCTTTCATTAATTTTATTGTTGAATTAACCTTCTATCTTTATGCACAAAAACATATATTTTAGCAGGCATTCACCTTTTTCATCAAAAGAGAAGCAGGAAGAACTTTGACCCTTATATCAGGAGGCTGAGACTTGAGTAAAATTTATGTGTTAGATACGAATGTGTTATTACAGGATCCTAACGCGATATTTTCTTTTGAAGAAAATGAGGTTGTCATCCCTGCTGTCGTTTTAGAAGAGGTTGATTCAAAAAAACGGTATATGGACGAAGTTGGGAGGAATG
The DNA here is from genome assembly GCF_033412715.1 of Bacillus sp. N3378-2at. NCBI lineage: Bacteria > Bacillati > Bacillota > Bacilli > Caryophanales > Bacillaceae > Bacillus > Bacillus sp. N3378-2at. The sequence continues at coordinate 1,204,649 of NZ_CP117986.1, read as the reverse complement.
CAAGGCACGTATCTAAGCTAATCGATGCGCTAAGACAAAAGGGCAGGCTGCATGAGCATGTACCGCTTGACACCGGCGGCACACTGAGAATTGAACTGAATCATCGTTCGTTTCACCAGCTGCAAGAGATCTTTATTGAAAAGACGAACGATAATCGCATATTAGCCGTTGCGAAAAACTTGAGCCTAGAGGAAGAAACCAAGGAAAATGGCAGGCCGGTTATCCTCGTCAGTAAGGATGTACTGGTCAGGGTTAAAGCCGACGCAATCGGACTGCTTGCTGAAGATTTCTTGAATGACCGGGTTGTGGACAATGATGAAATGTACAGCGGCTATAAAGATTTATATATCAGCCAGCAGCTGTTCAGCTCTTTTTACGGGAAAAATCAAATTTCAGTAAACGATGTGAAACAGCATGCGTTTTATCCGAATCAGTTTGCTTTAATGAAGGATGAGCTAGGAGGGTCCTCCTCGGCAGTCGGAATTGCAGACAAAACCGGAACGGTATTAAAAAGACTCGTATTTGATGATGAACATATATGGGGAATCAGGCCGAAAAATGTACAGCAGACAATGGCTTTAGAGCTTTTGCTGCGGGAAGATATTCCGCTTGTCACCCTGATCGGAAAAGCAGGAACCGGCAAAACGCTCTTAACTTTGGCGGCAGGGCTATTACAGACAGAAGACTTGGGAATATATAAAAAGCTGGTTGTCGCAAGGCCGATTGTTCCTGTTGGCAAGGACATCGGGTATTTGCCAGGTGAAAAAGAGGAAAAGCTAAAGCCTTGGATGCAGCCGATTTTTGACAACTTAGAGTTTCTGTTTAATGCAAAAAAACCAGGGGAGCTTGATGCTATTTTGGCGGGAATTGGCTCAATTCAGGTAGAGGCGCTGACTTATATCAGAGGGAGAAGCATTCCAGATCAATTTATTATCATTGATGAAGCGCAAAATTTGACCAGGCATGAGGTGAAAACGTTGCTGACGAGAGTCGGTGAAGGCAGTAAAATTGTCTTAATGGGTGACCCTGAACAAATTGATCACCCATATTTAGACAGTCTGAACAATGGTTTGGCCTATGTGGTTGAGCGGTTTAAAGGACAACCCATCTCAGGCAGCGTGAAGCTGTTAAAAGGTGAGAGATCAGGTCTCGCCCAGCTCGCAGCTGATTTGCTGTAACATTTAAATGATTTCGATCTCTTTTACATCGGTAATCGGCTGTTTGTGATGAACCGGGTCTTCAAAGTAAATATGCACGGGGCCGCCTTCTTGAATCGGCTTGCCTGCCTCACTGAAATGGACAATACTGTTCAGAGCGGTTTCCAGAGAAACGGCGGCCTTTCCCGAACTTGTGACAAATACACATTGTGTCGCAGAGCTGTTCGGCTCAGCATTTTTCAGGACAGTCCCAAGTCTCATTGCGAAACTGCCGTTCATCAGTTTTTGCTTCTCATATTGTTTTTCCGTCTTTAATGTAGGCGGGGCAATTCGCCCCTCTCTGATGACGCGTTCCGGATCAAGGTCGGATTCATCCCCGGCTGATTGTAAATATGTGTCTTGACTGTCCCCTTTGCGGTCAAACGAAAATTTGCGATCATCAAAAATCCATACGCTTGGATCAATGGTAATTGGATATGTAACATTGCCTTTTACTTGGATAACGCTCATGATATGACCCCCTTCTCTCAAAATTATAAAAGTTTTCGCATGAATTGTCACTTTGTGTACAAATTATGTGTATTGAAATGCTGAGGGAACGAGGGTGTTTGCATGGTATGCCGGCATAATGATGAGCTTGAAGCCTTAGTGAAAAAGGCGAAAAAAGTAACGGACAAGGGGGAGGTAGCCAGCTATATTCCCGCCTTGGCAAAAGCTGATAAACACGACCTGTCAGTGGCGATTTATTATTCCAATAATGTTTGTCTGTCAGCAGGTGACGTAGAAAAAACATTTACGCTTCAAAGTATATCGAAAGTCCTTTCCCTTGCTTTGGTGTTAATGGAATACGGCAAAGATAAGGTCTTTAGTTATGTTGGACAGGAGCCGACCGGAGATCCGTTTAATTCAATTATCAAGCTCGAAACAGTGAATCCAAGCAAGCCGTTAAATCCTATGATTAATGCCGGGGCATTGGTAGTGACAAGTCTGATAAGAGGAAGAACGGTGAAAGAGAGACTTGATTATTTGCTTTCTTTTATCAGAAGGCTGACAAACAACCAAGAGATTACATACTGCCGGGAAGTGGCTGAATCTGAATACAGCACTTCAATGATTAATCGGGCAATGTGCTATTATATGAAGCAGTACGGCATTTTTGAAGATGATGTAGAAGCAGTAATGGATTTATACACGAAGCAATGCGCGATTGAGATGAACAGCTTGGATTTAGCGAAAATCGGATCTGTATTTGCATTGAACGGCAGACATCCAGAGACTGGGGAGCAAGTCATCTCAAAAGATGTCGCTAGAATTTGCAAAACATTTATGGTGACGTGCGGAATGTACAATGCAAGCGGGGAATTCGCAATTAAGGTCGGAATTCCTGCGAAAAGCGGCGTATCCGGCGGGATTATGGGCATTTCGCCTTACGATTTCGGGATCGGCATATTCGGCCCCGCATTAGACGAAAAAGGGAACAGCATTGCAGGTGTAAAGCTTTTGGAAATAATGTCTGAGATGTACAGGCTGAGTATTTTTTAATTTATGTCATATGCATAAATCCTCTTGCATTTTCTGTTGATACCCTTTATGATAAATAGAAGAATTAGGTACTCGCCTGGGGAACGGAGGGATACTTTTGGCTTCAGAGATGATAGTTGACCATCGGCAAAAAGCTTTTGAACTCTTAAAAGTGGACGCTGAGAAGATTTTGAAGCTGATCCGAGTACAAATGGATAACTTAACGATGCCTCAATGTCCTCTATATGAAGAGGTTTTAGATACTCAAATGTTCGGGCTTTCGAGGGAAATCGATTTTGCTGTCCGCCTGGGATTGGTTGATGAAAAAGACGGTAAAGACCTTTTATACACATTGGAACGCGAATTGTCTGCTTTACATGACGCGTTTACAGCTAAATAAATGATAAAACTCAAACTTATTAACAGTTTGGGTTTTTTTATAACCGCTATTTTTCTCTCATCTCATAAAAGACGGTCTTTTTTTACACATTCCTTCCGAATCGTATAGAGATTCTTCGTCTCGTTTGATAAATTGTAGTAAAATAAAAAAGATAAATACATAAAAACCATAGATAATGGAAGTTAGATGCAGGGAAGAGGATGTTATGTTAAAAAAAATGCTAAAATCTTATGATTACTCACTGATATTCGCAATCGTTTTATTATGCGGATTCGGTTTAGTGATGGTATACAGCTCAAGCATGATTACAGCTGTCTCCCGGTATGGAGTAAGCAGTAATTTTTTCTTCATGCGGCAGCTGTTTGCTTTAATTGCGGGTGGCGCTCTATTTATTCTCATGGCGTTGTTTCCTTATAAAGCACTGGCCCATCAAAAGTTTCAGAAGGGGATACTGCTTGTATCTGTTCTCGCGCTTATCTCACTGTTTGTTTTCGGGCATGTTGCCGGAAACGCGCAGAGCTGGTTTAAAATCGGCGGAATGAGTATTCAGCCGGGGGAGTTTGTGAAACTGGTCGTGATTTTATACCTTGCAGCCGTATATGCAAAAAAACAAAGTTATATCGACCATCTGTTAACGGGAGTAGCCCCTCCGGTAGTCATGACGCTTATAATTTGCGGGTTAATTGCCATGCAGCCAGATTTCGGTACAGCCATGATTATAGGGTTAATTGCGACGTGCATGATCTTGTGCTCCGGCTTCAGCGGAAAGACGCTGGTGAGGCTGCTTTTGCTCGGCGGAATTGTTTTCATTTTAGTCAGCCCGATCCTCTATTTAAATCAGGATCAAATTTTAACTAAAGGCCGTTTGGCGCGTTTTGAGAGTCTTGAAGACCCATTTAAGTATGCAAATTCATCAGGTTTGCAAGTGGTCAATTCTTATTATGCGATCAGCTCAGGCGGCATTTTCGGCCTGGGGCTCGGTGAAAGTATCCAAAAATACGGATATCTGCCTGAATCACACACTGACTTTATTATGGCTGTCATTGCTGAAGAGCTCGGCATTTTTGGGGTATTGTTTGTGATTTTCTTATTGGGTTTTGTCGTCATAAAAGGTTTTTATATTGCCAGAAAATGCGAGGACCCGTTTGGAAGTCTTCTGGCGATCGGCATTTCAAGCATGATTGCCGTCCAGTCGTTTATTAACCTTGGCGGTGTCAGCGGATTAATTCCGATTACAGGGGTTACGCTGCCATTTATCAGTTATGGGGGCTCTTCTTTAGTGCTGCTGCTGGCAAGTATGGGGATATTAGCGAATATCAGCATGTTTGTGAAATATTCAGAGAATAAGAAAAAGAGAGAGCCTTTGGCGCCGAAGGGAATGAAAAAGAAACAGCTCAAAAAAACTGTTTATCTGTAAAAAACAAGTGTGTACAGGGGAAGGATATTCCGCTATGATAGATTATATTCCATTCGGGTAAGGGGGAGAAAAGTTTGTCTCAGCAATCGATACAAAAAGTATTAGTAGCAAACAGGGGAGAAATTGCAATCCGAATATTCCGGGCGTGTACCGAGTTGAATATTCGTACAGTTGCGGTCTATTCAAAAGAAGATTCCGGTTCCTACCATCGGTACAAAGCGGATGAAGCATACTTGGTCGGTGAAGGGAAAAAACCGATTGATGCTTACCTGGATATTGAAGGTATCATTGATATTGCGAAAAGAAACAAAGTCGATGCAATTCATCCGGGATACGGTTTCTTATCTGAAAATATTCATTTTGCGAGACGATGTGAAGAAGAAGGCATCGTATTCATAGGGCCAAAATCCGAGCATCTCGATATGTTTGGTGACAAGGTAAAAGCGCGTGAGCAGGCAGAAAAAGCGGGAATCCCCGTGATTCCGGGAAGCGACGGTCCTGCCGAAACGCTTGAAGCCGTCGAACAATTTGGACAAGCTAACGGTTATCCGATCATCATTAAAGCCTCGCTTGGCGGCGGCGGCCGCGGTATGCGGATTGTCAGATCTGAAAGTGAAGTCAAAGAAGCATATGAGCGTGCTAAATCAGAGGCGAAAGCAGCCTTTGGCAATGATGAAGTTTATGTAGAAAAATTAATTGAGAATCCGAAACATATTGAGGTTCAGGTCATTGGAGACAAGCAGGGAAATGTCGTCCATCTTTTTGAGAGGGATTGTTCCGTTCAAAGACGCCATCAAAAGGTCATTGAAGTGGCGCCGAGTGTCTCGCTGTCACCTGAATTAAGGGATCAAATTTGTGAGGCGGCAGTTGCGCTTGCTAAAAATGTAAACTATATAAATGCGGGGACGGTAGAATTCCTTGTTGCAAACAACGAGTTCTACTTTATTGAAGTAAATCCTCGCGTACAAGTTGAACACACGATAACAGAAATGATTACTGGTGTCGATATTGTTCAAACTCAGATCCTTGTTGCCCAAGGGCACAGCCTTCACAGCAAAAAAGTAAATATTCCTGAGCAAAAGGACATTTTTACAATCGGCTATGCCATTCAGTCACGGGTTACGACTGAGGATCCGCAAAATGATTTCATGCCTGATACAGGAAAAATCATGGCTTACCGCTCAGGCGGCGGTTTTGGTGTCCGTCTTGATACCGGAAACAGCTTCCAGGGCGCCGTGATCACACCATACTATGATTCACTTCTCGTTAAGCTTTCAACTTGGGCTTTAACGTTTGAACAGGCAGCTGCCAAAATGGTGCGAAACCTTCAGGAGTTTAGAATCAGAGGCATAAAAACGAACATTCCGTTCCTTGAGAACGTTGCAAAACATGAGAAGTTCCTGACAGGGCAATATGATACCTCTTTCATTGATACAACGCCTGAATTATTTAATTTCCCTAAACAAAAAGACCGCGGAACAAAAATGCTCACTTACATCGGCAATGTGACAGTAAACGGCTTCCCCGGAATCGGGAAAAAAGAAAAACCGGCGTTTGACAAACCGTTAAGCGTAAAGGTAGACGTTGATCAGCAACCTGCCAAAGGAACAAAGCAAATTCTCGATGAAAAAGGCGCAGAAGGGCTTGCAAATTGGGTTAAGGAGCAGAAATCTGTCCTTTTAACTGATACGACATTCAGAGATGCCCACCAATCGTTATTGGCAACTAGAATCAGATCGCATGATTTGAAAAAAATCGCAAATCCGACGGCTGCGTTATGGCCTGAACTATTCAGTATGGAAATGTGGGGAGGCGCGACCTTCGATGTAGCCTACCGATTCCTGAAAGAAGATCCGTGGAAGCGTTTGGAAGATCTTCGCAAAGAAGTGCCGAATACCTTATTCCAGATGCTGCTTCGCTCATCAAATGCGGTCGGCTATACGAATTATCCGGACAATGTGATTAAAGAATTTGTGAAGCAATCAGCTCAATCCGGTATTGATGTGTTTCGTATTTTCGACAGCTTAAACTGGGTAAAAGGGATGACGTTAGCCATTGATGCTGTTAGGGATACCGGCAAAGTGGCAGAAGCTGCGATTTGTTATACGGGAGATATCCTTGACAAGAACCGGACGAAGTACGACCTTGCATATTATACATCGATGGCGAAGGAGCTTGAGGCGGCCGGAGCCCATATTCTCGGGATTAAAGATATGGCAGGACTGTTAAAACCGCAGGCTGCATATGAACTCGTTTCTGCGTTGAAAGAAACGATCGACATTCCGGTTCACCTTCATACGCATGATACGAGCGGAAACGGTATTTATATGTATGCGAAAGCTGTTGAAGCCGGCGTTGATATCATAGACGTGGCGGTCAGCTCAATGGCGGGATTAACGTCACAGCCTAGCGCGAGCGGATTTTATCATGCGATGGAAGGCAACGACCGCCGTCCGGAAATGAATGTCCAAGGCGTTGAATTGCTGTCCCAATATTGGGAGTCGGTGCGTAAATATTATAGTGAATTTGAAAGCGGAATGAAGTCTCCGCATACTGAAATTTATGAACACGAAATGCCAGGGGGCCAATACAGCAACCTGCAGCAGCAGGCCAAGGGAGTAGGCCTTGGCGACCGATGGAACGAAGTCAAGGAAATGTACAGACGCGTGAACGATATGTTCGGTGACATCGTCAAGGTAACGCCTTCCTCAAAAGTTGTCGGAGATATGGCACTTTACATGGTGCAAAACAATCTGACTGAAAAAGACGTTTACGAAAAAGGCGAATCTTTAGATTTCCCTGATTCTGTCGTGGAGCTTTTCAAAGGAAATATCGGCCAGCCTCATGGCGGATTCCCGGAAAAACTGCAAAAGCTAATCTTAAAAGGGCAGGAGCCGATTACAGTCAGACCGGGCGAACTGCTTGAGCCGGTGTCATTTGAAGCGATCAAACAGGAATTTAAAGAGCAGCATAACTTGGAAATTTCAGATCAGGATGCTGTGGCATATGCCCTTTATCCTAAAGTCTTCACTGATTATGTGAAAACGACAGAAAGCTATGGAGACATCTCGGTATTAGATACACCGACATTCTTCTACGGCATGACATTAGGTGAAGAGTTAGAAGTTGAAATTGAGCGCGGCAAAACGCTGATCGTTAAGCTGATTTCAATCGGTGAGCCTCAGCCTGATGCCACCCGCGTCGTTTATTTCGAACTCAACGGGCAGCCGCGTGAAGTAGTCATTAAAGATGAAAGCATTAAGTCTTCCGTTCAGGAAAGGCTGAAAGCAGACCGGACAAATCCAAGCCACATCGCAGCTTCCATGCCTGGAACAGTTATTAAGGTATTGGCTGAAGCAGGCACAAAAGTCAATAAAGGTGATCATTTGATGATTAATGAAGCGATGAAAATGGAAACAACGGTTCAGGCGCCTTTCTCAGGAACAATCAAGCAGGTTCATGTGAAAAATGGCGAGCCGATCCAAACGGGAGATCTGCTTCTCGAAATTGAAAAAGCATAAAAAAAACAAGAGTGTATATCAATGATATACACTCTTGTTTTTTTATAGAAAATGTGGAGTGAAACAGATGGTTAGAAGAGATATAAGGGGACTTCAGAGATTATAGAGTACTGTCACAAGCCCAAAATAAAAAGAGGTATACCACCAATTTTTTAGATGCTTTGTAGTAGTCCATGCATATTTCTTTAAGCACTATCTGATTTTCCAATGGCCAAAAGGCTTTAATACTTATGTTCGCGGACTATAGATGCATATGAAATTTCTATAATCACGATGAGAAAGGGGACAGACCGAAGTGAGCCGCTCACTGATCATCAAGTTCAGCGAAGGCTGGCCATTGAAACAATAAAGCACCAAAACAAGACATGAAAAAGACCAAAGCCGTCTAAGGCTTTGGTCTTGAGTCCTTATGATTGCCTGGATTCATAACGGAAACGAGCAATCAATAATAAGAAGTAGCATAGAACGCCAAACAGACAGGCAATAAAGAACGAGTGGGCAAGTGCAAAACCCAGAGCGAGTTCAGTGTATACGATCATAATACCGGACAGTGCCTGTAATGTAATAAAAATAAGACATGAGATCCAACCCCAAAAGATTTGTTTTTGATCTTTATAGGAAGTAATAGCATGAACAGCGGCAACAATAATCCATACAAATAACAGTAAGGCTGCTGCTCTGTGGCCCATTTGCACCCATTCATGGAATTGGGTCGGAAGCCCATTGTTCAGCGGGCTGCACAGCGGCACATCAGGACATGCCAGACTTGATTCAGTGTGTCTTACATATGCGCCTGTATACACAACGATATAGGAATATATCAAAATTCCTATCATGTGAAATTGCATCTTTTTGCCGATTTGAAGCGGCTTAACCAGTGTTCTGACTGATTTATCAGCTTCAAATATGAGCAATGTTAAAATAAGCACTGAAGCAAAAGAAATTAATGAGATGCCGAAGTGAAGCGCCATAATCAGCGCGTTCGAACCGAATACGACAGCCAATGCGCCAAGCAATGCCTGAAGAAATAAAAAGATAATTGACATGATCGCGAGAAACGTTGTTTCACGAAAAATCGGCGTGATTTTTCTCCATGACCAAAACGCAAGGCTTAGCACAAGGATAATAGAGATTCCGCTTGCGAATCGGTGGCTCCATTCAATAATTGAAGCCGGATTCAGTTCAGGGAAAAAACGGCCGTGACACAGCGGCCACTGTCTGCCGCATCCTTGGCCGGAACCTGTTTTTGTAACGAGGGCACCCCCGATTAAAACAATTAGCATGACAAATGTCGTCAGAACACCGAGAGCTTTTAATGCTTTATTCATACAATATTCACCTTCTTAACATACTGCTGCAATTTTATATACGTTCCAAGTGTAAGCGAATATGTGTTTTGTGGCAATTCCCAGAGCCTTTTGTTCACAAAAATATAATAGAATGACGGCTTCTGGAAAATGTACACTTGATTATTCATGCCGGGTCTGATAGAAATAAGGTAAACGCAATGCCGATTTGGAGATTGCCTTCATCTTTGGTAAAATTCATAAAAAGTTCACAAATAAATTCCTGTTTGTCGTTTAATATTTAATAGGATGTTTTTTTACAAGATGTTATCTTGTATGATAGAGTTGCAGGTTATTTTATTCTCCTGCGTTAGGTTTGTAAGGGAGGTTTACGTTATGGCTAACTCCAGAATCTTAAATGATACAGCTATAGACGGACAAATTGAAGAAACAACGGCATGGAAAGATTTTCTGTCCCTTATTAAAATAGGGATCGTCAATTCTAACCTCATCACGACTTTCACTGGAATGTGGCTTGCACTGCATATATCCGGTTTAAGTTTTTTAGGCAATATAAACACCGTTCTTCTTACGTTAATCGGGTCTTCACTGATTATTGCGGGCTCCTGCGCGATCAATAACTGGTATGACCGGGACATTGACCATCTTATGGAGCGTACGAAAGTAAGACCGACGGTTACGGGTAAAATTCAGCCGAGTCAGGCGTTATGGTCTGGAATTTTGCTGGTTGCTTTAGGATTGATCATGCTGCTGATGACAACTGTCATGGCTGCTGTTATCGGTTTTATCGGAGTCTTTACGTATGTTGTATTGTACACAATGTGGACGAAACGCCGCTATACGATTAACACAGTAGTAGGAAGCGTTTCCGGTGCAGTGCCGCCGCTTATTGGATGGACGGCAGTGGAAGGGAATATCGGTGTCGTAGCATGGGTGTTATTCATGATTTTATTTATTTGGCAGATTCCTCACTTCTTAGCATTGGCTATTAAGAAAACAGAGGATTACAGAGCTGCAAATATTCCGATGCTTCCTGTCGTATACGGATTTGAAGTGACAAAAAGACAAATTATTGTGTGGGTTGCGTGCCTGATGCCGCTTCCGTTTTTCCTTGGTAGCCTGGGTCTTCCGATTGTGATTCTCGGCTTGCTGTTAAATATCGGCTGGCTGATTCTTGGCTTAATGGGATTCCGCTCCAAGAATATCATGAAGTGGGCAACACAAATGTTCGTTTACTCGCTTAACTACATGACAATCTATTTCGTTGCCATGGTTGTCTTGACGCTTTTCTAAAAAATAGATATGATGCTTGTTTTATCGCTTCAAAATAAACGATGACAACTAGTAAATGCCGCCTTGACCTCTTGTTTAATCAGGCGGCTTTACTTTTATACATAGATGGCATTTTGAGTAAAAAAACTCATAATTTAAGAGAAGAGGAAATATAAGTGCTTTATTGGTGATAGGTTGGATGGCGATAGATTTCGATCCGCTTTCCGCCTTTGTATTGACCAGAAAAGGGGTTGGGTGAAATGGTAAAGCATTGGCGTCTTATTTTATTATTAGCCTTAGTGCCGCTTCTATTAAGCGGATGTGGAAAACCTTTTTTATCCACGCTCAAGCCTGCTGGCGAGGTGGCTGATAAACAGTTTGACCTGACAGTGCTCAGCACATTGATTATGGTGGTTGTTGTTGCAGTAGTATCTGTTATCTTCTTTTATGTGATTGTGAGATTCAGAAGATCACGGGTCGGTGAGAACACGATACCGAAACAGGTAGAGGGGAATAAATTTTTAGAAATCACATGGACCGTGATCCCGATTTTGCTGCTCATTATTCTTGTGATTCCTGTTGTATTATATACGCTAGAGCTAGCGGACACATCACCAATGGATAAAAAAGGCCGCAAAGCTGAGGATGCTCTTGTAGTCAATGTTAGGGCAAATTTATACTGGTGGGAGTTTGAGTACCCTGATTACGACATTATCACAAGCCAGGAGCTGATTGTACCGACAGATCAGCGTGTATATTTTAATTTAAAAGCCTCTGATGTAAAACATTCCTTCTGGATTCCTTCAGTTGGAGGAAAACTTGATACGAATACGGATAATGAAAATAAGTTCTTCCTGACATTTGATTCAAAACGAAGCAAAGAGGCAGGAGATATGTTTTTTGGGAAGTGTGCAGAGCTTTGCGGCCCTTCACATGCGCTGATGGATTTTAAGGTGAAGACGATGTCTGCAAAAGAATTTCAGGGCTGGACAAAAGAAATGAAAAACTATAAATCTACAGCAGAGAGCGATTTGGCTAAGCAGGGTGAAGAACTGTTTAAAGAGAAAAACTGCCTGAGCTGCCATGCGGTAGAGCCGAATGATAAGCGTGCAGAAGCCGCTAGAACGGCACCTAACTTGGCGACCTTCGGTGAAAGGACAAAAGTGGCAGGGGTGAAAGAGGCCAACAAAGAAAATGTGAAGGCTTGGCTAAAGGACCCTGACAGCATAAAGCCGGGGAACAAAATGACAGGCACATATCCAAAGCTCTCAGACAGCGAAACAGATGCGCTTTATGAATACTTAAAAGGCTTAAAAGCGGAAAGCAAGTAGGGAAGAAAGGGAGATATTGGGGGAGGTCACATATGTTGAATGCGCTTACAGAAAAGCGGACGCGCGGATCTATGCTTTGGGATTATTTGACGACGGTGGACCATAAAAAAATCGCGATTCTTTATTTAGTGGCAGGGGGATTCTTCTTTCTTGTCGGGGGAATTGAAGCGATGTTTATCAGAATTCAGCTTGCAAAGCCGGAAAATGCGTTTCTCAGTGCTCAAGCATATAATGAAGTAATGACTATGCACGGAACGACGATGATCTTTCTGGCTGCGATGCCGCTCTTATTTGCCTTGATGAATGCGGTTGTGCCTTTGCAGATCGGGGCTCGGGACGTTTCGTTTCCATTTTTAAACGCGCTTGGTTTTTGGCTCTTCTTTTTCGGGGGCATTTTCTTAAATCTAAGCTGGTTTTTGGGCGGAGCGCCAGATGCGGGCTGGACGTCATATGCCTCACTTTCGCTTCATTCTAAAGGGCACGGCATAGACTTTTTCGTCCTCGGACTCCAAATATCGGGGCTCGGGACGCTGATAGCCGGGATTAACTTTTTGGCCACGATTATCAACATGAGGGCTCCGGGCATGACGTATATGAGGCTGCCTTTGTTTACATGGACGACATTTGTGGCCTCGGCATTGATTTTGTTCGCGTTTCCGCCGCTTACGGTTGGATTGGCACTGATGATGCTGGATCGGCTGTTCGGCACCAATTTCTTTAATCCGGAGCTTGGCGGGAATACGGTCATTTGGGAGCATTTATTTTGGATCTTTGGCCATCCGGAGGTTTATATCTTAATTTTGCCTGCATTCGGTATTTTTTCAGAGGTCATCCCTGTGTTTGCCAGAAAGCGTTTGTTTGGGTACTCATCAATGGTTTTTGCCATCGTGCTCATCGGCTTTTTGGGCTTTATGGTTTGGGTGCATCACATGTTTACGACAGGTCTCGGCCCAATTGCAAATGCGATTTTTGCGGTTGCAACAATGGCTATCGCGATTCCGACCGGGATTAAGATTTTTAACTGGCTGTTGACGATTTGGGGAGGAAATGTGAAGTATACAACCGCTATGCTGTATGCTGTCTCATTTATTCCATCCTTTGTGCTCGGCGGTGTGACGGGAGTCATGCTGGCAGCTGCTGCGGCTGATTATCAGTTTCATGATACGTATTTTGTGGTTGCACACTTCCACTACGTCATTATTGGCGGTGTTGTATTCGGCCTTTTAGCCGGTGTTCATTTCTGGTGGCCGAAAATGTTCGGTAAAATTCTGCATGAAACGATGGGGAAAATTTCATTTGTATTGTTTTTTATCGGCTTTCACCTCACGTTTTTCATTCAGCATTTTGTCGGCTTAATGGGGATGCCGCGCCGGGTTTATACGTTTTTGCCAGGACAGGGTCTGGAAACCGGCAACTTGATCAGTACAATTGGGGCGTTTTTTATGGCGGCAGCTGTTATTCTTCTGCTGGTCAATGTCATATGGACATCGGTAAAAGGTGAATATGTAGGTGCTGATCCATGGCATGACGGACGTACGCTGGAATGGACCGTTTCTTCACCGCCGCCGGAGTATAACTTTAAACAGCTTCCTTTTGTCAGAGGACTTGATCCGCTTTGGATCGAGAAGCAGGCAGGACACAAATCAATGACGCCGGCGGAACCGGTTGATGATATTCATATGCCAAACGGCTCAATCCTGCCGCTCATCATTTCCTTCGGCCTTTTTGTCGCAGCGTTCGGGCTGCTGTACAGAAGTGATTACGCTTGGGGCCTGCCAGTGATCTTTATCGGGCTCGGCATCACATTTATTACGATGCTGCTTCGTTCAGTAATTGATGATCACGGCTATCATATTCATAAAGAGGAACTGCCGAACGATGATAAAGGGGTGAAGGCATAATGCAAGTTCAAGAAAAATTCACCGCAGAAACCTTTCCAGCTTCTCCCGAAAAAGTAACCCTGGAAGGGAAAAATAAATTTTTAGGCTTTTGGCTTTTTCTTGGCGGAGAGACTGTTCTGTTTGCGTCTCTCTTCGCCACGTTTCTTGCGCTTCGGAATTCAAATGCCGGTGATCCGCCTACGACGGAAATGTTCGATGTGACACTTGTATTCATTGCCACAATGCTTCTATTAACGAGCAGTTTAACGAGTGTGTACGCGATGTACCACATGAAGAACTTTTCCTTCGGCAAGATGCAGCTTTGGCTGGGAATTACGATTTTATTGGGGGCCGGCTTTTTAGGACTGGAAATCTATGAGTTCAAGCATTACACCCATGAATTTGGCTTTACCATCACAAGCTCTGCCCTTGGTTCTGCGTTTTACACGCTTGTCGGTACACACGGCGCCCACGTGGCATTTGGGCTTATGTGGATCAGCACGCTTATGATCCGCAATGCTAAGAGAGGGCTGAATCTGTATACGGCGCCTAAGTTTTACGTTGCCAGCCTTTATTGGCACTTTATTGATGTCGTGTGGGTCTTCATCTTTACCGTTGTATATTTAATGGGGATGGTGGGATAAACATGGTCGATAAAAAAAGCAGAGGGCATATCAATAGCGACCTTGAATTTAAGAAAAAAAAGCATACCCGAGAGATGAAATATCAAGTCCTGTCTTTTGGTTTAATGATCGGTCTTACGATTGTTGCATTTCTGACTGTGGCCACGGACGGTGTCGGCAGCTGGTTTACGATTCCTTTCATTATTTTGCTAGCTGCAATTCAAGTCATCTTTCAGCTGTATTATTTCATGCATATGAATCAGAAAGGGCATGAGGCGCCGGCACTGTTTTTGTATTCAGGGGTGTTTGTCGCGTTTATCACTGTGCTTGCGTTTGTGACAATTATATGGTGGTAATTTGAAACAGCCGCCGGAGGTGAAGAAATGAATCAGTTGGAGATATTCGGGTTTCGCGCGATGTGGAGCCCTTATCTTTTTTGTATCCTGTTAGGCATTACGGCGCTTTATCTCTATTTTTACAGGCGAATGTCTTCAAAGCCGAATCGAATAACTGGTAAAGAGATGGTGTGCTTTCTGTCGGCGATGCTGTTTTTATATGCAGCCGAGGGAAGCCCGGTTGACCTGCTCGGACATATTATGTTCAGCGCACATATGGTGCAGATGGCCGTCCTGTATTTGGTTGTCCCTCCACTGTTAATCGCGGGAATTCCTGCATGGCTCTGGGAAAAAATTATTTTCAGGCCTTCAATCAAACCGGTTTTTTCCTTTTTTACAACGCCTTTAATTGCTTTGCTTTTGTTTAACGGCATTTTTTCTTTATATCATGTACCGCTTATATTTGATACTGTCAAAACCGATTCGTTTTACCATACATTCATCACTTGGCTTATCTTTGTGCTTGCATTCTTCATGTGGTGGCCGCTTGTTCATAAGGTGGGGCGTCTACGGCAGCTCAGCGGCTTGATGAAGCTGGGGTATATTATGGCGGACGGTATGCTGCTCACACCTGCTTGCGCCTTAATCATGTTCAGCGGTGCGCCGTTATACGCCACCTATACAGATCCGTCTGCATGGGCCGAGGCAATGCGCCTTTGCGTGCCAGCGGATATGATGGGGCAGGTCCCATTAACAGGACCGGAGATGTTGAATACACTGCCTTTGTTAGAGGATCAGCAGCTCGGGGCCGTCATGATGAAAATCATTCAGGAAATTGTGTACGGTACTTTTTTGGCGATTATTTTTTTCCAATGGGTGAAGAAAGAAAGGGAAAAGGACGGGCAGGAAGAGCCGCCGTATATTCAGCAGACGATATCATAAAAGGTACAGCGGAATATGCTGTACCTTTTCGTTACATTTGAACTGTTTTTAACATGTCGGATATGTCCTGAATCAGTGCTTTGCTTTTTGTCACAACCTGTACGGGAAACTCTTCCGTTTCTCCATACTCTACTCCGTGCGGGTAATAATGCTTGCCTAGGAGAGGGGACATTAATTGAATCACCGCGCGTCCGCTTCCGACATCACCCTCTGCCGCAATTCCTTGTATCCGCAGGTAAAACGTGCCCTCAATCGTCGAAAACTTCTTGTCATAGGTGACTCTCTCGTAATCCCATTGACCCGCTCTGATGAGACCTTTGCTTTCCATTAAGTCGTCTAGCCAGCTGAGCTCAGCCTTAACCCCTTCAAGTCCGCTTTCAGTAAACTTCAACACTGACCCCTCCTTATAAAAATTACCTTTCCTGACAATCATAGTATGAAAGCGTTAAACTTTCAATGAATCTTCTTCTTTTGAAAGTATGCAAAAATTAAATTTTGACAACAATAGCACTAGACTAAAGGAGGTTAAACGGATGACAAAAATAAAAGATCTGATGACAGCCGACTTGCAATATTGCACGGTATTAGATAATGTATATGAAGCTGCAGTAAAGATGAAGGACGCAAATGTAGGAGCGATACCGGTAGTTGATGAGGACGGGGAAACATTGGTCGGCATCGTAACCGACCGCGATCTCGTATTAAGAGGAATCGCCATCAAAAAACCGAACTCGCAAAAAATCACTGACGCGATGACCGAAAAACCTGTCAGTGTGGAGGAAGATGCTTCAGTCGATGAGGTTCTTCATTTGATGGCATCGCATCAGCTCAGAAGGATACCAGTTACAAAAAATAAAAAACTGACTGGAATTGTCACGCTTGGTGATCTTTCTTTATCTGAGCAAACGAATGAACGTGCCGGCAGCGCCTTATCGGATATTTCCGAAGGTGATAATAGAGAAGAAGGTTTTTTTCATTAACACATAAATCTTTGACATGTTAAATAGGCTGTATTGTAATGGGATGTAAGCAAAAGATTGTGAATCGCCACGGGGGTGATAGATTGAAAAATATATTGAGAGCAATGGTTATCCTTTTGATTATCTGCGGAACCTATGTTCTGTTTATTCAATATGGATCTGTTCCTGAAAAGAAATCAAATGACAGCGAGCCTCAGGTGTCGAATGAGGAAGCGCAAAGCGGCAAACGAATACATATGCCGACTTCAGGGTTATTGTCCTTCATGGGCAAGCCCGCCGATGAAGTAACGAAAAAGCTTGGGGAACCTGAACGTATTGACCCTTCGGCTTATGATTACGATTGGTGGGTATACAATCAAGGTAAGGATCAATATATCCAAATCGGGGTATTAAACAATAAAGTGGTCACATTATTCGCGTCGGGTAATGATATTAACGCCAAGCCTTTCAAAATTGGAGAATCAACTGGCGAAGTATTCAAGACCACCCAGGTGGCACCATTTGTGAATGTAGAGTATAAAGGAAATTCCTATCGGTTTGAATTTTCTGAAGAGGATATCAATACAAGACCGACTGTAAAGGTAGGAAAGATGTATGTCCAGCTGTATATGGACAAATTTGAGGGGAAGCTATCCAGCATCAGGGCGTTTGATGCGCAGACCTTTGTAAAGCAAAGACCTTATGAGGTAGTGTACCGCGGGGAATTAATTAAACCGAAAGCCGTTTCAGATGAGAAATGGAAAAAGATCCAAACAACGAGCGAAAAGCAAATCCTTGATTTGACGAATGTCATACGCGTTAAACACGGACTTGCGAAGCTTGAGTGGGATCAGCCAACGGCGGAAGTGGCATTTGGACATAGTGAGGATATGAAGGAAAATAATTATTTCTCCCATGTCTCTAAAAAATACGGCTCGCTGAAAGACCGCTTAGAAGAAGGGCATGTTGACTTTCAGCAAGCGGGAGAAAATATCGCATACAATTATGTGGACGGTCCGGCTGCTGTAGAAGGCTGGCTGAATAGCGAAGGCCATCGAAAAGCGCTTCTGAATTCAGATTATACGCATCTTGGTGTCGGAGTAGACCGGAAATATTACACCCAAAATTTTATTAAGCGATGGTAATGAAAGCCGCGGACGAATGGTTCCCGGCTTTTTCTATTTCCATACAAGCTGGTCTGAATGAATGTGCTGATAGCTTACAGATAAGGCCGTTTCCCATCCCTTCAGTCAGGCTTTTTCACCAGTGTATAGGGATATCGCTAAAAATTCATTTGGGAATGAATATAGGCGAACACAATGCCCGACAAAACGATACATTGTAGTAGGTAACGATTTTCGGAGGGGGTGAGGATTGTGGCGAATCAACATGCCAATCATTCAATCAATGACTTTAAACAATTCGTCAAAAAGCATCCCAAGCTGATAAAAGAAGTGCGCAAAGAACAAAGAAGCTGGCAGGACGTATATGAAAATTGGGTCCTCTTCGGGGAGAGCGACCCGATTTGGGATCCGTATCGGGAACCGGAAGAAGCTTCTGAAGCTGTGCCTGAAACACCGCAAAAAAATGATTTTGTCTCGAAAATGGTGACAGCGGTGAAAAAGATGGATGTCAATCAAATGAACGAACAAATCAATAAAATGAGCCAGTCGATCTCATCGTTGCAAAGCCTTCTTAATACATTTTCCGGAAGCGGACAGAAGCATTCTCAGCCAGGTTCTGGACAGCATCCTTTTTCTTTTCGAAAGGATTAAAAAAGGGGAGCTCATATGCGCAAAGAGGTTCAGGAATATATTTTAGCAAACGAAGAACGGAAACGATTCATCAGAGAACAGCCGATATGGTACCGCAGACTTTCAAGAAAACCGGATGATCTGTCCTCCTTTCAGCTTGAAATGATGAATTTTTATGAAAAAACCATTCCGCATCGGGTGAACCAGTTTACGAACGGGATTCAAATGGCGCAAATGATGATGCAAATGTTTCAAGCGATGCGGACAAAAGATTAAAAGACCCTGAAAAAGGGTCTTTTTTCATGCGGTCATAAGGTTTTGTTGGCGGCTGCGGTTAAGCATTTTCCAATTGGCTGGTTTCATGGTAAACTAACAACTGGAGGTGCATGTTATGTATGCGACGATGGAATCCGTGCGGCTTCAAAGTGAAGCTCAGCAGCTTGCCGAGATGATTCTGCAGTCGGAGACGGCTGAGAACTACCGCAATTGTTACAAGCGTCTCCAGGAAGATGAAGAGGCAGGTCGGATTATTCGTTCTTTTATCAAAATAAAAGAGCAGTATGAGGATGTACAGCGTTTTGGCAAATATCATCCTGACTATAGAGAAATATCCCGGAAAATGAGGGAGATCAAACGTGAGCTGGACCTGAACGACAAGGTGGCTGACTTCAAGAGAGCTGAAAATGAGCTCCAGTCCATTCTTGATGAGGTCAGCGTTGAGATTGGGACAGCTGTTTCGGAGCATGTGAAAGTTCCGACTGGGAACCCTTATTTTGACGGTTTGTCTTCATGCGGAGGCGGCTGCGGTTCAGGCGGAAGCTGCGGATGTAAAGTGTCCTGACGAGACTGGCCGTCTCGTCTTTTACATATAAGAGAAAACAGGCAGGTGATTGTATTGGAGAATAGGCGCCAGGGCATGGTTGTGTATCTGCACTCCCTAAAGCAGAGCAAAATGCTGAGGAAGTTCGGGAATGTGCACTATGTATCAAAACGATTAAAATATGTCGTACTGTACTGTGATATGGACCAAATTGAAAAAACAATGGACAAGATTGCGTCTTACTCATTTGTGAAAAAAGTGGAGCCTTCTTATAAACCGTTTTTAAAATTGGAATTCGAGTCAAAGCTTGATAAGGCAAAAGAATACGATTATAAAATCGGCATATAGCTATAAAAAAATCCCCGCAGGCATCTGCGGGGTCCTTCTATTCCTTAATATGTTAAGGAGAAGGCAAAGGGAGAGGAGAAACCGGAGGAAGAACTTATGGGGAAACGTAAGTCTTCTCCGCGGTTGGCAACAACATCCTCTAGATGCTGTTGCTTATAGTATGGACAAGGATGATTCTGCTTATACACCTGTTTATCCAGATTAGCGTTCATTGTTTGGAAGAATGCTTTATGTTAAGATAGGATTGATTTTTTTCTATGTACATAGCGGCGTCCGGCCGAATAAAGAAACAAAATAGCTTTTAGAAAAAGTGGTGTGGAACATGAGAGTAATTTCTGGATCAAAAAAAGGCCGTTCACTAAAGGCTGTACCCGGAACATCAACAAGACCGACAACCGATAAAGTGAAGGAATCCATTTTCAATATGATCGGCCCTTATTTTGACGGGGGCATGGGACTTGACTTATTCGCAGGGAGCGGAGGACTTGGAATCGAAGCGCTTTCACGCGGGTTTGAGCATTGTATATTCGTTGACCGTGATTTTAAAGCGATTCAAACGGTAAAATCTAATTTGAAAACGCTGGAGCTTACAAAACATGCACAGGTATACCGCAATGATGCGGAACGAGCTTTGCACGCTGCTGCTAAAAGAGAAACCGGCTTTCGCGGAATTTTTCTCGATCCGCCGTATAAGGAACAAAAGCTGAAAGCACTTTTAACGCTGATTGACGAATATCAAATGCTGGAAGAAGACGGCTTTATCGTCGCTGAGCATGACAGAGAGGTCGAGCTTCCCGAAACCGTAGGAGATCTTGTGATGACAAGAAAAGAAACCTATGGGTTAACAGGTGTGGCGATTTATAAAAAGAGGGGGTAGTGAGGTGGCGAGTATAGCTGTCTGTCCCGGCAGTTTTGATCCGGTGACCTACGGGCATCTGGACATCATCAAACGCGGGGCGCATATTTTTGAACAAGTGTATGTATGTGTGCTGAATAATTCTTCAAAAAAGCCTTTGTTCAGTGTGGAAGAACGGTGTGAGCTTCTGAGAGAAGTGACAAAAGACATTCCGAACATAACAGTTGAAACATCGCAAGGCCTGTTAATTGATTATGCAAAAAGAAAAAATGCGAAAGCGATTTTAAGAGGCTTGAGAGCTGTATCTGATTTTGAATACGAGATGCAGGGGACATCAGTAAACCGTGTGCTTGATGAATCTATTGAGACATTTTTTATGATGACAAACAATCAATATTCGTTTCTAAGTTCAAGCATCGTAAAAGAAGTGGCGAGATACAACGGCTCGGTATCAGAGTTTGTACCGCCGGAAGTAGAGCTGGCGCTTCAGCAAAAATTCAGACAAGGATGAGGGTTTTGACTCATCCTTTTTTTGTTCCGTTTGTCAGTCTGTAAGAAAAAATGATAATGTACGTAAACAGCGCGCATAGTGTGACAGCAGGTCCGATCTGCACAAGCAGATTCCAGCCGTTTATAAAGGCAGTTGGCATGTCACTGCTGTTAAGAGATTTAAATACATACTGATATGGATCATGCCATGCCGTGTAAAGAGGTTTCCATAAAAGCATGACGAAGACAGCGGCATAAACGCCCTGCAGCAAACGTGCGATAAAGAATGGTTTAAATCGAATGTCGGTTTCCGATAAAATACCTGCCACCTGAGCTTGTACGGAAAAGCCGCTAAACCCGAGAATAAAGCTGACGATAATGGCTTTTTGCAGAAGAGAAACATCTGTCTCGCTGACAAGCTTGCTGCCTAATGTAATTTCAAACATCCCTGATAAAAGCGGAATGTCCAATTGAGTCGGAAGCTGAAACAAAGTCAGTGCTCCTTTTGTGAAAACAGACAAAACATCAGTCAGCTGGACCACTGACAACAGTCGATTGAAGACAGAAAATAAAATAATAAAGCCGCCTACCATAAGAAGCGTTTGAACAGAAGACGTCACGGCGTCGCCTAAAATTTTACCCAAGGGCCGTTTTTCTGCAAGTCTGGCGGTATGAAGAGCGTGTAAAGCATCTTTGACTGAAGGGAAAGGTATCGTTTTCTTTCTTCTGAGTTGCTGCTCTTCCTTGCGGCCATAGGAACGCATTGTTAAACCGACGGCAAGATTCCCCAAATAGTGTGCAGAAGCTAATAAAATGCCTAGTGACGCGTTTTGAAAGAAACCGACGGCAACAGCGCCGAAAATAAAGAGCGGGTTTGAAGAATTGGTAAACGACGCGAGCCGTTCTGCCTCTACTCTTGAAATCTGATTTTCCTGCCGCAGACGGGCAGTGAGTTTTGCGCCCGCTGGGTTTCCTGATGCCATTCCCATAGCAAGAACGAAGCCGCCGACACCCGGCACGCGAAAGATCGGCCGCATAAAAGGCTCAAGCAAAACACCGACAAACCGCACAATGCCAAAGCCGATTAAGAGTTCGGACAGAATAAAAAATGGCAGCAATGACGGAAACACAACCTCCCACCACATAGACAGCCCGGTTTTAGAGGCTTCGAATGAAGCCTGTGGATGTGAGATGACAGTCGCTGTTAAAAAAAGAAAAAACGAGGCAATCAAAAGTGTATTAATCTTCGACAAGTTCATTCTTACCTCCCCGATGCTAAAAATGCCCAATGACATGTATATCATGATAAAATAATGTATGATGTAAAACGGCCAAGCAGTACCTGTCCTCTTGATTCTTTGTACTAATATACGAGCATAGGGGTTCAGTTTAGACCATAGAATTCGATATACAGGGAATTCAGGCAGGAGGTTAACGCTTTGGCCAAACCTAAAATCGGGTTAGCGTTAGGATCGGGAGGGGCCAGAGGGCTCGCTCATCTCGGTGTGCTTTCCAGTTTACATAAGCACCAAATTGAAGTGGATATGATTGCAGGAAGCAGCATGGGCGCTTTGGTGGGCAGTTTTTACGCCGCCGGACATGACGTGGCAACGATGAAAAAAGTAGCCAAAGCCTTTAAACGAAGGCTTTATGCTGATTATACGGTTCCGAAACTCGGTTTTTTAAAAGGTGACCGCGTCAGACAGCTTGTGCATGCTTATACATTCGGAAAACCGATTGAAGAGCTCCAAATCCCGCTGGGCATTGTTGCGTGTGATCTACAGACGGGAGAAAAGATTGTGTTCCGAAAAGGATCAGTGTCAGATGCAGTGAGGGCCAGCATCAGCATCCCGGGTATCTTTATTCCGCAGCGGCTGGACGGACGCCTTCTTGTAGACGGCGCGGTCGTCGATCGAATTCCGGTTTCTGTTGTGAAAGACATGGGAGCTGATATTATCATCGCTTCGGATGTTTCCAGGGTTCGAAAAACTGAAACAGCAGTGCATATTTTTGATGTGATTATGCAAAGTATGGATATACTGCAAAATGAATTAGTGCGGCATCAAACAATTGCCGCAGATATCATGATTCGCCCTTCCCTTGAAACTTACAGCTCAAGCTCGTTTGCCAATATTGAAGAAATGATATCGGCAGGCGAAGAGGCGACAAACCGAATGATCAGCAAGATAAGAAAAGAAATAGAGAATTGGGAGGGCTCATAATTTGCTACGTAAAAAACATTTTAGCTGGATGCTCGTCATCCTCATACTGATCGCCGTTTTATCATTTATAAAACTTCCATACTATATTACAAAACCGGGAGAAGCGACAGAGCTTGCTTCATTGATAAAAGTGGAGGGAGGCTACCCGGAAAAAGGAAGCCTGTCCTTAATGACTGTTAAAGTGGGACCGGCTAATCCGTTTACATATGTGTGGGCAAAGATGCACCCTTATTATGAAATTGTTCCTGATGAGAGCATTAAGGAGGAAGGCGAGTCAGATAAGGAGTATATGAAAAGACAGCTCCAAATGATGAAAAGCTCGCAAGAAAATGCGGTTATAGCCGCCTATCAAAAGGCAGGAAAAAAAGTCAGCTATTCCTTTAACGGCATATACGCAAGCTCTGTTGTAGAAAACATGCCGGCAAAAGGGAAAATAGAAGTCGGTGATAAAATCATCAGCGCAGACGGCAAAAACTATCAGTCTGCTGAAAAGCTAATTGATTATATCAGCAGCAAAAAAGCGGGAGATAAAGTCACGTTAAAGATCGAAAGAGAAGAAAAAGAAAAGCGTGTCACCCTTACGTTAAAACAATTTCCTGATGAGCCGGATCGGGCAGGAATCGGAGTTTCGCTTTATACAGACAGAAACGTGAAGGTAGAGCCTGATATTGATTTTGAAATTGAAAATATTGGCGGTCCGTCAGCAGGGTTAATGATGTCCCTTGAAATCTATAATCAGCTGACAAAACCAGACGAAACAAAAGGCTACGATATTGCGGGAACAGGTACCATTGATGTTGATGGGAAAGTAGGCCCGATCGGCGGCATTGATCAAAAAGTCGTCGCCGCAGACAAAGCCGGAAAAGACATTTTCTTCGCGCCAAATCAAAACGGCGCCAGCAATTCCGATTATAAGAACGCAGTAAAAACAGCAAAAGATATTGATTCAAATATGAAGATTGTGCCTGTTGATACCATGCAGGATGCGATTGATTATTTGAATAAGCTGAAAGCGAAAAGCACCTGATTCTCAGGTGCTTTTTCTATACATTTAAAAAGTGTTGTTCATCTTCATCATATCGAATCGGTGCATGTCCGTATTCCTGCAGGTCAAACTCAGTTCTCAGCGGCTCTTCTATCGGCAGGCTGTAAATCCTGCTTGCTTTTACGTCCAGATCGAGAGCTGGATGGGAGAAAGAGGACAGTTTGCTGACAAGCGGAACAGACAGTGCTTTTTTCTTTTCGGATAAATAAGCCTGTCCTTTTTTTGTCATGCCGAGAAGCCTGATATACGGCGCCTTATCGTTGTCAAGCAGCTTTTGCATATCCTGTTTTTTTGTTCTGGTTAAAATGTGTGTATTCATCCGCTGGAGCCTTGTCCACGTATAGCGTTTTGTTTTCAGCAGCTCCATAAATTCCTGATAGGAGCTGGATTTTCTGATCGAACGAAGAATTCTGTGCTCTAAACCTTCCTCCACCTCGTATACTTGCTGTAATTCCTGTGCCGTTACAGTTGAAAGGCTGTATTTTAAGTAAGAAAAGTAGCTCTCAGGTGTATGCCACAATCCGAAAGATTTGCGGTAAGCTGCTAATTCACGTGCAGATGCAGCAGGGAGAAAACGAAGGCAGGCTTCGAGATTCTGGCCAGTCATCGCTTTTCTGATGCTTGTGGCGCTTGCAATGTGGTTTTCGCCTTCAGGGAGATCGGCATCATGATAGTCCGAAGAGATGCGTGCCGTGGTATAAGGTTTCATAGGGTATCCCCCGGTTAGAACCGAAGTCACATACTGGTACCCCAAAATGTTATTTGGTTTTGACAAGTCAAGTGCACTTTCGGTATGCAAAATGGAGCTGAAGGCGCTAGCCGCCGCTGCTGGGTAACTCGTCCCCGTTTTAAGTTCTTCTTTAATTCGGTCATCAAATGTATGTTTATGCTCACCAATAAGCTGTGCTGTTTCTAAAAACGGCTTGATATCCCCATTTTCACTCCCGAAAAACAGCGCCTTACATTCAAGTTCGTTCAGGATGGAAACACTGCCGCGTGCAAAAATGTCTGCTTTTTGCACGGCATAAAGATAAGGCAGCTCAATAACAAGATCAACTCCGCTTTGCAGCGCCATTTTTGTTCGGGCCCATTTTGACACAACAGCCGGTTCCCCACGCTGTAAAAAATGCCCGCTCATGACCGCGACAGCCGTGTCACATCCGGTTTGCCGCTTTGCTGTTTGGGCATGATAAAGGTGACCGTTATGAAAGGGATTATATTCAACCACCAATCCGACAGCTTTCATATTTTTTCCGCCTTTCTTGCTATGTTTAAAAACGTATGGTACATTTGCAAATGAAAACTCTTACGCCTTATTTTTGTTTTAAGTGTATGCATAGCATATTCCGCTGTCAACGATACTTCAATGGCAGCATTATGCTGTAAAGAAAAAATATTGACAAAAACAATCTTAAAAGCTATAATCATGTTTGTTGCTTTCCTGAGGTGATACAAATGAAATGGACGATTTATCAGCTGCATCAAATGCCAAAACAAAGTTTTGAGTTTGATGAAACAGTTGAGTTAAATGAGCTGACAAAGCTGAATTCTGACATTCGCCGCATTTCTCCCGTCCGGGTGAAGGGCAGAGCGGATATCAAATCCAAACAGGTTTCGTTTGATTTTACAATTTCAGGCGAAATGATTTTGCCATGCTCAAGAACACTCGTTGATGTCCCGTATCCATTTGAAATTTCAACAAAAGAACTGTTTATATTTCATCACACGGATGATATAGAAGATGATGACGTTCATATTGTTGAGGACGATACTATCGACTTAACTCCGATCGTGAAAGAAGAAATTCTTTTAGAAATCCCTATGCAAATCTTTTGTGAATCTGAACAAGAAAAAGGAGCTGCTCCTCAAGAAGGAAAGGATTGGCAAGTCATTTCGGAAGAAGACAAGAAGAATCAAGTTGATCCGAGACTTGCAGCCCTTGAAAAGCTCTTAAAACAAGATGATGAATCTTAACTCTTTAAGGAGGTGGGAATAATGGCTGTACCTTTTAGAAGAACTTCTAAAATGAAGAAAAGATTGCGCCGTA
The DNA here is from genome assembly GCF_033412715.1 of Bacillus sp. N3378-2at. Lineage (NCBI taxonomy): Bacteria > Bacillati > Bacillota > Bacilli > Caryophanales > Bacillaceae > Bacillus > Bacillus sp. N3378-2at. Next base: position 1,178,403 of record NZ_CP117986.1, on the reverse strand, counting down.
CACATTTCAAACTTAATGTACCTGGTATGACAGAATGTCCGTCATGCGGAGAGATGAAGTTGTCTCACCGTGTATGCAAAGCATGCGGATCATACAACGGCAAAGACATAAATGTAAAAAGTAACTAATAAGAAAAGCGCGGGGTGAAAGCCCTGCGCTTTTTCTTTTTCTCTTCCTGTCAGCTTGCGGAAAATTTGTGAGTTCAAATAGTCTATCTAATCTATTACCGGCATATGTATGAGATAAATAAGCTGACATGGAGGGAGATTGAATTTGACCATTACAAGACAAGATGCTTGGACTCAGGATGAGGATTTGCTGCTGGCAGAAGTGGTGCTTCGTCATATTCGAGAGGGAGGAACACAGCTTTCAGCCTTTGAGGAGGTTGGGAGGGCGCTGACCAGAACCGCGGCAGCCTGTGGTTTCAGGTGGAACTCGTATGTGAGAAAACAATACCAGTCAGGTATAGAGCTTGCAAAAAAGCAAAGGAAAGAACTGAGAAAGCAAATCGGCGTTCATTCGGTCAATATGCCGAATTCCATGAAGCAGACTGCCTCAGCATCGTCAGAAGGAAAACGAGATTTGTCCATTCAGGATGTCATTCAATTTCTCGAACAATTCAAAGAAGCACCGTCTGCACAAGAATTTCAGCTTGAAAGGGAAAAATTGAAGGAGCAAATCCAATCGCTGCAAAAAGAGCTTGAGGATTTGCGGAGTGAAAATCAGACATTGCGGAATCAGCTAGAGATGACAGAAGAGGATTACAAGGCACTGATCGATATCATGGATCGGGCCAGAAAAATGGTTGTTTCGAAGGAAGACGGAAGAATGAAAAAAACGGCTCAAGAAACGTAAAGAAACGCCTGAAATGAACCGGCCCTATAGTAAGAATAGGCCGGTTGTTTTTATTTCTATGCAGACTCTCCCGGTGTCATTTCGTGATCCATATCAGGATGCCAGATGAGCGGGTTTTCCCCTTTGTCCCGCGCCATATCATACTTAACAGTTTTAAAGTTCATTTTGTTCCAAAATTCCGCTGATTTCATTCTCGGATTTGTCCGGATCGGCATTTTGAATGATTTTGCAAATTCAACCAAGGCTCTCCCGTATCCCCTGTTCTGGTAGCCCGGAAGAACCTCAAGCTTCCACAGCTCCAAATAATCCTGGCGGTTGTCAAAATAGGGATTCGATTTGCCGTTAACTTGATACAGGCTCATTCGTGCTACAAGTTTATCGCCAAAATAAATCCCGTAAAAAGGCGAGGTGCTGTCATTTTCAATAATATTATCCTGAAGTTCTTCAAGCATTGAAAGCTCCTGAATGCCGTATTCTTTGAATTTCTTGAATTCTTCCAGCGTTTTATAGTTGATAAGCAGACGTTCTACCTTTGTCAAACAAATCTCCCCCTTTGTTGTTTCTACATATATTGTAAACGCTTTATTTAAAAAATCCAAATATTTAAACTTTAATTTTAAGCACATGGGATCTTTGAGAAGTAATTTCTTCTTACTTCTGCTATGATAATACGTAAATGCTAAATTGGGTGTGACATCATGAAAATTGGAATTATCGGCGGAGGCTCCGTCGGTCTTTTATGCGCCTATTATTTGTCACTTTATCACGACGTGACTGTTGTGACGAGGCGGCAAGAACAGGCTGCGGCCATTCGGTCTGAAGGAATCCGGCTTTATAAAGGCGGGGAGGAATTCAGGGCTGATTGCAGTGCGGACACGAGTATCAATTCGGACTTTGACCTGCTTGTCGTAACAGTGAAGCAGCATCAGCTTCAGTCTGTTTTTTCGTCGCTTGAACGGATCGGGAAGACGAATATATTATTTTTGCAAAACGGCATGGGGCATATCCACGACCTAAAAGACTGGCACGTTGGCCATTCCATTTATGTTGGAATCGTTGAGCACGGAGCTGTAAGAAAATCGGATACAGCTGTTGATCATACAGGCCTAGGTGCGATAAAATGGAGCGCATTCGACGATGCTGAACCAGACCGGCTGAACATCATGTTTCAGCATAACCATTCGGATTTTCCGATTTATTATGAGACGGATTGGTACCGTCTGCTGACGGGCAAGCTGATTGTAAATGCGTGTATTAATCCTTTAACTGCGTTATTGCAGGTGAAAAATGGAGAACTGCTGACAACGCCAGCTTATCTGGCTTTTATGAAGCTGGTATTTCAGGAGGCATGCAGCATTTTAAAACTTGAAAACGAAGAAAAGGCTTGGGAGCGGGTTCAGGCCGTTTGTGGACAAACGAAAGAGAATCGTTCATCAATGCTGGTTGACGTCATTGGAGGCCGGCAGACGGAAGCTGACGCCATTATCGGATACTTATTGAAGGAAGCAAGTCTTCAAGGTCTTGATGCCGTCCACCTAGAGTTTTTATATGGCAGCATCAAAGCATTGGAGCGAAATACAAACAAAGTCTTTTGAGCTTTTTCGGTAACATGCTATACTCATTTCGGATCACTAACTATTTATTGGAGAAAGGAAGTTCTAGAAGATGCAGCTAACTGAACTTTCCATCAAAAATCAGAATGTGTTTGTACAGCACTATATAGATGGCAAAGAAGAAATGTCTTCTTTTTTTGATTACAGTATTCATCATAAGGACATGTGGCGCGAAAGACTGGAAGACTTATCTTCCCGGTTTTTCGCAAGAGAGGAATTGGCGGCGTACTTAACCTCTTACCATAATAAATTCGGTTCAAGTGCGATGCAGTCTGCTATTGAGAAGCTGAAGGACCCGTCAAGTGCCGCTGTAGTCGGCGGACAGCAGGCAGGACTTTTAACAGGACCGCTTTACACCATACATAAAATCATTTCAATCATTGTTTTAGCAAAGCAACAAGAAAAGGAACTGCAAGTGCCTGTCATACCAATCTTCTGGGTGGCTGGAGAAGACCACGATTTGGATGAGATTAATTTTGTTCACACATCTGAAGAGAATGGGCCTGTGAAAAAAAAGCTGCCTCAGTCTTATTGGAAGAAATCATCAGCCGCGAGTACATCGCTTGATCAGGAAAAGTGTGCCGCGTGGATAGATGATGTTTTTGCCGCTTTTGAAGAAACAGACCATACGAATACACTTCTCGACAATGTGAAACGATGTTTAAGGGAATCTGTTACGTTTACTGACTTCTTTGAACTGCTGATCGCGGATTTGTTCCAAGAAGAGGGCTTAGTTTTATTAAATTCTGGGGATCCGGGGATTAAAAAGCTGGAAACGGCCATGTTCCAAAAGATTCTTCGAGAAAATGATGAACTCGCCCGGGCTGTATCAGATCAGCAGGCCTTCATGCGTCAAGCAGGCTACAAACCGATTATCGAGTCCGGAAAAGAGCAGGCGAATCTGTTTTATGAATACGAAGAAGAGCGTTTTTTAATTGAAAAAGATAACGGCCGATTTGTCATCAAAGAGCTTGATCTAGGATGGACGATGGATGAACTTCATACACATATGGAAGAACATCCAGAGCGTTTCAGCAACAATGTTGTAACGAGACCGTTAATGCAGGAATTTCTCATTCCGACTTTAGCATTTATTGCAGGGCCTGGAGAAATCAACTATTGGGGCGAGCTCAAACAGGCTTTTGCGGTGATGGGTTTCAAAATGCCTCCTGTCATGCCAAGGCTGAACATTACGATACTTGAGCGGCATATTGAGAAAAAACTGGCTGAACGGAATATCTCGTTACAAGACGCGATTGAGAGCGGAACGGAGAATCAAAGAGAGACATACTTCGAGCGCCAGATTCCGGAAGAGTTTACGGCGGTGATGGATCAGGCGAAAAGCCAAATTGAAGCGATTCACAAAACGGTCCGGCAGGAGGCGTTAAAGGTTGATCAAAGCATGGAACCTTTACTCCTGAAAAATGCCGCTTTTATTCAGGATCAGCTTCAATTCTTAGAGCACACGGTGACGAAGCGAATTGAAGAAAAAGAAGGCTACGTCTTGAAGGATTATGAAAGAATTCAAAATAGCATTAAGCCGCTTCTTGCGCCGCAAGAACGGATTTGGAATATCATGTATTATTTGAACAGGTACGGTCCAAAATTCTTCACGACATTCAAGAATCTGCCATTTTCTTTTCAAAATCAACATCAAGTTGTCAAACTTTGAAATAAAGTTTTAAAGAACCCTGAATAGTTCAGGGTTTTTTTTTATGGGTAAACAGTGTAAAATGAAGTTGTGGAGCGAAGTGGTGAATAGTGGTGAGTTAAGGAGAGAAAGTGGGGCAAGAGATCATGTTTATGGGTGAATATCAGCATACCATCGATGCGAAAGGCCGCATGATCGTACCCGCTAAATTTAGAGAAGGCCTAGGTGAGCAATTTGTGCTGACTAGAGGACTTGACCAATGTCTCTTCGGCTACCCTATGCACGAATGGAAACAAATTGAAGAAAAACTAAAAGCTCTGCCTCTCACAAAGAAAGATGCCCGCGCGTTTACCCGTTTCTTCTTTTCAGGGGCGACTGAATGCGAACTGGACAAGCAAGGCAGGGTAAATATCGCATCATCTCTATTGAATTACGCCAAACTGGAAAAAGAATGTGTTGTTATCGGGGTTTCTAATCGAATTGAATTGTGGAGTAAAGTAATTTGGGAACAATACACAGAAGAGCAAGAAGATTCATTTGCTGAAATTGCTGAAAACATGATTGGGTTTGATATATAATGATTCTTCGTGTATAACACTCTAAAAACAATTTCAATTCATCCTGATAAAAGGTGGGACCAACACAATATGTTTCAACACAAGACAGTACTTCTTCGTGAAACCGTAGACGGACTTAATATTAAACCAGACGGTACATATGTAGACTGCACACTCGGCGGAGCTGGGCATAGTACATACTTATTGCAGCAGTTATCCGAGAAGGGGCGTTTAATCGCTTTTGACCAAGATGATACGGCATTACAGCATGCTAAAGAAGTGTTGTCCGATTATAAAGGACAGCTCATTCTGATTAAAAGCAATTTCAGGTATTTAAAAGAATGTTTGAATGAACAAGGCATTACAGAAGTAGACGGTATTTTATTTGATTTAGGGGTGTCCTCTCCGCAGCTGGATACACCTGAGCGCGGATTCAGTTACCATCATGACGCACCGTTGGACATGAGGATGGACCAGTCGGCTACGCTTTCGGCGAAAGAAGTCGTTAATGAGTGGCGCTATGAGGATCTCGTCCGTATTTTCTTTAAATACGGAGAAGAGAAGTTCAGTAAACAGATCGCCAGAAAAATTGAGGAGGCAAGAATGAAGTCTCCTATTCAAACTACGGGCCAACTGGTCGATCTAATAAAAGACGCGATTCCCGCTCCAGCGAGAAGGAGCGGCGGACATCCCGCTAAACGCGTGTTTCAGGCAATCAGAATTGCCGTAAACGATGAACTTAGGGTGTTTGAAGAAGCTTTGGAGCAGGCAATTGAGGTTCTGAAGCCAGGGGGCAGGGTATCGGTCATTACCTTCCACTCGCTAGAAGACAGAATTTGCAAAACCACTTTTAAAGAAAAGTCGTCGCTTCCGGAACTTCCTCCGGGGCTTCCTGTTATACCGGAAGAGTTTGAACCGGAGCTGAAGCTCATCACACGAAAACCGATTACGGCATCTCAAGAAGAGCTTGAAGAGAACAACCGGGCTCGTTCTGCCAAGCTTCGGATTGCTGAAAAAAGAAAATAACGAAACGCGAACGCAAAATTAAAAGGAGGTCATCAGCCTATGAGCAATTTAGCTTACCAACCAGAGAAACAGCAGCGGCATGCGATCAGTCCTGAGAAAAAAGTGATTGTCAAGAAAAGGGCTTCCATTACTCTCGGAGAAAAAGTGCTTCTTGTCCTCTTTGCTGCGGCGGTGCTCAGCGTATCGCTTTTGATCGTATCGAAGGCGTATGCGGCATATCAAACCAATATTGAGGTGCAAAAGCTTGAGGAGCAAATTTCATCCGAAAATAAGCAAATTGGTGACCTCGAAAAAAGCGTTGCTGATTTAAGCAAACCGCAGCGCATTATGGACATTGCGAAAAAGAACGGCTTGAATTTAAAAGATAAAAAAGTGAAAAACATACAGGAATGATTCAAATGCCAAAAAAGAATAAATTTATGAATAGAGGAGCAGCGATTCTAAGTATTTGTTTCGCTCTCTTTTTCTTTGTCATCCTGGGGAGAATGGCATATATTCAAATAACCGGAAAAGCGAACGGCGAAGTGCTTGCGACAAAAGCGACAGAGCAGCATGAAAAGAAACGGACCATCGAAGCGAGCCGCGGCTCGATTTTAGACCGAAAAGGAAAAGTCATTGCAGAGGACACAGCGACGTATAAACTGATTGCGATTCTCGATAAAAAAATGACCACTGATGTCAAGCATCCTCAGCATGTTGTAAACAAAGAAAAAACGGCGGAAGCATTGTCTAAAGTGATAAACTTGGACAAGGCCGACATCCTTGATATCTTAAATAAAGATGCAAAACAAGTCGAGTTTGGCTCAGCTGGCCGGGATATTACGTATTCACAAAAGCAAAAAATTGAAAAAATGAAACTCCCGGGCATTTCATTTTTGCGGGATACAAAACGCTACTATCCAAATGGTATTTTCGCATCCAATTTAATCGGCTATGCCGAGGTTGATCAAGACACAAATGAAATTTCCGGCGCGATGGGGTTAGAAAAAGTGCTGGATAAGTATTTGAAGGAGCGCGACGGATATGTGACATATGAAAGCGACAAATCCGGCTGGGAGCTCCCGAACAGCAAAAATAAAATTACAGCGCCAAAAAATGGTGACAATGTATATTTAACCATTGACCAGAATATTCAAACCTTTTTGGAAGACAGTATGACAAAAGTGGCGCAAAAGTATAATCCGAAAAAAATCATGGCCGCAGTCGTTGATCCGAAAACGGGCAAAGTCCTTGCCATGGGACAGCGCCCAAGCTTTGATCCGAACAAGCGCGATGTGACAAACTACTATAATGATTTGATTTCATATGCGTATGAGCCCGGATCAACGATGAAGATCTTTACACTCGCTGCTGCGATGCAGGAAAACGTGTTTAATGCGAACGAAAAATATAAATCAGGGACATTTGAAGTTGGCGGAGCACCTGTCAGGGACCATAATAGAGGAATAGGCTGGGGACCGACAACCTATCATGACGGCGTTCTAAGATCGTCGAATGTCGCTTTTGCGAAACTGGCGAAAGAAAAGCTGGGATATGACCGCCTCAATCAATATTTGCACAAATTCAATTTTTACCAGAAAACAGGTATTGATTTGCCTGGAGAAGTCTCCAGCAAAATCAACTTTAAATATGAATTTGATAAGGCGTCAACTGCATATGGCCAAGCGTCTGCGGTCACACCAATTCAGCAGATTCAGGCCGCAACGGCAATTGCAAATGACGGCAAAATGATGAAACCTTATGTGATTGACCATATCGTTGATCCCGATAAAGATAAAACTATTTATCAAAATAAGCCGGAATCAGCCGGAACCCCAATTTCTGCAAGCACAGCGAAAAAGGTGCGGGATATATTGGGAGAAGTTGTTACGTCGAAAATCGGAACAGGGCAAGCATATAAAATCGAAGGTTTTGATGTTGCCGGGAAAACAGGTACTGCGCAAATAGCCGGTAAAGGCGGATATTTAGACGGCACAGATAACTATATCTTTTCTTTTATGGGTATGGCGCCAAAAGATGATCCTGAGCTTTTAATTTATGTTGCTGTACAGCAGCCGCAACTAAAAGCAGGACAAAGCAGTTCAGATCCAGTATCAGAAATCTTCAATCCAACAATGAAAAATAGCCTGCACTACCTAAACATCGAACCAACTGAAAAATCTGACTCAGATAAGGAAGAAACAAAAGCGCAGACAATGCCTGATTTAACAGATCAAACGGTAGCTGCTGCTCAAAAGAAAGCAAAAGAGGAGAATCTCACACCAATTGTCATCGGCAGTGATGTCGCTGTAAAAGAACAGTATCCGAAAGCGGATGAGGAAGTTCTCACCAATCAAAAGGTCTTCCTGAAAACGGGCGGCAAAATCAAAATGCCTGATATGACAGGCTGGTCGAGAAGAGAGGTTCTGCAGTACGGCGAGCTCGCGGGAATTCATATTGAAGTAAGCGGACAAGGCTACGCTGTCAGCCAAAGTGTTAAGAAAGACAAAGAAATCAAAGACAAAACCGTAATCAAGGTTAAGTTTAAAAATCCTGATTAAAAAGAAAGCCGTCGTTATGCAGGCTTTCTTTTTTTATGCCTTCAGAGGAGCATCGTTCTACCTGTCCAAATTCAGGCATAAAATGAAACAAGCCTAAATAAGGAGTGAACGGTCTCTTGCGCGTCTCGAATGTAACGGTTAGAAAACGTTTATTATTTGTTTTGCTTTTTGGCGTGATCGTGTTTCTGATCATTGATACAAGGCTGGGGTATGTTCAGTTTGTGATGGGCGAAAAACTGACTTCGCTAGCGAAAGATTCCTGGAGCCGGAACTTGCCGTTTGAGCCGGAGAGAGGCGAGATTCTGGATCGGAATGGTGTGAAGCTCGCAACAAATAAAAGTGCGCCGACCGTATTCGTCGTGCCGCGCCAAGTTCAGAATCCGATGAAAACGAGCAAGCAGCTTGCGGCGGTGCTCAATATGTCAGAAGAAAAAGTATATAAACATGTGACTAAAAAAGCGTCAATCGAAAAGATCACTCCTGAAGGGAGAAAAATTTCAAATGAGAAGGCGAAGGAAATTAAAGCGCTTGATTTAAAAGGTGTGTATGTTGCGGAGGACAGTATCCGTCATTACCCGTTCGGCAGCTTTTTATCTCATGTGCTTGGATTTGCAGGAATTGACAACCAAGGACTCCTTGGATTGGAAGCCTATTACGACGATGATTTAAAAGGGGAAAAAGGTTCTGTCAAGTTTTATACAGATGCCAAGGGTAAAAAAATGCCTGATGAAGCGGATGACTATACGCCGCCTAAGGATGGGCTTGATATGAAGCTGACGGTTGATTCAAAGGTCCAGACGATAATGGAAAGAGAGCTTGATAACGCTGAGGCCAAATATCATCCGGACGGCATGATTGCCGTAGCCATGAATCCGAAAAACGGAGAAATTTTGGGGATGTCTAGCAGGCCTGACTTCGACCCTGCTGATTACCAATCTGTTGATCCGTCCGTCTACAATCGAAACCTGCCAGTATGGAGCACGTATGAACCGGGATCTACCTTTAAAATTATTACACTTGCAGCAGCCCTTGAAGAGCAAAAAGTAAATTTGAAACGGGATCAATTTTATGATAAAGGGCATGCGGAAGTGGACGGAGCGAGACTGCGGTGCTGGAAAAGAGGCGGGCACGGGCTTCAGACGTATCTGGAAGTTGTGCAGAACTCCTGCAACCCGGGGTTTGTTGAATTAGGCGAGCGCTTAGGAAAGGAAAAGCTTTTCAAATATATCAAAGACTTTGGTTTTGGACAAAAAACGGGGATTGATCTCCAAGGCGAGGGAACAGGCATCTTATTCCCGCTTGAGAGAGTGGGCCCGGTGGAGCAAGCAACTACGGCTTTCGGACAGGGAGTATCCGTCACGCCGATTCAGCAAGTTGCAGCAGTATCCGCCGCTGTAAACGGAGGAACGCTCTATACACCTTATATTGCAAAGGAATGGATCGATCCTGTTACGAAGAAAACGGTCAAAAAACAATCACCAATCGCAAAGAAACAAGTCATTTCTGAGGAAACATCCAAACAAATCCGCTATGCTCTAGAAAGCGTCGTCGCAGAAGGAACCGGCCGCAATGCATTTGTAGAAGGATATCGTGTCGGAGGAAAAACGGGAACTGCACAAAAGGTTAAAGATGGAAAATATCTTGAAAACAACCATATTGTATCATTTATCGGTTTCGCGCCAGCTGATGATCCGAGTCTAGTCGTCTACGTTGCGGTGGATAACCCGAAAGGCACGATTCAGTTTGGCGGAACGGTGGCAGCGCCTATTGTCGGAAATATTATGAGAGACAGTCTGCCGGAACTTGGTGTGAAGCTCCGGAAAAATCAAATCGAGAAAAAATACCAATGGAACGACACAAAAACAATAGAAGTTCCGAATGTTGTAGGGATGTCTGTCTCAGATCTTGAGTCACTATTGGTGAATCTCAATGTGGATGCTTCCGGGAAAGGGAGCAAAATCGTTAAACAATCGCCAGCTGCCGGAACGAAAGTAAAAGAAGGCTCAAAGATACGCGTGTATTTGACTGAAGAAGATGAAAAGGAGGCAGCCGATTGATTCGGGCTGCCTATTCTTTTATTGCAGAAAAAATGCTGATATCTTTCAAGATTAGCTGGATGTATCCTTTTATTTACGCTAAAATATGAACTGTATGCTTAAAATCATTACCACATCATTTGATGTGACTTCAATGATAAAAAGAACGAATTAGAATGTTGAGAGGTTTGATACGATGAAACTTACAAAGCTGCTTACATACTTAACAACCGAACCTTCTGTAAACGACTCACAAGACCCTGAAATAACTTCAATTGAGATGGACTCCAGGGAAGTAAAGAAAGGGAGTCTTTTTGTATGTGTAAAAGGGTATACGGTGGATGGCCACGATTTTGCGCAAAAAGCAGTAGAAAACGGTGCAGCGGCTATTGTGGCAGAAAGAGAGGTCGATGTGAATGTTCCTGTTATTATTGTCCGGCAGTCACTTCGCGCGCTCAGCGTTTTGTCTGATGCGTTTTACGGACAGCCGACGAAGAAGCTTCAGCTGATTGGGATAACAGGGACAAACGGCAAAACATCAACGACCCACATGGTCGATGAGATTCTGAAAAAAGCGGGAAAACGCACAGGCTTGATCGGTACAATGTACATGAAAATCGGAGACGAAACACTTCCTGTTAAAAACACGACTCCGGAAAGCGTCACGCTGCAGAAAACGTTTAAGAAAATGAATGACAAGCATGTTGACACTGCAATCATGGAGGTTTCTTCCCACGCTTTGTCTTTAGGACGCGTCCATGGCTGTGATTATGATATTGCCGTGTTTACGAATTTAACACAGGACCATCTGGACTATCATAAAACGATGGATGAGTACCGGCATGCAAAAAGCTTGCTCTTTTCCCAACTTGGCGGGGCTTTCAACCATGAACATCCAAAGCGTGCCGTCCTGAATGCTGACGATGAGGCGAGCGCTTATTTTGAAAAGGTAACAGCTGCGCATATCTCTACATACGGAATTAAAAACGATGCTGATGTGATGGCGAAGAACATCAGTATCACTGCACAGGGCACAAGCTTTGATCTCGTGACAAACAAAGGCACGAAGCACATCACGATGTCTCTCGTCGGACAATTTAATGTGTATAACGTGCTGGCCGCTGTTGCGACATGTATTGCAGCAGGCATACCGTTTGAAATCATCACTGAGGCTGTTGAAGAATTGCATGGTGTAAGAGGCCGTTTTGAATTGGTCAATCAGCAGCAGGAGTTTCCTGTCATTGTAGACTACGCGCACACACCGGACAGCCTTGAAAATGTGCTGGAGACATGCAGAGACATGACGGAAGGAAAGCTATTTGTCGTTGTCGGCTGCGGAGGAGACAGAGATAAGACGAAGCGCCCGAAAATGGCTAAAATTGCTGTGGAGCTGGCTGACGAGCCGATTTTCACGTCAGATAACCCGAGAAGCGAAGATCCTCGCGCGATTTTAAGAGATATGGAAGCCGGAGTAGAGAACGCATACTATCACAGTATTGCAAACCGCGAGCAGGCGATCTTTTTCGCAATTGCCAATGCCAAAAAAGGCGACGTTGTCCTCATTGCCGGAAAAGGACATGAAACCTATCAGCAGATCGGAAATGAAACTTTCGATTTTGATGATGCTGAAGTAGCGGCGAGAGCCATTGTTGAACTCAATAAGAATAAGACGAATTCATAGGAAAGAGATGTTACTGAATAATGGAGCTTGAAAAGATTTTTCATATGGAAAAAAATCATGAATATGATAACTACGTATGTCGTTTGAAAGAAACAGGAGGAGAAAAGGACAATGCTTGAGCAAGTCATTCTGTTTACAATTTTAATGGGGTTTTTAATTAGTGTTCTGCTCTCTCCGATTCTTATTCCGTTTTTAAGAAGATTAAAATTCGGCCAGAGTATTAGAGAAGAAGGACCGAAATCACATCAGAAAAAATCAGGGACACCGACAATGGGCGGGGTCATGATCATACTTTCTATCATAGTGACAACAATTGTTATGACACAGAAGTTTTCAGAAATAAGCCCCGAAATGGTGCTGCTTCTGTTTGTTACGCTAGGCTACGGTTTGCTTGGCTTTTTAGATGATTACATCAAGGTTGTCATGAAGCGCAATCTTGGATTGACATCAAAGCAAAAGCTGATCGGACAAATTATTATTGCAGTTGTATTTTACGCCGTGTATCATTACTACAATTTTGCGACGGATATTCGCATTCCTGGAACTGACTTATCATTTGATCTTGGCTGGGCTTACTTTATCCTTGTGCTCTTTATGCTTGTCGGCGGATCAAACGCAGTTAACCTGACTGACGGCCTTGACGGGTTATTATCCGGTACTGCGGCGATTGCCTTTGGCGCCTTTGCCATTCTGGCATGGAATCAGTCTCAATATGACGTAGCGATTTTCTCAGTTGCCGTTGTCGGTGCAGTTCTGGGCTTCCTTGTATTTAATGCTCATCCGGCCAAAGTTTTTATGGGAGATACGGGATCGCTTGCATTGGGAGGAGCCATCGTTACCATTGCCATTTTAACGAAATTAGAGATCCTGCTGGTTATCATCGGCGGTGTATTCGTTATCGAGACATTATCTGTTATTTTGCAGGTCATCAGCTTTAAAACGACAGGTAAACGAATCTTTAAAATGAGTCCGCTTCATCACCATTATGAGCTTGTCGGCTGGTCTGAATGGAGAGTAGTCGTGACGTTTTGGGCTGCGGGACTTTTGCTTGCCGTTTTAGGAATTTACATCGAGGTGTGGTTATAAGTGGAAAATGATCAATTTTTACAGAAACAGCATTTTTTAATCCTTGGGCTTGCGAAAAGCGGATATGCGGCGGCCTCCATTCTTCATGAAAAAGGCATTTATGTTGCAGTCAATGACCAAAAGCCTTTTGAAGAAAATGAACCGGCACAAAAGCTTTCTGAAAAAGGAATCGAAGTTGTTTGCGGAGAGCATCCAGTTTCTCTGTTCGATCAGCATCAAATCACGATTCTGATCAAAAACCCGGGAATTCCTTATGAAAATATTATGGTTCAGGAAGCGGAGAAAAGAGGTATTCCGGTTTGGACGGAAATTGAGCTCGCTTACTACCTGACCAGCGCCAAGTTTATCGGGATTACCGGATCGAACGGTAAAACGACCACGACAACGCTAATTTACGAAATGCTCAAAGCTGACTCGCAAAAAGCACTGATTGCCGGAAACATCGGCACAGTCGCAAGTGAGGTTGCCTATCATGCTGATGGAGATGAATGGATCGTTACCGAACTGTCTTCGTTTCAGCTGATGGGAACACACGCTTTCAGACCGGAAATCAGCCTGATTTTAAATGTATTTGACGCCCATCTGGATTATCACCATACGCGCGAAAACTATGAAAAAGCGAAACAGAAAGTGTACCTTCATCAGACTGCTTCAGATAAAGCCATTGTCAACCAGGATGATGAAACCGTCGTGCGTCTTGCTGAAGCCGGAAAAGCCGAAATCGTCCCATTTTCAGTCAGCAAAACGCTTGAACAGGGCGCATATGTAAAAGACAGTATGATTATGTTTAACGGCGAAGCCATTCTTCCTCTGGAAGAGGTTGTGCTGCCCGGTGCTCATAACCTGGAGAACATTTTAGCAGCTATTGCAGTTGTGAAAACGGCAGGAGCATCCAATGAGGCGGTTAAAAAGGTGCTGACAAGCTTTACTGGTGTGAAGCACCGCCTCCAATATGTCACAACTGTGAATGGCCGCAAATTTTATAACGACAGTAAAGCAACAAACATTCTGGCGACAAGCAAGGCGCTTTCAGCTTTTGATAAGCCGGTCATTCTGCTTGCGGGCGGACTGGATCGCGGAAATGGTTTTGATGACTTGAAACCTTATATGAAGCATGTCAAAGCAGTGCTTACATTTGGCCAGACGGCGCCAAAACTCGAGAAACTCGGCAATGAACTGGGAATACAACATGTCAAACGTGTCGATAATGTTGAACAAGCAGTATCTGCGGCGTTTGCGCTCTCAAATGAAGGAGATGTCATCCTGCTGTCACCCGCGTGTGCGAGCTGGGATCAATTCAAAACATTTGAAGAACGCGGTGACATGTTTATAGATGCCGTGCATATGCTTAAGTAAGGGCTTGTCTTGAAGTAAATCGGCAGCCCTAATGACTTTAAGCTTGGGGTGTCGATTGCTTTGACTACTAAAAAAACATCGCCTGATTTGTTATTGGTCATCATTACGTTATTATTATTAACAATCGGATTAATTATGGTGTACAGTGCGAGTGCGGTATGGGCGGATTATAAATTTGACGACTCATTCTTTTTCGCGAAACGGCAGCTTTTGTTTGCGGGAATCGGCGTCATTGCTATGTTTTTTATCATGAATGTCGATTATTGGACTTGGAGGACATGGTCCAAATTGCTGATGGTTATCTGCTTTTTCCTTCTGGTGCTTGTTTTGATACCGGGCGTCGGAATGGTGCGGAACGGTTCAAGAAGCTGGATCGGAGTCGGAGCATTCAGCATACAGCCTTCAGAGTTTATGAAGCTTGCGATGATTGCATTCCTTGCTAAATTTCTCTCTGAAAAACAAAAAAACATCACATCGTTCAGACGGGGGTTCGTCCCTGCACTTGGCATCGTGTTTTCAGCATTTTTGATTATCATGTGCCAGCCTGACCTCGGAACGGGGACAGTAATGGTCGGAACTTGTATTGTCATGATTTTTGTAGCCGGCGCGCGGATCGCCCATTTCGTCTTTCTCGGACTGATCGGCCTCAGCGGATTTGTCGGGCTCGTACTATCAGCTCCATATCGGATTAAGCGGATTACCTCATACTTAAATCCATGGGAAGACCCGCTCGGAAGCGGATTTCAGATCATTCAATCGCTTTATGCAGTGGGGCCCGGCGGGTTGTTTGGAATGGGGCTCGGACAAAGCAGACAGAAATTCTTTTATCTGCCTGAGCCGCAAACAGACTTTATTTTCGCCATCTTGTCAGAGGAGCTGGGCTTTATCGGGGGAACACTTATTTTGCTCCTCTTCAGCGTCCTGCTGTGGAGAGGAATCAGAATTGCGCTTGGTGCCCCTGATCTGTACGGAAGCTTTGTCGCAGTCGGTATTATTTCAATGATTGCCATTCAAGTCATGATCAATATCGGCGTAGTCACGGGCCTGATTCCTGTAACAGGCATCACGCTCCCGTTTCTGAGCTACGGAGGCTCTTCATTGACTCTAATGCTGATGGCAGTTGGTGTGCTGCTGAATGTAAGCCGCTACTCGAGGTATTAACGAATGTATGTCCATGCTTCCTGTCTAACATGAAGCTTGGAAACAATTGATGCGATAACCCTGTCCAACAAAACAGGGTTATCGTTATGTTATAGAGAAACTTAGACTGGGGGAAAAGAAATGCGAATTGCAATAAGCGGAGGCGGTACAGGGGGACATATTTATCCTGCGCTTGCTTTTATTAAAGAAGTGCAAAGACGTCATCCTAATGTGGAATTTTTATATATTGGAACAGAAAACGGGCTGGAGAAAAAAATTGTTGAGCGGGAGAATATACCGTTTCGTTCAATTGAAATTACAGGATTTAAAAGAAAATTGTCATTTGAAAATGTCAAGACTGTGATGCGTTTTCTGAAGGGCGTCAAAAAGAGTAAATCGTATTTAGCGGAATTTAAGCCCGATGCCGTAATTGGAACGGGCGGTTATGTATGCGGGCCGGTTGTCTATGCCGCTGCGAAAATGGGAATTCCGACTATTGTCCATGAACAAAACAGCCTGCCGGGCATCACGAATAAGTTTCTTTCAAAATATGTTAATAAAGTAGCGATTTGTTTTGAAGAAGCGAAATCACATTTTCCTAGCGAGAAAGTTGTATTTACGGGAAACCCGCGAGCCTCTGAAGTCGTCTCAATAAAGACGGGACGATCAATGGCTGAATTTGGGCTTTCTGAAGAGAAAAAAACGGTCTTAATTTTCGGCGGAAGCCGAGGCGCTGCACCGATTAACCGCGCTGTCATTGACATGCAGGATGCGCTGAAAACAAGAGACTATCAAGTGCTGTATATCACCGGTGAAGTTCACTATGAAAAAGTAATGAATGAGCTGAAAAGCAAGGGTGCCGCTGATAATATGGTCACAAAGCCGTTTCTTCATCAAATGCCTGAGTATTTAAAGGCCATTGATGTCATTGTGGCCAGAGCCGGTGCGACAACGATTGCCGAAATTACTGCTCTCGGAATCCCAAGTGTTCTGATCCCGAGTCCATATGTGACAGCGAATCACCAGGAGGTCAATGCGAGATCTCTCGGCCAGCATGATGCGGCGATTGTACTGAAAGAAACAGAGCTCAGCGGGGAGAAGCTGATTGAAGCGCTAGACCGAATTGTACTGAATGAGCAAACGTTAAAGGAAATGAGCGAACGAACAAAGTCACTCGGTGTTCCTGACGCGGCTGCCCGTTTATACAGCGTACTCGAGGAATTAAAAAAATAGTAGAAAAGCAAATGGAATGCGGAGGTTTACGATGGAGAAAGTGATACAGGAATTAAAAGAACGCGAAGTCGGCAAGGTTCTTGCAAATGAACCGCTCGCGAATCATACAACGATGAAAATCGGCGGACCTGCGGATGTATTGGTCATTCCAAGCAGTGTAGATGCTGTTAAAGACATCATGGACGTGATTAAAAAATATGATGTGAAGTGGACAGTCATCGGCCGCGGATCAAATCTTCTTGTTTTAGATGAAGGAATTAGAGGCGTAGTGATCAAGCTGGGTGCGGGTCTTGACCATTTGGAGCTTGAAGGGGAACAAGTAACAGTCGGAGGCGGTTATTCAGTGGTCCGCCTTGCTACATCATTGAGCAAAAAAGGCCTGTCCGGTTTGGAATTTGCTGCCGGCATTCCAGGATCAGTCGGCGGAGCGGTTTATATGAATGCCGGCGCTCACGGTTCTGATATGAGCGAGATTCTCGTCAAAGCGCATATTTTATTTGAAGACGGAACGATTGAGTGGCTGACAAATGAGCAGATGGATTTC
Organism: Bacillus sp. N3378-2at; assembly: GCF_033412715.1. NCBI lineage: Bacteria > Bacillati > Bacillota > Bacilli > Caryophanales > Bacillaceae > Bacillus > Bacillus sp. N3378-2at. Next base: position 1,161,085 of record NZ_CP117986.1, on the reverse strand, counting down.
AGCTACAGGACATCTGTACTGCAAAAGAAACGCCCGGGCGTTTGCCTTGAAGCTGTTTTGCAGCTGGAGCAGAAGGATAAGGAATCAATCGTTCAGCAAATGCAAAGCAATAAAGACTATAGAAAAAATACACAGCCGTATTCAAGCCCTTGTGCGGGAAGCATATTCAGAAATCCGCTTCCGAATCATGCCGGGAACCTTGTAGAAAAAGCAGGCTTGAAAGGATATCAAATCGGCGGTGCAAAGATATCGGAGATGCACGGAAACTTCATCGTCAATGCGGGAGGAGCATCAGCAAAAGATGTGCTTGATCTCATTGACCATGTGAAAAAGACAATCCGTGAAAAATACGAGATTGATATGCACACAGAGGTTGAAATCATCGGCGGAAATCGCTGATTCAAGTTCTGACTGAAGCTGTTCATATGATATACTGTAAGCAAACGACAAACGGCATCATAGTATGCCGTTTGTTTTGGAATAGACAGACTTTTAACAGCTGTTTCATTTGAATGAGGTGAACAGGCAATGAACCCGGGTCAAGACCGAGAAAAAATCGTTAACATTGAAGAGCGGATCCCTAAAATTAAAGAGCAGAGGAAACAAAAGGCAAACCGCCGTCTCATTTCATTTATTATGCTCTTTTTTATTATGGTGCTGATCATTGTGTACCTGCAAACACCAATCAGTAAAGTATCAACAATCTCTGTTACAGGGAATGAAAATGTATCAAAAAAGGAAATTATCGACCTTTCCGATATTAACAGCGGAGATACTGAGTTTTGGAGTTTGGACAAGCAAAAAACAGAAAAGAAGATTCAGCAAAATAAATTAGTGAAAAAAGCGGAGATCAGCAAATCGCTGCCTAATAAAATCAACATTGCAATCGAAGAATATAAAGCGATTGCTTATTTAGAAAAAGACGATGTGTACTATGAAGTGCTTGAAAACGGCTCAGTTCTGCCAAACGAAGTAACGCCGGATGATGCCGGACCGATTTTAGTGAATTGGACAAACGCGAAGAAGCGGTCTCAAATGGCCAAGCAGCTCGATGCGTTGTCAAAGTCGTTAAAACAGTCGATTTCAGAAATTTATTATACGCCTGTAAAAATGGATGAAAACCGTATTAAGTTGTACATGAACGACGGTTATGTTGTTACGGCATCTATTAAAACGTTTGCAGACCGAATGAAGACGTATCCTTCTATCATCTCACAGCTAAGCAGCAATAAAAAAGGAATCATTCATTTAGAAGTTGCCACCTATTTTGAAGAGTTTGGAAAAAACGATAAAGCTGCTAAAAAGGAAGATGAAAATTGAGGGGCAAATCAGCAGTCCTTCTTTCCTTGATTATGCTTATCGCAGGTTTTTTGATTTCATTTTCTTTTCAAATGACAAAAGAAAACAACAAAAGCGCGGCTGAGACGGAAGAGTGGAAAAAAGAATATGCGCTGAGAGATGAACTGCTGAAACAAGAGAAAGAAAATAAGAAGTTTGAAAAAGAATTATATCAAAAGCAAAACAAAGTCCGCCAGGCGGAAAATAAGCTGAAGAAAGAGAAGTCGGAATACTATAATGTCCTCGAAGATACAGAAAAATACAGGATGTATATTGGGGAAGTCGGTGTGCAGGGAGAAGGCGTTGAGGTGACATTGGAAGATGCGTCATACATACCGGAAGGGGAGAATGTGAATAGTTACATCGTTCACGAAAGCCATATCTTCCAAGTAGTAAACGAACTGTATATCTCAGGAGCGGCAGCTGTCGCCGTTAATGGACAGCGTTTGACGCATGATTCGTATATCAAATGCAATGGTCCTGTGGTAACGGTAGACGGGGTGCAGCATCCCGCTCCGTTTACGGTATCCGCTATTGGAGATCCAGATGTCCTGCTGCCCTCGTTAAATATCGCTGGAGGCCTAATTGATCAGCTGTCAATGGATCATATTTCTGTGTCGGCAGAAAAAGAGAAAAACGTACAAATGAAACCGATTCTGAAAACGAAGGAATGACTGAAAAAGCGGGTGAAATAGATTGAAAATAAAGCGTTCCTTCATAAGCATCAGTGTTCTTATGGTCATCTTCGGCCTGATGATATCTGTTCAGTTTAATTCGTTAAAGCACCCCAAAGTCCGGGATACAAGAGATATGTGGGATATTAGGGAAGAGCTGACATCAGAGCAGAAGAAGCAGGAAAAGCTGCTGGCTGAAATAAACAAATATGACAAATTGCTGAATAGCTATTCGCAAACGAAAGAAATGACAAAAGAAACCGCGCTAAATAATACCTTGCAATCCTTAAAAAAAACAGCCGGCATGACCGATATAACAGGTAGCGGAATTGTCATTACGATTTCCCCGCTTTTTTCTGAAAGCTTAACAGGAGAGCCGATCGAAAATCCGCCTCCGGATTTGCTGAAAAAGCTGATAAATGAACTCAACTCCTACGGTGCAGAGCATATCTCGATTAATGAGCGAAGAGTTGTGAATCATACAGTCATCAGAGATATAAACGGCACTACAAAAATAGACGGATACGCCCTTGACGATTATCCTTTAACAGTAAAAGTGCTTGCCAAAGATCCGGACATGTTACACAGCAGAGTGAAGGGGTCAGGCCTTGAGGATCTTTTTGCATCTGAAAATTTAGCATTAAAAGCCGGTAAATCTGAAAGCAAACTAATATTAAAAGCATATGACAGACCACTGGACGTACAACAGCTGAAACTGCTTAAAGACTGAAAAGGAGGAGAATTGTCATGTGGCTGCCCGTGTTGGGACTGGTGCTCGGAATAGCGATTGGACTAATGACAAACTTAACGATACCGAGTGAATACTCAAACTATTTATCGCTTGCGGTGCTTGCCGCACTTGATACATTAATCGGCGGAATCAGGGCGCATTTACAAGGTACATATGATGAAATGGTATTTGTTTCCGGTTTCTTTTTTAATATTATATTGGCAATAAGTTTAGCTTTTCTGGGAGTCCATCTTGGTGTAGACTTGTATTTAGCAGGTATATTCGCATTTGGAGTCAGATTATTTCAGAATATAGCCGTTATCAGAAGAAATCTACTAACAAAGTGGACTCTTTCTAAAAAAAATAAAAAAAATGTGATATAAAAGAGGATATACATAGGATATAACGAATATTTTCAATAAACATAAAATGTGAAAAGCACATAAAAATATTCTGTTGTTATTTTTTGTTACACACTTGTAAAGCCACATTCATTGTATTGTTGTTCCGCAAATAATAGAATAGAAATGATCGAAATGTGAGGAGGTGCCATAGAATGAACAACAATGAACTTTACGTCAGTCTTGACATCGGTACGTCCAATACAAAAGTGATCGTCGGAGAAATGACAGATGATTCCCTTAATATTATCGGTGTGGGAAATGTACCGTCTGAAGGGTTGAAAAAAGGCTCAATCGTTGATATAGATGAGACCGTTCATTCTATAAGAAAAGCGTTTGACCAAGCTGAAAGAATGGTAGGTTTTCCGCTTAGAAAAGCTATTGTCGGCGTTAATGGAAATTATATCAATATTCAAGATACAAACGGTGTTGTAGCAGTTTCCAGTGAAAATAAAGAAATTCAGGTTGAAGACGTACGCCGTGTCATGGAGGCGGCACAGGTTGTTTCAGTACCGCACGAACAGCTGATTGTCGATGTTATTCCTAAACAGTTTATCGTAGATGGAAGAGATGAAATCACCGACCCGAAAAAAATGCTGGGGGTGCGTTTAGAAGTAGAGGGCACCTTGATCACCGGTTCAAAAACAATCTTACATAATTTACTCCGCTGCGTTGAAAGAGCTGGTATTGAAATAACTGATATTTGCCTTCAGCCGCTGGCAGCCGGTTCTGCTGCATTATCAAAGGACGAGAAAAACCTTGGTGTGGCTCTCATTGATATAGGGGGAGGGTCAACAACCATTGCCGTATTCCAGAACGGACATCTCACTTCTACCCGTGTCATTCCTCTCGGAGGCGAAAATATCACCAAAGATATCTCCATCGGATTGAGAACGTCAACAGAAGAAGCAGAACGCGTGAAAAAGCAATTTGGACATGCCTACTATGACGAAGCCTCGGAAGATGAAATTTTTGAGGTAACCGTTATAGGCACCAATCAAAAACAAACATTTACACAGCAAGAAGCAGCGAATATCATTGAAGCGAGAGTAGAAGAAATTCTTGAAATTGTTTCAGAAGAGCTTCGCAGTATGGGAATTACCGATCTGCCGGGAGGCTTCGTGCTGACAGGAGGACAAGCAGCTATGCCGGGTGTCATGTCTTTGGCACAGGATGTGCTGCAAAACAATGTCAGAGTGGCAAGCCCGAATTATATCGGTGTAAGAGATCCTCAATATATGACGGGAGTGGGCCTGATCCAATTCGCCTGCCGGAATGCAAGAATCCAAGGCAGAAAAATAGGCTTTAAGATGCCTGAAGAAGCGATACAGGAAATCGCAGTCTCATCATCTGAGGAACAAGAGCAGCATCATCACCAAAATGAGGTGCAGCAGCGGCCAAAAGGAAAACAAAAAACACAAGCCGAACATAATAAACAGAGCAAAATGAAAAAACTATTAAGCATGTTTTGGGAATAGATAGATAGTCATTCGGCAGATTAGGAGGATTTAGCATGTTGGAGTTCGAAACAAACATAGACGGCTTAGCATCAATTAAAGTAATCGGAGTAGGAGGCGGCGGTAACAACGCCGTTAACCGAATGATTGAAAATGAAGTGCAAGGAGTAGAGTATATCGCGGTAAACACGGACGCTCAAGCTCTTAACCTGTCAAAAGCAGAAGTGAAAATGCAAATCGGCGCAAAGCTGACTAGAGGATTGGGAGCAGGTGCGAATCCGGAAGTCGGGAAAAAAGCCGCTGAAGAAAGCAAAGAGCAGATTGAAGAAGCACTTAAAGGTGCTGACATGGTATTCGTGACAGCTGGTATGGGCGGCGGAACAGGAACAGGTGCCGCACCGGTTATCGCACAAATCGCGAAAGACTTAGGCGCATTAACTGTCGGCGTTGTGACAAGACCGTTTACCTTCGAAGGACGCAAAAGACAGCTTCAGGCTGCAGGCGGAATCTCGGCAATGAAAGAAGCGGTGGATACACTGATCGTGATCCCGAACGACCGTATCCTTGAAATTGTTGATAAAAACACACCGATGCTTGAAGCATTCCGTGAAGCGGATAACGTACTTCGCCAAGGGGTTCAAGGTATTTCTGACTTGATTGCTACACCTGGTCTTATCAACCTTGACTTTGCTGATGTGAAAACAATCATGTCAAACAAAGGATCTGCTTTGATGGGTATCGGTATTGCTACTGGGGAAAATCGCGCGGCAGAGGCAGCAAAAAAAGCAATTTCCAGCCCGCTTCTTGAAGCGGCCATTGACGGTGCGCAAGGCGTCCTCATGAACATCACTGGAGGAACAAACCTCAGCCTATATGAGGTTCAGGAAGCAGCAGACATTGTCGCTTCGGCGTCTGATCAAGACGTAAACATGATTTTCGGTTCTGTTATTAATGAAAATCTAAAAGATGAGATTGTGGTGACAGTGATTGCAACCGGCTTTATCGAACAAGAGAAGGACGTGACGAAGCCTCAGCGTCCAAGCTTAAATCAAAGCATCAAAACACACAATCAAAGTGTTCCGAAGCGTGAGCCAAAACGTGAGGAGCCTCAGCAGCAGAACACAGTAAGCCGTCATACTTCACAGCCGGCTGATGATACGCTTGACATCCCGACATTCTTAAGAAACCGTAATAAACGCGGCTAATGTAAAGGACAAAATCGTTTTCGATTTTGTCCTTTTTTGTTTTTCTCTTCACACTTTCCTTCTTATAAAGTCTTTTTCCCTATTGCTTCCTTCGCTTAGTAACAAAACAGATAATTAGATCTATTTATTTTTGTGACATTTTTATCATTTTCATATATTTGGAAATTGAATGACATGAAACGACAATATCTGTAATTCAGATTGTCTACAGTTAATATACAGCGATGTTCTGACAAACCATTCATTATTAAAAGGAGGGACGACACTTTTTTTAAAAAGCATGTTGAAAAAGGGGGATGAAAATGAAGAAAAAAACGAAAAACAGACTCATCAGCTCTGTTTTAAGTACAGTTGTCATCAGTTCACTGCTGTTTCCGGGAGCAGCCGGGGCAAGCAGTAAAGTCACCTCACCTTCTGTTAAAAAGGAGCTTCAATCTGCGGAATCCATTCAAAACAAGATTTCGAGTTCATTAAAGAAAAGCTTTAAAAAGAAAGAAAAAACGACTTTTCTGATTAAATTTAAAGATCAGGCTAACACAGAAAAAGCGGCAAAAGCGGCTGTTAAAAAAGCGAAATCGAAGAAGCTGTCTGCCGCTAAGACGGAATATCAAAAGCGTTCTGCTGTTGTGTCATCTTTAAAAGTCACAGCCGATGAATCCCAGCAAGATGTCCTAAAATACTTGAACACCCAGAAAGATAAAGGAAATGCAGACCAAATTCATTCTTATTATGTGGTGAACGGGATCGCTGTTCATGCCTCAAAAGAGGTTATGGAAAAAGTGGCGCAGTTTCCCGAAGTGGAAAAGGTGCTTCCTAATGAGAAACGGCAGCTTTTTAAGTCATCCTCCCCATTTAATATGAAAAAAGCACAGAAAGCTATTAAAGCAACTGACGGTGTGGAATGGAATGTAGACCAAATCGATGCCCCAAAAGCTTGGGCACTTGGATATGATGGAACTGGCACGGTTGTTGCGTCCATTGATACCGGGGTGGAATGGAATCATCCGGCATTAAAAGAGAAATATCGCGGATATAATCCGGAAAATCCTAATGAGCCTGAAAATGAAATGAACTGGTATGATGCCGTAGCAGGAGAGGCAAGCCCTTATGATGATTTGGCTCATGGAACCCATGTGACAGGCACGATGGTGGGCTCTGAACCTGATGGAACAAATCAAATCGGTGTAGCGCCTGGCGCAAAATGGATTGCTGTTAAAGCGTTCTCTGAAGATGGCGGCACTGATGCTGACATTTTGGAAGCTGGTGAATGGGTTTTAGCACCAAAGGACGCGGAAGGAAATCCCCACCCGGAAATGGCTCCTGATGTTGTCAATAACTCATGGGGAGGGGGCTCTGGACTTGATGAATGGTACAGAGACATGGTCAATGCCTGGCGTGCGGCCGATATTTTCCCTGAGTTTTCAGCGGGGAATACGGATCTCTTTATTCCCGGCGGGCCTGGTTCTATCGCAAATCCGGCAAACTATCCAGAATCGTTTGCAACTGGTGCGACTGATATCAATAAAAAGCTCGCTGACTTTTCTCTTCAAGGGCCATCTCCATATGATGAAATAAAGCCGGAAATATCTGCACCGGGCGTTAATATTCGTTCATCCGTTCCCGGTCAGGCATATGAGGATGGTTGGGACGGCACATCAATGGCAGGGCCGCATGTATCCGCTGTTGCTGCACTGCTGAAACAGGCTAATGCCTCACTTTCTGTTGATGAGATGGAGGATATATTAACCAGCACGGCTGAACCGCTCACGGATTCAACATTTCCTGATTCACCGAATAACGGATATGGCCATGGTCTGGTGAATGCTTTTGATGCTGTATCCGCTGTTACAGATGGTTTAGGCAAAGCGGAAGGACAAGTTTCTGTAGAGGGGGATGACCAAGAGCCTCCTGTCTATCAGCATGAGAAAGTAACTGAAGCTTATGAAGGTGGCAGCCTGCCACTGACTTTGACAGCTGAAGACAATGTGAGTGTGACATCTGTAAAGCTGTCCTACAAGCTTGATCAAGGTGAATGGACAGAAATAACGGCTAAACGAATCAGCGGTGATCATCTAAAAGGAACGTATCAGGCAGAGATCCCAGATATAAAAGGAACTAAACTAAGCTATAAGTGGATGATTCAAGATTTTGGCGGTCATGTCGTTTCATCTGACATATACGATGTAACAGTGAAACCAAGCATCACGGTGGGATATAAACAGGACTTTGAAACTGCACCCGGCGGCTGGGTTGCGAGCGGAACAAATAATAACTGGGAATGGGGAGTTCCGTCAACTGGCCCAAATACAGCAGCATCCGGAGAAAAAGTATATGGAACGAATTTGACAGGAAATTATGCCAACTCAGCAAACATGAACCTTGTTATGCCTCCTATTAAAGCACCTGATTCAGGAAGTCTGTTCCTTCAATTTAAAAGCTGGCACAATTTAGAGGATGATTTTGATTACGGCTACGTTTTTGTTCTTCCGGAAGGTGAAAAGAATTGGGAGCAGGCTGGTGTCTATAACGGAAAGACATCAAGCTGGACGGACGAAGAAATTGATTTATCGGCTTATAAAGGTCAAAACATTCAAGTGATGTTTAACCTTCAATCAGATGAAAGCATTGCAAAAGAGGGCTGGTACATTGATGATGTAGTGCTTTCTGACAAATCAGCCGGAAAAACAGTCAAAAAGAATAAGCTGGGCGTCGAAAAGCCGTCTGGAAAGCAAAAGAAAAAGCCAGTAAATCCGAAAAAGGCTAAGCCATCTGCAAACACAGCGGTAAAACATCAGAACAAGGCTATACAGCCTCAAGTTTTGCCGCTCAGGGCACAAGTCAGTGTAGTGGAAACAGGAAAATCAACATATTCAGATCAATCCACAGGGCAGTACACGCTGAAGCACAAAGCGGGAGACTATACGCTTATGGCAGAAGCATATGGTTATCAGTCGAAAACACAAAAAGTGTCTTTAAAGACGGATCAGACGACACAAGCTAATTTTACGTTAGAAGAGATGAAGAAGGGCACATTAAAAGGCACGGTCATCAATAAAACGACAGGAGAGCCGGTAAAAGACGCTTCCGTTTATGTTGTAGAGGATGCTGCGGTGGAACCGGCTATGACAAACGATAAAGGTGAATATACGCTGGAGGCCTATGAAGGCGCTTATACGATTAAAGTCGCTGCACCGGGTTATTACAGTGATGAATTTTCCGTTGAGTTAAAAGGTGATGTTACAAAAGAAACTGCATTGAAGCCTTTCGTCGGTTATCCGGGTGAAATTGCATATGATGACGGAACAGCGGAGAATGCCAATTCCTATTTTGCTGCCGGTAACGGATGGGCGGTAAAAATGACGCTCGCTGACGGCAAGGACAAAGGCATGCTTACAGGAGGGCTGTTCAGATTCTGGGATACAGAGTTCCCAGATCCGGGCGGCACAGAGTTTAAGGTTGAGGTATACGATGCCACAGGAAAAGACGGAGCACCGGGCAAGAAAATTGCCGGGCCATTTAACGCTGAAGCTCTTCGCAATGGCGAGTGGACTAAGGTAGATCTCAGTTCAAAAGGGATTATGGTCGATAAAGACTTTTATCTCGTATATATCCAGTCGAAACCTGACCCGTATTCACCTGGACTGGCAATGGATGAAACCGGCAAGAATTCCGGCCGCAACTGGCAGTATATAGGTGGACAATGGGAGCCGGGTGACAAAGCAGACGGCAACTATATGATTCGCGCATTAGTTGATTACGAAGCTGCTGTACCTGAGATTACTTCACCGACAGACAAATCATACACAAATAAGGATAGCGTCACTGTAAAAGGAAAAGCTTCTCCTGGTACAACGGTACACATTTATAATGGAGAGAAAGAGGCAGGAGAAACGAAAGCCGCTGCGGATGGCACGTTCCATGCAGGCATCACACTCAACAAGGGTGAAAATGAGCTGACGGCAACTGCATCAACTGACAACGGAACAACAGATGCCTCCAGCCCAATCACGGTCACGCTTGATCAAGAAAAGCCTGAGTTAACGCTGGACACTCCAAAGGATGGCGGGAAAACAAATAAAGAAACGCTGACTGTCAAAGGGGCTGTATCCGATGACAATCTGAAAGACGTCAAGGTGAATGGCAAAAAAGCAACAGTAGCTGATGGTTCATACTCAGCCCGTATTCTTTTGGAAAATGGAAGAAATGAAATCAAGGTGATTGCTACAGACTTAGCAGGCAACAAAACGACGAAAAAGGCTGTCATTGATGTCAATTTTGATAAGCCTGTCATTTCCGGCTTAATTCCGGGAGAGGATAAAAACTTAAAAGCCGGTGAATCTGTGAAAATCGCTTTCTCAAGCGCTGAGGATTTAGATGCAACGTTTATCATTCGTATGCCGCTGACAAATGCAAGAGCGAGTGTGCAAAACGCCACCGAACTCCCGTTAAGAGAAATTTCTCCGGGAAGATATGAAGGCTATTGGACAGCCACTTCTTCTATTAAAGCAAAAGGAGCAAAAGTAGAAGTGATCGTACGAGATGATTATGGAAATGAAACAAGAAAAACTGCAAATGGAAAACTTAATATCAACACAGAAAATTAAGTGGAAAAAAGCTGCCGTCATTGGCAGCTTTTTTATATATCCTCTCATTACACTTCCTCGACAAATTAAGCAGATTTCCCTGAAAAATTGTATTTTCCTCTCAACATTAATTGACAGACTTTCCCACAGAGCTTGCTTTATACTTATGAAGCAAGAAGGGGAACAGCGTGAGGCAAGAAAGAAAGGAGTCAGATGTGAAAATCTATTTAGATGTCATTTGGCTGTTAAACTTTTGTTTTGATGCACTTTTGCTTTTGCTCACGGCATTTATTTTAAAACGGCATGTAAAAAAAAGAAGACTGGTAGGCGGAGCGTTCATCGGTTCCAGTATTGTCCTTTTGATGTTTACTCCTTTTTCGCCGATTGTTGAACATCCGGCTGGGAAGCTAGCTTTTTCAGTTGTGATTGTGGTGGTGACATTTGGCTTTAAAAGATTTCGGTTTTTCTTTCAAAATTTGTTTTCCTTTTATTTTGCCACTTTTTTAATGGGGGGAGGAATTATCGGAGCCCATTCTTTGCTGCAGTCAAATTCTATTGTTCAAAACGGTGTCATGATTACCAATCAAACAGGGTTTGGAGACCCGATCAGCTGGTTGTTTATTGTTGCTGGCTTTCCAGCATTATGGTTTTTTTCTAAAAGAAGAATTGAAGATATTGAAACAAAAAACATTCAATATGAGGAACGAGTCAGCGTGCAGGCAGATTTGGGCAGCCAAACACTTCATGTCAGAGGCCTGATTGATTCCGGTAATCAGCTGTACGATCCTCTTACAAAAACACCGGTAATGATCATTTACATTGATAAACTGGAGCCGATTTTCGGAACAGCCGAAACGATGATCATTCGAAACACAGACCCATTGGAAGCCATCGAACAGCTCGATGATTCCTTTCGCTTTTTAGATAAAATGAGGTTGATTCCATACAGGGGAGTTGGTCAGCAAAATCAATTTTTATTATGCGTTAAACCGGATCACGTAACGATTATGACAAAAGAAGAAATGATCTCTGCAGATAAATGTTTAATCGGCATCAGCACAACAAAGCTGTCGGCAGATGGAGAGTTTGACGCGATTATTCATCCGAAAATGCTTTCGGGCAAGGCTGTCAAACACGTTTCATAATGTTCGCAAATGTCCGTTACTTATCATACTCAAACGGCGTGACATTTAGAAGGGAGAGGAAGATGAAAAAACTGAAATTACGGTTGACGCACCTCTGGTATAAGCTGCTGATGAAACTTGGGCTGAAAAGTGATGAAGTCTATTACATAGGCGGGAGTGAAGCCCTGCCGCCTCCATTATCTAAAGATGAGGAGCAGGTTTTGTTAATGAAGCTCCCAAACGGCGATCAGGCGGCGCGCGCCATTCTAATTGAACGCAATTTGCGTCTGGTCGTATATATCGCCCGTAAATTTGAAAATACGGGAATTAATATAGAGGATTTAATCAGCATCGGTACCATCGGACTAATCAAAGCTGTGAATACATTCAATCCAGAAAAGAAAATCAAGCTTGCTACCTATGCCTCCCGGTGTATAGAAAATGAAATCCTGATGTATTTAAGAAGAAATAACAAAATCCGTTCAGAGGTTTCCTTTGATGAACCGCTTAATATTGATTGGGACGGCAATGAGCTTTTGCTTTCTGATGTGCTCGGCACTGACGATGACATCATCACTAAAGACATAGAAGCTAACGTCGATAAAAAGCTTTTGAAAAAAGCGCTTGAACAGCTTAATGAGAGAGAAAAGCAAATCATGGAGCTGCGGTTTGGGCTTGTCGGTGAAGAAGAAAAAACCCAAAAGGATGTAGCGGATATGATGGGGATTTCTCAGTCTTATATTTCGCGGCTTGAGAAAAGAATTATAAAAAGATTGAGAAAAGAGTTCAACAAAATGGTGTAAAAAATTTTATGGTTAGAACCCCTTGATTTTACAGGGATTTCCTGATTTCGACAGTTTTTCGGTCTGAGTGCAGTGCATATTTTTCCCACCCAAGGAGATACTTAACGTTGTACAGCAGCTCCTGTAGGGAGGGAAAAAAGTGTCGAGAAATAAAGTCGAAATCTGCGGGGTGGATACCTCCAAATTACCAGTACTCAAGAATGAAGAGATGGGAAAGCTGTTTAGGCAGCTGCAGGATGAAGGCGATGATTCAGCAAGAGAAAAGCTTGTAAACGGGAACTTGCGTCTTGTCTTAAGTGTCATTCAACGATTTAATAACAGAGGGGAGTATGTTGATGACTTATTTCAAGTCGGCTGCATCGGACTAATGAAATCCATTGATAATTTTGACCTAAGCCACAATGTTAAGTTTTCAACATACGCTGTACCTATGATTATCGGAGAGATCCGCAGGTATTTACGCGATAATAACCCGATCCGTGTCTCAAGATCACTCCGGGACATCGCTTACAAGGCGCTTCAGGTAAGAGAGCGGTTAATCAGTGAGACAAGCAAGGAGCCGACTGCAGAAGACATCGCAAAAGTTCTTGAAGTACCGCATGAGGAAATTGTATTTGCGCTTGATGCCATCCAGGATCCGGTTTCTCTATTTGAACCGATCTATAACGACGGCGGAGACCCGATCTATGTGATGGACCAAATCAGTGATGAGCGTAATACAGATTCACAATGGATTGAAGAGCTGGCTTTAAAAGAGGGCATGAGAAGGCTGAACGATAGGGAAAAAATGATTTTGAGAAAGCGATTCTTCCAAGGGAAAACCCAAATGGAAGTCGCCGAGGAAATCGGAATTTCTCAGGCGCAGGTGTCCAGACTTGAAAAAGCGGCTATCAAACAAATGAATAAAAATATTCATCAATAATGAAAAGCCTTTAAAACGATGTTGTTTTAAAGGCTTTTCTATTGATTACGGATGGTTTACGTTTTGGAAAAAGTAAGGTATCCTAGTTCGTACAAAGTTTTATGAAAATTAAAACAATTATAAAAGGCAATAAAGAGGAGGACCACGATGATTTTGCAGCTTGACAATGTCTCACTAAAACGGAATGGGAAATGGATACTGAGAGATATTCATTGGAAGGTGGAAGAAAAGGAAAATTGGGTGCTTTACGGCCTAAATGGCGCCGGGAAGACGGCGCTGTTAAATATGCTTTGCTCATATTATTTTCCAACATCAGGCGAGATGCAGGTGCTTGGCCATGAATTTGGCAAAACAGAGCTTGGGGAAAAGCTCAGACGTAAAATTGGCCTCGTCTCAGCAGCTCTTCAGCAAAAATTGTATCCGGCAGATTCAGCCTTTGAAATTGCTTTGAGCGGAGCTTACGCTTCGATTGGGTTATATGAAACGCCAAGTAAGGAAACCAGGGAAAAAGCGATTGGTTTGTTAGAGGACTTGGGAGCAATTGAATATGCCGATCGTCGCTATGAAACCCTTTCTCAAGGGGAAAAACAAAGAGCGTTGATTGCTAGAGCACTAATGGCCGATCCGGAGTTGCTGATACTGGATGAACCAGTCACAGGGCTGGATTTTATTGCCCGGGAAAAGTTGTTAGATACGATTACATACATTGCAAACAAAGAAAATGCACCATCTATCCTTTATGTGACTCATCATGCTGAAGAAATTCTGCCTGTCTTTGATAAAGCCCTTTTATTAAAACAGGGAGAGGTCTTTGGATCCGGAGAAATAAAGGAAATGCTTACTGATCAAGTACTTTCCGCTTTTTTTGATACGCCAATCCATGTATTATGGAATCAGGATCGGCCGTTTTTAACAAGAGCTGAGCCGATAACGAATGCCTGACAAACATATATAGATTCATCCTAGGGGTGCTTTGCGAAGCTGAGAGAGACTTTGTCTCAACCCTTTTGACCTGATCTGGATCATGCCAGCGGAGGGAAGCGGTGAAAAGCGGAGTACATCGGACTTCGTTTGTTTTTATTAAGCCGTTTCATCACATTTGAAACGGCTTTTTTGATTTTAAAGAATAGGAGCGGATTTACATTGGATCAACAAATAGACTCTTTGCAAAAAAAAGTGGAAGAACAAAAGGAGGAGCTTATTCAGCTTGCTAAAACACTGATTTCTTATCAAACACCCGCTCCGCCTGCAAGAAATACAGAGGGCATTCAGTCATGGATTGCGGGATTTTTAAATGAATTGGGATTCTCGATCGACAAATGGGATGTGTACCCTGGAGATCCCAATGTTGTCGGCAAGCTAAAGGGAACAGATTCAGCAGATTATTATAGCCTGATTATCAATGGTCATGTAGATGTGGCAGAGGTAAAAGAGGATGAAGAATGGAAGCACGATCCGTTTCATCCCATTGAAAAAAACGGTCTCTTAATCGGGCGAGGCGCTTCCGATATGAAGGGCGGAATGGCTTGTGTGCTGTTTGCTGTCAAATTAATTCGTGAAGCCGGCATTGAGCTTCCAGGTGATCTGATTCTGCAATCGGTTATTGGGGAGGAAGTTGGAGAGGCCGGCACACTTGAATGCTGCAAGAGGGGCTACCACGCTGATTTTGCAATTGTCGCGGATACGAGCGATATGCATATTCAAGGCCAAGGGGGTGTCATTACAGGCTGGATCGAAATCAAAAGCAGTCAAACATTTCATGATGGAACGAGACGGAATATGATTCACGCAGGCGGAGGAACATTCGGAGCAAGCGCAATTGAAAAAATGGCAAAAATCATTGCGGGGCTCGGTGAACTTGAGCGCCACTGGTCTATTATGAAAAGTTATCCCGGTTTTAAACCAGGCACAAATACGATTAACCCGGCAGTTATAGAAGGCGGCAGACATGCGGCTTTTATAGCGGACGAATGCCGGCTGTGGATCACAGTCCATTTTTATCCGAATGAAACCCATGACCAAGTGGCAGCGGAAATAGAGGATTACGTCAATCGGCTGAGTGACAGTGATATTTGGCTTAGGGAAAACCGCCCTGTATTCAAGTGGGGAGGCTCATCTATGATTGAAGACAGAGGAGAAATTTTTCCGGCATTGGAAGTTGACCCTGGCCACCCAGGCGTCTTAGTGCTAACTGCCTCTCATCAGAAAGTGAAACGGGAGTGTCCAATTATTGACGTTTCTCAATCAGTTACAGATGGCGGATGGCTGTATGATGCCGGTATTCCATGCGTAATATACGGTCCTGGAGATCTGCACAATGCACACTCTGTGAACGAGAAGGTATCGATTGAGCAGCTAGTAGAGTATACAAAAATTATACTCGATTTTATCATCAGCTGGTGCAGCCGGAAAAAAGAACAATGACATGAAAATTTCTTCTTGCTGACAAGGTTCAGCCTGCCCGTTCATATACTTGAACAAAAGGACGGAAAAAGGACGTGATGGAATGATCAGCATTTCAGAATTTCAGGTAAAGGATGTCGTCAATGTCTCAAACGGAAAAAAGCTGGGGAGTATTGGTGATATTGATATCAATGTGACCACTGGAAAAATTCAGGCGATCATACTCGGAGGAAATGGGAAAGTTCTCGGATTTTTTGGAAAAGAAGAGGAATTGGTCATTCCATGGCGAAATATAGTAAAAATCGGGGAAGATGTAATCTTAGTCCGATTAAGTGAACCACATGCATAAACCTGCTTGTCTGCCGCAGATTGGCAAATGCCGGAAGTCTCGATTCTTCCGGCACATTTCATTTAGAAATATGCAAATCGGCGCTCAACGAATGCAGTAAGATGTGGTAAAATAAGTGGGAAATTCCGCTTTTTTAATGTTTGTCGAAAGGTTGGATCATCATGAATACATATCACCCATTCAGTCTTACCACACCCTCGACACTCATGATACAAGACTGGGCTCAAACGAATCAAAACAACAAAGAGGTCATTGCCGGATTTACGACAAAAAACGGCGGTGTCAGCCAAAAGCCTTTTGAATCGTTAAATACAGGATTGCACGTTCATGACAAAGATGCAGATGTAGTTAAAAATCGTGAATATATTGCCGATATGTTTAATACTGATTTGCAGTCTTGGGTATTCGCTGATCAGACACATGATAATCGCGTTCAGAAAGTGACGCAGAGGGATAGGGGAAAAGGCGCCCGTGAGTATCACACGGCTCTAAAAGCAACGGACGGGCTCTATACAAATGAAAAAAATGTATTTTTAGCATTATGCTTTGCTGATTGTGTGCCTCTTTTCTTTTATGATCCGGTTAAGTCGCTTGTCGGAGTCGCCCATGCCGGGTGGAAAGGCACCGTCAAACAGATTGGCAGAGAAATGGTGAAGCAATGGACTGAGAAGGAAGGTTCAAATCCCTCAGATATTTACGCTGTTATTGGCCCGTCTATCAGCGGAGCATGCTATACGGTAGACGACCGCGTCATGGATGCTGTCCGCGCATTGCCGGTTTCAGCAGACCTTGCCGTTAATCAGACGGCAAAGGCACAATATCAGCTTGATCTGAAAGAGCTGAACCGTCTTATACTGATGGACAGCGGTTTGGCAAGTGAACAAATTTCTGTCAGCGGTTTATGCACGGAAAGCGAGCCGTCTCTTTTCTATTCTCACCGCCGCGATCAGGGGAAAACTGGACGGATGATGTCCTTTATCGGAATGAAGGAGGCATAAAAGATCTTGCGTGTTGTTGATAATTTACGACATATAAACGAACGAATAAACGAAGCATGTAACAGATCGGGCCGCAGCTCCGATGAAGTTACGGTTATTGCAGTCACAAAATATGTATCACCTGAAAGAGCACAGGAGGCAGTAGATGCTGGCATCACCTGCCTCGGAGAGAATCGGGATGCGGAACTGCTCCGCAAACAGGAATTGATGAAAGGTAATCCGGAATGGCATTTTATCGGCAGTTTGCAATCAAGAAAAGCAAAATCTGTCGTCAATGCGGTTTCCTATATCCATTCCCTAGACCGGCTCTCATTAGCGAAAGAAATTGAAAAACGGGCTGAAGGTACTGTACGATGCTTTGTGCAGGTCAATACCTCTCTTGAGCCTTCTAAACACGGCATGAAAAAAGAAGAAGTCATTCCATTCATACAGGAGCTTTCCGGTTTCGAACATATCCTTGTTGCCGGGCTGATGACAATGGCTCCGCTGACTGATGATCAAGATCAGATCAGAAGCTGTTTCAGGTCGCTGAGAGAACTCCGTGACCAGGTTCAGAAACTGAACCAGCCGAACGCTCCGTGTACTGAACTGTCGATGGGCATGTCAAATGATTTTGAAATTGCAATTGAAGAAGGAGCTACTTATATTAGAATCGGCTCATCGTTAGTCGGAAATGAAACAGGGGGTGTACAGCAATGAGTATGAAGAATAAACTGAAAAACTTTTTCTCAATGGAAGATGAAGAATACGAATATGAATATATTGAGACAGAGCGGGAATCTCATGAGGAGCATGAGCAAAAAGAAAAGCCGGCTTATACGGGGAATAAACCTTCGGGCAAACAGAATGTAGTGAGCTTGCAAAGTGTTCAGAAATCCTCTAAAGTGGTGTTGAGTGAGCCGCGCGTTTATGCGGAGGCGCAGGAAATAGCCGACCATTTGAAGAACCGGCGGGCAGTTGTCGTCAATCTTCAGCGGATACAGCATGACCAGGCGAAGCGGATTGTTGACTTTTTAAGCGGAACCGTTTATGCCATCGGCGGCGATATTCAAAGAATCGGCTCAGATATTTTCCTCTGCACGCCTGACAACGTAGATGTATCAGGCACAATTTCTGAGCTCATATCTGAAGACGAACATCAGAGGTGGTAAAGCGAGATGATCCTTTATCAAGTTTTTTCGGTTTTAAACTTATTAATCACAATATACTCATTTGCCCTGATCATATATATTTTTATGTCATGGGTGCCGAGTACGAGGGAAACAGCAGTCGGGCGTTTTTTGGCTTCGATTTGTGAACCATATCTCGAACCATTCAGAAAAATCATCCCTCCGATTGCAATGCTGGATATTTCACCAATCGTAGCAATACTTGTGCTTCGGTTTGCGACAACCGGCTTGTGGGGACTTTATCGCATGATTGCGTTTTAATGTGACAGTTTGATAGGGGCTTGGCAGCAGCCAAGCCTCTTTACATAGAAGGGAAAGACGATGAGCGATATATATCAGCACTTCAGAAAAGACGAGCGGGCCTTTATTGATCAGGCGCTCGAATGGAAAAGAATTGTCCAGGAGCAGTACCGGATGAAGCTGACCGACTTTTTAGACCCCCGAGAGCAGGTCATCCTCTCTGCTGTTACGGGACAGGCAGATGTCGGGCTTGCCTTTTCCGGCGGCTATGACAGAGCGGAGCGAAAACGGGCGATTCTGTATCCAGAGTACATTACTCCGGAAGTATCAGATTTTGAACTTCAGGCGTTTAACGTTTGTTATGCTGACAAGTTTGTCTCAGTAGATCATCGTTCTCTGCTTGGTGCATTAATGGGCATAGGATTAAAGCGGCAAAAATTCGGTGACATCGTGTTTTCTGAGACAGCAGTGCAATTGATTGTCTCAGCCGATACCGCTGATTTTGTGGCTGCACAGCTGACCCAAGCAGGCAAAGCGGCGGTCAGCCTAGAGAAAATCGACTTGTCAGACCTTAACATTCCAGCAGTTGATGTCGAAATAAGAGATGACACGGTTTCTTCTTTAAGGCTTGACGCCGTCTGCGCCTCTATGAGCAGGCAATCCCGCCAGAAATCACAGACGCTTGTGAAAAACGGCCTTGTGAAAGTGAACTGGAAGGTGGTTGAAGATCCTTCATACATAGTCGCGGAAGGGGACATGCTGTCAATCAGAGGTTTTGGCCGGTGCAGCTTAACAAAAATCGAAGGAAAAACCAAAAAAGACAAATGGAGAGTTACGTTTGAACGACAAAAATAGTCGGTTTTTCAGTTTTTTTCTCCATCTGTGCGAAATTTGTTTTATAATGTGAACTAGATAACCGTACTGAAATGTAAAAATGGAGGTGGCATCATGCCATTAACGCCAAATGATATTCACAACAAGACGTTTACAAAAAGTTTTCGCGGATATGATGAAGATGAAGTAAATGAATTCCTAGCCCAAGTCAGAAAAGATTACGAAATTGTTCTCCGCAAGAAAACTGAGCTTGAAGCGAAAGTCAATGAGCTAGATGAAAGAATCGGACACTTTGCCAATATTGAGGAAACATTGAATAAATCAATTTTAGTTGCTCAAGAAGCGGCTGAAGACGTAAAACGCAATTCTCAAAAAGAGGCAAAGCTGATCGTTCGGGAAGCGGAGAAAAACGCTGATCGCATTATCAACGAATCGTTATCAAAATCAAGAAAAATTGCAATGGAAATTGAAGAGCTGAAAAAACAGTCTAAAGTGTTCAGAACACGTTTCCAAATGCTGATTGAAGCTCAGCTTGATCTTCTGAAAAATGACGATTGGGATCATCTCCTTGAGTATGAAGTCGACGCTGTATTTGAGGAAAAGGAATAAATTCTCTGATTATCTTGACATTTTCTTAGCTTGTCGAATATAATACGTTCATAAATTCAGATGAAAAAACGGTTGAAAGGGACAGTCATGTTTCCTTCAGGCCTTCATAGCGACCCGGAGATGGTGAGAGTCCGGGATGGCCGGAATCATGTAGATCAGCCCTTTAGTTTCCTTGCTGAACTCACAGTAGGTTAGGACGTTCATCACGTTACGATGCTCAAGAGGAAAAAGTGTATGCTTGCTTTTTCTAAAAGGGTGGTACCGCGAGATAAGCTTTCTCGTCCCTTATGGGATGAGAGGGCTTTTTTATTTTCTGAAAAAATGCAGTGGAGGAATGAAAATGGATTTTAAAGACACGCTCTTAATGCCGAAAACAGATTTCCCGATGCGTGGAAATTTGCCAAACCGTGAGCCTGACATTCAAAAAAAATGGGAGGAAGAGGATATCTACCGTCTTGTTCAGGAACGGACGAAAGACCGCCCGAAATTTGTTTTACATGACGGACCTCCGTATGCAAACGGCGACATCCATATGGGCCATGCACTTAACAAGATTTTGAAAGACTTCATTGTCCGCTATAAATCAATGAGCGGCTACAACGCACCGTATGTGCCGGGCTGGGATACACACGGATTGCCAATTGAAACAGCTCTGACAAAAAACAAAAAGGTCAACCGCAAAGAAATGTCAGTAGCGGAATTCCGCAAACTATGCGAAGAGTACGCTTGGAAGCAAATCGAGGGACAGCGTGAGCAATTCAAACGTCTTGGTGTCCGCGGTGACTGGGAAAACCCATATGTGACATTAAAACCGGAATACGAAGCGCAGCAAATCCGCGTATTTGGTGAAATGGCAAAACGAGGCTACATTTACAAAGGCCTTAAACCGGTTAACTGGTCACCTTCAAGTGAGTCTGCTCTGGCTGAAGCCGAGATCGAATATCAAGACAAACGTTCAGCATCTATTTACGTCGCTTTTGGTGTAAAAGACGGAAAAGGCGTTCTTGAAAACGGTGAGCGCATCATCATTTGGACAACAACGCCTTGGACAATTCCGGCGAACCTCGGAATCTCAGTGCACCCTGATCTTGAGTACAGCGTGATTGCAGTAGGTGAAGACCGCTTTGTCGTAGCAAGTGCCTTAGTCGAAAATGTTGCATCGGCATGCGGATTTGATCAGTATGAAGTGACAAGAACGGTCAAAGGGAAAGATCTTGAGAACATTATCGCTGAACACCCTCTATATGGCAGAGACTCTCTCGTTATGCTTGGTGAACACGTAACAACTGATGCCGGAACAGGCTGTGTTCATACAGCGCCAGGACATGGGGAAGATGACTTTATCATCGGCCAAAAATACGGTTTAGATGTGCTTTGCCCGGTCGATGAAAAAGGTGTAATGACAAGCGAAGCTCCTGGCTTTGAAGGCATGTTCTATGATGATGCAAACAAAGCGATCACACAGCAGCTTGATGAAAAAGGCGCACTTGTGAAGCTTGAATTCATTACTCACTCTTATCCGCATGATTGGAGAACGAAAAAACCAACCATTTTCAGAGCGACAGCGCAATGGTTTGCGTCTATTAAAGATTTCAGATCAGACCTGCTGGATGCCATTAAAGAAACCAAATGGGTTCCTGAATGGGGCGAGCAGCGTTTGCACAACATGGTTCGGGACCGCGGAGACTGGTGTATTTCCAGACAGCGTGCGTGGGGTGTGCCGATTCCGGTATTTTACGCTGAAAACGGAGAACCGATTATTACAGATGAAACCATTGAACATGTTTCTGAATTGTTCAGACAGCACGGATCAAACATTTGGTTTGAAAAAGAAGCAAAGGATCTTCTTCCGGAAGGCTTTACGCATCCTGGCAGCCCGAACGGCACATTTACAAAAGAACAGGATATCATGGATGTTTGGTTTGATTCAGGCTCTTCACATCAAGCAGTGCTTGAAGAACGTGATGACCTCGTTCGCCCGGCTGATTTATACCTAGAGGGATCTGACCAATATCGCGGCTGGTTTAACTCTTCTCTTTCTACAGCAGTAGCCGTAACAGGGAAAGCGCCGTATAAAGGTGTGCTCAGCCATGGGTTCGCACTGGATGGAGAAGGACGCAAGATGAGTAAATCAATCGGTAACGTTGTTGTTCCGGCTAAAGTCATGAAACAGCTTGGTGCCGACATCTTAAGATTATGGGTATCTTCAGTGGATTATCAGGCGGACGTTCGCGTGTCTGACGCCATTCTAAAGCAGGTTGCGGAAGTATATCGTAAAATCCGCAACACGTTCCGTTTCCTTCACGGCAACCTTTTCGATTTTGATCCAAAAACAAATGCGGTGGCTGTCGAAGATCTTCGTGAAGTGGATCAGTATATGCTGATTAAGCTGAACAAGCTGATTGATAAAGTGAAAAAAGCGTATGATGAGTACGAATTTGCGGTTGTGTATCACAGCATTCATAATTTCTGCACAATCGAATTGAGCTCATTCTACCTTGATTTTGCAAAAGATATTGTCTACATCGAGCATGCGGATCATCCGGATAGACGCAGCATGCAGACAGTATTCTACGAAACGCTTCTTGCATTAGTGAAGCTTTCAGCGCCTATCCTTCCACATACGGCAGACGAATTGTGGTCTCATTTAACATTTGTTGAAGAGCAGAGCGTTCAGCTGACCGATATGCCGGAAACAATCGCGGTTCCAAACAGTGAAGCGACTGAAGAAAAATTTGACCGCTTTATGGCTCTTCGTGATGACGTGTTAAAAGCATTAGAAACTGCGCGAAATGAAAAAATTATCGGTAAATCTTTGGAAGCAAACCTGAAATTGTATCCAAACAAAGAAAACAAGGAGCTCTTGGCTTCCATAAAAGAAAACCTTTCTCAGCTGTTTATTGTGTCTGAACTGATAATCAGCGAAGAAAATGATGCGCCGAACGATGCGCAAAGTTTTGCGACGGGTAAAATCGCTGTCGAGAAAGCGGAAGGCGAAATGTGTGAGAGATCACGTGTGATTTCAAAAGATGTAGGTGCAAACCCGAAATATCCTACACTTTCATTACGCAACGCTGAAATCGTTGAAAAATACTATCAAAAATAATGAAAAGGGCCCGGCGTAAAAGCCGGGCTTTTTTTGTGCCAAGAGTGACATCCTTTAGAACGGCAGGAAAAATCTTATGGGCTTTAGATCATCATTCATAGGCAACAATAAAGGTACTACGTTAAGAGCAGGAGTTGTGAAGAATGAATGATCAACTGACCGCAATTTATACGGAACTTCTTCTGATGAAAGAAGAATTACAGTCGAGATTATTTGAGTATTCTTGCTTTCAGGTTTCTACAAGCCCGCAAGCAGCAATCAATCATAAACAAAAAGCAACTCTGATCTATCATATTAAAGAAGAGCTTCAAGACGTTCTCCTTGCATTGTCCAAAATCGAAAACGGCACATTCGGATACTGTGAAGAAACCGGGGCTCCCATTCCTCTTGCAAAGCTGGCAGTGCTGCCGACTGCCCGAACAGCAAACGATTTTCTTTATTCTGTCCAATTTGAAAAAAAAACGCTTCCGATATGGAAATCAACGGATATCGAATATGGTCAGGCACTGTATGAATAACAGTGTCTGGCCGGTTAATATGCCTGATATTTCTTTACTCCAGTGCTTTTTATTGATAAAATGCATAATGGATTAAAGTAACCGTAAACTGGAGGAACGTTTGTGCTGTATTATATGATTGCACTACTTATTATTGCAGCCGATCAATTGACAAAATGGCTAGTTGTTAAGAACATGGAACTTGGCCAAAGCATTCCGATCATTGATCAGGTATTCTATATCACCTCCCATCGCAATACGGGTGCTGCATGGGGGATATTAGCGGGTCAAATGTGGTTTTTCTACCTCATAACAACCGCTGTTATTATTGGTATTGTTTATTACATACAGCGTTATACAAAGGGACAAAGGTTTCTTGGCGTTGCCCTCGGACTTATGCTTGGCGGTGCCATCGGCAACTTTATCGATCGGGCTGTCAGACAGGAAGTTGTGGATTTTATCCATGTTATTATTGTCAATTACCCGATATTTAACATCGCGGACTCTTCATTATGTGTCGGCGTAATGCTTTTATTTATACAAATGCTGTTGGACAGCGGGAAAAAGAAAAAGGAGCAATAGCATGAATCAAATTGATATAACCGCTTCAGAAGAACAAAAAAGTGAGCGGATTGATAAATTTTTGGCATCGTCTGAGAATGATTGGTCAAGAACCCAGGTTCAGCAATGGGTAAAAGACGGACAGGTTGTCGTGAACGGAAGCGCGGTGAAAGCGAATTATAAAATTCAGCCGGGTGATCAGGTGACCGTCACTGTACCCGAACCGGAAGCGCTCGACGTCCTGGCAGAGCCTATGGATCTGGATATTTATTATGAGGACCAGGATGTGCTGGTCGTCAACAAACCTCGCGGAATGGTTGTTCACCCAGCACCCGGGCATCTTACGGGCACACTTGTAAACGGCCTTATGGCTCATTGCACAGACCTTTCCGGAATAAATGGCGTGATGCGTCCGGGTATTGTTCACAGAATCGATAAGGACACGTCCGGTTTATTAATGGTGGCGAAAAATGATATGGCACACGAGTCACTCGTAAACCAATTGGTCAACAAAACGGTCACCCGAAAATATACGGCCGTTGTCCACGGGCTTATTTCTCACGATGACGGCACAATTGACGCGCCGATCGGACGAGATAAGAAAGACCGTCAAAGCATGACCGTGACACGTGATGGCAAAAGCGCTGTCACTCATTTTCATGTACTAGAGCGTTTTCAGGATTTTACGTTAGTGGAATGCCAGCTTGAAACAGGGAGAACCCATCAAATTCGTGTTCATATGAGATATATCGGCTTCCCATTAGCAGGCGATCCGAAATACGGCCCAAGAAAAACAATCGACTTTAATGGCCAAGCGCTTCACGCGGGAGTTTTAGGTTTTGACCATCCACGAACAGGAGAATATGTCGAATTTGAAGCGCCGCTTCCTGAGGATATGGCAGAATTAATCGAAAACCTCAGAAAAAATGGTTGACAGAGGGTTTCTTTTCTGAAATAATAAACGAAGCTGAATAGATTCTTTAAAACAGTCCAGAGAGACTGAGAAGGATAACGGATAGACGGGATGCGTGTACAGGCGCGCACCTTGTCCTAAAACCCCTCTATGCTCTGGCAGGAGGGGTTTTTTCTTCTATATGAACTGTGAGGTGTCACACATTGAATCAAAAAGCTGTCATTCTCGACGAACAGGCAATCAGACGGGCGCTGACCAGGATTGCTCACGAAATGATCGAACGCAATAAAGGAATGAATAACTGCATTCTTGTCGGCATTAAGACAAGAGGGATTTACCTGGCAAAACGCCTTGCGGAACGCATTGAACAGATTGAGGGAAATCCTGTTACAGTCGGTGAAATTGATATTACTCTTTACAGAGACGATCTTTCTAAAAAAACAAGCAACGATGAACCGCTTGTAAAAGGTGCAGATATTCCGGTAGATATTACAGATCAAAAAGTCATTCTCGTTGATGATGTTCTGTATACCGGAAGAACAGTCAGAGCAGGAATGGATGCGCTTGTTGATGTAGGCAGACCTTCCTCCATTCAGCTTGCAGTGCTTGTGGACAGAGGACACCGGGAGCTGCCGATCCGAGCGGATTATATCGGGAAAAACATCCCGACATCAAAGTCTGAAAAGGTTATGGTTCAGCTTGATGAGGTAGACCAAAACGATCTCGTCGCCATTTATGAAAACGAATAATAAATCACCTTTTTAAGGGCAATCCAGAGAGGTTGCAAAGAGGTGCACAACAAAGGCCCAAAAAGTATTCGGCAGGTCTTTGTATGCCTCTTTGCGTAAAAAAGCAAAGAGGTTTTTTTATACAGTCATTGAGTCATCCTAAAATGAAAGTCAACAATCAGGGGGAAATCATCATGAGTAAGAAAAAAGTAAATTTAGGGGTCAGGGATGTCCCGACACCTTTCTCTTGGGTTTCATTCAGCCTTCAGCATTTGTTTGCCATGTTTGGCTCAACCATTTTGGTTCCGAAGCTCGTCGGAATGAGTCCTGCTGTGGCGTTGGTGACAAGCGGCATCGGAACACTGGCGTACCTTCTTATTACGAAAGGGCAAATTCCGGCGTATCTCGGTTCATCCTTCGCCTTTATTTCTCCGATCATTCTGGTAAAAGCGACCGGCGGGCCAGGAGCGGCAATGGTTGGAGCGTTTCTTGCAGGGCTGGTGTACGGGCTGATTGCCTTATTGATCAGGCAGCTTGGAACAGGATGGCTGATCAAGATTCTCCCGCCTGTAGTCGTAGGGCCTGTTATTATCGTCATCGGGCTGGGACTGGCAAGCACTGCGGTAAACATGGCGATGTATGCTGATCCAAACGCGAGTGAGTTGGTCTACAGCTTAAAGCACTTTAGTGTCGCAGGAGTTACGCTGGCAATTACGATTATTTGTGCGATTTTCTTACGAGGATTTTTAAGCCTGATTCCGGTTCTGATCGGAATCATCGGCGGATACTTGTTCGCCCTTACTCAAGGGATTGTCAACTTCCAGCCGGTGCTTGACGCGAAATGGTTTGCAGTGCCTGAATTTATCATTCCGTTCAAAGATTATTCACCGTCAGTTACACTCGGCATCGCAGCCGCAATGGTTCCTGTCGCATTTGTCACAATGTCAGAGCATATCGGCCACCAAATGGTGCTGAGCAAGGTTGTCGGACAAGATTTCATTAAAAAGCCAGGTCTTCATCGCTCTATTATGGGTGACAGTGTGGCGACAATCCTCGCTTCCCTGATCGGCGGTCCGCCGACAACGACATACGGAGAAAACATTGGCGTACTGGCCATCACAAGAGTATTCAGCGTCTTTGTCATCGGAGGAGCGGCAGTGATTGCTTGTTGCTTCGGCTTTATAGGCAAAATTTCAGCGCTGATCAGTTCAGTGCCATCAGCGGTCATGGGAGGCGTCTCCTTCCTGCTGTTCGGAATCATTGCTTCAAGCGGCCTGAGAATGCTGATTGACAACAAAATTGATTATGAAAACAACAGAAACCTCATTATTACATCAGTTATCCTTGTCATCGGTGTAGGAGGAGCTTTTATCCAAGTGTCTCAAGGCGGATTCCAAGTGTCAGGAATGGCGCTTGCCGCAATTGTCGGTGTCATCTTAAACCTGATTCTTCCGCAGGCGAAGGAAGAGCAGACAGACACATCTGAACATCATATCTAAAACCTTTTAATGAAAGTCCAGAGAGGCTTGGAAGGGTTATGAAGAGAAGGAAGCTTCAATGCTGCCCTCTATTTAACCATACCCCGAGTCTATCTTAGACCGGGGTTTTTTTCAGCCTTAAGTTGAAAAGAGAGGGGAAAGAACATGAAGCATTTAACGACGATGAGTGAACTCAGCACTGAGGAAATCAAAGATTTGCTTCAAAAAGCACAAGATCTCAAAAGCGGAAAAACAGACAATCAGCTTACAGGAAAGTTTGCCGCAAACCTGTTTTTCGAACCGAGCACGAGAACGCGGTTCAGCTTTGAGGTCGCAGAAAAAAAGCTGGGCATGAATGTGCTCAACCTTGATGGAACAAGCACAAGCGTGCAAAAAGGCGAAACCTTATATGACACGATCCGGACGCTCGAATCAATCGGTGTGGACGTCTGCGTCATCAGGCACAGTGAGGATGAGTATTATGAAGAGCTTGTCAGCCAGGTGAATATTCCGATTCTGAATGCGGGAGACGGATGCGGCCAGCATCCAACACAATCACTGCTTGATTTAATGACGATTTATGAAGAGTTCAATACGTTCAAAGGGCTTACTGTCTCCATTCACGGCGACATCAAGCATAGCAGAGTGGCAAGGTCAAATGCGGAAGTGTTGACAAGATTGGGTGCCCGGGTCCTATTTTCCGGCCCTTCGGAATGGCAGGATGAAGAAAATACATTCGGTACGTATGTCTCAATGGATGAAGCAGTTGAGTCTTCCGATGTCGTCATGCTGCTGCGCATTCAAAATGAACGACATCAATCCGCTGTCAGCCAGGAAGGCTATTTAAACAAATACGGCTTGACCGTAGAACGGGCTGAGCGTATGAAGCGGCATGCGATCATCATGCATCCTGCTCCGGTAAACAGAGGGGTGGAGATTGATGACAGCTTAGTAGAAAGCGAAAAATCAAGAATCTTCAAGCAAATGCAAAATGGCGTATTTATCAGAATGGCAGTGATACAGCGTGCCTTACAAACCAATGTGAAAAGAGGAGAAGCAGCGTATGTCATATCTCATTAAAAACGGCTGGATACTAAACGAAAATGGTGAAAAAACAGAAGCGGATATCCGAGTGACTGGAGAAACCATCACCGCAATCGGCAAGCTTGATGCAACGGATAATGAAACGGTAATTGATGCAAAAGGTTTGCTCGTTTCACCTGGGTTTGTTGATCTCCACGTGCATTTCAGAGAGCCGGGCGGAGAGAAAAAAGAAACTATTGAAACCGGGGCCAAAGCGGCGGCACGCGGCGGCTATACTACAGTAGCAGCAATGCCGAATACGCGGCCGGTTCCTGATACAAAGGAGCAGATGGAATGGGTGCAAAACAGAATTAAAGAAACATCATGCGTCAGAGTTCTTCCATATGCATCCATTACGATCAGACAAATCGGCGATGAAATGACAAACTTTGAAGCGTTAAAAGAAGCCGGGGCATTTGCTTTTACAGATGACGGCGTTGGTATACAGACAGCAGGCATGATGTATGAAGCGATGAAACGGGCAGCCGCAATTGACAAGGCGATTGTTGCACATTGCGAGGACAACTCCTTAATTTACGGAGGAAGCGTACATGAGGGGACATTCTCCAAAGCGAACGGGCTAAACGGCATACCTTCTGTGTGTGAATCGGTTCATATTGCCCGCGATGTGCTGCTGGCTGAGGCGGCAAACTGCCATTACCATGTATGCCATATCAGTACAAAAGAATCTGTCAGGGTCGTACGCGATGCGAAAAAAGCGGGAATCAGAGTGACAGCAGAAGTGTCGCCGCATCATTTGCTGCTTTGTGATGAGGACATCCCGGGGCTGGACACAAACTATAAAATGAATCCTCCGCTCCGCAGCGCAGAAGACAGAGCTGCTTTAATTGAAGGTCTTTTAGACGGAACAATTGATTTTATTGCAACAGACCATGCACCGCATACGGAAGAAGAGAAAAACACAGAAATGAAACTGGCGCCATTCGGAATTGTCGGCTTAGAAACAGCATTCCCGCTTCTTTACACACACTTTGTCAAAAATGGCAGCTGGTCGCTGAAGCAGCTGATTGACTACATGACAATCAAGCCATGCGAAGCGTTCGGTCTCCCATATGGAACATTACAAACGGGGCAAGCTGCGGACATTACGTTAATCGATTTAGAAAAAGAAGCAGTTATAGACAAAGAGACATTTTTATCAAAAGGAAAAAATACACCATTCAACGGCATCAGCTGCACCGGCTGGCCGGTCGCTACAATTGCGGCAGGGAAGCTTGCTTATGAAGAGGGGAGACTTGTCAAATGAAGAGACGATTAGTACTGGAAAACGGAGCGGTATTCGAGGGAGAAGCCTTCGGAAGCTTAGAACACAACATGGGAGAAGTCGTTTTTAATACTGGGATGACAGGCTATCAGGAAATTTTATCTGATCCTTCTTACTGCGGACAAATCGTAACATTAACATACCCGCTTATCGGAAATTACGGCATTAACCGTGATGATTTTGAATCCATTACCCCTTTTGTCAAAGGGCTGATCATCAAAGAATTATGTGAGCTGCCTTCCAACTGGCGTTCAGCATACACCTTAGACGAGTATTTAAAAATGAAAAACATTCCCGGACTCCAGGGGATTGATACAAGGAAGCTGACAAGAATGATCCGCACGGCAGGCGCGCTAAAAGGAACATTCGCTTCATCTGATGAAGATATCGAAGCAGTGCTGAAAAGACTGAACGAAACGGAATTGCCAAGAAATCAAGTATCCCAAGTATCAGCAAAAACAGCATATCCGAGCCCGGGAAGAGGCAAACGCATCGTCTTGGTTGACTTCGGCATGAAACACGGGATTCTAAGAGAGCTGAACAAACGGAAATGTGACGTCATCGTTGTGCCTTACAACATTACAGCGGAAGAGGTGCTTCAGCTGAAACCGGACGGTATCATGCTTTCTAACGGACCTGGAGACCCGAAGGATGTGCCTGAAGCGATTGAAATGATTAAAGGTGTTCTTGGAAAAGTGCCATTATTCGGAATATGTCTCGGCCACCAATTATTCGCGCTGGCGTGCGGGGCGAATACTGAAAAAATGAAATTCGGCCACAGGGGCTCAAACCACCCGGTAAAAGAGCTGGCTACAGGAAAAGTTGCCTTAACATCTCAAAACCATGGATATACAGTTTCGTCTATCAGTAAAACAGAACTGGAAGTGACGCATATCGCAATTAACGACGATACGATTGAAGGGCTGAAGCATAAAACATTGCCGGCATTTACGGTTCAATATCATCCCGAAGCCTCACCTGGTCCTGAGGATGCCAACCATCTATTTGACAGATTCATCGAAATGATCGAAACAACAGAGAAAGAAGGGGAAGCGGTATGCCAAAACGCGTAGACATTAACAAAATTTTAGTAATCGGATCTGGACCGATCATCATCGGCCAAGCAGCGGAATTTGACTATGCGGGAACACAAGCTTGTCTTGCTTTGAAAGAAGAAGGTTATGAAGTCATCCTTGTCAACTCAAACCCTGCCACGATCATGACAGATACAGAAATGGCTGACCGGGTTTACATCGAACCGCTCACACCTGAATTCCTGACACGAATCATCAGAAAAGAGCGCCCGGATGCCATTCTTCCTACACTCGGAGGTCAAACTGGTTTGAATCTTGCGGTTGAGCTTTCTGAAAGAGGCGTTTTGGCAGAATGCGGCGTCGAAGTGCTTGGCACAAAACTGTCTGCGATTCAGCAAGCTGAAGACCGTGACTTGTTCAGAACATTAATGAATGAACTGAATGAACCGGTGCCTGAAAGTGAGATTATCCACTCCCTTGAAGAAGCAGAAAAATTCGTCAGTCAAATTGGATTCCCTGTCATTGTCCGCCCGGCATATACATTAGGCGGAACAGGCGGAGGCATCTGCTCGAATGAGACAGAGTTAAAAGAAATCGTTGAGAACGGCTTGAAATTAAGCCCGGTACACCAATGTCTGCTTGAAAAAAGCATCGCCGGCTATAAAGAAATCGAGTATGAAGTCATGAGAGACAGCCAAGATCACGCCATTGTCGTTTGTAACATGGAAAACATTGATCCAGTTGGAATCCATACTGGAGACAGTATTGTTGTCGCGCCGAGCCAAACGCTCAGCGATCGCGAATATCAGCTCTTGCGGAATGTATCGTTAAAACTGATTCGCGCACTTGGGATCGAAGGCGGATGTAACGTCCAGCTCGCCTTAGATCCGGACAGCTTCCAATATTACATTATTGAAGTAAATCCGCGTGTCAGCCGTTCATCTGCCCTTGCATCAAAAGCAACGGGGTACCCGATAGCAAAGCTCGCCGCTAAAATTGCAGTCGGACTTTCATTAGATGAAATGATGAACCCGGTGACAGGAAAAACATATGCAGCATTTGAACCAGCTCTTGACTATGTCGTATCCAAAATTCCGCGCTGGCCGTTTGATAAGTTTGAATCAGCAAACAGAAAGCTTGGCACGCAAATGAAAGCGACAGGTGAGGTCATGGCAATCGGCCGCACACTTGAAGAGTCATTGCTGAAGGCAGTGAGATCACTGGAAGCGGATGTGTATCATCTTGAATTGAAGGACGCCGCTGACATTTCAGATGAGCTTCTTGAAAAGCGAATTAAAAAGGCCGGTGATGAACGCTTATTCTACTTAGCTGAAGCGTACAGAAGAGGCTACACGGTAGAAGACCTCCATGAATTTTCCGCTATCGATGTCTTCTTCTTGCATAAGCTGTTCGGAATCGTACAGTTTGAAAAAGAATTGAAGGCCAATGCGGGCAATACGGATGTGCTGAGACGGGCAAAAGAACTCGGCTTCTCTGATCAGTACATTAGCCGCGAGTGGAAAATGAAAGAATCTGAGCTTTACAGCTTGAGAAAACAAGCGGGGATTGAGCCGGTATTCAAAATGGTAGATACGTGCGCGGCGGAATTCGAGTCAGAAACGCCATACTTCTATAGCACATACGAAGAAGAAAATGAATCTGTCGTTACAGATAAGAAAAGTGTGATGGTGCTTGGTTCGGGGCCGATTCGAATCGGTCAGGGTGTCGAGTTCGACTATGCGACGGTTCACTCTGTATGGGCAATTAAACAAGCAGGCTATGAAGCCATTATTGTCAACAACAACCCGGAAACCGTTTCAACAGACTTCAGCATCTCAGACAAGCTGTATTTTGAACCGCTTACGATTGAAGATGTTATGCACATCATTGACCTCGAACAGCCAATAGGCGTTGTCGTACAGTTCGGCGGACAAACTGCGATTAACCTTGCTGACGAGCTTTCTGCGCGCGGAGTGAAAATCCTTGGAACTTCATTAGAAGATTTAGACCGTGCAGAAGACCGGGATAAATTTGAACAAGCGCTTGGAGAACTTGGTGTTCCGCAGCCGCTTGGCAAAACAGCCACATCAGTTGATCAGGCGGTAAGCATCGCGAGTGATATCGGTTATCCGGTACTGGTACGCCCTTCCTATGTACTTGGCGGCCGGGCAATGGAGATTGTGTATCATGAAGAAGAGCTGCTTCATTACATGAAAAACGCAGTTAAAATCAATCCGCAGCACCCTGTATTAATTGATAGATACTTGACCGGAAAAGAAATTGAAGTCGATGCAGTATCCGACGGTGAAACAGTCGTCATTCCGGGAATTATGGAGCACATTGAACGTGCGGGCGTTCACTCCGGAGACTCGATCGCTGTTTATCCGCCTCAGTCTCTCACAGAGGACATTAAGAAAAAAATTGAACAATACACGATCGCATTGGCTAAAGGGCTGAATATTGTCGGTTTGCTCAATATTCAATTCGTCTTGTCGCAATGCGAGGTGTACGTGCTAGAAGTGAATCCGAGATCAAGCAGAACCGTACCGTTTTTAAGCAAAATTACGGGTATCCCAATGGCGAATCTCGCAACAAAAATCATTCTTGGTCAAAAGCTGGCTGCGTTTGGCTATACAGAGGGCCTTCAGCCTGAACAGCAAGGTGTATTTGTAAAAGCGCCGGTCTTCTCCTTTGCCAAGCTGAGAAGAGTGGACATTACGTTAGGGCCTGAAATGAAATCAACCGGTGAAGTCATGGGGAAAGATTCGACACTTGAAAAGGCGCTCTACAAAGCCTTGATTGCTTCAGGTATTCAAATCCCGAACTACGGTTCCGTGCTTTTAACAGTAGCTGATAAGGACAAAGAAGAAGGGCTTGCCATTGCTAAGCGGTTCCACGCGATCGGCTACAACATTTTAGCGACGGAAGGAACGGCAGGCTACTTGAAAGAAGCTTCCATTCCAGCGAAGGTCGTCGGAAAAATCGGTCAGGATGGCCCGAACTTGCTTGACGTCATCAGAAACGGAGAAGCGCAGTTTGTCATCAATACGCTGACAAAAGGAAAGCAGCCGGCAAGAGACGGTTTTAGAATCAGACGTGAATCAGTAGAAAATGGTGTTGCCTGCCTAACATCTTTAGATACGGCAGAGGCGATATTGCGAGTGCTGGAAAGCATGACATTCCGTGCTGATCAAATGCCGGCAGTCAACACAAATCAGGAGGCGGCAGTCACTATATGAAAAAAGCGTATTTGACAGTATGTTCTAACCAGCAAATTGCAGACCGGGTGTTTCAAATGGTTCTGAAAGGGGAGCTTGTCCAAGGGTTTACAACCCCTGGACAGTTCCTTCATCTTAAAGTGAGCGAAGCGGTTACGCCTCTTTTGAGAAGGCCGATCAGCATCGCAGACGTCAACTTTGAAAAAAATGAAGTCACCATCATTTATCGGGTAGATGGGGAAGGGACAAGACTCTTGTCACTGAAGCAGCAGGGAGAACTTGTGGATGTCCTCGGGCCTTTGGGAAATGGCTTTCCTGTTAATGAAGTTCAACCCGGAAAGACGGCTTTGCTGGTAGGAGGCGGAGTAGGTGTGCCGCCTCTCCAAGAGCTGTCGAAACGCTTGATTGAAAAAGGGGTAAATGTCATCCACGTTTTAGGATTCCAATCGGCAAAGGATGTTTTTTACGAGGAAGAATGCCGGCAGTACGGAGACACGTATGTGGCAACAGCTGACGGAAGCTACGGGGAAACCGGATTTGTCACAGATGTGATTAAACGGAAAAATCTAGAGTTTGATATCCTCCTCAGCTGCGGTCCGACACCGATGCTCAAGGCGTTAAAACAGGAATATGCCCATAAAGAAGTATATCTGTCCATGGAGGAACGAATGGGCTGCGGAATCGGCGCATGCTTCGCGTGTGTGTGCCATACAAACGAAAGTGAGACATCCTATGTAAAAGTATGTCTCGACGGGCCTGTATTTAAAGCTCAGGAGGTGGCGCTGTAATGCTAGAGGTGAAATTGCCGGGACTTGATTTGAAAAACCCAATCATTCCTGCATCAGGCTGCTTCGGTTTTGGAAAAGAATTTTCACGTTTTTATGATTTGTCTTGTCTTGGAGCCATCATGATTAAGGCTACGACAAAGGAGCCACGCTTTGGGAATCCGACGCCGCGGGTAGCTGAGACTGGTGCTGGAATGCTCAATGCGATCGGTCTCCAAAATCCGGGGCTGGATAGCGTGTTGCATAATGAGCTGCCGTGGCTTGAGCAGTTTGATACGCCGATCATTGCCAATGTCGCAGGTTCTCAAGTCGAGGATTATGTTGAAGTCGCAGAGCATATCAGCAAAGCGCCTAATGTTCATGCTCTTGAATTGAATATTTCCTGCCCGAATGTGAAAACAGGCGGAATCGCTTTTGGCACGAATCCTGAAATGGCTGCCGATTTGACAAAAGCGGTGAAAGAGGTTTCGAATGTACCCGTTTATGTGAAGCTTTCTCCGAACGTGGCCAATATCACAGAAATTGCATTAGCGATCGAGGAAGCGGGAGCGGACGGTCTTACGATGATCAACACACTAATCGGCATGAGACTCGATTTAAAAACCGGCAAACCGATATTAGCGAATAAAACAGGGGGACTTTCAGGCCCTGCTGTGAAGCCGGTTGCCATTCGCATGGTGTATGAAGTCAGCCAGGTGGTCAACATCCCGATTATCGGAATGGGAGGCGTGCAGACGGCTGAAGATGCCCTGGAATTTCTTCTCGCGGGAGCAAGCGCAGTCGCTGTCGGAACAGCAAACTTTGTGAATCCTTTTGCATGTCCAGAGATTATTGAACAGCTCCCATCTGTTTTGCGCCAATACGGCTATCAATCAATTGAAGAATGCATCGGAAGGAGCTGGAATCATGAAAAACAACCTGCCCATCATCGCGCTTGATTTTGCATCAGCTGAAGAAACACTTGCGTTCTTAGCGCCTTTTCAGCAAGAACCGTTATTTGTAAAGGTTGGAATGGAGCTTTTTTATCAAGAAGGGCCATCGATCGTGAAACAATTAAAAGAAAGAAACTGTGAGCTGTTTTTAGATCTAAAGCTTCATGACATCCCGACTACTGTAAACAAAGCGATGAAGCGCCTTGCCAGTCTCGGAGTAGATCTCGTCAATGTTCATGCTGCTGGGGGCAAAAAAATGATGCAGGCAGCTCTCGAAGGCTTAGAAGAAGGTACGCCGGCTGGAAAAAAACGTCCGTCACTTATCGCGGTAACCCAGCTGACAAGCACATCTGAACAAATCATGAAAGATGAACTGCTGATCGAAAAGTCTCTGATTGATACGGTTGTGCACTACAGCAAAAAGGCGGAAGAAAGCGGACTGGATGGAGTGGTCTGCTCTGTTCATGAAGCAAAAGCCATTTACCAAGCGGTGTCGCCTTCATTTCTGACTGTCACTCCGGGGATCAGAATGTCTGAGGACGCTGCGAATGACCAAGTCCGCGTAGCGACGCCTGCCATTGCAAGAGAGAAAGGTTCATCAGCGATTGTAGTAGGACGCTCGATTACAAAAGCGGAAGACCCGGTAAAAGCCTATAAGGCTGTCAGACTTGAATGGGAGGGAATCAAATCTTGAAACAAATCATCGCAAAACATCTATTAGACATCCAAGCTGTATTTTTACGCCCGAACGAGCCGTTCACATGGGCAAGCGGCATTTTATCACCAATCTACTGTGACAACCGCCTTACGCTATCTTTCCCAGAGGTCAGAAACGATGTCGCCTCAGGTATCAGCAAGCTTGTCAAAGAGCATTTTCCTGAAGCTGAAATGATTGCGGGAACAGCAACTGCCGGTATTCCTCATGCTGCTCTTGCGGCTGACCGTTTGAATCTTCCGATGTGTTATGTGAGGAGCAAGCCGAAGACACACGGCAAAGGCAATCAGATTGAGGGAGCTGTGCAAGAAGGGCAAAAAACAGTCGTCATTGAAGACTTAATCTCCACAGGAGGCAGCGTGCTTGAAGCTTGTGCAGCTTTACAAGCGGCCGGCTGTGAAGTGCTTGGTGTCGTCTCAATCTTTACGTATGGACTTCCTAAAGCGGAGGAAGCCTTCGCAAAGGCAGAACTGCCATACTACTCATTAACTGATTATGATACGCTCACAGAGGTCGCGCTTGAAAACGGAAATATTCATTCAAATGATCTAAAAAAGCTGCAAACATGGAAACAAAATCCCGAGTCAAAAGATTGGTTTAAAAAATAAAAAATAAATTCAAATGATATAAAGAGGCTTCAAAGCCTTTCTGTACTTGAAAACAGGCTGTGAGGCCTGTTTTTTTATTAATCCTATAAAAAAAGTCGGGTTGACTTATGTTAGAATTGTGCTAAAATTTACTACAAATCTAAAAACTTATCAAGAGCGGCTGAGGGACTGGACCTATGAAGCCCGGCAACCTGCATAGTTTGTAAGGTGCTACTTCCAGCAAAATGAATTCCATTTTGAAAGATAAGGGCTGCATGCTGTTCCTGTCTTTCTTTCCGCCGGATTGAAAGTTTTTTATTTTAAGAGGTAAAAAGGCTATCTGTATATCAGCAGCCGCGAATCACATTACATGGGAAAAGACAACCGGCAGAAAGCTACTGTTTGTTTGTCTCCGAAAGGAGGAAAGAAGAAATGTTAACGTATGATAATTGGGAAGAACCAACGATTACATTTCCGGAAGACGATCCTTATAAAGGAGCGCTGTCAGTTTTAAAATGGGCATACGGCCATTACGGCAATCAACTTGTTTATGCCTGCAGTTTCGGAATTGAGGGAATCGTTCTGATTGACTTAATTTATAAAGTGAAAAAAGACGCAGAGATTGTGTTTCTTGATACAGGACTTCATTTTAAAGAAACCTATGAAACAATTGAACGAGTGAAAGAGCGTTATCCGGGTCTTAATATCATCCTGAAAAAACCAGACCTCACCCTTGAGGAACAAGCCGAAGAACATGGTGACAAACTGTGGGAAAGAGAGCCGAATCAGTGCTGCTATCTTAGAAAGGTCGTTCCTTTAAGAGAGGCGCTTTCAGGACATCCAGCCTGGCTTTCCGGCCTGCGTCGTGATCAAGGGCCAAGCCGTGCCAATACGAATTTCTTAAACAAAGATGAAAAATTCAAGTCAGTAAAAGTTTGCCCGCTTATCCATTGGACTTGGAAAGACATTTGGAGATACACATCCCGGAATGAACTGGACTACAATCCGCTTCATGACCAAGGATATCCAAGTATTGGATGTGCGCCTTGCACTGCTCCCGCTTTTACAGCAGAGGATTTGCGCTCAGGCAGATGGAATGGTATGGCGAAAACAGAATGCGGACTGCATGAATAAGGAGCTGCAAAATGGAATTAGCCGCTATTTTATTTAGCTTGTTTTTCGCGATGAATATTGGTGCAAGCGGCGCTGCAGCTTCGATGGGGGTTGCTTACGGCTCCGGAGCCATCAAAAAGAAAACCTACGCTTTGATCCTATGCGCAGTCGGTGTCTTTGCCGGGGCGGTCATTGGCGGAGGCGAGGTTGTAAAAACAATCAGCTCCGGCATTATTCCTGAGCAGACGATTACACTGACGATTGTTTGCATCATTATTGGAGCTGCTGCCCTGTCGCTCTTTACTGCTAATCTGCTCGGCATTCCTTTGTCGACAAGTGAAGTAACAGTCGGCGCGGTTGTCGGCGTGGGAGTGGCTTATAAAGTATTGTTTGTGAACAATCTTCTGATCATTGTGTCATTTTGGGTTTTTGTCCCGCTGTTCGCTTTCGGCTTCACCTATTTCGTATCTAAGCTGTTTCGTTATTTTAAGATTGAAGTAAAATCTTCTAAAAAGCAAAAAATCCTCGGCGTTGTTTTGTTAGTTGCCGGATTTTTCGAAGCATTCTCTGCCGGCATGAATAACGTGGCGAATGCTGTTGGCCCGTTAGTAGCTGCCGGTGTGCTTGATGTCGGAAAAGGAACCTTGTATGGAGGAGCTTTTGTTGCTCTTGGCGCACTGTTATTAGGCCGGCGTGTGCTAGAAACAAACGGGAAGAAAATTACGAGATTCTCCAAAGGGGAAGGCATTCTCTTATCCGGTACAGGAGCCGGACTGGTGATCATCAGTTCTGTATTTGGGATGCCGGTGCCCTTGGCGCAAGTCACGTCATCGTCTATTATCGGAATAGGCATGGCAAAAAACGGTCCGAACGTGTTCCATAAACAAGTTGTTCAAACGATGCTGAAGGTATGGATCGTATCGCCGTTTTTATCTTTATCGATTTCTTATCTGCTTGTATCCTTGTTTTTAAAAGCAGATTATTATTCGATCTTTATCATGGTAAGTGTGCTTTTAGCGGCGGGCGGTGCCGTCAGCCTGACAAAGGCCATTCGTAAAGAGAGACGCTCAGTCCACGAACAAGGCGGGGGAATCTGATCATTAATCTGAGTAATTTTATAAGTTAACTAGGAGGAGATGGCTATTATGAGCTTAGCACCACACGGAGGAACATTAGTAAACAGAGTAGATGAATCATATGATGTGAGCGGCATTCAAAAAGAAATTGAACTTGATTTAATTTCTTTCGCGGATTTGGAATTGATCGGTATCGGTGCATACAGCCCGATTGAAGGTTTCTTTAATGAAAAAGATTACGTATCTGTAGTCGAAAACATGCGTCTTTCTTCCGGCGTTGTCTGGTCTCTTCCAATCACGCTTCCGGTCGATGCGCAAAAAGCAGCGGAACTGTCACTTGGTGAAACGGTAAAGTTAACGTATGAAGGAGAAACATACGGCGTTATCCAAATCGAAGACCTGTACGTGCCTGACAAACAAAAAGAAGCTGTCAATGTGTACAAAACAGATGAACAGGAGCATCCTGGTGTTAAAAAGCTGTTCAGCCGCGGCAATACATATGTCGGCGGGCCGATTACGTTGATTAAAAAAGCTTCAAAACAGTTCCCTGAATTTACATTTGAACCGTTAGAAACGAGACGCCAGTTTGCGGAAAAAGGCTGGGAAACCATTGTCGGTTTCCAAACAAGAAACCCTGTTCACAGAGCGCATGAATACATTCAAAAAACGGCTCTTGAAACAGTAGACGGCTTGTTCTTGAATCCGTTAGTAGGTGAAACAAAATCTGATGACATTCCAGCTGATGTACGGATGGAAAGCTACCAAGTGCTTCTTGATCATTATTACCCGAAAGATCGCGTTTTCCTTGGTGTCTTTTTAGCGGCGATGCGTTATGCAGGCCCGAGAGAAGCAATTTTCCACGCGCTTGTCAGAAAGAACTACGGCTGCACACATTTCATCGTCGGCCGTGATCATGCAGGTGTAGGCGACTATTACGGAACATACGAAGCACAGGAGCTGTTTGACACATTTAAACCTGAAGAACTCGGAATTACACCGCTGAAATTTGAGCACAGCTTCTTCTGTAAAAAATGCGGAAATATGGGAACAGCGAAAACTTGCCCTCATGGCAGAGAGCATCACGTCATTTTATCAGGCACTAAGGTAAGAGGTATGCTGAGAGACGGTGTGCTGCCGCCTGCTGAATTCAGTCGAAAAGAAGTAGTAGAAGTGTTAATCAAAGGGATGAAGAAAAAAGAAGAAGTAGGCGTATCTTAAGGAGGACTGGCAGTGACAAATCGCGATATTGTATGGCATGAAGCCTCTATCACAAAAGAAGAGTATCAGCAAAAAAACAAGCATAAAAGCTCCATTCTCTGGCTGACAGGGTTAAGCGGCTCAGGCAAATCAACCATTGCCAACGCCGCTGCGAGAGAATTGTTTGAGCAAGGCTACCAAGTCATTGTGCTGGACGGGGATAATATCCGTCACGGCCTAAATAGGGATCTTGGTTTTTCTGATGAAGACCGAAAAGAAAACATCCGCCGGATCGGAGAGGTGGCGAAGCTTTTTGTTCAGCAGGGAACCATTGTGATTACTGCTTTTATCTCTCCTTTCCGCGAGGACAGGCAACAGGTTCGCGAGCTTGTGGAAGCGGGCGAATTTAATGAAGTCTACATTAAATGCGACCTTGATATTTGTGAACAAAGAGATCCGAAAGGACTTTACAAAAAAGCAAGAAACGGAGAGATTCCGTTCTTTACAGGAATTGATTCACCTTATGAAGAACCGGAAGCTCCAGAGCTCGTTCTTGATTCAGGACAGCATGACCGTGAAGCGTGTAAAAATCAGCTGATCGAGTTTGTTAAACAAAAATTGAGCTGAATATGATCTGCTGCGTTCTTCTCAGATGCCGGAATGCAAGCGAGAACATCATCACAGCGAATGCTCTGGAAGAACTCGAATAGATCGGGGGAAATACGATGGGGAAAGTATATATTGTAGGAGCGGGTCCTGGTGACCCTGATCTGCTGACAATTAAAGCGCTGAAAGCCATTGAAAAAGCTGATGTCATCTTATATGACAGATTAGTAAATAAAGAGATTTTACAATATGCCAAAGAGCAAGCAGACCTGATCTACTGCGGGAAGCTTCCAGATTTTCATACGATGAAGCAGGAAACCATCAATCGATTTCTTGTGAAGTATGCGCAAAAAGGGAAAATGGTTGTCAGACTGAAAGGCGGAGACCCTTTTGTGTTCGGCAGAGGAGGGGAAGAAGCGGAATGCCTCTCTGAAAATGGAATTCCGTTTGAAATCATCCCCGGCATTACGTCTGGAATCGCGGCAGCCGCTTATGCCGGGATTCCTGTTACTCATCGGGAGGCGGGCTCTAACGTCGCTTTTGTAACGGGTCATTATAAAAAAGAAGAAGATTTTGAGGAAAAGTGGAAAGCGCTGGCTACAGGAATTGATACACTTGTCATCTATATGGGTATCAAAAACGTGCAGCAGATTGAAAGAAAACTCCTTGAAAACGGCAGGGACGGTTCTACGCCGGCAGCCTTTATTCATTGGGGAACAACGGACAAGCAAAAATCTGTTTTTTGTACAGTTGAAACCCTTTCAGAAACGGTGATAAAAGAAAACATTACAAATCCGAGTTTAATTGTCATTGGAAATGTTGTAAATTATCACTATAAGCTGGAATGGTTTGAATCTGAACTGAAAAAACAAGATTTAAGCGAGGCGTTGTAAAAATGAAACAAGCAATTTTATATGTCGGCCACGGCAGCCGGGTCAAAAAAGCGCAGCAAGAAGCCGCAGCCTTTTTGGAAGGATGCAAGGCTCACATCTCTGTGCCAGTACAAGAAATCAGCTTTTTAGAGCTTCAGGAGCCGACAATTGAGACAGGATTTGAAGCATGTGTGAAGCAAGGCGCCACTCATATCGCAGTGGTGCCTCTGCTTCTTTTAACAGCTGCGCATGCAAAACATGATATTCCGGAAGAAATTGCCCGTGCTGCATCTCGATATCCGTCAGTCCGCATTTCATACGGAAAGCCGATCGGGATTGACGAAGAAGTAGTCAAGGCTGTATATCACCGAATGAAAGACATAGGTGTTCCATATGAAAATGCCAGAGTGGTACTCATCGGAAGGGGAAGTTCAGATCCTGATGTCAAAAGAGACGTAACTGGTATTGCTAATCTTCTTCAGGAAATGATTCCAGTCAAGGAAGTCATTCCGTGCTTTTTGACAGCATGCGGCCCTAATTACAAAGAGGTTTTTTCAGAACTTAAAAAAGATGACGGCATAACAACCTTTATCGTTCCATATTTGCTCTTTACGGGTATGCTGATGAATGAAATCGAACGAGAGGTTCAGAAATTAAAAGCTCATAATCCGAACGTCTACCTCTCTTCCTATATCGGTTTTCATCCTCATGTGAAAAACGCATTTTTGAACCGTGTGAGAGAAACTGCGGCAAATTCTGAGGGACAATTTGATTTTGATGGAGATTCATATGCTTCCGCTGCACATTAGCCTGGAAAAGAAGAAGGTTGTGATTGCGGGGGGCGGCAGCATCGCTCTCAGAAGGCTGAAATCGGTGATTTCTGAGGGAGCTGATATAACGCTCGTCAGTCCGGATGTTGAACCGGAAATCAAGCAAATGGCAGAAGAGCGACGTATCAAATGGGAAAAACGGACAATTGAAAAAGAAGATTATCTCAATGCTTTCTTCATTATTGCTGCGACGGATAATGCGGCAGTGAACAAAGAAATTGCCCAATCCGCTTCGCCTTTTCAGCTTGTCAATTGTGTCAGTGACGCTGAGCTTGGCAATGTATATATGCCGAAAATTGTCAAAAGAGGGCATGTCACTGTGTCTGTTTCTACAAGCGGAGCCAGTCCAAAGCACACGAAAGAGCTTGCTGAAAACGTGGATAAGCTGATTGACGGCGATTTTATTGCTGAAGTGAACAGGCTTTATCAGGTGAGAAGGAAGAAATAAGCCAGAGCATACAAATGCTCTGGCTTTTCTTTATGCGGCTCAGCTTTTTTTGAGCTTGATGACAGTATCAGCATCAGGCGTGACAAAGACGGTATGCTGGCTGTCATAGGTGACGAAACCGGGTTTCGCGCCGTTTGGTTTTTTGACATGCCTGATTTTTGTATAATC
This sequence comes from Bacillus sp. N3378-2at, assembly GCF_033412715.1. Taxonomy (NCBI): domain Bacteria; kingdom Bacillati; phylum Bacillota; class Bacilli; order Caryophanales; family Bacillaceae; genus Bacillus; species Bacillus sp. N3378-2at. The sequence continues at coordinate 1,118,014 of NZ_CP117986.1, read as the reverse complement.
TACAGGCACTGAACTTGAATCTTTAGCTTTTGAAAAATAAGCTGCAATTGTCGCGGCTTCCATGATTGTTTGCTCATCCGGTTCGCTGCTTCTGATCACAACGTGGGAGCCTGGAATGTCCTTCGTGTGAAGCCAGATATCGTCTCTGGCCGCCACTCTTGTCGTTAAATATTCATTTTGACGATTGTTCTTACCCACTAAAATTGTCAGCCCTGAGGTGGATTCATATGTTTCTAACACCGGATTGTGCGGTTTTTGCTTTTTCTGGCCTTTTTGCTGCTTAGGGCGTAAATATTTGCCCTCTACAAGCTCTTCCCTGATTTCGCTGATATCCCGGGGAGAAGCGGACGAAAGCTGCTGAATCAGCTGATCAAAATATTCGATCTCTTCCTGTGCCAGCCTGATTTGCTCCTCGACAACTGCGACCGAATTTTTCGCTTTCTGATACTTCGTGAAATAGGCCTGTGCGTTTTCAGAAGGCGTTTTGTTCGGGTTTAAAGGAATCGTGATTGTCGGGCTTTCTTCATCATAATAATTGATGACCTCAGCCTGTTTATCACCTTTTTTCAGCATATATAAATTAGCGGTTAAAAGCTCTCCGTAAAGCTGAAATTCCTTCGCGTTTTCCGAATACTCCAGGGTTTTCTCTAATTTTTTGATTTTGTTGGCATTCTTCTTCCGTTCGTTCACAACAAAACGCTCAAGATCCTGAGCCTGTTGCTTGACCCGGTCTCGTTCAGCTTTTCCGAAATAAAAACGGTCGAGCAGTTCGCTTAATGACTCAAAACTGCGCGCTTCGCCCTTTAGATGAGTCAGCTCCAGCAGATAAAAATATTCCTTTCCGTTTACAGTCGTAATGTTGGGAATGAAACGGTGCTCTTTCACTTCGGCAAACAGTGCCAGCAATGCTTTTGGCAGTGTGACTTTGTTGGCAAGGCCTGCTCTGTGAACCGCTTCTTTGGCGAAAAGCGGAGACACCCCTGAAAAGTGGTCGACAATTTGTTTATCAAGCTTTCCTTCTTGAAAGCTGAGGTGACGCAAAATATCATCTTCTGACGCCTCAAGAGGCGATATTTTGTCCTGGGCAGGCGGAAGCTTATAATCTTGGCCGGGCAGTACTGTACGGTAGCTGTTCATTGACGGTGATAAGTGCTTAAGTCCGTCGATGATCACATTTTCTGCTGCGTCAGTCAAAATGATATTGCTGTGGCGGCCCATAATTTCTACATAAAGCTTTCGTACGGTTTCATCGCCAATTTCGTTTCGGCTTTTGATATGAAAAATCATAATGCGGTCTAAGCCCGCTTGTTCAATTTTCTCAATGAATCCGCCTTCGATATGCTTTCTCAGCAACATGCAAAACATTGGAGGTTCGCTTGGATTTTCATAAGCTTGTGCCGTGATATGCACCCGTGAATAGCTCGGATGTGCCGATAATAATAGTTTTTGGTTTTTTCCCTTGGCACGGATGTGGAAAATCACATCGTGCTTATATGGCTGATGGACTTTTGTAATTCGTCCGCCCATTATTTTCTCGTTAAGTTCGTGTGTCATTCCGTATGTAAACATGCCATCAAACGACATATGCAATACACCCTCTCATTCTTCCTGCATTCGATAATTATAGCATGAAATGGGACGAGTCAGAATAAGCATGCTTATAGAGTGATATCTCTATAAGAGAGCAGGGGAGTGGACGAGCGGAATGAAGTTTCATGAAATGGGACAAACAGATTTACTAGAGGCAACCAATACGTCCATGAAACAAGGATTAACAGAAAAAGAGGTAAAAAAACGCCTTGACAAGCATGGACCAAACGAGCTGCAAGAAGGGAAAAAAACTTCAGCGCTTCTCTTGTTTTTCGCGCAGTTCAAAGATTTTATGGTGCTTGTGCTTCTGGCGGCAACGTTAATCTCAGGTTTTCTTGGTGAATATGTAGATGCGGTTGCGATTATTGCGATTGTGTTTGTGAATGGCATACTCGGTTTCTTTCAAGAAAGGCGTGCTGAGCAATCTCTTCAGGCTTTAAAAGAGCTTTCAACACCGCATGTCATGGCACTCAGAGAAGGAAGCTGGACAAAGATTCCTTCTAAGGAACTGGTGCCGGGTGATATTGTGAAATTTACGAGCGGGGACAGAATTGGCGCAGACGTTCGAATTGTTGAAGCAAGAAGCCTTGAAATAGAAGAATCAGCGCTGACCGGGGAATCAATCCCGGTTGTGAAGCATGCTGATAAATTGAAAAAACCGGATGTTTCACTTGGCGATATTACCAATATGGCATTTATGGGTACGATTGTGACCCGCGGCAGCGGTGTGGGGGTTGTCGTCGGGACAGGAATGAATACGGCTATGGGGAAAATTGCCGACATGCTTGAATCGGCAGGGACATTGTCAACCCCGCTGCAAAGAAGACTGGAGCAGCTCGGGAAGATTTTGATTGTTGTTGCATTGCTTTTGACCGTACTTGTCGTTGCTGTCGGTGTTATTCAGGGTCATGATCTGTACAGTATGTTTTTAGCAGGTGTCTCGTTAGCGGTAGCTGCTATTCCGGAGGGGCTGCCGGCGATTGTGACAGTGGCGCTTTCGCTTGGTGTACAGCGGATGATTAAACAAAAATCCATTGTTAGAAAGCTTCCTGCTGTTGAAACGCTTGGGTGTGCGTCTATCATTTGTTCAGATAAAACAGGGACAATGACCCAAAACAAAATGACGGTGACACATGTCTGGTCCGGAGGGAAAACATGGAGAGTGGCAGGGGCCGGCTATGAACCGAAAGGAAGCTTCACACTAAACGAAAAAGAGATCAATGTCAATGAACATAAGCCGCTTCAGCAGATGCTTCTGTTCGGAGCGCTTTGTAACAACTCCAATATTGAGAAAAGAGACGGCGAATATGTGCTTGACGGAGATCCGACAGAGGGAGCGCTGCTCACCGCGGCAAGAAAAGGCGGTTTTTCAAAGGAGTTTGTTGAATCAAACTACCGGGTGATCGAAGAATTTCCGTTTGATTCTGCACGGAAAATGATGACTGTCATCGTAGAGGATCAAGACAGAAAGCGCTATATCATTACAAAAGGTGCACCGGATGTACTGATGCAGCGATCTTCCCGTATTTATTATGACGGCTCAGCGGCTCTTTTTTCAAATGAAAGAAAAGCAGAAACAGAGGCGGTATTAAGACATTTGGCATCACAGGCGCTCAGAACGATAGCGGTCGCCTACAGGCCGATAAAAGCAGGCGAAACACCGTCAATGGAGCAGGCGGAAAAAGACCTGACCATGCTTGGCCTTTCAGGTATCATTGATCCCCCGCGGCCGGAAGTCAGACAGGCGATAAAAGAATGCCGTGAAGCAGGAATTAAGACCGTTATGATAACAGGTGATCATGTAGAAACCGCTAAAGCGATAGCGAAAGACTTGCGCCTCCTTCCGAAAAGCGGCAAAATCATGGACGGCAAGATGCTGAATGAACTTTCTCAAGAAGAGCTTTCTCATGTGGTGGAGGATGTTTATGTATTTGCCCGCGTTTCCCCTGAACATAAACTAAAAATCGTAAAAGCCTATCAGGAGAACGGGCATATTGTGGCGATGACGGGAGACGGCGTCAATGATGCTCCTGCCATTAAACAAGCTGATATCGGCGTCTCTATGGGCATTACCGGGACAGATGTGGCCAAAGAAGCATCATCTCTTGTTCTCGCAGATGATAATTTTGCGACGATTAAATCAGCGATAAAAGAAGGCAGGAACATCTACGAAAATATCAGGAAGTTTATCAGATACCTGTTGGCGTCTAACGTCGGAGAAATCCTTGTCATGCTGTTTGCGATGCTGCTCGCCCTTCCTTTACCGCTCGTTCCGATTCAGATTTTGTGGGTCAACTTGGTGACGGACGGATTGCCGGCAATGGCGCTCGGCATGGATCAGCCGGAAGGAGACGTCATGAAGCGCAAGCCCCGTCATCCGAAAGAAGGGGTATTTGCCCGCAAGCTAGGATGGAAGGTCGTTTCCAGAGGATTTTTAATCGGAGTTGCCACTATTTTAGCGTTTATCATTGTATACCACCGCAATCCGGAAAACTTAGCTTATGCCCAGACGATCGCGTTTGCCACATTGGTTCTCGCTCAGCTTATTCACGTGTTTGACTGCCGCAGCGAAACTTCTGTTTTCTCTAGAAATCCGTTTCAAAACCTGTATTTAATCGGCGCGGTATTGTCATCCATTTTGCTGATGCTTGTAGTAATCTACTATCCGCCGCTTCAGCCGATTTTCCATACTGTAGCCATCACGCCGGGGGACTGGATGCTCGTCATCGGTATGTCCGCCATCCCTACTTTTTTGCTGGCGGGGTCACTTTTAACAAGAAAAAAATAAATTCATATGATATAATCTTAGGGGTAATAGCGTGTCTATTGCCCTTTTATTATGAGAACAGGGAAGAATTGGGTGTTTTATAATGATACGAAGTATGACAGGCTTCGGCAGTGCAAGCAAAACACAAGACGATCTCTCTGTAAGCGTTGAACTTAAATCTGTGAACTACAGATTTAAAGAAGTGAACGCTCGTTTGCCAAGGCCTTTGCTATATTTTGAAGATAAGCTGAAACAGACCATTCTGCAGCATATTCAGCGCGGAAGAATTGAGCTTTTCGTATCCGTTGACAGCGATATGCTTGTTGAGAAAAGGCTTGAAATTGATTGGCCGCTGCTCGATGAATTTGTCGCAGCCGCGAGAGATATGAAGAAACGGTATCAATTATCTGCAGAACCCGATGTAATGGATTTCTTTAAGCTTGATCATGTCGTCCAGGTTCATGAAGAACAGACGCAAAATGACAAGCTGGAGGCGTTGATTATCGATGCTGCAGAAGAAGCGGTAAAAGGTCTCTGTGAAATGCGTGAAAAAGAGGGGCTGCTCTTAGCGAAAGACTGCCTGATGCATATTGATCAGCTTGAAGAGCTGGTGAGAGAAACTGAATTGCTGGCTGCAGATGTCGTATCTCGTTACCGGGAACGGCTGTACGCCAGAATCAAAGAATGGACTGAAGACGTATTAGATGAGAGCCGGCTTGTAACAGAATGCGCTATTTTTGCAGACCGCTCTGATATCACTGAAGAGATTACAAGGCTGAAGAGCCATTTCGCCCAGTTTCGTGATATATTAGCTAGTGGCGGAGCTGTCGGGCGCAAACTCGACTTTCTTGTTCAGGAGCTCAATCGGGAAGCAAATACGATCGGCTCAAAAGCAAATGATCATCAGATCACAAAGCTTGTCGTTGAAATGAAAAGTTCTATTGAAAAAATAAAAGAACAAGTGCAAAATATAGAATAGTGACTGTGCGTATTGTTTACAGACGGTCTTACTAGGCTAAACTAGAGACGTCTATTTTACAGGGGGAACGTAGAAGATGACGATTAAACTGATTAATATCGGATTTGGCAATATCATCTCCGCCAATCGGATGATTTCGATTGTCAGCCCGGAGTCTGCGCCAATCAAACGGATGATTCAGGATGCAAGAGACCGCGGAATGCTAATTGACGCTACATACGGACGAAGAACCCGTGCAGTTGTCGTCATGGATAGTGATCACATTATCTTATCTGCCGTCCAGCCTGAGACAGTTGCACACAGACTTTCTGTTAAAGAAGAAATTATGGATGAAGGGCAGGGGTAATTGCCGCATGAAAGAAAGAGGTTTATTAATCGTTCTCTCAGGTCCCTCAGGAGTTGGTAAAGGAACGGTTCGACAAGCGATCTTTTCGCAGGAAGACACAAAATTTGAATATTCGATTTCAGTAACCACAAGAAGTCCAAGAGAGGGCGAAGTGAACGGAGTCGATTATTTTTTCAAAACAAGAGATGAATTCGAGCAAATGATTGCGGACAACAAGCTGCTTGAATGGGCAGAGTATGTCGGCAATTATTACGGCACGCCAGTCGATTATGTTGAACAGACGCTTCAAGATGGAAAAGACGTCTTTTTAGAAATTGAAGTTCAAGGGGCTCTTCAAGTGAGAAATGCTTTCCCGGAAGGCCTGTTTATTTTCCTTGCGCCTCCAAGCCTTTCTGAACTGAAAAACAGAATCGTGACACGAGGCACAGAAACAGACGCTCTGATTGAAAATCGAATGAAAGCTGCAAAAGCTGAGATCGAAATGATGGATGCTTATGACTATGTCGTTGAAAACGATAATGTCGAAACGGCTTGCGATAAAATCAAAGCAATCGTTCTTGCTGAACATTTGAAGCGTGAACGCGTTGCACCAAGATATAAGAAAATGCTGGAGGTTGAATAATCAATGTTAGATCCGTCAATTGATTCTTTAATGAATAAATTAGATTCAAAATATACGCTCGTGACTGTTTCTGCGAGACGCGCCCGTGAAATGCAAATCAAAAAAGACCAAATGATTGAACATACGATTTCACACAAATATGTAGGCAAAGCTTTAGAAGAAATTGATGCAGGCCTGCTTTCGTTTGAAAAGGAAGACCGCGAATAGTAGCACAAGTAGCAACCTATATCATGTAGGTTGTTATTTTTTTCCGTGCGGTTTTGTAAAGTGCAGAGGGGGAGAATTCATTGCTAAACAATCGAAATGTGTTACTTTGCGTGAGCGGAGGCATCGCTGTTTATAAAGCCTGTGCGTTAACAAGCAAGCTGGTTCAGGCAGGAGCAAATGTCAAAGTGATTATGACTGAATCCGCTTGCCGATTCGTTTCACCGCTGACATTTCAGGCATTGAGCCGCCACGAAGTCTATACAGATACATTTAAAGAACAAAATCCAAGCGTCATTTCTCATATTGATGCCGCAGACTGGGCCGACTTGATTATCGTAGCGCCGGCTACGGCTAATGTGATTGGAAAACTGGCAAACGGCATCGCTGATGATATGCTGACGACAACATTGTTGGCAGCAACGGCTCCCGTTTGGATCGCGCCGGCGATGAACGTTCATATGTATGACCACCCGGCAGTCAAACGAAACATTTCTGTTCTTTATCAGGACGGTTATCGTTTTATTGAGCCAAGTGAGGGCTATTTAGCATGCGGTTACGTAGGAAAAGGCAGATTGGAAGAGCCGGAAAACATCGTAAAGCTGGCCGAAAAACATTTTGCTGAAGAAACATCCGCTCCTTTAGAAGGCAAGCATGTGGTCATTACAGCCGGCCCAACGCGGGAAGCGGTTGATCCCGTCCGGTTTTTTACCAATAAATCGACGGGCAAAATGGGCTACGCATTAGCGGAGGCTGCTGTTCAGCTCGGCGCACGGGTAACCTTAATTTCTGGGCCTGTTTCACTTGATCAGCCTAAAGGCCTTGCTGAGTTTATCCCTGTTCAATCGGCTGCGGATATGCGCGAAGCTGTGCTCTCTGTGTATGACGCAAGTGATATAGTCATTAAAACAGCTGCGGTAGCCGATTTTACGCCGAAAACAGTATTTGACCATAAAATGAAAAAACAAGACGGCGGCATGACCTTAGAATTGAAAAGAACAGTCGATATTTTGAAAGAATTGGGCGAGAAAAAGAAAGAGCAGATTTTGGTCGGATTTGCCGCCGAAACACAAGACATTGAACACTATGCACGTAAAAAGCTCGCCGCTAAAAACCTTGATTTGATTGTGGCAAATGATGTGAAAGCAAATGGGGCCGGTTTTGGTGCTGATACGAATATCGTGACAATCTTTTTCAAAGACGGGCATAAACGCGAACTCCCGATTATGTCTAAGCTCGATGTTTCTTTTGAAATCCTTCAGGAGATCGCAGACCTCTCAAAACAAACCGGAGAGCGCTCATGAATTTTGCCGAAGTCATCGTTGATGTGAGCACCAAAAATATAGACAGGCCTTTTGATTATAAAATCCCAGACCATCTCAAGGGCATGATCAAAACGGGGATGCGGGTCATTGTTCCGTTTGGCCCCCGTAAGATTCAAGGATTTGTGACAGCAGTCAAAGAAGCATCTGACCTATCGGGAAAATCTGTCAAGGAAGTAGAGGGTTTATTAGATCTTACACCTGTTCTGACAGAGGAGCTTATGGATCTGTCATCATGGCTGTCAGACAAAACGCTGTCTTTTAAAATAACGGCGCTTCAAGCAATGCTGCCTGCCGCCTTAAAGGCGAAATATGAAAAAGAATTAAAAATTGCACACGGCGCCGATCTTCCGCCGCAAGTGGAACGGCTGTTTACTGAAACAAAGACGCTGTTGTATTCGGATATACCCGATCATGATACGCTGAAACTGATTCAAAGGCATGTTCAAAAAGGGGACATTGACGTGACGTATAAAGTCGCGCAAAAAACCAATAAAAAAATGGTCAGGCATATTCAGGCAAATGCGAGTAAAGAAGAGCTTGCTAAGCAGGCTGAGGGATTGTCCCGCCAAGCAGCAAAACAGCAGGCGATTCTTCACTTTCTCATCTCTGAGCCGGAAGGTGTGAAAATTCCTGCTGCGGAATTGTGCAAAAAAACGGACACGAGCTCTGCAACCATCAAAACCCTTATCCAAAAAGGGCTTTTGAAGGAAAGCTATGAAGAGGTTTACAGAGATCCCTATCAGGACAAAATGTTCAAAAAAACAGAGCCCCTGCCGCTGACAGACGAACAGAGGGCTGCCTTCGAGCCCATACGCGAGACATTGGACAGCGATGAGCATAAAGTGTTCCTCCTTCACGGCGTGACAGGAAGCGGAAAAACCGAAATTTATCTGCAATCAATTGAAAAAGTACTGGCGAAAGGAAAAGAAGCCATCGTCCTCGTACCGGAAATATCGCTGACGCCGCAAATGGTCAACCGCTTCAAGGGCCGCTTCGGCTCCCAGGTGGCAGTCATGCACAGCGGTTTATCCACAGGAGAAAAATATGACGAGTGGCGTAAAATCCACCGGAAGGAAGTACGGCTTGTCGTCGGTGCCAGATCCGCGATTTTTGCTCCGTTTGAAAATCTAGGAATGATAATCATCGATGAAGAGCACGAGTCTTCCTATAAACAGGAAGAAATGCCGCGCTATCATGCGAAAGAGGTGGCAATCAAGCGGGCCGAGCATCACAGCTGCCCGGTTGTATTAGGGAGTGCTACGCCGACATTAGAGTCATATGCAAGAGCGCAAAAGGGCGTATACGAGCTTCTTTCACTGAAGCACCGTGTTAACCATCGGGTGATGCCTGAGGTTTCGCTTGTCGATATGAGAGAGGAGCTTAGAAACGGCAATCGCTCGATGTTTTCAGTTGAATTGATGGAAAAGCTTGAAGAAACGATTGCCAAGGGTGAGCAGGCGGTGCTGTTTTTAAATAAGAGGGGCTATTCTTCCTTTGTGATGTGCAGGGATTGCGGCTATGTCCCGCAATGCCCGCACTGCGACATTTCCATGACGTATCATCGTTACGGCCAAAGGCTGAAATGCCATTATTGCGGACATGAAGAGCCTGTTCCGCACACTTGTCCTGAATGCGCAAGCGAGCATATCCGCTTTTTCGGAACGGGAACACAGCGAGTGGAGGAAGAGCTGACAAAAGTGCTGCCAAGTGCGAGAGTGATTCGGATGGATGTTGACACGACATCACGGAAAGGCGCCCATGAAAAATTACTGTCAGCTTTCGGAGAAGGAAAAGCGGATATTCTTCTCGGAACGCAAATGATCGCGAAAGGGCTTGATTTTCCGAATGTCACGCTTGTCGGAGTGTTAAGTGCTGATACAACACTTCATATTCCTGATTTCAGATCGGCTGAAAAAACATTTCAGCTGTTAACGCAAGTCAGCGGCCGGGCAGGCAGGCATGAAAAGCCCGGCCATGTCATCATTCAAACGTATACACCGTCTCATTACAGTATCCAGCTGACGAAAACACACGATTATGAAACGTTCTATCAGCATGAAATGGCGCACAGGAGAGAGCAATCCTATCCGCCATACTACTATTTGGCTCTTGTGACTGTTTCTCATGAGGAAGTGGCGAAAGCAGCGGTTACAGCTGAAAAAATCGCTCATTTTTTGAAAGCAAACTGCGGAGCTGACACGAAAATTCTCGGACCAAGCGCGTCGCCGATAGCCAGGATCAAAGATAGATATCGCTATCAATGCGTGATAAAATACAAACAGGAAACCCAGTTATCTGCTTTATTGAAGAAGATACTGGAACATTATAAACGCGAAATTGAACAAAAACATGTAATGATTTCAATTGATATGAATCCTTATATGATGATGTAAGATCTCACGTCTTGGAGGGTAACAAATTGGCAGTAAAAAAGGTCGTCACACATCCTGCGGAGGTTTTGGAAACACCTGCGGAAACCGTGACTGTTTTTGATAAAAAGCTAAAAAAACTGCTTGATGATATGTACGACACCATGCTTGAAATGGATGGTGTCGGACTGGCAGCGCCGCAAATCGGCATTTTAAAAAGAGCGGCCGTTGTAGATATCGGGGATGACAGAGGGAGAATTGATCTCGTTAATCCTGAAATTTTAGAAAGAAGCGGCGAGCAAACCGGAATTGAAGGATGCTTGAGCTTTCCTGGCGTCTATGGTGATGTCAAACGTGCCGATTATGTCAAAGTGCGTGCGTTTAACCGTCAGGGAAAACCGTTCATTCTGGAAGCGCGAGGCTTTTTAGCAAGAGCCGTGCAGCATGAAATGGACCACTTAGACGGTGTGCTGTTTACATCTAAAATAAGTAAATACTATACAGAAGATGAACTAGCGGATATGGAAGGATGATTTGATGACGAGAATCGTATTTATGGGAACGCCGGATTTTTCAGTTCCTGTTTTAAGAACCCTGATTGAGGACGGATATGAAGTAGTGGGGGTCGTCACACAGCCGGACCGTCCGAAGGGCAGAAAAAAAGTCATGACACCTCCTCCGGTCAAGGAAGAGGCATTGCGTCACGGCATCCCGGTTCTTCAGCCGGAAAAAGTCAGATTGACAGAAGAAATTGAGAAAGTGCTGGCATTAAAGCCTGACCTGATTGTAACGGCGGCATTCGGACAAATTTTGCCTAAAGAGCTTCTCGACAGTCCAAAGTACGGCTGCATTAACGTTCACGCATCCCTTTTGCCGGAACTGCGCGGCGGTGCTCCGATTCATTATTCCATTCTGCAGGGAAAGAAGAAAACCGGGGTTACCATTATGTATATGGTAGAAAAATTGGATGCGGGCGATATGATCTCAAAAGTGGAAGTGGACATTGAAGAAACCGACAATGTCGGAACACTGCACGATAAATTAAGCGCGGCTGGCGCGAAGCTATTGTCAGAAACGGTTCCAAACGTTATTGCCGGCAGCATTTCACCTGAAAAGCAGGATGAAGAGAAAGCGACATACGCGCCTAACATTAAAAGAGAGCAAGAGCTGCTCGACTGGTCCAGAACGGGCGAAGAGCTTTACAACCAGATCCGCGGCTTAAATCCATGGCCTGTTGCCTATACGACGCTTAATGGACAAAACTTGAAAGTGTGGGAATCCAAAAAAACACCCGCACCAACCAAAGCTGAGCCAGGCACAGTCGTTGCGGTTGAAAAGGAAGGGATTATCGTTGCCACAGGTAACGAGACGGCTCTGTTATTAACCGAACTCCAGCCGGCAGGCAAAAAACGAATGAAAGGCGAAGACTTTGTGCGAGGCGCTCATGTTGAAGTCGGTGATGTGTTAGGAGTAAACAATGAAAAAAACTAGTGTTCGTGACATCGCCCTTGAGGCGCTGATCAAATTAGAACAAAACCAGGCATACAGCAACCTGCTGCTGAAATCGGTCATTAAATCAAATGAACTGAGTGATCAGGACAGAGGGCTTTTGACTGAACTTGTCTATGGTACATTACAAAATAAGATCGCGCTTGATTATATGCTTAAACCGTTTATCAATAAGCCTCAAAAGGTAAAGCCGTGGGTGATTCAGCTTCTTCGCCTATCCTTATATCAAATGGAGTATTTAGAGAAGATTCCAGACAGGGCAGCCATTCATGAAGCGGTTGAGATTGCTAAAATCCGCGGACACAAAGGCATTGCTTCATTTGTCAACGGCGTGCTCCGTTCTATTCAGCGCGAAGGTGTTCCATCCTTTGACGCGATCGAAGATCCTGTACGCCGGCTGGCGACAGAAACAAGCCATCCGGAGTGGCTTGTGAAAGAGTGGGCGGATGCGTATGGATTTGAAGCTGCGGAAAAGATTTGCCGCATCCATCTCATTCCGCCGAAGCAGACGCTGCGTGTCAATCAAATGAAAGCAGACAGAGCTGAGCTGCTTGACCAAATGGCTGCTGAGGGAATCGAAGTTGAAAAAGGCGACCTCGCTGAAGATGCTGTGAAGCTCTTAAAGGGAACAATTGCCGGAACTCATTTCTTCCAAAACGGCGAAGTTTCCATCCAGGATGAGAGCTCCATGCTCGTCGCCCGCGCCCTTGACCCTAAGCCTGATGAAACAGTGCTTGACGCGTGTGCGGCGCCTGGCGGAAAGTCGGCTCATATCGCAGAATTAATGCAGAACAAGGGGAGCGTTACGTCGCTTGATCTTCACAAACATAAAGTGAAGCTGATCAAAGAAGCGGCAGACCGGCTTGGCCTGACAATCATTCATGCGGAAACAATGGATGCTAGAAAAGCGGGGGAAACGTTTGAAAACGAACAGTTTGACCGAATATTGGTCGATGCCCCGTGCTCAGGTTTCGGTGTTATCAGAAGAAAGCCGGACATGAAATACACGAAAAAGCCTGACGACAGCGCCCGTCTAGCTGAAATCCAGCTGTCGATCCTGAGGGAAATCGCACCATTAGTAAAAAAAGGTGGCACTCTTGTCTACAGTACGTGTACAATGGACCGGACAGAAAATGATGAAGTAATACATGCGTTTATACAAGAACATCCTGATTTTGAACCCGATTTGTCTCTTGAAAAGCGGCTGCCTGAAAAGGTGAGACCCTTTGTTCGGGATGGAAGGCTTCAGATCCTTCCTCATTATTTCGGAACAGATGGTTTCTTTATTTGCAGCATGAGAAAGAAGGGATAAGCAATGGCAGAACTTAATAAAACAAAAGTAAGAAAAGAATTGCGGACAGAGCGTCCGTCGATTTATTCTTTTGAATTAGACGAAATTAAACAATGGCTGACAGACAACGGAGAGAAACCGTTCCGTGCGGCTCAGATTTTTGAATGGCTATATGAAAAACGCGTATCTTCTTTTGAAGAAATGACAAACCTCTCAAAGGATCTGCGTGAGAAATTAAACACTCACTTTGTGTTAACAACGCTGAAAACGGCTGTTAAACAAACCTCTCAAGACGGTACGATGAAGTTTTTGTTTGAGCTTCATGACGGTTATACCATCGAAACCGTTTTAATGAGACACGAGTATGGCAATTCTGTATGTGTAACGACACAAGTCGGCTGCCGTATTGGCTGTACATTCTGTGCGTCAACGCTTGGAGGCTTAAAACGAAACCTTGAAGCGGGGGAAATTGTCGCTCAAGTAGTCAAAGTGCAAAAAGCTCTTGATGAAACGGATGAACGCGTCAGCTCTGTCGTGATCATGGGAATCGGCGAACCTTTTGATAACTTTAACGAAATGCTCGCTTTCTTGAAAATCATTAACCATGACAAGGGCCTGAATATCGGTGCTCGCCATATTACGGTCTCTACGAGTGGAATCATCCCGAAAATTTACGAATTTGCTGATCAGCAAATGCAGATTAACTTTGCAATTTCTCTGCACGCGCCGAACACAGAAATCAGAAGCCGTTTGATGCCGATTAACAGAGCATATAAACTGCCTGATCTAATGGAAGCCGTTAAATATTATATTAATAAAACGGGACGCCGCATCAGCTTTGAATACGGGCTGTTCGGAGGCGTAAACGACCAGGTGGAACACGCCGAAGAGCTTGCCGACTTGCTGGAAGGAGTCAAATGCCACGTGAACTTGATTCCGGTAAACTACGTGCCTGAACGGGACTATGTGCGCACACCGCGTGATCAGATTTTTGCTTTTGAAAAAACGCTGAAATCCCGCGGAGTAAATGTCACAATCCGAAGAGAGCAAGGACATGACATTGACGCAGCCTGCGGTCAGCTTCGCGCGAAGGAGCGTCAAGACGAGACGAGGTGATGAGGGTTGTTAACAGCCTTAAAAACAGATACAGGAAAAATCCGCCAGCATAATGAAGATGATGCGGGGATATTCAAGGGGAAAGATGAATTTATATTAGCGGTTGTCGCTGATGGCATGGGCGGCCATCTTGCTGGAGATGTTGCGAGCAAGATGGCTGTGAAAGCCATGGGGGAGAAATGGAATGAAGCAGAGACGATTCCAACTGCGCCCTCGGAATGTGAAAAATGGCTCATTGAACAGATTCTTTCGGTAAACAGCAAAATATACGATCATGCTCAAGCCCACGAAGAATGCCAAGGCATGGGGACGACGATTGTATGTGCACTTTTTACGGGGAAAACGGTTTCTGTTGCCCATATCGGAGACAGCAGATGCTATTTGCTTCAGGACGATGATTTCGTTCAAGTGACAGAAGACCATTCGCTTGTAAATGAACTGGTTCGCACTGGAGAGATCTCCAGAGAAGACGCTGAACATCATCCGCGAAAAAATGTGTTGACGAAGGCGCTTGGAACAGACCAGTCAGTCAGTATTGACACCCGTTCCTTTGATATAGAACCCGGAGACAAACTGCTTCTATGTTCTGACGGACTGACGAATAAAGTGGAAGGCACTGAGTTAAAAGACATCCTGCAAAGCGATTCAGCTCCTCAGGAAAAAGTAAACCTGCTTGTGGACAAAGCCAATCAGAACGGCGGAGAAGACAACATCACAGCAGTTTTGCTTGAGCTTGCTTTACAAGTTGAAGAGGGTGAAGATCAGTGCTAATCGGCAAGCGGATCAGCGGGCGTTACCAAATTCTCCGCGTTATAGGCGGCGGGGGAATGGCCAACGTGTATTTAGCTGAGGATATCATTCTAGACCGTGAAGTCGCAATTAAAATCCTGCGGTTTGACTATGCAAATGACAATGAATTTATCAGACGTTTCCGCAGAGAAGCCCAATCCGCATCAAGCCTCGATCACCCGAATATTGTCAGCATTTACGATTTGGGCGAGGAAGATGATATTTATTATATTGTCATGGAATACGTTGAAGGCATGACGCTTAAAGAATACATAACAGCAAATGGGCCACTTCACCCTAAAGAAGCGCTGAACATCATGGAGCAAATAGTCTCAGCCATCGCTCATGCCCATCAAAACCAGATTGTTCACAGAGACATCAAGCCGCATAACATTTTGATTGATCATATGGGAAATATCAAAGTAACGGATTTTGGAATTGCGACGGCACTAAGTTCGACCACAATCACCCATACCAATTCAGTTCTGGGCTCGGTCCATTACTTATCACCTGAACAGGCCCGGGGCGGCTTAGCCACAAAGAAATCGGATATTTATGCGCTTGGAATCGTTCTATTTGAGCTTTTAACCGGCCGTATTCCGTTTGATGGAGAGTCAGCAGTCAGCATCGCCTTGAAGCATCTTCAAGCGGAAACTCCTTCGGCAAAAAGGTGGAATCCATCGGTCCCCCAAAGCGTTGAAAACATCATACTCAAGGCAACTGCCAAAGATCCTTTTCATCGCTACGAAACGGCTGAAGACATGGAAGCAGACATAAAAACAGCTTTTGATGCCGACAGACTCAATGAAAAGAGATTTACGATTCAAGAAGATGAAGAAATGACAAAAGCGATACCTATCATTAAAGATGAAGAACTCGCTAAAGCTGCTGGCGAAAAAGAAGCTGAAGTGACAACCGCACAAGAAAACAAAACAAAGAAGAACGGTAAAAGAAAAAAGTGGCCGTGGGTTTTGCTCACGATATGCCTCGTTTTTATCACAGCTGGAATTCTTGCTGTCACTGTTTTTCCGTCGCTTTTCATGCCTAAGGATGTCAAAATACCTGATGTCTCCGGAATGGAATACGAAAAAGCCGCAGGGCTCTTGGAAAAAGAAGGTTTACAGGTTGATTCCGAGTTGTTGGAAATCTCAGATGAAAAAATTGAAGAGGGCCTGATGGTAAAAACGGATCCTAAAGCGGATACCACAGTCAAAGAAGGCGCCACGGTCACCCTTTATAAGAGCACCGGAAAAGCAAAAACGGAGATCGGTGATGTGACAGGCCAAACGGTCGACCAGGCAAAAAAAGCGTTGAAGGACCAAGGGTTTAAACATGTAACAGTAAATGAAGTGAATGACGAGAAAAATGCGGGCACTGTCATTGACCAAAATCCTTCAGCAGGGACTGAGCTTGTCCCGAGTGAAGATCAAGTCAAACTTACAGTCAGTATCGGACCCGAAGACATTACGCTTAGAGACTTGAAAACCTATAGTAAAGAAGCAGCGTCTGGATATCTGGAAGACAACGGATTGAAGCTTGTAGAAAAAGAAGCATACTCAGATGATGTTCCAGAAGGACAGGTTGTCAAACAAAAACCAGCAGCAGGTACGGCAGTAAAGCCGGGAAACGAAGTTGAAGTGACATTCTCTCTCGGACCAGAGAAAAAACCTGCGAAAACAGTGAAAGAAAAGGTCAAGATCCCCTACGAACCAGAAAATGAAGGGGACGAGCTTCAAGTGCAAATCGCGGTTGACGATGCGGATCACAGCATCTCTGACACTTACGAAGAATTTAAGATAAAAGAGCCGACTGAACGAACGATCGAACTAAAGATTGAACCCGGCCAAAAAGGGTACTATCAAGTAATGGTAAACAATAAAGTTGTCAGCTACAAAACCATTGAGTATCCGAAAGATGAATAACAAGGAGGGAAAATATGCCTGAGGGCAAAATTATTAAGGCGCTAAGCGGCTTTTACTATGTACTGGATGAATCAGAGGATTCAGATAAAGTAATACAATGCAGAGGAAGAGGCATTTTCAGAAAAAACAAAATTACCCCTCTTGTCGGTGATTATGTTGTGTATCAAGCTGAAAATGACAAAGAAGGATATTTAATGGAAATTAAAGAAAGAACCAACGAGCTTATCAGGCCGCCAATTTGCAACGTTGATCAAGCGGTCCTTGTTTTCTCAGCGGTTCAGCCTTCTTTCAGCACGGCATTGCTCGACCGCTTCCTGGTTCTCGTTGAGGCCAATGATATTCAGCCGATTATATGCATTACTAAAATGGATCTGATTGAAGATCAAGATACAGAAGATACGATACAAGCCTATGCAGAAGACTATCGGAATATTGGTTATGACGTATACCTTACCTCCTCTAAGGACCAAGACAGTTTAACGGACATCATCCCGCATTTTCAGGATAAAACAACGGTATTTGCCGGTCAGTCCGGTGTTGGAAAATCCTCGCTTCTCAACGCGATCAGTCCGGAGCTCGGATTGAGAACAAACGAGATTTCCGAGCATTTGGGCCGCGGGAAACACACAACCCGCCACGTGGAGCTGATTCACACGTCCGGAGGTTTGGTTGCAGATACGCCGGGATTCAGCTCGCTTGAATTTACAGACATTGAGGAAGAAGA
The DNA here is from genome assembly GCF_033412715.1 of Bacillus sp. N3378-2at. NCBI lineage: Bacteria > Bacillati > Bacillota > Bacilli > Caryophanales > Bacillaceae > Bacillus > Bacillus sp. N3378-2at. The sequence goes on along the minus strand of NZ_CP117986.1, from coordinate 1,100,461 downwards.
GCTGGGCTATACCTTCCCAGATATCAGAGAAAAAAGCGCTTCATGCAAATTTAGAGGCTGTTTACATCTGAAAGAGCCGAAATGCGCGGTGAAACAAGCTGTTGGAGACGGGGAATTAAAGCAGTATCGCTATGACCATTATGTTGAATTTATGACGGAGATTAAAGACAGAAAGCCGAGGTATTAGCATAATGATAAAGGTTGCACCATCTATTCTTTCCGCTGATTTTGCCGCTTTAGGCAATGAGATTAAAGATGTAGAAAAAGGCGGAGCCGATTGTATTCATATTGATGTTATGGACGGCCATTTTGTCCCGAATATCACAATCGGTCCGCTGATTGTAGAAGCAGTCCGGCCGGTAACGGATCTGCCGCTTGATGTCCATTTAATGATAGAAGAGCCGGATCGTTATATCCCGGCTTTTGCGAAAGCAGGCGCAGATATCCTGTCTGTACATGCTGAGGCATGTCCGCACCTGCACCGTACCATCCAGCTCATTAAAGAGCAAGGAGTGAAGGCCGGAGTAGTTCTAAACCCGCATACTCCTGTTCAAGTCATCGAGCATGTTTTCGACGATCTTGATCTTGTTCTTTTAATGACGGTGAACCCGGGCTTCGGCGGCCAGAAATTTATTCATTCAGTCCTTCCTAAGATAAAAGAGGTTAAGCGAATGGCGGATGAAAAAGGAAAAAAAGATCTGTTAATTGAAGTAGACGGCGGCGTCAACAAAGAAACCGCTCCGCTCGTCATTGAAGCGGGCGCAAATTTACTCGTTGCCGGTTCAGCTGTTTATGGGCAGTCTGACCGCAAAAAAGCAATTTCTGAAATCAGAGGAAGTAAATAAGCAGCTTTAGAAAAGAGCTGGGCATACAATAGCCTAAGCTCTTTTTCCTGTATGCAGAGAAAGGAATCAGAGATGAAAACAATTAATATCGTTGCGGGAGGCCCGAAAAATCTCATTCCCGATCTAACCGGCTATACGGATGAACACACGCTTTGGATCGGTGTTGACAAAGGCACCGTCACTCTCTTAGATGCCGGGATCATTCCTGTTGAAGCCTTCGGAGATTTTGACAGCATAACGGAGCAAGAACGCCGGCGAATAGAAAAAGCCGCTCCCGCCCTTCATGTGTATCAAGCAGAAAAAGATCAAACAGATTTAGACCTCGCCCTTGATTGGGCGCTGGAAAAGCAGCCGGATATTATTCAGATTTTCGGCATTACAGGCGGCAGAGCTGATCATTTTTTAGGAAACATTCAGCTACTGTATAGAGGTGTAAAAACGAACATAAAAATTAGGCTGATAGACAAACAAAATCATATTCAAATGTTCCCTCCTGGTGAATATGATATTGAGAAGGATGAAAATAAGCGATATATCTCCTTCATACCGTTTTCCGAAGACATACATGAGCTGACCCTGACCGGTTTTAAATATCCTCTAAATAATTGTCATATTACGCTCGGTTCAACACTATGTATTAGTAACGAACTCATTCATTCACGAGGTACTTTTTCGTTTGCAAAAGGCATATTAATAATGATAAGAAGCACGGATTAAGCATGTGCTTTCATTCAATTGCTGAAAACAATGAACAAGGCGGTTACGGGACGTTATAGGAGGGGACAAAAATGAAATTTTACACCATTAAATTGCCGAAGTTTTTAGGAGGAATTGTCCGGGCGATGCTGGGCTCATTTAGAAAAGATTAAGGCCCAGGGGTTCAAAGCCCTCTTTCACCACATAAAAACGCCTGCCACATATCGGGGCAGGCGTTCATTTTGTTATACACGCTCAACTTTACCGGATTTCAAAGCTCGAGCAGATACATATACTTTTTTAGGTTTTCCGTTCACAAGGATACGAACCTTTTGAAGATTCGCGCCCCAAGTGCGCTTAGAAGCGTTCATTGCGTGAGAACGGTTATTCCCAGCTGTTGTTTTTTTACCTGTGATAACGCATTTACGTGCCATTTGTTTCCCTCCTCACTTGCACAAAACATCTACTTTTTAACATTCATATAATCTTAGATGCTTTCGATATGGATACTTTAAATAATTTACCACAGCTAAAAAACGTTTGCAACTATTGTTTCATCATCTTTCAAGAAAATTCACTTGACATCTTGCGGAAACAGCAGCGCTATAGTATATGTAGAGGTACGGCCAGCGATTATTGCCTGGTCTTTTCATAATGGAAACCATATAGTAGAATAGCTGTAACTCTATGCATTCGAAGGAGGAACTAGTGTGTCCATTGAATTAAGAACGAAGTACGGACAGATTGATATATCTAATGAAGTCATCGCGATGGTTGCAGGAGGCGCGGCGGTTGACTGTTACGGCATTGTCGGCATGGCCTCTAAAAACCAGATTAAAGACGGACTGACTGAAATCCTTCGGAAAGAGAATTTCAGCAGGGGTGTCCAAGTTCGCCAAGAAGGAGAACAGATACATATCGACATGTATATCATTGTCAGCTACGGCACGAAAATTTCTGAAGTGGCACATAATGTCCAAACAAAAGTAAAGTACACAGTAAATCAAACCATCGGACTGGCAGTGGACTCTGTCAATATTTATGTCCAAGGCGTACGAGTGACGAACCCGTAGTTAGGAGGAGTAGGATTGTCTATCAGAACATTAAACGGCAGAACCTTTGCCGAGATGATTCTTGCGGGAGCGCAGAATCTGTCTCAAAACGCCAGTGCAGTTGATGCACTGAACGTGTTTCCGGTGCCGGACGGTGATACGGGAACAAATATGAACCTGTCGATGACTTCCGGAGCAAGAGAAGTTGAACAAATGGATACGGATGATATCGGGAAGGTGGGTTCCGCGTTATCTAAAGGGCTGCTCATGGGAGCACGCGGAAATTCAGGAGTTATCCTATCCCAATTGTTCCGCGGATTTAGCAAAAGCATTGAAACGAAAAAAGAAATTAATGCACTTGAGTTTGCCGCTGCGCTGCAAGCAGGTGTAGACATGGCGTATAAAGCTGTCATGAAACCTGTAGAGGGCACCATTTTAACAGTTGCAAAAGACGCTGCAAAAAAAGCGATGATCTTAGCAGAAAAAGAAACCGATATCACTGCGCTGATGATTGCAGTGACAGAAGAAGCAGAGGCGTCTTTAAACCGCACCCCTGAATTGCTACCTGTCCTAAAGGAAGTAGGAGTTGTCGATAGCGGGGGCAAAGGCCTGCTCTGTGTGTATGAAGGTTTCCTTGCTTCATTAAAAGGTGAAACTGTACCTCAGAAAGCAGTTCTTCCGTCACTTGACGACATGGTCAGCGCAGAGCATCACAAGAGCGCGCAAAGCATGATGAATACCGAAGATATTGAATTTGGATTCTGTACCGAAGTGATGGTTAGGCTTGATCAGACAAAAAGAGAGTTCGACGAAGGCACGTTCAGGCAAGACCTCAGCCAGTTCGGAGATTCTCTGCTTGTGATTGCGGATGAATCGCTGGCGAAGGTTCATATTCATGCTGAAGAGCCGGGAAACGTGTTAAACTACGCCCAGCATTACGGTGAATTGATCAAAATAAAAATAGAAAATATGAGAGAACAGCATACCTCTATCATCAGTCAAGAAAGCAAACCTGCAGACAACGAAATACCGCCGGCAAAGCAGCCGTATGGCATTGTGACTGTGGCGATGGGAGAAGGAATTTCAGACCTATTCAAAAGCATTGGCGCTTCTGTTGTGATTGAAGGCGGCCAGACCATGAACCCAAGCACTGAGGATATTGTTGATGCCGTGAAGTCTGTAAATGCAGATACGGTATTTATCCTGCCTAACAACTCCAACATTATCATGGCTGCTAACCAAGCGGCCAGCGTAGTGGATGAACAGGTTTTTGTCATTCCTGCTAAAACGGTTCCGCAAGGGATGTCAGCCCTGCTGGCTTTTAACCCGGATCAAGAAGCTGAAGCGAACGAGGCCAATATGCTAAGCGCCATTCAGCAAGTAAAAAGCGGACAGGTGACGTTCTCAGTCAGAGATACTCATATTGACGGTAAAGATATTAAAAAAGGCGACTTTATGGGCATTCTGAATGGAACGATTATCGGCACTTCTGAAAATCAGCTGTCAGCCGCGAAAATGCTGCTGTCAGAAATGATCGGAGAAGATGATGAAATCGTGACCATTCTATATGGTGAGGATGCGTCTCAGGAAGAAGCTGAGCAGCTTGAAGCGTTTCTCAGTGAAAAGTACGAGGAGATTGAGGTTGAGATCCACAATGGGAAACAGCCTCTGTATTCGTATATAGTTTCAGCAGAATAGAAGGGCAATTTGCCCTTCTATTCTTATGTCTGCTTTTAAGTGCGGCAGCGCTGTAACGCGCCCGCTTGCCATTTTATATCTGATCAATTAGTCTAGAAGCAAAGCGCTAATAAGCTCTGGTTCATAAGGAGGAATAGCATGAAATACAGAAGCGTTTTTGATATTATCGGCCCGGTTATGATCGGTCCGTCCAGCTCTCATACAGCGGGAGCTGCTAGAATCGGGAGAGTGGCCAGAAGTTTATTTGGCAGAGAGCCTGAGCGCATCATTGTATCTTTTTACGGCTCGTTTGCGGAAACGTATAAGGGCCACGGCACAGATGTCGCGATTATCGGCGGATTGCTTGATTTTGATACATTCGATGAACGGATTAAAACCGCTATACAAATTGCAGAAGCTAAAGGAATTGATATAGAGTTTCGGGTAGAAGACGCAGTCCCGGTCCATCCGAACACAACAAAAATCACCATTTCTGATGAAAAGGGTGAGCTGGAACTGACGGGTATTTCGATTGGCGGAGGAAAGATTGAAATCACAGAATTGAATGGTTTTGAGCTCCGGCTGTCAGGAAATCATCCGGCCATATTAGTTGTTCATAATGACAAGTTTGGCACAATTGCCGGTGTTGCCAATGTTCTGGCGAAATTTTCAATCAACGTAGGACATATGGAAGTAGCCCGGAAAGATATCGGCCAGCTTGCGCTGATGACAATAGAGGTCGACCAAAATATTGACGACCACATTCTCGACGAGCTGTCGAAGCTGCCGAATATTATTCAAGTGACAAAGATTGCTGACTAGCGAAAAGGGTCAGGAGGAGCCAGTTATGTTTCGTAATGTAAAAGAATTAATTGAGATTACTAAAGAAAAACAAATATTGATCTCTGATGTGATGATAGCTCAAGAGATGGAAGTAACAGAAAAAACAAAAGAGGACATTTTTCAGCAGATGGATCATAACCTGTCTGTTATGGAAGCGGCGGTTCAGAAAGGACTCGAGGGAGTTACGAGCCAAACGGGCTTAACAGGCGGAGATGCCGTTAAATTGCAGGCCTATATTCGATCAGGAAAAAGCCTGTCTGGCCCGCTGATTTTAGATGCTGTATCGAAAGCCGTTGCAACAAATGAAGTAAATGCAGCAATGGGAACCATCTGTGCGACACCGACTGCAGGTTCTGCCGGTGTGGTGCCCGGTACGTTATTTGCTGTAAAAGAAAAGCTGAATCCAACAAGAGAACAAATGATCCGCTTTTTGTTTACGGCCGGGGCTTTCGGATTTGTCGTGGCTAATAACGCAAGCATTTCCGGCGCCGCCGGAGGATGTCAGGCAGAGGTTGGATCAGCTTCAGGCATGGCGGCTGCGGCCATTGTTGAAATGGCAGGAGGAACACCCGAACAAAGCGCGGAAGCCATGGCCATTACATTAAAAAATATGCTAGGCCTCGTGTGCGACCCTGTTGCAGGGCTTGTTGAGGTGCCTTGCGTGAAACGGAATGCGATGGGCGCGTCAAATGCAATGATTGCCGCTGATATGGCATTGGCGGGCATTACAAGCCGTATTCCATGTGATGAGGTTATCGATGCCATGTATAAAATAGGCCAAACGATGCCAACTGCACTTAGAGAAACAGGCCAGGGCGGTTTAGCGGCAACACCGACAGGAAGAGAATTAGAGAAAAAAATTTTCGGAGGAGCGCTAGGTTCACGTGAAACAACATCAGCAAACTAGTATAGCTAACATTAAGGGTATTGGGCCGGAAACAGAAAAAACATTACACGAACTCGGTATTTATGACATTTCTGATCTTCTGAATTATTTCCCTTATCGCTATGATGACTACGAGCTGAGGGATTTAGAAGAAGTAAAGCATGATGAAAGAGTCACAGTTGAAGGGAAGGTTCATTCAGAGCCTTCTCTTACCTATTACGGAAAAAAACGAAACAGGCTGACATTCAGGCTTCTGGTCGGCCACTATTTAATTACAGCCGTATGTTTTAACCGGCCTTATTTGAAGAAGCAGCTTTCGCTCGGCTCTGTGGTGACGGTTTCAGGTAAATGGGACAAGCACCGCCAAACCATCTCTGTTCAGGAGTTGAAAAACGGGCCGCATCAAGAAGACAAAAGCATTGAACCAGTGTATTCTGTGAAAGAAAATGTTACCGTCAAAATGATGAGGCGGTTTATTCAGCAGGCGCTGACCCAATATGCAGACTCACTTCCTGATCCTCTTCCGGAAAAGCTAAGAAAAAGCTATAAACTGCCTGACTATTATCAAGCGTTAAAAGCAATGCACCAGCCTGAAACAAGGGAAGCATTAAAGCTTGCCAGACGGCGGTTTGTTTATGAAGAATTTTTGTTGTTTCAGTTGAAAATGCAGGCGTTCCGAAAGGCGGAAAGAGAGCAGACACAAGGGATACGGCAGCGTTTTTCAAACGAAGAACTCATGAGATTTATCAAAAGCCTCCCGTTTCCCCTCACAAACGCCCAGTCACGCGTTCTTCGCGAAATAACAGCAGACATGTCTTCTCCATACAGAATGAACCGTCTTCTTCAAGGGGACGTTGGATCAGGAAAAACGGCAGTCGCCGCCATTGCACTGTATGCCGCGATCCTATCCGGATACCAAGGAGCGCTCATGGTGCCGACAGAAATTCTGGCCGAGCAGCATGCTGATTCGCTCGTTTCGCTATTTGAAAAATGGGACGTCAGCGTTGCTCTTTTGACAAGCTCTGTTAAAGGGAAGCGGCGAAAAGAACTGCTTGAGCGTCTTGCGGCGGGTGAGATTGATATTCTTGTAGGAACCCACGCTTTAATCCAAGACGAGGTGGAGTTTAAGGCGCTGAGTCTCGTTATTACTGATGAACAGCACAGATTTGGAGTTGAGCAGCGCAAAAAGCTTCGGAACAAAGGGCAGGATCCCGATGTTCTCTTTATGACAGCCACTCCAATCCCAAGAACGTTAGCGATCACAGTGTTCGGTGAAATGGATGTATCTGTCATCGATGAGATGCCGGCTGGACGAAAGAGAATCGAAACCTATTGGGTAAAACATGACATGCTGGATCGTATATTGGCATTTGTCGAAAAAGAATTAAAGCAAGGCAGGCAGGCTTATATCATCTGTCCGCTGATTGAAGAATCAGACAAGCTTGATGTGCAAAACGCCATTGACGTGTACAATATGCTTTCTGATATTTTTCGGGGAAAATGGAATGTCGGCCTTATGCATGGAAAGCTGCATTCCGATGAAAAAGACCAGGTCATGAGAGAATTCAGCGCAAATCACTGTCAAATTCTCGTATCAACCACTGTTGTGGAGGTTGGCGTGAATGTTCCGAATGCAACAATTATGGTGATTTATGACGCCGACCGTTTCGGACTATCACAGCTTCACCAGCTGCGCGGCCGTGTTGGACGGGGTGAGCATCAATCTTTCTGTATTCTGATGGCTGATCCAAAATCAGAAACAGGGAAAGAACGGATGAGGATCATGTCGGAGACCAATGACGGTTTCGAGCTGTCTGAAAAGGATCTGGAACTGAGAGGTCCCGGTGATTTCTTCGGGAAAAAACAAAGCGGAATGCCGGAATTTAAAGTGGCGGACATGGTTCATGATTACAGAGCGCTTGAAACGGCAAGGCAGGATGCTGCGAATCTTGTGGCTTCTGACGCGTTCTGGAAGGAGCCGGAATACGCTGTGTTAAGAGATGAATTGCTGAAGAGCGGAGTAATGGACGGGGAAAAATTAAGCTGAGTATCAGAAGTTTTTGGTGTTCAGCCAGAAACAATCGTTGCATTCCAATCTATGAAATTATATACTACTATTAGTACCTAGTCTTAATTGTCCGGATGGTGTTTAGATATGAGAAGAAATAAGAGAGAACGCCAGGAATTACTTCAGCAGACGATTCAAGCAACCCCCTTTATTACAGATGAAGAATTAGCGGGTAAATTCGGGGTGAGCATCCAGACGATACGTTTGGACCGCTTAGAGCTTTCCATACCTGAACTGAGAGAAAGAATTAAGAACGTGGCAGAGAAAACACTTGAGGACGAAGTGAAGTCTCTGTCACTTGATGAAGTTATCGGAGAAATTATTGACCTTGAGCTGGATGATCAGGCGATATCCATTTTAGAAATAAAACAGGAGCACGTGTTCAGCCGGAATCAGATTGCGAGAGGACACCATTTATTTGCACAGGCGAATTCTTTGGCAGTTGCAGTCATTGATGACGAGCTGGCGCTGACTGCAAGTGCAGACATCCGCTTTACAAGACAGGTAAAGCAGGGTGAACGTGTCGTAGCAAAAGCGAAAGTGACGGCTGTCGAAAAAGAAAAAGGAAGAACGGTTGTCGAAGTGAACAGCTACGTTGGCGAAGAAATTGTTTTTTCTGGACGCTTTGACATGTATCGTTCAAAACATTCATAAAGGTGGAGCATGCATGAGAATAGCTGTAGATGCAATGGGAGGAGACCACGCTCCCAAAGCTGTTATTGACGGAGTTATAAAAGGTATAGAGGCATTTGATGATCTCCATATCACACTTGTCGGTGACAAAACAACGATAGAATCACATTTAACAACTACATCAGATCGCATCACGGTGCTGCACGCAGATGAAGTGATTGAGCCTACGGATGAACCTGTCCGTGCCGTGCGAAGAAAAAAGAACTCATCTATGGTTCTTATGGCGCAGGAGGTTGCGGAAAACAGAGCTGACGCCTGCATTTCAGCAGGAAATACCGGTGCATTAATGACAGCCGGTCTCTTTATTGTCGGAAGAATTAAAGGAATTGACCGTCCGGCGCTTGCCCCGACACTTCCGACTGTTTCGGGAGACGGATTTCTTCTCCTTGATGTCGGCGCCAATGTCGATGCCAAACCGGAGCACCTCGTTCAATATGCCATCATGGGTTCTGTTTATTCTCAGCAAGTGCGCGGTGTCACTTCACCGAGAGTCGGACTTTTAAATGTCGGAACAGAAGATAAAAAAGGAAACGAACTGACGAAGCAGACGTTTCAAATTTTAAAAGAAACAGCAAACATCAATTTTATCGGAAACGTGGAAGCGCGAGACCTTTTAGATGATGTGGCGGATGTTGTAGTAACAGACGGCTTTACCGGGAATGTTACACTCAAAACGCTGGAAGGCTCTGCGTTGTCTATTTTTAAAATGATGAGAGACGTAATGACGTCTACTTTGACATCCAAGCTTGCAGCAGCTGTGCTGAAGCCAAAATTGAAAGAAATGAAAATGAATATGGAGTATTCGAATTATGGCGGAGCAAGTCTTTTTGGCTTAAAAGCGCCTGTGATCAAGGCGCACGGCTCTTCAGATTCAAATGCTGTATTCCATGCGATTCGGCAAGCAAGAGAGATGGTCAGCCAAAATGTGGCTGCGCTCATTCAGGAAGAAGTGAAAGAAGAAAAAACAGATGAGTAGTCTGGAGGTTTTTACATCATGAGTAAGATTGCATTTTTATTCCCGGGTCAGGGATCACAATTTATCGGCATGGGAAAAGAGCTTTATGAGCAGGTGCCTGCTGCAAAGCGTCTGTTTGATGAAGCCGATGAAACGTTAGAAACAAAGCTCAGCTCGCTTATTTTTGAGGGGGCTGCTGAAGAATTAACACTTACATACAATGCGCAGCCTGCTTTGCTTACGACAAGCATCGCTGTTCTTGAGAAATTTAAAGAATCTGGCATTACACCTGATTTCACAGCAGGACACAGCCTTGGTGAATATTCTGCACTGGTTGCGGCTGGCGCTCTGTCTTTCAAAGATGCTGTTTATACCGTCAGAAAACGCGGAGAGTTTATGAATGAAGCGGTACCGGCTGGCGAAGGAGCAATGGCTGCGATTCTCGGCATGGATGCTGAAGCATTAAAGCAAGTAACCGATAAAGTCACAGAGGAAGGCAACCTTGTACAGCTTGCGAATCTCAACTGTCCTGGCCAAATCGTCATTTCCGGAACAGCTAAAGGGGTTGAGCTTGCATCTGAACTGGCAAAAGAGAACGGCGCAAAACGCGCAATTCCGCTTGAAGTAAGCGGTCCGTTCCATTCTGAACTGATGAAACCGGCTGCTGAAAAGCTGAAAGAGGTATTGGACGCCTGTGACATAAAAGACGCTGACATTCCGGTCATCTCAAATGTTTCTGCTGACGTGATGACTGAAAAAGCAGATATCAAAGAAAAACTTATTGAGCAGCTTTACTCTCCGGTTCGTTTTGAGGAAAGCATTAACAAGCTGATCGCAGAGGGTGTTACGACTTTTATTGAAATCGGTCCCGGAAAAGTGCTTTCAGGCCTTGTGAAAAAAGTAAATAGACGGTTAAAAACAATTGCTGTATCAGATCCGGAAACGATCGAGCTGGCAATTCAAACGCTTAAGGAGGAGAATGATAATGCTTAATGATAAAACGGCTATTGTCACTGGCGCATCCCGCGGAATCGGCCGCTCAATCGCCCTTGATCTGGCAAAAAGCGGAGCAAATGTTGTCGTGAACTACTCCGGCAATGAAGCGAAAGCAAATGAAGTGGTAGATGAAATCAAATCAATGGGCAGAAACGCAATTGCTGTAAAAGCGGATGTATCAAATCCCGAAGATGTACAAAACATGATAAAAGAAACATTGTCTGTTTTTTCTACGATTGACATTCTAGTTAATAATGCGGGAATTACAAGAGACAATCTCATCATGAGAATGAAAGAAGACGAATGGGATGACGTCATTAACATTAACCTGAAGGGTGTTTTCAACTGCACAAAAGCTGTTACAAGACAAATGATGAAACAGCGTTCAGGCCGCATTATTAACGTATCGTCTATCGTCGGCGTCAGCGGAAACCCTGGACAGGCCAACTACGTGGCTGCAAAAGCCGGCGTCATCGGTTTAACCAAGTCTTCTGCTAAAGAGCTCGCCAGCCGAAATATTACGGTAAACGCAATAGCGCCAGGATTTATCTCAACTGATATGACAGATAAACTTGCAAAAGACGTTCAAGACGAAATGCTGAAACAAATTCCGCTCGCGCGCTTTGGTGAACCTAGCGATGTCAGCAGTGTTGTCACGTTCCTAGCTTCAGAGGGAGCCCGTTATATGACAGGCCAAACGCTTCATATTGACGGCGGAATGGTGATGTAAGTTTTTTCTCGAAAATTTCATCATAGTTTCTCTAGTTTTTTAAAAACGAATCCACTATAATACTTGAGGGGAGGTGAATTGCTATGGCAGACACATTAGAGCGTGTAACGAAAATCATCGTAGATCGCCTTGGCGTTGATGAAGCAGACGTCAAACTTGAAGCTTCTTTCAAGGAAGACTTAGGTGCTGATTCCCTAGATGTAGTTGAGCTTGTTATGGAACTTGAAGACGAGTTTGATATGGAGATTTCTGACGAAGATGCTGAAAAGATTGCAACAGTCGGCGACGCTGTGAACTACATACAAAACCAGCAATAAGCTGATGCTAAAAGTCCCGCCGAAACGCGGGGCTTTAGCCCTTTATTCGTGCAGTTATTACAGCATGCCGCTTTTACGCGCGCTGTATCCGGTTTAGTCAGAGAAGCGCGGTGAACCTGATGTGCCTATGGAGGTTACTATGTCAAAACACTCACATTATAAAGATAAAAAAAAGTTCTATAAAAAAGTAGAACAATTTAAAGAGTTTCAAGAACGGATTTCGGTTCACTTTCAAAATGAAAAGCTTTTGTATCAAGCATTTACACATTCATCTTATGTGAATGAGCATCGGAAAAAGCCGTATGAAGATAATGAAAGGCTTGAATTTTTAGGTGACGCTGTTTTGGAACTGACGATCTCCAGATTCTTATTTGCCAAATACCCGGCTATGAGTGAAGGAGATTTGACGAAATTGAGAGCCGCAATTGTTTGCGAACCGTCTCTCGTTTCATTGGCTCACGAGCTGTCATTCGGCGATCTTGTCCTGTTGGGTAAAGGCGAGGAAATGACAGGCGGAAGAAAGCGTCCTGCTCTATTGGCGGATGTTTTTGAGGCATTTATCGGAGCCTTGTACCTTGACCAAGGATTAGAGCCGGTCGAAAGTTTCTTAAAAGTTTATGTGTTCCCTAAAATTAACGATGGTGCTTTTTCTCATGTGATGGATTTCAAAAGCCAGCTGCAGGAATACGTGCAGCGGGACGGCAAAGGCTCTCTGGAGTATAAAATCTCCAACGAAAAAGGACCTGCGCACAACCGTGAATTTGAAGCCATCGTATCTCTAAAAGGTGAACCACTCGGAGTCGGAAACGGCCGTTCAAAGAAAGAAGCCGAACAGCACGCTGCTCAGGAAGCTTTAGCTAAATTGCAAAAACACCATACGAAACAATAAAATCCCCCTTATGACTCAGGGGGATTTCAGTATGTATGCCGTCTTATTTCACCAATGTTTATGATAGAATTGAAATACTTATTACATAAGGAGGATCGCTATGTTCCTCAAACGTTTAGACGTTATAGGATTTAAATCATTTGCAGAACGGATTTCCGTAGACTTCGTTAAAGGCGTGACAGCGGTTGTCGGGCCGAACGGAAGCGGAAAAAGCAACATCACGGATGCCATTCGCTGGGTTCTCGGCGAACAATCGGCACGCTCTCTTCGCGGCGGAAAAATGGAGGACATTATTTTTGCCGGGAGTGATTCAAGAAAGCGATTAAATCTAGCTGAAGTTACGCTTACTCTTGATAATGATGATCATTTCTTGCCAATTGACTTCCACGAGGTGAGTGTCACAAGACGTGTGTACAGATCAGGTGAGAGTGAGTTTCTGATTAACAATCAGCCATGCCGCTTGAAAGATATTATTGATTTATTTATGGACTCTGGGCTTGGTAAAGAAGCATTTTCTATTATCAGCCAAGGGAAAGTGGAAGAGATCCTGAGCAGCAAAGCGGAGGATCGCCGCAGTATCTTTGAAGAAGCGGCCGGGGTGCTTAAATATAAAACGAGAAAGAAAAAAGCAGAAAATAAACTGTTTGAGACACAGGACAATCTAAATCGGGTAGAAGATATATTACATGAGCTTGAAGGACAGGTTGAACCTCTTAAAATTCAAGCTTCAATAGCGAAAGACTACCTTGAGAAAAAGAAAGAGCTGGAGCATGTTGAAATTGCGCTGACTGCCTATGATATCGAAGAGCTGCATGGTAAATGGTCGACTCTTAAAGAGAAAGTGCAGATGGCAAAAGAAGAAGAGCTTGCTGAATCGTCTGCTATTTCTGCGAAAGAAGCAAAGATTGAGGATACAAGGGACAAAATACAAGCGCTTGATGAGTCAGTAGATGAGCTCCAGCAAGTTTTACTGGTAACTAGTGAGGAGCTGGAAAAGCTTGAAGGCCGTAAAGAAGTCCTGAAAGAACGAAAGAAAAACGCTGTGCAAAACCAAGAACAGCTTGAAGAAGCCATCGTTCAGTTTCAGCAAAAAGAAACGGTTCTGAAAGAAGAGCTTTCGAAGCAGGAAGCTGTCTTCGAAACGCTTCAGGCTGAGGTGAAGCAGTTAAGGGCGCAAGTAAAAGAAAAACAGCAGGCTCTCAGTCTTCACAATGAAAATGTCGAAGAGAAAATCGAGCAGCTGAAAAGTGATTATTTTGAGCTGTTAAACAGCCAGGCTTCGATACGCAACGAACTCCAGCTTCTTGATGACCAGATGTCCCAATCCGCTGTCACATTGCAGAGACTCGCGGACAACAATGAAAAGCACCTGCAGGAACGGCGTGATATTTCTGCGCGTAAAGCCGCATGTGAAACGGAATTTGCCCGAATTGAGCAGGAGATTCACAGTCAAGTCGGTGCATATCGTGATATGCAGACAAAATATGAGCAGAAAAAGCGTCAATACGAAAAAAATGAATCCGCTCTGTATCAGGCATACCAATACGTTCAGCAAGCGAGATCAAAAAAGGACATGCTTGAGACGATGCAGGGAGATTTTTCTGGCTTTTATCAAGGTGTTAAAGAAGTGCTAAAAGCGAAAGAGCGCCTTGGTGGAATTCGCGGAGCGGTTCTTGAGCTGATTTCTACAGAACAGAAGTATGAAACGGCCATTGAAATAGCGCTCGGCGCTTCTGCTCAGCATGTCGTGACCGACGATGAACAATCTGCCCGAAAAGCGATTCAATATTTAAAGCAGAATTCCTTCGGCCGGGCGACGTTTCTGCCTCTTTCTGTTATTAGAGACCGCCAGCTTCAAAGCCGTGACGCGGAAACAGCCGCCCGACATTCATCATTTCTCGGGGTTGCCAGTGAACTTGTCACATTTGATTCTGCGTATCGAAGCGTCATCCAGAATCTTCTTGGAACCGTTCTGATCACAGAGGACTTAAAGGGTGCAAACGAGCTTGCGAAGCTTCTCGGGCACCGGTACCGCATCGTAACCCTTGAGGGAGATGTTGTGAACCCCGGTGGTTCAATGACGGGCGGCGCGGTTAAAAAGAAAAATAACTCCCTCCTTGGAAGAAGCCGGGAGCTAGAAGATGTGACGAAACGGCTCGCTGAAATGGAAGAGAAAACAGCACTGCTTGAACAAGAGGTCAAAACCCTTAAGCAATCCATTCAGGATATGGAGAAAAAACTGGCTGACTTAAGAGAAACCGGGGAAGGCTTAAGGTTAAAGCAGCAGGATGTGAAAGGCCAGCTGTACGAACTTCAAGTTGCCGAGAAAAATATCAATACCCATTTAGAGCTCTATGACCAAGAAAAATCTGCTCTGTCTGAAAGCGATGAAGAGAAAAAAGCGCGCAAACGCAAGCTTGAAGAAGAGCTCTCTGCCGTATCTGAAAAGATGAAACAGCTTGAAGAGGACATAGACAGACTGACAAAACAAAAACAAACGCAATCCTCAACGAAAGAGTCTCTCTCCAACGAGCTGACTGAGCTGAAGATCGCTGCGGCCAAAAAAGAGCAGGCTTGCAAGGGGGAAGAGGACAACCTTGCCAGATTAAAGAAAGAGCTCACTGAAACAGAGCTTGCGTTAAAAGAAGCAAAAGAAGACTTAAGCTTCTTAACGTCAGAGATGTCATCTAGCACCAGCGGCGAAGAAAAGCTGGAAGAGGCAGCAAAACATAAATTGAATGACAAAACGAAAACGATCGAACTGATTGCATTAAGGCGCGATCAGCGCATCAAGCTTCAGCATGGGCTTGATACGTATGAGCGTGAGCTGAAAGAAATGAAACGTCTGTATAAACAAAAAACAACGCTCTTAAAAGACGAAGAAGTCAAACTCGGACGGATGGAAGTCGAGCTTGATAATTTACTCCAATACTTACGGGAGGAATACAGCTTGTCCTTTGAGGGGGCAAAAGAGAAATATCAGCTTGAAACTGATCCAGAGGAAGCCAGAAAGCGCGTGAAGCTGATTAAACTCGCAATTGAAGAGCTGGGTACCGTGAACCTCGGAAGCATAGATGAGTTTGAGAGGGTCAACGAACGGTACAAGTTTCTGTCGGAACAAAAAGAAGATTTAACAGAAGCGAAAAATACCTTGTTCCAAGTGATTGAAGAAATGGATGAAGAAATGACGAAGCGCTTTAACGACACATTCGTCCAAATCCGCTCACACTTTGATCAAGTTTTCCGCTCCTTATTCGGAGGAGGGCGAGCTGAACTGAGGCTCACCGATCCTAACGATCTGCTTCATTCAGGAGTCGAGATTATCGCTCAGCCGCCGGGGAAAAAGCTGCAAAACTTAAACCTCCTGTCAGGCGGAGAGCGTGCGCTTACTGCTATAGCGCTCTTATTCTCAATCCTAAAGGTTCGTCCAGTGCCGTTTTGCGTCCTTGACGAAGTAGAGGCTGCGCTCGACGAAGCGAATGTGTTCCGATTTGCGCAGTATTTAAAAAAATACAGCAGTGATACCCAGTTTATTGTGATTACCCACAGAAAAGGAACGATGGAGGAAGCGGATGTGCTTTATGGCGTAACCATGCAGGAATCCGGTGTTTCCAAGGTAATCTCCGTTAAGCTGGAAGAAACAAAAGAATTCGTTCAGTAACGAGGAAAGAGGTTAAAAGATGAGCTTTTTTAAAAAATTAAAAGAGAAAATCACAAAACAGACAGATTCCGTATCTGAAAAGTTTAAGGATGGCCTTGAAAAAACAAGAAACTCCTTTCAAAACAAAGTGAATGATCTTGTATCCCGTTACCGTAAAGTGGATGAGGATTTCTTCGAAGAGCTTGAAGAGGTTCTTATCAGCGCGGATGTCGGTTTTACAACCGTTATGGAATTAATAGATGAACTGAAAAAAGAAGTCAAACGCAGAAATATTCAAGATCCAAAGGAAGTCCAGTCAGTGATTTCTGAGAAACTGGTCGAGATTTATAACAGCGGAGATGAGCAAATTTCAGAACTGAACATCCAGGATGGGCGTTTAAACGTAATCCTTCTGGTAGGTGTAAACGGCGTCGGGAAAACAACAACGATCGGAAAGCTTGCCCATAAAATGAAACAAGAAGGAAAATCTGTCGTACTTGCCGCCGGAGACACTTTCAGAGCGGGAGCCATTGAACAACTGGAAGTATGGGGAGAGCGTACAGGAGTGCCTGTCATTAAGCAGACGGCTGGAAGCGATCCGGCGGCTGTCATCTACGATGCTGTTCATGCTGCGAAAGCAAGAAATGCCGATGTATTAATTTGTGATACGGCAGGTCGTCTCCAAAACAAAGTAAATCTCATGAAAGAGCTTGAAAAAGTAAAACGTGTTATCGAAAGAGAAGTTCCTGAAGCTCCGCATGAGGTGCTGCTTGCCCTTGATGCCACGACCGGCCAAAATGCAATGGCTCAGGCAAAAGAGTTCTCTAAAGCAACAAATGTTACCGGCATTGCTTTAACGAAGCTTGACGGTACGGCAAAGGGCGGTATCGTCCTTGCGATTCGCAACGAGCTTCACATCCCGGTTAAACTAGTCGGTTTAGGAGAAAAAGTTGATGATCTTCAGGAATTTGATCCAGAATCCTATGTGTACGGACTCTTTTCAGATTTAGTGGAAAAAGCCGACGATTAAGAAAATGGCCCCAACATCTTGGGGCCTTTTCTTTTTTATCTTCTTACTTGATAGGCGAAATGATAAAGGCTGTTATCAGTGGATACCAGTCTTGACTCACCAGAAAAAACTCTGAATGGGATGATGTCATAGTAATGAACGGAAACAGATGTGTAATACGTATAGTAACCAGCAGCTGGCCCCAAATACATTGGAACCTCAAATGTTCCGTTTGCATCAGTTGTTCCTGAAGCAGTTTGTGTTGTGTTTCCGACCTTCGTGTCCGCTTCAAATCTTACGGGCGCGTTTGGCACTGGCTGTCCGTTTTGGTCGAGTAATTTGCCGCTTACTGTAATATTGTACTTGACTCGCCAATATTGACCTTGTCCGTAATTGATTTTACCGTAAACCCCTCCATCTGTGCTGATATTTGTGATCGAAGCCTTATAAGGTGCCTCAGCAGCGTCTGCTTGCTGTGCCGGAAAACCTATTGTAAACAGGGCTGCCAGACATAACATAAACAATAAACCGATTTTTTTCATAAAAATCCTCCTTTAAATAGGGTTCATATACAATATCGGAATAAATTGGATGATATTTAGCGTATTTTGGAAAAAGTTAATCACCGCTTTGACAAGATAAAAACTTGACAGTGTCAATAAAACCGTGTAAACTAAGTTATCGTAAAGGGATTTGACTTAACAAAGGGGAGAGCTCAAATGTCACTCGAAAAGACAACGAGAATGAATTATCTGTTTGATTTTTATCAGTCGTTGTTGACGTCAAAACAGAAGAGCTATATGTCGCTTTATTATTTGGACGATTTCTCCCTAGGCGAAATAGCCGAAGAATATGAGGTTTCAAGACAAGCTGTTTATGATAACATCAAACGAACAGAAGCAATGCTTGAACAATATGAAGAAAAGCTGCTCCTTTTGAAAAAGTTTCAGGAGCGTAAAGAGATGTTTAATAAGCTGAAGGAGCTTGCTTCCGGTTCAAAAGAAGAGGAAGAAATTACAGCTCTGATTGAAGCGCTTGAGAAATTAGATTAGGAGGCGGCAAACTATGGCATTTGAAGGATTAGCCGACCGACTGCAGCAGACGATTTCTAAAATCCGCGGAAAAGGGAAAGTCAGCGAACAAGATGTAAAAGATATGATGCGTGAGGTTCGCCTTGCGCTGCTTGAGGCTGACGTTAACTTTAAAGTAGTCAAAGATTTTGTCAAAAAAGTAAGTGAACGCGCTGTAGGCCAAGACGTCATGAAAAGTCTGACGCCCGGCCAGCAGGTCATTAAAGTTGTTCAAGAGGAACTGACTGAGCTGATGGGCGGCGAAGAGAGCAAAATCGCCGTCGCAAAAAGGCCGCCGACTGTTATTATGATGGTCGGTCTCCAAGGTGCCGGTAAAACGACAACAAGCGGTAAGCTTGCGAATCTGCTGCGCAAAAAGCATAATCGCAAACCGATGCTGGTTGCTGCCGATATTTACCGCCCAGCCGCAATTAAGCAGCTGGAAACACTCGGCAAACAGCTTGATATGCCTGTTTTCTCTCTTGGCGATCAGGTCAGTCCTGTAGAAATAGCTAAACAGGCTATTGAGAAAGCCAAGGAAGAACATTATGACTACGTCATTTTGGATACGGCAGGGCGCTTGCATATCGACCATGAACTGATGGATGAACTGACCAACGTCAAAGAAATCGCGAATCCGGAAGAAATTTTCCTGGTTGTCGATTCAATGACCGGTCAGGACGCTGTGAATGTTGCCAAAAGCTTTAATGAACAGCTCGGTTTAACCGGTGTTGTGTTAACTAAGCTGGATGGAGACACACGCGGCGGGGCTGCGCTTTCTATTCGCGCTGTTACAAACACGCCAATTAAGTTCGCAGGTTTGGGCGAAAAGCTTGATGCGTTAGAGCCGTTCCATCCTGAACGCATGGCATCAAGGATTCTCGGCATGGGCGACGTGCTGACATTGATTGAAAAAGCACAGGCCAGCGTTGATGAAGACAAAGCCAAAGAGCTGGAACAAAAAATGAGAACGATGAGCTTCACATTGGACGATTTTCTGGAGCAGCTCGGGCAAGTCAGAAACATGGGGCCGCTTGATGAGCTTCTGCAAATGATGCCGGGTGCAGGTAAAATGAAAGGCCTGAAAAACATCCAAGTTGATGAAAAACAGCTGAATCATGTGGAAGCAATCATTAAATCAATGACTGTTCTTGAAAAAGAACAGCCGGATATCATCAATGCCAGCCGGCGGAAACGGATTGCAAAAGGAAGCGGGACATCCGTACAGGAAGTCAACCGTCTGCTTAAGCAGTTTGATGAAATGAAAAAAATGATGAAGCAGATGACAAACATGTCAAAAGGCAAGAAAAAAGGGTTTAAGCTACCTTTTATGTAATCGGTTATACATGATAAAACCGTTGTTAAGAAAAAACACTTTACAAACACTTTTATCATTGTTAATATACTATCTTGTTGAAATATTTTCGGAGGTGCTAGTAAAATGGCAGTAAAAATTCGTTTAAAACGTATGGGAGCAAAAAAATCTCCTTTCTATCGTATTGTTGTAGCAGATTCTCGTTCACCACGTGACGGCCGTTTCATCGAAACAGTCGGAACTTACAACCCGGTTGCAAAACCAGCGGAAGTAAAAATTGACGAAGAGCTTGCTCTTAAATGGCTTCAAACTGGAGCGAAACCATCTGATACAGTTCGCAACTTGTTCTCTAGCCAAGGAATCATGGAAAAATTCCACAACGCTAAACAAGGCAAGTAATGACTGATCAACACTTGGAAGATTTGATTGTCCACATTGTGACGCCGCTTGTTGATCATCCAGATGACATTCGCGTCATAAGAGAAGAAACCGATCAAAAGATTGCGCTGCGCTTATCTGTCCATAAGTCAGATACCGGTAAAGTTATCGGAAAGCAAGGCCGGACTGCAAAAGCGATTCGAACAGCTGTATTTGCAGCTGGCGCACAGTCTTCTAAGAAAGTTCAATTTGAAATATTTGACTAAAAGGGAGAGGGCCGGCACCTCCCCTTTTTTTACACGCAAAAAAAGGGTAAACTGATAGAAGCTTAGGCAAAATAGAAAAGCCTGGGCGAGTAAAAGTTTTAAAAGCGGGGAGCTTGGTGCGATGCAAATTATTCACCGTGTAGCCGTTATGCAAGTCTTAACCGAGCGCAGCAAAGAAAAGCTTTTAGCTTCTTTTGCCGAAAAGAAACAAATGCTTGAACGAGAATGCAGCCAGCTCTATTTTCAGCTTAGAAAACATGAGAAAGAACAGCAAAATCCTGATATGATTGAACAATTTAAAAAGGCAATAGAAAAGCGAAAAGATGATATAAAAATCATCGATTTTCAAATTGCTCAAGTACATACATTGCCGCTTGGCAGTGAGTTGAAAGAAAAGGAAGTCGATGCGCTGCTGACGATTGAAGCCGGGGATGACTGGCATGAGAAAACAGCAGCGAACACCATCGTCATAAAAGACGGAAAAGTAATTGAAATTCGCCAGAGGTGATCATATGACAAAGCGATGGTTTAACGTAGGCAAAATCGTAAATACCCACGGAATCAAAGGCGAAGTGCGGGTGATTTCAAAAACAGATTTTGCCGAAGAACGATACAAGCCGGGAAACACGCTGTATTTGTTTATGGACGGCCGTAACGAACCAGTGGAGGTAACGGTAAACACACATAGACTGCATAAGCAATTTCATCTCCTGCAGTTTAAAGAAAGACAAAACCTAAATGAAGTAGAAGAGCTGAAAAACGCAATCATTAAAGTTCCTGAAGAAGAATTAGGAGAGCTGAATGAGGGTGAATTTTATTTCCACGAAATTATTGGGTGTGAAGTATTTACTGAAGAAGGCGAACTCATCGGAAAGGTCAAAGAAATTTTGACGCCTGGAGCCAATGACGTTTGGGTCATCGGACGAAAAGGAAAAAAAGACGCACTCATTCCTTACATTGAATCAGTGGTCAAACATATCGATGTCAGGGAAAAGAAAATTGAGATTGAACTCATGGAAGGGTTAATAGACGAATGAAAATCGACTTTTTGACGCTGTTTCCCGAAATGTTTGAAGGCGTGCTCGGCTCATCAATTCTTCAAAAAGCCCAGGAAAAAGATGCGGTGCAGTTTCAAGTCGTAAATTTCCGGGAGTACTCTGATAACAAGCACAATACTGTTGATGATTATCCTTATGGCGGCGGGGCAGGCATGGTTCTCAAGCCTCAGCCTGTTTTTGACGCGGTCGAGGACCTGACATCAAAGGCAGCCGCTGCTCCGCGTATTATCCTCGTATGCCCGCAAGGTGAGCGTTTTACCCAAAAAAAAGCCGAGCAATTAGCAAAGGAAGAGCATTTGCTGTTCATTTGCGGCCACTATGAAGGCTATGATGAACGCATTCGCGAGCACTTGGTAACGGATGAAATATCAATTGGCGATTTTGTTCTGACGGGCGGTGAGCTCCCTGCAATGATGATCGCAGACAGTGTGGTCAGACTGCTTCCGGGTGTACTGGGTAAAGAGGCTTCCCATATTGAGGATTCCTTCAGCACCGGACTTTTAGAGCACCCGCATTATACAAGACCGGCAGATTACAAAGGTTTAAAAGTGCCTGAAACACTCTTGTCAGGAAACCATGCAAAAATTGAAGAATGGCGGAATAAAGAATCGATCAGAAGGACCTACCTAAGACGTCCGGATCTGTTGAAAGACTACCCGCTTACAGAGCAGCAAAGAAAGTGGATTTCTGAATGGGAAAAAGAATAGATTTTATTGCATAGGCTATGAAATTGTGATAAGATACTACTTGTGGCTTAAGCGGGCTTATCCGCTGCAAGCTTGAAAACGATGTTCCGCTGTGCCGGTTTTTGTGGCCAAGAGCATCTGTTGGAAGGAGTTGAAAACGATGCAAAAACTAATTGAAGATATCACAAAAGAACAGCTTCGTACTGATCTTCCTGCGTTCCGTCCTGGTGACACTTTACGTGTACACGTTAAAGTTGTTGAGGGTAACCGTGAGCGTATCCAGATCTTTGAAGGTGTTGTGATTAAGCGTCGTGGTGGTGGAATCAGCGAAACGTTCACAGTTCGTAAGATTTCTTACGGTGTTGGCGTTGAACGTACTTTCCCAGTACACACACCAAAAATCGCGAAAATCGAAGTTGTACGTTACGGTAAAGTACGCCGTGCTAAACTTTACTACCTGCGTGAACTTCGCGGAAAAGCGGCTCGTATTAAAGAGATCAGACGATAATGATAACGAACGAAAAGAGCTTGTTACCTGTAACAAGCTCTTTTTTTATACAGAATTTGAAAATGCCGGACAGGCATCGTAAAATACATAAAGGACAACAATGAATCATGCATACTGAAGATAAAGGCGGTGTTCGTGTCACATGACAATTCAATGGTTCCCGGGCCATATGGCAAAAGCAAGAAGGGAAGTAACCGAAAAATTAAAATTAATCGATATCGTATATGAATTGGTAGATGCCAGAATTCCAATGTCATCAAGAAACCCAATGATTGAAGATATTCTAAAAAACAAGCCGCGAATTATGCTGTTAAACAAGGCTGACAAAGCAGATGCGGCAGTTACACAGCGGTGGAAAGAGCACTTTGAGAAGCAGGGGATCCGCTCTCTGTCTATTAATTCTGTAAATGGACAAGGGTTAAATCAAATTGTGCCTGCATCAAAAGAGATCCTCCAAGAAAAATTTGACCGGATGCGTGCGAAAGGTGTGAAGCCGAGAGCGATTCGCGCTTTGATTATCGGCATTCCAAACGTCGGAAAATCAACGCTCATCAACCGGCTTGCAAAGAAAAACATAGCAAAAACGGGAGACAGACCTGGTATTACGACCTCTCAACAGTGGGTCAAAGTTGGGAAAGAATTAGAGCTATTAGATACACCGGGAATTTTGTGGCCTAAATTTGAGGATGAGCTTGTCGGTTTGAGACTGGCAGTCACCGGGGCTATTAAAGACTCGATTATTAATTTGCAGGACGTGGCCGTGTTTGGTCTTCGTTTTCTCGAAGAACATTACCCAGAACGGCTTAAAGAGCGTTATGGCCTTGATGAGATCCCAGAGGACATTGCCGAGCTGTTTGATGCAATAGGTGAAAAGCGGGGCTGTCTCATGAGCGGTGGGCTCATCAACTACGATAAGACGACTGAAGTCATCATTCGCGATATTCGCACTGAAAAGTTCGGCAGGCTGTCATTTGAACAGCCGACGATGTAAAGGCGCGCAGAAATGCGGGTCTTTATTTTTTCTTGGCTGAACCGATACATACAGTAAGGGAGAAGAGAAAGTGAATACATTAACCGTAAAGGACATTAAAGACCGTTTGCAGGAAGTGAAGGATGCACAAGACCCATTTATTGCCCAATGCGAAAACGACCCGAGAAAAAGCGTTCAAACGCTTGTAGAGCAATGGCTTAAAAAGCAAGCGAAAGAAAAAGCGCTGAAAGAACAATGGGTGAATATGACTTCCTATGAAAGGCTGGCAAGAAACAAGGGATTTCGCTTGATTGCAGGTGTTGACGAGGTCGGCCGGGGGCCATTGGCAGGACCAGTTGTCGCCAGCGCAGTCATCCTTCCAGAGGAATGTGAAATACTTGGGCTGACAGACTCCAAAAAGCTTTCAGAGAAAAAACGCGAGGAATATTACGAGCTTATTATGAAGGAAGCACTGGCGGTCGGGATAGGAATTGTAGAAGCTACTGTGATTGATGAGATCAATATATATGAAGCTTCAAAAATGGCAATGGTGAAAGCGATACAAGATTTGTCGGGTACACCTGATTATTTGCTTGTTGACGCAATGACACTTCCCCTCGACACGGCTCAGGCGTCAATTATAAAAGGCGATGCCAAAAGCGTGTCTATTGCGGCAGGTGCGTGTATCGCAAAAGTGACGAGGGACCGAATGATGAGCGCTTATGCCGAAACGTATCCCATGTACGGCTTTGAAAAAAATAAAGGCTATGGGACAAAAGAACATTTGGAAGCTCTCGCTGCATACGGCCCAACTGAATTGCACCGCAAAACTTTCGCTCCTGTTCAATCTTTCAGATAAATCACCATGGACAAGGAGGCACCTATTTAAAATGAACATACGAAATGATGTGCAAAAGGCGCTGCAGCACCTTTTCGGGCGTACAGCCGTCCCGCAGGAAACATCAAAAGTAAACGAAGCGCTAAACGGGGAGAAGCGTCTCCTCTTAGGAAAAGTGCTTCGTTTACTAGGAGATCAGCATGCC
The DNA here is from genome assembly GCF_033412715.1 of Bacillus sp. N3378-2at. Lineage (NCBI taxonomy): Bacteria > Bacillati > Bacillota > Bacilli > Caryophanales > Bacillaceae > Bacillus > Bacillus sp. N3378-2at. Next base: position 1,075,871 of record NZ_CP117986.1, on the reverse strand, counting down.
CTGATCCAAGTCGGCAATCAAACTGTTCAGGGAAAACTTGAAACCCAGCTTCGTCCTCAGGCATACTATTGGTTTTCCTACGAAAAAAAAACGGCAGAGCAAACAGGCCGTCTTCAGGTCGTTCAAAGCTTTGATCAAAATCCTAAAACCATTCAGGATGCAGCTGGCAAGCTTTTAAATGCCATGTCAGTGAAGACGTCAAACGCAGCTCTCATGATGACAGGAGCGATGCTGAAGAGCAAAACACCCGTAACAGAAAATGATATCAAAACAGCTGTCCGCTGGATGGACACGCTGCCTTCGCAAGACACAAAAAAAGCAGTTGAAACGGTTCTCTTCGCTTTAAAGCGTGATCTTCCCATTCACTCCGAGATTTTGAATGGTGTTCACGCTGTGAAATCGCCTGTTCCGTTGCATCAGCACGTATCCCAGCTGCTACAGGCAATCGACCAAAACCCTCAGCAGAGCCAAATGATGTCAAAGCTAAAGGAAGCAGTTACGGTGCTTTTAAATAGTGAAATCGATGTCCATGCAGAACGGCTAATTGATAAGCTTATTTCTTTAACCGACAATACGAAAGCACCTTCTCCGGCGAATACAGCTGGAAGCAGGGAGCTTAGCACACCAGCTGGCTCCCCCGGAAAAGCCAGCCTGCCGATTGCAAATCACACAGCAGAACAGGGAAGCATACAAGAAGAGCTTGTTAAAACAGCAGCAGACATTCCAATTAAAGAAGCCCGCCAGCTGCTGGTGAAGCTGACGGAATCTGCTGAAAAAAACAGTCTCCAAATTGTGAAAGAAGCAGCAAATTGGATTAAAGCGGCTGCTTCATCGGGTGATAGTAAGTCACTTGCAGCTTCAGCTGTTTTACAAGCGGCACAAGTCACAGACCAGGAAGCCGAAGTCTTTTTAAAGGCTGTTCAGCAGACAGCACCCCATTTGGCGGATAAGGCAGATGTTCTTTCTTTCTTATCCAAAGTGAAAACGGCAATCGGCGCAAGGGACGAGGTTGCGTTCATTAAAGCGTTTGAACAAGGAAGCGCAGTCACATCTGGCGAAATGCAATCCATCAAGCTGGCTCTTTCTGCCTTAAGAGCATCGCATGAGGTAGCCGAACCAGTCAAACAAGAAGCCGATCAGCTTTTTCATAAATTAAATGGCCAGCTTTTCATGCAGCAGGACCATCCATCATACAGCCAAATTGTAATGTCATTTCCGATGTTTTCGAAGTCAGGGGTTCAGGACATGACTGTTCTGTTTAAAGGAAAGAAAGAAGCGGATGGAAAGCTTGATCCTTCCCATTGCCGCCTTTTGTTTTTGCTGCAGCTTGATACACTAAAAGAAACCGTCGTTGATTGCTTGGTACAACAAAAAGTCATGACCATTACAATAGAGACTGATTTCGAGCTGCAGGCTGCGATCGATCCGATGGTGCCCGCGCTTAAACAGGGGCTAAAGGAAATGGGGTACAGCCTTTCAGGGGTAAACGCTAAAAAAAGGGTTCACACCGAAGAAAAGGCTTCAATCGATCAATATATAACAAGTATCAGTGATCAGGAAGTGGATGTGAAAATATGAAAGAGCAGACACCGATCAGAAAAGCTGTTGCTCTCCATTATGACGAACAAAAAGACAAGGCGCCGAGAGTGATTGCCACAGGGAAGGGCCATGTAGCTGACAACATTATCAAAGAAGCGAAAAAAGCAGGGGTCCCGATTCAAGAAGATCGGACCCTTGTCGAATTAATGCGCCATTTGACGGTAGATGATCAAATCCCTGAAGCTCTTTATGAAACGGTAGCCGAGATTTTTTCATTCATTTACAAATTGGACGAAAGCGTAAAAAACAAAAAATAGCTAAAATATTCCCCATCCTCCTTTGAAATTTATGTTTTTAATAAAGTAAAAGTTTGAATGTTTAGAAGGATTAAAAGATTTTGCATCGAACTGTAGACAATTCTTCCAGTATTATTATAGAATGAAAGCGCAGTCTATTTTAGTTTTGTTACATAAGTTAGGAGGATGGGAAATGAATATCCATGAGTACCAGGGAAAAGAAGTCCTCAGAAAATATGGGGTATCTGTTCCTGAAGGTAAAGTGGCTTTTACAGCAGAAGAAGCAGTTGAGAGTGCAAAGAGCTTATCCAGCTCGGTTTATGTCGTAAAGGCTCAAATTCATGCTGGCGGTCGAGGCAAAGCTGGTGGGGTAAAAATAGCAAAATCATTAGACGAAGTAAAAGCGTATGCCGAAGAACTATTAGGGAAGACCCTAGTTACACATCAGACGGGTCCGGACGGCCAAGTAATAAAACGCTTACTTATTGAAGAAGGCTGCGATATTAAAAAAGAATATTACATCGGTCTAGTGCTTGACCGCGCCACTTCAAGAATCGTTTTGATGGCTTCTGAAGAAGGCGGAACGGAAATTGAAGAAGTTGCGGAGAAAACACCGGAAAAAATCAAAAAAGCTGTCATTGATCCAGCTGTTGGCCTTCAAGGCTATCAAGCCAGAGAAATTGCATTCGCTATTAATATTCCAAAAGAGCTCGTGGGAAAAGCTGCTAAATTTATGCTTGGACTATATAAAGCGTTTGTTGAGAAAGACTGCTCAATCGCCGAAATCAATCCGCTTGTTGTTACCGGCGACGGAAATGTGATGGCGCTTGATGCAAAATTGAATTTTGACAGCAATGCGTTGTACCGACAAAAGGACATTATGGAATACAGAGATTTGGATGAAGAAGATCCGAAAGAAATTGAAGCGTCCAAATATGATCTAAGCTACATTTCCCTTGATGGAAATATCGGCTGTATGGTAAACGGCGCGGGGCTTGCAATGTCCACGATGGATATTATCAAGCATTATGGAGGAGAACCGGCCAACTTCCTTGATGTGGGCGGCGGTGCAACCGCTGAAAAAGTCACGGAAGCATTTAAAATCATTCTTTCTGATCAAAACGTTAAAGGGATTTTTGTCAACATTTTCGGCGGCATTATGAAATGTGATGTCATCGCAGAAGGGGTTGTTGAAGCGACTAGACAAGTTGGTTTGACATTGCCGCTTGTCGTCCGTCTTGAAGGCACAAACGTGGATCTAGGGAAGAAAATCCTTAGTGAATCAGGATTAAACATTACATCTGCGGAATCAATGGCTGACGGCGCGCAGAAAATCGTATCCTTAGTTTAAGAAAGAATGAAAGGCAGGGGACCAAATAATGAGTGTTTTCATTAATAAAGATACAAGAGTTATTGTGCAAGGGATTACAGGTTCTACCGCTTTATTTCATACGAAGCAGATGCTTGAATACGGCACAAATATCGTTGGCGGTGTAACACCTGGAAAAGGCGGAACAGAAGCGGAAGGTGTTCCTGTATTTAATACAGTGGCTGAAGCAGTTCAAACAACCGGCGCTAACGCGTCTGTTATATATGTGCCCGCACCGTTTGCAGCTGATGCGATTATGGAAGCGGTAGATGCGGAGCTTGATCTCGTGATTTGTATCACAGAACATATCCCGGTTTTGGATATGGTGAAGGTCAAACGCTTCATGGAAGGCAAGAAAACGAGACTGATAGGGCCGAACTGTCCTGGTGTCATTACGCCTGAAGAATGTAAAATCGGCATTATGCCCGGATACATCCATAAAAAGGGTCATGTAGGCGTTGTATCACGTTCAGGGACATTAACATACGAAGCGGTGCACCAGCTCTCAGAAGCGGGTGTAGGGCAATCTACAGCTGTTGGAATCGGCGGCGACCCTGTAAATGGAACAAACTTTATTGACGTTTTAAAAGCGTTTAACGAAGATCCTGACACACACGCAGTCATCATGATTGGCGAAATCGGCGGTACGGCCGAAGAGGAAGCGGCAGAGTGGGTAAAAGCCAACATGACAAAACCGGTAGTCGGTTTTATCGGCGGTAAAACAGCACCTCCTGGGAAGCGCATGGGGCATGCAGGCGCCATTATTTCCGGCGGAAAAGGGACAGCTGATGAAAAAATCAAAACCCTTAATGCATGCGGAATCGAAGTTGCAGAGACACCTTCTGTCATGGGTGAAACCTTAATCAAGGTGCTGAAAGAGAAGAACTTGTTCGAAACTTGTAAAACGCATTAATAAAAAAGGGACAGCCGTCAAGGCTGTTCCTGCTTTTTCTAACAAAAGGAGGTCAATCTATTGGATCAGGCCGCTGCCTGCCTAACGATTTGCAGAATCAATCAATTATTATCCCCATCCCTTCTATTAAAATGGTGGAAAGCCGATCCGTCTATGTCGCTGACATCACCTGTGTTACAAACGGTTACTCGTGATCAAATAAAAGCAGCTGCATTAAAAAACGAAATAGAACAATTTTATCCAAAGCTCCCGCGTGTACTTGCTGCTTATCGTGAGCAAGGCATTAACACCATCCCTATTTCTTCAAAGCAATATCCTTTCTGGCTTAAAAGCATTTATGATCCCCCTGCCGTACTGTTTGCAAAAGGTGATATGACTCTTCTTTCGAAAGGGAGAAAAATTGGAATTGTAGGGACAAGAAATCCAACAGCTTATGGGAAACAAGTTGTCAATCATCTTACAAAAGAGATCTGTCGTAAAGGTTGGGTGATTGTCAGCGGACTGGCGTCTGGGATAGACGGAATGTCCCATGCTGCAAGTATTAAGGCGAAGGGGCGGACAATTGGCGTCATTGCAGGCGGATTTCAACACATTTATCCCCGAGAAAACCTTCAGTTAGCAGATCACATGGCTAAACACCATATCCTGCTGTCAGAGCACCCACCTGAAACGAAACCCCAAAAATGGCATTTCCCTATGAGAAACCGTATTATCAGCGGACTAAGTGAAGGCGTTATTGTCGTTCAGGGCAAAGAAAAAAGCGGTTCGCTGATTACTGCCTATCAAGCATTGGAACAAGGGAGAGAGGTATTTGCCGTACCCGGTTCATTGTTTGACCCTTACGCCGGAGGTCCTATAAAACTGATCCAGCAGGGGGCTAAAGCCATATGGTCAGCAGAGGATATTTTCGAGGAACTTCCTGAGAGAAACGTTCAATATACGGAACCCTTTTGAATTATCGTTTGACAAACGGTATTGTAATATTTAATAATAGTGAGGATTTAAAGTTGCATATTGTTTTCTATTTAATTAATGACGTTCATGATAAAGAATGAAATGTTGAAAGCCAAATAAAGACAGCTGCAAAAATAAAATTGAAATATCTTGAAAAGAGAGAGAACACCTCTTGAGGGGGATGAAAATGTCTGATTATCTAGTCATCGTGGAATCGCCCGCTAAGGCGAAAACGATTGAACGTTACTTAGGTAAAAAATATAAAGTAAAAGCATCAATGGGACATGTCCGGGATCTTCCAAAAAGTCAAATGGGAGTTGACATAGAACAGAATTTTGAACCGAAATATATTACCATTCGAGGTAAAGGTCCGGTATTAAAAGAGCTGAAAACGGCAGCGAAAAAAGCCAAAAAAGTGTATCTCGCAGCCGACCCCGACAGAGAAGGGGAAGCGATTGCATGGCATTTGGCACACAGTCTTGATTTAGATCTCAACTCAGACTGCCGTGTGGTGTTTAACGAAATTACAAAAGACGCTATTAAGGAATCGTTTAAGCATCCCCGCATGATCAATATGGATTTAGTGGATGCACAGCAAGCGAGACGTATTTTAGACAGGCTTGTCGGATATAAAATCAGTCCAATCTTATGGAAAAAAGTCAAAAAAGGGCTTAGCGCAGGACGCGTGCAATCCGTTGCCCTCCGTTTGATTATTGACCGTGAAAAAGAGATTAACGACTTTAAGCCCGAGGAATATTGGACAATTGACGGTACGTTCTTAAAAGGTCAAGAAACCTTTGAAGCGAGCTTTTTCGGGAAAAACGGCAAAAAACTTCCTTTAAATAGTGAAGCTGATGTAAAAGAGATTCTTTCTCAGCTCAAAGGGAATCAATATACAGTTGAAAAAGTAACCAAAAAGGAACGCAAACGTAATCCCGCTTTGCCTTTTACCACTTCTACCCTGCAGCAGGAAGCGGCTCGCAAGCTCAATTTCAGAGCGAAGAAAACGATGATGATTGCACAGCAATTATATGAAGGAATTGATTTAGGAAGAGAAGGAACGGTTGGTCTGATCACGTATATGAGAACGGATTCAACCCGTATTTCAAATACGGCTGTTGATGAAGCAGCTGCATTTATTGATCAGACATATGGAAAAGAGTTCCTAGGCGGAAAACGGAAGCCTGCGAAAAAGAATGAAAATGCCCAGGATGCCCACGAAGCAATTCGGCCGACATCAGTTCTTAGAAAACCAAGTGAATTAAAAGCAGTCCTCGGCAGAGACCAAATGAGACTGTATAAATTAATTTGGGAGCGTTTTGTTGCCAGCCAAATGGCATCGGCTGTTCTCGATACAATGAGTGTCGACCTGACAAACAACGGTTTGACATTTCGTGCAAATGGAAGTAAAGTCAAGTTTTCCGGGTTTATGAAGGTGTATGTTGAAGGAAAAGACGATCAAATGGAAGAAAAAGACCGGATGCTGCCTGACTTACAAGAAGGCGACACGGTATTATCAAAAGATATAGAACCTGAGCAGCATTTTACCCAGCCGCCTCCGCGATATACTGAGGCCCGGCTCGTTAAAACCCTTGAAGAACGCGGTATCGGCCGTCCATCCACATATGCTCCGACACTTGATACTATTCAGCGTCGCGGCTACGTGGCATTGGATAATAAACGTTTCGTTCCGACTGAATTAGGTCAGATCGTTCTTGACTTGATCATGGAGTTTTTCCCTGAGATCATTAACGTTGAGTTTACAGCTAAAATGGAGAGAGATCTTGATCATGTTGAAGAAGGCAATACTGAATGGGTCAAAATTATTGATAATTTCTACACCGATTTTGAAAAACGCGTCAAAAAAGCCGAATCGGAAATGAAGGAAGTTGAGATTGAACCAGAGTATGCTGGAGAGGATTGTGAATTGTGCAGTTCTCCAATGGTATATAAAATGGGACGGTACGGTAAATTCTTAGCTTGCTCCAACTTCCCTGACTGCCGGAACACGAAACCGATTGTGAAACAAATCGGTGTGAAGTGCCCGAGCTGCGGAGAAGGAAACATTGTTGAGCGAAAATCGAAAAAGAAACGGGTGTTTTACGGCTGTGACCGTTATCCGGACTGTGAATTCGTATCATGGGACAAACCAATTGAACGAAAATGCCCGAAATGCGGAAAAATGCTCGTCGAGAAAAAACTCAAAAAAGGCATACAAGTCCAATGCGTGGAATGCGATTATAAGGAAGAACCACAGAAGTAGCGGTGAGCAGGGTCTTGCTCACCTTCTTTGTGTGTTAAAAGAAGGCCTTGAATAATAAACTAGGAGATGTGAAAGATGAACCAACAAACAGTGAATGTAATCGGAGCCGGACTCGCAGGAAGTGAAGCAGCATGGCAGCTTGCCAAACGGGGGATTCAAGTCAAATTGTATGAAATGCGGCCAGTTAAACAAACGCCTGCGCACCATACAGATAAATTTGCCGAGCTTGTCTGCAGCAACTCTCTTCGCTCTAATACACTTGCTAACGCTGTCGGTGTATTAAAGGAAGAAATGCGTGCGCTTGATTCAGCCATTATCGCGGCGGCTGACGAATGTTCGGTGCCTGCCGGGGGCGCTCTTGCAGTAGACCGTCATGAATTTGCCGCAAGTGTGACAAATCGGGTGAAAAATCATCCAAACGTAACCGTTATTAATGAAGAAGTGACTGAAATTCCTGAAGGCCCCACTATCATCGCAACGGGTCCGTTAACATCAGAATCGCTGTCTGCCCAGCTGAAGGAGCTGACTGGAGAGGACTATTTATATTTTTATGACGCAGCGGCGCCGATTGTAGAAAAAGACAGCCTTGATATGGATAAAGTGTATCTGAAATCCCGTTATGATAAAGGTGAAGCAGCATATTTGAACTGCCCGATGACAGAAGAAGAGTTTGACCGTTTTCATGAAGCATTAACATCAGCAGAAACAGTGCCGTTAAAAGAATTTGAAAAAGAGATTTTCTTTGAAGGCTGCATGCCGATTGAAGTCATGGCAAAACGGGGTAAGAAAACAATGCTTTTCGGTCCGATGAAACCGGTTGGTCTAGAGCATCCTGTTACAGGAAAACGCCCTTATGCCGTCGTTCAGCTCAGACAGGATGATGCTGCGGGAACACTTTATAATATTGTAGGATTCCAGACTCATTTAAAATGGGGAGACCAAAAGGAAGTTCTCAAGTTGATTCCAGGGCTTGAAAATGTAGAAATCGTCAGATATGGCGTGATGCATAGAAACACATTTATTAACTCTCCAAGCCTGTTAAAGCCGACTTATCAATTTAAAAACCGCAGTGATCTGTTCTTTGCAGGCCAAATGACGGGAGTAGAAGGATATGTGGAATCAGCTGCCTCAGGACTTGTAGCAGGCATTAATGCGGCGAAGCTTGTATTGGGAGAAGAGCTTGTGATCTTCCCTCAGGAAACAGCAATTGGCAGTATGGCACATTATATTACAACAACAAACCAGAAGAACTTCCAGCCGATGAATGCAAACTTTGGGCTTTTGAAAGAATTGCCAGTTAAAATTAAAAATAAAAAAGAACGAAATGAACAATACGCGAACCGTGCGATTGAAACAATTCAAACAATTTCGAAAACAATATAGGTATTGATTGCAACCTGAGCGCGATTTGTGATACCATTTAAAAGCCCTTCCTGGGGAGGTATTAGGCATGGAGAATGTTAAGAATTTCGTAAAGTTATTCGTTGAATATTTACAAATTGAAAAAAATAATTCACAATATACTATTGTGAATTATGTGGATTCAATTGAAGAATTCGAGACTTTCCTGCGCGTTCAAGGTATAAATGGATTTGAAGAAGCTGCATATCAAGATACTAGGATTTTTTTGACAGAAGCCTATGAAAAAGGTTTATCGAGAAGAACAATAAGCAAAAAGATATCTGCATTAAGAAGCTTTTATAAGTTTCTGATGCGGGAAAAGCTTATTGAAGAAAATCCGTTTCAGCTTGTTCATCTGCCAAAACAGGAGAAACGGATACCGAAGTTTCTATATCAAAAAGAGCTTGAGGAGCTGTTTGAAGTTTCAGATATAAGCCAGCCGGCCGGAATGAGGGATCAAGCGCTGTTAGAGCTGCTCTATGCCACCGGAATGAGGGTCAGTGAATGCTGTTCCATAACTATTAACGACGTTGATTTATTTATGGACACTGTGCTTGTTCACGGTAAAGGCAAGAAGCAGCGCTATATCCCCTTTGGGTCTTATGCCCGCGAAGCGTTGAAGGTATACATGAATAGCGGAAGACAGTGCTTGCTGATGAAGGCAAAAGAACCTCATGATCTATTATTCGTAAATCAAAGAGGCGGACCGCTTACAGCCCGTGGCATCAGACATATTTTAAGCGGGCTTGTTCAAAAAGCGTCAAGCACTTTACATATCCATCCGCATATGCTTCGACATACGTTCGCCACGCATCTGTTAAATGAAGGAGCGGATTTGAGAAGCGTTCAAGAACTGCTCGGGCATTCCAATCTGTCTTCTACACAGATATACACGCACGTTTCGAAGGAAATGTTGAGAAACACATATATGTCTCACCATCCAAGAGCATTTAAGAAAAATTAAAGGAGGCCCTTTATGTCATCTTTTCATGCGACCACAATATTTGCCGTACAGCATAAAGGACGAAGCGCTATGTCCGGAGACGGCCAAGTAACATTTGGTCAGGCTGTTGTCATGAAACACACGGCACGGAAAGTGAGAAAACTGTTTAACGGCAAAGTTCTTGCTGGCTTTGCGGGATCTGTTGCAGACGCTTTCACTTTATTCGAAAAGTTTGAAGCTAAGCTTGAAGAATATAACGGCAACTTAAAACGGGCGGCTGTTGAGCTTGCGAAGGAATGGCGCAGTGATAAAGTGCTAAGAAAGCTCGAAGCCATGCTGATTGTTATGAATCAGGATACTTTGCTTCTCGTATCGGGAACAGGCGAGGTGATCGAACCAGATGACGGCATTCTCGCGATTGGATCAGGAGGCAATTACGCTTTGGCAGCGGGAAGAGCACTGAAAAAGCATGCCGGTGAAAGCATGTCTGCAAGTGAGATTGCCAGAGCCGCGTTAGAAACAGCAGGCGAAATTTGTGTTTACACGAACGATCAAATCATACTGGAAGAGCTTGAATAGAAAGGACTTGAGGCGCATGGAAAAAAAACCGTTAACTCCTAGACAGATTGTAGATCGGTTAGACCAATATATTGTCGGTCAGCAAAATGCGAAAAAAGCTGTCGCCGTGGCATTAAGAAACCGCTATAGAAGAAGTCTTCTGGATGAAAAGCTGAAGGACGAGGTCGTTCCGAAAAACATTTTAATGATGGGTCCTACCGGCGTCGGGAAAACTGAAATTGCCAGACGAATCGCTAAGCTTTCAGGTGCGCCATTTATCAAAATTGAAGCTACTAAATTTACCGAAGTCGGCTATGTAGGCAGAGATGTTGAATCAATGGTCAGAGATCTTGTGGAGACTTCTGTTCGTCTTATCAAAGAAGAGAAAATGAATGAAGTAAAGGAACAGGCAGAAGAAAATGCAAACAAACGCATTGTTCGTCTGTTAGTTCCTGGGAAGAAAAAACAATCTGGCGTTAAAAATCCGTTTGAAATGTTTTTTGGAGGCAGCCAGCCGAATGGTGAAGATGAGGCGGAGAGCCAGGAAGAAGCAAACATCGAAGAAAAAAGAAAACGAATGGCGCATCAGCTGGCTTTAGGAGAGCTCGAAGACTACTATGTAACAGTAGAAGTCGAAGAGCAGCAGCCTTCTATGTTTGACATGCTGCAGGGCTCGGGTATGGAGCAGATGGGTATGAACATGCAGGATGCGCTGAGCGGATTAATGCCAAAGAAAAAGAAACGGCGCAAAATGACAGTCAGAGAAGCCAGAAAAGTCCTGACGAATGAAGAAGCAAGCAAACTCATCGATATGGATGAAGTCAGCCAGGAAGCTGTTCAGAGAGCAGAAGAGAGCGGGATTATCTTTATCGATGAGATTGATAAAATCGCAAAGAACGGCGGTGCATCTTCTTCTGCCGATGTTTCAAGAGAAGGCGTTCAGCGGGATATTCTGCCGATTGTTGAGGGCTCAACCGTTGTCACAAAATATGGTTCTGTAAAAACAGACCATGTATTATTTATTGCAGCAGGAGCGTTTCATATGGCCAAACCGTCTGATTTGATTCCTGAGCTGCAGGGGCGTTTCCCGATTCGTGTAGAACTGAACAAACTCACGGTAGACGACTTCGTGAGAATTTTGGTTGAGCCGGATAATGCGCTGCTGAAACAATATCAGGCATTATTGCAGACAGAAGGTATATCTCTTGAATTTTCTGACGAAGCTATTCATAAGATTGCTGAAGTTGCTTATCATGTGAACCAGGACACAGATAATATCGGTGCGAGACGCCTTCATACAATACTTGAACGCCTATTAGAAGATTTGTCGTTTGAAGCTCCAGATGTAACGATGGAGAAAATAACGATTACACCACAGTATGTCGAAGAAAAGCTCGGAACGATAGCCAAAAACAAAGATTTAAGTCAATTTATATTGTGAAAAATTTAATATGAGGAATGTTTAGGAGGATTATTTATCATGGCTTTATTACAAAAAACAAGAATTATTAACTCCATGCTGCAAGCTGCGGCAGGGAAACCGGTAAACTTCAAGGAAATGGCGGAGACGCTGCGGGATGTAATTGATTCCAATATTTTCGTTGTAAGCCGCAGAGGGAAACTCCTTGGGTATTCTATTAACCAGCAAATTGAAAATGATCGTATGAAAAAAATGCTTGAGGATCGTCAATTCCCTGAAGAATATACGAAAAATCTGTTTAATGTCCCTGAAACATCTTCTAACTTGGATATTAATAGTGAATATACTGCTTTCCCTGTTGAGAACAGAGACCTGTTTCAAGCTGGTTTAACAACAATTGTGCCGATCATCGGAGGCGGGGAAAGATTAGGAACACTTATTCTTTCGCGTTTACAAGATCAATTCAATGACGATGACTTAATTCTAGCTGAATACGGCGCAACAGTTGTCGGAATGGAAATCCTAAGAGAAAAAGCAGAAGAAATTGAAGAGGAAGCAAGAAGCAAAGCTGTCGTACAAATGGCTATCAGCTCGCTTTCTTACAGTGAGCTTGAAGCAATTGAGCACATTTTTGAGGAGCTTGACGGAAATGAAGGTCTTCTTGTTGCAAGTAAAATTGCTGACCGTGTCGGCATTACCCGTTCTGTTATTGTGAACGCACTCAGAAAGCTGGAGAGCGCCGGTGTTATCGAGTCTAGATCATTAGGAATGAAAGGTACTTATATCAAGGTACTAAACAACAAATTCTTAATTGAATTAGAAAATCTAAAATCTCATTAATCACAAAAAGAACCCTTTTTGAGGGTTCTTTTTTTATTTCAAATAAAGGAAATCAATAAGCTTTATTTCCTGGGTTGAAAGTCTTTCTATGTAATAATTTTAATAAATTTTGCATTTTTCTTCAAAAAGTTTCAAAAATGCCGAAAAGAAAGGAGAAAAAACAGAAATTCTGCTATTTTCAGGCTTATATCAAGGTGAGAAATGTAGTTCTAACAATCTAGGACTTTATACCTAGTTGTAAAATAGATAATTGTGAGGACATTTTTTTACACGAACTTCATAGACTTTATGCCTGTTATTTCTTACAATAAGCATATAGTTTTACAATTCTCGACAAGGATATTGAGGGTGAAAAAAACTGAAATGGAGGTAAGTGGATTTGAGCTTATTTTCTGGAACGATACAAAATCTTGAAAATGCCTTGAGTAGAGCGGATATTAAGCAAAAAGTCATAACTAATAATATCGCCAATATAGATACACCGAACTATAAGGCAAAAAAAGTCTCTTTCCAAAATTTATTAGATCAAGAATCTTCGCGTCTTGAAGCGATAAAAACAGACTATCGTCATGTTGATTTTTCTGATGCTGATTCGAATTATTCAATTGTTGCGAGCGGAGATACATCGTATCAGCAAAACGGAAACAATGTTGATGTTGACAAAGAGATGACAGAATTGGCGCAAAATCAAATCAACTATCAAGCTTTGGTTGAAAGAATGAACGGTAAATTTAATTCGCTGAAGACCGTATTAACAGGAGGAAAATGATGACAGCTTTTCATAGCTTAAATGTTTCAGCATCGGCTTTAACAGCTCAGCGAGTCAGAATGGACGTTGTATCATCTAACTTAGCAAATATGGATACGACAAGAGCTAAGCAGGTGAATGGAGAGTGGGTGCCTTACAGAAGAAAAATGGTCTCCCTTCAGTCAAAAGGTGAATCGTTCTCTTCCATTCTCAATTCTCAAATGAGCGGAAGCGGGAATGCTGGAAACGGTGTGAAGGTTTCAAAAATTACGGAGGATGATTCGGATTTTAATCTTGTCTATGATCCGACAGACCCTGATGCAAACGCTGATGGATATGTACAAAAGCCTAATGTTGATCCATTAAAGGAAATGGTTGATCTTGTCAGCAGCACCAGATCATATGAGGCGAATGTCACGGCGATGAATGCCACAAAGGGAATGCTGATGAAGGCGTTAGAAATCGGAAAGTAGGTGAATGAATGTGATTAATGCAATTTCTCCTTTTCAGGTTCAAAATACTCAAAACACTCAAAATGCAACAAATCAAGTAAACAATAGCCAAAAAACAGATTCTTCAAATCAAACAAGCTTTTCGGAGCTTTTAAAAAACTCTATTAGTTCGTTAAATGAGTCCCAAGTAGCTTCTGACAACATGACTAATGCCTTGGCTGCAGGAAAAGATGTAAATCTTGATGAGGTCATGATCGCTGCTCAAAAAGCTAGCATCTCTCTAACTGCAGCAACAGAGTTCCGCAATAAAGCTGTGGAAGCTTATCAGGAGATTATGAGAATGCAAATGTAGGGGGTCTGACGATTTAGAGAAAGAGTGGAATGACCGGGGGTTAACATGAATCGTACTCTAATGCAAATGAAAAACAAAACGAGTGAGTTTTGGAAAAATAGATCTAAACTACAAAAGATTTTAATGGTTAGTGCTTTAGCGGCAATTATTATTATTGGAATTATTATTAGTGTTTTTGCTTCAAATTCTAAAATGGCGCCGCTGTACAAAGATTTGTCTGCTGAAGAAGCAGGACAAATCAAAAAAGAATTGGATGCAAAAAAAGTTCCAAACGAACTTTCGAATGGCGGTACAGTGATTAGTGTTCCGGAGGATCAGGTTGATTCTTTGAAAGTGCAGATGGCTGCAGAAGGACTTCCTAAAACGGGATCAATTGATTATTCGTTTTTTGGACAGAATGCCGGCTTTGGTTTGACAGACAATGAGTTTGATATGGTGAAAGTGAAAGCTACACAGACAGAACTGTCAAACTTGATCAATGAAATGGACGGTATTAAAAATTCAAAAGTAATGATTACGCTGTGTTTGTCGGTGAGGAGCAATCTGCAGCATCTGCATCAATCGTTCTGCAGATTCAACCGGGTTATACACTTGATCAAAGCCAAATCAACGGATTATATCATCTGGTATCTAAAAGCGTGCCAAACCTAAAAGAAGATAACATCGTCATCATGGACCAAAATTCTACATACTACGACAAATCAGACAGCGATGCAGGGTCCTACGCGGATAGTTATTCTTCTCAGCAAGGAATTAAGTCTCAAGTTGAAAAAGACATTCAAAAACATGTACAGTCACTGCTGGGTACGATGATGGGCCAAGATAAAGTCGTTGTCTCCGTTACAGCAGACATTGATTTCACAAAAGAAAATCGGACAGAAGACATTGTCGAACCTGTGGATAAAGAAAACATGGAAGGCATTGCAGTCAGCGCTGAAAAGGTATCTGAAACATATCAGGGCGACGGTGCAGCCAACGGCGGAACTGCCGGAACCGGCGAGGAAGATGTAACAAATTATAAGGCTGACGGTGAAAATACCGAAAGCGGAAACTACGAAAAAAACAGCAACAAAATCAATTACGAGGTTAACCGAATTCATAAAGAAATCGCTGAAAGTCCTTATAAGGTCAGAGATTTAGGGATTCAAGTAATGGTAGAGCCGCCTGATGCCAAAAACACAGCGTCGCTATCAACTGAAAGACAGGATGAAATACAAAAAATCCTTTCAACTGTAGTCAGAACATCTTTGGATAAAGATGAAACGCAAAACCAGAATTTATCTGATGCTGATATCAATAATAAGATTGTTGTCTCCGTTCAGCCATTCGACGGCAAAGTCAATTTGGATACAAATACGGAAAAATCCTCAGGTATCCCGCTGTGGGCATATATTGTAGGCGGTGTTTTAATCGCAGCGATCATTGTTCTGATCATTATGCTTATCAGAAAGAAACGGGCGCAAGAGGATGAATTTGAGGAATATGAGTATGAGGTTCCTCAAGAACCAATCAATTTGCCTGATATCAACGAAGAGGAAAATGAAACAGCGGAATCAGTCAGACGAAAACAGCTTGAAAAGATGGCGAAAGACAAGCCGGAAGATTTTGCAAAACTGCTGAGAAGCTGGCTGGCCGAGGATTAGGAGGAATTAGAAATGGCGAGACGTGATCAAGATAAGCTTACAGGAAAACAAAAAGCAGCCATTCTCATGATTTCCTTGGGGTTAGATGTGTCAGCTTCTGTCTATAAGCACTTAACCGATGAAGAAATTGAAAGGCTTACTCTGGAAATATCAGGTGTTCGAAGCGTCGATCATCAAAAAAAGGATGAAATCATAGAAGAATTTCATAATATAGCCATTGCGCAAGATTATATTTCTCAAGGCGGTTTAAGCTATGCAAGACAAGTTCTGGAAAAGGCGCTTGGAGAGGATAAGGCGGAGAACATTCTAAACAGGCTGACTTCTTCTTTGCAGGTTAAACCATTTGATTTTGCCAGAAAAGCGGAGCCAGAACAAATTTTGAATTTTATCCAGCAAGAGCATCCGCAGACGATGGCGTTAATCTTGTCTTATTTAGATCCAGTGCAGGCCGGGCAAATTTTATCCGAGCTGAACCCTGAAGTGCAGGCTGAGGTTGCGAGAAGAATCGCGGTCATGGATAGAACGTCTCCAGAAATAATTAACGAGGTAGAACGGATTCTGGAACAAAAATTATCTTCTGCATTTACTCAGGATTATACACAAACAGGCGGAATTGAAGCTGTTGTGGAAGTGTTAAACGGGGTAGACAGAGGGACAGAGAAGACGATCTTGGATTCATTGGAAATTCAGGATCCCGATCTTGCTGAAGAGATTAAAAAGCGGATGTTTGTCTTCGAAGATATTGTCACACTTGATAACCGTGCAATTCAGAGAGTCATTCGCGATGTTGAGAACGACGATTTGCTCCTTTCATTAAAGGTTGCAAGCGAGGAAGTCAAAGAAATTGTGTTCAACAATATGTCACAGCGTATGGTTGAAACCTTCAAAGAAGAAATGGAATTTATGGGCCCTGTACGCTTGAAAGATGTAGAAGAAGCACAATCGAGAATTGTAAGCATCGTCAGAAAGCTTGAAGAAGCCGGTGAAATTGTGATAGCAAGAGGCGGAGGGGATGATATTATTGTCTAATATCATTAAACAAGAATCATCTATTTCTCCACAAAAGGAAAAAAGAAAACTTTCTATACAAGAGGTGCGTATTGATCATTCTCACCTTTTGCAGGCTGAAGAGAACTCGGAGGCGCTTATGGCCCGAGTGAAAGAGGAAGCTGACCGGATTTCTGAGCAGGCAAACAGTCATATAGAAAATATTCGCCGTCAAATCGAGCAGGAGAAAAACGATTGGGCGGCTGAAAAACAGAAGCTTATTGAAGAAGCAAAAACCGAGGGCTTTGAACAAGGAGTAGCGTTGGGCAAAGCTGAGGCATTGCAACAGTATGCCGAACTGATCGGCCAAGCGAACAGTATAACTGAAATGTCCAGAAAAGCTGTTGAGGACAAGCTTGAAGACGCTAATGAAGAAATCGTTGAGCTTGCCGTTGCCCTAGCAAAAAAAGTTTGGCAGCAAAAGTCTGATGATAAAGAGGCTTTCCTCCTGCTTGTACAACAGGTTATAAACGAAGTGAAGGAATATGACGATATATCAATTTATGTTGATCCATATTACTATGAGACAATCTTTCAGCAAAAAGATGAAATCCAGCAGCTTCTTTATAAAGAATGCCGGCTTGGCATATATGCTGATGAAAAAGCTCAAAAAGGAACCTGTTATATTGAAACTCCTTTTGGCAGGGTAGATGCGAGTGTTGACACACAATTGATGCAATTGAAAGATAAACTTCTGACAGCGCTGGAAGCAGGTGCAGCTGAATGAAGACACAGAGTCTGATAGATTGTATAGAAATGACAGACTCGTATAAACGGTACGGAAAAGTCAAGCGGGTAATCGGCCTGATGATTGAATCAAAAGGGCCAGCAAGCTCAATTGGCGACGTGTGCCTGATTTATGCAAAAGGACAATCTGGGAAAGTCATTAAAGCTGAGGTAGTCGGCTTCCAGGAAGAAAATATTTTGCTTATGCCTTATTTAGAGGCTGCGAGCATTGCACCTGGCAGCATTGTAGAAGCTACTGGGGAATCACTTCGGGTTAAAGTTGGGACCGGACTGATCGGACAAGTCATCGATGCTTTTGGAGAACCGCTTGACGGAAAGCTTCTGCCGAAAGGGCTTTCGCCTGTATCAACGGAGCAATCACCGCCCAACCCGATGAAACGGCCGCCTATCCGTGAAAAGATGGGTGTTGGAGTCAGATCAATTGACAGCTTGCTGACAGTCGGTAAAGGCCAGCGGATTGGAATTTTTGCAGGAAGCGGTGTTGGAAAAAGCACCTTAATGGGGATGATCGCCAAGCAGACAGAGGCTGACTTAAACGTCATTGCACTTGTCGGAGAACGCGGACGAGAGGTTCGGGAGTTTATTGAAAAAGATCTGGGGAAAGAGGGGCTGAAACGATCGATTGTAGTCGTTGCCACCTCAGACCAGCCAGCATTAATGAGATTGAAAGCGGCATATACAGCGACTGCCATTGCCGAGTATTTCCGAGATAAAGGCCAAAATGTCATGTTTATGATGGATTCTGTTACAAGGGTGGCAATGGCGCAGCGAGAGATTGGACTGGCTGCAGGAGAGCCTCCGACGACAAAAGGTTATACACCTTCAGTGTTCGCTATTTTACCTCGTTTACTAGAACGAACAGGTGCAAACGAGCATGGAACCATTACGGCATTTTATACAGTGTTGGTAGACGGGGATGACATGAATGAGCCGATTGCCGATACTGTACGCGGAATTTTAGACGGACATATTGTGTTGGACAGGGCGCTTGCCAATAAAGGCCAGTTTCCTGCAGTTAACGTACTAAAAAGCATCAGCAGGGTGATGTCAAACATTTCAACAAAACAGCATCTGGATGCGGCAAATAAATTCCGTGAACTTTTATCGACATATCAAAATTCGGAAGATCTCATTAATATCGGAGCTTACAAAAGAGGATCATCCAGAGAAATTGATGAAGCGATACAATTTTATCCGCAGCTTATTCAATTTTTAAAGCAGGGAACAGACGAACCGGCTTTATTGGAAGAAAGCATTGCTGTATTAACTAGTTTGACAGGAAATGAGGAATAAACGTGGCTTATCAATTTAGATTCCAAAAGCTGCTGGAACTAAAAGAAAATGAAAAAGACCAATCCTTATCCGAGTATCAGCAATCAGTTTCTGAATTTGAAAACGTTGCTGAAAAATTATATGAGAATATGAGCAAAAAGGAATTGCTGGAACAAAATAAGGAAAAGAAATTAAAAAGCGGCATGAGTGTACAAGAAATGAGGCACTACCAACAATTTGTCTCAAATCTTGATAATACGATCTATCACTATCAAAAGCTTGTCATTATGAAAAGAAATCAAATGAATCAAAAACAAGAAATTTTGACAGAGAAAAACATTGAAGTGAAAAAGTTTGAAAAAATGCGTGAAAAACAGTTTAAAATGTTTGCTCTTGAAGATAAAGCTGCAGAAATGAAAGAAATGGACGATATTTCGATTAAGCAGTTTATGATTCAAGGCCATTAGGAGCGAATGTAATGTCCGGCAAAAAGAAAGAATCAGGTAAGTTCCGTTCGGTTTTGCTTATCATTATCCTCCCGCTGATGTTTCTATTAATCGCAGGGGGGATTGTTCTTTGGGCTGCTGGTATCAATGTCATAAAGCCGATACAGGATGCTGCGGCAAAAACGCCGGTTCTTAAAGAATTGGTCCCTGAAACCGAAAATAAAAAAGGCGCAGCATCAAGTAAGGATAGCAGTAATACGGCAGCTCTGGAAAAGACCATTAAGGATCAAAAAAGTGAAATCAGTATATTGAATAAAGATTTAGAAACAAGTAAATCAGAAATCGATAGGCTCAATCAAAAGATCCGTTCACTTGAAAAGACGGCTGAGGATCAAAAAAAGTCATCAGAAGATCATACTGAAGGATCAGCAGACTCGAAAGCTTCTTCTGAAAATGACAAAGTGATCAGTGTGTACAAAAGCATGGACAGCGGAAAGGCTGCTAAAATTATTGCCCAATTAAAGGAGCAAGAAGCACTGAAAATATTGAATGGCCTAAGCAAAAAGCAGCTTGCTGACATATTGGCGAAAATGACTCCTGAGCAAGCAGCAACCTATACAGAAAAAATTGCTGCCAGCCAAGAATAGGGGGAATGAAAGGTGAAGCTGCTTGAATTAGCGGGACCTTTGCTGCAAACCACAACGGGTTCTGCCGCTAAAAACATGAAAAGTAGCCAAGGAGTTTTTCAAAACTGGCTTATGTCTGAGGCTGGATTGAAGGAACTCTCAGAACAAGGAAAGGGTACTCCTAATTCCGAAGATCAGCTTTTAGCAGATGCGCTTAAAAAGATCGGTGAATGGCTAAATGCAAGTCCTGAAGATCAAGACAAACAAAATGCGAATCTTTTGCAAACATTAAGCAAACTGACAGGGAAACAATTGGATGCGAATGCTCTGCAAATGTTGCAAAATCTTTTGCAAGCAGTTAAATCAAAAATGTCAGGCGGGACGGATCAGTTGCTCACAGATACGGAGAAAATCTTTTCAGAAGCTAAAACGGCTCTGAGTGCCAATGATTCTGCTTCTGACATTAATGGAGCACTGAAGTCTGATACAGAGCAATCAAATCATGAAAATGAAGTATCCGAGCCTGCTAAAGAGCTTATCTATATCCAGATGTTCATTAGCCAGCTCGTAGAAGGGAATAATCTGACTGATCGCGGGAATGGCAATGAAGCTCATGCCATTTACCAAAATGGAGATCAATTCCTTTCTGCATTAGAAAAGAAGGGTGTATCTCAACAAATAATTCAGGATCTTAAACAGCAAATATTCACTAAAGCTGAGTCAAGTTCAAAACTTTACTCGATGACAGCGTCAGAGCTGAAAAGTTTTCAAAGCTTAATGGATCAAATGTCTATGCTTCCTCAAAAAGGGACCAAAGAATGGAGTTTAGCTGAAAGCCAGCTGAAAGCCTTCTTGTTATCGAAATCATCCGAATCATCACAAGACTTTGGGAAGCGTGTTCTCACACCGCTCTCGCAGAGTTTATCCAGCAAAAATGCATCGGATGTTTCTGGAAGTATTCAGCCTGTAGATAGTAAATCAGGACTCCAAATGCTGTTTTCGGGTTATCGGAGCATAGGAGGAGTACAAACACTTGATCTGCAGCAGATGTCATCTGATATACCAAATACCGAAACAAAAACGGTGGCTGATCAAGTGATTAATGCGTGGAAGCAGATGAAATATACGCCTTTCGGCAGATCGACGGGAAGTTTCACTATTCGGCTGAACCCTGAACATTTAGGATTTGTCACAATCAAGCTGACAAATGAAAATGGAATGTTTCAGAGTAAAATCATAGCATCTAGCCAATCAGCAAAAGAATTGCTTGAACAGCATCTTCCTCAGCTGAAGCAATCATTGCCGAATATGGCCGTCCAAATTGACCGTTTTACTCTTCCGGTCCAAAGCGGGGATCAGCCGATATACGGCCAGCTTGCTGATGAACAGAAACAGCAGCAAGAGGGGCAGAGACAGCAAAGACAGAAAAAGCAATCAAATGATTTTGGCGATCTGCTCGATGAAGTGTCGATGGTTGAAATGGAGGAAGAAGAATGACTTCTATAAGTTCAGAATATAAACTGCCTGAAAAAACGAACACTGTGTCGACGAACAACAGCAGCTTGGGGAAAGACGAGTTTTTAAAAATATTAATGACTCAAGTTCAAAACCAAGATCCGCTTAACCCGGTTGACGATAAAGAATTTATCAGCCAGATGGCGACTTTTTCAAGCTTGGAGCAAATGATGAATCTGAATACGACAATGACTCAATTCGTTGAAAACCAAGATCCGTTTACAACGTATGTTGATTGGATGGGAAAAGAAGTATCTTGGACTGATGGTAAAAGTGCAACAGATAAAACAGGCACAGTAAGCTCTGTTAAACATTTTAAAGGAAATTATTATCTCGTTCTTGATGATGGGACCGAGATCAGTCCTGCGAATGTCATGTCTGTGGGACAATCATCTAAATAAAAACATCTGGGGGAATATATTATGTTACGTTCACTTTATTCTGGAATCAGCGGTATGAAGAACTTTCAAACAAAGCTTGACGTAATCGGTAACAACATTGCCAACGTAAATACAGTAGGATTCAAAAAGAGCCGTGTGACCTTTAAAGATATGGTAAGCCAAACGATTGCCGGCGGTTCTGCTGCTGGTGCAACAATCGGCGGAACAAACTCTAAGCAAATCGGTTTAGGTTCATCATCTGGCACAATTGATACAATTCATTCAACAAGCGCGACACAAAGCACAGGAAGAACACTTGATTTAGCAATTGACGGCGACGGTTACTTCCGAATTGATACAGGTGACGGGACAGCTTATACAAGAGCAGGGAACTTCTATTTAGATAATACCGGAACACTGGTTACAGGTGATGGCTACCATGTGTTAAATATGAATGGGGGAACAATTAAAATTCCTACTGATGCTCAAAGCTTTAGCATTGGTTCTGATGGAAAGGTGTCAATTGTTGATGCTGAGGGGAAAACACAAGACGGGGGACAAATCGGGATTGTTACTTTTGCCAACAGTGATGGATTGGATAAAATCGGAAGAAACCTATACCGTGAATCTTTAAACTCTGGAACGGCCAGTGCAGCGAACCAGCCTGGTGACGGCGGAACTGGTGCTCTTAAATCAGGATTTCTCGAAATGTCTAACGTCGATTTAACTGACGAATTTACTGAAATGATCGTAGCCCAGCGCGGATTCCAATCAAACTCAAAAATTATTACAACATCTGATGAAATCCTTCAAGAACTGGTTAACCTTAAACGTTAAGGAGGGAGGGGAGGCGAGTAATCGCTTCTCCGCTGTTTTATGATTAAAGTAACCCGTTTGAACGGGCAGCCCTTTACACTGAATGCGCTATTTATTGAACAGATTGAATGTTTTCCGGATACTACAATTACTCTGTCAAATGGTAAGAAGTTTGTAGTAAAAGAAGATGAAGAAGCTGTTCTGGAAAAGATCGCAGCTTTCTACCGAAAAATACAAATATTTGCAATGGATCAAGGAATAGAGGAACCGGAATGAAGAAAAAGTTAATGATCATATTACTAATTATTCTTATCGTAATTGGTGCTCTCGGGGCGGCGGCTTATTTTGTTTTAGGCGGAAAGTCCGAAAAAAGTGAAGCGAAAAAAAGTATTGATGAAATCGTTGCGTCTTCTGTTGATGTAGAAGAGATCACAACAAATTTAAAGTCTGATAACATTATCCGTCTTGCTATTAAGCTTGAAACTGATTCTGATAAATCAAAAGAAGAACTTGAGAAACGTGATTTCCAAGTGAAAGACGCTGTTATATCACTGCTTGCTGATACGAATGCTGATCAGATTGAGGGAGACAAGGGAAAAGAAACCTTTAAGAAGGAACTGAAAGATAAAATAAATAGCTACCTCCAAGAAGGAAAAGTAGAAAAAGTGTATATTACCTCCTTTAATCTGCAATAAAGCATAATTTGACAGAATACGGAGGTGAGGAAAATGTCAGGAGAAGTTCTCTCCCAAAATGAAATAGATGCACTGCTTTCTGCAATATCAACAGGTGAAATGGACGCTGAAGAGCTGAAAAAAGAAGAAAAAGAGAAGAAAGTCAAGGTTTATGATTTCAAACGTGCGCTGCGGTTTTCTAAGGATCAGATCCGCAGTTTAACGAGAATTCATGACAATTTTGCAAGACTTCTTACCACTCATTTTTCTGCTCAGCTCAGAACCTATATTCACATATCTGTCAGTTCTGTTGACCAGGTCCCGTATGAGGAATTTATCAGATCGATCCCGAACATGACGATTCTGAATCTATTTGATGTCCATCCGATGGAAGGCAGAATTATGATGGAGGTCAACCCCACGATAGCTTATACGATGATGGATCGGGTCATGGGCGGGATTGGAATCAGTCATAACAAGGTTGACAGTTTGACAGAAATTGAAACAAAAATCATTTCTAATTTATTTGAAAATGCACTGGGTAATTATAAAGAAGCTTGGCAGTCAATTGCTGATATTGAACCGGAAATGACTGAGTTTGAAGTGAATCCGCAATTTGTTCAGATGGTATCTCCTAATGAAACAGTCGTGGTGATCTCGCTCAATACTCAAATTGGTGAAATCAGCGGTGTCATTAATCTCTGTATCCCGCATATCGTACTCGAGCCGCTCATACCGAAGCTTTCAGTCCACTATTGGATGCAATCAGACCGAAATGAGCCAAAGCCTGAGGAAACAAAGTCGCTTGAAAAACGTATCATGACAGCACAAATACCTGTCGTGGCCGAGCTCGGCACATCTGAACTGACGATAGAAGAGTTTTTAAGTTTAGAAGTCGGAGACTGCATAACTTTGGACAAATCAGTCACGGATCCTCTTACTGTATTGGTCGGAGATAAGCCGAAATTTTTAGGACAAGCCGGCCGGGTGAATCGAAAACAGGCAGTGCAAATTTTAGATCACGACATAAGAGGTGAACAAGATGGAGAATAATAGATTATCTCAAGATGAGATTGACGCGCTTCTTAACGGTACTGGCAGCACGCTTGATGAGCCAGAGGTTCCGGAAGTAGATGACTTATCGGAAATGGAGCGTGATGCGATCGGTGAAATCGGTAATATTTCATTCGGCAGTTCTGCGACAGCACTGTCAACGCTTTTAAATCAAAAGGTCGATATTACGACTCCAAGCGTAACGGTCATTCCAAGAAGTAAAATCAGCGATGCATTTCCTGAACCGTATGTAGCGATTGAAGTGAATTATACGGAGGGCTTCAGCGGAAGCAACCTGTTAGTCGTGGAACAAAGTGACGCGGCGATCATTGCTGACTTAATGATCGGGGGAGACGGAAAAGGTGCGGACCCTTCACTGGGTGAAATCCATTTAAGTGCGGTTCAAGAAGCAATGAACCAAATGATGGGATCGGCTGCCACATCAATGTCTACTGTATTCAGTAAAAAAATTGATATTTCACCTCCTCGGGTTGAATTGTTGGATGTTACTGAAGAAAAGGGTACAGACCGTATTCCTGATGATGAAATGCTGGTGAAAGTTTCTTTCAACTTAAAGGTGGGAGAATTAATAGACTCCAGCATTATGCAGCTTTACCCATTGACATTTGCGAAAGATTTAATTTCAAGCCTTATGAACTCAGAAAGTGCAGAGGAAGAAGAAACGGTGCAGCCCGAAGTTACATACGAACAGCCGAAAGAGCCTGTGACGCCAGAGCCGCGTATTGAACCGAAGCAACAGCAGCAGCCGCCAAAAAGGCAGGGAACAGCAAAAAAAGCAGCGCCAGTTCAGGTTTCACCGGTGGAATTTTCCGCGTTTGATCCAAACGAAGCTGTACAAGCCCCTATTCATAATCTGGATATGCTTTTGGATATCCCGCTTTCGATTACTGTTGAGCTTGGCAGAACGAAGAGAAGCGTAAAAGAGATTTTAGAGCTTTCTGCCGGAAGTATTATCGAGCTTGATAAATTAGCTGGTGAGCCTGTAGATATTTTAGTTAATCAGCGTATCGTTGCCAAAGGCGAGGTCGTTGTCATTGAAGAAAACTTCGGAGTAAGAGTCACTGACATTTTAAGCCAGGCAGAGCGCATTAATAATTTAAAATAACGAAACACAAGGAGAGAGATAGATTATGGCACATAGAATTTTAATTGTAGATGACGCAGCATTTATGAGAATGATGATTAAAGATATTTTGGTTAAAAATGGTTTTGAAGTTGTGGCGGAAGCTGAAAATGGAGCACAAGCGGTAGAGAAATATAAAGAGCATTCACCTGACCTTGTTACTATGGATATCACGATGCCAGAAATGGATGGTATTACAGCATTAAAAGAAATTAAACAAATTGATGCGCAGGCAAGAATCATCATGTGTTCTGCTATGGGACAGCAATCAATGGTTATTGATGCCATTCAGGCCGGCGCTAAGGATTTCATTGTGAAACCTTTCCAAGCTGACCGTGTGCTTGAAGCAATCAACAAAACATTAAGTTAAAGGGTGTACGACTGTTGAAAAAGAGTCAATATTTTATCGTTTTTATTTGTTTTTTCGTTTTATTCAGTGTACATCCGATTGCTGCTGCCGCGGCAGACTCTGATAATTCAACTGTAAACGAATGGTTTCAAAAGAAAGATGAAAAAACTGCAGATCAATCAGAGCAAAAGAAAGAAAAAACAACAAAAACTGCTGATGAGACGGAGGGAGCGGCTGCTCCTTCTGTCTCAGCTTTTGATTTTGTAAAGATGATTTTCGCTTTACTGTTTGTTATCGCGCTGATTTACGGGCTGGTTAAGCTCATGAACAAAAGAAATCGGCTCCTAAAGCCTTTTCAATATGTTGAAAATATTGGCGGCACATCGGTCGGCCAGAACAGATCCATACAATTGATCAAGGTCGGGAAAAGTGTGCTCGTCGTCGGTGTAGGAGAGACGATCCAGCTGCTGAAAGAAATTGAGGATGAAAAAGAGATTGAAGTCATTCTCAGTCAGCATGAAGAGGCAATGTCAAGCAAAATAGAGTGGCAAAAGTTTGTGAAGCCGCTTAAGAGTTCTGAACATCAGCCGCAGCAAAAACTGCCTTCATTTTCAAAAGCATTAAAAGAGCAACTTGAAGAGTTAAAACAAAACCGTTCTGAAGGAAAGAAGAAAGGCCCACGTCATCATGAATGAGTTTATAAATATTTTCAGTTCAAGCGATCCGGAAAACGTAAGTTCGACTGTTAAATTACTATTATTGTTAACTGTATTTTCAGTGGCGCCTGGAATATTGATTCTTATGACTTGTTTTACTCGCATCGTCATTGTTCTGTCATTTGTCAGAACTTCACTTGCGACGCAATCTATGCCCCCAAACCAGGTTCTTATCGGGCTTGCGCTGTTTTTAACATTTTTTATCATGGCTCCTACTTTTTCAGAAATTAATAAAGAAGCGCTGACCCCATTAATGGACAACAAAATCAGCTTGGATGAAGCGTATACGAAAGCTGAGGAACCGATTAAAGAATTTATGAGTAAACACACAAGGCAGAAGGATCTGGCGCTGTTTATGAATTACGCGAAAATGGATAAACCTGAATCATTAAAGGATATTCCGTTAACAACAATGGTTCCGGCTTTTGCCATATCGGAGCTTAAAACAGCATTTCAAATAGGTTTTATGATTTTTATCCCTTTTTTAATTATAGATATGGTAGTGGCGAGCGTCTTGATGTCAATGGGAATGATGATGCTGCCTCCAGTTATGATTTCTCTGCCCTTTAAAATATTACTTTTTGTTTTGGTAGACGGCTGGTATTTAATTGTGAAATCTTTGCTTCAGAGCTTTTAGGGTAGGTGCTAAACGTGAGTTCAGAATTTGTAATTTCTATGGCGGAAAAAGCCGTATACGTAACGCTGATGATCAGCGGGCCATTATTGGCTATTGCTTTACTGGTCGGTTTAATTGTCAGCATATTTCAGGCGACAACTCAAATCCAGGAACAGACTTTGGCGTTTATTCCGAAAATCGTGGCGGTTCTCCTGGCTCTCATTTTTTTTGGTCCGTGGATGCTGTCGACGATTCTTTCATTTACAACAGAGCTGTTTTCTAATTTAAATCGTTTTGCAGGGTAATGTAGAGATGAATTCAATTATTGACTTATTTCCTGCTTTTTATTGGTTTTTATTAGAATCTCTGCTTTTTTTGTAACAATTCCGCTATTTGGACATCGAAATGTGCCAGCTGTTCATCGCATAGGTTTTGCTTTTTTTCTTGCGGTCATTTGTTTCAGCACCATTGATAAACCGCCCTCTTTGGAGATAGATGAGCACTATATGCTTTTGGCGTTTAAAGAAGCTTTGGTCGGCCTATGTCTGGGTTTAATTGCTTATATGATGATTGCCGCAGTGCAGATTGCCGGCTCGTTTATTGATTTTCAAATGGGATTTTCAATAGCAAACGTTATTGATCCGCAAACCGGTGCACAAAGTCCGTTGATTGGCCAGTTTATCTATACGATGGCACTTTTGTTTATGCTGAGTGTCAATGCCCACCATTTGTTGCTGGATGGTATTTACTACAGCTTTCAGTATATTTCAGTTGATCAGGCATTTCCGAATTTCGGCGATGAAAAGTTTGCCTATTTTATTGCGAAAAGCTTTAATGCAATGTTTATTATCGCTTTTCAAATGTCAGCGCCGGTTGTGGCCAGCTTGTTTCTAGTTGATTTAGCATTAGGCATCGTGGCTCGAACTGTTCCGCAGTTAAATGTATTTGTGGTCGGTCTCCCTTTAAAGATCGCTGTCAGTTTCATCATGCTCATTGTATGTATGTCCGTTATCTTCGTCGTTGTCCGGAATGTTTTCAGTTTAACGATTGAAACGATGCGGAATCTTTTAGCATTGGTCGGTGTTTCTTAATGAAGCTTAGAGTTGACCTGCAGTTTTTTGCGGGAGAGAAGACAGAAAAAGCAACTCCGAAAAAACGGAAGGATACGCGAAAAAAAGGGCAGGTAGCCAAAAGCTCGGATGTCAATACCGCCGTTTCTTTACTGGTAATATTCCTTTCGCTTATTGCAATTGGTCCGTATATGAGAGACAGGCTGCTGTCATTCATAGAAACATTTTATACCGAATCGCTCACAATGAAGCTCTCAGAATCAAATGTGCATACATTGTTTGTCAGCTTATTAAAGGATATGGGCATAATACTCGCACCGATTTTGCTTGTTGCTCTTGTTGCAGGAGTCGTAAGCAACTATATGCAGGTTGGGTTCTTATTTTCTGCTGAAGTGATACAGCCTAAGCTTGAAAAACTGGATCCGATCAAAGGCTTTAAACGAATATACAGTATGAGGGCGATTGTAGAGCTGATTAAATCAATTTTGAAAATCGTAGTCGTCGGTTTTGCGGCTTTTGCTGTGCTTTGGCTGCATTATGGAGAAATTCTCCGGCTTCCTCTCCTGACACCCGAAGAGGCACTATCTTTCGTTTCAAAACTCACTTTGTGGATGGGACTAAGCGGTGCAGGCGCTTTATTAATTCTTGCTGGTCTTGACTATTTATATCAGAGATTTGATTATGAGAAAAACATCAAAATGTCAAAACAAGATATAAAAGACGAGTACAAAAAATCTGAAGGTGACCCGATTATTAAGTCTAAAATTAAACAAAGACAGCGGGAAATGGCGATGAGGCGGATGATGCAGGAAGTTCCAAAAGCAGATGTCATTATCACAAACCCGACTCACTATGCGATTGCTTTGAAATATGATGAAGAAAAAATGGACGCTCCTTATATTGTTGCAAAAGGTGTCGACCACCTTGCGTTAAAAATCAGGAAAATTGCTAAAGAGCATGATGTCATGATGGTAGAAAACAGACCGCTTGCCCGTGCGTTATATGATCAGGTGGAAATTGACCAGGCAGTGCCGGAAGAATTTTTTAAAGTTTTAGCAGAAATTCTGGCTTACGTATATAAAACAAAACAAAAAGTATATTGAATTTTTCGATTTAAAAGGAGAGAAAAAACAGCATGTCAACAAGAGATTTATCCGTTTTAATAAGTGTTGTCCTCATTGTGGCGATGCTGGTGATTCCATTTCCTCCATGGCTGTTAAGTATTTTGATCATTATTAATATTTCTCTTGCGTTGATCGTGCTTCTCACCACAATGAATATGCAGGAAGCGCTTCAGTTTTCGATTTTTCCGTCACTGTTGCTGCTTTTGACCCTATTTCGTTTGGGCTTGAACGTCTCAACTACCCGTTCAATTCTTTCACACGGTGAAGGAGGGAAAGTCGTCGAGACTTTCGGAAATTTCGTTGTCGGCGGAAATGTATTAGTTGGACTCGTTGTATTTATCATCCTTATTATTATTCAGTTTATCGTCATTACAAAAGGTGCTGAACGTGTTTCCGAGGTTGCAGCAAGGTTTACGCTGGACGCAATGCCGGGGAAGCAGATGAGTATTGATGCTGATTTAAACGCAGGGATGATTACCGAACAGGAAGCGAAGCATCGCCGCGAAAAAGTGGCAAGAGAAGCAGACTTTTATGGAGCAATGGACGGTGCCAGTAAATTTGTAAAAGGTGACGCCATTGCCGGAATCATCATTGTGATGATCAATATTATTTTCGGAATCGTGATCGGAATGCTTCAGCAGGGCATGTCCATTCAAGAGGCTGCTTCACACTTTACGATGCTGACTGTAGGGGATGGAATTGTTTCGCAAATCCCGGCACTGTTAATTTCTACGGCTACGGGTATTGTGGTCACAAGAGCTGCATCTGAAGGAAACTTAGGGCATGACATTACAGGCCAGCTGTTTGCGTATCCAAAGCTTTTATACGTCGCAGCAGCTACGATCATGCTTTTAGGTATTTTCACTCCGATCGGCATCCTTCTGACGGGGCCGCTTGCGGGATTGCTTGCTTTTGGCGCATATACACTATCTATATCAGGTAAGGAAAAAGAAGAAGTGGATGAGATTCTTGAGGAAGAGGCTGAGGTGGACGAGCTTAAAAGCCCTGAAAGTGTCGTTCAGCTTCTGCATATAGATCCGATAGAATTTGAGTTTGGATATGGCCTGATACCGCTTGCTGATGCCAATCAAGGCGGTGATTTATTAGACCGAATTGTTATGATACGCCGTCAGTTGGCTTTGGAACTCGGGCTTGTCATTCCTGTCGTGCGAATCAGAGATAATATAGCGTTGCAGCCTAATGAATACCGATTGAAAATTAAAGGAAACGAAGTAGCAAAAGGCGAGCTGTTGCTTGATCATTATTTAGCGATGTCGCCTACTCCTGAGGACGATCTCATTGAAGGGATTGAAACAGTGGAGCCTTCATTCGGTCTGCCGGCTAAATGGATTAGCGAAGCGGTAAAGGATGAAGCCGACATGCTTGGTTATACAGTAGTTGATCCTGCATCAGTCGTTTCAACGCATATTACGGAGAAAATTAAGCAGCATGCCCACGAATTGATCGGAAGGCAGGAGACAAAACAGCTGATCGATCACTTGAAAGAATCGTATCCAGTCCTGGTTGAAGAGGTTACGCCGAATCCATTGTCTGTCGGTGATATTCAGAAAGTGCTTGCTAAGCTTTTAAAAGAAAAAGTTTCAATTCGAAACTTAGTAACGATTTTTGAAACGCTTGCTGACTATGGGAAATTAACAACAGATTCTGATCTTTTGACAGAGTATACAAGACAAGCGCTTGCTAAACAAATTACAGCACAGTTTGCCAAAGAAAATGAAGTGTTGAAGGTTGTTACTTGTTCGGGCCGTGTAGAAAAGGCAATAGCAGACGGTGTGCAGCAGACGGAACACGGGAACTATTTATCACTTGAACCAGATATTTCAGAAAGTATAGTGCGCTCTGTCGCTAAAGAAGCTGAACAGCTCTCATTACGTCAGGAAACCGCGATTCTTCTTTGCTCGCCGCCTGTCAGAATGTATGTGAAGCAGCTTCTGGAACGGTACTTCCCTGATCTTCCGGTACTCTCTTATAACGAACTTGAGGCGAATGTTGAGGTACAAAGCATTGGAGTGGTGGATATTTAATGAAAATAAAAAAATTTACTGCTGCTTCAATGCAAGAAGCTGCACTTCTCATCAGAAAAGAGTTAGGTAATGAAGCGGTCATATTAAATTCAAAAAAAATTAAAAAGCGAAAATGGTTTGGCCTCATCAACAAGCCTGCTGTTGAAGTAATCGCCGTATTGGATCAGGACTTTCTTGAGAAAAAAACGCCTCAGAAGGCAGCTGAACCGAAACAAACATTAAAAACTCCGGTCAGCAGTCCGAAAATAGAGGAGAGAACATATCCCCCTCAAATTCCGGCGCAACAGGAGCTAGGTGATTTTTCAGCATATCAATCTGTACTTCCTGAGCCGCTGCGAAAAGCAGAAAAGCTTTTGCAAGAAACAGGGATCAAAGAGTCTACGAAAACGAACACTCTGAAAAAATTGCTTCGCTTCTCTGTTGAAGCAGGCGGCTTGACTGAAGAAAATGTTGTCGGCAAACTTCAGGAAATACTATGCGATACGCTGCCCGCAGCAGACAAGTGGCAGGAGCCAATTCATTCAAAATATATCGTTCTCTTTGGTTCAACAGGGGCTGGTAAAACAACTACACTGGCTAAACTCGCAGCCATATCTATGCTTGAAAAACATAAAAAAATCGCTTTTATTACAACAGATACGTATCGTATTGCAGCTGTTGAACAGTTGAAAACATACGCTGAACTGCTGCAGGCTCCTCTGGAAGTTTGCTATACAAAAGAAGAATTTCAGCAGGCGAAGGAGTTATTTTCTGAGTATGATCATGTGTTTGTTGATACAGCCGGAAGAAACTTCAAGG
This sequence comes from Bacillus sp. N3378-2at, assembly GCF_033412715.1. Taxonomy (NCBI): domain Bacteria; kingdom Bacillati; phylum Bacillota; class Bacilli; order Caryophanales; family Bacillaceae; genus Bacillus; species Bacillus sp. N3378-2at. The sequence continues at coordinate 1,043,742 of NZ_CP117986.1, read as the reverse complement.
ACCCGCAATACATTGATGAACTGAAAGAAACGATTCCTTTTGAGAGCAGCATTCAGTCATTTCTTGTTTTATCCGCGACTGCAAAATATGAAGATATGAAGCATATTGTCAAACGGTTTTCATCCGTCCCTGTCAATCAGTATATTTTTACGAAAATAGATGAAACGACTTCCTTAGGTTCTGTATTTAATATACTGGCAGAATCAAAAATAGGTGTCGGGTTTATGACAAACGGACAGAATGTGCCTGAGGATATACAGACTGTATCTCCACTTGGTTTTGTGAGGATGCTGTGCAGATGAACAGATATGACCAAGCAGCAACTTTACGGGCGAAAATGGAAAAACGTGAGCGCGTTCTGCCAATGGTTTATTCACAAAAAGCGAAGACACTTGCTGTCATCAGCGGCAAGGGCGGTGTCGGAAAATCCAATATTACCTTAAATATGGCACTTGCGCTCCAGGATAAAGGTAAGAAGGTGCTGCTCATCGACCTTGATATCGGGATGGGGAACATTGATATATTAATAGGAAATTCATCGTCTGCCACGATAATTGATGTTTTAACCGATCGTAAGCCTTTGCTCCAGTCATTATCCATTGGCCCAAAGGGTTTGCGGTATATATCAGGGGGAACCGGTCTTGATGTGATGTTTCAGCTCGATCAGAGAAAATGGACGTTTTTTGCCAATGAACTTTCTCATGCATTAAGCCAGTTCGATTATGTGCTGTTTGATATGGGAGCGGGTTTATCAAAAGATCAACTGCCTTTTATTTTATCAGCAGAAGATATTTTGATTATAACAACTCCCGAGCCGACGGCCATTTTGGACGCATACAGCGCTGTCAAGCACTTGGTTTTGACAGAAAATAAGCTTTCAATGAAGGTGGCTGTCAATCGGTGCCGTGACCAAAAGGAAGGGCTTGACGCTTTTGCCCGCCTCTCCCGTACAATTCATATGTTTTTGGATGTTCAGGTTCAGTTTGCCGGTTCCGTTTCTGACGATGTGATCGTGAGCAAAGCGGTTGTCGAACAGGTTCCTTTTTTCATAAAAAGCCCTCAGGCAAAAGCCAGCCGGTCAGTCCGTATTTTAGCGGACGCCTTGTTTGGAAGAGAAGAAACGAGACACAAAGAAGACAAACAGACATTTATTGAGAAATTATCTTCTTTTTTAATGAGGAGGGCTTAATTTGATTCGTGTGCTTGTAGTTGATGATTCAGCTTTTATGAGAAAAATGATAAGTGATTTTCTGACCGAGGAAAAGCAGATAGAAGTAATCGGAACTGCGAGAAACGGAGAAGAAGCGCTTAAGAAGATTGAATTATTAAAACCGGATGTTATTACTCTTGATGTTGAAATGCCGGTCATGAATGGGACAGATACGCTCCGCAAAATTATTGAGATTTATAACTTGCCGGTCATTATGGTGTCTAGCCAGACCGAGAAAGGTAAAGAATGCACAATTAATTGTTTGGAGATCGGTGCCTTTGACTTTATCACAAAGCCATCAGGTTCAATATCTCTGGATCTATACAAAATTAAAGAACAATTAGTTGAGCGTGTCGTCGCGGCAGGACTTTCCGGCAAGCGGAAACGTCCTGTTTCCCAGACAGTTCGGCCCGAACCTATTGTGCGTGCTGTCGTTAAGCCTGAATTAAGCAAACCGAAACCTGGCACGGGCAGACAAATTGTGTGTATCGGCACATCAACAGGCGGTCCACGAGCGTTACAAAAGGTGATACCGAAGCTCCCTAAAGATTTGAACGCACCAGTGGTTGTCGTTCAGCACATGCCTGAAGGGTTTACTGCTTCTTTGGCTGATCGGCTGAATCATTTATCTGACATTCAGGTAAAAGAAGCAAAAGATGGTGAAGCAGCTCTTAACGGCTGTGTTTACATAGCACCGGGCGGAAAAAACATATCCGTTATTAAAAACAGCGAAGGACTCCAGGTTGTGCTTGATAACCATGACACCCCAAGCCGTCATAAACCATCTGCTGATTATTTATTCCGTTCTGTCGGGAAACTGACAGATTATGAAAAAGTAGCGGTTATCATGACCGGAATGGGCAGTGACGGCACTGCTGGGCTAAAGGACATGCTAACAGCCGGCAATGTGAAAGCCATTGCGGAGTCTGAAGAATCTTGTGTCGTATACGGGATGCCAAAAGCTGCTGTTAAAGCGGGTCTCATTCATGAGATTAAACATGTGGAAGATATCGCAGCATCCATCACAAGCTGTGTGAAAAAAGAGAGGGTGTGATTCAAATGGATATGAATCAGTATTTAGATGTCTTTATTGATGAGAGTAAAGAACATTTACAAACATGTAATGAAAAGCTTCTTCTTTTAGAGAAAGACCCGACTGATCTTCAGCTCGTACATGATATATTCAGGGCTGCCCATACATTAAAAGGAATGAGCGCAACGATGGGCTACACGGATTTAGCACACCTAACCCATCTGCTTGAAAACGTGCTGGATGCATTCCGAAACGGAGACATGGCAGTCACCTCAGACTGGCTGGATATTTTGTTTGAAGCTCTGGATCACCTGGAAGCAATGGTTCAGTCTATTATTGATGGCGGGGATGGTAAAAGAGATATCTCAGAAGTGAGTGCCAAGCTTGATGTGAATGGTGCGCACGCTGAATCCGCTGCCTCCGCGGAACTTGCAGAAGCACAGAGTTCAGCATCTGATTGGGAATATGATGAATTTGAACGTACAGTTATACAAGAAGCGGAGGAGCAAGGCTTCAAACGATATGAAATCAAGATTTCTCTGAACGAAAACTGTATGTTAAAAGCAGTTCGTGTCTATATGGTGTTTGAAAAACTAAATGAAGTCGGAGAAGTAGCCAAAACAATTCCAAGTGCTGAAGTGCTTGAAACGGAAGATTTTGGAACTGATTTTCAAGTTTGTTTCTTAACACATCAATCAGCGGAAGACATTGAACAATTAATCAATGGCGTGTCGGAAATTGAGCATGTTGAAGTCATTCAAGGGGCTCCTTTAACATCAGCCGAAAAGCCTGAAGAATCTAAGCAAGAAGATTCACCAGCAGCAGCTGTACCTGCGAAGCAGGAGAAACAAAAACAGCCTGCTAAAAACGATGAGCAGGCGAAGCATTCAGCCGGCGGATCTAAAACAATTCGTGTCAACATTGACAGGCTTGATTCTTTAATGAACTTATTTGAAGAGCTTGTCATTGACCGCGGGCGTCTCGAGCAGATTGCGAAAGAGCTTGAGCACAATGAACTGACTGAAACGGTTGAACGAATGACGAGAATTTCCGGAGATTTGCAATCGATTATTCTGAATATGAGAATGGTCCCGGTTGAAACTGTTTTTAACAGATTCCCGAGAATGATTCGCCAGCTTCAGAAAGAGCTGAATAAAAAAATTGAACTCTCGATCATCGGTGCGGAAACTGAACTGGATCGTACAGTAATTGATGAAATCGGAGATCCACTCGTTCACTTGATCAGAAACAGTATTGACCATGGTATCGAGGCGCCGGAAACACGTTTGCAAAAGGGAAAACCGGAATCAGGAAAAGTTGTGCTTAAAGCTTATCACAGCGGCAACCATGTCTTTATCGAAGTAGAGGATGACGGCGCAGGCCTTAATCGCAAAAAAATTCTGGAAAAAGCGCTTGAGCGCGGGGTCATAACGGAAAAAGAAGCTGAAACCTTAGAAGACAACCAAATTTACGAATTGATTTTTGCTCCGGGGTTCTCAACTGCTGACCAAATTTCTGATATTTCCGGCCGCGGTGTAGGACTTGACGTTGTAAAAAACAAACTGGAGTCTCTTGGCGGTTCAGTCAGTGTGAAATCAGCCGAGGGTCAAGGCTCTCTATTCAGCATCCAGCTGCCGCTTACCTTGTCTATTATTTCAGTTCTGCTGATTAAGTTGGAAGAAGAGATATTTGCCATTCCGATTTCTTCAATCATTGAGACAGCAGTTATTGACAGAAAAGACATTTTGCAAACGCATGACCGTGAAGTGATTGACTTTAGAGGGCATATTGTCCCTGTCGTTTATTTAAAAGAAGAGTTTAAAATAGAAGATACAAGAAAAGATGCGGAACAGCTCCATATCATTGTCGTGAAAAAAGGCGACAAACCTACTGCATTTGTGGTGGACTCCTTTATTGGCCAGCAGGAAGTTGTGCTGAAATCACTCGGAGATTATTTAACAAACGTCTTTGCAATTTCCGGAGCTACTATTTTAGGAGACGGAGAAGTAGCGCTCATTATTGATTGTAATGCACTGATTATTTAACCATTCGAGGAGGTGTCTCACATGACTGCAGAAATTAAAACAGGCGAAAAAATGATAGTCTTTATGGTAAATGGCAAAGAATATGCCATTTCCGTCACTCAGGTGAAATCAATTGAAAAATGGCAAAAGCCAACGAGGGTACCTGGCGTCGAACCATATATTTGCGGGGTAATCAATTTACGCGGGGTGGTGACTCCGGTTATTGATTTAAGAAAACGCCTGAATTTGCCAGAGTATGAAATTACCGATGAAACACGAATTATCATTATTGCTTATCGTGATATTGAAGTCGGCTGGATTGTGGATGAAGCGAACGATGTGATTACCGTACACGAAAGTGAAATAGAATCTGCTCCAGAAGGCGTTCAGAAAGATACGGATGTGTCGATCGAACAGATTGTGAAACAAGAGAACAGACTCTTAAATATTATTGATGCGAACGCGGTTTTGGATAAAGAATCATCTCAGTCCGCTGTGCCCGATCAAGCTTAATCTTAAAGGGGTTATGACATGAGTATTTTTAATGGAATCAAAGAAGAGCAGATGGACATTTTGCGGGAAGTCGGCAATATAGGCGCCGGCCACTCCGCCTCTGCAATGGCCCAGCTGTTAAATAGAAAGATAGATATGGAAGTCCCATTTGCAAAGCTGCTGTCTTTTGATGAGCTTGTTGATTTTTTCGGCGGCGCCGATGTCCCGGTTGCCAGCATCTTTTTAAGAATGGAAGGCGATTTAACGGGTTCAATGTTCTTTATAATGCCTTTTTTTTCAGGCGGAGCAGTTTATCAGAGAGCTGATTGGAAACCCCGATTTTGACATAGAGGACTTAGGTGAAGACCACATGAGCTCATCCGCTTTGCATGAACTGGGCAATATTTTAGCGGGGTCATATTTAACAGCTTTGGCGGATTTGACGAAACTCCAGCTCTATCCAAGTGTTCCTGAAGTCTCTTTGGACATGTTCGGAGCAGTGATCAGCGAAGGGCTGATGGAGCTCAGTCAGGTTGGAGAACACGCCATTGTTGTCGACACGTCAATTTTTGACCAAAGCCATCAGCAGGAGCTGAAAGCGCATATGTTTATGCTGCCGGACTATGATTCATTTGAAAAGCTCTTTGTCGCCTTAGGTGCATCATTATGAGTACAACTGAGGCTGTTGTTATAAAGGTTGGGATTGCTGACGTGAAGATCGCCCGCTTCCCGGATACCATCCGGACCTCTGGTTTGGGCTCATGTGTGGGGCTGGTGCTTTATGATAAAGAAAAGCAAACGGCGGGTCTTGTTCATGTCATGCTTCCGGATTCGACGTTATCGAAAACTGCCGAGCTCAACCGGGCTAAGTACGCTGACACCGCCGTACAGACCACGATTGATATGCTGATAGAAGCGGGATGCCGGAAATTTGCATTAAAAGCAAAGCTGGCCGGCGGATCAGAGATGTTTAAATTTAAATCGACAAATGATTTGATGAAGATCGGACCGAGAAATGTATTAGCGATAAAAGAACAGCTGTCTTTATTTAATATTCCTATTATTAGTGAAGATACGGGCGGCTCAAGCGGCCGGACGATAGAATTTGAACCGAAGTCCTGCATGCTGCATATTCGAACTGTTAAACAAGGTGAAAAAACGATTTAATTAAGGTATTAGGGGGATAACAATGCAATCCTTGAATTATGAAGATCAGGTGCTTTGGACGCGCTGGAAAGAGTGGAAAGATCCTAAAGCCGGTGACGACTTAATGCGCCGTTACATGCCGCTTGTCACATATCATGTAGGCAGAATTTCTGTCGGGCTGCCGAAATCAGTGCATAAAGACGATCTTATGAGCCTTGGTATGCTTGGTTTATATGATGCCCTTGAAAAATTTGACCCCAGCCGGGACTTAAAATTTGATACCTACGCCTCGTTTAGAATTCGCGGCGCAATCATAGACGGGCTTCGTAAAGAAGATTGGCTGCCCAGAACCTCGCGCGAAAAAACAAAAAAGGTTGAAGCAGCAATTGAAAAGCTTGAACAGCGGTATCTTCGGAATGTATCGCCCGCGGAAATTGCAGAGGAACTCGGAATGACGGTACAGGATGTCGTGTCAACAATGAATGAAGGTTTTTTTGCAAATCTGCTGTCAATTGATGAAAAGCTCCATGATCAAGATGATGGGGAAAACATTCAAGTCATGATCAGAGATGACAAAAATGTTCCGCCTGAAGAAAAGATTATGAAGGATGAACTGATTGCACAGCTTGCGGAAAAAATTCACGAACTCTCTGAAAAAGAACAGCTGGTTGTCAGTTTGTTCTACAAAGAGGAGTTGACACTGACAGAAATCGGACAAGTATTAAATCTTTCTACGTCCCGCATATCTCAGATCCATTCAAAGGCATTATTTAAATTAAAGAATCTGCTGGAAAAAGTGATACAATAATGAATTTCATGGTTAGCGAGTGAAAAACATGTCAACACTATTATGGCTTTTAAGCTTTACGCTCCACGGCGTTCTTCTGTACGCTGTCATTATCCTGTATACGAGGCTCGCTGCAGTGAAAGAAACAGAAAAACAGCAAAAACAGATACTTGAAGAGACGGAAAACACCTTGGCGGCATTTCTGCTTGAATTAAAAGAAGAAAATGAGAAACTGATAGAAAATAAAGCTTCATCTGCAAGTCAATCAGATGAAGAATCCCAAAAGTCAGGCCTTCAGACCTCTGAAACATATCAAGAGCGGGATCCAGTCCAAGAGGCAGAGAATCTTCCTGAACATATTGAAGGTCTGATTACAGAGGTTGACCGTCGGGAAGAGCTCGTAAACAGTGAGGTCCAATCATTTGAAGACCAGGTCATAGAATTATATGAACAGGGATATTCGGCAAGTCAAATTGCCCAGAAAATGAAGAGCGGAAAGACAGAAATCGAGCTATTTTTAAAATTTCGCTCCAAAGGTGTAAAGGATTCTTGATTGTCGGATAAAGCTGTGTTATATTATGTCTTGGTGTTAAATACACACGCTTAACGATTTATGCAGAGGGTGCTGCAGGCGGCAGTTCTGCACAAAAATGACCTAAGCGGAGGAAAAAAACCATTATATTAGGAGGAAATAACATGTCAGTCATTTCTATGAAGCAATTGCTTGAAGCTGGTGTTCACTTCGGTCACCAAACACGCCGTTGGAACCCAAAAATGAAGCGTTACATTTTCACGGAGCGTAACGGAATCTACATCATTGACCTTCAAAAAACAGTCAAAAAAGTAGAGGAAGCTTACAACTTCACTAAAAATCTTGCTGCTGAAGGCGGAAAAATCCTTTTCGTCGGAACAAAAAAACAAGCTCAAGATTCTGTTAAAGAAGAAGCTCAACGCTCTGGCATGTACTATGTCAACCAACGCTGGTTGGGCGGTACATTAACAAACTTCGAAACAATCCAAAAACGTATTAAACGTCTTAAAGACATTGAAAAAATGCAAGAAAACGGTACGTTTGATGTACTTCCTAAAAAAGAAGTTGTTCAATTGAAAAAAGAATTAGAGCGTCTTGAAAAATTCCTAGGCGGAATTAAAGATATGAAGGATCTTCCTGATGCATTATTCATCATCGATCCTCGCAAAGAGCGCATCGCTGTTGCGGAAGCTCGCAAATTAAACATCCCTATCATCGGTATCGTAGATACTAACTGTGATCCAGATGAAATCGATGTTGTTATCCCAGCGAACGATGACGCTATCCGCGCTGTTAAACTTCTAACTTCTAAAATGGCAGATGCAATCTTAGAAGCGAAGCAAGGCGAAGAAGAAGCGGAAGTTGCTGAAGAAACTGCACCAGAAACAGAAACAACAACTGCGTAACCTATTCAAAAGGTGATAAGAGGGACTGCCTTTTATCACCTTTTTTCAAGAAAAATGTGTAATATACATACTCTTGTTTAAACATATAAGGAGGAATACAAATGGCAATTACTGCACAGCAAGTAAAAGAACTGCGTGAAAAAACTGGCGCGGGCATGATGGATTGTAAAAAAGCGTTAACTGAAACTGACGGAGATATGGACAAAGCAATTGACCTTTTAAGAGAAAAAGGGATTGCAAAAGCAGCGAAAAAAGCTGACCGTATCGCAGCAGAAGGTTCTACTCTTATTAAAACTGACGGCAACAAAGGCGTTATCCTAGAAGTAAACTCTGAAACTGATTTCGTTGCGAAAAACGAAGGTTTTAAAGAGCTTCTTAACACTTTAGCTGACCACCTTCTTGCAAACACGCCAGCTGATGTTGAAGAAGCAATGGGCCAAAAAATGGAAAATGGCTCAACTGTTGAAGAGTACATCACAAGCGCAGTTGCTAAAATCGGTGAGAAAATCACTCTTCGCCGCTTTACAGTTCTTACAAAAGACGACAGCTCTGCATTCGGTGCTTACCTTCACATGGGCGGCCGCATCGGTGTATTAACTGTTCTCAACGGTACAACTGATGAAGAAACTGCGAAAGATATCGCAATGCACGTTGCTGCGGTTAACCCTCGTTACATTTCTCGTGATCAAGTATCTGAAGAAGAAACAAATCATGAGCGTCAAATCTTAACTCAGCAAGCCCTCCAAGAAGGCAAACCTGAAAACATCGTAGCGAAAATGGTTGAAGGCCGTCTGAACAAATTCTTCGAAGAAATTTGTCTATTAGACCAAGCGTTCGTTAAAAACCCAGATGAAAAAGTGAAACAAGTTATTGCAGCGAAAAACGCTACTGTTCAAACTTTTGTCCGCTATGAAGTTGGAGAAGGCATCGAAAAACGTCAAGAAAACTTTGCTGAAGAAGTAATGAACCAAGTGAAAAAATAATGGTGAAAAGATTTCGCGGCTAAGTCGCGTCTTTTCAGGCAGTATAGGGGACACATTTTGTGTTCCCTATTTTTAAAACTATATTTACAAACCTTTTTTTCTCTTGCATAATAGAAAACGGCAATGTTTACACTTGGAGGTTATCATGGAAAAACCAAAATACAAACGTATCGTATTAAAGCTTAGCGGGGAAGCATTGGCAGGAGAACAGGGAAATGGAATTAACCCGACTGTCATTCAATCCATTGCAAAGCAAGTGAAGGAAATCGCTGAGCTTGAAGTCGAAGTGGCTGTTGTAGTAGGCGGCGGCAACTTATGGCGCGGAAAAACAGGAAGTGACCTGGGCATGGACCGCGCGACTGCTGACTATATGGGAATGCTGGCGACAGTAATGAATTCGCTTGCTCTTCAAGACAGCTTGGAAACACTCGGAATCCAGTCCAGAGTGCAAACATCCATTGAAATGAGACAAGTTGCTGAACCGTACATAAGAAGAAAAGCGATACGCCACTTAGAGAAAAAACGTGTCGTTATTTTCGCTGCGGGCACAGGAAACCCATATTTCTCAACTGATACGACAGCTGCACTGCGGGCTGCTGAAATTGAGGCAGACGTTATTTTGATGGCTAAAAATAACGTTGACGGTGTGTATAATGCTGATCCTAGAAAAGATGAATCAGCTGTTAAGTATGAATCACTTTCTTATCTTGACGTTCTTAAAGACGGCCTGGAAGTCATGGATTCAACAGCTTCCTCTTTATGCATGGACAATGACATTCCGCTTATCGTCTTTTCTATTATGGAAGAAGGAAATATCAAACGTGCCGTTATCGGTGAATCAATCGGAACGATCGTGAGGGGGAAATAACGTGTCAAAAGAAGTATTAACTCAAACAAAAGAAAAAATGGAAAAAGCAATTGCTGCTTATCAGCGCGAATTGGCTACTGTACGCGCAGGCCGTGCAAATCCATCATTATTAGATAAAGTAACGGTTGAATATTACGGAGCGCAGACACCTTTAAATCAGTTGTCTTCTATTAACGTGCCTGAAGCTCGTATGCTCGTTATCACACCATACGACAAAACAGCAATCGGCGATATCGAAAAAGCGATTTTAAAAGCTGATTTAGGTCTTACACCAACAAGTGACGGCAATATGATTCGAATTGCAATTCCGGCACTAACAGAAGAGAGACGGAAAGAATTAGTGAAAGTTGTAAAAAAATACGCTGAAGAAGCAAAAGTAGCTGTTCGTAACGTTCGCCGTGATGCTAACGATGATCTCAAAAAACTTGAGAAAAACGGAGACATTACTGAGGATGAACTGCGTGCTTCCACTGAAGACGTTCAAAAACTGACAGATGAATATGTGTCAAAAATTGACAGTGTCACAAAAGACAAAGAAAAAGAAATCATGGAAGTTTAATGAAAAACTATGTACAATAGATAATAGTGAAAAGACCCTCTCATGTTTACAGGGGGTTTTTTTGTTAATACTGTTGATTACATTGATTATCAGCAGGGAATGTAACCTTTTTGGGTGACGGAGGAATCTCATGCTCAACATACTCAAAAATTGGAAGAATCAGCAAACTGCGGCTTCCAACTTAGAACGTTATACAAAAGAAGACATACTTAAGGGAGAAATTCCCGAACACATCGCCATTATCATGGATGGAAATGGCCGTTGGGCTAAAAAACGCTCTCTTCCCAGAATTGCAGGCCACCATGAAGGGATGAAGGTGGTAAAAAGGACCACGAAGCTCGCAAACGAATTAGGTGTCAAAGTACTGACATTGTATGCATTTTCAACAGAAAACTGGAAAAGACCGAAAATGGAAGTCGATTTTTTAATGAAGCTTCCGGAAGAATTTTTGAATACGTATCTTCCAGAGCTTGTTGAGGAAAATGTACAGGTTCGGATCATTGGGGATGAAACGGCTTTGCCGGCGCACACATTACGTGCGATTGAAAAAGCTGTACAGGACACGGCGCAAAACGACGGAATGATCCTTAATTTTGCTCTTAACTATGGAGGCCGTACTGAAATTGTCAGTGCTGCAAAATCACTCGCGGAAAAAGTGAAGGAAGGCTCTTTGAATATTGAAGACATTGATGAATCGCTTTTTTCTACTTATTTGATGACTGAATCTTTGCAGGATCCTGAACTTTTAATTCGAACGAGCGGCGAGATAAGGCTGAGTAATTTTATGCTATGGCAGGTTGCCTACAGTGAATTTGTCTTTACTGACGTCTTGTGGCCTGACTTTAAAGAAGATCACTTCTTGCAGGCGTTAGGAGAGTTTCAGCAGAGAGGCCGGAGGTTTGGCGGAATTTAGAGGATGGTGGACATGAAACAAAGAATTTTGACAGGTGTTCTGGCAGCAATTGTATTTTTATTTTTGGTTATTGTCGGGAAATTGCCGTTCACCATATTAATTTATGCTATGGGCAGTGTGGCGCTTTTTGAACTTTTACGGATGAAAAAGCTGAAGCTGGTTTCACTGCCGGGTTTGATCGGTCTTTTATTATTGTGGATGTTCTTATTGCCAAGCCAGTATTCGTTTTTTGAAGCGGACGGAATTTCCAAAATGGAAATCGCTTTATTTGCGGTACTGCTATTGCTGACTTACACAGTGTTGGTCAAGAACACCTTTACTTTTGATGAAGTCGGGTTTATTACGCTTGCAGCAATTTACATCGGAATGTGTTTTCATTATTTTATCGAAATCAGAAATCTTGACCAATACGGATTAACATACATTTTTTATGCGTGTGTTGTCATTTGGTCCACCGATTCCGGTGCCTATTTTGTCGGTAAATCGCTTGGGAAGCGGAAACTGTGGCCTGAAATCAGTCCGAATAAAACAGTGGAAGGGTTTGCAGGCGGAATTGTCATCGCACTTGTATTGGCGACGATTTTTCAGCTTGTTGCACAACTTCCGATCCCGTATATCTATCTGCTGTTGATCACGCTGTTTTTGTCTGTTTTCGGACAACTTGGAGATTTAGTGGAATCCGCCTTGAAAAGACATTACGATGTAAAGGATTCTGGGAAAATTCTTCCCGGGCATGGCGGTATATTAGACCGTTTTGACAGTTTCTTGTTTGTCATGCCTTTCTTGTACTTTCTGCTTGCCCTTTTTTCATAAAAAAGTCTAATATGAATATGAGACTGATCATGCAGCAATAAGAATAGGAGTAGTGGCAACTTTGAAAAATATTTGTCTTTTAGGAGCAACAGGATCAATCGGCGAACAGACTCTTGATGTACTGCGTGCACATCAAGATCAATTTCAGCTGGTATCTATGTCGTTTGGCAGAAATATTGATAAGGCCGTTCCAATGATTGAGGTCTTTCAGCCGAAGTTTGTCTCTGTCGGTGATCTGGATACATATCATAAATTAAAACAAATGTCTTTTTCTTTTGAATGCCAAATCGGGTTGGGAGAAGAAGGACTGATAGAAGCAGCAGTGATGGAGGAGGTTGACATTGTTGTCAACGCTTTGCTTGGAAGCGTCGGTCTTATCCCGACGTTAAAGGCGATTGAACAGAAAAAAACAATTGCGCTTGCAAATAAGGAAACTCTTGTCACTGCAGGGCATATAGTAAAAGAACATGCTAAGAAATATGATGTTCCGCTGCTGCCTGTTGACAGTGAGCATTCAGCCATTTTTCAAGCTCTTCAAGGCGAACAGGTTAAAAACATTGAACGCCTCATCATTACGGCATCCGGCGGAAGTTTTCGGGACAAGACGCGGGAGGAGCTCGAATCAGTAACTGTTGAAGATGCATTAAAACATCCAAACTGGTCAATGGGTGCAAAAATTACAATTGATTCGGCTACAATGATGAATAAGGGATTAGAGGTGATCGAGGCACACTGGCTTTTCGATGTACCTTATGAACAAATTGATGTGGTTTTACATAAGGAGAGCATCATCCATTCAATGGTTGAGTTCCATGATAAAAGTGTGATCGCACAGCTCGGAACTCCGGATATGAGAGTCCCCATTCAATATGCGCTCACTTATCCTGACCGATTGCCATTACCAGATGCGAAAAGGCTTGAATTATGGGAAATCGGCAGCCTTCATTTTGAGAAAGCTGATTTTGACAGGTTCCGATGCTTACAATTTGCTTTTGAATCAGGTAAAATAGGAGGAACAATGCCGACAGTGCTAAATGCGGCAAATGAAGTAGCTGTCGCTGCCTTTTTAGCTGGCAAGATACCGTTTTTGGCTATTGAAGACTGTATCGAAAAGGCACTAACCCGCCATCAATTACTGAAAAAACCGAGCCTGGCGGACATTCAAGAAGTGGACAAAGATACCCGGGGATACGTCAATTCAATACTCACATAAGGTGGTATGTTCGTGAATACAGTTATAGCGTTTATCATTATTTTCGGAACGCTCGTTTTCTTCCATGAACTGGGCCATTTATTGCTAGCCCAAAGAGCGGGAATTCTCTGCCGTGAATTTGCGATCGGCTTCGGTCCAAAGATTTTTTCTTTCAAAAAAAATGAAACAGTTTATACGATCAGGCTGCTTCCGGTCGGCGGATTTGTTCGTATGGCCGGCGAAGATCCGGAAATGATTGAGGTGAAACCCGGATACACGGTCGGGCTTCTGTTTAATAAGGAAGATCAAGTTGAGAAAGTCATCATCAATCAAAAGGAAAAATATCCGGATGCTTTAGTCATTGAAGTGGAAACAGCGGATTTAGAGCATGACATGAAGATCACCGGTTATGAACAGGGGAAAGAGGACGAACTTTCCAGCTTTACTGTCAGCGAAACATCCTTTTTTATTGTAGACGGAGAAGAAGTGCAGATTGCGCCGTATAATCGCCAATTTGGTTCCAAACCTGTGTGGCAGCGGATTAAAGCAATTGCTGCAGGGCCGATTATGAACTTTATTTTAGCTTACGTCATTTTAGTGATGCTTGGGCTGATTCAAGGCGTACCGTCAAATGAACCTATGCTCGGGCAGCTGACAGACAATGGACGGGCAGCTGAAGCAGGGCTAAAAGAAGGGGATTATATCCAAAGCATTAACGGAGAGAAAATGAGGTCTTGGACTGACATTGTCTCCGCTGTAAAAGAAAACCCGGAGAAAGAAATGGACGTTGCAGTAAAAAGAGATAACAAAACGCTTCATATTTCGGTGACTCCGGAAGCTGTTAAAGATGAGAACAAAAAAACAATCGGACGTTTCGGTTCCTATGCGCCGACTGAAAAAGGCGTACTCTCAGCGGTTGCTTACGGCGCGACATCAACAGTTGATGTCACCAAAGCCATTTTAACCAATCTGAGCAAATTAGTAACAGGCCAATTTAAACTCGATATGCTGTCAGGTCCTGTCGGCATATATGACATGACAGACCAAGTGGCGAAAACAGGGATCGTGAATTTATTTCAGTTTGCGGCGTTTTTAAGCATTAATCTTGGGATTGTCAACCTGCTTCCGATTCCGGCACTTGACGGAGGAAGACTGTTGTTTCTATTTATTGAAGCGATTCGGGGCAAACCGATTAACAGGGAAAAAGAAGCATTTGTTGTGTTTATCGGAGTAGCTTTCTTAATGCTTCTTATGCTGGTTGTCACATGGAACGATATCCAGCGGCTGTTTTTGTAAACGAAAAGTAAATCAATCAGAGGTGCGAAGAAATGAGACAAAGCTTGACGCTTATTCCTACGCTCCGTGAAGTTCCAGCTGATGCCGAAGCAAAAAGTCATCAGCTTCTTCTGAGAGCAGGATTTATCAGACAGAATACGAGCGGGGTATACAGCTATATGCCTCTTGCGTATAAGGTGATTCAAAACATTCAGCAGATTGTTCGAGAGGAAATGGAGAAAATTGATGCCGTAGAAATGCTCATGCCCGCATTGCAGCAGGCAGAGACATGGCAGGAATCAGGCAGATGGTATACGTATGGTCCCGAACTGATGAGACTAAAAGACCGTCATGGCCGTGAATTTGCTTTAGGGGCAACGCATGAAGAGGTTATCACTTCGCTTGTTCGCGATGAGGTTAAATCTTATAAGCGTCTCCCTCTGACTCTTTATCAAATTCAGTCTAAGTTCAGAGATGAAAAACGTCCTCGCTTCGGTTTGTTAAGAGGCCGCGAATTTATTATGAAGGATGCGTACTCTTTCCATGCATCTGCAGAGAGCCTGGATGAAACGTATCAAAAAATGTACGAGGCCTATTCTAATATTTTTGCCCGCTGCGGCATTAATGTAAGACCTGTTATCGCTGATTCAGGCGCAATGGGAGGAAAGGATACGCACGAATTTATGGCACTTTCTGCGATCGGAGAGGATACGATTGCGTATTCTGATGAATCACAGTACGCGGCTAATATCGAGATGGCTGAAGTTCTTCACCAGGAAGTTCCTTCAGATGAAGAGCCTAAAGCTCTAGAGAAGGTTCATACGCCTAACGTGAAAACAATCGAAGAACTGACTGCGTTCTTACAGGTTTCGGCTGAAGCGTGCATTAAGTCAGTATTGTTTAAAGCTGATGACCGTTTTGTCTTAGTGCTTGTAAGAGGGGATCATGAAGTTAACGATATTAAAGTGAAAAACTTGCTTCATGCAGAAGTTGTAGAGCTTGCTACACATGAAGAGGTCATTCAGCAGCTCGGAACAGAGCCAGGCTTTGTAGGCCCTGTCGGTATTCATCAGGATGTGGAAGTATATGCCGATCAAGCTGTGAAAGCAATGGTTAATGCTGTTGCCGGGGCAAATGAAGGAGATCATCATTATAAAAATGTCAATGTGAATCGTGACGCGCAAATTAAAGAATTTGCTGATCTTCGTTTTATTAAAGAAGGTGATCCTTCACCAGACGGCAAGGGAACGATCCGTTTTGCTGAGGGAATCGAAGTCGGACAAGTCTTTAAGCTCGGAACACGCTATTCAGAAGCGATGAATGCGACATATTTAGATGAAAACGGACGCGCGCAGCCAATGCTGATGGGCTGTTACGGAATCGGTGTGTCAAGAACGCTTTCTGCTATTGCTGAACAGCATCACGACGAAAAAGGCTTAATATGGCCAAAAAGCGTTGCGCCGTACGATCTTCATATTCTTGCTTTGAACATGAAAAACGATGGGCAAAGAGAGCTTGCTGAAAAGCTGTATGCCGATTTAAAAGCGGAAGGCTATGAAGTGCTCTATGATGACCGTGCTGAGCGTGCCGGCGTAAAATTCGCTGATTCAGATTTAATCGGCCTTCCAATCCGCATCACTGTCGGAAAACGAGCTGACGAAGGAATCGTCGAAGTGAAAATTCGTCAAACTGGTGAGTCAACTGAGATTTCAGTAGACGAATTATCTGCGTTTATCAGCAAGCAGTAATCACCATAACGATTTATCAAAAAACATGTTAAAATAGAAATAATAGAAGGTACCTCATTGCCTGAGGTACCTTCACTTATGATGTTTTTAGGGAGGGATACTGTCTTAATGGAACAGTTATCAGTAAACAGAAGGCAGTTTCAAATTCTTCTGCAGCAGATTAATATGACAGATGATACCTTCATGACATACTTTGAACATGGCGAGATTAAAAAGCTGACAATTCACAAAGCTTCTAAGTCTTGGCATTTTCATTTTCAATTTAAATCTTTGCTGCCTTTTCAAATATATGACACATTAACAACGAGGCTGACGCAATCGTTTGCCCACATAGCAAAAGTGACATCTTCAATTGAAGTTCAGGATGCCGAGGTCAGTGAAAGTATCGTTCAAGACTACTGGTCACGCTGCATTGAAGAACTGCAGGGCATTTCGCCGCCGATTATCAGTCTTTTAAACCAGCAAAAACCGAAGCTGAAGGGCAATAAACTGATTGTCAAAACCAAAACGGATACAGAAGCGGCTGCGCTAAAAAACAAATACAGTTCCATGATTCAAGCAGGCTACCGTCAATTTGGCTTTCCGGATCTTCAGCTTGATGCTGAAATATTTGTATCCGAGCAGGAAGTTCAAAAGTTTCGGGAGCAAAAGCTTGCGGAAGACCAAGAGCGGGCTATGCAGGCCTTGATTGAAATGGAGAAGAAAGATAAAGAAAGTGATGAAGACCAAGCACCATCTGGTCCTCTTGTTATCGGTTATCAAATTAAAGATAACGAGGAAATCCGGACACTTGACAGCATCATGGACGAAGAACGGAGAATTACGGTCCAAGGTTATGTGTTTGATGTGGAGACGCGCGAGCTGAAGAGCGGGCGCACGCTGTGTATCTTCAAAATTACAGACTATACAAATAGTATTTTGATCAAAATGTTTGCACGTGAAAAAGAAGATGCGGCACTGATGAAGTCTCTGAAAAAAGGAATGTGGGTAAAAGCACGCGGAAGCATTCAAAATGATACATTTGTCAGAGACCTTGTCATGATCGCAAATGACGTAAACGAAATAAAAGCAAAAACCCGTGAAGATTCAGCACCTGAAGGAGAAAAAAGAGTGGAATTGCATCTTCATTCCCCAATGAGCCAAATGGATGCTGTTACGGGTATCGGAAAGCTTGTCGAACAGGCGAAAAAATGGGGGCATGAGGCCATCGCTTTAACCGACCATGCTGTCGTTCAATCCTTCCCTGATGCGTATTCTGCGGCCAAAAAGCATGGAATTAAAATGATTTACGGGATGGAAGCGAATCTCGTGGATGATGGCGTGCCAATTGCTTATAATGCCGCACATCGTCTGCTCGAAGAAGAAACATATGTTGTTTTTGACGTTGAGACGACAGGATTGTCTGCTGTATACGATACCATTATTGAGCTGGCTGCAGTAAAAGTAAAAGGCGGAGAAATTATTGATAAATTTGAGGCGTTTGCGAACCCGCATCGTCCACTTTCAGCCACAATCATAGAGCTGACAGGGATCACTGATGATATGCTACAAGACGCTCCGGATGTCGTAGATGTAATAAGAGATTTCAGAGAATGGATTGGCGATGATATCCTTGTCGCTCATAATGCAAGCTTTGATATGGGATTCTTAAATGTAGCCTATAAAAAGCTTCTTGAAGTCGATAAAGCTAAAAACCCAGTCATTGACACGCTAGAACTAGGACGTTTTCTCTATCCTGAATTTAAGAACCACCGGTTGAACACACTTTGTAAAAAGTTTGATATCGAACTCACACAGCATCACCGTGCGATCTATGATACTGAGGCAACCGCTTATTTGCTTCTGAAAATGCTGAAAGACGCAGCTGAAAAAGGTATTCAGTACCATGATGAGTTGAATGAAAATATGGGTCAGTCCAATGCTTATCAAAGATCAAGACCGTATCATGCAACATTACTTGCCGTGAACAGCACGGGACTTAAAAATTTATTTAAGCTTGTGTCACTTTCTCATATTCATTATTTTTACAGAGTGCCGCGTATTCCGAGATCTCAGCTTGAGAAATACAGGGAAGGGCTGCTGATCGGTTCTGCCTGTGACAGGGGAGAGGTTTTTGAGGGAATGATGCAAAAATCGCCTGAAGAGGTGGAAGATATCGCGTCATTCTATGATTACCTTGAGGTTCAGCCGCCTGAAGTGTATCGTCACTTGCTGGAGCTTGAACTGGTCCGTGATGAAAAAGCGCTGAAAGAAATTATTGCGAATATCACGAAGCTGGGGGAAAAGCTTAATAAACCGGTTGTTGCTACGGGAAATGTTCATTACTTGAATGATGAGGATAAAATCTACAGAAAGATTTTAATATCCTCACAAGGCGGGGCAAATCCGCTGAATAGGCATGAACTGCCGAAAGTGCATTTCAGAACGACAGACGAAATGCTTGAAGCTTTTTCTTTCTTAGGTGAAGAAAAAGCGAAGGAGATCGTAGTCACCAATACCCAAAAGGTTGCTTCTTTAGTTGATGACATCAAGCCGATTAAAGATGATTTATATACGCCGAAAATCGAAGGCGCCGATGAAGAGATCAGAGAAATGAGCTATCAGCGTGCAAGAAGTATTTACGGGGAAGAGCTGCCTGAAATTGTCGAAGCGCGTATTGAAAAAGAGTTAAAGAGTATTATTGGCCACGGATTTGCTGTTATTTACTTGATCTC
The DNA here is from genome assembly GCF_033412715.1 of Bacillus sp. N3378-2at. Classification (NCBI taxonomy): domain Bacteria; kingdom Bacillati; phylum Bacillota; class Bacilli; order Caryophanales; family Bacillaceae; genus Bacillus; species Bacillus sp. N3378-2at. Next base: position 1,024,548 of record NZ_CP117986.1, on the reverse strand, counting down.
TCACAAACTTGTAAAACGTTCACTAGATGACGGGTATCTCGTTGGTTCCCGTGGTTCCGTAGGATCTTCATTAGTTGCGACACTTACTGAGATTACTGAGGTAAACCCGCTGCCGCCGCACTATGTTTGTCCTGAGTGTCAGCATTCTGAGTTCTTTAATGACGGTTCTGTCGGTTCTGGTTTTGACCTGCCTGACAAGACATGTCCTCATTGCGGAACGCCTTTGAAAAAAGAGGGCCATGATATTCCATTTGAAACGTTCTTAGGATTTAAAGGGGACAAAGTACCTGATATCGATTTGAACTTCTCAGGGGAATATCAGCCGCAAGCACACAATTACACAAAAGTATTGTTCGGGGAAGACAATGTATATCGTGCGGGAACAATAGGCACGGTGGCAGAAAAAACAGCCTACGGTTATGTAAAAGGCTATGCCGGAGACAACAATCTTCATATGCGCGGTGCCGAAATAGATCGGCTCGTACAGGGATGCACAGGTGTAAAACGTACAACTGGACAACACCCTGGCGGTATTATCGTAGTTCCGGATTATATGGATATTTATGATTTTTCACCGATCCAGTTTCCGGCAGATGCCACAGGTTCAGAGTGGAAAACGACTCATTTTGATTTCCACTCCATCCATGACAACCTGTTAAAACTTGATATTCTCGGACACGATGACCCGACTGTTATTCGGATGCTTCAAGACTTAAGCGGAATAGATCCGAAAACAATTCCGACGGATGATCCTGAAGTGATGAAGATCTTCCAGGGAACCGAATCACTCGGTGTGACTGAAGAACAGATTGGCTGTAAAACGGGCACTCTTGGAATTCCTGAATTCGGAACCCGATTTGTCCGGCAGATGCTTGAAGATACAAAGCCGACCACTTTTTCTGAGCTCGTTCAAATTTCAGGCTTGTCTCACGGAACTGATGTATGGCTTGGCAATGCACAGGAGCTCATCCACAATAATATTTGTGAGCTGAGTGAGGTTATCGGCTGCCGTGATGACATTATGGTTTATTTAATCTATCAAGGCCTTGAGCCGTCCCTTGCCTTTAAAATCATGGAATTCGTGCGTAAAGGAAAAGGATTAACGCCTGAATGGGAAGAAGAAATGAAAAATAACAATGTCCCAGACTGGTATATTGATTCCTGTAAAAAGATTAAATACATGTTCCCGAAAGCCCACGCCGCGGCATATGTCTTAATGGCAGTCCGCATTGCTTACTTTAAAGTGCATCATGCTCTTTTGTATTATGCGGCTTATTTTACCGTTCGTGCAGATGACTTTGATATCGATACAATGATCAAGGGCTCTACAGCAATCAGAGCGGTAATGGAGGATATAAACGCTAAAGGCCTTGATGCTTCACCGAAGGAAAAGAACCTTCTGACTGTTTTAGAATTAGCGCTTGAGATGTGTGAGAGAGGCTATTCATTTCAAAAAGTCGATTTATATCGCTCCAGCGCTACAGAGTTTATTATTGACGGCAACAGTCTTATTCCACCGTTTAACTCTATTCCAGGATTAGGGACGAACGCTGCTTTGAACATTGTAAAAGCTCGCGAAGAAGGCGAGTTCCTCTCAAAAGAAGATTTGCAAAAGAGAGGGAAAGTATCAAAAACGATTTTAGAGTACTTAGATCGCCATGGCTGTCTGGAGTCACTGCCTGATCAAAACCAATTGTCACTGTTCTAATATGGAAAGCAGAATTTCTCAGAAATTCTGCTTCTATGCATACATAAGCGCAAAAAGTGCCATCGTAATATTAGAGTTTCTGTCACTTGCTTAGGTATGAAGGTAAGCGTATATCCATTTGCAATAAAAATATGGTTATGGTATAGTTTTATTGGAAATGCTAACGATTACCGAGGCAAAGAGTGGGGAAACCCGCTCTTTTGTATTGAACAGGAGAATTTTGTCTCGACATGTTCATCGTTTACTTTTTAGCCCCTGCTCTTTTGAAGCAGGGTTTTTATGCAGAGTGACGAGACGAATATGAGATCGACAGCACAAGGAGGAAGAACATGAGCAAAAAAGTGACTGACACCGTTCAAGAAATGGCTCAGCCAATCGTAGACAGCCTTCAGCTGGAACTCGTTGACATTGAATTTGTCAAAGAGGGCCAAAGCTGGTTCCTTCGCGTGTTTATTGATTCCGATGACGGTGTGGATATTGAGGAATGTGCCAAAGTAAGCGAAGCTTTAAGCGAAAAGCTTGATGAGGCAGACCCAATCAGCCAAAATTACTTTCTTGAAGTCTCATCTCCAGGAGCTGAGCGTCCGCTAAAGAAAAAAGCCGATTTCGAAAAATCACTAGGAAAAAACGTATACATTAAGACGTATGAGCCTATTGACGGCGTAAAAGTGTTTGAAGGTGAACTGGCTGAATTTGATGGACAAACAGTGACAGTTGAGATCACGATCAAAACAAGAAAGAAACGGATCAATATTCCGTATGAAAAGATAGCTAATGCAAGATTAGCTGTTACATTCTAATGAATACAAATGTTTTAAGGGGGGAGACCGTTAAATGAGCAGTGAATTATTAGATGCTCTCACGATTCTTGAAAAAGAAAAAGGCATCAGTAAAGAAATTATCATCGAAGCAATCGAAGCTGCGTTAATTTCTGCTTATAAGCGGAATTTTAATCAAGCGCAAAATGTACGGGTGGATCTAAACCGTGAAACTGGCTCCATCCGTGTATTTGCAAGAAAAGATGTCGTTGACGAAGTATACGACCAGAGATTAGAGATCTCAATTGAAGAGGCGCAGGGCATCCATCCGGAATATATGGTCGGCGATGTCGTCGAAATCGAAGTTACACCTAAGGATTTCGGGCGCATAGCTGCTCAAACAGCGAAGCAGGTCGTTACACAGCGTGTGCGCGAAGCTGAGCGCGGTGTGATTTATTCTGAATTTATCGACCGTGAAGAAGACATCATGACAGGGATCGTCCAGCGTCTGGACAATAAATTTATCTACGTGTCTTTAGGCAAAATCGAAGCCTTGCTGCCGGTTAATGAGCAAATGCCGAATGAAAGCTACAAACCTCATGACCGCATTAAGGTATATATCACAAAAGTAGAAAAAACAACGAAGGGCCCGCAGATTTATGTGTCAAGAACACATCCAGGCCTGTTAAAGCGTTTGTTTGAAATTGAAGTGCCTGAAATTTATGATGGAACTGTCGAGCTAAAATCTGTTGCCAGAGAAGCCGGCGACCGTTCAAAAATTTCTGTTCGCACAGATGATCCTGACGTGGATCCTGTCGGTTCATGCGTAGGGCCTAAAGGCCAGCGTGTGCAAGCAATCGTCAATGAATTAAAAGGTGAAAAAATTGACATTGTCAACTGGTCCAGTGATCCTGTAGAATTTGTCGCGAATGCGCTCAGCCCTTCCAAAGTGCTTGATGTCATTGTTAATGAAGAAGAAAAAGCGACAACTGTTATTGTTCCTGATTACCAGCTGTCTCTGGCAATTGGCAAAAGAGGACAAAACGCACGCTTAGCTGCTAAACTGACAGGCTGGAAGATTGATATTAAGAGCGAAACGGACGCAAGAGAACTTGGAATCTATCCGAGAGAACTTGAAGAAGATGATGAGCCGCTCTTTACGGAGCCTGAAACTGCTGAATCGGATGAATAAGAGGTGACTTTAGGTGAATAAACACAAAAAGATCCCATTACGCAAATGTGTAGTGACTGGTGAAATGAAGCCTAAAAAGGAACTGATCCGAGTTGTACGGTCGAAAGAAGGCGAAATCTCAGTAGACCCGACCGGAAAAAAGAATGGGCGGGGTGCTTATTTAACGCTGGATAAAGAGTGCATCTTAGCAGCAAAAAAGAAAAACACTTTGCAAAATCAATTTCAATCACAAATCGATGACCAGATTTTCGATGAATTGCTGGAACTGGCGGAAAAGGTGAAAAAATAAAATGTCTGGAATGGAATGGTTTCCCTTGCTGGGTCTGGCCAATCGAGCTCGTAAGGTCGTGTCAGGCGAAGACTTGGTAATAAAAGAAATCAGGAATGCGCGTGCAAAGCTTGTCCTGCTTACAGAGGATGCATCATCTAACACAGCAAAAAAAGTAACTGACAAGTGCAATTATTATAAAGTCCCTTATAAAAAAGTCGAGAGTCGCGCGGTTCTTGGACGCTCTATCGGTAAAGAAGCCCGTGTCGTTGTCGCCGTCACTGACCAAGGTTTTGCGAATAAGCTGATCAGCTTGCTCGATTAATATTTTTGGGGGTGAACGAATGGCTAAAATGAGAGTATACGAATATGCAAAAGCGTTAAATGTTTCAAGTAAGGAAATTTTGACCGCACTGAAGAACATGGATTTAGAAGTGAATAATCACATGGCCATGCTTGAAGAAAAGGCCATTAAAAAGCTAGATGCCAAATATAAAAAAGGCGGCGCAGCTGCTAAATCTCAAAAGCCAGCAGAAACGAACAAAAACAAACAGCCACAAGGGGTTAATCAGCAATCAGCTGGAAATCAACCAAATAAAATTCGAGACGGAAAGAAGAATGACGTGCAGAATAATCAATTTAACAAAAACAAGAAGAATAACAACAACAAAAAAAATAAACGCAACAACAACAATAATAAAAACCAACATCAGCAAAAGCCTGTAAAGCCGAAAAAAGAGCTTCCTGAGAAAATTACATTCTCTGGCACTTTAACAGTTGGCGCACTTGCTGAAGAGCTTGGCAAAGAGCCTTCAGAAATCATTAAAAAGCTGATGCTTCTTGGCGTAATGGCAACTATTAACCAAGAGCTTGATAAAGACACAATCGAACTCATTGCATCAGAATATGGTGTTGAAACAGAAGAGGTCATTGTGCTTGAAGAAACAGAGCTGGAAAAATACGAAGAGCCTGATAATGAAGAGGATCTTGAAATTCGTCCTCCTGTCGTGACAATCATGGGCCACGTTGACCATGGGAAAACAACGCTTCTTGACAGCATCCGTAAAACAAAGGTTGTTGAAGGAGAAGCAGGCGGAATCACTCAGCATATCGGCGCTTATCAAATTGAAGAGAACGGCAAGAAAATCACGTTTTTGGATACACCGGGCCACGCCGCATTTACAACAATGCGTGCACGCGGTGCAGAAGTAACTGATATTACGATTCTTGTCGTAGCTGCCGATGACGGTGTCATGCCGCAAACAGTTGAAGCGATTAACCATGCAAAAGCAGCAGAGGTTCCAATCATCGTTGCTGTGAATAAAATAGATAAAGAATCCGCAAACCCTGACCGTGTGATGCAAGAACTGACGGAATACGGACTTGTCCCTGAAGCTTGGGGCGGAGAAACCATTTTTGTGCCGCTTTCCGCTTTAACTGGAAAAGGCATTGATGAGCTCGTTGAAATGATTTTGCTTGTCAGTGAGGTAGAGGAACTGAAAGCGAATCCGAACCGTCAGGCAAAAGGAACGGTTATTGAAGCTGAACTCGATAAAGGCAGAGGGTCAGTCGCGACATTGCTCGTACAGACTGGAACACTGCATGTCGGTGATCCGATCGTAGTCGGCAATACATTTGGCCGTGTCCGTGCAATGGTTAACGACATTGGCCGCCGTGTGAAAACTGCCGGCCCGTCAACTCCGGTTGAAATTACCGGTTTGAATGATGTCCCTCAAGCGGGAGACCAATTCCTTGTCTTTAAGGATGAAAAAACAGCTCGTTCTGTCGGTGAAGCCCGTGCTTCGAAACAGCTTGAAGAGCAGCGCAGCGATAAAGCGAAGCTCAGTCTTGATGATTTATTCGAGCAAATTAAGCAAGGTGATGTAAAAGACATCAACCTCATCGTAAAAGCTGACGTTCAAGGATCTGCTGAAGCTTTAACGGCTGCACTTCAAAAAATTGAAGTAGAAGGCGTTAAAGTGAAAATCATCCATACAGGCGTTGGTGCGATTACTGAATCAGACATTATCTTGGCATCTGCTTCCAATGCAATTGTTATCGGGTTTAATGTGAGACCGGACGGAAATGCTAAGAGTACGGCTGAAGCTGAAAATGTAGATATTCGACTTCACCGTATCATTTACAAAGTAATCGACGAGATTGAAGCTGCCATGAAAGGTATGCTTGATCCTGAATATGAAGAAAAAGTAATTGGTCAAGTAGAAGTACGCCAAACATTCAAAGTATCTAAAATCGGTACAATTGCCGGCGGATATGTTACTGAAGGAACCATTACGCGCGACAGCGGCCTCCGTTTAATTCGTGACGGCGTCGTCATCTTTGAAGGCGAAGTAGATGTTCTGAAACGCTTTAAAGACGATGTGAAAGAAGTTTCACAAGGCTATGAATGTGGTATTACAATTAAGAAATACAATGACATTCGTGAAGGTGACATCCTTGAAGCGTTTGTCATGCAAGAAATTGAAAGAACGTGATCGGATTTGCGGAGTGTGAATGCATCATTTATGATGCAGGATCGCTAAAAGAAAAGCGTGCCGTTCTGAAGCGGGTTTTAACCAGGGTTCAAAACAAGTTCAATGTTTCGATTTCGGAGATTGGCTATCAGGACACCTGGCAAAGAACCAGCTTCGGAATCGCCGCTGTTTCTTCCTCTCGCGTTCAAACAGAAAAAGAACTGCAACGCGTCCTAGCGTTTATCGATTCTTTTCCTGAAATTGAACGGACGATCACTAGGACAGAGTGGTTTTAACTTAGAGGTGATTGAATTGAGTATGAGAGCAAACCGTGTCGGCGAGCAAATGAAAAAAGAACTCGGTGATATTATCAGCCGCAAGCTGAAAGACCCGAGAATTGGTTTTCTGACAGTAACGGATGTACGTGTATCAGGTGATTTGCAAATTGCAAAGGTGTATATCTCGGTTCTCGGTGACGAGAAAAAACGGGAAGAAGCGCTGAAAGGGCTGGCAAAAGCGAAAGGATTTATCCGATCCGAAATCGGCAGCCGCATCAGACTTCGAAAAACGCCTGAAATTGAATTTGAGTTCGATGAATCAATCGATTACGGGAATCGGATCGAAACACTGATTCACGAATTACATTCAGAGAAACCATCTGAATAAAAAATGAGAGGATAGGCGTATATCGTCTGTCCTCTTTCTTCGTTTAAAAGAAAAAAGCTCAAAAGAAGGAGTGAAAGGCAAATGGTTAACGGAGTTCTCCTTTTACATAAACCTGTTGGCATGACATCGCACGACTGTGTCATGAAGATCCGAAAGCTGTTAAAAACAAAAAAAGTAGGACATACAGGAACGCTCGATCCGGAAGTGTCAGGCGTGCTTCCGATTTGTGTAGGAAGAGCGACAAAAATAGTCGAATACTTAACTGAAAAATCTAAAACGTATGATGCAGAAATAACGCTTGGCTTTTCAACCACTACAGAGGATCAAACCGGAGAAACGGTGGAAATAAAGCCTGTCAATCACGACATTGATAAAGCGGATGTAGAAAAGGTTTTAAACAGTTTAAAGGGGAAACAAGAACAAATTCCGCCCATGTATTCCGCTGTAAAAGTAAACGGCAAAAAATTATACGAATACGCAAGAGCAGGGATTGAAGTAGAACGTCCGAAACGTATGATAACCATTGAAGACATTGCCCTGACGACAGAGATTAAACATCATGGAGAAACCGCAAGCTTCCGGTTTACAGTGACTTGCTCCAAAGGGACCTATGTAAGGACGCTGGCGGTCATGATCGGAGAAAAGCTCGGATATCCGGCTCATATGTCTCATTTAATCCGTACGGCATCCGGAGATTTTTCTCTCGACGAATGCTTTACTTTTGATGAGCTCGAAGCACAGGCCCAATCCGGAACCGTGGAAGAGCATACAGTTCCTATTGAACGTGCGCTCAATCATTTGCCGAAATGGATCATAAGTGATACATTAGCTAAGAAAGTAGAAAATGGGGCTTTGCTTGAGACGCCCGAGCAGTTTTCTGAAATGACAAGTGAAGACCGTATCGCCGTCTTTACTGAATCTGGAACCTGTTTGGCGATCTATTTCCCTCATCCTGCAAAAAAAGGGCTGTTAAAGCCGGCAAAAGTATTGATGCAAAAAAGCGAACAATAGAAAAAAGGTGACCGTTCTGTGAAGACGATACATATTACACATCCTCATCATTTAATAAAAGAGGAGCAGGCAAAATCAGTGATGGCGTTAGGATATTTTGACGGCGTTCATCTCGGGCATCAAAAGGTAATCTGCACAGCGAAGCAAATAGCCGAAGAAAAAGGTCTGACATTGGCTGTGATGACCTTTCATCCCCATCCTTCTCACGTGTTGGGCAGAGATAAGGAACCTAAGGATCTGATTACGCCTCTTGAAGACAAAATAAATCAAATTGAACAATTAGGTACAGAAGTTCTGTATGTCGTTAAATTTAATGAAGTGTTTGCTTCTCTTTCTCCTAAGCAGTTTATAGACCAGTATATTATCGGCCTTAATGTGCAGCACGCAGTGGCAGGCTTTGACTTTACGTACGGCAAATACGGCAAGGGAACAATGAAGACCATGCCGGATGATTTAGACGGAAAAGCTGGGTGCACAATGGTAGAAAAATTAACGGAGCAGGATAAAAAAATCAGTTCTTCGTATATCCGTACTGCGCTTCAAAACGGAGATGTTGAATTGGCGAATGTCTTGCTTGGACAACCTTATTTTATTAAAGGAATTGTCATTCATGGTGATAAAAGAGGGCGGACCATCGGGTTTCCGACAGCGAATGTCGGTTTAAATAACAGCTATATCGTTCCGCCCACAGGTGTATATGCCGTAAAAGCGGAAGTGAACGGCGAAGTTTACAATGGCGTTTGCAATATTGGCTATAAGCCGACGTTTTATGAAAAGCGCCCTGAGCAGCCTTCCATCGAGGTCAATCTGTTTGATTTCGATCAAGAGGTATATGGAGCCGCTATAAAAATCGAATGGTACAAACGGATTCGGAGCGAGCGGAAATTCAATGGTATCAAAGAATTAACAGAGCAAATTGAGAAAGATAAGCAGGAAGCCATCCGTTATTTCAGCAATTTGCGGAAATAACTTGCAACGCACGCAAATTTTATTCTAAAATATTTGCATATAGGCACGATTTTTAGTATGATAGTTTTCGTAGTCTTAAAACCATTGCTTGGCAATCCGAAGTCACCGACGGTTGCTAGGTAACTGGGGCTAAATATGATTTGGAGGTGAAACAGGATGGCAATTACTCAAGAGCGTAAAAACCAACTCATCAATGAGTTCAAAACACACGAATCTGATACTGGATCTCCAGAAGTTCAGATCGCTATCCTAACTGACTCAATTAACAACTTGAACGAGCATTTACGTACTCACAAGAAAGACCACCACTCACGTCGCGGTCTTCTTAAAATGGTAGGTAAGCGTCGTAATCTTCTTACGTATCTGCGTAATAAAGACGTAACTCGTTACCGTGAGTTAATTAACAAACTAGGCTTACGTCGATAATCGTAAAAAGCGGGAGGATTCCCGCTTTTTTATCGTATTAAAGCGAAATTTCTTATAACAAATCATTGAAATCCTTTTACATACTACTTTGACATTGATATGTTCAATTCATTTCGTTCATAATAGGAGTAATTGATTATTTCACACAACGAAGAGAGGAGTTCGTAATTGTATGGGACAAGAAAAACATGTCTTTACCATAGATTGGGCCGGAAGAACGCTTACTGTTGAAACCGGCCAGCTTGCCAAACAGGCAAATGGTGCTGTGATGATCCGCTACGGTGATACAGCAGTACTTAGTACAGCAACCGCTTCAAAAGAACCTAAACCGCTTGATTTCTTCCCTCTTACTGTAAACTATGAAGAAAGATTATATGCGGTAGGGAAAATTCCGGGCGGATTTATTAAAAGAGAAGGACGTCCAAGTGAAAAAGCGGTTCTTGCCAGCCGTTTAATTGACCGTCCGATCCGTCCTTTGTTTGCCGATGGATTCCGTAATGAAGTTCAAGTCATCAGCATTGTCATGAGTGTTGACCAAAACTGCTCTTCAGAAATGGCTGCCATGTTCGGTTCATCTCTTGCACTTTCTGTATCGGATATTCCGTTTGAAGGACCGATTGCAGGGGTTACTGTCGGACGCATTGATGATCAATTTATCATTAACCCGACAGTCGATCAGCTTGAAAAAAGCGACATCAATCTTGTCGTTGCCGGCACGAAAGATGCGATTAACATGGTAGAAGCGGGAGCGGACGAAGTTCCTGAGGAAATCATGCTTGAGGCCATTATGTTCGGCCATGAAGAGATTAAACGCCTGATTGCATTCCAAGAAGAAATTGTTGCAGCAGTCGGCAAAGAGAAATCTGAAATTAAGCTCTTTGAAATTGATGAAGAGCTTAATGAAAAAGTAAAAGCTTTGGCAGAAGAGGATCTGCTGAAAGCCATCCAAGTTCATGAAAAGCATGCCCGTGAAGATGCCATTAACGAAGTGAAGAACGCAGTTGTGGCAAAATTCGAGGATGAAGAACATGATGAAGACACAATCAAGCAAGTGAAGCAGATTTTATCCAAGCTGGTGAAAAATGAAGTTCGCCGCCTGATTACTGAAGAGAAAGTAAGACCGGATGGCCGCGGTGTCGATCAAATCCGCCCGCTCTCTTCAGAGGTTGGCCTCTTGCCAAGAACGCACGGTTCAGGTCTATTTACAAGGGGACAAACTCAGGCCCTCAGCGTATGTACGCTAGGTGCTCTGGGAGATGTGCAGATCCTTGACGGCTTAGGTGTCGAAGAGTCGAAACGGTTTATGCATCATTACAACTTCCCGCAATTCAGCGTTGGGGAAACAGGACCGATGCGCGGACCGGGACGTCGTGAAATCGGACACGGAGCACTGGGTGAGCGTGCGCTTGAGCCAGTTATTCCGTCTGAAAAAGACTTCCCTTATACTGTCCGTCTTGTTTCAGAAGTGCTTGAATCAAACGGTTCTACATCTCAAGCAAGCATTTGCGCAAGCACACTTGCAATGATGGATGCTGGTGTACCGATTAAAGCGCCAGTTGCTGGTATTGCGATGGGTCTTGTCAAATCAGGCGAACATTACACTGTCTTGACTGACATCCAAGGCATGGAAGATGCGCTCGGAGATATGGACTTTAAAGTAGCGGGAACTGAAAAAGGCGTAACGGCCCTGCAAATGGACATTAAAATTGAAGGCCTTTCCAGAGAGATTCTTGAAGAAGCGCTTCAGCAGGCGAAAAAGGGCAGAATGGAAATCCTCAACAGCATGCTTGCAACATTAAGCGAATCAAGAAAAGAGCTTTCTCGATATGCGCCTAAGATCTTAACAATGACCATTAATCCTGATAAAATCCGCGATGTCATCGGACCAAGCGGAAAACAAATCAATAAGATCATCGAAGAAACCGGTGTTAAAATTGATATTGAGCAGGACGGCACAATCTTTATTTCCTCTACAGATGAAAGCGGCAACCAAAAAGCGAAAAAAATCATCGAAGACCTTGTTAGAGAGGTTGAAGTCGGCCAACTTTACCTAGGTAAAGTGAAACGGATTGAAAAATTCGGGGCTTTCGTTGAAATTTTCAGCGGAAAAGACGGTTTGGTGCACATTTCAGAGCTTGCGCTTGAACGCGTAGGGAAAGTTGAAGATGTTGTAAAAATCGGAGACGAGATTCTTGTCAAAGTCACTGAAATTGATAAACAAGGACGAGTGAATTTATCCCGCAAAGCGGTGCTCCGTGAAGAGAAAGAAAAAGAAGAACAACAATCTTAAATGAAAACATAAAAGGAGCCTGGGAGACCCGGCTTCTTTATTTTGAAGCTTTTCAAAAGCAGGCGGGTTCTACCTTGTCCTTCTCCTTCATAATTTGAGGTGAGGGGGGACAGAACATGTACAAAAAATTTGTACCGTTTGCCGTTTTTTTATTTCTTTTTTTTGTCTCATTTGAGATGATGGAAAATCCGCATGCACTTGATTATATAGGGGCAATGAAAAAAGATACGGTGACTGTCACGGCGTCAAAAGACCAATTATATGAAGAATTGCTTCAAAAAGCGCCGGAGTACGAAGTTAAGCCCCAGAATGCAAGAATTGATAAAGTGTGGAAAAGCATTCCAGGCTACAATGGATTAAAGGTCAATATTGAACAATCATATAAAAAAATGAAAAAGCATGGTGAGTTTCGGGAAAAAGATTTGGTGTACAGTCAAGTAAAACCAAGTGTTCATCTTGAGTCACTTCAGCCTGAGCCTATTTATAAAGGAAATCCTGACAAACCGATGGTGGCTTTTTTAATCAATGTGGCATGGGGAAATGAGTATTTGGAAAAAATGCTCCCTATTCTGCAAAAGCACCAGGTTAAAGCTACGTTCTTTTTAGAAGGCAATTGGGTGAGAAACAATGAAAAGCTCGCTAAGAAGATTGCAAAAGACGGACATGAAATCGGAAATCATTCATACAATCATCCGGATATGAGCAAACTGACTACAGGAAGAATTTCCGAGCAGCTCGACAAGACTAATGAACAAATAGAACAAACGATCGGCGTTAAGCCAAAGTGGTTCGCTCCGCCAAGCGGAAGTTTCAGAAAAGCGGTTATCGACATTGCAGCAGAGAAACAGATGGGAACAGTCATGTGGACAGTTGATACAATCGATTGGCAAAAGCCGGCTCCGTCTGTACTTCAGACGAGAGTGTTAAGCAAGATACATAATGGTGCCATGATTTTAATGCATCCGACTGACCCTACGGCGGAAAGTCTTGAAGCGCTGATTACACAGATAAAAGACAAAGGATATGCGCTTGGAACAGTCACTGAACTAATGGATGAAACAAGACTATTGAAGTAACAGATGAAGGCAGCTTGTCTTTGAATAGGAGGAACAAATTTGATTAAACGATATACGTGTCAAAATGGTGTAAGAATTGTGCTGGAAAATAACCCGACAGTCCGTTCTGTTGCGATCGGCGTATGGATCGGCACAGGTTCGAGACATGAAACGCCGGAGATAAACGGAATTTCTCACTTTTTAGAGCACATGTTCTTTAAAGGGACGAGCACAAAATCTGCACGCGAGATAGCAGAATCTTTTGATCGTATTGGCGGCCAGGTCAATGCGTTTACTTCAAAGGAATATACCTGCTACTATGCAAAGGTGCTTGACGAGCATGCGAATTACGCGCTGGACGTATTAGCAGATATGTTCTTTCATTCAACGTTTGATGAAAACGAGCTGAAAAAAGAGAAAAATGTAGTATATGAAGAAATTAAAATGTATGAAGATGCGCCGGACGACATTGTACATGATTTATTGAGCAAAGCCACTTACGGCAATCATTCTTTAGGCTACCCAATTCTAGGCACGGAAGAAACGCTTGCTTCCTTTAACGGTGACTCTCTCAGACAATACATGCATGATTATTATACGCCGGACCGAGTGGTGATTTCGGTAGCGGGCAATATATCTGACAGTTTTATCAAAGATGTAGAAAAATGGTTCGGGTCATACGAGGCGAAAGGCAAAGCGACAGGCCTTGAGAAGCCTGAGTTCCACACGGAAAAACTGACGAGAAAAAAAGAAACAGAGCAGGCTCATTTGTGCCTTGGATTTAAAGGCTTAGAGGTTGGCCATGAACGTATTTATGATTTAATCGTCCTCAACAATGTGCTCGGAGGCAGCATGAGCAGCCGGCTGTTCCAAGATGTGCGTGAAGATAAAGGACTTGCTTATTCTGTTTACAGCTATCACAGCTCATATGAGGACAGCGGAATGCTCACTATTTACGGTGGAACGGGTGCAAATCAGCTTCAGCAGCTGTCGGAAACAATTCAAGAAACCCTTGCCACATTAAAACGTGACGGCATTACCTCAAAAGAACTGGAAAACAGCAAAGAGCAAATGAAGGGAAGCTTAATGCTGAGCTTAGAAAGCACAAACAGCAAAATGAGCCGAAACGGAAAAAATGAACTGCTGCTCGGCAAACATAAAACATTAGATGAAATCATCAATGAATTAAACGCCGTGAACTTAGAGCGTGTTAACGGCCTTGCCAGACAATTGTTTACCGAAGACTATGCATTAGCACTTATCAGCCCTTCCGGCAATATGCCGTCTTAAAAAGGAAAGCCTGCTCCATAATGGAGCAGGCATTTTTTAATCCCTTTCATCATACATAGTACAAGGGGGTGACAGACATGCGGCTCAGTGAATTATCAGGAAAGGAAATTGTAGACATCAAAAGAGCTGAACGGCTCGGAGTGCTCGGCCAGACCGATTTGGAAATCAATGAACAGGATGGACAGATTACAGCACTCCTCATTCCCACAGTTAAGTGGTTTGGTTTGAGAAAGCAAGGTCATGACATTCGTGTCCCATGGCACCATATTCAAAAGATCGGTTCAGATATGATTATATTAGATGTACCTGAGGAAATGCCTCCTCGACAAGAGTAAATAGCCCAATTGACTGTGAAGCGGGCTCTAAAGAAAACATCTGAAACATCGGCTGCCGGAGCCGATGTTTTTTTATATGGAAAAAGCGCATCTTTTATATTCACCAGTATTTTCTTTTGATCATAAGATGAAGGGGAGCTTAACAACTAGAGATCCAGTATATACAAAGAAGGTGAACGTTTAGAATGTTAACCGGATTGAAAATTGCAGTTATCGGCGGTGACGCAAGACAGCTCGAAATTATAAGAAAGCTCACTGAACAGCAGGCTGACATCTATCTTGTCGGTTTTGACCAATTGGATCACGGTTTTACCGGGGCAGTAAAATGCAATATTGATGAAATTCCTTTTCAGCAAATAGACAGCATCATTCTTCCAGTATCCGCGACAACAGGAGAAGGTGTCGTATCAACTGTATTTTCTAATGAAGAAGTTGTGTTAAAACAGGACCATCTCGACAGAACGCCTGCACATTGTGTCATTTTCTCAGGCATTTCTAACGTCTATTTAGAAAACATTGCAGCTCAGGCAAAAAGAAAACTTGTTAAACTGTTTGAGCGGGATGACATTGCGATATACAACTCTATTCCGACTGTAGAAGGAACGATCATGCTGGCTATTCAGCACACGGATTATACGATACACGGATCACAGGTGGCCGTTCTCGGTCTGGGGCGCACCGGGATGACGATTGCCCGTACATTTGCCGCGCTCGGGGCGAATGTAAAAGTGGGGGCAAGAAGTTCAGCGCATCTGGCACGTATCACTGAAATGGGGCTCGTTCCTTTTCATACCGATGAGCTGAAAGAGCATGTAAAAGATATAGATATTTGCATTAATACCATACCGAGTATGATTTTAAATCAAACGGTACTTTCTAGCATGACACCAAAAACCTTAATATTGGATCTGGCCTCACGTCCCGGGGGAACGGATTTTAAATATGCCGAGAAACAAGGGATTAAAGCACTTCTTGCTCCCGGGCTTCCAGGGATTGTCGCTCCTAAAACAGCTGGGCAAATCCTTGCAAACGTCTTGAGCAAGCTTTTGGCTGAAATACAAGCTGAGGAGGGGAAATAAGGATGTCGTCATTAAAAGGAAAAAGAATCGGGTTTGGGCTGACCGGGTCGCATTGCACATATGAAGCGGTTTTCCCGCAAATTGAGGCGTTGGTCAATGAAGGAGCTGAAGTCCGTCCGGTTGTCACATTTAATGTAAAATCCACAAATACCCGATTTGGAGAGGGCGCAGAATGGGTTAAAAAAATTGAAGACCTGACTGGATATGAGGCCATTGATTCGATTGTAAAGGCAGAACCTCTTGGACCGAAGCTGCCCCTTGACTGCATGGTCATTGCGCCTTTAACAGGCAATTCAATGAGCAAGCTGGCAAATGCCATGACGGACAGCCCGGTGCTGATGGCGGCAAAAGCGACAATCCGGAACAATCGGCCTGTCGTTCTGGGTATCTCGACAAATGATGCTCTTGGTTTAAACGGAACAAATTTAATGAGGCTCATGTCAACAAAAAATATCTTTTTTATTCCATTCGGGCAAGATGATCCATTTAAAAAACCGAATTCAATGGTAGCCAAAATGGATCTGCTACCGCAAACGATTGAAAAGGCACTCATGCACCAGCAGCTTCAGCCGATTCTAGTTGAGAATTATCAGGGAAATGACTAAATTTACAGAAAATCTTTCCCAAACTAAAAAATTCGGTCATCACCCGCATATTCTATGGTAAAATAAAACGTAAAATCATAGTCAAATCAATTCAATGAAGCTGATTGGCGGAAGGAGTTTTACAGATGGGAAGAGGTTTACACGTAGCTGTTGTCGGAGCGACAGGGGCTGTGGGACAACAAATGCTTAAAACACTTGAAGACAGAAACTTTGAAATGGACACACTTACATTGCTATCTTCAAAACGCTCTGCGGGGACAAAAGTCACGTTTAAAGGCCAAGAACTGACTGTTCAGGAAGCTTCTCCTGAGAGCTTTGAAGGGGTAAATATTGCTTTGTTCAGCGCCGGCGGAAGCGTATCACAAGCATTGGCACCAGAAGCTGTAAAACGCGGCGCTATTGTTATAGATAATACGAGCGCGTTCCGCATGGATGAAAATACACCGCTTGTTGTGCCAGAAGTGAATGAGGCAGACTTGCATGAACACAACGGCATTATTGCCAATCCAAACTGCTCTACAATCCAAATGGTTGCGGCACTTGAACCGATCCGCAAAGCATATGGCTTAAACAAGGTCATCGTATCAACTTACCAGGCAGTATCAGGAGCGGGTAATGAAGCTGTAAAAGAGCTTTACAGCCAAACACAGGCGATTTTAAATAAAGAAGAAATAGAGCCTGAGATCATGCCTGTAAAAGGTGACAAAAAACACTATCAAATCGCCTTCAACGCGATTCCGCAAATCGATAAATTCCAAGATAACGGCTATACGTTTGAGGAAATGAAAATGATAAATGAAACGAAAAAAATCATGCACATGCCTGACCTTCAAGTTGCGGCTACATGTGTGAGACTGCCAATCCAAACTGGGCACTCAGAGTCCGTCTACATTGAGGTAGACCGTGATGACGCTACAGTTGAAGATATTAAAAATCTATTGAAAGAAGCTCCGGGCGTGACACTTCAGGATGATCCAAGCCAGCAGCTTTATCCGATGCCTGCTGATGCTGTCGGCAAAAACGATGTGTTTGTGGGCCGCATCCGCAAAGACTTGGACAGAGCAAACGGTTTTCATTTATGGGTTGTTTCTGATAACCTATTAAAAGGCGCGGCATGGAACTCTGTTCAAATTGCAGAAAGCCTGAAAAAACTAAACCTCGTATAAAAGAGAGAATTTTCTAAAGACGAATAGAAGAGAGTAAGGCGCTATCAGCCTGCTCTCTTCTGTTACGTCCGAATAATTTGGAGTGAAAACAGTGAAGATAATTGTTCAAAAGTTCGGCGGAACATCAGTAAAAGATGATAAAGGCCGCAAACTGGCTTTAGGGCATATTAAAGAAGCAATCAGTGAAGGATATAAGGTTGTCGTTGTCGTTTCAGCGATGGGCCGAAAAGGAGACCCGTATGCAACAGATTCTTTGCTTGGGCTGCTTTACGGCAATCAGTCAGCGATTTCTCCTAGGGAGCAGGATTTGCTTTTATCTTGCGGAGAGACTATTTCCTCTGTCGTCTTTACAAGTATGCTGCTTGATAACGGTGTGAAAGCAGCTGCGCTGACAGGGGCTCAGGCTGGCTTTTTAACGAATGATCAGCATACCAATGCAAAAATCATTGAAATGAAACCGGAGCGTTTATTCAGTGTGCTCGCCAATCATGATGCGGTAGTCGTCGCAGGCTTCCAGGGCGCAACTGAAAAGGGTGATACAACAACAATCGGCAGAGGGGGCAGCGATACGTCTGCAGCCGCACTCGGAGCAGCTGTTGATGCGGAATACATCGATATTTTCACCGATGTAGAAGGCGTGATGACTGCTGACCCAAGAGTGGTGGAAAATGCAAAACCGCTTCCTGTTGTGACGTATACGGAAATCTGCAACCTGGCGTATCAGGGGGCCAAGGTCATTCATCCGCGTGCTGTGGAAATCGCAATGCAGGCCAAGGTTCCGATCCGCGTCCGTTCGACTTATTCGAATGATAAAGGTACATTGGTGACATCACATCACTCTTCCAAGGTCGGCAGTGATGTTTTTGAAAGGCTGATTACGGGAATCGCCCATGTCAAAGATGTCACGCAGTTCAAAGTGCCTGCGAAAATCGGCCAGTATAACGTTCAGACTGAAGTGTTCAAGGCTATGGCAAACGCTGGAATCAGTGTCGATTTCTTTAACATTACACCTAGTGAAATCGTCTATACGGTAGCCGGAAATAAAACAGAAACAGCTCAGCGTATTTTAATGGATATGGGCTATGATCCAATGGTGACGAGAAACTGCGCGAAGGTATCGGCGGTCGGCGCGGGCATTATGGGTGTTCCCGGTGTTACGTCCAAAATTGTATCGGCTCTTTCAGAAAAAGAAATTCCGATCCTTCAGTCGGCTGACAGCCATACGACGATATGGGTGCTCGTCCATGAAGCGGATATGGTTCCTGCTGTAAACGCTTTGCATGAAGTGTTTGAACTTTCGAAGTAAATGTGATTGAATCATGATGAGGTGAATAAAATGAATTTCGGAAATGTGTCTACAGCGATGATTACACCCTTTGACAATAAAGGGAACGTAGACTTTCAAAAACTGTCTACACTGATTGATTACTTGTTGAAAAACGGAACGGATTCTTTAGTAGTAGCGGGAACAACTGGAGAATCTCCGACCCTTTCAACTGAAGAAAAAATTGCGCTTTTTGAATATACAGTAAAAGAAGTAAACGGACGGGTGCCCGTTATCGCTGGTACTGGAAGCAACAACACGAAAGATTCCATTAAGCTGACAAAAAAAGCTGAGGAAGCGGGCGTGGACGCTGTTATGCTTGTTACCCCGTATTACAATAAACCTTCTCAAGAAGGAATGTACCAGCATTTTAAAGCAATTGCGGCAGAGACATCTCTTCCGGTTATTCTCTATAATGTTCCTGGCCGTACGGTTGCTTCTCTTGCTCCTGAAACGACGATCCGTTTGGCGGCAGACATTCCGAATGTGGTTGCGATTAAAGAAGCGAGCGGAGACCTCGAAGCGATTACAAAAATTATTGCTGAAACACCTGAAGACTTCTATGTCTATTCAGGGGATGATGCTCTGACGCTTCCAATTCTTTCAGTTGGAGGAAGAGGAGTTGTGTCAGTGGCGAGCCATATTGCAGGCACTGATATGCAGCAAATGATCAAAAATTATACGAATGGGCAAACAGCTAATGCGGCACTGATTCATCAGAAACTGCTGCCGATTATGAAGGAACTGTTTAAAGCGCCTAATCCTGCTCCAGTCAAAACAGCGCTTCAGCTGAGAGGTCTTGATGTCGGTTCTGTGCGTCTGCCTCTAGTCCCGTTAACTGAGGATGAACGTCTGAGCTTAAGCAGCACGATCAGCGAACTGTAAGAAAATTTCATACAGTGAAACAAACGCGGTCATTCTCACATTCAGCTGAGTTTGACCGTTTCTTTTACATATTGGTTTTCCCTAAACCTTCTGCTTTATCTTGTTTTCTAAATTTACTTTCAGTTATAATAGGAACAAGTGATGATGGACGGGTATGAGACTAGGAGGATATAGATTTTGAAAAAGAAAAATACAGAAAACGTTAGAATTATCGCCCTTGGCGGTGTCGGAGAGATTGGGAAGAACCTTTATGTCATTGAAATTGACTCAGACATATTTGTCGTTGATGCCGGCCTTATGCATCCAGAAAACGAAATGCTCGGTATTGATGTAGTGATTCCTGACATATCATATTTGATTGAACGGGCTGACCGCGTCAAGGCAATCTTTTTAACGCACGGGCACGATGAAAATATCGGCGGCGTTTTTTACTTATTAAACAAGCTGTCCGTTCCAGTGTACGGAACAAAACTGACGCTTGCACTGTTAAGAGAGAAATTAAAACAATACGGACATAACCGAAAAACTGATTTAAGAGAAATTCACTCAAAATCTGTCATTACATTTGAATCAACAAAAGTATCGTTCTTTAGAACGATTCACAGCATTCCTGATTCTGTAGGTGTGAGCTTTAAAACATCACTTGGATCTATTGTATGCACGGGAGACTTCAAATTTGACCAAACACCTGCACTTAATCAGACGTGCGACATTGGCGAGATCGCCAAGATCGGCAATAGCGGCGTGCTCGCTCTGCTTTCTGACAGTGCAAATGCGGAACGGCCGGGTTACACCCCTTCGGAAGCGGCTGTCAGCGGAGAAATTTCGGATGCGCTGTATAATTCACAGAACCGGGTGATTATTGCTGTTTTCGCATCCAATATTAACCGGATTCAGCAAGTCATTCATGCAGCGGCTCAAAATGGCAGAAAGATTGCCGTAGCCGGAAAAAATCTTCAATCTGTCCTGCAGCTGGCGAGAAAGTTAGGATACATTGAAGCAGATGATGAATTGTTTATTTCTGTACAGGATGTCAAAAAATATCCGAAGCGCGAAGTGGCCATTATTACAGCCGGAAGCCAAGGTGAACCATTAGCTGCTTTGACAAGAATGGCAAACAAAGCTCACAAACAGCTGAACATTGAAGAAGGGGATACGGTGGTCATTGCGTCAACTCCGATTCCCGGGCAGGAACTCATTTACTCTAAAACAGTAGATCTTCTTGCGAGAGCCGGTGCACAAGTCATCTTTGCCCAAAAGCGTGTTCATGTATCAGGACACGGCTCACAAGAAGAGTTAAAGCTGATGATCAACCTGCTTAAACCAAAATATTTGATTCCTGTAAACGGCGAATACAGAATGCAAAAAGCTCATTCAAAAATCGCTGAAGAAACCGGCATGAAGCGCAGTGACATCTTCTTAATTGAAAAAGGCGACGTCGTTGAATTCCGCGGCCAAAACGTAAAAATTGGGGATAAAGTTCCTTACGGCAATATTTTAATTGATGGTTTAGGTGTCGGTGATATCGGCAATATCGTATTGAGAGACCGCCGCTTGCTTTCACAGGACGGAATTTTAATCGTTGTCATTACACTTGATAAACAAAAGAAACATCTTGTGTCAGGACCAGAAATTATCACTCGCGGCTTTGTTTATGTAAGAGAGTCTGAAGGTCTAATCGTACAGGCTACTGAGCTCGTCCGGTCCATCGTGACAGAAGCGACTGAAACATCAAATGTCGAATGGTCAACGCTGAAGCAGGCAATGCGGGATGCTTTGAACCAATTCCTTTATGAAAAAACGAAACGTAAACCGATGATCATCCCAATTATTATGGAAGTATAATGACTGACTAAAGACCGGAGTTGCTCCGGTCTTTATTTTTTGTCCTTCAAGCCGGGATTGAATGAAGTATCTTTGTTCATAATACAAAGAGAAACTCGGAAAGGATGAAAGCGAGATGGATCATCGTATGGAAAACACAGAAGAAGAGCGTCCTGAAAAAAATGATGCGAAGGACAGCATTATGAATAAAATACAGCAGCTTGGTGAAACGACGCTTCCGCAGCTGCCCCAAGATACAAATATTCATTGTCTGACCATTATCGGACAAATTGAAGGCCATGTTCAGCTTCCTCCGCAAAACAAAACAACAAAATATGAACATGTCATCCCGCAGATTGTGGCAATTGAACAAAATCCCAAAATTGAAGGCTTGCTGATCATATTAAATACTGTCGGAGGAGATGTTGAAGCTGGTCTTGCAATAGCGGAAATGCTTGCATCTTTATCGAAACCGACCGTTTCTATCGTGCTTGGCGGGGGGCATTCCATCGGCGTTCCGATTGCTGTATCCTGTGATTACAGCTATATCGCCGAAACAGCAACGATGACGATTCATCCAGTTAGGCTCACCGGGCTGGTCATCGGGGTGCCGCAAACGTTTGAATACTTGGATAAGATGCAAGAAAGAGTTGTTAAATTTGTGACAAGCCATTCCAATATAACCGAAGAGAAATTTAAAGAGCTAATGTTTTCAAAAGGAAACTTAACACGCGATATCGGAACAAATGTAGTCGGTAAGGATGCAGTTAAATACGGATTGATCGATCACGCAGGCGGTGTCGGACAGGCAATCAATAAACTGAATGAGCTCATCGACGAAGCAAGGAAAGAAGAAGGACGGATGATTCAATGATTCTTTATACCGTGATGCCGCAGGAAATTGTGTTTGCAGAACAGAACCAAGAGACAAGCGCACATGAGCAAATTGAATATAAAGGTGTACCGCTTCTAGTCGAAATGAAAGGGAATGAAGCGGAAGTCATTCAAATCATGAGCACCAATCCAATGCATTTTCTGCATCCGGACATTTCACCCGGACAAAAGCTGAAATTAAACGTATAAGAATCCAACCCTTTTTTAAGGGCAAAATATGCTATAATAGGGGAATCCTACAGAAAAAACGCAGCCTGTAAACGGCTGCTTTCTTCATTATGTATGAACTTACATTTTTTAACGCAGTAAGGTGATGAGTGTGGCAAAGAAAAAACGAAAATCAAGAAAAAAACAGGCGAAACAGCTAAATATAAAATACGAGCTCAACGGATTGCTGTGTATAGCCATTTCAATTATCGCAATCTTGCAGCTGGGGGTAGTCGGGCAAACGTTTATCTATTTGTTCCGCTTTTTTGCTGGAGAGTGGTTTATTTTATGCTTGTTAGGTTTATTGGTGTTAGGAGTCTCACTGTTTTGGAAGAAAAAAACCCCAAGCCTTTTAACGAGACGAAAGGCCGGGTTGTACTGTATCATCGCAAGCATATTGCTGCTTTCTCACGTGCAGCTATTTAAAAATTTGACGCACAAAGGGTCTATTGAGTCTGCAAGCGTGGTGCGCAATACGTGGGAATTGTTTTTAATGGACATGAATGGCAGCTCTGCTTCACCTGATTTAGGCGGAGGGATGATCGGTGCGCTGCTGTTTGCGACTTCACACTTTTTGTTTGCGTCGACTGGTTCTCAGATCATGGCAATTGTCATGATTTTGATCGGAATGATTTTAGTAACTGGGCGCTCGCTACAAGAAACGCTAAAAAAGTGGATGAGCCCGATTGGACGTTTTATAAAAGAACAATGGTTAGCATTTATTGATGATATGAAATCCTTCAAATCAAATATACAGTCATCGAAAAAAACGAAAGCGCCGAGCAAAAAACAAAAACCGGCCCGCAAAAAACAGCAAATGGAACCGGAGCCTCCTGATGAAGAGGGGGATTATGAAACAGTATCGCCTCTTATTCATTCAGAGCCGATTATCTCAAGCTTTTCTGATCGTAATGAAGAGGAAGAGTCTCCAGTTATAGAAAAGCGCGCCGAACCTGTGTCGAAGCCGCTTCAGGACATCCAACCGGAGACAGGTGATCAGGAAACTGTTTCTGCTCCTCCTATGACCTTTACAGAGCTCGAAAATAAGGATTACGAGATGCCGTCACTGGATTTGCTGGCAGATCCGAAGCATACCGGCCAGCAGGCTGATAAAAAGAATATTTATGAAAATGCGAGAAAGCTTGAACGCACATTCCAAAGCTTTGGCGTAAAGGCGAAAGTCACACAGGTTCATCTCGGACCGGCCGTAACAAAATATGAAGTATATCCTGATGTCGGAGTGAAGGTTAGCAAAATTGTCAATTTAAGCGATGATTTAGCGCTTGCGCTTGCTGCGAAGGATATCAGGATCGAAGCGCCTATACCAGGCAAATCAGCAATCGGAATTGAAGTTCCAAACGCAGAAGTGGCAATGGTTTCGCTGAAAGAAGTGCTGGAGTCTAAATTGAATGACAGACCGGATGCGAAGCTGTTAATTGGACTCGGCCGCAATATTTCAGGTGAAGCTGTATTGGCTGAGTTAAACAAGATGCCCCACCTTTTGGTCGCAGGCGCAACCGGTAGCGGGAAAAGTGTCTGTGTCAACGGCATTATTACAAGTATTTTAATGCGGGCGAAACCGCATGAAGTGAAAATGATGATGATCGATCCTAAAATGGTAGAGCTAAATGTCTACAACGGGATTCCGCATTTGCTTGCTCCTGTTGTAACCGATCCGAAAAAAGCGTCGCAGGCTTTGAAAAAGGTTGTCAATGAAATGGAGCGGCGGTACGAATTATTTTCTCATACGGGTACAAGAAATATTGAAGGATACAATGATTATATAAATCGCGCCAACAATGAAGAAGGAGCGAAACAGCCAGAGCTGCCTTATATTGTTGTCATTGTGGACGAGCTTGCCGATCTCATGATGGTCGCTTCATCTGATGTGGAAGATTCGATTACGAGATTGTCCCAAATGGCGCGGGCTGCCGGCATCCATCTTATTATTGCGACACAGCGGCCATCGGTGGATGTTATCACAGGGGTGATCAAAGCGAACATTCCGTCACGAATCGCGTTCAGCGTATCTTCACAGACGGATTCAAGGACCATTCTTGACATGGGTGGCGCTGAGAAGCTTCTTGGCCGCGGCGATATGCTGTTTTTACCTGTAGGGGCTAACAAACCTGTCCGTGTGCAGGGAGCATTTTTGTCGGATGACGAAGTGGAGAAGGTCGTCGACCATGTGATTACACAGCAGAAAGCGCAATATCAAGAAGAAATGATTCCTGAGGAGACGACGGAAACTCATTCCGAGGTTACTGATGAACTTTATGATGAAGCTGTTGAATTAATCGTCGGCATGCAGACGGCATCTGTTTCAATGCTGCAAAGAAGATTCAGAATTGGCTATACGAGAGCGGCGCGCCTGATTGACGCAATGGAGGAACGCGGTGTTGTCGGACCGTATGAAGGCAGCAAACCTAGGGAAGTATTATTATCAAAAGAGAAATATGATGAGCTCTCTTCTTAATGAAGGGAGTTCCGCTTTCTGTAGTCGTCAATAATAACATTATGTAAACTGATCACCTTTCTATTTATTTTTTCGACAAAACATGATATAGTTGTCCCAATTGTTCAATAATTTTTATCGAAAGTGGTTTACGGAGGGGAAACATGTCTACAAAAGCTGATAATCGGCACTTGTATTTGAAAGTAATTGAACGAATTAAAGAGGATATAAAAAATGGGATCTACACTGAGAAGGAAAAGCTGCCTTCTGAATTTGAGCTTTCCAAAAAGCTTGGTGTCAGCAGAGCGACGCTAAGAGAAGCCTTGCGGATACTGGAAGAAGAGCATGTGATTATCAGAAGGCATGGTGTAGGCACTTTTGTCCATTCTAAGCCGTTATTTCTTTCGGGCATTGAACAGCTGAACAGTGTAACCAAGATGATAGAACAGGCGAATATGACCCCTGGCACGATTTTTCTATCATCACAAGTGCTTATGCCGTCTGAAGATGATACGAAGAGATTTCATTTGGCAGAAGGGCAAGAACTTTTTTACCTTGAACGAGTCAGGACAGCTGACGGACAGCCGATTGTGTATTGTATAGACAAAATTCCGATGAATATTTTGCCGAATTCTTTTTCTCATCAGCAAGAATCTATGTTTGACCTTCTTGAGAAAAATTCAGGCTCCGTAATCAGCTATGCAGTAACTGATATAGAACCGATCGGCTATCACGATACCATTTCTCCAGTACTTGAATGCGATCCGGAAACAGCCCTTTTGCTGTTAAAACAAACCCATTACGATCAGCACGATAAACCGGTGCTTTATTCTTTAAATTATTTTAGAGCGGATAAATTCAGATTTCATGTTTTGCGTAAACGATTCTAAAAACGGACGCCTGTATGTGTCTGTTTTTTTATTTGCACTGATTCATGTTTCTTTGTACATACTTTCATTCCGGTTAACGCAATATATAAGGGATGACAAGAAAGTGAATGGGTGAAAATGTTGAGAGAGAAAAGTGGAATGAAAAATATTATTGCATTGTCTTCCGTACCGCTTGTGATGACACTCGGGAACTCCATGCTGATTCCTGTTCTTCCGATGATGGAGAAAAAGCTGTCTGTGACTTCATTTCAAGTATCTTTAATCATTACTGTATATTCAGTAGTAGCAATTATTTGCATTCCGATTGCCGGATATTTGTCGGATCGTTTCGGGAGAAAAAAAATATTGCTTCCATGCCTCCTCATTGCAGGATTGGGGGGAGCCGTAGCTGCTTTTGCCTCGACCTATATGAAAAATCCTTATGCTATGATCTTGGCGGGGCGGGTTCTTCAAGGCATTGGTTCTGCAGGTGCCGCTCCGATTGTCATGCCGTTTATCGGCGACCTGTTTAAAGGAGACGATGAAAAGGTCAGCGCGGGTCTTGGCGATATTGAAACCGCCAACACGTCAGGGAAGGTACTGAGTCCCATACTTGGAGCCTTACTGGCTTCTTGGTATTGGTTTGTACCATTTTGGTTTATTCCGTTTTTCTGTTTGATCAGCTTTTTGCTCGTATTGTTTTTGGTGGCCAAGCCTGAAGAAGATGAAGATGCGCCTGCTGTTTCTGAGTTTATTAAGAGTGTGAAGAAAATTTTTAAACAGGATGGTCGCTGGCTTTATACGGTCTTCATTATCGGGTGTGTCATTATGTTTTTGTTATTTGGCGTATTATTTTATTTATCAGATACGCTGGAGAACAAGTATGCTATTGACGGAGTAGCTAAAGGCGGATTACTGGCAATCCCACTTTTGTTTTTGTCAACCAGTTCTTTTATAGCTGGCAAAAAGATCGGTAAAGATAAAGGCCGAATGAAATTTTGCGTTGTTACAGGAATGATTCTGTTAACCCTTTCGTTTATTGCCTTGTGGTGGAACCACAGTTTTTATTTTTTATTTGTCTTTTTAAGCTTTGGCGGGATTGGGATTGGAATGGCTCTTCCTGCTTTAGATGCACTGATAACCGAAGGGATTGAAAGTGAACAATGCGGAACCATTTCCTCCTTCTACAATAGCATGCGCTTTATAGGAGTAGCTCTCGGTCCACCTGTTTTTGCTGCATTAATGTCTAATGCAAACTGGATTATTTTCATACTCTCGGCGTTTTGCAGCATCGTTTCTTTATTTTTAGTGCTCTTTACTGTAGATGCTAAAAAAAGTGAAGAAGAAGAAAAAAACTTAGGGACGGTCTAGCCAGCCGTCTTTTTTTGCGCTTCCTTGCACAGTTTACAACTGTACCTATACAGCATGCGGAGGTTATTGTTTCCTTATAAATCCTACAGTTGCTATAATTACATGAAAGAGTGTTTCTGCGGATGCTGAAAATTGGTCATAATACATACTAATTAAGAAATGAACGAAGGAGGTTCCATATGTCATATGTTAATGAACTCAAATCAAAGCACGGCGGTTTAACCGCACATATTGTAAAAACAGAAAAATTCAAAACCGTCTCGCTTATTTTTAAGATGCTTGCGCCGCTGACAAAGGATCAAGTCACCAAAAGAGCGCTTCTCCCGCATGTGCTTCTTCGCGGAACGAAAAGCCATCCGAAAACCGCAGAATTGCGTTCATACTTGGATGAGCTGTACGGCACGTCAGTATCGGCTGATCTTACGAAAAAAGGAGAGCGGCACGTCATTACGTTCAGGCTTGAAATTCCGAATGAAAAATATTTAAAAGACCAAACGCCGCTACTTGAGAAAGGGCTCCAGCTTCTCGCAGAAATCGTCTTTTCACCTGCTTTAGAGGGAGACGCTTTTCAGTCACAATATGTGGCTCAAGAAAAACGGACGCTTAAGCAAAGAATCCAAGCCGTCTATGATGATAAAATGCGCTATTCGAATTTAAGGCTGATACAGGAAATGTGCAAAAATGAGCCTTACGCGCTTCATGTCAATGGTGAAATCGACGATGTTGATGACATTACGGCAGAGCAATTATACGAAACATACCAAAGCGCTATCCAAAAAGACCAGCTTGATCTATATGTTGTTGGCGACGTGGACAGTAACCAGGTACAATCGGCAATTGATAAGTATTTCAAAACAGAAGAGCGCACTCTTGGCACGATTGAAAACAATCACGCTGATGAAAAAGTTCAGCCAAAAGAAGTAATTGATGAAGAGGATGTCAAGCAAGGAAAACTGAATATCGGCTACCGCACCAGCATCACTTATACAGATCAGGATTATCCTGCTTTACAAGTGTTTAACGGATTGTTCGGCGGATTCTCTCATTCTAAACTTTTCATTAATGTTCGGGAAAAAGCCAGTCTTGCTTACTACGCGGCTTCGCGTATAGAAAGTTTTAAAGGCTTGTTAATGGTGATGTCAGGCATTGAAGTGAAAAATTTTGAACAGGCGGTTTCGATTATTGCTGAGCAATTCCAGGCAATGAAAAATGGCGATTTCAATGAGCAGGATATAGCACAGACAAAGGCCGTTATTCGAAATCAAGTGCTGGAAACGATTGATACAGCATACGGTTTATCTGAGTTTTTATATCAGCAGGCCGCTGCTCAAGTCGAGATTCCTATCGAAGACTTTCTTGCAAATATTGAGAATGTCACAAAAGAGGATATCATTAAAGCCGGCGAAAAGATTCAGCTTGATACGACTTATTTCTTAAAAGGGACGGAGGGTGCATCTTGATCAAACCAATCGAATATGAACAGCTTCAGGAGACGCTGTATCATGAAAAAATGTCCAACGGCCTTGATGTTTACGTTTTGCCGAAAAAAGGCTTCAACAAGACATATGCGGTCTTTACAACAAAGTACGGCTCGATAGATAACCGGTTTGTCCCTTTAGGTAAAAACGAGATGGTTCACGTGCCGGACGGGATTGCTCACTTTCTTGAGCACAAGCTGTTTGAGAAAGCGGACGGAGACGTTTTTCAAGATTTCAGCAAACAGGGGGCTTCTGCCAATGCGTTTACGTCATTTACAAGAACGGCTTACCTTTTCTCAAGCACATCAAATGTTGAACGCAATTTAGAGACGCTTATCGATTTCGTACAGGACCCATATTTTACTGAAAAAACGGTTGAAAAGGAAAAAGGGATTATCGGGCAGGAGATTAATATGTACGACGATAACCCTGATTGGAGGCTTTACTTCGGGGTCATTGAAAACATGTACAAAGAGCATCCTGTCAGAATTGACATAGCGGGAACAGTGGAAAGCATTTCACATATTACAAAAGACCTTCTTTATGAATGCTATGAAACGTTTTATCACCCGAGTAACATGCTCCTTTTCATTGTCGGACCTGTAGATCCTGAAGCGATTATTTCTCAGGTAAGAGAAAACCAGGGGAAAAAGCCGTATACTGATCAGCCGGAGATCAAACGGGAAGAAGTGAAAGAGCAAGAAGCGGTTTTCCGAAAAGAAAAAGAGATCAAAATGAACGTGCAGGGACCGAAATGCCTTGTTGGGCTGAAATCCAAAAATCCGTTTAAATTAGGCAAAGAGCTCTTAAAGCATGAACTTTCAATGAACTTATTGCTTGAAGCTCTTTTTGGCAAAAGCTCTGCCCAGTATGAATCACTTTATGAAAAAGGATATATTGACGAAACGTTTAGCTTTGATTTTACTGCTGAATATGGGTTCGGTTTTGCGGCGATCGGCGGAGATACGCCTGAGCCTGATCAATTGGCTGAAGACATTTCAAGCATGCTTTTGCGCGCCGGTGAACTGATTACTGCTGAAAAGATTGAACTTGCCAGAAAGAAAAAGATTGGCACATTCTTAAAAGCGCTGAATTCCCCTGAATACATTGCCAATCAATTTACCCGTTATGCGTTCTTGGATATGAGTCTGTTTGACGTTGTAACGGTACTCGAGCAGATTACCCTCGAGGATGTCCAGAACGTAATACAAGAGGAAATTGCTGCAGACAGACTGACTGTCTGCAAGGTTGTTCCTAAATCATAAACAAAACATCCCTCCAGTGTGAGGGGTGTTTTTCTGCGGAAAGAAGGAAAGAGGATGAACAAAACAGCACTAATCACCGGAGCAAGCGGCGGCATTGGCAAAAGCATCAGCGAAACCCTTGCAGCTAGAGGATACAATCTGCTGCTGCATTACAATACAAATCAAAATGCGGCAGCGGAGCTTGCTGAAAAACTAAGTCAGATGTTTGGCGTAAATGCGGAGATATTACAAGCTGATCTGTCCGCGCAAGATGGAGCAGATAAGCTGACAAGTTCAATTGTTCAGCCTATTGATGCGATTGTTTTAAACAGTGGAAGAAGCCATTTTGGGCTGATTACGGATGTAGATAACGCAACAGTCCAGGAAATGGTTCAGCTTCATGTGGCGAGTCCGTATATGCTGACGAGAAACCTTCTGCCAGGCATGATTCGGAATAAATCGGGAGCGATTGTGGCTGTCAGCTCGATTTGGGGAGAGACTGGAGCATCCTGTGAAGTGCTGTACAGCATGGCAAAAGGAGCTCAGCATTCGTTTGTAAAAGGATTGGCTAAGGAGCTGGCGCCAAGCGGAATCAGAGTAAACGCCGTAGCGCCGGGCGCAGTTGATACAAATATGATGAATCAATTTACCCCGGCTGAAAAAGAAGAGATCGCTGATGAGATTCCGATCGGCCGGCTGGCCCGGCCGCAAGAAATTGCTGATGCAACAGCTTTTCTCCTGTCTGAAAAAGCGTCATATATCACCGGCCAAATTCTGTCGGTGAATGGCGGCTGGCACTGTTGACACGAAAATATTCGGTGTATAGTTTCTTTTGTGAAGGACACAATAATCTTGTAACTTCACATGAAATGGAGGAAACAAGCATGTCAGTATTAGAAAACTGGGATAGCTGGAAAAACTTCCTTGGCGACCGTCTGAACTATGCGCAAGATAAAGGTATGAGCCAGGATACGATTACAGATCTTGCGACAGAAATCGGCAGCTACTTGGCTAATGAAGTGGAATCTAAGAACGAGCAGGAAAAAGTGCTGGCAGATCTTTGGAGTGTAGCATCAAAAGATGAACAGCACGCCATTGCCAATATGATGGTTAAGCTTGTTGAAAATAACAGCACTCACTAGGAAGAGAGGGGATTTTTCCTCTCTTTTTTATGTTTTCCTCATCACAGCAACATTCTTCTTTCTAATTAGAGAAAAATGCTTTATGATAAAGGAAGGTAAAATTTTGCCACAATGAAGGGGGTATATCATTTGGCAAAGCTCGAATGGTATTTTGAATATGAAATTCAAGTGAACCGCCCCGGACTGCTCGGGGATATTTCATCTCTTCTTGGGATGCTTTCTATCAACATCGTAACGATAAACGGCGTCGATCTTTCCAGAAGGGGAATGCTCCTCAGGTGCCGCCATATAGATCAAATTAAACGATTAGAATCAATCTTAAAAACGATGGAAACAATTAAAGTAACGAAGCTTAGAGAACCGAGGCTTCGCGACCGACTTGCCGTACGCCACGGCCGTTATATTCAACGGGATGCCGATGACAAGAAAACGTTCCGCTTTGAACGGGACGAGCTTGGCTTATTAGTCGATTTTATGGCCGAATTGTTCAAAAAAGAAGGCCATAAATTAATCGGAATCAGAGGTATGCCGCGTGTCGGGAAAACGGAATCGATTGTAGCCTCTAGTGTGTGTGCAAGCAAAAGGTGGCTGTTTGTGTCATCAACCTTGCTGAAGCAGACGATAAGAAGCCAGCTGATTGCCGATGAATACAGCACTGAAAATGTCTTTATCGTTGACGGAATTGTGTCAACACGAAGAGGATCGGAACGCCATCTCCAGCTGGTCCGAGAAATCATGCGGCTGCCTGCAACAAAAGTGGTGGAGCATCCGGACATATTCGTTCAAAATACAGAGTATACACTAGATGACTTTGATTATATTATTGAACTGAGAAATGACCCTGATGAGGTTATTACATATGAACATGCCGAGGAACCCCAAATGTTTGATCAATCCGGGTTTTCAAGCTTTGATTTTTAAAATTGGAAGGTGTTTGTTGTGACTGAACTAGGAATCCGGCTCAAAGAAGCCAGAGAGGAAAAAGCAATGTCATTGGATGATCTCCAAGCGGCAACAAAGATTCAAAAAAGGTATTTAACCGCCTTGGAGGAAGGAAACTATGACATTATTCCGGGGAAGTTTTATGTTCGGGCATTCATCAAGCAATATGCAGAAGCCGTTGGGCTTGATGCGGATCAGCTGTTTGAGGAGCATAAAAAAGATATCCCTAATACGTATCATGACGATGTGTCTGAAAAGATCTCCGGCATGAATCTTCAAAAGGAAATGCCGAAGCCAGCATCTAAGGCGCTGGAGCTGCTGCCAACGATACTTGTTATTCTCGGCGTGATTGTCGTGATTGCCATTGTGTACGCGATCATTCAGTTTGCCAATCACAAAAACAGTGATGATCACAATGCGGCATCAGAAAAAGCAATTACGCAAAGTGAGAGCAAGTACGAAATCCCTAAAGATTCAACGCTGAAAGAGAATCAAAATAACAGCTCTGAAAAAGAGACAGACACTAAAAAAGAAACGAAAGAAAACGAAGATAAGAAAAAAGAAAATGACAGTGATAAGCTGGAGATTAAAGTTGCTGGCACTGAAGGATCGTTAACGACTTATGAAGTGTCCGGCGCTGATAAAATCGAGCTGGAACTGAAGGCATCAGACAGCTCCTGGATTCGAGTGCGCGATGAAAACAGCAGCTCTTTAAAAGAAGGAACGCTGAAAAAAGACGAGACCTATAAAAAAGACATAACTGATCAGAAACAAGTTGATATCCGCACCGGATATGCACCTAATCTGAAAATAAAAATCAACGGTAAGGTTCTTTCATATGAACTTGATCCGAAAAAAGTGATGGCACAAACTATAAAGATTGTAAATAAAAAGGAAGAAAAGTCATCTTAATTACCAGATGACTTTTCTTCACGTCCGAGTATGAAATTGGAGGGGCTTTATGTTTAACTTACCAAATAAAATCACACTAGCTAGAATCGCATTAATCCCAATCTTCATGATTATCATGCTGGCGCCGTTTGACTGGGGCAGGCTCGAAGTTGGAGACGAATCGATCCCGGTCGCACATTTGGCGGGGGCCATTCTATTTATTATTGCATCTACAACAGACTGGGTGGACGGGTATTATGCCCGAAAATTGAATCTCGTAACAAACTTCGGGAAATTTCTTGATCCGCTTGCGGACAAACTGCTGGTATCCGCAGCGTTAATTATCCTTGTTCAATTTGATCTCACTCCAGCTTGGATGGTCATTGTGATTATCAGCAGGGAGTTTGCCGTGACAGGTTTAAGGCTTGTCTTAGCCGGAACAGGAGAAGTCGTAGCTGCTAACATGCTTGGTAAAATCAAAACCTGGGCACAGATTATTGCGGTATCCGCATTGCTTCTTCATAATCTTCCATTTGAACTTGTGTCATTCCCGTTTGCAGACTTGGCACTGTGGGTAGCCGTCTTCTTTACTGTCGTCTCAGGCTGGGAATATTTCTCTAAAAACTGGGAAGCGTTAAAAACATCTAACTAAGAAAGAAGGACTTCGTCATGGAATTTCCAAAAAAAGCAGAAATAATTGCAGTCGGTTCAGAGCTGCTGCTTGGCCAAATCGCCAATACAAATGCTCAATTTATCAGCAAACAGCTCGCTGAAATCGGGGTCAACGTATTTTATCATACAGCGGTCGGAGATAACCCGGAGCGGCTGAAGCAGGTCATCCGCATTGCTGAAGAACGCTCTGACTTCATTATTTTTTCAGGAGGGCTTGGACCCACAAAAGATGATCTGACGAAAGAAACGATTGCAAATACGCTGGGACGTCCGCTTGTGTTAAATGATGAGGCATTCCAATCCATTGAGGACTATTTCAAACGAACAAAACGCACGATGTCACCTAATAACCGAAAACAGGCGCTTGTGATCGAAGGCTCTGACGTGCTGGCGAATCACTTTGGAATGGCCCCGGGAATGCTCACAGAGCATGAATCGCGCTATTATATGCTTCTTCCTGGACCGCCGAGCGAATTGCGTCCAATGTTTGAAAACGAGGCAAAGCCTCTTCTGCTGAAAAAGATGGGTTCAAATGAAAAAATTGTGTCAACCGTTCTTCGCTTTTTCGGTATCGGTGAATCTCAGCTTGAAGCCGATTTGGAAGATATTATTGATGCGCAAACCAATCCGACAATTGCGCCTTTGGCGGCTGATGGAGAGGTGACGCTGCGTCTGACAGCCAAACACGCCGATGAAAAGGAAACAGAGCGTCTGTTAAAAGAAACAGAGGCCGTTATCTTAGA
Organism: Bacillus sp. N3378-2at; assembly: GCF_033412715.1. Taxonomy (NCBI): domain Bacteria; kingdom Bacillati; phylum Bacillota; class Bacilli; order Caryophanales; family Bacillaceae; genus Bacillus; species Bacillus sp. N3378-2at. Next base: position 990,315 of record NZ_CP117986.1, on the reverse strand, counting down.
GCGTGTCGGTGAATTTTTCTATGGTTACGATGATACTTCTCTTGTAAAAGAGCTATCTATAGCGTGCAAGGAAAAAGGCATTACAATTTCTGCGGCAGAAAGCTTTACCGGAGGGCTGTTTTCTGAATGGCTGACGGATCATAGCGGTGCCTCAAAATTATTTGCCGGGGGCGTTGTTTGCTATACAAACGACGTGAAGCAGAATGTGCTTGGTGTCAAGAAGGAAACATTAGATCGTTTTGGGGCGGTCAGCAAGGAGTGCGCATCCGAACTGGCTAAGGGTGTTCAAAAACTCACTGGCAGCGATATCGGCATCAGCTTTACTGGTGTAGCAGGACCTGATGCTCAAGAAGGGCATGAGCCTGGGCATGTGTTTATCGGCATTTCCGCAAATGGTAAAGAAGAGGTTCACGAGTTTCACTTTGCGGGCTCCAGAACGGGGATCAGAAAACGCGGCGCTAAATACGGCTGCCATTTAATCTTAAAGCTTTTAGAGCAAAAATAATATTTTCAGCACATTATCCTCCTAAGAAAACATGATTTCTCTGATACATTATGATATTTTGATAGGAATCACGCCAAGAAAAAATCCGAATATGCGTTCGCTTTTTTCTTGGCAAATCCCTTCAAACAGGGTATAGTATATGTAGTGGTAACATAAAGGAGGAAAAAATAGAATGAGTGATCGTCAGGCAGCCTTAGATATGGCTCTTAAACAAATAGAAAAACAGTTCGGCAAAGGTTCCATTATGAAACTGGGAGAAAAGACAGATACAAGAATTTCTACTGTCCCAAGCGGCTCCCTCGCTCTTGATACAGCACTGGGAATTGGCGGATATCCTCGCGGACGGATTATTGAAGTATACGGTCCTGAAAGCTCAGGTAAAACAACTGTGGCGCTTCATGCGATTGCTGAAGTTCAGCAGCAGGGCGGACAAGCCGCGTTTATCGATGCGGAGCATGCGTTAGATCCGGTATACGCGCAAAAGCTCGGTGTTAACATCGAGGAGCTTTTACTGTCTCAGCCTGACACAGGCGAGCAGGCGCTTGAAATTGCGGAAGCATTGGTTCGAAGCGGGGCAGTTGACATTGTCGTTGTCGACTCTGTAGCCGCTCTCGTTCCGAAAGCGGAAATTGAAGGCGACATGGGAGATTCTCATGTCGGTTTACAAGCACGCTTAATGTCTCAAGCGCTTCGTAAGCTTTCAGGGGCCATTAACAAATCGAAGACAATCGCGATTTTCATTAACCAAATTCGTGAAAAAGTCGGCGTTATGTTCGGGAACCCGGAAACAACTCCTGGCGGCCGTGCGTTGAAATTCTACTCTTCCGTGCGTCTTGAAGTGCGCCGTGCTGAACAGCTGAAACAAGGCAACGACGTAATGGGGAACAAAACGAAAATCAAAGTCGTGAAAAACAAGGTGGCTCCGCCGTTCCGTACAGCCGAGGTTGACATTATGTACGGAGAAGGCATTTCAAAAGAAGGCGAAATCATTGATCTAGGAACTGAACTTGATATCGTGCAAAAAAGCGGTTCATGGTACTCTTATGAAGAAGAGCGTCTTGGCCAAGGCCGTGAAAATGCAAAACAATTCCTGAAAGAAAATAAAGATATCATGCTGATGATCCAGGAGCAAATTCGCGAACATTACGGCTTGGATAATAACGGAGTAGTGCAGCAGCAAGCTGAAGAGACACAAGAAGAACTCGAATTTGAAGAATAAAAATAAAATAAGTTTCAAATGATACAAAAGGCTGAGTGAAAAACTCAGCTTTTTTGTATTTTGCAAAAAAATGATAAAAATATTGCTTTTTTTGACAACTTTTTTAGGGCTTTATTCGTCTAACAAAACGTGTGCAAAATGGAATTTATTTTGGGAGGAAAAATGAATGACAAGCCCAACCCGCAGAAGAACTGCGAAACACAGACGGAGAAAACTAAATAAAAGAGGAAAACTGTTGCTTGGTCTTTTAGCAGTGATGGTTTGCATTACGATTTGGAATGCTCTTCATCGGAATAGTGAAGAAAACGAACCATCTCAAGAAACTGCAGCGGTTTCAAATACCGATCAGAAAAAAGAGGTCAAAAAGAAAACTGCCAAAAAATCAGAGGAACAAATCAAAACAGTGGATCGAAATCAAAAAATCAGCAATTATTTAGAAGAAATCGGTTTCAGCGGAACAGCCATGATTGTCAGAAATGGAGAAATCGTAACAAATAAAGGTTTTGGCTATGCTGACCGTAAACACTACATTCAAAATAATCCATTGACATCTTTTTATGTCGGTTCATCACAAAAAGCGCTGATTGCAACTGCTATTTTGCAGCTAGAGGAAAAGGGGAAACTTCAGACAAGTGATCCGGTAAGTACGTATTTACCTCATTTTCCTAACGGACAAACGATTACTTTGAAGAATCTGCTTACACATACATCGGGGATAAACGGACATATTGAAGGAGACGGCGCCATTACGCCGGACGATTTAATAAAAGACATAGAACTGCAGGGAATCAAACGTCAGCCGGGCGTATGGGACTACCAGGATTCCAACTATTCTGTTCTCGCTTATATTATTGCTGAAGTAAGCGGTGAGCCCTATGAACAGTACATAAAGAATCATATTTTTAAGCCTGCGGGAATGACGCATGCAGGCTTTTACAAAACATATGAAAAAGAACCTTATCCTGCTGTCGGGTATAAGATGAAGGGCGGCAAAACAGTTACACCGTATATACCTGATCTATCCCAGCTGTATGGAGCGGGTGATATTTATATGAGCGCTATAGATATGTACAAATTTGACCAAGCGCTGATAGACGGAAAACTGTATTCGCAAAAAAGCTATGAAAAGATGTTTACGCCAGGGAGCAGCTCCACATACGGCATGGGATTTTATGTTGATCCCGGAAGCTATTCAAACCATGGTGTTATGCCGGGCTTCAATATCTTGAACAGCTTTAGCAAATCTGGGCAAACCATTGTTATTTTGTTCTCAAACATTCAAAATAATGCTAAATTGGGCCAAGTGAACAATAAAATATACCAGCTTCTAAATCAAGAATGATTGGCGATCTTCTTTTGGATGAATTGCATTCGGCACGTGAAAAGACGACTGGCCTGCAAACGTTAAGATGGCAAGCTTGACAAGTATTTCCGACACATTTACAATGAAGTTGTAACATTTGTTTTTTTAACATGATTGTTAAACCATTTAAACTTGACAAGGGCGATGAACACACTCATTCCCTGTGAAGGTTCTGTATGTTGAGAAAACTAGACAATGTACATGCCGACACTTTTTAAGCAACAACCAAGTTCATAGCAAGAGGAGGTGAAAGTATGACCCCAATTATGATGGTTCTCATCTCCATTTTGCTGATTCTACTCGGTTTAGTTGTTGGCTACTTTGTTCGTAAAACCATTGCCGAAGCGAAAATTGCGGGCGCACGCGGTGCAGCCGAGCAAATTCTTGAAGATGCGAAGCGTGATGCTGAAGCACTGAAAAAAGAAGCTCTGCTTGAAGCAAAGGATGAAATCCACAAACTTCGAATAGATGCTGAACAGGAAGTTCGTGAAAGACGAAATGAGCTTCAAAAACAAGAAAACCGTTTACTCCAAAAGGAGGAAAACCTTGATCGCAAACATGAGGGAATTGATAAACGGGAAGCGATGTTGGAGAAGAAAGATCATTCTCTGAATGAACGACAACAACATATTGAAGAGATGGAAAGCAAAGTGGATGAGATGATTCGTATGCAGCAGTCTGAGTTGGAACGAATTTCGAGTCTAACTCGTGACGAAGCGAAACAAATCATTCTTGAGCGGGTTGAAAACGAGCTTTCACATGACATCGCCATCATGACAAAAGAAACTGAAAACCGTGCGAAAGAAGAGGCGGATAAGAAAGCGAAAAACATTCTTTCACTCGCCTTACAGCGCTGCGCAGCGGACCACGTTGCCGAAACAACGGTATCAGTTGTCAATCTTCCAAATGATGAGATGAAAGGACGTATCATCGGACGGGAAGGGCGTAACATTCGTACGCTTGAAACGCTGACAGGAATTGACCTGATTATTGATGATACGCCTGAAGCTGTCATTCTTTCCGGATTTGATCCGATCAGACGTGAGACAGCCAGAATTGCTCTTGATAAACTCGTTCAGGATGGCCGTATTCATCCGGCACGGATTGAAGAAATGGTTGAAAAATCTCGCCGCGAGGTCGATGACTATATTCGTGAGATGGGTGAGCAAACGACATTTGAGGTTGGCGTTCATGGCCTCCACCCAGATCTCATCAAGATCCTCGGCCGCTTAAAGTTCCGTACAAGCTACGGTCAAAATGTGCTTAAGCATTCCATGGAAGTCGCATTCTTGGCCGGTCTAATGGCATCGGAGCTTGGTGAAGACGCAAAGCTTGCTAAACGTGCGGGTCTTCTTCACGACATCGGGAAAGCAATTGACCATGAAGTAGAAGGAAGCCACGTTGAGATCGGGGTAGAGCTTGCGACCAAATATAAAGAGCACCCAGTCGTGATTAACAGTATTGCATCACACCACGGGGACGAGGAGCCGACTTCCATTATTGCTGTGCTGGTAGCTGCAGCAGATGCGCTTTCCGCTGCAAGACCTGGCGCAAGAAGTGAGACGCTCGAGAATTATATTCGAAGACTTGAAAAACTCGAAGAAATTTCTGAGTCCTACGAAGGTGTTGAAAAATCATTTGCCATTCAGGCTGGACGCGAAGTGCGTATTATGGTGAAGCCGGATTCAATTAATGATCTTGAGGCTCATCGACTGGCGCGAGATATCCGCAAGCGAATTGAGGACGAGCTCGATTATCCAGGTCATATTAAGGTGACAGTAATCAGAGAGACTCGAGCCGTAGAGTATGCAAAATAAAGTGATGCGCTAAGCATCACTTTATTTTTTTGACAGCAAGGAATTTTCAAGAAGAAAGGATTTACAAAATGAGAATTTTATTTATCGGAGATGTTGTCGGTTCACCGGGCCGTGACATGGTCAAAGAATATGTACCAAAGCTAAAAACAAAATATAAGCCTCACTTTACCATTATTAATGGTGAAAACGCCGCACATGGAAAAGGCCTGACGGAAAAAATTTATCACAGATTAATCCAGTCCGGCGCAGATGCAATCACAATGGGGAACCATACATGGGACAAAAAAGAAATATTTGATTTTATAGATGACGTTCCGAACTTGGTTCGCCCGGCAAACTTTCCTGAAGGAACACCGGGGAAAGGGATCACATATGTGAAAGCAAACGGCAAAGAACTAGCAGTCATTAATTTGCAGGGACGTACGTTTTTGCCGCCGCTTGATGACCCGTTTTTAAAAGCGGATGAATTGATCGCAGAAGCTGCGAAAAGAACACCGTACATTTTTATCGACTTTCATGCCGAAGCGACAAGTGAAAAGCTCGCACTTGGCTGGTACACGGATGGGAGGGCGTCGGCTGTAGTAGGAACTCATACACACGTGCAAACGGCGGATAACCGCATTTTGCCGAAGGGAACGGCATATATTACTGATGTGGGAATGACTGGCCCATATGACGGTATACTGGGGATGGACAGAGAGACGATTATTAAGCGATTCAAAACGAACCTTCCAGTCCGGTTTACTGTCGCTGAAGGAAAAACAACGCTCAGCGGAGTTGTGATTGACATTGACGATCAAACGAAAAAAGCCGTGAAAATTGAGCGTATTTTAATCAACGATGATCACATGTTCTTTGAATAGTTGAACATATGGTTATTTTATAAAAATATTAAAAAGAAAAGCAGGAATATAGCAACTCCTTAGTGAATATAGTAAAAATGGAAGGTAGCCCGCTATTTTTGAAAAGCATTGTGGGGATGGCTTTTTGGATAGCAACATCTAATAATGATTGTTCTAATGAACACTCACTTATCCATTGTAAAACTAAGGGGGAGCAGAAATGGAAATCTTAAAAGTTTCAGCAAAATCGAGTCCAAATTCAGTGGCAGGTGCGCTTGCAGGCGTGTTGAGAGAGCGAGGAGCCGCCGAGATTCAAGCGATCGGAGCGGGTGCATTAAACCAGGCTGTAAAAGCTGTGGCGATTGCCAGGGGATTTGTGGCGCCTAGCGGCGTTGATTTGATTTGTATTCCGGCTTTTACAGATATTCAAATCGATGGGGAAGAAAGAACAGCGATTAAATTAATCGTGGAGCCTCGCTAAAAACAAATAAAGCATTCTCAACCTGTTTGCGTAATGCAAACAGGTTGTTTTTCATTTATTGTGATATTTTCTCCCGATAGTATTTTTAGCACATAAATGAGCGAATATACAAAATCAAAAATGAGCTAAAACGTTTCAAAAAAAATTCCGCCCATTTTTCAAGATAGATACTTTTGTCCTTCTGGAGAAGACAGTGCTGTTTACGCTTATTCCATATCATGGTACAATCCGAATATAACAAGAATTTTTCAAGGAGGATTGTACATGCAGAGTGGAAAGATGAAAGCTCTAATGAAAAAGGACGGGGCGTTCGGTGCTGTGCTGACTGAAGTTCCCATTCCTGAGATTGATAAACATGAAGTCCTCATAAAAGTGAAAGCCGCTTCCATATGCGGCACGGATGTCCACATTTATAATTGGGATCAATGGGCACGTCAGAGAATCAAAACACCCTATGTTTTCGGCCATGAGTTCAGCGGCATCGTAGAGGACGTGGGAGAGAATGTCATTAGTGTAAAAGTGGGAGAGTATGTGTCTGCGGAAACACACATTGTCTGTGGTGAATGTGTCCCTTGCCTAACAGGAAAATCTCATGTGTGTACCAATACTGCTATAATCGGAGTGGACACGGCAGGCTGTTTTGCGGAGTATGTAAAAGTTCCAGCTGATAATATTTGGAGAAATCCCGCTGATATGGACCCGTCGATTGCTTCCATTCAAGAGCCTTTAGGAAATGCAGTTCATACCGTACTCGAGAGCCAGCCTGCAGGAGGAACGACTGCAGTGATTGGATGCGGACCGATTGGTCTTATGGCTGTTGCGGTTGCAAAAGCAGCAGGAGCTTCTCAGGTGATAGCGATTGATAAGAATGAATACAGGCTGAGGCTTGCAAAACAAATGGGAGCGACTTGTACTGTTTCTATTGAAAAAGAAAACCCGCTCAAAATTGTAAGCGCTTTAACGAGTGGGGAAGGAGCAGATCTTGTTTGTGAGATGTCGGGTCATCCCTCAGCGATTGCCCAAGGTCTTGCGATGGCTGCGAATGGCGGAAGATTTCATATTCTCAGCTTGCCGGAACATCCGGTGACAATTGATTTGACGAATAAAGTGGTATTTAAAGGGCTTACCATCCAAGGAATCACAGGAAGAAAAATGTTTTCAACATGGCGCCAGGTGTCTCAGTTGATCAGTTCAAACGTGATCGATCTTGCACCTGTTATTACCCATCAGTTTCCGTTAGAGGAGTTTGAAAAAGGTTTCGAACTGATGAGAAGCGGGCAGTGCGGAAAAGTAATTTTAATTCCATAAAGGGGGATAAACATGACAAAGGAATTTGAGTTTTTAAAAGCAGAGCTTGATAGTATGAAAGAAAACCATACATGGCAAGACATAAAACAGCTTGAATCTATGCAGGGCCCATTTGTCACAGTGAATCACCAAAAAGTCATTCAGCTATCTTCTAATAATTACCTCGGATTCACTTCACATCCTAGACTCATCAACGCCGCACAGGAGGCCGTTCAGCAGTATGGAGCCGGCACCGGATCAGTGAGAACGATTGCCGGTACATTTACAATGCATCAAGAGCTTGAGAAAAAGCTGGCAGCCTTTAAAAAAACGGAGGCGGCACTTGTATTCCAATCAGGCTTCACAACAAACCAAGGCGTACTTTCAAGTATTCTATCAAAAGAGGATATTGTCATCTCAGATGAATTGAACCATGCCTCTATTATTGACGGAATTCGACTGACAAAGGCGGATAAAAAGGTGTATCAGCACGTCAATATGAGTGATTTAGAGCGGGTGCTGAGAAAGTCAATGAATTATCGGATGCGTCTGATTGTGACAGACGGCGTATTTTCCATGGATGGCAACATAGCTCCTCTGCCTGATATTGTAGAGCTCGCTGAGAAATATGACGCATTTGTGATGGTGGATGACGCCCATGCATCCGGAGTACTTGGCGAAAACGGCAGGGGAACGGTGAATCACTTCGGTCTTGACGGCAGAGTTCATATTCAGGTCGGAACATTAAGCAAGGCAATCGGAGTGCTCGGCGGCTACGCTGCAGGTTCAAAGGTGCTGATCGATTATTTGCGCCATAAAGGCCGTCCATTTTTATTCAGCACATCTCATCCGCCGGCTGTCACTGCAGCTTGTATGGAAGCGATTGATGTCTTGCTTGAAGAGCCGGAGCATATGGAGCGCTTGTGGGAGAATACTGCCTATTTTAAAGCAATGCTTGTGAAAATGGGTTTGACTCTCACAGAGAGTCAAACGCCGATTCTTCCTATTTTAATAGGTGATGAAGGTGTGGCAAAGCAATTTTCAGATCAGCTCCTTTCTCACGGTGTTTTTGCCCAAAGTATCATTTTCCCGACTGTAGCAAAGGGAAAAGCCAGAATTCGCACGATTATAACAGCAGAGCACACCAAAGATGAACTGGATCAGGCGCTTGATGTCATCGAAAAGACGGCAAAGGAGCTCCAGCTATTGTAACAAGAGGAAGAGTTTACTCTTCCTCTTTTGATTCCTTATTGATTATTATTCTCAATGAGTGTACAATGATAGGTTGCCAGTTGTGCAGAGCTTCAATAACCTTTATACTGAAGGGTGGAAGTTTGGTTTGAAAGGAGAAAATATGACATGAATGAAAAACAAAAATTAGAGAGCGGACAAGTTAATCCATCGGACAAAAAATCCGAGAAGGATTACAGCAAGTACTTTGAAGCTGTTTACATTCCGCCTTCTTTAAAAGACGCGAAAAAACGAGGCAAGGAAGCCGTTACTTATCATAATGACTTTAAAATTTCTGAACAATTTAAAGGATTGGGAGACGGAAGAAAGTTCTATATCCGTACGTACGGCTGCCAAATGAATGAACACGATACAGAGGTTATGGCAGGGATCTTTATGGCGCTCGGTTACGAAGCGACAAACTCTGTTGACGATGCCAATGTCATTTTGTTAAATACATGTGCAATCCGTGAAAATGCTGAAAACAAGGTGTTTGGTGAGCTCGGGCACTTAAAAGCACTGAAAAAAAACAATCCCGATCTAATTTTAGGCGTGTGCGGCTGTATGTCCCAAGAGGAATCAGTCGTGAACCGTATTTTGAAAAAACATCCGTTTGTCGATATGATTTTCGGAACGCATAACATTCATCGCCTGCCGGAGCTTTTGTCAGAAGCATACCTTTCAAAAGAAATGGTTGTAGAAGTTTGGTCTAAGGAAGGGGACGTTATTGAAAACCTTCCGAAAGTCCGAAATGGAAAAATTAAGGGCTGGGTCAATATCATGTACGGCTGTGACAAATTCTGTACGTATTGCATTGTGCCTTACACACGCGGAAAAGAAAGAAGCCGCCGCCCTGAGGATATCATTCAGGAAGTGAGAAGGCTTGCAAGTGAAGGCTATAAGGAAATTACACTGTTAGGCCAAAATGTAAACGCGTATGGAAAAGACTTTGAAGATATGACTTACGGACTTGGTGATTTGATGGATGAACTGAGAAAAATCGATATCCCGAGAATCCGTTTTACAACGAGTCATCCGCGCGACTTTGACGACCGCCTCATTGAAGTGCTTGCAAAAGGCGGAAATCTGCTTGATCACATTCATCTTCCGGTTCAATCAGGAAGCTCAGAAGTTCTGAAGCTGATGGCCCGCAAATATGACAGAGAGCGTTACATGGAGCTGGTGCGAAAAATAAAGACAGCGATGCCAAACGCTTCTTTGACAACGGACATTATCGTCGGATTTCCAAATGAAACGGACGAACAGTTTGAAGAAACGCTTTCTCTATACCGTGAAGTGGAGTTTGACAGCGCCTATACGTTCATTTACTCTCCGCGTGAGGGCACTCCGGCTGCTAAGATGAAAGATAATGTACCGATGCGTGTGAAAAAAGAACGCCTGCAGCGTCTAAACGCACTGGTGAATGAAATTTCTGCTAAAAAAATGAAGGAATACGAAGGCAAGGTTGTCGAAGTATTAGTTGAGGGTGAAAGCAAAAATAACCCTGATATTCTTGCCGGCTATACGGAAAAAAGCAAGCTTGTCAATTTCAAAGGGCCGAAGGAAGCCATCGGCAAAATCGTCCGCGTGAAAATCCAGCAAGCGAAAACATGGTCGCTTGACGGAGAAATGGTAGGAGAAGCAATCGAGGTGAAATAAGATGACGCTCTACTCAAAAAAAGACATTGTGCAGCAGGCACGAAACCTTGCAAAAATGATTTCTGAAACAGAAGAGGTTGATTTTTTCAAACGGGCTGAAGCGCAAATCAATGAGAATGACAAAGTGTCCACAATCGTTAATCAGATTAAAGCCCTGCAAAAGCAGGCTGTCAATCTGAAGCATTATGAAAAGCATGAAGCGCTCAAACAAGTAGAAGCAAAAATTGACGCGCTGCAAGAAGAGCTTGAAGAGATTCCTGTTATCCAGGAATTCAGAGACTCGCAGATGGAAGTAAATGACCTACTGCAGCTCGTTGCACACACCATTTCCAACCAAGTCACAAATGAAATCATCACATCAACCGGAGGCGACCTGCTGAAAGGGGAAACCGGTTCAAAGGTGAAGCATTCAAATAACAGCTGTTCTCTCTAAACACGGTGCCTTAACAGGCCCGTGTTTTTTCATCATTTGTGCGGTTATAAATGAACTAAATAATCTATGTACTAAATATTCAATTGGTTTTTCTGTGCTCAGCCGCGTGTAAACTTTATCGCACTTATAAGTAAAGTTTCTAGGCACACCTGCATACAATGGAACAGAAACTTTGTATTTTTATATTTTATTTATAAAAATGCACACTAGACAAATGCCCAGCATAAGATAACACGAAGAAGAACAAGGAGGCATGCCGGAATGTCTGAATACAGGGAAATTATTACGAAGGCAGTAGTAGCGAAAGGCCGAAAATTCACCCAATGCACCAACACCATCTCGCCTGAGAAAAAACCGAGCAGCATTTTGGGTGGTTGGATTATTAACCACAAGTATGACGCTGAAAAAATTGGAAAAACGGTAGAAATTGAAGGGTATTATGATATAAACGTATGGTACTCTTACGCGGACAACACAAAGACAGAGGTTGTCACAGAACGGGTAAAATATGTAGATGTCATTAAACTCAGATACAGAGACAATAATTACTTAGATGATGAGCATGAAGTGATTGCCAAAGTGCTTCAGCAGCCAAACTGCCTTGAAGTGACCATTTCGCCGAATGGAAATAAAATCGTTGTGCAGGCAGAAAGAGAATTTTTGGCGGAAGTGGTAGGGGAAACAAAGGTAGTTGTTGAGGTCAATCCTGACTGGGAAGAGGATGACGAGGAAGATTGGGAAGATGAGCTTGATGAAGAGCTTGAAGACATCAACCCGGAGTTTTTAGTGGGAGATCCTGAAGAATAAAAAAGGGACTAGGGGAGACAGTACCCCCAAGTCTCTTTTTTATATTGATATATCATTCTTTTATCACTTTTTGTTTATGTTATAATGAAGGTTGGAAAATAGAAACGTTGATACATAGTGAGGGATTAAACAATGGCCGGTTATACGCCTATGATACAGCAATATTTAAAAATAAAGGCAGAGCACCAGGATGCCTTTTTATTTTTTCGCCTGGGTGATTTTTACGAAATGTTTTTTGAGGACGCCAAAAAAGCGTCACAAGAGCTGGAAATTACGTTAACGAGCAGAGATGGCGGTGCGGCTGAAAAAATACCGATGTGCGGTGTGCCGTATCATTCTGCTTCCGCGTATATCGAACAGCTTATTAAAAAAGGATACAAAGTGGCGATCTGTGAACAGACGGAAGATCCGAAAGCCGCAAAGGGCGTTGTGAAAAGAGAAGTGGTTCAGCTGATTACGCCCGGAACTGTAATGGACGGCAAAGGCATCCATGAATCGGAAAATAACTTTATCGCATCTGTTTCAGCCTGCTCGAACAGATACGGACTTGCGCTGTCTGATTTAACAACGGGAGAAAATTTGGCTGTTTTGATTGAACGGCTTGAAGACGTCATATCAGAAATTTATTCAGTCGGCGCACGGGAAATCGTGGTTTCAGGAGGCTTGGATGCCGATACAGTGGCACAGCTGAGAGAGCGGTGCGGTGCAACAATTTCAATTGAAGACGGAGAAACAGACGAACACGTAACGATCATTGAGCACTTAAATAATGAAGATATAACAAAAACATTTCTGCGCTTATATACGTATTTGAAAAGAACCCAAAAGCGCAGCCTTGATCATCTTCAGCCCGTGCAGGTGTATGAGCTTGAGGAAGCGATGAAAATTGACTTGTACTCAAAGCGTAATCTGGAGCTGACCGAAACGATTCGTTCGAAAAATAAAAAAGGCTCCCTTTTGTGGCTGCTGGATGAAACAAAAACGGCAATGGGAGGCCGGCTGCTTAAACAGTGGATTGACCGGCCGCTTATCAGAGTCAATCAAATCGAAGAGCGCCAAGAAATGGTGGAAACATTGATGTCCCATTTCTTTGAACGGGAAGATCTGCGTGAACGTTTAAAAGAAGTGTATGACTTAGAACGCCTTGCCGGCCGCGTTGCATTCGGAAATGTCAATGCCCGGGATTTGATTCAGCTGAAGGAATCGTTAAAGCAAGTTCCTGGCATCAAACAGCTGGTTGCTTCATTGGCTCATGACAAGGCCAAGGAACGTGCAAAGCGCATTGACCCTTGCGGGGATGTACTTGAACTGCTGGAAGAAGCGCTGTACGAAAACCCTCCTTTATCGGTAAAAGAAGGGAACCTGATTAAAGATGGTTATAATCAAAAGCTTGATGAATATCGTGATGCAAGCAGAAACGGAAAAGACTGGATTGCCCGCCTGGAACAGCAGGAGCGGGAATACACAGGCATTCGCTCTTTAAAGGTCGGCTTTAATAAAGTTTTCGGTTATTACATTGAAGTGACTAAAGCAAACTTGCATTTGCTTGAGGAAGGGCGTTATGAGCGGAAGCAGACGTTAACCAATGCCGAGCGCTACATTACACCTGAATTAAAAGAAAAAGAAGCGCTCATTTTAGAGGCGGAAAATAACATCTGTGAGCTGGAGTACGAGCTGTTTACCGAGCTACGCGAGAAAGTGAAGCAGTATATTCCGCGGCTGCAGCAGCTTGCAAAACAGATGAGCGAGCTGGACGCACTGCAATGCTTTGCGACAATCAGTGAAAATCGTCACTACACGAAACCAGAGTTCTCTAAAGATGAAGTCGAAGTGATTGAAGGCAGACACCCGGTTGTTGAAAAAGTCATGGACAGCCAGGAATATGTCCCGAATAACTGTATGATGGGCGATAACAGACAAATGCTTCTCATTACAGGTCCAAACATGTCAGGGAAAAGCACGTATATGAGACAAATCGCGCTCATTTCCATTATGGCGCAAATCGGCTGCTTTGTACCCGCGAAAAAAGCGGTGCTTCCGATTTTCGATCAAATTTTTACGCGAATCGGCGCTGCAGATGATTTGATTTCCGGACAAAGTACATTTATGGTAGAAATGCTTGAAGCGAAAAATGCGATTGTCAACGCGACGAAAAACAGCCTCATTCTGTTTGATGAAATCGGGCGGGGAACGTCCACTTATGACGGCATGGCGCTGGCACAGGCGATTATTGAATATGTTCACGATCACATCGGCGCCAAGACGCTGTTCAGCACACACTATCACGAGCTGACCGTTCTTGAGGACAAGCTACCCCAGCTGAAAAACGTTCATGTTCGCGCTGAAGAATATAACGGAACGGTTGTCTTTCTTCATCAAATTAAAGAAGGTGCCGCTGATAAAAGCTATGGTATCCATGTAGCTCAGCTTGCCGAACTGCCGGGAGATCTGATTGCGCGCGCTCAAGATATTTTAAAAGAGCTTGAGCATTCAGGAAACAAACCGGAAGTGCCGGTGCAGAAACCTCAGGTGAAAGAAGAGCCGGCACAGCTGTCCTTTTTTGACGAAGCGGAAAAGCCGGCTGAAACACCAAAGCTTTCAAAAAAAGAAAAGCAAGTGATCGATGCTTTCAAATCACTTAATATACTGGATATGACACCGCTTGAAGCGATGAATGAAATGTACAAGCTGCAAAAGAAATTACATTAAAACGGGGTGATGAATGTGGCAAAAGTCATCCAGCTGTCAGATGAGCTTTCAAATAAAATAGCGGCGGGCGAGGTTGTGGAACGGCCCGCCTCAGTCGTCAAAGAATTGGTGGAAAATGCGATCGACGCTGACAGCACAGTCATTGAAATCGATATTGAGGAAGCAGGCCTTGCATCCATTCGGGTCTTGGATAACGGCGAAGGAATGGAGAATGAAGATTGCAAGCGAGCTTTCCGCCGCCACGCAACGAGTAAAATAAAAGATGAAAATGATTTATTCAGGGTGAGAACGCTCGGTTTCAGGGGAGAAGCCCTGCCGAGTATCGCGTCAGTCTCTCATCTGGAGATTACAACAAGCACTGGTGAAGGAGCTGGGACGAAGCTCGTCCTCCAAGGAGGAAACATCATTTCCGAATCGCGTTCCTCAAGCAGGAAGGGAACTGAAATTGTCGTTTCCAACCTGTTTTTTAACACACCGGCCCGTTTGAAATATATGAAAACCGTTCATACAGAGCTTGGAAACATTACAGACGTGGTTAACCGTATTGCTCTGGCGCATCCAGAGGTATCGATCCGCCTGCGACATCATGGGAAAAACCTGCTTCAAACGAACGGAAACGGAGATGTGCGCCATGTACTGGCAGCGATTTACGGCACGGCTGTCGCCAAAAAAATGCTTCCGCTGCATGCGAGCTCCTTGGATTTTGAAGTAAAGGGATATATCGCCCTCCCAGAGATTACACGGGCGTCGAGAAACTATATGTCGTCTGTGGTCAATGGCCGTTACATTAAAAATTTCCCGCTCGTCAAAGCGGTTCATGAAGGCTATCATACGCTTCTGCCGATCGGACGCCATCCGATTACTTTTATAGAAATTACGATGGACCCGATTTTAGTCGATGTCAATGTGCATCCATCGAAGCTTGAGGTCCGGCTCAGCAAGGAAACAGAGCTTCATGACTTAATTCGTGACGGAATTAAAGATGTATTTAAACAGCAGCAGCTGATTCCGAGTGCCCAGCTTCCGAAAAAATCGGCACCTGTTATCAAAAATGAGCAACAGTTCATAACCTTTGATGAAAAGCCTCCGGAAAGAAAAGTACCGGAAAAAGCGCATGCGCCATCTTATTCACCAATGAAGCTCAGCTCAGTCGTGAAAGAGCCGATTGATGCGGAGGAAGAATTGCCTCCTCTCCAATTTGATGCTCCATCTATCGTTGATCAGGAACAAACCCTTGAGGTGTCCGATGTTTCAGAAGAACTGCCTGAAACATTTGAGCAGGAATGCCATGAGGAACAGCAGCAGCCAGCGTCTGAGCGGGTTCCGATTATGTACCCGATCGGCCAGATGCACGGGACTTATATATTGGCACAAAACGAAAACGGCCTGTATATTATCGACCAGCACGCCGCCCAAGAACGTATTAAATATGAGTACTTTCGTGAAAAGGTGGGGGAGGTTGAGCCTGAAGTGCAGGATATGATTGTACCGCTGACGTTCCACTACTCCACAAATGAGGCTTTGATTATTGAACAGCACAAACAAGAGCTCGAAAGCGTCGGTGTCTTTTTAGAGTCATTCGGCTCTAACAGTTACATCGTCCGCTGCCACCCGGCCTGGTTTCCAAAGGGAGAAGAAGCAGAGCTTATAGAAGAAATCATTCAGCAGGTGCTCGACTCCAAAAATATAGATATTAAAAAACTCCGCGAGGAAGCGGCGATTATGATGAGCTGCAAAGGCTCCATCAAAGCAAATCGCCACCTCAGAAACGATGAAATCAAAGCGCTTCTGGACGACCTCCGAAGCACATCAGACCCATTTACATGCCCGCACGGCCGCCCGATCATCATTCACCACTCGACATATGAGATGGAAAAGATGTTCAAACGCGTGATGTAGCGGGGTTTGGTGAAGGGCAATATAACCTTTTCTATATTTTGTCTACACATTTCAAGCATTGAGATATTCTTCGGAATAACTTAATGCTTTTTTATTGTGTTCTTTCAGTGATAAGAATTTAAACATTTGAAGTCATCTTGACTGTAGAAAATAAAGACTTACGTCAGCATAGGGAAGTCATTACATGGATTACGACGAAAGAGGAGCGTTTGGACTATATAAAAAAACATCCAACCATCCCAACAGAAGAACCATAGACTAAGCTGCAAGTTTTCCCAATGAACGATTGGATGTGATAACAGTCATCTAGTAGACGTCACCCGTAGAACTGTCCAAAACATATAGAAAATCTGGAACCGGTACTTAATCAAATTGAAAATCAAAAATTACGTCATTGTGATTGACGGAAACAATAGATCATTCAAATTAACGGAAATGCCGGAGCACGGTAAAACAATCGTACAAACGTCAAAAGGTAATCTCTCCAGAATTGATTTTGAGATCGGCTATAAAATGTGACGCAGAGGGGCCGGTCCTCTCTGCGATAAGGGAGGAACAGACATGGATAAATTACAGGTAATTAAAGCGCGTATTTCAAAACTGAAAGGCTATGAAAATGCTAAGCCAACTGATCAATACTGGATGGCTAAAGAGCATATTGATTTTCTGATTGATCGGACTGAACTGTCTGTTAAGCAGCAGGAAATCATCGAGGAAAACAAGCGCCAGCAGGAAGTTACGGTACATCAATTCCGGCAGGCACAAGAAGAGATTCAGCGGCTAAATGGGGAATTGAAGCAAGCTCATGAGAAACGCGAAATAAAAGAATATCTGATTTTAACCACTAGACATAGAGACATGACATTCGGCGCCAGTGTTCATTTGTTTTGGGGAATCAACAGTAGCGGATACACAGCGATTCTACAGCGTGCGGGACTTTATACAAAAGCATTCCGAGGGTCAGGACATACCGGTACACTTCTCAAGATTCGGATTTGACCGTGCTTTCTTTGAAGCAAAAGAACGTTTTATACAAATGCCCATTCTGTATTCAATATCTGAGAATCTAAAAAGATCATTGCTGACTGGCAAAAGGATTGTGCTGAGGAATGATTCCTTTACAAGTAGAGCTTCAGCGGGCAGTCAAAGCCACGAAAGACGAAGCGATGACAGTTGGGCAGGCGGCGGAACATTTAAAGGTTAATGTCGAGGAAGTGCCTATGATCGTTGCTCAGGCTGATGATCTGAAAATAATAGGCAATGACGCAATTATTGCAAAAAGAGACAAGACGAATGGCTGGCTCATTGGGGCGATGGTAATGGTTTTATTCTTTGCAATCGCTGTCGGCTGGGAATAGGGGATGACGGGTTCGAAAAGATGAGAGAGGGGAAGGTCCCCTCGTAATTTTTACTCAACAGTAACGTAAACAGCACCTAATACAGAACCATTACTTTTAAAGAGAGTAATCGTAGCATTGCCCTTGTGGTTAGCGGTTATTATCCCTCTAGAAGATACAGATGCAACATACGAATTATCACTTGCAAAGCTTGTGGCTAGCGGTTCTCTAATTTCATGTTGATTTGGCCCTCCCTGAAGATAGAGGGTAACAGAATAGCTCTGAATAGAAATTTTATCTGAGACAGAAACATGCTTAGCTTCTTGAATTTGTGTCGGAGAGTTATTTACTTCCTTAGCAGATGCTACACCACTAACTGACAAAGCTAAAGCAGAAATCGATAAAGCAGAAACAGCTGTTTTCTTGAAATTCATTTTAAACACTCCTTTTGAATTTTTGTGTTACACCATAAGGATTCAACGAAAGTAATTATTTTCCTTGTAAATAAATGTTAATTATTTATGAACTTGTTTTATGATCGAATGCAACTTCCCTGAATGTGGTCACAACGAATTAGATATAAAAATTCGCCCAGGTGCACGCTGCCCGAAATGCGGCCGCAGCATGGGCGTTGAGGAGGAGATTATAAGTTGATAAAATAGGATGAATAGGAAAATATTGAATTGTGGAAAGTGGGAAGATTGAAATGGAAAAAAATTTAAGTGAATTATTAAGTTATTTTGAAGTGCCTAGCTACGTTATTTTGCTAGTTGGTCTCGCTTTGTATCTGATTAGAATTTTAAACCCTATTACTCTTTTTTCTTCGAATGTTGTTGAACAGAGGTTGTTTTCAAAAGAACAAGTGTTTAGTTTGAAAGTAATTAAACATATTTTGAATACGTTATTTTGGGTGATTGTTTTATATCCAACAACATTTTATCTTAGGGATGTTATACCTGGACCTAATGATTTTTATTCCTATGTCATTGTATTTTTTGGTGGAATTATATGGGGTGTAGTGAAAATAACAAATGAAGGAGCTTTTTCAAAAATCAAGTCTAGTAGACTATGTAAAGGTTTATTTGTTTTAGTTTTTATGATTTGTTTAATACTTTTTTATATGGAGCTTTATAGCTTCATTATAGATATACCATTTTCGGAAAAGGATAAGTTTAACCTGAAAGTTTTTGGGTGGAGTATGCTTGTTTTAATCTTATTTACGCTTCCAATTCCTTTTATTTTAAAACCTATTTCCAAAATTATTAAATGGTCAAGCGAACAAATTGTTTATATAGAAGATGAAAAACAAGAAAAATGGTATATTTTATATTCAATAAATAAAGAGACTGTCTTGTTAGGAAATAAAAATGACCATAGATTATGCACTAAAACTATGATCAAGAGGAAAGAAGAACTATATAACACACCTATCGAGATGGTTAAACCTGATAATTAAGTCCAAGATGGAGATGCCTGCGGACACTAATCACTGTACAGAGAAATCTGTGCTTTGGTTGGTGTCCGTTTTTTATTTGAACGGAGGGATGGCATGGAGAATAGGAAAAAAATCCCATAAAATCGCGCAGGAGCGTTCTGAACGGTTTTGGCGGCAAATGATGGGCAAAGATAGGCAAACATTGAAAAGAGGCAAAGGCGTGGCTTTAAGACGTAAATAAATGGGAGGGTAAAAATATGAATCAATTAACATTAAACATTCCTCAGATTGACGAAGAAGCGACTAAATTAAAAGCAGAGAAGCTGCTGGATCACAATACCGGTTATATCTCTTACAGGTACCAGATGATTTTTTGCCAAAAGTTACACCTACTTACAGCATTGTTCCGCCGAGCATTACGAATGAATTTCATTCATCGACGTGATAAATACTTAAAAAGGATTCAAAGGGCTGTTAACCGGCCTTCTCAAAGAGAACGGCAGGCCATTGTCATGCTCTATATGAAGCAGGAAGAAATGTACAATTATGAAGTGTATGCAGAAATGGGTCTGAGCCAGCGAAGCTATTATCGTGTGAAAGTAAAAGCTCTCTACCGGCTGGCATTTGCTCTGAGAGAAGAAGTCTACAAGAAAGGGACAGCTTCTTAATGAATTTTGTTCAGCCTATACGTGATCCGGAATGTATTTTCTACATCAAGAGGTTTTTAAAAGAGCAAAACATGAGGAATTACATGCTATTTGTGACCGGTATCAATTCAGGGCTCCGCATATCGGATATTCTGCAGCTGAGAGTAAGAGACGCTAAACGGCCATACTTCAATCTCATAGAAAAGAAAAAGAGAATCGATATGACGCCAGCTCTTCAAAGAGAATTTAAGGCCTATGTCGAAGGGAAAGAGGATCATGAGTTTCTCTTTAAAAGCCGTGAAGGGATTAACAAGCCAATATCCCGGTCGATGGCATACAAAATTCTCAGGGCTGCTGCTGAGTACGTGGGTTTAGATGACATTGGCACGCATACATTGAGGAAAACATTCGGCTATCACTTTTACAAACAAACAAAGGACGTTGCCATGCTGCAGAGATATTTAATCACTCGGACCAACGGACAACCCTGCGGTATATCGGAATCAATCAAGACGCCATGAACAACGCTATGAAGAAATTTAAAATATAACCCGGCTCATCCAAAACAACGAGGATGGGCCTTTTTCTTTGATTTTTCGTCAATTCCTCAAAAATAACAGATGTGTAATTCATTTTAGGGATATTGGTTCAAAACAGAGAGGACAAGGGGTTGGCTCAGTTCGACGAGTTGCACAGTATAAAACATATGGGTAATTCGTGGATTGTGTGGATATGTATAAAAGTTACCGTTAATTAATTCGTGATTGTGAGAAAGGTAGCTGATATGATTAGTATAAAATGACAAAAGGAGGAAGTTTCTTGAACAGAGAATTTGATTTTTGTAAGTGTGAAAATAGCTCTGCATCAAACCCTCAAATAGAAGATGAGTGGGGTTATTGGTTTGTTTGTAATGACTGTAATAAAAAAATAGAGGATGATTTTCATTATTTTGATGAACCAGATATTTATTAGTCTTAATTTTAAAGGAGGTGAGTGGGATGAGTAGAGGTTCTGGATCAAAGAAAGAACAGAAAGGTATGGTTTGATGTGTCTGTGAAACTACATATAAGGGTGGTGAATATTATGAGCAGAGGTGCAACACTTTTAGATGAAAAAGGCATGTACTAAAATTTTGGCAGAAAGATGGCACGATAACGGCACACCATTTTGTGTAAAGTGAGTTATTATGGTAATAGGCAATAAATCGACAGGCGCTTTCCCAATTGGGAGGGCGTTTTTTCATTTGGATTTATCACTAAAAAAACTATGTACTAAATATTCTATTATGGAGGTAGTGCCGTGATTAAGGAAAGTAAGCTGCCATTTATAGAAGCCCTTGTGTCTCTTGGATGTTATGAAGGAGCAAAGGGAGCGGCTTTGTATGATATGTCTGTTCCTGAATTAACTAAATTGCTCGTTGAAACAAGATGTAAGCTTGTTCGTAAATAATTCGACAAATTCTGCAAATTGTTCCTTTGTCCTTTTCTTTCACCGATAATAAGGTGGGAGGTGATACTATGGCTTTAATAAATCATCAAATATCCATGCGATTAGAGACGGCAGCTAGAAAAGCACTTCGCCTTAACGGTCGTGGCGGATTATATGGTGTAATTGATGCAGATTATATTGATAGAGTCGGTCGTGCTTTTACCGTTCTTGTAGCTGCTGTTTCACCATATTACAAAAATGGTTCAGTAGAGGATAAAGCGAAAATTGATAGCTTTTTAGAGAAGTATTTGTATTTAGGTGATACAGACACACCTAAAGAAGATTACTCGTCAGGTGTACAAGAAGCAGCTGAAGAATTGCGTAAACTAGTAGATGAATTAAATTAATTGTACAAGCACTTTCCTTTTGTGAAAGTGCTTTTTATATTCTCTGTAAACTGCTTCCGGTAAATCTCAGGGAGGACTATTGGCGGTTAACGGCTTGAGTACGGTGGCAGTTTAGAAAGAATATATCCAAACGCTTTCCCAATCGGGAGGGAGTTTTTATTTGGAGGGATTAACCTTGTCAGAGAAAGATTTGTATGTTGAACAATTTAAAGCATGGCGCACAGAGCAAGAGCTGCTTTTAAAACAGATCAATTATGATATTGAAGTTAGTCAAAGAAAGATTGAATTGAACGAGAAACAAAAGCAATTGCACTTACAAAGAGTGAATATAGGGATTCAGGAGTTTAATAATTGGGCAGAAACCTCTAATCGTGAAGAAAGGTTGGAGTTGTTAAAGGAGGACCAAACAGATGAGCTTTGATTTGAATCTTGCACATATGAGTATTTCGGAATTGTTGGAAAAGGCAGCAGAAAAGAATGAAATCATTTATACCAGACGAAATCAAAGACGTCTTGGTAAAACAACAGCATTAATCCGGTTTGCGAGAGAAAATAATTCTCCTATTCTTATGATTCCGGATGTGGCACATACTTATCAAAAGGAACATCCAGACTTAACATTCATTGACTATAAAGACGAGATAGCTTTGGATGGACTAACAAACGTTGTTTGTGATGAAGGTGTCCCTTTAAAGGTCATTGAGAGATTGCATGGACTCGGCCAACTATTAACGGGTTTTGCCATCGAGGACGAAATGGTGCCTGTCTATCTAACGAAATCGTTATTTCAATCTAAGGCCTCTCCTTTGTTACAGATTGAGCTTGATGAAATAGATTCTGTGCCGCAGGTTTTCTATAAGGGCGAAAAGATTACTAATCGTATTGCGGTTGATTTCGAATGGAGGACGGGAGAATCAGATAAGATCGGCTCGACGTATATTCGTCTCAAGCATGGCACGGAAATAGACGGCATGTTGGCTGTTGATACAAAGGAAATTGCATTTGGTGAAAGGGCTTATAGGTAGGAGGCATATACAATGAAACTTTTATTAGTTCAAGCTGATTCTTATTTGACGAATGAAACTAAGGAGAAGATAAAGAAGGATGTCACAAACGCATTCAGACAAGGATTCTTAGTTTATGATAAAGGATTACATGTGCAAGTTGTTGAGTTGGATGACAATGCAACAACCGAACCACTTTTTTGTGATGATCAAAAGTTTACAACTATACATTTTCCTCATGAGGGCATTCAATCATGAAGAAAGCTTTAAAACCTTGCAACGAACCCGGATGTCCTAACTTAACACGAGAGGGCTACTGCGAACTGCATAAGCGAACCAAGCCAGCCTATGATCAATACCGGGAGTCCGCTGCTAAGCGTGGATATAACAGCAAGTGGAGGCAGGCGCGTCTTGGCTACTTGTCAAAGCATCCGTTCTGTGTATCGTGCATGATGGAAGGTAGACGGGTGCCGGCAACAGTAGTCGATCATATCAAGCCGCATAAAGGAGACAAGAAACTCTTTTGGGACTCAGGCAACTGGCAACCCTTATGTGCGCCGTGCCACAGCAGAAAGACAGCGAAGGAGGATGGAGGATTTGGGAACAGAACATCAAACGTGCATGTGTGATGAATGTGGAACAATGCTCTTGGTCAGAGGGTGCTCAAAGGTCAGGAAGCATGACGACGGCATCCGTGAGCAATATCAAGTGTCCTCGGTGTCGGACTGAGTATACATCCTATTACACCAATGCTGACATAAGACGTATGCAACAGAAGGTAAAGAAACTGTTTGCTCTTCGTGCAACGATGAAAAAGGAAACAGCATTCGATCTGTATACAAAGAAATTAACAGAAGAACAAAAGAAATTAGAAGCCGCCATGCTGCAGTTGAAAGAGAAAATGAGCACCCCCCACCCTAAAATCTCTGAGGGATGAACGCCGGAGACCGCGCTCCCCTCCCCATTTTGAAAAATTCCCTAAATGAAAATTCGGAAGGAGGTGAGGGAATGGCTAGACCACGGCAACCTGTTGACTTGCTACTGGTAAAAGGGAAGAAACACCTGACACAGCAAGAGATTGAGGAACGTCGAGCACAGGAAATAAAGGCACCAAACGACAAAGTAAAAGCTCCATCATATTTGCCAAAAGACTTAAAAAGAGAGTTTAAAAAGATAGCGGATGAGCTGAAAAACATCGGGATCATGACCAATTTAGATGTTGATGCGCTTGCCCGTTTTTTGTTTGCCCGGAAATTATATTTGCAAGTAACAGAGCAATTGCTTGAACGGGGTCCGATGAAAACAGTGATCGTTAGAAAATTTGACGATGACGGGAATGTAATAGGAGAAGAAGAAAAGGTTGTTCCGAATGATGACTATTCTGAACTATTGATAAACCAAGACAAGTTGTTTAAACAATGCCGGCAAGCTTCAAGCGACTTAGGACTGACCATTTCCTCTCGCTGTAAACTCGTTATCCCGAAAAAAGATGATGGGAAACCGAAGTCAAAAGAGGAAGAACGGTTCGGAGGCCGCATGTAATGCAAGAAATTACTGCCGAAATTCTCATAGAACGGGTGTGGTCATACGCTGAGAAAATCCGTTCCGGTGAAATCAAGGCAAGCAAAAAGCACAGATGGGCTGTTGATCTTTTTTTCAAGATGTTGACCGCTATGCAGATGATGACTGAAGGTATATTGAAACAATAAAAGAAGCCCTCTTCAATAAGAGGGGCTCCTTTTATATCTATAATGTTTTAAGGTGTTCGGGCTTGTCAAGAAAAGTGTGTAAGTTATTCTAGATATTTCTTCACACGTTCCTTTAGGTGGTCATGAACTAATAGTTGATTCATGACCATAGCCCATTGCTGGATGCGTCCACCATCCCATTTCTTTTCTAATTCTTTTGTTCGTAAAAACAATATTTTTTAATAGGGCATTCTCATGGGGGAATGCTCCTTTTTTCGTGACTTTTCGAAAGCTAGAGTGGATACTTTCAACGGCATTTGTAGTGTACATGATTTTACGAATATTACCACCATAATCGAAAAGTTGTTCCACATGAGAAAAGTTTCGTTTCCATACGTCTACAGCTCCAGGGTACGTAGACCACTGCTTTTCAAAAGATTCAAATGCACTGTGACAAGCCTTAAGGCTTGGAGCTCCATACACTTTCTTTAAGGCAGCAGTAAAAGGCTTGTAGTCTTTACTTGGTATATACTTAATCGAATTTCGAATTAAATGAACAATACATCTCTGTACGGTCACATCAGGAAAAATCGCACGTGCTCCTTCTTCCAGACCACTAACGCCATCCATTGAGAGAAAGAAGATATCTTCTACACCACGAGATTTGATTTCATCAAAAATTTGCATCCATTTATGTTTACTTTCCGTTTCATTCAACCACAAACCTAGAATGTCCTTTTTACCTTCTATGGTATATCCTAGTATTGTGTAAACGGCATACTTCTTCGTTTCATAGTCATTACGAATGGTTGTGTAAAGACAATCGACAAACACAAAAGGGTAACAGTTACTTAAGGGACGATTTTGCCACTCTTCTAAATTAGGAAGTACAGTATCCGTAATGTCGGATACCATTTCATGAGATACAGAAAAGCCATAGATGTCTTCTATCGTGGAAGAAATGTCTCGTTGTGACATTCCTCTGGCATACATCGAAATGACCTTATCCTCTATAGAGGATACATCTCTTTTACGCTTTGGAATCAACTGCGGTTCAAATGAACCATCACGATCACGGGGGACTGCAATTTCAACTTCTCCTGCCGTTGTTTTCACGATCTTTTTGCCATATCCATTTCTTCTATTTCTTGTTTCTTTTTCTCCCTTGTCATTGGATTCATAGCCCAAATGGTGATTCATTTCACCTTTTAGCATTGACTCAAACATGGGACCAAATATGTCTTTTAATGCTTCTTGCATATCTTCTACTGATTTAGGCTGATACTGTTCGATAATCTTGTTAGCTAATTCTACGGAGTTCGGATCTCTTTTCAATTTCCCCACTGAAACCACTCCTTTAGCTTTATACTTATTATTCTATCAAATAAAAAACTGTGTGAGTAAGGAACCGTACGCATTCCTTACTTACACAGTTAATATTACACTCCCAGGTGTTCTTTAATTTGTTCAATGACTTGCTCAAGCCATTCTAATGGAGTTATATCATCAATCTTTATTTTTCTTTAATACTATTCTAGCGTTAGTCATATTTTTAACTTCATTTGAACATTTACGAACTTCTCATCCTATAACTTCGGTTTCCTCTGTAAGGCAACGGTAATGTATCGTCAATATCACTATTTAACCACTGTTTAATTTCCTATTTATAGTTTAGTTAATGTTTCATTAGCGACTCTTTCTGCAGTTGGCCTATCAGTGAAACTAGAAGAAGCACGTATCTTCTTGTTTATCTGTACCTCTGTAATAACTCTTCATCAGTCTTACCGATTTATCTCCAATAATACTTTTTAGCAGAGGAGTGTTTTTTGCGCTATACGTATTGTCGATGTCTTGAGCAATCCCGACAAGTGCAAGATCATTCTTACTTTTAATGAAAGAATTGATATAGGCTTTTCCTTTGTTTATCCCTTTATTGATATGAGTTGCTACTGTTCCACCTTTAACCACTTTACTACTTTAGAAAGCTTGGTAGTGGTTTGCACTGCGGCACCTGCACCTTTTGGACCAACGATATTTCCTATCGTAGCGGGGGTGGTAGGCATTGGAGTGTCAGATTATAAGACACGGTTGTAAACGTGTGAGCAGTGTTAACGCATTATACTTCATGGTCCCTCTGTAAAATTTCCATTTACAGGCAATTTGGATTAATGTATATTTTGAGTGAGGAGGTGGAAACATATGGCATGTGGTCCGAAGATCATTATCTTTTTGGATGAACTTGATGATCCGAATGTAAGAATCATTTTAGAATGCAGAATTTAAATTACAACATTGTGTTTTGCTCCCTGTTCGTGTGAACAGGGAGTTTTTTTCGTTTATATAACTGGTGATGTCCAAATATAAGGTGTTATGAATTCTCCATATCTGCCTTCGGCATTTTAAGCTGCTTCTCTATTAGGCTGGTTATCAAAAGTAAGTTCAATGAAAGCCATGAAAGCTGATATCACAACAAGCAAGATATCTGGAATATAAATAGACTCCATAAAGTAATCTGCAAAACAGATCGTTATAAGATTGCTGATAAAATACAGTATAAAAGCAAAAAGTGCAGTCTTTTTCAATGAAAGTGATTTTGCCAAAATGATAGAGAGAATCTTTGTGAGTGGGTCTATGATTAAACCTACAGCAAAGCAGGCTAAAATAAATAAAGCTAATGTTTGATTGGAAGCGTATGTGATGCCAAGTATGGAGAATAAGCCTTTCATCCCGAAGAAAAAGCCGCCGAAGATGACTGCAAGCGCAATGGCCGCGATAAAAGTGATAGATACAATTCCGATTAATTTTGATCTCAGGTTAAAATCTTTAGAGTGCTCGTTCTGTTCTTTTTGGTTCAAGTATGACACTCCCTTCCCCTGCTTACTCATACAAACAGCACCCTTGAATCAGCCCAAAATATCTATAAGTCTATTTTCTGACGAAAATAGTATAGCATATTTTAACAAAACCAAAAAAGGTCCTTTTCACTGGGGAAGGGCCTTTTTCTTCATGTTAACTCCTGAGATTCGCCGAAGCTTTCTCTTTTTTTGGCCAAATAAAATAGCTGGCTGTAATGAGAAAGTCAATGCCTATAATGACAGTCCACAGTTTAAGAATGCCGCTCAACGCCTCGGTTCGGGCAGAGTCATTGATAAAATAGATCATCCCTGCCAATAGTCCCGCACCAATTAAGTAGGCCAGCACATGTCTTAGCCAGCCTTTCGCACCGTGCTTGGCATGGTCCATTCCAAAACGTTTCAGCGGTTTTGCGCCTTTTTTTGTCACATAATATTGGAACTTTTCATCTGCCCATTGAATCATTTGTTTTCCATAAGCGATCGATATACCGATGTAAACAGCTGCAATCCCATGGGCTGCGGTCGCTGAGGCTCCGCGGTAAAGGTCCACACCAGTTGCCGCTAACAAAATCAAATCGATAACTGGAGTTAAGCCAAGGAATAGCAGTCCTAATGTATGTCGTTTGAATACGTAACGTACAGCAAGCCCCAATACAATGACAACCCAAAACGCAATTTCACAGAAAACAATCATCCATGCGATACCGTTCAATCCATTCCCCTCTTTTCAATACAGTTGTATTATTTAAATAATATGTTACCATCTTTGTTTTTGCAACACAACTGTATTATAAAAATTGCCCTCTCATTTTTTTCTTGTTACAATAAAGCTATGCCAAAACAAATTGACCATGAGAAAAGAAGAAAACAAATTGCAGAAGCAACGTGGCGCGTCATTTTAGAACGAGGGATGGAGGGAGCATCAGCCAGGAACATTGCAAAGGAAGCAGGATTGTCATTAGGTGCACTGCGCCATTATTTCTCTACACAGGATGAATTGCTTGCTTTTGCAATGAAACTTGTCCAAGAAAAGGTGACTGACCGAATTAAGGACATTGCAGTGAGGGATTTGCTCCCTAAGGAAAAAGTGTTGCAAATTTTGCTTGAAATGGTCCCAACGAATGAAGAAACGATTAGAGAGATGGAGGTTTGGTTTGCTTTTACTGCTTACGCCAGACATAAAAAGGATATGTTTGATGCGAATCATGACGGGATTTTCAGCGGCATGCGGAATCTGATTGCCTATTTAGATGAATCCGATTTACTGAAGCAGAATGCTGATAAAGACATTGAAGCTGAGAGACTTTACGCGCTTGTTGACGGCTTGGCTTTACATGCCATGCTTGACCCTGTGCGCGTGAATAAAGACCGAATTAAGCGGGTCATTATGCAGCATGTAGAGTCAATTTGCGTGGAAGGTAAACGTGAGACAGAAGAGAAGGAATAATGATAAATCTGTATAAAAACGGTTCAATAAAGTGCCTTGATCTATTTAATAAGTGTTACTGGATAGCTCGATATAAAGCAGCGCCTTTGAACGAAAGCTCAAAGGCGCTACGCTGTATTATTTTGATGAAAGTGGCTGTCAGCTGTGCTGGATATCAATTGTATATACTGCACGATCTGTTACGACCTTCAATCCTTCGTTTTCTTGGTGAATATGAATGTCACCTAATAAAGGAATCTCATAGGCATTTTGCGGAAGCGGTACGTTTCCGTCCTCAGTGAATGTTGTTCCTTCGCCTTCTAAAACAAGCTCTTCTTTCGCAACATAATCATCAGGATGATTCGTACTGCGTATAGCCACTTTTTGAAGGTGGAGAACAATCTGATCCAAGTCTGATATCTCTTCATCATGGGTCAATTCACCTTTTCTAATATCAAGCGTCTGGCCGACTTTTGATTCCAGCCATTGAGAAAGCTGTGTATTCGTGTGTGCCATCAATATTCCTCCTTTTGATCTACACGATACTATTCCCAATTGCTGCATCTTTTACACGGGAAAGAGCCGCCCCACTCTTTATGTATGAAACAGTTCGCTGTTGAGTGCCTTGATATAGCGTACGGCAGAACGCTGGACCGCTTCGCCGGCATTTTCTTTGACAACTTTAGAAAAAGCATTGTAAAGCCGGTTGAATTGAAGCGGTTTTACTTTGGCTGCTATTTCTTCAACTTTGGAGGCGGGAAGGGGAATGAGATTTGGGTAGCTGTACATAAAGCTGACCCAGTTTCGGTCCGCCGCAACCGTAATGATATCTCCGGTCAATAGACAGCCTTTCCCTTCATTGCCCTTGCTCCAATGCAAAACAGCACCGCCTTTAAAATGTCCGCCCAGTCGGTAAAGGTCCAGTCCCGGCTTCACGTTGAGCGTTTCCCCTGACCAGAAGTGAATGTGATTGCTTGGCCTTGTCACCCATTCTTTATCATCCTCATGGATATAGATCGGCGCCTGAAACGCTTCAGCCCACTCAACCTGAGTAGAGTAATAATGCGGATGAGACAAGGCGATGGCTTGAATACCGCCTAATCCGTTGATTTGGTCAATTGTCTTTTGGTCAAGATATGTCATACAATCCCACAGCACATTGAAGCCATTATGCTGGATAAGATGGGCTGTTTGTCCGATCGCAAACTCTGGTTCAGTTTTGATGCTGTAAAGATGCTCTTCTTCCTTTTTGATGATGTTTTGAAGGTTTCCTTTCTCACGAATGTCTTCAAGGGTTGTCCAACTTTGTCCATCGGGATGAATATACTGTCTTTCATCCTCGCAAATCAGACACGAGTTGGGCGGATCTACAGTCTGTGCATGTTGCACACCGCATGTGTTGCAGATATAATATGGCACTTTCTTCACTTCCCTCATCTATTTTCCATTATTTTACCTTATGATTATGAATATTCAAACAAAAAACCGGCAGTTCTGCTGAGAGAGAATTGCCGGCTTTTTGGTGCTTTTTATTGGCCGGGAACGGAATTTTCTGCGTTGACAGCGCCCGCTCCGTAGATATTCGGATCTTCATCTTTCCATTTGTCCGTGCCGTTTTTCAAAAGCTCTTTTACTTCATCAGGGGTAAGATCCGGGTTGTGCTGAAGAATTAAAGCTGCGATTCCTGCGCAAATCGGTGTTGCCATCGAGGTTCCTGACATTGTAAAGTACTGAGACCCTACACGGCTTGACTTTTGGAGCTTATCAATATAAGAATTCGGAGAGCGAAGGGAAATAATATTAACACCCGGCGCTAAAATATCGGGCTTTTCTTTCCCATATACTGTCGGGCCGCGGCTTGAGAAGGAAGCGACAGTATCATCATCGCTGCTTGCAGTATTGTTATCGTCAAGCGCACCTACTGTAATCACCTTTTCGCTCACGCCCGGGCTTGCAATGGTCTGCGAATCAGGGCCTGAGTTTCCGGCAGCGACACAGACGACAATCCCTGCGCTCCACGCTTCCTCAACCGCTCTGACTAACGGATCTTCCTGTTCATGATCATATCTAAGGGCATCGCCCCCGAGCGACATGCTAATAATATCAATCGGTTCATCGGGGTTGTCCTCATTGTATTGAATACACCACTCAACACCCTCTATAATATCTGCTAACGTTCCTGAACCCTGCTTGTTTAATACCTTTACGCCGATGAGATTGGCTTCCGGTGCAGGGCCGCGGTATTGACCGGAAGAGGATGCGCCGCTGCTTGCGACATCACCTGCACAGTGTGTGCCATGACCATTATCATCGTACGGCTCTGTTTTTTGATTGACCATGTCCGCGAATCCGATAATTCTGCCTTCTAGATCAGGATGCGGGTAGATTCCTGTATCGACAACAGCGACAGTAACACCTTTTCCTGTCAGGGTTTGCCCGTTTCTGACGACTTCCTTCGCATGGCTTGCTTCGGTTGCAGTGTCTAAAAGCGCTTTGACTTCGCGGTTTAAATACACTTTACGGATATTGCTGCATTCAGAGAGAAGGGAATGTAATGCTGAAGGAGTAACCTCGGCGCTGCAGCAGTTGATTTTGTTGAAGCGGCTTTTTAGCTTGCTGCGTTTTTCTTTTTGCAGCACCTCTCCAGCCATTTGAAAGCCGGTCTCGTGACAGCCTTCCTCAAATTCGATAATGACTGACATTTTTTTTCTGTTTTGCAATTTGGTTTCGAAAAATTTATGCAAGAAGCAAGGAGTCCATTTGAAGGGCTTGTAAAGCTGCAATACGGTTTCCCGTAACGGCCAATCTAGCTTGTGAGCATTTGCTCTCACCATTTGTACCATAGAGTACCCAAACATGTATTTTCCTCCTATTATAAGGTTCTCTGTATACTCTATGAACAGATGATAGGTTTGGTAAGTTTGTTTGTCCTCTGTAAGAGACAGACAAGAGTTTGTTTTTCTGAATCTTTCGCATTAGATACGATAGATTCAGAAGTTGAGGAAATCATTGGGGATTGAAAAAGAACGTTTGTTCGTATTATAATGTGGTCATATCAAACTGGGAAGGGGAGAGCAACCGTATGAATTTCTACTTGCACCGTTCTTTGGAAAGCCAAATGCCAATCAGCATTATATATATGAAGAAAGACGGAACGATTAGTAAAAGAACGATTATTGTGAGACAGAAAAGCAAAACGAAAATCAAAGCATTTTGTTTTTCGAAACAACAGATCAGAACATTTTTATTGGACTCTATCCTCTCCTGTGATTTTGTGAGAACAAATAAGCAAAATCTCTATTCTGCAGGCCGGTAACAGCTGTCCGTCTCAGCAACCGGGCAGCCTGTTACTAAAACCCTCCTTAAACCTATATACATTTATTTGCCAAGTGAGGTTGTTCCTACATTTTTTGTCTTTCCTCTCAACCTTTTTTCACTCTTATTTGAAATGAACCGCTAATAACCGTGACAATCAATTGATTTTTTGAAACCGGGAACTTTTTCACTGATGATATTGTGTATACAATGGTAAGATAAAACCTATTGGCTAAACCTCATATAATGAACCGCGCCATTCTTATGAAAGGAGTTAAACATGAGAAGATTTTTACTAAATGTCATATTAGTCTTAGCCATTGTCTTGTTCTTAAGATATGTTCATTACTCATTGGAACCTGAACCATCAAATCAGCCAGATACATATTCAAATTTCAGCAGCTTAGCAGAGAATGAGAGCCCAGCCGATTACGATATTTCATATAATGAGAAAAAAGGAAGCAAAGTCTTAATTATGTCTCCGCATGGCGGAAGAATTGAAGGCGGAGTAAGTGAGCTTGTTCGTTATTTCAATAATGAATACTCTACATACCTGTTTGAAGGGTTGAAGTCCCACGATAACCAAACGCTGCACATTACAAGCACCAACTTTGATGAGCCATTGGCAAAAAAGAAAATCAAGGAGCATCAATATGTGGTGGCTTTTCACGGATATAAAGGGGAGAACAAGAATACGCTTGTCGGGGGAACAGACCGAAAGCGGGCGAAAATGATTGTGAGAGCCCTTGAGCGGAGAGGGTTTTCCGCTGAGTTAGCGTCGTCTAAAAGCGGTCTTGCTGGATTGAATGCCGAAAACATTAATAACCAAGGGGAAACGGGGCTAAGTATCCAGCTGGAAATCAGCCGTGAGCAGAGAGAAGCATTTTTTGATGATTTTTATTATAAAAATAGAAAATACACAAAGAACAGTGAATTTTATGCTTATGTCAGTGCGATCAAAGGTGTCCTGGAAAAAGAGTATTTGTAACAAGCAGATCAGAAGACAAAATAAGAGAAGATCAGTAGACTGAAATAGGATAAAAAAGGAGGCGAAACAATGGCAGATCATCATTTTTATTTAAAAGCGAATTGGCCGGGTAACCGCAATGATGTCGGTACGATTGAAAGCGGAAACCTGATCACATCGATTTCCATTCCTAAAGAAATGGATGGCCCGGGAGAAGGGACCAACCCAGATGAAATGCTTCTCGGGGCGGCAGCGACCTGTTACATTATTACACTTGCAGCGATGATGGAGAGAAGCGGGCTGGAAAAAGAAGACTTACAGATGGAGTCAGAAGGCATTGTCGACGTCACAAAAGGAGTCTTTACATACAAAAAGATCATTCACCGTCCCTCTGTCGTGCTTAAACATGATGCTTCACAAGACGACGTCGCATTGGCGCACAAGCTTTGTAAAAAAGCGGAGTCGTCATGCATGATTTCGCGTGCAATTCAAGGAAATGTCGTGCTGCAGCTTGAAGCCTCTGTGAAACTGGGTGGAGAATAAAGAAAACAGACGGTCACTCACAGGCCGTCTGTTTTTTATCTTCAGCGTGGGCTTTCGATTGATTTAGCACGATCACGCCTGCAATGACAAGCGTGAGACCGAATACACCTTTTAAACTGATGGTTTCGCCAAAAAGCAAAAACCCGACAATTGCTGTAAGCGCGGTACCAACGCCCGACCATGTTGCATACGCGCTTGATAAGTCAATTGTTTTTAAAGAAAAGCTTAGAAACGTAAAAGCAGAAAGAAATCCGACTATGACTCCGGCAATGGGCCAGGCTTGTGTAAATCCTTCTGAAAGCTTCAACATCGTGCTCCCAAACACTTCAGATACAATGGCGAGAGCCAAATAAAGCAATCCTCTCATCTTCATCACTCCTTTACGGCCAATTAAGTAACACGACCCCTGATAGTAATAAAAGAATCCCGATAAGCCCTTTGGCATTCAGATCTTCCTTGAACCATTTTACTCCGATCACTGTCGTCAGCACTGTGCCCGCCCCGCTCCAAGTCGCATAGGAGAGGCTGAGGGGAATATGGTTTAAAGTCAGGGACAGCATATAAAAGGCGAGGGAATAGCCAATGACGACCAAAGCACTTGGCTTCCACTTTTTGAAGCCATCAGATACTTTCAGCATGGCTGCTCCTATCGATTCCGAACATATGGCAATCGTGAGGAATATATATCCTATCAACATCATGAATTCTCCTCACTATATTTTTAGATTAGAAAAAACTTCAGCTAGAAAAATATTAGTGTATGCCTATGTATGAGTCAAGAGATTCATTTTCACACACTTAAAAAGACCCCTTTTTAAGGGGCCTTTTGCGTTTAATAATAATAATAAGGGAACGGGGCATACGGATAATAGGGGTATCCGCCATAAAAATAAGGATTAAATAAAGCGCTTCCTATAAGCCCGCCTGCAAGGCCGCCGATAAACGGTCTTCCAAAAAATCCGAATGGCCGGCCAAACCCATAACCAAATCCGGGTCTTCCAAATCCATAACCGAACCCGAACGGTCTTCCAAACCCAAATGGTCTCCCGAATCCGAACGGTCTTCCAAATATTCTTGTATCTTCAGGGCTGAAATGCTCTAACTCGTTCATGTTTTCTTTCCTCCTGTAATAAAGTGTAGATGATGCAGTGTATTCACCCTGCCCGGATTTGATTGGGGGAATCGAGGAAAAGGAGGATGTGAACACATTGGGCCTGTATCAGTCTGACTGGTCAAAAGCACCGCCCCACGCACATGCCTATCATGTCAAAACAACGAGAGAACAGGGCCATTATCATCTCATTGAAGGGTTTACTCAGCCGGCAAACGGATCAAATACCGATCAGCATACACATTACTATACAGGGATCACTTCATTTGAAAACGGCCATTTTCATCGGTATTACGGAATCTCAGGGCCGGCGATTCCCTTAGCAGATGGCACACATTATCATGAAATCGAAGAAACGACATATCTGGCTTATAACGAGCCGATTGAGATCCAGTACGGAGGGGTTGTGTACGATCCCGGAGATGACAGAAGAAAAACGCATCGTCATAACCTAAAAGGAAAGACAAGGGAAATTGTCGGCAATGAGCCGCTCGGCTGGTAGAAGGATGTTTACCGAAGCAAAAAAAGGGCAAAATGGATAGGTGGTTGTCCATGTTGAATGCTATAATGGGGGGAGATTTATAAAAGAGAGTGATACATATTGAATAATACGAAGCAGCCCGTTGTCATTTTAGTCGGACCGACGGCAGTGGGGAAAACCAATTTAAGTATTCAGCTAGCCAAATCCTTAAACGCAGAAATTATCAGCGGAGATTCGATGCAGATTTATAAAGGGATGGATATTGGAACAGCTAAAATTACCGAACAGGAGATGGAGGGAGTGCCCCATCATCTGATTGACATTTTAGATCCCCAAGACTCTTTCTCTACTGCCGATTATCAAAGCTTAGTAAGAAATAAAATCAGCGAGATTGCAAATAGAGGAAAGCTTCCGATGATTGTCGGTGGTACAGGGCTTTATATACAATCTGTGCTTTACGATTATACATTTACGGAAGAGGCAAATGATCCCGTGTTTCGAGAGAGCATGCAAGTGGCCGCTGAGCGGGAAGGCGCTGACTTTCTTCATGCCAAACTTGCTGCAGCAGATCCCGAGGCAGCAGCTGCGATTCATCCGAATAATACAAGAAGAGTCATTCGCGCACTGGAAATTTTACATACGTCTGGAAAAACGATGTCCCAGCATTTGAAGGAACAAAAACGAGAACTTCTGTACAATGCAGTGTTAATTGGCCTGACAATGGATAGAGACACGCTTTACGAAAGAATTAATCAGCGGGTCGATTTGATGATGGAGTCAGGCCTTCTTCCGGAAGTGAAACGCTTATACGACAAGAACGTGAGAGACTGTCAATCAATACAGGCGATAGGCTATAAAGAGCTGTATGCATATTTTGACGGTTTTGTGACACTTTCCGATGCTGTCGAACAGCTAAAGCAGAACTCGAGGCGGTATGCGAAACGCCAGCTGACGTGGTTTCGCAACAAAATGCAGGTCACATGGTTCGATATGACACCGCCTGTTGATATGGAGCTGAAAAAAAAGGAAATTTTCACACATATAGCAGGAAAACTCGAACTTTAATCGAAACTGTATGATATAGAGAATCAAGGAGGACGAAACATGAAACCGATTAATATTCAGGATCAGTTTTTGAATCAAATCCGGAAAGAAAATACGTATGTCACTGTTTTTTTGCTGAACGGCTTTCAGTTGCGGGGCCAGGTGAAAGGCTTTGATAACTTTACCGTATTGTTGGAATCGGAAGGTAAGCAGCAGCTTATATATAAACATGCGATCTCAACGTTTGCGCCGCAAAAAAACGTCCAGCTTGAACTCGAATAGATCAAAAATGCCATGTCAAGACATGAGGAAAGGCTGCCGGGGGTTCCCGGCGGCCATTTTTAACATGAATCCACTTTTGCCCCAAGCTTTTTGTGTAAGCTGACCATGCCAAGGCACGGTCTTTTTTTATGAGAACAACATACGGAAGTAAAAATGGTATATTATGTATAAAATGAATTTGGGGGTGATCGACCTTGTTTGAAAGTGAAGCAGAACTGAGACGAATCAGGATTGCACTTGTATGGATAGCTGTCTTTTTACTGTTCGGGGCGTGCGGGAATCAAGATACCATTATTGAAACAGACAGCGGCAATTCAGACTATGAAACGCCTCAGCCCACCTCGTTTCCACTTGAACATAACCATTTTGGCGTGATGGAGGACGGCTATATCAAAATTTATGAGTATAATGAGTCCCGCAATGAGGTAAAGCTGAAGAAAGAATACGCGGATGATGAGCTTGAATAAAATTCACAAGCATTCGAATTTACAAAGCGGATTCCAGCCGCTAAACTAAATACTGACACAGATCAAACAGAGGGTGAAAACATGAAGCATAAAGTGATCGTGAATCATTGGGAAGAAATTTGCGAAGATGATTCTTGCTATGAATACGGAACAAGTATCATTGTGAACGGAAAAGAATTAATCAGAGAAGCGTCAATTATCACTGCTTTGAAGGCGGTTTTAGAAGAGATCGGCGCGGATGTTGAAATAGAAGAAACAGTAGAGAGCGAAAAATGCTGTGATAGCTTAAGAAAAAAAAATCTAGACTACTAAGCAGTTTTTTTTCATGTTATGATATACATCGGCTAAAAACGACACCCCGAGTAGGACGAGAGATGATTCTCGTTCTGCTCTCTTTTTTGGGCCCTAATGAGTCTGCCCGTTTGCCTGATTTGATCAAAATATGAATTTTTCATAAAAACGAATCTATATATTGTGTTTTTGCTAGAGGGTAGTATACTATATATAGTGTTAGTGGTGAGAGATTCATATTTTTTGATAGGTCGTGATAAAACGTGGTACAAATCATATTTGATTCGAAAACAGGGAATGTTCAGCGGTTTGTGAATAAAACAGGCTTTCAGCAGATACGCAAGGTGGACGAAATGGACCACGTGGACACTCCGTTTGTTTTGGTCACCTACACGACAAACTTCGGCCAGGTACCGGCATCAACACAATCATTTCTCGAAAAATACGCCCATCTCTTATTAGGAGTCGCTGCGAGCGGCAACAAAGTATGGGGCGATAACTTTGCAAAAAGCGCCGATACCATTTCAAGACAATATCAGGTGCCGATCTTGCACAAATTTGAACTCAGCGGCACATCTAAAGACGTTGAATTGTTTACTCAGGAGGTAGAAAGAGTTGTCACAAAATCAAGTGCCAAAATGGATCCAGTTAAATAACGAAATCATGATCCAAAAAGATGGAAAATTCCAGTTTGATAAGGATAAAGAGGCTGTACATAGCTATTTTGTAGATTATATCAATCAAAACACAGTCTTCTTTCACGATTTAAAAGAGAAGCTGGATTATTTGGTTGAAAATCAATACTACGAAGAGGAATTCTTAAGCCTTTATTCTTTTGAAGACATTAAAGAAGTGTTTAAGACAGCTTACGCTAAGAAGTTTCGTTTTCCTTCCTTCATGAGTGCGTTTAAATTCTATAATGACTATGCTTTGAAAACGAATGACAAGAAAAAAATCCTCGAGCGTTATGAGGACCGGATCTCAATTGTTGCGCTGTTCTTCGCTAACGGC
Organism: Bacillus sp. N3378-2at; assembly: GCF_033412715.1. Taxonomy (NCBI): domain Bacteria; kingdom Bacillati; phylum Bacillota; class Bacilli; order Caryophanales; family Bacillaceae; genus Bacillus; species Bacillus sp. N3378-2at. Next base: position 952,325 of record NZ_CP117986.1, on the reverse strand, counting down.
GACACTGAGAAAGCAAAAGAATATGTAAACCTGATGATCAATCAAGAATATCAGCCGAGCACACCGACATTTCTGAACGCCGGCAGAAAACGCCGCGGTGAACTTGTGAGCTGCTTCTTGCTGGAAGTCAATGATTCCTTAAACGACATTTCAAGAGCGATCGATATCTCCATGCAGCTTTCTAAACTGGGCGGAGGGGTTTCTCTTAACCTGTCCAAGCTTCGCGCGAAAGGTGAAGCCATTAAAGATGTTGAGAATGCGACAAAAGGCGTTGTAGGCGTCATGAAGCTTCTTGATAACGCGTTCCGTTACGCTGACCAAATGGGACAAAGACAAGGATCCGGCGCGGCGTATTTAAACATTTTCCACCGCGATATCAATGATTTTCTCGATACGAAAAAGATTTCTGCGGATGAAGATGTGCGTGTCAAAACGCTTTCGATCGGTGTTGTCATTCCGGATAAGTTCGTTGAGCTTGCACGCGAGGACAAAGCGGCTTATGTATTCTACCCGCACACGATTTATAAAGAGTACGGCCAGCACATGGATGAGATGGACATGAACGAAATGTACGACAAATTTGTCGACAACCCTCGGGTGAAAAAGGAAAAAATCAACCCGCGGAAACTGCTTGAAAAACTGGCGATGCTTCGTTCTGAATCAGGCTATCCATACATCATGTTCCAAGATAACGTCAATAAAGTGCATGCGAATAACCATATTTCCAAGGTCAAATTTTCTAACCTTTGCTCTGAAGTGCTGCAGGCATCTCAAGTTTCTTCATACACAGACTATGATGAAGAAGATGAAATCGGTCTGGATATTTCCTGCAACCTGGGTTCGCTTAACATTCTAAATGTCATGGAGCATAAATCAATCGAAAAGACAGTCAAGCTTGCGACAGACTCTTTAACACACGTGTCTGAAACAACTGACATCCGTAATGCGCCTGCTGTAAGACGGGCAAACAAAGCGATGAAATCAATCGGCCTCGGTGCTATGAACCTTCACGGCTACCTTGCGCAAAACGGCATTGCGTATGAAAGTCCGGAAGCGCGTGACTTTGCAAACACGTTCTTTATGATGGTGAACTTCTACTCCATCCAGCGTTCTGCGGAAATCGCAAAAGAGAAGGGTGAAACGTTTGATCAATATGAAGGCTCAACCTATGCGACAGGTGAATACTTTGACAAATACGTTTCTACTGATTTCTCACCGAAATATGAAAAAATAGCTAATCTGTTTGAAGGTATGCATATCCCGACGACAGAGGACTGGAAAAAGCTAAAAGCATTTGTGGCTGAACACGGTATGTATCACAGCTACAGATTATGCATTGCGCCGACAGGCTCTATCTCATACGTTCAATCAAGTACGGCGTCTGTTATGCCGATTATGGAACGCATTGAAGAACGAACATACGGCAACTCAAAAACGTACTACCCAATGCCTGGGCTTGCATCTAATAACTGGTTCTTCTATAAAGAAGCCTACGATATGGACATGTTCAAGGTTGTGGATATGATCGCCACTATCCAGCAGCACATTGATCAGGGAATCAGCTTTACATTGTTCTTAAAAGACACAATGACGACCCGTGATTTAAACCGAATCGATCTGTATGCACATCATAGAGGTATTAAAACCATTTACTATGCAAGAACGAAAGATACTGGGCAAGATAGCTGCCTTTCTTGTGTTGTTTGATTAAAGGAGAGTTTATAGTGACAAAAATTTATGACGCAGCAAACTGGTCAAAGCATGAAGACGATTTTACCCAAATGTTCTATAACCAAAACGTGAAACAGTTCTGGCTTCCGGAAGAGATTGCTTTAAACGGCGATCTCCTCACATGGAAGTACCTCGGAAAAAATGAGCAGGACACTTATATGAAGGTACTGGCCGGACTTACGCTTCTTGATACAGAGCAGGGGAATACGGGGATGCCGATCGTGGCTGAACACGTAGACGGCCACCAGCGGAAAGCGGTGCTGAACTTTATGGCGATGATGGAGAACGCTGTCCATGCGAAGTCGTACTCTAATATTTTCATGACCCTTGCACCGACTGAAACGATCAATGAAGTATTTGAATGGGTTAAACAAAATAAATATTTGCAGAAAAAAGCGCAAATGATTGTCGGGCTTTACAAAGCCATTCAAAAAGATGATGAAATTTCACTGTTCAAAGCCATGGTTGCTTCCGTCTATCTGGAAAGCTTCCTTTTCTACAGCGGTTTCTATTATCCGTTATATTTCTACGGACAAGGAAAACTGATGCAAAGCGGTGAGATCATTAACCTGATCCTTCGTGACGAAGCGATTCACGGCGTGTATGTCGGTCTCCTTGCTCAGGAAATTTATAATAAACAGACAGAAGAGAAAAAAGCAGAGCTTCGTGAATTTGCGATTGACCTTCTGAATCAGTTATATGAAAATGAGCTTGAGTATACAGAGGACTTGTACGATCAAGTCGGACTCTCACACGATGTAAAGAAATTCATCCGCTATAATGCGAATAAAGCGCTGATGAATCTTGGATTTGATCCATACTTCGAAGAGGAAGATATTAATCCGATCGTATTAAACGGATTAAACACAAAAACAAAATCGCATGACTTCTTCTCTATGAAGGGGAATGGTTATAAAAAAGCGACAGTTGAGCCGCTCAAAGATGATGACTTTTATTTTGAAGATGAAAAAGAGCAGATATAATATCTGCTCTTTTCGGCTTGAAGGTTCAAATGAGGAGGACGCAGTACCCATGGGAAAAATGGACGAAATGATTTTAGTTGCCCCGCGCGATGATGTGTTTAAGAAAGAAAGCTTAACCTTCCAGGGCGTGTACAGTGAAGATAGCAGAGTAGCCGAAATCATGGCTCAGATTGAAGCGGCCTATCGTGAAATGAGAAGAGGGGACGCAGAAGAAGATCCGCGTTTCAAGCAGCCGATACCTTATGTCGTCATTAAGCGTGAAGATGAAGTTTTTCTTTACGAGCGGCTGGCTGGCGGCGGTGAATCACGACTGCACAACAAGCTTTCTCTCGGCTTTGGCGGTCATATGAACGCCATCGAAGGGGCAGCTTCATTTGCTGAAGTCTTAAAGCTGAACACAGACCGTGAGCTTGAGGAAGAACTGCAAATAAATGAAGAAGATAAACAGGCGATTGTCACACTGGGATTGATCAATGATGATGAAAATAGTGTTGGCAAAGTGCATATCGGTATTCTTTCTGCGCTTCAATTAAAGCCTGGCGCACAAGTGGAAGTGAAGGAGAAAGAACAAATTGCGGGTAAATGGATGAAAGTTTCTGAATTAAAACAGGATGACATCTACAACCGTCTGGAAACATGGTCACAGTTTGTTGTTGATATTCTTGAATAAAAAAACCCGGTTTCTCGCGATGAGGAGCCGGGTTTTTTTATGAGACGCTCGTCCCAGTCTCGGCTATGATTCTAGGATCACAATAGCGTCAAAGCCGGCATTTTTCGCTCTGACAGCCAGGGTGTCTGCATTGTCTTTGGATGAAAATGCGCCAATCTGCACTTTGTATAATCCGTCCTTTAAAAGGACAATCGAGTCAAAACCTTTGGCTTCGGCTTTACTTGCGAGCGAGTCGGCATTCGCTTTGACTTTAAATGCGCCGATTTGAACCTTATATAACCCTAAGCTGGAAGTCTTTTTAAGGTTAAAGGCTTGCTCCAGCCCGTTTGCATGTCCTCTCGCTAAGCTTTGAATAAAACTGCTCGTTTTCAGCTTATTTGCATCGGAAACGGTATCAATGAAGCCGTTCTCGGTCAAGAGGGCAGGCATTGCCGACTCCCTTAGGACGTGGAAGTTCGCTGTTTTTTTGCCGCGATCGGCAAAGTCGACAGCTTGTATCACTTCAGAGTGAATTGTCGATTGATAAGTCGTCGTCGGGGCTCCTACATCTGGATAAATATAGCTTTCAAAACCTGTGCCTCCCCCGGAATTAACGTGAATGGACAAAAAGAAATCTGCTCCCCAGTTATTTGCGGCATTTGTCCGGTCGTTTAAGCTGACATATTGGTCGCTTGTCCGGCTCAGCAGCAGAGAAACGCCTTCATATTCATTAGTTAATATCGTACGTAAGGCTAAAGCGATTTGCAGGGTTAACGTTTTTTCCTGAAGGCCATTACCTGTTGCGCCTGGATCAGACCCGCCATGGCCAGGATCAATAAAAATTTTAACCATTTTTCATCACCTCATTACAGGATATGAAAAAACACGGCTTCTGCTTGTACGATTATCATTCAACTGAAAAATGAGGAAATAATCCTTTCACATCCAGAAATTATTTCTCGGGAAAGCGCACAATTCAACATGAAGCGACAACAGATACGGTCTGAAATGAAATATGTACATATACCATATGTTTGTATGTACTTTGAGTTCGGTTAACCTGCACTGATTCCTGCTGGTTTTAAGCTTTGCGTTCATATTAAATCAAGCATTTGAAACGTAAATTGATGAGAAAAGCTCCTTTCATTAAAGACACCACTTTATAAATCGAAAAAAAGAAAAACACTTCAGGTATCTTAGGGCGGATAATACGCTTCGTACAAAAAACAGCCCGTTGGATGAAAAAAGGATTGGCGAATGGAGAAAATAATGAAAAAGAAGTTCACCATAATACTCTGACAAAATGATTAAAAACAAAATCTCATGGTTTGTCCACCCCATGTCCGTGAATACAATAAGAAATAAAGTATTTCTCGGGAAAGCGCAGGGTTCCTTATTGTTCCCGAAAAAAGCAATTGTTTCGACACATGATAGGCGTTTGTCACAATCGGCATCCGCTTGAATATCATATAGAGAGAACAGAGAGGTGAAGATGTTGGAGCGCGCTGTGACTTATAAAAACAACGGACAGATCAACATTATTCTGAACGGGCAAAAGCAGGTGCTGACGAATGCTGAGGCAGAAGCGGAATATCAGGCTGCATTGCAAAAAAACGAAGCAAAGCACGGCATTTTGAAGGAAATCGAAAAAGAAATGAGCGCATTAGTTGGGATGGAGGAAATGAAACGCAACATCAAGGAAATATACGCTTGGATTTTTGTGAACCAAAAACGCGCGGAGCAAGGCTTGAAGGTTGGAAAGCAAGCGCTGCACATGATGTTTAAAGGAAATCCGGGAACGGGAAAAACGACGGTTGCACGGCTCATCGGCAAGCTGTTCTTTGAAATGAATGTCCTGTCAAAAGGCCACTTAATAGAAGCGGAGCGGGCTGACCTGGTCGGGGAGTATATCGGACATACCGCCCAAAAGACGAGAGATTTAATCAAAAAGTCATTAGGTGGCATTTTGTTTATAGACGAAGCCTACTCGCTGGCAAGAGGCGGCGAAAAGGACTTTGGGAAAGAAGCGATCGACACACTTGTAAAGCATATGGAAGACAAACAGCATGAGTTTATTTTGATACTCGCCGGATATTCACGGGAAATGGATCATTTTCTCTCGTTAAATCCCGGACTCCAATCAAGATTTCCCATCTCCATTGATTTTCCGGATTACTCTGTGACCCAGCTCATGGAGATTGCGAAACGAATGATCGATGAAAGGGAATACCAGCTCAGTCAAGAAGCTGAATGGAAATTGAAAGATTACTTAATGACAGTGAAAAGCACGACAAGTCCCATTAAATTCAGCAATGGACGTTTTGTCAGAAATGTGATCGAAAAATCGATCAGAGCACAAGCCATGAGGCTTTTAATGGGAGACCAATACTTAAAAAGCGACTTGATGACCATCAAAAGCCAAGATCTTTCCATTAAAGAAGAAGCATCTGGATCTGCATAGACCTCTCAGTTTTTGAGAGGTCTGTTTTTTGCTCGTATTTCCGCTTTTCAAAGCAATCGATTTGTGGTATACACATGCAGGGTTTGGTATGATAATACTACTGCCCAATATGCAAAAGAAAGGAACATCCATTTGAACGAACAAGAAACGATTCAGGAGAAAGCCATTTTAGTCGGATGTCAGCTGCCGCATATCACGGATGAGCATTTTGAAAATTCTATGGAAGAGCTAGCATCTCTGACGAAAACAGCAGACGGAAAAGTACTGACCAGCGTCACACAAAAACGGAACAGGGCTGACGCCGCTACATATATAGGAAAAGGGAAGGTAGAAGAGCTGAAGGCACTGGTGGAAGAGCTTGAAGCTGATCTCCTCATCTTTAATGATGAACTGTCGCCAAGTCAGCTGAAGTCATTGGCAACAGCAATTGAAGTGAAGATGATTGACCGCACGCAATTGATATTAGATATTTTTGCAAAGCGGGCGAGAACGAGAGAAGGCAAACTTCAAATTGAGCTGGCTCAGCTGCAATATGCACTGCCGCGTCTGACGGGACAAGGGATCAATCTCTCCCGGCAAGGCGGAGGAATTGGGGCAAGAGGTCCCGGGGAAACGAAACTGGAAACCGACCGCCGCCATATCAGAAATCGCATTCATGAAATCAACACACAGCTTTCCACTGTCATTCGCCATAGAAGCCGATACCGTGAAAGAAGAAAGAAAAACGGTGTGCTTCAAATTGCGCTTGTCGGCTATACAAACGCAGGGAAATCAACATGGTTCAACCGCCTGACGAGTGCTGACAGCTATGAAGAAGATCTCCTGTTTGCCACGCTGGACCCGATGACCAGAAAAATGGTCCTGCCAAGCGGCTACAGTGTTCTTCTTTCAGATACAGTAGGATTTATTCAGGATCTTCCGACGACATTGATTGCTGCATTCCGCTCAACGCTTGAGGAAGTAAAAGAAGCGGATTTGATCCTGCATTTAATTGATTCTTCAAATGAGGATTATGCGGGACATGAAAAAACAGTGCTTCGGCTGCTTGAGGAGCTTGAAGCAGATGATATCCCGATGCTGACGGCTTACAATAAACGTGATCAAAAACTGCCTGATTTTATACCGTCCGCCGGAAGGGATCACATTATGGTCAGTGCGAAATTTGAGGACGACGCTGCAGCCTTTAAAGAAGCGATTCAGCGCTATTTGCGCCAAGAACTGTTAACGTCTTTTGAAGCACATGTGCCGGCAAGTGAAGGGAAGCTCCTTTCCAGAATCAAATCGGAAACGATGGTAGACCGCTTCTATTTTAATGAAGAAAATGAACAGTATGACATATCCGGCTATGTCCAAGAAGAGCAAAGTATCATCGGTGAATTAAAGAAGTATATGTAGGAAGGAAATATAAAGACATGTTTGACACATTAACACACGGAGAATTATTGAAGAAAACGGCAATGGAAGTGGAAGCGGACATTGCCGGCATTCATAAACAAATAGAAGAAATCAGCGAGCGAAATGAGTGGAGAGTGCTTCAAAGCTATAGAAAACACAAAGTAAGCGACACTCATTTCATGCCGTCTACTGGATACGGCTATGATGATATCGGAAGAGACACGCTTGAAAGCATATATGCGGATGTGTTTGGCGGAGAAGCGGGGCTTGTAAGGCCGCAAATCATTTCAGGCACACATGCGATCTCAATTGCTTTGTTCGGTGTCCTCAGACCGGGGGACGAGCTCCTTTATATCACGGGCAAGCCGTATGATACGCTAGAGGAAATTGTGGGCGTCAGGGGTGGAGAAAACGCTGGATCGTTAAAGGATTTTCAAATCGGCTATAATGCGGTTGATCTGACGAAAGACGGAAAGATAGACTATGATGCAGTCGCCGCTGCGATCAATCCGAAGACAAAAGTAATCGGCATTCAGCGCTCAAAAGGATATGCGAATCGCCCTTCTTTCTTAATTAGTGAAATAAAAGAAATGATCCGTTTTGTAAAAGAAGTCAATGAAAACCTGATCGTCTTTGTGGACAACTGTTACGGAGAATTTGTGGAAGAGCTTGAGCCATGCCATGTTGGAGCCGATCTGATGGCGGGATCTCTCATTAAAAATCCCGGCGGCGGCCTTGCGAAAACAGGCGGCTACCTCGTCGGAAAAGCGAAATGGATTGAAGCTTGCTCATACCGTATGACGTCACCTGGCATCGGCAGAGAAGCGGGGGCATCTCTTTACTCGCTCCAAGAAATGTACCAAGGCTTCTTTTTGGCGCCTCACGTTGTGTCTCAAAGTTTAAAGGGAGCGGTGTTTACAGCGAGATTCCTTGAAAAACTCGGCTTCACTTCAAACCCGAAATGGGATGCGAAAAGAACGGACTTAATACAATCCGTTGAGTTTTCAGACAGAGAAAAGATGATTGCTTTTTGCCAGGCTATTCAATTTGCATCGCCAATCAATGCTCATGTGACGCCTTATCCAGCCTACATGCCGGGATACGAGGATGATGTCATTATGGCAGCAGGCACGTTTATTCAAGGAGCAAGCATCGAATTATCAGCTGATGGCCCTATCCGCCCGCCGTATGTAGCGTATGTTCAGGGAGGATTGACCTATTCGCATGTGAAGAATGCCATATGCAGTGCAGTGGATTCATTGATGGAAAAGCAATTAATTTAAATTTTTTAAAAACTTCTCTGAATTTGATGTTAAGAATCCTTACATCGTATTGACACATAATATAACATCACCTATAATGAAACTAAGTTAAGAAAAGGAGGAAATTGAGATGAGTGATAATATTCGCCGCTCAATGCCTTTATTTCCAATAGGAATTGTCATGCAGTTAACTGAGTTATCAGCAAGACAAATTCGATATTATGAGGAGAATGGACTGATATTTCCAGCCAGAAGTGAAGGGAATAGACGATTATTTTCATTTCATGATGTAGATAAACTGTTAGAAATCAAGCACCTGATAGAACAAGGTGTAAACATGGCAGGAATTAAACAGATTCTGGCGAAAGCCGAAGCCGAGCCAGAACAAAAACAAAACGAGAAGACGAAAAAACCAATGAAACATGATCTGTCCGATGACGAACTGAGACAGCTCCTGAAAAACGAGCTCATGCAAGCCGGCCGTTTTCAAAGAGGGAATACATTCCGTCAAGGCGACATGTCCCGCTTCTTTCATTAATCCGTTAGCAACTGTTTTGCTATATACATTTACCTTTTAAGAGGAGGAATTTTACCAAATGGCAAATTACACTAGAGAAGATATCGAAACATTAGTAAAAGAAGAAAACGTGAAGTATATCCGCCTTCAATTTACTGACATTCTTGGAACAATCAAGAATGTTGAGATTCCTGTAAGCCAGCTTGGAAAAGCGCTTGATAATAAAGTCATGTTTGACGGTTCTTCTATTGAGGGATTCGTTCGTATCGAAGAGTCAGACATGTACCTGTATCCAGATCTAAATACATTTGTTATCTTCCCATGGACAGCTGAAAAAGGTAAAGTAGCACGTTTCATCTGTGATATTTATAATCCGGATGGCACACCTTTCGAAGGTGACCCGCGAAACAACTTAAAACGGATTCTGAAAGAAATGGAAGACCTCGGCTTCAGTGATTTTAACCTTGGACCTGAGCCTGAATTCTTCTTATTCAAATTGGACGAAAAAGGCGAGCCAACGCTTGAACTAAACGACAAAGGCGGATATTTCGACTTAGCGCCAACTGATTTAGGAGAAAACTGCCGCCGCGATATCGTGCTTGAGCTTGAAGAGATGGGCTTTGAAATCGAAGCGTCTCACCACGAAGTAGCACCTGGTCAACACGAAATCGACTTTAAATATGCTGGAGCAGTCCGCTCTTGTGATGACATCCAAACTTTTAAACTAGTTGTCAAAACAATTGCCCGCAAACACGGCCTGCATGCGACATTTATGCCAAAACCATTGTTCGGTGTGAACGGTTCAGGTATGCACTGCAATCTATCACTCTTCAAAAATGGTGTTAACGCATTCTTTGACGAAAACGCAGATCTTCAGTTAAGTGAAACAGCGAAACACTTCATTGCAGGTATCGTGAAGCACGCAACAAGCTTTACAGCAGTAACAAACCCGACAGTAAACTCTTACAAACGTCTTGTTCCTGGCTATGAAGCACCTTGCTATGTAGCATGGAGCGCGCAAAACAGAAGCCCGCTTATCCGTATCCCGGCTTCTCGCGGCATCAGCACACGTGTTGAAGTACGCAGCGTAGACCCAGCTGCAAACCCATACCTTGCACTTAGCGTATTGCTTGCTGCAGGTTTAGACGGTATCAAAAACAAACTGGAAGCGCCGGCTCCAATCGACCGCAACATCTATGTGATGAGCAAAGAAGAGCGCATGGAAAACGGAATCGTTGACCTTCCAGCAACACTTGCGGAAGCACTAGAAGAATTCAAATCAAACGAAGTCATGGTCAAAGCGCTGGGCGAGCACCTATTCGAACACTTCATCGAAGCAAAAGAAATCGAATGGGATATGTTCCGCACGCAAGTTCACCCTTGGGAACGCGAACAGTATATGTCTCAGTATTAATCTCTCAATCCCTTGGCACTAGTGGTGTCAGGGGATTTTTAAATTTTGGTCAAAAGATTAAGAGAACAATATTTTTGGTCCTTGACCAAAATATGACCAAAAAAATTTGAAGTTATGAATCTAACTCCACAATTGAGGACACGTATTTCTCGTAATCCTTTATTCGATTTTGGTCAAGTTTCTTACTAATATGTGAATAAACATCGGCAGTTACCATCATGCTTTTATGACCTAAACGTTCTTGAATGTATTTCATATCAGCGCCTGACTCTAAAAGTAAAACAGCATGTGTATGCCGTAATGCGTGGATAGGCATTTTATTTATGTCAGCTCGCTTTAAAATACGATTAAACGCATTAAAAAGGGTGGACTTAGGTAAAAAATTCCCGTCAACTCTGCAAAATACTAAATTGAGATCATGTTTATAATCATCCTGTAACATTTGTTTATTCTCAAATTGCCACTTCTTATGTTTTTGTAAAGCAGCAGAAAGGGAAGCGCCAATTGATATTCTTCTTTTGGATTCATAAGTTTTAGTTTCGCCGAAGAGTTCAGCAGCTGTTTTTGCAGAAAAATCTAGGGTGTTTTTAATGTCTATGTAATTCTCTCTTAAGTTGATATCTGTCCATTGAAGAGCAGCAGCTTCACCTTTACGCATACCGGTCTCTATGAGCGTTCTGAAAAAAATGTAATATATATAGTTATACTTATATGCTTCCTGAAGAAATTTCGGAATATCCTCAGAAAGCATGTATTCGAGTGTACCTTTTTTCTTTTCATTCTTATTTGATATTGTGGCCCCGTAACAAGGGTTTTTTGCTAATTTTCCTATGATGACAGCTTTACTAAAAGCGTTAAACATTGTACCGTGTATAATTTCCACAGTGCGTTTGCTGTACCCCTGATCAGTTAAAAAGTTAAGGAATTTTTGATACATAATAGGTTTAATATCTGTAATCTTGATGTTTTTGAAGTAAGGAAGAATATGATTCTTGATGTTTCGTTCGTGGAGTTCATATGTATTCTTTCTAACGGTGTCTTTTTTGTATTCATGTAGCCAACTAAATAAAAATTGCTCAAGCGACATGGTTTCTGTATCAAATTCAAATCCAGCAGCTATTTGCTTTTCTTGTTCTGCAGCAGCTTTTTGAGCTTCTTTCTTTGTTTTAAAACCACTTTTTGATTTTATTTTGTATTTGAGAGTAAAAGGGTCCTTATAGGACACACGATATTCCCACTTGTCTCCTCGCTTTCGGTATGTAGCCATTATTTATCATCTCCATTATTAAAAAGGTAGCTCTTCTTTTTTTCTACTTTCATATTCATGTTCCCAATCTATTAAAAGTTTGTTTAAGTAGAATGTGGAGGCAGAACCACAGCGTTCACAAAAACGTGCATTTCCTTCCAAAAGATTTTGGCAGCCTTCTTCCTCATGCCACATTATTCGATTTTGTGAATTATGATGTGTAAATTCATCTACTGAAAGACCCGTACATTTGTTAATCAAATAAGTACCGCATACATGACAGTAATCCCCATATACTTGTTCATTTGCACATGTTGGACAATCAACGGCTCTACTATTATTGTCTAATATAAATTTAGTGTATTCCATATGTTCTTTCTCCCCCTGTATTAAATTAACGCTCCCACATACTTTACAGTATGAAGCTTGTTTACTTATAAAAAAACACGAACAATTCAAACAAGTTTTTCCGTATTTGTGTTTATGTATAAAATCTCTAAATAAGTTATGCGTAAAATGGTCTTTAGAATAACTTATCCCTCTATTGATTCCATTTATGAAAAAATTTAAAATGTTGTTTGCTGCTTCGAATGAAACATTAAAAATATCTGAAATTGTATTTGGATCGGTTGGTTTTAATTGATAAATTAGGCTCTGAGGTGCTAATAGATTTCTTGCAAAGCAATTAGCTTCTTTTTCAAAAACATCATATTCCTCTTCTGTGAGTGAATTTCTTGTATATATTGCTTTGTTGGTTATTTCATTGTGTTTTAGCATGAAGTGGCCTAACTCATGAGCGATAGTCCAACGAACTCTCCCTAAATTTTCAATGGTATCGTTATATAAGATGAGGTATTGCTGTCGATTTTTTAAATACCAACAACAACCTTCATTACTATTAGTTAGCTCACACACTTCCTCAATTGTATATCCCCACTTTTTAGCAAACCAAGAGTACTTTCTAAGTTTTAAATTAGAGAATTGCTTTGTTAGTTTTTTAAATTTAACAGGGAAATCTCTGACGTCAGCTAGTTGAAGCAGTTTATATGCTTCTCTCTCAGCTTTATCGTAATTCGGTCTAAATATCATCTTCATCGTCATCTTCCTCGAAAGCGTCCACGAAAGACAATTTTATCATTTCAACCATGCGTTCCATTCTATCGCGGTCAGCACTATTCTTTAATTTTGTTTTTGCCCTTTGTATTTGTCTTAAATCTTCGTCTAACGGATCTAATTTTCCAATTGGATTATCTGAACTTCCTAATAAAAAATCGGTAGTAACTCCAAATATCTTAGATAGCTCTAATATTACGTTTCCTGGAGGAATAACACGTCCTGCTTCATAGTTGGCTATATTAGTTCTTTTCATTTCTAATCTTTCAGCAAGTGCTTCCTGTGAAATGTTAATGGCTTTTCTACACTGTTTTATGCGCATTCCCATGCGCTTTTTTTCTTCTGGATTCATTTAAGAAACCCCCAAATAAATAAAATTCATTTTAAATGACGTTTTTAGGGTTGACGTGTTTTTAAATGACGTGTTAAGATGATCTTGTCAGTTTAAAGCACAAAAATAGAAAGGAGATCATTTAATGGATACACGTCGAAGAGAACGATTTCGAAAATATCGCAGTCAGTTTAAAATCTCTCAACGTCAGCTTTCTTTGGCCCTGAATGTTAGTGAAAGCCATATCAGAAACATTGAGAGTGGTCGTGGCAACCCAGATGTGAAACTTTTATTCCGAATAGCTAATTATTTTGGAACAAGTGTCGAAGACCTTTTTCCGGATTTAGCAGAAGAACAATTTTAGTCTCACTTATGTCATTATTATAAACCGTCATTTAAAATAACGCAAGGAAAACTGACGCTTATAACTTCAATATTTTATATTTTATTCAATTTAATGTAAAAGGAGTGGTGTTAAATGATGCCAAATGTTTTAAAAGACAATAATCAACTATTTATTAATAGTCGTGAAGTTGCGGAGATGATGGGTAAGAAACATTTCCACTTAACAAGAGATATTGAAGGTTATATACGAGTAATATCAACCAATCCAAATTTGGATTCGAGAAATTTTTTCATTCCATCTTCCTATATGGATGCAAAAGGAGAATGTCGTAAGTGTTATTTGCTTACTCGAAAAGGTTGTGACATGGTTGCAAACAAAATGACAGGTGAAAAAGGTGTTTTGTTCACAGCTGCTTATGTAACAAAATTTGAAGAAATGGAAAACAAACTTAAGCCCAACATTCCTCAGTCATTACCAGAAGCTTTACGGCTTGCTGCTGATCTTGCAGAAAAGAATGAACATCTTCTTCTGGAAAATGCACAGAAAAATCAAATGATAAATGAGCTACAACCTAAGGCATCTTACTATGATTTGGTTTTACAAAATAAATCCTTACTTTCAATCAGCAAGATAGCTAAAGACTATGGAATGAGTGGAACTAAGATGAACAAACTTCTCCATGAGTTAGGAATTCAATTTAAGCAGGGGGACTGTTGGTTGCTATATCAGAAATACGCTGATAAAGGTTACACACAAAGTAAGACTCACGCAATCGACTCTGATAAAAGCAAGCTTCACACTTATTGGACTCAGAAAGGCCGGTTGTTTATCTATGAAACCCTAAAAAATAAAAAAGGTATACTTCCGATAATTGAACGAGAAGAACGTGCATCGTAAAGGAGGTGAGTAGGGGTGATTGAATTAACAATGAAAGCTGATTCTGATTTATTTAAAAACAATTTATATGATTTGCTTCAAGAAGTGGCAGCTTCAATAATCGAGGACAATCGAAAAGAGCATGAACTTCCTTATATGATCAGTAAAGCTCAACTAGCGAAATACATTTTTAACGTCAGTTCTCAAACGCTTGACGCACATGTGATTTACAGGGAGGACTTTCCTAAATTTAAAGTAGGGGAAAGAATATTATTTCCTCGAGACATGGTTTTAGAATGGATTCGAAAAAATATGGAAGTTGTTGAGTCTATAAAGACGAGAGATTAAAGGAGGACCAAAATGAAAGAACTACCCGCACATGTTGAAGAAAGACTTTACGAATTTTTCATGAAGTACTCTGTACCACGGATTCTTAAAAAGGAGGCTAAGATGAAAAATGCTCTTAAGCTTGCTGCTTTCTTTGCAGAATTTGAGCAAAAAATGATTAAAAAGAACCGATTAAAGGTTGCTAATTTCTCTAATAGACAAATGGTGAGACAATGTCATGTCTACTTAGAACTGAAAGGATTTGAAGAATGAAACTAAATCAATTTCTTGCATCAGATAAGGGCAAAGCTAAACGTAAATTGGCATCCGCACAGTTCCTATTAAACGAACTGCTTCCAGATGAAATAGAGAACAACAATTTTGATGAATGTATTGATCTTTGTTTATCGGCTGCTGAAATGTTCAAAGACATCAAACGGATGCATCATCCTGAACAAGTCGTTCAGCTACATGAAATTGCAACTCAATTTCTAAGTAAAGGTCTTGATGTCTCAATTGTAAGGAGGCCAGCATATGAATCTTGAGCATCCAATCATAACGGAAATTAACCATTATGGCTATCCAAAAGAGTATCTCCAGTATGACCGGGATCGGGAAGAGGATGTCGATGAAGAAGATCAATAAAAAAAGCCCACACGGCAATGTGGACTAATATAAACAAAAACAATTCCATTTTAAATGGATCTCTCAACAAAATCAAATAGAGGAAGGTGTCTCATATGAATCCATTACAGGATTTTGAACTAAATGAAATTAATAACGGCGAACTGCCGGGAGACCGTCCACAATTTGAAATTACTGATATGAACAGCCTGAATTGGGCTTTCCGGAAAATAGCTGCACTTAAGTCGCAGGAAAAGGAAATCAAAGCACTGGCAGCCACAGAAAAGCAACGTATTGAAGAATGGGAAAGGCAGGAGCTTAAGCCTTTAGCTGACAGTCTTTCATTCTTTGAAAACCTGGTTAGTGTCTATCATACAAAGCAGCTGCAGGAAGACCCGAAGGCAAAAACTCTTTCCACACCTTATGGGAAATCTAAAAGCCGGACCACAAAAGCAGCGCCTAAAGAAGTGGACAAGGAAAAACTTCTGCAGCATGTGAAGGATGCCGGTATGGAGGAGTTTATAAAAGAGTCTGTGGCATGGGGCGATCTTAAGAAGACATTGACTGTCACTGAGCTTGAAGGTAAACCGATCGTAATTGATTCAAATGGACAAGCTGTCCCCGGCGTAGAAGTACAGCCAGAAACAATCAGTTTCAAAGTGGAGGTGTGATAGATGTTTCAAGTCACAAACGCTCAGCGTGAAAAAGAAAAGGCAATTGTCGGCTTTATCGGTCCGAGTGGTTCCGGTAAAACAGCCGGTGCCCTGCTGGTAGCTTACGGAATGATGCGTGAGGCATACCCAGAAGCAAGCGACGATGTAATCTGGTCGAAGATCGGCGTCGTTGATACCGAGCATCGACGCGCAAAACTGTACGCTAATTTGCAGTTTGATGAAATTCGCATCGGCAGCTTTAAGCATATTGATTTTACACCGCCATATACGACAGAACGATATCAAATGGCAGTCGAAACAATTAAGAACGCCGGAGCCGAAGTTGTCGTAATTGATTCACTCTCACACAACTGGCAGGGTGAAGGCGGAATAGTTGAAACACATGGCAGCATGTCCGGTAACTCGTTTCAAAACTGGGGCAAGCTTGCGCCGGAAACAACCAAGCTAATTAAGACGTTAACGCAAAATGATGTTCACATCTTGGCGACATTGAGAACAAAAACGGAGTATGTAGTGGAGCCCGATGATAAAGGCAAAATGGCTCCGCGTAAGGTTGGGACAAAGCCCGTCCAAAAAGATGAAATGGAATATGAGTTTATGCTCAATTTCACTATCGGCATTGATCATATGGCTGAGACGTCAAAAGACAATACGCGGATGTTTGAAGGCTCTTCAATCAAGCTAAACCCAGAAGTCGGCCGGAAACTTTATCAGTGGCTTGAGCTCGGTATTGACGTAAAGGCGGAGGAAGAAACAGAACGCGTCGGCTTGATTACTCACATCAAAATGATGATTGAGGGCAACGAAAAGGCTGCTCAAATGATTGAGGAGTTCCAGATTAAAGCAAATCAGAAGCTTGAACAATGGAATATCAAACTGGCGACAGCTGCCCTTAAGAGATTAAAGGCTGCGGGAGGTGATCAAAATGAAGCTTGAGGAAATCCGGCAGCGTGCCGATGCGGCAACGGAAGGGCCGTGGCGAATCGGGAAGCAATCACCCAACGGATTAAATAATATCGGAACAATTGGCGGATTATTGACCGCACAAACAACGAATGAAGATGACGCAAAATACATCGCACACGCCCGTCAAGACATACCCTGGTTAATTTCAGAGATTGATAGATTAAACAGTGGCATAGACAGCGTGCTTTATGATCTGAGAAATGAAGACATCACCAATCCACATATAGTGGAGCAAATTACTGAAAATCTTGTAGCAGTACTGAACGGCAAATAAAAAATTTGGAGGAATTAAATATGTTCACAGTAGACCACAGCAAAGGCGAAGCATTTGAACCAATTAAACCAGGCGAATATGAAGCGACAGTTATCAACTTTGAAGGAAAAACGGCTGCATCCGGCAACCAGCGTCTTGTCGTTGATTATGAGATCCGTTCCGACGTTGAGCAGCCATGTCAAGGGCAGAAAATTCTATATGACAATTTCACTGTTACAGATAATGCAATGTGGAGATTTCATCAAGCATCAAAGGCCGCGGGCTTCCCGAACGGAATGAAATTTAAGGATCATATTGAATGGGCGAATGCTTTCCTCAATAAACCGATCCGCCTAGTTGTCGGAGAAAGAGAGCATAACGGCAAAAAATATCCAGAAGTCAAAGCGTTTAAGCCGTCAGAAGCGCCGGCCCCGGATACCGGCTCAATAACAGTGAGCGATGAAGATGTACCATTTTGATCACAAGAAATACATTTGAGGGAGTGTATAGCTCCCTCGTTTTTAAAGGGGAGTTAATACATGTACGACTTTAAAAATATACCGCAAGAGCTAAAAAACGCCCCTCAGTGGATTTTATGGCGTTCGGAAGAGCGTAACGGCAAAAAAACGAAAGTGCCATATCAGATTGACGGCAGCATGGCTCAATCAAGCAATAAGCGAACATGGTCCACCTTTGCCACTATCATGAAGTTTTTCAATGAACAGGAGTATGACGGCATCGGTTTCATGTTTTCTAAAGATGATCCGTTCATCGGAATAGATATAGATCACTGTGTAAATGACGGTGTTCTATCTCCTTTCGCCCAGGAAATCATCCAGACGATCAGCAGCTATACTGAATACTCTCCAAGTGGCGAAGGTGTTCATATTATCGCGAAAGGCAAGCTCCCATTACGCGGACCGGGCACAGGGAGAAAAAATATAGATAAAGGCCTGGAAGTATACAGGCATGGCCGGTATTTCACATTCACCGGGAACAGTCTTGATGTTGGACCTGTTCAGGAACGATCAGAAGAAATCAAAACTATCTTTGATAAGTACCTGACAGAGAAGGAAGAAGCAAAACCGGTCAGCACCCGAACACAATCAGCAAGCGATATAAGCAATCTTTCAAATAAAGAAATTTGGGAAAGAATGTTCAATAGTAAAAACGGAAAAAGCATTCAGGAGCTGTTTAACGGCCAGCTGATTAATGGCGATCACTCTTCCACAGATATGGCTTTATGTAATCACTTGGCATTCTGGACGGACAAGGACGCATCAAAAATGGATTCCATGTTTCGCGAATCAGGTTTGTTCCGCGAAAAGTGGGATCAGCAGCATTCAGCTGATGGGGCTACATATGGAGAAATGACTATTGCTGCAGCTATCTACTCGACTGGTCCCACAATATCAGACTTGATGGAACAGCAAGAGCAGCCGTATGAAGTGTATTTCTCGCAGCCGCAGGCCTCACATGTTGCTGACACAGAGGAAATCATAGACACGCCACCGGTTTTTCATCTGACTGAGCTAGGGAACGCTGAAAGGCTTGTATATTATCATGGCAAGAATATCAGATACTGTAACGAGCTCGACTGGTTAATCTGGAACGGGAAGATGTGGGAGGAAGACAGCAAGAGGCAGATCGAGGCATTAACTGCCCAAACCCTTCGGGCCATTTACGGGGAAGCGAAAGCCACGGAAGACGGCTACAGAAAAAAGCAGCTTAACGATTGGGCTAAAAAATGTGAGCGTCGAAATATTCGAATGAACACCATCCTGGATACCAGGCCGATGGTTGCTGTAAGAAAGCAAGATCTCGACTCTCATAAATATCTGTTTAATTGTGAGAATGGAGTGATTGACTTAAAGACTGGTGAACTGCTGCCACATGACCGTGATTTTCTATTCACTAAAATTTCATCAGTAGCTTATCAAAAGGATGCCGACTGCCCAAACTGGAAGGCATTCTTAGAAAGTATTTTTATAGATGAACAAGGTCAGCCAAACTATGAAATTATTAATTTTATGCAGAAAGCTATTGGCTATTCATTAACCGGGGATACTACGGAACAAGTCATGTTCTTTCTGTTTGGTAATGGCCGTAACGGTAAATCAACGTTTATCAATACAGTTCAGCAGCTGCTGGGCGACTATGGCCGGCAGACGAACAGTGACACATTCATAAAAAAGAAAAATGATAGCAGCATCAACAATGACATAGCCCGCCTCGACGGGGCGCGCTTTGTGTCGGCCGTTGAGAGTGAAGAAGGTCAGCAGCTTTCCGAATCGTTGGTGAAGCAGATCACCGGGGGCGAAAAGATGTCCGCGCGATTCTTACGCCAGGAGTATTTTGAGTTTACCCCAGAATTTAAAGTGTTCTTTACGACAAACCATAAACCAATCGTAAAGGGAAGCGACGAGGGTATCTGGCGGCGTATCCGTCTTGTCCCGTTTACTGTCACCATTCCGAAAGAGAAAGTGGACAAAAAGCTTCCGCAGAAACTTGCTGCAGAAATGCCTGGTATTCTCAGGTGGGCAGTCGAAGGCTGCTTGAAGTGGCAGAAGGAAGGGCTTAAAGAACCAGAAGTGATCCGAAAAGCAACGGAAGGTTACCGCGAGGATATGGATATATTAGGGCCGTATATGTCAGAAAGATGTGTTGTTCATCCCTCAGCAAAAATTGAAGCAAAAGAGCTCTATAAGGATTACAAAAACTGGTGCTATGAAAATGATGAGATTGAACTCAAAAATCGTGCTTTTTATAGACAAATTGAAATTCGAGGGTTTAAGAAGGAAAACGGAGCGAAAAATAAAGTCTTCTTTTATGGTATAGGGCTAAACAAATATCAGAGCCACTTGAATTTTTCGGAAAGGGTTAACGAAGGGGTTAATGAATCAAATGCAAACAGTGACTCCAAAAAGGTTACTTCTATAAATAGAAAAAAGCTATAAATCCTTTAGTATCAAGGGGTTAAGGCTCTATCTATAGATTTTAATTATTTTTAGGGTTAATAAGGGTTAATGATTTTGTTTGTTCCCCTCACATGAAAATTAATTAATAAAAAAATAAATATATATATAGGGCTTTAATACAAAATGCATTAACCTTCGTTAACTCATTAACCCGTTTTGATAAAAAGAGGTGAGAAAATTGCACCCAAAACAAATTTGTTCCGATTTAGAGGTATTGGGCTCTCGTTTGGTTCTTGATGGAAACGATCTATATATTGAGAAACCAGAGAAAGTCTATCCGGAACTTGAGGCGTTTGTCCAATCTTACAAAAAGCGAATTATTCGGTATTTGAAAGGCGAATACTCGGATCATGAACATAATGTGAAACAAACTATAGATAAAATCATTAACTATTTCATGGGCATTGATCAAGAAATAAATAGAAAAATAGATGACTGGTTCAATCATGATTATGAATCAGTTATGAAGGTGATGGAATTGCTTGTTCTCTTTTGGGAGAACGGCTGGAGGGAGCTAAAGGAATCCGTTTCAAACTTTGAAAGTGAGGAAACGGACCGGCTTTCCATAGAAATCTATGATCGGGCCATGTCGTATTTTAAGGGGAAGAAAGCATGACAATTATTCACTATAACTATTCGGAAACGGAATTAAAAGAAATTCTGGACAGCATGATCATTATTGTGGATACGAGAGAGCAAAAGAATCAGCATGTTCTTGATTATCTCCGTAAAAAGAAAGTGGGAATCAAATTCAAAGGAATGAAAACCGGCGATTACTCTGCAATGATTCCTAAAAATGATGAATTTGGAATCAGCCGTGATATGTATTTGAATGCAGCAATTGAACGGAAAAATGGAGTGGACGAGTTGGTGCAGTCGATTAAAGACCGTTCTCGTTTTGAAAATGAATTGATCCGGGCGTCCAGGCATCCGTTCACTCTTCTTGTGGAAGACCTGGAAGGGTATCAAAAAATACTGAACGGAAAATATCGTTCAAAGTATGAACCGAAAGCGCTGCTGGGCAGCTTGAAAACATTTGAGGTTCGCTACGGCTTTTCAACTGTTTTTCTTAGCCCTAACGCTACCGGAAATTACATTTACCATCACTTTCATTATATGGCCCGGGAACTGCTGAAAGGCGGGCTTGTGTAAATCTTTATCATAACAATCAAAGGGAGGCAGTAACATGGCATTTGTAGGTTTTGAGGAATCGAAGGAAGTACGGCAGCTCGCTGAAAGCATAATTGACGAGCATCACCCACATTTAAAAGACGCTAAACAGCAAATAGGTTTTTATCTCCGTGAGGGTAACAGCAAATGGGCAGGAAAGGCGAAAAAATGCACAGCATTCGAACGTCACATGACCGATTACATGCTATTTGTATTTATCAATAAGGAAGCATGGAAGACGACGACGGAAGAACAGCGCGCCGCCCTGGTAGATCATGAGCTTTGTCATTTTACCCGCACGAAATGGGAGGAACCGGATCCGAATGATCCAAGGAAATGGATTACTGTGTATGGAGCCGCACATGATCCTGACAGCTGGGGAATTCGCGAGCATGACGTTGAAGAGTTTTCAGAAATTATTGAGCGCCATGGTTTATGGGATACCGGTATTGAAACATTTGCCGAGGCAGTACGTGAGGCTGATCACCAAATGACCATTTCAGATGTGCAGCGTCTATCGAGAGTGAAATAAATGGGGGTAGTCAGAAACTTTATATTAGGGGATTTTGCATGCATTGGGACCGAACGTGAGTTCGTTTTGGTTATGAAAAATAAAATATATGGTCCTTATGAGAACAGCAAGTTTAAAGCCATGTTATATGCATTGGAATGTGGCTTAAAAAGTGAAAGGACAGCGAAATGATTATATTTATTGGCTCACTATTCGTTATTAATTCAGTGGCTCTTGCCTTATGGATTTGCTTAACAGAACGACGAATACAAAAATGGGAACGCGAAAAATAGAGGAAAGGAGGACGGGTGTGACAGAACAACTTTCATTCCTTCATCCTGTGGATTTGAAGGCAGTCCGAAAAATTGTGATCAAAGAACTCAAAGATTATCGAGCTTTGAAAGTACAGCTTGAGAATAAAAAGGAATCGGTTGACGCTGGCATCAGCCCGTTTCCTTCTATCAGAGATTCTTTCATATTAAATGAACTGAAGGTCAAACAGATGGAAAGGGCGTTAGAAAACAGCCTGGACGATGAAGAACGGATGATCATTGAGAAAAAATACTTAACAGCCAGCCAAACAAAAGACATTCATATCTATATGGAACTTGGCATGAAAAAGGACACCTATTATGAAATAAAACATCGTGCCATTTTGCGCATTGCTACAGCACTCGGAATTATCTGAGTGCTTTTTTTGTCGACAAATTTCCGATAAAACAGGGGACATTTTAGGGGACAAAAAGGGGGACTATTTATGTTTGAAATCTCGATAAACTTTTCTTATCAACTTCAAGGGAGTGTGGATTTTAAAAAATATCAAGAACAACTTCATAGCACGGGAAAAGCGCCTATCCCTTATCAAGGCGAATTCGGATACTCAAATTAAAGCGTTGAGGAATGAGTGATCATTCTGAGCTGGATCGCGCTGGTCTTGCGACTTTGGTATCGGGAGATATTTTTTGTAAACTGCTTCCGGTAAATCTCAGGGAAAACTATTGGCGGCTAACGGCTTGAGTGCGGTGGCAGTTTAGAAAGAATATATTGGAGGTGATAGTTCTGCCATTAAAAAGATGTAACGCGCCAGCCTGCCGCAACTATGTGGACTGGGCACGACGCTATTGTGAGAAGCACAAGGGCTATGCTGACAAACAATACAACAAAGATGTTAGATACAACAGGGAGAACAATAGACGCTATTCCTATTACCATTCGAGAGAGTGGAAGCTTCTTCGTGAACAGAAGCTTAGAGAAAGTAACTATCATTGTGCCGTCTGCGCCTCACAGGGACGTTTAAATAAGTCTCATAGGTTAGTAGTCCATCACAAGTTTAAAGAGCTTAGAGACGTTTTAAACGATGATCAGGCACGTACTGATTTAAATAATCTTGAGGTGCTGTGTCAGTATCATCATAACCAAGTCACGTTTGGGAAAGGAGAATGATTATGCCATTTAGGCCGATAGTTAAAGCCCCAAAGGTTCATATTAGACCAACAGGTAAAGCTCCGAAGGTTCCTAAAAAAGAGCCTATGAGTCCAAAAAAATTTGCAGGTTTTATGCGGTGTGGCGTACTTACAGTAAACGAAGTTAGAGAGTATCATGGTCTTTCCCCAATTGTTGGTGGAGATTCTAAAATTTTTAACGGAAAATGAATTAAGTCCCCCCTAACTTTAACCGGGTACCTAAAAATTTTTCCTGGGCATCGGCGCCCCCTCAACTTTGTAAAAAATGTTGAAATGAAATTTTGAGATTTGCTATTTTAGCCGGATTTTGAATACTGAAATATTACGCGCGATCCCTTATCTCGTATGAGTTGATCGGCGTTTTTGTCGTTCGCTGATTTTACCGAAATTTATGTGATGTATTTTGGACGAAAGGTGGTGGTTTTGATTGGCGAGACGAAAACAATTAACGGAAACGTTAAAAGGACAAATTACCAACGAAGAGCGGGAAGAGCGTCTGCAGCAGGAAGAAAAACTCAAAGATTTTTCGCCCTTGCAAGAAAAGCCACCATACTGGTTGTCCACTATGGCGAAGAATGAATGGCGGCGTATCTACCCGCACATTATCAATTTGCCAATTTCTGAATTAGATTCGACATTGCTTGCGATCTATTGCAACAGCTATGCACAGTATCGGGAAGCGATGGCTGATATAGCCAAAGACGGCCAAGTTATGTTTGAAAAAAACAGCCGGGGTGAGACGGTTAAAAAGAAAAATCCATCTGTGGATATAATGAACAGCATGTCTAAAGAGATCCGGGGCATTGCCGGCCAGCTTGGTCTGTCTCTGGATTCACGTCTACGAATCGTCGGCCTCGACAGCGACAGCGAGGAAGATGATGAGTTTGGAGCAATGGCGATAGATGACGATTGAACATCTTGACCCCGGCACGCTTTACGCGAAAAAGGTTGTCAGCGGAGAAATAACGGCATGCAAGAAAGTCATAAAAGCCTGTCAGCGTCACCTGAGAGATTTGGAAAGAGCAGCTGACCCTTCTTATGAATATGAATACAGACCAGAAAAGGCAAAAAAGGTCATTAAGTTTCTTGAGATGCTGCCAGATATATCAACTGGAAAGCCCACAAAGCTGGCTTTGTTTCAAAAGTTCATTGTGTACATGCTCTATGCTTGGAGGAATAAAGAAACCGGCTTTCGGCGATTCACCAAAGCGTATATAAGCATGGCGAGAAAGGGCGGTAAATCTGTACTTGTAGCGGGGCTATCATTGTATGAGCTGATTTACGGCGAAGCACCTAAGTTTGACAGGCAAATTTATGCGACAGCTAATTCAAGAGGCCAGGCGAAAACCGTCTTTAAAATGATTTCGATGCAGCTTAAGAAGATACGAAGTAAATCGAAATTCATGAGGAAATGGACAAAGATTATACAAAATGAAATCCGGTACCTGAAAGATGACTGCGTCATTATGCCTTTATCAAGGGATACTGATAACCTGGACAGTTTGAACGTTCTTATCGGAATTCTTGACGAGTATCACACAGCTTCCAACACAAAAATGATGGAAGTTCTAGAGTCTTCCCAAGGTCAGCAGGACCAGGGCCTTATCTTAATCATTAGTACAGCCGGCTTTAAGCTGAATGGCCCCATGTATTCGCAGGAGTATCCTTATGTTGATGATATTCTAAGTGGTCGTAAGGAAAACGAAAACTATTTTGCGATTGTCTATGAACAGGATGACGAAGAGGAAATTTACGACGAAAGCACTTGGATAAAAAGCAATCCACTACTTGAGGTGGAGGGGCTACAAAAGAAAATCTTGAAAAACCTCCGCAAGAAACTGAAGGAGGCTCTTGATAAAGATGATCTAAACGGTACACTCGTAAAAAACTTTAATATATGGCAGTCTGCTTCCTCTGAAAGCTTTATCAACGGGAACGATTGGAAAAAGCGCGGTGTGGATGTTGCGCCTGACATTACAGGGAAGCCGGTTTACATAGGGATTGACTTATCACGAACAGATGATTTATCAGCCCTTGGCTTCATTTATCCGTTAGAGGATGAAAATGAGACATTTTATGTGGACAGTCACTCGTTTGTTGGAACAAAAGGTGGACTGGATAATAAAATTGAGCGTGACAAACTGGACTATCGTACTCTCGCGAAAGCCGGATACTGCACAATTACGGACAAAAAATCCGGAATCATTAATCTGCAGCAGGTTGTGGATTATATGATCAATCATATTAAAGAATTTGATTTACAAGTAAAGGGAATCTTCTTTGACCCTTACAATATCTCTTTATTCTTAAATGAAATTGAGAAATATGGCTATGAAGATGTGCTGATTGAAGTTCGTCAAGGTCCTCGCACATTATCTGAACCAACAAAAGATTTTCGTTTGAATGTATTCGACGGAAAAATCATACACAGCAAGAACCCATTACTTGATACGGCGATGCACAATGCAATGCTGAAAAAAGTGAATGATACGATTCAAATTGACAAAGCGCTATACAGGGAAAAGATTGACCCTGCAGCGGCAATGATGAACGCACACACGGGCGCTATGTACCATTACAAACAAGAGGAATTTGATTGGAACTCTTATTACGAAAGCGAAGAATTTACTCTTTAGGGAAGGAGGGGGCGCCATGAAAATCGGAAAAATAAATACCTTTTTGTTGGGAGTATGTCAGTTTATTAAGTTGAACTTGCATACTCTTTTATTTTTGGCAGGCTTGTTTGTTATCGACTATGGGGTTTTCTTTCTCCATCCAGTAGCCGGCTTTATTGTGGCAGGTCTTTTTCTCGTTCTTATTGCCTTCTTACTGAATCCAAAAGAAGAGGAAGGGAGGTGATTAAGTGGCATTCTTTCGATCGTTAGATAAGCAGAGCCCAGGAGCACGAGAGTTCAATGAAATCATTCTCGGTTTGGACGGCCTGTCTTACACGTCTGTAAGTGCAATAAAAAACAGCGATGTGTTCACTGCGATTCTTACACTATCTTCTGATATTGCGGCGTCTCCAATTATGGTTTCTCATAATGGTGTAGAAGAAAAGAACTCTGATCTATTCAGGCTGCTGAATGAGAAACCCAATGATTATTATTCGGGGTACTTTTTCAAATTCATTCTTGTGGCTAACGCACTAATGAATGGCCAGTCTTACGCGGAAATAGTCCGGGATAAAGAGGGCACGCCCTTAGAGCTCATTCATTTATTGAACAGTGAAGTCTATGCTGAGCAGCTGCAGGACCGAAACGAAATACTGTACCGGTATTATCCGTCAGGCGGCAAAGAAAGAGTTTTGAAGCCTGAAAATGTACTGCACATTAAATTTTTCAGCATGGACGGAATAACGGGTATGAGTCCCCTTTCTAGTCTTAAGCACGAGATTGAAAGCCAGGAGGCGGGGAAGCGCCTTGTCACAGACTTTTTCAGAAGGGGCGTCAACTTAAGCGGTATTGTAAACATGAAAAAAGGCCATTTGTCTCCTGAGGCAAAGGACAAAATCCGTAATGAATTTGAAAAAGCAAACTCTGGCATAAAGAATCAACAGCGGGTTGTTGTGCTCGATGAAAACATGGAGTTTAGCCAGTTAGAAATCAATACGAAAGTGCTTGAGGTCGTGAACAACTACACGCATTCAACGAAACAGATAGCCAAAGTGTTCGGGTTGCCGGCGCACAAGCTGGGCATTGAGCAAGTCAATACATCGCTGGAACAAGCTAACCTGGACTATCTGACAAATACATTATCAAACTATTTTACGGCCATTGCCTCAGAACTGAATTTCAAAATGCTGCCGTATCCTTTAAACCTACAGCTGAAATTTCAATTCGACACACGGCGATTTAGAGAAACAGACGCGAAAACAAAGCGTGAGAACGTTATTGCCTTGCTGCAAAACGGTATTTTCTCTCTCAATAATGCCCTGGCTGAGTATGGTTACGAGCCAATACCAAACGGGGACAACCGTTACATGAGTTTAAACTATGTGAACATTGATTTGATGGACGAGATTCAGAAAGCAAAAGCAAAGAGCCTGCCGATCTCGTCAGCAGGTGAAGGAGGTGAGGGGAATGTCTAAGGAAGTAGAGATTAGAACATCGCAGGAAGGGACCTTAAAAGCTCATTCAGACGATGACGGCCCAAAAGTAATTAGCGGTTATGCTTTAAAGTTCGGCACCCGCAGCCACAATTTGGGTGGTTTTATTGAAATGATTGATAAAAGGGCTCTGGATCAGACAGACATGAGCGATGTGCGGGCTTTAATTGACCATGACCCGTCCAAGATTCTCGGGCGTACGTCTGCCGGCACGCTTAAGCTTGAAGTTGATGACATTGGCTTAAGGTTTGATGTTACTTTGCCGAATACACAGTACGCATCGGATTTATACGAAAATCTGCGGGTTGGCAATATCTCGAATTGTTCTTTCGGCTTCATGCTGGGGAAGGATGGAGATAGTTTTACTCGTGACCAGGAAACCGGCCTGCCGTTGCGGAGCTTGAGAAACATTTCAAAGCTTACAGATGTGTCAGTCGTTACTTATCCGGCTTATGAAGACACTGACGTGACAATTGCAAAACGGAATTTGCAGCAGTACGAGGAAAGAAACCGGAATCCGGAAAAAGAAAAGCTGCTGCTGCAGCTGGATTTATTAAAAATGGGATTGTAAAGCACTCGAAAACCGGGTGCTTATTTTATTTGAAAAGGAGCAAACACATGTTATCTGAAAAAATTAAGGAACTAAGATCACAGATTACTCAAAAACAAACAGCCATTAATACAAAAATCACAGAAGCCCATAAACGAGCAGAAGAAGACAAGCTGGACGAAGCTACAGCTCTGAAAGGTGAAATCACTTCCATGAAAGAAGAGCTTGACGGCCTGCAGAAAAAGCTTGCGGAGTATGAAGAGTTAGCCGGGCTTAAGCCGGAGAACCCTGCACCAGCTGGGAGTAAAGAAGAAGAAGAAGACGAGGAGAAAAGATC
The DNA here is from genome assembly GCF_033412715.1 of Bacillus sp. N3378-2at. Taxonomy (NCBI): domain Bacteria; kingdom Bacillati; phylum Bacillota; class Bacilli; order Caryophanales; family Bacillaceae; genus Bacillus; species Bacillus sp. N3378-2at. Next base: position 924,040 of record NZ_CP117986.1, on the reverse strand, counting down.
AATGCATGGCGGAGGCTTCCGTACAATTATCAAACCTGGGAAGACAGAAGAGGTAAGAGCTTTTGAAGAGTTTCTGCGATCAAAAGGGGAAAAGCGCGACGGGTTGAAATCTGATGGAGCTGAAGTGCTGATTCCTATTGATGTAATCACTAAGCCACAACAGGAACTGGAAGACGTTGTGGACCTTGGCACAATGGTAAATAACGTTTCTGTTACAACTTCATCTGGCACTTATCCAGTTCTGGAGAACGCTAGCACACAACTCAACTCTGTAGAAGAACTAGAGAAAAATCCAGAGTTAGCGAAACCAAAGTTTAAGAAGGTGGAGTGGAAGGTTGTAACATACCGCGGTCAATTGCCAATTTCTCAGGAGGCTATTGACGATTCAGGTGTTGACTTAACGGCTCTTGTAGCAAATTATTTGCAACAGATTGAACGCAATACACGTAATTCACGAATTGCTGCAGTTCTGCGCACATTTACAACGATGACAGTCTCAGGAACTGACGAACTTAAGAAAATTCTAAATGTGTATTTAAAACAGGCTTATAAGCGTGATATTGTCGCAACTTCTTCAGCGTTCCAATTCTTAGATACGTTGAAAGATAAAAACGGACAGTACATTTTACAGCAAAATATTTCATCCCCATCCGGAAAAGTATTGTTTGGGATACCGAACACAGTTGTAGATGATCTTGTTTTGGGTGAAAAAGATGGCGACGCGGTTATGTTTATCGGGGATTTAAAAAGGGCGGTTCTTTTTGCGAATCGATTAAAAGCTACAGCGAAATGGGTGGAAAATGATCTTTATGGACAGGTCCTTTCCCTGGCGATTCGTTTCGACGTTAAGAAAGCTGATGACAAAGCCGGCTATTTTGTAACAATCAATCAACCGACAACTAGCACAGAAGATCAGTCATCGGTAGACGTGGGACAATAAAAAAATAATTGGGAAGGATGATTAAAAATGGAGAAAGAATTTCTAAATAAAAGTGGAAACGTTTGGACAGCATCGGAAATGGACACGGACGGAAAACCAATAACACGGGTTTACCTTGGCGGAAACAGTGAAGAAAATCCTCTGTTTATCAAGGGGATGCAGGGGGAACAAGGTCCAGCAGGTCCGCAGGGCCCTAAAGGCGATCCTGGGGAACAGGGACCGAAAGGAGACACGGGCCCACAAGGTCCTCAAGGAAAGACCGGCGCCCAGGGTCCGCAGGGTGAAGCTGGCCCACAAGGTCCTAAAGGAGAGAAGGGCGACCCTGGTAAAGACGGCTTTGGGACGGAAGAGCAATACAATGAACTTGTTAAACGTATTGAAGCCTTGGAACAAGCAGCACAAGCAAAATAATGACGTAATGGGACGCATACAGGCGTCCCTTTTTGTTTGTAAAGGAGTGTTGGAATGACGCTTGAAGAATTAAAGCTTGCGATGCGTATAGATCACAATTTCGATGATGGGTTTATCCAGCGGCTGAAAGATACTGCGGAAGATTATATCAAGGATGCCGTAACGCTTTCGCCAAACAGGGACGCTTTCTTTCAAAACAACCCTAAATTTGATACAGCTGTCATGTTCCTGGTCGGTGCCTGGTATGAACAGCGCGTATCCTCAATGGACAAAGCGTTGCAAGAAATACCTTTCGGCGTAACAAACTTTATTCAGCAATTCAGAGGGGCGTATACAGATGGAATTTAGCCGGCTCAATACACGCATCACTTTTGTTACACGAAAGAACGGGAAGGACCCGGAAACCAGGGAGAATATTGAGGTAAATGAGCCCTTATTTTCTTGCTGGGCTGAGATAAGAGAACAGAAGTTAAGGGAAAAGCTCACGACAGCTGGCACCTTCTTAGAGAACAGCATCACGTTCATTATTCGCTATCAGCAAGTTAAGAAGGCGACAAATAACATGCACGTTCTTCATGACGATGAGCTTTACGAAATAAAAGACATTCTTCCAAACTCACAAGATAAAAACTTAATCAATGTTTTTGCGGAAAAGGTGAGCTGATGGCGCGGCAAGATGACGGTATCGGCGGTATAGAAAAAGAGCTTGATAAGCTCGCAAGAAAAAATACCAGGGCGGCCAAAGCAGCCGTTCAGGCAGGCGCTCAGGTTTTTGCTGAGGCTCTGGAACGTAATACACCCCGAGGCAGAGAAAGCGACCACGATCCCCACAAAGTACACATGAAAGATAATGTGGTGTACTCAAAGGCCAAGGAAGACGGGGAGATATATGCAAGTGTGGGTTATGGGAAAGAAACAGCCTCCCGCCTGCACTTCTCTAACTTTGGAACGATCAAGCAGCCCCCGCAGCATTTCATTGAGAGGACATCCAACGAGATGGAGCAGACGGTTTTGCAGATCGTGCAGCAAGTTTACATGAGGGAGCTGGGACTATGATGCTTCCCATTCAGGAAGTTGAAAAGCTTTTAAGTGAAAACGAAACCCTTACTTCTTTTGTGGACAGTGACCGGATATTCCTGGTCTTTGTTCCAGAAGAAGATCAGGACATAGAAAAGGCCCCGATGATTCGCATTAACGAGCTTGAGAGCCACAGAAAAGACTATGCGGACGATAGGGCCCTAACATTTGAAGTTGATATTCAAATAGATTTATGGACTAAAACCATAAAGGACGCCCAGGCTATACAGCCTGTGATTGATCAGATCATGGCAGAGAACGACTACAAGCAATATGCGTCAGCTTTTGACCGTGACCCAGATATTGCTCTATACCGATACGCCCGGAGATACAGAGCGACCAAATTAATTGATATTCAAAAAATAAACATAGAAAAGGAATGATATGAATGGCCCGTACGGGATTAGATGGCATTAAATATGCTGAGGTTGGTGAAGATGAAAAAGCAATTCAGATTAAGAGTATGCCAGGTGCAATCGAATCGAAACTAGATGTACCATCCGAACTAGCAACTCTTTATGCTGATGACGGTATTTTTGCGGTGAAAAGTTCCGGGGTTGGGGAGGCAAAATTAGAACTGAACCTCGCTGACCTTACCACAGAAATGAAAAAGACACTTTTAGGTGTGAAGGTTGTGGATGGTATTGAAGAGTACCATAAAGATATGGAGCCTCCTTACGTTTGTATCACGTGGCGGCAACGTCACCATGACAAAGGTTATGTGTATTACGCCTTGTTAAAAGGGAAGTTCGGTCCCCCGTCTTCAGAGGGGAAATCAAAAGAGGATAAGGTCGATTTTCAAACAGATTCCATAGAAGGGCAGTTCATGCCTCGGAAATTTGACGGGAATGTATTTCTGATTGGTTATGATCAAAATGAAGGGTTCACACTTGAGAAATTCTATCAGCGTGCATATGGCATGTTGCCAGACGGCATGACAACAGAAGAAGTAAGTGCAGACTTAGGAAAATAAACTGGCAGCCGGACAGCGGCTGCTTTTGTCTTTTAAAAAATAATAAGGTGGTTTTTTACATGATTAAAGCGGTATTGAAAGATTATGCAAATGCTGAAATTGGCGAGAACGGGGAAATTGTCTCTGTTCCTGAAAAAACATTCATTCAGCCGATTGTTACATCGCGGTTTACTTATAGAGCATTAGAAATTCATGCGCTAGCAACGGATGAGGATTCAAAAATGACCGAATATGAGGTTATGACGGATATGATGGGTCTTGTCGTGGATATTTTTAAAGGTCAATTTGACGTCGACGATATTTTGGACGGTGTTGCTTCTGAGGATTTAGGTGACTGGCTCAGAGATATTATTGACCAAGCGATGACAAAGAGTAAAAAAAAGGCTCAATTGAAGAAGAAGGCAGTGGAGTCTCAAAAATAACAGGGAAACCAATGACCTACAGGGATTATCTTAACAGAATGAAGCAGATGTATCTTGATTTGATGGAAAATGGTTACAAGCTTCATGAAATAGATGAAATGGATATACAACGCTTCTTTGATCTTGCAGCTTACAAGCATGAGGAAGAGAACAAATTGGTCCCGGCTTATCAAATATTTGGTGCTACTTTGTAAAAGGGTGTCTGTAAAGGCGCTCTTTTTGTGTTTCTAAAAAACCATAGAAGGGAGGTAACTATTTGGCGACAGAAGGCAGACCAATAGGGAATTTAGTCATTAATACCACGCTAAACGATGCCGGCGTAAACAGAGGGATAACCGGTCTTAGAAATAACCTCAAAACAGCGCGGACAGCTACAAAAGCAACTGTTCAAGAGTTTAAAGCAATGGGCGATGAACTCACAGCCAGCAAAAAGCAGGTTGAAGGTTTATCAAATGAGCTTTCCATTCAAGAGAGGATTGTGGAAGAATACCGGAAGTCTTACGAGAAACAGGTTGAGCTATACGGCGAAGGCTCACAGCAGGCCCAGAAATACGCCCAGCGGCTCAATACTCAGATTCAATCATATCATTCTCTGGAAGGGTCTCTGCGGCGCGCGCAGATGCAATACCAACGGCTGGAACAAGCCCAAAGCCAAGCAAGCGAGAGCGCTGATGAGTTGACGGACAGCCAAAGAGAGATTGGCAATGCAAGTGGAGACGCTGGCGGGAAAGTATCCAAATTCAGTTCTTTTATCAAAGTGGGGCTAGTGGGCGCGTTGACTGCCGGGATTGCGGGAGTAACCGGGTTAACTGCCGCAGTCGGAGCAATGGGCGCTAAAATGGCGCTTGATACTCAAAAATCACAGGGTGAATTCAGGGCTCAATTGGGCCTTACCAAAGATGAAGCGAAAGATTTGACGAAAGTAGCGACAAGCGTTTGGAAAGACGGTTTTGGCGAAAATATGGATGTAGTCAAAGACGCCCTGAAACAGGTCCGTCAGAATATCAGGGGGCTCAGCGACAAGGATTTAAAGGATGTAACCAAAGGGGCTATTACTCTTTCAGAAACCTTTGACGCAGATGTAAATGAAGTCACCCGAGCTGGCAACAATATTATGAAAGGTTTCGGTGTTGAGAGCCAAAAGGCTTTTGATTTGATGACGTACGGTGCCCAAAAGGGGCTAAACTTTTCAAACGAAATGTTTGATAACTTGAGCGAGTACGCGCCTTTATTCGGCAAAATGGGTTTTTCTGCGGAAGAATATTTCCAGCTCTTAACGAAGGGCAGCCAGGCAGGGGTTTATAATCTCGACTACATTAATGACGTCATGAAAGAATTTCAGATCAGAGTGAAAGACGGCTCCGATTCGACGTCCGGAGCGATGGCGCAGCTTTCCGGAAGCACTCAGAAAGTATGGAGCCAATTTCTAAAAGGAAAAGGGACGGTTAAAGACGTTTCTAACGCAGTTCTGGGTGAGCTGAAAGGGATGAAAGACCAAGTCAAGGCGAATAATATCGGGGTAGCTTTGTACGGCACCAAATGGGAAGACCTTGAGGCTGACGCGATGTATGCCCTTGGCGGCATTAATGGAAAGATTGGCGATGTGAACGGGAAAACGAAAGAGGCCGGAAAAGCTCTACAGGATAACTTCGGGGCACGGCTGAAAAAGATAGGTCGTTCCGCCTTGTCGGCTCTCCTTCCGATCGGCAACGGCCTTTTAGACGTATTGGAGCCGGTCATGGCTGGCTTAGAGTCTGGCATGAAAAGCCTTGAACCGACTTTCAACAATATCGCGAATGCTGGAAAGAATCTAAAGACTATTTTCTCGGGCGTTATGGACGTTTTCAATGGTGATACGTCTAAAGGTGCCGATAAACTGATGGACTTTTTCCCGGTGTTAACGGTCCAAACCATTATCGACGGGATAAACAATATCAAGACTGCTTTTTCCGGCTTTAAGCAGCAGGCACAGCCCATCATATCTAACATGAAAGCAAGCTTTGACGCCATGAAGCCGACCTTTTCGACTCTCGGCACTATTGCATCCCAAGTTTTTGGAACTCTTGGTCCTCTGGTCAAACAGGCACTGGGCGGCGTGATGTCTTTCATTGGTCAACTCACGGGGCAGTGGAAGTCTTTCTGGCAGCAAAACGGTTCCGTTATTACCCAAGCCCTTCAGAATGTGTGGTCGATTGTCCAATTTGTCATGCCGGCCATACTTGCTATCATAAGTTCAGTTTGGGGGAATATAAAGGGCGTCATTACTGGAGCGATTTCAATTATCCAGGGCGTTATCCTCGTTTTTTCTGGGTTATTGACCGGGGATTTTTCGAAAATGTGGGAAGGAATTAAGAAAATATTTTCCGGCGCTATTAAAATAGTCTGGAATGCTATCCAACTTTCATTTTTCGGCAAGATTCTTGGCGGTGCCAAGGCTCTCGGCGCTGGCTTAAAGGGTATATTTCCAAAAATGTGGGGCTGGATCAAAAGTTTGTTTAAAGATGGCGCCACAAATGCCGGGAAAATGTTTAGCTTCTTGAAAGACAAAGCCATGAAAATTGTCACTGACATGAAAAGTAGCATTTCCAAGAAATTCTGGGAAATTATTGAGGGGGCTAAGGCACTCCCTAAGAAAATGGGCCAGGGCATTAAGGATATGGCTGGAAAAGCCTTAGATGGAATCAAGTATTTAGCCAATAAAATGACCAAGAAACTCGGTGGCGTCGTAAACGGCGTGATTGGCGGGGTAAACTGGGTTCTAGGGAAAATTGGTGTGGACGAAAAGAGTCAGATTCCTAAGTGGGATGTGCCACAATATGCAAAAGGAACAAGCGGACACCCAGGCGGCCCAGCTATCTTGGGGGACGGGTATAAACACGAACCGTTTATGACGCCTGACGGAAAAATTGGGATAAGCCCGAATGTCCCAACTCTTATGAATCTGCCACGCGGTACCCAGGTTATGGGCGGCGACGATGCAGAAAAAATGTTCGGTGGCAGTATCCCATTTTATAAAGACGGAACCGGTGGGAACTGGTTCACAAAGATGTGGGGAAAAGCGAAAGATATTGCTTTGGATGTGTATGATTATGTGTCCAACCCAAGTAAACTACTGAATAAGGTTCTGGAAAAGATCGGGGTGAGTGCTCCGAAAATGTCCGGCGGTTTTGGGCAAATTGCAGTCAATGGCTTTAAGTTTATCAAGGATAAAGCCATCAAGTTCATTAAAGATAAGATAGCTGACTATGGTTCTTTCGAGGGTGCAGGCGGCACTGCAGCGGTTAAAAAGTGGGTCGCTCAAGCCTTAAATATAAAAGGACTAGGGTCAGAATATGCCTCAGCGCTTGAGACAATAGCAATGAAGGAATCAGGTGGCAATCCGAATGTTGTAAATAGATGGGATTCAAACTGGAAAGCAGGGCACCCTTCCCAGGGGCTTATGCAGTTCATTCCAAGCACCTTCAACGCCAATAAGGAACCTGGTTACGGGAATATCAAAAACCCGGTACACCAAATTTTAGCGTCAATCAACTATCTCAATAGTCGATATGGGGGCATTCTGAATCATCCAGGCTTGAAGTCCATGGCACGCGGTGGCCGTTACATCGGTTACGATACAGGCGGATTGATTACGCGAGATCACATGGCCGAGGTCCATAAAGGGGAAATGCTGCTGCCGTTACGTCAATTTAGGCGCAGCCAAGCTCATAAAGTTCTCAGCCAGGCAGGTAAAATGGTTGGGTATGAGCCGGAAAGCCGGTCGAACTCAAGCGATGCAAACGCATTGAAAACCATGGTGACTTTACTGCAGCAACAAAACAGCAATCAGCAAGCCGAAATTAATCTGTTAAGCCAAACGGTAAGACTATTAACGCAGCTTGTTGCGAAAGACCCGAATGTAATACTAAGCGTCCAAGAATTAAATAAAATTCAAGACGAAGCATACAACAAGGAAAGAAACCAAAAGGGATTGCTGAACAATGTAAGCTTCTCTTAGGAGAGTGGTAGGTTGATAAACTATGATTTAATAATTGATGGCAAGTATTTAAGCGAGACGCTTCCAGGTGTCTCGCTTTCTTCATTTAGGCCGGAGGCGCCAGTGTTCGAAAGGCAGACGGCAGGAACAAACGCTCTCATTAATGGGACGATGATGCTTAAGCGGGGGAACACCGGGCGTTACACAGAAAGAAAAATCAATATAAAAGTGCTTGTGGAGGCAAACAGTTCTTATCAGTTCCAGATCAAAAGGGATGCCGTCTACAACCTTTTTGTAAAAGAGGACCCTTACTATGTAATCAATACACAGCAGCCTTATAAACGATGGCTTGTTACATGTGATGACGCATTTTCAATTTATCAAGAAAACGGTAAGAAGTATCAGGAAGTGGATATTACTCTAACGGCCATTCAGGGGCTTGCTGAGTCTTTAAATGACAGCACTGCATCTATGGAATTGAAGGACGAAAAGTTTCACTTAGGCATGAATATCCGGCGGGACTCAACCCCTGTGTTTCACTTTCAAAATAAAAATTCTTTCGTTGTGGATAACATAGGGGACGTAAAACTTGACCCGATTAACTACAATTACAACGTCGAAATGTACCTACAGGGTACTAATATTTCAATCACTAATATCACAACAAACGAAACCTTGACGTTGAACGGGAAATATTCAAAAACGGATAAGATAACGCTTTTGAAGCATCACATTTTGAAGAACTCTGCGCCTATATCCGATAGAAGTGGGCGGTTTCCGACTCTTGCAGCTGGCCAGAATCAATTTAGGATTGCGGGTGCTACCTACAGCAATATCCGATTCATTACACACTTTTATTATAAATAGGGGGTGATGCTCTTTGAATCAGATGTTTGTCCATGACATCAAAACGGGCCAAAAACATGAGCTTATTCACGTTGAACCTAAAGTGAATGATGACGTCACTGGGAAAAAGGATTTGTCTTTTTCAATTACCTTGACTGAATATAATCAGATTCCTTTCAATGCTTTAGTCGGAAGGAATTTTATTATTATCGACGAGGTTCGGTATAAAAAGCAGCAGTATTTCATTAACACGCCTACGATCAAACAGGAAGGCGCTCTGCTTACTAAAGACATAACAGCCACGCATATCTATTCCTTTAGGGCGATCAAGCATGTTGTTCACGAGACGATAGAGGGCACAAAAACTCTCAACGAAGCACTTAAGCACGCAGTGAAAGGCAGTGAAATCACATTTACAATTATGCCGGATGCGAAGGGGATCGGGGCTAAAAAGCTGGAGGGGTTCGGCAATAAAAAGACCTCTGAGCTGATGGACGAAATCATTTCTACCTTTGGGGTTGAAATCATCCCGGATAACACGCATTTATACATCTACAAAAAAGCAGGCAAAGAGATTGTAAAAAGGCTGGATAACCTTTCAAATCTAACGTCTTTACAGATCACAACAAGCGAAGATAACACGACAACACGGGTGAAAGGATACGGGAAGCTCAAGGAAGATAAAGACATCCTGGGCGATCAGTCCATTCCCTACGATTCTAAAACGGGCACCTGGGCGTATGATAGTTCATTAAAAGCAGATTACACGAAGAAAATAGGAGCCACGTTTTCTTTTTCTTTCACAGGGACAGGCTTTAAATTCAAAACTCTTGTGTCGAAGCTGGGTGGTAAATGGGAATTTAAGATAGGCGATCAGACGAAAACCATATCTGTCTATAAAGATTCAGACCCGACAGAAAAAGAGTTTGATATCATTCGCGGCCTGGACAGTAAAACTTATAAGGTAGTGGCTACCTTTAAAGGCAGGGACAGCAATAACCCTAATACAAAAGGCACAAAGAAAGTCGATCCGGTCATGTATCTTCTGCGCGGCAACATTATCGGGGTGTACAGGACTTTCAAGAATGAAGATGAAAAGTATGTCTTTCCTCCGGTCACCTATGTTCATCCAGAAGAAAAAAAGTTTCTGATTAACGGGCAGCCATCCTGGGCGGAACCGGTCATGGATGATTCAATCAAGACAAAGGATGACATGATTAAGCTACTTAAAACCAAAGTCAATCCTTACGCAGAGGTGTCCTATGATGCCGACTATGTGGAATTGTTAGATCAGGCCTTGGCTGATATAGAAGAGCCGGTTATGGCAGGGGACACCATTCGTGTATATGCTGACACGCCTCTAAACGGGATCACTTTTGATGGGAAGCTGAGAGCAACAGGGGCCTCATACAACCCATTAAGACTAGAACAGCCCTCTGAACTGACAATTGGTGGGAAACGAAAAAGCCGTGTAGACATGGAAATTGAAGAGAAAAAGCGCGCGAAGAATCAGGAGCAGGCCATCAAAAATTATCAAAATCTATTGGCTTCCGGGCTTTCTGAAATCAATCAAATAAAACAAAGTTTGGCAAATACGCAGGCATCACAGCAGACCACATATATTTTCTCTTTGCAATTCTTAGATGGTGAATGGTCTGTATCTTCTGGCGATGGTTTTGTTTCCTTGGCAGCGAGCATCCTTTCTTTGAATACAGACGATGATTACACCATCCAGTATGTGACCGGTGATGCTAATTTTATAATGAAAGAGGCGGGCTACTCACTTTATGTTGATGATGTTGACGTAAACAAGATTAATATAACCCTATATAAAGATGGTAAACTCAGTGATCCTCTTGAAGTTCCAGACGGGTCGAAAGTAAAAATCCTCATAGTAGGACAAAAATAGAGGTGACTTTATGACGCTTTATTTAAACAAAAGGCACGGTGATGCCCCAAACACAAAATTATTTAGCCAGCTAGATGAAAATGCAAAGGCCACAGAACATGAGGTCAATCTTTTAGAAGGTAAATTAAAATATCATGAAAAAGCTAAGAATGCTCATACATCTTCACAGATCGCTCATCGCGGCGGACTAACTGTCTATGAAGAAATTGAAATAGCGAAAGCACGTATCCGAAACCTTGTTTTACAAGCTGACGGAACCAACATAAAAGAGGTTGTGGATGCGCGCGTAGACGATGATGGTTTTGTGTATCCTGTATTGAAAGAAAGATTAGATGCAGATAAGGGAGAAATTAAGACTCAACTGGAAGCAAATAAGAACCAACTAGCAGAAATGTACAGGACGGTTGAATTAATAACCAATTCGCAGGATGCTTTAAGCTATTTGAATAATGTTGAAGCGATGACTACATTTAAGGCGCGGGAAGAAGCTTTATTCTGGCCACAATCTGCAAATATAAACGAGCTGACAAATGAAATCTATGTTGCTTCACAAGAAAATGAAGGAACAGAACTGAGAATTGAAATTCGCGATCTTGATACAGGTAGTTTCAAAGAAAGAAAATCAATCCCTATAGAATCTGGCGCATATACTGAGGGGCTGTCATTTTTTTATAATGACCAAGGTAACTTATGCTTTATCGTTAAAGCTTCAAAAATGTCTGGATATAATATTTTTAATTATGATACAGGAGAACTCTCGGATTTAATTAGAGCTAATGTAAGTAGTAAATATGCGGCTAACAAATACTATTTTGCTTCGATAACCGTAAATCAAGCCAGCATTCATGCTTATGTGTACACTTGGGAATCGATAAAGATGGGGAATCCCGTTCTATACACCGATTTTACTGTAGACTATATTCCTAACTTAGAGAAGGTACAAGGTATAACCCTAAATGATGGATTCCTATTCATGTCACACGGTAAAAGTAATGGGAGGCCGGCTATATCTGTGTACAACCTAGCTGGAGAACTTTTAAATTACTATATTTACACAAAAGACTCACTCGCTAGTGCGATCAATAAAAAGTTTTCTGACTTCATTCCGAATATTTACAACTATAACTTTGAAAATGAATCGTGCTGTGTGTACAAAGGAGATTTAGTTGCAGTTCAGGTCGTGAATAACGCCGACGTTGTTCTTGTACGGCATAATCGAATGTTGGGATATTCCTTGGATGTAAACGTAAACCAATCTCGCAAAGACACGGGATGGATGGATACAGAATTATTAAATGGTGCGACTGCCTACGTTCCAGAACGCATACCAAGAATACGGAGAATAGGAAATAAAATACGACTAGAAGCCGAACTAAAAGGCGTAACGACTATGGACACAGAGTATATAAGCTACTATCCTGAGTGGTCGCCCGATAGAGTGTTGCCCTTTACGATTCCAACATCAGGAGGGTACAATGCTGTTTGTCAAATCCAACCAAATGGGAAAGTGAAAATATTATCCACAAGACACCCTACTCCTGATGTGAATTCTTGGTACCCAATTGTTTTTGAATGGTATTTGAATTAATGTACGCGGCGACTATTTAAAGGGAGGTAACGGATATTGGCTATTTATAAAAACGGCTCTTACGCGTTCGATATAAACGCAATAACAGAAGGGAATTACCAATCATCTTTTATATTTTCAACGCAAGATATTAATACGGCAAAGTTGATATTTTATTTACGCAAGGACGGCATCCCATTGCCACTATCAGCCGTGACCGGAAAAGTAATCCTCGTTCCGTCCAGCGGTAAGCAGAGAATACGAGATGTCACGATAGTTGATCCGTTGAAAGGTATCGCAGAGTATGTTTTAGATGAGGATGAAATCAAAATGTACGGCAAATTCAACTGTCAACTCATTCTGAAATATACGAACGGGCAATCACTCTCTGCTCACAAATTCGGGTTTGAAATATCGCAAAGTCTTGCGGATCAAAACATCGCACCTCTCGCAGAATATTACGTCGATGATTTCGAATCATTAAAGGCGTTAATCATAGCGATGTATGACGAAGAAACAGCAATGCTCGACGAATTAAAAGCGAAGTTCTCTGATCTCGACCGAATTGAAACGAAAGAGGGAGCGCAAGAAAAGGCAGATGAAGCGGAAGTTAATGCGAAGGCTTATACGTCCGAACACGCAGCTAAGACGGATAATCCTCACAAGGTAACAAAAGCGCAGATTGGCTTATCGAATGTAGATGACGTGCAGCAGGCGAGTAAGATAGAATTTAAGGCGCATGACGATGATACTACACGGCATATCACGGCTGATGAGCGAACAGCTTGGAACGCTAAAGAAACAACGAATGGCGCGCAAGAAAAAGCGGATAAGGCGCTTGCTGACGCCAAGACTTACGTATCTAACTTTTCGTGGGTTGTTGCGACTTTGCAGAACGGCTGGTCTCACTACAACGGCGGCGAAGATGTAGTTTTTGGAATTGACGCGTCGAAAACAGTATGGGTGCGAGGGGAAGCAAAAGGAGGCGTTGTTGGAACGACTGTTTTTACACTCCCTGAAAACATGCGGCCGCCACGATCTATGGGTTGTATACAAATAGCATCAGGATCGGCACAGGTTGCTCGGATTGCATACAAATTTACTGGGGAAGTCATCGTAGAAAGCGTATCCAGTAACACGAACTATATTAAATTTGATTTCGCGTTTAAAGCGCTGTAGAGGAGGCGTTATCAAATGAAACAAATATACAAATACGACAACAAAATGAATTATGTGCCATCAGAAAATATGATTATCAATGACGGCGAGGAGATTCCGGAAGGGTACACAGATATCCCTCCTGTTAATCCCGACGGCGCCGGCATGTATAAACCGGTGTTCGATAAAGGCAAATCGGAATGGCGCGAAACAGCTACACAAGAATACATCGACAGCTTACAGCCTCCGCCTCCCGAACCATCAGAGCTAGACAAGCTTAAAAAGCAAGTATCTGACCTCACATTCAAGCTGTTAACAGGTGGTGTGATTAAATGAGTGATTGGTACGAAACAATAAAAGATTATTATGATGACAAACTCTGGACTCCTGAAATGGTCAGGGATATGATACCGATAAAGATTTTAACGCCAGAAGAATATCAAGAAATAACAGGTTTTATTTATCCAGCCACGGAGCCGGTTGTCATAGATTTAGGAAGTTAACCAACACCCATTGAGGTGTTTTTATTTTGCCATGAGGGAGGTGAGGGCTTTATGGAAATGGATATTACACAGTATTTAATCACTCAGGGGCCTTTTGCTGTGTTGTTTTGCTGGCTCCTATTCTATGTCATGAAAACGAGTAAAGAAAGGGAAGCAAAGCTCTATAATCAAATTGATTCCCAAAATGAAGTTTTGGGGAAGTTCAGTGAAAAATATGATGTTGTAATTGAAAAGCTAGACAAAATTGAAAGCAAAGTACAATAGGAGGAATAAACGATATGAAAAACTATGACAAAGGCACGGTCATTCGGACGGTGCTTCTTTTGATTGCACTTATTAACCAAACAATGCTGATGCTTGGTAAGTCACCGTTGGATATTTCAGAAGATCAGGTTAATCAGCTTGCGGATGCTCTTTACACTGCTGGTTCTCTAATCTTTACTATCGGGACTACAGCTGTAGCATGGTTCAAAAATAACTATGTGACTATAAGAGGTCACCAGCAAAAAGCAGTTCTCAAACAAAATAATCTAACAAAATGAAGCTGCTGGATAACCCGGTGGCTTTTTTATATTAAAAATAAAGGAGAGAACACTCATGACAATCTCAGTGAAAAAGAATCTTGTATCAGAAGCAAAATACGCTTTGAAATGCCCAAACGCTATGACAGCGGAATATATTACTATCCACAATACAGCAAACGACGCGTCAGCTGCTAACGAGATCAGCTATATGATCGGGAATAAAAGCTCGACAAGCTTTCACTTTGCAGTCGATGACAAAGAGGTGCGGCAGGGCATCCCTACAAATCGTAACGCATGGCACACAGGAGACGGCACCAACGGCACCGGGAACCGTAAATCGATTGGTGTCGAAATTTGTTATAGCAAATCGGGTGGCGCTAAATACTACGCTGCTGAAAAATTGGCTATTAAATTTGTGGCGCAGCTGCTCAAAGAGCGCGGCTGGGGTATTGATCGTGTGTGCAAGCATCAAGATTGGAACGGCAAGTATTGCCCGCACCGTATTTTGTCAGAGGGAAGATGGGATGAGGTTAAGGCTGCCATTGAAAAAGAATTGAAGGCGCTGGGCGGGAAAACATCTTCTAAACCGTCATCGTCTGCGCCTAAAGCTTCTGGGGGCACTTACACAGTCAAAAAAGGCGATACTCTTTCCGTAATTGCAAAAGAGCACGGGGTGAGTGTGGCAACCCTGCAAAGCTTGAACGGTATCAAAAACCCGGACTTGATCAAGGTCGGCCAAGTATTAAAGCTCACAGGATCAAGCACTCCCAGCACGAAACCAAGCAGTAAAAAAACGTCATATGCGCTGCCCTCTGGTGTCATTAGAGTAACAAGCCCTATGCGAAAAGGGGATGACGTAAGGCGTATTCAAAATGCTCTGGCTGCTCTTTATTTCTACCCGGATAAAGGGGCAAAGAATAACGGCATTGACGGCGTGTACGGCCCGAAAACAGCAAACGCGGTCAAACGGTTCCAGTCAGTAAGTAGCCTGACTGCTGACGGCATTTATGGACCTAAGACTAAAGCGAAAATTGAAGAAAAATTGAAGTAATAAAAGAGCCTCTCATATATTGAGGGGCTCTAAAATTCTTTTGACTTAATCATCCCAGTTTTCATCTTCTTCCCAGTTTTCTTTTTTTTCAAGCAATCTTTTATAGAAAAATTCAATAAAGCTATCGGATAACTTGTTTTGGTATCCAAGCACTCTATCCCAAATAAAAACCGGACATTCATTATTACTGTTCATTTTGTTTGTATCTAAGGCATATGCAAAAAAATCTATATCCTCTATTACAACAAGTCCTTCAGATAAATTAAAATGTTTACGATATTCTTCTGTGGTTTCAACTACAGAAGCTCCACCATAGTCATACCCCAAAGTATCAATTCCGTATAAGCCACCGGAGCCAAAGTTTTTCAGAAACCATTTATAACTATCAGGAAGTTGTAATTGCAACTCCTTCTCTATATTAATAATCTCTTCTTCACCTATTCCTCCAGTAAAATAACTGTCTGCTTTATTTTCAGTTATAAATTCTATAGTTTTTTCATATAGGTCCATCGATATCTCTCATTCCTTTTATTTTTCATATTGTTTTGCTCTCCACTTCCAATACCTATCTCGGAAATTATCATATTGGGCTTTCAAAACTGGATCGTTTCTAAAGCTTTCGCCGTCAGATTTAAGCCTATGGATAATGCCGCTATATTTAGTATGTAAGCTATTTGGAATTTCAAGCATTGGGCCAGGTTCTTCTTGAATCAAGTGATGTAAATTAATCTGTGTGCCATCTTTTGCAAACGGAGCGTTACCATTTTTCATAAGTTGAAGATTCGTAAGGCCTTTTCGATTTTTTTGATTAAGGTCTATATCTTTCATCGTATATACTCTACGACTTACATCTTTAATTTTCCCTTTCGCCTTTACATTTCCCTTTATTTCATATGCTTCATACTTTTCTTTATTTAACCAAGGGGGGTCTATCTTTTGCCCTGTAAACGGCTTTCTGCTCTCATCTAATTTTTTAGCAAGCTGGAGCAGCTTGTCTTTTGCGCTCACATCGTTGATGACATTATACGGCACACCACCAGCTACAACTACATCTTCTCGCATGGCAAACGGTTTAATTACTGTTAGTGGATCAGGAGTTTCATCCAGTTTTTTAGAAACTTTTTTGACTGCAGCTTTTCCGGCTGTTTTCACTCCTATTTTAGCAACTGAACCAGCACCTTTTAAAGCAAAGATGTTTACTGCTGCACATGTAATCCAATGAGCTGTTGATTCTGCGTCTCCGTTCTTTACGTCTCTAATATAGGAAGTAACAATTGCATCTTTAATTGAGTTGAATGTGGAATCATAGTAATAAACTGCAACTGCAGAATTAATAAACATGTCGACAGGGTGATTGTGTGCCATATAGTCTAGTGTTTCAGCTGTCATATCATAAAGGGCGGTAACAGTACCTTTGGCTCCAGCCATTAGTTCCCGTGTGTTTTCAATCTGTGTGAAATATCTTTGTTGATCTGCTGTTAGATTTTCATACCCAATTGTTTTGGCCATTGAATAGAATTCATCGGCATCCGCATAATCATAATTCTTCAGTCTTTCTTTCAGTTTTTCAATCTCTCGTTCTTTTTCTTCCTTCTTCTTAATCGTCAAATAAGCTTCAGTATGTTTTTCAATATCGCCTTTTTTCTTATGTATGTCACTGTCACGGTACGCCTTGGCGTTGTAGTGAATGGGCGTAGCATTCTTGCCCTTGCCAGTGGATTCCTCAAGCTTTTGGAAGTCCTTCTTGATGAATTGTTCGTTTGGCTCTGACTGAGCATATTCAGAAACAAGTGCTTCGTCAACGCTGCCTAATTTATCGACTGTTTTTTTGCGTTTATTCTCCGCGTCGGCGAGTTCGTCTTTAAAGGTTTCTGTCGAGAACAAATCAAGCGGAAGAATATCGTCGATATCATGTAAGATATCTTTCATCGCTTTCTTTTGTTCAGACATAATCGATTTTGATTTTGTGTAAGCATTAGCAAGCTCGTGTTCTAAGAAGGATTCTTCTATATATGCATCAGATAAGCTGGCGTCCTCTAAAGTGCTTGAAATGCTTGTCAAGAAAGCAATTTTCATATCAAGTAAGTCAATCCAATTGTCAGCTACACCTGCGTGATCTTGGTAAAATGCTTTAATGTTGTCGGCGCCTTTGCCGGAAAACTCACTGTCATCTAAATCTGCTACAGCTTTAAAAGCCTTTTTTAGATTGACCATCTGACTTCTTAATTCCTTGTATTCCTTTGCGCGTCTATCTGCTTCTGAAAGCAGTGATTTGGCTTCAAATACTTTCATGATCATATCCTTTCGTTTGAATAGCTCCAACGAGATTTTACCATGGGAAAATGAAGAAATAGACAGCTGTGTGATTCAAAAGTGCGAAATGAATCATTTGATCTATATCAATTTTCCTATTTGACTTATTTGTTCGGGAATTGCTGACGCCGTCAGACGATTCCAGCTGATGCACGGGCTTTCTGCAGATGGAATTTATGACCCGAAAACGAAAGTGAAACTTGAAGAGTTGGTTAAATAAAATCAAACAGGCCCTTCATTGAGAAGGGCTTGCTTTTTTATATAACAGGCTGTGATCAAAAGAACCAAGGGTCTCATTACGAGGGAAATCGCCTGGATTTTTCATCCAGTGAAGTCCTTCGTTTGCAATTTCTTTTACAGAATCAAAAAAAGTTCTAGAGTCAAAGAATACGATAGTTTTATTTGACTTTCTAAAAAGTTTTTTTATGCGATGTTTTATATCATCAGCAGTATCGCTATCAGTGGGATAAACTCCATATGCAATGTATTCAAGTTTTTCCGATTGATTAAGTGCTCCTAATAAGTGACCATCATATTGTTCATTAAGGTCTTGTCCAAAAATTGTAAGACCTTTTTTGATTCCATAAAGTCTAAATAAACATGTTAAAAAATAAAGGTTTGAATTTATTTGCGCTTCTTTTTTTTCGGTAGAACCCTCAGAAACGTACAAAGGGAAATTTTTATTTTCAAACTGTTCTGTAACACTCTCTAATAAATTATTTTTTTGTGCTGTTGTTTTCTTGACCTTACCATTTTCTTCGTAGAAATGTAATGCACCGTGTAGATAATAAAAATTTAATGCGTGGGAATCGAAATTTTCATGATCAAAAACTAAACTGTTATTTTTTGTTGAAAATCCGTCATTTACTTTTCTATTATTTTTCCAAAGTTCAATTAAAGCCCAATATGTTAACAAGTCATAATTAGTTGTAAATATATTACGTTTAAATATATTCAGGGACCAGGCTAATTTATTTATTAATGTTGCTATCTCATCATAACTAGGATGAGAATTATTAACAGCACAAATTAAATGTTTCTTTATGTTGGTGTAACTATGATCTAGATGAAGGGTAGGGTGCTCGTATACTCTGTTAACGTCTTGAGTATTAAGGAGAAGGTTTAGCACCATTTCAAAATTTGTTGTGTCTAATACATCTTCAAATAAATTCTTATCTGCAGGCTCCAAGTCATTTTTTACATTATCATAGAGACTTTTATATTTAAAAGCGCTATGAAATGATTGAGAAAAGCCATTGCCGAACAAAAAATTATCTAGGATTTCGGGGTGCTCAAATACGAGATCTGTGAAACTTTTCATTAATATACCATCCTCAAATTATTATTTATTAATATTTCAATTCAAGTAAAGCTTTTTAGGGCTTAACCTGAGTATATTTTCTCTTGATTTAAATAGACTCCGTAGTAATTTGTTAGTTGCTTTACCCGCAGATCGCCTAGCTATACGCTTGCCCAGTGTATCATTTTTAGCGGCGTTTACATCTCCTAAAATTTTAGCTGATTTAGAAAGCATGGATCTAATTTTGTTGAGATTCATATCTAATATAATCTCCTTTTCGAATAAGTTACTATATTATACCATCATGCGTTTAGTTGAGTTTGAAAATTTTTGACCAAAATCATGACCAAAAATTGACCAAAAAATATTGAGAATTATAGAGACTCTATTTCAAATTTAAAATAATAAAGCACTGAAAAATCCTTTGTTTTCAAGGGTTTTCAGTGCCGTATATTTTGTATTTAAATTGGAAGTTATGTTCCGCACGCAAGTTCACCCTTGGGAACACGAACAGTATATGTCTCAGTATTAATCTCTCAATCCCTTGGCACTATTGGTGTCAAGGGATTTTTATGTTAATAGGTAATAAATTATAGAGCGGCACTGCTAAAAGCAGGTCGCTTTTATTTATGTCACTAATAAGACAATGTACTAAATTTTTAAGTAGGAAAATAATTTTATGCTTAAGGAAAGCAATACGCATAAATAATTCGACAAATTCTTTGGTAGTTTCTTTGTTCAATACTTCTACCAGCAATAGATGAGTGAAGTAGATGCTTAACATTGACACTATAACCAAATAAATACATAATTGTGTTAAAATATAAATCAATTTTTTCAAAAAGGAGATTTCTATGGAAAAATTGACTATCTTCTCCGGGGGATTAGGAGCGGTTTTTTCTGTACTGGCTCAACTGTTTGCGGTTATAGATGACTCTTACACTTTGGGGAATTTATGGTTTTTAGGTGCTTTGGCGGGAATTATAACCATGCTTGCTTCAATCCAGACAAATAATAAACCAATCTTCAGCATTTTATTAATTTCTAGTTCAGTAATAGGTCTACTTGGAACTGGTCTTGTATACATCATACCAACACTGTTCAATATAATAATAATTTATAAATTTTCAAAAGTAAGCCAGTAAGCCAATGGTAAAATAAAGGTTCTTTTTTTATTTAGCATCCCTTTGACAAGGCCGGTAATGAATCGCAGAATGTTGCAACTGGTCCACGCAGTTGGGGCAATCGTGGCATGATTATCGAACGCCATGTTTCTAGGATACCGGAATTGAAACATTTGCTGAGACATTTCGTGAAGCTGATCACCAAATGACCATTTTCATAGAGGCACGTCTAAAGAAGCTATCATAGGAGGACAATACTGTGTGGAAAGCTTTAAGTCAATTACTCAAGAAACAGAAAAATCAAAGTCCACTCGATGAGGGTTATATACAGATTCCAGAAAAGGATATAAATCAAGAATTAAAGCAAGTGATATTTGAGTTGGAGAGCCTGGGGGAAGTAGTATCGAAAAAGCTGCAGAATAAGTATGCAGGTGTTTTTGAAGCTCAGGATAAACCAAATCTCAGCATCAAAGTTTGTAGAGACATAGATGGAGATGTGCTAAATGATTTTACAGCTGAGAGATGTTTTGAAAAAGAATACCGTTCACAAATAGCAATTAATTACTATCAACCTGCAATAGTCTGTGATGATGAAGAATTAGACTGTTTCACAATGGATTTGTGGTATTACTACGGTGGATATAAAGGGACGGGTTGTGGAACTTTATTCGATTTAAATAATAATGACTTAGAAAAAGAAATTGAAGAGGCGCTAATATTTTTACTCAATGACAAACAATTCGAGAAATAAAAAGAAAGCCGCAGAGCGCTTTCAATCAACGTTCATTTGCTTAGTTGTCTTGATCCTTGTCCATTTTATGTTGGTAAGCAGGGTGGGGAACTAGGCATTCCATTCAGATATTTCTTTATTAACTCAGTCAATTTTTAAACGTTTCTTCACTTATATCTAGGATATGGGCCTCAAGGTCTTTTGGAAAAAGAGGGGCTTTTAATATCTACTAGATTCTGGGCAAATACTCAAGCGGATATTCTTACTGGAACGGGTTTACCTGTGAGCGATGAAGAGATGAAAACTTATCTGGCTATACCCGATGACGTTGAAATCCCTCAAGATTTTCAAAAAATATATGATGTTTATAACGAATATAAACAGTTGTGTAACTGGTGGATGAAGAATTTATTCAGCAGTGTTCTTAATATGGTTAACGATATTAATAATATTGGATCTTTGGCAACTAGAACGATAAATAGTGATATAAAATTATTACAAATAATGTCTAACGATAGCAATGAACAAGGAAGACAAGAGGTTGCGAAGCAATTTCAGTCTTCCTGTTCAAAGCTTGCTGGAATACTCAATCAACAACAACAGTCTATGAAAGAGGTTCAAAACCAATTAAATTCCCTTCTTCAAGGTAGTAACGACTGTATAGGTGTTAGACAATTGAATAATTCTTTAGAAAAAGAAGTCGCATATTTAGATTCACAGTATAATGATGAGAGTGAGATGCATGATTCAATAAATATGTTCTTAGGATTAAAAAAATTATTGGGTATATTTGTTGAAGGGCAAGATATTAATGAGAAAGTAAAATTCAGCTTTGATCTAGGGCCTTTATTTGGTTTTATTGTATCTGAAATATTAGAGTGTTCCGATATACAATCAGTTAAACAACAAATTGATCATTTTCTGAATAAGTTAAACAATATAGATGCACAACTTTCATTAGAAGTAAAAGTTTTGGGGATGCTTCACAGTATCAATATAGACTTGGTTAATTTAATAGCTCAAGCAGAAAAGTCTAAGGAGTTTATAGGATAAATCGAAGGCATCTGGCATTCTATAGAAAATCAATTTTATTCACTCGCCCAAGGGTTTGAGAATGAGGATATCAATAAGCTTTCTGCGGATCTTGATCATGCTGCCGCCACTTGGGAAACTGTTGCTAATAAAGCAAAAGAGTTTGTAACAAATTCATACCAAGGGTAAAAGAAAAATAAGGGCCTGAAAGGGCTCTTTTGCTTATAGTCATATTTCCTGTAAGTATAACTTTTTGGATTTATTAAATTTTAAAGCGTGTTTGTTTCACTGAATTCATAGTCAAAAGGGGAATGTTTTTATGCTTGGAATCAACGTTGAAAAATCAAATGAAAACTTAATTATCAATTGGCAGCTATCCAAAATTGAAATTCCAATCAAAGAAATCAATGATGTATTTCTTGATCCAAACTATGGGGGAGAGGAGAAAAGCGCAGTAAGGATTGGGTTTCCTTATGGCTCAACAGATAGGGTAGTAATTAAAACAGCATATAACACTTACATTTTGTTCACCACTAATCCTGCTTTAATTATGAGTAAAATTGTTTCTTAATAAACAGTTTATGTCCCTTTTAAATTTATCTTAATGTTCTGTATGGTAAAATTTAGTGAGATGATTTAAGGAGGAGGAGCATTTATGGAAGAAGGAAAGTTAGTTCACATGACATTAGATGGTATTAAGAAAGCAGTTACTAAATATGGTACATTTCCTGTGTTCCATCATGGGGGTTATGTCTTGGAAGATGCTACTTTTCATTTCAAAAATCCAGCAACTCCTCAAGAAATTAGCTGCTTAGAAAAGAAATTAGGTGTTACTTTTCCTAATGACTTTAAAGAGTTTTTGTTACAACACAATGGGATGGAAATGTTTGATGGCATTGAAATACTTAGCTTAGAGGGAATCGTTGAATATAATGAGGTTCAAGATTTCCCAGAGGGATACTTATTAATAGGATATCATTTTGATGGAAGGTATGTCATAGACACAAACAAATCAAAAAAAGGATTAGGTTATATGTTATATCTAGACTCAATTGACGATATTGAAGATGCAATTAACTTAAATTCTAATTTTGAGATATGGTTTGATATGCTAGTGTCTTCTAATGGAACGAAATATTGGGAAGTAAATCCGAATCTCCAAGAGTATTATAAACTGGTTTCAGAATAACACTTCGGCAAAAGAAAAAATTATGACTAATTTCAACAACCAAAGAAACTGCAATTTGAGGGAAGTATAATGACAATTTACGAGCAAATTAAAGATGCTTTGAAAAATAAGATCAATGAGTTGGTTAGACCTCAAGAAGTAAAGAAAACCCTTCAAGAAAAATACGGAACTAATCCGGATAGCATTATTTTATCAGATTATTGTTATAACCGGTATAATAAGGGGATTTCTTTTAATAAGCACCTCTTTGAATATGTGAATAGAAGTTCTTACAAATACTTAGGTGAAAACTCTCTTTATACAGGACTTATTTTCAGAAAAATCAAAAGGGGAAGATAAGGAAGTTATCGTAGGCGAATGGGTAAACGGTGTTAAATCACTCCGAGAAGTACCTATTACTAATAACCAAAAACATGATCAAGCCGAAATCATTAGTAAAGAACAACTTGTAAACCTTTATAATGAATATAAACAAATCCTGAGATATGAAATGAATGTATTGAACTGTAAGCCTACAGAATTGAGGCATTTAATTGGCAGAATCGGTGAATTCATTTGTGCAATCCAAACCAACGGCACTCTGGCACGTCAAACTAATCAGCATGGATTTGATGTTGTGAGTGATGGCAGACGGATTAGTGTAAAAACAACAGCTCAATCAAGTGGTTTTATTTCGATAAATAAAAATACATTTGATGATTTTGATGTTTTTTTGTAGTTCAATACGTAAATGATGATTTTAAAGTTATTTTCTTCAGCTCAAAGGAAGAAGTGCAAAAAATTAGCAGAGTTTATGGAAGCCAATACGAAGTTGAAATTTCACTTCTTAAAAGGGAGTGTAATATTAACTGTGTAAGTAAGGAATGCGTACGGTTCCTTACTCACACAGTTTTTTATTTGATAGAATAATAAGTATAAAGCTAAAGGAGTGGTTTCAGTGGGGAAATTGAAAAGAGATCCGAACTCCGTAGAATTAGCTAACAAGATTATCGAACAGTTGTAGACGTCAAGTCAAAATTTACATTTTTTGCTTATTTGCTTTTTACACTTCTGCTGAAAATACACTTTTTCGATGTTTCATTCGATAGCTATCTCCATCCATATGAATGACTTCTACACGATGAAGTACACGATCTAAAATTGCAGTGGTAATTCCTTGATCTCCCATTAATTCACCCCACTGTTCAGGGCTTTTATTAGATGTGAGAATGATGGAACTTCGTTCATACAAATGATTAATTAAATGAAAAAACAAATTCGCTTCTCGTTGATCCATTGCCATGTACATTAAATCATCAATAATGACCAGATCGGCGCCTCTTAATCGCTTTAGCTGCACTTTTGATTTATTTAGAAATTCTTCCGTTTTTAAAAGATGAATAAGCTCACCCATAGTTACGAAATAGACGTTGAAACCTCTGTGAATAGACTCAATTCCCAAACCGATTGCTAAAAATGTTTTACCAACACCTGGCGGTCCCAATAAAATTAAATTATACTGCTGCTCAAGCCAGTTTAGCTCTGCGAGCTGGGTCAATTGGCGCCCCGTTAAAGCTGTTTGCTCTTCTAAATTAAATTCACTTAGTGACTTCACGTAAGGGAAGTGCGCCCACTTCATTCTTTTTTCTAAACTTTTTACTTCACGTTTTCTTAGTTCATAACGTGTGATAGATTCAAGAAATTCTAAATACGTCCAAGAAGATTTTTCAGCCTCACGTAGGAGCTTTGGTAGCTCCTCAGCTGTTTCGGATAACCTTAATTGGCGAAAGTGCTCCTGCAAGTCATTTACAGTTTTATTCACTGTGGTTCACCCCCTAAAATACTTGTGTAAGCAGTAAGAGAGCGAGTTGTCACTATGATGTTGTCTTGACTTGAATGTTTTATAAAGGGAATCTTCACCTTTTGGGTACATTCAGTTTGTAATGCATTTTGATGGTTTGCGATATCCCGAAAGTCATTGGCGCTGTAAAGTTTATCTATCAGGCATTTAGTCAAAGTGGCTTCAATCCACATTGGGTATTTCTCAATGACGTTTTGAATAATTATGAGCTGATCACGCCGATACCGTGGGTATCTTAAACAAATTTCATTTAAATAAGAAGTTGCACGTTCCTGATCTTCAAAATGTGAAACAAGTTGTTGCTTAAATTCTTCAATACCTTTTGAGCGATCCCGGATATGATGTAGATGTTGAATAAGCTTTCCCTTTTCATTACTAATGCTATGTTCAGCAATTACTTCTCCATCCAACTGTTTACGGATAATCAGCGTTGGTGGTTGGCTCGAAGTGACTTCAATAAAAACCTCATTATCAGAGACTGCACTATACGTTCCGAGAGGAACGGAATAACGGTTTGATTTGAACCGTATTGTATTGTCCTTACTAATATTCCTTGTTATACTTGGGGTAATGACGCTTTCGTATGAGAGTGGTGAAGAGACGGGCTGTAAGTGTTGCTTTTCGACGGGGAACACTTCAGCTGGTCTTTTTTTCGTTGTCTGATGAACATGTTGATTTCCAGTGCGATGTAGCCACTGTAACGCACGGTTATTCCAATCTTCAATATTGCTAAATACTCGGCTGTCTGCGAAATTTCCCTTTATGTACTTTACAACGTTCTCAATCATTCCTTTTGATTCTGGGTCTGCCTTACGACATAAATGAACTTTAAACTTACGATCATTTACATAGCTTTGAAATTCAGAAGTTAAAAGTAGCTGACCTGAATTTTCGCTTACTGTAATTAAACGATCCTGATCATACACAATTTCTTCTGTACGTCCTCCGTAAAATTGAAATGCATTTTCATGACATCGTATGGCATCATTTGTCGTAAAAGGCCGGTCCTGCCACTCCATGTATTTGTATCGAGAGTGAGCTAAGACAAAAGCGATGAAATATAGTTTGATTTCATTCTTTTCAGTGGTCTTCTGTTTCGTTTCTCCCCAATCCACCTGGATTTGCTTACCCATAGGTTGTTCAGGGATTGCTTCATACTGCCGAATGATTACTTTTTTCTCAATCTGATAAATCTCCCGTATCTCTTTCACATAGGCTCTTACTGTACTCTCGCCAACAACTAAATCTGGATAACGCTCTAAGAGCCAATCGTGGATTTGTGCTGCACTGAGATGAGGGTATTCTTCAAGCCAAGCGATAATCCAATCCCTGTAGGGATCCAATTTCTTACCTTTGCCTTGTAGCTGTTCCATGTATGCTTTTGTCTCTTCAAATGTCATTTTTAAATATTTATAAACGGTTGGTCTCGATACTTTGAGCTCCTGTGCAATTTGAGATACTTTAAACTTCCGTTGATGTAACTGTTGAATATTTAAATAAAGCATTAACTTCTCCTCCAAGACGCTGTCCCCCCTAGTAAAATAACACCTTCTATTATTTTACTAGAGTTCTAGCTTATTGAAGCAAAAATGTAAAATTACGTTGAGCAAAAACTGTCAATTATATTCTAGCGTTTACAACAGTATCAGCCTAAATCAGTAGAAGATATGCAAGAAGCATTAAAAGACATATTTGGTCCCATGTTTGAGTCAATGCTAAAAGGTGAAATGAATCACCATTTGGGCTATGAATCCAATGACAAGGGAGAAAAAGAAACAAGAAATAGAAGAAATGGATATGGCAAAAAGATCGTGAAAACAACGGCAGGAGAAGTTGAAATTGCAGTCCCCCGTGATCGTGATGGTTCATTTGAACCGCAGTTGATTCCAAAGCGTAAAAGAGATGTATCCTCTATAGAGGATAAGGTCATTTCGATGTATGCCAGAGGAATGTCACAACGAGACATTTCTTCCACGATAGAAGACATCTATGGCTTTTCTGTATCTCATGAAATGGTATCCGACATTACGGATACTGTACTTCCTAATTTAGAAGAGTGGCAAAATCGTCCCTTAAGTAACTGTTACCCTTTTGTGTTTGTCGATTGTCTTTACACAACCATTCGTAATGACTATGAAACGAAGAAGTATGCCGTTTACACAATACTAGGATATACCATAGAAGGTAAAAAGGACATTCTAGGTTTGTGGTTGAATGAAACGGAAAGTAAACATAAATGGATGCAAATTTTTGATGAAATCAAATCTCGTGGTGTAGAAGATATCTTCTTTCTCTCAATGGATGGCGTTAGTGGTCTGGAAGAAGGAGCACGTGCGATTTTTCCTGATGTGACCGTACAGAGATGTATTGTTCATTTAATTCGAAATTCGATTAAGTATATACCAAGTAAAGACTACAAGCCTTTTACTGCTGCCTTAAAGAAAGTGTATGGAGCTCCAAGCCTTAAGGCTTGTCACAGTGCATTTGAATCTTTTGAAAAGCAGTGGTCTACGTACCCTGGAGCTGTAGACGTATGGAAACGAAACTTTTCTCATGTGGAACAACTTTTCGATTATGGTGGTAATATTCGTAAAATCATGTACACTACAAATGCCGTTGAAAGTATCCACTCTAGCTTTCGAAAAGTCACGAAAAAAGGAGCATTCCCCCATGAGAATGCCCTATTAAAAATATTGTTTTTACGAACAAAAGAATTAGAAAAGAAATGGGATGGTGGACGCATCCAGCAATGGGCTATGGTCATGAATCAACTATTAGTTCATGACCACCTAAAGGAACGTGTGAAGAAATATCTAGAATAACTTACACACTTTTCTTGACAAGCCCAGACAATCATCATAAATGGTTAGGAACTGTCTTGCTCAGTTGGGGAACATTCGTATTTGCTTTGTTTTTTGCTACTTTAGTCGGTTCAATGGCTAGCCAAGCAGGAGCTTCCAAGCTTTTGAAGCAAGGCATCCAAGCAGGTTTAGTCACATTAATAACTGTCCCGTTGCTCTACATTCTTCTTAAACGGATGTCTAGTAGACCCTTTTATTCTATAGGACTGTCTGGGTGGCGGCAAGCCATTCCGAATGCCATAATAGGAGCAATATATGTGATTGTATTATCCGGGTCTGGTTTCGCTATCGCCCATTTATTAGGCTGGATCAAAATTACACAATTTCACTTCTCTGTCCATTTAGTGACAGTATTGCTCTTAAATATGATTATCGCTTTCTTTTATGAAGCTTTTCCAGAGGAATTAACTTTTCGGGGGACGGTGTACTATGCTCTAAATAAGCGTTGGAACTGTTTTATGGCCTTACTCCTACAGCCAATCCTGTTTGTGCTTGCACCAATAATTGTAAGTGGTTTACAATATATAGCTGGAGTTGAATCATCTGCTATCACATTAGATTACATTGTTTTATTGTTGGGTTTTGGATTCATCCTTCAACTCCTCCGTATTGTAACAGGAAGCTTATGGACGTCTATCGCTTTTCATCTAGCCTTTCTTGAAAATTCTCGGTTCTTCGTCCTGCAGGGGGAGGAGCGCTTTATTACCTATGAAGAAATTGTTCCGGGAACAGGTTCGCTGTTTGTGATCTTTTTTATGTTGCTTATTGTCGGTACTCTACTATTAATAACTGTTGCAATAACTCGCCGAAATACTATTCAATGGCGGAAGAATGAGAAATGCGACCAAGATGTTTAATTTCTAAGTAGAACAGTAGTTTTAAGGAGGATCTAGACAATGTTTAAGAAGCATTCATTAAGAAAGAGGTTATAAACATGCAAGTTTTAAGGATCATATTTGTTCATGTCTTGTCCGCGTTATCAGCTGCTGTTGTTTATGTTTTTGGCATTGGTTATGACGGCTACATACCATACTTCCTAATAAGTGTTCTTCTCTTTATCTTTTATTTAATCTTTGCTGCACCTGTTCAATATTTCTTAAATCGCAATCCAAAAAGGTTTAACGCGAAATATTTACTCATATACATATTCTTTTCCTTCTTAGTATGGTTATTCTTCGCTTTCATTACTGATCCAAAAAACACCTTAAACTTTCTGATGGGATATGAAATTTACTTGTTTAGCGTCTCATTTGCCGTAATATTTTGGATCTGGGACTCGGTTTTTCTGCAAAACATTGGGAGGGTAGCAGCGTAGCTTAAATCATCACAATCCTTTTCCTTATGCACGGTCAAAAAGCCCCTTTTATTTACCGAATTATGCCATAAATGGGTAAGGGAGAGAGGGATGAAAAGGGTTAATCGTTTAACTTTGGTTTGCTTAGGCTTAGTCTCAAGTTTTACTCTTCCGAATGCTGAAGCAAAGCTAACGGTGGATTAAACAAATGTAGACTTTGTTTTGATCGACCGGAATTTTGACCTCACTTGGTTAAATTCACAATACACAATAATAAAGACTGTACTCTAAATATGAAACTTAGCAGAATAGCTCTAACTGATGGATATTATCAAGGAGCGAGAAAGAATTCACAGGAAGTTATTTGGACTACAGTGCAGCAGACCGAGTAGAAGGTGATCAGTTGGAAATAACAAAAAGTCCAGACTGCGGCGATGTGTGGATAAAAGGTACTTATGGATTTGAACATGAAGAGCGGGATTATTAAATTCAGCGAGGTCAAGGATCCATTATAAACTTAATGATCATTTTAAGTGATCAAAAATAACTAAAAGGTGAGAATATGATTAAATCAAAGTTAAAAACGATTATAGACCAAAGAAAGATCAGTATCCGGAAACTTTCCAGAGATATTGATCATGAGTATCCAACTGTCAGAAAGCTATATAATGACGAAATGGAGCGGTATCCGAGAGAGCTGTTTGATAAAGTCTGTCCCTATCAAAACATCGAACTGCATGAGTTGTTGATATTCCAAAAAGATCATATTTCTAAAGTGAGAATGTCTAAATGAAGATAATGGAGTATATGGAGGAAAGGTTTCAAAACCTCGAATTCATTCCTAGCATCTATAATCAATGGAGCATAGGAATCCATTTCTATCTCGGGGGGGAATATTTACCAACTCAAAGAGAATGAAGAATTGAATCTTAAGAGATTTCGGTTTGTATATGAGCAAATCTCAACCATTTTCAATCAATTATTTGAACAAAACGATGACATATTCCTTGTGACGAATATGTATAAGCACAAAACCAATGACAAATTTATAAAAAAATTGAAGGTGTACCAACCGTTTCTAAAGTGTAAAAATTATTTAAATCAAATTCAAGTAAAGACATATTCCTACCCGTTTGAGATAGATGAAGCTGAAGAATACGAGATGCAACAATTTTCCTTGTTATGCAAACCTCGAGACTTACATGTAGCTGAACTACTTAAAGCAGCCAGTAATGAAGATTTTCCATTGAAACCGAGATTCGGGGGTTACTCTATTGATTACCCTGATGTTTTCTTTGTGAACATTACAAAAGACATTATTTTCTTTATCTATGATGACCGAGGATGTGAAGTCATAGCTCTTGATTTCAAACGAATACGTCCACTTAATGAAAAATATCACAACTGGGTAGAAGAATATAAATACATATAAATACATATAATACTCTTTCTAAAACGATTTATACCAGGAAAGGCAGAATTAGATTATGAGGGCACTACATACAAGATTTAAACGGTTATTGAAACTAAGAAACTTAGAATTTTTTCAGTTGGTCTTAAGTGATGATGAGAGATCTGCATTTTTATTAGTACTTGAGGAAAGATTAGAGGATTTTGATTCTCAAGGTGGTAACCATATTAGTGTTTATTTAGTTACTCACTTTGAGTTATCTGATCAATCGTATTCTTTTGGGTATGAAGCATAACTGTTCGTATGCAATGGATATTCTAAGCGCTAAAGAGGAATTTGATTTCGATTTCCCATTTAATATGCTTGCAATAAAAAGCTATGTACAAGAATTAATAAAAATGTTAGGGATTGATATAACTCTGCCTGAAATGAAAGAAAGAGATTTTGACAAACTTTCTCAAGATTAAATAAAACTACGATTTTAAAGAGAACGGAGACTTGCTTTCAATATGAATGTTAAAAAACTGCAGCTGTTTTTTCAATCACGATTCCAATTATCTCAGCTATCCTAATTATTAATTTTTTTACGGGAGTTATGTCAATTCCATGGCAAGGAATGCCGGTGTTTTTTCCATTATTACTTTCTCCTATAGGAATCATTTTAGCGTTCGTTTCAATAAAGACAAATAAACGGTGTGCTTTATATGGGATTGTCTTAAATGCAATTATGTTTCCATTTCCTTTTTTTGGTTTATCGGAGGGGCTTTGTTATTTGGAGTTTAATCCATTAGGCATTACGCTTATACATTGGTATTTTCGAACTTGTCAAAAGAAGGAATAAAAAAATTTCAGAATTGCTTGCCTTTACTTTATGTTGAAAGGGGTCGAGTAAGGTGGATAGGAAAAAGAATGAAATACAAAGAAAATATAGGGAACAAATGAGGGAGAAGAAAGAACGAGAAAAAGAAGATGGCAGTTCACATACTTTTGAAATTGTTGTTGTGCTAGCCATTATCATTTTGATGTTTTTCTTTAATTCAGTTTTCAAGGCTTTTTAGATATTGTACAGATGACTTTCAGGATGTTTGAAAAAATTACCCTTTGAGATATATACCACATGAAAGTATTGAAGGACTTATGAAAATTCAAGAGCCAGTTGAATCTTAATAATTAATCACCAAATAATGGGGATGAAAAATGAAATTGTATAATGAATTTATCAATATAGCTAAAACGTTTAATAAAGAGTTAGACATAATTCCATTATTATATGGATCTTTAGGTCTTGAAAAGGTAACTGGGTTAGACTTTTCTCCAGAAGATATTGATCTCCTTATTCCTTTAATTTTTTTAGAGGAAAAGTGGGAAAAACTAAAAAAAGTGATGGAACTGCATGGATACAAAATGGTTGATTTACATGAGCATGAATTTAAGAAAACTAATACTAAAATAGGCATTGCTTACATCGAGGATTTAAAACCATTTGCAGATGTAGACTATAATAACTTAGAGGTATTTGAGGATGGTGGAGCGAAATATCATTTGCTAACGATTGATGATTACCTCAAGGTTTATAAAAAGTCTTTATTAGATGGCTATAGAAGAACAAAGAAGAACTATAAAGACCAAAGGAAAATCAATATATTGAATAAACTAATACAGAACTGATTTCTGTATTCCTCTTTTGTTCCAATTTCAATAACAAAGTCGCATCAAAAGACAACATGGAATTTGCTTGGATTCTTAATTTAATATTTAGATAAATAGTGTTTGGCTCATAACATAAGCCACTCTGGCCAATCCTTCTTTCAATTATGTTTCAAGACCAGACTTGTCATTAACCAAAACGCCCGGCTAACAGTCTTCTATAATTATCTGTGATCAACTTTATCAAACTCTAATTGCAGCTTACCGCTGCTAACCACTTCCTTGTTTCGCATAGTTCACATTGTTGCCATATGATTGAACATAAGAATCCTGTTTCCTTAGTCTTTGGAATGATTATGAGTAAGTAACAAACTGTAACAAAAAGACTGGGTGTCATTAATTGATACGTGCATTCTTAAATATTATTCGAGACAATGCTTAAACTTTCTGAAAAAGATGTTGAAAAAGTTGAAAGGATTTTATAATATTAAAACAAGTTAGTTTGTTCGGTCAACAAACTAACAAGATGAACTTTCATTGTCCACAAAGATAAGGTCTTACTGAATATGGATGGAAGGGGGATAAGAGGATCGATTTAATGGAGCTAAACAATATAAGAAACGAAAGAATGAGGCTTTTATCCTTTTCCAGGTATATAAGGTATGACGAAAAAAGATGAATTTTTTGCTTGCTGATCACCATATTTTTTTGCACTGTTTTGAAAGCGCTTTTATAAAAGTTTACTGACCGTAAATTGGAGAAATTGTTATACCGTTTCACACTGTTCCATATTAAAGGATCGAAAAGGGGAGAAATCATGCTCAGTGAAAATGTAAAGAAGATTAGCATGGTTGAAAAAGTTGGATATGCGTCTGGAGATTTTGCTTGTAATTTAATTTATGCAACAGTGTCTACGTATCTTTTGTTCTTCTATACAGATGTTTTTGGTTTATCGGCAGCAGCAGCCGGTACTATGTTTTTAGTGGTTAGAATAATCGACGCTCTCGCTGATCCTTTTATCGGAACAATAGTTGACAGAACGAACAGCAGATTTGGACGCTTTAGACCGTATCTTTTATTCGGAGCTTTTCCATTTGTCATACTGGCAATACTCTGTTTTACAACACCAGACTTTTCGGATATGGGGAAATTAGTATATGCCTATATAACCTATGTTGGCTTGTCGCTTACATACACAACGATAAACGTTCCATATGGCGCGTTAACTTCTGCAATGACTAGAAATAATCAAGAAGTTGTTAGTATAACTTCTGTTCGCATGTTATTTGCGAATCTTGGGGGACTTGTCGTTGCATTTTTTGTTCCCTTACTGGCTGCTTATTTAAGCGATACTTCCGGCAACGAGTCTCTTGGCTGGCAACTAACCATGGGTATTTTGGGAATGATAGGCGGGTGCCTTTTAATCTTTTGTTTTAAAAGCACAAAAGAGCGGGTCACTCTTCAAAAATCCGAAGAAAAAATTAAATTTACGGATATATTTGAGCAGTTTCGTGTTAATCGTCCACTTGTTGTATTAAGTATTTTCTTTATTATTATTTTTGGAGTGAATTCCATCAGTAATTCGGTTGGCATTTATTACGTAACATATAACTTAGAAAGAGAGGATTTGGTGAAGTGGTACGGTTTGATAGGAAGTTTGCCCGCTTTGGTCATTTTACCGTTTATTCCAAGGCTTCATCAATTTTTGGGGAAGAAGAAATTACTAAACTATGCATTATTACTGAATATTATCGGCCTCTTAGCTTTACTGTTTGCTCCGCCAAGTAATGTATACCTCATACTTGTCTGTCGATTAATCGCTGCTGCTGGAAGTCTCACTGCCGGGGGATATATGTGGGCGCTTATTCCTGAAACAATTGAATATGGAGAGTACAGGACTGGGAAAAGAATGGGTGGGCTCATTTACGCTATCATCGGATTTTTCTTTAAGTTTGGTATGGCCTTAGGAGGAGTTGTTCCGGGTCTGGTTCTTGATAAGTTTGGATATGTAGCAAATCAGGCACAAACCCCGGCGGCATTAATGGGGATTTTAATTACAACAACGATTATTCCCGTGTTCTTGCTTGTTCTAGCTTTAATTGATATTAATTTCTATAACTTAGATGAGAAAAAATATAAAAACATGGTTCGAGAATTAGAGAATAGAGACAAAGTTTATTTGGATCATATTGATGATTTCACTATTTAGCCCCCTAATGAATTTGGACACCTACTAAGAGTGGTTTTATACTTAAGGTTGCCAAATAAGGGGGCTTTTGTGATGCAAAGACGAAAACATTCTGCTGAATTTAAACAACAGGTGGTACAAGAAGCAATTGAAACAGGCAATAAAGCTTTGGTGGCGAGACGTCACGAGCTCAGTCCAAATCTCGTAAGCAAATGGGTAAAAGCTTTTCAGGAAAAAGGCAATCTAGATCATTCCGGCATTCAAGATATTGTTTCTCCCTCAGGGATCAAACAGTTGGAGGAGGAGAATGACCAGCTTAAAAAGCTGTTAGGCGAAAAAGATTTAGAAATTTCCATTCTCCGTGACGTACTAAAAAAGAAGAACCCTCACTTACTGAAACGCTTGAAATAGCGAATGAGTGGATTGCGAAAGGTTATGCCGTCCGTAAAGTCCTGAAGATTTTAGAGATTTCTCCTTCTACGTACTATTATCAATACAAGAAAGAAGAAAAGTCAGTAAGTGAGGGCAGACCCATTCCGGGCTATTCACTCACTAAGAACGGCAAAAAAATACCGGATGAACAAATACAGGAATGGCTGATGGAACTCATCTCAGGTGAAGCCGGTGTCTATGGCTATCGAAAGTTGTGCCTCCGCCTTCGAAGCGAGTATGCGCTACAGATTAACAAAAAGAAAGTGTACCGATTATGTAAGGAACTCGATATCCTACAGCCACAGCGAGAAGTGAAGTTCCACTATCCAAGAAAATTAGCGAGGAACCGGATCATCACTGAATCGAATCAGCTGTGGGAAGCAGATATTAAATACGGCTACATCGAAGGTGAAGAGCGTTTCTTCTTTATTCTATCGCTCATTGATGTATATGACCGTTCCATCATTGATTATCATATTGGTTTACATTGTACCGGACACGACGCTGGCCAACTCGTGCAGCGTGCCTTGTTTAAGCGTCAGCAATTTGAAAGAGAAACAAAGCCAGTCATTCGAACGGATAATGGTCCACAATTTATTTCTCTAGCGTTTCAGAAAGCATGTGAAACGTTCCACATCGAACATGAACGCATTCCGCCGAGAACACCGAATATGAATGCCCATATCGAGTCGTTTCACCGATTACTAGAGTATGAATGTTTGAGGCGGTTCGCTTTTCATTCCTACGCAGATGCGTATCATGAGGTGGCTGAATACATGGATTTCTACAATAATCGAAGAATCCATTCGAGTATTTTAGATTTAGCACCAAATGAATTTTATCAACGAAACCAAACAGAAGAGCTAACGATTAAAGAAGTGAGAGTATGAGGCAGGATGATTTTCTTGCCTCACCTAAAATAAAGAGCAATTCTATGAAATAATGAGCTAAGAGTAGTATGTGTCCAAAATTAGGGGGTTAACCCGTTCAAAGCTTAAAAAAGAAAATTAACTGAGGAGGAGTCCCAAATGAAGATTACCAATCCCGTACTTAAAGGATTCAATCCCGATCCAAGTATTTGTAGGGCAGGAGAGGATTATTATATCGCTGTATCTACATTTGAGTGGTTTCCGGGAGTCCAGATACACCACTCAAAAGATTTAGTAAATTGGCACTTAGTTGCACATCCATTACAGAGAGTTTCACAATTAGACATGAAAGGAAATCCAAATTCAGGTGGGGTTTGGGCACCATGTTTAAGCTATAGTGATGGGAAGTTTTGGCTTATCTATACGGATGTTAAGGTAGTAGATGGCGCATGGAAAGATTGTCACAATTATTTAGTTACTTGTGAAACGATTAATGGTGATTGGAGTGAGCCGATTACATTAAATAGCTCGGGATTTGATGCTTCTTTGTTCCATGATAAGGATGGAAAAAAGTATTTATTAAATATGTTATGGGATCACCGTATTGATCGGCACTCATTTGGAGGAATTGTTATACAGGAATATTCTGATAAAGAGCAAAAATTAATCGGTAAACCAAAAGTTATATTTGAAGGAACGGATAGAAAACTGACAGAAGCTCCGCATCTTTATCATATCGGGAACTATTATTATTTATTAACTGCAGAAGGAGGAACACGGTACGAACATGCTGCTACAATTGCCCGTTCTGCAAATATTGAGGGGCCATATGAAGTTCATCCCGATAATCCAATCTTAACGTCATGGCATGACCCAGGAAATCCATTGCAAAAATGTGGTCATGCATCCATTGTTCAAACACATACAGATGAGTGGTATTTAGCTCATTTAACGGGACGTCCTATTCATCCTGACGATGATTCAATTTTTCAGCAGAGAGGATACTGTCCTTTGGGCAGAGAAACAGCTATTCAAAAACTTTACTGGAAAGATGAATGGCCCTATGTAGTAGGTGGAAAAGAAGGAAGCTTGGAGGTAGATGCACCTTCTATACCCGAAACAATATTTGAAGCAACGTACCCGGAAGTTGATGAATTTGAGGATTCAACATTAAATATAAATTTTCAAACTTTAAGGATTCCATTCACGAATGAATTAGGTTCATTGACTCAAGCGCCAAATCATTTACGATTATTCGGTCATGAATCATTGACCTCGACATTTACTCAGGCATTTGTAGCCAGACGCTGGCAAAGTCTCCATTTTGAAGCCGAAACTGCTGTTGAGTTTTATCCGGAAAATTTTCAACAAGCCGCTGGATTGGTGAATTACTACAATACAGAGAACTGGACGGCTCTTCAAGTCACGCATGATGAAGAACTTGGCCGCATTCTTGAATTAACAATATGTGACAACTTTTCTTTTTCACAGCCATTAAATAATAAAATTGTTATTCCTCGTGAAGTAAAGTATGTATATTTAAGAGTAAATATTGAAAAAGACAAATATTATTATTTTTATTCTTTTAACAAAGAAGATTGGCACAAAATTGACATAGCACTGGAATCGAAAAAATTATCAGATGATTACATCCGTGGGGGAGGATTCTTCACAGGGGCCTTTGTAGGGATGCAATGCCAAGATACCAGTGGTAATCATATTCCGGCCGACTTTAGATATTTTCGTTATAAAGAAAAATAATTTGCACATGAAAAAGGAGATTTCTATTTTAGAACTCTTTTTTCATATGAGAAGGTGCCTATGTCACTATTGCTTCAGAAATACCCCTAGAATAAAAAAGCTCATCTTTAAAGATGAGCTGTACATTCCATAAAAAATTACATTGTAATCATGTCCAGAAAATGATCAATCACAATGGAGGACATTCCTAATGCCGGTGCATTCTGTCCTAAGGAAGATGGCAATAATTCATAGCTATTGCCTAATTGGGAATAAACCCTTGACGACACTTCACTTCTCATTGAATTTAAAACCATAGGATGCGATTCAATTATGCTATTTCTTAAAATTACGGCCTGTGGGTTGAAAGTATTCAAAATATTGGTAAGGCCTATTCCTAAATAGAATCCAAAATTCTGTAATGCGTTTAAGGTTCCGATATCATTCAGATGGGCGAGGTCTATGATATCTTGATAGGACAGTTTTTTCGCTTTAGTCTGAAGAGATGTTAATAAAGCCTTCTCTGAAGCATACAATTCCCAGCAGCCTCGGTTTCCGCAACTGCATTTAGGACCATTAAAGTCTATTGTCATATGTCCCATTTCTCCAGAGAAGCCGCTTACTCCTCTATATAAATGATTGTTGATAATAACACCGATCCCTATCCCTGTGCTGATACTTACGTAAATAATGTTATCGTGATTTTTTGCAGCTCCAAATACTTTCTCTCCATATGCGCCAGCATTTGCCTCATTTTCAATAAAAACAGGCACATTGTACTTCTCTTGTATCGAAGATTTTAAGTCAATATCTCTCCAGTTGGAGTTCGGAGTGAAAACAATTTTTTGATCTTTATCAATGAGTCCAGGCACGCAAATACCTATACCAATAAGCCCGTACGGAGATTGGGGCATATGCGTAATAAAGTGATGAATCATATCAATCAAAATGTCTTTCGTTATTTCTGGAGAATTGGATTCCAAATGGCAGTATTGATCAAGAACGATCGTTCCTTCAAGGTCTGTTAAAATGCCATTGATATAATCCACACCAACATCTATTCCTACGGAGTATCCTGCCTTTTTATTAAAAACAAGCATGACAGGTCTTCTTCCGCCACTTGATTTTCCTTGACCTATTTCAAATACCAGATTTTCTTTCATTAACGTGTTTACCTGTGATGAAACAGTTGATTTATTTAATCCAGTCATTTCAGATAATTTTGCTCTTGAAATAGGTGAATTTTTAAGGATTTCTTTTAATAATAACTTTTGATTTACTTTTTTGACAAAGGTTTGATCAGCGATATCCACTTCATCCACTCCATTTGTTTAATCTTTAAATTAAGTATGAACATAGTACATAGCGAATCTTCCCTTTATTATATCTAATGTGTTCATAAAAAACTAAAAAAAATATTGAAAATACTGATGAGGTTATATAAGATGAAAATAAGTTAGTTTGTTTAAACAACAAACTAATAGGTAACTTACAAGATGAAATAAAATGAATTTGTATTTGAATGAATTTATTTTTAAGGGGGAAATCACATGGCTCAATCTCATTCCAGTTCAATTAACTATTTTGGAAGCGCAAACAAAGTGGTTTACGAAGGGAAAGATTCGACTAATCCTTTAGCATTTAAATATTATAATCCTCAAGAAGTAATCGGCGGAAAAACGATGAAAGAGCATTTGCGATTTTCTATTGCCTATTGGCATACATTTACTGCTGATGGTACGGACGTTTTTGGATCAGCTACGATGCAAAGACCATGGGATCACTATAAAGGCATGGATCTAGCGAAGATGAGAGTAGAAGCAGCATTTGAGATGTTTGAAATACTAGATGCACCATTCTTTGCTTTTCATGACCGGGATATTGCACCAGAAGGCAGTACGCTAAAAGAGACAAACCAAAATTTAGATATGATCGTGGGCATGATTAAAGATTACATGAGAAATAGCGGCGTTAAGCTATTATGGAATACCGCAAACATGTTTACGAATCCCCGTTTCGTCCATGGTGCCGCGACTTCTTGCAATGCAGATGTGTTTGCGTATGCTGCAGCACAAGTGAAAAAAGGGTTAGAAACAGCAAAAGAGCTTGGCGCTGAGAACTATGTATTTTGGGGCGGCCGTGAAGGATATGAAACATTGTTAAATACCGATTTAAAATTTGAGCTTGATAATTTGGCTAGATTTATGCATATGGCAGTGGATTATGCGAAGGAAATCGGGTACACAGGGCAGTTTTTGATTGAGCCAAAACCAAAAGAGCCGACCACCCATCAATACGATACAGATGCAGCAACAACCATTGCCTTTTTGAAGCAATATGGCTTAGACAATCATTTTAAATTAAATCTTGAAGCCAATCATGCCACATTAGCCGGGCATACATTCGAACATGAATTACGCATGGCAAGAGTACATGGTCTGCTTGGCTCTGTTGACGCAAACCAGGGTCATCCTCTTTTAGGCTGGGACACGGATGAATTTCCGACGGATTTATATTCTACGACATTAGCAATGTACGAAATCCTGCAAAATGGCGGCCTAGGAAGCGGCGGATTAAACTTTGATGCGAAGGTCAGAAGATCTTCTTTTGAGCCTGATGATCTAATATATGCCCATATTGCAGGGATGGATGCATTTGCAAGAGGATTGAAAGTTGCCCACAAATTAATCGAAGATCGTGTGTTTGAAGATGTGATTCAACATCGTTACCGCAGCTTTACTGAAGGGATTGGTCTTGAAATTATAGAAGGAAGAGCTAATTTTCACACACTTGAGCAATATGCGCTAAATCATAAATTAATTAAAAACGAATCTGGAAGACAGGAGAAATTAAAAGCGATATTGAACCAATACATTTTAGAAGTATAACAGGATAAGCTCCAGATCCTGCTATCAATACCAAGTCACTGAATTACCCGTCATGATTCCTTTCCTATTGCTTGTTGTTATGACGGGTAACTTCTATAATTAGGATTTATTTAGAGTGAATGGTTTTTTAAAAGGGCAAGGAGTGAAAAAATGAAGTATGTCATTGGAATAGATCTTGGAACGAGTGCTGTTAAAACCATTTTAGTTAACCAAAACGGCAAGGTTTGTGCAGAAACGTCCAAAAGGTATCCGCTTATCCAAGAGAAGGCGGGATATAGTGAGCAAAATCCTGAAGACTGGGTGCAGCAAACAATTGAAGCATTGGCTGAATTGGTTTCTATATCCAATGTTCAAGCCAAGGATATTGACGGGATAAGCTATTCGGGACAAATGCATGGATTAGTACTGCTTGATAAAGATTGTCAGGTGTTACGTAATGCAATTCTTTGGAATGATACCAGAACAACGCCTCAATGTATAAGGATGACCGAGAAATTTGGCGATCATCTTCTTGACATCACAAAAAACCGTGTTTTAGAAGGGTTTACATTACCTAAAATGTTATGGGTGAAGGAACATGAACCTGAACTTTTTAAAAAAACTGCTGTGTTTTTGCTTCCGAAAGACTATGTGAGATTCCGTATGACCGGTGCCATTCACACGGAATACTCCGATGCAGCAGGAACTTTACTTTTACATATTACTCGCAAGGAGTGGAGCAATGATATTTGCAATCAAA
The DNA here is from genome assembly GCF_033412715.1 of Bacillus sp. N3378-2at. NCBI lineage: Bacteria > Bacillati > Bacillota > Bacilli > Caryophanales > Bacillaceae > Bacillus > Bacillus sp. N3378-2at. Next base: position 883,086 of record NZ_CP117986.1, on the reverse strand, counting down.
TTGGTATTTCTGCAGATATTTGTCCTCCGCTTGTTGAATCTCATGATTGTGTAGGGTCGCTGCTTCCGCACGTTGCCGCCAAGACCGGACTATTAGAAAAAACAAAAGTGTACGCTGGGGGAGCAGATAATGCTTGCGGCGCTATTGGAGCAGGTATCCTTTCTTCCGGAAAAACTTTATGCAGTATTGGGACCTCAGGGGTCATACTTTCCTACGAAGAAGAAAAAGAAAGAGACTTTAAAGGCAAAGTCCACTTTTTTAATCATGGAAAAAAGGATTCTTTTTATACGATGGGCGTCACGCTCGCTGCAGGATACAGCTTGGACTGGTTTAAAAGAACGTTTGCACCAAACGAATCGTTTGAGCAATTATTGCAGGGGGTGGAAGCTATTCCGATAGGAGCCAATGGACTGCTATACACTCCTTATTTGGTTGGTGAAAGAACGCCGCATGCTGATTCTTCTATTCGGGGAAGCTTGATCGGAATGGATGGAGCCCACAATAGAAAGCACTTTTTGAGGGCAATAATGGAAGGTATCACATTCTCTTTACATGAATCAATTGAGCTATTCCGCGAAGCGGGAAAATCAGTTCATACTGTTGTTTCTATTGGTGGGGGAGCTAAAAATGATACGTGGCTGCAAATGCAAGCTGATATTTTCAATACGAGGGTAATTAAGTTAGAAAATGAACAAGGGCCAGCTATGGGGGCTGCAATGCTGGCTGCCTTTGGAAGCGGATGGTTTGAATCCCTTGAAGAATGTGCAGAGCAGTTCATTCGTGAGGCTGCTGCATTTTATCCAAAGGCGCAAAATGTTCAAAAATATAAAACACTATTTGATTTGTATAAGAACATTTATACTCACACAAAGGATCTCAATCAAGCTTTGAAGAGCTTTCGAAAAAACTAATGATGTTATTGTCTGGAGATCAACCGAAGAACAATTAATGATCAATCATCATCAAAGGCCTTTGATGACATGGCTGCCTTCTTTTGAAAAGATGGTGAGAATAAGGTATCGCAACCTTTAAACAGTATTGGAGTGTCCAGCAGACAAAACGAACGAGCGGAACCGTATTCTGTCAGCGAACACTTCAAGAAGTGAGAAAGCTTAGGAATGCCAATGGGTAAGATATATGAAACTGTGCTAACGACGGTAGAGGGATCTCTTGATTTATGATGAAATAGGAAGGATGTTTACACACAAATAACCCCCTCACATTGACGTGAAGGGGTGTTTTTTATTGTTACTATACAGTGGAAATTTTACAGGCTAGTTGCATGATTTTAGCTTGATAGGGAGTGTAATATTAACTGTGTAAGTAAGGAATGCGTACGGTTCCTTACTCACACAGTTTTTTATTTGATAGAATAATAAGTATAAAGCTAAAGGAGTGGTTTCAGTGGGGAAATTGAAAAGAGATCCGAACTCCGTAGAATTAGCTAACAAGATTATCGAACAGTATCAGCCTAAATCAGTAGAAGATATGCAAGAAGCATTAAAAGACATATTTGGTCCCATGTTTGAGTCAATGCTAAAAGGTGAAATGAATCACCATTTGGGCTATGAATCCAATGACAAGGGAGAAAAAGAAACAAGAAATAGAAGAAATGGATATGGCAAAAAGATCGTGAAAACAACGGCAGGAGAAGTTGAAATTGCAGTCCCCCGTGATCGTGATGGTTCATTTGAACCGCAGTTGATTCCAAAGCGTAAAAGAGATGTATCCTCTATAGAGGATAAGGTCATTTCGATGTATGCCAGAGGAATGTCACAACGAGACATTTCTTCCACGATAGAAGACATCTATGGCTTTTCTGTATCTCATGAAATGGTATCCGACATTACGGATACTGTACTTCCTAATTTAGAAGAGTGGCAAAATCGTCCCTTAAGTAACTGTTACCCTTTTGTGTTTGTCGATTGTCTTTACACAACCATTCGTAATGACTATGAAACGAAGAAGTATGCCGTTTACACAATACTAGGATATACCATAGAAGGTAAAAAGGACATTCTAGGTTTGTGGTTGAATGAAACGGAAAGTAAACATAAATGGATGCAAATTTTTGATGAAATCAAATCTCGTGGTGTAGAAGATATCTTCTTTCTCTCAATGGATGGCGTTAGTGGTCTGGAAGAAGGAGCACGTGCGATTTTTCCTGATGTGACCGTACAGAGATGTATTGTTCATTTAATTCGAAATTCGATTAAGTATATACCAAGTAAAGACTACAAGCCTTTTACTGCTGCCTTAAAGAAAGTGTATGGAGCTCCAAGCCTTAAGGCTTGTCACAGTGCATTTGAATCTTTTGAAAAGCAGTGGTCTACGTACCCTGGAGCTGTAGACGTATGGAAACGAAACTTTTCTCATGTGGAACAACTTTTCGATTATGGTGGTAATATTCGTAAAATCATGTACACTACAAATGCCGTTGAAAGTATCCACTCTAGCTTTCGAAAAGTCACGAAAAAAGGAGCATTCCCCCATGAGAATGCCCTATTAAAAATATTGTTTTTACGAACAAAAGAATTAGAAAAGAAATGGGATGGTGGACGCATCCAGCAATGGGCTATGGTCATGAATCAACTATTAGTTCATGACCACCTAAAGGAACGTGTGAAGAAATATCTAGAATAACTTACACACTTTTCTTGACAAGCCCGCTTGATAAGCAGAATGGAAACTAGACACGCCATCATCTCTTTCTAATTCTTTGGAAACTGCATTCTGCTAGGTTTGCTGCTTTTTTTAACAAACAGTGTTTTTCTATTTCACACAGCCATTAAATCCTCTGTTCGTCACATAACCGCTCTTACTCCAAATTGACAGTTTATCTGACTTTGCTTCTTGCTCATCTAGTCTGAATTGGTCTATGTATTTTGTGTTAGGCTCATATACATATGCTACTCTGGCCAATCCCTCTTTCAATAATGTCTCTTGAACAGATTTGCCGTCAACATAAACGTATGCTAACAGTCTTCCATACTTATCTCTGCGATCGCCTTTATCAAATTCCAGCTGTAGCTTACCGCTGTTGACCAATTCTTTATTTCGTTTCGACGCATCCTCACCGTATGGTTGAACACAAGAATTTGGTTTCTTCGTCTCAGGTGTATCAACGAGCAAGTAGCGAACTGTGTCTTTCTTTCCGTTGTAAATAACCTTAATCGTATCTCCATCTATTGCTCTATCTAATGTAACATCGATCAATTTCTTATGATTTTTTGAATGAGGCGTGCCAGCCTTTTGTTCTGTCTGACTATATTCATTAGATTGAGTATCTTGAGAGACTTGCTCCGTCCCATTAGAATCTGAATGGTTTTTGGCTGCGTGATTTGATCCGCAAGCTGCCAAAGTAATACTTAAAACGATTGCGATCATACTGATCAAAATCTTCTTCATATTGATTCCCTCTTTATCATTTTCTCTTTTTGCGATTAAACATTATCATTATAACGATATGGACATTTTTTGTGAATGGAAAACTTCAAGGGAACTTATAACACTCCAAATTGCCAATAGTTAACTTCACAACGAGATGATCAAAACATCACCATCACATAGCGGAAATAAATAATCCTGAAAATAATATTGACTGAAAATGCTTTTAGAATTATGATAATATGAGAAATGACAATAATGTGACAAAAACATTACTACAACATAACAACTAATAGCTTAGGTTTATTCTATTGGCTAAAATGTAAACGGTTACAAATCCAGAGGCGAAAATCTAAGATAGAGATGACTTTAGTTTTGACTCAATATCCACACTGAAAGAGCTTATTAAGTATTCTTAATAAAGGCAGGGGAAATGGATATGAATGAACATCGAAATCGAAGGTTGAAATTAATAATGATTTCAGCAACTTTTGGAGGGCTTCTCTTTGGATATGACACCGGAGTTATAAATGGAGCTTTACCTTTTATGGCAAGGCCAGATCAGCTTGATTTAACACCGGTTACAGAAGGGCTTGTTACGAGTATTCTTTTATTAGGAGCCGCGTTTGGAGCGTTGTTATGCGGAAGATTGGCTGATCGTTATGGCCGCCGTAAAATGATCCTTAATCTTTCCTTTTTATTTTTCCTGGCATCACTGGGAACAGCGTTAGCACCTAATGTTTTCATCATGGTGGCCTTTCGTTTTTTACTGGGGCTGGCTGTTGGAGGAGCCTCGGCGATGGTGCCGGCCTTTTTAGCAGAAATGGCACCGCATGAGAAGAGAGGGCGTATGGTAAGCCAAAATGAACTAATGATTGTTGGCGGGCAATTTTTAGCATATGTTTTTAATGCGATCCTCGGTGTAACAATGGCAAATACGGGACATGTTTGGAGATACATGCTTGTCATTTGTGCTGTACCGGCTATCATGTTATTTGCCAGTATGCTTAAGGTACCAGAAAGCCCCCGATGGCTAATCTCCAAAGGCAAAAACAGTGAGGCGCTGCGAGTTCTTAAACAAATTCGAGAAGATAAACGTGCAGAAGCTGAATGTAGAGAAATTCAAGAAGCGGTAGAAAAAGATACAGCACTAGAAAAGGCATCACTCAAGGACTTTTCTACACCATGGCTGCGCCGTCTTTTATGGATTGGAATCGGTGTTGCCATAGTGAATCAAATTACAGGTGTGAACTCGATTATGTATTATGGCACACAAATCCTTAAAGAATCTGGTTTTGGTACAAAAGCGGCTTTAATCGCTAATATTGGAAATGGGCTGATATCAGTTATTGCAGTTATATTTGGGATTTGGCTGGTCGGAAAAGTGAGACGGCGTCCAATATTATTGATTGGTTTGGCGGGGACGACTACAGCTCTCCTATTGATTGCGATTTTCTCAATTGTGCTTGATGGATCTATGGCACTTCCTTATGTAGTGCTTTCTTTGACCGTTTTATTTCTTGCCTTTATGCAAGGGTGTGTAGGACCTGTGACTTGGCTTGTCATAGCGGAAATATTCCCTCAAAGGTTAAGAGGACTTGGTTCTGGGATAAGTGTTTTTTTCCTTTGGATATTAAACTTTGTGATCGGTTTTGCTTTCCCGATCTTGCTTAGCTCTGTAGGTTTGTCTTTTACATTCTTTATATTTGTGGCTTTAGGTGTATTGGCAATCGGTTTTGTATACAAATTCATGCCGGAAACAAAAGGGCGTACACTTGAAGAATTAGAAGAGCATTTTCGTTCTCGACACGATCATAATACTCCTGAACAATCAGTTATTGAGGTATAAATATGTTGAAAATCTCTCTTCTTATAGGAGGGATTTTTTTAGTTTCAGAAAAAACAAAATCCCCCTGGTAGAGGGATCTTGATTCAGCATTTTAAGATGTTCTATACGTATAATACTGGAGTTGATACTTTAAAAATCTCGCCATCTCTTATATAAAAACGAGGGATGCGGCGGCTTAATGTAGACACGACTTCATAGTTAATCGTATTGAGCATTTCAGCCACTTCATCAACGGAAATCTCGGCTCCTTTTTGCTTACCGTAAATCACGACTTCATCTCCTTGTTTACCTTCACCGTTTTCTCCTAAACTGACCATGATCATATCCATTGTTACTCTTCCTGCCACTGGCACTCGTTTTCCGCGATGAAGAACAAACCCGCGATTGGAAAGGGCACGAGAATAGCCGTCAGCATAGCCAATCGGGAGTGTAGCAATTACTTCATTAGGCTCTGCGACGTATGTAGCACCATAGCTAACGGTTCGGGGTTCTGTCCGCATGGTTTTCACATAAGCGATGCGCGCCTTTAAACTTAACGCAGGTTCAAGCTTAACGAGATTTAGTTGTTTAATATAGGCTGAAGGATATAAACCATATAAGCCGATACCTAAACGGATCATATCAGCGCTAAATTCCGGAAAAGCGATAGCTGCAGCCGTGTTGCACATATGCACGGTGGGCAGCTCAATCCCCTGTTTTTTTAAAAAGCTGAGAAAACTGATGAATTTTTCGTGCTGCAGCTTTGTGAGTGTTGTGTCCGGTTCATCAGCTGTCGAAAAATGTGTGAAAATCCCTGTCCATCTGAGGAATTTACTTGCCTTTAAGGCTTTCACTACTTCTAAAAGTTCTTCCTTTGTGCGTACACCTAATCGTCCCATGCCGGTATCCACGTTAATATGAATGGCCAGCCGGTTAGCACTCGCTTCTTTTTCCAATATCTCGTTTGCTTCTTTCATCCAATCAACCTGGAATGCTGATAATGTTATATTCCAAGCTGCTGACTTCTTTACACAACTAAGGGATGTAAAACCAAGCACAAGGATAGGTGCTGTAATCCCAGCTTTACGTAAAACGATTCCTTCCTCCACACTGGCAACAGCAAGCTCACTCGCCCCGTGTTCCAGTGCATGGCGTGCCACTTCTATAGACCCGTGACCATAACCGTTCGCTTTTACGACAGCCATAATTTTGCTCTTATGTGGAATATGACGGCGGATCGCTCGCAAATTCTTTTTAACGGCATCAAGATTGACTTCGATCCAAACTTCTCGGCAAAGCTTTATCATCAACGCTTCCTTCCTTCTTATGGATTATAAATACCACCTATTGCCGCAAGAATAAATGTTAATTGTTGGATGATTCGATCTTATTTTATTCAACTTTATTTGAAATCATTCAACAGCAAATCCATGTGATACGAGAAGGTGCCTATCAATGTTCGAATAAAAGCAAGTACGGGATACATGAGGCTTGTAAGTGGGGTGTTAATGGGTACGGCGACCGAGGATTACAAAAATGATTATTTGTTTCGGGACATTTTTTTCTAAGGGTAGATGATAACGAGAAATCTAATCAGGAAAAACTTACCGTTCATCAATACAAAGGATACAGGTTAGAATTAGTGATGTTTGCAGTATAGAAGCACAGAAAAAATCAAGGAAGTAACAACAAGCTTCCTTGCTCCATTGTATTCCTATTAGAGAGCACGCACTTTTGCAAAAGCTTTTATCTTAGCTCCATCATCATTTTGACAGCGAATATAATATGTTCCGGTTTTATAGTGTGATACGTCAAGAGTTAGAGTTACACTTTTGCCAGGTTTAACTGTATAGCCGGAAGCGATTGTTCCACCACCTGGTTTTACAATTTTGAATTCAAATGGATTGCTTCCTGTATTCTCAACAAAAACTCTGATTTCGCCATCTTCACTTCCATAATAATCAAAATAAAATTTTCCGTCACCTCTAAACGTTTCTTCCTCTTCTAGTATAATATCGGATTGTGCGGCAAACGCAGTGACTTTTTTAGGTGTGTGGTCAATTGATGCAGCTGAAGCATAAGTAGAGCTTAATCCTGTAATTGAACTAACTAAAATCGAACCTACCACAATTTTCTTAAACACTTTTCTTCATCTCCTATATAAGAAATAAATTACAAATTTATACATTCGGTAAAGAGTTGGAAAGACCTTTGGGAAATCCTATAATTCACAAGAAATACAAAAAGGGTATGTTTATTTCTGGTGAATATTTATGACGGAGTAAACATGTCATAACATCAGGATGATTAAAGCGTAATCAAGTACGGTCTGAGACAAGCAGGACACTACATATGAAGGCACTGACTGGCTAACTTTTCTCGACAAAGACAAGAGAACAAGAGGGCGTCTATTGTTATGAACATTGAAGAACCTTTTAAATGAGGAGGGCTGAGGAAATTCTGTAAAAGATAATCGGTTGAAAAGGCAGTCGATTCCTTGTTCCATAAACCTAACATCAGAGTATATAATTAAACTCGTATTCACAAAAATCGTTTAAGTAAGGGGTATACATGAATAGGGGAGTTAGTTTTAAATACCGAATGAATATGGAAATTTTCTATGGAGAATACTGCGGCCGGTAGAAATAGCTAATTATAGGTGGCAAACGAGTGGGGAATCTTATTTTGTTGTAGAAGGAGAGCTCGATGATGAGGAGCTTTTTCATGACTACGCAATTGTTGAAGGGGCAGTTTTTGAGCAACAATTAAAAACGAATCAGTACTATACCATTTTCGTTGAACTGAAAGCATTTCCATATGGAAAAATGGTTAATCAAGTCAATACATATGAAGAGTTTGCTGACAGTGATTGCGAACTTGTCCTGTTGATAGCAGATAATAGCTACGTTTCGATTTACTGTAAAAACAAAAAATTCATTGAAAAACTTTACTTCAATGCTTTACAGAATGATTTTGAAGACGTTCAATTTATCACTGATGAAAATGACACAAGAACAAGCCTTACTGTATGATAGTCAATAAAAATTAAAGGAGCTAGTACATGACAATGAAAATTAAAATCAAGTATCTAGATGAAACACAAACAAGAATCAGCAAAATTGAGCAGGGAGACTGGATTGATCTTCGGGCAGCTGAAGATGTAACAATCAAAAAAGATGAATTTAAGCTTGTCCCATTAGGTGTTGCAATGGAACTGCCTGAAGGTTACGAAGCACATGTCGTCCCTCGTTCAAGTACATATAAGAACTTTGGCGTTATTCAAACAAATTCAATGGGTGTTATCGATGAGTCATATAAGGGAGACAACGATTTCTGGTTCTTTCCTGCTTATGCATTGCGTGATACTGAAATTAAGAAGGGTGATCGTATCTGCCAGTTTAGAATCATGAAGAAAATGCCGGCGGTTGAATTGGTTGAAGTCGAGCATTTGGGAAACGAGGATAGAGGAGGACTCGGTTCAACAGGTACGAAGTAAACAAAATAAATCCTTGGCTGTCTTCATGCTGTGTGATTGATCAATGGAGGTTTCAGCCAAGGTACATATAAATATTATGTATAAAATGAATATTTTAATACGAAGGATTTAATTAAAAACAAATTTTAAAAAGGGAAGTTTTGAAAAAGTGAAATAGTAATAACTAAAGTCGATAAAGAACCTAAAGATGTCAAAGAAACAATTTTTCTGGTGCTTTGCTTTTTTGAAGGTTTACTTAGCTCGTGGATAACTGCGCCCCATAAAAGCATGGATGCTAAAATTATAATACTTATATACATATAGATGCTCCTTTTATTATATTTACAGTTTTTACATTTTATTGATTTTACCACTTTAGGATTGAGTTGTCGATGAAACAAGCATCTCTATAAAGAAATACTTTTATCTAAATTTTTATAAGTAGGGGAAGGCAACTAAAAACTAGTAATGCCACTAATAATAAGCCAAGTTAAATGACTTGTGTTCATTAATAATTGAATTTACAGCAGCCATGAGCACAAAAAAATCTGAGTATCGTCGATAAATATCATAAAAAAGCCCCCGGTATGTCGCCGGGGAATAAATAGACGTTTAAGAGATTTAGTGATGTTTTTTATATGATTCGACAAAATCATAATAATAATGATCATCGTCATCATAATACTTTTTTTCGTAATGATAATCGTGATCATCGTAATACTTTTTATCATGGTCATCATACTTTTTGTCGTAATCATAATGTTTTTTATCATGATCATAATACTTGTCGCAATCATAATGCTTCTTATCATTGTCGTAATACTTTTTGTAATATGTTTTTTTCCAAGTGTAATACTCTTCTTTATATTTTTTATAATAACCCAATTAAATTCCTCCTTTATGTTATTCGAATTTAATTTATGAAGTTTAAATGATATGGTATGGTCAAATGAAATAAGAATAGTAAAAAGAGGCTGTTTAAAACACTTTCTGAAAAACAAAACGGATAGCTGTTTATTAAAACAAAAGCGAGAGAAAGCACTCAACCACTGTAAAATAATAGTAAAGTGTATAGAGAAGATTAATATACGTAAAGAGGGACTTTCTCTAATTGAAGAATATTTGAACGTTATGGTTAAGATTCAGAGCTCTATGATGTGATTTTTTAACACTGCTTTTGAAGGATTTAAAGTTAGACATCAAAAACAAACAGCAAAACCGGTCAGAAACAGATCATATAAGGAATGAACCGCTGCCAAATATCATAAAAAAGTTGTTAATGATCAAATGAATGAAATTAGAGAGAATTTATTTTAAAGAAAGCCCAATTGCACATGGACAAATGACAATTGATATTGAGGTAAAATACAATGCATTAAATCAGAAAAAGCTATTGGAGGATTTAATGTGTTTAGACAATTTCCAATTTGGTATACACAAACACCTAACTATTTGAATTTTTATGTGCCGCAATATCAAACCATTTCTTATAATCCTCAACAATGTTATCAACGGTGTATGTACCAAACTGGCGGTAACTATGAGCTATGTGACAGACTATGTTATGGAGAAATACAGGTGTAAAAGAGGGGGGATTAACTCCTCTTTAAACACACAGTGAGTGGAATAAGATCCTCACTTTATCTGCAAGTGCTTAGTATTTGCGATAATATTGCATTCGTAATAAATTATGCTTAGCAACTGAAAATGAAAGAAGGATATGAATAGTCATGACGCAATTCGATAAACAATACAATTCAATTATAAAGGATATTATCAATAATGGAATCTCAGACGAAGAGTTTGATGTAAGAACCAAGTGGGACTCAGATGGAACACCGGCACATACTCTAAGTGTAATGAGTAAGCAAATGAGATTCGACAACTCAGAGGTTCCGATTTTAACGACAAAAAAGGTTGCCTGGAAAACAGCCATTAAAGAGTTGCTCTGGATTTGGCAGCTGAAATCTAATGATGTTAATGATTTAAACAAGATGGGCGTACATATTTGGGATCAGTGGAAACAAGAAGACGGCACCATCGGACATGCATATGGATTTCAGCTGGGGAAGAAAAACAGAAGTCTAAACGGAGAAAAAGTGGATCAGGTAGACTATCTTCTTCATCAATTGAAGAACAACCCGTCTTCACGCAGACATATTACAATGCTGTGGAATCCTGATGATTTAGACGCAATGTCCTTAACGCCATGTGTATACGAGACACAATGGTACGTTAAACATGGGAAACTCCACCTTGAGGTAAGAGCACGGAGCAATGATATGGCATTAGGAAATCCCTTCAATGTATTCCAGTACAATGTGTTGCAGCGCATGATTGCTCAAGTGACTGGTTATGAGCTTGGTGAATATATCTTTAACATTGGGGATTGCCATGTGTACACACGTCATATAGACAATTTGAAAATTCAAATGGAAAGAGAACAGTTTGAAGCACCTGAACTATGGATCAATCCTGAAGTGAAAGATTTTTATAACTTTACCATTGATGATTTCAAGTTAATCAACTATAAACATGGGGACAAGCTTTTATTTGAGGTAGCGGTTTAATGCTGCCTTTTTATTGTGCAGTGAATGGATAGCAGGTATCCTAATTTCATTAAGCAATCTGGAAGATGAATAAAAATCGAAGGACAAACACGTATAATACATAAAAAAGATTAACTCTACAGTTAATCTTTTTTATTCAGAAGAAAATATCCTAACTTTGAAACTAAATACAAAGTAAAAGCAATCATTATAGTTCTAGATATTACAATTCCATGAATAGCTAGATCATATCCAGCAGGTACTAACGCATTTGTATTACACATAAAATATATAGATATTAGAAGTGCTACAATAACTAAAATCATTCCAAAAAGACTTGTTTTTTCATATTTCATACCAATTTCCACCCTTATTAAAGTTAGGTTTAAACAAAAGAGCTGAAGAAACGAACTATGACCAGTATGCTCCAATGAAAACCGCCAGACAATGCTGGCGGATTTTTGCTGCTTCGTTTATTTATTAACAGAGATCGTAACGTTATTTCCTGCAACAGAAACCTTTGCGAAATCCTGTGTATCTACCACAGGAGTGACGGCTTTATTGTCGATTGTGATGTTGTTAAAAGATGTCGAAAAGGTTGCTTTGATCGCATCACGCTGGCTTTCATACGAAACAGCCGCGGTAGCAAGGGTTTTCCATTTTGAAATCGTGCCGATGTTGGTTCCTTGAATTTCTGTGATAATCCGTCCGGTGTAGCCGTCATTGTTCGTTCCCCAAAGGGTCATGCGCGTATTGCCGCTTAAATTTTTATGGATTGTCATTTGGACTGTGCTTCCAGGGCGGAAGCCTTTATTGTATGTGAATTTGTCTTTTCCTTCGATGTACGTTTCTTCATTTTTGGACCCAACCTTCATGAGGGGCTTCCAGACGTTGTATTGTTTGCTGTACTGAAGCCCGATATCGGCCTCAGTTCCGCTTGTTGCCCTAAATCCTGAATAAATATAAGGAGTAGAGACCGTATCATATTTTACAGTGTCAGGAAGATTGATTTTAGCTGTAAAAACGGCGCCTGTACTATTCAGATAGGCGCGGCCGCCGATTCCCTTAGGCAGCTGTGATGCTGCTTTTGCGACTTGAGCATCTGCCGCGGGTAAGCCTGGTATACCTGATGAAAGGGTTCCGAAAAGAACCGCTGTTCCTACTGCACCTGCAATCAATACTTTTTTCACCAAAATTCCCCCTTTTGATAGTGGTTTGGCCATTTATTATACCTTATTTTGGAACTGTATTGATGTATATAATCGACAAAATATTTCATTTTGAGTGAAGTAAGGGACGAAACGCTTCGCCAATCTGAAAGCTATATACCTTTATCAGAGGAAAGAATGAGATCACAATCGTTTTAACCGATTTGAAATTCTCCTCAAAATAAAAGTACAAATGCTTAAAGAAACGATTATTAAAAGAATGCCCGCTATCGTTTCCCTGCCTGTAAAAAAGAGGTGACGTTTCATCAATGTCTGTCCTTGTAAAATGATAAAAGCACAGATACCGACTAAGAAAAGAAAACAAATACTTAGGATTGCTAACGCTTTACGTGAGTATGTTTTCATTTCATCTTTAAAATACAGCAATACGAAAACAAAGCAGATAACATTGGCTATTGTGCTTATCACCTCAAAGCTTTTCATGACAACTGATATAAATAGACAAAGTAAAATGAGATAAAATACGATGTTTCTATACAAAAAACCTCTCCTTTTATGTATGATCCTCAAAGAGTTTATAAAAGTTTCTTTGTAACTGCAATAAACTGAATGCGCTCACTTATGAACTAACTAAACTATGTACTAAATATTCACTATTCTTTTTCAGATTCAGTCACCAAGGTTTTCATATAAAGGGAAGCTTCAGAAATATACATATAGTGCACAAACAAAAAAGACCCGGCAATAGCCGGGGGAAAGTAAAAACGAGGAGATGTTAATGGCGTTTAGTAGTGTTTTTTATGCTTTTTATACTCTACAACATAATCATAGTCTTTTTTATCGTGATCATAATATTTTTTATCATAGTCATCGTATTTTTTGTCGTAATCACAGTCATCATATTTTTTATCATATTCGTAATACTTCTTATAATACGTTTTTTTGACCGTATAATACTCTTCTTTGTATTTTTTGTAATAACCCATATATACTCCTCCTTTATTTTTACTACGCTTTATTATACGGCGAGTAGATTTTGCGGCTTGGACAGTTAAAATCATAGAAGGAAAAAAGGGCTGTCCAAATGATAGAAAAAGACAGATGACACAAAAACAAATCAAAATAAAGAGCCGATTTTTCATCGGCCCAAACGATTTATCCTACATTTGTTTGTCTTCTTTGTTTTCTGAGTCATTTTTTCTGATATCCTGAGTCAGTCCGCTTGTTGCTTGTTTAAATTCTGATAAGGCTTTTCCTGCTGCACGGCCAAGCGCCGGCAGTTTATCAGGCCCAAATACTAAAAAACCTACAAACAAAATAACGAGTATTTTTGTGAAGCTTAATTCCATATCCTTTTCCCCCTGATTGAAGTACAACCTTTTAAACAAATTATAAGAGATAGCAGTACAAATGGGAATGCATTTATTTTGAACATTTTAAAACCAGACAAAGACGGATTCATAAAACGGCTGCTGCTGAATATAATGTCCAATGCCACCTGCCTAAGAAGCAGGGAGGCAGGCTGGATCAATTATGTAGCTCTGCCGGAAATGATACAAACGTATCTGCGGCTATCATTGAAATAGAGGAGTGGTGTAGTTGATGAGATTCACTAAGGTAGTTGGATTTTTGTCTGTTTTAGGGTTGGCTGCGGTTTTTCCATTAACGGCACAAGCAGAAAAAGCCGGAACTGCGGGGGCTGGAGAGTGGGATAAGTTGGGGACTTACACATATACTTACTCAAGTCCGACGGTATACTCGACCGGAGGAGATTTTAGAGTTTGCCTTTCAGGAAGCACTCCTTTTTCTGTTTCACTGCACTTATATGAGGATGATCCCGGTGACAATCCTGATGATTATGTAGGGGCAAACTATTTTTCACCCGGAGAATGCCACACATTTGGCAGTATTGGAAAATTTGTAGATGGGAGCAATAACAAGGCCGAGTTCTTTGTTACCGATTACTCTGGTAAATCTAAAACTGTTACGTTTTATGATTGATGGACTCAAATTGTGAAGTATAACCCTTGGGAAAGAACAAAAAAGAGAGATACCTCTCTCTCAGGCTGTCGAGAAAATCTCGACAGCCTTTATTTTTCTTTAAAATATCCATTCTTCTGTAATAAAATAAAAGAAAGACTTAAAAGGACGGTGTCTTTCTCATGTTCCACACAAGAAACTCTTCTCAAAACACAGCCGAATTTGTTCTGCTTGACCAACTCGTTGAAGAGGATCACCTGCTTCGGAAAATTGATAAACACATAGACTTCTCTTTCATCATTGAAAAGGTGAAACCTTACTACAGTGAAAACAAAGGCCGCCCCTCACTTGATCCGCTTATTTTATTTAAAATGATGTTTATCGGATACCTCTATGGTATCCGTTCAGAAAGACAGCTTGAAAAAGAAATTTACTACAATATGGCGTACAGATGGTTTCTCGGATTGAACATAAACGACCCGGTTCCACACCACTCCACCATCAGCTGGAACAGACGCACACGCTTTAAAGATACAACCATCTTCCAAGACATTTTTGATGAGATCGTTCTTCAGGCCATCAATCATGACATGGTGGGCGGACGAGTCCTATTCACCGACTCCACACACCTTAAAGCCAATGCCAACAAGCATAAATACACAAGAAAAACAATTGCGCAGGATACCCAAAACTATATCAAGGATTTAAATGAAGCCATTCAAGAGGATCGGGAGGAACACGGAAAAAAACCATTAACAGCCAAAGAGGAGGTGAAAGCTGAAAAAGAGATCCGCCACAGTACAACCGATCCGGAAAGTGGCTATCTGTATCGTGAAAACAAACCAGAAGGTTTTTTCTATTTAGATCACCGCACAACAGATATGAAATACAACATTATCACCGATGCCTACGTCACACCTGGAAATGTCCATGATTCTGTGCCTTATCTTGACCGATTAGACCACCAAATCGCACGATTTGGTTTTCAAGTAGAAGCCGTCGCCCTTGATTCCGGATATTTAACGACTCCGATCTGTAAAGGATTATCTGACCGCCAAATCTTTGGTGTCATCGCACATAGACGTTATCACCCTATCCGAGGCTTGTTTCCAAAATGGAAATTTCATTATGACAGTGAACAAGACAGATACATTTGTCCAAATCACCAAACACTTACATACTCAACAACTGACCGAAAAGGCTACCGGTCATATAAATCAAATCCTGAAATATGTTCCTCATGCCCACTGCTTGAAAACTGTACAAAATCAAAGAATCGGCAGAAAGTGATTACTCGACATGTATGGGAAGATCATAAAGAAAAGGTCAGACAAAATCGCTTGTCTGTTTCAGGAAAAAACCTCTACAAAAAAAGAAAAGAAAAAATAGAGCGAAGCTTTGCAGATTCAAAACAGCTGCATGGGCTTCGCTATTGCAGGTTGAGGGGAAAACGAAATGTGAGTGAACAAGTTCTCCTCACAGCCGCATGCCAGAACATGAAGAAGATTGCCACATACCTAGCCAAGCAGGGCTAGGCATGTGGGAGCGCTTTTTCTGCATCTGAAACCTGATGAATATCTAAAGAAACTGTATAAAACAAAAAAGCTTGTAGAAAAAACGTCGTTTTCTCTACAAGCTGAGAGAGATACCTCTCTCTTTTTTTATTCTTCGACAGCCTTACGAAGCCGTTCATTTACAATGCCAGTCCAGCCGCCATCCATCTTACCGCGAACGACGGAGCTTTTCTCGTTTGCTTTGCCGATCACTTCATTCGGCTCTTTCCAGCCGCTGTGAATAAGGGTAAACCCTGTCTTTTCCCCCAAGTCTTCTAATTGAAAGGTAACGACCCATCCTTCTGTATCCCATTCAAAAGAAAGTTCAGTTGGAGCTTGAACAGCCAAAACTTTACAAGGGGACGGCCCAAACGGCGATTGTAAGTGAAATTCTTGTCCTTCTTTGAGCTGAAAGTCATTGGGCATAAACCACTTGGCAATGCCTTCTGAAGTAGAGACTGTCTCCCAGACTTTCTGAATGGGAGCCTCCAGAGTAATGCTTTTTGTAATATCCGGTAATGCATTTTCGTTGTTTTGAGCCATTTCGTTTACCTCTTGACATATGATGTTTTTTCAATTCAATCATATAATAACTAATAAGATCATGTCCATAGCGTGCATTATTTATGCTAGAGCTGCTGTTGAACAGCGTGTCAGTCGCCAGTCTGATCTGTGAATGGGAGAATTCTGCATGCGCGAAAAAGAGAGAGAGGTGTATGTTGTCATTTCGTTCATTCTTGTTTGCAGCCGCAACTGCTATGTTTGAACCGGAATTCCTGTTCAGGCAATTTATTTTGCGATTTTTGTTTTAATAGTAAATGATCCATTTTCTAAAACAGGAGGTTTTTTATGCTTGGAAAAATCAAAGCAGCCATTGATAACAGTCCAGGGAAGCCGGCCAGAATTTTAGTTAGTGAAAAAGCGTTTCAGCAATTAGAGGAGGAAATGCGCTTTGTTTACGTTTCCAAACCGAAAACGATAATGGGGATTCCTGTGGAAGTTTCAGATCAGGCAGAAAGCTTCAAGCTGGAATTTTAGTTTTCCCAGACTGCTAAAAGGCTCATTTTGTGTTAATTATGCAAAATGGTCAGGTTGATTTCTTTAAAAGCATGATGAAATGTTCATCATGCTTTTTTTATTGAGAAAAAAGACGAACATAAAAAATAGGTATACGGGAAAAATAATCCTATTAGAGAGAGGGGAAATGACAGATGGATAACATGATATCAACACTTACTGACTGGAATGTGTGGTTTCAAGCGTTAGTAGTATTTCTCGTTCCATATGTAATCTATAAAGTGTTTACTTGGATTCATGTATAAGAAGGTGCAATGATGAGGTGGCGGAACAATCAATACAAAACACAGAAGCAGCATAAATCAGATTATTTGACAGCTGAAAAGCAGGATCAGGATGTGTTAACCGGTAACATCGGATACGATTTAGAAAATGTAAAAAGAAAAATAGGACATAACGGGGACGTTCACTTCAGTGAGTTTGAAATCACTCATTTACATGTAAAAGCGGCATTGATCTTTGTTGAAGGACTGTCTGATCAGGAATTGATTAATAAAGGTCTATCAGTGTTAGTTATGAATCAACCTAATCAGGTAAGCGATGAAATTTCTCAATCCGGCAAAGGTACTTTAACTTCGAAACAGATAAAAAATCAAATCAATCGGTGATGTCATAGAATCAGAGAAAATCAGTGATATCGTGTTGAATGTGTTCATGGGTTCGACAGCGCTTCTCATCGATGGAATACCGCAGGCGTTTCTTCTGGGAACTGTAAAAAAACAAAATCGAAGTATCAAGGAGCCGCTTTCAGAAGCGCTTGTCAGAGGACCGCGCACAGGCTTTACAGAAGAGTTGAGTACGAATACAGCTCTTTTGAGACAGCAAGGAAAAAATGATCAATTAACATTGCAGAGATTTGAAGTAGGAACACGATTAAAAAAGGATTTAATTATCGCTTATATGAATGACATTGCAGACCCAAAAGTAGTCGAGGAAGTAAGAAAAAGAGTGAGAGGGATTGAGATCGATCATTTGCCGGAGTCAGGCTACGTTGAACAGTTAATTGAGGATAATTATTTGAGCCCGTTCCCGCAAGTACAGAGTACAGAACGTCCTGATCGCGTCATAAGCGAATTAATGGAAGGAAGAGTAGCTATTCTGCTAGACGGCACTCCGTTTGCTTTGATTGTTCCAGTCACTTTCAGCATGATGCTTCAATCGCCTGAAGATTATTATGAACGGTGGTTCCCGAGCTCGCTCATCAGATTGCTGAGGTTCATCGCAGCAATGATAACATTATTCGCACCCGCTTTATATATATCATTTATTTCTTTTCATCCGGGGTTAATTCCGACCAAGCTGGCAATTTCAATTTCCGGGACGCGCCAAGGTGTTCCGTTCCCATCCCTCATTGAAGCCTTATTTATGGAAGTCGCGATCGAAATTTTAAGAGAAGCGGGGCTTCGTCTGCCAAAACCGATTGGACCCGCAATTGGCATAGTTGGCGGATTAATCATCGGGAAGCAGCTGTGCAGGCGGGGATTGTCAGTCCAATCATGGTCATTGTTGTTGCGCTCACAGCAATTTCTTCATTTGCCATCCCGCATTATAGCACAGGTATAGCACTTCGGATGCTTCGGTTTGGCGCGATGTTTTGTGCGGCGGTGTTTGGATTGTTTGGAGTCATTATGTATTATCTGCTGCTAAGCAGCCATGTCGTAAAGTTAAAGAGCTTTGGTGTGCCATACGCAAGTCCGGCAGTGCCCTATCACTTAAAAGATTGGAAAGACTTTGTTATCAGAATGCCTCTTTTAGTCATGAAGCGCCGGCCTAAAATGATGAATACAGATAATACAAAACGGGTGAAGTGATGAACTCGACAGGATGGTGATAAAGTCTCATGTTCAGCCCAACCAGTAAAATCACAACCGCTCAGGCAACGATTATCATCATTATTCTGGCAGCAGCTTTTTACTGCAAAATGTGGTTGCGGCGAATGGAGCGGTCAAGTATTCCGGAGCAGCTGTAATCAACGGAAAATCGAAAAAAATGATAGGCACCTTAAATGAATATGAAACTGAGGGGATTACATGGATTAGAGGAGAAGGGAAAGGCGGAGTTGTCAAAAGTCATGATAAAAAGAGCCAACAGACGTTAGCGTACGATATCAATAAAATCAAAAGCAGAATTCAGCCAATCGTAAAAGGGAAAGATATTTCATTCCATGTCGATATTGAATCAGAAGGCGATTTGGTTGAAAACTGGAACACAAAAGAGGCGTTGGACACCCAGTTTATAGATCGTCTCGAAACGACTATTGAAAACGAGGTAAAGAAAATAGTTGGTCAGGTATTAAAAAAAATTCAGCATGATTATAAAGCAGATGTTGCGGGTTTTGATGAATCTTTTAGACTTACATATCCTCACTTATGGAAAAGGGTGAAAAATAACTGGGATGACACCTTCAGTAAAGCCGACATCACATACAGTGTGAACGTCACAATTACTCATTTCGGCACGGTTAAAACTCAGTAATGAATCCCAAGGAAGAGAAGGAAACCTCTCTTCTCTTTTTTATGCATTTATTAGGATAAAGATACTTTTTTTGGAGAGATATACACTTTTCAAATCGACCAATATGCTAATATAGGAATTGCTTGAAATAGAAGGGAGAAGGGGCTGTGAGGCAGAAACCGATTTATGTAGAAATCGAAATGAAATCTGATCTGGATACACTCTGGGAATATACACAAAACCCATCACTGCATAAGGAATGGGATCTCCGGTTTTCAAATATTACGTATTTGAATAGTCAGCCATGCGAAAAACAGAAGTTTCTTTACGAAACAAGGGTAGGCTTTGGATTAAAGGTGTCAGGTACAGGAGAAACCGTCCGTGTTTTCAACAAATGTTCATCTGAAAGGTCTTCTTCACTGGCTTTTGGCTCTGATCATCCATTATCTCTGATTCGGCATGGAAGCGGCTACTGGAAGTATATACAGAGAGAAAATGGGAAAATGACGTTTTTAACACAGTACCAATACAAAACAGCCTACGGACTGCTGGGAAGATGGATTGATCGTTTATTATTTCGGCCGCTGCTTGGCTGGGCGACTGCCTGGAGCTTTGATGCATTAAGGCTTTGGGTAGAGCAAAATAAACATCCGAAGCGCTTCATTCGATCTGCTATCATCTATGTGTTCATGTGTCTGTTTTTCAGCCTGTTTTGGTTCTATCAAGGCTTTGCAGGTGTTGAAACAAGCATTTTGGCAGGAACAGCGGAGATAGGCTTAGCTATTTTGTGGCTGCTTCCTTTAAAAAGAAAATGGATCATTCATGGTGTCCAGGCTTGTATTTTTGCTGGGTTTGCTTGTCTAGGTTCCGAAATATTCATGTGGATTCTGTTGAGTGTGTTTTCCGCTGCAAGCGGCGCTCTTAGCCTGCAGCTCCCCAGTGCCAGGCGCACAAAACGAAAGAGAAAGAAGTGACATTGTGAGTTCGATTTATGAAAAATCAATTATTAACTATCATTTGCTGCATCCCAAGCTGCGGAAACGGTACCAATTAGACGGGTCTCAAACATTCAGCGGGACGGGAACGATGTCAGAAATAAGCGGAGGCTCTTTTCTGGTTAGAATGCTGTTAAAGCTGGGTGTTTTTTTCAGATGCTTCTTTTCAGAAAGAGGCAAAGACATTCCATTTACAATACAAAATAGAACTTGTCTTTTGAAATCACAACATACAGGAATAGAATGGAATCGTACATTTATCTTTAAAGGCAAAAAACGTTTCTTTGACGCGATAATGATATATGACGAGAAAGAAAATAGAATACTTGATTTCTTCGGCAAACCTCATCTGCTGCTGTCTGTTTTGACGTTCGAGGCATCTCATGACGGCTCTCTTACGATCACATCGGGAAAGCAATGGCTATTGATATGCGGAAAAAGAATCCCGTTGCCGAAATGGCTGACCGGTACATCCGTAGTTTGCGAAACGTTTGATGAAAAAAAGAATTGTTTCACCATTGAAGTGCATGTGCAAAATACAATTCTTGGCACTCTTTTCTTTTATAAAGGAACGTTTCAGGAGGAAGAGAGAGAATCATGCAACGAAATGGCATAGTCAGTGCGCTTTGTTTTATAGGATTTCTTGCAGCGGAAGCACCGGATATTTCAGTGGCAGAGGCACTCGTTTTGTTATCCATTCTATTTTTCGTGCCGGGAATTTTCCCTTTTGTTTTTCGTCAATCGCCGGTTCGTGCTGCTCAGTTTATGGAATATGGGCTAATCCAGTGCTATCCGGCAGCCGCATTCTTTGCGGTGTTGGCTCTTGTGACAGAGGTTGGAGTTTTCGCACTTATCTGGTGGATGTACACAGTTTTTATTGCATTGTATGCGATCCTCCGCCTTTGGGAAACAAAGATACATAGAATCGAAGAGACATCAGTTTTGTTCGGCCTTATTTATTTGGCGGGAGGAGGATTTTGGTTTTTTGCTTATGCTGCCCATTTGCAGATCATGCAATTTGGCCCTCTCATCATTTTGCTTACTGCTGTCCACTTTCACTATTCTGCTTTTCTGATCCCGATCTTCAACGGATTACTCGGCAGAACCATTAGAAAACATCGGATGTTGTACAGTTGGATAACATGGGTGATTTTGCTTTCGCCCCTTCTTATCGCACTGGGCATCACATATTCAAAAACACTTGATGTCATTGCGGTTAGCATTTATATGGCGGCGATTTATCTTCATGCATTTTTGGTGTTCACGGCAGCTTTTCGCACCAAGACGGGGACATTTCTTATTCGGCTTTCTTCCGCTGTTTTAATGATAACGATTGCTTTCTCGATGATTTATTCATTTGGTGTATTTCGGCAAGAAGTTACATTGACCATCAATCAGATGATTTGGATTCACGGTTTTGTCAATGCGTTTGGTGTTATCTTGCCCGCTCTCATAGGGTGGAGAATAGAGGATGCGAAGCCTTTTGATGCAGACAGTGTAAAGACATTCAGCCGTATCTACGGAAAAAGAAAGATTGGAGAAGAATTTTTAGCTAACATTCAAGCTGAAAATAACGCTCGGTACAGCGGGCTTGTGGATGATATGGGCAGCCTGCGTTCAAAAGATTTTTCACCAGAAAAACTGGCGCCGCTCATTCTTTCGTTTTATGAACAAACCATCGAATACAATATTAAAGCAAAAGTAACATGGAGCATGTGGTTTCGGCCGCTTGCAATTATTTACGAATGGTTCAGCAGAAGAATCGGCCAAATACATCTTTCGACGAACCCTGACTGGTATAGGATGTACAGCAAGATAAAAGGTGTTCATTCGAAAAAAGACGGAAGGGAAAGAGTACGTGCCTGGATTAGAACAAATGAAAAAAACGAAACCATTTTTACCGCTCTTTATTCAGTGTATCGTTCAAATGGAGAGGGGTATATGAATATTTCTTTACCGCTTCCATTCAGCAGCATGACAGGTATTTTAAAACCATATCATCATCAGGAGAAGCTGGTTTTAACAAGCAGGCGGAGAAAAAGCAGAGCGGGTGATGAGGGGATTTATCTGCAAACAAGAGCGGGAACTTGTCCGCTTCCTTTATCTGAAACCTTTCTGATAGAAGCTGCACATGACAACAAATTAACGGCTGTTCATCATATGTGGCTGTTTGGAATAAAATTTCTAACTGTTCATTACAGCATTACACATATTAACCAGCCTATTGAAAGAACCTAACACAAAGAAGAAGCTTCGTCTGCCAGTTGTAATAGATGAACTGTTTTTAAAAAATTCTGCTCCGCATCAAGACAGGAAAGGAAGGGTTTATGGTGTTTTATATCAGTTTATTTCTGATTCTTTGGCTGGCTGCGGGGTTTGCAGTGGGAATGAAACAAGTGTATGTCGATCAGCTGTTTGATAAAGCTGTGATCGAAAGGCTGTAAAAAGAAGCGAATGATCATGGACACGCTGACCGAATGATCAAACAGCGCGTCCTTTATATTGCAGCAGTGACATTAAGCGGGTTTATTTCTGTTTATTATGAAATGAAAACAATCCCGCAAAGGCGAAACATAAGAAAAATTGAAAAAAACATCATGAAATTAAATCAAGCAAAAAAACGAAGAATGAAGAGAAAATAAAAAATGCACAGGCCAAAGGGCAGGTGCATTTTTGTTTTGTATGGAAATGGGGGAGGTGGTGCCAGCTTACTTTTCATAAATTCAAAAATGAGAAGAACAGCGCCCGGGCTAATGGTATATAATATTGTGAATTTAACAAAAATTTAACAAGGAGGACGAGAGAATTCGTGCTAAAGCCTCAAAGAGACCTACATCCTGTTGATTTGGACTTAGAGGCGGAGTAGATGAAACCGGCCAAAGTATCCCTGCTCCGCCGTTTGCTCCATTCCTTGAAGCATGTTGATTGTAACATAGCCAAACGTTTTCCATCAACTATTAAAATTGTAAAATTATTGTTTATTTTTATGGTATTTACTCCGATTTCTTCAATTTATGCTGAAGATATATATCAGAATTTTGAGGAATTAAAAAACAATGAAGATCCTTCTGATTACGGTGTTGTTACGAAAGAAACCGGAAGCCCTGTTCTTGTTTTAGCTATTCACGGAGGAGGTATTGAAGGTGGGACAAGTGAAGTAGCCAGAGAGCTCAGCAAAGAGTACTCGATGTATTTATTTGAAGGCTTAAAATCTGCAGGAAACTCAGTCCTGCACATTACGAGCACGCACTTTGATGAACCTCGGGCCCTTAAAATGACGGGAAATCATGAATATGTCATTTCATTACACGGGTACGCAGAAGAAGATCAGCAGATCGAAGTCGGCGGTACAGATCGCGTAAGAGCGGCAGATTTAGTTGAGAAATTGCAGCATGCCGGTTTTCCTGCTGTATTGCTCAATACGGACCATCCACATGCGGGCGTTAGTCCGAATAACATTGCAAATAAATCAAAAACAGGTTTAAGTATCCAGATAGAAATGAGCACAGGCTTTCGAAAGTCTTTGTTCGGCATCTTTTCTTTAAAAAGCAGAGCTGTTACTCAAAATGAGAGGTTTTATAAGTTTACAGAAGTGATGTTCCGTTTTCTCAAATATAGCTACTGAAAAATAGGAGGCGATAAGACAGCCTCCTATTCTTTATGCTTCTCATTCGTTTCGGGAAACAGCTCGTCCGCGGCTTCCGTTTGATACTGCAACGTGTTATCTCTCGCTGACAGTTCATTTCGGAAATTTTCATCAAGTACATTTTTCAATAAATACCGATGAAAAAAGAATTCAAAAACAGTAAGACAGGCAGCGGAAAGGAGAGCTGCTCCAAATGGTGAGAAATCGTTTCTTGTTTGGGTTAAAACAAATACCCAAAGAATAACGAATGAAAGGCCAAAGTCAGCCAATGAAGCTGTAATATTGTTTGTTCTGGGTAAGACGAGCATGTCACCAGAAAGATAGGAAACAAAACCTAAGAAAAGTGCAATAAACATCACACTTAAGAAGGATGCGTGATAGACTCTGTCCAAAATCACATATAAAAGGGCGAGAGTGAAAGCAATCTTTGAAGCAAGCGCAATGATATGTTTCATTTGACCACCTAAATTGTTATTTTTTGAAGAAAATTCTTGGGCGTAAACAAATGATAAATAATGCAATTCAAAACCATTCATAATGGTCATGTTACTATTTTAAACAGTCCGTTTTTGTTTACACTGGTATTTTTTTTCAGCAGTATGAAACTTTCTTATGAAAAAAGACGTATATGTGGATGATCAGCTTTCAAGGGGGGAATGATTTGTGGAGATAAAAGGAATCAATCACTTGCTATTTTCAGTTTCGCATTTGGATACATCGATTGATTTTTATCAAAAAGTGTTTGATGCAAAGCTTTTGGTAAAGGGAAGAACAACTGCATATTTTGACATGAACGGCATCTGGCTAGCGCTTAATGAAGAACCAGACATCCCGAGAAATGACATTAAGCTTTCTTATACCCATATTGCTTTTACAATTGAAGATCATGAATTTGAGGAGGTATCAGCTAAATTAAAAAGACTTCATGTCAATATTCTGCCTGGCAGAGAACGAGATGAACGCGATCGAAAATCAATTTATTTTACCGACCCTGACGGCCACAAATTTGAATTTCATACCGGAACCCTTCAAGACAGGCTTCGATATTACAAACAAGAAAAAACGCATATGCACTTTTTATGATGAAACTTTTGATATCACAACCATATTTCATATAAGGTTAAATTTAAAGAAGGGTGTTGGTGGAGACTTTATGTTTGGGGAAGGTTTCTACCCGACTTGTTCAACGATGCCATATCTTTTGAACTGGACAAGTGATTGGGTGAAGGTGAAATTGAAATACATATTACATTTTATATGAAGAAAGCGAGCTGTTTTATCAGAATGTTGAACTAATTAAACTATGTACTAAATTTTCAGTATATTTCAATTGCTTCGCCCCTTAATAAATATGAAACCGTATCCTTCCACGACCTAAAAAATGAAACGTTTTTAAGAAGATGGCGTCTAATATTTTAAATGTTCATATTTTGATAAAAGTTTCCTAAAGGAAAGAAAATTTCTTGACTTCAACAATCTTTTGGTGGATAATTATGGTGTAAACATGATGTTCTTTTTCCTCCTATTCAGGCTCGCACCCAAAAGTCAGGGCGAGCCTGCTTTTTTTGAACAACAAACCCCCTCTCCGTAAAGGAAGAGGGGGTTATTTTATGCATCTGATAGATCAATAGATTAATGGACGGTTCTGAACACGCCAATCACTTTCCCTAGAATGCTGACATTCTGCAAAATGATAGGTTCCATCGTTGGGTTCTCAGGCTGCAAGCGAATGTGGGTATCCTCTTTATAGAATCGTTTTACAGTTGCTTCATCATCTTCTGTCATTGCAACTACAATTTCCCCATTGTTCGCTGTGTTTTGCTGTTTAACGATGACATAGTCCTTATCGAGAATACCAGCATCTATCATACTGTCTCCCATAATCTCCAGCATAAATACATGCTCGTCTGGAGGAACCATGCGGTCTGGGAGCGGAAAATATTCTTCAATATTTTCTACTGCTGTAATAGGAGATCCCGCCGTGACTTTCCCGATGACCGGTACATTAACGACCTGGCTTTGCGGAATGTCTACTTCTTCATCAAGAATTTCTATTGCTCTTGGTTTTGTCGGATCTCGTCTGATCAGCCCTTTTGTTTCCAAGCGGGCCAAATGGCCGTGGACAGTAGAGCTGGACGCAAGCCCGACAGCCTCTCCGATCTCTCTCACGGAAGGCGGATATCCTTTTGATTTAACCTCTGCTTTAATAAAACGGAGGATATCAAGTTGCCTTTTTGATAGCTTCGTCATTTTTCGCACCTCAAAACGTCGATTTTAAGAAGATTATAGCATGATTTTCCTTACAGTACAAACATAGGTTCGAAAAAACAATTGACAGAAACGTTTGTTCGTATATACTGAAATTATAAAAATGCGAACAAACATTCCTGTTGGAGGTTATGATCATGAGTAAAGAATCTATTATTTTTGTCGGTCTGTTCACAGTGATTTTGAGCGCGGTTATCCTTA
This sequence comes from Bacillus sp. N3378-2at, assembly GCF_033412715.1. Classification (NCBI taxonomy): domain Bacteria; kingdom Bacillati; phylum Bacillota; class Bacilli; order Caryophanales; family Bacillaceae; genus Bacillus; species Bacillus sp. N3378-2at. Next base: position 856,504 of record NZ_CP117986.1, on the reverse strand, counting down.
TGCTGTCATATACAAGCAGCGGCCAAGAGCTTAATCAGTATGTTAAAATAGAAGTCCAGCAAGGCGACACACTTTGGTCAATTGCTGATCAGGTAGCAGATACAAAAAAGATAAACAAAAATGATTTTATTGAATGGGTAGCTGATAAAAATCAACTTCAAACCTCTGATATCCAGCCGGGTGATGAGTTAGTGATCCCATTGAAAAAGAAGCATCAGGATGCATATGAATTGGCAACTGTAAGATAGAGAGGAAAGAGAGATAAAATGAAAGCACTCATTTATGCCCGTGTAAGCACAAATAAAGAACAGCAGGAAACGTCATTAAAGCGGCAGGAGGAGGAGCTTACGGCCATTGCAGCGGAGAACGACATGGAAGTGGTCAAAGTGATTTCAGAAAAAGCCAGCGGATATGAAATGGATCGGGATGGTGTATTTGAGCTGCTTGATGAGATTAAGAACGCTGGAATTGATGTCATTTTGGTTCAGGATGAGACAAGGCTCGGACGGGGAAACGCAAAAATCGCACTGCTTCATTGCATTTATAGAGAAGGTGTGAAAGTCTATACAACGGCTCATAGAGGTGAACTGGAGTTATCGGAGGCTGACTCAATGGTCTTGGAAATCGTCAGCATTGTGGAAGAGTATCAGCGAAAGATTCACAACATGAAAATCAGACGGGGAATGAAACGTGCAGTAAAAAACGGTTTTAAACCGCAAAAAAACTTAAAAAACCAACATGGGAACAGTGGAAAAGAAAAAATAGAGGTGCCAATCTCTGAGATCGTCCGCCTAAGAGCGAATAAACTGACGTTTGCTGAAATCGCGGCTACCCTAAGAGGGTTTGGCTATGATGTCTCTAAAGCAACCGTTCACCGGCGTTTTCAGGAATACATAGAGAATGAAGAGACAGCAGAGTGAATCAGTTGTAAAACTTTTTTTGATCTAGTACTATATAGACAAAATGCAATAAAGGAGTTTAACATGATTTCAAACGCGAAAATTGCCAGAATTAATGAACTTGCTGCCAAAGCTAAAGCTGGCGTTATTACAGAAGAAGAAAAAGCCGAACAGCAAAAGCTCCGTCAAGAGTACTTGAAAGGTTTTCGTTCTTCTATGAAGAACACGTTAAAAAGTGTGAAAATCATTGACCCAGAAGGCAATGATGTTACACCAGAAAAGCTAAAAAGAGAACAAAGAAATAACAAACTTCACTAATATAAGAGGAATACGGCAATATCGTATTCCTCTTTTGCATATACTATAATCAAAACTCTTATGTGACAAAATTCAACAAGTTTCTCTCAAATTTAAGCTGAAACAGTTGAGAAAAAGTCGTCAGACATTTATGATGTAAGGGTACAACACATAAGGAAGGGGATTTTTATGGATACAATTGAAAAGAAATCAGTTGCTACCATTCGCACACTGTCAATAGACGCTATTGAAAAAGCAAATTCTGGTCACCCAGGGATGCCGATGGGAGCCGCTCCAATGGCATACACGCTGTGGACAAAATTTATGAACGTAAGTCCGGCAAACCCTGGCTGGTTTAACCGTGACCGTTTTGTTTTATCTGCTGGACACGGGTCAGCACTATTATACAGCATGCTTCATTTAAGCGGGTTTGATCTTAGTATTGAAGATCTTAAGGGATTCCGCCAGTGGGGCAGCAAAACACCAGGACATCCGGAATTCGGACATACTGCCGGTGTTGATGCTACAACAGGTCCGCTTGGCCAAGGAATTGCCATGGCAGTCGGTATGGCAATTGCTGAACGCCATTTAGCGGAAACATACAACCGCGATTCATTTAACGTAGTCGATCATTATACATACAGTATTTGCGGTGATGGTGATTTAATGGAAGGTATTTCTTCTGAAGCCGCTTCACTCGCAGGCCATCTTCAGCTTGGCCGTCTGATCGTACTATACGATTCTAATGACATCTCTCTTGATGGAGACCTCGACCGTTCATTCTCTGAAAACGTGAAACAGCGTTTTGAAGCAATGAATTGGGAAGTTCTTTATGTTGAGGATGGAAACAATATTGAAGAATTAACAGCGGCTATCGAAAAAGCACGCCAAAATGAAAAGAAACCTACATTAATTGAAGTGAAAACGACAATCGGATTCGGTTCACCTAACCGTGCCGGTACATCCGGTGTTCACGGTGCGCCGCTTGGTAAAGAGGAAAGCAAATTAACAAAAGAAGCTTACGCGTGGACATATGAAGAAGACTTCTACGTTCCGTCAGAAGTTTATGAGCATTTCGCTGCAGCTGTTAAAGAATCAGGTGAGAAAAAAGAACAAGAATGGAATGCTCAATTCGCTAAATATAAAGAAGTTTATCCTGAACTTGCTGAACAGCTTGAACTGGCAATCAAAGGAGAGCTTCCGAAGGACTGGGATCAAGAGGTTCCTGTGTATGAAAAAGGAAGCAGCCTGGCATCCCGTGCATCTTCCGGTGAAGTTCTCAACGGACTTGCGAAAAAAATTCCTTTCTTTGTCGGAGGTTCTGCTGACCTAGCGGGATCGAACAAAACGACTATTAAAAATGCCGGTGATTTTACAGCGGTTGATTACTCAGGCAAAAACTTCTGGTTTGGTGTACGTGAATTTGCGATGGGTGCAGCCTTAAACGGTATGGCGCTTCATGGCGGTCTTCGTGTATTCGGCGGAACTTTCTTTGTCTTCTCTGATTACCTGCGTCCTGCGATTCGCCTTGCAGCGTTAATGGGCCTTCCTGTGACATATGTCTTCACACATGACAGTATTGCGGTTGGTGAAGACGGTCCGACGCACGAGCCTGTTGAACAGCTTGCTTCACTCCGTGCGATGCCTAACCTTTCTTTGATCCGTCCAGCAGACGGCAATGAGACAGCAGCAGCATGGAAGCTTGCAGTGCAAAGCACTGACCACCCAACAGCGCTAGTGCTTACACGTCAAAACCTTCCTACCATCGATCAAACAGCTGAAGAAGCATTGGCAGGAGTAGAAAAAGGTGCATATGTCGTTTCTAAATCTAAAAACGAAACACCTGACGCTCTTCTCATCGCTTCCGGATCAGAGGTAGGTCTTGCAATTGAAGCGCAGGCTGAATTGGCAAAAGAAAATATCGATGTTTCTGTTGTCAGCATGCCTTCAATGGACCGTTTTGAGAAACAATCTGATGAATACAAAAACGAAGTCCTTCCTGCAGATGTGAAAAAACGTCTTGCAATTGAAATGGGCTCATCATTTGGATGGGGCAAATACACGGGGCTTGAAGGTGACGTTCTCGGCATAGACCGATTCGGTGCATCTGCTCCAGGTGAAACCATCATTAACGAATACGGCTTCTCAGTTCCGAACGTAGTGAATCGAGTTAAGGCATTAATCAATAAGTAAGCTTTTGAAAGAGGATGAGTCAAATCATCCTCTTTTTCTTGTTTATCCGACAAAAATAGTATTGGCTGTTTAACAGTAATAGACAATTCTTTCTTTTCTTCTTTTGTATAATAGAGAGCAAATGAAATGCTGCTGGAAAAGGGGATGAAAAGATGGAACGTCACTACTATACGTACCTGATCAAAGAGGAATTTGCCAATCACTATTTCGGCCGGGAATCGGTTATGTTTGAGCTGTTTCAAGACTATCATTGGACAAGCCTTGAAAAGCAGCAGTATGAAATGACAGAGAAACAGATTCAATATATTACACAACCAATCCCGATTTTACATATGCATCAGCGGTTAAAAATGAATTTAAACAAGACGGATTACAGGCAGCTGGATTATATTTATAGAATAGCTTTGCCGAAAGCAAAAGGCCACGCGACGTTTATGATGAAGGAGCACATGATAGAAATTGTGGCTTCGGGAGATTACGAGGCAGAAACGATATTCTTTGAAGTGTTAAGAAAAGTAAGCCCTTGCTTTTTAGCAATGGATTTCAATTCGAAGCGTTACGGATGGCTAAATCCGGTGAAAGAAAGAAATTTTGTCTAAAACCGAAGAAAAAGAGATGTAAATGTTGTATAATAGCTTTTGGTTTAGTACACTTTAAACTAGACAACATGAAGGAGGAAATAAAATGACTTTATGGGTTGGCATCCTAGTGGGCGTTGTTGCATTGCTCATAGGTGTTGCACTCGGGTTTTTTATTGCTCGTAAATATATGATGAGCTACCTGAAAAAGAATCCGCCTATTAATGAACAAATGTTACGCATGATGATGATGCAAATGGGAATGAAACCTTCTCAAAAGAAAATCAATCAAATGATGAAAGCCATGAATAATCAAACGAAATAATACGTAAAGATTATGATATAGAGAAACATGGTTATAAAATAAAAAACCCTTATACGGGTTTTTTATTTTGCAATCATTCATCACCCGCTACTGCTCGAAGGCGCTGCTTTTGATATTGTATGAGAAGATGGTCAAGCTCCTGACTGAGCTCTATCGTAATATGAGATGTCATTCCGTTCGCCATGACAATTTGCAGCAGCTCTGCTCTTTTTTTTTCAATTTCTTTTAATAGATGCTCTCTAATCACAGGGATGTATCCTTTCATACATTAGATCTTCAAAGTGAATGTTTATATTATATCCATATTTATACTAATTTTCAAATGAGAAGGAGTATAATGTCTCAATGTCAAATTAAATTATATAAGTTTTTTCTGAAAATAGAAATCCTTCAAGTGAAAGTGTTAAAAAAATGAAATGATTTTGTCATAACTTGAAGGAATGTCAAATCATGAAGGGATGATGACATGGGAGACGTGAATTATTTTTTGACATTCGGAGCGGGGTTTTTATCCTTTATTTCGCCTTGCTGCCTGCCGCTTTACCCAGCTTTTTTGTCATATATTACAGGGGTCAGCATGGACGATGTAAAAACTGAAAAGCTGCTGCTGCAGAAAAGAAGCTTGTTTCATACTTTGTGTTTTTTGCTTGGCTTTTCAGTCATTTTTATTGCTTTAGGCTATGGAACATCTTTTATTGGCAGCCTGTTTAGGGATTATCACGATGCGATTCGGCAAATTGGCGCGTTGCTTATTATTTTGTTCGGTTTCATTACACTCGGTGTGTTCCGGCCTGAGGCTATGATGAAAGAGCGGAGAATCCATTTTAAGCATAAACCAAGCGGGTTTTTAGGGTCGGTCTTAATCGGAATGGCATTTGCAGCTGGATGGACACCATGTACCGGTCCGATATTAGCTGCTGTTATCACACTTGCAGGCACCAATCCGGGCTCAGCGGTGCCATACATGATGTTATATGTACTCGGTTTTGCGGTACCGTTTCTTTTATTGTCTTTTTTTATCACAAAGCTGAAGTGGATAAGGAAGAACCAGCTTTTCATTATGAAAGCTGGTGGCGTTTTGATGATTGTGATTGGTGTGCTGTTATTCTTTAATTGGATGAGCCTGATCATTATTTTGCTGTCAGATCTTTTTGGAGGCTTTACTGGTTTTTGACGGTAAATTACTTTCGTACTACTACTAATCCTTTTGTTTTTGGTACAATAAGACTATTATCTGTGGAAATCGATTGTTGGAGGGGAATATGACAAGAGTTTTAGTTGTAGACGACGCCAAGTTCATGAGAGTGAAAATCAGAGAGATCTTGGAAGAGGCAAATTACATAATCGCAGGCGAAGCGGCGGACGGTGAACAAGCAGCTGACCTGTATAAAAAACTGCGCCCGGACCTTGTGACAATGGATATTACAATGCCGGTGAAAAACGGCATAAAAGCGCTTCGTGATATCTTAACCTTTGATCCTAAAGCGAAGGTCATCATGTGCACCGCCATGCGCCAGCAAAGAATTGTAACGGAAGCAATTGAGCTGGGGGCAAAGGATTTTATTGTTAAGCCGTTTGAGGAAACAAAAGTGCTGGAAGCTGTAAGCCGCGTTATGGGACATTAAAGTCATTTCTTTTCAAAATGGTTTTTTTTATTGTTTTGGAGTATAGTATATAGTATCAACACTCCGAGAAACAAAGGAATGATAAGTATGATGATTATAGTTTCATCGATTATTGCTGTGTTAATGGCTGTAGCTGTGATGGTGGTCAGAATAAAGTCCTCTGACAAGCCTGTTTCACCAAAAAAAATCATTCTTCCGCCGATTTTTATGAGTACGGGAGCGTTAATGTTTTTATTTCCGGTATTTTGGGTAACTGGAGCAGAGTTTTTGGAAGCATTCACTTTAGGTGTGATTTTCTCTATTTTTCTAATCAAAACTTCTAAGTTCGAAATTAAAAATAATGAAATTTACATGAAACGCTCTAAAGCATTTGTTTTTATATTAGTCGGTCTTTTGGTGATCAGAATCGTGATGAAATCGATCTTGAGCACATCAATTGATTATGGTGCACTGAGCGGAATGTTTTGGATTCTGGCTTTCGGTATGATTGTGCCTTGGAGAATCGCCATGTATTTATCATATCGAAAACTTCATAACGAGCTGCAGTCATCTAATATTCAAATGAATTAAAAAACCTTTCCTCTTGTCAGGAAAGGTTTTTTATTTGAGAAGGGTCTGATAAGGTTCCAAATCGATTTTTTTGTCCCGCAGATGCCTTTTTAAGAAGGTATGGTCTCTTTTAGGAGTTGCGAGAATATAGCCTTTGATCATAAGTTGCTGATCAATCTTTGCTACCTTTTCTTTTAATGCAAGCTCACCGATTTTGCCTGCGATTTTAGCTTTTGCTGCATCTCTGAACAGCTCTGGCACGGGCGCAGTCAATTCATCTAGAAACTGTTTGTTTTCATCGTTCCATAAATGTCTGCTGTTTTCAATATAGTAATCCTGCCAATCAAGCTCTGATCTGCCGTCCTCTTTTGGTAAACGCTTTAAAAACTTTCGAAACATGAAAAAACCGCCGATTGATAATAAGACTACCATCATGATCACCCAAAACAGAATAAACCATAAAAACCATCCTTCCAGCATCAATCATTCCCCCTTATTCTAACCATATTGTATACGAAGAGAGATTAGAAGAACACAGTAAAAAAAGAATAGAAAAAAGTGATAGACGTCTAGTCAAAAGAGATAGTAGATCATATTCTATTGTATAGTGAATCTGCTATTTGGCCATGGGAGAGTCACTAGAGGGTATTTGACGATAAATGGACGGAAAAAAAGTCACTTTCATAATAGGGGATGAAAGTGACTTTTTATGTTTAGCTGAGAGGAAATTGAAGAGAAAAAGAAGAGCCATCTTCTGTTTCTTTATTGACGGCGACTGTGAGTATTTGATTTTCGCATTCGGCTTGAATGTTTTTGTCATTAAAATAAAAAGGAAGCATCATTTGTTTTTCAAAAGTCTGTCCTGACGATTTGACAGTTAAGATGAACTCGCATCCAGAAAGGGTAACTGTTACTTGTGTAGGCTGTAAAAAAGTCAGATCCGCTTCTATAATATACTGCTGACTTGTTTCATATAAATCAATAGGCAATGTTTCGTCGTACCAGGCGAAGGGGTCTTCAAAAAATTGCCGAAGCCATTCATCCATACTATCGAAATCATTCGCATCGTTGCGTTTTGAATGGTTCATGGAAGCATTCCTCCACATATCAACCTTGCTTTACATCATATGCGGTGGATTATAAATGGGTGAACGCATAAAAAAACAGACACTAAGGTCTGCTTTTCTTACATATCATGGCTTGAGTTGTGCTTTTGTCTTGTATGGTTTCGGTTCTTTACTTTTTTGCTTCCGCTTAGAGGCTCAGGTTGGCCGGGATTGTGTCCTTTAGGGGCGTTTTTATGCATATCTTTACTTGTATTCTTATTGGTCATAAAATGAGAACCTCCTTAAAAGAGTTCGGTGTTATTGATTGGTTTTTCTTTTTTTGTTATTTTGGCGTTCTGCTTCAGTCAGTACAAGCTGGTCGTTTTCAATATAGCCGGCGCCTTTGCCTTGGCTTTTTGCGTCATTCATTCCGTTAATGACGTGATTCGCTTTTCTTTTGACCATCATTATCACCTCAATCATAATATGGCTTCTTTTATTGTGTTATATGAGAGAGCGTAAACAGTAAAAATTACCGGTACATTTTTCTTATAAGTCGAACTTATTGTATTTAATAAAAACATTGATATTTACTTATGTATGATTTTGTTTTAATATGAAATTGTGAGAAAATTGTGATGGAATGTAATGTTCATCTGAGAATGATCTGATCTGAAGGGGGATTTTGGAGAATGGCAAACGAGCAAAAAACTGCAGCAAAAGACGTTTTCCAAGCGAGAAAAACGTTTACTACAAATGGGAAAACATATCATTACTACTCTTTAAAAGCGTTAGAAGATTCAGGTATAGGAAAGGTTTCGAAGCTTCCTTATTCCATCAAAGTTCTTTTAGAATCAGTATTGCGTCAAGTTGACGGCTTCGTTATCAAAAAAGAACACGTGGAAAATTTGGCAAAATGGGGAACTGCCGAATTAAAGGATATCGACGTTCCGTTCAAACCGTCTCGAGTTATTTTACAAGACTTCACAGGGGTTCCGGCAGTAGTAGATCTGGCTTCACTGCGTAAAGCAATGGCAGCTGTCGGCGGAGATCCTGATAAAATCAACCCTGAAATTCCTGTTGATCTCGTTATCGACCACTCTGTACAGGTAGATAAAGCGGGTACAGAAGATGCATTAGCAGTAAATATGGACTTGGAATTCGAAAGAAATGCAGAGCGCTACAAATTTTTAAGCTGGGCAAAGAAAGCGTTTAATAATTATCAGGCAGTGCCGCCTGCAACAGGTATTGTGCACCAGGTCAACCTTGAGTTCTTGGCAAGTGTTGTCCATGCCATTGAAGAAGACGGCGAGCTTGTAACGTATCCTGATACGCTTGTCGGAACAGACTCACACACAACAATGATTAACGGTATCGGTGTTCTCGGCTGGGGTGTCGGTGGAATTGAAGCTGAAGCGGGAATGCTTGGACAGCCTTCTTACTTCCCAGTTCCAGAGGTAATCGGCGCGAAACTTGTCGGCAAGCTTCCAAACGGAACAACAGCTACTGACTTGGCGTTAAAAGTAACACAAGTGCTGCGTGAAAAAGGCGTTGTCGGTAAATTTGTTGAATTCTTCGGACCGGGAATTGCTGAACTGCCGCTTGCAGATCGCGCAACAATTGCGAATATGGCTCCGGAATACGGTGCTACATGCGGATTCTTCCCAGTAGATGAAGAAGCGCTTAACTACCTGCGCCTGACTGGCCGTGATCCTGAACATATTGATGTTGTTGAAGCATACTGCAGAAGCAATGGCTTGTTCTACACTCCAGATGCGGAAGACCCTCAATTTACTGATGTGGTTGAAATTGACCTGTCTCAAATTGAAGCAAACTTATCGGGTCCAAAGCGTCCTCAGGATTTGATCCCGCTATCTGCTATGCAGGAAACGTTTAAAAAGCAATTAGTCAGCCCTGCAGGTAACCAAGGATTCGGTTTAAATGCTGAGGAAGAAAATAAAGAAATTAAGTTTAAACTCCTTAACGGCGAAGAAACAGTTATGAAAACGGGTGCGATCGCCATTGCTGCGATTACAAGCTGTACAAATACATCAAACCCATACGTTCTGATCGGCGCCGGACTGGTAGCGAAAAAAGCGGTTGAGTTAGGGCTTAAGGTGCCTAATTACGTGAAAACGTCACTTGCACCGGGTTCTAAAGTTGTTACAGGATATCTTGTGAATTCAGGCCTTCTTCCATACATGAAAGAGCTTGGCTTTAACCTCGTTGGCTACGGTTGTACAACATGTATCGGGAACTCAGGTCCGCTTTCACCGGAAATCGAAGAAGCGGTTGCGAAAAATGATCTTCTGATTACGTCTGTCCTTTCCGGAAACCGTAACTTTGAAGGACGTATTCACCCGCTTGTTAAAGGCAACTATCTTGCTTCACCGCCGCTTGTTGTGGCATATGCGCTGGCTGGAACGGTAAACATTAACTTGAAAACCGATCCAATCGGTGTGGGCAAGGATGGTCAAAACGTATACTTTAATGATATTTGGCCGTCAATGGACGAAATCAATGCACTTGTTAAGCAAACTGTTACGCCAGAGCTATTCCGCAAAGAGTATGAAACAGTATTTGATGACAACAAGCGCTGGAACGAAATTGAAACAACAGATGAAGCATTATATAAATGGGATAGCGAGTCAACTTACATTCAAAATCCGCCATTCTTCGAAGAAATGTCTGTTGAGCCAGGCAAGGTTGAACCATTAAAAGGTTTGCGTGTTGTCGGTAAATTCGGCGATTCAGTCACAACTGACCATATTTCTCCTGCGGGGGCAATCGGAAAAGATACGCCTGCCGGAAAGTATTTGCAAGAAAAAGGTGTTTCTCCTCGTGACTTTAACTCCTACGGTTCCCGCCGCGGAAACCATGAAGTCATGATGAGAGGAACATTTGCAAACATTCGCATCAAAAACCAAATTGCACCGGGTACAGAAGGCGGATTTACAACGTACTGGCCGACTGGTGAAGTAACATCCATCTATGATGCGTGCATGAAATACAAAGAAGATAAAACTGGTCTTGTCGTATTAGCAGGAAAAGACTATGGTATGGGATCTTCACGTGACTGGGCTGCAAAAGGAACAAACCTTCTCGGCATCAGAACGGTCATTGCAGAGAGCTTCGAAAGAATTCACAGAAGCAATCTTGTATTCATGGGTGTGCTGCCGCTTCAGTTTAAACAAGGTGAAAATGCGGATACACTCGGCTTAACGGGTAAAGAAGTCATTGAGGTAGATGTTGATGAAACAGTTCGTCCTCGTGACCTTGTGACTGTAAGAGCAATCAATGAAGACGGCAATGTAACAACTTTTGAAGCAGTCGTCCGCTTTGATAGTGAAGTTGAAATTGATTACTACCGCCATGGCGGCATCCTTCAAATGGTGCTTCGTGAAAAAATGAAGCAGTCCTGATGAATCAATAGGAAGAGAAGGCATTTCGCTTTCTCTTCTTTTTATGACACAATGTGCTGCGGAGGTGGCATATGCTGAAAAAATGGCTCGCAGGGATCCTGCTTATCATGCTTGCTGGTTATACGGGATGGAATTTATATCAAACATACAGCAAAAAAGAAGTCGGAATTCAAGAGGGGAAACAAGCACCTGATTTTTCTTTGAAAACGCTGTCAGGAGAGAAAAGCTCTTTACAGGATGCAAAAGGCAAAAAAGTGCTGCTCAATTTTTGGGCAACTTGGTGTAAGCCGTGCCGTCAGGAAATGCCTGCGATGGAAAAGCTGCAAAAAGAGTACGCCGACAAACTTGCGGTTGTTGCGGTAAATTTCACTTCAGCTGAGAAAAGTGAGAAACAGGTCCGTGCGTTTGCTGATACGTATGATTTAACGTTCCCCATTCTGATTGATAAAAAAGGGATCAATGCTGACTATAACGTGATGTCATATCCAACGACATATATCTTAGATGAAAAAGGTGTTATCCAAGACATACATGTTGGCACCATGACAAAAAAAGAAATGGAACAAAAACTGGATCTTGATTAGATTCAGTTTTTTTTTATGCTCAGATATGCTTACAAGTTTTCAGAATTGGAAAAAATAAAAGAATATGCGGAGGTGAGAAGCGTGAAGAAGATGAGAAAACGTTCTTTTCATGAGCTCGTCATGGAAAACAAAAAAGAGCTGATGACCAATACAGAGTATTTAAATCAGCTTGAGGAAAAGCTTGAACAGCGATTTAAGCAAAAATAACCTTTAATTTGTATTCATGTTTACCCCTCCTTTTGAGAAACCTATCTGTTGAGGAGGGATAAACATGGGAAACAACAAGAAAAACGGTCAGCCTCAATATGCTCCAAGCCACTTGGGTACAAAGCCTGTAAAATATAAAGCCAATAAAGGGGAAAAAATGCATGATACTTCAGGACAGCGGCCGATTATCATGCAGACAAAAGGCGAGTAGCGAAAATTCGAGTTTATTTCTAGGAGGTACATCCGAATGACAAAGAACCAAAATCAATATCAGCAGCCTAATCCTGATGATCGTTCTGACAATGTGGAAAAATTGCAGGATATGGTTCAAAATACAATTGAAAATATAGAAGAAGCAGAAGCATCAATGGAGTTTGCTTCAGGAGAAGATAAACAGCGTATCAAAGAAAAAAATGCAAGGCGCGAACAGAGCATTGAAGCGTTTCGTAATGAAATACAGGACGAATCTGCAGCGAGACAAAACGGATACCGTTCTTAAAAAACCAGGGAAACCTGGTTTTTTTCTTTCTGATTTGATTATGGTAAAATGGGGCTAAATTGACGTTAAGGGAGCAGAGTAATCTTGCATGTATCAAAAAAAGAAATAGAAGTGCGTTATGCAGAAACAGATCAAATGGGGATTGTCTATCACGCAAATTATCTTGTGTGGATGGAGGTCGGCAGAACGGCCTTGATTAAGGACTTAGGCTTTTTATATAGTGATATGGAAAAAAAAGGCATTCTGTCCCCAGTCGTTGATATCAATATTTCCTATAAAAAGCCGCTTCATTACGGAGAAACCGCGGTTGTACATACATGGATAGAGGAATATAACGGCTTTAAAACCGTCTATGGTTATCACATTTATAATCCGGCCGGTGAGCTTTCCATCAAAGCCACCTCATCTCATATTTGTGTGGATAAAGAAAGCTTTAAGCCAATTCAATTCCGCAAAGCTTTTCCTGATTGGCACACATCATATGAAAAGGCCAAAAAATAGGGAAGTGAATGGGATATGGCGTTTGGTGTGAAACGGGAGGAACTTAACCGGTGGAAACAAGCAGTGAAAAGAGGAGAAATCGCATTTTTAACACATTACTGGCTGGATGACCGATTTCCAGAAGCAAAGACTGTGACAAAAGCCGGATGTGCAGACATTGATAAGCTGGTTCAGTGGGGAGCGGCGTACGGGTTAAAAAAAGAATGGATCCATAAGAAAAGTGAATTTCCTCACTTTGATCTGCTGGGTGAAACACAAAAATATGTTTTGGAACAAGAAAACCTAACCGATCATCTTATACGATTTCATTTGTAAAAAAAGAACGCACATGAAGTGCGTTCTTTTTTATTGGTATTCAAAAACCGGTTCATCAGCGTCTTCTGAATAGCTGACGAGAAGGTCGTGGTTATCGAAGTACCATAAATCACTTTCTTCAATAAAGAAGGTAATGCCGTCAGCTTCTGCAGTGACTCCAGCCTCTTGTGGGGCATCTTTCGCTACACCGAGAGAAAAACCCTTTTGAACGTTGCTGCAGCCTCCATAGCGGACGAAAAAGCGAACCTGGTCTCCGCTTTCCAAATCGAGTTCTTCTTTATACCAGTTCAATGCGTCTTCGTTAATTGTCATATTCATAACAGAACACCCCTTTGTTCTTCATTTGAATTTTCTCTATTATAAACGTATTAGGCTATTCTGTGTCAAAAGAGAAGTTTTTTAAGCTTATAACCATTTTACTTTAGGTTCTGTTTTATTGATAATTCGTTTAATGTTCGCTCGGTGTCTGTATATCACAAAAATAGTGAGCAGGGTAACGACAATCAATAAATACGTATCATGGACAAAGAAACTATATATAACAGTATAGATCCCTGTTAACATCGATGAGAGAGAAACAAATTTAGTCAAGTATAAAAAGATGAAGAATACCGCAACCATCGTGATAAATAACAGGGGTGCGTAAAATAGCAAAACGCCTCCTGATGTCGCCACGGCTTTACCGCCTTTAAATTTGGCGAAGATGGGAAACACGTGGCCTAAAACCGCAAAGACTCCTGCAAGAAGCGGGTGAATATCAACATGCATGAGAAAAGGCAATGCAGTTGCCAGTGTCCCTTTCAAAATATCTCCGGCTATGACGACCGAACCAGCTTTTACACCCAATGTACGGAATGCATTGGTAGCGCCTAAGTTGCCGCTTCCGTGCTCCCGAATATCAATTCCCTTGGCAAGCTTGCCCACAATTAAGCCAGACGGAATGCTGCCTATCAAGTAGGCCAAAATAATCAATAAAGCAATTAACATCTACATTTCTCCTTTTTCAAATTCCCTTCTTTTTATTTTAACATGAGATGTCATGATCTGATGATAAGTTTTTTTGTAAAGTTTGCTTACAAATCCAATCAAACATGCATCATATTTTGATTTCTCCTGTTTTGATCGTGTAAAATAAGTGGAAAAGGAGTGACACACGATGCAAAATCCTTCTAAAGCGGAAATTAAAGAGATTCTTCAAAGAAGCAAACGTATAGCGGTAGTAGGGCTTTCAGACCGTCCGGATAGAACGTCACATATGGTTTCAAAAGCAATGCAGGACGCGGGTTATGAAATTATCCCTGTGAACCCTACAATTGATGAGGCGCTAGGTATCAAAGCCGTTTCATCTTTAAAAGAGATAGACGGTCCGATTGACATCGTAAATGTATTCCGGCGATCAGAACAGCTTCCTGGAGTGGCGGAAGAGTTTTTAGAGACAGATGCGCCAGTATTTTGGGCACAGCAAGGGCTAGTTAATGAGGAAGCATACCAGATGCTAAAAGAAAAAGGCAGAACGGTTATCATGGATCTGTGCATAAAAGTGGCACACGCTGTAACAAAATAGGTGCAGAACTGCAAAAATCCTTGTAAATTCAAGGATTTTTGCTTTTTAATTTTAAGATATTGTTTGCGTATTACGGTGAAACAGATACAATAAAGCTTGAACAGCTTTTTTTGAATACCTTGTCCAGCTGGGTTTCGGCCGTTCGATTTGCGAAGGTCTGCTGCTTTATATATAATAAACAAACATACGTTCTCATAGTGTAAAAACAGCACTAGCCGATGTTTTGAGAAGAACTGATTCGTTAGCTCTATGTTGCGATTGCAAACATATTGGTTATAATGAGGAGTCCAAGGCAGTACTGGCTCGAGGCGAGGTTTATAAAAAATATCTTATATACAAATGATGTGTAACACTGAAAAGAGAAAGACAATGTTAGTTTTTGAAAGGGGTTTGTACGTTTGGCTAGAAAACAGCAATTTGATTACAACGAAGATGCCATACAGGTGCTCGAAGGCCTTGAGGCTGTCAGGAAAAGGCCGGGTATGTATATTGGCTCTACTGACGCGCGGGGTTTGCACCACTTGGTTTATGAAATTGTAGATAACTCTGTCGACGAGGTGCTTGCCGGCCATGGAGATCACATAATCGTCAAAATACATAAAGACAATAGTATTTCTGTACAGGATAGAGGCCGCGGCATGCCGACCGGAATGCATAAGCTCGGCAAACCAACCCCTGAAGTGATTTTAACGGTGCTTCATGCCGGAGGAAAATTCGGCCAAGGCGGCTATAAGACAAGCGGCGGGCTCCACGGAGTTGGTGCATCAGTCGTGAATGCTTTATCTGAATGGCTGACGGTTACCATTGAGCGGGACGGTTTTGTCTATCAGCAGCGATTTGAAAATGGAGGAAAACCGGTTACATCTCTCGAAAAGATTGGCAAAACAAAAAAGACGGGAACTCTTACACACTTTAAGCCAGATCCAACGATGTTCAGCACAACCACTTATAATTTTGAAACGCTCTCTGAGCGCTTAAGAGAGTCTGCGTTTTTGTTAAAAGGATTGAAAATTGAGCTGATTGATGAACGCAATGACCAGCATGAGGTCTTTTATTATGAAAACGGCATAGAAGCGTTTGTTGCTTATTTAAATGAAGAAAAAGACGTCTTGTCTGAAGTGGTCTCGTTTGAGGGTGAGCATCATTCTATAGAAGTGGACTTTGCGTTCCAGTTTAACGATGGTTATTCTGAAAATATTTTGTCGTTTGTCAACAATGTCAGAACAAAAGACGGCGGGACACATGAGTCAGGTGCAAAAACTGCGATGACGCGTGCTTTTAATGAATATGCGCGAAAAGTGGCTTTGCTGAAAGAAAAGGATAAGAACCTTGAAGGCACCGATATAAGGGAAGGGCTTTCAGCCATTATTTCTGTCCGCATACCTGAGGAGCTTCTTCAATTTGAGGGACAAACAAAAGGAAAGCTCGGTACCAGTGAAGCAAGATCAGCGGTGGATGCGATTGTTTCAGAGCAGCTTGCTTACTTTTTAGAGGAAAATCGGGACACCGCAACGCTTCTTGTCAAAAAAGCAATCAAGGCGAGCCAGGCGCGCGAAGCGGCACGCAAAGCCCGTGAAGAAGCAAGAAGCGGCAAAAAACGAAAAAAATCAGAAGCGACTTTAAGCGGAAAGCTGACGCCTGCGGGTTCAAGAAACCCGGCAAAAAATGAATTGTATCTCGTTGAGGGAGATTCAGCAGGCGGGTCAGCCAAGCAGGGACGAGACCGCAGATTCCAGGCGGTTCTGCCTTTACGCGGTAAAGTCATTAATACAGAAAAAGCTAAGCTTGCTGATATCTTTAAAAATGAAGAGATCAATACGATCATTCATGCGATCGGCGGGGGAGTCGGGGCAGATTTCTCAATCGATGACATCAACTACGACAAAATCATCATTATGACCGATGCCGATACTGACGGCGCCCATATTCAAGTGCTGCTTCTTACCTTTTTCTATCGCTATATGAAACCGCTCATTGAGCATGGCAAGGTGTTCATTGCGCTGCCACCTTTATATAAGGTCAGTAAAGGAAGCGGGAAGAAGGAAATCATTGAATATGCATGGTCTGATGAAGAGATGGGTGATGTCCTGAAAAAAGTCGGCAAAGGCTATACCATTCAACGATATAAGGGTCTTGGAGAGATGAACGCAGACCAGTTGTGGGAAACGACGATGAATCCGGAGTCCCGCACACTTGTTAGGGTCAAAATTGACGATGCGGCACGTGTAGAAAGACGTGTGACGACGTTAATGGGAGACAAAGTAGAGCCGCGCAGAAAGTGGATTGAGAAAAACGTCGCTTTTGGCTTAGATGAAGAAAGCAATATCTTAGAAAATGAAAACTTATCGGTCGCTGAGGAGGTTTAATGATTGTCACAGCCAGAATTATTTCATGATTTACCATTAGAAGAGGTGATCGGCGACCGTTTTGGACGCTACAGTAAATATATTATTCAAGACAGGGCGCTGCCCGATGCAAGAGACGGATTAAAGCCGGTACAGCGCAGAATTCTGTATGCGATGCATACAGATGGAAACACGTTTGATAAAAACTTCAGAAAAGCGGCCAAAACGGTCGGTAACGTCATCGGTAACTATCATCCGCACGGTGACAGCTCGGTTTATGAAGCAATGGTGCGGATGAGCCAGGATTGGAAAGTTCGTAATGTGTTAATCGAAATGCATGGAAACAATGGAAGCATCGACGGAGATCCCCCGGCAGCCATGCGTTATACAGAGGCACGATTATCTCCGATTGCATCTGAGCTTCTTCGGGATATTGACAAAAACACGGTTGAATTTGTGCCGAACTTCGATGATACAAGCAAGGAGCCTGTCGTACTCCCGGCGATGTTTCCTAACCTATTGGTCAACGGATCTACCGGGATTTCAGCAGGATACGCGACCGACATTCCCCCTCATCATCTGGGAGAAGTCATTGATGCTGTCATTAAGCGTATTCAAATGCCTTCTTGCTCTGTTGACGAACTCATGGAAGTTATTAAAGGGCCTGATTTTCCGACAGGCGGTATTATTCAGGGCGTTGACGGGATAAGAAAAGCTTACGAAACCGGAAAAGGAAAAATCATTATCCGCGGAAAGGCTGAAATTGAAACAATCAGAGGCGGACGAGAACAAATTGTCATTACTGAAATTCCATTTGAAGTAAATAAAGCAAACCTTGTAAAAAAAATGGACGAGTTCCGTATTGATAAAAAGGTTGAAGGCATCTCAGAGGTTCGTGATGAAACGGATCGAACAGGGCTGAGAGTGGTCATTGAACTGAAAAAAGAAGCTGATGCCAAAGGTATTTTGAATTTCTTATACAAAAATACTGATTTGCAGATCACATATAACTTCAATATGGTAGCTATCCATAACCGCCGTCCGATGCTGATGAGCTTGCCGTCTATTTTGGATGCATATATCGGACACCAAAAGGAAGTTGTCACAAATCGGTCCGTTTATGAGCTTCAAAAAGCAAAAGACAGACATCATATCGTAGAAGGGCTCATGAAAGCTTTGTCTATTTTAGATGAAGTGATTGCAACAATCCGTTCTTCTAGCGATAAACGTGACGCTAAAAACAATTTGATCGCGAAATATGAATTTACGGAGCCTCAGGCTGAAGCCATCGTGTCATTGCAGCTATATCGTTTAACCAATACAGATATTACAGCGCTTAAGGAAGAGGCAGAAGAGCTCGGTAAAAAAATTGAAGAGCTCGAATCTATTCTGAGCAATGATAAAAAACTGCTAAAAGTGATTACAAACAGCTTAAAAGCACTGAAAAAGAAATATGCAGATACGAGACGCTCCGTGATTGAAGAAAAAATTGAAGAAATTAAAATCAATCTCGAAGTCATGGTTGCATCTGAGGATGTATATGTAACCGTTACGAAGGATGGTTACCTAAAACGGACGAGCCAGCGCTCATTTGCCGCTTCCAACGGACAGGACTTCGGAATGAAAGATACGGACAGGATGCTGCATCAGTTTGAAATGAATACGACAGACGTGCTGCTGCTCTTTACGAACAAAGGAAGCTACATCTATTGTCCTGTTCACCAGCTGCCTGATATCAGATGGAAGGACATGGGCCAGCATTTTTCAAATCTGATCACTATTGACCGTGATGAAACGATTGTAAAGGCCATACCGATAAAAGAATTTGATCCGTCGGCATATCTTCTATTCTTTACGAAAAACGGGATGGTGAAAAAGACAGAGCTCACCCATTATAAAGCACAGCGTTATTCTAAGGCGCTTGTGGCCTTAAATCTGAAGGGTGAAGATGAACTGATTGATGTACATGTAACAAATGGGGAAAGCCAGATCTTTATGGCCACTCACTTAGGGTACGGTCTATGGTTTGGAGAAGACGAAGTGAATGTAGTTGGCGCACGTGCGGCAGGTGTCAAAGGGATTAACTTAAAAGAGGATGACTTTGTTGTCTCCGGTGAGATCCTTCAGCAATCTGATTCAATTGTCTTGTTCACACAGCGGGGAGCGGTAAAACGCATGAGTCTTTCTGAGTTCGAGAAGACATCCCGCGCAAAACGCGGTGTCGTAATGCTAAGGGAACTGAAAAAGAATCCTCACCGAGTTGTAGCACTGTTCGCTTGCGGTCTTGAACAGCGACTAATGGCAGAAACAGAAAAAGGCGACAGAAAAGAACTGCAGGCAAAAGAGTTGCGGACAAACGACAGATACAGCAATGGCTCTTTCTTTTTTGATGAAGAGGAATCAGGCAAGGTTACAGCTGTTTGGCGCCTTCATACAGAACAATAATAAAAAACCCGCTCATACTATATGAGCGGGTTTCGTTTGTTTTTTATCAGCTTTCATGGTTGGTGAATAGATCTGTTACCGCATGAATGACTTCAATTCCCTGCCATACAAATAAATTTAGCGCTGTGAAAGAGAATAAGCCTAAAATCACCATTCTTAAGATAAACAACATGTTAAACAGCCTCCTCATATTTTCGTTACATAATCGGGTGATGTTGAACATGAAGTTTGCCGAAATAAGACGATTGATAAAATTTGGCCAGTATAAAGCTTTTTTTCCGCTGACGTCTGCGGGAGTATCCCGTACTTTTGCTTTCAGCGGTCAGCAGCAGAACAGCCATTGCCCATAAAGCGGTCAGTGTAAATGCCCCTGTGATGGATTTCTTCTCATCATCAGCATTTTGGCCGGCTTTCATTTCATGCATTTCCTGCTGGTCGGCTACGGCTTTATAATGATGACCGATATCAAAGGCGTGGGGAATTGAGAGCAAATGAAAACTGGCAATCGCCAAGAATAAGATGGATGCTTTCAATATCGTTACTTTTTTCAAATGATCTCCCCCTCCTTTAATATTACTGAATATTTTTATAATAATACCCCAATCCATCCTAAAAGTAAACCTGATTTATTAAATTTAAAAATAAATTTAACTTTGTTAAGTATATATCTTTTTGCTTATTTTTGAAAGAGAAAACTTCTTTTATTAGCGTATGTATACCCGGTTTATGGTGTGAATAAAAACATATTTTAAATGATATGTTTGTTGTTTAGGATTTATTACTTTATTTATGTGTAAATCAAAGAGAAAGGCAAGAGAATGGGAAGAAATGATTACATTGTTAATAGGGTACTCTTTTTTTAAAGCCAGTTTGCAAGGAATGTTTTTATTCGTAGGAAAATAATAGAGAAGGGGTCGACAGAGTAACATCTGGCTACGACAATATTCTTCTCGAAAAAACTTCCTAATTCGTCATATTGTGATATAATAAAACTCGTTATGTTAAAAAATCTAACATCAAAATCGAATTCGTATTGAATTGATGAAAACGGGAGGTAAATATGGAGTCTTTTTTCAATAGTTTGATTAATATTCCAAGTGATTTCATCTGGAAATACCTATTTTATATTTTAATAGGGCTTGGATTATTTTTTACCATACGTTTTGGTTTTATCCAATTCCGTTATTTTATTGAAATGTTCAGAATAGTAGGGGAGAAGCCGGAAGGAAATAAAGGTGTTTCATCTATGCAGGCATTCTTTATTTCGGCCGCATCCCGAGTCGGCACAGGGAATTTGACTGGTGTAGCCTTAGCAATTGCGACAGGCGGACCAGGCGCTGTATTTTGGATGTGGGTAGTAGCTGCAGTAGGCATGGCTTCAAGCTTTGTTGAGAGTACGTTAGCGCAGCTTTATAAGGTGAGAGACGGGGAGGATTTCCGCGGAGGCCCGGCTTACTATATTCAAAAGGGTCTTGGTGCCAGATGGCTTGGCATCGTTTTTGCAATCTTAATTACTGTCTCATTCGGCTTGATTTTTAACGCTGTTCAAACAAATACAATTGCTGGAGCATTGGATGGCGCATTCCATGTGAATAAAATAGTTGTAGCCATAGTTCTGGCGGTTTTAACTGCGTTTATCATTTTCGGCGGTTTAAAACGTGTTGTCGCTGTTTCACAGTTAATTGTGCCGGTTATGGCAGGCATTTATATTCTTATCGCTTTATTTGTTGTCATCACGAATATTACGGCTTTCCCTGGCGTTATCGCTACAATTGTTAAAAATGCTTTAGGTTTTGAACAAGTCGTCGGCGGCGGAATAGGCGGCATCATCGTTATCGGTGCGCAACGCGGACTTTTTTCAAACGAAGCAGGAATGGGGAGCGCACCAAACGCGGCTGCGACGGCTCATGTATCCCATCCGGCAAAGCAAGGCTTTATTCAAACATTAGGCGTATTTTTCGATACATTTATCATATGTACGTCCACAGCATTTATTATTTTGCTGTACAGTGTAACGCCAAAAGGCGACGGCATCCAAGTCACACAGGCTGCTCTTAACCATCATATTGGAGGCTGGGCGCCGACTTTCATCGCAGTCGCAATGTTCTTGTTTGCATTCAGTTCAGTTGTCGGCAACTATTATTATGGCGAGACAAACATTGAATTTATTAAAACAAGCAAAACATGGCTGAACATTTACCGTATCGCTGTAATTGCTATGGTTGTGTATGGATCTTTATCAGGCTTCCAAATCGTTTGGGATATGGCGGACCTCTTTATGGGTATCATGGCGCTGATCAACTTAATTGTGATTACGCTGCTGTCAAACGTTGCCTACAAAGTGTATAAAGATTACGCGAAACAGCGTAAACAAGGACTTGATCCTGTATTCAAAGCGAAAAACATCCCAGGGCTGAAAAACGCTGAAACATGGGAAGATGAGAAACAAGAAGTATAATATAAATATAAAACAAAGCTGCATTCAATAGTTGAATGCAGCTTTTTCATTATTTGAAATAAATTTAATTTTTCGACTCGAATGAAAAATGACGTGTAAAGTCCCAATTCAGTCCAGTTTTCTTTGTTCTATATGTGTCATGTGTGTCTTATTCATTGGAGGTAGAGCAAATTGACAGGCTTTTAAACCTCCAAAAAACAAGAAATTAGGTTGATAGACAATCATGAGAAAGATTTTTACAATGAGTTCGTGCTCATAAGAAGTGTAGAGCCAAAATGATGCGAAGGAGGAAAAGATCAGATATGAAACGGTCAATCTCTATTTTTATTACGTGTTTATTGATTACGTTATTGACAATGGGCGGCATGATAGCTTCGCCGGCATCAGCAGCAGGGACAAAAACGCCAGTAGCCAAGAATGGCCAGCTTAGCATAAAAGGTACACAGCTCGTTAACCGAGACGGTAAAGCGGTACAGCTGAAGGGGATCAGTTCACACGGATTGCAATGGTATGGAGAATATGTCAATAAAGACAGCTTAAAATGGCTGAGAGATGATTGGGGTATCACCGTTTTCCGTGCAGCGATGTATACGGCAGATGGCGGTTATATTGACAACCCGTCCGTGAAAAATAAAGTAAAAGAAGCGGTTGAAGCGGCAAAAGAGCTTGGGATATATGTCATCATTGACTGGCATATCTTAAATGACGGTAATCCAAACCAAAATAAAGAGAAGGCAAAAGAATTCTTCAAGGAAATGTCAAGCCTTTACGGAAACACGCCAAACGTCATTTATGAAATTGCAAACGAACCAAACGGTGATGTGAACTGGAAGCGTGATATTAAACCATATGCGGAAGAAGTGATTTCAGTTATCCGCAAAAATGATCCAGACAACATCATCATTGTCGGAACCGGTACATGGAGCCAGGATGTGAATGATGCTGCCGATGACCAGCTAAAAGATGCAAACGTTATGTACGCACTTCATTTTTATGCCGGCACACACGGCCAATTTTTACGGGATAAAGCAAACTATGCACTCAGCAAAGGAGCACCTATTTTTGTGACAGAGTGGGGAACAAGCGACGCGTCTGGCAATGGCGGTGTATTCCTTGATCAATCGAGGGAATGGCTGAAATATCTCGACAGCAAGACCATCAGCTGGGTGAACTGGAATCTTTCTGATAAGCAGGAATCATCCTCAGCTTTAAAGCCGGGGGCATCTAAAACAGGCGGCTGGCGGTTGTCAGATTTATCTGCTTCAGGAACATTCGTTAGAGAAAACATTCTCGGCACCAAAGATGCGACGAAGGACATTCCTGAAACGCCAGCAAAAGATAAACCCACACAGGAAAACGGTATTTCTGTACAATACAGAGCAGGGGATGGGAGTATGAACAGCAACCAAATCCGTCCGCAGCTTCAAATAAAAAATAACGGCAATACCACGGTTGATTTAAAAGATGTCACTGCCCGTTACTGGTATAAAGCGAAAAACAAAGGCCAAAACGTTGACTGTGACTACGCGCAGATTGGATGCGGCAATGTGACACACAAGTTTGTGACGTTGCATAAACCAAAGCAAGGTGCAGATACCTATCTGGAACTTGGGTTTAAAAACGGAACGCTGGGACCGGGAGCAAGCACAGGGAATATTCAGCTTCGTCTTCACAATGATGACTGGAGCAATTATGCACAAAGCGGCGATTATTCCTTTTTCAAATCAAATACGTTTAAAACAACGAAAAAAATCACATTATATGATCAAGGAAAACTGATTTGGGGAACAGAACCAAATTAGTTAAGCTTTTTTTGGCGGACATCAGTAACGATGTCCGTTTTTATCATCTAATAGGAGGTTTGCGTTGTGGATGAAATACTGAAACAGTATATGGTGCTGTACAAAAAAATGAGTAATATGATAAATGGTCCGGACTATCCAGGTAAGGAAAAAGACATCCAGCATCAAAAAGATCAGATCGAAGTTTACGAAAAACAGTTGCAGCAAGGATTTTCTACAGATTATGACTATGATGTGTTTGCTGATTCTGTTATCAAATGCGCATATGGCGATATGACGCTGGAGGATTTAGAAGCCGTTTATTATGGATTGACAACGCCATTTTTTTGATTTGTCATTCAGCAGAAAAATTTTAATTCCTGTCTCACTAACTTAAGTATACTTTTATATTGAGACAGGAATTTATTTATTTTCTTTACTTCCTAGAATATATATTATGTAAACTAGAAAAGATGAAGATTAAAGCTTTGCTGTTTTTATGTACATCCTTTCTTCTTCCTGTAATTCAGCAACAAAATAAAAAAGCGATTTCCCAATCGGAAAATCGCCAATTCAGACACTCTATTATTTATGTGTGTCTTTGTGCTCTTAACGATTTACAACAAATGTTGTTACGCTTTGAGCTGGAAGATGGGCCCAAAAATGATTGCCTGATACAGTGAGATTCGTTCCAGGTTGTAGATTGCTGCTGCTGCTCGTGATCCATCTAGATACGTTTGAAGCAGATCCATTCTGCAAAACAAAGTTTTGGTTGACTCCTGTGTTGCTTTTATTGATGGCAACAATAACGACCTTGTTGTCACCTTTATAGGCTGACACGTAAACGTTCGCATTAGGGTTTTTCGTTGCATCAATCCTTACATAGCCGGGACGCACAAACTTTGAGAAATGAGCCATATTGTAGCCGCGTTTGCTGATCGTACCATCTTCTTTCATAGGTCCATATGATCTTCGGATGTACCACCATACATAAGCTTGAAAGTCCCCCTCTACCATCGCATTGTGAATATGCTGTGAAACATCCAATGCCTCAGGCCATCGATCCGCCGAGTTGTTATCACTGTTTGGATAGTATACTTCCGTCATCCAAAGGTCCTTCCCCGCTCCTTTTTGTTTGAAAAGAGGATAAGGGAATTGGCTGACCTGGGTGCCGTACAGGTGAGTTCCGAGAATATCCATATTGGCAAGAGCCTGCGGATCGTTCAAGATCGGGTCCGACAAATTCTTTAAGTATTGAAAAGACTCAGGTGCAATGACGCGGGCATTGATCGAGCCGGCGTTTTCTCTCATAAAGCGAAGTATTTCTTGCGGCGTCCACCACGTCCACTCGTGAGCGTAATCAGGCTCGTTTTGGACCGAAATCGCATAAAGATTCACACCATTATTTTTCATGAAGGTAACAAAATCGTTAAGATGCTGCGCGTATGCGGCGTACTTATCGTATTTCAGCCGCTTAGCTGATGTGTCACCATTCCGATTGAAGGTCTCAACCATATCACTTGGAGGATTCCAGGGAGATGCAAAAACGATTGCCCCATGTTTGACCGCACTCTTGGCAGTCTCCACCTCTTTATACCAATTATTTCGATTTTCATCTACATGAATTCTTAAGATTGAAAATCCTAACTGGTTCTGTTCATTGCCAAAAGCAGTTTCTCTTTGAGCTGCTGTAAGATCCCCAGCCCAAGCCGGATGGTTCATCCCTCCAAAACCGCGAATCACTTGTTTCTCTGCAGATACATTAACTGTTACATCACTGGCTGCCAAAACTTCAGTAGCGCCTGGCCCTAACATGACTGACAGCATAGTGAAACATACTAATAGTACACAAATTGTTTTTTTTATGCGTGGAATCATTTATTCCTCTCCTTCGTCATGTGTCTTTTACGGTATTAAAAAATCTGTATGGCATATCCATAATGGCGGGCTGTTCCGGTGATGGCTCGTACTTCACCCGCCTCGTTTTTAAGCGGTCCCATTACGAGTCCTATCTTTGCGTAAACTGCCAGTAATCAAAATGAAACAAGTTTCCTGTACCTGTTCCGGTAAATACAAAGAATACTTTGTGCACACCTGTTGCCCCGCTTACTGCAGTTTCTATTTCTCTCCACGTTTGCGCTCCGCCTGTTGAAGGCACATTCAGAGTTCCAACAAGCTTACCATCAGCACTGTCGAGGCGCACTTCTATTTTCCCGCCTGAACCTGAAGTGGATGCTACATTTGCTTTAAATGACCTGGCACCGCCCGCTCCGAAGTCTGCATTTCCTACAGCAATCCAGTCTCCATTTTGAATGCTTGTTACATGCTGATTATTTACTGGCCCGCCGGGTGCTGTGGACTTCTCTGTCAAAATGCGTCCATTCCAAGCAAACGTTTCAGCTTCTACCCGGTTATAAGGATTCAAATTGGAAAGCTGTGTTACACCTGCATAATTTGCTGCTACCTCTTGGATGGATCCATCTGGGTTATGCACCAGCTTATTAATATGGGGAGAACGGTATCCTTTGCCGGCCCCGAACAGAGCGGAACTGACAGTTTGCGCGTGGTACACCACATACCACTCGTTTTTAAAATTGAAAACAGCATGATGATTGTTTCCGCCACCTCCGAAAAATGCACCCGGATTTTTCAGGAAATGCCCTCTATATGTAAAGGGACCCATGGGATTTGAACTGGTCATGTAGCCGATCTCACCCGGGGGTTTATCGGCCGGGTGCGTGCCGCCGAAATTAATGCAATAGGAGTAATAATATGTTCCGTTATACTTGTGCAATCCCGAATCTTCAAACATGAAAGGCGCATCAATTGTAGATGCACTTCCAACAACACTCGTCATATCAGGCCCCAATTTTATGACTCTAGCCGTTTTAGGATTGGCCCATTGTCCCTGCGTTGGATTTGAACCGCCAGGAACGCCTCCGCCAGCATACAGGTAACCGGTGCCGTCGTCATTTACAAATACTGCCGGATCAAAAAGCCATACAACACCAGACATTCCTGGCGTACTTGGCGTTACGAGCGGTTTTCCGATTGGGTCGGTCCATGGACCAATCGGGCTGTCTGCGGTGAGAACCCCGATACCTCCGCCGCTGTTTGCGAAATAAAGGAAGAATTTATCCTTGCCATTAATTTTTTTAACTGCGATTGACGGTGCCCATGACGCACCTGCCCATTTTGCAATTCCACGGCCTCCATTAGCTCCATTGGCACCTGCTACTGGAATGGCTCCGTGGTCTGTCCAGTTCACCATATCCGCTGTAGATATGACGAATACTCTATTCAAATTGGCAAATGAATTATCTTTAATTGTTCCGTTGCTATTATATTCTTAGTCATCACTTGACATATAGATGTAGACTCTTCCGTTATAGGTCAGCGCAACCGGATCTGCGCCCAAATGATGGTCGATAAGCGGGTTTGAATTCCCTACATGTTTTGCAATTGTACTACTGGTGGCAGCATACGCAGACTTCCCAGATAAACAGCTCAATAGTAAAGCAAAAACAAATAAACATACGCTACACTTTTTCCTCATCACTTCACAGCCTCCTTTTTCCTTAAAATGAAGGGTTCTTTTGAAATTTGTTAACAACAGGTCATGAAGACTGCACCACTTGTTTCTTCAAGATCAATCTAGAAAAGTTCCCCCATTCCTAGCGGTCATTGTCCAGAAAATAAAATGGCGAATTGTTCAAGTCCCCTATAACGCTTGAGCAGGTATGTATATTTATTCAAAAAATCCCTTTATCTAACATCATGCATTATTAAAAAAATAGTGTATAGAATACTTTTGGAGGAATTCGTGTTCGATTCTACAAAGGAACTGGATACATTTATTCATTGATAAGATGGGGCTACATATACGGCTGTTACCGACTCTTCTTCGCTTAGACTGTTCCCTCGATTATTGACATAATAGACATCATCTCTGCTGATAGGGAATCAAGGCTTAAGACCACTCAATCTATTGAAGTATTGTTCTCTTCTTTGCAAGACCTTTCGTTATCATTTCGCCCTCTTCCCCTGCGAAATATGTCATATTTTTTCATCTTTTTGTAATGAGCGTTTTCGAAAAATCAGCCGTTCATGCCGCTGCTTTTTAAAGAGTATAAAAACTATTGAGCGGTATACCCGCTTTTTTCATGTTTTGTTCATATTTTATTAATTGTTTATTCAACACTGTCCGCTATAGTAATCCATATCAACAAATATGACTGCCACTCGCATCTTTTATGAAGGGAGGTCCGTTACGCTGAAAGAAAAAATAAAGACCTTAGGCCGTTTTTGCACCGTAGGCGTCGGCAATACGCTGATAGATTTTGGTGTCTTCTTTCTTCTTACCGCTTGTCATGTCTCTTATCTGCCGGCGCAGATCTGCTCCTATACTGCAGGTATCGTCAACAGCTATGTGTGGAACCGGAATTGGACGTTTTGTGTGAAACGTAAGGCTGACGGGAAAGAGATCGTGCGTTTTCTCATGATTAATATTGCCGCGTCGGGGATCACCTTTTTGCTGCTTTATTTGTTTCAAAATTGCGGCTGCTCGCTTTTGGTGAGTAAGCTCGCCGCCACTATCGGCGGAATGATGATGAATTTTATCGGAAACCGAATCTGGGTATTTGGGGATTCACTGAAAAACATACAGGATCAGGAGTGAGGATGAATGAGAAAAAAAGTGAGAAAAGCAGTTATTCCCGCAGCGGGTTTAGGAACGAGATTTCTGCCGGCGACAAAGGCGCAGCCTAAAGAAATGCTCCCAATCGTCGACAAACCAGCAATCCAATATATTGTAGAAGAGGCCGCAGAGTCAGGAATTGAAGATATACTGATTATTACAGGGAGAAACAAACGCTCGATTGAAGATCATTTTGATCGGTCGGCGGAATTGGAATTCAATCTCCGGGAAAAAGGCAAGACGGAGACACTTAAGGAAATGCAGCAGATTGCCGATTTGGCCAACATTCATTACATCCGCCAGAAAGAACCGCTCGGATTAGGCCATGCGGTGCTGTGTGCGGAGCATTTTATCGGAGATGAGCCTTTTGCTGTTCTCTTAGGTGATGATATTATGGTGTCTGAAACACCGGCTCTTCGGCAATTAATGGATGTATATGACGTTTATGGCACAGAGGTTGTCGGTGTACAGTCAGTTCTCCCTGAGGATGTCAGCAAATATGGTATTATAAATACATCAGGGTCTCAAGGGCATGTATACGAAGTGAACGATTTAGTGGAAAAGCCTTCTCCTGAAGAAGCACCTTCGGAAATCGCAGTAATGGGACGTTATGTGCTGAATTCTTCGATCTTCTCCGTTTTGAAGACAATTGGCAGAGGCGCGGGCAACGAAATTCAGCTGACAGATGCGCTTCGTGAGGTTTGCCGTAAGGAGCCGATCCACGCCCGGCTGCTGGAAGGAAATCGATATGACATTGGCGATAAACTAGGCTGTTTTAAAGCGAGCACCGAAATCGGCTTAATGCGTTCCGAAATGAGATCTCAGCTTTTGGCCTATTTAGAAGATGTGATCAAACGGGAAACGAAAGAAATGCTGCGGTAAAAAAATTGTAACATCTTGCTCGTCAATCAGTCATATAATAGTGAAAAAGATTAGGACAGGTTGTGAAGAATGTGGGCAGTTTGATAAGCGAAATTTTAACATGGCTGACGAACATGGGATATGCGGGTATTGCGATTGGGTTAATGATTGAAATTATTCCGAGTGAGATTGTATTAGCTTATGGAGGCTATATGGTATCGGAAGGCACGATTGGTTTTATTGGCGCAATTATTGCGGGTGTTATCGGGGGCACCATTGCCCAGATCTTTATTTACTGGATCGGCCGCTATGGCGGCAGGCCATTTCTGGACAAATACGGGAAGTATTTATTGATTAAAAAGCATCATATCGACATGTCGGAAAACTGGTTTCAGAAATACGGCGCCGGAGTTGTCTTCTCGGCTCGTTTTATACCGGTTGTCAGACATGCCATATCCATTCCGGCAGGTATTGCCAGAATGCCTTTTCTCAAATT
Organism: Bacillus sp. N3378-2at; assembly: GCF_033412715.1. Classification (NCBI taxonomy): domain Bacteria; kingdom Bacillati; phylum Bacillota; class Bacilli; order Caryophanales; family Bacillaceae; genus Bacillus; species Bacillus sp. N3378-2at. The sequence goes on along the minus strand of NZ_CP117986.1, from coordinate 826,818 downwards.
TGTGGTACTGACTGTGCTTGCTATCATTCCATGGTCTATTCTGTTTGTTTATTTAGGCATACAGCTAGGAAGCCAGTGGGATGATGTTGAGAATATAGCAGGCACTTATACAACACCGATTATGATATTGGCTGTTGTCGTGATAGCCCTTTATTTTGTGATTAAGAAACGTACAGCCATATTTAAACGATAGCTAGCAGATATGCATAGGGGTGACTGACGCTCCCCTATGCATATTTTTTTACTTCCGATGTTGATTTGCCAGCTTCAGATTCTCCGCTAAAAATGCGACAAACACTTCATCCCGCACGAGCGATGCGGCATAATTTCTCTTAATAAACCATTCTGCCTCTTCAAACGCTGCGAATGTTTCGTCTTGGGTTTCTCCGTTAATTTGAATATTCCATTCGTTGTCTAAAGGGAAAAGAAAAAATCTCATTTGTGCTCGATTTTCATATAATGATCCATTCGCAGATCCCTTTAGATTATAGATGTTACGGAAAGCATCCGGCCGTACAGGATCAATGCGGAAAGCTTCAGCTACAAACAACTCGAATACTTCATCGGTTATTGAACAGCCGGACGCTTTTGCATGCCCTCCGCCGCCATATCGGCCGGCGATTTCTGACACATCGATGTGATCATGAATGGTGCGGAGACTGACTCGTTTTGACCCCATACTCAAAATCGCAATGTAATCGAGGTGCGGGTTATCTTTACCTAGCCTGTTCCCCAGCTCTGAATGGTACGATTCAGCGTGAACGATGCCTACACAGTGTTCGTGAACAAAGGTTTGTACCATTTCCCTTTTCTTTCTGCGGAGGTAGCGCTCGATTTTTTCGTCTTCTAAATCAAGCAGTTTTTCTTCAAAATCATCGAAGAAAAATTCGTCATGCGCGGAAAGGCGCTGGATCATTTTTGCTTCAAATTCATCGATTGACAGCAAAAAGAAAAGATCATTAAGCCGCTTTGCCTGTTTTTGATCGTACCGCTCCCACTCCCATGTATCGTATTGGCGGACGAGCTCTGTGAATTGATCTAAGGCGTTTGTCGGTTTCATGAAGCCATTTTCAACGAGATAGCCATATAAAAGCGATGTCGCGGATGTGAGCCTTCCATCATCGTATTCCACCTGGACAAATCCCCATTCATGCTCATTCAAATGAAGGGCTGTTTTATGATGGTCAATGAGCTTCACTTTGCCCCCTGCATGAACATACTCATTCAATCTCTCTTCGTTTTCTTCATTGACGGCGAGATCGGTGATGAATAACGCGTCCTGTCTGTTGCTCTCCTTCGCTTTTTCTAAAAAGTACTGCACCTGTGCGTTTAAGCCGTTGACAGAGTTATACCGGATCTCTACGTCTTTTCCGAACGCCAATTTTGCTACGATTCCGCATCCTACTCCGTCCAAGTCGTTATGTGAATATAAATGATACATAATGTAGGCCCCTTTTTATGATAAACTGACAATTGCCGCTAGAGGTGCGGCAGCCTTTATTTACTATTCTAAAAAACCAAGCGTTTTATGCAATGGTAATTAGTTGACATAATGTTGTTATTGTAAATATATAAAGGAGCGCTTTTTTTGCGCTCCTAAGTTCTTGCTTTTACACCGGATAAACCGGATGCTTTCGATTGGTAAATGTCATTTCCTTTGTCATGTATGCCTTGAGCCGTTTGGCCAGCTCATCACGCAGCGAATTGGCTGGGATAACAGCATCAATGATCATTTCTGAAGCCAGACGGTAGATATTGATGTCCTCTTTGTATTCCTCCCGTTTGCTGCTGATAAATGCGGCTCTCTCTTCTTCTGGCAGCTCGGCGATTTTTTTAGCGTAGACAGCGTTTACAGCTGCCTCAGGGCCCATGACGGCGATTTGGGCGGTTGGGAGCGCTAGACAGCAATCCGGTTCAAATGCCGGCCCTGCCATTGCATACAACCCCGCCCCGTAAGCTTTTCGGACAATGACAGAGAGTTTTGGAACAGTTGCCTCTGACATCGCAGAAATCATTTTCGCTCCGTGTCTGATAATCCCAGCCTGTTCTACTTTTGTGCCAATCATAAAACCGGGGATATCGGCTAAGAACAGCAATGGGATATGAAAAGCGTCACATAAGGTAATAAACTTAGCCGCTTTGTCTGCTGAATCGTGGAATAAGACGCCTCCTTTTACCTTCGGCTGGTTTGCAACAATGCCGACAGGCTGTCCGTGGATTCGTGCGAGGCCCGTCAATAATTCCGGTGCAAATAAGGCTTTGATCTCAAAAAATGAGTCTTCATCTATGACCCGCTCAATCAGCTCATGCATATCAAAAGGTGCGTTTTGATTTTGCGGAATGACGTCGGCAAGCGGAGTTTTGAAGTGTTTTGGCGGGCGTTTCTCATGAATGGGCGCTTTTTCTTGAAAATTTGCCGGAAAGTAAGACAAATAAGCCCGCGCCAGCTGTATGGCTTCTTCTTCAGTTTCTGCAAGAATATCTCCGCAGCCGGAGATTGAGCAATGCATACGGGCGCCACCCATTTCTTCAAGAGACACTTTTTCTCCAATAACCATTTCCGCCATCCTTGGCGAGCCTAAATACATGGAGGCGTTACCGTCTACCATAACGACGATATCACAGAAGGCCGGAATATAAGCGCCACCTGCCGCAGATGGTCCGAAAAGCAGACAGATTTGCGGAATGCGTCCCGATAATTTGACTTGATTGTAAAAAATTCTTCCTGCACCGCGTCTCCCTGGAAAGACATTGATTTGGTCGGTAATTCGGGCGCCTGCCGAATCGACTAAATAAATGAGCGGACAGTTTAATTTTTCCGCGGTTTCTTGAATTCTGATGATTTTTTCAACTGTTTTAGCTCCCCATGACCCCGCTTTCACTGTTGAATCATTCGCCATGACGCAAACAGTTTGGCCGCCGATTTTGCCGATACCGGTTACAACTCCGTCAGCGGGAAGCCCGTCTGACATACATTCCGCAAAAAAAGCGTCTTCTAGCTCAATGTCATCGTCAAAGAGAAGGGAAAGCCGCTCTCTGACAAAGAGCTTGCCTTTTTCCCGATTGCCTTGATGATACTTTTCCGCTCCGCCTTTTCGAATCCGTTCAGCCCGTTCTGTTCGTTCCTTTTCATAATCCATGAGCATTGCCTCCCTTTTATATTCCCTTGTATACGGCCCGTCTTTTTTCTTGAAAGGCCTGAAGCCCTTCTCTCCTGTCTTTTGTCGGGATGGTTTGTTCATACGCTTTTTGTTCAATCGCAAGGCCTGTAGCGAGATCTGTCTCCAATCCTTTATTGATTGCAAATTTAGCCTGACGGACAGCGATCGGCCCGTTGGCAGAAATGGCTGCGGCCAGTTCCTCTGCTTTTGGCATAAGGTCACAAGGAGCCGTGACATGCTCTACAAGGCCGATTTCTTTTGCTTCGTGTGCGGTCACGCGTCTGCCTGTATAAATGAATTCTTTTGCTTTTCCTCTGCCAATCAGCCGGGGCAGCCTTTGGGTCCCTCCAGCGCCCGGGATAATAGCTAACCCTGTTTCCGGAAGTCCCAGCACAGCTGATTCAGCTGCGATTCGAAGGTCGCATGCCAATGCCAATTCTAGTCCGCCGCCTAATGCGCTTCCATTTATCGCAGCTATGACCGGCTGCGGCAAGGCATCAAGTAAAGCCGCCGTTCTTTGAATGAGAGATACACTTTCCAGAACCTGATCTTCTTTCAGTTTTATCCGTTCCTTTAGGTCTGCCCCTGCACAAAACGCTTTTTCACCGGTGCCTGTGAGGATGACGCAGCGGATGTTTGAGTTGAATTCAATTTCCTGAAGAATCATTTGCAGGTTTCTAAGCATTTCCGCTGAAAGAGCATTTGCTGCCTGAGGCCTGTTAAAGGTGATCAACGCCATATGTTCATTTTTAACAGTAAAAAGAATAGAGTCTCCCATTGTATGCGTCCTCCCTTTTATCAAGATGATTTAAACACCTGTAAATTTCTGCTCGGCAGCGGTTTGCCCATTTTTTCTTCTATCCATTTGGCCGCAGATAGCAGTTTTTCTAGCTTTACATTTGTTTTGATATCCATCTGTTCAAGCATGTACACGATATCCTCAGTTGCGGCGTTTCCTGATGAACCTGGCGCATATGGGCATCCCCCAAGCCCGCCTGCCGAGCCGTCAAACACCGTGATGCCCATTTGGAGTGCTGTGACCATGTTGGCCAGAGCGGTTCCTCTCGTATCATGAAAATGCAAGGCAATTTGATTAGCCGGGAATCGTGCCAAAAGAGCTTCAAGTACAGTTTCCACTTGGGCGGGATTAGCCGCTCCAATCGTATCTCCAAGCGAAAGTTCAGAAATCCCAAATTCAAATAGAGCTTCTGAAAGGCGAATGACTTGTTCAATGGGGACATCTTTTTCGTACGGACAGCCGAAAACAGTCGAGAGGTAGGCTCTTGTTGTGAGGTTTGCTTTTTGTGCGTCGTTGTTTACTTGTTTGAGTATATGAAGGGATTCAGAAGTGGATTTATTGATGTTTTTTCTGTTGTGCGTCTCGCTGGCGGACATAAAAACGCAAGCCTCGTTAATGCCTCCTTCAAGCGCATTCTCCAATCCTCTTTGATTCGGGACAAGTGCCGCGTACGTTACCCCTTTTAAACGGTCGATGCCTTTTGCTACGTCGATAGCATCTCGAAGCGCCGGAATCCATTTCGGGTGAACGAAGGATGTGATTTCAATATACGAAAGCCCTGTCCGGGAAAGCTGGTTGATCCAGGTTATTTTATCCTCTGTTGCGATCCATACGGGCTCGTTTTGTAAGCCGTCACGCGGGCCGACTTCTTTGATTTTCACTTTTTTAGGATATGACATGGTCTTCCTCCAAATTATTGAGTGGAATTGCTCAGTTCGAGCAGTACGTCTCCTTCATTTACAAAGTCTCCTTCATTTTTTTTGACTTCTTTTACGATTCCGCTTCTATCTGCAACGATCGGGATTTCCATTTTCATCGATTCCAAAATGGCTACCTCCTGGCCCTTTTCGATTTGGTCGCCGGCTTTGACGTGGACTTTCCACAGGTTTCCTGCCATTTGTATGCTAACCGTCATGACAACTGCCTCCTTTATAGGTGTTGTTTCAAAAAGTCAGTCGTGACATCCCCTTCTTTAAATGCCTTTGTTGCCGCAGCCTGTATGAGAAGCGGAAGATTTGTTTTGATTCCCTCTACACGATAGTCGCGAAGCGATGTCTCTAGTTTTTCAATTGCTTCTGTTCTGGTTTGGCCTTTGACAATCATCTTAGCGATCATCGGGTCATAAAAAGGGGTAACGGTGCTGTCTTTTGCTACCGCACATTCGTGTCTGACTCCTTTTTGGTCAGGAAGTGAAAACGCAGTGATCGTACCTGGTGACGGGAAGAAGGTCTTGGGATCTTCCGCGTATATTCGAACCTCTATCGCATGCCCGTTCCGTTGGATGTCTTTTTGGGAGAATGTGAGTGTATGGCCCGCAGCAATCCGCAGCTGCTGCTCAACTAAGTCCAGGCCTGTTATTTCTTCAGTCACGGGGTGTTCAACTTGCAGTCTCGTATTCATTTCGAGGAAATAAAAATTTTGCTTCTGGTCAACTATGAATTCGATGGTGCCTGCGTTCGTATAGCCGATTGCCTTTGCTGCTTTTACCGCTGTTTGCCCAATCTTCATTCTTAGTTCATCGTCTACAAATGGAGACGGTGCTTCTTCAATGACTTTTTGGTGGCGCCTCTGAACAGAGCAATCACGTTCAAACAGATGTACTGTATGGCCGTGTTGATCAGCCAAAAGCTGAACCTCGATGTGACGCGCATGTTCAATAACTTTTTCTATATACATCGACCCGTCACCGAAAAAATCTGCTGCGCGCTTTTTGTTTCCCTCGTACGCTTTTTTTAATGCTTCTTCATTTTCAACACGCTGCATTCCGATGCCCCCTCCGCCCGCTGAAGCTTTCAGCATGACAGGATAGCCGATTTGACATGCGGTGCGGCAGGCTGCCTCTATATCTCCGAGGGATTCAGAAACGCCCGGTACCACAGGGACACCTGCAGCCTCCATTGCTTTTCGCGCTTCAATTTTGCTGCCCATCTTTGCGATGATATCAGGGGAAGGTCCGATAAACACGATGTTTTCTTGCTTGCAGCGTTCAGCGAACCGACTGTTTTCTGATAACAATCCATATCCCGGGTGGATCGCGTCGGCATTTGCTTTTTTCGCCGTCTTTATGATTCTCTCTATATTTAAATAACTTTCACTGACTCTCGATTCTCCGATCAAATAAGCCTCTGTAGCGGCTTTTGTATGGAGCGCGTCCTTGTCGGCTTCTGAATAAACCGCAACCGTTTTAATGCCGAGACGGCTGCATGTTCGGATAATTCTCATTGCAATTTCTCCGCGGTTGGCGATCAGTACTTTTGTAAACATGATTTCACCTCATTGACTTGATGATAGGTTGAACATTTCAATCGTTTTTTCTCGCAGTTTATATTTTTGAATTTTGCCTGAGGCCGTCATCGGATAGTCATCCGTAAAAATAACATAACGCGGAATTTTGTGGCGGGCGATTTTCCCTTTGCAATAGGCTTTAAGCTCATCAGGTGAAACGCTTTTACCGTCTTTCAGTTTAATCCAGGCTGCAGCTTCCTCCCCGAATTTGGCGTCAGGCACACCAACGACCTGTACATCTAAAACAGCGGGATGCCGGTATAAAAATTCTTCAATTTCCCGCGGATAAATGTTCTCGCCGCCTCTGATGAGCATATCTTTTAATCTTCCGGTGATGCGGCAGTATCCGTCTTCATCCATGACAGCAAGATCTCCGGTAAACAGCCATCCGTCATGATTGATTGCTTTTCTGGTCGCTTCTTTGTCTTTATAATAGCCTTTCATGACGTGATAGCCACGGGTGCACAGCTCTCCCTGCATGCCTCTTTGAACTTCTTGACATGTCCCAGGTTCTACAATTTTCACCTCAGTATGTGGCAGGGCGCGGCCGGTTGTTTCGACTCTTCTTATGAAGGAATCATTTGCTCTCGTTTGCGTAATGACTGGCGAGGCTTCGGTTTGTCCATAGGCGATCGTAATGTCTTTCATGCCCATCCTTTCAATCACAGCTTTCATCACTTCACTTGGACAGGGAGAGCCGGCCATGATTCCTGTTCGGAGCGTCGATAGATCATATGCATCAAAATCCGGATGATGCAGCTCAGCGATAAACATGGTAGGCACACCATGGAGCGCTGTGCATTTCTCTTTTTCTACCGTTTTAAGGACGGTAACGGGATCAAATTCTTGCACGGGTATCATGGCTGCCCCGACGGATACACATGCCAAAACCCCAAGGACGCATCCAAAGCAGTGAAAAAACGGAACCGGGATGCACATGCGGTCTTGAGAGGTTAAAGCCATACATTCAGCGATATTAGCAGCGTTATTGATGACATTGAAATGGGTCAGCATCACGCCTTTTGGAAACCCTGTCGTTCCTGATGTGTATTGCATATTAATCACATTGTCTTTATCCAGGCTGTTCATTCTCTCTTCAAGCTCAGCATCTGTCACTGTTTTCGCCAATATCTCTGTCTCGTCCCAATGATACATGCCAGCCAACCGTTTATTGCCAATATAGATCAGCGTTTTTAAAAAGGGATAGCGTTCAGATTTCAGTTGGCCGGGCTTTGCTTCTTGCAGTTCTGGAATTAAACTGTTTACGATGTCTGGATAAGAAGTGCCCCTGTATGAATCCATGATAATAAGCGCGGCGGCATCCGATTGCTTTAACAAGTAGTCCAGCTCGTGTGCTTGATAATTGGTATTGACGGTTACGAGCACGGCTCCGATCTTCGCAGTTGCGAACTGGACGGCAAGCCATTCAGGGATATTAGAAGCCCATATGGCGACGTGGTCTCCTTTTCCAATCCCCATCCGCATAAGACCTTTAGCGGTTTGACGGCACAGGCTGTCAAATTGAGCGTACGTATAGCGGATATTTCGGTCTGGATACACAACAGCATCTCGATCGGGATACGCATCAGCTGTTTGTTCCAGCAGCCTGCCGATTGTGGAATGGATGAGTTCAGCCATTCATTGTTCCTCCTTTCTTAATGATAGGAAAGCGTTTACATTTTTATTTTAAAAGCTGTCTGGCGATCACGAGACGCTGAATTTCAGATGTGCCTTCACCGATTTCCATTAATTTTGCATCCCGCAGCATCCGTTCCACCCCATACTCTTTCATATAGCCTGAACCTCCATGGATTTGAATGGCTTGATTGCAAGCTCTTGTCGCCATTTCAGATGCGAATAGCTTGGCGTACGCCGCTTCTTTGGTGAACGGGTGGTTATGGTCTTTCAGCCAGGCGGCTTTTAACACCATTTGCCGTGCCAGATCAATTTCCATCGCCATGTCAGCAAGCTTAAATTGAATCGCTTGAAAGGAAGAAATCGGCTGTCCAAACTGCTTTCGTTCTTTCGCATATGCCAATGATGCGTCAAGGGCCGCTTGGGCAATGCCGACTGCAAGAGCAGCGATGGAGATTCGCCCTCCGTCCAGCGTATATAGAAACTGTTTAAACCCTTTTGTTGGATCGCCAAGTAAGTTGGCCGCAGGCACTCTTACATCCTCAAGCAAAATTTCCGCTGTATTCGAACCGCGGACGCCCATTTTATCGTACGGGCTCGTAATCGTAAGTCCTGGTGTGTCAGTTGGCACGATTAATGCGGAGATGATGTTTTTTCCGTCTTTGTTTTTGCCTGTTACGGCGGTTACAATAACTGTGCGTGCGTAGCTTGCATTAGTGATCCAGCACTTTTCGCCGTTGATTACATACTCGTCACCATTTGAAATCGCTTTTGTTTGAGTGCCTCCTGCATCTGAGCCGGCATTTGGCTCCGTCAGGCCGAATGATCCGAGTGCTGTGCCTGAAGCCAGCGGCGTCAAATGCGTCTGTTTTTGCTCTTCTGTTCCGAAGTAGTAAAGAGGGCTTGCGCCTAGCGAGACCGCTGCAGCATAGCTTAATCCAGTACTGCCGCAGGCTTTGCCGACTTCTTCAACCGCTAAGGCATATGAAATCGTATCACCGCCAGATCCGCCATATTCTTCTGGAAATGGAATACCCATCAGACCGAGTTCACCCATTTTTTCAAATGTTTGCATCGGGAACTCGCCTGTTTGATCTACATGTTCAGCGTGAGGAGCAATTTCTTTTTTCGCAAAATCTTTTACCATTTCACGCACCATTTGTTGTTCTTTTGTCAGCTCAAAATTCACATCGTTTCCTCCTTCACATCTTTGTAACATCCTATTAGGCGAGTTCTATAATCATTCCCTGACAAGAAAAGTCTGAAAATTAAAACTGAATCATTTTTTATGTGATAATTTCAGCGGAATGAGCAAATACATGCAGTAGGCGCATACCATCCATATCGCAAACGCAATAACTTGGCCCTTTGATAAAGCCGGGAGGATGAGGGGATGATTCCAAAGGGAAATCGTATCAATCAATAAACCGACCGCTGATCCCCATATACCTAGCTTTATCACCGCGAACTGTGATTGATCGAGTTTTTGATAGAGAAAGAACACAAGGCATAAAACAAGAGCGGTGTCCGCTCCCAAGAGAAGAAAGTTCGGCAAAAAGGCTTCTTCAGCCGGATCAGTCAACAATGAAAACGTAAAACACGTCCTGTACGTGTTTCTCTTCGAATTTACTTAGTACTAGCTTCTCAGATTCCAATAATGGAAAATGTCCAAACACCGCCTACAGCGGTTCACCATCGTTTCCTGTCTCCAAAATCACTTTTAAAAAAAGACGACTTAGAAAGTCGTCCTTCTCATTTCTTATTTTGTTGTTCGTTTGGAAGCCTTGCTTTCGTTATGAAGCCGGTCTGCTGAAGTGACATAATACGTATATTTCTTGTTAGGATCTGCCGTGTTATCTAAGAAGGTTTGCTGCTCATGTGTTTTTCTTTGCGTTGCCAGCAATGTGTTCTGCTTTTTCCCTTCGGCTCTGTATATCGCATAATAGGCTGTTTCTTTCGTTTTTTGATTTGATGGGTGATCTTTAATCTGCAGAAGATTGCCGTTTTTGTCTTCGGTGACTTTCGTAAGCTTCGGTTTTTTTGGGGCGGTATTGTCAAGCCAAGGCATTTGCGGAACCAGTGCCGGCTTGCTGTAAAGATCGGCGATAAGCCTGTCTTTGATGCCAAGCGGATTTTTGTTGAGGTCCTTGAGGCTGAAATGCATGCTTCCTTTCACCAGTTCAAGCTGGCGGTTCAAAGTGATTTGCCGCACATATTCCTCAGGGTCGGACCAAGGCGGATCAAAATTGTTATTGATTTTATATGCTGCCTGGCCAATATATAAGTGAACAGGCCTATTTTTGACTTCATTGCTCCACCAATCAGCCAGCACGTCGTAAGCCGCTGCGTTAAAGCCGATACTCCAATAAATTTGCGGAGCAATATAATCGATGTCGCCTTCTTGGATCCAATGTCTTGTGTCTGCATATAGATCATCATAATTTCTGACGCCTGCTTTTGTATTCGATCCGGTCGGGTCATCTGCGGCGTTTCTCCATACTCCAAAGGGACTGATGCCGAATTTGACATACGGTTTTTCAGCTTTAATTGTTTGGTTGATTTGTTTGACAAGCTGGTTCACATTGTCCCGCCGCCAGTCATCGATATTAGAAAAAGCGCCTTTTCCGTATTGTTCATACTGTGCTTGATCAGGAAATTCCTGTCCTGCTATTTTATAAGGGTAAAAATAATCATCCATATGAACAGCATCGATATCATAATGTTTTACGACTTCTTCAATGCCTTTGACGATAAAATCTCTCGTTTCTGGAATGCCTGGATGATAATACAGCTGGTTTCCATAGGCGGCAACCCAATCTGGATGTTTTCTTGCCGGGTGACTCTCAGACAATTTATTAAGATCTGTATGATTCATTGTAATACGGTAAGGGTTAAACCACGCATGAAATTCCAAATTTCGTTTATGGGTTTCTTCAATCATAAATGCAAGAGGATCATAGCCCGGGTCCTTCCCTTGGACACCGGTTAAGTATTCCGACCAAGGCCCGTAAGCTGACGGATAAAAGGCATCAGCCGTCGGTTTAATCTGAACGATAACGGCATTCATTCCCATTTTTTGCACATCGTCCAGCAGTTTGATATACTCCTGTTTTTGCTCTTTCACAGATAACCCTTTTTTCGACGGCCAATCAATATTTAATACGGAAGCAATCCATACGGCTCTCAGCTCCCTGTCAGACTGCGCATTGGCCATAAACGGAACGGAAATGACAAACGTTCCGATGATCAAGCTGACAAGGAAACGGACAATCGACTTTTGGCAAACCTTCATTCTGTTTCTTCTCCCCCATTACATCACTTTCACTATTCGCTATTACGGTATTCCCGGGCTATAAAAGGGTGATTAACAGAATGTCTATCTCACTAAATAAACGAAAAAAGTCCTAAAGCATGTTGTGAACCGCTTTTAGGACTTTTTATCATTAATCATGGTTTGCAGACTTTTTAACACGTCAATAAGTTTTACGCCGACACCGACAGCCGTTTCAAGGATCGCTTGTGCTCCGGCAATAGCTAAAATAAAGATCAGCGGTATTGCAATACGAGGCAAAAAAAGATAGCCAAGTCCGATCAAAATGGCACACCAAACACCGGCACACCAGTAGCAATTGAGCATGTATCCAAAGTTAGAAGCCGGCACGCTTTTTTCATCTACATGCCCGTTTTGATCAACAATCCTTTTCTTTTTCATAAAAGGTTTTCGGATAAATTCTGTGATTTTGTCGAATACAATCAAATGTGTCAGCCTGTAACTGGCTAGAATCAGCATGATAAACGTAAGAAAAGATAAATGATCCATGACAAGCCTCCAAGAAAAAGGATGATGTTATCATTCCCTAGTGTCATCGATCCATTCTTTGATACAAAAAAGAAGCGGACAGAGAATGCCTCTGTCCGCGAATCCGCTCTATTGTTTGTGCGGGATTGCTTTATTTGAAGTGATCTTTTCTAAAATGTCGAGGATGATGTCAGCATTCTTTTCAGCATATGTTCCTTCCAGCATGTCTTTATGAGCGCCAAAACCCGTGTACTCGCTGTAGTTTCCGCAGGCGCCTTCCCATTTCGTTAAGCCTGTATTCTCGCTGGTTTCGATTTGAATTCCAGCTTCGATGAAATGAATGCTTGCTTTGATGTGCCCTTCATTCAGCAATTGTGCCCAATATTCTTGATAGTTTCTTTTTTTCTTCATCACTTTTTCTCTGACTGCTTCAGGCAGATATGCTGCAGATTCGTCATTCCCGGTATCAATAGGCAAAGGCTGTTCTTTTAGATAAGCGTCCACGATAATGAAGTCGCTGACTTCTAATCCTTTGCGCTCCATAGCCTGTGCCACTTCAAAAGCCAGGTTTCCGCCTGCAGAGTAGCCTAATAAAACGTATGGGCCCTCAGGCTGTATGTCCGTCATGCAATTAACATATTGTTCAATGCGGGTGTCTTGTTCAATAAAGTGAAACCCGTATACGGCTGCCTTCTCATTCAGTAATAAAGCAAGGTCTTTGAAATAAATGCCAAATCCCGATATCGGCGGGAAGCAGAAAAGATTTTGCGCGCCGTGCTGGTTCAGTTTGATCACATGCTGTTCATCTGCCGCTGTCAGCTGTTTAGAATAAAGTTTTTCGGCAAGCTGAGCGATTGTCGGATGTTCGAACAAGAAATCAATCGGTATGTCAATGTTCTGCTGATGTTTGAGTGTATGTATGACTTGCAGTGCTTTTAGTGAATGTCCGCCAATAGCAAAGAAGTCATCATCAATACTGATTGTGTTAACACCGAGGACTTGCTTCCAAATGTTCGCCAATTCTTCTTCAACCAAGTTTCTTGGCAATATGAGGAGAAAAAACAGTATTTGTCAGGTCATCTCTGTTCAAATAGCCTTTAGCGACCCCATCACCGCCAACACAAAGCTCGCCGGGAACGCCTATTGGCAAAAGACGTCCTTTTGTATCTAAGATGTAAGCGGTGCTATTGCTGATTGGTTTTCCAATCGGAATCGGCCCCGCATAGTCTCTCTTTATTTCAAAAAAGGTTGAAAAAGTCGTGTTTTCCGTAGGCCCGTAAATATTATGAAGCGCGAGATCTGGGCAGGCGTGCCTGACAGCATTCATCAGAGCAGGCGAAAGTGCTTCTCCTCCGACATATAACGTATGGAGTCCGCGAAACATATCAGATCGTACCTGTGCCAGCTGATTAAAAAGAGCTGTCGTTAAAAATAGCACTGTGATGTCATTTTCAAGCAAATACGCTCCAAACCGATCAGGTGTCAGCATTGTCGATTTATCAATGATATGAAGGCTTGCGCCATGTAAAAGTGACCCGAACATTTCAAAGGTGACGGCGTCAAAGCTGATAGATCCAGTCAGAATAAACCGGTCATCACCGGACGCAGACGTGTAATTGCTGTTTCTGACAAGGGACACGACATTGCGATTCGTGATCATGACCCCTTTCGGCCGGCCTGTTGATCCTGAGGTATACATGATATATGCAAGATCGTCTGGACTGGAGATGGTGTTGATAGGAAAATGGTTCTCTCCCATCAATGCCTGCGCATCTGCAATCATACATGTTCCTGAGAACGCAGCATTTTGCTCCAGCCCCTTTTGAACAATCAGCATTTTTGCCTGCGTTTCCTCAAGCATAAAGCTGACTCGTTCAGGCGGAAGCTCCTCATCAAGCGGGAGGTATGCTCCCCCTGCTTTTAATACGGCAAGCACACTGATCATGAATTCGGGAGAATGTGCAGCCAATATTCCGGCTGTCTCGTTTTTCCGAAATCCCTTTTGAATTAACTCTCTGGCGAGCGCATTAGAGCGTTTATCAAGCTCTTTATACGAAATAGACATATTGCCATACACAAGTGCGGTATGGTCTGGCGTCTTTTCTGCTTGTTCGCGAAATAAATCGATAATTGTATGATTCTTTGGATACTCCGTTTTTGTATTGTTGAACTGTGTGACAATCTGCTCTTTTTCTGTTGCATCAAGAAAAGAAAAATCAGCAATTGGCATATGAGGGTGCTGTGCAGCTGTGCTAAGCGCTTGCGTAAATTGCCTCTTGATACAGCTGATCCAGGCAGCATCGTAAACGAATGCATTATAGCTGAACTTGACGACAAGCTCTTCGCCGGGAGCAACGACAAGATTAAAGTTATATCCTGATTGCTCGGATACTTGAACTTGATCGATTTGCAGCGGTGAATCGGTTTGATCAGCGGAATCGGCGATTTTCTGCTGTAACGGATAGTTTTCAAAGACGATAATGTGATCAATCAGTTCCTGTTTTAATGCGGTGTTTGCCTGAATATCAAATAAAGGCTGGCAGGTAAACGGCTCAGCTTCCAGCATTTTTTTCTGGCATCGTATGAGCAGTTCTTGAAACGTTTCGTCTTGATGTGTTTTAATTCGAATCGGTATGGTATTGATAAACAACCCTATCATTTGCTCCACGCCCGGGATTTCTGACGGTCTTCCTGATACAACTGCGCCAAACACAACGTCGTCTGTGCGATTATATTGCTGCAGCATCACACCCCAGACCGCCTGAATTAGGATAGCGAGCGTGACGCCGTGTTGTTTGGCAGTCTCTTTCAGCTTGTCTGTCAGTGGTTTATTTAATGAAAATATCAAATCTTCACGGTGATAACCTTCTTTTGTTTCTTTATCAGACACACGAGGCAGAGGTGATGGAGTGCTGTAGTTTTTTAAATAGGTATCCCAGTAGGCTGCTGCTTTTTCTTTGTCTCGGTTTGTCAGCCAGGAAATATAGGTGCTGTACGGACGGACAGGGTCTAATGAAAGCGGTTTTCCTGCATGAATCGATTGATAAATTTGCATAAATTCCTGCATAACAATACCTAGGCACCATCCGTCCATTAAAATATGATGGTGACTCCAGATACAGACATGTTCATCTTTAACTGTTTTGAATAGAGAAATCCGCATCAGCATGTCTTTTTGCAGATCAAAGCCTTTTTGCTTGTCCTTCTCTTTAAAGCGTTCAATATACTCATTCTGGTCGTTTGTTGGCAGATGAGAAATGTCTTCGCTGTACAAATGGAATTCACGTTCTGTCATCACGACTTGCCGAGGTCCCGACAAATGCGGGACCTCGGCAAAAACACGGTTCTGAAAATATCATGGCGGTCGATAATGGCTTGAATGCTGCGCTGAAACCATTCATAGCTGAGGCTTCCTTTAATGGCGAAGAGCGACTGCTCAACGTATGCCCCCTCCTCTTTACGGAGGAAGGAATGAAACAGCATTCCCTCCTGCATATGACTCAGAGGATAAATGTTCTTGATTTTTTTGATGTTATCCATAGTGTCTGCACCTTTCTTCACGGTTTCATTAGTGAAAACTGAGCATATCAGCAATCTCTTGCAGCGCGTCCTCGGTCAGTTCTTGATCATCATAATCGCTGATCGTCTTTTCTGTTTCGCTTTTGTTCTGGCAGTGTTCGATCAGCTGTAATAAAAATTGACGGCATGTTTCGCTAAGCTGTTCGATGGTTTTGCGCTGAAAGCGGGCATTGTCATAAGTCATATTGACAGTCAATTTTCCTTCTGCAGCGATTGCGCTGATATCCAGCGACTGTTCACGGTTCCATGTTGTGCTGATATCACCTCCGGCACCCAGCGGAGAGAATGAGAAGGCGTCCTCCTCAGGTACTTCAGCTGTGCGGCCGCTTTCAAATTGACCAAGATAATTAAAGCTGATTTCTGGTGCACCTGTGAAATCGATGTCTTTTTTGCCAGGCGGAGTCAAATATTTGATGACACCGTAGCCGAATCCTTTGTCAGGTACACGTCTCAGTGTATCTTTTGTTGTTTTTAGCACATGAACCATGCCTTCTTCCGAATCTGGCAAGTCTGCGTTCAGTTTAATCAATAACGGATAAATGGCGGTAAACCATCCAATCGTCCGGCTCACATCTATTCCTTCTAATACATCCTCTCGCCCGTGGCCCTCTAATGATAGTTTGAAGGCGGATTGATTGGTCCAATGGCGCAGCGCAAGAATGACAGAAGCGAGCAGCATGTCCTGCGTATCAGTGTTATATGCGCTGTTGGCGTCTTTTAAGAGTGCTGCTGTCTCTTTCTCGTTTAAGGTAAATGAAATCGTGGACCGTTGTCCCTCGTGTGCTCTAGTTCCATCGATTTGATCAAAAGGCAATGCCTCTGTTTGATACTCTTCGGCTTCGCGCCAATACTTGAGCTGTTTCATTAGCTGCTGGCTTTCAGCGTAGTCAGAGAGCTTTTTCGCATACGCTTTAAACGAGCTTGTTTTAGGCGGCAGTTTGATATCCTCCCCGCCTGCAGCTTGGCGATACCCTAAAGCCAAATCTTCAAGCAGAACCCGCCATGAAATGCCGTCAACGACGAGGTGATGAGCAGATAAAAATAAGAAATCACCGTCAATTGTGTGGAAAAGACCGGCTTGCAGCAGCGGACCATTCTTCAAATCCATTTTCTGCTGAATATCAAGTACATGACGTTTGATAATAGGCTCATACGCTCTATTTCCATCAGTGCCGTCCGGAGCTGATAAATCAATCATCTGAAGGCCGTACAACGCGTCGTCCGAATGACTGAGAGGCCGATTATATTGATCCCACTTTCCTTGTTCATTCTGTGTAAACACCATTCGCAGCGCATCATGATGACACGTTATTGCTTTTAACGTTTTGCGCAGTGCGTCTTCTTGTACAGAGGTGCTTCGATGCAGCATTACGGACTGATTAAAATGGTGTTTTTCTTTTATATCTTGAGAAAGGAACCATTTTTGAACAGGCGACCACTGTACGTCTCCCTCAACCGCAGCTTGGCTGGAACTTGTATCTGAATCACGGATATAAGCTGCCAATTCTTGAATGGTCGGATGGCTAAACAAATCTTTCACTGCCATTTGCTTGCCTATCCGGTGAAGCCGCGCAGATACCTGTAACGCTTTGATCGAATCTCCGCCAAGCTCAAAGAACGAATCAGCTGTTCCGATCTTTTCTGCCCCCAGTACTTCTTTCCAAATATCTGCCAGTATTTGTTCCATTTTGCTGGCTGGCGGGAGGAATGGACGTTCACCTTCGTGGTTGTATACAGGTTTTGGAAGTGCTCCGCGATCCAGCTTGCCGTTTGGTGACAATGGAAGTGAGTCCAGTTTTTCAATAAACGCAGGGTGCATAAACACCGGCAGCTTGTTTTGTAATTCTGAGCGTACAGCATTTGTGCTCAACTCTGGTTTTGTCACCACATAAGCACTTAATTCGGTTTGTCCTGACGCTGTTACATGAGCAACTACTGCGGCGTCTTTTACACCATTTATACACCGGATGACCGATTCAATTTCTTTCGTTTCTACACGGTATCCTCTGATTTTGACTTGATCATCGATTCTTCCGAGATATTCGAGTGTACCGTCGGCCATCCATCTGGCGGCGTCTCCTGTTCGGTACATTCGTGTTTCGGGTTTAAATGGATTCTGCGTGAATGCTCTCTCTGTCAGTTCTGGAAGATTGACGTACCCTCTTGCAAGCCCTGTTCCTGCTATACAAAGCTCTCCCGCAACACCGATTGGCTGAAGCTGATGATTGCTATTTAAAATCAGCACTTGAGTCCCGTCAATCGGCTGGCCGATGCTTACGTATGCCTGCTTTTCCATATGTCTCATGACGGTAGTCGCCACGCTGTTTTCTGTCGGTCCATATTCGTTGGCGAGTTCGGTATGCGGACATATAGCTAAGCTGCGGTCGATCAATTCGCGGTCAGCCGCTTCTCCCGCCAGTGTGACGACTCTAAGCGTCTTTACATCTTCCGGCTGCACTACGTCCAAAAGCGCTCGATATAAAACAGGCACAATAATCATATGTGTAATCCGCTGACGAGACAGCTGATGCTTAATGGCCAGAATATCCTTCGCTTCCTCTTCATGAAGCAAAACGGCTTTTGCACCTGACAAAAGCGGTGTAAACATACTAGTTATAAAGCCGTCAAATGAGAAAGAAAAGAGCTGCAGAATGGTATCTGTCTCGTTGAATGCATAAGCGTTTCGCCGCCACTGAAGAGTGTTGGCAATACCTTTATGCTCGACCATTACCCCTTTTGGACGGCCCGTCGTTCCAGAGGTATAAATGATATAAGCCAAATGATGGGCAGACGACATTTGCGGCAGCGGCGATTTGTCGTCTGCCTCTACACTTTCTATCGTTAAGATCTCTCCTTCAAAGTCAGCAAGTACTCCCCGATCCGCTTCATTTATTGTCATCAGCAGTTTCGTTCCGCTGTCGCTAAGGATATAGCGTTTGCGTTCTGTCGGGTATTCAGGATCAATGGGAACGTAACAGCCGCCTGCTTTCCACACACCAAGTATGGATGCTATCATACTGAACGAACGATGCATCATGATGCCTACTGGTGTGTCCGGCTTAACACCTAAGCTGCGCAATGCACGTGCGATTCCATTGGACCACTCGTCCAACTCTTGATACGTCAGTGTTTTGTCTCCGCTGACAAGTGCAGAAGCTTTTGGTGTTCGAGCAGCTTGCTGCTCAAACAATTGACTGATTGTTTGAACTCCGTATTGATTCGCTTGCCCGGTGTTAAACTCATTAAGCAGCTGGTGCCGCTCTTCTTGGGTCAGGATGTCGATATGGTTGAGTGTCACCTCCGGGTTTTTGCCGATGATGCTAAATACATTTGTTAAATGCGATGCCCAGCGTTCAATGGTGGTTTTCTCGAACAATGCGGTTGAATATTCAAAAAGGAAATGAATGTTTCCGTCGCCCTCAGATGCCTGTAGTGTCAAATCGAATTTAGAAACGAGATGAGAAACTTGTGCCGGCTTCATTTGCAAATCATGAAGATACAATGGCTCGTAATCATTATTTTGAACAACTAACATCGCATCAAACACTGGATTCCGGCTCATATCCCGTGTCAATTCAAGCTTATCGACAAGTTCTTCGAACGGATAATCCTGGTGCTCAAAGGCTTCCAATGCTGTCTCACGCACTTCCTGCAAATACTGTGCGAATGGCTTCCCGCCCTCCGGGCGTGTCCGAAGCGCCAGCGTGTTCACAAACATGCCGAGTATCGGCTCAAGATCCTTGTGCGGCCGGCCGGCAATTGGCGAGCCGACGATGATATCTTCCTGTCCGCTTAAGCGTGACAAGAACGCGGTGTAAGCCGCAAGAAGCACCATGTACAGTGTGCTTCCGTTTTCTCGTGCCAGCTTGTGAAGGCCTGATGCAACCTCTTGTTCCAGCGTAAATGAGACCTTGTCACCCGCGAAGCTTCGCACCGGCGGGCGGACATGATCAGCCGGAAGATCCAGCACAGGCAGCTCGCCCTCGAGCTGCTTCAGCCAGTACGCCTCCTGCGTTTTGTACGCGTCTCCTGTTTTGAATCCTTCTTGCCATACGGCATAGTCTTTATATTGAATGCGCAGTGCCGGAAGCTTCCGATTATTGTACAGCTCGCCGAATTCCCGAATCAGAATGTTGACGGAAACACCGTCTGAAATGATGTGATGCATATCAACCAGCAACAGGTGCCGCTCATCTGACCCCTTTACGATTTGGGCACGGAACAGCGGCGCTTGGCTGAGATCAAACGGTTTGATAAATGAGGCTGCGGCCTCCTGTTCGGTTCGTGCGCCGAGAACTGTAGTCTGTAATGTAAACGGCACCTCGTCATGGATGCGCTGCACCGGATCGCCGCTTTCGTCCTGTTCGAAGGAGGTCCGAAGCGACTCGTGGCGCTTGATCAGCTCTTTGAAAGCCCTGTCCATCCTTTCAGGGTTGAGCTTTCCTTCGAGCTCTAACACAGCCGGCATATTGTAGCCTGTCCCTCCGTCCTCCAGCTGCTGAAGGACATAAATCCGCTTTTGGGCAGAGGAAACCGGATAGGTTTCCTGTTTTTCAGCGAGCTTAATTGCTTCATATGGACTGTCCGTTCCTTCACGGATAACCGTAGCCAGTCCTTCTACCGTAGGATGGGCAAACACATCTTTTAGCGGCACCTGTACATCGAATTCTTTGGCGATCCGTGAGACAAGCGCCGTTGCTTTTAAGGAATGTCCCCCGCGGTCAAAAAAGTTGTCGTGAATCCCGACAGGGCCATTTTTCAGCACGTCCTCCCATAGCTGAGAAAGTTTCATCTCAGTCACGTTTCCCGGCGCCGTGTAGGTCTTCGCATCTGCCGCTCCGCCAGGAGCTGGCAGGGCTTTTCGGTCGAGCTTTCCGCTTGGCGTAACCGGCCACTGTTCCATCTCTATCATATAGGCTGGGACCATGTAGCCTGGCAACAGTCTCTCAAGCTGTGCCCGCACTTCGTTTCTTTCGAGCCCTTCTATATAAGCGCATAATTCCGGCTCCCCGCTGTCTGTACGTACGGTAACGGCCGCCTCCCTTACACCTTCTATACTTCTTAGTGCCGCTTCAATTTCTCCCGGCTCAATCCGGTAGCCGCGGATTTTTACCTGATCATCCGTGCGCCCGAGGAATTCAACATTCCCGTCAGGGAGCCAGCGCGCCACATCCCCGGTTTTGTACATGCGTTCACCCGGGTAAAACGGGTCCTTAAGAAAACGCTCCTCCGTTAATGCCGGCCGATTCAAATAACCTCTGGCAACACCCGCTCCGGCAATGTACAGTTCGCCGGCGACACCAGAAGGCTGTACGGCTAAATGCGGATCTAAAACATACAAACGCGCACCGGGTACGGGCTTCCCGATCGGAATCCGCAAACGGTCCCTGTCCCTTTCTGGATCCAACACGTAAAATGCCGCGTCTACCGTTGCTTCTGTCGGCCCGTAACCATGGATTAATGATACTTGCGGCAAGATAGAAGCAAAACGGGCTGCCGTACGCGGCGCAAGCGGTTCACCTCCGGCGAATACACGCTTTAGGTTTGTCCCGTCACCGAGCGCTAACATTTCCGCTTGATCCAGAAAGCTGTTCAGCATAGCCGGAATAAAATGAGCCGTTGTAATACGTTCCTGATGAATGGCTTGTACAATCAATCCGGGGTCTTTTTCCCAGCCGGGCGGAAGCAGATACGCCGAAGCACCGGAAAGAGCCCACCAAAACAGCTGCCACACAGACGCATCAAAGGAAAAAGAGGTTTTCACCATGACAATGTCATCTTCCAAAAGCGGAAACTGGTGCTGCATGCCGGTCAGAAAGGAAACAGCCTGACGGTGCTCAACGGCCACTCCTTTCGGCTGCCCGGTAGAGCCCGATGTATAGATGACATAGGCGAGTGAACCGCCGTCAGCTGGAGTAAACTCATGGTTTTCTGCTTTTTCGCTCGCAAGAGATGTCATGTCCACTTCAAGCATTTCGCCAGAAAAGTTTGGTGCGGAGCATCCCGGCTGTGTCAGCAAGAGCGATGCCCCGCTGTCTTTCAGCATGTAGCTCAGCCGCTCCTTTGGATACGCAGGATCAAGCGGCAAATACGCCCCTCCGGCCTTCAAGACAGCAAGGACAGCGATCAGCATGTCAGGTGAGCGTTCAGACAGGATTCCGACGATACTTTCGTTTGTGACACCGCGTGCCGCAAGGTGCGCAGCCAGCCGGCTGGCGTACATATCAAGCTCAGCGTATGTCAGCGAACCGCCTGAAAAGCGAACGGCCAGCCGCTCCGGTGTGAAAGCTGCCTGTCGCTCAAACAGCCCATGCAGGGTGAAAGCTTTAGGCGAAACAGCTTCCGTCTTGTTAAACTCATACAACAATTTTTGCTTTTCTCTTGTATTCGTCATATCTAATTCTCTTATAAAGCTGTGCGGATGTTTAAGGGCGTTTTCCAGTATGGTAAGCAGATGAGATTGTATTCGTTTAATATCCTCAAGAGAAAACAAGGTATTTTGATAGTCGAAATTTAATTGAATGGTTCCATTGTCTATCCGTTCTTGTATTTGAACTGAAAGCTCGTTCGCGGTGTATCCGCTGAAATAAAGCGCTGTTTCATAGTCAAAATCATCTGCATTGTGCCACTGAAGTGGCTGATACTGCATAGATATACCGATAAGGTTGTGTAAATCCTTCTGTTCATTTCTTAATTCATTTACAAGCAAATTATAAGGAAACCGTTGATGACGCATAACAGAAAGCTGTTCCCTGCCTATTGTGCGGACAAAGGAAAGAAAATCTGTGACAGGATCAACCGTTATTCTGATTGGAAGAGAACTAACGAACATGCCGAGCATTTCTTTTTCAGCCTTTGACCCTCTGTTGCCATAGTAGGTGCCAATGGCAAGATCTTTTTTAGAAGTGATTCGGCTGATGCATATGTAAAATGAAGCCATAAATAAGGAAATGATATTGATCTTGTGTGCTTCGCAAAAGATTCGAATCGTTTGCTCTAGATCAGGTGAAAGAATGATGGTGTCTCTGGATGCAGATGTGCTCTGTTTTTGTAAGGACGTCTGGTCGGCTAACGAGTGGTATTCCAACGGGTGCTCAAAGGTTTGCGTCCAAAATAAACGGTCCTTTGCAAACCGCGGAGATTGTAGATATTGACTCTCTTTTTCGATGTAGCTCAAGTAAGAAGGTTCCGGCTGATCAGGTAAAGGATCTTTCTTTTTCATTTTTTGATAAAGATCTATAATTTGATTTCCCATCACATTTAAAGAGATTCCATCCATTATGATATGATGGAATTTCGCAAATAGCCAAACTTCATGAGAGTCAATTCTAAGGAGGTAAAATTGATAAAGAGGCGAGTTGAACAGTTTAAATGGAATGCTCGCTTGATCCTGAATCCATTGCTCTATTTCTATCATTTCAACATTTGAAAAATCAATTATTCTAAGTGGATAATATTTATATTCAGTAAGGTGCAATCGCGGCTCAAGCTCTTCTCCTTCTAACAGCTGAAATCTAATGGCGTCGTTGCGGGAGATGGAATGATTCAGCGCTCCCTCCAGAGTATCAAGCTCAATATTGCCTTTGAATTTCACACAGGCTGTGAGATTGCAAATGCTGGTATCTGGCTCCAGCAGTTCGGTAAACCACACTCTCCTTTGGGCATGGGTTAAAGAATAAGTATGTTCGCTCAACGGATTCCCTCCAGTTCTCATAATAAGAGGATAAGAAAAAGTAGAAAAAAGCAGAAAAATGACAATAAAAGAAATTATATGACTATATAATCCATATATGCACTATATTAACGGATATTTTTTAAAGTACAATAAAAAACATTAAATTTTTATAACATTTTTTTGAATATAGTATTATTTCTTTATTTTTCGTTTCTTTTTTTATCAAATTTCCGGATATAAAGTGATAAAAGTATTGTTTTACATAAGGTCTTATACACTACTTTTTAATCGAACTAATTTGCTTTTGTGCATCATTATTCTAATTATTGGAAGGTTCGACAAAGACAGACATAAAAAAACCTGTTTTCTCTTGGAAAACAGGTCTGCCGCTATTATTGATTTGCCAAAATGACAGCGATTTGATCCTCAATATCTTTTCCATCCTCTTCATCAATCAATCCATTTAGAAGAATAGAGAAAACAAGTTTTTTTCCGCTCTTTGTTTCTGCGTACCCCGATAGAGAGCTTACCGTACTGAGCGATCCGGTTTTTGCTCTTACTTTTCCTTGTGCAGGAGTGTCTTTCATGCGGTTTCTCAGCGTTCCGCCCACCATTCTGTCAGGGTTGCCCGCAACAGGTAATGAATTTAGATAAGCCGAGAACCAACTCTGATCCTGAATGTCATATAACAGCTGTGAAAGTTGATCTGAGGATACAGCATCAATATGTGAGATTCCTGATCCGTCCCTTAAGACGAGTGATTTAGAATCAACACCAAATTTTGGAAGTGTACTGTTTAACACTTCGAGCCCCTTTTCCCAGCTCCCTTCTCCTTTTTTCACTTTCCCCATCTCTTTTACGAGCACTTCGGCATGTCCGTTATTACTTAATTTCATGAACGGCACAAAAAGTTTCGATAAAGGCATTGAGCGATGAGAGAGCAGCACATCTGAAGAACTAGGTGCTTCACCCGTCTTGATGTCCCCTTTCACAGTAATACCTTGTTTTTTTAGTGACTGCTTAAATAAATCTAAGGCATATCCGGCAGGCTCCCAGACAGAAATCCATTCCTTTGTCTTGTTTGAGTCAACCGGTACGCTCCCTTCAATTGTAATCGTGTTTGTTCCATGCTCTCTTTCGATTGTGAGGTCTTTCTCTGAACCGGCAGCAGTCGTTTCAGCATCGTTCTTTATCGTTATATAATCGGTTTTCGGAGAGACAGACACGGCAGGCTCTTCCCCTTCTTTTTGATTTGGGGTGACCTCAACAATCACAGTGCCTGCATCATAGTCTTCATTCGGAGACGCTGTTAGAGCGGAGATTGGCGCGCCATAATATGTGTATTCATCGCTCCAAGGCATATCAGGTGATAATCGCATGTCATCATGCCACGTATCATCACCGATCAGATTGCCTTTAATTACTTTTACGCCGGAATTTTTCAATTTCTCAGCCATTTTGTCAAAATCAGATGGTAAAAGTGTCGGATCGCCTTTCCCTTTCAAATAAAGGTTACCATTCAGCTTTTTCCCTTTCAGTGTTCCATCCGTCCGGACCTCGGTTGTAAAAGAATAGTTCTCGCCAAGGACAGAAAGTGCCGCGGCCGCTGTCAAAAGCTTTAGAGAAGAGGCAGGCCTCATTCGGGTGTCTCCTGAATGTTCATATAGAACAGCACCTGTTTCCGCAGAGCGAACGGTGATGCCGGCCATTGCGCCTTCGAGGGCAGGATGATCAGCTAAAATCTTATCGATCTGCCCGGAAAGTGCATCTTGTTTTTCAGCGGCAAGCGCAGCCTGATGCATATAAGGCACCGAAGCAATGACGAAAAGCAGTAAAACAGCAACATAAAGCTTTATGCTTTTTTTCATTAATTTCCCCGCCTCTCTGCGCTTCATCATTGGCTATTGATGATTCAGTTCAATGGTGATACTGCTTTTAGCTGTCGTTTCTTCTCCCGGCTCCAGCACTTGAAAACCAGTGAGTGACGAAGGTAAATCAAGATTCACTGCGTTTGTCACCCATGTGTAAGGTTCAGGGCATAAATACCCTTGTTTTCCGTCCGCATTGTATACAACCCAATGTTTAAACTGTTCATCTGCCTTATAAATAATGCTGATATGTGCATGCTGATGATAAATGACTGCCTGGTTTTCTCCGCCCCTCTTCTGATAAGAAGATAAAAAGACATCATCCAGCTGCTTGTGGCGCAAATCCATTCCTTCATGCAAAGCTTCTTTATTCGGTACACCCATCAGTTTCCCGGTCGGCAGCAGGCGTTCATCCAACTCCCATTGCTGATCTGCTGTCAGGGAGAATAACGAGCTTTCTGCCGGAAATATAAATGTAGTATGATAACCAATTCCCCAAGGAAACGCTTCCTTTCCTTTGTTCATGACCGTCGCATGTTTAAATAGGGTATTCTCCTTGATTGTGTATGTCATCCGAACGACGGCATGATGAGGAAATTGCTTCTGCACATGGGGAAGCTCAGAAAGATCAATTTCTGTTTCAACAATCACTTCTTCATCAGTTTGCTTCGTGGTCACGACATTCCACTTTTCATGGTAAAGAAACCCGTGAAGATGGTTGTGTTTATCCTTCTCGTTGATATCAAAATGATACGTTCTGCCCCGGAAACTGAATGTACCGTCACTTATGCGGTTAGGCGGGAACAGGATTGGAATGCCATACAATGTTGGTGTGTCGTGAAAACTTTCTGCTGTTTCCGGTTCACGCAAAAGCTGGACATTTGTTGTTTTGTCCACGAGAGAAATGACGTTGCTCCCCCACTCAGGGACAACAATCATTTCTAGATGTTCGTTGCCCGCTTTGATGGCCGGTGTTCCCAAATAAGTCATTTTTTCAATAAAGTTTGCCATGTTTACTCAACCTCTCCTTGATTCATTGCTAGTATAAAAATTCAATGTACTGTACCATATTTCCTCCATTTTATATTTTCCCCTATCAAATAAAAAAACACCGTTCAAACTTATGAACGGTGTGATTCGGAGGCTATTGGATGAGACGTGTGATTTGTTTCTTTTTCCAGACGAATTGATAATACCCATAAATCAACAGCAAGCTGACGGCAAACGCAGCTGGATAACCAACCCAGACGCCGAGTATTTCAAGCTTTGTATAGTGAGAAAGGACGAAAGCGACAGGCACCTCTACTCCCCAGATTGCAAAAATACTGATGACGGTCGGCCATAAAACTGTTCCGCTTGCCCGCATCGTTGCAGAAATAATTTGGGCATTTCCAAACAGCAAATAACTCCACAATGTAATCATCAAAAGACGGTGTGCAATGTAAAGCGTCTCTTGCTCGGTTAAAAATAACGACAAAATCTGATGTGAAAAAACATAGATCAGTATGATCAGTACGCCGCCAATGATATAATTCAGCCAAATCCCCACGCGAATGACCTGCTTTAAGCGGTCAAACTCGTTTGCCCCGATCGATTGCGCAGCGAAAATAGAAACCGCAATACCAAGGCTGACGGCCGGCATCTGTACATAGCTGGCCACCTGGTTGACCACTCCGTATGCAGCTGTTGCATTAGAGCCGTAATGATTGACGAATGAAATAACCGCTATCTCTGATAATGAGACAAGAATCATATTGATGCTTGCTGGGACCCCAAGACGCAGCAGGAGAACCAGCAGTTCCTTATCCATTTTCAAATAACGACGCACTGTTTTATCAAATTGCAGCGGGTGTTTTCGCTTTCGTAAATACACCATTAACACGAGAAAAGTCGCAATCGTGGAAATGACAGTTGCATATGCCGAGCCGTATATGCCCAGTTTCGGAAAACCAAACATGCCAAGGATTAAAACAGGCAAAAGCGCGATGTTGATGACCGTGCTCACAATCAGCGTATAAAACGGTGTCTTGGAATCTCCTGTTCCGCGCAAAAAGGTAGTATATGCAAAATATAAAAACATAAACGGCATAGCATAAAATAAAATACGTGCATAGTTAGCGCTGACATGAATGACATTTTCAGGTGTTCCCATTAAACGAAGGATATCCAAGGTGAAAATACTGCCGATAACGGCTAACACAACGCCTAATAAAAATGTAAACGTGAGTGTCGTCCCGACAACAGCCTTTAGCCGTTCCTCATTTTTCGCTCCGTAAGCTTGTCCGATCAGAATCGAACTACCTGAACCGATCCCAATCGTAAATGAGATTAAAAGAAAAAATAACGGGAAAAAGGATGATACAGCTGCCACTGCATCAACACCAAGCCATCTGCCTACAGCCATCATCCCGACTAGCTGGCCGACTGATTGCAGCACATTGCTCAGCAGAAGCGGCACTAAAAAGAGTGACATCGACCGCCAAACTGATGGTTTGCTTTTCTTTTGAGTTACAAGAGGTTCTTGTGATGTTTCCATATTAAAGGACTCCTTTATTTGAAATCGTTTTTAAACATGCCCTCATTTTTTGACAAAAACAGGATATGCAACATGTTATTATTCATCACTGCACATATGAAACCCTTCCCGATTCTTCTAATTTTACACATCTTTTTAGCTTATGAAGAATAAACTAGCAAGTAATGGCGTATTTTTTGTGAGTAAAAGAATAAAAAAATAATTTATGCAAAAGTATTGTAATCTATACGTAATTATTGTAACATTTGTAACATAAGAGAAAGAGATTTTGAAGGAGAGAGCGATAATGAAAAAATGTCTTCTATTTCTAACAACCATTGCACTTATTCTGTCATTAAGCACAAATGCATTTGCGAAAAATACATCAGGCGATTTATCACAAAAACAAGCATTACAGTTGGCATTATCCGCTAGAGAACATTTTTGGAACACCATGAGCGGCCACAATCCGAAGGTGAAAAAAGCAGTTTGCCCATCAGGCACATTCGAGTATCAAAATCTTCAATATGTATACATGTGCAGTGATCTAGGCACTAAAGCAAAAGCGGTGAATTATTTAACTCCTATTTTTACAAAAACAGCAATCGAAAAAGGCTTTAAAGATTATCATTTCACTGTTTCAAAAGGAAAGCTTGCTGTTCCAATCGGTGACGGAGACAATCTTTTGAATTGGAAAAAATCAACTGCTAAACTGGTCTCTAAAAAAGGCGGCACAATCACATACGAATTTACCGTCCCTACATTAGACGGATCCCCTTCTGCAAAACGGAAAGTGACATTCGTGAAAGAAAATAAAAAATGGAAAGTCAATCAATTTGACGCAGTTATATAAGAAAAACGCCCGGTATAGGGACTGACCCCATAAGATGAGACAAATAAAAACACCTTCAAGTTTGAATACGGATGATTGTTATCCGAAATTAGACTTGGAGGTGTTTTTTCTATGGGGACAAGAGTGAGTTATCCGGTTGAAGTGAAACAGAAGGCTGTAGAAATGAGATTGGCAGGCGTACCTATGAAAGAGATCATGCAGGAGTTGAATATCAAAAATAATACGCAGATTAAGACATGGGTCAGATGGTATAAGGCTGGTGATACACATCGATTTGAACAGCCTGTTGGTAAGCAATACACTTATGGAAAAGGTCCGGAGTATTCTTCCGAATTAGAGAAACTGCAGGCAGAGAATCGATATCTGAGACAACAGAATGAAGTGTTAAAAAAGTACAACGAATTGGAAAGGAAGTTGATAGCCAAACGTCAGTCGAACTTGTAGAAGAATTGCACAGCACAATGACCGTGCAGGATATCTGTATTCATTTAGGTATCTCTCGCTCGTCTTATTATCGTTGGAAGAAGAATCTGAAGAAAGATCATCCCAAGCGCCATTTAGAAAAACAAATCGGCACGTTGTGCCGAGAGCACCAGTATCGATATGGATATCGAAAAATCACAGCTATATTAAAAAAGAGAATGTGTATTAACCATAAAACGGTTCAGCGTATTATGCAGAAAAATCAGTGGCAGTGCCGGGTTAAGGTGAAAAAGCGCAAGAAGAATGGGCAGCCATATGCCGTGGTCGACAATATATTAGATAGGAACTTTCAGTCTGATCATCCTCTTGAAAAACTAGTAACAGACATCACGTATTTGCCTTATGGACAGAAACAATTGTACCTTTCCAGTATATTGGATGTATATAATGGAGAAGTGATTGCTTTTACGATTGGAGATAAGCAGGACACAGACTTTGTCTTACACACACTTGATCAACTGCCAACACTGCCTGAGAACTGCGTGTTACATAGTGACCAAGGATCTGTGTATACATCTTACGAGTATCAGAAAGCTGTTAAAACAAAAGGCATTACCATGAGCATGTCCCGCAAAGGGACACCCGCTGATAATGCCTCCATCGAATCGTTTCATTCCTCACTAAAGTCTGAAACGTTCTATCTTAACAGCATTGATCGAACCACGACCGCCATCGTAGAACGCACTGTCATAGAATACATTCATTATTATAACAATATTCGTATTCAAACGAAACTAAACAACCAATCACCGATAAATTATCGGCAATTGGCTGTTTAAAAGGTGTTTTGATCCCTGTCTCAAAAACGGGGGTCAGTCCCATAAGCGGGCGTTTTTTATTTGGTTTGCATAAAGAAAGACAACAGGCACTTTTCGCCTGTTGTCTTTTTGTGAATATAACGCTCTAGGAGAGATTCGAACTCCCGACCTGCAGTTTAGGAAACTGCTGCACTATCCGCTGTGCTACTAGAGCTTTTGGTATTTATATAGTAGCTCTGATGATCAATATTTTCAAGCGATTTGTATTAAAGCCCTCCAAAAACCTTATATGCGGCTCTTGTCGTATCTTCATCAATACCGATATACCGCATTGTAATTGATGGTGATGAATGATTCAGTATTCTCTGCAGCTCGGCGATGTCTTTCGTTCGCTGATAAAAATGATAGCCAAACGTTTTCCGGAGTGTATGCGTCCCTATCTCTTCAAGTCCGCACGCCGCAGCGGCCTCTCTTAAAATTCTGTAGGCCTGAATGCGGGAAATCGGCTTCCTGGTGCGCACTGATTTAAAAAGATATTCGTTTTCCTTCATGTCTTTCGTATACTCGTATATTTCCTGTTTCAGCGATTCTAAAATAAGAATCTTTCTTTTCTTTTTCGTTTTGCTTTCAGTCGCCCATAAATGATCTTTATTTTGAACGTCCTTCACTTGCAGCGGCAGAATATCAGAAATGCGGAGCGCGCTGTTGATGCCGAAAATAAACAGAAAATAATCCCGCTTGTTTTTGTTAAGCAAATACTGTTTGACTTCTTGGATTTTCTCTAGACTGCGAATCGGCTGTACAATATGCATCAAAAAACTCCTTAAAAACCGTTATGTAACGTTTTGAGGTCTATGTTACTATTATAGCTGAAAAACGTTGAATGTCAAAGTGCGGCAGCGTTTATGTAACATAATATACATAGTGTTACATAAGCTTTTAAAAAAGCTTCTTCAAACCTTCACCCTATAAAATGAGCTTTAAAGCCTCTTATAAAGCTTTTAGCATCTTGGGTACTTATCCCCCTACTAATCATCAAAAAACCTCTTAAAACGAAATCTGAAGCTCCCAATTTTCTGGAGCTTCCGCAAAAAACATACAAAAAAAGACACAATTTCAAATTGTGTCCTAATCCTCATCCTTTACATCAATATCTTCCGGGATCGGTTCATTTAATATTTCCTGCACCAGTGCTTTGTAATTCTCCAGCTGTTCGAGATGCGTTTTGAACTGTTCCTTATAAATCAAAAATTGCTCCCCGTCATGAACGGCTCTGATTTTCCCTTCGAGCACCAAGCTTTTAATATAATCCTCTGAAAGATTTGTATATTCTGCTGTTTCTTCAATCGTTAAATACATATAGCAGTCCCTTCTTAATCCGTATGCTGATTCTAATATAGCACATGGCTCATATCAATATAATCAATTTTGCACAGAAAAACGGCTTTATGTACTATATAATATACCATTTGTCACTTGTGAAAACGCTGTAATTTTTTTACGCTAAGATTGTAACAATACAACTTCATATAGGAGGGAGAACATGAAAAGAACGTGGAACGTCTGTTTAACAGCTCTGCTTAGTGTTCTGTTAGTCGCTGGAAGTGTCCCTTTTCACGCGGAAGCTAAAAAACCGCCCAAAAGCTACGATGAGTACAAACAAGTAGATGTTGGAAAAGACGGCATGGTTGCGACCGCACATGCTCTTGCTTCTGAAATCGGTGCTGATGTGCTGAAAAAAGGAGGAAATGCTATTGACGCAGCGGTTGCCATTCAATTTGCACTCAATGTAACAGAGCCGATGATGTCAGGTATTGGCGGCGGCGGTTTTATGATGGTGTATGACGGAAAAACGAAGGATACAACGATAATCGACAGCCGTGAGCGTGCTCCAGCAGGCGCAACTCCTGATATGTTTCTGGACGAAAACGGCAAAGCAATTCCTTTCTCTGAACGTGTAACAAAAGGTACTGCCGTTGGTGTTCCAGGCACTCTGAAAGGGCTGGAAGAAGCCTTGGACAAATGGGGAACCCGTTCGATGAAGCTATTAATTACCCCTTCTATTAAACTCGCTGAAAAAGGCTTTCCGATTGATTCGGTGTTGGCAGATGCCATTTCTGATTATCAGGAAAAACTTTCACGGACTGCCGCAAAAGATGTATTTTTACCAAATGGCGAACCGCTTAAAGAAGGAGATACCCTTATTCAAAAGGATTTGGCTAAAACATTTAAGCTTATTCGCTCCAAAGGCACTGACGCTTTTTATAAAGGAAAATTCGCCAAGACGCTTTCTGACACTGTCCAGGATTTCGGCGGATCAATGACAGAAAAAGATTTAGAAAATTACGACATTACAATTGATGAACCGATTTGGGGAGACTATCAAGGCTATCAAATCGCTACTACTCCTCCTCCAAGCTCCGGCGGTATTTTCTTATTGCAAATGCTGAAAATCCTTGATGATTTTAACCTTTCACAATACGATGTCCGCTCATGGGAAAAATATCAGCTGCTTGCTGAAACGATGCATTTGTCATATGCCGACCGTGCGTCTTACGCAGGTGATCCCGAATTTGTAAATGTTCCTCTCAAAGGCCTGCTTCACCCCGATTATATTAAAGAACGCCAGCAATTAATCAACCTAGATCAAGTGAATAAAAAACCGAAAGCCGGTGACCCTTGGAAATACCAAGAAGGATCAGCAAACTATAAACAAGTTGAACAGCCGAAAGACAAAGTAGAAGGCCAAACAACCCACTTTACAGTTGCTGATCGATGGGGAAATGTTGTTTCTTACACAACAACAATCGAACAGCTATTCGGAACGGGTATTATGGTCCCTGATTACGGTGTTATTTTAAACAATGAATTAACGGATTTTGATGCGATACCAGGCGGAGCTAACGAAGTACAGCCAAACAAACGGCCTTTAAGCAGCATGACCCCGACGATTTTATTTAAGGATGACAAGCCTGTCCTCACTGTTGGATCTCCTGGCGGGGCCACAATTATTTCATCCGTTTTGCAAACCATTCTCTACCACATTGAATATGGTATGGAATTAAAAGCAGCTGTTGAAGAGCCGAGAATTTACACAAACAGTATGAGCTCTTACCGTTACGAAGACGGAGTTCCTAAAGATGTCCTCAGCAAGCTGAACGGTATGGGCCACAAATTCGGCACAAGTCCGGTGGATATCGGAAACGTGCAAAGCATATCGATCGACCATGAAAACGGAACCTTTAAAGGCGTAGCTGATTCAAGCAGAAACGGCGCGGCGATCGGCATTAATTTAAAACGTAAATAAATTAAAAAACTGTACTCGCTTCAAATGAGTACAGTTTTTTCATGCAGATCTTTATAACAACGGGCATTGGTAATGCTCTGTATCCCTGATTGCAATCCAAAATGACAGAATGATGACTGCTTCTTTGACAAAATCTTTATTCTGCTAATGCACGTCTATCTTCATCTTTTCATTTCGTTTATCTCATCAAGAAATGTCTGAAACGCACTCGTAATAAAAAAGTCTTTCCTGTATATAAAGACGATCTCTAAGTCTTGATATGCTGGTGGCAATTGATGAATCCATACATTTGTACGATGCTCGGAGCAGTCAACAGCGGACTTTGGAAGCAGCGCCGTACCCATCCCGGCGGAAACACCTTTTATAATAGCCTCCAATGTGCCAAACTCTATGATTTTTTGATTGTGTATGCCTGCTTCCTCTAGTAATCTTTTGACCCTGTCACGATGAGAACAGCCAGCCCCAAAAAAGAGCATCGGCTGCTGAAGCATGTCTTCTGCCGTCCCTTCTCGTGATGAAATCAAAACTAATTCATCATGGGAGACATGGAGTTGTCTAACTGCAGCGTGCTCAACCGGCCCATATACAAAAGCGCCATCAACTTTATGATCAAGAACCTGTTGAATCAAATGATGCGTATCAGCTGTGTTCACTGATAAATCCACTTCAGGAAAACGCCTGAGGAAGGATGCTGCATGCTCAGGCAGATGCGTTACCGCCATTGTTTCCAGTGATCCGATCCGCAAAGGCCCTTTTGGTTGCCTGCTCATTCGGGTCGATTTTTCAGCTTGGTCTAACAGCGATAATACTTGATCTGCATATTGTAAAAGATTTTCTCCTGCAGCAGTCAGCTTCATTCCCCGATTCGTTCGATGAAAAAGCCTGATATTCAAATCTTCCTCAAGGTTATGCACTCTGGCTGTCACATTCGACTGAACATAATTCAGCATTTGGGCTGCTTTCGTTATGCTTCCTTCGCGAGCAACAGCCTGAAAAATCTTTAAATCTCCGCTTTCCACGCGCTCTCACCTGCTTGCTATGATGAAAAGTGATATTGGCTATCATATTTGTTCATTTTACTCGAAGAAAACCGCTATGTAAAATATGTAAAGATATGAAAATACAATTAATGAGGAGGCAGACAGCATGAAAGCTGTAATTCACAACGGAAAAGCCGGTCTTCTGGGGTTATCAGTTCAGGACGTTCCATCAACAAAGCCTGGATACGGAGAGGTAAAGGTTAAATTAAAATCTGCAGGCCTGAATCATCGTGACTTGTTTCTTATGAAAAACAAATCTGAACAAGATCCTCACATGATACTGGGTTCTGACGGCGCGGGTATCATCGAAGAGATTGGTGAAGGCGTGAAAAATGTTACTGTTCAGACAGAAGTAGTCATTTTCCCGACATTGAACTGGGATTTGACAGAAAATGTTCCACCTGTACCTGAGATTCTGGGAGGTCCTTCGGACGGAACACTTGCTGAATATGTGATCATTCCTTCACAAAATGCAATCAAAAAACCTGCTTATTTATCTTGGGAAGAAGCGGGCGTTTTACCTTTATCCGCTTTAACCGCATATCGGGCCTTGTTTACAAAGGGGCAATTAAAAAAAGGCGAGCATCTATTGATACCCGGCATCGGCAGCGGTGTAGCAACCTACGCTTTATTTATGGCTAAGGCGATTGGGGCAACAGTAAGCGTGACCTCCCGCAGTGAGGAGAAAAGAAAAAAGGCGCTGAAATTAGGTGCTGATTACGCATTTGACAGCTACAGCAATTGGGATGAGCAGTTGCAGGGAAAAAAGGCGGATGTTGTTCTTGACAGCATAGGACCTGCCCTCTTTTCGGAATACTTCCGCCATGTAAAACCAAATGGCCGTATTGTCAGCTTTGGGGCAAGCTCAGGGGATAATCTCAGTTTTCCGGTGCGTTCTCTATTCTTTCCTCAGGTCAATGTTTTGGGAACCTCGATGGGAAGCGGTGAGGAATTTCAAGCTATGCTCGCTTTCATTGACAAACATAAGCTGCGGCCTGTAATTGACCGGATATATCCTTTAGAAAAAGCATGTGAAGCATATAAAAGAATGCAGGAAGGCAGACAGTTTGGAAACATCGGGATCGTAATGGAATAAAAAAAAAAACCGGCTGGCAGCCAGACCGGTTTCTCTTATATGTAATCCCCTTTATTTACGGAAGAACTGAACTCCCCATCAAATATCGATCCACTTCACGCGCCACTTCACGGCCTTCATTAATCGCCCATACGATTAAGCTTTGGCCTCTTCTTGCATCCCCTGCGGCGAATACACCATCGATATTTGTTTGATAATCCCCATATGCTGCACTGATTTTGTTATTTACAGAATCAACACCAAACTGTTTCAACAGCGGCTGTTCTGTGCCTTCAAAGCCGATAGCGATAAAGACAAGCTGAGCAGGCCATACTTTTTCCGTTCCAGGCAGCTCGCGGAACTCGTATTTTCCATGCTCATTTTTCACTTTTTCCATTTGGATGGTATGAAGCTCTTTCAGCTTTCCGTTTTTATCCGCGACCATTTTTGTCGTTTGAATGGAGTATTCTCTCGGATCTCTTCCGAATTTTGCTTCTGCTTCCTCGTATGCATATTCAAGCGTAAAGACGTGTGGCTGTTCAGGCCACATATTGTCATTCGTGCGGGCTGGCGGAAGTTTCGGGTGTTTGCCGAATTGGTGCACGCTTTTGGCTTTTTGACGCAGAGCGGTAGCCACACAGTCAGCTCCTGTATCTCCGCCTCCGATTACGATGACATCTTTCCCTTTGGCATCAATGAATTGCTTGTCTTTAAAATTAGAATCTAAATAGCTTTTTGTTGCAAGTGTGAGGTAGTCCATTGCGTAATGGACTCCTTTTGAGTCGCGTCCTTCAATTAAGAGGTCCCGCTGTTTTTGAGCGCCTGTGCATAAGATCACAGCATCAAATTGCTCCTTTAGCTCATCAGCTGTAATGTCAACACCGATTTCTGTGTTCGTGACAAAATCAATTCCCTCTTGCGTCAGCAATTTAATTCGGCGTTCTACAATGCCCTTCTCAAGCTTCATGTTTGGAATGCCGTATGTTAAAAGGCCGCCCGCTCTGTCTGAGCGCTCAAAAACAGTGACAGAATGCCCCGCTTGATTCAGCTGGTCAGCACTCGCCAGTCCGGCTGGGCCCGACCCGACGATAGCAACTTTTTTGCCTGTTCGTTTTTTTGGAATTCTAGGTTGAATCCAGCCGTTCTCAAATCCTTTATCGATAATGGTCCGCTCGATGTTTTTAATTGATACGGCCGGGTCTGAAATCGCTAAAGTGCATGATCCTTCACAAGGAGCGGGACATACCCGCCCTGTGAATTCAGGAAAGTTGTTTGTTTTCAACAGGCGTTCCAATGCTTCCTTCCATCTGCCCCGGTAGACAAGATCATTCCATTCAGGAATTAAGTTGTAAATCGGACAGCCGGATGTAAATCCGTTAATGTCCGCACCGATCTGGCAAAACGGTGTACCGCAATCCATGCACCGCGCCCCTTGCCGTTTCGATGCTTCTTCTGAAAAAGGAGCAGAATATTCTTTCCAATCCTTTAAGCGAGTGAGAGGGTCCCGCTCCGCAGGTTTTTCTCGTTTGATCTCCATAAATCCAGTTGGTTTCCCCATGTTCCTCTCCCCTTCCTTACTGTACTACCGCTTGTTTTTGTCCCGATGCTGCTGTATTCTGCTTTGGCTTCGTGTTGGCCTCAAAAGCGAACATGATGGCTTCTTCATCTGATAAACCTGCAGCTTTTTGCTCTTCGATGCTTGCGAGCATTTGTTTATAGTTTTTCGGAATGACTTTGACGAATTTTTTCACACTGTCTTCCCATTGATCAAGCAAATCTTCTGCTTTTTGGCTGTTTGTATATGCAGTATGTCTTTCAAGCATTGCTTTGATTTGCTGGATTTCTTTCTCGTCCTCTAATGATTCAAATAAAATCATCTCAAGGTTGCATTTGCGTTTAAACGCTTTGACATCTTCGGCCAGTACATAAGCGATTCCGCCGGACATACCTGCCGCAAAGTTTTTGCCTACATCACCGAGAACGACAACGCTGCCGCCAGTCATGTATTCACAGCCGTGGTCGCCGATGCCTTCTACAACTACGTTCACACCGCTGTTTCGAACGGCAAAGCGTTCACCAGCACGTCCGTTAATATATGCTTCTCCGCTTGTCGCACCGTAAAAAGCCACGTTGCCGATAATGACATTGTCATCCGAAGCAGAGTTGAATCCTTCTGGTGACTTGACGATGATTTTTCCGCCAGAAAGCCCTTTTCCGACGTAATCATTTGAGTCTCCGTCTAAATAAAGCGTCATCCCTTTAGGAACGAAAGCTCCAAAGCTTTGGCCGGCTGATCCGGTAAAGTGCAGCTTGATTGTATCTTCAGGAAGACCTTCTTCTCCGTAACGCTTTGAGATTTCACTGCCGGTTATCGTTCCGGCTACACGGTTTGTATTGTTGATTTCGATAGAAACTTCCGCTTCTTTTCCAGATTCGATGGCTTCTTGTACGGCCGGGAGAATCGCTGTAATATCAAGTGATTGATCAATTTTATGATTTTGCGGCGATTGGAATGTCCGCACCCCTTCAGGCTGATAAAGAAGGGTAGACAAATCAAGCTGGCTTGCTTTCCAGTGCTCCTTTGCCCGTTCACTTACATGAAGTACATCAGTGCGGCCGATCATTTCATCAAATGTCTTGAAGCCTAACGCAGCCATATACTCACGAACTTCTTCGGCAATGAACAGCATATAGTTCACAATATGGTCAGGATCTCCCATGAACTTTTTGCGAAGCTCTGGATTTTGTGTCGCTACACCGACAGGGCATGTATCCAAATGGCAGGCACGCATCATGACACAGCCGAGTACAACTAACGGAGCCGTTGCAAAACCAAATTCTTCGGCGCCGAGCAAGGCAGCCATCACAACGTCGCGGCCCGTCATGAGCTTTCCGTCTGTTTCTAATACAACACGGTCACGAAGTCCGTTCAGCATTAATGTTTGATGTGCTTCTGCAAGGCCAAGCTCCCACGGAAGCCCTGTATGTTTAATACTGGTTTTCGGAGAAGCGCCTGTACCCCCGTCGTACCCGCTGATCACAATGACATCTGCAGTCGCTTTGGCAACACCTGCGGCAATTGTTCCTACACCTGCTTTTGACACCAGCTTTACGCTGATTCTTGCGTCACGGTTGGCATTTTTCAAATCGTGGATCAGCTGGGCTAAATCCTCAATCGAATAAATGTCATGGTGTGGCGGAGGTGAGATTAATCCGACACCTGGCGTTGACCCGCGGACATCGGCAACCCATGGATATACCTTGTTGCCAGGAAGCTGCCCGCCTTCACCCGGCTTAGCACCTTGAGCCATTTTAATCTGCAGCTCATCAGCATTGACGAGGTAATGGCTTTTGACACCAAACCGTCCGGATGCAATTTGTTTGATCGCACTTCTTCTATCATCGCCGTTCTCATCTGGAACAAAGCGTTTGGGATCTTCTCCGCCTTCACCGCTGTTGCTTTTTCCTCCAAGACGGTTCATTGCGATTGCTAAAGCTTCGTGCGCTTCCTTACTCAAGGACCCGAATGACATCGCACCCGTTTTAAAACGTTTGACAATCGATTCAGCGGATTCAACCTCCTCCAACTTCAAAGGCTTGCGGTTTCCGTCAAATGCGAACAAGTTCCGCAAAAATCCGATGCGTTCTTCATCAGCCGCTTTTGTATACTGTTTAAACAGATTGTAATCATTTCTGCGGCACGCCCATTGCAAAGTATGAATCGTTTTCGGATTAAACGCATGATGCTCTCCGCCATTTCTCCATTGGAAGTCACTTCCCGGTTCAAGCGTTTTGCTGTAATCATCCTGATACGCTTCCCGGTGGCGGCGCTGTGCCTCTTCTGCAATTGTTTGTAAATCGATGCCGCCTAGCTGTGATGCAGTACCTGTGAAATAGCGGTCGATCACATCGCGGCTGATTCCTACCGCCTCAAAGATTTGTGCGCCTCTGTAGCTTTGCACAGTTGAAATTCCCATCTTGGACATCACTTTTACGACGCCCTCAGTAATGCTTTTTCCATATTTGCTAACCGCTTCTTCATAGCTGATATCCAAACGGCCTTCATCAATTTCCTGCTTGTAGGTCGCATAAGCGAGATAAGGGTTAATCGCATCTGCGCCATAACCGATTAACGCTGCAAAGTGATGCACTTCACGCGCTTCTCCTGATTCCACAATAATGCTGACCTTCGTACGCAGCCCTTTGCGGATTAAGTGCTGGTGCAGTGCGCTTACTGCCAGAAGCGGCGGAATTGGTGTCAGTCGTTCGTTCATCTTTTTGTCTGATAAAATTAACAAACTTACGCCTTGGCTGATGGCTTTCTCTGCCTGTGTGAACATGTCCTTTAAACCGCGTTCAAGATCCTCTGAAAACAACACATCAATTTTTTGGCTTTTTAAATCAGGATGAACAATCGTTTTCAATGCGTAAAACTGTTCATTGGATAAAACAGGTGTATACAGTTTAATCCGGCGAACATTTCGTTCACTCGGATGAAGTAGGTCGCCTTCCGCACCGAGCCAAGTCATCGTTGAAGTGACAAGCTGCTCACGAATCGCGTCGATTGGCGGGTTCGTTACTTGTGCAAACAGCTGTTTAAAGTAGTTAAACAGTGATTGCGCTCGGTCAGAAAGTACAGCAAGCGGAGCATCATTCCCCATTGAACCAAGGGGATCTTTGCCTTCTTTAATAACAGGAATTAGATATTTTTGGATATCTTCATATGTGTATCCGAATGCCTTCTGGCGAGTAAGAAGATCACTAAATTGTTCTTCTTCTCTTGACTCCGGATCAGGATTTACTTGTACAAGCTCTTCTTCAAGCCATTTTTGATACGGATACTCAGTTGCAATTTGTGTTTTGACTTCTTCATCGGAGATAATACGGCCTTCTTCCAGGTCGATTAAAAGCATTTTCCCAGGCTCAAGGCGGTTTTTATATAAAACGTTCTCCTGTTCAACTTCAATAACGCCTACTTCAGATGAGAAAATAATATAATCATCTTTTGTGACATAATAACGGGCCGGACGGAGACCATTCCGATCAAGGATCGCCCCGATTTGTTTACCGTCAGTAAATGAAATAGCTGTCGGTCCGTCCCAAGGCTCCATCAGGGAGCTATGGTACTCGTAGAACGCCCTTTTTTCCTTGGACATATGCGTATTTTCCGTCCAAGGCTCTGGAATGAGCATCATTGCCGTATGTGCCGGTTTGCGTCCAGCCATCACAAAAAACTCAAATGCGTTATCCAAAATGGAAGAGTCACTGCCATCAGCATTGAGAATCGGCAAAATCTTGTTTAAGTCCTCACCGAAGCTTTCAGAAACAAATTGCTGCTCACGTGCTCTCATCCAGTTGATATTTCCGCGAAGGGTGTTAATTTCACCGTTGTGAACCAAATAGCGGTTAGGATGCGCTCTTTCCCATGTAGGGAATGTATTGGTACTGAAGCGTGAATGAACAAGCGCAAAAGCAGAAACGAATGCTTCGTCTTGCAGATCAGAATAAAATGCATCAACCTGTTCAGGTGTTAAAAGGCCTTTGTAAACAATGGTCTGGCTTGAAAGACTGGCAAAATA
Organism: Bacillus sp. N3378-2at; assembly: GCF_033412715.1. Lineage (NCBI taxonomy): Bacteria > Bacillati > Bacillota > Bacilli > Caryophanales > Bacillaceae > Bacillus > Bacillus sp. N3378-2at. The sequence continues at coordinate 786,187 of NZ_CP117986.1, read as the reverse complement.
AAAATCAAGACCTTCCGTTACTCCCCAATTTTCAGCCTGTTTACGAATGACATACAATTTTCGTTCAAAAGATAAATTGTCCTTTAGATCAGAATTTGCGCCGATAAATACCTGACGGACAAACGGACAGCTTTTTTGCGCCACTGTTCCGATTTTTCCGACATTTACAGGTACAGTTCTCCATCCAAGAACGACTTGGCCTTCTTGTTCAATCAGTGCATTGATTTGCTTTTCAATTTTTTTTCTTTCATCTTCTTTCTGAGAGAAAAAGACCATTCCTACCCCGTAACGTTCTTTTTCTGGCAGATTGATGTCTTTGCACTCTTTTTTAAAGAAAGCATCAGGGATTTGAACCAGTAAGCCGGCTCCGTCTCCTGTATCCGGATCACTGCCTTGCCCTCCTCTGTGGTCCAGTTGGCAAAGCATCTTAAGTCCTTGTTTGACAATGTCGTGAGTCTGCTTGCCCTTTAAGTGTGCATATAGGCCGATTCCGCATGCATCATGTTCAAATTCAGGACGGTAGAGACCTTGAGCTTTTGGCATTTGATTGTACGTCATAATTCCTCTCCCCCGATCAATTTCCGATATACCGGTCATAAAATCTAACAACTCTATAATCATTGTAGGTTTTCAAAACGATATAAACAATATATAATTTAGATCAAAAGAATCTCAAAATGAGATAGATGGATGTGAGACAAACATGGAGCTGCGCCAACTGCGTTATTTCATGGAGGTGGCTGAAAGAGAACACGTTTCAGAAGCCGCTGATCATTTGCATGTGGCCCAATCAGCAATCAGCAGACAAATTGCTAATCTTGAAGAAGAATTAAATGTGACCTTATTTGAGCGTGAAGGGAGAAATATCAAACTCACGCCAATCGGAAAAGAATTTTTGATTCATGTGAAAACGGCGATGAAAGCCATTGATTATGCGAAAGAGCAAATTGATGAGTATCTTGACCCGCATCGCGGAACGGTAAAGATCGGCTTTCCTACAAGCCTCGCCAGCCAGCTTTTGCCGACTGTCATTTCAGCGTTTAAAGAAGAATATCCGCACGTCGAATTTTTGCTGCGCCAAGGCTCCTATAAGTTTCTGATTGAAGCTGTCAGAAACCGCGATATTGATCTGGCCTTATTAGGACCGGTGCCGACGAATTTCTCTGACATAACGGGAAAAATATTATTTACTGAAAAAATTTACGCGCTTGTTCCATTAAATCATCCGCTTGCTAAACAAAAAACGGTTCATTTAATCGATTTGCGCAACGACCAATTTGTATTGTTCCCGGAAGGATTTGTACTTAGAGAGATGGCAATTGATACTTGCAAACAAGCAGGCTTTGCTCCTCTCGTTTCCACGGAGGGTGAGGATTTGGATGCTATCAAAGGGTTAGTGTCCGCAGGGATGGGCGTTACCCTTCTGCCTGAAAGTACTTTTGCTGAAACAACACCTCGTTTTACTGTGAAAATTCCAATTGAGTTCCCTCAAGTAAAACGGACTGTCGGAATCATTAAACCGAAAAATAGAGAGCTTGCGCCTTCTGCGAATGATTTTTATGAGTTTGTCATTCAATTTTTCTCTAAGTTGGAGCAGTATCAATAAAAAAATGAACCCGAGCTTCTATATAGAAGCTTCGGGTTTTTTTCTGCAAATTAATTTACAGGTAAAGAAAAATCCACATGGCAAACAAATGCTTCTTGATCAATTAGAGCTCTGTTTGTCAGTTCCTTTTTCTTTTCCGGTTCTTGAAGCTGTACAGAAGAGTAATTGACGATTCCAAGGCCGATTTCCGTCCCTTTTGAATCCATCAGCCGAACAACTGAACCACTTTTGAATTTCCCCTTAATCTTCTGTACACCGTCCAGGTATAAACTCGATTGGCCGTTTGTTATTTTTCGTGAACAATCATCTGATAAAAACATTTCACCTTCCGGGCCGGAATTAAAAGCGATCCATTTCTCCTTTTGATTCAACGGAAGCGTTCCTTCTGCTTCAAAATAGGTGCCTTCCGCCTGTTCATGAACGGCGTGATATAAAATATCGCCGGCATCTGCCTGACCAAGGAAACCTTTAATGCCAGACGCCATTACGATTTTAAACGCATCAAGCTTAGAGCGCATGCCGCCGGTGCCAACGATGCTTCCAGTGTCACCTGCGCATGCTTCGATGTCAGGTGTTATTTCACTCACCCGCTGTATCCTTTTCGCTTCTGGATTTGTGCGCGGATTGCCGTCATATAATCCGTCTATATCTGATAAAATCACAAGCATATCTGCATCAATCAATCCTGCGACTTTTGCCGCGAGTGTATCATTGTCGCCAAACTTGAGCCGATTGACGGTAACTGTGTCATTTTCGTTTATGATCGGGATGATGCCGCGCTCGAGCAGTACATTCATTGTATTCCTGACATTGTTGTATCGATATTCATCAGAAAAATCGCTTCTTGTAATTAAAATTTGGGATGCGACTCACAACGACTCTTTTCATGCTTGTATCAGGCGTCACTTTATCACTCCTGATAGCGGCGCTGCAGTTTTTTCGATACCTTCGCTGATTTCCTTTGAACGCTTAGCCGCATGCTTTATCGCTTGAGAAATCGCTTCTCCGCCGCCGCTTTTTTTCAAGGCTTGCAGCCCCGCTGCTGTCGTTCCGTTAGGTGACGTGATATTATCTCTTAAGATCTCAGGATGTTCTCCTGTTTCCATGAGCATTTTTGCGGCACCTAAAAGTGTCTGTGCGCCGATGCTTCGAGATAACTGTTTATCGAGGCCCGCTTCCTCGCCTGTCTTTTCAATGAATTCCGTTAAATAATAAAAATACGCGGGGCCGCTGCCTGCAATTCCGGTGAATATATCCATTTGATTTTCTTGGATTGTATAGACTTCGCCCATGCATCCGAGCAATGCTTCGGCCAGCTTCTTCAGGTCTTCCGACACATATTTGCCAAGGGCAATAGCTGTTGCAGAAGCGCCAATCATACTGGAAGTGTTGGGCATCACTCTGACAACCGGCTGTTCATTAAGCAATGATTGTTCAATAAAATTTGGTTTCCTCAGGCGCAGTGGCGGCGGGATATCGGAAGCTCGGATTTATCCAAAGGCCCGAGAAGCTTCCAGAAAAACAAGCATCAGCTTCAATCGGCCAGGGATTGCTGATGGAGGCTTATTCAAAGCTGTTTTTGGCACACGGCTATGGTGGTTATGCCGGCAAGGACCGACAATATTAATTGATGGGGTTGAATACGTGATTTTAGTGATGACAGAGCGTTTTCGGCGTCTTTTGGCTTCATTGCTAAAATGAGTACATCCATGTCTTCAATACATAGTTGGTTCGGCAAGGCGCCTTTGATTCCATATTGAAGTTCAAGTTCAGTTAATCGCTCTGTATTGCTGCGGTTTGTAACGCAGATGTTTTGTTTCGGGATTTTGTTGGCACGAACGATACCTGATATCATTCCTTCCGCCATAGATCCTGCTCCTATAAAGGCTACTTTCTTTTGATCAAAGATCGGTAACATCTCCTTTGTTCGCTTTTTTGTTCGCATTTTCACACGTTTAAAATGTTACCACGTGAGGAAATGATGTCAAGTTTGAAGGTCATCATTGATTTGTATTGTTTCTTTTCGACAAATATGTATAATGAAAAGCAGAAAACACCCGGTTCACACTGCTGCGCCGGGTGTTTGTTTCTATTAAAAATTATCTGAGAGAGCTTTTTCAATCAGTTTTTTACAGCGATCCAGCTCTACCTTCAGCTGTTTTTTATATAGCTTGGCAGCTTCGTAATCTTTAAATTGATAGAGGACGACTTCCTGGAGCTTAGCCCCTTCTTTTTTTACTTTAATTTGTTTTAGTATCCCGTCATCAAGAAGCTCATGCAAAGACCGGTATACTTCTGTATGATTTGGTTTAAAACCAATCTCTTTAAATTCAGACCGAAGTACTTCAAGCAGCTTTAACCCATAGAGTCTCTCTTGCTCTGTCATCGTTATCATATAAAGTTTCAAAAATGCGCGCTGTTTCACTAAAAAGCCTGTTGAACTCCTTTTTTCTTCTTTCATCATATGCACTCCTTCTTCTGTCACTGACAACACTATGTACTAAATATTCAATTTTCTTTTATTGTTTTCCTTCTTTATATTAAAGACTGATAGTCCAGTCATTTCATGTTTACTGATTATAGGTGTAGAGGAGAAAATAAATTCATACTGAACATTTGGTACATAGTTTTCTTAGTTCTATTATAGCCTGCATTCACTGCTATCTTCAATTTAAACGATTGTCAGGTTTACATATCGCATTTTACCGGTACGGATTTCATTCAAATAAAAAAACCTGTCGAAAGACAGGTTTTCATTTTTAAGGATTTGTTGACCATAATCCCGCTGTTTTGATGAAAATACGAGGATCTAATTTCAATTGTGCCACCATGTACTCAGCAAGATCCTCAGGCTGCATAACTTTTTCAGGATTACCGTCTGTTAAGTTCAATTCGATAGACATATCACTAGCGACAGTGCTCGGCGTTAACGCGCTGACTCTGATATTATGTTTTCTCACTTCTTGCATAAGAGACTCTGTTAACCCTAGAACGGCAAATTTAGAAGCGCTATAAGCACTTGTTACAGCAGCTCCTCTTTGGCCCGCTGTAGACGAAATATTAATGATATCTCCGGCTTTGCGTTCGATCATTTCCGGAAGCACCGCGCGAGTCACATGATACACACCCATTAGGTTGACTTGTATAATATTTTCCCATTCATCGGCTGACAGATCTAAGAAACCGCCAAATTTGCTGATTCCCGCGTTATTAATGAGAATATCGATATCACCAAGCTGTTCTTTCACTTGAGCGACGGCTTGGTTAACCTGCTCGGCATCTTTTACATCTGCAGCAGCAAATGCAGCTTTTACACCAAGCGCTTTGACTTCTTCTGCCACTTTTTCAACATTAGCGGCAGTCCGGCCGATTAACCCAATATTTACGCCTTCTTTCGCAAGAGCAAGAGCTGTAGCACGGCCAATTCCTCTGCCTCCGCCTGTGATTAGTGCAGTTTTATGTTGTAAACTTTGCAATTGAAGCACCCTTTCTTTGTTTACATATGTACGATATCACATTATAAGTACAATACATCCAATACGCAAATCAAACGAACTGTGTAAATATCATTTCTTCTGATTAAAAAAACGGATACAGGGTAATGACATAAGAAAAGGAGTGAACATATGATTATAGTTTATATCAGTCTTGCAGTATTAGCAGTTTCTATTATCTTCTTAGGAGTTACCGTGATTCAAAACAAGAAAAAAATGGACCCTGCACTAAAGGAGCTTTCCTCTGTTACGCAGGCTATGCAAAAACAAATCGAAGGATTAAAAACAGTAACAGAGCTGCTGACGCAAAAACAAAAGAAGGTTCAGCAGGATGTCCAAATAAAAAAATACACGTTTCAGCAGACCGCAGCTGAAGTGAAAAAAGTTCCTAAAGCTGTTAAAGAGGTGTGGCAGGCTGGTCATTTAAATAGCAGGTCATGATGAATGATATCCCGTTGTTTCGATCAGAATGGACAATGGGATATCATTTTTTGAGGAGGCTTTCGCATGATTGTAAACCACAGTTGCTTAAAGGAGTTCGCAGAAAAACTACATTCTCTTCCCTCTTCACTTACAAAGTCGGATTTACTTATTTCTCCATTTCATCTCCATCAAGAAAATGAACTTGACATCTACTATTCACCTCATAATGAATATATCAATCGGACTGCTACGATTGTGATTGCCGGGATCACGCCGGGTTTTTCCCAGATGAAAACAGCGTACGAAACAGCAGTCGAAAGTCTGCGGCAGGGCCGCACTCTTGAGCAAATGGCGGTAGATACAAAAATAGCAGCGGGTTTCTCCGGGTCGATGAGACATAACCTTATCACCATGCTGGATTTATGCGGGCTGCCGCAAGCTTTTGGCATTCAAAGCGCAGCAAAACTTTTTGGAGAATTACGGCATATGCTCCATACAACTTCCGTTATTAAATATCCTGTCTTTATCCAGCAAAAAAACTATACCGGATACAAACCGGCCATCACTCGCTCTCCTATCCTAAGCACCTATGCTTTTGGGCACTTCCCTGCGGAGCTTAATCATGTGACGGGACCAGCTCTTCTCATTCCGTTAGGAAAAGCGGCCGAAACAGTGTGTGAAACATTGATCAGACAGCACAGCCTTCAGAATTTGATTTGCCTTAACGGCTTTCCCCATCCATCAGGCGCGAACGGCCATCGTTTGAAACAATTCAGCAAAAACAAAGAGCAACTAGAAACACAAATTCGTTCCTTTGCTGCATTGTTTGATTTCGCTATAGAAAAGAGGAAATAAAAGGGATATGATAAACAAAAACACAAACGTGGGGAGTGGTTGAATGTTTCCTATATTAGAAACGGATCGGCTTACACTTAGGCAAATCACTGATCAGGATGCGGAAGCCATTTTTGCTTGTTTCTCAAACGATGAGGTGACACGCTATTATGGGCTTGAAAACATGGAATCTATAGAACAGGCCATTTCAATGATTCAAACGTTTGCTGCCCTCTATCAAGAAAAACGCGGTATACGGTGGGGAATTGAAAGACGGGACACTAAAGAACTGATCGGAACAATAGGCTTTCACGCTCTGGCCCAAAAGCATAGGCGCGCGGAGATCGGTTATGAAATCATCCCGGAGCATTGGCGAAACGGATTTGCATCAGAAGTCATTTCAAAGGTCGTATCTTACGGATTTTCTGCCCTTGGACTGTCGCGTATTGGCGCAGTTGTATTTACCGCTAATGAAGCATCAAATCGTCTGCTTCTAAAAATGGGTTTTCAAAAAGAAGGCGTTTTAAGACAGTACATGTATCAAAATGGGATTCCATATGATACAAATGTGTACTCTATTGTGAAACCAAGAGAATGACGGTATTCTCTTGGTCTGTGCCACATCCCTTTTCCTTTAAAATGTCCGATTCATGACCTGCATCAGCTATGACGTTTTGATTCTTGATCAATCCCTACAAGATTTTCATCTCTTAAAACAATGCTAATAACTTTTTCCCCTACTCATAAATCCCTTTATTGGTTCTTCTTCTTGTGATAAAATCCCCAAGGAAACAAAACACAGCCGACCACATCAAAATATAAATAACCTGAGTTTTGTATTCCCACATTGAATCCCCCATTTCTATCCCGTGAATGAAAGTCATATACGCTTTTTGCGGCAGTATCGCACAAAGGGCATTCAATATTGGATGATGTGGAGCAAAAGAAATAAAACAGCCTGACAATACACACGTGATCACACTGATACCACTCGTCATCAAACTGATGTTTCGATCCATCACAGAAGCCATAAAGATAGCGAATGCTGTTGCAAGCACTGTAAGAACACAAAGTAACCCAGCAAGAATATCCAAACGGAAACCAATTTCAGCATGAAAGAGTACATGTGTAATCACGATGGCCAAGTAAGTGGGTATGTATAAACATAAAAACGTAAAGATAAACTGAACCAACAAATATTTCCCCACATGCACGGGAGACACTAAAATCCTTGTGAAGGTTTTGAGCATCCGGTCTTCTGGGTATAACGCAGCTAATGCCACACCTTGCATCAATACAAGCATCATGATAAAGCCTAATATATTCGTTCCCGTTCCCCGTTCAGTCCTTAATTCATCCTCTCCCCGGTAGCTGCCTGGCATTTCTCCAGTCTCAAAAAATTGCTGAATCATTTTTTGATCCGCTTTACTTTTCAACGTGGTTACTTTGTAATCAAGTTGATTTTTTTCTACAATGGCTGCATATTTCCCTAACATCAGATCAGAAAACTTCGGCTTCTGATGTACCGTTACCACTCTAAATGCAGAATCACTCGGCAAATGATGAACTTCGTCCAGTTCTGTAACAAAAGCGATTGTTTCTTTGAAAACCGGCTTCCCGGAAAACATAATCGCAACGCCAATCATCAGAGGGACAATGATCAATGCAATGATAATAATGGCTTTTTTGGTCAGGATTCGCTCCCACCTGTTTTGGAATAAACTCAGCATATATATCCCTCCGGCTTAAATACAACATGAGAAACGGCAATACAAATGATTGAAGCCAATATTAGTCCTGACATAACAGGCAGCAGCATACTGAAATCATGATCATAAATGAGACGAAATGAACATTCTGTTACCCATTTAATCGGAGAAAGAATCGATATCTGATTGACGGTATCTCCAAATCTATGAATTCCGAAAAATACGCCGCCAAAGAAAACAAAAAAAGCTATCGGAATTTGCATAATCCCATTCGCCTGTTCTTCATTCTTAAACAAACTGCAGAACATTGTGCCAAAACAGCAACCGAAAAATAAAAATACATACAATAAAAGCATGAAACACGTAAGATATTGTCCTCCAAAGTTCAAATGAAAAATCGTTTGGGCTATCAACACATTCATGCTGTACATAATGACACTGAATATAAAGGTTGATAGTAATTTAGAAAGATAAATACTAGTTGTCGAAACCGGCGCATACACAATACGAAGGTTCGCTTTCTTCACCTTTTCCTCCATAAACGTATTAGAAGTCGTCATAGCAATCAGAGCTGCAGTGAAAATCATCATATTCACTCCGTAATAATCATAAGAACTTACCCCGCCTGCTCCAAAGCTGCTTTTCGTAACAAAGCCCATGACCAGAATGAGAACGAAAGGAAAGGCCGTATTGGCTATTACAAGAACCGGATTCCTTAAAATATTCATAAAATCAAATGTTATCAATTTTAACAAACTCATTTTGCTCTCCTAATCTCTTAAATTTCTTCCCGTCAGCTCTAAAAATACCGTTTCTAACGATGCCTCTTTTTTGTTCATGTTTAGGATGCTGCAGCCTTGGGCACTCAATTCTAATATGATTTCACTCAGGTGATCTTGGTTCTTTTGAACGGTAACATTTAGTTGATGGTCAGAGAAATCAACTCCTGTCACTCCTATGATTTCTCTAATCGAGTTTTTATTTAATCGCTGAACATGCGCCAGTTGAAAAGCGTATGTTATTTCTTTATTGACTTCTCTGTACAGCTCTTCTTTTGTTCCATTGGCAATAATTCTTCCTTCATTCATGATCATAATACGATCTGAAATCGCCTCGACTTCTTCCATATAATGTGTAGAGTAAATGATGCTTGCGCCTTTTGTTTTCAGCTCTTTTATCGATTCCAAAATGTGATGCCGGGATTGCGGATCGATTCCTACCGTGGGCTCATCCATGATAATCAGTTTCGGCTGATGGGCAATGGCGCACGCAATGTTTAATCTTCTTTTCATCCCGCCTGAAAACGTCTTTGGCTTGTCATCTTTCCGGTCATATAGCTGTACGAGCTCCAAAGCCTCTTTGACTCGGGCTTTCAGTTCTTCTCCTTTAAGAGAATAAAGACTGGCAAAAAAACGAACATTTTTCTCAGCTGAAATCTCCTCATAAATCGCGATATCTTGAGGCACAATCCCGATGCCTTTCTTCATTTCCTTTGACCCTTTTTTCACACTATGACCCAATATCGAAACGTTTCCGGAACTGGCCGACAATACTCCTGATAAAATATGAATGGTTGTGCTTTTTCCTGCACCATTTGGACCTAGTAAGCCAAGCACTTCCCCCTCTCTCACTTCGAACGAAATCCCATCTACTGCCGTTTTGTTTTCATACTGCATTTTCAAGTTTTCTACTGTTGCTACGTTGTTCATAGTGGGTTCTCCTTTTTACTTTCTCCGTTTTGCGAATTCCTGCAATAAATTTGTTTTCAAATTGTCTCGATTTTGTTCAATGTCAAAATCAGCAGCGTCTTCTTCAAAACCATCCTGTTCTTCTCCATCAAAACTGTACAGTTTCTTCAATAAAATCCACAATGTTTCCAGCTCTTCCGTCGAAAAGCCTTTAAATAGATCGGCCATAAAATACACCGCTTTTTCACCGCATTCCTCCATGACACGCTTTCCTGAATCAGTAATCTTCACATTAACTGCACGCTTGTCGCGTTTACTTGGTACAGTGATGACATAACCTCTTTTTTCAATACCGCTGACAAGTCTGTTGATGTTTTGTTTTGAAGTGCCTAATTTTTTTGCAATGTTGTTGAATGTCGTTTCCTCTTCCGGTAAATGCAGTATGGCAACCATCGTCATAAATTGCCTCGACGTTAAGCTTTCATAATAATCGTCTCCGCGTGATTGAATTTTGTTTAAAGTGGAAAAAAGTGTAGCATAAGACTGTTGCATTAAAAATAAATCTTTCAGTTCCTTAGAATAATCCACGATGTTCCCTCCTCAAATAGACAACTTATTGTCTATTCATCATAACATTTCTCATTATATTGTCAATATGTTGTCTATTTTTCTTTAGAATCCCTCGATTATTCATAGAATAGTAATATACTGATCGATTCAGAAAGAGGTAATGTTGATGGCTCGTCATCGAGAATTCAATGAAGAATAAAGCGTTATGAATCTGTTTTGAGTGAACATTCATGGCGAGCTAAGACGTGAAATTAACGTGGAACAAACGGCTCAGACTTATTTTCTGTTTCTTATCGGCTGACTGTGATGGTGAAATCCCGTTCAGATCAATCATTTTTGCGTCATTCCGTATCGGAAATCCTTACATTGCTGAACAAATGATAAAAAGCCCCCGGAAAATGGGCGCTTTCTAATTAAGATGCATATTGAGGAGATGTTTCCTCCTTAACTGCTTTTTCCTCAGGTATATGAATACATTTCGTCAAGACCGCACTTGCAAGGTAAAGGGCCGCAAAGATCCAGACGACACCTTGCGCGCCGACGAGACCAATGAACAGCCAAGCGAGTGCGGGGCCGACAAACGCTGATAAACCTGCAGCCAAATTTAATACAGACATGGCTGCCCCTTTATCTTTTCCTGCCACCGTCGGCACAATTGCACCAATCGGCACATAGCCTGCCAGCAAACCGCCCCAAATAAAGCCGATCACGCTGACAACCGCTAAGCTTCCGCCGGAGAAAACAGGTGCGTAGTATAATAAGAGGGTGAAAATGCCGCAGCCGACTCCGCCGAACCAAATAACAGTATTTTTCCAGCCGAATTTATCGCCGACAATACCAAAGATAAGGTTAAACACAATGTTCCCCAGGAAAATCGTTCCCCAAATTTGCAGCCACACATTGGTTGAAATTCCATGCTGGGCCATGTGCATCGGCAAAAAGACTGGAAAACCATATGTACCAATGCTGTTGATGATTCTGATGATTCCGCCTGTAAGCACGCGCGGATTTGTAAATAGAATCGTAACCCCTTTTAAAAGCTCCTCGGCTGTTTCTGATCTTTTTCTTTTCTTCTTTTCAAAACGGTCTTTATTGATAAACAATGCAAAGAATGCACCGAGACATACCCAGAAAATAGAGCTCCAAAGCGTATTCAAATAACCGAACGCTTTGATCGCGTAGCTTGAGTACCAAGCGCCGAACACAAACATGCCGAGGCAATATGCAATCCAAAACCAGCCGACAGCAGTGCTCAGTTTGCTTTGCGGTGTTCTGTAAATGACCCATGTCAAGAAAGAATAAGCAAAAAGCGGGTAACCTAACCCTTTTACGAAGTAAGTCACATACATCACTGGCAGGTTCAGCTGTTCAAATCCAAATACGATAAAAGCAGCTGTACCGATCACATAAAACAACAGCCCCATAAACATCGTTCGTTTTGCGCCAAATGCTTCGAGACATACACCCGAAAACCAGGAAGCTATGGCAAGCGCAATTCCGTATATACTAAAAATAGAAGCGGACTGCTGAACGGTGAGCCCGTTTTCGATCAAAAAAGGACTGAGCCATCCTTGTTCAAGGCCATCTCCCATCATAAACAAAACAACCCCTAAAAATCCCCAGGCAAGCCGCTTCGGTATTCCTATTTTATCCACAATCTGGGAGTGTAATATTAACTGTGTAAGTAAGGAATGCGTACGGTTCCTTACTCACACAGTTTTTTATTTGATAGAATAATAAGTATAAAGCTAAAGGAGTGGTTTCAGTGGGGAAATTGAAAAGAGATCCGAACTCCGTAGAATTAGCTAACAAGATTATCGAACAGTATCAGCCTAAATCAGTAGAAGATATGCAAGAAGCATTAAAAGACATATTTGGTCCCATGTTTGAGTCAATGCTAAAAGGTGAAATGAATCACCATTTGGGCTATGAATCCAATGACAAGGGAGAAAAAGAAACAAGAAATAGAAGAAATGGATATGGCAAAAAGATCGTGAAAACAACGGCAGGAGAAGTTGAAATTGCAGTCCCCCGTGATCGTGATGGTTCATTTGAACCGCAGTTGATTCCAAAGCGTAAAAGAGATGTATCCTCTATAGAGGATAAGGTCATTTCGATGTATGCCAGAGGAATGTCACAACGAGACATTTCTTCCACGATAGAAGACATCTATGGCTTTTCTGTATCTCATGAAATGGTATCCGACATTACGGATACTGTACTTCCTAATTTAGAAGAGTGGCAAAATCGTCCCTTAAGTAACTGTTACCCTTTTGTGTTTGTCGATTGTCTTTACACAACCATTCGTAATGACTATGAAACGAAGAAGTATGCCGTTTACACAATACTAGGATATACCATAGAAGGTAAAAAGGACATTCTAGGTTTGTGGTTGAATGAAACGGAAAGTAAACATAAATGGATGCAAATTTTTGATGAAATCAAATCTCGTGGTGTAGAAGATATCTTCTTTCTCTCAATGGATGGCGTTAGTGGTCTGGAAGAAGGAGCACGTGCGATTTTTCCTGATGTGACCGTACAGAGATGTATTGTTCATTTAATTCGAAATTCGATTAAGTATATACCAAGTAAAGACTACAAGCCTTTTACTGCTGCCTTAAAGAAAGTGTATGGAGCTCCAAGCCTTAAGGCTTGTCACAGTGCATTTGAATCTTTTGAAAAGCAGTGGTCTACGTACCCTGGAGCTGTAGACGTATGGAAACGAAACTTTTCTCATGTGGAACAACTTTTCGATTATGGTGGTAATATTCGTAAAATCATGTACACTACAAATGCCGTTGAAAGTATCCACTCTAGCTTTCGAAAAGTCACGAAAAAAGGAGCATTCCCCCATGAGAATGCCCTATTAAAAATATTGTTTTTACGAACAAAAGAATTAGAAAAGAAATGGGATGGTGGACGCATCCAGCAATGGGCTATGGTCATGAATCAACTATTAGTTCATGACCACCTAAAGGAACGTGTGAAGAAATATCTAGAATAACTTACACACTTTTCTTGACAAGCCCTAGCAATCCGTTAACCAGATCAATTATTTTATATATCTGTCTCTTAAATTGAGAAACACTTACTTCCTTACTTTTAGGTTTTCCTCTGTTAGTGAAGTTAAAGATAATTTTATCTTTCTCTTTTAGATAAGTTCCCCCATGGTTAATAGCATTTCTAATATCTACATCAATTTCCTTTGTTAAAATTGTACACCCTTTTGAATTAAGCAAATTGACTAAAGGGCCTAGATTATTTTGACTTAACAAGTCTTTATCATCTATGGTGTTAAGCAAATTCCTCAAAAATTTATATAGATTGCTAACTACTCCTTCAACTAACGAATTATATAAAGGCAAATACTTGACTTGAATTTCAGTGTCTCTCGGAATTATAGTTTTATTAAATAAATTCAATGTACTCAGTACACGATCATATGATGAAAGGGCTAAAAAAAGTTGTCTAGACTGTCTCTGAAGTTCTCAAAAAACAAATCAGTGTTAACGTTCTTGCATTTTACTTCATCAATTAAGTTGTAAATAAAATCTTTAATATCTTTATTCCAAAACTGTTTCTCCTCATCAAATATTAAATCATAAATTAACGGAAGCCATGTCTTAGGTATATATTGTATCCCCTCAATATTTTGGTCTATTCTCTCTTTGTACCCCTTCATAACTAATTCACTATCAAACCCCATGAAATCTAATGATCCAAATGCAGCTTCAACGTAATCACTGTTCAATTATTCCCTCTCCTAGCTCCTCATTTAATAAAAGGATTCTTTTAAACAGATATTTCACTTTCAAGTTTACTCAAGCTATATTGTTCTAGTATGTGCATATTCTTCTTAGAAACATTTATCCCATACTCAGGTTCCTTATAGTTTGGCTTATATTTAAATACTGGATTATTTCCTTCAAGGAAGACGTTCCCTGGTATTAAAAAAGATTGTGGTAAAGATCCTTCAATAAATAACATTAAATAAATATAAAAGCCCTTCTTATAAGGGGACTGACCCCATAAGATGAGACAAATAAAAACACCTTCAAGTTTGAATACGGATGATTGTTATCCGAAATTAGACTTGGAGGTGTTTTTTCTATGGGGACAAGAGTGAGTTATCCGGTTGAAGTGAAACAGAAGGCTGTAGAAATGAGATTGGCAGGCGTACCTATGAAAGAGATCATGCAGGAGTTGAATATCAAAAATAATACGCAGATTAAGACATGGGTCAGATGGTATAAGGCTGGTGATACACATCGATTTGAACAGCCTGTTGGTAAGCAATACACTTATGGAAAAGGTCCGGAGTATTCTTCCGAATTAGAGAAACTGCAGGCAGAGAATCGATATCTGAGACAACAGAATGAAGTGTTAAAAAAGTACAACGAATTGGAAAGGAAGTTGATAGCCAAACGTCAGTCGAACTTGTAGAAGAATTGCACAGCACAATGACCGTGCAGGATATCTGTATTCATTTAGGTATCTCTCGCTCGTCTTATTATCGTTGGAAGAAGAATCTGAAGAAAGATCATCCCAAGCGCCATTTAGAAAAACAAATCGGCACGTTGTGCCGAGAGCACCAGTATCGATATGGATATCGAAAAATCACAGCTATATTAAAAAAGAGAATGTGTATTAACCATAAAACGGTTCAGCGTATTATGCAGAAAAATCAGTGGCAGTGCCGGGTTAAGGTGAAAAAGCGCAAGAAGAATGGGCAGCCATATGCCGTGGTCGACAATATATTAGATAGGAACTTTCAGTCTGATCATCCTCTTGAAAAACTAGTAACAGACATCACGTATTTGCCTTATGGACAGAAACAATTGTACCTTTCCAGTATATTGGATGTATATAATGGAGAAGTGATTGCTTTTACGATTGGAGATAAGCAGGACACAGACTTTGTCTTACACACACTTGATCAACTGCCAACACTGCCTGAGAACTGCGTGTTACATAGTGACCAAGGATCTGTGTATACATCTTACGAGTATCAGAAAGCTGTTAAAACAAAAGGCATTACCATGAGCATGTCCCGCAAAGGGACACCCGCTGATAATGCCTCCATCGAATCGTTTCATTCCTCACTAAAGTCTGAAACGTTCTATCTTAACAGCATTGATCGAACCACGACCGCCATCGTAGAACGCACTGTCATAGAATACATTCATTATTATAACAATATTCGTATTCAAACGAAACTAAACAACCAATCACCGATAAATTATCGGCAATTGGCTGTTTAAAAGGTGTTTTGATCCCTGTCTCAAAAACGGGGGTCAGTCCCTAAGGATTGAAATGTTTTTCTTTTAAAAATGTATAAGTTGATTTAGGAAAACTAAGTGACTTTACTTGTATTTCTAAGAATTCGCCGCCAGCCTTCCTTGCAATGAAGTCAATTCCATGATCATCTACCTCGCTACTAAAAATTTGATAACCATATGAGGCAAAATCCATCATTGCGTAATATTCACCATATCTACCTAATTGTAAGTTATTTAACTTACTCCAATTCATATTTGGCATTTCTTCATCTCCGTAAATAAATAATTATGCCGTTACTTATTTAATCCCTTTATATGAAGATGGGTCTTTATCAGGAAAATTCTTTTTCCAAACATCAAATGTGCTAAACAGTTTTCTTGTCCCATTTTTATGCAAGTGCACATGTTTGTATCCATAAACATTGCCATTCTTATGGCGAACATGATTGTTCTTTTTGCAGATTATTCTTCCTGTTACAGTAATCCAATATTTCTCTTCATAGTCAATTAAATCTCTTATCTCTTCCTTCATCTTTTCACCCAATCTGAATAAAATGATTATTTCATTACTATTATACTACAATTTTCCATGGTCACACTAAACAAAAAGCAGTCTATTCAGATCTGCTCCTTAGTGTTTTCTTCTTTTAACTTTTTGTTTAGGTTGAAGCCAATTAAAACATTGACAATAGCTGCTGGAAGATATAGAATCCCTGCACCTATTATTCCTAGTGCAGTACTTAAGCTCACAATAAATGTCTGCATTTCTGTGTTTCTTGACTTAAAGCAAAGTAATACTAGGAAGCCAGCTAAAACTCCTATAAGCCGTGAAATACCTGGAATAAAGAAATCTGTTAGGACTCCAAATAATTGCCCTATAATTGATAGCACAATTCCTAAAAAGCTGGACAATAAAACTAAATTTTTAATTGCATTTCACCCCTTTTCAAAGCCGCTTCCATTCAAGGGCTTGTCAAGAAAAGTGTGTAAGTTATTCTAGATATTTCTTCACACGTTCCTTTAGGTGGTCATGAACTAATAGTTGATTCATGACCATAGCCCATTGCTGGATGCGTCCACCATCCCATTTCTTTTCTAATTCTTTTGTTCGTAAAAACAATATTTTTAATAGGGCATTCTCATGGGGGAATGCTCCTTTTTTCGTGACTTTTCGAAAGCTAGAGTGGATACTTTCAACGGCATTTGTAGTGTACATGATTTTACGAATATTACCACCATAATCGAAAAGTTGTTCCACATGAGAAAAGTTTCGTTTCCATACGTCTACAGCTCCAGGGTACGTAGACCACTGCTTTTCAAAAGATTCAAATGCACTGTGACAAGCCTTAAGGCTTGGAGCTCCATACACTTTCTTTAAGGCAGCAGTAAAAGGCTTGTAGTCTTTACTTGGTATATACTTAATCGAATTTCGAATTAAATGAACAATACATCTCTGTACGGTCACATCAGGAAAAATCGCACGTGCTCCTTCTTCCAGACCACTAACGCCATCCATTGAGAGAAAGAAGATATCTTCTACACCACGAGATTTGATTTCATCAAAAATTTGCATCCATTTATGTTTACTTTCCGTTTCATTCAACCACAAACCTAGAATGTCCTTTTTACCTTCTATGGTATATCCTAGTATTGTGTAAACGGCATACTTCTTCGTTTCATAGTCATTACGAATGGTTGTGTAAAGACAATCGACAAACACAAAAGGGTAACAGTTACTTAAGGGACGATTTTGCCACTCTTCTAAATTAGGAAGTACAGTATCCGTAATGTCGGATACCATTTCATGAGATACAGAAAAGCCATAGATGTCTTCTATCGTGGAAGAAATGTCTCGTTGTGACATTCCTCTGGCATACATCGAAATGACCTTATCCTCTATAGAGGATACATCTCTTTTACGCTTTGGAATCAACTGCGGTTCAAATGAACCATCACGATCACGGGGGACTGCAATTTCAACTTCTCCTGCCGTTGTTTTCACGATCTTTTTGCCATATCCATTTCTTCTATTTCTTGTTTCTTTTTCTCCCTTGTCATTGGATTCATAGCCCAAATGGTGATTCATTTCACCTTTTAGCATTGACTCAAACATGGGACCAAATATGTCTTTTAATGCTTCTTGCATATCTTCTACTGATTTAGGCTGATACTGTTCGATAATCTTGTTAGCTAATTCTACGGAGTTCGGATCTCTTTTCAATTTCCCCACTGAAACCACTCCTTTAGCTTTATACTTATTATTCTATCAAATAAAAAACTGTGTGAGTAAGGAACCGTACGCATTCCTTACTTACACAGTTAATATTACACTCCCCCATTCAACATAATCAAACCGCTTCTGATACAAGTCTTCAAGTATAACAGCCCCTTCAATCCAACCTTCTGCAACAATGCTTTTCTTTTCTCCATTTTCAATCCACTCTATCCAATACACCTGAACACTCCTAACGCTTTACGACTTGGATTTCCCTTACCTCACATTGCACATTGCACATTGCACTTTGTTTTGAGTTCACTGGCTACCTCAATGACTTCATACATTGTTTGCAATTTAGAAGCGCCGTGGAGGTCGCTAGATGTTAAATAACCGTCCTCATCTAACTTAAATGATTTGAAGTATTCCTTGTTTTCAAACTGCAGTACATAAAAATAATCAAGCAAAGGCATAAATCAACCTCTTTTAAATAATTTTGTAATCCTCATTGCTAATGGCAGCAAACCAATTAGCATGAAAAAAGCAATAACGTTTACCTTATTTTTGAAAAACAGGCTGGCCAAATTCCTTTCCATGCCCGCTGCTGTTTCTTTATCCATGAGTTCTTTAAACTCATCATCATAGACCTGGTCAACAAAAATAAACTTAATGCCAGTCAACAATCCAGCTCCTAGCCAGATAATTAAAAAATAAGCTAAACCAATCATTTGTTCCCTCCCTATATCGAACGAAATTTGCTATTCTTGAGTATGTTGAATAAATTATGTAGGTGATCTTGTGGAAGAGAAATACGAAACAAACGGGTTAAGAAATGTTATCTAACGACGCTTGTGCAAAAATAATATTGTTGTTTAATTTACAATAAAGTCATTTGAAAAATAATATTAGTTGTTTAAAAATCCTTATTCCACGAACGGAGCAGGTTAGTGGAAGCAATAGTAATTTAGGTTTGACTGGGAAAATTGTCGATGATATTAAAAAAGACACCGAAGTGTCTTATGTTTTTCAAATTAAGCATACCGATAAATTCAAATTTAATTACTTAACATTATGCTTATCTTGGGAGCGAGGTATTTTATCGGTGAGTGTATACAAACCATGTAATGCTTGCTGTTAATAATGCTGACGAAATCAAAGCTGTAAGAACACTATATGTTTGCCAAATAAGTATCGTTGACCAATCGAAAGCACAGCACAGTATACCCAGGGCAATCGTAGCGATCAGGAAAATAACTGTTACGATTATTCTCTTTTTTGTCATTGGCTGCCGCTCATTCGTTTTCCTTCTGCGTAATCCTAAGAGAAATAGGAGAACGGCCAATAGGCAAAGAATAATAGTGATAGACGACAAAATGATATCCAAAAGCTGTGTGCCGCTTATTTCATATGACTGAGTTAGATTACCGTCTAATATATCTTTAATTTTTAGTACCAGGTTTATATTGGTATTTGCGCCGTTGCTCAGCAAGCAGACGGCTGTTCGTTCATTTAGCAGTATGACTACTTCGGTTCTGAAATTTGGATTGCTCCCAGTGTGTTCTATAATCGTTTGGTCGGCGTTTACCGACCAGCCTGCCGCATAATACATATCGTTGACAGCCGAAACAGACATATCACCCCTATGTGATTTTTCGATAACCGTGTGAAATATTTCGGGTATGTCCTGCACAATACCCATCTGTATGCCCATCCAACGCGCCATATCTTTTGTATTAGAAATGATGTAGCCTGCGGGCTTATTCCCAGCATAATCCGGAGCTTTAAATGGAGTTGTCATAAAAAAGGAAGAACGGTAGCCCTGTGCCAACTGTCCAGTGGCTTGAGCATCTTCTTTATAAACATACGTCTGGTGAAGACCTAACCGCTGAAATACCTGTTCCCTCATAAAGTCTTCATAGCTTTGTCGCGACACAATCTCAATAACCAAGCCCAATACGTCATAATTAACGGTTCCATAGTTATACTGTTCACCGGGAGGGAACGCCAATTCAGCATCTACGAGCATTTCCACAGTCTTTTGCAACATATCCGGTGTATTGCCTTGTGGAATACTTTGAGTATGCCTAATATTTGTTAGACCACTGGTATGGTGAAGAAAGTTATTTAGTGTAAGGCTTTGCATATCAACAGGTTTCCCTTGATACTTTAACGTAAACCAAGGTAAATATTTTTGGACAGGGTCAGTCATTGAGAGCAGCCCTTGCTCTTCCAACAGCATAATACCCATACCGGTAAAAGCTTTACTGACCGAGGCTAACTCATAGAGTGTATTTTCACTTGCAGACACCCCCTTTTCACGGTCAGCATACCCTGAAGAAAAGTAGAACACTTCATCATCAGTAAGTATTGAGATTGACATTCCCGGCACACCTGATATACGAGAGGCATCATCTAGCAACGCTTGTATTGCCGCAGATTTCGAATCAGACAACGCATAACTTTGTGTTGCGAATCCTGAGAATAATATAAATATCGTTAATACAAAAACAATAATCTTTTTCATATTGTATAAGCCTTTATCATTGAATTTTGCCGCCTTTCTATAAAACACTTCTTTTATCTTGATTCTTTATGCTCTCGGATTAAGACGCGTAATCGTGTTAAGGTTAATTCATGACCGCATAAGGAGTGATACCTTGCTAAAAGTTGCAAAAATTTCGGTTTCTTGCATTGCATTAGTCTTGTGCGTATACTCATTGTTCAATCAAAATGAATTATTGTTGATTGTTGTGCAATTATTTGTTGCAGCCCTTTTATCATTAGTCGGAGTTGAAGCGATATTAAGCAAACAAAAACTGTCTGGATATTTATTGTTTGGAACAGCAGCCTTCTTACTTGTTGTAAACGGAGTGAAATTCATGATTTAATTTAATGTTTTAATTCCGTAAGAATATAGAGTCCCAAAACCAATAAATAAGACCTGTAACAATACTCATAATGTAATAATTTAAGCTTCTGAATACAGTAAGAGCATTTGGCGGATAATCAACAGTCCAGCACAAAAACACAGCTAAAAAGGCTACTGCAATATAAATTAAAAAATTGTTCAAACTGAATTTTCTGGGCCTTCTTCTAAGCCACACTTGCAAAGGGACAGCAAATACCAAGTAAGTGATTAAAGCATAAACTCCTATGATGCCAATAGTGACTAATGCGAATGCCATAAAACCAGAGTAAGCAAACATATACAGACCAAAGATTAAACCAAATGATAAACTAGAGATTATTAGAGTATAAACATAACTGTTTAACAATCTATTAGGTAGCAAAAGTCTATCCTCCTGTCTTCAAAAAACCTTATTAATACAAAACTTTACTTAAGCCAAATAGCCTTAGTCGCAGCAACTACTCTAGATTTTTCATCAAGATATGCATATTTTCTCTCCCACTCGCTTTTTCTCCAAGCCTCTTGATTTGCAAACGATGATTTAATTGGTTTTGGGTACTCATTCTTTGACCAGCCGTCTTCAATATGGTTTAACTTAGGGTCATTATCATCGTAATACTTATACCAAACAGTAATCATTTTTAACATTATTGCCCCCTGCTTCTTTTTAAAATCGTAGTTTTATTTAGTCTTGAGAAAGTTTGTCAAAATCTCTTTCTTTCATTTCAGGTAAAGTTAGATTAATCCCTAATATATTTATTAATTCTTGTACATATCTTTTAATTGCAAGCATATCAAATGGAAAATCGAAATCAAATTCCTCTTTAACGCTTAGAATATCCATTGAATACGAACAATTATGCTTCATACCCAAAAGATCATCATTAAAGCTTAGTACATCTTTATATGATTGATCAGATAACTCAAAGTGAGTAACTAAATAAACACTAATATGGTTACCACCTTGAGAATCAAAATCCTCTAATCTTTCCTCAAGTACTAATAAAAATGCAGATCTCTCATCATCACTTAAGACCAACTGAAAAAATTCTAAGTTTCTAAGTTTCAATAATCGTTTAAATCTTGTATGTAGTGCCCTCATAATCTAATTCTGCCTTTCCTGGTATAAATCGTTTTAGAAAGAGTATTACAAGTATTTATATGTATTTATATTCTTCTACCCAGTTGTGATATTTTTCATAAAGTGGACGTATTCGTTTGAAATCAAGAGCTATGACTTCACATCCTCGGTCATCATAGATAAAGAAAATAATGTCTTTTGTAATGTTCACAAAGAAAACATCAGGGTAATCAATAGAGTAACCCCCGAATCTCGGTTTCAATGGAAAATCTTCATTACTGGCTGCTTTAAGTAGTTCAGTTACATGTAAGTCTCGAGGTTTGCATAACAAGGAAAATTGTTGCATCTCGTATTCTTCAGCTTCATCTATCTCAAACGGGTAGGAATATGTCTTTACTTGAATTTGATTTAAATAATTTTTACACTTTAGAAACGGTTGGTACACCTTCAATTTTTTTATAAATTTGTCATTGGTTTTGTGCTTATACATATTCGTCACAAGGAATATGTCATCGTTTTGTTCAAATAATTGATTGAAAATGGTTGAGATTTGCTCATATACAAACCGAAATCTCTTAAGATTCAATTCTTCATTCTCTTTGAGTTGGTAAATATCCCCCCCCCCCGAGATAGAAATGGATTCCTATGCTCCACTGATTATAGATGCTAGGAATTAATTCGAGTCTTGGAAACCTTTCCTCCATATACCCCATTAAATTCATTCACACATTCTCACTTTCGGTTAATCGAATCTTTTTCCTTTTAGATAACAATTATGAAACAACAAATCATTTTATTTCACTAGTGTCGCATTAAAATAATTCAACGATTTATAAAAAACTAAATTTTCAGTAATTTTATCTTTGCATAAAAAAAGCCTTTATAATGGTAGGGCGGTAATAAACCATCCAAATCCAAAATAAAGGACAATAAGCATGGATAAGTTTACACGAAAAACATCATTTGAACAATGGTTTTCACCGATTTTCTCCACAAAACTCGAGGAATTGGTTGAAAGCTATCAATTAAATTACTATACAAAGAAGCTACATATTGCGTCATTCTTGAAATTGTTCGTATTCGCTCAGCTCAATGAAACCGAGAGTCTGCGTGCAGTCAGTGAGACATTATTTTCTGACGAGCTTCAAAAAGCGACGCATTTAGAAGCGATTAGCTTTTCGCAGCTCGGACGCCGATTAAATCAAGTGCCGACTGAAGTGTTCCAACAGGTATTTTTGGATTTAGTTGCCCAAATTCACGAGAAATCACATTATGAGCAGCGCCGAGAAACGACAACACCACTGAAAATTATCGACTCGAGTACGTTGCCATTGAACTTGAAAAACCATAAGTGGGCTGAATTCCGTAAAACAAAGTCGGGCATCAAGCTTCATTTACGTCTTGTTTACGCAGAAAAAGGCTGTTCCTATCCAGATAAAGCGGTGCTGACAAACGCGAAAGAACATGATCGTGGTCAGCTGGAAGTACTCGTTGACGACAAAGAATGCATGTACGTCTTTGACCGGGGTTACTTGGATTATGAACGATTTGACCGCATGACAGACGATGGGTATTTCTTTGTGTCACGCTTACGAAAAAACGCTGTCATTCGTGTAATCGAGCCATTTAAACTGCCTGAAGACTCGCTTGTGTTTTCAGATGAAATGGTTTTGATTGGTACACCACAAAACCGTGCAGAAAACGCTTTTCGCCTCATCAAAGTGCTCGATTCAAAAGGAAACGAACTGCATCTGATCACAAATCGATTTGATTTAAGCGCTGACGAAATCGCTGAGTTATATAAGTCGCGCTGGGCAATCGAGCTATTTTTTAAATGGCTGAAGCAGCACCTGAACATCAAAAAGTTCTACGCGCAGAGCGAACAAGGCGTACATAATCAAGTGTATATCGCAATGATTGTATATTGCCTAAATGTACTGGCACAGCTGAACACGAACAGTTCAAGGACGTACTTACAAATTAGTCGCTTACTCAAAGCGGCACCATGGAAATCCGCTCATTTATGGCTACGAAAAATCGTAGGGAAAACCGTGCCCTAAAGAATTTCACAGGTCTGTTGCACTCGTCAAAGATTATAGTAAAAAAATGGATGTTAACTACCTCTATTCAAATGTCTTTGTTTTTCTTCTCATGAGCAAAAACAAGAAAGCAGAAAATTCAGTCAAAATTTATGCAACACTAGTGATATTATATAAATAATTAATATCTTCAATTTCAATTGACATATTAACCACTTCCTAAAATGTTGTTTTTATACATCCTTTTAAATAATAATGAGAGCGAGCCTTATAAAGACTCGCCCTTAGAATTAATTCATTACGGGACCATCAAATCCAATTTTAATAGGTTTCTTCTTTTTAATTTTTTTAACTTTCATTAACATTCACCCCCTTTCATGTTAATTATTTGTAGTTATTTTGTAACAAGTACACTGATTTTTAGCATTTTCAATCTCATGGAAATCAATCTTAAGGCTACGAGTATCGATATTTAAAACTTTATTAATAGTGATAGGTGTTATAGTTAATTGCGCAAGCGCTTTAATTATTTCATGAGCAACAATTGAAGAGACTAAGAAACAAATGGGACCAATTGATGGAGGAGTTATTTTATTATCAAAGTAATTTACTTTTTCTCTAACGTTGTTTGAAATTGAGGAGTCAACTCTTGTGCTAAAGTGCTCATCACAATTTAAGCATAGAGTTTTTCTTGGAATAATCAATGGTCCAACTACGCCGATATCGCCTGAGTAACCAGTAAAGATAACAGGGACATTTTTTGATACACATGCTTCATTAATCCACATAGGCAGTTTACCTACAGGACTGTCAGCAGACACAACAACAAAATCAGAATTATTAATTACTTGTTTTGCTTGCTCTACCGAATGAATTGTTTCGTTTACACATTCAACTTTTACTTCATTATCAATTGTTTGGAGTCTTTCCTTTGCGACCTCAACCTTTAATCTACCGATGTCTTTTTCACTATAGAGAGTTTGTCTGTTTAAATTACTTAACTCGACAATATCTCCATCTACACAACGTATATTTTTAATACCGGCTCTAACTAGTAAATCTGCAACTGGAGATCCAATCCCTCCCATTCCGATTAGTGTTACATGAGCTTTCATTAAATTCTTCATTTGTATAAAACTTTGATCATAATCATTATTAAACAATGAAAAATAGCTTTGTTGTCTACTATATCGTTTTTTTATTTTTTTATGTTGGTAATTTTCTTCCGAAATTTCTTTTTTTTCAAGCAAACTATTTTCATATAAGATTTTCGCAACCTCTAGGCAATCCTCTTGATCTATATTATGATCTCGATTCATAAATGCACAAATAATATTAAGCGGGATTGATTTTTTCAGGAAATCAAAAAAGTCTAATATTAAATCTGGATCTCCTTCAATTTCAACTTCCTCACTTCCTCTATTGCAAATACATAAAGAGTTCTCAGTAATTTTAGTTATCATAGTACTCTCTTTAAGAATATATATTTTCTTGTAATCAATTACAGGTTTTTCGCAATTTGTCATATTATTACCACCAAGCACCTTTAGTAACTTTTCTATATATCAAAATACAATAATTTAGAAGTTTCCGATTTTCAAATAGTACCTGATATAACTCAAGCCACTTATCTTTAACCACACCCTTTAATTCTTGTGGTATTTCAAAACTCTCTACTTCTTGTTCTACATATTGTTCAATTGTTGATTCGTCGGCATGTTGTAACTCACCATCATAGAAATATACTTGTTGAAGGTTATCCTGATCTTCAAACGCTTGAATCCAATCTGCTTTGCTGAAGGCCTTCATATTTGTACCTAGGGTACTGTTAACCCTGTTTAAAAGTTCTGGCTGCGGTTTTTCTTTATAATAAAATTCTATTTCAACTATGTATCCCCATGGTCTAACTACTCGAGCATATTCTTTAATTGCTTGTTTAGGATTTTCCATAAAAGCAGTTGATCCTCCACATAAAACTCCATCAAATAAATCATCAGGGAAAACTAAATTCGTAGCATCACCTTGCATAAAAGTCGTGAGTCCTGGGTAGGAGATATCTTTTAACTTTGCATATTCTTTAGCAGTGCTAATCATTTCATGACTAATATCTAAACCAATCACTTTGCTCCCTGTTAAACGAGCCAATTCATGTGTAACAAAACCAGTATTGCAACCAGCATCTAGAAGGAGTGAACCTGGTTCAAAATTACATTGTTCAACTGCTTTTTTAATAGAAGGAAAGCCGCCTGGTGGAATATTAGGTTGGTTTAAAAATGCTAAAAACTCGACATACGACATTTTATTAATATCATTCACAGTTGGATAT
This sequence comes from Bacillus sp. N3378-2at, assembly GCF_033412715.1. NCBI lineage: Bacteria > Bacillati > Bacillota > Bacilli > Caryophanales > Bacillaceae > Bacillus > Bacillus sp. N3378-2at. The sequence continues at coordinate 760,015 of NZ_CP117986.1, read as the reverse complement.
GATGATTTTATGATTTCACTTGTTCTACTTCTCAATTAAATCACTCCTAAATTGTATAATTTGTAGTTGATTTTTCGTGGTCATCTAAATTAATTTTCGGATAGTAAATTAACATAATCAACAAGCCTACCGAACATAAAACAAATGAAAGTCCAAACGATGAAACTATACCATACAAATCAGCAATTCTTCCCAGTATTACAATGGATCCGGCATGTATAACACTATCCATTACATTATACAAAGAAAATAATTTTACCTTATTCTCAGTATTCCCAGCATTATTTTGTATAATAGTAACTTGTGCCACTTCTTTTAAATTGGTTGGTACACCAAACAGAAGAAACAGAAGTGCAGCAATAAAAAAGCTAGAATTCAAAATATAGCCTAAAACCACAACTGAATAGAATATAGAAGCTATTAATAAGGAAAAAAGCAACCTTTTTTTCAAGAAGTTATTTAACCTTAATACAACTAATCCGCCAATGATTGATCCGCATAAAAACGTTGCTGTTAAATAACCCCACCAAACCTCATTTCGATGTAAAACATTGATTACATATGCAAGTATGAAAGAGCTTGTCCAAATTCCCCCTCCTAAAAGAAAAAACACTTCAGAAATAAAAAGCATCTTCAACTTTTTATTTTTCAAAATTAGCTTTAGTATACTTTTTGAATTTTTCTTTTGCTTTTTTGGTTGATAATTGGCAAGGTATAATTTATTTTTATCAAGGGTGCTAAATATTATAATAGAGAGTAATAGAAGAATTATAGATATGATTGTTACGTAGTTATAATTAAGTAGGGAAACTAACATACCACCACTAGACCATGCAATTAGATTGATAAGATTCCTTGTAATAGTTAAAGTACTATTACCTTTAACATTATCATCTTCAACAATCGGGATAATTGAATAATTTAAGGATTGATTGATGCCACTAGTGAATGGAATTAATGTAATTACCAAGAAGTATAAACTTAAGTTATTTATATATAGAACTATAAAAAACATTAAGAGAAGAACTAGCTTTATAATACTGCTTATTAAATATAGTTTTTTTAAATTTGATGTTAAAGACAAAAACCATCCAACAAAAAAGCTGCCTCCACTAAAGGCTATCATTGCAAGTACGACAGGCAAAGAGGCAAGTGTTAACGAATCTGTTAAGAAATAAATATAAGTTGTTGCAACTACTATATACAGAGTATCGGATAAAGTTGAAAAGTTAAAAGATAAAATAAATTTAAGAAAATTATTTTTCAGGGAGTGTAATATTAACTGTGTAAGTAAGGAATGCGTACGGTTCCTTACTCACACAGTTTTTTATTTGATAGAATAATAAGTATAAAGCTAAAGGAGTGGTTTCAGTGGGGAAATTGAAAAGAGATCCGAACTCCGTAGAATTAGCTAACAAGATTATCGAACAGTATCAGCCTAAATCAGTAGAAGATATGCAAGAAGCATTAAAAGACATATTTGGTCCCATGTTTGAGTCAATGCTAAAAGGTGAAATGAATCACCATTTGGGCTATGAATCCAATGACAAGGGAGAAAAAGAAACAAGAAATAGAAGAAATGGATATGGCAAAAAGATCGTGAAAACAACGGCAGGAGAAGTTGAAATTGCAGTCCCCCGTGATCGTGATGGTTCATTTGAACCGCAGTTGATTCCAAAGCGTAAAAGAGATGTATCCTCTATAGAGGATAAGGTCATTTCGATGTATGCCAGAGGAATGTCACAACGAGACATTTCTTCCACGATAGAAGACATCTATGGCTTTTCTGTATCTCATGAAATGGTATCCGACATTACGGATACTGTACTTCCTAATTTAGAAGAGTGGCAAAATCGTCCCTTAAGTAACTGTTACCCTTTTGTGTTTGTCGATTGTCTTTACACAACCATTCGTAATGACTATGAAACGAAGAAGTATGCCGTTTACACAATACTAGGATATACCATAGAAGGTAAAAAGGACATTCTAGGTTTGTGGTTGAATGAAACGGAAAGTAAACATAAATGGATGCAAATTTTTGATGAAATCAAATCTCGTGGTGTAGAAGATATCTTCTTTCTCTCAATGGATGGCGTTAGTGGTCTGGAAGAAGGAGCACGTGCGATTTTTCCTGATGTGACCGTACAGAGATGTATTGTTCATTTAATTCGAAATTCGATTAAGTATATACCAAGTAAAGACTACAAGCCTTTTACTGCTGCCTTAAAGAAAGTGTATGGAGCTCCAAGCCTTAAGGCTTGTCACAGTGCATTTGAATCTTTTGAAAAGCAGTGGTCTACGTACCCTGGAGCTGTAGACGTATGGAAACGAAACTTTTCTCATGTGGAACAACTTTTCGATTATGGTGGTAATATTCGTAAAATCATGTACACTACAAATGCCGTTGAAAGTATCCACTCTAGCTTTCGAAAAGTCACGAAAAAAGGAGCATTCCCCCATGAGAATGCCCTATTAAAAATATTGTTTTTACGAACAAAAGAATTAGAAAAGAAATGGGATGGTGGACGCATCCAGCAATGGGCTATGGTCATGAATCAACTATTAGTTCATGACCACCTAAAGGAACGTGTGAAGAAATATCTAGAATAACTTACACACTTTTCTTGACAAGCCCATTTTTCATATTTATGTAGAATACCACACCCCCTTTTTCATAATTATAACATTTCTTCTTTCTTTTTCAATACCAATTAATTGATTTTTTAGAATTTTTTATAATATCTAAACTTAATGAGTCTGATATCTCTTTTTTGCTATGATTTGTGCCCTCCTGTTAGCCCAGCTCTGTGAAGTGCTGTCACTGCTGGTGTATAAGAAACTGCTCTTAGAATCGCTTTCGATCCGTATTTGTTTCTAATTCCATCCATCACAAACCCGAGTCTCCTTCTCTTTTCATTATTTACTTCAAATAAACTTAACTGCTGATTAACATCATCCTCAATATTCGTTAACGTAACTGAGATACTTCGCACCGTCTTCCCCGAGTAAAACTTATTAAAGAGCATCAAGCAACATCTATATATGTCCATCGTGATATTTGTGGGAAGATCTATTGTTTTGGCTCGGTGAAAATCCACCACCAAGATCATCTTTACTGTATCAAATACCCAGGCTGATTGTTCGACCAGCTTTGTTGTGTGTGCGTGCCCTTCTTGCTACTTCCTCACAAATCTCCAGAAGAACAGCCTTAATCTCTTCTCTCCTTGTGTAATCCCTCAGTAAAATCTGACTCTTACCAAAACTAATCTGACCTTGCATCAACGGAGCACCTATTTCAGATAAATCGATTCCATGAGCATGATAATACAACTGGTTCCTGGTTTCCCATTATTCCGAACTTCTTTTCAAGCAGCTCTAAAGGAAATTTAGCTAACTGACCTACAGTTGATATCCCCATTCGATTCAGGTTCCTTTCCATCCTCCCTCCTATTCCCCACATTTTAGACAACGGGTGAACCTTCCAGAGTTTATTTGGCACATCTTCATATCTCCAACGTGCAATACCACTCTTTGTTTTCTTACTCTCCAGGTCAAGTGCAAGCTTACTGAGTAACATATTGTCTCCAATACCTACTGTGCACATCAAACCAAATTCTCTCCACATACTGTACTGCTTTGTATTGCTTTGGCCATTTCTTCAGGATCTTCTTTTCCTGCATCTAAAAAAGATTCATCGATAGAGAACGTATGTACGCATTTCTCAGGAACAAATCTGTAAAACAGCTTTGTAATTTCAGTTGAAACTCTGATGAAAAGCTTCATTTGCGGATTTACAATGTGTATTCTTGGATTTTCGGGTTTCTCAAAAAGTTTCGATCCTGTTTTGATTCCAAAATCTTTTTTAAGTGCAGGAGATGCAGCTAACACTACACTTCCCTGTCTCTCCGTATTCCCTACAACAGCAAGGTAACATGTTAAAGGATTGAGCCCCATTGAGACAGCCGATACAAAAGCATAAAAGGATTTCATATCGACACAAAGTATATTCTTTCGTGGAAATTGTGAGTAATTAATCATTGTATGTAACTCCTATGATGTTATTCATGCTGATATAAACTGTATTGTCCTTCTGGTCTTTTCCGTGAAGCTTTTGTTGTTCAAAATTAATGTAATGGACTCTGCCGATGACATTTCAACAAATCCATTGTTAAAGAGTTTGAAATTTAACTCTTTATTTAATTCCAATGCCTCAGAAACGGAATACCCATTTCCTCAATTTGTTGATCATCTAAAGCTGGCTTTTCAATTTTTGATACATCAATCAAATCTTGTTTAAGCTGTGTTAAATGCTCTGGGAGCATCATTGATGTCCAGTCGATTGTTCCTCAATCTCTAAGCATATCCTCCTTTATTGATCTAATATTAACAGAACAAATGTTGGTAATAAAATATAAAGGTCAATAATGATTTACGTAGTATTAATAAAGGAGAGATTCTTTTCGACGAGGGAGACGGTGATGGTAAATGAAGAAGAGGTTAATTGAATTTTTGATTTTAGTTCCTGTTTTGATTATGTCAGGTATAACTTTAACCGAAGCAAATAAAAAGTCCCCTTTGGAAGTAATCGGTAGTATTCGGGATGAATTTGGTTTATTTAGTGTGCAAATTGGTCAAACAGATCCGGCAATTACAATTGCATGGATCATACCAAAAGTGAAGCAAAGGAAAAATATAAAATTTATATATTCAAAGATGATATTGTAAATTGGAGAAAGAACATAAAAAGTATTTGCGAGAAAATAACTCTAATAAGTAAAACGCCCAGCACTTTATTAAGCTGGGCTCTGTCTCATATTTAAATTGAATTTTTATACGCATTAACTGCTTCGTTTCGCAACAGCATATTATCTTTGTTAACCATTCCTAAGTTGTAAGCTTTTTTGATAATATCTAATACCTGAGAATCTAACGCCGAAAGATTACCGCCTGGATTAAACCTTGATTTCCAATAATCTAAAGACTTATTTAGGTCAAGTGAGCTTTTTTTGTTCTCAGGTTTAACTATTTCATTTTTCTCAAGTTTTTCACAGAATTCACTAAAACCAATGGATCTACTAGGAGCTGAGTTATTTCCCCCATATCCTTCTGTAGCCAAGCTGCAAAATGCTAAGAATTTTGGATCATAAATAAGATCGCTTGAGTTTACATTTACCACCGATAATCACAATCCTCTCAGAACTTTTTATAATTGTATCACCTTTTCCATTTTTACACATGTTAAATATCGACAATCACTCAAATGATTTAATAACTGAATATAAAAAAGAACCTGCATTTTGCAAATTCTTTTCACGTTGTTAATATATTGAATTTTTAACGAGAAGGGGATTTATGTATAGTATAATATTTCCTGTTCATTAAGATTGCTCACTCAAGAGAGTCTTGCTCATCCCCTAACGAAAGGGGGTGATGCTATGTCAACATTCCAGGTATTAATGCTAATGCTTGCATTCGGGTCGTTTATAATTGCCCTGTTGACTTATATAAATAAAAAATAGACCTCCCTTGAGCCTCAGAACCTGAAGGGATAGGTCTACCTAGAAACCACATCGAGCAAGCCCTTTGATGGACAGCTTTTTGTACATAGCCGGGGTGTTGGTAGCACCTCGGTCTTTTTTATTTTATGTATTTCTCATTAAAGAAATACGCTATAACCAATCAAATGTCTTACAGTTCTGATTATAGCACATTAAATGAAACCAATGAAATAATTTGCAAAACTTTTGCTTTATGGATAAAACCATTATTTTATTGGAATCCAGTACTTTATCGATGCACAAGTGATATTATCCATGATTCAGTTCAAATTCTTCTCTTGTCATTCCAAAGCAAAAACCATCATAATAAGCACCTTTAGTGAAAATGATCTTTCTTAGTTGTCCCTCTTTCATGAAACCTAATTTTTCATGTAATCGTATGGATGGATTATTAAAAGAATAAACAGTTGTATTTACTTTTTGATAAGCAAGTTCCAAAAAGAAAAAGCGAAGAACCATCAAGATCATTTCTTTGGCAAATCCTTTTCCCCTATATGGCTCGAATACAGCCAAATAATAACCGAAGGTACCATTTTTCCTATCACAGTCAAAGGTTTCAATTATACCTACTATATTATTATCACTATCAACTGCAATAAAACGGAATTCATCTTTTTCTAATTGTTCTTCTACCCATTCTCTCATGTTATTAGCTGAACGAGGAAAATGTAGCGAGTCCATATTTCGCAGAATTTCATCATCTAACGAATCAAATATAACGATATCTTCAGGTTGAATTGCTCGCAGTATAAGATTCTCCCCTGTCCAATAACTAACTGCCATTTTAACTTTCCCTCCAGTTATTTCCATACGCTTTCTTAACTGCTTAGTAAGTCATCATCTTATTCAATATACAGAATTCCATCATCTTCTTTATCAGCTTCAATTGGTTCATCAACTAAACTGAAGACAAACTCCTCAAACGAATTGGCAATTAAGAAAAAGTCTTTGTCGGGATGACTTAATTCATGATCCCAAAACAATATCTTTCCATTATCGATATCCATACATATTTCATTCCCACCTGCAGAGCTTGCGATAGGAATAATATTTCTAGGAAAGCGATCAGAATATGTATCGATTGCTTTCTGAAGACTGTCATGATCGTTCGCTAAACCATAAAAACCTTCTAACAATTGTGTATCATCGCCCTTGCCCATCCAAGGATCTTTCTCTATAGGTTTATAGCAAACGTCATACTCAATCTCATCTGATGTTTTTTTACTTTCTAAATAACAGCCGCCATATTCCTTCAAAAAGTCCTTATAATCAGAAGGTAATTGTTTTCCTATGTTCATTTCAATTTCTTTGAGTTGTTCATTTTTATTGATTCTGGGATCTGTTTTTGCATCAATTAAAAACTCTTTCAACTTTTGTTTGACATTATTGAAGCTCATATTAATCCCCTCCGCATTGCACATCTTTAGCAATGAACAATTGCAATACTTTTGTTTAATTGTCTAAACTAACTTTCAATGCATCAGCTAGCATGGCGTTAAAATCATTAAATTTGTTCATCAGTGTTCCAGAGGGTTTATCAAGCTCTAAGTATTCATTCTGAATTACATCTAAACAATACCAAGCTGTATCTGAGTCACCAAAAAACAGATATTTTTTCTGCTCATCATTTTCGTGCCACTGTTCATTTGTTTCAATAAAACCATAAACTTCTTCATCATTTTCTTCTCTCAGTAATTCTTGATCCAATCCATAGATTACCAAGCCATTAAAATCTAATCCGTTTACAGTTTGAAGGAATTTTTTATATCCTGAAGGAATTTCATTTACAGGGAACTTACCTAATACCGCTTCTTCAAAATTTCTTATTTCTTGGTCTGTAACAGGAGAATTTAATTCATCTCCATACTTTGCTTCAGTTTTTCGAATTTCCTCTAATAAATTTACCCACATAAAACTGCCCCTAATCTTTATTACTACGCCAAACTCGTAATCGAAGAAAAGTCCCTTAGCAAGAGCTTAATCATCAATTGCAATACTTTTGCTTAATCGTCCCAGTCTTCATCCTCATCCCAGTCATCTTTCGCTTCCTGAATCTTATTATAAAAAAATTCAATAAAGCTGTCTGCAACAGTATCTTGATAACCAATTACCCTATCCCATTCAACTACAGGGCATTCTCCGTCTTTCATTTTATTTGTATCTAGACAGTAAGCAAAGTAATCAACATCTTCAATAACCACAAGTCCATCAGTAAGGCCATAGTGTTCTTTATATTCATTAGTTCTATTTACAACTGATGCATGATCAAAGTTGTAACCTAAAACTAAAACACCGAATAAACCACCAGCACCGTATTTTTCTAAAAACCATTTATAACTGTTGGGAAGATCGCATTGGAGGTTTTCTTCAATGCGACCAATGTTTTCATGACTTGCGCCTTCTGTAAATATAGCATTTTGTTTATTTTCATTAATAAAATTCTCAACCTTCGAATAAATCATTTAAACACCTCAATTCTCATTCTCAAATTGTTTCGCTCTCCACTTCCAATATCTCTTTCTAAAGCTCTCGTATTGTGCTTTTAAAACCTTATCATTTCTAAAACTTTCACCATCAGACTTAAGCTGATGAATGACATCACTATATTTTGTATGTAAGCTGTTAGGGATTTCAAGCATTGGGCCAGGTTCTTCTTGAATCAAGTGATGTAAATTAATCTGTGTACCATCTTCTGCATAAGGGGCATTCCCGTTTTTCATTAGCTGAAGATTTGTAACACCGAATTCTGTTTTTTGATTAATATCAATATCTTTCATAGTATACACTCTTCGGCTTACATCTTTAACTTTCCCCTTCGCCTTTACCTTCCCCTCTATTTCATATGCATCATACTTTTCTTTATTTAGCCAAGGGGGGCTTATCTTTTGGCCAGTAAACGGTTTTCTTGTTCCATCCGGTATTTTCTTCGCATTAGTCAAAAGTTCATTCTTAAGGCTTTGGCTATCAACCACATTGTATGGCACATTATCGGCTAGAGGAAAGTCGTACTTAGGATTATAAGGCAGCAAATCTGGAATCTTGACATCCTTAATTTTCTTCCCTGCCTGACTTGCTTTGTTTATGACCTTGCCCGCTGCATCTGCTTTGTTAATGGCTCCTGCACCTTTGGTTCCAAAAACAGCTACAGCCACTGAACCAACAGCATACGTTACCCATCTTGATCTAGAATAGGCATCTCCATTCACCATATCCTTTTGATATGACTCTTCTATTGCTGCTGAAATGGCATCGTAAGTTTTCACTGGATGAATAACTGCATTTCCCAGTGCTGATAGTGTTTCTCCTGGATCGGTGATGAAATCCCATATGCCGGTTACAGTGTCTTTACCAACATCATATAAGCCTACTCCTACACCTTTTACGATATCCCAGGTGATTTCTCCTGCTCCTTCTAGCTGCTTCGCTTGTTCAATTTGCACTGCAAGCTGCACTTGAGCTGGCTCCAGATTCTCGTACCCTACTTTCTTAGCAATCTCTAAATATTCAACAGGGTCAGAGACACCGTCATTAAGTTTTTTCTTTAATTCCTTGATTTCACGGTCCTTTGCTTCTTCTTTCTTCACGCTTAAGTAAGCTTCAGAATGCTTCTCTATGTCGCCTTTTTTCTTATGTATGTCACTTTCTCTATACGCTTTGGCGTTATAGTGAATCGGAGTGGCGTTCTTCCCTTTGCCTGTTGATTCCTGCAGCTTTTTAAAATCTTGCTGGATGAACTGTTCGTTAGGCTCTGTTTCAGCGTATTCTGTTTTTAAATCCTCATCAAGCTTGTTTAGCTTATCGATTGTTTTTTCACGTTTGTCATCTGCAGAAGAAAGTTTGTCTTTGAAGTCTTCTGTTGAAAATATTTCAAGGGGAAGAATATCATTGATGTCGTTTAATATGTCTTTCATTGCTTTTTTCTGTTCAGACATAATGGATTTTGATTTTGTATAGGCGTTAGCCAACTCGTGTTCTAAAAAGGATTCTTCTATGTAAGCATCAGACATCTTAGCATCTTCAAGTTTTGCAGACATGCTGCTTAAGAAAGCAATCTTCATGTCAATTAAATCAATCCATTGATCAGTAACACCGACATGATCATGATAAAATGCTTTAATGTTGTCAGCACCCTTGCCTGAAAACTCACTGTCATCTAGGTTAGCTACGTTTTGAAAAGCTTTTCTTAGCTTCACCATTTGCGACCTTAGTTCCTTATACTCTTTGGTTCTTTTATCCGCTTCAAAAAGTAATGAATCAGCCTCAAATACCTTCATATCATTCTCCTTCCTAGACTACTCTATGTAAATTTTACCACAGTAATCTATTTGAATAACAGAAAAAGACAGCCAAAATGACTGTCTTATACATCACACTATCTTGTTCTATAATAATTTTCTGCGGTATAGTAGCGCCAATCCCAAAAAGGTTCCCCATTGGCCAATATATACCGGTCTAAAAATTTTTCAAAGTTTAAATTTAATGGATTATATTCTAAACCACTTTCAAATATATAGAGATAGTTGGGATCACCTTGGTTCACTTTATCTTTATCGATCATTAAATGGCATTCTTCCAATAAGTAGCCAATTGGAATACCATTGATATCTTCAAACAAATCCTCATATTTTAACTCCTCTTCAATCTCTTCAAGGCTAAATAGCTGAAGTCCTCCACCTATATTCTCCCCATCAGAAAGAATCTCAAAAATTTTCGCACCGTTATGCAGTGTCATGAACTTCTGATAATCCTCTGGAAGTGTAATCTGATGTTTAGCTTCAAAGCTTTGAATGTCGTTAAGGGTTGCTTTGTCCGGTGAAAAAGTAACAAGGCATTCCATGGTATCTCCTTCAGAACAAAACAATTGAATGGCTCCTTTTTCATCTAAAAGACTTTTCAAGCCATTTACAGTCTTATGAACAAAGTTAGTCACATACATCACCCCTTTATTTCCTTTTAACAATAACCTTTCAAATTCCAAAAGTTGTGGACAGATCGTGATAGGTGCTCTTTTCAGTGAATATAATGCAATAAATTCTAAAAAGAGGTGCCTCTAAAAATTGAATTCTCTAATGAATGATGACATGGTAAAGATCATTAGAAATGGCCTTAGCGCATCCCAGCATCCAAAGCATATTCTTGTTGTAGGAGCTGGATTGTCCGGGCTTGTATCAGCATCATTGCTGAAAAATGCCGGTCACAGAGTAACGATTCTCGAAGCGAGCGGCAGAGCGGGCGGCCGTGTCTGCACTTTGAGATCTCCCTTTAGTGATGATTTGTATTTCAACGCTGGCCCGATGCGCATACCGAATAACCATTCGTTAACCTTAGAATATATCAAAAAATTCAAATTTCCAACAAATGTATTTATCAACAGAACCCCGATGGACATCATTTATGCAAATGGAATCAAAACACGTCTCCAAGTTTTTGAACGAGCTCCTGAAATATTGAGATATCCAGTTGCACCAAATGAACAAGGGAAAACGTCTGAAGAGCTGTTGCTTTCTTTACTGCAGCCTATTCTAAATTTTATCAATCAAAATCCAGCGAGAAATTGGCGGATTGTCGAAGAACAATACAAAAGTTATTCGTTAAGCTCTTTTTTAAACACGTATTTTTCATATGGCGCGATCGATATGATCGGTGTGCTTTTGGATATGGAAGCGTATATGGGGATGTCCCTTGTTGAAGTATTGCGGGAATCTATCTTTTTTTCATCGCCCGCTCACTTCTATGAGATAACTGGCGGTATGGATCTGCTGCCTCACGCGTTTCTTCCTCAATTAAAAACAAACATTCTATACCATCAAAAAATGATGAAAATGTCTCAGGGTGAAAATCGTGTTACGATCCATTGTCAGCATCAACAAACGGCAGAATTCACATCATTCACGGCTGATCTCGCTATTGTAACCATTCCTTTTTCAACATTGCGATTTGTAAAAGACGAACCATACCATTCATTCTCTTACTATAAACGGAGGGCCATCCGTGAGCTAAACTATATCAGTGCAACAAAAATCGGCATAGAGTTTAAAAGCCGATTTTGGGAAAAAGCCGGGCAGCGCGGCGGCAAATCTATTACTGATCTTCCGATTCGTTTTTCATATTATCCAAGCAGAAATATTGGAGCAAATGGACATGCTGTCATTCTGGTCAGCTATACATGGGCCGATGAGGCACTGATATGGGACAGTCTTTCAGAAGGAGAGCGAATCCAGTATACTTTACTGAATTTATCTGAAATCTATGGTGATATTGTGTGGTCTGAATTTGTGTCTGGCGCTTCTTTTAGCTGGAGCCAGTACCCGTATTCTGCGGGAGGTTTTACAGCTTTCGAACCAGGACAAGAATTAGAGCTGTATCCCTATATTCCTGTCCCTGAGGGCAGAGTTCATTTCGCCGGAGAACACGCCTCACTCACTCATGCGTGGATGCAAGGCGCGATTGAATCTGGAATACGTGTTGCTTATGAGGTCAATCGCTTACCTTAGATCATGCTCACCTTCTGTACTAAAAGATTATTACATTTCATATAATAAGATCTTGATTAGACGGACAAATTCAATCACAAAAACAAAGTAATCCTTGCATTCCTTCGCCCTCCATGCTATATTCATATAGCGATGAGCTGAATTGTGTAAGCCGATGTACACGCCTTTACGGCACACACGAATGTGGCGTGTGGTGCATCGCCTCAATACGCAAAGACGTTTGCCTTAGGCAAACGTCTTTTTTTGCGTTATCCGATTTTTGTGCCGTTTGGGACAGGCTGATCCGGCTGCAAAAGGACGACGTCGCCCTGGCCGGGTATGCCGCCGAGGACCAAGACTTCCGATTTAAATCCGGCGATTCGGCGGGGCGGAAAGTTCACGACTGCTATGACTTGCTTGTTGATGAGACCTTCCGGCTTGTAACGCTTCGTGATTTGTGCGCTCGATTGTTTTATGCCGATTTCAGTCCCAAAATCTATCACAAGCTTGATAGCCGGTACCCTTGCTTCAGGAAATTCTTCCGCTTTTACAATTGTTCCCGTTCTGATATCCAATTTCTCAAAGTCTTCAATAACTGCCATATTAATAACTCCTTTTTCTCCTATTGTAAAGGAGATATACAATATTCTTTTAACTAAAGAGCCATCATTTTTTATCCGAATATAAGGTGTTTCGATACAGGCGGGGCGGCATTCCTGTGCTTTTCGTGAACCATCTTGTAAAAGAAGAAAGGTTTTGAAAGCCCAGCGCCTCGCTCACGACGGTAAGGGTTTCATTTCTCTCCATCAGCATTCGTTTTGCTTCCTCAAGGCGAAGGTCGGCAATATAGTTCTGCGGGGACTTCCCTGTCTGTTTTTTGAACCAGCTTGAATAGTAAGCTGGGTGATAATGCTCGATTTCTGCCAGCTTCTTAATCGTCAGCCGCTCAAATAAATGGCTGTGAATGTATGCAATTGAGGCATAGCTATGGGATTGAAGCTTTTCTTTTATGTATTGTACTAGCATATGAAGCGAGTTGGCTGTTCCGGCCTTTGCTTCCTCTGTCAGCAAGTACCTGATCGAAGACCAGAAAGGATCGAGTGCAGCTTCAATTCCCGATCCTGCACGATACTCATCAATTTTCATTGCATGAAGCGGAACATCCAGTACAAGACATTCATTTCTTCCGATAGAACGGAAACGATGCTCGCACTCCGGCGGAATATATAAAAAATGATCTGGCTTTAATTTCACCTGGCGCTCTTCAGTCTCAAGATCAATACTCCCTTCAAGCGGAAAAAGAAATTGGCTGTATGCGTGCTTATGTGAATGATAAAGGCGTGTGTATGTCCGTTTTTCGCAAATCATCTCTTGAAGCGAATCCATCAGCAACCCCCTTCCTTTGGTCATCTTTTAATCCGGTAATGGTGTTCCGATATAGGCGAAAATCCGATCTTTTCATATAAAGAAACTGCCGCCAGATTGTCTTTCATCACTTGTAAAAACATGCGTTCCGCTCCGTTGTTTTTTGCCCATTCAGTCAACACCCTGATCACTTGGGTTCCTGCCCCTTTTCCTCTGTGCTCCTCAGCTACAACGATATTACTAAGTCCGCCATAACCATCAATGACAGAAACCGTGCCAAGCGCTGTCAGGCTTTCTTTGTCATACATCTTGAAAAAAGTTTTACACGGCGGCATGCGTTCGAAAATGTGTTTGTAACCTTTGTGACGCTCGGGTGAAAACCCTTCCAATTGAATAAATTCACCTATCCAAACAGATGATGGCTCTTGTTCCCACTTGTATGTAAATCGGCTGTTGTCATTTGTTCGGCTCATAATTGACCGGCACAACGCTGTCATCTGGAAGCACTCGTCTACCTTTTCATAACGGCTGTCTGCCAAAGCGTCATCAAGCCCTTTCGGTGATGCGTTGCTAATATGAAAACAAACAGGTAAGCCTAAACTTTGATAAAAAAGTTCGGCCTCTAGTTGAAAATTCCCTTCAGGCATATCCGCAGAAGTCCATACGCTATTTGCCCTTTTGGTTACGCCAAAATTCGCTCTGAGAAGCCATTGCCCTATGCTTTTTTGAAAATAAGCCGGCCATGAAGCTGCCGCTAACCGTTCAATCTTGTGAATGTCATCCATTGCATAATGCCTCTCCCCTATGTATACTCCCTTGATATTATACAATATTCAGAAATATAAGACATCCATTTATTTGTTTACATAATATTTTTATTATTTATTAATAATCCTGACAAAAATGTCCGAATTGAAAATGACAGGCTTTCTAAAATGTCCTCCTCACGTTCAAATGCTTCTTTTGCGATTAAAACAGTAAAGCCATGCAGCAGGCTTCTGAGCCCCCTTGTCGCATGAATGGCAGTCTTTTCACTTGCATAGCCGTTTTCAATGAGCAGCTTCGTCACAAGACAGACAATTTGGTCAGAGACGATTTCCATCCGTTTGTCCTGAACCTTAAGCAGAGCCGCTTCATAATATCCGGGATTTTCAATTGCAAAATCAACATATGCATGTGCTAAAGAAAGCATCGCGGAATCTCCCTTTCGTTCGGTTACGGAGTCCGCCATTTGATCAAAAAGCTTTGTCAGTCCTCTAACAGCAAGTTCTGCTCTGATCGCTTGCAGCCCGTTGATATGGTTATACAATGACGGGGGACGCACATTCATTTTTTTAGAAAGTGCCGCAAGTGAGACACCATTTACCCCTTCCTGATCGGCAATCTCCGCTGCAGCGTCTATAATCATTTTTTGGGTCAAACCTATTCTTGGTGACATGCTCATCATCCTTTCTTTGCTTTTTGGATTGCCTGTCTCATCCGCTCTGCGGGTGATCTCAGGAAATTTCCATGTCCGACAGCGAGACAGGAAGGCGCCTTATCGGCGAGCAATTGTGCGCTTTTGATGGCCTCCTCCTTATTCCATGTGGCGAAGGCGGGAAAAGGAAACGTCCATTTTATCTGACCTGATACAGCGATTCCTCCGCGCAACTGAAACGCATCTCCTGCTATTAAAGTGCCGTTTCTTGTATCAAGAAATGACATGCTGCCCGGTGTATGGCCCGGTGTTGGAATGGCAAGCAGAGAACCAATTGTTTCACCGCCCGTCAGCAGTTGGTGAGGCTTTGTTTGTATGTGTTTCGGAATACCTCCTTTTATAGGCGTCTGCGGCTCATCTTGCCGCAAGGATGTGTCACCTTGGAGCAAGAATGAATCCCGTTCCGAGATCATGACCTTTGCATGCGGAAATGTTTGTGCCAATGTATCCAGTGATCCGACATGGTCCCCATGTGCATGAGTCAGTAAAATATGCTGAAGCGGTTTTCCAAGCTGATTCACAGCTTGAATAATCCCTTTATAGCTGCCTGGCAGTGCGGCATCAATAAGGGTGACTTCGTTTTCTTCCTCTACTAAATAGCAATTAACCGGAAACAATGCTGGAAAAAAAGTCAGCTGCCAAACCGTTTGGTACTGAGTAATTCTCATCTTTTTACCCTCCTAACAAAAACTAATGGCGTTAGTTTTATTATTAACTAACACCATTAGTTTTTCAAGAGTTTATTATTTTTTTATCGCTACATAAATGTTAACTTGTGCTCGCTGTGGTACTGCGGCACTTTGATCATACATCTCAAAATCACCTGTAAACGTGCGCAGATGCCGCTTATCCCAAGTCCAAATTTCCTTCCACGTTTCAAGCACAATCTCTTCAATAGGACCGATTCTGGAAGTGAAAACGGCGTAAGCGGAAGCCGGCAAATCAATGTTTTCATATGGTCCCGGAAGAATGTCGTCGTATTCCTGAAACGTTCCGACTGAAAACGTATAAAACCCATTCGTCTCTTGTTCATAATTCGAATATAAGGCAATAATGCTCTTGTCTTTTTCAGCCTGTGATAAAAGAGCGCTCATATCCTGCTTCCAGAATTGGTCCCACAGTGCCGGAATCCTCCTTTCTTCCGTCATTTCCAGTGCGTTGCTTGTCCGTTGTGACAGTCCGGCAAATCGTTTCCGGTCTAAGTGTGTTATATGTGAAAAGCCCATACGATCTCCTCCTTTTTTTAAGATTATAGACAAAGAAACCTGACAGCAGTGTGTCAGGTTTCATATATTTTTTGCATGTGATGAATGGTTTCTTTTACTCTATCCCGTATATGAAGAGGCTGCAGAACCTCAATATCCTTTCCGAACTGGAGCAAAAAACCGATCAGCCATTGATCTTCTGGAAGTGAAATCACTGCCCGGCAGATTTCATCTTCCTCACAGTGAAGGACATCATATCCGAACCATTCACCTATACGCTGACGTGCTGCCGGCTGAACAAGAATAACCAATTCAGTTAAACGGCCCTTCTGGTACCAATTTCTATCCCATGGCAAAGTGTCCAGCTGAATGTCTTTTCTGATAAAGGTCTGATGTAAGATAGCCAGATCTTTCATCCGGTTTAGTTTAAAAAAACGAAAATCATTTCTTACCAGGCAGTAGGCATATAAATACCAGTGCCCCGCCTTGCAAACCAATGTATAAGGTTCAGTTTCACGAAGAAGTGTTTCCCCGCTTGCGCTTGTATATGTAAAAGATATCGTTGACAACCGATCGATGGCGGCGCTGATTTTCTCACGAAGCGCCTTTTGATCCTCGGTATGGCCCCATGCCGTCATGTCAATAAACCATTTTTCTGTTTGGTGCTTAAATGCTTGAGCAGATTGCTCAGGTATAAGGTGTTTGATTTTTTGATAGGCTGTGCTGTGAGAAATTGGTTCATACATAGATGAAACGCTTTGCAAAGCGGAAGCAATTGCAAACAATTCCTCCTCCTTCAGCCACTCTCTTTCAAGCCGATACGTTTCCATGATGCCAATTCCGCCCCCGGAACCCTGTGAGGTCACAATCGGAATACCAGCCCTATTGATCGTCTCAATATCACGGTAAATTGTTCTGACAGATACTTCAAACAGCTCAGCAAGCTCTGCAGCCTGCACTTGTTTTTTGCTGATCAATAACACAACCATCGCTAACAAACGTTCCAGTTTCATTCTGCGCACCTTTTCTTCTTGTATTTTCCAACAAAAACAATCATAACATTTTGATAAAGCTTGGGCATATCTATTATGCGGCGGAATACACCTTGCATATGCTATGAAAACAGGGGTTTCCCCTTCTTTTTTGTGTTCAGTATTTATTTCAGCTACTATTTCTGACCGGATAAGCATACACTTCTCAACGGAGGGGATTTCACATCATGCATCTTACACTTCAGAGCGTTTATCCTGCCATGATCATCATCTTTTTTCTGTATAAAAAAATTAAAAGGTCCATCGGATACCAGCCGCTGAAGCCCCGCTGGCTGTTCACCCGTATCATTCTTTTCTCGCTGTTTGCTTTTGGCCTTTCAATCTTCAGCGCCATTCACCCTTTTTTATATGGATATCTCATTTTGGGCATTCTTGGCGGATGGCTCCTTGTCTTTTTCGCTAAGAAAAACATCTCCTTTGAAAAACGCAGAGGAAAGATCTATTTTCGGACTCATATTTGGGTAGAGGTGATTCTCTTAACTTTATTTCTATCAAGATTTCTGTATCGAGTGACGGAGCTTTATCTTACCTCACCTGATCTAAACAGCCTTGGATCATACAGTCAGTCAATCGGAACGGACCCTCTGACAATTGGCGTCTGTTTTCTGATAGCCGTTTATTATATCGGTTTTTCTTCTTTTGTCATCAAGCTCAGCAGAAACGAACTCGAACAGCACGAATACAATAAAGAAAAAGACATCCTTGCCCGCTAACAGCGAGTTAAGCAAGGATGTCTTTTTCAATCATGCTGTGTATGATGGATCATTTGCTGAAGAACATCTAAAACATGTTCATCCTCCGGAGAGTAATAAATCGATGTTCCTTCTCTGCGCGATTTGACAAGCCGAAGATTTTTCAAAAATCTAAGCTGGTGGGACACGGTGGATTGCAGTAAATTCAGCTTTTCTGCAATTCCGTTTACAGCATGTTCTCCCTGGGACAATAAATGGAGAATCCTGATTCGGGTTGGATCAGAAAGCGCTTTGAATGTTTGCGCGACTAGAAACAGCGTCTCCTCGTCCAGATCAGCAGCCGATTGTTCCGTTTCTCTAAATTCAGTCATATGGTATCACCTTTCTTTATTCATAGTTTTATCTTATAACAAATGCGCTTGAGTGCAAACCAGCCTGCTTGTATTCCATTTCAATCTCATAGTTTAAATTTATGTTTCAAATCAGGTTTTTACTTGGTCTGATATACCGTCTTATGTCATAATAAAAAAGGTCATACTGCTCCAAACATTGAGGGTGAAACACAGTGAAGAAAAAGAGAAAAGGCTGTTTCGCTGCTGCGGGTTTTATGATGATTTTTGTCTTTGTCATCGCCTCTTTTTTATTGGTCCTGCTTTTTTTCAACCGGGATTTAGTCAAAAAACTTCCGATCGATACAAAAACGATTGTTTTGGAACGTTTAACCGATTACAAACCCTTGGTGGAAGAAGAGCTTGAAAGCCAAGGACTCTCTAATTATACATCACTCATATTAGGCATGATGTATCAGGAGTCAAAAGGAAAAGGCAATGATCCCATGCAGTCCTCTGAATCTCTGGGGTTAAAACGCAATGAGATAACAGACCCTCAACTCAGTGTTAAACAAGGCATCAAGCAATTTACCCTCATGTACAAGACCGGTAAGGAAAAAGGCGTGGATTTGGATACCATTATTCAAAGCTACAACATGGGGGCAGGTTACATTGATTTTGTAGCTGAACATGGAGGAACGCATACTGAGGAATTGGCAAAACAATACTCCGAGCAGCAAGTCAAAAAAAATCCTGATCTGTATACTTGCGGGGGAAATGCGAAAAATTTCCGCTATCCGTATTGCTACGGTGATTATACGTATGCAGAAAAAGTAAAAGAAAAAACAAAAACTGTTGAAGAATCTTTGCAGGTTGCAACACTTGAAACCATGGAATCCAAGGCTCATGAATAAGAGTCTATCAATTTACTGACAAAAGCCCAAAAATGAATTTGGGCTTTTGCCATGTTTACATGTAAAAAAAGCCATACTGAGTATGGCTTTTAGTAATACGGTGAAATCATCAAATATACAATAACGCCTGTAAGGCTTACATACAGCCATAGAGGCATTGTCCATCTCGCAATTTTTTTGTGGCGCTCCACCTGCATGCTGAAGCCTCTGATCAGCGTAAACAGCGCAAGCGGCACAATAATTGCAGAAAGGCAGATATGTGTAATTAAAATAAAGAAATAAATCGGGCGCATAATACCTTCTCCGCCATAGAGCGTGTTTTCCGCAATCGAGTGGTACGTCACATAGCAAATCAAAAATAGTAATGTTGTTGTGAACGCGGCCAAAATAAAGCGTTTGTGAGCTTTGATATTTTTCTGTTTAATCATAATCAGCGCGGCCAATAAGAAGATAAACGTAAAGCTGTTGAATATCGCATTCAGCATTGGCAAAATGTGAATATTCGCATGGCTGAACTGATCTAATTTAGGCATAAAAAACAGCACTGCGATTAAACCGTTAATCAGAACTGTCAGCGTAAGGACAATCCCCGTGTAATTTTTCGGTTTATTTTCTGTTTGGTTCATTTGGTGACCTCTCCTAATTTGTACTGGCTATCCAAATCGTATGCAAATTCAAAGAAGATGTCAACGGTTTCGATTGCTTCGTCAGAAATTAGACACACTTCAAAGGCCGGAGGCTATTAGCCCCGGCCTGTTAGGTTTACGCCTCTTTTATCAAATGTTCAATGACCTTATGTTCATTTTCATTCAGCAGGTTCTTTTGAATTTTCGAATGAATGGGTTTATTCATATGCTGATCCAAGATATCGGCCGTTTCTTTATCCCCGGCGATAACCATTCGTTCCCATCTTTTCGCGGCAGCTTTTTGATCAAGGCTGGCAGCCAGCCGCTTATACAGTCTCGATTGGTTCTCTGTTACATGTTCCCTCATCCGGTTCTCTTCAAATGGTGGCGCTTTGTCTACAGCGGAATGGCTATTCTTCCAAGACTCATTGATCATATCATACTCATAACGCTCCACCGCCTCAATTTTTCCTAATACGGTTTCAATAATTTTCACTTCATGCTGCTGAGTTAAAATAAACGCTGTACTTGGGTATGCCTGGCGCAAACCCTTCAGCTGATCCAGGACAGCTGTTTCTTCCCAGTAAAATCTTGTATCTACAGGGACTTGAAGCTAAATAGGTTCCCATATGCCGCTGTCGGAAACAAAAAACACGAGACTGCGGGGCATGTCTTTTCCCATTGCATTCAAGTATTGATTCATTTTAGCCCTGATTCCATCCAGACACTTTTCCTC
Organism: Bacillus sp. N3378-2at; assembly: GCF_033412715.1. Classification (NCBI taxonomy): domain Bacteria; kingdom Bacillati; phylum Bacillota; class Bacilli; order Caryophanales; family Bacillaceae; genus Bacillus; species Bacillus sp. N3378-2at. The sequence goes on along the minus strand of NZ_CP117986.1, from coordinate 739,588 downwards.
CTCTGGATCACTAGCTGCCAAATACTCTTTTAATCGGCTGAATCCTGACTTTAGGGCAATCTTCCATTCTCCCCCCTGCTGCTCTGGATCTCTCATGTCTGTATTGAGATACAGAGAGAGAATTTTATCCGGCGGTTCCAATTGGACATACTGTAATTTGTTAATCAATGAATCAATCGCCATTCCGATTCCTCCTTTTTCACAGGTTAGTTTTCTTTTTCCTCTCTTAAAAACGATCAAACCTGACTTTCCGCTAATTTCTAGTAATAATGGAATTGTTGTTTACAATACGCCGCTCTTCTAATACAATTGGTAACTGTGTTTCTAAGCTGATTTTTGAAAGGAGTTTGATCTTGTTTACTATTAAAGAAAAAAATCGTCAAGAGCTTGAAGAAGAACTAAATGATTTAGAATTTCAAATTTATCGCATGCAGGAGAATATGAAGGATTTGTCTAAAGATGCCAAAGTGCTTGGTATTGATCAATCGAAACATGATGAGTGGATGATTGTTTCCTCGATTGATGATGGCCAAACATGCAAAATTATGCTAACTGATTGTAAAACGGCTTACCGAGGAAAAGGCTGTTTTTCACTTGTAGCGTCTTACAAGGACGATGCCATTCATATAGGGGATATAAAAGGCCCTCCGAATCACGGGTTTGGTTCCATTTGCATGAAATATTTAAAAGATATAGCAAGAGACCACAATATACCGAAAGTCACCGGAGACATCGCCAAACGGGATTGGAATCATGTAGACCGGCTGATTCACTTTTATGAAAAACATCAATTCAAAGTATGTATCGATCATGATACCCAATCCGGCAGCATTAAGTGGGTTGATTTGTAAAAAAGTCTGGAAGAAAGAGCCAAGATATGCTGTAATGGTATAAAAACATTGATGGAGGGTTCTATGTACGCCTCAAAACTGAAAAAGGGAGACGAAATCCGGATCGTGTCTCCCGCGACCAGCATGTCTATATTATCAAATGAAGCAAAAATTCAAGCAAAAACGGCGTTAGAACGCTTAGGTTATCGGGTAACCATCGCTGAACACGCAAATGAATGTAACGAATTTGATTCATCCTCTATCGAGTCAAGAGTCCAAGATCTGCACGCTGCCTTTTTTGATCCAGGCGTCAAAGCGATTTTAACGACACTCGGAGGGTTTAATTCAAATCAGCTGCTGCGTTATCTTGATTACGAGAAAATCAAACGACATCCAAAAATTCTGTGCGGCTATTCCGATATAACCGCTCTTTGCAACGCTATTTATCAAAAAACGGGTCTTGTTACGTATTCAGGCCCCTTCTTTTCAACATTTGCAATGAAAAAAGGGCTTGATTATACACAAGAGTATTTTCTTTCTTGCTGCGCTTCGGACGACCCGTTTGAAATTCTTCCTTCAAGTGAGTGGAGCGATGACCGCTGGTTTTTGGATCAAGAAAACAGGCGTTTTTATCCTAATAACGGCCCTGTTGTAATCCAAGAAGGTTATGCGGAAGGTACTTTAATTGGCGGAAACTTATGCACGCTTAATTTGCTGCAGGGAACGGAGTATTTTCCTGAAACAGAACATACTATTTTATTGATTGAAGATGATTATATGTCAGACATCCACATGTTTGACCGCGATCTGCAATCACTCATCCACCTCCCAGCTTTTTCACATGTAAAGGCGATTTTGATCGGCAGATTTCAGAAGGCATCAAACGTATCAATGGATCTTGTAAAAGCCATGATCGAAACAAAAAAAGAATTATCCGGCATCCCGGTCATCGCAAATATAAATGCCGGACATACCTCGCCAATTGCCACGTTCCCTATAGGAGGAACATGCAGGATTGAAGCTATTTCGGGTACATCACGAATATGGATTGATAAACATTAATCAGCTTGTAAATTTTTTTACAAGCTTTTTTAGCGCAATCGGTTATGCATGCCGCACGAGACATGACAAATGTCATATAGGAGGCATGATGTGTGCTACTACAAAAGACTTCTCTCATTAGCGTATACTGAACCGAGACACACAATGAGAGGATACTTACTATGACTGAACAAACCATTGCACATAAACAAAAACAGCTGACAAAGCAAGTCGCTGCATTTGCTCAGCCTGAAACAAAAAACAGCCTGATTCAGCTTTTAAACACGTTTATCCCATTCTTCGGCCTATGGTTTCTTGCTTATCTCAGCCTCGATGTCTCCTATCTTCTTACGTTAGCATTAACGGTGATTGCCGCAGGTTTTCTGACAAGAATTTTTATCATCTTCCATGACTGCTGCCATCAATCTTTTTTCAAACAAAAACGCTATAACCACATTCTCGGTTTTCTGACAGGTGTCCTGACTTTATTCCCGTATCTTCAATGGCAGCACAGCCATTCGATTCATCATGCGACTAGCAGCAATCTGGATAAACGCGGAACAGGAGACATCTGGATGTTAACAGTAAACGAATATAAAGCTGCATCCAGACGAACAAAGCTTGCATACAGACTTTATAGAAACCCGTTTATCATGTTTATTCTCGGACCGATTTATGTTTTTCTGATCACGAACCGTTTTAACAAAAAAGGCGCAAGACGCAAGGAACGTGTAAACACATACCTTACGAATCTGGCAATTGTCGCGTTGGCTGCCGCTTGCTGTCTGATCTTTGGCTGGCAATCGTTTTTACTGGTGCAAGGCCCGATATTTCTGATTTCAGGTTCAATCGGTGTTTGGCTCTTTTATGTGCAGCATACCTTTGAAGATTCTTATTTTGAAGCGGATGAAAACTGGAGCTACGTTCAGGCTGCTGTTGAAGGCAGTTCATTTTATAAACTCCCGAAACTGCTTCAATGGCTAACAGGCAATATTGGTTACCACCACGTTCATCATTTGAGTCCAAAGGTGCCTAACTATAAGCTTGAAGTTGCTCATGAACATCACGAACCATTAAAAAACGTACCGACAATCACCTTAAAAACAAGCCTGCAATCACTCGCGTTCCGTCTTTGGGATGAAGATAACAAACAGTTTGTGTCATTTCGGGCTATAAAACATATACCTGTAAGCCTTCCGCCTGATTCACCAGAAAAACAGAAGCTGCGGAAGAATGCCTGATGATAAAGGAGGTCTTCTAATATACTAGAAGGCTTCCTTTTTATTGTTGGAGGGTGCATTCTGGCTTTCACAATGATAAAGTTACAAGTAAGATGAAAAGCTGAAAATGAGGTAAGATCATGATTAAAAATCATTTTACATTTCAAAAACTAAACGGGATTACGCCCTATATATGGACGATATTTTTCATCCTCCCCTTCTACTTTATATGGAAATCATCATCTACATTTGTTATTATTGTCGGCATCATTTTGACGCTTTTATTTTTTTCGGTATATCGATTTGCTTTTGTCTCAAAAGGCTGGACCATTTATTTGTGGGGATTTTTATTAATTGGCATTTCAACCGCCTCCATTACCCTGTTCAGTTATATTTATTTTGCTTTTTTTATCGCGTATTTTATTGGAAACATTAAGGAACGCGTCCCTTTTCATATTTTATATTATGTCCATTTAATAAGCGCAGCCGTCGCAGCCAATTTCAGTCTCGTATTAAAAAAGGAATTCTTTCTGACACAAATTCCTTTTGTCGTCATTACCCTCATCAGCGCAATTTTATTGCCCTTTAGTATAAGAAGCCGCAAGGAGCGCGAACGGCTTGAAGAAAAGCTCGAGGATGCAAATGAACGGATTGCAGAACTGGTAAAATTAGAAGAACGTCAGCGAATTGCCCGCGATCTCCATGATACGCTTGGGCAAAAGCTTTCTCTTATCGGTTTAAAAAGCGACTTAGCAAGAAAATTGATATACAAAGATCCCGAACAAGCAGCTCGTGAACTGAAAAGTGTTCAGCAAACAGCGCGAACTTCTTTAAATGAAGTAAGAAAAATCGTTTCCTCTATGAAGGGCATACGGCTCAAGGATGAATTGATCAACATCAAACAAATTCTCGAAGCAGCTGACATTATGTTTATCTATGAAGAAGAGAAATGGCCCGAAAATATCTCATTGCTGAATGAAAACATTTTGAGTATGTGCTTAAAGGAAGCTGTCACAAATGTCGTCAAACACAGCCAGGCTAAAACTTGCCGAGTTGACATTCAGCAGCTCTGGAAGGAAGTTGTGATAACAGTGTCTGACGATGGAACATTCAAAGGAGAAGAAAATTCCTTTTCAAAAGGACATGGCTTACTCGGGATGAGAGAACGGCTTGAGTTTGCAAATGGAAGCCTTCACATCAATACCGAAAACGGAACCAAGCTTACCATGGCAATTCCTAATAATTCAAAATAAACATAAAGGATGGCTTATATGATTAGTATATTTATTGCAGAAGATCAGCAAATGCTGCTGGGCGCTTTAGGATCACTTCTAAACCTCGAAGACGATATGGAAGTCGTAGGCAAAGGTACAACCGGCCAAGATGCTGTTGATTTTGTCAAAAAACGCCAGCCTGATGTATGTATTATGGACATTGAAATGCCCGGAAAAACAGGGCTTGAAGCTGCTGAGGAGCTAAAAGATACAGGCTGCAAAATTATCATCTTAACCACCTTCGCCAGACCCGGTTACTTTCAGAGAGCTATTAAAGCTGGTGTTAAAGGCTATTTGTTAAAAGACAGTCCGAGTGAAGAGCTGGCCAACGCCATCCGTAGCGTCATGAACGGAAAACGAATCTATGCACCTGAGCTGATGGAGGACTTATACAGCGAAGCTAACCCTCTTACAGATAGAGAAAAAGAAGTGCTTGAACTTGTGGCTGACGGTAAAAACACAAAAGAAATCGCTCAGGAACTCAGCATCAAAAGCGGGACGGTGCGGAATTATATCTCAATGATTCTAGAAAAGCTTGAAGTGAAAAATCGAATTGAAGCCATTACCCGGTCAAAGGAAAAAGGCTGGTTTAAATAAAAAAGGATCTTGGCATCTGCCAGGATCCTTTTTTTAACCTGAAATTCCCGTTTGAGAACCTCGCCGCAACCAGAAGAATTAAACTGATCCATATCCTCGCTCCTATGCCCGCTGAACGATTGCTTGGTTAACAGCCCAATAAAAGACTGGATTGAATGATATCCCTGTTAAAATGGTCGGCCATTGCACATCAGCAGAATTTCTGATATTGATTATATTGTATTTTCAGTATGACAAAGTTGTGCCACTTCGCTCCCGAAGCTGCCATGCCCAACTGCAAGAGCCTAATAACACAATAAAGAACCGTCTGAAATCAATCCGAATCCGTCAATGGCATCTGCTACATCCAACTGCTTATTATCTGCCAAAAAAGATACAACACCAGCTCGTTTCGCTGATCAAAGATAGTAACAACCAGCTATAAATGTCATGATGCCGAATGTCTCTGTAATGTGGAATCAATCTTTTAACCCGAGAGCCCCTGAATCGCACATAAAGAGAAAAACGGGACCACTTTCTTTTATCAGCATATGATATAAACAGCTCTAAGCAGAACGAAAAAAAGACACAAGCCAAAAGCTCATGTCTTTTACTACAATCTATATTATTAGTTTAAGATTTTAACATTTACAGTTTTGACGCCCCAATTAGATGCATCACTTTTACTTGGTACAAATACGTCGATTTTATTTCCTTTAATAGCGCCGCCAGTGTCTCCTGCTGTTGCTTCCCCGTAGCCTTCAACATAAACTTTAGAACCTAGCGGAATTACATTAGGATCAACCGCAATAACTTTCGCGTTCGGGTTCTTATTTAAGTCAATGCCTGTAGCTGTAACGCCGGAAATGCCGCCGTCGTTAGCAGTGTAAGCAGTAGCAGTAACTGTTAGTTCTTTTGAAGCTTCTTGATTATTTGTATTTGATTGAACAGCCTTCTCTTCTGTGTTAACAGAAGTTTCTGCCTCAGCTTTTGTTTCTTGTTTAGGTTGCTGTTGTACAGCTTCTTGTTTAGGTTGCTCTTTTTGCACAGCCTCTTGTTTTGGCGCAGCTTGAGGTGCGTTTGTTTGCGCATTCTCAGTAGCTGTGTTTGCTGCTGTTGCCTGACCTTTTACTGAAAGAGTTGATCCAGCATAGATCATGTCAGAGCTTAAGTTATTCCAAACTTTCAGGTTGTTGACTGTCGTGCCGAATTTTTGAGCAATCTTAGAAAGCGTATCTCCCGCTTTAATTGTATATTGCCCAGTCGTGGTTGTTTCTTCTGAAGAAATGGTCAGTTTTTCTCCTGCAATGATTTTATCAGAAGTTAACTTGTTCCATTCTTTTAAGTCCTTTAGGTTCACTCCATTTTTCTGAGAGATTCCCCAGAGCGTATCACCCTTTTGCACCGTAATTTCTTTTGCAGAAGCGTGAGCTCCGAATGCAGTTGTTGAAAGTGCAGCAACTGCCACAAAGGACATAATCGTCTTCTTCATAAGTAAATCCTCCCTTGTTAGCTTTTTATTGGCGGCTAACAGGTGATATCGTAACACACGTAAATGTCAAATCAATAACAAAAAGATATGATTTAGATTACAGTTCCTTTACATGAAGGATTTCTCTCTGATGGAAAGACTTGCTGAACCCTTGATATAATAGGCTTCGCAGGTCTTTTTATTTTGAGGCGAAACAGAGAAAATAAAATGTGTTTTTTATAGAAAAAAAGATTGTTTTTCTGTTTTTTTAGTCTGTCATCCTTGCATAAGCTTGTATTTCTTGTAAAAAAAGCCGGCCGTATTTTGCTCTTTTTTGTTCTCCGACTCCTTTTATAGACAAAAGTTCATCATCATTTACGGGCTGTTTTCCTGACATTTCTTTTAACGTTTGGTCAGAGAAAACAACAAATGGCGGAACACCCTGATCAGCCGCAATTTCTTTCCGAACCATGCGCAATCGTTCAAATAGCTCGTCATTTTCAGTAATCGCTGCCGCTTTTAACGCTTCTTTTCTCGCTACTGATAATTCTCCTTTCAGCACATTCCTTCCTTTACTACTGACAAAAAGAGTCGGAAACGTTCCGTCTGACATCCTGATGAAGTCGTCAGAAATAAGAAATTCGATAAAATCGCTGATTTCGCCAACGGATTGGTGTTTTAATATCCCGTATGTTGAGAGGTCTGAAAAGCCGTTTTCAAGAACTTTTTTATTTTTGGAGCCGGCAAGCACCTGGGCAACCATCGTCTTGCCAAACCGTTCTTTCATGCGAATGATACAAGATAAGACCATTTGCGCCTCCCGCGTCACGTCATGGGCCGCTCTTGTATCGGTACAGTTTCCGCACTGTCCGCACGCATTAGGCTCCTTTTCTCCGAAATACATAAGGATAAAACGCTGCAGACAATCTTCCGTATGACAGTAGTCGACCATTTGTCTCAGCTTTTTTAAATCCTGCTTTTGTTTCTCTTCATGTTCTGATTGCTCAATTAAGAAACGCTGCACCATAATATCCTGCGGTGAAAACAGGAGAACACATTCACTGGCAAGACCGTCCCGTCCAGCTCGTCCTGCCTCTTGATAATAGCTTTCCATATCTTTCGGGATTTGTGCATGCAGAACAAATCTGATATTTGATTTATCAATACCCATTCCAAAAGCAGAGGTTGCCACCATCACTTGAAGCTCATCATTAAGAAACCTTTCCTGCTGCTCTTTTCTCTCATCATCAGCCATACCTCCATGATACCGGCCTGCCCTGACTTGATTTCGTTTCAATCTCTCATATATCCGATCAGCTTCTTTTCTGGTCGCTGTATAGACAATTCCTGCTTCATGCCTGTTGTTTTGCACATATTCGTCTATAAACCGATCTTTATTTTCTCCTTTTACTACTTTAAAGGTTAAATTCTCTCGTGAAAATCCTGTATATACCGTGTTTTCTTTTTGAATATGCAGCTGTTTGCAAATATCATCATGAACCTCGGGTGTGGCTGTTGCTGTTAACGCCATGATAACAGGCTTGTCGTGTAATTCACGGAACAAGATTTCAATATTCCTGTAGCTTGGCCTGAAATCATGGCCCCATTGAGAAATACAGTGCGCCTCGTCTATTGCGACCAAAGGAACATCTATGCCCTGCAAAATCCGGATAAACTCTGTGGACGTTAGTCGCTCTGGTGTAATGTAAAAAAGCTTATAAGCCCCTTCTTTGAGTCCGTTCAGCCTCTCATATATTTCCTGATTGGATTGTGTGCTGTTAATGTAGGCGGCGTTAATCCCCGCTTCTTCTAACGCATCAACTTGATCCTTCATCAAGGAAATCAACGGTGATATGACGATCGTCGTCCCTTCAAACATTAATGCCGGAATTTGATAGCAAATCGATTTGCCGCCTCCCGTCGGCATAATGCAGGCCGTATTTTGCCTCGCTTCCGTCACCAAGCGGATCGCTTCATCTTGGCCGCTCCGAAACTTCTCATAACCAAAATAATGAGCCAGAAGGGATTGGGCTCTATGTAACATAACATGTAAACCTCGCTTTTCCTTGAATTTCTCCCATCATATCATAAAAAAGCGGCCTTCATTTCTTTCACACAAAAATGGAATATTCACTATACCAAACCTTTTTAGATAAAATAAAAAGCCATTTCCGAAAAGGAAATGGCTTTCGCTACGTCTTGCCGTATGCAAGTAAGAAAGTTTTAAACCACCACTCCTCAAAGTGGGTGTTTGCAGAAACGTTCCTGTCGTCCTCTGCAATGGAGGCATGACATTCCGGCTTCGATATAAAACTCCCTATTACAGCTTAAAGGTTAAAACTTAATTAACAATACGCACAAAGTAGCTTCTTTAATATAGTACACCATCAGGCGGTTTTAATCAAGAGGTCTGAACAATTGTTTAGAAAAACTTTTTCCAGTGAATAAGACTGCTTTTTCTCCAAAATACCTGACAATTCGACAAACAAAAAATATATTACAATAAAAAAAAACAGCCTTTTTCGCTAAAAGCGAATGATTATTTTCTTCTATATTAATGTGTATATACAAAAAGACTCCTATTTGTAACGATAGGAGTCTTGGCTTTATTAGAATTTTGCAGCAAGATCTTTTGCTTCTTGTAAACCTTTTTCAACGATTTCTTGCGCTTGATCAGGTGCTGCGTTATGTCCTTCGATGACAACTGTGTGCAAGTCTTGAACACCCCAGAAACCAAGAACTGTTTTCATGAAGTTTAATGACATTTCAAGTGCAGCCATTGGTCCTTCTGAGTAGACACCGCCGCGAGCGTTAAGAAGCGCAACTTTTTTGCCGCCCATTAAACCGACTGGTCCTTCTTGTGTGTATTTGAATGTAACGCCTGCGCGAGACAGATAATCAACATAAGTATGAAGCACTGCTGGCACTGTGAAGTTCCAAAGCGGGAATGCGAAAACAACTTTGTCAGCTTTTACAAACTGGTTCAGATATTTGTCAGCAATTGCTGCTTGTTTTTTCTCATCTTCTGTCATTTCCATTCCTTGACCTGCTTTAAATGTTCCGTTAATCATATCTCTGCCAAGGTAAGGAAGGTTTTCCTTATGAAGATCTAATTCAACCACTTCATCATTAGGGTTGTTTTCTTTATAAGCAGCTAAGAAAGCTTCGTAAAGTTTAGTTGAAACGCCTTCTTCAGCTGTACGGTCGCTTGATTTTACAAATAAAACTGTAGACATCTGTATTCCTCCCGGTAAACTTTTTATATTTACTTACAAATAGTATGTTACTTTCTTTTTTACGCAAAGTCAATCACTTTATTTTGAATATGAGATTTTTTTTCAAAAAAAAAAGCAAGTACATCTAATATCGGTGTACTTGCTTGGCATTTTTACTTCGAATCTTGTTCACGATCCAAGATTTCATACGTCTGCGAGCTTTTTTGATCAATTGTTTCTTTGTTGGATAAGTCTTTTACCTGTTCATGAAACTCTCTTTCATAAGAAGGAGCATCTGTCTCCAGATCATCCTCCACATCAGCTTGGGCCTCAACTGTCATTCTTGCATAAGGAACAGCTTCAAGTCTTTCGTAAGGAATCTCTTGGCCGGTTTTTTCACACACGCCGTAAGTTCCGTCTTTCATCTTTTGTAATGCACGGTTGACCTCCTCTAACAGCTCCCGGTCAATCTCTCTCACTGTTTGGTCTGTCATCCGGTCTGTGACGAGCGTCCCGTGGTCTGCCATATGGTTGTCAACCCCATTGGAAAGCTCCCCCACTTCTTCCGTCATTGATTCTGTTTCCTTTTTCTCGCCAGACAATTCTTTTTGCATATCGAGCAATTTATGATAGAGATGCTGTGTTTGTTCTTTTGTCAGTGCCATGTATATCCTCTCCTTTCTATCCTGTTTCCCGTTTTGCCTTCTGTCAAACATGGGAACATCGATGGAAAGATGAGCTACTGCCTTTTTGAACGGATCGTGACCGCTGGCGTCGATGGTGCTTCGGGTTTTCGTTGGCACTTTTTGTCCTTCTCTTCTGGCGGTATATAATAGGTTGCGCCTATATTTAATCTGCCGCTCAGTTCATCAATGGTCAGCTCGCCGAATTCAAGATGATAGTCAATTTTTTCGACATTCAGCGTTTCAATATGTATATAGGTTTCTTCAGACTCCTGTTTGCTGCTTTGTTTTTGTTTCTCAATCACTGAGAGTCTTTCTTCACATTCACGCAGTTTGTCAAGTTCTGGTTTCAAGCAATGCCTGATCAGCGACCGGAACATTTTTTTCATGACATCACGACCCTTTGCATACTCCTCTTTCGTCTACATATATAATGAGGTATATCCCATAGAAAGGAGAGGTTTTCATGCTTCCGACTAACATCAATATTTCTCATCTCAAGACTAACTCGATAGGCACCGGCTCATCCCTTACCTTTGGTTCTGCGGAGTTAAGGAACAGGCGCTCTGCTATCAAAAGAAATAACGGTTTTGGGGAACAAAATGCAGATGTTATTGTCATGGTCATTCCGATTGAATCAATTGATGACCGTGATGGGGCAGATGCACTCAGTATGAAAATCAATCATCAATAACAATGGTTTTCGCTTGACCTTCGTCTTTTTGAATAGTGATGTATAGGATTCCGTCTTTAAAAATGGCATTCATCTTTCCATGAAGATGATCGGAAAGCGGAATTTTCTTTTCAAAACTTCCGTATCTCCCTTCTTTTTGGCGAAAGTCCTGTTCATTAAAATAGGAAAAGCGCTGCCCCTTCACCACTAAATAATCTCCGTACGATAATATGTGAACGTCTTGTTTACGGTAGCCTGGAAGATAAATTAAAAATTGTACTTCCGTAACGGTATCTACAATATCCATGCTCGGAAATGAAGCATCTCCTTTCCCTCGCTGATCTTGCTGCGCAAACGGAAACGGAGATTGGCCATTTGTCATAAAAGGGGTTTTTTGGTCTTCATCAAATACCTGTTTCCAAAAGTCACCGCCGTACATCTGCTGTGCGAATTCCATCCACTGCTTCATCTTTTCGAAATCCATTTGAAGCCCCCTGTCTTAACATACTTTATAACCGCCAGCATACAAATATAGAAAGGAGGTTTGCCTGTGGTTCAACCAACTCCGTATATCAATATTAATATTTTCATGCTGAAAATTAATTCCTTTGAAAATGCTTCAGCGGTTAACGTAGGACAAAATTTATTGGCAGAATGGCAAAATTCTGATAAAAAAAATCAAGGCTACGGACAGAATTTTGGAGATGCGAGCGGATTTATGGGCACGAGAAGCCATGTGGATGACAGAGACCAAATTGATTCTCCGGCCTCTTTTGAAAGTGAAGCGGTTAACTCCTCAATCAAAAGGAAGTGATGAGATGTTCTTTTCTCCCTCCGTCGTGAATGTCGGCGGATTTAAAATCAATACAATGGACCGTGGTTCCTCTTTAACACTCGGTCCGTATCAGCAGGTCGATTACTTTTTATCAGCTAAAATAAATCAAGGGTTTGGAGAAGAAAATGGCGACTTTACTCCTCTTGTCGTACCGATTTCAAATGTATTAGATGCAGATCTTGTTGATTCGAACTCAGCGAAAAACAGTGTGGTGTAATAAGTAATAAGAACAGGGCGCACATGCCCTGTTCTTGTTTTTATATATAAAAAAAAGCCTAACCATTTTTTGAACGGCTGGCTCATCAAATATTCAGCTGCACAAATGCTTTGTCAGCACCGCCTGAACCTCGCTTAAATCGGTGTCTTTCGCAAATTCTAATTCGAACGTTTTGCTTCTTGTCATCAATAAAAGCCCAGTGTCCGGATCAAACATTCCCGCTTCTTGAATGGCAAAGCTTTCAATTGTTTTATATGGAAGAAATACACGAACCTTCTTTTTAGAAAACATTTTATTGTCAAAGAAAATGATCCGCTTATTTGTAAAGCAAATTTGGTCCACTCGGAGCTTATAAATCGATTCTATTCTTTCCCCTTCAACGAGCAAAGCCTCAAGCTTCTTTGCGTCCGTTGATCTGCTAACAGAAAAAATACCCAATGAAGAACCCCTCTTTCTGCATTTATCTATTTGTTTTATCATTCACTACATAAAAATAAGTCCTTTATCCCTATATAAGAATACGACATAGAAGACATTTAAACCATTACGAACAGATTACATTTTTCAAATTTTTGATTTGTTTTTTGGCTTTTAAGCTGTTGTCATCAAGTAATACGCACATACAGAGAAAAAAGTTTCAATATTCAGCAATGTTTTTATAAAAAAGTGGTTTTTAATGATTTTTTATTCTTGTTTTATATTTCCTGTTTTAACCACAAAAAAACCGCAGCTGAGCTGCGGTTTTGTGGATTGACCACTTTTAACAAAATATTCCTGATTATTCAAGGAAGCATTACATCTCTTCGAAGTATTCTTTATAATAGCCGCCGACTTTATTCGTATTGTCGACCACAAAGAGAAACTCCTCTGTTTCATTTTTTACTTCATATTCTTTTCCCGGCGTTAAAACGCGGTTTACGATATATTTTTTTGCGTTTGTCTGCACACACTTTACTTTTTTAATTGTTTCTTTTTCAAGCCAATTTTTATGAATCATGATGAAATCTCCTTTTCTTATCTATAAGCTTATTGTAGCTTTTTTCTTTTGTAAATTGCAATATCGGTTATTCATTGATTTTGCCTTGATTTCTATTATAGAATGTTTGTATACGCTTACGTTTGAAGCAACTATCACAGCTTATTTCTGCTATTCAATCCAGGAATCAATGTGCTATCACCAAGAATCTCAGAACAGACCATAAAAAATGACTGGAGGTTTGTTACGGATGAGTTCTTTAACGATGCAAGTGACGAAAAGGCTGGAGACATTTTTACAGGGAACAAAGAAGCTTTATATTGACGGTAAGTTTGTTCCGAGTGCCTCAGGGGCAACCTTTGACACTCCAAACCCGGCGACCGGCGAAACCTTGATGACGCTGTATGAAGCCCAGGCTGCGGATGTGGACAAAGCGGTTAAAGCTGCCCGGAAAGCCTTTGACCAAGGTGAATGGAGAACAATGTCTCCAGCTTCGAGAAGCAGACTGATGTATAAGCTGGCGGACTTAATGGAAGAGCATAAAACTGAGCTTGCTCAGCTTGAAACACTTGATAATGGGAAACCGATCAATGAAACGACTAATGGAGATATTCCGCTGGCTATTGAGCATATGCGCTATTACGCCGGCTGGTGTACAAAAATAACAGGACAGACGATTCCGGTTTCCGGCGCTTATTTTAATTATACGCGTCATGAGCCTGTCGGTGTCGTCGGCCAGATCATTCCATGGAATTTCCCGCTCCTGATGGCGATGTGGAAAATGGGCGCGGCACTTGCAACAGGCTGTACAATCGTCCTCAAACCGGCTGAACAAACACCGCTTTCAGCTCTTTATTTGGCAGAATTAATTGACCAAGCCGGTTTCCCTGCCGGTGTAATCAACATCATCCCGGGATTCGGTGAAGATGCGGGAGAAGCGCTGACGAACCACGAAGCGGTTGATAAAATTGCCTTTACCGGTTCCACTGAAATCGGAAAGAAAATCATGTCCACCGCAGCGAAAAGCATTAAGCGTGTTACATTGGAGCTGGGCGGAAAATCACCTAATATTCTTCTGCCGGATGCGAATTTGAAAAAAGCCATCCCGGGCGCTTTAAACGGTGTGATGTTTAACCAGGGCCAAGTCTGCTGTGCGGGCTCACGTGTCTTCATTCATAAAGACCAATATGATGAAGTTGTTGATGAAATGGCGTCCTATGCTGAGTCACTCCGCCAAGGAGCGGGACTTCATAAAGATACTCAAATCGGGCCTCTCGTAAGCAAGGAACAGCATGAGCGCGTTCTTTCCTATATTCAAAAAGGAAAAGATGAAGGAGCAAAAGCAGTGACCGGCGGAAGCTGTCCTTTTGAAGCAGGATATTTTGTCGCACCGACTGTGTTTGCGAATGTTGAAGACGAAATGACCATCGCAAAAGAAGAAATTTTCGGACCCGTGCTGACTGCAATTCCGTACGAAACAGTCGATGAAGTTATTGAACGGGCAAACCATTCAGAATATGGGCTTGCAGCCGGACTATGGACAGAGAACGTCAAGCAGGCTCACTATATCGCGGACCGACTTCAAGCCGGAACCGTTTGGGTCAACTGCTATAATGTGTTTGACGCGGCGTCTCCATTTGGCGGTTATAAACAGTCAGGACTCGGACGAGAAATGGGATCATATGCCTTGGATAATTACACAGAAGTCAAAAGTGTATGGGTAAACCTTGAAGACTAACATGTATGTTTAAAAAACTGCTGCCTGCCAGCAGTTTTTTTCTTTCTGTAATGGCAGTAAAAGACGCTGAATATATATGCTTCTGAAGGAGTTGAGCGTGATGGGCACACTTCAGGAGAAAGTGAGGCGTTTTCAAAAGAAAACCATTACCGAGTTAAGAGACAGGCAAAATGCTGATGGTTCATGGACATTTTGCTTTGAAGGACCAATCATGACAAATTCCTTTTTTATTTTGCTCCTTACCTCACTAGATGAAGGCGAAAATGAAAAAGAACTGATATCATCCCTTGCAGCCGGCATTCATGCAAAACAGCAGCCAGACGGCACATTTATCAACTATCCCGACGAAACGTGCGGAAATCTAACGGCTACCGTCCAAGGATATGTCGGGATGCTGGCTTCAGGATGTTTTCACAGATCTGAGCCGCACATGAAGAAAGCTGAACAATTTATCATCTCATATGGCGGTTTGAGACATGTTCATTTTATGACAAAATGGATGCTTGCCGCGAACGGGCTTTACCCTTGGCCTGCTTTGTATTTACCATTATCACTCATGGCGCTCCCCCCAACATTGCCGATTCATTTCTATCAGTTCAGCTCATATGCCCGTATTCATTTTGCTCCTATGGCTGTAACACTCAATCAGCGATTTGTCCTTATTAACCGCAATATTTCATCTCTTCGCCATCTCGATCCGCACATGACAAAAAATCCTTTCACTTGGCTTCGGTCTGATGCTTTCGATGAAAGAGATCTCACGTCTATTTTGTCACATTGGAAACGCGTTTTTCATGCACCATTTGCTTTTCAGCAGCTGGGCCTACAGACAGCTAAAACGTATATGCTGGACCGGATTGAAAAAGATGGAACATTATACAGCTATGCGAGCGCAACCATATATATGGTTTACAGCCTTCTGTCACTTGGTGTGTCACGCTATTCTCCTATTATCAGGAGAGCGATTACCGGCATTAAATCACTGGTGACTAAATGCAACGGGATTCCTTATCTGGAAAACTCTACTTCAACTGTTTGGGATACAGCTCTAATCAGCTATGCCCTTCAAAAAAATGGTGTGACCGAAACGGATGGCTCTGTTACAAAAGCAGCCGACTTTTTGCTAGAACGCCAGCATACCAAAACAGCAGATTGGTCTGTCAAAAATCCAAATTCAGTTCCTGGCGGCTGGGGGTTTTCAAACATTAATACAAATAACCCTGACTGTGACGACACTGCAGCCGTTTTAAAGGCGATTCCCCGCAATCATTCTCCTGCAGCATGGGAGCGGGGGGTATCTTGGCTTTTATCGATGCAAAACAATGACGGCGGATTTTCTGCTTTTGAAAAAAACGTGAACCATCCACTGATCCGCCTTCTGCCGCTTGAATCCGCCGAGGACGCTGCAGTTGACCCTTCAACCGCCGACCTCACCGGACGAGTACTGCACTTTTTAGGCGAGAAAGTTGGCTTCACAGAAAAACAACAACATATTCAACGCGCAGTGAAGTGGCTATTCGAACATCAGGAACAAAATGGGTCTTGGTACGGCAGATGGGGTGTTTGCTACATTTACGGCACTTGGGCTGCTCTTACTGGTATGCATGCATGCGGGGTTGACCGAAAGCATCCCGGTATACAAAAGGCTCTGCGTTGGCTCAAATCCATACAAAATGATGACGGAAGCTGGGGAGAATCCTGCAAAAGCGCCGAAATCAAAACATATGTACCGCTTCATAGAGGAACCATTGTACAAACGGCCTGGGCTTTAGACGCTTTGCTCACATATGAAAATTCCGAACATCCGTCTGTTGTGAAAGGCATGCAATACCTTACCGACAGCAGTTCGCATAGCGCCGATAGCCTCGCGTATCCAGCAGGGATCGGATTGCCGAAGCAATTTTATATTCGCTATCACAGTTATCCATATGTATTCTCTTTGCTGGCTGTCGGGAAATATTTAGATTCTATTGAAAAGGAGACAGCAAATGAAACGTGAATCTTATCAAACGGAGATGTTCAATTGGTGTGAAGCCCTGAAAGATCAGATTCAAAAGCGAGGACAGCTTGACCAGTTTGAAGATCAAATCGACAAGATGATTGAGGCTCTGGAAGATGACCAAACAACAGAAGAAGATTGGTATAAACAGGCCGCTGCCCTTTACCGGGATATTACAGAATCAGATGATACAAGTGAAAGACGCGCATATGTCCCTATAGGGAAACACGTGCTGCCAAAGCTTCCTTACAAATACTCCGCCTTAGAACCTTATATTTCACGCGATATTATGGTCCTTCATCATACAAAACATCATCAAAGCTATGTCGATGGCCTGAACAAAGCAGAATCAGAGCTTAAAAAAGCGAGAGCAACAAAGAATTATGACTTAATCACTCATTGGGAAAGAGAGCTTGCGTTCCATGGAGCAGGCCATTATTTGCACAGTATTTTTTGGTTTTCTATGCATCCAAACGGAAAACGGCGTCCTACAGGGGCATTGTTCCAAATGATAGACCTTTCATTTGGAAGCTATTCCGCTTTTAAAGAACATTTTACCCAGGCCGCTAAAAAAGTGGAAGGCGTCGGCTGGGCCATTCTGGTCTGGGCACCTCGATCAGGACGGCTGGAGATTTTAACGGCAGAAAAACACCAGCAATGGGATGTGATCCCCCTTTTACCGCTTGACGTATGGGAGCATGCCTACTATTTGCAATACAAAAATGACCGGGCCAGCTATGTCGATCACTGGTGGAATGTCGTGGATTGGCGCGAGGCTGAAAAACGTTTTGAGCAGGCAAAAGAAGTCGTTTGGAAGCTCTATTAAAAAAAGCCCCCTTTCCTCGGGGGCTTCGTGTGTTAAAAAATCCCTACCACATGCAAAAACACGATGATAATGGCAACAGGAGATAAATATCGAATAAGCAGCAGCCAAACCGCAAACCACTTTCGTTTGAGATTGGAACCGCTTTTCAGCTCGTCAAACAAATCCTGTTTCGGTATTTTTAGCGGGACAAAAATCGAAATCAGTAACGCACCTAACGGCATTAAAATATTGCTCACAAGATAGTCGGCCGCATCAAAAATAGACAGATGAAATATAGAGACGTCACTTAAGACACCGTATGACAATGCAGACGGCACACCGACAATAAAAATAGCAATTCCGCCTAACCAAGCGAATCGTTTTCTCTTATTGACATCGCCTTTCGACAGTACTGCGACCAAAATTTCCAGCATTGAAAAAGCAGATGTCAATGCAGCAAATAAAAATAGAAGTAAAAATGCTAATAAAAAGATAATTCCGAACGGCATTTGATTAAACACAGTCGGCAGAACGTTAAATAACAGAACCGGGCCTTGGTCTGGCTTGAGGCCGAATGAAAATACAGCTGGAAAAATCGCAATTCCGGCCATTACAGCAACAAGCATGTTCATAACAGTTACAGATACAGCGGACTGTACCAGATTTTCCTGTTTCTCTAAATAAGCGCTATACGTTACCATGACAGATACACCGACACTTAATAAGAAAAAGGATTGTCCCATTGCATATAAAATGGTATTGGCATCAATTGCAGTTAAATCAGGCATGAGGAAAAATTTGATTCCTTCCATCGCGCCATCAAGTGTAACCGAACGCACCATTAAAATGATGAATAATAGAAAAAGCGCCGGCATTAATACTTGGCTTGCTTTTTCAATTCCGCTGCTTACCCCTTTTGCAACAACTAAAATTGTTACCACCATAAAGAGCAGCTGGCCTCCTACAGCCAAATAAGGATTTGAAATGGTACTTGCAAATATCGTATCAAAACCAGATGTTTGCGATAAACCGCCAGTGAAGCCTTTTATAATATAAATTAAAATCCATCCGCCTACGACACTGTAGAAAGATAGAAGAATAAAGCACGTCACCATGCCTAAATAACCGATCCAATGCCACTTCGTTCCTGGAGCAAGTGTTTTATAGGACTGAACGGCATCTTTCTGTGTTCTTCTGCCTATGATGAATTCACCTAACAATAAAGGCAGTCCGATTAAAACCGTAAATAAAATAAAAATAAGTAAAAATGCGCCTCCTCCGCTGGTTCCGGCAACATATGGGAATTTCCATATCGCACCAAGCCCGATAGCTGATCCTGCCGCGGCTAAAATAAAGCCGAGCTTCGAAGACCATTGATTTGCTTCCTTCACCGTATCACTCCTATTTGATCTAACCATTATAAAGGTTCATTGTAAGAATATCTTCCTATATAGTCAAGAACATTTTAATTAGTTTACATCATATATCTATAGACATCTGCCAAAAACTAATATTGAATTATTCAGAAAATTATTTATAATAAGAGAATGTTATGAAATTTGTAAGAATTTCTGCTGAAGTTCTTGATAAGTGTGTTAGGAGTGTTTTTATGGACATCATTAGAAAAATAAGTCATTTTGCAGGACAAACCTTTGGCATATGGGTCATTGTTTTTGCAGTGCTGGGATTTTCTTTCCCATCTTTATTTACGTGGATCAGTTCTTATATTACGATTTTTCTTGGCATTATCATGTTTGGGATGGGCCTTACACTGCAAGCCGATGATTTCAAAGAGCTGGTCAGAAAGCCTTGGCAAGTTATTATTGGAGTAATAGCTCAGTATACGATCATGCCGCTCGTTGCTTTCGGCCTCGCATTTGGGCTTCATCTTCCAGCTGAAATCGCAGTTGGTGTTATTCTTGTCGGCTGCTGTCCCGGGGGAACTGCATCTAATGTTATGACATTCTTAGCAAAAGGAAATACTGCCCTTTCTGTTGCGGTTACGACAATTTCTACCTTATTGGCACCTGTTGTAACACCGTTGTTGATTATGCTGTTTGCCAAAGAATGGCTTCCTGTCTCGCCGGGGTCTTTGTTTATCTCAATCTTACAGGCGGTTTTATTTCCGATCATTGCAGGTCTGATTGTCAAAATGTTTTTCAGAAAACAAGTGGCAAAAGCCGTACATGCCCTTCCGCTTGTTTCTGTCATTGGCATCGTTGCGATTGTCTCAGCTGTCGTCAGCGGCAATCGGGAAAATCTGCTTCAATCGGGGTTGCTCATTTTTTCAGTTGTTATCCTGCATAATGGTATCGGTTATTTACTTGGGTTTCTTTGTGCAAAGCTTTTAAAAATGGATTACCCGTCTCAAAAAGCGATTGCAATCGAAGTCGGCATGCAAAACTCCGGGCTTGGGGCTGCACTTGCCACGGCTCATTTCTCACCGCTATCTGCCGTACCAAGCGCAATATTCAGTGTGTGGCATAACCTTTCAGGTTCTATGCTTGCAACATATTGGTCCAAAAAAGTGAAAAAGATACAAGCTGGATCCGAAAGCAGCAATCTATCACTTTAAATATGCATCAAAAAAGGTACATCACTTTATCGTGATGTACCCTTTTTTATTATCCTTCTAATAAAAGCTGTTCAGGATCTTCCAGTAAATTTTTGATTGTCACGAGGAAACCAACCGCTTCTTTACCGTCTACAATTCGGTGATCATAAGATAAAGCGATATACATCATCGGACGGTTTTCGAAACGCTCTTCATCAATGGCTACAGGGCGCAGCTGAATCTTATGCATGCCCAGTATACCGACTTGCGGGCTGTTTAAAATTGGAGTTGACATCAATGAACCGAAAGTCCCTCCGTTTGTAATCGTGAAAGAGCCTCCCTGAAGCTCGCTAAGGGTTAATTTATTGTTTCTTGCTTTTTTCGCAAGCTCGCCGATCTCTTTTTCGATTCCTGCAAATGTCAGGCGATCCGCATCCCGCACAACCGGAACGACAAGGCCTTCATCAGCAGCAACAGCGATTCCGATATCGTAGAATTTTTTAACGATCAACTCATCGCCTTGAATTTCTGCATTCAACAGCGGATATTTTTTCAATGCAGCCACGACCGCTTTCGTGAAGAAAGACATAAAGCCGAGCTTCACTTCATTTTGCTCAAAGAATTGATCTTTGCGGCGTTTTCTGAGATTCATGACAGCCGTCATGTCCACTTCATTAAATGTGGTCAGCATCGCTGATGTTTGCTGTACCTCTACAAGGCGTTTTGCAATCGTTTGTCTGCGGCGTGACATTTTTTGCACTTCAACAGGTTTTTCAAAGCTTTGCTGTGCTTTTTGAGCCTGAGGCTGCTGCTTTTGCTGAGGAGCCGGTTTTGATGCCGGTTTTTCGTACGCTTCGACATCCTGCTTGCGCACTCTTCCAAGCGGATCTCCAGTTGGAACTTGAGACAGGTCAATTCCTTTTTCTCTCGCCAGCTTACGGGCCGACGGAGAAGCGATCGTTCTTGATTTTGCTTCAGATTGTGCTTCCTCGCTCACCTCTTGTGCAGCTGGTTCAGCCTGTTTCTCTTCTTTTACGCTTTCCTTGCTTTCTGCTTTCTCTGTAGGAGCAGGGGCAGAACTTTCACCCGCGCCTTCTGAAATCGTACCGATAATTTCTCCGACCTGGACGGTATCACCCGAATCTTTCAATACCTCTTGAAGTACACCCGATTCTTCTGCTGTCAATTCAACATTCACTTTATCCGTTTCTAGTTCAAGCAGATATTCACCCTGTTCTACATAGTCACCAGGCTGCTTTAACCATTGGGCTATTGTTCCTTCTGAGATTGATTCTGCTAATTCAGGTACCTTAATTTCCGCCATTTTTCATTTCCCCCTTAGTTTTTGCGAGTCAAGCTATCAGATACAATACGTTCCTGTTCTTTTTTATGAACTGTCGGATCTCCCTCTGCAGGGCTGGATCGTCTTCTTCGTCCAATATATTGAACGCTTACTCCCTCTGGTGCAATCTCTGTCAAATACGGGCTGATATAACCCCAAGCCCCCATGTTCTGCGGCTCTTCCTGCACCCAAACGATTTCTTTCAGGTTCGGAAGTTTTGCAAATAATTCTTTGACTCCTTTTGCCGGGAATGGATACAGCTGTTCGATTCTCGCAATGTGAAGCCACTCTTTACCGTCTTCTAACTTATTAAAATGATCGCTAATGTCTATAGACACTTTACCGCTGGATAATACAAGTCTGGTTACTTTTTCATAGTCATGAGAAAGTCCCGACTGTTCATAAACAGGCTGGAAGCGGCTTTCGCTGAGCTCCTGCACTTCCGACACCGTATTTGGGTTGCGAAGAAGGCTCTTCGGCGTCATAATGACGAGCGGTCTGATTTCTTCACGAAGCAGCATTTTAGCCTGTCTTCTTAAAATATGGAAATACTGTGCCGCGCTTGTCAGGTTGGCAACCGTCCAGTTGTTTTCCGCTGCAAGCTGCAGGAATCGCTCGATTCTTCCGCTTGAGTGCTCAGGCCCCTGTCCCTCGTAACCGTGCGGGAGCAACATGACTAATCCGGATTTTTGGCCCCATTTCGCGCGTCCGGCAGAAATAAATTGGTCAAAATACACTTGAGCAGCGTTGGCAAAATCTCCGTACTGTGCTTCCCACAAAACAAGCGTTTCCGGTGAATGCACGTTATAGCCGTATTCAAAACCGAGAACCGATCCTTCAGACAGCGGGCTGTTATGAACAGCAAATGATGTGCTGCAGTCAGATAAGTGATGAAGCGGCACAAATTCTTTGCCCGTCTCACTGTCATGAAGCACAAGGTTTCTTTGGGCGAACGTTCCGCGCTCGGAATCCTGTCCTGTTAAACGAATCGGTGTTCCGTCTTTCATAATTGAAGCAAACGCGAGTGATTCTGCCAAAGACCATTCCACTTTTCTGTCATCATCGAACGCCTTGGCGCGTCTTTCTAAAATGCGCTTTAGCTTGCCGAAAACATTAAATGACTCCGGCCAGTTGATCAATTCGCCATTCAACTTGCGGAGCACATCAAAATCAATCGAAGTGTCCACATCTGGGAAACCGTTTGATACAGGCTCTGGAAGTTCAATTTCACAAGCAGTGTGTTCCTTTTTAGACGGAACTTTCTGATATGCATCCTCAATGCGCTTCGTTACCGATTTTTCGATGTTTTGAACGACTTCCTCGGTAAGCACGCCTTCTTTTACCAGCTTTTCAGCGAAAATTTGTTTGACGGTCGGATGCTTTCTGACAGCATCATACAGCATTGGCTGAGTGGTTGACGGTTCATCCATTTCGTTGTGTCCATAGCGTCTGTACCCGATCAAATCAATCAGAAAATCCTTGTTGAATGTTTTTCGGTATTCGACCGCAAACTTAACAGCTGAAAGACAAGCTTCAGGATCGTCCGCATTCACGTGAACAATCGGAATTTCATAACCCTTGGCCAGGTCGCTGGCATATTTTGTCGATCTGGATTCAGCGCTTTCTGTTGTAAATCCGATCATGTTATTGGCGATAATATGAATCGCACCGCCTACTTGATACCCTTTTAAAGAGCTTAAATTCAATGTTTCAGCTACAATTCCTTCCCCAGGAAATGCAGCGTCTCCATGGATTAAAATGGCAAGCGATTTTGTTTCATCTTGTACCGGGTATCCGCTTTGTGTTCGCGTTTCCTGTGCTGCTCTTGTGCTGCCTTCAACAATCGGATTGATAAATTCCAAGTGGCTCGGATTGTTCGCTAACGTAATGCGCGCTGATTTTGTTTCAGCGTCTTGAAGCTCCCGATTCGCCCCCAAATGGTATTTGACATCCCCTGTCCATCCGTAGCTGATTCCAATTGATCCCTCAGACGGGACAAGATCTTTATTCGGCGCATGCTGGAATTCAGAGAAGATGATTTCATACGGTTTGCCGAGCACATGTGCCAAGACATTCAGGCGTCCCCTGTGCGCCATCCCGATGTTGACGCTTGTCGTGCCTGATTTGACAGATTGTGCAATAATGTCATCAAGCACTGGAACAAGAGCGTCCAGACCCTCAATGGAAAAGCGCTTCTGCCCGACGAATGTGCGGTGCAAAAACTGCTCAAAGCCCTCTACTTCTGTCAATCTTTCCAGCACAGCTGACAGCTTTTCAGCTGAGTTCTTCTGGAACAGCTCGCCAGATTCAATCTTTCTTGTCAGCCACTCGCGCTCTTTGAAGTCATGCACATGGTCAAATTCAAAAGAGATGGTTCTTTTATACGTATTTCGTAAATACTGAATGGCTTCTAAACCGTTCGTAATGTTTTTAGGAGCGTCTTTGCAGATGACAGACGCAGGTATTGCTTTTATTTCCTCTTCTGTTAGCCCGTAATCGGATAATGGAAAAAGTTCGCTCTTTTTCTCATCCTTTCTGAGCGGATTGACGGAAGCGTTCAAATGGCCATAGGTTCGGATATCTTCTGCAAGTCTGACTGCGGATGCGATCTTTTGAATCAGATCGGCTGTAACACGTCCCTTTTCTTTTGTTCCCGAGGCCTCTTTTATATCGCTTGGCGGAGCACCGAGCTCGTCGAACATTTCCTTCAAATCCGGGTCAATGCTGTTCGGATCCTGGGTATACTGATCGTAAAGCTCCAGCGCATAGCCGAGGTTCGGACCGTAAAAATCTTCCCAATTCATTCGTTGTTTCATACTATTTTGAAACATTTGAATATTACCCCCAACTTAAATAATCAAGTGATTGATTCACTATCTTGAAATAACTTTCGAACGCTGTGTCCAAAATTATGTAATAAAAACGCTTCCAACGATATTTTACCACTGTTTGCAATTTGATTCTACCTTGATTGTTCACAAAATAGTAAAAAACCTTTATAAAAAACAAAAAATTTAATCATTCGAAAAAACAAACGCCAAAAAGCATAGGATTAAGGGCTATCCTATGCTTTTATGAAGCAGTTTTTTCAGCAGCGGATACAAAACATCCGGTAGCTGATCAACATCCGGGACAAATATACTGAATTTTCCGTACATATCCTGGATCGTCTTCATTTGCGATTCTTCTATTTCTGAGTTGGAGAGAAAAACATTTATCACTTCTATTCCTCTTTTTCGGGCTTCGATAACCGCCTCACTTGTATCAACGATCCCATTTTGTTCGTAGCCAAATGCGGCCGGCTCTCCATCTGAGAAAACAATTAAGAACTTTTGCGCCTCGCTGCGATGCAGCATTTTTTTCGTCATCTGCCTAATTGCGTACCCGTCACGGTTATCTTCTTCTGGCTCAAGCTGCATAATGGCCGGTCCAGAATCTTGTCTTAATGATGATTGGAAGGGAATAACCGTATTGAAATAGTTTGGCTGGCTTGTTTCGGTTGCATCATTTGTGTCCTCCCAAAAACCGACAATCTGATGCGGAACCGCTACCGATTTCAGCGCTTCGTGAAACAACACGATTCCTCGTTTTGTTTCGTCCATTTTGTCGAACATGCTGGCGGAACAATCGACCAGCAATGTAAAAACTGCGTCGATTTCTGTAGACGGTTCTTGCTTTTTGTAGAACAGGCGCGGATTTCGCTCAGTGAAGTAACGAAGAAGCTTATTATTCAGTCTCCCGGCATGAAGATCTGTTCTCGGCAATGTTTTTTTATGTTCAAGCGTTTTTTGAATCATTTGTTTCAAACGCTTTTGATACGATTCAATCGTTTTTGCCTGCTGTTTATAAGAAAGCTCCTCTTCACTGGTTGCCGGCTGCGGTTCTTTATAAATTGGAAATGCATATTTATTTTCTTTGCCGTCAGCCATACCCGCTCCGTTCGGCTGGTCTTTTTGAGACTCCAGCGCTTCCAGCTTGGAATAGTCTTTCCGTTTCGTTTGTCTGGCTGATCCTTGAACAGAGCCAAGGGCCTGATCTCCATCGTCGCCTTCCCTTGAAGCATCTTTTCCTAAATCTGATTTTGCGCCGTGTTCAATATCAAATTGAAGGAAGCTTTTAGACGGTGCTTCTGTTTCCCGGTGCCATGTCGGCATTTCTTCTTCATGGATATCCTCATCACCGTCTGATTGTTTTGGAAGCGTGATGTCATCACTCAGCTTCGGCGCTTTTTTCTCTTCTTCAAATAACGGCTGTTCTGCAGCTTTTGCGTAATCAAGCTCAGGCAAAAAGAAGTAGGTGTTCAACATGTCTTTATCGAGTACCTCTTCAAGTCCGTCCATGAGGTCCTCAACAATTTTCAGAACCTGCCGTGTCGAATCTGCTTCATACACACGCAAGAGCTGCTGCTCAATAAACGGGCGCATCAGATCGATATCTTCACGCATGGATGGAAGGGTCTCGAGCGGCGATTCCGCTGTGAGCTTGACATAGATCGCGCAAAAGAGCGCATCGGTAAAAATGCTTCGTTCCAAATTTAAGGTCAGCTGGGTTGAGAAATGTTTTCTGTACATGTCTTTTCGCTTCGCAAATACATGTTTCGTACCCGGACGCTCACGTTTGATGCATTCTTCGATCCTAATGTCTTCAAGCAGCATAAAGAGCTGCTTGGCAAAACTTTTAAAGGTGAGATGACGATGGATATCATTCAAAAAGTTCGCAAACTCATGCAGCGAGCTATATCTTGTTCCGACTGAACGCAGGTAGACGTCGCTTTTCAGACCCGCTTCCATGTCCTCAGCTGCCCTGTCTTTCCAAAAGTGGCTCATATAGATTTTCTTTTCAAATGGATTGTAATAGGACTGAACGCCATACTCCACTTCTACCGCTTCACTCTTGGTGAGTGTTTTGGCCAAATCAGTCAGCATCATAAATAAAAATGAATCAATCGTGCTGTCGTTAAATTTGATAAATTTCATCGCAGCCCCCTCATTCAAACAGAGTTTCTGCAATATTTCGGACGGCCGCTTTTTCCCGATCATCATCAAGCTTTTCTACAATTCCTCGCTCAATGGCACGACGCGGCGGAATATAAGCAGCTAAATCACATGTATCGATTAAAGCTCTGATGGACGCCGCTTCTTCAGACACCTGTCCGTTATGGGCCTGAACGATCAAGTCAGAGGAAAGCGTGATAAATCTGTCAATCAATTTCTCGTCTTTCAGGGCTGACTGAGACATGAGCACTTGTTTCAGCAGCTCGCCTTTAATATAAGGCACATCAATGATGACAAAACGGTTTTTCAACGCTTCATTCAGAGGAACAGTTCCGACATAACCTTCATTGATGGCTGCAATGACTCCGAAACCGCTTTTAGCCCGTATGACCTCGCCTGTAAACGGATTTGTCATCATTTTTCTGTAATCTAATACACCGTTTAAAATAGGCAGTGTTTCCGGCTTCGCCATATTGATTTCATCTATATAAAGAAAATGGCCTTCCTTCATTGCCTTTGTAACAGGTCCTGAAACAAACTCGATTGTCGCCTGGCCAGATTGATTTTCAATCGTTTTATAACCGACCAATGCCTCAGCGTCCAAGTCGACTGAACAGTTGACGCTGTGCATCGGTTTATTAAAATAGCTGGACAATGTTTCTGCCAACTTTGTTTTTCCTGAACCTGTAGGCCCTTTCAGCAGGACATTTTTCCCCATGGCTAATGCAATAATGGCGTCAAATAAAATGGCTTCATCCTCCGCCTCATAGCCTGATGTTCCTATAAGCGATTGAAACTCCGGGGAAATAGGCTGCTCTTTATATGATAAAAGCTTTTGTTGTATATCTTCCGGCAATGTTAAGTGCTGTAGTTGAGTTGTCATAGACAGATTCCCTTTCCTATTCATATTCCATTAACGAGTATACTAAAAAAGCCCCTGTATGCTCAATACAAAAGGGCTTGGATGATATTACTGCTTCTCGTTATTTCCCAAAAGGGCTCCGCAGACAATACGCGCACCGGAATTGCCGCTTGGGTTTGTCAGATAATCGTCCGCTTGTTCATGAATAATAAATGCACTTCCGTCCTCGTCGAGAATATTTAGTTTACTTCCTTTTTTCAGTGAAGTGTCAGGCGCATTCATTATGACATCTACCTTTCCATCAGCACCGACTTCAAGGTTCGGCAGATCTCCGGCATGATGCCCCATCGGATTATTGAAGCCGTGTTCTTTGTTCAGTGGATTAAAGGGACCGCCCGCTGATTCAAAATCCGGCCTGACACAAGAACCTTTCTCATAAATATGAAAACCGAGAGAAGCACCTGGACGCAGGCTGTTTGCGGAAATATGAATATCGAGGCCTTCATCATCTGATTCTTTGATCTCTATAAAACCGACTGCTTTCCCTTCACGATTGACCAGCTGGACATGATGACCAAACGCTGACGTTTCAACCACTTTTTTTTCCGGCACCCGGTTAGGAGGGTCTGGAGGTTTTTTTTGTCCGCATCCGGCAACTCCCAGTGCCGTCAGCATCATCAACAGCAAGAGACGGTGCATACTGTCTCCCCCTTGTTTTTTCTAACAGTGTGGTCAATCATTGTCTGGTATAAACAAAAAAGCCTATAAAAGGCTTTTTGTCATACTCATTTTTAAAAATAACTTCTTGCGCCCAAGTACCGCTGTTTCCAATACGAATTGCTGAGATTGGAAATGTCGACGCCCGATGAGCTTGCATGAATAAAATCACCGCCGCCTAGATAAATCCCCATATGAGACGGGCCGGATTTATATGTGGTAAAGAAGACAAAGTCTCCTACTGACGGCTGGCTGACTTTCTGCATGACATTCCAATATCCTGCCGTACTCAATCTTGATATAGATGATACATTATTAATGAGGTAATAAATGAAGCCGCTGCAATCAAAACCGGCAGGCGTGTTTCCGCCCCATCGGTAAGGCACTCCGACATATTTTTTCGCTTCCGTGATCATTCTGTCAATCTTCGAGCCTATTTGAATGTTTGACCCTGAGTTATCTTTTGGCTTTGTTGGCTTTGTCGGATTTGAAGGATTAGATTTTGATGCTCCAGAAATAGTCAGAACCTGCCCGATTTGCAGCACATCCGATGATAAATTGTTTTTATCACGGATGCTTTGGACAGTGACTCCGAGCCGATTTGCAATTTTCCACAGCGAATCGCCTGCTTTTACCTTGTACGTCGTTCTTTTTGAGGGATTGGAGTTTGACGGCTTTTTGGAACCGCTGTTTCCGTTCTTAGGCGAACTGCTTCCTTTTATTTTGAGCACCTGTTTAGGATAAAGTGTATCTGATGTTAAGCCATTTAAAGTTTTTAATTCGGCTACAGTCATATTTAAGCTGTTTGCGATTTTCCACAGTGAGTCACCAAGCTTGACCGTATATGTACTTTTTGAAGAACCTGAAGAATTGGAACCGCTGTTTTTCTTTGATCCATTTGATCCGCTTGAACTGCTTGTCCCTTTGATCTTAAGCTTTTGCCCCGGACGAATCAGGTCACTGCTCAGGCTGTTTAAGCTTTTAAGCTCAGAAACACTCATTTTATGATTTTTAGCAATCATCCATAGGGAATCACCATATGCAACTGTGTATGTTGACGTTTTGCTTGAATTAGATGGGGATGTCGTGCTTTTTTTGCTGCTTTCAGGAACCTTAAGACTTTGTCCGACATAAAGCACCGTTGATTTCAATTTGTTTTCGGATTTCAGAGCTGATATTGTCGTATCATACTGGCGGGAAAGTTTCCAAAGAGAGTCACCGCTTTTTACTTTTATCGTTTTTGCTTCCGCGGGTGCTGCGGCCATCGACGACCCAACAACTGCAGAAACAGCCAAGCCGGCTACAATCTTCTTTTTCATTCATTCAACCTCCTAAACTGTTTTTTTGTAAAAACAGCTAGTATTTTGTTTCCAAAAATGGCACACAACTGTTTTATCGTCAATTTTTCAGCAAGTTAAACCCTTTTCAAACATTTGGCGCAGCATTTTCAGCATCGTTCGACCTTTAAACCTTCAAATAAACATCTAACATTTTACATAAGCACGATATGTTTTTCGAAAGTCTAAGGAACTATTTAAGTGAGGGTAAAAATGATGGTTTTCTATTGATGAACGAAGCAGTTTCTCCTCCTTTCTTGTCTATTTTTCTAATCAATTCTCTATCGGCGTATCAAATCCCTCTTATGAAATGGCAAAAAGCCTGTTCTTTCGATAAGAACAGGCTTTTACACTATGCATTTGCTGATTGAGTTTTTTGTTTTACAGCTTCAAGAATGCTATCGGCCGCTTTTTTAGAGCCGCCTGCCGCTTTCAGTGATTGTCCAATTTCTTTTGCCTTTTCAGCATACGAACGATTATTCATTACTTCTTGTATCGTCTCTTTCAGCAGGCTTTCAGATAATTCTTCTTTTTTTAACACTTTTCCTGCACCGACTTTTTCCACCTGATCTGCGACAACAAATTGGTCGCCTCCCATCGGAATGACAACGAGCGGGGTTTCAAAATACAAACCTTCACTTGTGCTGTTCATTCCGCCGTGTGTCACAAATAAGCTGGCTCTTTTCAAGATCTCAAGCTGAGGGACATACGGGCGTACAATGAAATTCTCCGGAATGTCGTTTAACTCACTTGTTTTAATATGCTTGCCGATGGAAAGCACAACTTTACCGTCAAAATCCTTACACACTTCAAGGCATTGATTAAAAAACTGCTTTTGATTATTAAAAATGGTTCCCATTGAAATAAACAGCACGTTTTCATTGTCAATCTGATCAAATGGGAAATCATTGTTTCCGGCTCTTTCTGTAATGGAAGGACCGACAAATACATATCGCTCGCCAAATTGCTCAGCCAGTGGCTGAAATCCCCTTGATGTAAAGACAATTGTCAAGTCACCATCAGCTAAAAAAACATCAAATGGCTTCTTGATCTCTGCTTGAAAATCAGCATTTAAAGTTTCTGCAAGCTGCTGGTATGATTCATAATGAGGCGAATCTTCAAGTGATCCTTTCATGTACGCTCCCATCATTTCCTTCGCAAATTCCTCATTCATCGCAAAGGTTGTACACAATGAAAATCTTGGCAGCTTCAGCAGGTTGGCGATGACTTTACCCGCGAGAAGATGGTGATCATATATGACATAATCATACGATTCATGTTTGACTTCCTCATAAATATGAGTCGCAATATCTTTACAGCTTTTCAAAAAAGCGCAGATCATTTCAGTAAAGTCTCTTTCTTCATCACCGGTTGCGTTTTTCCCGAAGTAATCTCCCCTGAAATCATGATACTCACGAAACTCTATATCAAGAGCTGTGATTTTTTCTTTATATTCCTTCACTGCGTAGTACGTAATGTTTTCTCCCCGAGATTTCAGCTCCTTCATCACACCGATAGAGGGATTAATATGCCCTTCACCGGGGAAACCGATCATTAATACATTTGCCATGCGGCAGCACCCTTCCTTTGAAAATTTATATAATATTTTATACGGTACTATAAATACATAAACAGGTAAAGTATTTCACTTTATTAATATTCATCACATATAACTTTTCTACCAGTTTATATTCCCTGTCTTCAAGACAAAAAGCATTCAGCTTGAAGCGAATGCTTTAATAAAGATACGAATTCAGTCATTTTGTCTCATGATAGGATTCTTAATCAGGCCCTTTTTATTATTTTTACGTTCTTGGTGAAATTAACGGATATAATACACCGTCTTTGGCAAACGACATCTTACCTGTTTCCTCTGAAACCACGAGCACCAGTGCATCCGTATAGCCCGACATACCGAGAGCCGCCCGGTGCCGGGTTCCCAAATGGATATCCACTTCCTTCGTCGTCAGCGGGAGCACATTGGCTGCTGACACGAGTTTGTTTTCCCTCACTAATAAAGCGCCGTCATGAAGAGGGTTTCCGGGAAAAAAGATGCTTTCAATTAATGAAGAGCTGATCTCGGCGTGTAGGGAGGTGCCTTTTTGAATAAAACGTTCAACCGGGTCTGCTCTTTCAATCACAATTAAAGCTCCATGCTTATGTTCCGATAAGGCTTTAATCGCCTTGGCCAGCTCAATAAATGCCGGCGTAAATTCCTCAATGTATGATTGCAAATAAAAGGAGGATGCAATCCCCTGCATGTCCTGAAAAACGTGCCCCAAATCATCTAATTCACAAAGGAGACACTGGTCTTTTTCGTGAAGCGTTTTCAAGATTAGAGATGCATCACCTAATATTTGCTCTAGGTACACCTGTATTTTCCCCTTGAACGCATTTTCTGATATCTGCTCATAGCGCATAGCCTTCATCTCCTGTTCAAATTTCCAACTTTTCACGAATGCTTATCTTATTGATGCACATTCTATTGGTAAAGGAGGGATGTAAAGAATGGAAATCGAAAGAATCATTCAGTATATTTGCACCTTTTTAGGCGTGATTTCGCTTTCTTTTATTTATGCCCAAATGTTTAGAAAAACGAAACCGACAAAAAAAGAATAGGCCCGGCGTTCATTGCTTTTTATACATAAAATGTTATAATTTCTCTCGTTATGAAAAAGAAACGGAGATCAATGTATGAAAGAAACTCAAAACGCCCGGGAAAAAATCAAACAGCTCTTGCACATTTTAATACCGATATTCATTACCCAAGCGGGGCTTTCTCTGATCACTTTTCTAGATACTGTGATGTCAGGGAAAGTCAGCCCCGCTGATTTAGCTGGTGTCGCCATTGGCTCAAGCCTTTGGACCCCTGTTTACACAGGACTTGCAGGTATATTAATGGCGGTCACCCCGATTGTCGCTCAGTTACTAGGCGCAGAGAAAAAACAGAAGATTCCCTTTACTGTTTTACAAGCTGTATACGTGGCCGCGCTTCTTAGCATCGCCGTTTTAGTGATTGGATATGCTGCAGTTGACCTTATTCTTGGCCGATTGAACCTTGATATTCACGTGCATCAGATTGCTAAACACTTTTTAGGCTTTTTATCACTGGGAATTTTCCCTTTATTTGTTTACACCGTGTTGAGATCATTCATCGACTCATTAGGAAAAACGAGAGTCACCATGATGATTACACTCAGTTCTCTTCCAATCAATTTTGTATTGAATTATGTATTTATCTTCGGGAAGTTCGGAATGCCGGCACTTGGAGGTGTAGGCGCGGGGCTGGCATCCGCGTTAACTTACTGGTGTATCTGCATCATCAGTTTTTTCATTATTCATAAAAACGCACCGTTTTCTGAATACGGGATTTTTCTTACCATGTATAAGTTCTCTTGGAAAGCATGCAAAAATTTGCTCAAAATCGGGCTGCCTATTGGGTTCGCCGTGTTTTTTGAAACGAGCATTTTCGCAGCTGTCACGCTTCTAATGAGCCATTTTCATACAGTGACCATCGCGTCCCACCAGGCAGCCATGAATTTTGCGTCTCTTTTATATATGCTGCCGCTTAGCGTGTCCATGGCTCTAACAATTGTTGTCGGATTTGAAGCGGGTGCAGCCCGTTTTAAGGATGCACGCTCATATAGCTTAATCGGCATCATGATGGCGATCGGCTTTTCTTTGTTCACTGCCGCCTGTATCCTTTTATTCAGAGAGCAAATTGCGGGCATGTACACTTCTGACCCCGATGTGCTCCGGCTGACACAGCACTTTTTAATTTATGCGCTATTTTTTCAGCTTTCCGATGCTGTTGCCGCACCGATCCAGGGAGCACTCAGAGGGTACAAAGATGTGAACTATACGCTTGCGGCCGCTTTTGTCTCTTACTGGGTCATTGGCCTTCCGGTCGGTTATATGGTCGGTACGTTTACAAGCCTCGGTGCATTCGGCTATTGGATTGGATTAATAGCGGGACTCGCCGCCGGAGCAGTTGGGCTGTTTTTCAGGCTGGCAAAACTGCAAAAACGTTATTCGCAAAAACAACACATTTAAAAGAGGTGATCAATCATGGCAAAAAACAAAAAATTATTCGAGTATCTTTCCCAGCATGCGGAAACCATCAGTTCAACATGGTATGAAACAATCGAGGAGACTGATCCCAATTCCATTTATGCCTCAACAGACCCTGTTGTCATTCACAATTTAAAGAGCCAGAATCTTGCCTTTAACTATAAAATAAACCGTATTTTTATAGATGATGAGGACGTATACTTGCCTATACTGAAAGAATGGGCTTTTGAAGTCACACAGGATCAAGAGCATTTAAAAACTCCTATCCACTATATTATTCGGGAGTTTGTCAGAGTGAGAGATTTATATGTTTCCTATGTGAAAGAATTTGTCCATCTCAATCAGGATACTGTGAAAAGCGAAGAAGCCGAAGACCTGTATCACGCCCTTATAAAAGCGTTTGATCTTGTGATTCATATTTTTATAGAAGAAATGTACAAAAACACAAGCCTTCAGCTTCAGGCCCAAAAAGATATGATTACTGAATTGAGCGCTCCGGTCATCGTGCTGTTTCACAGCGTCGGACTGCTGCCTTTAATCGGAGATATTGATACAGTCCGCGCCAAGCTGATTATGGAAAACACACTGCATCAATGTGCGAAAAAAAAGGTGACACAACTGTATATTGATTTGTCAGGAGTAGCTGTGATTGATACGATGGTTGCCCATCAGCTGTTCAGTCTGATTGAGGCGCTTCGTTTAATCGGTGTTTCTTCAACTTTGTCTGGAATCCGTCCGGAAATCGCGCAAACAGCGGTTCAGCTAGGTTTGTCTTTCGAAGGTATTTCCTTGAGATCCACTCTCGCTTCAGCAATTGCATCGGACTTAAAATTAAAAAAGGTATAAGGCTTAAGGCCTTATACCTTTTTGATTAATCATTCCATTGATACGTCCAATATATTTCTTCTTCAAACCATGTTGCCATAACAGGTTCATTATTTTTCAATTTCTCTTCAAGCTCTCTGAGCATGCCTTCTGTTTGTGTGCGGTGAGCTCTTAACGCATTCATTTTAATATCAGCTACTTCTTTGATATCAAGCACGACATCAGCTTCGCCGAGAACCTCTTCTCTGTTGCGGGTAATGGCCATGCAGATTGTACGCGGACGGTCTTCTTTCTTTTTGCGATATAATGCACGGATAACCGCTTCCCCGCATGCATCATGGTCAGGGTGCACACCGTGTCCGGGATAAAATGTGACAATTAAACTTGGTTTTACATCATCTATGATCTCTTCCATGATATCAGCTAAATACTCATCGTCTTCAAATTCGAGCGTTTTGTCACGGAGTCCAAGCATACGAAGGTCATTGATATCCATTTCTTTGCAAGCATTGATGAGCTCTTGTTTTCTTAGCAGCGGCAACGTTTCCCGATTCGCGAAAAATGGATCGCCCATATTTCTGCCCATTTCACCTAAAGTGGCGCAGGCATACGTAACGGGAATGTCTTTTTTTCTGTTTAAGGCAATGAGGCCTGCCACTCCATATGATTCATCATCAGGGTGAGGCAGGATTACTAGTACATGTTCTTTCATTATTATTCACCCTTTTCTTTTAAACTGTGAATGGTTTTTCGCTGATTTGCAGAGAAATAGCCAGTTTACCGCCCGGCAGATGTCCCGCCATTAATAAACGGTTTTCTTCATCTACCGTGTATTCAGTCAAGCCTTCAGCATAAATCCAGCCTTCTTCTGTTTTCAAGCCAACGCGGTAAGGCCCGTTGCCTTTGATTTTTGCCTGATGATAAGTAACTTTTGCATTGCGAATATACGCAACAACCGTCATGTTCTTTTCATT
This sequence comes from Bacillus sp. N3378-2at, assembly GCF_033412715.1. Taxonomy (NCBI): domain Bacteria; kingdom Bacillati; phylum Bacillota; class Bacilli; order Caryophanales; family Bacillaceae; genus Bacillus; species Bacillus sp. N3378-2at. The sequence goes on along the minus strand of NZ_CP117986.1, from coordinate 704,359 downwards.
TAAGTGCGCTGAATAAGAACCTGTGGTGGTTTCTAAATGGATATATACAGGGCGGTCCGCATATCGTTCTAAAGATGCTTGCACATCTTCTTTTATGATCGCTTTCATGATTGCTCCCCTCTTTCTTCTTTTAAATACTCTGCACGTTCTGTATGTAATTTGACCAGCTGATATTTCACAGCCGGTTCGAGCTGTGAATTCACAATGCGCTGAATCGCGGCAAAATATTTTTCCAGCATCGGTTTTCGGAGTCTTGGATGTGTTCGTTTATCCAACAGCTCAAGATCAATCGCCTCTGCTACCGCTTCTGCGTCATCATGTGCGAGAGATCGGTTATTCCAAAGTGAAGCATAGGCTTTCACTATCTCTTTATCATTGTCCATCGTCTTGCTCCTTTATGTCTTACATACATGAAATGATTATACATAATATATGCATCAGCTGAAAAGCCAAAGGCCTCAATGGCTTTTTGACGCCCGTTTCCACTTCACTTGTGAAAACGTAAACAAGATCAGCGCAGCCCATATACAGCTGAATGTAAAAGCCTTCGAGCTTGAAAATGGCTCATGGTAAACAAACAGCCCGATCAGAAGGGTAATGGTCGGCGCAATATATTGTAAGATACCGACTTGATACAGTGGCAGCCGTTTCGCTCCTTCCGCAAACAATAAGAGCGGCAAAGCCGTAAACACACCGGCCAAAAAGAGAAGCAGCCACGTCCCTCCGCTTTCTGCACCCGCTGGCTGAACATGTCCGCTGAACAGCAAATACCCTAATGCAATCGGCATAATCATGAATGTTTCCAGCGTTAAACCGATGGCGCTCGGCAGGCTTGTTCTTTTTTTGCTTAACCCGTACAGCCCAAAGCTGAATGCGAGGAGAAGCGCAACATAAGGAATGGAGCCGTATTGGAACGCCGAGATGATGACACCGGCTGCCGCAATCGAAACGGCCACTAATTGCAGGCGATTCAGTTTTTCCTTTAAAAATAAAATCCCAAGGAGCACTGATACAAGCGGATTAATGTAATAGCCAAGACTAGCCTCAAGCAAAAAGCCATGGTTTACAGCCCATATGTATACAAACCAGTTGATCGAAATCAGGATAGAAGCAAGAAATAAAGAGAGGATCCCTCCGTTCTTTTTCAGAGAGCGCAGCTCCTGCCATCCTATTTTCCATTGCCGCAAGAAAAAAAGTACGATACACATAAAAACAAAAGACCATATAATACGATGAGCCAAAATATCAAGAGCCGGCAGCTGTTCGAGAAGCTTCCAATAGAGCGGAAACAGGCCCCACATGATAAAGGAAACGGCTGTGTAAATAACGCCTTTTTTTGTTTCTGAATATTGCATTTATATCCCTGCCTTTCTTTAGAGCATCTTATATTATATCACGTGAAAGATCTGGCGGGCATATACTATTTTGTCCGTGAAGAAAGGATGTGAAGACAATGTTTGAGTGGAACAAGTACTTTCCTTTCCACAATCAATTTTCTAAAGAAGCATTAAAAAAAGCTGATCCGAAAGAAGTTGAAACGTATGTCAATCGTGTGATGGAAAGTGTGTTCGGCAGTGATTATGCGGCTCAATTTCCTTTCCGCGATCCTCTCCCCCAAAAAGAACATCCCGCCAAACCTGATGCAAAACCTGATGTCAAACCTGATATTGATATATTCGAAACAGCAGACCATGTGTTTGTAAAGGTGCCAATCAGCGAAGAATGGCTGGAACAAGTGAGAATCAAACACACATCTCACGAATTATGGTTGGAAAACCTCCCAAGAGCAGATCATCCGAAAAAAGTAAACCTTCCTTGTTTAGTCAAACGCAAAGGAACAAAAGCCGTCTATAAGGATGGCCTTCTGGAAGTCATGTTTCAAAAGCAGCAAGACTACAATATGTCCGAGGTAGAAATCATCCGATAAAAAACGGCCTGCAATCGATGCAGGCCGTTTTTTATTAATAGAAGCCGGGATATCCCCCGTATGGCACGCCGGCACCAAAACCGTACGGTCCGCCTCCGTATCCATAAGGGCCAGGAGGATAGGCATAGGGACGAGAATAGTTAAACAGCGCACTCCCGAGAAAACCGCCTAATAAACCGCCGACTAGAGGAGCGCCAAACAAAAAAGGACTACGCGCCGGATATCCGGCTGGACCTGGGATTCCGCGATAATACGAATGATGAGGGTACATGATTTTTTCCTCCTTTATGTCTGCCTATACGTAAAGTATTCAGCAAGGAAGAAAAACGATTGGGCTACGGACTGTCTATGATTGTTACATCACAAGCTCTGCCAATAACACACAGCCGAGTCCTGTAACCGAAAGAACTGTTGTAAGCAGCGTCCAGGTTTGAAATGTTTCTTTCATGCTCAAGCCGAAAAATTCCTTTACCATCCAAAATCCTGCATCATTTACATGACACGCAATGACACTGCCGGCTCCTGTTGCAAGCACCATTAACGCGGGGGTTACACTGCCAGCCTCCATAAGCGGAGCTACCATTCCCGCTGTGGTAAGCGCAGCCACGGGAGCAGAGCCTAGACACAGACGCAGAACCGCGGCGATGGTCCATGCAACGAATAGCGGCGACATGTTTGTTTGACGGAAAAAATCAGCGACATAATCGCCGACCCCGCCGTCAATCAGCACCTGTTTAAATGCTCCTCCCCCTCCTATGATGAGCAGCATCATCGCAATTTGCGAAATTGATTCTGAAATAGATCTGCTGATTTCCTGCATAGGTATTTTACGGGCATATCCCATCGTATAGAGTGCAAGCAACAGCGAAATGAGCATTGCCGTTCCCGGAGTGCCGATAAATTCTATAATGTCTTTTCCTTTTGAATGTTCATTCAATAATAAAGAAAAAACTGTTGCCATTGCCATAAAGATAACCGGGAATAAAGACGTGACAGCACTGATCGCAAAGCCCGGTGTTTCATCCAGCTGAAATTCTTTCCTTGGTCCTAACCCCGATAAGTTTCCATGCTTTTGATACGCACCAGGAAAACGTTTCATCGCAAATTTATTAAATAAAGGCCCGGCAATCACAGTTGTCGGAACAGCGATGATGATTCCAAAAAGCAGCACCTGCCAATATGAGCACCGTATGCAACTGAGATAGCAGTTGGAGCAGGATGCGGGGGCAAAAATCCGTGAGTAACATTTAAGGCGGCGGCCATCGGGATTCCCAGATACAGAAAAGGCATTTTTAATTCTTTAGCAATCGCGTAAACAATCGGTATCAACAGAACAAGACCCACTTCAAAAAACAGCGCAATACCGATGATAAAAGAGGCAACTACAACCGCCGCCTGTATTCGTTTCCTCCCGAATTTGTCAATCAGCGTAATGGCAATCCGGTAGCCGCCCCCAGCATCAGAGACAAGCCTCCCAAGCATCGCGCCAAGTCCAAACACTAAAGCTAAATGCCCCAGCTGCCCGCCAATTCCAGTCTCAATTGAAAGAACAATTTTATTGATATCCATTCCAAGTCCGATGGCTACTAAAAATGAAACGACAATCAGTGAGACAAAGGTATTTAATTTTACTTTAATAATGAGAAATAACAGAATCAGCACTCCGACAGCTACAATTAAAATCGGCATGGAAACCCCTCCAAAAGTGTTTTATATGATTCTCGCGACATTGTTTCGGCGCTTTTCATGCCTAGATGAATAGAAAACGCTTTCATTTATAAATAACAACGTCTTGGTTATATGATTGTTATCTTTTGATCAACTAATATGTTCATACTAATCTCCTAATCAATGACTGTCAATCGTTTTTATGAGCTTGTCTCGATTATCTACCGCCTAACCTAATGATTCGTTAGTTATATGTTGATTAACTTTTGGTTATATGTTATGTTTTTTAAAGTTGACTGCCAATCATTATATCTCTCCATTGTCTGAAAGCAAACGAGACAATATGAGAACAGACGGATAACAACTTCACAAGAGGAGGAGTACACATGCCATTATTGCGTTTTGATGTAATTGAAGGCCATGACGAAAAATCGCTGCAATTGTTATTAGATACTGCTCACCAAGCGATGGTTGAAGCGTTTGGTGTTCCGGAAAGAGACCGTTATCAAATTGTCCATCAGCATCCCGCAAACGAGCTTATAATCCAGGATACGGGATTAGGGTTTCAGAGAACCAAGGATATGGTCATCATTAGCATGACAAGCAAAGCAAGAACCGAAAGCCAAAAGGAAAAATTGTATGCTCTGCTTGCTGAAAGGCTAGAAGAAAAATGCGGAATTTCCCCTGAAGACCTCATGGTATCTATTACTGAGAATGGTGACGCAGACTGGAGTTTTGGTCTCGGTGAGGCGCAATTTTTGAATGGAAAACTATAAGATTTCGTCTCCCCACAAAAAAAAGAAGAGAGAGCTCCAATGAAGCTCTCTCTTTTTTCATAAATGCGGAAGTCATCAGTATAGAAGCATCCAGCAATACGAAAAACCTGGATTTCCTTTTATATCCGGTTTAAATGCCAATTGGAAGCTGACTGGGTTTTGGCCGAAAATATAAAATTTTGCTGATTTGCATAATAAGATACATCATAATCCCCATTTACAATAGGTTGGATGTTATAGCTTATTGATCATTTCCTATTTTATATATCCCCTTCATATGCACATGACACTTTTGCCAATCCGGAAATGTCAATCTGACAAATATAAAAAGTCATGTAAACGGGTGTGAACCGTACTTACATGACTCACCATGGAAACAAGAGCGCTTTTTCAGACGCCGCTTTCCTTATTTCTCTTCTTCACACACTGTGTCACCAGGCTCGCAAAATTGATCGGCCCATGCCTGCATCTCTTGAAATACAGCTTGAAGCGCTGTTCCTTTTTCAGTCAGCGTGTAGATGACTTTGACCGGCGTTTCAGGGAGAACCTGCCGTTCGACAATCTCGTTTTGTTCAAGCTCCTTCAAGCGCTCTGCCAACATTTTTTGGCTGATCATCGGTATTGTTTCCGTTATCTCTTTAAACCGTTTCGGCCCATCCATTAGCACATGGATGATCAGACCGTTCCATCGTTTTCCCAGCAATGAGAATGCGGATTCCATTTTAGGGCACATCGTATTTCCCACAAGTCTTCATCCCTTCATCTATTGATTGACATGTATTCAATGATCCATTACAATAATCTTTCAAGTTACATTTAGTAAGCTTCTAACTTTTCTATTATCATACCACGTTTATCCGAAGGAGGAAACACTATGACGAATACTCTGGATGTTTTAAAAGCACGTGCATCTGTAAAGGAATATGATACAAATGCCCCGATCTCTAAGGAGGAGCTGACTGAGCTATTAGACTTTGCCGCTAAAGCGCCTTCTGCTTGGAACCTTCAGCATTGGCATTTTACAGTATTCCACAGCGATGAATCAAAAGCGGAGCTTCTTCCTGTAGCGTATAATCAAAAACAAATCGTTGAGTCTTCTGCTGTTGTTGCCATTTTAGGCGATTTAAAGGCAAATGAAAACGGTGAAGAAGTTTATGCCGAATTAGCAAGCCAAGGCTATATTACGGATGAAATCAAACAAACATTGCTCGGCCAAATCAACGGTGCTTACCAAAGCGAGCAATTCGCACGTGATTCCGCTTTCTTAAATGCTTCTTTAGCTGCTATGCAGCTTATGATTGCCGCAAAAGCAAAAGGTTATGACACTTGCGCAATTGGCGGATTTAACAAAGAGCAGTTCCAAAAGCAATTTGATATCAGTGAGCGCTATGTTCCGGTTATGCTAATTTCAATCGGCAAAGCAGTGAAGCCTGCGCATCAAAGCAACCGTCTGCCGCTTTCAAAAGTATCAACTTGGCTGTAAGGATATGAAAAACCTTAGTCCGAAAGGGACTGACCCCATAAGATGAGACAAATAAAAACACCTTCAAGTTTGAATACGGATGATTGTTATCCGAAATTAGACTTGGAGGTGTTTTTTCTATGGGGACAAGAGTGAGTTATCCGGTTGAAGTGAAACAGAAGGCTGTAGAAATGAGATTGGCAGGCGTACCTATGAAAGAGATCATGCAGGAGTTGAATATCAAAAATAATACGCAGATTAAGACATGGGTCAGATGGTATAAGGCTGGTGATACACATCGATTTGAACAGCCTGTTGGTAAGCAATACACTTATGGAAAAGGTCCGGAGTATTCTTCCGAATTAGAGAAACTGCAGGCAGAGAATCGATATCTGAGACAACAGAATGAAGTGTTAAAAAAGTACAACGAATTGGAAAGGAAGTTGATAGCCAAACGTCAGTCGAACTTGTAGAAGAATTGCACAGCACAATGACCGTGCAGGATATCTGTATTCATTTAGGTATCTCTCGCTCGTCTTATTATCGTTGGAAGAAGAATCTGAAGAAAGATCATCCCAAGCGCCATTTAGAAAAACAAATCGGCACGTTGTGCCGAGAGCACCAGTATCGATATGGATATCGAAAAATCACAGCTATATTAAAAAAGAGAATGTGTATTAACCATAAAACGGTTCAGCGTATTATGCAGAAAAATCAGTGGCAGTGCCGGGTTAAGGTGAAAAAGCGCAAGAAGAATGGGCAGCCATATGCCGTGGTCGACAATATATTAGATAGGAACTTTCAGTCTGATCATCCTCTTGAAAAACTAGTAACAGACATCACGTATTTGCCTTATGGACAGAAACAATTGTACCTTTCCAGTATATTGGATGTATATAATGGAGAAGTGATTGCTTTTACGATTGGAGATAAGCAGGACACAGACTTTGTCTTACACACACTTGATCAACTGCCAACACTGCCTGAGAACTGCGTGTTACATAGTGACCAAGGATCTGTGTATACATCTTACGAGTATCAGAAAGCTGTTAAAACAAAAGGCATTACCATGAGCATGTCCCGCAAAGGGACACCCGCTGATAATGCCTCCATCGAATCGTTTCATTCCTCACTAAAGTCTGAAACGTTCTATCTTAACAGCATTGATCGAACCACGACCGCCATCGTAGAACGCACTGTCATAGAATACATTCATTATTATAACAATATTCGTATTCAAACGAAACTAAACAACCAATCACCGATAAATTATCGGCAATTGGCTGTTTAAAAGGTGTTTTGATCCCTGTCTCAAAAACGGGGGTCAGTCCCGAAATCCGGACTAAGGTTTTTTTATACAATCGCCTCTTTGTACCATTCACGAGCCTGTTCAGCTTCATGCTGAGTCAGCTGATGGCCCCCGTCCTGCCAGAAAACGGAGGCTGATGCCCCGCTGTCACGTAAATAGCGGTAAAGCTCTTCTGATTCTTCCTTCGTGCAAAGAGGATCGTATTTCCCGGCACCGATAAAAACAGGGAGCCCCGCCATATCAGGCAGCTCGATACCCCGAATCGGAACCATTGGATGATGCAGAATAGCCCCTTTTAACACATCTTTATAATGAAAAAGCAGGCTTGCCGCAATGTTTGCGCCGTTTGAATAACCGACTGCAATCACTTTGCCGCGATCAAACTGATGCGTTTCTGCAGCCTCGTCGATAAAATCTTTCAATTCTCTTGTCCGCACCACAAGATCTTTTTCATCAAAAACTCCTTCACTCAGACGTTTGAAAAATCGCGGCATTCCATTTTCAAGCACCGATCCTCTGACACCAAGCAAATGGGCATTAGGGTCTATAAACCGCCCCAATGAAAGCAGATCGTGTTCATTACCGCCCGTGCCATGCAACAGCAAAAGTACGTTGTCAGATGTTCCTTTTTCATAAATATGCTTCATTATAAATTCCCCCTTTTAAAGTTCAGGTAAAATGTCTGTAATTTGGTGTCTATGTTTCTCCAGCCATTCAGGCAGTTTTAAGGAAGTCCCTAGCTCAGAAAACGTTTCATCTGTCATAAAGCCCGGTTCATCTGTGGCAATTTCAAATAAGATACCGCCTTTCTCCCTGAAATAAACTGATGTAAAGTATTCCCTGTCGAGAATTTCTGACGAAGGCAGATGGTTTTCAGCAATAATCGGCAGCCATTTCGCCTGTTCGTTTTTCTTTGTCCGAAACGCTATATGGTGTACCGTACCATATCCTCCGACTCCTCTTTTTTCAGGGTGTAAATGGACATCAATGACACCGCCGACGGCCGCTGAGGTTGCCAGTCTGACAATCTGGTCTTCTTCGGCCACTTTGGTGTATCCAAAGCTTTCCGTTAACAATTGTATGGTCGCCTGCGGGTCGTAGGAATATAGCAGCACACCTTTCATTCCCGTAATTGCTTCATTTGTTGTGATCCCGTCAGGCGTCCACTCGCTTTTGCCGCTTTTCGCATCCTCCATGATCGCCAGCGGAAGGTCTTCTGTATCATCAAAAATAAGACCTTTTTCACCAAACAACGTTTTTTCCTCTAGGCTCAGCCCGCTTTTCTCAAGACGCTCCTTCCAAAAAACAGGGAGCCTGAGGGAACTGAAAAGTACACCCGGCCCGCTTGGCCTTTTCCTACCGTTCCCTGTCCGCTTCCTTGGAACGGAAAAAAGGTCATTATTGTACCGGGATCTCCGTTTTGATTCCCAAAGTAAAAATGATACGTTCCGGGATCATCAAAGTTTACTGTTTTTTTAACAAGCCTGAGCCCAAGCACTTCTGTATAAAATCGCAAGTTTTCTTGCGGATCTCTGGCGAATACTGTGACATGGTGCAATCCTTCTGTTTTCATTTTCTCACTCCTATTTATCTCGATTTCAAGATATTTATTATTTTAAACCTTTATTGAAAAGGATGCAAACCATGTGTTTTGATTAAATAATTGAAAAAATCATTTTTTTCTAATAATTATCTTGTGATCTTTTCTTACAACTGCTATTATAGTGAGCATTATCATGTTTCAGGAGGAAAGTAAATGGTTAAAAAAGCACTTATTGTTATTCTCATTCTTTTGCCATTCGTTCAGCTCGCGCTTTTGCCGCTTGTGAATCGAATAGAACCGATTATGTTCGGCCTGCCGTTTTTCCACTTTTGGCTGCTGCTGTGGATTATTGTTACGCCGTTATGCTCGTTTGGCATTTATCAGATGCAAAAAAAAGATGGAGGACTTGAATAATGCAAGGGAATCTGACTGCACTTCTCATTACTGCTATTATTGTTTTAACCGTTGTCTGTATCGGCTTTCTCGCCGGAAGAGACAAATCCTCACGCACTTCTGTGGAAGAATGGTCTGTCGGCGGCAGACGTTTCGGCGGTCTTCTCGTCTGGTTTTTAGTAGGCGCTGACCTTTATACGGCCTATACTTTCTTAGGGTTGACCAGTACTGCTTTTACAGGCGGAAGTGTTGCATTTTTCGCCATTCCTTATTCTGTGTTGGCCTACTTTATCGCCTACTTCTTCTTGCCAAAACTTTGGAATGTTGCGAAAATTCATAAACTAACAACACTCGCGGATTATGCCCGGGAACGTTTTAACAGTAAGCTTTTGGCAAGCCTCGTTGCCATCGTCGGGGTACTCATGCTTATTCCGTACATATGCCTTCAGCTGAGCGGCATTCAAGACACGCTTCAGGTTGCCGGCACTGGCTATATTAACGTAAAATTCGTTGTGATCATTTCATTTATTCTTGTTGCTCTTTACACATTCTTCAGCGGGATTAAAGGGCCCACATATACAGCCATCATTAAGGACATTTTAGTATGGGTCATTATGCTGTTTATGGTGGTGTCCCTCCCTCTCATTCATTTTAACGGCTGGACGCCAATGATTGACACGTTAGTGAAGGAAGCACCGCAAATGCTGACGATACCGGCAGAAGGGCCAAAAGGCATTCCTTGGTTTATCACAGCATCTATTGTTTCCGCTCTGGCACTTTTTATGTGGGCACACGCCGCTACAGGAGTTTTTACAGCGAAAAGCGCCGATGCAGTAAGAAAAAACAGCATGTTTTTACCCCTTTACAATATTGTGTTAATTTTGGTCATTTTTCTTGGCTTTATCGCCTTTCTTATCCTGCCGGAAGATACAAATCCAAGACTCGCGCTGCTGCATTTGATTCAAACATCTTACGGCGGCGTGGCACAAGGTTTTGCATATGCCACTATCGCTCTTGCTTCATTAATACCTTGTTCCATTATGGCAATCGGCGCATCGAATTTATTCGCCAACAACCTATACCGGGATTTGATTCATCCGAATGTGTCGCAAAGCAAGCTTACTCTTGTCACACGTTCAATGGTCTTTGTTGTCATCGGTCTCGCGCTGCTGTTTGGAATGCTGTTCCCGACTGCCTTAGTGACACTCCAGCTATTAGGTGTATCCGGCATGGTGCAAATCTTCCCGGCGATTGCTGTCAGTCTATTCTGGAAGCATCAAACGAAAGAAGCGACAGTTATTGGATTATTAGTCGGCCTTGCGGTTACGTTTATTGTGTATACCACTCAATCCGCACATGGCATTTATGAAGGATTCTGGGGATTGGCCGCCAACATGATCGCTGTGGTTATCCTGAATCCGCTGTTCGTTAAAAACGCGGGATCCAATCCTGTCATTGAAGGTTTATTTGGCAAAAAACAAGACGCTAATCCAAATCAAAAGGGTGCATAAAAAAACCATACGCGGCAGCCGCGTATGGTTTTTTTACATTTCTTTTTTCAGTGTTTCAATTGCCTTTTCCATTTGCGTATCATTATCAGACAGCTTCTTTTGAAGTTCTATCATTAATTTCGTTGTTGTATCGCCAGTCAGTATGCCTGTTTCTTTCAGCTCCTCTTTTTTCTGGAACTGTTTGACGACAGATACAAAATCCTGGTCATACGTACTGTTAACGTTTACCTTGTAACCAAGTGCTTTGAGCATTTTCTGAGCCACTTTGACGTTTGTGCCTGTATCACCTGATTTGTACGTTTTATCTGCGTCCAAATACGGCAGCTTCGCGTAATCAGGCAGCTCAGCTTTCACTTGAGGCTTGATGCCTTTTTTGTGAATCCATTCGCCGTCAGCAGTCAGCCATTTGGCAACTGTCAGTTTGACAGTAGAGCCATCATCATATTCTTTTGCCGTTTGCACTGTACCTTTTCCGAATGTCGTCTCGCCGATTAACGGTACGTTTGACGATTCATGAAGGGCAGCGGCCATAATTTCGGCTGCGCTTGCTGTACCGTCATTTACTAAAACGACGGTCGGCTTGGTCACTTTCCGTTCTTTTTCGGCCTTCATGACTTCTTTTGAACCGTTTTTGTATTCAACCTGCATGATGTTTTTCCCTTTATCAATGAACAGGTTGCTCATCGTAATCGCCTGTTCCATTAAGCCGCCCGGGTTGCCTCTCAAGTCTAAAATATAGCCTTTGGCGCCTTTTTTCTCTAAACCGTCAATCGCATCTGTCAGCTCTTTAGCTGTTGTTTCAGAGAAAGAAGTGATTTGAATTTCTCCAATGTTGTTGTCTTTCATCTCTGAATAGACAGTCTCTACAGGAATGGTATCGCGCTTAATGGAAAGATCGATATTCCCCACTCCCGCTCTGTTCAGTTCCAGCTTCACCTTTGTGCCCTTTTTGCCTCGGATTAAAGCGACGGCTTCATTTACATTCATGCCTTTTACGCTTTTTCCATTTACCTTAATGATTTGGTCCCTCGGTTTGATACCGGCTTTTTCAGCAGGTGAACCTTTAATTGGGGATACAATAAGGATTTCTCCGTCTTTCTCCTCTACTTGGGCTCCGATTCCTTCAAAAGATGCTGAAATCGTCTCGTCGAATGATTTCGCTTGCTCTTGATCCATATATGTAGAATACGGATCATCCAGTGATTGAATCATTCCTTTAATTGCTCCGTCTACTAATTTGTCATCATCTGTTTTTTGGTAATAATCACTTTTGATTTGCTCATACGCTTTATTTAATTTGTCGAACTTGCTGTCTCCTGTGCTTGTTGATTTTTGGCCCAGGATACTGGAATTGCCCGTAATAAATAAAGTAAGCGCCGAAGCGACAACTGCAGTGATCAGCACAATAAAAAACAGTTTTAATTGCCGTTTCAATTAAACACCACCTTTTTCTTCTTACATTATTATCATGGACGAATTCTTATTCGTCAACTCGGAGCAGAAATGAAAGAGAAACGCCCTTCTTTTGCTTTTCATAAACCTATGTCTTTATACGACATATGATAAGGAAAAAGGAGGATTCGATATTGAGCCGATATTTAGAAATGCTGTCCTTATTCGGTGTCGCAGGGGCGCACCCAGGCGGACTGGCTTTTTCAAAAGCGGTCTTGCAAAAGGCTGCACCCTCTCCGAATCAGCCGATTCTTGATGCCGGATGCGGAACAGGACAAACGGCGGCTTATTTAGGACATTTGCTGTATCCTGTAACAGTCGTTGATAAAGATCCTATTATGCTTGAGAAAGCGAAAAAAAGATTTGCGAATGAAGGGCTTGCCATCCCTGCATATCAGGCGGAGCTGGAACATCTCCCGTTTTCTTCTGAGTCCTTTTCCTGTGTCCTGTCAGAATCGGTCCTCAGTTTTTCACGCCTGACATCCTCTCTTCAAGAAATTTCAAGAGTTTTAAAACCCGGCGGGATGCTGATTGGTATCGAAGCTGCTTTAAAAAAACCGATGCCCCCTGCAGAAAAGAAGCAAATGATGGATTTTTACGGATTTACTTGCTTACATGAAGAAAGCGAATGGCATAAACTCCTAAGATCCTATGGCTTTCAAAAAACAGAAGCGATGACACTTCTTCCGGAAGACATGGAATTTGAACCAACCACAGAAATGGATTTATCGCAAACGATTGATCCCATCTATTACGATACGCTTCAAACACATTATCAGCTCATGCAGTTATATAGTGAGTACATGGGTCATTGTATTTTTATCGCGTACAAGTAAAACGGCGTATCGCCCCCTGTTTTCGTCCAACCTTTTTTTCCTATCTATCATATGCTGATAGAAAGTCAGGATAGGAGGGGAACAATATTGGAGAGATATTATCATCTTTGCAAAAACCATCAAGGTAAAGTCGTCAGAATTACAGAGAGAGGCGGGAGAGTTCACGTCGGCAGAATTACCCGTGTAACAAGAGACAGAGTTTTTATAGCTCCGACCGGCGGAGGGCCAAGAGGTTTCGGTTACGGATATTGGGGCGGTTATTGGGGATACGGAGCAGCTTACGGGATTTCCCTCGGTTTAATTACAGGGGTCGCTCTTGCTGGTTTATTCTTCTGGTAAGCATAGAACAAATGCTAGATTCACCAGACACAATGAAGCCCGCTTATCTAGTGTAAGCGGGCTTTTCATTTTAAATTTTCTTCACTTTTTCAAAGTACTCTTCTAGCGTTAAATCATTATCTTGGATGACCTTTGCGGCTTTTTTGCCTACATAGCGCAGATGCCATGGCTCATATTCATATTTCGTGATATCTTCTTTATTTTTCGGATAGCGAATGATAAAGCCATATTTATAAGCATTGTCCTGCACCCATTTCCCGTCTGCCGTGCTTCCGAACGCTTCATTTAGCTCAAAGCCATTGCTCCGGCTCGAAATGTCCATCGCAAGGCCTGTTTGGTGCTCGCTTTCCCCGGGGTAAGCGACCGCTTCCTTTGCCTTCTTTTCCCCTTTTAGGCTTACTTCATTGTCAAAAATGACTTTCTGTCTGTCATACGAACGGTACCCTGAGACAGCTGCCAGTTCATAGCCTTCCTTTTTGGCAGCATCGAACATTGTTTTTAATGCGTCGGCCGCTTCTTTTCTGATGTAACGTTTTTGAATCTTTTCTTCAAAAGAAAACTCTACATCAGGTATGACAAGATCGCTAGGTTCATAGTTTCCGGGCAGTGCATATTGTTTATTGACAAGCGCGAGTATATTTTCTGGATTTTGAATGGTTTCCAGACCATCGACTTTTTTAATATCATTGAAATACTGGCTTTCCAATGAAAACTCACTGTTTTGAGTGTTTGATTTTTTGCTGTCAGCTGTTTTTTGTTCTGTTTGCTTTGTTTCTGCTGTGGTTTTCGTATCCTTTTGAGCATCTCCGTTCGACATGCTGCAGCCGGCTCCGACTATTGCCGTTACACTCAGAGCGGCAGCCAGTGAGAACCATTTACCGGACTTTTTCATATTACATTACCTTCCTTTTATCAATCGTTTCCGCATTCATAAAGAAGAGGCTGCCGGCACCCAGCACGCCTCTTGATATATTTTATTGTGATACGGAATGTAAAGCCACTTCTATCATATCATGAAATGTCGTTTGACGCTCTTCCGCTGTCGTTTCTTCTCCTGTTAATACGTGATCACTCACGGTGAGAATTGACAGGGCTTTTCTTCCGTGCTTCGCTGCTAATGTATACAATGCAGTTGTTTCCATTTCAACGCCAAGCACACCGTATTTTGCAAGTTTTTCAATTTGCGAATCGTCGTTGTAGAACTGGTCAGCTGTAAATACGCTTCCTACAGTCACCGGCACACCTTTATCCTTTGCGGCATCATAGGCATTTTTTAAAAGCTCGAAATCTGCGCAAGGCGCAAAATCAATGCTTCCAAAAGCGACTCTGTTCATTTGTGAATCAGTTGAGGAGGTCATCGCCAAAATGACGTCTCGCACTTTGACATCTTTACGAATAGCGCCGCAAGAACCGACTCTTATTAGATTTTGCACATCGAAGCTTTGAATTAATTCATTCACATAAATTGAAATAGACGGAACACCCATTCCCGTGCCTTGTACTGAGATTTTTTTACCTTTATATGTACCCGTAAATCCATACATGCCTCTGACTTCATTGTAGCATTCTACATTTTCAAGATACGTTTCTGCAATAAATTTTGCTCTGAGAGGATCTCCCGGCAAAAGCACTGTATCCGCAATTTGTCCTTTTTCAGCACCTATATGTACACTCATCTCATATCCTCCTGTAAATCTAAATTATCATCCAGCCCGTCCATTTTACAACGAATGTCATGATGAAACAAACTTCAGCATTGATTATAAAGGAATATGTCGAAAAAAGAAATGTTCGAGGATCTGTTTGGCACTTCCTCAGAAAAACGGATAATCGGGGTGTTAATTTGAAAACCTAACCGCAGGAAGGAGGGGTGGGACATGGGTAAAAAACATCGCAACCGGATCACCGGCCAAAAAAAGAACAATCATATACCTGAAAAAGATATCATTGCAGCTGAAGAAGCACACGGGAAAGAATATTCTGCTGCCAAACGCAAGCCTTAAAACTGCAGAAAACTGCGGGTTTCCGCAGTTTTCTTTTCATTATGTCGTTTGTACAATCAGACGATTGATTTTCCTCCAGCCGGCGGGAAGCAGTTGATAATATGTTTTCCCTTTTCTGCCTTCATCAATCAGGATCACGTCCCCTGTGGCCATAAATCTTGCATCATAATCACTCGGAACAGTGTCGAATACATTAAACAAAGAGAATGCTCTTTTCAGCACGTCTTGATGATCGCTCCCGTTCAGTTCAGTTCGATAGACGGCTCTGTAGCCCTTTTTTTCGCCAAACCGGGGTGTCTGAAATATTGTCACGTCATAGGAACAAGACTTCTTTTTAAACACGGATAACATCATCAAGATCCCCTCCCTTTTATTTCTTTAACATATTGGCGTTTTTGCTGTGTTTTCCTCTCTCTATTTTTGTCGAAACCGCTTAATCTTTTCGTCAAAACCTTTTACTAGGAAAAACAGAAGCAAGCCGAGGCTAAAGCCGCCTAACACATCTGTCACAAAATGAACCCCCAGATACACTCTGCTTATGCCGACTAAAACAGCAATTACACCGGCTATGATATATACCATTTTTTTATGCTTGGACAAAAACGGGAGGTGTTTCACTAAAAAGTAGGCAATAACAGGATAGACACAAGCAGCATTCATGGAATGGCCGCTCGGAAAACTGAAGGATGATTCATGAACCAGCGGTGCAAAATCAGGCCTCACTCTTTCGATCCATTCTTTTAAGACTTTGTTTAACAGCCGATCTGTGCCGAATACTAAGAGCATCAACAGGCCGTCCCATGTTTTTCTGTAGAAAAACATGCCTGCTCCAATGATGACAATTAGAGGGAGCAGAAAAGAAGAAGCACCAAGATGCGTGATCCCCGTCATGACTTCATTAAGCCATGGCTGACGGATCAAAACAGCTGCCTTGCTTATTGCTTCATCTGCAGATTGAACAGCATTTGTATGAATGGCCGCAGCTAGAATGAGAAAGAAAAGAAACAAACTAACGGGCTTGTACAATTTAACCACCTCAATTTTCACAGAAGTCATAGAACATGAATAATAAAACCGGAGCTGACAACTCCGGTTTTAAGCCTCACTCATCTTCATCCAGCTCTTCATTTATCATACATTTTTCTATCAAATAATCAAAGGTGATATCAGCGATTTCAAACAGCTCATCCTCACTCGGTATGTAGCCCCGTCTTGCAAGCTCTCTGTAAAAAAATTCAGCGATTTCTTCCGTATCAATCACAAGATCTATTTCTTTCATCTCCGTACCGCCTCCTTTTTTATGTTTTATGAAAAAACAGGCTGAATTATACCCGGTGTTCTAAACAATTCTTTCAGTCATATATTGAATAAAAAACGAGCCATGGGAGGCTGACGCTATGATTGCTAAAATGATGGAAGCACTGGACGGAGAAAGATTTGATATCATAATGGAAAAAACGCTCAAAGGAATGACGCGTGTGATGATTTGGGGCTGTCTGCCATATTTTTTATATGTCTTGATCCGTATGTTCACAAACTAACTGAAATGCTCTTTTAAACTTTCCAAAACAAACATCATCATGTCTTTATATTCTTCATCATGAAACATTTCGTACAGAATTTTGTAGTCATTATAAATATCCAGAAGCTCATCAACAATTGACACAGCAAGGATGTGAAGGGTATCTTGATCTTCATCATCGCCTTCAAACTGAAGAAGAGCAGACGATGCGATATCTTCGCCGATCTCATGGCCAGTTTCTCCGACATAATGGACAAACAACAGCTGATGCACAAACTGGTCCATTTCATATTTTCTAAGCACCAGCGTGAGATCCTCTTCCTCCGTTTCAAGCCACTCTCCATCCTTTAAACGGGTCAGCTCATAAATGATATCTTCCCAGCCATCTTCTAAATATCTCCAAATTTCTGTTCTATGGCCGATAATGCGAAAGAGTTCTTTTCCATAATCTTTTACATAAACAACGTCCCCAATAAGGAATTCATACTCAATATCAAGCTTCTCCATGTCGACAATGACACCCTCATAATCTTTATAAAGCTGAATAGATGATTCAAAGTATAAAACTTCGTTATGATTGACTTCATAAAGATAGTGTTTATCAATTTGGTGTACTTTTGTGATGGTGCCGACTGTTCCATACATAATGACGACTACGATATCCCCTACTTGGAATTTCGGTTTATTTTGCTTCATGGTGTCTCCCCCTCGCCGCAACATTTCTCATACGCTATCGTATGCCGGGTGAAGCCAATTCGCATGGGCATGAAAACCAAAGGAAATATCCAATTATGGTATGGGAGACATAAAAAAATCCGCAGTGATCTGCGGATGAAACAGCTATTATCTGCCGTGCACTTCAGACTCGTATTGATCCCAAGCTTCATCAAACGTCGCCATCGTGTGAAGGTAATCAGCATTCAGCTCCAAATATGAACTGATTTCATGATAATCGGTAGATGTTTTTGGAAAGCTGTGATCCTCATACGCCTGATTGGCAAATTCACTGATGCTGTCCTTCGGCTTAGGGTGTCTGTATTTCAATAAATAGTGATAAAAGGATTTCATGGGTTTCCCCTCCTGGTGTCTGTCTTTTGTTGTTCTATTATACAGTTCAAGTGTAAAATTACAACAAAAGAATACTGAAACATGACTCAGGAGAAGTCAAAATAGTTGCGTTTCAAAATTCTTTCTGTCTCCATGAGCTGCTGATATGTCAGGCTTTCAGGCAGTTTTTTTGTTTGAATTAAAAGCAGCTGATCCTCAATCTCCTTAACCGTGTTTTCCTCTTGATAGGTCATACCGCAGGAAGAACATACCATGGCAGGGGTGTCTGTCAGTTCTATAGCCCTCGTTCCATCAGGGAGCTCCCAGTACACCGTGTTCCTGCCGGGCACCGCTTCAAGCTCGCCGCACCATTCGCATGTTTTCATGAAGAATCCCCTCCGCATTCAGTCTCTTTCTGTTTTTTCTGCTGCGCCAAAAATTTCTTTTCTTTGAGCTGATCCCTTTTCTCACGCCGATCTTTTAATGTTTCATGCTCCGGATTTGCGATGTATGCCTCTCTCCTTTTGATTCTGTCTACATTTTCAGGTGTAAACGAAACTTCTTTGTCAGCAAAAATGGCACTCAGCCCGATCGGCTCCTTTTTGTCAGCGGTTTCAGGGAAAACGGACTCAAAATAGGCGTCTGCCTGATTGGGGATATAATTCTCTGGTTCCGGATATGACGTAATCACACCTTCAAAATTTCTTAAGGTCACTTTGTCAGGACTTTGTGACAGGACATAGTTTGGCTGCAGGGCGATTTTACCTCCTCCGCCTGGTGCGTCAACGACAAAGGTAGGAACCGCATAGCCTGAGGTATGGCCTCTCAGCCCTTCAATGATCTCCAAACCTTTGGAAACAGGAGCTCTGAAATGCCCGATTCCCTCTGACAGATCACATTGGTAAATATAATAAGGACGGACTCTGATTTTTACCAAGTCATGCATGAGCTTTTTCATAATTGGAACCGAATCATTAATACCTGCTAATACGACAGCCTGATTTCCGACCGGCACTCCCGCGTTCACCAGCTTTTCACATGCCTCAACGGATTCTTCTGTCATTTCGATGCTTGTGTTAAAATGGGTATTCAGCCAGACCGGATGATATTTTTTCAATATCTCGCACAGATGATCGGTAATGCGCTGCGGAAAGACAACGGGCGCTCTTGTTCCGATTCTGATGACTTCCAGATGCGGAATGCTGCGCAGCTCTTTTAAAATATATTCTAAAATTTGGTCGTTGATGAGCAGCCCATCACCGCCTGAAATTAAACAATCGCGGATTTCGGGTGTTTCCCGGATATAAGCAATTGCAGCATCAAGCTGTTTTTTTGGGACGCCCATTCCGATTTGTCCGGAAAAGCGCCTTCTTGTGCAGTAGCGGCAGTACATAGAACATTGATTCGTGACAAGAAACAGCACACGGTCGGGATAGCGGTGTGTCAGACCGGGTACCGGTGAATCTTCATCCTCATGAAGCGGGTCTTCCAGATCGTATTTTGTTTTGTGCATTTCTTCAGAAAGCGGCACAGACTGCATGCGTACCGGGCATCTCGGATTGTCGGGGTCCATTAAAGAAGCATAGTAAGGTGTAATATTTAAGGGGATCGTTTTAGTAGAAATTCTGACGCCTTCCTCTTCATCCTCAGTCAGATTGATGACTTTCTTTAAATCATCTAACGTTCTTACAGTATGTGTCAGCTGCCAAAGCCAATCGTTCCATTTCTCTTCCGGAACGTCCTTCCATAACTCGATCTCCTTCCAATGCCGTTTCGGTTTATACCATTTGTTTTTCAAACGAATTCCTCCTCGCGCATATTTTGACTTACAGTTGCTTGCACCAAATATTCATGTTTTCAAGGCCTTCGGCTATAAAGCAATTATTGATCAGCCTTCCGCCATATTGATAACCTGAATGGTACAACACAGCATTCATCCCAAAAGACGAAGCACGGGCGAGAGAAAACACATGAAAGATATCCTTTCCAGCCATTTCTTTTTCTAACGCCTCGATTAAAAAGCTTGTTAACGAATGGCCGCGATATTCCGGCAGCACAGCGCAATCGGTTATTTCTGCATGCCCAAGCTCTGGATTGATTTCTGCGCTTGCTGCGCTGATCAGGCGGTCATGATCAAACATGATATAATACACCGTATTTGCATTCATCGTCTTTTCAATATAAGCGGGGTCAAATACTGGGGTTGGGTACGTGCGAAATACTTTTTTATACAGCATCGATAGCTGGTACATGTCGTTTGTTTCTGCTTTTCTCATCGTAAAAACGGGTTTACTGTCGTTGCGAAGACGGGGCGCTGTGCGATATATGGCTTCGATGATCTCCTGTTCCTCTGTATAAGAATCTGTTTGTCTTCGGCTTTCTGACAGATAACGTACCATGACACAAGCCGAATGGCCGAGATAATAGCCCTTTAGATAGCCCTCCGGCGCAAATAATTGTTTGGCAAGCATTGGCTCATCATGCTGCTTCGCATAGACGATGATTTTTTCTGCATTCTCTTCTTTTGCCGCTGCCACGATATCCGGCAGAACCTTCTCAATGGCTCCGTCATAACGGACCACTCTGATTCGTTTATTAAAACCGTCATGGTCCAAAACTGCTGTGACACCGCTACTCTTTATTGACTTGAGCATCCGCATCCTCCCCATCTGTATGAAGCCCGCACCAATCCATGACAAAAAGTGCAATAATTTTAGCAGATTCTATCATGGCTTCAACCTCAATGTATTCATTGGCCTGATGAGCCGTTTTTGTTTCCCCCGGCCCGAAAACGATTACTGGTGTATCTCCTGCATGGTACAAAAGCCCTCCATCCGTTCCCCACGGGGAAGCCTCAATAATCGGCTCTGTCTGTTTCATTTTTTGATAGGCTGATTGCAGCACAGAAATTAAAGGATGATCATCAGGTAAATCATTCGGCAGCCATTGAGCGCCAAACCATTCGACTTGTACGGGATGGCGTTTAAACCATTCGTCATGGTATTCTAAATCCTTCAGCCAGTTTTCCAATTCAAGTTTTACAGCTTCTGTTTTCTCATGGGGAGCAATTCCGCATCTCCCTTCTATGACGACACGGTCTGCAACTGAAGATGGCCAGGCACCGCCTGAGATGGTGCCGATATTCACCGGTACCGGTATTGGGATATTGTCATACAGCGGATCTGAAATTCTCGCATTGCGGACTTTCTCCAGCTCTTGTAACGCTGTGATAACGTGCATGCTTTTTTCAATCGCGCTTACCCCTTCATAGCGTGTGCCCCCATGTGCGGATAATCCCTTCACAGTGATCCGAAACCACATCGAACCCTGCTGCTTAATAAATAGTTTCATATTCGTCGGTTCAGGAATCAGTGCCCCGTCAGCACGATAGCCTCTCATGATGGCGGACAGTGTACCGGCGCCGCCGCACTCTTCATCTACAACACTCTGAAACAATACATCTCCCTTCAGTTTGACATCGCAGGCGTGCAGGGCTTCTAAAGCAAAAAGAAGGGCTGTATTGCCTCCCTTCATATCCGTTGAACCGCGGCCGTATATTTTACCGTTTTCTTCGACAGCTTGATACGGTTCATACTTCCAATCCTTTACGCTTCCTTCAGGCACAACATCGATATGGCCGTTCAAAATCAGGGACCTACCTTCGCCGGCTCCCGTTTTTTTAGCCACGATATTCGGGCTCTCATGAAAATCGGATCGGTTAGATTTAAAGTAGGGATGCTGTTTTAATTGCTTTATGCTTGGCTCCCATACATCAATGTCCATATGAAATTGCCGCAGCTTTTCAAGCACAACAGCTTGGGCGTTAAACTCTGACCCCAATGTGCTTTTTTCCCCAATGAGCCTTTTGAGAAGACGAATGGCTTTGGCCGAATGCTGATCAAGCCACTCGATTACTTTTCTTTCAATGTCTTGCATCCTCATTCCCCCTCTTAAGAAAAAGGCATATCTATTTTGATTTCAGCTTCTGTCAGCCTCGTCACCTCATCGATTGTCGAGCCATTCATCAGCTCTTTTAAAATGAAGTGATGGCTATCGACCTCAAGAACCGCTTTTTCGGTAATAATCAAATCTACACAGCCTGCAGCAGTTAATGGCAGCGTACATCTTTCTGTTAATTTAGGCCTTCCCTTTTGATCTGTATGACTCATGACGACAACCACTTTTTTCGCTTTTTGGGCAAGCTCCATCGCCCCGCCCATACCAGGCACCTTTTTTCCCGGAACAAGCCAATTTGCCAAATCTCCTGATTGGCTCACCTGCAGGGCGCCTAAAATCGTAATGTCAATTTTGCCTTTTCTGATCATTGCAAAAGACATGGTTGTATCAAAATAAGACGCCCCTTTTACAGCGCGGACAGGATATCCCGCGGCGTTGCATAAATGCGCATCCTCTTCTCCCTTTTCGGGACTTTCTCCAATGCCAAGGACACCGTTTTCCGCTTGAAACATGACCTGCATGTCAGGCTTCAAAAAGTTCGGTACCAAGGATGGGATACCGATACCGAGATTCACAATCATGCCCTGCTTAATTTCAGTAGCAGCGCGTTTTGCAATCTGTTCTCTTTCTGCTACTCCCAAGCCCATTTCCACTTCACTCCCTCGCTTCGTACAACCCCCTTAACAAAAACCCCCGGTGTGACAATCATTTCTTCAGAAATCTCCCCCATCGGAACGATACGCTCAGCTTCGGCAAAGGTTCTCCTGGCGGCCATTGCCATAAGCGGATTCATATTGCGCGCGGTTTTGTCATACGTTAGATTGCCGAATTCATCTGCAATGTAAGCATTGATAAAAGCAAAATCAGCCGTCAGCGCCTCTTCAATCAAGTATCGTTTTCCCGCCACTGTTACGATGTCCTTTTTTTCGCAAACCATTGGATTATCAATGCCCACATCGGTTAAAATACCGCCAAGTCCCGCTCCGCCAGCGCGAATCCGTTCCGCAAGCGTTCCCTGAGGTGAAAATTGAACCTCTAACGTCCCCTCTGTCATCTGTTTTCCGGCTACAGGATTGGAACCTATATGCGAGGCGATCAGGGTTTTGACCCGTTGATTAACAATAAGCGGGCCGATCCCTATATCCGGGAAACCGGCGTCATTGCAAATCACAGTTAAATCCGTTATACCGCTGTCCAATATCGCTTCAATCAATGAAGGAGGCGACCCGACTCCCCCAAAACCGCCAAACATCAGAACCGATCCATCCCGAACATCTGCAATTGCTGTGTCAATGCTGATTGCTTTTTGAAATGGCGCCATTTAATGTCAATCCTTTTTTAAGTTTTTTTCGACCGCTGCAACTGTTTCTGAAAAAATAGAGATAAGCTCTTCCATTTCAACGTCTGAAATGGTAAAAGGAGGAGCAATAATGACAGCATCTCCTTCTCCACTGTCTATTCCAGCTTTGGAAGGATAAACAATCAGCCCGCGTTTTTTCGCCTCGCTGACAATAAGCTGGGTTACCGCCTGCTCTGGCGGAAACACTTTCTTCGTTTTTTGGTCTGCCACAAATTCAATGCCTAATAGCAGTCCTTTTCCGCGCACATCACCTATAATGCCGCTTTGAGATGCCGCCTCATCAAGCTTTTTCTTCAGCACAGCGCCCTTTTTTTCTGATTGTTTGATCAAGCCGTGCTTTAACACATATCGCAAAACTTCAAGAGCAGCTTTGGCTGAATAGGGATGTGCACTATATGTGTGACCGCTCATAATCACACCTGACCCTTGTTTTATCGTTTCAATAATAGAATCAGATACGACGGCAGCGGCAATAGGTGCATACCCCGCACCGAGTCCCTTCCCCAGTACAGCAATATCAGGTACGGTGTCCCAATGCTCTGTCGCGAGCATCCTTCCTGTTCTCCCAAGCCCCGTCATCACTTCATCTGCAATAAAAAGCACATCGTGTGTGCGGCATACCTCACTTAATCTCTCATAATATCCCGGAGGCGGAGTAATCGCTGCTCCTGCAGCACCAATAATAGGCTCAGCCACAAAGCCGGCGATGAATTGGCTTCCGATTCTTTTGATCATAGTGTCCAGTTCATCAGCTGCAGTCTGAACAAAGTCTTCTTCCGTCTCATAATTCAGCCGATAAATATGTGGAGCTGAGATAGCTGGATACCGCTCAATGAGATGGGTGAACCGGTATCTCCTTTCATAAAAACCAGACAATGAAAGCGCTCCCAAAGTTATTCCGTGGTAACTGCTCCATCGAGACAAAAAGATGGATTTTTGTGTTTGCTTTTTTTCCTGCCAATACTGAATGGCGATTTTCATAGCTGTTTCTATCGCTTCTGACCCGCTGTTGACAAAAAAAGACCAATTCACATCTCCGGGCAGCTCCTGTGCCAAGAGAGCGGCTAATTGCTCGGCGGGCTCACTCGTAAACTGTGAGCGGTAAGCAAAAGACACCTGATCAAGCTGTTCTTTCAGCTTCTCAGTCACATCACGAACTCCGTGGCCGATATTACATGTCACCGCACCTGACGAGCCGTCGAGATATTTTTTTCCGGTCTGATCATAAACATATGAACCCTTCGCATAACTGACAACCGGATAGGCCGAGCTAAGCTCTGGCTTAATCAAATAACTGCTCATGCTCCCACCTCAAAACCCCTTTTACCATATTGTATGAGTGTCCAAATGGCGGCATGACGTTCCCCGCAAAAACTTTTTCACATAAAAAGAGCCTTCCTAATAGGGAAGGCTCTTTTGAAATTTCAGCATCTAGCAAATAAAAGCGGCTCCAACAATAATTAATAAAATGAACAAGACAACAATTAACACAAATGTATTTGTCCCGCAGCCAAATCCGTAACCGTACCCAGAGTATCCATACATGCTGTTTTCATCCTTTCTTATCACGATATACGGCATTTTATGCGGGCCAAGTCCCAAATGGTTTGTGCAAACGCCTATTTCATGTAAGGAAATAATGAAATACAGTATGCACCCGCTCATATTTTTTAAACGTCAGCTTTTCGTAAAACTGAGTTGCACCGTCAGTGCTTGCAGCCACTAAGTAGGCTGCTTCCATTCCTAGTGATTTGGCGATGGACAGCATTTCTTTCACTAAGATACTGCCGTAGCCCTTCCTTTGAAACTGATCTAAAATTGCCACTTCTTCGATTTTAGCCGTTTTCTCTTGATGATCGATAAACAGCTCGCCGCACCCAATGGGAACTTTCTGTGCCTGGTCGCTGTAACAAACAACAAGAATGATTATACCTGCTTCATAGAAAGGATATTTTCTTTTTAATTTTTGTTCAGCGATTGCTTCTCCAATATAAATGGAATCGTAAATTTTCATAATAGAAGATCCGTCGCAAAGACTTTTTGCCGTCCCCCATGCGGTTAAAGGATGTCCCATCTGCCCCTTCCAGTCACTAAGCTTCATGTCATATAGTAGCTCATCCTCGACGACAAAACCGCTTTTTACAAGCGACTGCTTCAAACCGAGCGGAAAAACATGCTGCGGCGACGCTTTTAAATGGAGATAATTCGCATCAAGCAGCTTTGGTACGGAGGGTAAAAAGTTAAGTAACCGCTCCAATGGAAACGTATCATGGAGCTGAACAAAGTTATGAGAAAAAATTTGCGGAAGCTGCGGATCTCTGTATACGCTGTAATGATCAAACGATGCCGATTCAGACGTTAACAATATATATTGATGTTCCGTTTTTGAATAATGTCCTGTCATGAACGTCTCCTTTTTATGACCTATACCTTTACTCTGTTGCAATATTCAATTTCTTTATAATCTCATCGTACACCGGATAAAACGGCTTTCCAATTGGAAATTGCTGAATATTTCGGAAAGAAGCGGAGATTGGCTTTTGATGTAAAAAAAACTTCCTTGTTACTTGTTCACTAATCGGGTGAAAGACGCCGTTTAGAAACAAAAACGGCTCGCGTTCGATGAAAAACAGACGTCGGCCAGGCGGATTTTTGATCAATTCAGATCGTTTCCACGTAATCGGCGGCCCTTCCGGAAGCGTCTCCATCTCTTCTTTTCCAATTGTCACTATGTCTTTTCTTTGAAATTGATAAAATTGAAACGCATACTGGTCCACAATTCGCCTTTTTTTTCCAGCTTCGATATAAAATATTGCAGGATGGTCAGCTTCCTTTACTAAAATATAATTCGGAATGTTTAAAATTTTGCCAATCCTATATTGGAATAAATATGGGTCTGGAACAGCGACAGTCCGATTTAGATACAAAAAACCCCACTTTTCTCCAACAGGATGCCTTACACCCTGATCAAAAAAATACACATTTTGATCTGAACCTTTTACAAAAGAGCCGTCAATCAAATCGGCGGGCAGAAACCGATATGCATTTTGAAATGAATCTGGGGTTTTATAGGTTGTGTCTAATACTTCATTTATCGGCAGAAATGGGGTAAAGTTGTTGAGTCTCGCCCAAAAAATTGCGTCGCCATGATTCCAATGCTTCATATCATCATCCCAGTAGCCTCCAAATTTATGGTGGATGAGATTAAGTAACGAACGGCGATGCATAACGGAGCAATGATCAACTTGAAAAGCGGCCTGATCAAGCACTGCATTGGCATTTCTGTAGAAATGTGAGATTTCCTCTCCCCTTTCGTTTACATGTACAACTTTTTGTTTTGAATAGACCGCCTGCGCTTCAGGCTTATGTGAAAACTCTTGCATCATACGGCTCAGCCGCTCAGGATGATAAACAGTGTCGTCAGTAAGATAGGAAATGTAATCGCCGTCTGCAAATGGGAGCGCACTGTTAATTAATGTGGCATAACGAGCTGTTTTTAATCGATCTGCAGGATGCACGAAACTGTTATGATATTGAATGCGCCGGTCGTGGAGATACTTGTGAATCACCGCAGTTGTTTCTGCATTCGAATGATCATCCATGATAAAAAGCTCCCAAAGATCATGCGTTTGCTGTATCACGCTTTCGATCGCTTTTTGCAAATAATCGGGTTTGTTGTAACTTGTTAAAATAATAGACACTTTCTCTCCCATCTATACCGCCTCCCTCCGTCAAACATAAAAACGGCTCCGCAGCAAGCGGAGCCTCTGTCATCATTTAAAAAGCACCCCAGCTTACAACACTTGAGAGTGAAACATGAGATCTCGTGTTATTTAACGGGTTTTGGAAAATAACCAAATCAGTCAGAACTTCTTTTACGATGACATTTTGAAGTGTATCTCCGTTAATCAAATTGACTTTTGAAACCGGTACGCCCAGCTCTTTTGCAAAAACAAGCTGGCGTCTGAGGTCAGATGGATTTCCTTCAGAAGACGATTGACGTATCAGCAGAATCAGCAAAAGCAAAATAAAATGCAGTTCATCTTGATTTTCTTCTCGATCCACTTGTTTCTCTAAATCCAAATCATCCCTCTCCCTTATCCTTATCTCTGTTTCACAATATGTGCGACTCCGATTTATGGTATAGGCTATGTCCACTCCATTAAAAAATCAGCATTTTCCTTAAATAGATGAAAATTAGATCAGGTACGGCGTTCGACTCATACCAAATAACAGCCGGAAGAATATGATTAACGTGAGTTCACTATCGAATAGGAGGTGTGTGTAATGAGCTCTGAAAATGCACAGTTAAAAAATGGATTTAATTAAAGCCGTTTTAAGCCCTTTATTTCCAACTGCAACAGAAGGAGGAGAAAACATGGATAGTAACCTTAAAGACTTGCTTGAAGCTGCCATCGATCAAAGAGTAGATGAAAGTGAGATGGTTACGGCAGAATCTCTTTTAGACCCTTCCCTTCCGGCAAGATGGATTTTTGCCAGAGTTACGCCAGGCACGACAATCAGCATTGTAACCGATTCGGGAGACATGATCGGGCCGGTTGTCTTCGTTGCTTTCGATCAGGTTCACGGGATCGTATTTGTAACACAGGAAAGCTCCGTCACTCCAGCAGGCCAAGCTACAACATTAATTGATGTAGACAAAGTAGAAAGCGTTACGTTCTTTTCATAACATCCGATGAAAGTGTTGTATATCCAGTCGGGATACGGAGGAATATATTGTTATTTTGATCGCTGGGCTGAAGAATGTTTTCGGAACACTCATACAGAGTATATGTCTGCAGATACACTTGAAGCAGAAACTTTGGTGAAGATCGAAACGTTTCAGCCGGACTTCGCACTCTTGATGGTTGGAGACCGCGTTCCTCACGACTGGCTGACCTGGTTAAAGGGTAAGGGTATCCCCGTATATGTTTGGCTGACCGAAGACCCATTTTATATGGATATCAGCCTACAGGTAATCAAGCTCGCTGACGCCATATTAACGATTGAACAAAATGCCGTTCTCTATTATCAAGGGCTCGGCTACCAGCACGTCTATTATGTTCCGATACCAGTTAATCATCGGCTGTTTAAAAAAATGGGCACCGAACAATCCTATCATTCAAATCTGTTAATCATCGGCTACCCTTACCCTAATCGGGTTCAGCTTATGAAAGAAGCGGTCCATCTGCCATTCACGGTTCGGGTAATCGGCAAGGAATGGGGAAAATATCTGCCTAAAAAAGTGCTCAAACAGCCGCATATTGATGTCGTCAGCACATGGGTTCCACCCGAACAGGCCGTTCATTATTATAATGGGGCAGACATCGTAATTAATGCGCATCGTCCCTATCATTTTGCTTTCAACCAAAATACTATGCGCATCAAAAATGCCAGTTTTAATAACCGAACGTTTGATATCGCTGCATGCGAAGCATTTCAATTAACAGATTTACCCGCGGCGCATCCTTTTTCATCCTTTATTTCTTATCACGGCATGAACGACTTTAAGGAAAAAGCCGCTTTCTATATCAACCACCCTGAAGAACGGCAAAAAGCTGCAGCAGCCAATTATAAAGAGACCGTACCCGCATTTACGTTTGATGAGCTTCCTGCAAAACTAAAAGCGATTCATCTGGCGCTCTCATGAAAAATCGTTCATTGCTATGAACGATTTTTTTATTCATAGAAAAAAGCAGCCGCACAAGCTGCTTTCTTTTCTAGCCGTCAGAACGGTCTTTCAGCTTCCTCGGGTTCACCTGTTTATGAAGATCAGGCATTTCGCCGAGATGCTGTGCAATTTGTTCCCACGATACAATTTTGAAATTTTGATTGACGGCTTGTCCGTTATCGATATTTTCGCCATCCTGCGCCACAAAAATCCCGTACGGATATTTTGGGCCAAGTCCGAAACCGAGAACATCAATACCATCCGTGTCACTAGTACCGTCTATCTTCTCGCCATCTGTAATCTCAAAGTTGGCTACATAGCGATTTTCCCCCTGCCGTTCATACATTGCATAGCTGTTATTTCCTTGACTTGAAGCCATGAGATATCCTTTGCCATTTGGTGCATAATAGATTGTCAGTCCTTCAATATCAGCTGTCAAATGATCTCCTGTCGCACGGTCAACAACCTGCCCCTTTGATCCTCCGCCGGGCTCAGCGTTAAATTTCCAGATGGCCTCATCTTCCTCTGCTATGTATAGGTTTCCGTACTCATCATCCGCAACAAGGCCTTCGGTCTGAGAATTCAACTTAAATTCACGCACTTTTTTCCCTGTTACATAACCCTTTCCACCATCAACAATTTCATACTGCTCAAATTCCCCTTGTTTGCCTGTCACTAATGCGTAAAATGCTCCTGTTTTCTGGCTGTGATACAAGCTGAATCCATAAACCTCAGAAATATTGGTGGAAATAGGATGTTTCGGATCAGTAATGCTTTTCAATTTTCCTTTATCCCCGTCTATTGCATATACTTCAATTGTATTTTTTCCTTCGGACCGATTGGATGCGGCAGCAATATCAATTTTTTCGCCGTTCAATGGAAAATCATAGCGCAGATCGACATTATTGAGCTTGCCAAACTCATAAGAATGAAGCTGTTTTCCGTCTAAATCATACACGACGAGCCCTGACTTCTTATTTGTTGTAATCAACTTGCTTTTTTCCGGGTGTTTTTCATGAACCCAAATGGCCGGGTCATCTGCTGCGTCATCGCCAGATGCGACCGGATCTGTCTCCGTGTGTGCAGTCACTTTGAAATGATGTTCCTCATTCACATAATGAGCCGACACCGAGGTTGCTGTCAGGCTAAGCAATAAACCCGCGGCAGTGCTTAGCAGCATTGTTTTTGAAACCTTCATTTGGTACCCTCCTCTTTTATCACTAACACTACTATTATAAAATATATACAGGTAATTACCGTGAGGAAAATGAACCTTTTTTTATAGGGTTTCTGACTCATAAACAACTTATTCCCCAAAGAGGTACGTGAGATGACTTTGCCAGATTTGCTTTTGCGGAGCGAAAAAAAAATATGTTGAATATTTAGTACATTGTTTATTTAGTTTTGTTGTTCCCTAGTTACGTCCGTTTTCCATTTTCTATTAAAAAAGAACACTTTGTGACATGATCATTCCCCTAAATTTTGTTTTATTGGTTGCTTTCATTAATTCGATTACAAAGTTGAACATATGATGCATGGTAGAGAAACGAGAGTTGGAGGATAAGCCATGCCTAAACAGCAAACAGCAGAGCTAAAACCATTTTTCCATAACAAAACAGTTTTAGTCACTGGCGGAACGGGTTCAATCGGGAGTCAAATTGTCAAACGCCTTTTGATGCTTACACCTAAACAGGTGATTGTATTCAGCAAAGACGACAGTAAACAGTATGTCATGAGCCAAAAGTATGCGGAGGATAAGCGGCTATTATTTGTACTCGGAGATGTACGCGATCACAGAAGGGTGAATCAGGTGATGAAAGGCGTCGATATCGTCTTTCACGCGGCTGCGCTGAAACAGGTTCCGACATGTGAGGACCATCCATTTGAAGCGATCCAGACCAATCTCATCGGCGGACAAAATGTGGTGGAAGCTGCCCTTTCACACCGAGTGCAGCATGTCATTAATATCAGTACAGATAAAGCTGTATCTCCTGTGAACACAATGGGTGCCACCAAGCTGTTATCTGAAAAGCTGTTTCATCAAGCAAACCGCCACGTCCAAAACAAAGGAACCTTGTTTTGTTCGGTCCGCTTTGGAAATGTTCTCGGTTCCAGAGGTTCGGTCATCCCCATATTATTTGAACAGATGATGGAGGGTGAACCTCTGACCATCACAGACAAAAACATGACCAGATTTTTCATGTCAATAGACGATGCAGCTACATTGACATTACAATCGGCTGCTATTACAAAAGGTGGAGAAACTTTTATTTTCAAAATGGAATCACTGAAACTTGAAGAACTGATTCATGGGTTTGAAGAATATGCATCGCAGCACGGGCTCCCGCGGCCGGCTGCAGTAGAAGTGGGCAAGCGTCCAGGTGAAAAGCTTCACGAAGAATTAACATCTCCACATGAAATTGAATCACTGTATGAATGGGGCAACCTTTATGCGATCCTTCCAGAGCCGGAAAAACATCCTGACTTTCGCAAAGTCAATCTGCCTGGGTATCAATCAGATCAAGCCCCGCTCATTACGAAAGAAAGAATTGCTCAGATTATTGAAGAATTGCATCAAGAGAAAAAGGCATAAAAACAAGCCTGTCTATCCATTAGGCAGGCCTGTTTTTAACACTTTATTTATTAAAGAGATGCAGATAGCTTTCGTATCCTTCTTCTTTTAGCTTATGCTTCGGAACAAACCGCAGCGCTGCTGAATTTATGCAGTAACGAAGTCCGTTTGGACCAGGTCCGTCATTAAATACGTGGCCAAGATGAGAATCAGCAGTTCGGCTTCTTACTTCTGTGCGAATCATGCCGTGGCTCGTGTCCAGTTTTTCTTCCACTTCTTCCTCTTCAATCGGCTTTGTAAAGCTTGGCCAGCCGCAGTGGGAATCAAATTTATCCTTGGATGTAAACAATGGCTTGCCTGACACAATGTCTACATACAACCCTTCTTCCTTATGATCCCAATATTCATTTTGAAATGGCGGCTCCGTGCCGTTATTTTGCGTTACTTCATATTGCATGCGATTTAATGACTTTATTTTTTCTTCTTTATTGTACGCCATTTATTTAGCCCCCCAATGCTCACTGATAAACCCCGCACGTCCGGAACCTGTCCGGTAGCGCTGATAATGTGCTGGATTCTTTTTATAAAAATGCTGATGGTAGCCTTCCGCTTCATAGAAAGGTTCAGCTTTTAAAATGTCCGTTACAATCGGATCTTTAAAGATGCCGCTTTCAGCCAGACGTTGCTTGGAAGCTTCCGCAAGCTCCTTTTGTTTATCATTATGATAAAAAATGGCTGCGCGATAGGAACTGCCGCGATCAGCAAATTGCCCCCCGGCATCTGTCGGATCGATTTGCTGCCAAAATAATTCAAGCAGTTTTTCATAAGGGAATACATCAGGATTAAACGTGATTTGAACGGCTTCACGATGTCCCGTCGTTTCACTGCACACCTCTTCATACGTAGGGTTTTCAGTATGGCCGCCTGTATACCCGGACACCACTTTTTCAATTCCCGGCTGTTCGTCAAAAGGTTTAACCATACACCAAAAACAGCCTCCTGCAAATGTGGCGATTTCTTTTTTTTCAGACATACTGGTGCCTCCTTTGTTAATACGTGGTATTATTATATTATAGCATGTAAAAATAGAATGAAAATGATTCTGCTTTTCAATAAAATCTATAGGTTTTAAGCAATATGCTTATGTAATGGAGGTTCACAAATTTGAAAGTAAGAACACAGATGATGTACGATATGGAAACTTTACTCCGTAAAGTCTTTAAACAAATACGCAATGAAATCAATGAAATTTTAGATAAAGAGCTGTCGCGGAATGAATTCACCATTCTTCGGATCCTCAGTGAACAAGGGCCTAAAAAAGTCACTGAATTTGCGCCTATTTTAGAGGTATCGGCAAGCCACATTACGGCTGTGACCGATGCGCTGGTAGAAAAGGAATGGATTACGAGAATCAGATCGAAGGAAGACAGACGCATCATCCGCATTCATATCACTGAAGCGGGCGAAAAAGTCCTTCAGCACTTTAACGAGAAAAAAACGGAATATTTCTTTAAACGCTTTGACTGCTACACTGATGCTGAACTTGCCACGTTAATCGAGCTCTTCAGCAAACTTGATAAAAAACGGTGAAAAAAAGCACATACCGATATATAGGTATGTGCTTTTCGCAGTGCTTCACTTATTTTTCAGTAAACAGCTTCATTGCTTTCCAGCGGCCATATC
Organism: Bacillus sp. N3378-2at; assembly: GCF_033412715.1. Lineage (NCBI taxonomy): Bacteria > Bacillati > Bacillota > Bacilli > Caryophanales > Bacillaceae > Bacillus > Bacillus sp. N3378-2at. Next base: position 671,328 of record NZ_CP117986.1, on the reverse strand, counting down.
TATAATACAAAAATGCCGCGCAGCTGCTAAATAAAAAACTCATTCCGATTCCAAGCCCGATTCCTTTTTGTCCAAGCCAAGCTGAAAATAGAGCTGTGAAAGGATATCTCAACACCCAAAACGAGATCAAATTTAATACCAGAACCTGCAGCATCGCTCCCGCGGCCCTGACGATTCCGTTCAGCACAAAATTAATCCCAATAAAAGGGTAGAAAAACGCGATCCACTTCAAATATTGTTCACCAAATGCGACCGCATCAGGCTCACTGATAAATAACCTTATGAGATATTTACCAAATACCCAAATCATAACCGCAATCACCAGCATGCAGGAAATAACAGCCACCACACCTAGCCTTGCAATTGTTCCCACTCTTTTTTCGTTTCCGATTCCAATATTTTGCCCTGCCATACTGTTGACGGCCGTACCGGCAGCCATTGCTGGAAGCGTGATGATACTATCAAGCCGCTGCACCGCGCCAAAGCCTGATACCACGTGATCCCCGTATGAGTTAACAACACTCATAATCGCCATCATACCGCCTGTAATCACCATCATCTGCAGACCTGCCGGAATCCCGAGTTTCAAAATCAGCGCGGACTCTTCCCACTTGGGCATTCTCGGAATTGAGAATGGCACAAGCTTGTGTTTGACCACATAAAACAACCCATACAAAAACGCAATGCCCTGTGACAAAATCGTTGAATAAGCCGCTCCCGCTATTCCCATGCGGAACACAGAAATAAAGAGCGGCGCAAGCACTGTATTCAGTACAACAGCAAACGCAATAAACCGGAGAGGTGTCTTGCTGTCGCCCAGCGCACGAAGCACAGTACTGATAAAGTTATAACCAAACAAAAATAAAATGCCGATAAATTGAATCTGTAAATACGTCTCAGCAAGCGGTATCATTGACTCCGGTGTTTTTAGAAGACGCAGCAAAAGCTCTGAGAGAAAAAAACCGGCCGCGCCGAATCCGATGCTTAGGCCTGTTAATAAAACAACAAAAGCGTTAATATACGACGCCATTCCTTTTACATCATCTTTTCCTTTTTGCTGAGATAAAATGGTTAACGTCGCATTGTTAAGGCCCAAAATAAAAGACAGCACGGTCAAAACAATCGTGCTTGATACCGCGGCTGCCCCAAGGGCCTTTGCCCCCAGTAAATTGCCGATCCACAAGCTGTCTATAAATTGAAAGGAAACCTGCAATGCGTTTCCAAGCATAATAGGCATTGAAAACAGTACAAGCTGTTTCAGCACGTTCCCCTGTGTAAAATCGTATGCTTTCATCTTTTCTCCTTGTGTTCTCAAATTTTCTTCGGACCGCACGAAAAAAGAGACGTTGTTTCATGTCTCTTTTTTCATGACTTATCGGGTTTTTTTCGGTCTCGCATACCGAATGTAAACACCATCACACTCAGGAACAAGGCACAATAGGAAACATTCAAATACATTTGATCCATGTCTTCAGCAGCCAGATGATGATAAGCAAGCCAGCCGAAGTACAGGGAAAATGTAAAGGATAATAAACTGAAATACTGGTAAATCCGTTTCATTTTCAGTCACCTCTATTGTTTAGGATGGTAATAGGAAAACTCAATTTCATCTTTTTCTAAATTTATCTTATCCGCTTTGACATACATTCCATTCGTTAAAGGCATTTCTGACAAACGCACTTCAATGCTTTTTTCTCCGGGGTGAACATGGACAAATGACGGCAATTCATAAAAGCTGTCCATATAATTTAACACAAAGCTAATTGGTATACTCAATTTCCCTAACGAAAATTTCGTGACATTCAGCTCTACATCACCGTTTTTTTTCACAGTCGGCTCAAAAGCGATAAACGCATCAATAGACGTGGAAAATGCCTTGATTTTCCCTGCGACATGAACATCATCATCAATCTCTACTTTATAATCAAGCTTGTTTGATGCTTTGTCGTTTAAATATGAGTTAACAAACGCAGCTAATGATTCTTTTGTGCTTGTCACTTGAAATCCATACTCGCTCTCAGATGAATCCTTCACCTGAGCCTGTTCCCCCGGGAGCAAAACAAGTGCCACAAACCCGGCGGCGAGGATAAAATTGATTGCAAGCAATATAAAAAACAGTCGCTTCCACTTATTCATGCTGTCACCCTACTCTTTCGGTAATCCTTCTTTTTTAATGGCTTGATAGACGCGCTTTGCGATAAGAGAATAACCCGTACCATTAGGATGAAAATCATCTTCCTCAGAAATTCGGCTGCTGTCACTTTTTTGATTGAACAAATCTTCGATATGAACGATTTTTGCATGTTTATCTTTTTTCAGCTCTTTTTCAGCAATATGGTTCCAATCCGTGACGACACCATTTATTTCATTTAGTTCTGATAATGTAAACGTAAACGGATTGTACATGCTGACATAAATCAGCTCAGCGTGATCATTCAGCTCGCGAATTTCAGAAATGATTTTTTCAAAGCGCTTTTCGTACGGTTTTTCCGCTTCCTGAAACGGTTCAACTGTTAATTGCAGAAAGTTTTGGCGAAGGATTTTCATCAAATCATTACCGCCAATTGTAAAAAAGACATAATCTGCGTCCTTTATGCCTTTTTGAACCTTTTTATCTTTTAGTTTTTCTAATAAATCATCCGAACGGTTCCCTTTTACGGCATAATTTTTCACGTCGACCGTTTTGACTTGTTTATCTGACCGGATAGAATCCGCCACCTTGCCGACATATCCCTTTCCGTCGGGATCTCCGACTCCTTCTGTCAGCGAATCTCCGACAGCCGCTATGACAATGTGTTCTTTTGTTTTCGTTTCATGGGCTTTTTGTTTTCCCTCAGATGATGTACGTATGCTCGTACACGCAGTAAGAAGCAAAATCAAACTGGCCATGATTGAAAAAATGCGCAGCTTCAATCTTGTTGCTCCTTCCCATTCTACTAGTGGAAAGTGTATCATGTTTTAGAAGATTTGCAAATGCCTAGTCTTCTAACTTCCTTGAGTGCGCCTGCTGATTTTACATCGGCGATAATTTCATCGTACGGTGTATTTTCCACTCCATTATAATCTTTCAGCACCTTGCCGTTCGGGCCTACTAACCAAAAAGAAGATTGATGAATCACTTGGTCCTCTCCCTCCGGCTTCTTTACGATCGCTTTAAAGCTCTTAAGTGCGAACTCCTCAATCTCACTCTGGCTGTATCCCGTGAGAAAATCCCAGTTATCAAAAGATAATGGATAATTTGCGGCAAATTTCTTCAGCTGTTTCGGCTTATCGTTTTCTGGATCAACACTAAATGATATGATGCGGACATCTATATTTTCGGCTTTCAGTTTTTTTTGCAGATCGGTCATATGAGCGGTCATTGGCGGACATATAGTTTCACAATTGGTAAAAATAAAATCCGCCAGCCATACTTCTCCTTTTAAACTCTCTAAAGAAACGTTCTTGCCGTCTTGGTTTTGAAATGTAAAAGGCTCCACCTCGTAATTGAGCGGATTTTTAATCTGCTGTCCTCCGCATGCACACAAAAACAGAAAAATCAGCCCAGCCGTTAACCCCTTGATAACCTTCATGACATCCATCCTTTCCAGCCAGCATAAAAACGCTTTCTAAAACCGTCCTTACTGTCCCATGTTTGTATTCGATACTGAGCAAAAAAAATCCTGCATGCCTCCCCATTAACGATTACAAAGGAGGGCATGCAGGTAAAAAACGGCATGTTACGCGTTGTGCTTTAACACCTCTTGATGAAATACAGCCTGATAATCTGCCCACTTCATCCGGCGCTTCATATAATGTCGGAAAGAATACACTTTTGCCCTGCTGTTTGATGAAAACACTTCTTTTAAGTAGAATTGCAAATGGTGATGTAACATAAAGAAATAGTGCTCATCTTCCTTTAATACAGGTATTTCTGTCACTTTCACCTGAATCCCGTCATCGCGTTTGAACTCTAGGCTTTTGAGTAACAAGCTATCAATCCTCTTTTTTGTTTTTCTTCTATTATATATGATGCCAGCCGGGCTGTCTGTCATTTTGCGCGGTTGTGTAAAAAAATTAGATTAGCAAATGGAACAAGTCCTCATCCTTGTTCACCTCTACATAATGAAACGGTTTTTTGTTCATCCGTTCAATCAGCGGCCCATAATCGGCTTTGTTCTGCAGCTCGATGCCGACAAGAGCAGGTCCATTGCTTTTATTATTTTTCTTCGTATATTCAAACCTTGTAATGTCATCATTCGGTCCGAGGACTTCGTCAAGAAATTCGCGGAGCGCCCCCGCTCTTTGCGGAAAGTTGACGATAAAATAATGCTGAAGACCTTCAAAAATCAAGGAACGCTCCTTCATTTCCTGCATTCTTCCGATATCGTTATTGCCCCCGCTTACCACACACACCACGTTTTTCCCTTTAATTTCATCCTTGTACAAATCAAGCGCTGCGACAGAAAGAGCTCCAGCCGGTTCAGCAACAACCGCACATTCGTTATATAATTCAAGAATGGATGTACATACTTTTCCTTCAGGCACAAGGAGAATGTCATCAACGACAGTTTCCAGCGTCCGGAAGGTTTCTTCGCCAATTTTTTTAACAGCCGCACCATCTACAAACTTATCAATTTTATCAAGTGTGACGACATGCCCAGCTTTGTTTGATTCAAAGTAGGATGCCGCTCCCGCCGGCTCAACAGCAATTACCTTTGTATCAGGAGACACGTTTTTCAAATATGTACCTACCCCAGAGAGAAGGCCGCCGCCACCGACACTTGCAAAAAGAAAATGCGGTTCTGTATCAATGTCGTTTAAAATCTCGACTGCGAGCGTTCCCTGTCCGGCCATCACATCCGGATCATCGAACGGATGGATAAACGTCCGAGATTCCGCCTCACAGCATTCAGCAGCGCTTTTATACGCGTCGTCAAACGTATCGCCTGTCAAAATAATGTCGATAAATCCTTTTCCGAATAGTTCAACTTGAGATACTTTTTGTCTCGGTGTAGTAGACGGCATAAAAATTTTTCCGTGAATGCCAAGATGTTTACACGAAAATGCCACACCTTGAGCGTGGTTTCCGGCACTTGCACACACAACTCCGTTCTCTGTCTGCTCGCTGGAAAGCTGTTTCATTTTATGATAAGCCCCTCTGAGCTTAAAAGATCTGACAACTTGCAAGTCTTCGCGTTTTAAATAGATATTGCATTCATATCTCTCAGAAAGTCTGTCATTCCTCTGCAAAGGTGTGTGAATGACAACGTCCTTTACGTTTTGGTGAGCCTTCAAAATGTCTTTCACTTGGATGAGAGAGTTTTCTTTAAGCAACGGTTTCATGTACAGATTCCTTTCTTGTTTTAAATCCCTATTTAATATGCCATTATAACATGAATATTCAAAAAATAAGACAATTATTTTTATTTAATAATTAAAAAAATACAGACTATGTCCGCCACATCTTGTGGTAACTTCTGTTCAACCATTATCCTGCAGAGCCAAGAAAAAAGATGATCGTAAAATAAAGGGTGTTTTCAACCAAAAGGCATGATATAATGAAACCAATTAGAACCAAAAGGAGCCAATTGATGAATAGTGCACCAAAACTCAATACATTTCAACATCTAATCGGAGAACATCAAACTTTTCTGGAAGCGAAGCGAATCGCCAAGCAGTTCTCGTTATCGGAGCTTCCTGTCTTAATAACAGGAAAAATCGGAACAGGCAAAAATCACTTCGCACATGCCATACACTTGGAATCTTCGAGAAGCAATGAACCGTTTATGAGCGTCAATTGCAGCACCCATTCGGAAGAAACCCTTTTTCATGAGCTTTTTGGCCCTAACGGAAACACAGGTGTTTTTCAAAAAGCGGTACGAGGAACCCTTTTTCTTGATGATGTATGGCGCATGCCTGCTTCTGTACAAGCTCAGCTGTTAAAAGCGCTTGATTCAGACACGGAGAAACCGCGAATGATCTGTGCTTCTGCAGACCGATCCGTGGAACATACATTCAGGCAAGACTTATTCTACAGACTGAACATTTTAACGCTCACACTGCCCGAATTATCGGAACGAAAAAGCGATATTCCGCTTTTGACACAGCATTTTCTCTCAAATTCCGGTCAGCAATTCTTAATCGATCCCTCCGTTTTTCCCGTGCTTGAGAAGCATGCATTTGAAGGCAATGTCAGGGAATTAAAAAACGCTGCAGATTATATGGCGGCAGTATCAAGCGGGGGAACGATTCAGCCATATGACCTGCCGCCGTATATTAGAGGCGCGATAGACAGAAAAACGTCGAAGAAAAAAGCGAAGCTGCTGACTTTAATGGAAAAAGCTGAGTTTTTGTTTATTTTGGAAACAATAAAAGTATTGAACGAAAAAGGAGAACCTGCCAGCAGACGGATCATTTCTGAACACAGCAAAAATACCCAAACCTCGTTAACTCCTCAGCAGGTCAGAAGCCGTCTCGACTATTTGGAGAAAAAAGATTATGTCACCAAAAGCCGCGGACGCGCAGGCACAAAAATTACCTTTGAGGGCTTGAGCTTTATAGAGACGTTAAAAAATCAAATGATCTAGCGATCGAAAGGAGAATGTACTTGTTTACAATCAAAGAAGAGATCGCCAATGCGATTACACACGGCATCGGTGTCCTCTTATCCATCCCAGCATTAGTGTTTCTAATCATATTTGCGGCTAATTACGGGTCTGCATGGGACATTATCAGCTTTACAATATTCGGTGTCTCTATGCTGCTGTTATATTTGAGCTCCACCCTGCTTCACAGCATCACACATAAAAAAACGAAGGACATTTTGGAGATTATTGATCATAGCGCGATTTACGTACTCATCGCCGGAACCTACACGCCTTTTTTGCTTGGGCCGCTGAAAGGCACACTCGGCTTTACCCTGTTGGTTATCGTATGGTCACTTGCCCTAGGCGGAATCGTTTTTAAAATTTTCTTTGTGAAACGGTTTATCCTATTGTCAACCTTCGTGTATTTAGTCATGGGGTGGCTGATGATTATTGCAGTTAAACCTTTATATGTTTCACTGAGCGGAGCGGGATTCAGCCTCCTTTTTCTCGGCGGCATTTTATACTCTGTCGGGACCATCTTTTACATTTGGAAAAAGATCCCCTTCCATCACGCCATTTGGCACAGCTTTGTATTGGGCGGGAGCGCCGCCATGTTTTTCTGCGTGCTCTTCTATTGTGTAAAAGTGCCGTTCCTTTCGTAACAGTAACAGAAAAGCGCAGTCTTAACGACTGCGCTTTTTTTATGCACGTAATTGTTTTTCATTGGCAGGTATATAAGCTTTTGAAAAGGACAATTCAATGTCTGCCGGTTTTAAGCGTTTAAAAAACGAGCCCTTTTGCATGTTATCTGTTCCTTTCGTTTCCACCATCACCAACGGAAGATGATAGCGGGCCGCAAGTTCTACAGGATCAATAGAACCATCTAGTGAAAGAATCAGGCTTTGTCCCTTTTCCAGCTGTTTTGTCACATCTTCATATACCTTTTCTGAATCACCGTCTGAAATCACATCCATCCGATCCAGCCATTGCCCGATAAAAGGCAAGCGGAACACTTTTGGGTTGGCGATAAAGCCGGCCGGTTCCTCAATATATCCAGCAATTAAGGCCAGTTCAGCCAAATGCAAACGGGGATGCACATACAAAACAGGACCGTGTGGTATTGGCTCTGGCTGATGGATCGTCACAACTGAACCGGATATGCCGATACAGCCTTCCAAAAACGCCTTTGGCTGTTCGTACACAAGAGTCATCTGTTTTTTGTATGATAGACGGGGATCGAGCATTGTTTGATTAAATAATTGTTTCATATTTTTTAACAGCATATACACAATATAAACCACCAGAAGGCTGTAGCGAACCAATTAAAATCCTCCCGCTTTAGAAGAATTCTTTTTTTCATACATTAGAAATTCGTAATCATACGGGTTTTTTTCGTCTTTGATCCCCTGCTCAGAAGAAACCAGCTTCCAATTGGATTCATCAAATTTAGGGAAGTGACGGTCACCCTCAAACTCGTGATGAATTTTCGTCATATACAGTCTGTCCGCATAAGGGAAAAGGTCCGTATAGAGCTGAGCCCCTCCGATCACAAAGCATTCTTCAGGGCCTGAACAAATGTCCAGTACATCCTTTAATGAACCGACAACCGTGCATCCCGGAAATTCTGAAGACGGCGCTGAGGTAACGACAATATTTTTCCGATTTGGAAGCGGACGTCCGATCGATTCAAATGTTTTTCGGCCCATAATGATTGAATGGCCCGATGTTACTTTCTTAAAGTATGCAAGATCATTGGGCAAATGCCACGGCAAATCATTGTCTTTGCCGATAAGCCTGTTGGCATCCATCGCAAAAATGAATGAAATCATACGCTTACCGCCCCTTTTTGCTCTAAAACATGTCTGCATAAATCCTTAAACTGTTTCATTTTTTTCATCCTTTAAAAGTAGTCTTCTAGTAGTGTAACACAATAAAAAATCATTTCTGAACCCAGAAATGATTTTTTTATAGTCAGCTGACGACAGGCTTTTCATCCTGTTCTTTTTCTTCATCTTGCAGATCCTGATGCGTATGTGCAATTCTGCTCGCCGCTGCTGCAGCAAGAGCTGCCACAATATCATCCAAAAAGGTGTGAATACCGTCTGGACTTTCATCAAGTTCCTTAATAATTCCAATCTTCTCTTTATCCAAATAACCGAAATTGGTCAAACCGATCGACCCGTACACATTAACGATGGAAAGCGGGATAATTTCATCTATGCCGTAAAGCGGTTCATCCGTTTCAACAAGGTGCTGCAGCGGTTCGGGGAGAAACTTCTGTTCTGCAAGCTGATCGAGTGCAAGGCCTGTCAAAACAGCATGAATAATTTCACGTTTGTTCAGGACTTTTTCTACATTCTCCATGCAAACACTGAGCGGCAGATTTGGATTGTATTTTTCCTGAAGTTTTTGAACAATCCGTGCAATATCTTCTATCATAACGCCCCGTTTGTTCAGCATATCCTTTGTTATATCGACCATTTCATTCATTGTGTACTTTTTCATGTCTAATGGCATCTCCTTTAGGCACTCATCCAGTTGGGAGGCGTGTTGCGGTCCCAGTAAATACTCCCAAGCTCATGATGTGATTGAAATCCATCTTCTGCTGTATGATAATGAAAATTAAACCAGTAGCCGTCATGAGGCGGGTGGTCTCTTCGCACATGGAATCTGAGAAGATCTTCTCCAGTTGTCCGATTGTAAACGTTGAAAATTTTTTCCGTTTTGCCCGCTGAAGGCATGCTTGAGATCACAACATCTTGGTACGCCTCATCATCTTGCAATGTCGCTAAATAATCACTAATCACTTTTTCGATTTTTGGCAGGATCTCTTTCCGATAGTCATCCTCAATGACAGGAGCGATTCTGCTGCCGAATTTTAAAAAGGACTGATCCTCAGCGCTGTCAAGGAGCTGTTCCTTGTACGATTGAAAAAGCAGTTCAGGATCTCGCCTGTCATCCGACTCATCATCGTACAGGTCATGCTCATCATAAAAAGCGGTGTAATCATTCTGCTCAAGACTGCTCGGCTGTCCGGAAGGCTTGTCCGCCATAAGGGCAGCCGGAGGAGATACGAGCCCGAACGTTACAATGGTAAATAAAACCACAAGGGTCTTTCTCATCCACAATTTCATGACTGCTTATTCCTCTCTATTTTATTGTCATGTTTCTCTTATTTTAGCACATCCAAAACATGCAAGTCATGTACTATATGAAACTGATATGCAAATTAGGAGATTCGTTGCTATGCACTTTGTGTAAAAACGCTTACAATATTCCATGAAAGGAGGCTTTCCGCATGATTGACGCTCTGTTTGCCACAGTTTCACTCTTAACATTGTTATACTTTGTCGTCATGGAGGTCACCGATTAACAGAAAGCCCGTGATATGAATCACGGGCTTGTTTGAATGACGCCATAATGGAACAGTGCTGTTTTTCTTTTCATGACGTTAAAACCAAACTGTTCAAATCGCGGGCTTTTCCAGTGGTCTTTTAGCACAACGCTTTTTCTGGCGACTCGTACCGCTTCATTGATACATCCTTCGTGCAAAACGGAATCCTCTGCCAAATCACGTAAAGGCGCGATGCCGTCAGAGGTCTCTACAGGTTCATGAAACATTGGATCGAAATAAACCACATCAACAGAGTTGTCAGGAAGCTGCTTGATGTATTCTAAGCAATCACCATTCTTCACCTGGATTCTTCTCATCGCAGCTTGAAGCTCTTCTATACCCGTTTCCCATGAATGCAGCCCCATCCTCACTAAAACAGACACAAGATGGTTTTTTTCAATCCCAACAACAGAACCCGTTTCGCCTACTGCCATACTTGCGATAATGGCATCTGACCCCAGCCCGAGTGTGCAATCTAAAAACGCATCCCCTTCAGATAAGCCGGCAGCCCGAAGCATAGGCTCTTGCTCTCCCTGTAAGAAGCGTTTGGCTCTGAACATCGCTGTATTTGGATGAAAAAAGAATTTGGCACCTTGTTTCGTATACAGCTCAAACCGCTCTTTGCCGACCACTAGCAAATCACGTTCAGCTGACTTCAACAGGTGTTCAACCGTTTGTTTATTCCGTCCGCAGTATGGCATATTTAGCTCTTTAGAAAGCTGCTTTGCAGTTTTTATGGTGTGTTCAGACGGTCTATAGCTTGTTGTTATCATCTTCTGTACTCCCAAAAAGAAAATGCCCGGAGAACGGGCATTTAGCAGTGCGCATCGAAGGCAGCAGTCAGATTTCTCATAATTTCTTCCATATCGTGTCCTTCAATTTCATGACGCGGAATAAAATGTACGACTTCTTTGCCTTTCAAAAGAGCCATTGATGGTGAAGAAGGCTCCTGGCCAGTAAAATACTCACGCATTTTCGCAGTAGCTTCTTTATCTTGGCCCGCAAAAACAGTCACCGTATTGTCAGGTGTTTTGTCATTCTGGAGGACTGCCTGTGTAGCCGCAGGACGCGCAAGGCCTGCCGCACAGCCGCATACAGAGTTAACGACTACAAGAGTTGTGCCCTCTGCCTTTTCCATAAAGTTTTCTACTTCTTCCGCTGTTGTTAACTCTTCAAAACCTGCTCCAGTCAGCTCGCGGCGCATCGGTACGACAAGCTGGCGCATGTATTCTTCATAAGCCATTGACATAAAAAAAGCCCCCCTCTAGTATCCTTCATCTGAAGTAAAGGATACTATAGAGAGGGCCGGATTTCAAATGTTCACGCCTTAAAATAAAAGAAAGTGTCCCCAGCTGTCTAGATTTTCATAATACCGCCGGTGTTGGCACTCGTCACAAGTTTAGAATAACGTGCCAGGTAGCCGGTTTTCACTTTCGGTTCAAAACCTTTCCAGTTCGCTTTTCGTTTTTCCCACTCTTCTTCTGGCACTTGTACATCCAAGATACGTTTTTCAATATCAACGATAATATGGTCTCCGTTTTCAACAAAGGCAAGCGGCCCGCCCTCAGCTGCCTCAGGTGATACGTGGCCGATTGAGAGGCCACGGGAGGCTCCGGAAAAACGTCCGTCCGTAATCAATGCCACTTTTGGTCCGAGTCCCATTCCAACGATTTGGGATGTTGGCGCCAGCATTTCCGGCATGCCAGGTCCGCCTTTTGGCCCTTCATATCTGATGATAACAACGTCGCCTTCTTTTACTTTTCGGTTGATAATGCCGTCAAGCGCCTCGTCCTGAGAATCGAATACGACAGCCGGCCCTTCGTGTCTTGTAATCCCATTCTGTACGCCGCCTGTTTTAATGATAGCGCCGTCCGGAGCTAGATTACCGAATAAAACAGCAAGGCCACCCTTTTCAGTGAATGGTTGATCCAGCGGATGAATGACGTCATAATCCTTTACTTCATGTCCGGCAATGGTTTCTCCAAGAGTTTTTCCTGTAACAGTCAGCGCATCTAAATGAAGCGCTCCTTCTTTCTTGGAAAGCTCATTCAGAGCCGCTGACACGCCGCCCGCTTCATGAAGATCTTCAATAAACACATCCGATGCAGGCGCCAGCTTGGCCAAGTGCGGCACGCGCTCAGCGACTTCGTTAATGCGTTCTAAAGAGTATTCAACGCCGGCTTCGTTTGCAAGGGCAAGCGTATGAAGAACGGTATTTGTAGAACCTCCGAGCGCCATATCGAGTGCAAACGCGTTATCAATCGCTTTTACTGTAACGATATCACGCGGTTTGATATCTTTGCGAATCGTTTCCATTAATTGCGCAGCCGATTTTCTCACAAACTCTTTGCGTTCCGGAGATGTCGCCAGAATGGTTCCATTACCCGGCAAGGCAAGACCAAGTGCTTCTGACAGACAGTTCATTGAGTTCGCCGTAAACATGCCTGAGCAAGACCCGCACGTTGGGCATCCGAACTGCTCTAGTTCTTGAAGCTCGTTTTCGTTGATTTTCCCTGCTTGGTAGGCGCCTACCCCTTCGAATACTGAGGAAAGGGAGATTTTTCGCCCGTCACTTGTTCTTCCTGCCGCCATCGGTCCGCCGCTGACAAAAATCGTCGGAATGTTGATGCGCATTGCCGCCATAAGCATTCCCGGTGTGATTTTGTCGCAGTTCGGAATACAGACCATTCCGTCAAACCAATGTGCGGATACAACCGTTTCCACAGAGTCTGCGATAATTTCACGGCTTGGCAGCGAATATCTCATACCGATATGCCCCATTGCGATACCATCATCTACCCCAATGGTATTAAATTCAAACGGAACGCCCCCTGCTTCTCTGATTGCTTCTTTTACGATTTTCCCAAACTCCTGCAAGTGAACATGACCGGGAACGATATCAATGTATGAATTACACACCGCAATAAACGGCTTGCCGAAATCCTCTTCTTTTACTCCTGCTGCACGAAGCAAACTGCGGTGCGGAGCTCTATCGATTCCTTGTGTGATCATATTACTGCGTAATTCTGCCATGGTGATCCTCCTAAATTCTTTCAATTGTTTGATTGGATTTTATTTTGACAATTTTCAGTTTATTTATGGGCTGTTTTTGCAAATAAGATAAATACAGGCCGCCCTCACCTTGTTTTGTTCTTTCGTGTTTTTATATTTATATAGCTTTCTTTCGATTTGAACCCTCCAACCATTAATATTGTTACTTACTATAAATAGTTTTCGGATATTTTTCAACAATATTCGAAATAATTTTTATAAAAAGTGAATTCACATAAAAAAGGTGCATGATCTGCACCTTTTTTATCTTTATTCGCCTTTTTTTCTGCTTTCCGTCATTTGTTTCCAAACAGAACCTTTTGCTTCTTCTCCATGCTCAATACGTTCAAGCGCCATTTTGACTTGAAGGCTGACCTCAAATTCGGGGTCATCTTCGGCAGCGCGCAAAGCTTCAATTGCACTTTCATCGCCGACTTCGTACAGGAACATGGCCGCACGCCAGCGAACAAGCTTGCTGGAGTCGCTTAACGACTTGATCATAGCGGGAATGGCTTGAGGATCGCCGATATCAGACAGGCAGTCTCCGGCCGTTCTTCTGACTGATACAGCTTTGTCCTCAAGTGCTTTATACAATAGAGGAAGAACATCAGGTGTTTCAATCATCCCTAAGTACACAACAGCCTGTCTTCTGATGGACACCTTTGGATCATCCAATGCCTTCTGTAAAACCGGGATATCCTCTTCTTTCGGATCCATCTGTTCCAAGTGTGCATAACGCTTTTTCCAGTCCTCATCATCCAGCATGTCAAGCGTTACTTTATACGCTTTGCGCTGTACAGTTTGTTTTGCTTCGCCCTTTCCTTGAGCGGCTGCTTCAGTCAGTCGTTTCAGCCGTTCATCACTGTATGCCGCCTGAAGCTCTTCTGTCACGTCATGGCCGATTTCATCAAAGTCACCGAATCTGACACCTTGTTCTTTCCAAGCCCGCTCAAACACAACATTGGAAGCTTCAGATCTAAGTTTTAAGATCGCCTGCTGAAAGCGTTCAGGTAAGCCGAAGCGTTCTTCCCGCTCTCCATCGGTTAATTTAACTTGCATAGGAATGCCGCTGAACATCTGCACAAAAACTTTTACCTCTCCAAAAGATTCTTGATCAGAACGATTTTCTTCTCCGCTTTCAGCACTTTCCATCCCAAATGCAGTGCGGACTTGCGGTAATATGTCTTTCCAGTCGTATCTTGCATTCCGTTCAACAGCAAGAAAATCTGCGACGTGATATACCCCTTTAACTCCATCTATTTTAAGAATTTCCTCTATAACAGGCGGTGCGCCTTCTGCTTGCTCAGGTTTATAGTTATTGCTTTTGCCCGCCGGAAGCTCTTCCGTTAAGATGACTTTCATTGTATTCGGGCTTGGTGTAGGTTCAATTGATTTTATCTTCATGATCGTCCTCCTATAGCATATCTGTGACTTATTCTATCATAGTCGCTCCAAGCCTTCTATTACGACGTTTTGGCATCAATCCCGGGTATTTCTTTTTCTAATTGGCGGACAAACTGAAGCATAAAATTGTGTCTTTCTTCTGCCAGTTCCCGTGCAGTGTCTGTATTCATCATATCTTTCAGCCGCAACAGCTTATGAAAAAAATGAGCGTAGGCGCTTTGCTCATCTCCATAAAGGCCATGCCCTTTTGCGCCCGCAAACATGAAAGCTCTCGCAATGCCGACAGCACCAATCGCATCAAGTCTGTCAGCATCCTGTACGGCTTTTCCTTCAATTGAGAGCGGCTCCTTCGCCAATTTCCCCCTGTCCCGAAAGGACATCCTTGTTATAATATGAATCACCCTGTCAGCATTATCTTTTCCTACTCCGAAAAAAACGAGCTGATCATATACTTCGCTCACAGAAAGCCTGACCGTGTCAGGCAGCTTCACATCAATTAAATCATGAACCAAAGCCGCCGTTTCAACAATGAACAAATCCGCTTTTTCCTTTTCTCCAATATACGCTGCAAGATCTGCTACTCTTGATACATGATGCCAGTCATGTCCAGAGCTTTCGTCAGTCAGGATAGATTGAACCCATGTCCTGATTTGCTCTGCCTGCTTCAATTCCTTCATAAAAACACCCTCTTTTTATTGCTCTAATAGCTTCACGATATCGTTTTCCAGCTCTTTCGGATTTGTATTTGGTGAATAACGGCCAACGATTTCTCCATTTCTATCCACTATAAATTTCGTGAAATTCCACTTGATCGCCTTAGTTCCCAGCATCCCTTTCGCATGTTCTGTCAAATACACAAACAGCGGGTGGGCATTTTTCCCGTTTACATCCACTTTTGAAAACATAGGAAATGTAACACCGTAATTTGTTTCACAAAATTCCTGTATGTCAGCCTCTTCATCAGGCTCTTGGTTCATGAATTGATTGCAGGGAAACCCTAAGATCTCCAGCCCCTCCTGCTGATATGTATCATATAATTCCTGCAGCTGCTTTAATTGGGGAGTAAAACCGCACTTACTTGCTGTATTCACGATCATCAGTACCTTTCCCGCGAAAGGCTGAAGTGTCATGTCTTTCCCTGTGATTGTACGTACCTTCATATGATAAATAGACATGTAAGTCCCTCCTATGTCCCTGGTGCTGATTATTTTACCTTTTTTAAATCGCAATTCAAAATGTAAACATCAATTAAGAACTCATAAGAAACCTAACGATATGAGCGTCCGTTCATTATCAATTCATATCGCTCATTTTTTATCTTATCATTCTATAAAACATTACAATTCCCTCTGACATCTTTGAAAATCATTTTACTGTGAAACCAAAAGGCGTGTCAGTGCGTTTTATTTAAAGAGTTTTCTGTTGTTTCCCCTCAACACGTATAGATAGATTGAAAATTGGCGTGAAAATTCCTATAATGAAGAAAATTAAACGGGGAAATAATGGAGGTGGCACGTTGCCTATTAATATACCAACACACCTGCCGGCAAAACAGGTGCTTGAAAGTGAACAGATATTTGTAATGGATGAAAGCAGAGCATTTCATCAGGATATCCGGCCGCAAAAAATTATTATATTAAATTTGATGCCGAAAAAAATCCAAACAGAGACTCAGCTTCTCAGATTGCTTGGAAATTCGCCTTTACAGGTTCATTTCACATTTTTAATCCCAAGCACACACACGCCGAAAAATACTGCGAGAGAACACCTTGACGAATTTTACACGACTTTTTCCAATATCCGTCACAAGAGGTTTGACGGCATGATTATCACCGGTGCGCCGATCGAGCATTTGGCGTTTGAAGAGGTTTCATATTGGGAAGAGCTCAAGGAAATCATGGAGTGGAGCAAAACAAATGTCACTTCAACCTTGCATATTTGCTGGGGTGCTCAAGCAGGTTTGTACTACCATTACGGTGTTGAAAAAATTCAAATGCCGAAAAAAATCTTCGGTGTGTTCGAACATACCGTTCTTTCAAAACACGAAAGATTGGTAAGAGGTTTTGACGAGCTATACTACGTGCCGCATTCCCGGCATACAGATATAAATATGGAACAGCTTCAAGCAGTGCCCGATTTAAACATTCTTACCGCATCAAAGGAAGCCGGGGTTTGCTTAATTGTGTCAAAAGACGAAAAACAAGTCTTTTTGACAGGGCACCCTGAATATGATACAAATACGCTTCTTCAAGAGTATGAAAGAGATTTGGAACGAAACCTTTCTACTGTCGAGGAGCCTAAACATTATTTTGCAAAAGGCAGCAACGAGCCAGTGAATCGCTGGAAAGCGCATGCCACATTATTGTTTATGAATTGGCTGAATTATTACGTTTACCAAGAAACTCCTTATGAATGGGACTAATTTTTCTTTTTTTAGTGATACGCTGAGCAAAAAATATGATAAAATACATCTGATTCAGTCTGCGTATAACAAAAATTTAAAATACTGGAATCCAAATCATTTAAAATTAGCTTAACTTTTTCACTGCATTAATAATTCGATTATGTATTTGTGTTATGTTTATGTATAGACAATAACTCCTTACGATGCATGAAGCTTGCTTGTTGTTGATTACATTGAGGTGAATTTACTTGAATACCAATAAAAGAGTATTAATTTTGACTGCAAATTACGGAAATGGACATGTGCAGGTAGCCAAAACACTTTATGAACAATGTGTACGGCTCGGCTTTCAGCATGTAACAGTTTCTAATTTGTACCAAGAGTCAAATCCGATTGTTTCAGAGGTAACTCAATACCTTTATTTAAAAAGCTTCTCAATCGGGAAACAGTTTTATCGTTTGTTTTATTACGGAGTTGACAAAATCTATAATAAACGTAAATTCAATATTTACTTTAAAATGGGTAATAAAAGATTGGGCGAACTTGTCGATGAACATCAGCCCGATATTATTATTAATACATTTCCGATGATCGTCGTGCCGGAATACAGACGCCGAACTGGAAGAGTCATTCCTACCTTCAACGTTATGACTGATTTTTGTCTTCATAAAATTTGGGTTCACGAAAACGTGGATAAATATTATGTGGCGACAGATTACGTGAAGGAAAAACTGCTGGAGATCGGCACTCATCCAAGCAATGTAAAAATCACAGGAATTCCAATCAGGCCGCAATTTGAAGAATCCATGCCGGTTGGCCCGATATATAAAAAGTACAATCTTTCACCAAACAAAAAAGTGCTTCTGATCATGGCAGGTGCCCACGGTGTATTAAAGAACGTAAAAGAGCTGTGCGAAAACCTTGTCAAGGATGACCAAGTGCAAGTGGTTGTCGTGTGCGGGAAAAATACGGCTTTAAAAGAATCTTTGAGTGCGCTTGAGGCGGAAAATGGTGACAAATTAAAAGTTCTGGGCTATGTGGAGCGCATTGATGAGCTATTTCGGATCACAGATTGCATGATTACCAAGCCCGGCGGCATTACTTTGACAGAAGCCACAGCCATTGGAGTGCCTGTCATTCTGTACAAACCCGTGCCTGGCCAGGAAAAAGAAAATGCAAACTTCTTTGAAGACCGCGGAGCTGCCATCGTTGTGAACCGTCATGAAGAGATTCTCGAATCAGTCACTTCCCTTCTTGCAGATGAAGATACCTTGCATCGCATGAAGAAAAACATTAAGGACCTTCATTTAGCAAACTCCTCTGAAGTGATTTTAGAGGATATCCTGAAGGAATCAGAAATGATGACTGCCAAACAAAAAGCCAAAGTGCTATCGTAATGGCGTACTTGAGAGCATACGAAAATCGTGTGCTCTTTTTATTTATATTCAGCCATCAATAAAAGCGGTTACATTTTTTATGGAACTTGCCCTTCTTTTGAAAAATAAGCCGTTTCGCAACTTGACGGGTGCTCCCAGATGGTGTATAGTTGAACCATCATTTAACAATGAATCAAAGTTAAATGATGACAAAATTTTTTTTAGCACATGGGTGCTACAGTACTAGGAGGAATTAAGCAATATGCAAAACGGTAAAGTAAAATGGTTCAACAACGAAAAAGGATTCGGCTTCATTGAAGTTGAAGGCGGAGACGATGTATTTGTTCACTTCACAGCTATCGAAGGAGATGGATACAAATCATTAGAAGAAGGACAAGAAGTTTCTTTTGAAATTGTCGAAGGTAATCGTGGACCTCAAGCTTCTAATGTTGTAAAACTCTAAACTCAATACATGATGATGAGATGACAAATAGAGGAGAGGCATTCGCCTCTCCTATTTGATTTTCATCTGGATTTCAATCGCCAAAATGTTTTGTTTACACCTCTGTTCAATCTCTTCAACATACTTTTCCATTGATGGTTTTCCTTTTTTCGCGATATCCGCCAGTTCTTCTAAATCACTGTATATTTCTATAAATGTTTTGTGAAGGATCAACTTCAAGTCTTTATCATCCATAGCTGCGTTCCCCTTCTCTATCAAGATACCTCAAATAGTAAAACGGTCCTATTTATTCTGGTTCAATAGTTATATCGGCTTATTTTTATTTTCTTTTCTATTTTGGTACATAAATTTCAAAAAAACTCTGCAAAATAATGGCGGAGGTGTTTTTGGTGACTTCAGAATTTCATAATGAGGATCAGACTGGCTTTACGGATAAGCGGCAGCTGGAACTAGCGGTGGAAACAGCGCAGAAAACAACAGGAGCCGCGACGAGAGGCCAAAGCAAAACATTAGTTGACTCTGCATACCAAGCCATTGAGGATGCTAGAGAACTGTCACAATCTGAAGAGCTGGCAGCTCTCGATGATCCTGAATTTGTAAAGCAGCAACAGCAACTGCTAGATGACAGCGAGCATCAGCTGGATGAATTCAAAGAATAAAAACCGCAGCTTCTGCGGTTTTTATTTTTAGTGATTGGTTAAGACATCTCCGTATTGTTTCAGCTTTTCACCAACCGTACATTTATTGATACAAAATGAATGCGCATAAGTTTTGCCAAATTCTTTGCGAAACTGCTTCTTAATAAAACAGTCCTTGCAATATTCATCGTGCAATTCTGTCAGTTCTTTAAAGATCATTTTCTTATCCAATATCGTCATCTCCGTTACGGTCTAATTTCGTGTGGCTTTCTACGAATTGATGGGATAGAATTTTTTTAGCGAGGCCGTCAGCTTCCTGATTGTCTTTTCGTTGTATTGTTTCGTAGGTTGGAGTAAGCTTCAGCGATTCAAGGAGTGCTTCTATTTTGTCCAGCCATTCATTATGAGATGGATCATAACAAGGCCAGCTGCCGTCAAGCTGATTCAGCACGACAAGCGAGTCCCCTTTGATTGTAATTGAATTTCTGCTTGCCCCAAGCTCTCTTACTTCTCTTATTGCTTCATAAAGCGCTGCGTATTCAGCTTCATTATTGGTTTTCAGCCGGAAGCTTTTATTTTTTCTCAAGCGATGCCGGGTTCCTCCCAATGAATAATAGATGACGATCCCGAGACCGGCCAGTTCGCTCTCCTTATCGAAACTGCCGTCAAAATAAACAGTAATGTCATCAGGCTCTTGAGCAAGCTCCTCTGTCAGCTTTTCCAATTCCTTCAGCATCCAGCTGCCGCCTTTCTCGTCTTCGAACTCTAGCTCTTTCATGTATGGAAAACGTCCAAGTTCTCTGGCGAGCAAACGTGCCTGCTGTGCTGTCAGCCAGTCTTCGCTAAAAAATGAGACGGATCCTGTTCCTTTTGCTTCTATTTTCAAATGCGGTCTGAGCTTCATTACAATCACCTTACCATTCATTAGTTGTCGGGCTTATGCTATAATCAAACCAATCTTACCCCGGAAAGGAAGCTTTTTCATCTTGTTTAATAATTCGTTTTGGATCTTTTTTGCGATCATTCATTTTATCATTGTTCTTTTATTTTATAAAGGATTTGGCAAAATGGGGCTGTTTGTTTGGATCGGTTTTGCGACAGTCTGCGCCAACCTCCAAGTCGTCAAAACAGTGGAACTGTTTGGCTTAACAGCGACACTCGGGAATGTGATGTATGGCACAATCTTTTTTGCGACAGATGTGCTGAATGAAAAATACGGACCAGCTGAAGCCAGAAAAGCGGTATGGCTCGGATTCTCAACGCTCCTGACGCTGACATTTGTCATGCAGGGCGTGCTGCTTTTCGAACCGGCTTCCAGCGACATATCACAAACAGCGCTGGAAACGATCTTCGGATTCCTTCCGCGAGTTGCGTTAGGAAGTCTGCTTGCCTTTATCTTCAGCCAAACGCTGGATGTTTATGTATATTCGGCAATTAGAAGGATATTTCCTTCTGATCGGCTTTTATGGCTCAGAAACGGCGGCAGTACAGCAGTCAGCCAGCTGTTTGATACATTCATATTCACTTCAGTCGCCTTTCTCGGCATTTATCCGGCAGGCGTGTGGCTTCATATTTTTATTTCTACATATTTGATTAAGTTTGCGGTATCTTTGATTTCATTGCCTTATGCTTATGCAGCCAAAAAAATGATACCTAAAGATGAAAGGAGTTCATAATGCCTACAGAAATATACGTAGACGGCGCAAGCGCTGGTAATCCCGGCCCTTCCGGTATCGGCATTTTTATCAAACATGAGGGAATAGCAGAATCCTTCTCTATTCCAATCGGAGTGCATACAAATCAGGAAGCGGAATTTCTTGCATTAATTGAAGGGATGAAGCTATGTGCAACGCGCGGGTATCAATCGGTTTCCTTTCGAACCGATTCAGATATTGTGGAACGCGCCACTGAGCTTGAAATGGTTAAAAATAAAACGTTTCAACCGTTCGTAGAAGAAATCACCCGATTAAAAGCGGCATTCCCTCTTTTTTTCATCAAATGGATACCGGGCAAGCAAAACCAAAAAGCCGATCTTCTGGCAAAAGAAGCGATTCGGCTGAATGAAAAGAATTAAATCTTGATCATTGGTTCATCCTAATGGCGAGGTGAACTAACATGAAAAAGAAAGATAAAGGCCGGCTGACCGGCGGTGTTACTCCGCAAGGCGACCTGGAAGGCAAAACACATAATGACCCTAAAACAGAGCTTGAGGAGAGAGCAAAAAAAAGCAATACAAAACGCTAGAGAAGATCTAAACGATCTCTCTAGCGTTCAGCTTTTCAAGCATACGCTCAATTCCTTTGATTTGGTGGCGGCGAAGCATGTCAGCCGCCTGCTCCATTTGCAAAGTAAATAAAGCGTCTTTCAGTGTGCAGGCCAGCGGCACTGAGCAATGAATTTCCGCAAGCTTCCTCGACATCTCCAAATCGCTTAAACCTTGCTGAATTTTTCCCTGCTGTCCTTTTGGAAGAAGAGAAAGATTTTCCAATAAACGGTCAATCGTTTCGTATTCACGAATCAGTTTGTAGGCTGTTTTTTCTCCAATCCCTTTGACTCCGGGATAGTTATCACTGGAATCTCCCATAAGCGCTTTAATATCAATCAAAGCCTTCGGCATTACGCCTGTTTCTTCATAAAAAGTCTCTTTTGTATAGACTTTATAATTTCCGATTCCTTTTTGAAGCAAAGCAACGCTTACTTTATCCGTTAACAGCTGAAGTAAATCTCTGTCCCCTGTTACGACCGTAATGTCCGCTTCATTCGCAAATAAATCGGCAAGAGTACCGATACAGTCATCCGCTTCATAGCCGGCAAAGCCAATATTCATGATTCCAAGCTCTGCGGCTGCTTCCTTTGCCAAATCAAACTGCGGAATCAGCTCCACAGGCGGCGCGCTGCGGTTGGCCTTATAATCTTGGAACAAGTCATTTCGGTACGTTTTGCTCCCCATGTCCCAGCAGCAGACGACGTGTGTCGGCTGGAATGTTTCCACAGCTGTAATCAAATGCTTTAAAAAGCCGTTGACGCCGTTCGTCGGCACCCCGCTGTCATTTATCATAAAGTTGCGATGTACGGCCGTGGCAAAAAAGGCCCGGAATAAAAGAGCCATGCCGTCAACCAGCAATAGTTTATTATTATTCATCAAATAACTCCCTTTTCTTTCATTCCTTCTATTTTATCATAAAGCAGCCCAAAAATAAAAAACAGTATCTCTTTAATTAGAGATACTGTTTGGATATTTATCAATCGTTGTGTCTTTTGTTGCTGGCGATCAGCTTTTCAGCTTCGCGTCCTGCGTAAGAGTCAAAATGGGTTTGAAATCCGTTTTTCTTTTTGGCATTGTTATTCGCCTGTGCATTTCTGTTTCCGAGCTTTGTTCTGCCCAACATGAATCCCCCCTTACGTCGGATGCATATAGTATATGCTTCCGGCAGGAGGTTCACTCGCGACAGGATCATCCAGCTTACATGCGGCTTACGTATTCTCTGACCATTTCTTTTGATACAAGCCGTCTTGTCGGGACGATGCCTTTTTTAGCGAGCTGATTCATTTGCTCGGTAATTTCATTAATTGCATCTGTAGTATAAGGCTCATCGTTTCTGCATTTAGCAACAACTTCTTCAATCGCCAATTCACGCATATTTTCAAGACGCATAAATGCTTTGATATGCTCGTGCTGTTTTGATGAATGTGCTGAAATTGCTTTATGTACCTCTGACATTAATCGTTCATCTCGCTTTTTTCTATTTAGTCTATCATGACTTGAAATACAAGCCAACTGAAATTTACATTTTTATTGTATTGTCTGAATTTTTCCAGGAGATGCACGCCTGATACGCCATTTCAATCTCTTTCGCATGTTCCCCTTCCGCATATCCTCTTAAATATGTCTCTTTTTGATCCGTTATTTGCGCGATTGCTTTTTCACCCATATCTTCCTGTAAGCGTCTGAGGTGAGCTGTGTAATGAGAGATCAGGCTTTCTTCTTCATTTTTTATCCATGCCTCTGTGATTTTCGTAAGTTTCATCCGTACAGCTTCGATAAAGGCCGCTTTTCCTTTCTGCTCAAAAAACTGCTTCGGTGATTTGACCTCTTTTAGTTCCTGCTCAAAAGCACGTTCTTCTATTTCCGGTTCAACTTCCTTCAACTGTATGCCGTTCGAATGCTGATCACCCGCATAAACGGAAAAATAACCGTCCTCGTTTAATGTTTTTTGAAATTGATCCAGCCATTCTTCATTGATATGCCGTTCGATGAAACCGCTCATGCGAACATCAAGCGTTTTGATTTCCTGAATATATTCAAATTGATATTCATGTAAGGCTGTTGTCATCGCTTTACTGACGTTCTTTTTCCAATCCCCGTTTTGCAGTCCAGGATGAAATGCCGATTTTAATAAATCATTTGCAAAATATGATAATCGCTGTGCAATGTGATAAAGCTGCTCTCTTGTATCTTTTTTTACTTTTTCAATGATGGTTTTTGAGTTCCGCCGTTTCTCGATATCGGCCGCTGTCCGCTCAAATGACAGCATAAGGCGCTGTTTCTGCGCTTCCTTCTCTTCTCGGGACTGATGCTGGGATTGGTGAAGCTGAAAAACGGTTTCGCATAGTTTGTCTGCCTCCGAACTGAGCTGCGCTGCTGACGCTTTTTTTACGTCCACTTCGATAAACCGGTCTAAGTGTTTTCTTACTTTTGAGAACTGATTGTAAAATGACTCCGGTTTTCCCACCAGTTCCTCCTTACTTGATACGGTAAAGAGCTGCGGTTCATAAACCCCTTCTTTTACAAGCTCTGCGCTGACATAATCGGTCACTGTTTCGAGTTCTGTTTTATCTTTTGCAAGGTCTGCAGCATTAATAATAAAAAACATTTTATCCATGCTGAGCGATTCTTTCACAAGTCCAAGCTTTCGCAAAAATGAACGGTCTCCTTTTGAAAAAGAGTGCTGATAATAAGTCATATAAAAAAATGCATCAGCATCTTTGATATATTGGAATGCCAGCTCTGTATGCCGTTTATTCATGCTGCTCGCGCCGGGTGTATCAACGATCGTAATCCCTTTTTCAGTGAGCGGGCATGTATAGTAGACCGTTACCTCTTTTACAACACAGGCCGTTGTTTCCTCTGCTACATACGGCTTTAATTCAGATAGCGGAATCGTTAATTTCTTCTGTTCCTGTATATACTGCTGATACTTCTCATATGCAAGCAGGAAATTGCTGATCAATTTCACGTGTTCTTCCTGCAGCCTGTTTTTTTTGACTGCCTTTTCCCACTTCTCTGTGAAGGAACGGCCTGCCGGTTCCTTTGGTATTCCGGTGAGCTGCAAAATTTCAGCCGTTATGTCATCCTCTGTCTTAAACACTACATCCGCTGTTTTGTTTAAGTTGCCATTGATTGGCATTGTGATCTTGTTAATTGTCGCTGTGGTTGGCGTTGGTGAGGATGGCAGCACTCTTTCGCCGACAAGCGCATTGGCAAATGATGATTTCCCCGAGCTGAAGCCTCCAAAAAGAGCAAGTGTAAATTTCCGTTCCTCAAGCCTTTTCACCCTTTCACGAAACGCTGAAGTTTGCTTTAACAACATGCTGCATTCGCCTAAAAGGTCAGACAAAGTGTAAAAGCGTTTGATTTGGTCTTGAAGCGGCATTTCTTGTTCCATTTTGATTTCTGATTTCGGCATCGGCTGCGCCGTCAGCTGGCTTCGGCCTTGTTTCTGCTCTGGAGCCGCCACTCTTGTTTTCTTCGATTTAAACCATTCTGTGTCTATATGCATTGGGCATGCGGACTCTTCTTCCCAAATGGCCCACAGGCGATCGGTTTTCTCTCGGGCATTATTCTCTAAACGCGCCTGTTCTTGAAGAAAGACAAGTTTTTCTGATTCTTGGACGAGCCGGTCGTTAATCGTTTGCACGTCTTTGGAAACACGCTCTTTCACCATAGCGGAGAGCACCTTTATGATGTCTGCGGCTTCTCTTTTCGCCTCTTTCCGGATGAGCTCTGCCAAATCTTTTGTATATTGCAATACATATTCAGAAGAAAAGGCTGCACCATGCTTGACCGCGCGTTCAATGATGCTTATATCAAGCGGTGTGCGATAGGCCTGAATCAGCTTTTCACTTTCAGCGGTATAGACATCAAATGCCTTGGCGAGTTTATGAAGCGTGTCTATCATATGCCAATCCGCTTCGGCCTCTGTTCGTTTTGCCACATCAGAGAAAAAAGCATTCCGCCTTTTATCTCTTTCCTGTGCAGTTTTCGCTTTAGAAAAGAAAAAGCCGGTTTTAAAGGAAGGCTCTTGTGATTCTAAAAATGCAGCCGCCAATTCACGCATTTCAAAAGGCGTCAGGTTGGCGTTTTTTAAAATAAGATTGATTTCTTCCTGCATCCTCTTCTCTGCCTCAGTCGTTTGTTTTTCGGCCTCATTAAATTGATCACGCAGCGATTGGACCAGTCCAGTTTGGATATTAAGCTGTTCAGCGAAACTCGGAGCGCCTGTTTCGTCTTTCTTCAGCATTTCCGTATGTTCCTTTAGCAGATTACGGACTTTTTGTTCGGTTAAAGCCTGCATATTGCTTTTTGATTGCTGTTCTATTCTTCTTAACTCTTCTCTCAGGGCCCCCATCTGATTGAACGGGTGGTCCGGTTCTGTTACTGACGTAAAATAGAGCGCTTCCTTTGAAATCCCTTCATTGCAAAGCATCTCCTCTACCTGCGCTTTATAGTCTCCAAATTTCGTCTCCGTCTCATCATGGCGGTCAATTTGATTGACGATAAAATACACATTCGGAATGCTTTCTTTTATTGATCTGAGAAACTTTACATTTTCCTCAGAGTGCACGTGATTATAGTGAACGACGTAAAACAGCGCATCCGCTTGGTGAAGAATAGAAGCAGCCGATAGAAAATGCGCATCATCTGTTGAATCTATCCCTGGAGTATCAATATACGCAACCCCGGAATCGATCTCAGTATACCTGTCAAAAATTTCGACGCTTTCAATCTGTTCCCCGTCTTTACAATATTGCTGCACCTTGTCTTTCTGGTAAGCCCCTTCCAGCTCAGCACACGCTCCGTCTGTTGTATGAAGCCGAACTCGCTTTTCCCCGTTTCTGATCACAACAAGGTTAGCGCTTGTCGGAATCGGGCTTGTCGGCAAAATATTCTCCATTAACAGGCAGTTCAGCAGTGACGATTTCCCCGCTGAATAATGCCCGGTAAACGCGATATAAACCTCTTCATCAGCCGCTTTTTTCATGACCGCAGCCAGTTTAGCAGCCCTTTGTTCATCTTGATTCTCAATAAATTGCTTATAAAGTTCCCCGGTTTTATGCAAAAGCTCTTTTCTGTTTTGATCTGTCATAAGTCTGAACCCCTTTGTGCCGTTTCAATTGTGAACCTTTTTCGAAAGATCTGAATTCATTCCCTTTTCATTTTACACAAGAATAAACCAAATTTCTTTAGGAGAATAGAAAAAAGCCGCCATTACGGCAGCTTCTATAAAAGAAAATCTGCAACTTTTACAAGTTCCAGATTCATCAAACAGATTTATTAGAGATTCCTTTTAATACAAAACCAATTAATACACTATATGTACAAACCGCTCCAAGCAAAAACAGCATTGTCATTTGCTTCACCATCCTGATTGAGAATCTTTTTCAAATCCATTTTAACATGGTTGAGAATGATTTTCAATCGCTATTTTACGCTGTATTCCTGTAATGCTTTGTCTTCTGCGCGAATTCTGACGCTTAACAACACTGCATTGAAAATGGAAAACAGACACATGGTGACGTATGCTTGATAAAGCAGCGGAATCAACAAAATTTCGAGTATAACAACGGCATAGTTTGGATGTTTCATCCATTTATATGGACCTTTTTTTACAAGCTCTACACCTGGAACAACAAGGATTTTCGTATTCCAATATGCCCCTAAGGAACAAAGCGCCCAATACCGTACGATCTGTGCGCTTAAAATAACTGCAGCGATACCGAGCCACCAGCTGGACGGCTGTTTATTCATCAGCAGCACCTCGGCAATTAAGGACAGGAAAAAAAGGATATGCATCGTAATGATATACGGATAGTGGCTCTCGCCAAATTCAATTGCTCCTTGCTTCTTTACCTTTTGTTCGTTTTGCCTGGCCACTGCCATTTCTGCTGCTCTTTGAACAATGAGAATGGCGATCAACAACCAAAACATGAGTCAGGCCCCCTTTTCCCAGCTGAATAACAGCAATTCTGATGAGAAACCCGGCCCTAATGCGCCAATCAGTCCTCGTTCAGCTTCCTTTTTATGTCCGTTCTGCAGATGGTCTTTGATCACATACAAGATTGTAGCTGAAGACATATTTCCGTGCTTTTGCAAAATGCTTTGCGCAGATGAAAGCTTTTCTGACGACAGCCCGAGACTTTTGATGTATGCATCGATCACTTTTTTTCCGCCTGGATGCGCCAAAAAAACACTGATATCATGGAATGACAGCTTATGTTTGTCCAAAAAAATCTGTACATTTGTTTTGAGCCATTTTTCCACCAAGGTCGGAATGTCTCGTGAGAAAATGACTTTGAATCCTTGATCGGTAAAGTCCCAGCCCATGACATCTTCTGATTGTTTCATCAAAACAGATTGGGCGTCCATTATCTTCGGCGCAAGTTGCAGCTTTGACATCCTGCGGTCCGCCTTCTCTCCGCATAATAAAGCTGCGGCAATGCCGTCACCAAAAAGCGAGGTGCCGATCAGATTGCTTTTTGTTTTATCTTCCGGCTGGAATGTCAGGCTGCACAGCTCGGCAGCAATGACAAGCACAAAAGCCGTAGGATACGCTTTGCAGTATTCGGCTGCACGCGCAAGTCCGCTGGCTCCTCCTGCACAGCCAAGCCCCCAAATCGGAATCCGCTTCGTATATGGAGAAAACGGAAGTTCATTCATAAGCCGCGCCTCGATACTCGGTGTGAAAAGGCCTGTGCTGGAGACGAAAAAAACAGCTTCCACTTTCTCATAAGGAATGGCTTCTTGAAAAAATTCCGGATGAGAGAGGCACTCACGAACAGCCGCTCTGCTGTGTTTCAGTGTTTCTTCTATGTATATTTGATTTTTTTCTTCAAAGCTGTGCCCCTCTTTATACCATTCAATCGGCTTAACAAACTGTCTCGAATGGATTTGCCCGTTTTTAAAGGAGGATAACAGCCGGTCAATATCCTTAAAAGAATGCTGAAACATATAGCGGGCGAACTCGGCCGCTTTCTCTTGGTTTACATTATACGCAGGAAGACTTGTTCCAATGGATAAAATAAACGCCATGCGATCACCTCTTTGCATACATTGTGCCGCAACAATCTTTTTTATATGCAAAAAAACTCCGCCGCGGCGGAGTTAGACTGCTGTTTTTTGTTCAGCGAGGTCAGCTTCTTGTTCTGATTTTTTAGCTTTAGAAAAAACGTTATATACAATATTTAAGACGACTGCAGTAAAGCTGCCCGCCACAATGCCATTCGTTGTAAGCAGCGTTAAGGCACTCGGAAGCTGTTTGAAAATATCCGGCACAACGGTCACACCCAGCCCCAATCCCACTGAGCAGGCAACAATCAGCAGATTTTCCTGTTTCGCAAAATCAATGCGGCTGAGCATTTTAATTCCGTAAGCAATCACCATTCCAAACATCGCCACCATTGCACCGCCCAAAACAGCGGATGGAATAATGGTCGTGAAAGCAGCGATCTTTGGAAACAGCCCAAATGCCATTAGGATCACACCTGTGACCACAATGACTGTATTTTTTTTGATCCCTGTGAGCTGAACAAGCCCGACATTTTGAGAGAATGCCGTGTAAGGAAAAGCGTTAAAAATACCTCCCAGAAGCACAGCCAGTCCTTCAGCTCGATAGCCTTTAGACAAATCTTTCTCTGTCAAACGGCGGTTTGTCAGGTCACCTAAAGCAAAGTAAACACCAGTTGACTCCACAAGGCTGACAATTGCAACGATGGACATCGTAATGATAGGCGCTGCATGAAAAGACGGCGCGCCGAAGTAAAATGGCTGAATCATTTGAACAACTGCCGCGTCCGAAACATTATCAAATTGAACTTTTCCCATAAAATAAGCGATGAAGGTGCCAATCAAAATACCGATCAAAATCGAGACGGACTTGATAAAGCCTTTTGTAAAACGGTACAGAAGTACAATGATACTCAACACGGTAAAAGCAAGAACAAGGTTGGAGAGATCTCCGAAATCTGCACTTCCTTCTCCGCCGGCCATGTTATTCATGGCAACCGGCATCAGTGTAATACCGATAATCGTAACAACAGAGCCTGTCACGACCGGCGGAAAAAACGATACGAGCTTTCCAAAGAAAAATGAAATAAGAATGACAAGAATGCCTGAAGCGATAATGCTGCCGTAAACTGTTGAAACCCCATATTCAGATCCAATCGCAATCATTGGCGATACAGCTGTAAAGGTACATCCAAGCACTACCGGAAGCCCGATCCCAAAAAATCGGTTGCTCCACACTTGCAGAAGTGTAGCCACACCGCACATAAAAATATCAATTGATACTAAGTAAGTCAGCTGCTCGACGGTCAGTCCCATTGCTTTTCCGACAATCAGAGGAACGACAATGGCGCCGGCATACATGGCGAGAACATGCTGAATCCCTAAAGACAGCGTTTTGCCGAATCCATTTCTCATGAATGAACCTCCTGTACGAAGGACACTTTTCCTTCTTCTAAAGACTGAATTCTTGCCAAAGATTCCACTCGGTAGCCCAGTTTCACAAGTTCTTCTCTTCCCGGCTGAAATGACTTTTCAATAACAATGCCAATTCCCGCAATAGAAGCTCCCGCTTGCTTCACAATCGACACAAGCCCGTGCGCTGCCTGTCCATTTGCCAAAAAATCATCGATAATCAGCACATGATCCTGTTCCGACAGGTGGGTCCTAGACACTGCGATTTGGCTTTCTGTTTGCTTCGTAAAGGAATAAACAGACGCTGTCAGCAAGTTGTCGGTGAGTGTTAACGATTTATGCTTTCTCGCGAAGACAACTGGCACACCCAGCTTCAAGCCCGTCATTACAGCGGGAGCAATACCTGATGATTCGATTGTCACAATTTTGGTAATACCGTCTTTTGCAAATCTGGACGCAAATTCGTCACCAACTCTCTGCATAAGCAGCGGATCAATTTGGTGATTCAAAAAAGAATCCACTTTCAATACCTGATCAGATAATACGACGCCTTCTTCCTCTATTTTCCGTTTCAGTGCTTCCATCCTGTCTACCTCCGTTATGAGAATAAAAAAAGCATTGCCCGCTCAAATAAAGAGCAAGCAATGCTGATATCACAAAAAACCGTACACGTGCGGTTCCATTGCTCACCCATAGTCGGACATTTACGGTGCCCGGTAGAAACTTGCGTGCCATATCCACGCGATTATATGAGTGTTCCTATTATATTGTAATAAATTATATCAAGATTCTAATCTCTTGCATAGGCTGAAAATAAAAATTCCCGAACTTTATTTTTGTTTTTTTAGATATCATTCGTATTTCAAGGGAATTCGATATAAAAGAGCCTGACGACCGCGCCGCCAGGCTTTTGATTATGACAGATAGAGATTTGAATATTTGTTTGATAAATAATCAATTAAATAGCGAACATTCAGCTCTTCTCCTGTTGCATCTTTAATAATGTCTAACGGCTTTTTCCGTTTTCCGTGAATGTGCACCTTTTCCGTCAGCCATTGCTTTATCGGATGGAACTCTCCTCTTTCCAAGAGAGCGTCAAATTCAGGGAGATCCTCAAGCATTTTTTGTTTCAGCTGAGCCGCATACATGTAGCCGAGCGCATAGGATGGGAAGTAGCCGAAATCTCCACCTGCCCAATGGACGTCCTGTAAAATCCCCTCTGCGTCGGTCTGCGGTGTAATCCCTAAATAATCCTGGTATTTTTGATTCCAGAGCGACGGCAGATCTTCCACAGACACTTCATTGCTAAAAATCGCTTTTTCAATTTCATAACGGATGATGATATGAAGAGGATACGTTAATTCATCCGCTTCGACCCTGATAAATGAAGGTTTTGATTCATTGATTGCCCGGACAAAATCATCCAGGGAGATGTCCTTGAACTGTTCAGGTGATGCTTCTTGAATCTTCTGATAGTACGGTGTCCAAAAATGCTTGTTGCGGCCGATAAAATTCTCGTAAAATAATGATTGCGATTCATGAATTCCCATTGATGCGCCGTCTGACAAATTCGTGCCACTGAGTGCTTCATCAATATTTTGCTCGTAAATCGCGTGCCCGCACTCATGAATGGTGCCAAAGATCGCCGTCCGGAAATCTTTTTCATCATATCTCGTCGTGACCCGAACGTCTCCCCGATTCAGCGTAGTTGCAAACGGATGAACGGTTTCATCAAGTCTTCCGCCATCAAAATCGTAGCCAAGCTCCTGTAAAAAATACAGACTGAGCTCTTTTTGCTTTTCTTTCGGGAACGCTTTTGTAAGAAAGCTTGTATCTGGTTTATTTCCGGAAGCTGTCACCTGTTTAACAAGAGGGATAACCGCTTCCTTCAGCTCAGTAAACAGCTGATCAAGCACCTTTACCGTGACGCCGGGCTCAAACAAATCAAGCAATGCATCATAAGGATGCTCTTGATATCCCCAATACGTAATAAAACGTTTATTGAATTCAATCAGCTGTTCTAAATAAGGAGAAAACAAGCTGAAATCAGATTTTCCTTTCGCTTCCTCCCACGCTGTTTCTGCCTTTGAACACAGAATCACGTATTCTTTGTATTCAGCCTCAGGGATTTTCTTATTCTCTTCGTACTCTTTTTTCGCCAGTTCCACTGCTTTTTTCGTATCTTCCGACAAGTCATCAAATCGTTCATACAGGACATCGATAAGCTCCTTCATTCGATCTGATGTTTGGATATTGAATATATCTGTTGAAAGCTGGCCGATGCTTTCGGCACGATCCTCTGAGCCGTTTTTCGGCGCTCCTGTTCTGGAGTCCCAGTGCATTAACGCAACTGCTTCGCTGTAATGTGAGATTCTTTTTAAAAGATCAAAAAATTCTTTTTCATATGTATGTATCTCCATATCCATTCCCTCCCTATTCTAGCCGTTCCATTACAGGCTAATGGAAGGGGGTATGAAAGTCAAATTGTTTGTATAAAAGGCTGCCGGTATGTTTTGCGGCAGCCTTTTTATTCAGTTGATCGTCATTTGATTTTTTGGCGGAGGTGTTCTCCGCTTTTTCTGCTTGATTTTTTTATCTACCCACACTGTTGCCAGCGGGGTTAAGAGCGAGGTGACAATAACGCTTGTCGCGATAATTGCAGTTGCCGACTCAGCAACTGGCGCAAATGAGGCATTCGCTTCCGCTAATGCATATGGCACGGCTACAGCCGCCCCTGCCGTAGAAGAAGCGGCCACTCCCGCGACACCGTCTCCCCGCGCAATAAAACGATCAAGCAAAAACAAAGAACTGCCCGATAAAATGACGACAGAAACTCCGATAAAAATGCCGAGCAGCCCTGATTGGATCAGCATTCCAAAATTCAAGGTATTGCCGAGCGAAAAGGCGAAAAATGGAATGATCGCCGGCACAACCTTGCTGAATAAGTCTCTGAGATCATGATCCAGATTTCCAAGTATACATCCAAGTAAAAACGGGATGACTGTCGCTGCCAGCGTTTCCCATGGGAATGCGGCAAGTCCCGTCACACCAAACGTCACCATGGTCATAAAAGGACCAGATTCTGTACTGATAAAGGCGAAAGCGCCCGCATCCTCTTTTCTTCCCATGTGATTCATGAGCGCCAAATACAGTCCGCCGTTCGTTTCATTCATTACCACGACAATTGCTAAAACAGAAAGGCCTGCAAAAAAGCCGGATTGTATGCCTTCGTCAGGTATAAATTGCGCTGCGATCACGCCGAGCAGTGCCGCAAATCCGACCTTTCCCAATAATAACGTAATTCCTTTTCTTGCGATATAGCCTGAAGAACGAAAATCAATCGTTGCTCCTACGCAAAAGATAAAAACACCCAGTATCGGCAGCGTTCCGGTAATCAAAGCACCCGTAAACCCTCCAAAGAACTCCGCTGTTCCAGGCGCAAACGTGTTGAGCGCCGCTCCAAGAAATAGCGGAATAATCATCATTCCGCCAGGTACCCGTTCAATTGTCGCCTTGATTTTCATATTGTGGATTCTCCCATCCTCCGGTTATGAAAAAACAATTTCACTTACACTTGGAAAACAGCCTGCAAATCCTCTTTTGAACAGCTGCCCAGCTGGCTGCCGACTCCAACGGCGCCAGCTCCGGCTCTAAGCCAATCCGGCACTTCAGACGGATGTATCCCGCCTGTCGGAATAAAGGTCACCTGCGGGAAAGGACCCGCTAAATTTTTCATAAACGGGATGCCAAACACACCGCTTGGGAACAGCTTTAATGTCGTAAAACCGAATGTCAGCGCTTCCATAATTTCGCTCGGAGTCAAGACGCCGGGGATATAATGTGTCTTTACAAAAGATAGATGTTCAGCAAGATCAGCTGAAAAACCCGGACTGACAATAAACTGCGCGCCAGCCTCAGCAGCTTCCCCAGCTTGCTGCGCGGTGATGACAGTGCCCGCGCCAATTAAAATATCTTCCCTATTACGGAAGGATTCGATAATATCTGATGCCCCGGGGGTTGTATACGTCACTTCAACTGCACGAATCCCTTTATCTAACAAACTCTCAATCTGCTGACAGGCCTCCTGTGTATCCTTTGAACGAATGACTGCAATCAGCTTTGCTTCTTTCAGACGGTTTTCAACAACTTTGGACTCCATATTAATAATCCCCTTTCTTTTGGTGAACCGTTCTTTGAGCAGATAAAAAAGAAGCTAATTTCTCCCTGGTCGGCAAACCGTCCATATCCCCCGGTGCCTGCACTTGCAAAGCGCCAATCGCATTTCCCCTTTGCACCGCATCCTTGTACGACAAACCGTCTAGGACACCGCTGATTACACCGACTGCAAATCCGTCTCCGGCGCCGACCGTATCAACCACCCGGTCGACCCGGCAGCCTTCTAGAAATCCTTCACTTGTCCCCGTTTTAAAGTAAGCGCCTTCTTTTCCGAGTTTAATAGCGACAAAGCTGGCACCTTTTTTCAAATAATAGTCGGCAATGCCTTCAGGTGTTTTTTCTCCGGTCAATAGCTCTCCCTCTGCGATACCCGGGAAAAACCAGTCTGCAAGCCCAGCCAGATCGTTGATTGTGTGTACCATTGTTGCTTGATCAGGCCAAAGCGAAGGTCTTACATTAGGGTCGAATGAAATGGTTTTCCCTGCGTTTCTCATGTCGTTCATGACATGGTACGTGAAGTCTTTCATCTCGGCTGATAAGGCAGGCGGAATGCCTGTCACATGCAAATGGCCTGCGCATTGAAAATAATCTCTCGGATATTCAGCAGAAGTTAATGTGCTTGCAGCTGAGTTTTTCCTATAGTAGGTAACTTGCGGGTCGCCTTCTTTCACTTTTGACTTAAGCAGCAGCCCGGTGGGATTTTCGTCCTGCGAGCGGATCACACGGGACACATCCACTCCCTCTTTTTTAAGCTCTTGTAAAATAAACGTTCCGAGCTGATCATTGCCGACCTTGCTCATCCATCCCATTCGGAATCCGAGTCTGGCAAGGCCGCAGGCGACATTGCTTTCTGCTCCGGCAAGCCCTTTAGAAAAAGTGGATACTTCATGAAGGCCTCCATACTCATTTGCGTAAAACATGGCCATTGATTCCCCGAATGTCACCGCATCAAGCTTCATCTCTTCCCAACCTCCTCTTTGTTGAGGGCACCTAGGATTAAAGTGACTTTCTCATGATGACTTTTGCCTCTAATTCAATGGTTTGAGGCGCTCCTTTGTCACCATCAATCCTTTTTAATACACGTTCCATCGCCGTCCTGCCCATATCATGTGACGGCTGGGCGATCGTTGTAATGCCTGGACCGATCAGTTTGTACCACTCCGTATCATCGAATCCTGCAATCCCTATATCTTGAGGGATGCGCAGGCCAAGCTCTTCCATACAGCTGATGATTTTCAGCATAATCAAGCCATTCAAAGCCAGAATCGCTTTTTTTTGCTCCGGCATTTCCTTGTGAAAAGAACGAAGCGCCGCCTTAAGCTGCTCCTTGTCCTTTACGTCAATTTCATGCAATCTGACAAGCCCGTTCACATTTTGAACGGAAGCCATTTCCTGATACACAGCTGCTCTTTCTGCACGAGGGCTGATAGAGGAAATCGGTTCGGTAAACAGCGCGACATCAGTATACCCTTTGCTGTAAACCTTCTGAAGAATCTCTTTTGTGATCCATCTGTTGTCAGTCGTTACGGTATCCAGTTTCAGATCCGGCAGTTTCCGGTCAATTAAGATTGTTGGAATTTGCTGTTCAGCAAAAGCGCGCAGTACATCCTTGTTTTCCCCCGTTGCGTTTAAAATCAAGCCCTCAACCGAATGGGCTTCTAGCTTTAAGAGCATTTCCCGCTCTTTTTCAGGACTGTTATCTGTGTTGCACACCATAATGCTGTATCCATATTGATCACAAACCTCTTCGACTCCCCTGAAAGCAGCGACCGAAAAAGGATTTGTAATGTCAGCCACAACAAATCCGATTAACTTGCTTTTTTTTATTTTCAAACCTTGTGCCATTTTACTCGGCCGATAATTCAATTCTGCGATTGCCTTTTTAATGTTTTTCACTTTTTCAGGAGAAATCGCGTCAATTTTTCCGTTAATATAGCGGGAAACTGTCGATTTCGAAACTCCTGCACATTCAGCTACATCTTTGATGGTTGTATGGCCTGTTGTTTTCTTTTTCATTCAAGTGCTCCTGTATCTCATATATTTGAAACCGATTTCAAAACCGTTACAACAAAAGAATACCATAATTTTAAAATTTGGAAAGAGTTTTTTTAATAATGTGTCAATTCATTATTTTTTCGTTGACTCTTTTCACTATTTATCCTAAAATTTCCTTTGAAACCGTTACCAAAATATTTTCATTCAAGTGATGCTGAAATCCTAACCAAGGGGGAAATATAATGGAAAATCGTTATTCTGTACATCCTGAACAAGTAAAACGCTTTACAACAGAGGAGCTTCGCAGTCATTTCTTAATGGATTCTTTATTTACAGAAAACAAACTTACGATGTATTACTCACATGAAGACCGGGTTGTCATCGGCGGAGCGGCTCCAGGGCAAAGTGAACTGAAGCTTGATGCAGGTGATTTTATAAAAACAGACTTCTTTTTGGAACGGCGTGAAATCGGGATTATTAATGTCGGCCAGCCTGGCGCTGTCAGGGTTGGCGATGATGAATATGTGCTTCAAACAAAGGATTTTCTCTATATCGGAATGGGCAATCAGGATGTATCGTTTCCAAGCCTGAACGGGGAAAAAGCGAAGTTTTACTTCGTCTCCGCTTGCGCCCACAAAAGCTATCCGACACAAAAAGCCGCCCTAGCTGAACTGACACCGGACCGCCTTGGTGATGATGCAGCGTCTAATGTCAGAAGTCTGTACAAAGTTATTCATCAGGATGGCATTAAAAGCTGTCAGCTGATGATGGGAATAACGATGTTAGATCAAAACAACAACTGGAATACCATGCCAGCACACGTTCATGACCGTCGGATGGAGGCTTATCTTTATCTGGATCTTGAAAAGGATTCAAAGGTATTTCATTTCATGGGCCAGCCGGACGAAACACGCCATCTTGTTGTTGGAAATGAGCAGGCTGTCCTTTCTCCCGCTTGGTCTATTCATTCTGGCGCAGGAACATCAAACTATAGCTTTGTGTGGGCGATGGCTGGAGAAAATTACACATTTACGGACATGGATCTCATTCCGATGGATGGGCTGAAATAAGATGGGTTATCTACATGACGTCTTTTCATTAGAAGGAAAAACAGCGCTGGTGACAGGCCCGGGAACAGGGATCGGTCAAGGTATTGCCAAAGCCCTAGCCGGAGCTGGCGCTGATATTATCGGCACATCACATACAAGCAGTCTGTCTGAAACACAGCAGCTTGTGGAAAAGGAAGGCCGGATATTTACATCTTTTACATTGGACATGAGCAAGCCGGAAGCGATAAAGGATTCTGCAGCTGACCTGTTTGAAAACAGGCAGATCGACATCCTTGTCAATAATGCCGGCATTATTCATCGGGAAAAAGCGGAAGATTTTTCAGAAGAGAACTGGCAGCACGTACTGAATGTCAATCTACACAGCCTGTTTATTCTGACACAGCTTGCTGGCAGGCACATGCTGAAAAGAGGTCACGGAAAGATTATTAATATTGCCTCTCTCCTGTCTTTTCAAGGCGGCATCCTCGTTCCGGCTTACACCGCGAGCAAACACGCTGTTGCCGGTTTGACAAAATCATTTGCAAATGAGTGGGCAGCGTCAGGTATTCAGGTCAACGCAATCGCCCCAGGCTATATTTCTACTGCCAATACAAAGCCTATTCGGGATGACGAAAAGCGAAATGAGGACATTTTAAAGAGAATTCCTGCCGGCCGCTGGGGCCACGCGGATGATATCGGGGGGACTGCAGTCTTTTTGGCATCACGTGCTTCAGATTATGTAAATGGACATATTTTAGCAGTTGATGGCGGCTGGCTATCCCGCTGACAAATAAAAAAGCTGACGAACGATCGTCAGCTTTTTTCCATTACATCATGTGCGGTTCAACAGGCAAGACCTTTTTGACCTCATCAATGATGCGTTCATTTTCTCCGCCAGCGTAAATGTGAATCGAGCCGCTGTCTTGATTCGAGCGAATCAGGC
Organism: Bacillus sp. N3378-2at; assembly: GCF_033412715.1. NCBI lineage: Bacteria > Bacillati > Bacillota > Bacilli > Caryophanales > Bacillaceae > Bacillus > Bacillus sp. N3378-2at. Next base: position 633,170 of record NZ_CP117986.1, on the reverse strand, counting down.
GCCCGATGCCCTGCCGTACACGTAACAACATATATGGCAGATCAACTTCTTCGAACGGATCCTTTTTCGCTCCGTTGCGCTTCGCTGTAAATACAGGATCGTGTGGCGGGAAAGGCAATGACCAAATGGTAACATTCTTCAATGCGTCACCGGGAATATCGAGTCCTTCCCATAAGTGAACTGAACAAAGTACTGTTTCCTCTTCCTCTTGGAATTTCTCTACTAAGCTGCTGATTTCCTCATCACCTTCGAAGAAAATTGGATACGGCAGCTCCCATGCCGCCGACAGCTCTTTAAACTCGTTTAATTCTTCAAAAGAAGGGAAAAGCACCAGCGTTCTTCCTTTGTAACGTTTGATTGTTTCAATCGTTTCAGCCGTTTTTTGTTCAGCGGCCATATCTGTTTTTGCGTATAGATTAATACTCATTTGCTCGTCATAATCATAAGGGGAATCAACAGTTAATGACAAATAATCATGAATCCCAAGACTGTCGGCAATATAATCAAACGAACCGCCTTCTGACAGCGTAGCAGAAGAAAAGATATAAGGAATTTTCTTAGAAAACACTTTTTCGCCAAGTACTTCTGCTACCGTTCTCGGCATCACGACAAAAGTTGATTCTGCTTCCTTTTTCTCCAGCCAGCTGATTGCATCCTTTTGATATAGAGATAATGAATACGCCATTTGTTCAACGTATTCTTCCACTACTGACAACTCGTATTGATCAATCGTATACATTTCAGACTCAAATACAAGTGCCTCACCGATTTTATCAAGTAAACGGCAAAGCTCGTCCGCCGCCTTTTTGACACGCTGGTCATTTTTTATTTCTAAACGGTGTGAACCGGCTACTTCCTTTGATTCTTCAGAAAGAACATAGAAAAATTCGTCGTTTGCGAGAAGCGCATCTTCAATCAATTCTGCAAACTCTTCTCTGATGTCATTTTGCAGCAATCGTTCTAAAAACAATTCAAGAGTAGACTGCTTCACTCTATAGGTTAGCGCTTTTTGCGCAGCAAACTCTAACAAGTGCCCCTCATCAAATACAACTGCACTATGATCAGGCAAGAGCGGCAGCTGGCCCTCTCGTTTGCGTGATTCTTCCGTCCACACATGCTCCATATAAAAATCATGGGAACATATGATTAAGTCCGTTGACTTGCGATAGTAATCTCTGGAAAGTGTCAGACCGCATCTGTGTCTCATATCACAAGTCAGACAGTCCTGAAACGAGTCGTAGCTTACGTCAGACCACTCTTCATTCGATAGATTTGCGTACTGCTTACGGTCGCCATACGGATAAAAGCGCTGCATCGCCTGTGACTCGTGGACAAATGACGGTAACGACTCATAAAGATCCAGCCATTTATCATCATCAGAACGCTGCATTGTTTTTTCAAGCTTCTTCAAGCATAAATATTGTTCATGTGATTTTGACAGTCTTGTATCAATTTTCAGATCAAGATGCTCAGCCAGCTTAGAAATATCGCCCTCTTTTTTCACCAGCTGTTCAATTAATGTTTCATCTGCACAAGCGATGATGGCGGGTTTGCCGACATACCTTGCATAGCTGATTGCAAAAAGAAGATAAACCAGCGTTTTCCCCGTTCCCACTCCAGCTTCGGCGAACATGACTTTTTTCTCTTTAAACGCCCGCTCCAGCTGAAAAGCCATAAATACTTGCTCGTCCCGAAGATCAAACCCTTTTTCGGGAAGGATATCGTAAAACACGTCACCAATCCAATTGTTCAATTCTTCATAAAAATTCTTTGTTTTCGTTAAAGAAAAAGGCAAACGTGATGTTGTCACCTAGTTCCAACCCCCAACTATTCGACATTCAGATCACCAATAATATCATTTTCCGGTGATGAATACAATAAAAAAACTTGGCATTGCCAAGTTTTTTGCAGTTTACTTACGATTGATCACATGCGACGATAAAAAAGGATGGTCTGTTGAATAAATATGTTCTACCGCTTTTTCTAAATCAGTTTGCGCATGCGAAATCACAGACGGAGACGAATCAGTCCCGAGCTCCTTCAGCTCGTTTGCTGTTGCGTCAAGCGCCCTTTGAATAAGATTAAAATGTTCGCTGTTCAGCATGAGATCACCTCTGATGTAAATAATCATCATTGTATGCGAACTTTTCATTTTATATACATGCTTTACCGCATGTTATCACCGAAACATGCACAAACTACACTTGATATTCCGTCTCCGGATTATCCGTCTTATCAACAATATTCTATCAGGGAGTGATGTTGACATGAGTTATAGAAACCGATTAGATCAGCATTCTGAACTGTTTCATCACAATTGGACGCGGCCTAAACGTTCTAAGTCTCAAGTAAACGGTCACACTGAAATGTCCCAAACCAACATTATATTGAGAAGCAACGCGAAAGCTCACCGTTGGTAACGATAGAATAGGGCTGAAAGATGAAAGAAGACGCATGCAGAGCGTCTTCTTTTTATGCGTTTTCTGTTTTCTTACGCTGCGGCCTTACTTTTGACCAGTATTGATAATAATCCGTTTTAATAAACCCGTTAAAGAGTTTTCGTTTCTTCGTTGCTTTTCTGCCATATGCTTCCTCAAAGTTTTCATTTGATGTCAGCATATACACAGACCAAGTATCAAGCGGCTCGAACGCCTGCCCCATTTCTTTGTACATCTGCTCAACGGCTTTTTTCTCGCCGAGACGCTCTCCATATGGCGGGTTGCCGACAATTACGCCAAACTCCAGATTTGTGGTAAAGTCTTTGACCTGCATCTGCTTAAACTGGATTAAATCTCCCAATCCTGCTTCCTCTGCATTTTCTTTTGCGATTTGAACCATGCGGTGGTCTATGTCGCTAGCGAAAATTGTAAGCGGCTGATCATAATTTGCCTTTTCTTCGACTTCAAGCCGCGCTTTGTTCCACAGATCTTTACCGATCCATTCCCAATCCTCTGATACAAAATCGCGGTTGAATCCCGGGGCGATGTTTTGGCCGATTAGCGCCGCTTCTATCGCGATTGTTCCGGAGCCGCAGAAAGGATCAACAAACGGGCGGTCCGGCGTCCAATTGGTTAATTGCACCAAAGCGGCAGCAAGTGTTTCTTTAATCGGCGCACCGCCCTGATCGACACGGTATCCTCGTTTGTGAAGGCCCGTCCCTGATGAGTCCAGTGTAATCAGAGCCTGATCTTTCAATAAAGAAATTTCCACTTTATACTCGGCACCTGTTTCTTCAATCCAATCATTGGCTTTGCCGGACTGCAGCTTGAGCTTTTCAACAATTGCTTTTTTGACGATCCGCTGACAGTCGGGGACGCTTGCAAGTGTTGATTTTACCGATTTTCCGATGACAGGGAATTTCCCGTTTTCAGGTATAAATGAGCGCCAGTTAATCGCTTTCGTTTTTTCAAACAGTTCATCAAATGTTTTCGCTTTAAAAGAAGCAACCTGAACCTTTATGCGGTCGGCTGTTCTAAGCCAAAGGTTCGCACGGCAGATGGCAAGTGCATCACCTTCAAAAATAACTTTCCCGTTATCAACCTTGCATTCGTATCCTAAATCTCGTACTTCCTTTGCGACAACAGCTTCAATGCCCATCGGCGCCGTTGCAATTAGTGTATACTTCTTCATCGTATCACCCTGTCTTTTAAAACTTTTCTCTTTTCAAGATAAAAGCTCTCCTTATACGGGAGAGCTTGTTTTCATCATTTTAAATGTAAGTGGTCTAACGTTCTGTAAGCCATGTTTTGTTCCGTCGTACTGCAAACGGCTCATCACCTCGTACTCAGGCGGCAATCATCTATCTACAGAAAGCATTCTGTCCTTCTCTCCGTTGAATTCCGTTAAGAAGGTTCCCCTACCAAAATTTGGGTTTCTCGCTCGAGGGGTTTACCGCGTTCCACTCTCACCATTTCTAGTGAGACTTCGTCACTGTGGCACTTTCAAGGATACTCAGCCATATCCGAAGACGTAGGCTTTTTTCCTGCCGTCAGCCTCTAAAGACTGCCCTAGCTTATGACTTCGCTAGGCACGAACACTACGGGCATCTCAGCACCGTGCGAGCATGGACTTTCCTCTACAGATTCAAGATCTGCAGCGATTACCCGAACGTTAAGAACATGAATTATTATATAACAACTGATTACAATTTACAAGCGCCATTTTTTTCAAGTGTGATCAATCATAAAGCTTGCTGCCAAAAACGTGTTTTTCTAAGTTAGACAGCCGTTTTAAAATATCAAAGTTTGTTGTGTTAGATTGCACAGGCTGTTTTTTACTTGCTTCTTCAAGCTGTTTTTTCAGCTGAAGATTTTCCTGCTGCAGTTCTTCAATTTCTTGATGGAAGGTTTCATAATCCTTAATAATCATATCTAAAAATTTGTCAACGTCTTCTTGCTTGTAGCCTCTAACGCCTGTTTTAAATTCTTTTTCCAAAATTTCTTTCGCAGAAAGCTTTACTTTATCAGCAAGCATCTTTTTCACCTCGTATCGTGAATCATCACATATATTTTTTCAGAAATCTGTACGGTTGTCAAATTTCTCTTATTGCTATGAGTAGCTGTCTTCCTCTACTGTCACTCTCAAGTCATCCATTGTAATAAAGTAGATGGGATAGCCATCCTGTTCGCGCCTTTTTTCCGCTGACCCAAGCATATACTTAGGGGAGCCTTCCTTTTCCAGGTCATATAAAAGCAGAAGCCCGTCGGACTTATCAATGAAGAACTGATTTTTTTGTTTGAATTGAAGCGGGCTTTCATAAGGACGGTGAGTCAGGCTTGCTTCATAGTCTGCCTGAGCCAGAACTGCTTCATACTGTTCCTTATTCGGTTCTTTCCAGTTCTTTTCCTGCTCGTAAAATGGTGTGATGACAGCTACCTTTAAGTCAGGGTATTCCTCCTGCAAATCATATGCAACTTCTGCCGCCCACAGCTCAACTCCAAGCTGGCCCGAAATTAAAATCCATTCTAATCCTTCATCCAAAAAAGCAATCAGCCGGTTCTTAATGGCTTTTTTTATGTAATACAGCGCCTTGTCATCCTGCTTAAATATCCCCAGTTCAAACGGTTTATAGCCCGTTATTGCCAATACTTTCATCATTTCACCTGCTTTAAAAAATGGGGCTCCCGTGGGCCCCATTTGTTGTGCTGCATTGTTTACACCATCAAGCTGCACGTTTTCCATACTAGTAGTCGCAGCAAGGTTTTCCTGCTTGAAAATGCTGATGCGTAGCCGTGTCAACATTTGAGAAAGTGTGTGGAAAGTAGTGAACGTGCTGAAAATGCTGGTGGTTTACGTTTGTTGTATGCTGTGGGTGAATGTGCGGCACGATAGTCTTCGAAAACGTATGGTGTTCACAGCAATGAGTAGGATGGACAATTGGCGCCATCATATGCGGTCTGCAGTGATGCATGATAAAATCCCCTTTCCATAAACTTTATTACAATACTAAGCTATGAAAAATAAGGGGTACATGTTCTGATGCAAAGACCTATTTTAAAAGTGTGCAATTAAGCTGTCTTTAAAGTTGGAAAACACAAAAGCAATCAAAAATACCACAACAAAGAACAAGTAGAAAACACCCTTATACATACCAACTCTCCCTTTAAAAATAACTAACGTCATTTTACAGGATTCGCCGCTATTCTACAACAAAATCAATGTGAATTCAGCAAAAAAAATTCATGGCGAAACAAGTCGTCTTTTGCGCTTTCCCGGGGAATATTTAAGAGGAATATTTCCTCTTCAGCCGGGCAATTCTCACATGCAGTTTTTCAGTTTCTTTCTCTGATAAGCATGCCGCATCGCTAAGCAATTGCTCTGCTATTTGCAATGCTTTTCCGAATTTTTTTTTCTTATGCTCAAAATATTTCGCGAGCTCTATTACAGCAGCGTACCTGCACTTCTGGTTTTGCGAGCGGGACAGCTTTTCCCAAAGCGGCACTGCTTCTTCCAAGCGATTTTGTTTTTTGTACAGGAGCGATAAATCCAGCCGTGCACTGTCCTGGTCCTCAAACGATTTTTCTATAAGCCTTTCCAACTGCTTCATCGCTTGGTCCGTTTCTTTATGAGCCATAAACCATTTCGCCATAGCATAGGCTTCACTGTGTTCTTTTGGCGCATGTGATTCTGAAAGGATTTTTTTAGACATATGGATGTACAATGAAATGAGTGATAACACATCCATTTCATTATGATGCAGGACACCTTTTAAAAGATCCGGCTCTTGCGCCTTGATAAAATGAAAGTAAAGCATTGGCGCCAAGTAGCCCGGTGTGTCTTCTAGCCTGCGGATGCCGAGCTCCTCTTTTTCAACCGTGCCAAGAGATACACGGTCCATTTTGTGTTTCCACAGGCGTCTAGCTCCATGCAAAAGATCAAAGTGGCCAAACTCCGGAAGCTTCGGAAGTCTGTCACGGATCAAGGTGTGCCTTGTTTTCACCTGCGGCCAATCAAAGGCTTTGCCGTTGTAGGTCACAAGTGATGTAATGTCAACCTCGCTTAAAAAGCTTTGGTACAAGGCGACTTCGTTCCCCGGTTTGGGCAAAAGATGCTGTTTGACTGTCACTCGGTCTTCATATACTCTCGCATGCCCAAGCAAAAAAATGGTATTCCCAGCTCCGCCCCCAAGACCGGTTGTTTCTGTATCAAAGAAAAAGAGGTTGTTTTTGTTATACCCTTTTGCTGACAACGTATGCGACAGGCCGCTTTGATTCCACAGTGTGATCACTTCCTCAAGCTCAGAAAAGCTGTATAACCCATGGCGGTGAGAAAGCGGATATTCTACTTCTCTGATGAGGCAATATTCATCTTCGAAGATGAAAGGCTTCATGCCAAAAGCCTCCCACTCTTCTAAAAACGGGATGTCATCAAAGTGGTTTTCTTGTTTGCCTGCTTCTATTTTTTGTTCTCCTTCGTCGAGCGCCATGTGCTTTTTCATCCGCTGGAGTTTCCCTTTTAATGACATATCCGGCCTCCCTCCTTACGACATTTGATCCAACAGCTGCAAAATTCTTTCCTTTGCTTTTATCCCTTCTATTTCTGTACCTATACAAGACGGACAGCCGTCATGACAAGGACAATGTGTAATCAGTTGTTTCGCCGCTTCATTAATGTCTGAAAAACGTTTAAAGACTTCCTCCGCCAAACCGATACCGCCCGGATAATGATCATATAAAAATATGGTTGGCAATCCGGTATGGGCTGCTTTAATTTGAGAAACAACATGAACATCATTTCGATCACACATGATATACACAGGGACAATATGCTGCAGCACATTCGAGATGCCAAGAAGCAGCTGTTCCAGTGTCTTTTCCCCGATGTCTTCATCCGCTGTTTTGATTTCGAGCCAAGCTGCACTTGTATGCAGTTCTTCTTCCGGCAAATGAATAGGTCCAGACCCAATATTTTCAAAAGTGGTCATTTTTATTTTTTTAAAAATGGTCGGCAGGGCATTGACAGTGACGTCTCCGTAGTGCAATGACGTACGGCTTTTTTCTTTCGTTTTATCGATTTCTAATACCTTCAGCTGAACTGCCAGGTTTGCATCCGTATAATATTCGACATCGACTTTTCTGACATACGCCTTTTTATGGTCCCAATCGAGCTTCTCAACTTGATACTGAACGCCTTCATGCAAATAAATTGCTTCATCATGTAAAAGCGTCATCGCACTAAAACGGTCCATTTCACCGATAATCCTTACATTTGCAATATCCGACTGATCAACTATAACGACATTTTCCTGGGAGGCGGAACGCAAACTGATGTTTGAAGCAGGAAACGACTCACTTGCCCAATGGTACCGTTCGCCGTTGCGGTGAAGAACAGCCTCTTCCTGAAGATACTCAAGAATATCACTGACTTCCATGGCTCCAAATTCTTCATCAGCTCTAAAAGGAAGCTCATAAGCCGCACACTTTAAGTGGTCTACTAAAATAATCAAATTCTCCGGATTGATTCTTGCAGATTCCGGCGAACGATTAAAGAAATATTCAGGATGCCGCACAATATATTGGTCAATCGGTGTTGAATTGGCTACCAAAATAATCAAAGATTCACCGTGTCTTCTGCCGGCTCGTCCGGCCTGCTGCCAAGCACTTGCAACACTTCCGGGATACCCAGTCATTACACACACTTGCAGCTGGCCGATATCAACACCAAGCTCTAAGGCATTCGTACTGACCACTCCTAAAATGTCGCCTTCTCTCAGGCCTCTTTCGATTTCTCTTCGCTCTTTCGGCAGATAGCCTCCCCGATAGCCTCTGATTGATTTTGTTCCAATCTCTTTTTTCACAAGCTCCTGAATATGGCTTAAAATAATTTCCACCCGAACTCTGCTTCTGGCAAAAACAATGGTCTGCACTTTGTTTTTAAGGAACTCTTTCGCCAGTTCATTCACTTCTGCGGTTGCGCTCCTTCTAATATTGAGCGGTTTGTTCACAATTGGCGGATTGTAAAACACAAAATGCTTGCGTCCGCTCGGTGCGCCGTTGTCATCGACCAGCCGCATCGGTTTGCCTGTCAGCTGCTCTCCCAATTCCTTTGGGTTGGCAATTGTTGCGGAAGTACAAATAAAAACCGGATCACTTCCATAAAACCGGCAGATCCGCTTTAGCCGCCGGATCACATTTGCCACATGGCTGCCGAACACACCTCGATACGTATGAAGCTCATCGATGACGATATACTTAAGGTTTTCAAACAAACTGACCCATTTCGTATGATGCGGTAGAATGGCAGAATGCAGCATATCGGGGTTTGTAATGACAATATGACCTGCTTTTCTCACCTTTTGTCTGATTGCCGGAGACGTATCCCCATCATATGTAAAGCTTTTAATATCAATGCCCATTTCATCAATAATTTCATTTAGCTCGCTCTTTTGGTCTTGTGCCAGCGCTTTAGTCGGAAATAAATATAACGCCCGGTTTGTTTCATCTTGGGCGATGGACTGCAGGACTGGGAGGTTGTAGCATAACGTTTTTCCTGATGCTGTTGGCGTTACGGTAACAATGCTTTCTCCTTTTTGCACATATTGAAAAGCGGAATATTGGTGAGTATATAGTTCATCAATGCCCCTTTTCGAAAGGGCCGCTTTGATTCTCTCGTCTATACTTTCGGGCATAGGCCTTGTTTTTGCTTCCCGAGGCTCAATTTCATGCCAATTCACAACGTTTTCATTTCCTTTTAAATCAGAAATGAGTTCAGTCAGTGATTTCTTTTTCATTCTTTACACCTCTTTGTCAAGTACAGTTTACCGAATATTTGTTTGCATGGCTAGGTGCAAATTTTATACAGTTGAATAAAAAAAGCAAGGCATACGCCCTGCTTATTTCGCTTTTATTGTAAGGAGCTTTGATTCGCCTTTACGAGCAGCCTTTTCGCCTGCCGGTACCATTGATCCTACAGCCTCACCATTCATTATAACGATTGGGATGACTGTGCTGCTCGCTTTTTCTTTTATTAATTCCAAATCACATGTAATCAGCGGGTCACCGACCTTCACTTTATCCCCTTCTTTAATGTGGGCAGTAAATCCTTCTCCGTTCATATTGACTGTCTCCAGCCCGACATGAATTAACAGCTCAATTCCCGAGCGAGTCCGAATGCCAACGGCGTGTTTGGTGTGGAAAATCTGAATGACTTCACCTTCAGCGGGAGAAACGATTTCACCGCTAGAAGGTTCCACCGCTATTCCTTCTCCCATCATTTTCTGTGAAAAAACAGGGTCCGGCACATCTGACAGGTCCATTACTGTACCGTCTGCCGGAGAATAAATAACCTCTTCTGTCACCTTTTCCTGAGTTTTGCCCATTCCGAATAATTTTTTCAGCAATGTATTTTCTCCCTTCTCATTCACTTCAACCGTTATCCCTTCATTCACCACTATTTAACCACACTTTCAATTTTGCTTCAATTTATAACAACATCTGGCATAGACGCATAATCTGGTTAAAAAAGGCGGTGGCGAAATTGGAATTCTATGATGACAAAAAGAACGAACTGCAAAAGAAAGAAGAAATCATAACGGAGGCAATCGACACTCTTTTTCAATCCTCAGCGTTCGGCAACCTTATAAACGGATTTCAGAACCTAATCAACTCGAGTTTAAAGGATGTGCAGACGACCATACTTGTTAGAGAAAGAGATACTGGGCTGTATATCGATATTACCATTCCGGCGACGTTTCGAGATGGCGAGATCGTCGTTGATGTTAAATCGAGGTATCTCCATGTAACACTCCAAGAAAAACAGAAACACCAAAATGAGGCTACCTTTACAAGCATGACAAGAACGGTTCAGCTGCCTTATGAAGTTCGCCAAGAAGATATGGAAACGTCTTGGAACGAGCAGACAATGACACTTTTCTTTCCAAAAAATAAGCATGAATGAACGATTCATTCATGCTTCTATCATTTAAAAAAGCTGGTAAATCCCTTTATTAAAGATCCGACCTGATTCATTGCACTCATTACTTGACCTGTCGTATCCATCATTTTATTAAAATCAAATTGCCCATTGGCTTTTTTGAACTGCGACATAATGCTTTGAAATTGTGAAGGCTGCTGTTGATTAGGCCTTGGGATAGGATAAGGGTTAGAAAATACAGGCGGCTGCATAGGCATAGGCTGGATCGGAGCATAAGGCTGATAATAATCCTGCTGTCCATAATGCTGCTGAGGCAGTTGTTGCTCTAAATAACCGGGTGCAGCCTGCTGATAATATCCTTGCATATGCTGAGGATAATAATAGCCCATTTGCCGAGGATAGCTTCGAGAGCTCCCGTTCATTGCGATTCCCCCTAAACACAACATATTTCTCTTCTATATATGTATGAATGACTTCTATTGTTTGTGTCACAAGTGATGATTAGCATTTGTCAAATTGTGTCGAAAGTTTAAATTTTTTAAAAACAGAAAAAAGTCGAATCATTATGGTACCATATTTTCAATACAGATGAGAGGGGATGCACCATAATGAACGTATCATACTTAAGCAAACGTTTTGCAGAAATGAAGAAATATGAAACAGACTGTATGAATAAACTGATGGACTTTGCCAAGTTCCTCTATATTCAAGGACATCTCAGCATAACTGAGTTTCGTAACAGTATGAAGGTTCTCGAAGCAAATGGAGCAGAAAGCCCGGCATATGAGATGAATTAACGTCCGGCCCCCTATAAAAACGAAAAGAAGACAGCCTTTTACCGGCTGTCTTCTCTTGCAATTTCATCCTTTACTGCGTGCAATGTATAAAGGACTGACTCAGTGATGTCCTTGAATCGTTTTTTATGAATATGATGAACATAAGATTGAAGGACCAATTCCAGGAAATTATCCTTTACGGCCTCAATTTGCTCTTTATGCACATATTTTGGCCGGCGGACTTTTATCAATTCAAGAGCACCCTCTGCCCAGCGAGCAGCCAGTTCATCATTCTCTTCAACTGCAGGCTTTATCGTCTCAAAAAAATCATAAGAATGATTACTGTTTTTCCCTTCCTGATACCGATCAGCGCCTTTTTCAGCAACTTCAATCATTTGCTCGGTCATTTCCAGCAAAGTTTGTGATAGCAATATCTTTCACCTCAATGCCTATCGTACCAAATTTCACTCGCAAATTCAGCCGATGCGGTATACCTTCTCAAACGCATACCTGTGTTCAGGCGATTGATACAGCTCATTTATACAAATATGAAGATCTATAATTTCTTCTTCCAGCACACTCAGGCGATCGTTTTCCGTTTCCCGCATCTCAGCCTCTAATGCATTTACAGAATGATTCAGGCTTTGCTCAGCTCGCGTTAATTCATCTTCTATATCAGAAAGCATACGGAGAATATCTGTCTTGCATACATAACCGGACATTCGTGTACCTCCCTTTCCTTGTCTCTCCCGGTTAACATTCTTTGCTCTCAAGGCTCTTTCCTTCCTCATGACAAAACTAGAAGCAAATCGCCAAACAAACAGGTATTCCACGAAAAGCTGAAGTTTTCGACAAAAACACCCGCAAAAATTGTATGATCCTCCTCGTTAATGCAAACGATACTTGTGAGGAGGTGCCGTATGAAAACAAGACCGAAAAAAGCCGGCCAGCAAAAAAAGACTGAATCAAAGGCAATCGATTCTTTAGATAAAAAATTAGGCGGCCCGAACCGCCCTTCTACGTAAGAAGCAAGGAATTTCCTTGCTTCTTTATTTTTTCAGCCACTGCTCCACCGCAAAAAGCGCATGAAGCTGGCGCTTTTTATGTAAATACCAGTCTGTCAATTCAATCTGCTTCGGCAATTCCTCGCGCCTAAAGAACGTTTTCTTTATCTTTCCATGAAACCAATCTGTTTTCGTTCCGTCTAATGAGTGGATTAACTCAGGGTAGCATGTCCTTAGCATAGGAGATGTTCTTTTTGTAATCCCGATCATCTTTTCCATATCAAAACGGGAACCTGTGTGCGGCACTGTGTGCAAAAAGTGATAAAAAGAGGAGAACAATTCTGGCTTGAACAGCAATTGAGACAGCTGCTTTCCCAGCCTTATCCTTTCCTCCGCCTTTGAAAAGCGTTTCACTGAAATGCCGTAAAGAAACCCATTTGAGGAAGGAAAAATAACGGTGTTAAAATGTAACCAATCACTTAAATAAAAAGGAATCGTGTCAAAAACATTCTTTTTAAACGAAGGATTTTGTATAATAGGTGTTTGGATAGTGTTTTGTTCATTTATAATGAGGGCATACATTAGCCGCTCCGTATTTCGCTCATGCCAAAAACGGGTCCATTCTTCCGACATAAATTGTGAGACGCCAAACACATGCAGCAGATGAAACAGCGGTTTCCCAACTCTTTTTGACCAGTGGTATAGTAGAAGCTGCGGATAGGCATCCGAAAAAATAAGCCAGTTCGCTCTTTCATAGGCTAAAAAGAACCATTCTTGCTGTCTCTCACGGAGTCCAAGCTGAAACAGACTGCCTTTTAAGTCAGTCATTGACCAGCCGGCATTACGAGAAACGAAAGAAGCCAAAAGCGACCATTTGATTTCCGGGTGACGGTCGTAAAATGCTTTATAAGCATTTGTTCTTGAAATGTTATCCGCGTTTTTTATTTTTGTCTGCCGCTCAATCCGGCTCAGAAGCTTTCTAATGGTCTGTTGTTCTTGCACGTTCATTCACTTCCGTCATGATTAGTTTAATAAGGAGGATGATAAAGTGATTCGGTATCCTAACGGAAAAACATTTCAGCCGAAACATTCGGTTTCATCCCAAAACAGTCAGAAAAGGGCCCCGTCTTACAGTAATCGCGGAATGACCCTCGAAGATGACTTAAACGAAACGAATAAGTATTATCTGACAAACCAAATTGCCGTTATACACAAAAAGCCGACACCTGTTCAAATTGTAAATGTCCATTATCCAAAAAGAAGTGCCGCAGTGATTAAAGAAGCTTACTTTAAACAATCATCGACAACAGACTACAATGGGATTTACAAAGGGCGGTATATTGATTTTGAGGCGAAAGAAACGAAAAACAAGACCTCTTTCCCCCTGCAGAATTTTCATGACCATCAAATCGAGCATATGAAGCAGGTAAAGGCTCAAGACGGTATTTGTTTTGTTATTATATCCGCTTTCGACCAGGTATATTTTTTGGAAGCCGATAAGCTGTTTTATTTCTGGGACAGAAAAGAAAAAAACGGCAGAAAATCAATTCGAAAAGATGAGTTGGAAGAAACAGCTTATCCGATTTTTCTTGGATACGCACCCAGAATTGATTATATTAGTATTATTGAACAGCTTTATTTTTCGCCATCATCTGGTGCGAAAGGTTGATTAACGAAAGGTTGAGATGTTATGTCAGATCAATTTAACAGCCGTGAAGCTCGACGAAAAGCGAACAGCAAGTCGAGCCCTTCACCGAAAAAAGGCAAGAAACGAAAAAAGGGCGGATTGTTTAAAAAGACCCTTTTCACTTTACTCATTCTGTTTGTTTTAGGCGTAGTCGGCGGCGCTGTTACATTTGCCGTTATGGTTTCAGATGCGCCGTCCCTTGATGAAAGCAAATTGAAGACGCCTTATTCATCAACGATTTATGATAAAAATGGAAAAGAGATCGCCGAAGTCGGCGCCGAAAAACGGACCTACGTCTCGATAGATGAAATTCCCGATGTTGTAAAAGAAGCCTTTATCGCGACAGAAGACGCCCGTTTTTATGAGCACCACGGGATTGACCCTGTCCGTATCGGCGGTGCTTTAGTTGCCAACTTTAAAGACGGCTTCGGGGCTGAAGGCGGAAGTACGATCACCCAGCAGGTCGTCAAAAACTCCCTTCTTTCACATCAGAAGACGTTGAAACGGAAGGTCCAGGAAGTATGGCTTTCAATTCAGCTGGAGCGCAATTACTCTAAAGATGAAATTTTAGAAATGTATTTAAACCGGATTTATTTTTCTCCTAGAGCATACGGAATCGGAAAAGCGGCGGAAGAATTTTTCGGCGTTACAGATTTAAGCAAATTGACTGTCGAACAGGCTGCCACACTGGCAGGAATGCCGCAGAGCCCGACAGCGTACAATCCCGTTAAAAACCCGGATAAAGCGGAAAAACGACGGAACATCGTACTCAGTCTGATGAAAAAGCAAGGATTTATTTCTGATTCTCAATATAACAAAGCGAAAAAAGTGGCAGTGAAAGACGAAGGCGTCGTGTCACAGAAGGAATATGAAAAAGCAAGTACAAACAAATACAGCGCATTTGTTGAAGAGGTTATGAAGGAAATTGATGAAAAATCTGATGTCGATCCATCTGCTGACGGATTAAAGATCTATACGACATTAGATACAAAAGCACAAGATAAACTAGATGAATTAATGGACGGAGACACCGTCGGATTTACTGAAGGCATGCAGGGCGGTGTGACGCTTCTCGATACCAAAAACGGAGAAGTCCGAGCGATTGGTGCGGGACGCAATCAGCCTGTCGGAGGCTTTAACTATGCTACTCAAACTAAGGCACAGCCTGGTTCGACCATAAAACCGATTTTGGACTACGGACCAGTTATTGAAAATAAGAAATGGTCCACATACGAACAAATTGATGACTCAGCTTATACGTATTCTAACGGAAAACCGATTCGTGATTGGGACCGCAAATATCTAGGGCCTATCTCAATGCGTTACGCTCTGGCCCAATCAAGAAATATACCTGCTTTAAAAGCATTCCAGGCAGTCGGTAAAGATACTGCTGTAGACTTTGCAAATGGACTCGGGCTTGGTTTAACAAAAGATAATGTAACAGAGGCCTATTCTATTGGCGGTTTCGGTGGGAACGATGGTGTTTCTCCTCTGACAATGGCAGGTGCATACAGCGCGTTTGGAAATAACGGAACGTATAATGAACCGCATTTTGTAAAATCTATC
This sequence comes from Bacillus sp. N3378-2at, assembly GCF_033412715.1. Lineage (NCBI taxonomy): Bacteria > Bacillati > Bacillota > Bacilli > Caryophanales > Bacillaceae > Bacillus > Bacillus sp. N3378-2at. The sequence goes on along the minus strand of NZ_CP117986.1, from coordinate 617,766 downwards.
GAATTTAACGATGGCACGAAGCTTGACTTAACACCAAAATCAAAATCAGCCATGAGTGATTATACTGCGTTTATGATTACAGATATGCTGAAAACAGCTGTGAAGACAGGTACTGGACAGCTTGCACAAGTACCTGGTGTAGAAGTTGCAGGAAAAACAGGAACGACTAACTTTGATGATAATGAAGTCAAAAGGTACAATATCGCTAGCGGTGGCGCCCGAGATTCTTGGTTCGTTGGCTACACACCGCAATATACAGCTGCCGTCTGGACGGGAATGGGAGAAAACGAGGCTGGAAAGAAATCACTTTCAGCTGAAGAGCAAAAAGTTGCAAAGCGCATCTTCGCCCAGCTCATCGCCGATGTCGATGACGGAAGCGGATCATTTGAGAAGCCTGACAGCGTAGTGGAAGCCACCGTAGAAAAAGGTTCTAATCCGGCAAAACTGGCAGGGCCAAATACGCCAAGCGATAAGAAGCTCACAGAGTACTTTGTTAAAGGCACAGCTCCTTCTACTGTTTCTAAAACATATGAGAAAGAAGAAAAAGAGGAAACAGCTAAACTGTCTGGTTTAAACGTGAAATACGATAAAGACAATCAATCTTTAACGTTAAGCTGGAATTACGACGGAGATGCGACCTTTGCTGTTAAGCAATCTGTTGACGGCGGCAGCTACTCGGAAATTCAAAACAGCTCTGCAAAAGAGGCAGTTATTTCGGGTGTGCAGCCAGGATCTGTATACAAATTCGAAGTAACAGCCGTCAGTGATGATGGCAAAAGTACAGCTTCCACATCTTATGAGGTGCCAAAAGCTGAAGACGATGAAGATAAAAAAGACCAGCAACAAACGGATGATGAAAAACAAGATGATGAGAAGACTCAGGATGATACACAAACTGATGATTCTCAAAAAGATGACGGTCAGACGGATCAAGATCAGACAGATGATTCAACAAACGATCAAGACAAAAAACAAGACAATACGAACACCAATCCGTCCGACAACAATAACCAAGACCAATCAAACGATAATGATAACGACAACAGTAACAACCAGGATACGTCGGATGGTGATTCGAACTCTGGTAAGAATGATTCAACAGGTTCTGACACGAATAAAAATAAAACAGACACATCTAATAAAACACAAACAAACTCATCATCCATTGAAAAAACAAATTAAACAAAAAAGCCGTCACCTTTGGGGTGATGGCTTTTTTGGTACACAATAAAAAACCTCCCGTTTTAACAGGAGGTTTTATCGATTCATCGCATGATATTTATAAAAATGCTTTTTCATTTCGGTAATCAGCTCATCAAGCTGAATAAAGCAATGGTATTGGGTCGGCTTAAGAAGAATAAATTCCACTCGTTCAGCCCAATTAATCGGCTTTGCGGGATATGATTTCTCCCTCAGTTCTTGCCAATCGAGCGATTTCACCGGCTCACCTGCTGTCCAATGTAACGAAGCCAGCAAACACACAATGCCCTTTAACATTTCGTTTTGGTCACATCTCGATTTTCGTGTTTGAAAGACTGGGAGAAGTGATGCTTTGATGTCATCCCACACTTCAAATAAAAGCGGAACGTATTTCCCGCTGTCCTCCCATGGCAAATCGCCTTGTAATTCCGTGCAGAAATCAAAATACACGGGATTGGTCTGCAAGGTTTTCTTCATATCCGAGGAACTCTTCTGGCCAAGACTGCGCAAGTATTGCTCATAGGAAGCCAACACTTCTTTTGCTTGCGTCATCGTTTCACCAGTCCTTTTTTATCCCTCTTCTGCCCTTCTCTGCACAAAGAAAGCAGCGGACACTCCGCACAGCGCGGAGATTGGGCTTTACAGTGATATCTGCCGAAGAAAATAAGCCGGTGATGCGTAACGGACCAATCTTCTTTGGGAACCTTGCGCATCAGCGTCTTTTCAACTTCCAGAACCGAGTCCTTCCACCGGCAAATGCCCAATCGTTTGCTGACTCTCTCCACATGGGTATCTACGGCTATGGCCGGCACGCCAAACGCAACGGATACCACTACGTTTGCGGTCTTTCTCCCGACCCCTGGCAGTTTGACAAGCTCATCGCGGTCTCTCGGCACTTCTCCGCCGTAATCTTCAATAATCATTTTACTCAGCTTTTGAATATTTTTCGCTTTATTACGATATAAACCGATTGATTTAATATCCTGCTGAAGCTCTTCCAGCGGAACAGCCAAATAGTCTTCCGGCCGTTTATATTTTTGGAATAATGTTTTGGTCACTCTGTTTACAAGTGCATCTGTACATTGCGCAGATAAAGCAACAGCCACCACTAATTCAAAAGGATTGGAATGAACCAGTTCACACTCCGCATGAGGAAACATGTCACCTATCTTGTCTAAACAGAATTCAATTTGTTTTAGATTTAACACGATTGTCACCTTTTCACTTTATTGTTCAAGCCAATTGTAAAAAGGAACCTGCCTTTTATACTCTTTTTGCGGTTCATTTTGCTTTGCTTGTACACGCCGGAATTTTTGGCTGTGTATTTTTGCCTGCTCCACAGTTTTAAGCCCGTTTTTCTTCCATTCAAACAAAATGCGGTCAATGTAGCGGAAACTGAGTTTTCCTGATAGTACAGCCTCTTTTAACGCGTGTTTGATCAGTTGTGCGTCATGCTGATCCTGGTCCTGCCAGATCGCCAGCGTTTCACACTCCAAAGGCGATAACGGCCTTGCGAACTCTTCCTCAAAAATGGTATAAAGGCTTTTTTGTTCCCCTTCTGCTTTTCTTTCCTGTGTTTGATTCTGTGCAAGCTGAATATATTCGTACAGCTTCCCCCATAAAGGCTGAAGAGAATATTTCTCAAATTTGATGCCGTTTTGATCCTCGCATTCTTCAATAAACAGAAAGCCTTTTTGAATAAACATCCGCAATCTGTTTGTGCATTCTTCAACAGAAATTGACATACCTTCCTGCAGCTGATTCGGTGTAGGAAAATATGATCCTTTTTCTAAATGCATTTTAATTTTTAACAGCAGAATAAGTTCTGTTTCATTAAGCCCAAGCTGTTTATAATGCGTAAGCAGAAGATTGGGGATGGTTGATGTTCCCTGCTCCTGCATATCAATAAATTGCTGTTTTTTCATCGTCACACCTCTTACTGTAAAGGATTGTGATTGCCCCTTTACTGTAAAAAGTCTCCCTTGCAGGAGACTCTTTTTTTGTTTCATTTGAATGTATTACGGATACAGACGGTTTAACAGTCTTGGGAACGGAATCGTTTCACGAACGTGAGGCGCTCCGCTGATCCAAGCTACTGTCCGCTCTAATCCAAGGCCGAAGCCGGAATGAGGAACTGATCCATATTTTCTAAGTTCAGCATACCATTTATATGCGTCAGAATCCAGTCCATGTTCTTTAAGACGCGATTCCAAAAGTTCCATATCGTGAATCCGTTCAGACCCGCCGATGATTTCTCCATAGCCTTCCGGCGCAATCAAGTCAGCGCAAAGCACAACGTCCTCACGGTCAGAAGCCGGCTGCATATAGAACGGTTTTAAGGACGTCGGATAGCGAGTGATGAATACCGGTTTGTCATAGTGTTCAGCAATCGCTGTTTCATGAGGCGCTCCGAAATCATCTCCCCACTCGATATCGTCAAAGCCTTTTTCTTTCAGAAATTCAATCGCTTCATCATACGTGATTCTTGGGAACGGAGCTTTGATTTGCTCAAGTTTTGACGTGTCTCTTCCCAATGTGTTTAATTCAATTTTACAATTCTTAAGAACTGATTGTACGATGAAAGAAACGTAATTTTCCTGTACTTGAAGGTTTTCTTCAAATTCTACAAACGCCATTTCCGGTTCGATCATCCAGAATTCGATTAAGTGACGCTTTGTTTTAGACTTTTCCGCTCTGAATGTCGGTCCGAAAGAGAATACTTTTCCTAAAGCCATTGCCGCAGCTTCCATGTAGAGCTGGCCGCTTTGAGACAGATACGCATCTTCATCAAAGTACTTTGTCGCAAAGAGTTCTGTTGTTCCTTCAGGTGCGCTTCCAGTCAAAATCGGCGGATCCACTTTTACGAAGCCTTCGTTATTAAAGAATTCGTAAGTCGCGCGAATGATTTCATTACGGATTTTCATGATCGCATGCTGGCGCTTTGAACGCAGCCATAAATGTCTGTGATCCATCAAAAATTCCGTTCCGTGTTCTTTTGGTGTAATTGGATAATCGGTCGCTTCGTGAATGACTTCAATATCTGTCACAGCAAGTTCATATCCAAGCGGAGAACGCTCGTCCTCTTTGACAATCCCTTTTATATAGAGCGACGTTTCCTGCGTCACTGATTTAGCTGTTTGGAAAATGCTTTCTTCCACTTCCGCTTTTACTACGACACCCTGAATAAAACCGGTACCGTCCCGAAGCTGTAAAAACGCAATTTTCCCGCTTGAACGCTTATTAGCGACCCAAGCTCCGATCGTTACTTCCTCACCTACGTGCTTGTACACTTGGTTGATTGTTGTTTTCAACATATTTCCCTCCAAAACAAGAAAGACATTCGGAAGCTCATTGCCCCGCGAACTCTTTTATCATCACTTTATTATACCCGCTCTTAACTAACCGGGTCAATGCAGATAAAAAGCGGCTTTTCTGTCAGCCGCTTTTTGATCTGTTAGCTATGTTTTTCTACAAAACGCTTGATTCTTTCAATGGCTTTTTCAAGAAGATCTAACGATGTTGCATAAGAAAGACGGACATTCTCAGGAGAGCCAAATCCGGATCCTGGAACAATCGCAACTTTTTCCTCCTCGAGAAGCGCTTTAACAAATTCATCTACATCTTTGAAACCGCAAGATTGAGCTGCCTCTTTTGCATTTGGGAATAAGTAAAAAGCACCTTCCGGCTTCACACAGCTGAACCCTGGGATTTCTATGAGCTTTGCATAGATCGTATTTAATCTATGTTCAAATGCTTCTCTCATTTCTTCCAATGGCTCAGAAGGCCCGTTATAAGCAGCAATCGCTCCGTATTGTGCGATTGATGTCGGGTTTGACGTGCTGTGGCTTGCAAGGTTCGTCATCGCTTTAATAATGTCTTCAGAGCCTGCCGCATAACCGATTCTCCAACCTGTCATGCTGTGGGACTTCGATACGCCGTTTATAATGACCGTTTGTTCTTTCAGTCTGTCTGACAGCTGTGCAATGGAAACATGTTTCTTTCCGCCGTATGTAAGTTTTTCATAAATTTCATCTGACACAATCAAGATATCATGTTCAAGGCACACTTCACCGAGCGCAGATAGTTCTTCTTCCGTATACATGACACCAGTCGGGTTGCTTGGAGAGTTAATAACGATTGCTTTTGTTTTTTCCGTAATTGCATTTTTCAGCTGCTCAGGCGAAATTTTGAAGTGATTTTCCTCAAGCCCTTCTACATAAACAGGCTTTCCGCCAGCGAGTTTCACCTGCTCCGGGTAGCTTACCCAGTAAGGCGTTGGAATAATAACTTCATCTTCTTCATCCAAAATCACTTGGAAAAGGGTATACAGAGCATGTTTGGCACCAGTGCAGACAATAATTTGAGACGGTTTGTATTCAATATTCTGGTCGCGTTTAAATTTCTCTGCAATGCTGTTTTTCAGTTCAGCCAAACCACCGGAAGGCGTGTATTTCGTATGGCCCTCGTTCATCGAACGCACAGCGGCATCAATAATATGCTGCGGTGTATTGAAGTCAGGCTCGCCTGCTCCTAAGCCGATGACATCATGGCCTGCGGCTTTCAGTTCTTTCGCTTTCGCTGTGATTGCCAGTGTGGTTGATGGTGTTAATGCGGATACTCTTTTTGCCAGTTTCAACTTGAACTCCCCCTAATTCGTCTTAAGGCGTGATATTTTTGAGAATCTTTCCAGTTGTAAAGTCCACATAACTTAAACTGTATTGCCCTTCTTTGTCTAAGTACGTCACTTCCCAAAGCAGGACGTTTCCTTCTCTTGCCAGATGAACCTCTTTTTGCTTTGAAACCAGCCCTTCATCCTTTATGATTTTCGCCGCTTTGTCTTCAGAGATTCCCTCTTTCGCTTCTTTTGAGAGAATTTTTGCTTTTTTATCAGCAGGAACCCAGACATATAACGCAGTGCCTTTTTTATCCGTTCCCTTTACAACATAATATTTTTCTTTTCCGACAAATGTTTCGACTTGATCAACATTGGCGAGATCGGTTTCTTTTTTAGCTTCAGCAGCTGCTGCTTCGTGCCCCTCTTCCTTTTGTGCCATGGCTGATTTATAAATGCTTGCCGAGACAAGAAGTACTGCTAAAAAAATAATACCAAAAATGACGGTAAATATTAATGCTTTTTTTCTCATCTTCTCACCTACGTACGATAAATGGTAAAAACGGCTTGGTTTTTGTTTTCTTCATCCAGCGCAAGGCCGAACATCAGATTGTCTCTTTTCAGTGTACGATTCAATGTGTCCACAATTTTATACAGATCATCAGAATGCTCTACATTAATTGTTGAAAGAATTTCGATTTTACTTTCCATTTTTTCATCCTCCAGTTTGAACAAATATTGTTAGTCATACTCCATTTCAGGACACGCCATACTAGTATCACAGAGCGGGAAATCCGCTTTTAAATAAAACACCATCCTACTCCCACACCGCAAAAGCCGCTTTATGCGGCTTTTATTCTTTTTCCCCTGCAACATAAGCTTCAAGCTCGCTGTCAGTCATTTCGGATACTGAGGTTGTCGGCAAGGCATCAAGAAACAGCCGGCCGTAACCAGCGGTTTTAATCCGTCTGTCCAATATCATAATCGTTCCCTTGTCTCCCGCAGAACGCAGCAAGCGTCCGATTCCTTGCCTGAAGGTCAGCACAGCTTCCGGTAATGACACTGTTTGAAACGGATTCTTTCCTTTTTTGCGGGCTAGCTCACATTTTGCAGCATGAAGCGGGTGATCAGGGGACCGGAATGGGAGCCTCACGATCATTACTGTTGTCAGCTCATCACCAGGGAAATCAACGCCTTCCCAAAAATGATTTGTTCCGAGCAGGATCGCCTGATTGGATGTTTTAAAAGTCTTCATCAGTTTGCCGGGACTCCCGCCTGTAATCCCTTGTGCCAAGAGCTGAATGCCGGAAGCACTCATGTTATGCTTGAGCTCCTGGTGAACCTTTTTCAGCATATCATGGGATGTAAACAGCACAAGGATTTTAGGCTGTTTTTCCTTTGCCATCAGTTCGATATAACGGGCTGTATCCTGTATAAATTCAGGTTGCCCGGTATCCTGAATTGATTTCATTTCCTTTGGAATCATTACCTGCATACGCTCATCGTAAGAAAAAGGTGACTCAATTCTCATTGTCCGCGGGAAAAAGTCACTCAGTCCCAGTCGTTCAATCATAAATTGAAAAGAACCTTCGACTGTAAGGGTTGCAGATGTCAGCACCACACTATTTTTGCGCGCGAAAAACTGATCAGCCAGAAGTTCACCAGGTTCAAGAGGCTGTGCGTAAATGGCCACTGCATTTTTCGCACCCTTTGCATCTATTTCAATCCAAACCGCTTCATCGTCATCAGACCCAAAGAAGAGCTTCTGCAACGTCTGACAGTAATGCTGCAAGCCTTTCATGCTTCTTTGGTATTCATCGGCTAAAAAGACGGTTTTGCTCTTCATACCCTTCAAATGTTTTTCCATAAGGGATGACTGCGCCTCAAAAAGCTGCTGCAAATGTGTCAGCATGGAACAAAGCCTCTCCGCACCATCTGTTAAGATCGACCAGCTTTTATCCTGGCTTTCTTTGTTCACCTTAAACACTAGACGGTTTAAGTCTTCTTTAGGTTTTCTTCGTTTGACAAAAGAATGTACAGAGCTGAAGAAAGCATCACTTTCTGCTTGAACGTGCTGAAGCCACTCTTCCAATTCGAAAAATGAATCAACCGGCAGGCTGTTTCGCTGGAATAGCTGTCTCATCTTTTTTAGAAGTCCCTGCTCCTTCAGAGTGCCGATTCTGCTCAATTTCGTATGCAATTCTATGTACGTAGCTCTTTTCCCTAAATGTTCGCTTGCCGCACGTTCAAAATGGTGTGCTTCATCAATAATAAATGTGCCGCTTTCGGGAAGCCTTTTTTTCTGGCTGCCTTCATCGGTCAGCAAAAGAGAATGATTGGTGATCACCAAATCGGAACGCAAAGCAATCTGTTTGGCCCGCTCGTAAAAACCGATCACATGCTCACTGCGACTTCTTTTATAGGAGTCATCGTCATAAGCCAATCTGTCCCACAGCAATTTTCCGCCTGAAGGCAAATTCAGTTCCGCTACATCTCCTGTATTTGTCTCTGTCAGCCAAACGAGAAGCTGTGCCTTTGTCAGTACGGCATCATAATTATCATCTTCTTCATGAAGCACCTGCTCAAATTTATACAGGCATAAATAATGCGATTGCCCTTTTAAAATCGCCGCTGTTACCGGAAATGGAAACAGATCTTGGACAATCGGCAAATCCTTTGTGAGAATCTGCTGCTGTAAAAGCGTCGAATACGTGCTGATTATGACCGGCTTTTTTGATTTCTTGGCAAAAAGCGCAGCCGGAATAAGATAGCCAATCGTTTTTCCGATGCCTGGAGGAGCTTCAATCAGCGCATGCTCACGATTGGCAAACGCATCAGCCACCTCTCTCATCATCATCATTTGGCCGTCTCTTTTTTCATACCCAGGCATTAACTCTGACAGCGCTTTTTCATTTCCCGCTTCCCAGCTTTCGATCTCAAATGAGAAGTTCTCGTCCTCATTTATACGAACATCGATAGCTTCAGGTTCTCTGACAGAAAACGAAGAAAAGCGCGTATAGCCCGGTATCTCGGTATGTCTGTTTTCATTAATGAACATATCCAACAAATGCGTCAGATCACTGATGAAATGCTGCGAAAGCCTTCTTAACTGCTTTAATGTCGGATAAGGAAGCTGCCGCAGCTTTTCAAGGATTTCCAAAAAAATAAGCCCTGTCACTTCAGCATCGCTGTCAGCCCGGTGCGGCTGATCATGCCGCAGCTGAAGCTCCTCGCTTAATTCCGTCAGCTTATACCCTTCAAATCCCGGAAAAACAATACGTGAGAGCTCGACAGTATCAAGCACTTCACAATCTGGGAGCTGAAAGCCCGCCTTATGTAGCTCATACTTGACAAATCCAAGGTCAAAATGGATATTGTGTGCGACAAAATAAGCGCCGTCAAGCAATTGGAATACTTCTTCAGCAACTGCTTCAAATGGCTGTTCATTCTCGACCATTTGATTAGAGATTCCAGTAAGCTGCTCAATAAAAGCAGGGATTGATTTATTTGGATTAATGTATTTTGAAAACCGCTCAGTAATTTGTCCATTTTCGATTACAACCGCTGCGATTTGTATGATTTTATCGCCTTTCTTCGGCGAATTCCCTGTTGTCTCTACATCTATAACAACGAACCGTTGCTTATTCATTAAAATGGACACCTCAATTCTTGCATACGACAAAAGTGTAACACGTTTTGTACGGAAATGGAGCGGCAAAACCGTTTTACTCTCAAAATCTTAAAAGAAAACCCCCGATAAAGGGGGCTTTTCTTCTACAAAATTGTACGGGCTGGTTCGTTCCCCAGCATTTGTTCAATTTTGTTTTGATCATTCAGAACAGCCACTTTCGGCTCGTGGCTTGCCGCTTCTTGATCAGACATCATTTTGTAGGAAATAATAATGACCTTATCTCCTTCCTGCACAAGGCGTGCGGCTGCACCGTTTAAGCATATGACGCCGCTTCCCCGTTTACCAGGAATAATATACGTTTCAAGACGTGCTCCATTATTATTATTCACAATTTGTACTTTTTCATTAGGAAGCATTCCCACAGCATCAATGAGATCTTCATCAATTGTAATGCTTCCCACATAGTTCAGGTTTGCTTCCGTAACAGTTGCCCTGTGAAGCTTGCCGCTCATCATTGTTCGATACATATTATATTCTCTCCATTTCTCGAATATCAATAATGATATTATCTATTAAACGCGCTTTTGAAAAAGCAACTGCAACAGCGAGAATCATCTTTCCAGCAATTTCATTCACAGGCTCGAGTTCCGGATAGGAATAAAGCTCTACATAGTCTATGGTTCCGCTAGTCGTTTCAATGATTTCTTTTGCAGCTTTTATCACCGCTTCAGGATCTCTTTCACCGGCTTGGATCAGCTCCGCACTTGTTTGAAGGGCCCGATACAGCTTAGGCGCTTCTTTTCTTTCCTCAGCTGTTAAGTATACATTGCGAGAGCTTTTAGCTAAGCCGTCTTCCTCTCTGACCGTATCGACAGGAACCAATTCAATATCCATGAAGAAGTCACTGATTAACCCATCAACAACAGCTACCTGCTGCGCATCCTTTAAACCGAAATAGGCACGAGTCGGCTTGACTAGGTTGAAAAGCTTCGTCAGTACGATCGCGACCCCGTCAAAATGTCCTTCTCTTGAGCGCCCGCATAACACGTCTGTGCGTCTTTCTACATGAATCGTGACATTCTTTTCACCGGGATACATATCATGAGCATCTGGCGTAAATAAAATATCGACTCCGGCGTTTTCTGCAAGAGCTGCATCCCGCTCAATATCGCGCGGATATGCTTCAAAATCTTCATTAGGGCCGAATTGTGCAGGATTCACAAAAATACTCATAATAACGGCGTCGTTTTCTTGTCTTGCTTTGTCTGCTAAGGTTAAATGCCCCTCATGCAGAAACCCCATCGTCGGAACAAATCCGATTGACTTGCCCTCTGAATGATATTGTTTTATGGCTTCTTTCAGCTGTGTAATATCAGTAATCTGTCTCATCTTATTTTCCCCCGTACAAGCCGTCCAGCACTGTCTGGTTCATTTGAAAGGAATGCTTTTGTTCAGGGAAAGCACGATGTCTTACATCCTGAACATATCCGCTGATTGCTGTTTCGATGGTTTCATCAATACGCGTATATTGCTTTACAAATTTAGGTGTTCTCTCAACACCGTGGCCGATAATATCATGATAAACGAGAACTTGTCCGTCTGCTTTCACACCCGCCCCGATTCCAATGACCGGTATGCTTAGCGTATCGGCAATTTTGGCTGTGAGTTCTGCCGGTACACATTCCAGCACAAGCATCATAGCTCCTGCTTCTTCGCATTTTATACTGTCTTCTATTAATTTTTTGGCGCTTTGTTCGTCTTTGCCCTGTACTTTATAGCCGCCCAGTACGCCGACTGACTGCGGTGTCAAACCTAAGTGACTGACTACTGGAATGCCTCCAAGCGTCAATGCGCGAATGGATTCAAACACGCCTTCTCCGCCCTCAAGCTTCAGTGCGTCAGCTCCGCTTTCCTGAACGATAGCCGCTGCATTTTTCAGCGTATCTTCCTTGGACAGGTGATAAGACATAAACGGCATATCTGTCACAATAAAGGTATTCGGCGCACCCCTTTTAACGGCTTTTGTATGATGAATCATATCCGCAACTGTCACACCCACAGTTGAATCAAGGCCGAGGACGACCATTCCGAGTGAATCACCGACTAAAATCATGTCAACTCCCGCTTGTTCAGCAAGTTTAGCTGCCGGATAATCATAAGCGGTCAGCATGACAATCGGTTCTTCAGACTCCTTCATTTTTAGAAAATCCAGTTTTGTTTTCATGTTTTCTCCTCCTCATGTTTAGAGGAGATGATCTGCCGTTTCTTCTGCAAGCCAAAAAACCTTCCGTTACAACGAGAAGGATTCTTCACTTTCTAAAGTTCGGCGAGTTTCATCCCTCTGTCCCAGTCCTTTTTTGGATCAAGGCAGACTGCTGCAATGTCTATCTATTTTAATAATAGGTGCAGTTCGCAGGCGATACTGCCCAATGGAAGTATACCAAAATCAACGGGCTTGTACCAACACATTAGCCCAATTCGATATCGGCAGAATAGATTTTTTTAATGCCTTCGTTCGTTTCTAAAAGCAGAACGCCTTCATCATCTATACCTAACGCCTTCCCGTAAAAGGTTCCGTTTAACGTTCTGGCTCTCATATTAGTGCCAATACCGAGCGCATAGCTTTCCCATAAAAGCTTAATCGGCGTAAATCCGTGCGTCATATAATCCCGGTACCGTTTCTCAAAGCATAGTAAAATATGCTGGATGACGCCGGCCCGATCAATTTTTTCCCCAGCAGCTTGGCTGAGGCTTGTCGCGATGTCCTTCAATTCATCTGGAAAATCATTAGGCTGCTGGTTAACGTTAATGCCGATCCCAATGATCACTGAACGTACGCGGTCTTCTTCAGCCTGCATTTCCGTTAGGATGCCGACTGTTTTTTTTCCGTTAATCAAAATATCATTTGGCCATTTAATATCCGTTTGGATGCCTGCTGCCTCTTCTATTCCCTGCACAACAGCTACTGCAGCAAGCAGAGTCAGCTGCGGTGTTTTTTGGAGCGGAATGTCAGGCCGCAAAATCAGGCTCATCCAAACGCCGTTTCCTTCTTGAGAATGCCATACCCTAGACATTCGGCCCCTTCCGGCTGTTTGTTTGTCAGCCACCACGAGGGTGCCTTCCGGTGAGTTATTATTCGCGAGCTCATGAGCCGTTTTTTGCGTGCTTGAAAGAACGTCATGGTAAATAAGATGCTGGCCCATCACTTCCGTTTTTAATCCAAAACGAATTTCGCTTTCACTGAGTTTTCCGGGTTTTTTGATGAGCCGATATCCTTTTCTTCTAACGGCTTCTACTTCATAACCCTCTTTCCGAAGCTCTTCAATATGCTTCCACACAGCAGTTCTTGAACAGCCGAGAGCATCACTGATTTTTTGGCCGGAAATAAATTCATTGCCTGCCTGAGAAAATAATTCAATAAGGTCTTTTCTTAATGTTGACCGCATGTCTTCAGCCACTCCTCTATGTGTTTCTTTTGATTGGAGAGCTTCCCTGTCACAACAGCCTGCTCGATCCGCTGTAATTCTTCCGACACCCATTTTCCGGCCGGCCGGTTTCGAAGCGCAAGCAAGTCCTTACCCGTGATATCAAGATCCTTAAGGCTTTTGATCGGCAGGTTTTGATAAGCGTACTGAATGTCCTTCAGTTTCTTTTCATCCAGTTTTTCGTTTTGCCGAAGCTGCGATATTTTGGCCGCTGAGAGCAGTGCTTTTTCCCCAGCTCTGTACATTGTCATTACGTCAAGACTCTGGCCAAACGTATCGGCAATGTGAATGGCTTCCTTGATCACTTTTCCCGGGAGCTTCCAACCTTTCAGGAAAAGCGGCGCGTCTTTCAAGACTATGCCAAGGTTAATTAAAAGAGCAGCCCAAAGCTCCTCACGGGATGTTAAAGAGAAGAATGGAAACTCACTCGTTGAAATCAGGTTTTCTCGTTTATGATAAAAACCAGGAAGCTCTTCATACAATCTCGTTTGAATGAGTGTTTGAAGCGCCTGGCGAGAAGCTCTTCCCTGCAGCAATTTCTCGAACTCTATAGTTTTTCGTTCGACTGAAACATGGGAGAGGAGTGATTTTTCTTTCGCAATGGCTTCTTCTGTTTCCGGTGAAAGCGTAAAGCCAAGCTGGCTCATAAAGCGTACGGCTCTCAGCATACGAAGCGCATCCTCTTGAAATCTATCCTCAGGCTTTCCAACGGTTCGAATCACTTTCTGATCAATATCTTTCTTGCCGCCAAAATAATCAAGCACCTTCCCGTCCGCTGTCATGGCCATCGCATTGATCGTTAAATCTCTGCGTTTTAGATCCTCTTCTAATGATGAGATAAATTGCACTTCTGACGGTCTTCTGAAATCAACATAATCAGATTCAGTCCGGAATGTCGTGACTTCATAGGTTTCATCCTCCCAGAGCACAATAATGGTCCCGTGCTCTTTGCCTACATCAACAGTCCGCTGAAACAGCCGTTCTACTTGATCAGGTGCCGCATCTGTCGCGATATCGACATCTCCGATCGTTCGTTTCATATAGCTGTCACGAACTGCGCCTCCGACAAAATAAGCCTGATGGCCTGCTTCGATTAAGATGCGGAGCACGGGAAGTGCTTTGATAAAAACTTTTTCCATGTGATCACTCCGGTTCTGCTAAATCGGCATAAATCTGTTCATACTGGCTGACAATTTTTTTAGAAGAAAATTCATTTTCAAGCATCTCTATTGCCGCCTTTGTAAAACGATTGCTTAGCTGTTCATCTTCTAAAATGCTCATCGCGCGGGCTGTTGCGGCCGTAACATCACCGACATCCACCAAAAATCCGCTCACATTGTTTTTTATAACCTCAGGGATACCGCCAATGTTTGTTCCAATACAAGGCACTCCGCAAGCCATCGCTTCAAGCAGGACAAGGCCAAAGCTTTCTTTTTCAGATAGCAGCAGCTTCAAATCGCTAATAGAATAAAGCTCTTCAACACGGTCTTGATTTCCAAGCATTAAGACTTGGTCTTCCAAGCCATATTTTCTGATAAGCTCGCAGGCTGTCGATTTCTCCGGACCGTCTCCGACTAAAAGCAGCTTCGCTTTCGTTTTGCCAGCGATATTGCGGAACACACGGATGACGTCCTGCACGCGTTTAACCTTTCTAAAGTTGGACACATGGATGACGACTTTTTCATCTGGTAAAATTCCATGTTTCTCTTTAATCACCGCTGTGTTTTTCTTCAGATACACGCGCTCGTCTATAAAGTTATAAATCGTTTCAATTTTTTTCTCCGGTTTAATTAAATCGTACGTTTCAGCCGCAAGCGCTGAGGAGACGGCCGTCACCCTGTCTGATGACTCAATAGCAAAACGGATCAGATCTTTTAGAGACGGATCATAACCTAACACCGTGATATCCGTGCCATGCAAAGTTGTAACAATGCCGATATTGCGTTTCAGCATTTGTTTTGCAAGATAGGCGCAAACGGCATGCGGGAGAGCATAGTGAGCATGGATAATGTCTAAATTCTCCCGTTCCGCCACCTCTGCGATTTTGCTTGCCAATGTCAAATCATACGGAGGATACTTAAAAACAGCATATTGATTAACCTCAACTTCATGAAAATGAATATTGGGATGATATGTATTCAGTCTAAACGGAATGCTTGATGTGATGAAATGGATTTCATGTCCCTTTTCAGCAAGCTGCTTCCCCAGTTCTGTCGCAATGATACCTGAGCCTCCAACGCTCGGATAGCATGTGATTCCTATTTTTAGTTTTCTCATTGTTCGCCCCCAAGCACATCATGATCAAGCATCAGCATCCGTTTGGAAAAGAAACCTTCGGCATACTCCACGCCCGCTTCTTTACCGTAAAGCTTTTCTCTCGCTTCAACGATCTCGATATAACCATTCGTCAGAGGAGTAGAAACTGAATCCTTTGACGGGATAAACTGGCTTTTGTAGGCGTTGAGGCTTTGTTTCTTTGCCTCTATTGTATCCGAGATATCAATGACAAAATCCGGCTGATGAAAACCATTTATCATATAATAGTAAACCTTGCTGACTTTATGCGCCGGAAGGCTTTTTTCATCTTTATATTTATGGATTCCGGCGGAAAAGATCGCTTCTTCCACCAGTGCAGCCGCATTGCCGTGATCCGGATGGCGATCCTTTTTATACGGCATAAAAACCGCTTTTGGGCGGCAGGTTCTGATGACAGTGACAATCGACCGAATTGCCTGATCACTCATTATTAGGCCGCGGTCTGGAAGCGTCAGCTGAATTCTTTTATCTGCGCCTAATATGCGGGCTGCTTCAGCTGCTTCTTCTTTACGTAAACTGACCGTACCGTTAGAAGAGAGTTCCGCTTCTGTCAAGTCGCATATCATTACTTTTTTTCCCTGTTTGACAAACTTCGCTATTGTGCCGCCCATTCCGATCTCGACATCATCACTGTGGGCGCCAAAAGCAAGAACGTCAGCATTATACATTCGGCTCTTCTCCCCGAAGAAGGTCACGGAATTCGAAAACACCTTCATCAAGTGTGCGCACAAGAATTTCCGCAGTACCCATATTTGTGGCGAGCGGAATGGAATACACATCACATAACCGGATTAATGCCGAGACATCCGGTTCATGCGGCTGCGCGGTCAGCGGGTCGCGCAAAAAAATGACAAGATCGAGTGCATTGGCAGCGATCAGTGCACCGATTTGCTGGTCTCCCCCTAAAGGGCCGGATTGAAAACGTTCAATTTGAAGACCTGTCGCCTCTTGAATTTTCAACCCTGTGGTTCCGGTTGCGTATAGATCATGATTCTTTAAAATATCCCGATAGGCAGTCGTAAATTGAACCATATCCTGTTTTTTCTTGTCATGCGCGATCAAAGCAATTTTCATTGTTTATCCCCCCGTCTAATCAATGATATTTTCTAAACCGTACACAAGCTGATCAATCTTCATGACTTGTTCGACTGACAGTTTAACGCCTGACATGAAAGAAGCCCGGTTATAAGAATCATGGCGTATCTGAAGCGTTTGGCCATCCATGCCGAACATGACCTCCTGATGCGCGATCAGTCCCGGAAGACGGACGCTGTGCAAGCGAATGCCGTTTTGCTCCGCTCCTCTTGCTCCTGGGAGAATTTCTTTTTCATCCGGATGTCCTTGCTGCTTTTCTTTACGGACTTCTGAAATCATTTCCGCTGTTTTAAGCGCAGTTCCGCTTGGTGCGTCAAGCTTCTGGTCATGATGAAGCTCAATAATCTCAACATCCTCAAAATAGTTGGCAGCCATTTTTGAAAATTTCATCATCAGTATCGCACCGAGCGCAAAATTTGGCGCGATGATGGCTCCGATCCCTTTTTCTTCTGTTAAAGATGTGAGCTCTTTTAAATCAGCTTCTGAGAAACCGGTTGTTCCGACAACTGGACGGACTCCGTGCTCTAATGCAATTTTTGTATGTACTTTTCCGATTTCGGGCGTTGTTAAATCAATCAAGACATCCGGTTGTGTTTCTGTAAAGCAGGCATGGATATCTGTGTAAATGAAAGCATCTGACTCAACAGGCATCACATCAGATAATTTTTGCTGATCGTATGTATGGTCTATGGCCCCGACAAGGTCAAAATGAGGTGTTCGTTCTGCCAATTTAACAGCTTCCTGCCCCATTCTTCCACGCGGTCCCGCAATGACTACTTTAATTGTTTCGTTTGACATCTTGATCTCCTCTACTTTCCTTCTTCTTTTCTGGTCCAGCGATCTTTATCTCTTGTATTAAATTTATGCATGACTCGGTCGTGAGCTTCCTCTAAAGAGATATCAAGAGAGTTGGCTAAACAAACCAATACAAATAGCACATCGCCCATTTCCTCTTCCATGCTTTTATCATCTTCAGTCGCTTTTTTTGGTTTTTCTCCATAACGGTGATTCACTTCTCTGGCGAGCTCGCCCAGTTCTTCAGTCAGCCTCGCCATCATGGCCAGCGGGCTAAAATATCCTTCTTTAAATTGGCCGATGTAACGGTCTACTTCAGCCTGTATGTCTTTCATTGTTTTATCACTCACTGAACGAAACCTCCTATCATCCTCTTACATGTTAGCTAATTCAGATACGTTTGACAAATGTTTAAGCACGTTTGCTGTTTTCTTTTTCATCCACTATAATATAAACGCTATCTAATGGAAGGAAAAGGGGTTTTGTGTGATGCTTGGAGAAATTAGATTAAAAAACATATTTTTTATTTTAATCGGAGCGGCAATTTTTTCATTTGGCTTGGTTCATTTCAATATGCAGAACAATCTGGCTGAGGGCGGTTTTACAGGTATTACACTTTTGCTTTATGCCCTTTTCCACATCAGCCCCTCTATCTCGAACCTGGTATTGAACATCCCGATTTTTTTTATTGGCTGGCGTTTGCTCGGCAGGACAATGTTTGTTTATACCCTTGTCGGCACTGTAGCCTTGTCTTTGTTCCTCAGCATCTTTCAGCGATATGAAATCCATATGCCCCTTCAGCACGACTTAGCGCTCGCCGCTTTATTTGCCGGCGTATTCATCGGAGCCGGACTGGGTATTATTTTTAAGTTCGGCGGTACGACAGGCGGTGTTGATATCATCGCACGTTTAGTGAATAAGTATTTTGGGATCCCGATGGGCAGAACGATGTTTGCTTTCGATGCCTGCGTCATCATTTTGTCTTTGCTTACTTATCTCTCCTATAAAGAAGCGATGTATACGCTGGTAGCTGTATTTGTAGCGGCAAGATTAATCGATTTTATTCAGGAAGGCGGATACGCTGCTAAAGGCGCTACGATCATCTCCTCGAAAAACGACCTGATTCAGAAAAAGATTCTTGAAGAAATGGAACGTGGCGTCACCATTTTGAAAGGACAAGGTTCCTACACAAAAGAGGATATAGATGTACTTTATTGTGTGGTGCCGAAAAACGAATTGGTGATGCTGAAAAGCGTGATTAACTCCATTGATCCCCATGCCTTTGTAGCGGTAAGCGATGTTCACGATGTGCTCGGAGAAGGATTTACGCTTGATGAAAATAAAAATCCGCTTCCGCGCTGACATGTAATAGAAAAAAGGCGGCTGACCGCCGCCCCTCATCCTTATTTAGGGTAGTCCCTTTTTTTCAGCTTGTTTTTTTCCGCCTTGTACTTTCTGTAACCGACATAGGTAAGAGCAGTAATGATGATACTGCCGGTTGTAATCATCACCCAGAGTAAAGACGGATCGGCATCATCCTCCTCCACCCTGTCAAACACATTTTTCAGGTCATGCTGAAGAAGGGAAAGCCGTTCAAGCTTCGTGCTCTCTGTCATTTGCTGAAATTCCTCTTGCTCAATAACGTCTATATGTTTTCCGACTGTTTCAAGCTGATCCTCTGATACATCGATTGTAAGACTGGGGTAAATCAAGTCATATAAACTGATAAATTCATTCCATTTTTCATGAAAGCTTGTGCTTCCATTCTTTTGGACATCTCGCTTCAGTTCAGTAAAAGCTTCCATAATCGGTTTTTCCAGTGAGCCCCAAAGCGGGTCAGACCGATTTTCAACCGCATCCATCAGCATCCTGAACTGCGCGGCTGCTCTGAGTTTTTGTGTGTCTGATGTATCAGCTTGCTTTAAACTCCGAACCATATCATTATAGCCCAATGTGATTTGACGGATTTGGGATCCCGTTAGCATGGGGTCTTGCTGTTTTTTCTCAGCGGATTTTAATGTTTTTTCAAAATACTCCAAGACTTGAAGCGCCTCTTCATATTTTGCCTGTCGGGTCATTTGAAAGACTGTATCGGATAAATCATTCAATTCCTCGAGGCTTCCCCGCTCTGCAGCCTTGGCATTTCCATTATAAAAAATAAGTGCAATCAACAAACAGATCGTCAGCTTTCGTTTCATGCAGGTCCCTCCCACTCTCTCTCCTTACAGAATATGAAGAAAGGGACAAGGATAGACCAACATTGTCTTTACATCAGCTCAAGCTTCGTTTGCTTTTTTGAGACCACAAGAAAGTAAGCAAGCGCGATTGAGAAGATGCTTAGCCAAAATGTTCCGTATCCTATTTCAGTCATATAATCAGAAAGCATTGAATACCGCGGCATCATATCAAACAAGTAGTCA
This sequence comes from Bacillus sp. N3378-2at, assembly GCF_033412715.1. Taxonomy (NCBI): domain Bacteria; kingdom Bacillati; phylum Bacillota; class Bacilli; order Caryophanales; family Bacillaceae; genus Bacillus; species Bacillus sp. N3378-2at. The sequence continues at coordinate 598,212 of NZ_CP117986.1, read as the reverse complement.
ATGACATCGTTATGCAGTGTCCAGACTGCAGCAATTGCAAGATGCCAAAATGAAAAACGAAAATACGGACTGTATAATACGCCTTGAACAGCCATTGCAAAATGCGAAGCAATTAGCATGTAGCCCTCCCACGGCAAGTCACCAGTTACTGCAAGCACAAGAAAATTCATAGCCACCGCCCATAGGCCATACTTTACGAGGGTTACTAGCGCAAGCGCCTCAAAGAGCGGAGCATTCCGTTTCATGAGAAAGGCAAGCAGCACAAACAGAAAGAAAAACGTTGCTGTCGGACTGTCCGGAACAAAAATCAGGAAACGGGCCGGTGTCTCCAAAAGCTGCGGCAAGTACCAATAGTAGCCGTAAACCGTTCCCAGAAAATTAATGGCTAAGACAAGAATAAGCATCGGCCGCTGCCCTAATACATATTGAAACCATTTCACATCGAATCAACTCTCAGTCTGTAAAAATAATATGTCCAAATAAAAAAGCTGACGCCGGGTCAGCTTTTGATAATAAAAGTATATCCTTCCATTTGACAATTCACAATACGTTATTTTGCGGTTGTTTCAGAAATAAATTTTGCAAGTTCTTCGAGTTGCTTATCATTTCCTTTGAACACACCCGCCGGCATTTTGCCTTTCCCTTCTACAGCTATTTTTTTGATTTCATCCGGTTTCAGCCCGCTGTCAACCAATGAAGGCCCGGCCGCTCCTCCCTGAAGGTTATCCCCATGGCAAGAAATACAGCCCTGTTCCTTAAAGACCTTATATCCTTCTGCATTGGTGTCAATGTCGGCTTCTTTTGTGATTTTCCCCTGTTCTTCTGCCTTGGCCCAGTCATGAGTAGCAACTGACTGCCACGTCAAAAATACAGCAGCGGAAATGGCCAGAAGCATCATACCGACAGCGACCGGACGCTTCCACGGCCTTCTTTCTGTCCCTCTGTCTAGGAATGGAGCCAAAAGCAGGGCCCCAAAAGCGAGACCTGGCATAATCATGGCGCCGACCACTGTAAAGCTTCCGGCGGCGTATTCATACTTCAACAGCTGGTATAAGAAAAGAAAATACCAATCCGGCAGCGGAATATAACCAGTATCAGTCGGGTCCGCCATCCGCTCCAAAGGCGGCTGATGCACAATCGTCAAAACGAGAAAACCGATGAGAAAGACAGCTCCAACCATCCATTCCTTTAACAAGAAATTTGGCCAGAAAGCCTCTGTTTTACCGGGATACTCCGAATAATCCTTCGGTATATTCGGCTTTTTTTCAGCCGGTATCCTTGAGTCGCCTACAAATTTCATCCCTTTGCCCCGGTGCATGTCATCCCCTCCCTTTTATTCGCAGATCAAGAGTTTAAAGCGGTCCTGAAATCCCCTGCTTCCGGATCATAATAAAATGTGCAGCCATCAGCCCGAACAATGCGGCAGGAAGAAAAAATACATGGATCGCAAAAAACCTAGTCAGCGTTTGGGCGCCTACAATATCCGGATGCCCTGCAAGGAGCGTTTTAACTTGCGTTCCGATCAAAGGCGTGGCTTCGGCGATCTGCAGCCCGACTTTTGTTGCAAACAGAGCCTTCATATCCCAAGGAAGCAAGTAGCCTGTAAAGCCAAGACCGAGCATAACAAAAAAGATCAGCACACCGACAATCCAGTTCAGCTCGCGCGGTTTTTTATACGCACCTTGGAAAAAGACCCTCAGCGTATGTAAAAACATCATCACAATGACCAGGCTCGCACCCCAGTGGTGCATCCCCCTGACAATCTGGCCGAATGCCACTTCATTTTGCAAATAATATACCGATTCCCAGGCATTTTTGATATCAGGCACATAATACATCGTTAAAAACATTCCAGATAATACTTGGATAACGGTTACAAAAAACGTCAGTCCCCCAAAGCAATACACAAACGCAGAGAAATGATGGGCGGGATTCACATGTTCCGGTACTTCGTGATCGGCAATATCCCTCCACATCGGTGTAATATCAAGCCGCTCGTCTACCCAGTCATAAATTTTGTTCAGCATGTCACCCTTCCCCCTTAGGCTTTGCTTTTCCAAGATACAGGAAGCCGTCTTTTACTTCTTGCTCATAATGATCAAGAGGCGCAAGCGGCGGCGTGCCAGGGACATTGGTGCCGTCCTTTTCATAGAGTCCGTAATGGCATGGACAAAAGAATTTATTCGGGTTTTTAGGATCACTATTCCAGTTCACCGTACACCCTAAATGTTTACAAATTGGCGAAAGTGCTACAATTTCATCCCCGTTTTTGAAGACCCAGGCTGATCTTGACTCTTCTGACTCATACCAGGCATCGACTTGATTAATTTTAAAATCAAAGCGCTGCGGCTCTTTTGTCAACTCATCAACGCTGACAACCTGAACCATATCCTGCTTCCCTGTCGATTTTAATACCGGGTCGAGTGCGAAGCGAACCATAGGCATGAGCATACTAGCCGCCATAAAACCTCCTACGCCTGTGAGCGTGTAATTCAAAAATTGACGTCTGGATATATCATGTTTTCCGCCCATCTCTTCTCCCCCCTCTAGGTCACCCCTGCAAACTGACTAAAATAGAAAATATTGCAATAACTCTAGACACCCTCATAATATATGAATCTCTCAGCAAGGTCAATATAGCCAAAATATTGTTCATAAGGAAATGTAAGTGTTTTTATGAAGTGCTCCATAACTGTAACAAAACGTTCAAAATTTCAGCAGTGCGTTCATCCAATATTTTTCTTTTTAAAGAGTCATTTAAATGCTCTAATGGAACAGACGGTGTAACAATCATTTTGCCTAACGCATCCTCAGCTCTCCAACTTTCGTCAGATGTGAGCAGGACAACATGCGGAAATTCCGTTATCAGCTCTTCCCGCAAATCCTTAAGCCCTTGAACGGTTATTTCATTTCTATCAACATATGTATAAGGCGGAAGTAAATATACCCGTCCCTTTAACTGCCTTTCAAGTTCTTCTGAGAGAAGCTGCGTAAACTCGCCTTTCTCCGCCGCCATTTTAAAATGGTTATTAACCCTTATGTTAATTAATGGTATGACAGCGGTATCAATGTAATCCTTAGCTTGTAAATAGTCCTTGGCATCAGTGATTCTCCACCTCATCGTTCTCCCCCTTTACGGCAACAAGCCTTGCAATTCACTGCAAGGCTGGTCATATTATGTGAGCTGATTTAATTGGCGCGATAATTGTTCAAATGCCTCTTTATCATGACGATCTAACGCGTCGTCAATGTCTTTTAATAATTTTTCTCTTTGGAATGTGGAAATAGCGTGCTCTAAAATCTGTTCCGCCAATCCCTGATCTTTTTTATTCTCAAAAAGGTTTTTCGGAATATGCGGGTTGGACTCCAGCACCGCCGCATATTCAGGTGAGCTGTAAGCCGAACGGAAATTAAGCTGGATAAACAAATCCTGCTGTTTATTTAATCTAATATCATGAAAAGATTTTTCCGCGTCGGTAGTCATGACATTCTCTTTATAGAACCGGAACGGAACTTCTTCAACACAATGTGTTGACATTATAATGCCTCTCGGGCAAAATTCAGCCTGCTCCACAAAATGAACCTTCTCCATGAGAGAATCATGGCTCATTAAGTAGTTCAAGATCCAAACGCACTCTCGGCGCTTTAACTGATAATGGTTTAAAAACCAACGGATAAAATCTTTTTTCTCATTGACAGAAACAGGGGTCTGCATGTAATTCCCTCCTCTATCGTTCGTATAATCTATATACTTATATGTTCCACATGAATGGTTAATATTCCTGCTTATCTAGAAAATTCATCCTCGATTCGCAAAATCGTTTCTTCAAGCTCTTCATTGGCTCCGTCCATTTCAAGAACCTTTTTCAAAAGCGGCAGCGCTTCTTTTTGAAGACCTTCTTCTAATAGGAAGCTTGCGTATTCATATAAGAAATCTCTATCCTCCCGGTAATGAAGATAGGCAGCCTCAAAGGATTGTTTTGCTTCCTCGTATTGCTCTAATTCAGTATATGCGCTTGCAAGATACCAATTGTATTTAGGATCTTCTTCACCGTAGCTTCGAACCTCTTGAATAAGATCAATGATCTGATCATAATCCTCTTCTTTGTGATACACGGCAAGAAGTGTATGAAGCGCCTCGACAAAGCCCGGATCAAGCGCAAGCGCCTCCTGAAGCAGCTTTTTCCCCTCTTCTGACTTCCCGATTTTCAAGGCCATTTTGGCGGCATAAAGGAAAAGTTCTTTGTTATATTCATCATATCTGATCCCCTCTTTTGCCGTTTTTAATGCCTCTTCATACACCCCTTCAGCTTCATAGCTTTTCGAGAGCGGCATATAAAGTGAAGTATAAGATGGATCAAGCTCCTTTAAATCAGACAGCTGCTTAATAGCTGTTTTCACAAGCCCCGCCTGTAAGGCTGTAAAACCATAGCCGAAAATCGTATTAGGATCAGGATTCTCATCGACAGCTTTCTCATACCATGGAATGGCATCCTCAAATTCACCTGAGGCACTTAACGATTCTGCCAGTCTTTGATGGACATTAACGCCTCCGATCTCACTCTGCTCCTCAGCCGTTGTTTTAAAATATTGAACCGCTTTTGCATAGGCTCCCTGAGCAAAGTAAAGTTCTCCCAGTGCAAAATCAATAACAGGTTCATTGTCCAGAATGGACTTTGCCTGTAAAAGCTTTTGTTCACTGACTTCGAATAACCCCTGCATCTGATAAAGATCCGCCATAAGCAGCAAACTTTCCGGATATGATGGATCTGTTTCCGGAATAGTCTCCAGCACAGCGAGGGCTTTTTCTTCTTCGTCAATATCTATTAAAAGTTCAGCGTAGAAATTCGTCAGTTCTGTTTCATTTGGATATAAATCATGTAGATCACTAATCAGTGAAATTGCTTTTTCTACATCGCCCCACTCGTAATAAAGCTGGGCTGCAATGGCTTTATCTTCATCATGCAGCTGTTTTTCAGCCTTCGAGAGCGTGTTGAGGCCTTTTTCTGTTTCACCTGCTTCAACTAATTTTATGGCTTCTTGAATCAATGTATTCAAATCGGACCGGTCCTTTCTATTCCTATACAACATCAACCATACAAAAAAGCTTTATTTGTTCGGGTTAATCTTATCATAATTCAGACGAATGCCCCCGGCAAATAAGATGCTTCTGTACGGAAGGGAATTATTGAGTCTTATTAGTTTACCAAAAGATCTTGAGATAGAAAATGAAAAAAGGAAGATCGCCCTCTGTACAGTAAAGCAGCTCTTTGACCTGCCGGCTTGTAAGTAAAGCACATCCCCCCTTTTTGTTTTTCTATCCCCTCTATAAGACAAGCTATGTTTTTTCGCCTCGAATTATGATCTGCATAAAAAATCCTGAAGTAAAACTTCAGGATTTTTTCGAAAGCTTATTTAAATGCTCGAAGAAGGTTGGATAAGAAACGTGAATGGCATCCGTGTGCTCGATTTCAATCGGCTCCTCCGTTATACAGGAAGCAATACCAAGCATCATTCCGATTCGATGATCTCCGTGGCTGGACACTGCCGCGCCGCCTTTCAACGTTTGTTTACCATAAACCTTCATTCCATCTGCTGTCGGTTCAATTTCAGCACCCAGCTTGCGAAGCTCAGAAACAACAGTATCAATACGGTTTGTTTCTTTCACTTTTAGCTCTGCCGCGTCCTTAATAACGGTAGTTCCTTCCGCCTGAGTCGCAAGAAGCGCGATGATAGGGATCTCATCAATTAAACGCGGAATGATATCTCCTCCGATTTCAACTGCTTTTAGAGATGACGTTTCTATAATCAAATCTCCATAAGGCTCTGCACCGCTATCAGCAGATGGTTTGATTTCAAGTTTTGCCCCCATGTTTTGAAGGACGTCAATAATACCTGTCCGAGTCGGATTTAAACCTACGTTTTTCAATACAATTCTGCTGTTTGGAACCATCGCGCCAGCAGCAAGGAAAAACGCGGCTGAAGAAATGTCTCCAGGAACAAAAATATCAGCAGCTGTCAGTTTCTGGCCACCAGCAATGGAAACACTCGTTTGATCTTCAGAAAGCTTAACGCCAAAAGCAGAAAGCATCCGCTCAGTGTGGTCCCGAGATTTATGGGGCTCTGTGACAGTTGTTGTGCCCTCAGCCTGTAATCCGGCCAACAAAACAGCAGATTTAATTTGCGCGCTTGCAACAGGTGATACATAATCAATTCCTTTTAATGAAGCGCCGCTCACTGACAGCGGTGTAAACTCTCCGCCGGCTCTGCCGTCGATTTTAGCCCCCATTTTTTTCAAAGGCTCAGTCACACGCTTCATTGGGCGCTTCGCAATGCTCTCATCTCCGGCTACCGCGCTGTAAAAAGGACGGCCCGCCAATATTCCGAGCATCAGGCGAATCGTTGTACCTGAATTTCCGACATCTAAAAGGCTTTCTGGCTCTTTCAGGGCATCGATTCCTTTTCCATGAATCACGACATCGCTGCCGCTTTGCTCAATGTGAACACCCATTTTTCTAAAGCAATCGATCGTGCTCAGACAATCTGCTCCCGGCAGAAAGTTTTTAACAGTTGTTGTGCCTGCCGCTAGCGCGCCAAACATAACAGAGCGGTGAGAAATGGATTTATCACCGGGAATATGTATTTCTCCATGTAAGGCCTGCACCTTTTCTCGTTTCATTTTTTCCACCTCAATCAGCATAAAAAGTTTCATATTCCGCCCGGGCTTCAATGCATTGTTCTGCCCTTTTGCGGTCGTCATCAGACTGAAAACTGATCCTTAAAATCCCGTTAATATCCTCTCGTGTTTCGATAATGCGGATATTCGTGATACTGATGCGCTCCGCAGCTAAGATCGCTGTTATCTCGGATATTACACCCGGATGATCGGGTACATCCACATATAAATCATAAAATGCAGGTATCGCTCCCTTCTGCCGAAGCGGCAGCCCGTCGCGATAATCCTTGGCGGTTTTAAAATAACGAAATAGATTTTCCGCATCTTCTTGTTCTACATATGTACGGATCTTGTCAATTTCACGAATCCACTCATCAAAACGGTCTAAGATTTTATCTTTATTATGTAATAAAATATCCCGCCACATTGCCGGGCTGCTTGATGCAATCCTTGTAATATCTCTGAATCCGCCGGCAGCAAAACGCTTAACAAGCGGATACAGGTTTTCCGAATGATGGGTTTGGTGAACAAGACTGGCTGCTACAATATGCGGAAAATGACTGATTACACTTGTAACACCATCATGCTCCTCTGGCGACATTTCCACAAAATGGGCATTCGTCCCCTTCAGCAGGTTTTTTAACTGTTCCACAGCTTGTTTGTCCGTTTTCTGGCCTGGCGTTAAAATATAAAATGCATTTTCAAACAGGAACTCCTTCGCAGCGGCCACTCCTGATTTATGTGAACCCGCCATCGGATGCCCTCCGACAAATTGATAGCGGCTAGGCAGCACTTGATCAGCGTAATCAACCACTTTTTGCTTTGTGCTTCCTACATCCGTAATCAAAAGCTCATGTTCAATTCCTGAATGAGCCAGCTCTTCAAGCATAACCAGTGTTTGTTCAACAGGTGTCGCAATGATTACTGTAGCTGCCTCTTTCGCACCGCTAATAAACGAATCAGCACGATCGTCTATCACGCCTAATTTTAATGCCGCTACCGCCTGTTCATCAGAGATATCGATTCCGATAATCCGTTTGCCGGGATGATTTTTTTTGATGGCTAGGGCAATCGAACCGCCTATCAATCCGAGACCGGCGAGCAATATTGTATCTTTCATTTGATTCATACGTCATCACCTGGTTTATAGACTAAAGAGGTGATATTCGATCACCTCTTATAAAATTTCAGCTAAAATGGCAAGTATTTCTTCATTTTGCTCTTTTGTTCCGATCGTAATCCGGAGTGATGTCGGGAAACCTAATGCATTTCCTGACCGGACGATATAGCCTTTTTCCAGCAGAGCCTGAAACAGTTCATCAGCAGGACGTTTAAAGTCAATTAACACAAAATTTGTCTGTGAAGGGTAGCACTTTAAACCATGAGTTTTCGCAAAATCATAATACTGCTGAAGGCCTGCATTATTTTGCTCGACACAGGAAGCAATAAACGCTTGATCATCAAGTGCGGCAATCGCCGCAGCCTGGCCCAGACGGCTCGTATTAAACGGCTCTCTCGCCGGCTCAATCTGGCGAATCAGGTTCTCGTCAGCAATTCCGTATCCGACTCTGAGCGCTGCCAGACCGTATGCCTTTGAAAATGTGCGCAAAATCATCAAATTGGAATACTTGCTTAAGAGCGGCACGGTTTCCGGGTAATCCTCTGCTGTTACATATTCATAATATGCTTCGTCAAGAACAACAAGGACACGTGAAGGAACGCGCTCCAGAAATGCGAGTAATTCTCCTTCAGATGTATAAGTGCCAGTCGGATTATTCGGGCTGCATATCCAAACGACTTGTGTCTGTTCGTCGATGGCTTCTAACATGGCGTCTAAATCATGTGAGCCGTCGGGACGAAGTGCAATTTCACGCACTTCAGCACCTTCAATAACCGCATTATGTTTATATTGCGGAAAAGTCGGGGCAGCAGTGATCGTATTGGTTTTATTGTTTAGAAATGCCCGGCAGATGATCTGAATGATTTCATCAGAACCGTTGCCGAAAATAAGTGATGTTTCGCTGACATTGAGGTGCTTACTGAGCCTTGTCCGCAAAGCGGCGCTATACCCGTCCGGGTAAAGGGCTAGCTGTTGAATCTCATGATGAAGCGCCTCTTTTGCAGCCTCTGAACAGCCGTAAGGATTCTCGTTTGAAGCAAGCTTCACAACTTTATCCAAGCCATATTCTGATTTCACTGCTTCAATCGGCTTTCCAGGCTGATAAGGCTTCAGCTGTTTTAAATGTTCTTTGATACGCAAATCAGTCACCTCATTTTAAACTGTACAAGCCGCTAAACGCCATTGCATAATCCTCAAACTCCTGCAGCGCCTGATTTCTCGTTTCAGCGCTGATGAGCCGGTCCTTTAATTCTTCTATTTTTCTGACGAGCGCACTTCCCACTACGACACCGTCACTAATTTCATTCATCTTTATGACCTGTTCACGGTTTGATATACCGAACCCTACAGCGACCGGAACAGTGCTGAGATTCTTCACTGTCCGAATGAACGGGTACACGGATGAATTGAACTCATTGCGGACACCGGTCACACCCAGAGAAGACACACAGTAGACGAAGCCCTCGGCTTGTTCAATAATGGTTTTCAAACGGCTTTCGCTTGTCGGCGCAACCAAAGAAATATACGTCACCTCATGGCTTTTACATTCCTCTTGAAGGCTGTTGCTTTCTTCTAGTGGCAGATCCGGAACAAGCAGACCGTCAATATGATTTTCCTGCAGTAAAGCGAAAAAGTATTCTTTGTTCAATTGTAACACAGGATTATAATACGTAAAGAGGATAATCGGAATATTCACTCCGTTTTTTTTCATTTCTCCGCCTAATTCGATTGCCTTTACGATATTCATTCCTTGATCAAGTGCCCGCTTTGAAGCCCTCTGGATCACCGGACCGTCTGCAAGCGGGTCAGAGTATGCAACACCAAGCTCCAATGCTGTGGCGCCTGCTTTTTGGAGTGACTTCGCCAGTTCAATCGAAACCTCAGGAACTGGATCGCCCGCCGTAATAAACGGGATAAACAATTTTTCTGTTGGTTGAAGATCCAATTTAAACATGGGCTTTCACCTCTTCTTCCAATACATTCATTAATGTGTTGACATCCTTGTCTCCCCGTCCTGATAAACAGACGAGAATGAGTTGACCGCGATCCATTCCTTTGGCGAGTTTGAATGCTTTCGCTAACGCATGGGCAGATTCGATTGCCGGCAAAATCCCCTCTTTTTCTGACAAAAGCTTTAATGCATCCACCGCTTCTTCATCAGTGATACTGTCATAAGTGACACGGCCGCTCTTATGCAAGTATGCATGCTCCGGACCGATTCCAGGATAGTCGAGACCGGCTGAAATAGAGTAGGGCTCAATAATTTGCCCGAACTCATCCTGAATGAGATAAGTCAATGAACCGTGAATAACCCCTACGGTTCCTTTCGAAATAGTGGCGGCATGAAGAGGCGTATCAATTCCTTTTCCTGCTGCTTCAGCGCCGATCAGTTCAACATCTTCATTTAAAAATGCCTGAAACATACCCATCGCATTGCTTCCTCCGCCTACACATGCCACTACTTTATCAGGCAGAGTGCCTTCAATACGTTTCAACTGATCCTTCGCTTCCTCTCCGATCATTTTTTGAAATTCACGGACCACCTGCGGATAAGGATGCGGGCCGACAACTGATCCAATCATATAAAAGTGATCCTCACAATGCTGAACCCAGTACCGGATCGCCTCATTTGTGGCATCCTTCAATGTTCCGTTTCCGCTTGTTACAGGCACTACCTCCGCTCCAAGAAGCTTCATGCGGAAAACGTTCAGAGACTGGCGGGCAACATCCTCTTCACCCATAAACACAGTACAGGAAAAGCCGAATTTGGCTGCAACTGTTGCAGCGGCAACGCCATGCTGGCCGGCACCGGTTTCAGCAATGATTTTCGTTTTGCCCATTTTTTTAGCAAGCAGCGCTTGACCTAGCGCATTATTGATTTTATGAGAACCTGTATGGTTTAAATCTTCTCGTTTCAAATAGATTTTCGCGCCGCCTAAGTATTCAGTGACTCGATCAGCGTATGTTAATGCAGTCGGCCGTCCGGAATAGTCCTTTAACAGCTTATAATACTCTTCACGAAAAGCGGGATCATCCTTGATTTGTTTAAATGCTGTTTCTATTTCATCTAACGGCTGCATGAGTGTTTCCGGAACAAACTTTCCGCCAAAATCACCGTATCTGCCTATTTCATTCGGATATGGATACATATCGGTTCATCCTTTCTTCTAAAAGACTCATCAGATTCTGATCTTTTTGTCCGTTTTTTTCAATTCCGCTGGCAAGGTCAATTCCTTCTGGCTGCCATTTCAATAGGCCGGTGATGCTATCCGGATTCACGCCGCCAGCGATAAAGCAGCGTTTACCAATAGCCGCCTGCTGATATTCCGGAACACATTCCCAAGAAAATGCAACACCAGTTCCGCCTCTAGACCCTTTTACAGATGAATCAATCACAAAGCCGTCAACATTATCTTTAAAGCGGGCTATTTCTTGAGTTGTGTTATCTTGATGGTGAAGCGCCTTCCATATTTCACAGCCTGTCAGCTTGCGAAGAGCAGCAGCATCCGCCGGTTTTTCATCACCGTGAAGCTGAATGACGTCGAGCTTCAAGCTCTTGGCTATACGTGACATCGTCTCTATTGATTCATTATCAAAAACACCTGCAACCTGTTTTTCGACACGAGCTTGGTTCAGCCATTTTTTCACATCTTCCGGAGATACTTTTCGTTTGCTTTCAGCAAAAATAAATCCTAGGTAATCAGCCTGTGATTCCGCCGCAAGCTGCAAATCCTTTAGTGACCGAATACCGCAATATTTTAATGCCGGTTTCTTCACAACCTCACTCCCCAAACAAAGCATGGATTGCTTTACGCTGAGAAGTTTGTCTCATCAATGATTCACCGATAAGTACAGCTCGCGCCCCATGTTCATTGACAAATGTTAAATGTTCTAAAGAACCGATTCCGCTTTCGCTGACAAGCAAGGATTCTTTCGGAACGAGAGATGCGATTTGTTCTGTCTGCTTTACAGATGTTTCAAACGTTTTTAGGTTTCGATTATTTACGCCGAGAATGTCGGGTGTGAACACTTTCAATATTTGTTCTAGCGTTGATGCATCATGAACCTCCACTAACACGTCCATCCCCTTTTCACCTGCTTCAAGATATAATTCATGAAGGTGTAAGGGATCAAGCACCTCGCCGATTAACAATATGGCATCCGCTCCGATTCTTCTTGATTCCTCTACTTGAAGAGAATCAAGAATAAAATCTTTTCTAAGTACAGGAATCGAAACAGCACGCTTTACGTCTGATAAATAACTGTTTTCCCCTTGAAAAAACGGGGTGTCTGTTAAAACGGAAATCGCATCTGCCTTCGCAGCCTCATAGTCTATTGCAATCTGCACAGGCACAAAATCCTCTTTAATAAGCCCTTTTGACGGCGATGCTTTCTTCACTTCGGCAATCAACCCGATAAACCGATTCGGGCTTGCCAGCGCCTCCTTAAATGAACGTTTCTCGAAAGGCTGCTCTACCGGCAAAACCAGTGTTTTCACTTCTTCTTTCTTTTGTTTGATGATTTTTTCAAGCATAGATCTCTTCCTCTTTCTGCTTTAGTCGTTCAAGCTGCGCGGCAGCGCCTCCGCTTGTAATCGTCTCTAACGCCAGCTCCGTTCCTTCCTTCAGTGAGGCGGTAATTCCCGCCGTGTAAATCGCAGCTCCCGCATTAAAAGCCGTAATAGATAAAGCGGAACTGCTGCTTTTATTTTCAAAAATATTCTGAATGAGATAGGCGCTCTCTTTCGGTGACTGCACCTGTAAATCTTCAAGTCTGCCATTTGTGAAACCGAAATCTTCGGGTGAAACGGTATATTCCCGGCGCTCTCCGTCCTTTAATTCAATCACGTCGGTCGGTGCTGTAATTGAAAGCTCATCTAAACCGTCACGGCTTGATACAAACATAACGTGCTTCGGCTGAAACGTCTCCAGTGCGCTTGCCATCAGTCCAGCTTTTTCAACAGAATAGACCCCAATCACCTGACGCTTCGCCTGTAAAGGATTGCTGAGCGGCCCAAGCAGATTAAATACCGTTCTGAAACCTAGCTCTTTTCTAGTACCTGCTACATGTTTCATAGACGAATAGTAAAGCGGCGCAAAAAGAAATCCCATGTTGTTTGTTTCAATGCTGCTTTTGACCTTTTCGGGAGTGGTTTGAATAGAAACCTCTAGCTCCTCTAAAACATCAGCGCTTCCGCTTTTAGAAGAGACAGAGCGATTGCCATGCTTAGCGATTTTCGCGCCAGCTGCCGAGGCAACAATTGCCGAGGCCGTTGAGATATTAAAAGTGGAAATACCGTCTCCCCCTGTTCCGCATGTATCAACAATATCAGGAAGTCCATCGACTGTAAGAGCGTGTGCCCGCATTGCCTTCACAAAACCCGCAAGCTCTTCTGGCGTCTCCCCCCGATGAGCAAGAATTGACAATATACCACCCATTTCAGAAGGAGTCATTTCCGCTGCCATCATCATATTCATCAGCGTTTCAGCCTCACCGGCAGTAAGGGTTTTTCCGTCAACGCACAATTGTAGAAATCTGTTCATCAGCTTTATCCTCCTTGCTATGAAACATGTCTTCTGCAATATGAATCGTTTTCAGCAGCGCACCGGCTTTATTACAGCTTTCTTCGTATTCGGCTTCCGGAACAGAATCAGCAACAATGCCAGCACCTGCCTGTATCGATGCAACGCCGTTCTTTACACTCATCGTGCGAATCGTAATACAAGAGTCGATATTCCCGTCAAACCCAATGTAGGCAATACATCCTCCGTATGTCTCTCTCGGTGTTGGCTCGAGCTCTTGCAAAAGCTGCATGGCACGGATTTTGGGTGCGCCTGTTAAAGTCCCCGCCGGGAAAGCAGACATCAGTGCATCGACAGGATGAACCCCTTTTTTCAATCGGCCTGTAACCACCGAGATAATGTGCATGACATGTGAAAAGGAAACAATTTTTGTGAACTCCGGCACAGAAACAGAACCATACTCTGCTACTCTGCCGATATCGTTTCGGGCAAGATCAACGAGCATGTAATGCTCCGCCTTTTCTTTTTCATCCTTCATCAGCTCAACCTTCAATCTCTCATCTTCAGCTTTGTCTGCACCGCGTTTTCTCGTACCGGCAATCGGATGGATTTCTAAGTGCCCGTCTTGAACGTGTATTAACCGTTCCGGAGAGCTGCCGACTATTTCTCTGTCTAGCAGTTTCATATAATACATATACGGCGAAGGATTGACGATCCTAAGCACTCGGTATAACTCAAAAGCATCTGCTTTTATCGGCACCTCAAATTTTTGTGATAAAACACCCTGGAAGATATCGCCTGTTTTTATATAGCTTTTGATTTTTTCTACATCAGCCATAAAAGCCGATTTTTCATAATTAGAAGATACCGTCTCAAAGCTGGGCGTCTTGTATGAATCAGCAGAGAGAAACAGCTCTTTTATGTTTTTTTGGTCCATCATTTTTTCAATGAGATTTTGAAGCTCCAGATGATTTTGATGGAATACATCCATTTTTTCGTTTTTTGTTTCCTCTCCATTAAGCCTTGCATATTGGATAAAGTGGACGTTTTTGGTTTCATGATCATACGCAATTAATGTCCGGCAAACAAACAGCATACACTTTTCCATGTCTGTTTCTTTTGTATGCGAAGGAACAGAAGGTTCAATCAGCGGGATCATATCATAGCTTAAGTACCCGACAGCTCCGCCGACAAAAGGAATGCCAAGCTGAGGTGTTTTGATTTTGTATGTGGTATTCATCCAGTTCAGCACTTCTTTTAGTTCATTTCCTGTGTAAAGAGATTTGCTGTCCTGATCAGCGGCCGAAAAACAGCCCTGCTCTTCTTTAATTGTGAGAAATGGATTCAGGCCGATAAACGAATATCTGGACCAAGTGGATGTATCGTCCTTGCTTTCAAGAAGATACGTAATCTCCCTGTCAAGCTTCTCTATCATTTGAATGGGTGTCAGTGTATCGACTGTGAAGGTCTCCACAATCGGTATCGTGTGGTGGGACAAGCTGTCCTCTAAAAATGCGGAAATGTTTGATTGGAAATTCATTGCTCTCACTCCTTATGGCAAGGAGAATGAGAAGATGGCATGAGAGGATAAAATACTATATAACAAATAAACCCAAAAGAAAGACTTCTTTTGGGTAGAATAAACATACATGTCTCAGCTCAACTAAACTCATTCTCTGCTACCCTATTCTCTAACTCAACTCATTCTAATCGCTTTATACACACTCTTGTGTATTTCTAAGCTATTCTTATCGTATTACAATTCAGTATTTTTTGTCAATGATAAATCGGGCCTCAATACGACGGCTTTTTCTAAATATACATGTCTGATCTGATCCTGAGGGACATCTGTCTGGACGGTCATCATGACTCTTATGCACTTTTTCAGACCGCCTGTTACGTCCATTTCCTGCATACATGTTACCGGTACATACTGCCATCCTGAAAGCTCGCGAACAGCTTTTGCCGGGAAAACAGCGTGCAAATCAGGTGTAGCCGACAGAAGCATTTGAACAACATCTTCCGGTTTTGTATGATTTTCTTCTATGATTTTCTCTAACAGCTGTTTAGTTTTTTGTAAAATTTCTTCTTCAGTATCCCGTTCAACTGTAGTTGCTCCGCGAATTCCGCGAATCATCATGATGTCTCCTCCAATCGCCATTTGTTCAGCCAGCTCTCAAGTTCATTTCTGGAAAATGTATGATCAGCAACTTTCCCTAATTCATTGAGCACAATAAACTGAATCTTCCCGCCACGGGTTTTCTTATCATTCATCATACGGTCCAAGAGAACCGAAGTTTCCGTCTCTTTTCTGATTTGACTTGGATAACCCAGGCTTTTTAGCCAGCTGACCAAACGTTTTCTGTCCATTTCACAGCCTACAGTCTTTTCGCTTATATATAAAGCAAACTGCATTCCGAGGGCTACGGCATCACCGTGAGTGATCTGCCCGTATCCATATTCCGCCTCAACGGCATGACCGAGCGTATGCCCGAAGTTTAAGTAAGCTCTTATCCCCTCTTCTTTTTCATCCTGCTGAACGACAGACGCTTTAATTGAAATGCCTTTAAAAATCATGTCATTCAGCTGATCATTAGTGATATCACGCAGTGAGTGGATATTCAGCAGCTCCTCCAGAAACGCTCTGTCATAGATAAAAGCGTGTTTAATCACTTCTGCCATTCCGGACCTAAGCTCTTTTTCAGGCAGAGAACGCAGGAAATCTGTATCATAGAGCACGGCTTTCGGCTGATAAAACGCACCGATTAGATTTTTTCCAAGCGGATGGTTCACGGCTACTTTTCCTCCGACTGCGCTGTCATGCGCCAAGAGCGTCGTAGGCATTTGGATGAAATCAATGCCGCGCATAAAAGTGGCAGCCACAAAACCGGCAAGATCCCCTACAACACCGCCACCGAATGCGATGATGCATGAGGAGCGATCCAAATGAAAACGAATCGCTTCACTCTGCAATTTTGTGTACATGTCCATGGATTTTGCCTGCTCTCCACTCGGTACCGTCACTTTTTTCACAGGCCATTTATCTTGCAGCAAATGGAGCATTTCATCACCATACAGGCGGTCCACTTCTTCATCCGTGACAAGCATAATCCTTGTTAAAGGCCTGTTTAAAGAGGTTAATAGTTCGCAAGCCTTTTTTCTGATACCTTGTCCGATAAAAACAGGATATGACGAGGAAGCAGTTTGAACATGCAGTGTCTTCATTAAAATTCCCTCGACAGTTTTCTCATATTCTCCACATTTTCTCTAATGCGGTCAATTTGATCTAATCCGAATTGTTCAACGACTGCGTTCGCAATTTCCCAAGCGACAGCCGCTTCAGCGACTACACTTGCCGCAGGAACAGCACAGCTGTCTGAACGTTCAATGCTGGCGGAAAACGGTTCTTTCGTTTCAATATCGACACTTTTCAGAGGTTTATACAAAGTCGGAATCGGCTTCATGACTCCGCGGACAACGATTGGCATCCCTGTCGTCATGCCGCCTTCCAGTCCGCCAAGTCTGTTAGTAGCACGGGTGTATCCTTTTTCCTCGTCCCAAATGATCTCGTCATGGACTTCGCTTCCATTTCGGCCTGCCGCCTCAAATCCGATCCCGAATTCCACACCTTTAAATGCATTAATTGACAGTACAGCGGCAGCAAGCTTGCTATCCAGTTTGCGGTCATAATGGACATAGCTGCCCACGCCTACCGGCATTCCCTCGACAATGACTTCTACTATTCCGCCGATGGAATCTCCGTTTGCCTTTGCTTCATCAATGGCAGCCATCATTTTTTTGCCTGCCTCTTCATCGTAGCATCTGACAGGAGACTCTTCCGTTACGCGCTGCAGGTCTTCAATTGACGTATATTCTGTTTTTTCAGCTTTAACAGCGCCAATTTGCAACACGTGGCCCGCCACCTTAATGCCAAGCTCAGAAAGAATCTTTTTAGCTACAGCCCCTGCCGCCACTCTGACAGTTGTTTCCCTTGCTGAAGAACGCTCAAGCACATTTCTCATATCACGATGATTATATTTAATTGCACCGTTTAAGTCAGCGTGCCCAGGTCTAGGTCTGGAAATCTGGCGCTTCATTTCCTTTTCTTCATCTTCTGTAATCGGGGCGGCGCCCATGATTTTTGTCCAATGCTTCCAATCGTTATTTTCAACTACGAGAGCAATTGGTGAACCGAGTGTACGTGCATGGCGCACCCCGCTCATAATTTTGGCCTGGTCTTTTTCGATCTGCATGCGGCGGCCGCGGCCGTGTCCTTTTTGGCGTCTGGCAAGCTCAAAATTGATATCTTCCTCCGTTATGTAAAGCCCGGCAGGTACACCCTCAATAATGGTTGTCAGTTGGGGGCCGTGTGATTCTCCGGCTGTTAAATATCTCATGACTTCTTCTCCCTTCATCGCATTAACGCTTTTAAGTAAGACTACTATAACATATTTTTCAGCAAAAAGTCAGTCTATCTTTTTTGATAAAAGAATGTATCGGCTGGGACTAGGCCAAACTTCTCGGGATTGAAGATTTGCTCGGTGCTGCCGACAAAAAGAACTCCATTCTTCTTCAAGCTATGTGCCATTTTTAAATACAGCTCTTCCTTCGCGCTTTCTGTAAAATAAATAAATACATTGCGGCACACGATTAAGTCAAAGTCTTGTTCATAACGATCCGCCAGCAAATTGTGCTTTTTGAATGTAATATTCTTTTTGATTTCCGTTTTCACTTCATAACTTCTATTTGCGTTTTGCGTAAAATAACGATCTTTCACAGATAGCGGCACTTCCTGTAAAGACCGCTCCTGATAAACGCCTTTTTTCGCTTTTTCCAATGCTTTTTCATCAATATCCGTCGCTAAAATCTGATAGCCCGGAAGACCTTTTTGCTGGTCCAAAAGCATGGCAAGCGTGTATGGCTCCTCCCCCGTTGAGCAGGCGGCACTCCAAATTTTTAAAGGCCTAGAGGTCTTGATTAACGGCAGAATTGCAGTCTCAAGAACTTCCCATCTTTTATAATTACGATAAAATTCTGAAACATTGATCGTCATTCTGTCCAATGTTTCATTTAAGAGAGCTTGTTCCTTTTCCAATGCCGCAGCAAAGTCCTTAAAGCTTTGGAACCCCTTTTTCTCATAAAGTGACGTTAGCCTTCTCTTCATTTGTGCTTCTTTATATAGTGTTAAATCGACTCCGGTTAATTGTTTCCATTTCGTTGTAAATACGCTGTATGTATCCATCTCTACTCTCCCAGTCTCGCTGTCTTTTTGTCCTAGTATAGCTTGTTTTATCAGGAAATTGTATTGTTTCAATAAAAAAATCAGCTTTTCAGCTGATTTTAGATCGTTGGGAAAGGCAGAGGTCTGATGCACACTGCCATTCAACCCTTTATTCACTTTAATGTAAACCTTTACAAAACAGATCAAAAACCGGCGGCGTTATATGTTGCCGGCTCTGTTACTTATTTTCACAATGATTAATAGATCCAGCCTGCCATAAGCTGCTGATATGATACTAATTCTTCATTCTTAAAGAAAATGTTAATCTCGCGTTCTGCACTTTCGAGAGAATCAGAGCCGTGGATGATGTTTTTTCCGACAAACATGCCATAATCCCCACGAATCGTACCAGGTAAAGCTTCTTTAGGGTTTGTTTTCCCGATCAGCTGTCTCGTCACTTCAATGACATTTTCGCCTTCCCACACCATTGCGAATACTGGTCCTGAAGTAATAAACTCAACGAGCTCTCCGAAGAAAGGCTTTCCTTGATGTTCGGCGTAGTGTTTCTCAGCCATTTGTTCAGTCACTCTCATTAACTTGGCGCCAGCTAATTGTAAGCCCTTACGTTCGAATCTAGATAAAATGTCCCCAATGAGCTGACGTTGGACACCGTCTGGTTTCACCATGATAAAAGTCTTTTCCATCATATTCTCCACCCCATCATTATGTATGTATAGGCTTTCACACTGCACACCGAAATCGTAACATCTTTCTGATAATTAATCAATCCGGGGCGGAGAAATTTCTTAATATCTACAAAAATTAAAATTTTCTTTTACCGATATATTTTGCGATGGCTGCAAGAGACGAGCGTGCGCGCCCTCGTGGAAGCGTGTTTAATTTCTGAAAAGCTTTCTGCAGATACATTTCGCTTACTGCCATAGATGCTTCAATTGCATCTGTTTTTTTGATTTCTTCAATGATTGGTTCAAGCTGCTCCTGCGTTGTCTCACTGTTAATCAATTTAAGCTGGTTTTTTAATGCAGGATTTTTCAGGGCATACAGCACTGGCAATGTGACGTTTCCTTGAAGCAAATCTCCTCCAACGGGTTTACCCAGCTCTTCTTCAGTTGAAGTAAAATCAAGAATATCATCAATAATCTGATAAGACATGCCGACGTAATACCCAAACCAGTACAATGCCTTATGAATCTTCTCATCAGCTCCAGACGCAATGGCACCAAGCTGGCAGCTGACCGCGATCAAGAGAGCTGTTTTTCTTTTGATACGGCGGAGATACGTTCTGAGATTTTGTTCCATGTTATATTTGTCTTTGATCTGCTCAATTTCCCCTAGACAAACTTCAACGATCGTCTGTGACAAAATCCTATGGGCTTTCGGTTCGTTAATTCTCGTCATCATTTCAAGAGATCCCGCAAGCATATAATCGCCTGTGTACATCGCAATACGATTGTCCCACTTTGCTTTGATTGTCGGTTTTCCTCGGCGAAGCTCTGCATCATCAATGACATCATCATGAACCAAAGATGCCATGTGAATCATTTCCAGAGTGACGGCGACATATTTAATCTTATTAATATCGTAATCGCCAAACATGCCAGAAAGCAGCACGAAAACAGGACGAATACGTTTCCCTCCGGCCTGCAGCAGGTGAAGACCTGCCTCGCTTAAAAGCGGGTAATCGGAACGTACGGTTTGTTCAAGTTCTCTTTCGATTACATCAATATCGTCATTTAAAAAAGAGTAGGCCATTTTAAATTTCATATCATTCACCCAAACATCTGTGTTTTCATTTCCATCCGATATGCGTGGCAGCGACTCCGCCAGTAAACGAATGATATTTAACATTTTTCAGGCCCGCCTCTTCAAACAGGCCTGCCAGTTCCTTCATTCCAGGGAAATCTCTGGCTGATTCTTGAAGCCAAGAATATTCTTTATAGCTCTTCGCAAACAGTTTCCCGAAAAACGGCATAATATACTTAAAGTACATAAAGTAAGCCTGTCTGAATCCGATCATTTCCGGCTGGGACGTTTCCAGACATACCACCTGCCCGCCCGGCTTCACTACACGTCTCATCTCTTTCAGTACAGTCAAGTAATCAGGGACATTGCGGAGCCCGAAGCCAATGGTGACATAATCAAATGTATCATCATCAAAAGGAAGCTCCATCGCATTTCCGTGCAGCAGTTCAATTTGGCTGAATCCGCCGTCTTTTACTTTCTGCTCGCCGACACTCAGCATATTTTCACTGAAATCCAAGCCCTTGATCTCGCCGCTTTTGCCGGCCGCTTTTGCAAGAGCGATCGTCCAGTCAGCCGTTCCGCAGCAGACATCAAGTGCTTTTGCGCCTTCTTTTACATTCATGATGCGCATCGTTTTATCGCGCCATTTTTTATGCTGCTGAAAACTGATGACAGAGTTCATTTGGTCATAGTTTTTATATATTTTTTCAAATACTCCGTGTACGCGCTGTTCTTTTGAGTCCTGCATAATGGTTTACCCTTCTTCCACTTTCTGATGATAGGTTTGATCTTGGCTGATTGTCTTCAGACGGTTTATTAAAATGTTCTGAATAGGTGAATTTAGAGGCAGAAGTGACTCAATGCTGTTTTTCGCTTTTTTAAAACAATCTTCTAATATCTCTTCTTTTGTTTTTCCCAGCTGTATAAAACTGCCGATCACATCCAGAAATGCATCATTTCCGTTCATAAGCCGCTTAAATACAAAAAAATCACTCGACAGCTTTTTCCAGCGCGGGAGGCTGAAGTGTTCCGCCACACGATGGAATAAAGCTGATTCAACGATGCCGACACTTTCGAAAAAATCGTTTTCGTCCTTGAAAGAACGGTCATACAGACGAATTTTATGTTCGTTGATTTCTTTAATGGCTGTAGCAAGCGTCCGAATCATGTAGATATCCTTCATTTCAGATAGTAAAGAGTAGTACAGCCCGCTGAAATAATCGCCCGCGAGAACAGTCAATTGGCGGTTTTTGTTTTCGTCTCGTTTTATGACTCTAGCTGTCGTCACTTCATCATGGGTATCAAGGGCGCTTTGTACAAGCATCGCTGTTACAATATAATTTTCTCTGTCGTTGTTTTTTATGTCAGCTTCTTCAAATAAAGCATGAAAAAGAAGAAGCTTATCCTCATCAATTTTCGGCGCAGAAATATGCTTCGCTAAATAAGGATGAGACAGCTTTTGTTTTAATTTCGTGTTCAGATTGGCTAAAGTTCCGTAGATGTCTTGCAAAAATATCACCCTTGTCCCCAAATTCACATTTATTTCTTAATCTATGTATGAGTTTTATCTTTTCATTCGCTTACGCAGGTATCATTATAGCATAAAAAAAAGAAATTGGCTGTATCCTCCCGCTGTTTGCGAGCATTTGCTTTTAACAGCGGGGACAGCCAGCTTATTTTTTTTCGCTTTTCATTTCTCCGTACGCGGTTTGAATCAGTGCCTCTCCTCTGACTTTAATGGCAGAAGTATGCTCTGTAAACTGAGCGATGATCACTTCTCCCTTGTCGAGTTTTTCGGAATGGTGAAACTTTGTGTCTGTTCCTCTTGTCAGGCCGATCACATTCACTCCGTCCTCAACGGCTTTAATGACGACAAAATCACTTGAATGCTTTTGGTTCATTTATAGCACCCTCTATCTTTATTAGTCCTGGCGTTTAATATGTTCCAATACTTCTGCACGGGCAGCGGCATCATCTTTAAAAACGCCTCTGACTGCTGAAGTCACAGTTTTCGCACCCGGTTTTCTTACACCGCGCATCGTCATGCACATGTGTTCCGCTTCAACCACTACCATTACGCCATGCGGATCAAGCGTTTCTACGATGCTTTCTGCAATTGTAGAAGTGATGCGTTCCTGAAGCTGCGGGCGCTTTGCAACGGCTTCAACGGCACGTGCCAGTTTGCTGAGTCCTGTGACCTTTCCGCCTCGCGGGATATATGCAACATGTGCTTTTCCATAAAAGGGAACAAGGTGATGCTCACACATAGAATGAAACGCGATATCTTTTACAAGAACAAGCTCCTCATGGTTTTCACCGAAGATAGTCTGGAAATGTTCTTTTGGATCTTCATTCAAGCCGGAGAATACTTCGGCATACATCTTTGCGACTCTTTTCGGAGTATCAAGAAGCCCTTCTCTATTCGGGTCTTCTCCGATCGCTTCTAAAATTTGACGAACAGCTTGTTCGATTTGCTCTTTATTAACTTCTTTCATGTTCTATGTCCTCCACCAATGAATACATTTAATTTCGATTCTAGCACATATGTCCCGCTAAAAGCAAAGTGAATGCCCTGTCAGGAAGCCCATGCTCTTGAAATATGAAAAGCCCCTTAGAAAGGGGCTTTTCTGTGAAGAAATAAAGTGTATGTAAGCTAGATGCATACACGATCTATATTCACAATTATTTTCCGGCAACTGCGTCTTTAAGCGCTTTACCTGGTTTGAAAGCAGGTACTTTGCTTGCTGGAATTTCGATTTCTTCACCTGTTTGAGGGTTGCGTCCTTTACGTGCAGAACGTTCACGCACCTCGAAGTTACCAAAACCGATCAGTTGGATTTTATCACCGTTTTTAAGTGCATCTAAGATCGTATCAAAAACAGAGTCAACTGCTTTTGTAGCGTCTTTTTTAGACAATTCGCTTGCTTCAGCAACCGCATTGATAAGTTCTGTTTTGTTCATGCCTTTCACCTCCTCCCAAAAGGATACATTCAGTTCGTTTATTATCATTTCTTCACAGTTCAGTCTGATTCTAAACCTGTCTCACAAAAAAATGAGAGCAGGCAAGAGAAAGACAATTAAACGGCTTTTTAAGAAAAACTGCACTCTGAGGAATGTTTGTCCAACAAAGTGAAGAATTTCTGTATGTAGAGTAACACATATAAAAAGCCATATCAAGCATTTTAAAGCGTCAATCCCTTGCTCGTCAAGGATTTAAGGTGATTTACCGAACAAATATTCCTTTTTTTCCTTTTTTCATCCTATTCCTTGATCCTTTTCCATTATTAAGAGCAAAGAAAAAAGACCTCCCATTCTATAAAGAGGTCTACCGGTATTACAGGATGATGGCGATTAAGCCGCCAGAGCCTTCGTTTATGATTCTTTCTAATGTTTCTTTTAATTTATACCGTGCGTTTTCAGGCATTAATGACAGCTTTGCCTGAATCCCTTCTCTCACAATTGAGCTCAGCGACCTTCCGAAGATATCGGAATTCCAGATGGAGAGCGGATCATCCTCAAAGTCCTGCATTAAATAGCGTACAAGCTCTTCACTTTGTTTTTCCGTTCCGATAATCGGGGCGAATTCGCTTTCGACATCGACTTTGATCATATGGATCGACGGAGCGACAGCTTTCAGCCTCACACCGAATCGCGAGCCCTGCCTTATAATTTCCGGCTCATCGAGACTCATATCAGCTAAAGCAGGCGCTGCAATACCGTATCCCGTCTGTTTGACCATTTTTAAGGCATCAGACACTTGATCATATTCTGTTTTCGCATGGGCGAAGTCTTGCATGAGCTCAAGCAGATGGTCTCTTCCTCTGATTTCGACGCCCACAACTTCTTTTAAGATTTGATCATATAGATGATCCGGCGCGTACAAATCAATTTCTGCCACTCCTTGGCCCAGCTCAATTCCGGCTAATCCGGCACTTTCAATGAATTCAAACTCGCTGAATTGGCCGACAACCCTGTCTACGTCCCGGAGCCGTTTAATATCCTTAACCGTTTCCTTTACGGACTCCTGATAGCTTTCACGCAGCCAATGGTTTTCTTTCAGCACCATTACCCAGCTTGGGAGATTGACATTCACTTCTAGCACCGGAAACTCGTAGAGGGCCTCTCTGAGCACATTCAGCACATCTGATTCCCGCATGCTCTCTACACTCATTGCCAATACCGGGATATCATATTTTTCGCTTAAATCCTGGCGCATGGCTTCCGTTTCCGGGTGATACGGCCTGACTGAGTTGATGACCATAATAAAAGGTTTGCCAACCTCTTTCAGCTCTTCAATGACTCTTTCTTCAGCCTCTATATAGTCACTTCTGGCGATATCTCCAATGGTGCCGTCTGTCGTAATGACAACTCCGATGGTCGAGTGTTCTTGAATGACTTTTCGAGTGCCGATTTCAGCAGCCTCATGAAATGGGATCGGTTCTTCGTACCAAGGCGTATTGATCATCCGCGGCCCGTTTTCATCTTCATATCCTTTAGCCCCGGGGACTGTGTAACCTACACAATCTACTAATCTTATATTCACATCGAGTCCGTCTGACACATGAACAGACATCGCCTGATTCGGAACAAATTTAGGCTCTGTAGTCATAATGGTTTTGCCGGCTGCGCTCTGCGGCAGTTCATCCTGCGCTCGGGCCCGGTCTGCTTCGTTACTGATATTCGGGAGCACCACAAGCTCCATAAATTTTTTAATGAACGTGGATTTTCCTGTACGGACAGCACCTACGACTCCTAAGTATATATCGCCTCCTGTTCGTTCAGCGATATCCTTGAAAATATCGACCTTTTCCAAGTGATCCCCTCCCGGACTTCCTATCCTTTTCAATTTTATTAAGCTCTTTCAATCAAACACAGGACACTATATGTGTATGACGTTGTCCTATTTGAATATGACATCTTTAGAAAATTTCTCATCCTCAATCTATTAATATAAAAAAACCTTTCTCCCTATTTGTATGCAAGGGAGAAAGGTTCATTCCTTTTTCATATCATTTTCTAAAAAAACAGGTTCCTGTTTGTCATTTACCGTATATTTTACAGAAAACGCGGGGACAAAGGGGGTTTCCTCCCAAATCATATCCTGGATTTCAGTCCCGGGTTTAAACGTTTTTTTGCTTTTTTTGAGGCAAGAAGTCAGCTCAGTCCGGTAATCAGCATATATTTCTCCGTCTCCGTCAATCATAAGCGGCAAGGAATTCCCTGAGATTGGGCTTGTCACTGTAAGAGAGCTTCCATCCCCAAGCTTCTTCTCATCGAGTGTAAATAAATCGCGAGATAGCACATCCTTGTAAGGCGGATATTGATGCTCCTGACGATACATTTGGATGCGCAATTTCACATCGCGAATTTTTTCTGCCATCTTTAGATCAATTAATTTAACAGTCGGATCGTTCTCTACGTCAACAAGCACGTATTGATAGTCTCCCCCGCTTTCAAATGCCGTACTTGGAGGTTCAGCTATGTATCTTGGCGCTAACCGGTTAAAGTCTATCGGATATTTTTGATATAGCGGTGTCGACATATCTTTTGTTTGAATGGGAAGCAGCCCTCCATTTGCCTTTTGAAATTCATCAACAGCAGATTGAACCTGCTTTAGCTGGTCTTGATAAGGAATGGCATGCACACTGCTTTTCCGTTCATTTGGATATAAACATCCGGATAAAAACACGACTGCCGCAAAAATGATTGCGCACTTCAGTTTACCCATACAGCACTTCCTTTTACAGCTTTATTCATTGACAGGGCCGCTAAAAACCACGACAAACACAATAATTCCAGATATGAGCATACACATGTATGCGAATGATGAAATCGTAATCTTCAAAAAACGGTTTTGGCACTTAAAGCGGCTTAAATAGATGGAAGCTACAGCCAGAAACATCAGACCCATGGACCCTAGTGCAAACCACATTTTCATCAATGCCAGATTCAATGACGTGCGCCTCCCCGATATGTATGATGTAAGCGTTATATTATATTTTAATATACAGCGCCGGAAAAGATCAACCGGATTTTCCATCCTTTGATAGAACAAAAAAACTGAAGCAAAGAGGGGGACCTTCGCTTCAGTCAACTTGACTATATTCACCTGCACGTTTAAGAAACACTCTCTTGGACTTCGATGCTATAGTATGCGACTTGGCATACAGATGCATCCTCTATTGCCTAAATCGGCAAAATGTTTCAGGAGATCCCAAGACTTGGGTGTTCTTCTGTTTTTCGGGCTTTCGTTCAATTAAGATATGCGTTTCATCATACGATTGACACTTTTACTTCACTTGATTTTCAAACGTATTTACCAAATCCTCCATCTCGTGGGTTTTCCCTCTCGCCATTAAAGATTCAACAGCGGTTTCCACTTTTTGTCCGTTGAATAGGACCTGATGGAGAGCTTCTGTAATCGGCATTTTAACATCATATTTCTTCGAAAGCTGGTAAGCCGCTTTCGTCGTGCGGACGCCTTCGACTACCATTCCCATCTCTTCAAGAACATCTTCAAGCTTGTACCCTTTTCCGAGCAAATTGCCCGCACGCCAGTTTCTGGAATGAACACTTGTGCACGTCACAATCAGATCGCCTACTCCTGTCAATCCAGAGAACGTCAAGGGATTTCCGCCCATTTTCGTTCCGAGTCTCGCGATTTCGGCAAGTCCGCGTGTAATCAAAGCAGCTTTGGCATTGTCGCCGTACCCTAAACCATCTGTAATTCCTGCAGCAAGGGCAATAATATTTTTTAAAGCCCCTCCGATTTCAACTCCGATAATGTCAGGATTTGTGTACACCCGAAAATTGTGATTAATAAATAGATCCTGCACCTCTTCTGCTGCCCTCATGCTCTTTGAAGATGCAGTAACAGTTGTGGGGTGCCGCAACCCTACTTCTTCCGCATGACTCGGGCCGGAAAGGACAACGATATCTTTTCTGACATCACTCGGGAGCTCAATTTCCATAATTTCAGAAATGCGCAGAAGTGAATCTGGCTCAATACCCTTGCTGACATGAACAAAGACTGCCTTTTTCGTTATAAAAGGGACAGCCTGTCTCAGCACTTCCCGAATTGCTTTTGTCGGGACCGCAACGATAATGACATCTGCGTCTGAAACAGCCTCTTTCATATCTGTTGTTCCTTTAATGGATGTAGACAGCTTAACATTCGGCAAATAATCTTTGTTTTCATGCAACTCATTAATTTGATGAATTAAATCTGCACGGTGAGCCCACACACACACTTCATTTCCATTATCAGTTAGAACTAAAGCCAGTGCTGTTCCCCAACTCCCTGCTCCAAGCATTGTGACTTTTTTCATGTTTGATTCACACCTTTTTATTTTCTAGCTCTTGCAAATATTTTGATTGGTGTCCCCTCAAAACCGAACGCGTCTCTGATTCGGTTTTCTAAAAACCGTTCGTATGAAAAATGCATCAATTCCGGATCGTTTACAAACACAACGAAGCTTGGCGGCTTTACCGACACTTGAGTCGCATAGTAAATTTTCAAACGAGAACCGTTATGAGTCGGTGTCGGGTTCATTGCCACAGCATCCATGATGACATCATTTAAGACGTTCGTCTGAACTCGAAGTGAATGATTTTCACTTGCTTTAATAATCGCAGGCATCAGCGTATGGATCCGTTTTTTCGTTAAGGCAGACATAAATAGGATTGGCGCATAATCCAGAAATTGAAAATGATCGCGAATATTTTCTTCAAATTCTTTCATTGTGCTCTCATCTTTGTCAACAGCATCCCATTTGTTTACGACGATGACGACGGCCTTGCCCGCTTCGTGTGCATAACCGGCGATACGCTTGTCCTGTTCAATAATGCCTTCTTCGCCATCCAGCACAACCGCCACGACTTCTGAGCGGTCAATCGCTTTTAGCGCCCGCAGTACACTATACTTCTCAGTCGTTTCATAGACTTTCCCTTTTTTTCGCATACCTGCAGTATCGACAATGACAAACTCCTGCTGGTTGTAAGTAAATGACGTATCAACAGCATCTCTTGTCGTTCCAGCCACGTTGCTGACAATAACGCGTTCTTCGCCGAGCATCGCATTCACAAGTGAAGACTTTCCGACATTCGGACGTCCGATCAGACAGAATTGAACAACTTCCTCATTGTATTTCGTTTCTGGAATGTTTTTAAAATGCTCTGCAACGGCATCCAGTAAATCACCCAGTCCGAGTCCGTGTGTTCCCGAAATTGGATACGGCTCGCCAAAGCCTAGCGAATAAAAATCATAAATATTCGCTCTCATTTCTGTGTTATCCAGTTTATTAACCGCTAAAACAACAGGCTTTTTTGTGCGGTACAAAATTTTCGCCACTTCTTCATCAGCAGCTGTCACACCTTCACGGCCGTTCACCATAAAAATAATCACGTCCGCTTCATCCATGGCGATTTCAGCCTGCTGGCGAATCTGCGCTAAGAACGGCTCATCACCGATATCAATACCGCCCGTATCAATCAAATTAAAATCATAATTCAGCCATTCAGCCGAGCTGTATATCCGATCCCTTGTCACGCCAGGGGTATCTTCTACTATTGAAATTCTTTCTCCCGCAATCCGGTTAAAGATTGTGGATTTTCCTACATTTGGTCTCCCGACAATGGCTACGACAGGTTTACCCATAGTACCCTTCCTTTCAATCCAGCCGCTTTCATTTTTACATAAATTTTCAACCGGTTATTAAAATCATTTCATTCACTTTTATGAAAAGAAACCCTTCAGAGGAAGGGCTTAACTCATTTATTATATCAGTTTTTACTGGGATCACAACTATTCTTAAAAATGTTTCACGATCAAATACACGTCATCTCCGATTCTGTGAGCTATTCCATCAAGGATCGCCTCAAGATTTTTAGCGAAAAGCTCCATCTCCTTTTGGTCATTGCAAAAAAAGACAGGTGCTCCCCCTGCAACCCTGTTTGGATTTGTCGTGATTACAGACAAAATCACTTTCGTAAGAGATTCACTCATCCTATCACCTTATCCTGATTCTTGATAAATTCAGTCGGCATTCTAATCGCATTTTCCAGGGTTGGAACATTGCTAATAATTTGAACAGCCGTTTCGGGATGGTGAATTTGCGGAAGAACAAATACTGCCACTCTCCCATCATTTAAATCCCGTTTTGCAATTGGTGTCAAAGATGGTTCTCCTGAATCCCGATAAACCCCGAGCACATTGGAAACATCAAATAAAATGGCCTGACGCTGCCCTAAATTTGCTATCGTCGCTGCTGAATTAAAGTTTTTCGGCGTCAAAATAAAGCCCATGCCATGCTTTAAAATCAGTTCCTGTTTCTCTGGAAGCCCGATATTCATCATATAAATATTATCAACAAACAGTCCCGGACCGTCAAAGCGCGGCTTTATGTACTCGATATCTACAATATCCTTCAACACACTGCCCGACATAAACTTCATAGCCAGTAAAAAACAAACGACAGCCGCTATGACAGCAGCCCAGATGGATAAAAACACATACGCAGAGGTTGTCAAAAGCGCTGTAAAGATCACAATATAATTTCTGCTTTCAAACGCAATGGCAATCCCCTCAATATATGTGCTTCCCCTTGAGACAAGTTCATACGAATCCATTTGCGTCAATGTGTTCCGCTCCATGTTTCGGACATCTCTAAATTGCGTCGCTGCCAATGTTAAAAATGTGATGGCCGTAAATTCCTCCTGCAAAAGCGCCGGCATAATAATTGCACCTAAACCAGCCGCTATCAACCCCAGTGCGATGTGAATCACTTTCCCATGAACATAGGTCGGATACTGGCGGTAATCCGTTTTCAGCATATAAAGCCTTGTCGCAATTCCGGCAATGACCCCAGCAATAATCGGATAGATGTAATCACTCATGACATTTTGGTAGCTCCTTTGTTTGATCTTTTGCTTTTCTGACCAATCTGGCTTGCGAGGTGTTCGTATTTAGATATGCCAAACAGCAATATCATTCCCGCAGAACACGCATTCAGCCATTGAAAGCCGCCGACAGCCATAGCCCCGGCCAACTTCTGGATCACAAATGAATACACCAGTTCGCCTTGGCACATCCCTAGGACAAATAAGACAAGCTGCTTCTCAAAATTCCTTTCAACAGAAGCTGTTAAAAGCACTATTAATATAACAGCAGCCCACTCAGGTTTTATGATGAACCAAACCGGGTCATATAATGCAAAAAGATAAACAAACGCATACGCGGCAACGAGCGTCAGATAGACCATGATGTAACGAAAACGATACATTCCCAAATACCCGGCATAGACACATCCGCAAACGAAAAACATCAAATATGCAACATTCAGGGAAAAATATAAAGCGATGTCATGTATGCTTAGAATAATATTAGTTAAAATAAAGACAGAGACGGCAATTCGTCTTTTCGTCTTTTCAAAAATAAATGTTGTCAGAACCCACAGAAACCACATTGACCAATAGTAATAAAATTGTTCCATTTTACTCCTCCATATTCCCAGTATGGAGTTCAAGCACATTTTTTAAACAATCGATCTCACATTAAGGAGTATGATCATGGGAAAAGACAGACAAGAGAAAAAACTCAAAGCTTCAGGCAGAGTCGAATCAGACCGCGACCAGTCCATTCACTATGACGGAGCGACAAGCCTTGAACAAAACGGAAGATTCAAAAAGCGAAAATCATAATACAAAAAGCCCAAACCACATATGGTTTTGGGCTTTTATCATTTATCGCACACTATAGCTTGATGTATTGATCCCTCTCTCTGTGAGCCAATGATGGGTTTCACCTTTGATCACAAGGGGCGCCTTTTGTAAATCGTCAATCGTTCTGGCGCCCAGCACGGTCATAATCATCTTTAATTCCTCAAGGATCAGCTGAATCTCCTCAAGCAGTCCTTCCTCACCACTGTCAGTCAGCGCTTTTAAAAAATGCCCTGCCATTCCGGTGCAAGAGGCCCCAAGCGCAATTGCCTTTGCCACGTCAAGTGCATCTTGCAGACCGCCAGAGGCGATCATGGTGCTTGCAGGAAACTCAGAGCGGATTTCCGCCAAACTGGCAGCTGTCGAAATGCCCCACGAGTTAAAAAAGGAGATTTTCCGCTGTCTTCGGAGATTTTCGATTTTCGAGAAATTTGTCCCTCCGTAACCGCCAATGTCAACAGCTGCAGCACCAGCTTCATACAGCTTTCCTGCTGATTCTTTGCTCATACCGAATCCGACTTCTTTCACAATGACTGGTACACTGACATGACTGCAAATTTGTTCAATACGTTCCAGTGCGCCGCTAAAGCTTCTGTCTCCTTCAGGCATCACAATTTCCTGAATCACATTGAGGTGGATCTGCAGTGCGTTTGCTCCAATCATCTCAACAGCTTCCTTTGCCTGAGCAGCCGTTGCCTCGCTTCCCAGGTTGGCAAAAATCAGCCCGTTTGGGTTTTCCTTTCGAACAATTTCATAGGATAGACGCTCTGATGGATCTTTTAATGCTGACATTTGCGATCCCACAGCAAGGGGAATTCCAGCCTGATAAGCCGCTCGCGCAAGCGATTTATTAATCTCATATGTAAGTTTTCCGCCGCCGCCAGTCATTGCATTGATAAAAATCGGCGAACTGCTTGAAAGTTCGCCGATTTTCGTGGAAATATCTACTTGTTCTAATGCAAGATCGGGCAGACTGACGTGAACAAACGTAATATCATCAAGACCTGTTTCCCGCTTCTGGCCGGTGGACAAGGCATGATTGATGTGTTGTCTTTTTCGTTCTGCTCGAGTCACGTTTATCACCAATTATTTTAGTTTATTCAGCTTATCTCCGATCAGATCTCCAAGCTGGAAGCCAGTGCTTGTTTCTTCCTTCGCTTGATATTGACGGTAATCTTCCTGATCAGCTTTAGGCGTTTCTTCAAGTTCACGCATGCTTAATGAAATGCGCTCCTCATTTTCATTCACATCAAGAACCTTCACTTTTACAGTCTGTCCTTCTTCAAGGACTTCATGCGGCGTGCCGATGTGTTTATTGGAAATTTGAGAAATATGAACGAGACCTTCAACACCTGGAAGGATTTCAACAAAGGCACCGAAGCTTACAAGACGCTGTACAGTTCCTTCAAGCACATCGCCAGGCTTCACTTTTTCGCCGATTTGGCTCCAAGGTCCAGGCAGTGTATCTTTGATTGATAAAGAAATACGTTCATTGTCACGGTCAACCGATAACACTTTCACTTTTACTTCTTGTCCCTCTTCAACAACGTCAGACGGTTTCTCTACATGAGAGTGGGAAAGCTGTGAAATGTGTACAAGTCCGTCGATGCCGCCGATATCAACAAACGCGCCAAAATCAGTCAGGCGCTGTACTTTGCCATCAAGTACACTCCCAACTTCAAGAGACTGAAGAAGTTCTTGTTTTTTATTCGCTTGTTCACTTTCAACAACAGCACGGTGTGAAAGGATCACGCGGTTTTTATCACGGTCAAGCTCTACAACGAGCAGTGACAGTGTTTTTCCTTTATAGTCAGTGAAGTCTTCAACGAAATGTGCTTCAACAAGCGATGCCGGAATAAAACCGCGAACGCCGATATCAACGACAAGGCCGCCTTTCACGACATCTTTCACTTCAGCTTCAAACACTTCTTTTGTTTCAAATTTTTTCTCAAGGTCTTCCCAAGCGCGGTCTGCATCAACAGCACGTTTAGATAAAATCAAAGCATCGTCTTCCACTTTTGTTACTTTCAGGTCAAGCTCGTCGTCTACTTTAACAACATCCGATGCTTTCTCTACATGAAGACTTGATAATTCACTGATTGGAATAATACCGGATTGTTTGACATTGATAATTTCTACATCTACATGTTTGTCTTCTACCTTTGTCACAATCCCTTTAACTACATCTCCAACCTCTGGCACTTGAACATCAATTTGATTCATTTCCTCTGTCATTTGAATAACCTCCTTGGTCCAAACCTACACAGCTTAATTAAAACGGTTTGAAAGCTGAACATATAACATGCCCGCTTTTAGCCGAATATGTATTAAAGATTCATCCAAAAAAGTTTTTTGAATGATCAATAAAAAGTTTTATTAGTATTAACTTCTAATAAAAGGACAGGTTTGTCAAGCAATAACATTCTATCTTCGTTGAAAAATTCAAAAAAAGTGGCATTTGCCATCCTCAGCGGGACTTTTGCTCCACAGCCTCGAGGATTTTATCAGCTACCTCTTGAATGGAAAGCGATGTCGTGTCGATTTCAAGAGCGTCTTCTGCTTTACGCAGCGGAGATACTTCGCGCTCTGAATCAAGCTTGTCTCTTCTTGCAATTTCCTCAATTAATGTTTCGTAGTTGACATCAAAGCCTTTTTTCACATTTTCTTCATAACGGCGTTTCGCTCTCTCTTCAACAGATGCCAAAAGAAAGATTTTTACTTCTGCATTTGGCAGCACATGCGTCCCGATGTCACGACCATCCATGACGACGCCGCCTTTTTCCCCAAGCTGCTGCTGGCGTTTCACCATTTCTTCTCTGACACTTCTGTGCTTGGCCGCAATTGAAACTTGGTTGCTGACTTCATCTGTTCTGATCGCCTCAGTTACATCTGTGCCGTTTACAAGCACTTTTTGTCCATCTTTTGTTGTAATTAGCTCAATGTCTGTCCGCTTTAGCAGCTCAGCCAGTTTTTCTTCATCTGTCAGATCAACGTTTTCCTGTAAAGCCGCGTACGTAATCGCCCGATACATTGCTCCTGTATCAATATATATGTACGATTTTTTCTCAGCCACAATTTTGGCAACGGTGCTTTTCCCCGCAGCTGCCGGGCCGTCAATTGCAATCGATAATTTCTTTTCCATAATTCCTCTCCTTGCTCTTTTCTCCTCTATGGATTGTATCACGAACTATATGAAAAAGGGTGAAAAATTGATGAATAATTAATGTTTGAAGGTTTCAATCTTATTGTCCCCCTCCATGTTATCCACCCCTTCATATTGAATCACTTTTGATACGTATGGTTCAATATGCTGATAGTGAAAAAGAAATTGGACACCAAGTAAAATGATGGCCTGAATGAACAATAATTTGATCAGCAGCCGTTCAAATGTTTTCATTGGAGCACCTCCATTACAAATAGTATGGAAGTGTTTGCCGATGTTTATTCCATTCGGGCCTTTCTTCTCTTATTTAACTGGCGCCGGATGCAGTATTGAAGCAAAGCCTGCTGGTCACCTGCTGCAATTTCTGAATACTCTAAAGTCATTTTGCGTTTTCCTGACTTGGGGTCATTAAAGATTCGTCTGACAACTGCTTCTGTTTCTATTTGACGTGTGTGCTCCTCTTCAGGAAGACGGATGATCAGGCGCAATGATTCCCCCGATTGAAAAGAAAGGCCATCAGCTAAAACCACGGCGATGCCGCCTGCACTGATGTTATAAGATAGTGTGCGGATCTCTTCTTCATTTCCCGGCTGAATTTGCACATCTAATACGGCATCAGTTCTTACATATTGGCGGCGCTGGATTCTTTTCATTTTTTCACGTGGAGGCACTTCAAGACAGATCATTTGAAGTTTGTCCTTCACTTTACCTTTTATACGGCTTATAAAGCGATAAGGAACTTCGTCTTTTCCCACAAACTCTACCATTACTTCCATATCGTTATGTAAAATCACAGTTCGCCCTGTAACTACATCAACAGGATACGCGATCAAAAGTTCATTGTTTTCGATGCTGACCGCCTTGCTTTTTGCCTTTTTCAATTCATTTTCTTCTATATATTCTAAAAGTACAGTTTCTCCAATCTCTATCATTGACTTCACTCTTTCGCATTCAATATACTCACGTTTTTATTAAAGCACGTAATGAAAAAAAGGAAAAGACATTTAGTCCTTTCCTCCTATTTTTTATAGGTCTTTATATATAGGTTCTGCATTTTTTAGTTTTTCAACCTTTTCTTCCGATCCGTCTTTGGCATTGATATACATTCTGAATGTGTCATTTTCAATTGTTCCAAGCATTTCGTAACATAACACTTCTTGACCTAGTTCATTTGTAATCAAAGCGAGCCTTGTTTCTCTCACTTGTACATTTTTATTTAATTTAGACTTTGCCTCTGCTTCAGTAATTGCAGGCTTAGGTATGGTTCTTTTTCTGTGAGATGTGAGGAAGTCTCTTGCTGAAAAGCCGACAACCTCACCGTCATCCAAGGCCACTTTCATACGAATTGCCTCCGGGTACATCCGGACTTTATTTTCAACAGGAACATATGAAAATACACCGATTTTATCATATTGGGCACTTTCATCAATTTGCAAATCATCTGTTTCAAATCCGTTTTTCTTTAAAAATGCAAGCGCTCGGTTCGATCCGTCATTTAAACTGATTTTCTGATCTTTCACTTCCCTGTTTTGGATCAAGTATACCGGATGCCCGCCCTTCTTCGTAATATCCATATAAATCACTGCTTTATGGTCTGGGTCTTTCATGCTGATGCTATATACATCGCGATTTGTTTTTTTTCCGCTCTTTACCACTTTAATTGAATAATTGTCATCTGGGGCAAAGCGCTCAGCAATTTGTTTTGCTTCCTGTTCGGAAATTTGTTTTCCCTTCAGATGGCTGAAGCCTTTCTCTTCTTTTTTCGTACTGGTGAAACTCGGGCCAAGATCAGTGCCAGTGGAGAATGCACCAACATTTTTTTCGACTGTTTTAAAGCTGTTGATAATCGTATTATCACTTTGTTTTTCGTCAGAAGCCAGGGCCATTTCTACGTCCATCCAGCGAAGGTTTTTGCTCATGACAAGGTGCTGAACATGACGCAATTCATTTTGTATATCTTCGGACTGCTGATATAGCTTATTTAGTGATGTATACTCGTTTTTATCAAGCGGCTTTTGGTCCAAATCTCTGACTGACGTTTTATAGCTGAAATCGCCGATCTTTGATAATAGCTCTTCAGTTTTATTAAACGGCATTAATGTAAGCGGCAGCTGACTGACGCTGTTATGAGCTTCTGATGTAATCCTCCACACATCGATCAATGCAGGCGACAGTGATTTTTGGCTGTTCATGGCAAGTGTTGTTCCGATTTTATCATGAAGCTGATCCACCTGATAGGTAAGCTCATGAAACGCCCGCTGATAGTTATTTTCAGCATGAAGAAGAACTGCGTCTTTTTCCTGGTGTTCTTTGTATCCCCAGTAGCCTGTACCGACTATTGCAATACCAAGCACGGCGATTAAAATTCCTCTGATCATTTATCACACCTCTTTTTATGCT
The DNA here is from genome assembly GCF_033412715.1 of Bacillus sp. N3378-2at. Classification (NCBI taxonomy): domain Bacteria; kingdom Bacillati; phylum Bacillota; class Bacilli; order Caryophanales; family Bacillaceae; genus Bacillus; species Bacillus sp. N3378-2at. The sequence goes on along the minus strand of NZ_CP117986.1, from coordinate 561,630 downwards.
TTCTCATATCTGCTACTCACAGAAAATGTGTTTACCGATTCTTTTAATCTGCGGACGCCCCCAAATCCACGGACTTGTAGCCGTATCCGGATTAAAGTAGTAAAGTGCTTCCTCTGATGGGTCCCAGCCATTGATGGCATCCAGCACTGCTTCTCGTGCCGTTTCATTCGGCTGCATGTAAATTTGTCCGTCGGCTACTGCTGTGAAGGCAAGCGGCTCAAAAATAACCCCCGCTACTGAATTTGGAAATAACGGGCTGTTCAAACGGTTTAAAATGACTGCTGCAATAGCAACCTGTCCCTCGTACGGCTCGCCCCGGGCTTCGCCATAAACCGCTTGAGCAAGCAGCCTGATATCGTTGTTGGAAAATCCACCAGGCATGTTCGCTGCTACCGCATCCTGTTTTCTTGCTTTTGCTGGTGTATTGTTTTGCTGTTTATTCGCATTCGCTTTAGGCTGCTGCGTTGTTTTTTCCGCAGGCTGTTTCTGCCGTGCTTCTGCTTGTTGTCTTGCCTTTTGTGTTGCTGCTTTTGATGGTTTCGTCTGATACTTTAGCGGAATTTTTCCGTAATGCGTGAATGTATTCCCTTTATTGAGTTGTTCCATGACATATTCACGATAGTATTTTGATTTACATATTAAGGTTTGCTTTGTTTTAGCTCCTACAAGGCCGTCAACCTCTTTTAACCCGAATTGATCCTGAAAATTCCGAACTGCCCAGTACGTCCCCCATCCATAAACCCCGTCAATTTTTCCGTTATAATATCCGTTGTATTGAAGACGCGCCTGAAGTTCGACCACATCGTCCCCGGTTGCCCCTCTTTGAATGACCTGATTCGAAAAGGCAGAGATGGTTTCAGTATTGAAAAACGTCGTTATTGTAAAGGAAAAAAGGATGAGACATGCCATAATCGATCCTTTGGACTTCATCTTTTCAAGCCTCCTACTGCAAATTTTTAAGTGTAATCGTATTTTCTGTAACGAGGTTATTTTTATACACTCTTTCCTTGTTATCCCTCAGAACATCAAAACTCTTTTGTAAAAACTGCACGCAAAAAAGCCGCACGGTTGCTGTGCGGCTTCTATACTTGCATCATATTAACGGAACGGGCTTTTTTCGCTTTACGCAAACCAAACCACCATAAAAATACCATAAATGGAAGCATATAATAAATCCAATTGCTAAGCGCTGTTAGGATAAAATCATATGATCCATGCAAAAGGGATGGGACAACTAAAGAAAGAGTAAGCCACTTTACACGCGCCTTATCAGCGGAAAAACGGGCTTTTCCAAGGTAAAATCCCATTATAACGCCAATCAAGGCATGGCATGAAACAGGCAGCAGCGCCCTGACAAACGCATGCTCTACGCCGTGGCCAATTAAATAAAGAATATTTTCGAGGGTTGCAAAACCGAGTGATACACTTGTACCGTACACAATCCCGTCATAATGCTCATCAAAGTGGGCGTGCGGGTAAACACTGATCATCAGTATAAACCATTTTAATGATTCCTCCAAAAACCCCGAGGATAAAAAAGAAACGAAAAAACTTCCGCCTCCTACATTCTCTTTTTCAAGTACATACTGGATAAACATGATGGGAAATACAAGAACAACCCCGAGAAAAAACGACCGAAGCACCATATGTACAGGTTCATTATCATACTGATCTTTTAAATAAAAATAACTTAATAACGCGATGCCGGGGGCAATTCCTGCAGAGATGATTGCAAACATCAGGCAACCTCTTTCCTTTATATTCCTACGTCTATCCTACCATGTTGTTTAAAATTTTACATCTGTCTGCACTTAAAAAAACAAAAAGAGCATACGAATGCATCATATGCTCCTCATCTTTAATGGTTTTCTCTTTTGGCGATTTCCGCTGCGATATGCCCCCCGTGAAACCTGCCGTTTTCAATAAATATTTCATTTGCATTGTTTCCCGCAGCAATAACCCCGGCAATAAAGACACCTTCAACGTTCGTTTCCATCGTTTCTTCGTTGAAATATGGACGCCCTGTTTCTTTATCAATTTCAACACCAATTTTTTCAAGAAATTGATGATCGGGATGATAGCCTGTCATGGCAAATACAAAATCATTTTTAATGGTAATGAGTTCTTTCTCTCCGGAGCGATACACAACTTCATCCTCAGTGATTTTTTCGACACACGCGCCAAATTCCATACGGATTGTACCGTTTCTGACGAGGGCTTCAAATTCCGGCAGAATCCACGGCTTAATGCTTGGAGAATACTCATTGCCCCTATATAAAACTGTGACACGCGCCCCAGATTTCACGAGTTCAAGGGCAGCATCCACGCTTGAATTTTTCCCGCCGATGACAACAACATCTTTATCAAAATACGGGTGGCCTTCTTTAAAATAATGAAATACTTTCGGCAAATTCTCACCGGGTACATTCATATAGTTTGGATGATCATAATAGCCTGTGGCGATGATACAATATGGCGTCTTGTAGGTCTCTTTTGACGTCTCAATAACAAATGTATTATTTTCCGTTTTCGTCACTTTATGCACCATTTCAAATGCGTTAACACGGATGTTTTTCCGTTTGACGACTTCTCGGTAATACGATAAAGCCTGAATTCTGACAGGCTTCCTGTTTTCCGTAATAAATGCCACATCTCCGATTTCGAGCTTTTCACTTGAGCTGAAAAAGGTTTGATGCGTCGGATAATTGTAAATACTGTTAACGACATTGCCTTTTTCGATGACGAGGGCATCAATGCCAATTTCTTTTAGGTGAATGGCAGCGGATAGTCCGCAAGGCCCTCCGCCTATAATAATTGCTTTTTCTTGAATCATTTCTGTCAACTCCTGCGATTGGCATTTCACTTTATATTTCTATTTCCGAATAAAAAAATCTCCTATTTTATCATAGGAGATTTTTTATTTTTATGCAAATCATCAACTTATATCCAGCCTCTAAAACGCGAAGCTTCAGCCATTTTGCGAACGCCGACCATATATGCAGCGAGCCTCATGTCAATTCTTCGGTTGTTAGCCATTTCATAAATATTGTTAAATGATTTGACCATCATTTTTTCTAATTTTTCTTCTACCTCTTCTTCACTCCAGTAGAAGCCTTGGTTATTCTGAACCCATTCAAAATAAGAAACTGTTACGCCACCGGCACTTGCCAGCACGTCTGGTACAAGCAGAATGTCCCGGTCTGAAAGAATCTTTGTTCCTTCAAGCGTTGTTGGTCCGTTCGCTGCTTCAACGACAATTTTAGCCCGAATATTATGGGCATTTTCTTCTGTAATTTGATTTTCAATCGCAGCAGGAACGAGAATATCACAATCCAGCTCCAGCAGCTCTTGGTTGGTAATGGTATCGTTGAAAAGCTTTGTTACGGTACCGAAGCTGTCGCGTCGGTCGAGTAAATAATCGATATCAAGGCCTTCCGGATCATAAAGTCCGCCATACGCATCTGAGATGCCGACAACTTTTGCCCCCGCATCATGCATAAATTTTGCCAAATAGCTTCCCGCGTTTCCGAAGCCTTGGACAACGACACGCGCACCTTTAATATCGATGCCTCTCTTCTTAGCCGCTTCTTTAATACAGATGGTAACACCTTTTGCTGTCGCAGATTCTCTCCCGTGAGATCCGCCAAGCACAAGCGGTTTGCCTGTAATAAATCCAGGCGAATTAAATTCATCAATTCTTGAATACTCATCCATCATCCAAGCCATGATTTGTGAGTTTGTAAATACATCCGGTGCCGGCACGTCTTTTGTCGGGCCGACAATTTGGCTGATCGCTCTGACATACCCTCTGCTCAGACGCTCCAGCTCTCTAAACGACATATCCCTTGGATCACAAACAATTCCGCCTTTACCACCGCCATATGGAAGATCAATTATGCCGCATTTTAAACTCATCCAAATTGAAAGCGCCTTCACCTCTTTTTCTGTTACATTCGGGTGAAAACGTATCCCGCCTTTCGTTGGACCGACAGAGTCATTGTGCTGCGCACGATATCCTGTGAAAATCTTAACTGAACCGTCGTCCATACGAACAGGTATTTTTACCGTTAATAATCTCATCGGCTCTTTTAACAATTCGTATACCTCTTCGGGATATCCCAATTTTTCCAGAGCCTTATGTATTACGGTTTGGGTTGATTTTAATACATCAAGTTTGTCCTCTTCTGTATGACCGGTGTTTCGATCGGCTGCCATTTGAGTTAACCTCCTAGAATCTTCTGTTTCTCACATGCTCCCTTTCAGAGAATAGTATACACCTTCATATGATCTGTGCATAGAATAAACGTTATGTTTTTCCATGTTTTTTAACGAAAAAAAACTGCTGAAATCAGCAGTTTTCCGTTGCATTCTTATGAAAAATGAGTTTGTATCGTTTCTACGGCATTACCGTCCATAATGAGCTTACCATACTCTTGCAGGCGATAAATCGTTAAAGTTGTCGGATTGCCGTATTCAGCCAGAACCGCCACAACCCCTTCAGCCGTATGTGACCCTAGATCTTCAAGGCTTAAAAAGTACTGCCCGTCATAGTGGTAGACAGTTCCCCCTGTGATACCGATTCGCTGTAAGCTTTCTGAAAGCTGAATGATATCTTCAAAGGAATGGAATTGATATATGATGTCCGCGCTTTCATCAAGCTTGACTTGCATTTCGATGTAATCATCATCATACTCATCGTCTTCTGAATCGGCGTCTTGGTTCTTTGTTACAATCACGACCATCCCTTGTGCTTGGAGAGAATACACTTCCACTGCAATCGGTCCATTCGCTTCAAAGCCGAGCTCTGTATTTGCTTCATTCATCATATCTTTAAATAACTGGTGGACTTTAAATGAGTCCTTCCAGAGGTCTTCTTTTGTCAATCCCCGGTCTGTCAAATCATCGAGGGTTAAAAAGATTTTGATCTTATTATAATTCAGACGCTCAAGCCGCATAACGTTCCCTCCTGCCTCTACTTGCACACAAATCATATAACACATTATATGAGATGATGAGTCATAGGTTCTTAATTGTTATCAGTTTACACTGAGTTCACTAGTAAGACAAGCACAATGCAGTTTTTATTGCCATACGGATTTTTGCTTTTTAGAAGTTATTCTGGCCCGCAAAGAGTCACAATGTGAGTTTCAGGCTCAGCACCTAAACGAAGAGGCACTTTTGTCGTGCCGTAGCCGTTGCTGATTAGATATGCCGCGTTTTTAACAATACCTGTTTTCCCCAGTTCATAAGGGCCGAATTTTCCAAACCTGATCTGGCCTCCATGGGTATGTCCGCTGAGTATCACATCAATACCGTCATCTTCATTGATTTGTTCATGAATCTCCGGATTATGGCAAACCAGAATATTCAGCTGGCTTTCATCAAGTTCTTTGATGGCTTCCTCATAATGATCCATCTCCATCCTGATATCATCAACCCCCGCAATCGCAATCGTATGCCCATTGTATGAAAACGGGACTGACTCATTTCTCAGAGTGATGATGCCGTGCGCTTTAAATATGGAATACAGCTTATGCTGCCTGACTTCATAATCATTATTCCCCCACACAAACACGATAGGGACCCCGAAATGTACGAGCCTTTTGATGTTTTCCTCGATTCTCGCACTGGGCACCCCGCCCTCAGCTAAATCACCGCCGATTATAACCAAGTGGGGGGCATGGCTTCGCGCTTTTTCTAAAAGGTCTTGATCGATGAGACGTTTGTGAATGTCTGAAATAAAAAAGATTGTCAGAGGCGGCTTGCCCTTCATCTTTGATAAAGGAAACGTATGTGTCTTCAAATGATTGCCTTTTGCTGTTGCATACATTTTTGCCGTCATTGCCGCTGCCGCAACAGTTAGTACACCGGCAATTTTCACTGATAGCTTCATAAAAAACTCTCCATTCTTTTTAGAACTTATCAATAAGACGGACAATAAAAAAAGACGTTTCTATCGTTTGAGAAAACGCCCCATTTTATTTACTTTCAAAATATAGATTAATGTCATATTTGTGCTTCATCATATGAAAAACAGACTCTCTCGCCTTCCATTTATCGGGCTGCGGCCAGAGATCAGTGCTTTTCTGAATAATTTCACATCTCAGTTTATGGAAATCGGTCTCGGATTTTTCTTCCTTTTTCTTGAAATAATATGAAGTGCAGTAGGCAAAAGCGGTTGCCAGCATCCAAAATAAATAAAAGGTATGGCTGAGTATTTCTTGAAGTATAAGCTGAGGCTCCGGGCTTTTGCTCATGATCATAACACATAATAAGCCTAGGCAGATAAGTGAAGCCCATCGCCATCTGCGGCATTGTGCTGCATAATTTTCGAATTTTTGTTTTCGTTTTACAAGCGCTTGGAGCATCTGTTTGGTCGGCGCGTCTGTAAACTGATCCAGCTGATTCCATAAGGATTCCATACGCTTCACACCTTGTCCATTTTCATTGCTACAATATATGAACGTAAAATAAAAATAATACCCTATTCATCCATTAAAGGGATGTCCAAAACTTGTCCGGTGTAAACATCATTTCCATTCAGATGATTATATGCTCGAATTTTTTCTTCTCCTGTCCGGCTTTTATAATACTTCATGGAAATGCGGTATAGCGTTTCTTTCTTTTGGACGGTGTGCTTGACAACGCGATTCGGCACATTTTGAACTGGCTCAGCTGGCTGTTCTTGCTGTTGTACTGTTGATTGGGAAGAGGAAGCAGCCGCGGCGGTTGCTTCCTCCTTATTTGGCGAGTCTTCTTTTTCCGCTACAGCAGTCTGTTTCTTATCAGCAGCTGTTTGCTCTTTTGGCTTGGAATCTTCTGGCTCTTTTTTTGACTCCTTCTGCAGTGCGGTTTCTTTAGTGTCTGCGGTATCGTTTTTATCCTCTGATTTCGGGACAACCTCATATTTGCTTTGGCTGCTGTCAATAAAAACATCTTCATAATCGTCATGATTATCCGGGTGGCTCTTTAGATAAAATAAGGTGACTAAAACGATAACCGGCACAAATACAAATATTACTGCGAGTACTGTGAATAATGGCGTTTTTGTTTTGCCTTGCTTTTTTTTCTGTTCTCTTTGATTTTTTACAGATTGTCTTGTCGGAAGGCTTTCTCCATCATCGACATAATCGTCCGCCAATGCGGCGTTTTGATCTTCATAAAGATTCTGGGCTTTTCTTCTCTCTACTCTCGACATGTTCGTCATGTTTATCCCTCCTCACATGTTCAAAACGAATCTGACAGGCAAACACGGCATCAATGATAAAATGCGCCGTCATCGGAACAAATAAGTTGCCGGTCCATTCATACATCAGACCGAGCAAAAAGCTGATTGCTGTCACCATAATAAATAACAGCCATTTTGACAAATACCGAAAGTGCAGAGCGGCAAATATAAGGCTGGCCGCCCATAAACCGATATGAGTCTGCAGCACTCCTCTGAATAACATTTCTTCCGCGAAAGCAATCAGAAGCGTTAAAAATATAATATGAGGGATTGACCTCTTACTGAATATTTTTTTATTGATTCCGCCGTCATCATATAAATGAGACGGAAACCATTTCATTACTGCCATATCGGCTAAAATAACAATAACAGCTATAGAAACACCATACCAGATGATTCGCATATCGCGAATGTCCCAGAGCTTTAATACGTCCCGTACATCCTCAAAAAAGAACAGTCCTGCTGCAGCAGCGGCAAAGATGATGAGTAGCTGCGTCAAATATAACTGCTTCAGCATATCACGGTCAGTCATATGCTGAATATAATCTTTTTGCTGTTTCAGTTCAGCTCACCTACAGTCTGCAAGCTGAATATCCGGTGCAATTCCGAACTCCAGCTGTCTAATGGCGCCATTTTACTCCGTGCCCCTTTTAGTTCATACAAGGATAAATCAAAACCGCAATGTGAACAGCACGGGAGGTTTCCGTCATCAGGCTCGTATGATTCATCGAAGTAGGTTAACAGTGCCTGCCTTAAACAGCCGTCACGCTGAAGCAAAAATGATACACGGTGCATTTTTTCCAGCTTCAGCTCCATGCGATATGAAATTTCTTTCTTCATCAGTTCAACTGATGTTTTCCCCTGCATAAAGAGATGAATCATCATACGGGCCTGTGTCTCTCCGACGCCATACTGAAGTAATACGTCACGCAGCCTTCTCTCATCCCGCTCCTCCGTCTTTTCTAGGACACGGATTACGTCGGCGATTTCTTCAGCTGTGACACTCTCCATCTGGATAATCTGTTCCTGCAATTCAAAATCCCCTGGCGCCCGCAGCAAAATGCTGACACTCGGCTTTCCATCACGGCCCGCTCTGCCGATTTCCTGCATAAAAGCTTCTGCCGTCTGCGGGAGGTGAAAATGAATCACATATCTGATATCGGGTTTATCGACACCCATTCCAAACGCATTCGTACAACATATCACATCAAGCTGGTTATGAATAAACTGCTGCTGAATTAAAATCCGGTCCCCTGACTCCAAACCGCCATGGTAAAAGTCGGCTCTGCTGCTCGTTTTGCTTTTAATTTCACCCGCTAATTCCTCGGCCCATTTCCGTGTCGGACAATAAACAATTCCCGGACCTTGCAGGTTTTCAACCAGCTGAATGACCCTATCTATTTTTTCGGCAGTATCCACCGCATTTTCAACCCTCAGTGCGATGTTTGGGCGGTTGACTGAGTTGAGATGGCGTACAGCATGCTGCAGCTCCAGCAGGTTCATGACATCTTGCAGCGTTTCCTTTGTAGCCGTGGCGGTCAATGCCAGAACGGGCGGGTGACCAAGTTTTTTTCTCAGCTGTCCGAGCTTTGAATAATCAGGCCTGAAGTCGTGTCCCCATTCAGAAATACAATGCGCTTCGTCAATAACAAATAGGCTGATCGGGACGCTTTTCAATTTTTCCAATACATATGGAGACTGTAAAGCTTCAGGAGACAAGTACAAAAATTTATATCGATGAATATGTTCTAAAACAAATTGTCTTTCCTGCCTGTTAAGCATGCTGTTCAAAGCTGCAGCACGCTTTTCCCCCCGGGCTTTGAGCTGCTGCACCTGATCCTCCATTAAAGAAAGCAGTGGAGAAACGATTAATACCATGCCGTCAAGCATATAACCAGGCAGCTGGTAGCAAAGCGATTTCCCTCCCCCAGTCGGGAGCATTGCAATGGTATCCTTCCCGCTGAGTATGCTTTCAATAATGTCCTGCTGCCCTTTTTTAAAGGAAGTAAAACCAAAAAACTGATATAACGTTTGCTGTAATTTAGTCATATTGCTGCACCTGCTTTGTCAATGCCAGTCTGATTTGAAAGTAGCTGAACCGCTGTTCCAGCCCGTCGCGAATTTGTTTGATTTTATTCGTCCGCATCCGTTTGGCAAACTCTGCGATTTGGAGCTGGTCTTCTGCTGATACATAATCATTAATCATAAACGCAGGCTCATGGAGAGAAATCTCGACAATGTGGTCTTCAATCGTCGCTGTTTTCAGCTTTCTGATTTCAGCAATTCGATGTATCGGAAACCCTTGTTTGACCATCTGCCATGTTTTCCTCGTCGACTCTGTCAGGGCATTATCTAAGTGCACATCAGAAAGGAGATCCTTTAACAAAGCATCTTCACACTCCGGAAGAGAATGAATAAAATAATGTACCGAAGCCCAAAACATGATATAGACATACCATTCGTCTTCTTTCAGCGTATCAGCAAGCTGCCTGCTAGTATAACCGATCCGATGGTGCGAGGTTAAGGAGTAGACAAAAATTTGCGCTGCTTTGTTTTCAATCTTTTTCAAATGCGCCTCAAGCATGGCAAAAAGGCTTTTTGCCATCTCTATATGATCCGTATGCCGGGACAGGTATTTCTTTACCCAGTGAAGTGTCTTATGATCCTTTGTGACAGGGATATACTGCCTGCTCCCTTGCTGTTTATGGGATAGGACCTGCACAAGCAGCGAAAGCCTTTTCCAAAGCACACCGGCAGCCTGCTGATAATGAGCGCCGTGACAATGAACGGGCCAAGGCCGCTCGCTAAGGGCATGCCTTAAAACTGCTGCGCCGCTGGCTGTCACTTTGTATGTATCTGTTTCAGACATTGGCGAGAGATATGAATGCTTTTCAAGCTTGTCAAGCGACTCAGAAACATCGCTTCTCGAACATTGCGCCGCCATTCCAAAGTATTTTGCAGTCTGAAATAAGCCGGCATCTTGAATGGTTTGTGACGATCTCTTGCCTTTGAATAGGTGAAAAACAGCGCTTCCCGACCGTTCCCCGTTTATTTTGCAAAGGCAATCGAGAACCATAATATCGAAGTAATTTAATGACAACCTATCCACCTACATTCTTCCTGACAAAAATCGTTGATTTGCTCTTTTTATTTTAACAGATTTCAAACAGAAATCGACGTTTAAAGTCATCATTAAGGGGGATGTTATGTAGATAACCCCTTATGTGATAAGCATTCTCAATCATTTTTCTGTTGAAATGTGGCAGCAACATCATTACAATAAGTAAGAGGAATAGGTGTTAAATTGATTAAATATAAAGATTGATCCATTTGTTCCACCAAGAACAATCTGGGAGGTTTTATTCATGGCAAAGTACACAATCGTAGACAAAGATACATGTATTGCATGCGGCGCTTGCGGAGCTGCTGCACCAGACATTTACGATTACGATGATGAAGGCATCGCGTTCGTAACGCTTGATGAAAACAAAGGTGTTGTCGAAGTTCCTGAGGTACTGGAAGAAGATATGATTGACGCATTTGAAGGATGCCCTACTGATTCCATCAAAGTGGCGGATGAGCCATTTGAAGGCGACCCGCTTAAATTTGAATAGAAGTAACTAAAAAAAGCTCCCGAACGGGAGCTTTTTTATTTAATGGATATGTGCACTTCGCTGCTGCTCAATCCATGGCTTAAGCTTGATAAAAATTAGTGAGAATACAACCGTAATTACAATACCTTTTATCATGTTAAACGGGAGGATACCTGCGACGACTGCTGTTTTTAGCGCGCTGTCGGATAATGCCGGTGAATGTAAAAACCACGTGTATGCCGGAAGAATCAGAACATAATTTAAAATACTCATTAAAATGGTCATCGCTGCAGTTCCCAAAAGCAGGCTGACAGCCAAGCCCTTTGCTGAGTTGAGTTTTTTAAATAAGAAAGCAGTCGGCAATATAAAGAGTGTTCCTGCAATAAAATTCGCAACTTGCCCTACAGGAACTCCGGCCATGCTTCCCTGAATGATATACTGAGGAACATTTTTTATCGCTTCTACGGCAATACCCGCCAAAGGTCCGTAAATCAGAATGGCAATAATAGCGGGAACGTCGCTAAAATCGATTTTTAAATAATCCGGAAGACCCGGAAACGGGAAATTTAACAGCATCAAAACAAATGCAATGCTGCTCAGCATGCTGACCACAACTAATTTTTTTACTTTCACTTCATTCTCTCCTTTTCGATCACATCTTACTCGAAAACAGAAAGGTTCTTTTCCAGCCAATAAAAAAACCGCTTCATATATAAAAGCGGGGTTTCGAAAATTAGGCTAGGCAAAGAAACGTTTGAAAAATTCAATTTCAAAACGCTTATGAACCTCCATCTTCTCCCATCCAGACTGTACTGTCGGCTCCGGAATCTCACCGAATCCTGCTGTAAAGACAGCTCGCGGGCTTAGAGCCATTGGCTCATCACCGCCGGTAGGGAATTTCACCCTGCCCCGAAGATTGATCATATGAAATTTAATTACATTATAAACGATAACTGGTTGGCTGTATAGAGAATTGCTTCAAATTATATATATTACCTGCAAGCTGTCAAATCATTGATTTATTAGGCTTTACTTTTATCCTTTACTGCGTCAATACACGTTGACACTCTTTTGAGAATATGTTAAATTATCAGATATTTAGTTTGTCAATTTAGGAGGAAATCTAACGATGTTTCGAGTATTGGTCTCAGACAAAATGAGCAACGACGGTTTACAGCCACTTATTGAATCAGACTTTATTGAAATCGTTCAAAAAAACGTAGCAGATGCAGAAGATGAATTACATACTTTTGATGCTCTTTTGGTGCGAAGTGCGACAAAAGTAACAGAAGACCTTTTCAACAAAATGACTTCTTTAAAAATTGTCGGAAGAGCCGGTGTCGGTGTCGATAATATCGATATTGATGAGGCTACGAAACACGGGGTAATCGTGATCAATGCTCCGAACGGCAACACCATTTCGACAGCTGAGCATACATTTGCAATGATATCTTCTTTAATGAGACACATTCCGCAGGCTAATATCTCAGTGAAATCCAGAGAGTGGAACCGCACAGCTTATGTCGGTTCAGAGCTTTATGGAAAAACGCTTGGTATTGTAGGATTAGGCCGAATCGGAAGTGAAATTGCACAGCGTGCGAGAGCATTCGGTATGACTGTGCACGTTTTTGATCCTTTCTTAACGGAAGAAAGAGCGAAAAAAATCGGCGTAAACAGCCGTACATTTGAAGAAGTGCTTGAAAGTGCGGATATCATTACCGTTCACACGCCTTTAACAAAAGAAACAAAAGGCTTATTGAATAAAGAAACGATTGCAAAAACGAAAAAAGGCGTTCGCTTAATTAACTGTGCGCGAGGCGGAATTATCGATGAAGCAGCACTTCTCGAAGCTTTGGAAAACGGGCATGTTGCGGGAGCGGCGCTTGACGTTTTCGAAGTTGAACCGCCAGTTGACAATAAACTTGTTGATCATCCATTAGTCATTGCCACTCCTCACTTGGGAGCATCAACGAAAGAAGCACAGCTCAATGTCGCCGCCCAAGTGTCAGAAGAAGTTCTGCAGTTCGCAAAAGGCCTGCCTGTCATGTCAGCTATCAACCTGCCTGCCATGACAAAGGATGAATTTGCTAAAATTAAACCCTACCATCAAATTGCAGGAAAAATTGGCAGCCTTGTATCACAGTGCATGAAAGAACCAGTACAGGATGTTGCCATTCAATATGAAGGCACAATTGCTAAACTTGAAACATCGTTCATTACAAAAGCCCTTCTGTCAGGCTTTTTAAAACCGCGCGTTGACTCTACTGTTAACGAGGTCAATGCCGGGGGTGTCGCAAAAGAACGCGGCATCAGCTTCAGTGAAAAAATTTCCTCTTCTGAATCTGGATACGATAACTGCATCAGCGTAAAAGTGACAGGAGACCGCAGCACCTTTACTGTAACGGCTACGTATATTCCTCATTTCGGAGAACGAATTGTCGAGATCAATGGATTTAATATTGATTTTTATCCGACAGGTCACTTGGTGTATATCCAGCATCAAGATACAACAGGTGTCATCGGCCGAGTAGGACGTATTCTCGGAGATAATGATATTAACATTGCAACCATGCAGGTTGGCCGTAAGGAAAAAGGCGGAGAAGCCATCATGATGCTTTCCTTTGACAGACATCTGGAAGATAAAATTGTGAAAGAACTAACAAATGTCCCTGATATTGTGTCCGTGAAGCTCATTGATCTGCCATAATCAAAAAAACTCAAGCCATAAAGCTTGAGTTTTTTATTGTTCTACCCCCGTGTGTTTTTATGCAAAATATCTAAGACACTCCTTAGCTCAGAAACAGGAATTTGGCCTGGTGCAGACGCCTCTTCTCCAGCTCCAAAAGTACAAGCCGATCCAAAAACCTCACCGCTCAGCCTGCTGATAAGCCCTGTTGCAGCCATTGACATTGTAATAATGGGACGGTCTGCATATTTTGTTTTCATTGTATACGTCGCATCAAGCAGCGTTAGGAGATCTCCAGTATCATTTGGCATGACAGCCATTTTTGGAATATGCGCGCCTAATTCCTGCATTTTTCGAAGCCTTGAAAGAATCTCATCTTTCGAAGGCGTTTTTTCAAAGTCGTGATTTGACATCACCACATAGACGTTGTTTTCTTCCGCCAGCGATACTAACGCCTTTACATTTGCATCTCCTGAAAATAATTCGATATCTATCAGATCGATGTCTTTTGTTTGGATTGCCGATTCCAGCAAAGCAAGATAGGAGCTTTCGTCCATCTCCATGCTCCCGCCCTCTTTGTGGGTTCTGAATGTAAATAGAAATAGCTTGTCTTCTAAAGATTTACGAAGCTTAGAAATGAGCTTTGTGACCGCTTCTCTGTCATTCGCTTTTTCAAATACGTCGACTCTCCATTCAACAATGTCCGGATTCAGTAATTTTACTGCCTCTGCTTCATTCAGAATTTGTTTTTCCGTCTTTCCCATCAGCGGAACGATGATTTTCGGCATTCCTTCCCCGATGGAAACTCCTTTAATCGTTAACACGTTCACTCATCTCAAATCCTTTCAATCGTTACCTTGTTTTATTATACACGTACAACTTTTTTTTGAAAATTTCTATTATATGAATAGCAACTAAAAAAGAGCCTCAAAGGGCCCATTTTAGTTTAAGAAAATCGGATTTGGAGCAGCCGGTACCGGAATTGCATCTGATACGTCATATTTGCCGATTTTGTTTGTTCTGGTTTCGGTAAAGGTCACTTCTGTGAAGCCAAACTCTTTTGCGGTTAAAAGAAGTCCCTCAATCATTAAAATACCGGCAATAGAATCCTCAACTTCTGAGTCCTTTGAGAAACGGATATATAAGTGCTTCTGTTTCTTCGTTACAGATTGGACAGTACCCGCTTGAATAAGCGGTGTTGTATCTTCTTGGCTGCTCGATTCCATTTCATTAATCGCTTCTTTTACCGTATCAAATGTTTTTTCTGACGGAATGAGAAAGTTCCCTTGTTTATTTTTATACAAGTAGTAAGCTCTTTTTGACTGTTTGGGAATCGAAATTTCCGTAAAAGTGCCATATGAGCCAATCCGAACCCCAGTCTCATTTTGATCCGATAAAAATTTGACTTTTTCATAAGGACTCCATTTTAAGGATTCTTTAAGCAATTTTTTTAACAGTGTATCATCTTTTACAGAAAATGCCGTAGCTGGCTGATGGACTCGTATACTTAATTCCTTCTGCTTTGGTTTTTCCTTTATTTCTACTTCATCTATGAAGGTTGGAATTGTAATGGCATGATCAAGGATGCCCAATTCACTACTTTCAAACAGCATATCCTGGATCGTTTGGTCTGCATTTGTTTTTTGGATGCTGACGGGTATGATTGCGGATGTATCGGCATCAGCAACTGCTACAGTGATGTAATTGTCTTGTTCCTTTTCAGGTACAACAAACGATGTATGATCCAAGGACGATGCAGCTTTTGGGCTGTCTTCTGTCTCAGTTTTCGTTACTGCGTTCTCTTGGGACGCTTCTTTTTGTTGAGGCTGTGCCTGATCAAAGAAATGAGGAGAAATAATGAAGGCGATATAAACCGCAATTGCAGCGGCACACGCGGGGCCAATCCACCTGACAGCGGGCT
This sequence comes from Bacillus sp. N3378-2at, assembly GCF_033412715.1. Classification (NCBI taxonomy): domain Bacteria; kingdom Bacillati; phylum Bacillota; class Bacilli; order Caryophanales; family Bacillaceae; genus Bacillus; species Bacillus sp. N3378-2at. Next base: position 546,202 of record NZ_CP117986.1, on the reverse strand, counting down.
TATTTTTACGCTTTGCCATCGTCAGCCGCTTGTAAATATCCTGAGGCGAACGATGGTCTTTAACTGCCGGAAGTTGACTTAACAACTCCTTTATCTGTTCTTCGTTCCATTCTGACTTCATCATCCATTAGCTCCTCCCTCAAAAGCTCCATATGTTTCCGAAGTACTTTGAGCCCTCTGTGTTGGGTCGTTTTTACTTTGCTTTCCGAGAAGCGCAGAGCCTTGGCTGTTTCCTGTATTGAATATCCCTGAATAAACCGCAAGATAATCACAGCTCTTTGATCGATTGTACATTGATCAAGCGCAGCATAAATTTCCCGGACATTTTCATGTTGAACGGCAAGTTCGTCCGGTAGCAATTGCTGATCCCTGACATCCTGTGTATCCCAGTCAAATGTACCGAGTATACGCTGTCTGATTGTTTGCTGTTTACGGAACCAGTCTATCGCAACATGGCGTGCGATAGACAATAGCCATGTTTTTTCACTGCTTCTTCCTTCAAACGTATGATAAGAATTTAATACCCGGATATAAACCTCTTGAAGAAGGTCTTCTGTCTGGTTTTTATCCTTTACCATATAAAATAAAAATTGGTACAAATCTTGATGATATGTATCATATAATAATTGAAAGGTTTCTTCCATTTGAAACCCCTCCGTTCACTTTTTTGTCGTATGAATAGCTTGAAAAGTTACATTACAACTATATTACGAGTAACTGGAATTTGGAAGGGAATTTATATTAACATATCCTTAAATTTTATTAATGTTGGCTATTAAAAAAACACCCGCTCAGTCAGCGGGTGTTTCTTATGGAACAAGATTCTTCGGCAAATTCAGACTCGATTTTACCGTTTTGTCGGAATATAAAAAGTAAATGTTGTTCCTTTATCTATTCGGCTGTGCACAGTGATTGAGCCGTTGTGGGCTTCCACGATATTTTTAACGATAGCCAGCCCTAACCCGGTTCCTGCTCTGCCCCTTGTCCGCGCTTTATCTGCCTTATAAAACCGCTCAAAGATAAATGGCAGATCTTCTTCCGGTATGCCGGACCCGGAGTCTTTGATATCAATTTTCAATCCATCCTTCACAGAATGGACTGAAATGGAGACACTGCCACCGGATGAAGTATGCCGCAGCGCGTTATCAATCAAATTGGTAAATACCTGCTCCATCTTGTCTTCATCAAGCATAAATTCCTCTTCTGTGAGAGAAATGTCATTTTGTAAAGCAATATTTTTTTCTTTCGCAACACCGGAAAACTTCCGAATGATCTTTTCTAAAAACTCATTCACATTGATTTTTTCATAATGTAAGCCTGTATGGCCTGATTCCATTCGGGCTAAATCAAGCAAATCATTAACTAAACGGCCCATTCGGAGTGATTCGTCATAAATGATTTGGGCAATTTCTTTCCGGTCTTCTTCAGAGCTTGCAATGTCATCGACAATTGCTTCACTGTATCCCTGAAGCATGGAAATCGGTGTTCTCAGCTCATGACTGACATTTGCGATAAAGTCCTCCCGCAGCTTATCAAGGCGGCGTTCTTCTGTCATGTCACGCAGTACGGCAACCGCTCCTCTGACGTGCGATTCCGCATAAAGCGGCGACATCAAAAGCACCCATGATCTGCCTTGAAGCGTCATCTCAATCATTTGTTCTTTTTCAGTGCTAACAGCGTTTTGAAACAGCTCTTTTGCTTCAGGCGGAAGGTTGTCGCCTTCTTTGATATTCATGTTCTGTTCATAATACCAAGCCTGAAGAAAACGTTCAGCCGGCGGGTTGGTCACAAGAATCGTACCGTCAATATTAATGGTAATAACCCCGTCAGCCATACTGCTCAAAATGTTAGAAAGCTGCTCTTTTTCTTGATTGAGCGCATTGATATGAAAGTTAAGCTGCCGGCCCATTTGATTAAAAGCGGTCGCCAGTTCACCGATTTCATCCTGAGTTAAAATCGGGATTTTTGTATCGAACTTGCCCTTCGCCAAATCCTGCGCACCTTCTCTCATTTTTCGGAGAGGGTACGTGACCCTGCTTGATAAAAAGAATGCGAAAAATGTGGTCAGCACAATCGCAATTCCAGCGGCAAGAAAAATATAGCGGGTCGTATGTTTTGTTGTATCTTTAACGGCAAGCAAAGACTGGGATAAAAAGACCATGCCTTTCTTTCCGTCTTTTTCATACGGGACACCTACAATCAGGCGTTCATTATCCGTGTCTGTATCGCTCAGTCCCGTCCGTTTGCTTACTTTTTTATGGTCTTGGAGAGCTTTATTTAAGTCTTTGTCATGCTGTATTTGCTCAACCGTTATAGACGACAGGCGATTTTTATCATTCGGAGAATACCAGTGGTTCTTCTCATCCTGGATGATGGCAATGCTTGTTAAGTTATCAGCGAGCTCCCAAGTGATTGACCTTGCCAGTGCCTGGTCCTCGTGATTTTCTAGGATGACAGCAACTTTATTCGCAAGCTGTGTTAAATCATTCTCAGCTTCTTCCACATGGTAGTTTTCAATAAACTCCAGCAAAAGAACCGTTAAAATGAACAATACGATCAAGACGAGTGAAAGGATCGTAAACCACAGCTTGCCTACTACGCTTTTCCAAAATTTCATTCAGCGCCGACCTCAAATTTATAACCTACACCCCATACTGTGACAATTTTTTTCGCAGCTTCCGGAGATACCTTGTTCAGCTTCTCTCTCAAACGTTTGACGTGAGTGTCCACTGTCCGTAAATCACCAAAAAACTCATATTGCCACACTTCTTTCAGAAGCTTTTCCCGATCATACACCTTGTCAGGCGTTTTCGCTAAGAAATATAGAAGCTCATACTCTTTTGGCGTCAGGCTCACTTCTGTTCCATCAGCTGTTACGCGGTGAGCATCATGGTCTATTGACAGATGTGAAAACACGAGCACATTTTTCGTCGGTGTATTGGCATTGAAATAAGAGGTTTGGGATGCTCTTCTCAAAAGGGCCTTTACACGCAGCACGACTTCTCTCGGGCTGAACGGCTTAACAATATAATCATCTGTTCCCGCTTCAAACCCCTGCACCCGATTTGCTTCTTCTCCTTTTGCGGTCAGCATAATAATGGGTGTCGCTTTTTTTTCACGAATTTGCCGGCACACTTCAATTCCATCAGTCCCCGGCATCATCAGATCAAGCAAAATTAAGTCATAATTGGCTTCAAGCCCTTTGGCAATGGCTTCATCACCATTTTCAGCTTCATCTATAGCATAATTTTCACGTTCAAGATACATTCTTAAAAGGCGGCGAATTCTGGCTTCGTCATCAACTACTAATATTTTTGTTTCGTTCGTTTGGTCCATGTTTTCCCCCTGCTTTCCTTCTGTTACTTTCATTTTATCAAATCGCGAGAAAGTTTGAGAACTGTGTCGCTTTCAAAGGACTATGCATAAGAATGAAGTCCGGCAAGCACAAGATTTACGAATATTAAATTAAACATAATAATAGCAAAACCGATTACGGCCAGCCATGCTGACTTCTCACCGTGCCAGCCTCTTGACAGTCTTAAATGCAAGTAAGCGGCATAGAACAAAAATGTGATCAGCGCCCATACTTCCTTAGGGTCCCAGCCCCAAAACCTGGTCCACGCAAGCTGAGCCCAAATCATTGCAAAGATCAGCGCGCCGAGTGTAAAGATCGGAAATCCGATTGATACGGCCCTGTACCCAACCTCATCCACCAGATCAAGATTGACGTTTTTCACCAGCGGATGTAATAGAGCGCTGATTCTTTTTCTGATGATCAGACGGAGAGCCCCATACAACACAAGACCTGCTCCAAATGACCAAATGACAGTGTTCACTTTTCTGCCTGAGAAAAGCGCGGGAAGATCAACAAGCGGTTTCATTCTTCCTTCGGTCAAAAGCTCTCCCTGATGCGGACCGACAAGCGCGGGCATTTCGTACACCATCACGCCTTTTTCTTTACTTTTGTCCACCCAGTTAAACTCCGCTTCATAGCCTGCAAGACGAAATGCTGATGTGATTGCAATAAAGGCGACGGTTGTGACCAGGATAAACATAATCGCTTCAAGCCAGAAGGTCTTTTTGCTTGGCTTTGTCTGGTCTACATGCTTCAAAAGAAAGATGACACCAGCGACAAAGCTGATGGCAAGTATAGCTTGCCCAAGCGCGGCCGTTGTTACATGAATATACAGCCAGTTGCTTTGGAGCGAAGGAATTAAAGGCGAGATATCTGTCGGAAACATGCTGGCGTAGGCAATCAGCAATAAAGCAATTGACAGCGTAAACAGGCCTAATGAAGGCAATCTATAGAGAAAATAAAGAATGATAAACGCCAAAACAAGCATCATGCCAAAAGCGGTGGTGAATTCAAACATATTGCTGACCGGCGCATGGCCGCTGGCAGCCCACCTTGTGATGAAATATCCAAGGTGGCAGAAAAAACCGACAATAGAAAGAGTGATTCCAATGTTGGCCCATCGGTTTGGCCTGCCCTTTTTATCTTTATTCCCGCGTATGGCCCCGCCGAAGATCGGGACAGCGATTAAATACACAAGAAAGGCCGCATAAAGAAAATTTCCGCTCAGCTCTGCCATGACATCACTCCCTTTTCGCCTATTTCTGTGTTTTGATTAATTCTTTTTGGTCCACCGGTTCAGTCAGTCCGGAATCAGCCAATATAAATGCTAAATCCTTCTTCAGGCCAAACCAGTTTTTATTGGTATGCCCCGCTACCATAACTGCACCGTCCTGTGAGTGCAGCCAAATTCTTCGATGCTGCCAGTACATACCTTGAATAACACCGATCATAAAAATGGCTCCGCCGACAGCAAGCACCCAGAGTGTCAGATCCTTTCTGACTGTAAGTCCAGTAATGTTTTTCGTTTCGACATGGTCAAATTTCAGCTTGTATTTATTATTGTCTGATCCTTCGATGGTTTCTTGGATGGCGACAAAGCTCTTTTCGCCTTTCGGTTTGTCCGGCGTTATAATATTAAAGACAAAAGCCGGATTGTTAGGGATCTTTGTTTTTGTGCTCGGCTCTCCGTCCTGATTAAAATAGAAGTCAGGCAGGTAGCTGGCGATTTCCACCTTGTAACCGTTGCCAAGATCATAGACCGAATCTGGATCCAGAAGGTTGATCTTCAGGCTCCCAAAGGATTTTTTTGTTTTTTTATCAATCAGCTGGAACACCATTTGGTCAAGCTGATTCTCTTTGTAATCCACCTGGTAAACGGAAAAAGAATCAAAACGCAGCGGCTGATTGACACGGATGTCTTCTTCTGTTACTTTTTTCAGCTTCGGCTTCTCGCCATAAACAATTTTTCCTTCTCTCTTGTAGAGTACGGCATCGGTTTGAAAGTTCTTTGCCACTCTACCGTCCCCGACTCTGTCAATGGCATCTGCAAATACCTTTTTTTCTGTTTTGCTGTTATAGGTCTCTACGCTGAATTGATTGTTTTTCAAATAATATTTTCCGTCTGTACCCGGAATTGCGGCGGTTTCGCCTTCTCTGACCCAAAGCGTCTCATCGACGTACATGCCAGGCACAAATCTCAGCATCGCACCAATCAAAAAGATGATCAATCCAATATGGTTGACATACGGGCCCCAGCGGGAAAAGCGTCCTTTTTCAGCAAGAATGCTGCCCTCTTTTTCTCTGATTCTATAATGTTTTTTCTTTAATAGAGCAACTATCTTTTCTTTCGATTCCCCGTTCAGTACAGTAACTGTTTCACTGAACAAGCGCTGCCTTCTTAAAAAAGCTGGGCTCCTTCTGACGCCTTGGTTTTTTAACGCTCTGTACAACGGAATGACCCGATCAAGGCTGCAAATCACGAGTGAAATGCCGATCGAGGCAATGAGCAGCAAATACCACCAAGAACCATATAAATGATGAAACCCGAGCAAATAATAAAGCTGGCCGAACGTGCCGTACTGCTCCTTGTAATAAGTATCAGCCTGTGCGCCCGGAGGCAGATAGGCTTCCTGGGGAAAAATGGTGCCGAACGCTGATGCGGCAAGGGTTATGACGATAAGCCATATTCCCACCTTAACCGAGGAAAAGAAATTCCAAATTTTATCGATGATCGTTTTGTTATAGGTTTGCGAACGTCTTGCGCTTCCGTCATATCTCATATCAGCGAGCGGAGGTTGAGTTTCCTGAAGAGCTCTTCCGCACGATTCGCATAAAACGGTTCCGACCGGGTTTATATGTCCGCATTCACATTTGACTTGCTTCATCCCGAAGTCTCTCCGGGTTTTATGAGATTCATATATTCGTGTATCATGCTTTCTGTCATAGTGCCGGTCACCACCTTGACAACTTTTCCTTCCGGATTGATCAAAAAGGTTGTCGGAAGCGGAGATACGTCATAGGCATCAAGCACTTGGCGATCTGTATCCAGAACAACCGGGAAATTGACTCCGTAGGATTTCATAAAATTATGTACTGCTATCTTTGACTCCCCAACATTTACAGCGACAATTTCAACACCTTGGCTTTTAAAATGCTTATATTGGTTTGCCATATAAGGAAACTCTTTTTTGCACGGTTCACACCATGTACCCCAGAAATTCAAAAAAACACCTTTCCCTTTTAAGTCACTGAGCTCGATACGTTTCCCATTCGTATCCTCAAGGACAAAATTCGGTGCGTCGGACCCTTCGGATATACTCTCTTTGCCGGCAAATACAGCGTTGTAAATGGTATAGCCGAGTGCGCAGATTAAAACGAGAAGGATGCCGGTCCGAATGAATAAACGCCTTTTTTTCTTCATTGTCCACTGCCCCCTTCCCCCTATTGCAGATCCATTCAATTATATCATTGCACGTTCATTTCACATTTCTTACTTTTTGAAGGTTATGTGAAATTTAGAAAGCGTTTTTACCGTGATCCGCCAGTGCTCTGAGCCTTTTTACTTCGTGAGGCGTAAGCTCTCTGGCATCGCCCGTGTGCAGGCCTCGCAGGTTTAAAAACGCGTATTCCTCACGCTTCAGCTTGATTACCTCATGTCCGATCGCTTCAAACATGCGGCGCACCTGTCTGTTGCGTCCCTCATGGATCGTCAGCTGAATAATGCTTGTCTGCTTTTTCTTATCCAAGGACAGCAGCTTCGCTTTAGCAGGCGCTGTTTTGCCTTCTTCCAGCCTAATTCCGCGCTCCAGCTTTCTGAGCAGCTCTTTAGGCGGGATTCCTTTCACCTTCGCCACGTATGTTTTGTCTATTTCATACTTAGGGTGCATCAGCTTATTGGCGAATTCGCCGTCATTGGTTAAAAGCAAAAGACCGCTCGTATCATAGTCCAGACGCCCAATCGGATAAATGCGCTGCGGAATATTTTTAAAAAAGTCCGTCACCACTTTGCGTCCTTTATCATCTTGCGCTGCGGAAATAACGCCTCTTGGTTTATATAAGAGAAAGTAAACCGGCTCTTCGCGTTCAACCTTTAACCCGTTTACCTCAATCTGATCAGAACCGGTGACCTTAACACCTAGCTCTGTTACTACTTTGCCATTCACCTTTACTTTTCCTTCTTTAATCAGCTCTTCTGCCTTTCTGCGCGACGCAACTCCGGCATGAGCAATCACTTTTTGCAGTCTTTCCATGTCTTTCACCTCAAGTATTATCTTACTTTTTTCAACCTTAACAAACAAGCTTTTTCAAATTCCTATGCCAAATCTAAAAAAAACGCCGTTTTCAGGCGCTCCCAAATAATAACGTAACGATGATGATAGATGCAACTACGCCGATTAAATCTGCAAGAAGTCCCACCTTTAATGCATCACCCATTTTTTTAATGCCGACTGCTCCGAAATACACAGTCAGTACGTAAAGCGTTGTATCTGTAGATCCCTGCATGACGGAAGCCAGCCTGCCGATAAAGGAATCGGGCCCGTATACTGCAATTAAATCGGTCGTCATTCCGAGAGCGGCCGTACCGGAGATCGGGCGGATCAGAGCAAGCGGCACTACTTCAGCAGGAATGCCGATAGCGGAGAAAGCCGGTTTTAAAAGATCCATTATAAAATCAAGCGCGCCTGATGATCTGAAAACAGTTATAGCGACAAGCATTCCGACTAAATAGGGGATAATGGAAAAGGCAATTTCTATCCCCTCTTTCCCACCTTCGACAAACGATTCATATGTCGGAACCTTTTTGATCGTTCCATAAAGAAGAATTCCGGCAATAATGATTGGAATCATGGCTAAAGACAGCCAGTTGATGATTTCCATCCGCTCACCTTCCCTTCTTTTTGCGGCGGTAATAAAAATACCGATCAATGATAATGGCACCGATTCCGGAAATAAGCGTTGCCAAAATGCTTGGCCCGACGATATCTGTCGGCGTTTTGGAGGAATAAGCCATTCGGACAGCGATCACCGTTGTCGGGATGAGTGTGATGCAGGACGTATTAACAGCTAAAAAAGTAATCATTGACCGGCTTGCTTCCGATCGGTTTCCGTTCAGCTTTTTCATTTGTTCCATTGCTTTAATGCCAAGCGGAGTTGCTGCATTTCCGAGGCCGAAGAAATTCGCCATAAGATTAGATAAAATATAGCCCATCGCCGGGTGATCCGGCGGTATATCAGGGAACAGTTTAGATATAAAAGGCCTGCACATCCGGCTGAAAATATCCAAAAGACCTGACTGCTCGGCGATTTTCATTAAGCCAAGCCAGAAAACAAGCACGCTCATCAATCCAAATGAAATCGTAATCGCTTCTTTCGCACCCTTAAACACGGCTTCATTTACATCTTGCAGAGTTCCGTTGCACATCGCAAAAACGAGTCCGATCACGGTTAAACTGACCCAAATTATATTGACCATTTTGCTCCGCCTGCCGCATTCAGAAAGATTGATTTAAACGTTTCAAAAAATTGTTTCTTCGGTTTTTGATGCCGCTCATTTTCATAATAGATCGGCACTTTTGCGATGGTTGCATCGTTGAACATGATCTCCATGTGCCCTACGATGTCAGGGATTTTCGAGGCATCTTTTTCCCATGCTTTTTTCGGCTTGAGCAGTGTGGTATTAATTTTCACATCTTCTTTTTCCTCTTCAGTCAGCAAATAGGTGATATCACGTTTGATAAAAGCCTTCGATTCATAAAATGTGCCTTTCAGCTTTGGAATATCCCCTTTTTTTGCAATTAAATAGGTTTGATAATGCTCAAACACATAGTTAAACATCTTCATATGGTCATCCCAATCATTAGGGTCATTAATGGTGACGGCTATCAGGTCAATGCCGTCCTTTGAAGCCGTAGAGACCAGTGTCCGTTTTGCAAGTTTTGTATAGCCTGTTTTTCCTCCTGTGCTGTACGGATATAGCATGGTCAGCAGTTTATTTTTGTTTTTCCATACGCTTTCCATCGTTTCCGCTTTGTATATTTTTGTGCCTGAAATCTTTTGATAGTCTTTCAGCTTCATAGCATACTTAGTTAAAATGGCCATGTCATAGGCTGTTGAATAATGATTTTCATGGTCGTCCAATCCGTGCGGGTTTTGAAAACGGGTGTTTTTCATACCAAGCTGCTCGGCTTTTTGATTCATCATATAAACAAACCCATCGAGGCTCCCACCGACATGCTCAGCAATCGCGACAGCGGCGTCGTTTCCTGATCTTAGCATCAGGCCATACACAAGATCTTTTAGCTTCACTTTTTGACCTTCTGTTAAATAAATGGCGGAGCCTTCTGTTCTGACAGCATTTGCCGAAACCGTCACCGTTTGATCCATTTTGCCGGATTCGATGGCGAGGACGGCGGTCATAATTTTTGTGATGCTCGCGATCCGCCTTTTTTGATGCTCATCCTTGGCATATAACACTCTGCCTGACGCACCGTCAATAATGATCGCGCTTTTTGCACTGACATCTATAGCAGCATGTGCTGTATTCACATTTACGGTTGCAATAAGAAAAGAAATCATGATCACGAATACTGCTTTTTTGAAAATGCGCATGTTTGCTCACGTCCTTGTGGTGGTTTGTACAAGTTTATGCGCATGTCCATCAGTTATGAATAACAATTATATTTCTGGAAGCAAACATAAAAAAACTCTCCCTGAAAAAGGGAGAGTAAACGTTATCTGATTGGCGCCATGCTTGATCCGGACGCTTCGTAATGAGCCAGCTCTTCCCTCATCTTCAGAAAGGCCGCGCTCAACGGCAATAATAATTGCTCAAGCGACGCAGGAACAGCATGATAAAACTCAATTGCGCTGACCCCGGTATAAGACGCCCGGCTATTTTCACACCACGTGTCTTTTTTCGGCATAAAGAACTCTTCAATGCATTGGTGATACACATTATAAAGTGTTTTTTCCGCTCTGGCTTCCTGAAAAGGCTCCTGCATCAGGAGACGGCGGCACGCTTCTGCGCCTCCTTCACAAAATACTGCCATTCTTCTCAGAGTGCTCAGCACATCACAGCAGTATCCTTTTTCAATAGGCAATTCAGCCTGTAAGGACTCAAGCGTCGTTTGATTTAGGTAATCGTTCACGGTATTGACAACCATTGATAAGAATTCGCCTGTTTTTTGAGTCTGCGCTCGCACAATCGAATGTCCCATTTCGTTTGGTATCTTCCCCTCATGTCTTTGTCTCTCACATTTTGCTTCTTTCATGATAGCTTCTTCCTTATATCTTATGATGATGAAAAAGCGCGATTCATTAAACTTCTATTTTATATCTTCGAAGGTTTGGTTAAAGTTTTCAAAAAATAAATCTGCTTCTTCTTGAAGAACGTCTTCTTCCGCATTTTCAGGCAGCGGCGGAAGCTCGTCCAGCGTTTTCAGACCGAATTGTTCAAGAAAAGTCGGCGTAGTACCGTATAAAATGGCCCGCCCCGGACCATCGGCACGCCCTACTTCACACAATAGCGCCTTCGCGACAAGACTGTGTAAAATCCGCTCTGATTTTACTCCTCTGATTTCTTCAATTTCTGCTCTCGTAATTGGCTGTTTGTATGAAACAATGGCCAGTACTTCTAAAGATGCTTGAGAAAGGCCCTTTGACGGCACTTCAATCAGTTTTTTCAAGTAAGGCGCAAAGTCTTTTTTGGTAGAGAGCATGTACGTATCTGCATACTCAATAAGTTCAATCCCTCGTGTATCTTCGCGGTATTCGTCCGCCACATCCGCCATGATCGTGTTCAGTTCAGGCTCTTCGATTTCAAGCACTGTTAACAGCTGCTTTTTTGTAAGCCCTTCATCGCCTGCCGCATAAAGAAGGGCTTCCACAATAGCTTTCCAATTCACGATATCAAGCCCCATGAATGGATTCACTCCCCGTAATGTAAATATCTGAAAAATTGTGCTCCTGTTCAATGAGGACCAGCTGATTTTTCATCAGCTCGAGAACAGCTAGAAAGGTCACTACTAAATGTTCTTTTTGCTCATATGGAAACAGATCCATAAAGTTGATTCTCGTTCCTCTAGATTTCAAGCTGTGCACGATTTCGTTCATTCTGGCTTCGATTGGTATGTCCTGTCTTGTAATTGTTGTTTCCATCGGCCTGTTTATTTTTTTGCGTTTCAGCACTTTTTGAAAAGCTCCGATCATATCATAGACCGTGACAGAGAGCTTTTGCTCAGACTGTTTTACTTCTTTTGCATATTCACTCAAATCACTCGGCGGTTTCGTGAACGATTTTTGTCTTTCTTCTTCCCGTTCTTTTAAATCCTTCGCCGCATCTTTATATTTTCGATACTCAATCAGCTTTTCAATCAGTTCCTCCCGCGGATCTTCTTCTTCAAGTAATTCATCTTCAAAAAGCTCCTCCTCTTGCTTCGGGAGCAGCATTCTGCTTTTAATGCTGAGCAGCGTGGCAGCCATAACCAAATACTCGCTGGCCATATCGAGCTCAAGCACACGCATCGTATGTACATATAATAAATATTGTTCAGTGATCTTCGCCACAGGTATATCATATATGTCAATTTCAAGACGATTGATTAAATGAAGCAGCAGGTCCAATGGGCCCTCAAACGTATCAATTTTCACTTGATATTCTTCCATCATCTCACCATTTTCAAGTATCACTCTCATTGCCGGAAAAACTGGCTACCCTATAGTATAAGCCACCAAAAAGCTCTCGTCCAATACTATTTCATTTCCTGTTTTGAACAAGTTTGTACAGAATATTCAAAACACGAGAGGTGTTTGCTCGGAGCGCAGAAGCGGGAGAAAAAGCCTTAGCTTCTGGTTTTCCTTCTAAGAAGCAATAGAGGCCGAGCGTTCTTTTTTCCTTTTATCCCTTCTATGGTACACTAAAAGCACATTAAAGGAGGAAACACCTTGTATCCGAAAGCTTATATAGATTATCTCGTTGAGTTTCACGCGACACGGGATTATTTTGAATGCCATGAAATATTAGAAGAATATTGGAAGGAAGATCCGCCAAAGAAACGAAAACGCTATTGGGTCGGCTTTATTCAGCTTGCAGTTGCTTTATATCATCACAGAAGGCAGAATACAGCCGGGGCAAAAAGACTGATGGCAAACAGCATCCGAATTCTCAAAGCAGAACACCGGGCAGTCGAAGACTTAGGGCTTGATCATGGCCGTTTGCTCGAGCTTATGCAATCGGTTTACGAACAAATCGAAACGGGCTCTGCCTATAAAAGCATTATGCTGCCAATCAAAGATGAGAAACTGGAGGAAGCATGCAGGATCGAATGCAGGAAAAAAAAGTATACATGGGGGCAGTCCAGTGCACTCAGGAACATATTTCTGATCGACAAACACCGTTTGCGGGATCGGACTGACGTCATCCGTGAACGTGAAAAAGAAATAGAACGCAGAAAAAAAAGCAGAGGCTGATGACAGCCTCTGCTTAATTATTGTATGAAATGTCTTGATCCTGCTGACCTTGACAACGTTCGAAAAAGCTCTGCGTTAATTCATTTGGAACCAGTACTTGCGTTTTGAATAAATGCTTTAAAGCATCCATCATCTGTTTTCCGATTCCTTGATGGCGATGAGAAGGATTCACACTGATATGCCGGATCTCAACCTCAGAATCCTTTTTTTCGACTCCGATTGCTCCGACGATATCCTCGTCCTCTTTCCAAAGAAAGAGCTGGCGGTCTGTATCCGTTTCGTAGTCCTTAATTGTCTGCTGAAGCTGCTTAAGGTCTTTTTCATTCGGCATAAACGAAAGAAGCCCCATCGCAATCTTTTCAAACGATTTTTTATAACGAATTAACATAAAAACCCCTCTATATCCAAAATGTCCAGTCTGCTATTAACGGATACGAATAGGTGATCCGTTTTCTCACATTATATCATTTTCGCCATATTTTTAAACTGTTTTCAGCAAATTATTCAAATGAGCGGTTTAAATTTGCCATTTCAATGGCAGAAACAGCACAATCTACACCTTTATTGCCCGCTTTTGTGCCGGCACGCTCGATAGCCTGTTCGATGTTTTCAGTTGTTACAATTCCAAAGATGACAGGTACACCAGTAGTGTTTGCTGCTTGCGCGATGCCTTTTGCAGCTTCATTGCAGACATAATCGTAATGTGTCGTTGCGCCTCTGATGACAGTGCCCAATGTGATAATAGCATCATATTTTTTTGTTTCCGCCATTTTTTTCGCAGCAAACGGTATTTCAAATGCGCCTGGAACCCAAGCCACATCAATGTCATTTGTGTCTACGCCATGTCTGAGCAGCGCATCTTCTGCTCCGCTCAGCAGCTTGCTCGTAATAAAATCATTAAATCTTCCTACTACGATTCCGATTTTAAGACCTGTACCAACTAAATTTCCTTGTATGATATTCATATGATTCCCATCCTTTTTTGTGATATTTGTGATTAGAAATGAAGTAAATGACCTAGCTTGTTCATTTTGGTTTGCAAATATTTTTTATTGTGTTCTTTCGCCTCCATTTGAAGCGGCACTCTTTCTGAAATACTGAGTCCGTAGCCTTCAAGGCCTGCGATTTTTCGCGGATTATTCGTCAAAAGCTTCATATTCCGGACACCGAGGTCGCGTAAAATTTGTGCTCCGATGCCATAGTTGCGAAGATCCGGCAAGAATCCAAGCGCCTCATTGGCTTCTACGGTGTCATAACCTTGTTCCTGAAGCTTATAAGCTTTTAATTTATTGATTAAACCGATGCCTCGTCCTTCTTGGCGCAAGTACAGAAGCACTCCACGGCCTTCTGCGGCAATTTGGTTCAGCGCGGCGTGCAGCTGCGGTCCGCAGTCACAGCGATGAGACCCAAACACGTCACCTGTGAGACATTCTGAATGCACCCGGACCAATACCGGTTCTTCTCCGAACGGCACCTCTCCCATCACAAATGCGACATGCTCTTTTCCATCTACCTCATTTGTGTATCCATAAACCTTAAATGTCCCAAAATCAGTAGGCAGCGTAATGTCAACTTCACGCTCGACAAGTGTTGTCAGATTGTAACGGTATTGAATCAAATCCTTAATGGTGATCATTTTTAATTGATGCTTTTTCGCAATTTCAATGAGCTCAGGCACTCTCGCCATCGTTCCGTCTTCATTCATAATTTCACAAATGACGCCGGCTCCTGGAGATCCGCAAGCTTCAGCAAGATCAACAGCAGCTTCTGTATGGCCCGCTCTTTTCAGGACACCTCCTTTTTTCGCAATCAGTGGAAAAATGTGCCCCGGACGCTGAAAATCAGATGGCACGGATGTGCTGTCCAGCAATGCTTGAACGGTAAAAGATCTTTCTTGAGCGCTGATACCTGTCTTCGTTTCACGATGGTCTATGCTTACGGTAAATGCAGTGTGGTGAGAATCTGTATTATGCTCCACCATAGGGTGAAGATCAAGCCTGTCTGCGATTTCCTCACTGAGCGGCGTGCAGATCAGTCCTCTCCCATGTGTCGCCATAAAGTTAATGACTTCCGGCGTTGCATGCTCGGCAAGAGCCACAAAGTCTCCTTCATTTTCTCTGTCTTCATCATCTACAACGATGATGACTTCGCCTTTTTTTAAAGCGTCCAGTGCTTCTTCTATCGGATGAAACACGCAAATCTTCCTCTCTAAAAGCCGTTTTCGCTTAAGAAGGCTTTTGTAATGGTTTGTTGGGTCTTATTTTCATTGGCTTTATGCAAAAATCGATACATATATTTTCCGATCATATCGCATTCGATATTCACTTTAGAGCCGATCGTTTTTTCTGAAAAGATCGTTTCGCTGATCGTATGCGGTATTAAGGAGATCGTCACTGTGTCTTCTGTCAGGCCGAATATGGTTAAGCTCACGCCATCCACAGTAATTGATCCCTTTAAAACCAATGTTTTTGTTAATGACGGGTCCATTTTTAAATCATAGTAAACTGCGTTGCTTTTCTCTTCAATTCGTGTGATTTCCGCAGTTCCGTCGACATGGCCTGAGACGAAATGGCCTCCGAAACGGCCGTTTGCCGCCATCGCTCTTTCCAGATTTACTTTGCTTCCTTTTGTTAAATCATTCAGTGACGTAGCTTTGACTGTTTCAGGCATAACATCCACTGTGAATTGATTTTTTGTAAAATCAGTGACCGTCAAACAAATGCCGTTCACTGCAATGCTGTCGCCAAGATGAACATCCTCTAAAATCTTTGAGCATTTAATTGTTAAGGCCATTGAATGCCCTGCTTTTTTCATGGATTCGATTGTGCCTGTTTCTTCGATAATTCCTGTAAACATGGTCACCATCCTATTCCTTTGTCGGTTTTGCCGTCAGTTTGATATCACGGCCGATTTGGGTTATATCAGTGAATTGTAATAAGGGGACATCTTTCATTGATTGAAAACCTTCACCGGAGATTAAGCTGGGAGCATGCGTTCCTCCGATTAGTTTAGGGGCAAAATAGAAGATGATTTCTTGAAAACAGCCTTCTTTGACAAAGCTTCCGTGAACAGCTGAACCGCCTTCCACATACACCGACATGATACCTTCTTCCGCTAGGATCTTCAAAACATCGGGAATTTGAATGCGCTCGGTTTCAAGTGTAAATATGTTCACTCCGAAAGCTGAAAGCCGTTTTTTCTTTTCCTCGTCTGCGCGTGCCGTCGTAAAAATCCATGTCGGCGCTATTTGATCGCAAATCACTTTAGCGTCCTCAGGAATCGAGAGTACGGTATCAAGTATGACCCGAACCGGCTGTTTTGTTACATTCGGCAGTCTGCAGGTTAAGCTCGGATTGTCGGCTTTCACTGTGCCAACTCCGACTAAAATGCTTTGGTGTGTTTTCCTGTATTGCTGAGCATCCTGTCTTGCAGCCTCTGACGTGATCCATTTGCTGTCACCCGTGCTGGTAGCTATCTTGCCGTCAAGGCTGGCAGCCGCTTTTAGCGTGACGTACGGAAGGCCTGTCCTCATAAAGTGCAGAAATTTTTCATTCAGGCTCTCCGCCTGGTCTGCCAGGATGCCTTCCCTTACCTCAATGCCGGCTTCTTTGATCATGCTGATCCCTCTTCCAGCCACAAGCGGATTAGGATCTCTCATCGCCACGAACACTCTTTTGATGCCAGAGTTGATAATCAATTCTGCACATGGCGGTGTTTTTCCGTAATGGCTGCACGGTTCGAGTGTAACGTAAATGTCGGCACCCTCTGCATGTGCTCCAGCCATATGGATGGCATGAACTTCTGCATGAGCTTCACCATATTTTAAATGGGCGCCCATTCCGACAATTTGTCCGTCCTTTACGACAACAGCGCCGACGAGCGGATTGGATTCGGTCTGTCCTTCGCCCTGCTTCGCAAGATCTAAGGCCAGCTTCATATAATACTCTTCCATTTGTTTCCCTCCCCTCTTTTGCTATTTACCGTCAAAAAAGCCCCGAATTTATAAAAAATTCGGGGCTTTAGGTATTTTACGCAATAGGAAATAACACTATGCATTTCTGACCATTTGCATAGTGGTTCATCATCCTTCTCCCATCCAGACTTTCACTGTCGGCTTCAGCTTAAACTGAATCCACCGCGTGCTTATGCACACGGGTCACGGGCTCTAAAGCAAATGTGCTTTACTACCGCCGGTCGGGATTTCCACCCTGCCCCGAAGGATACAATCTTTATTCATTTGTCCTTATTGGCTATTATAGCGATCCTTTTTAAAGTACGCAATGAAATAAACTTACAATTTGAGAAAAACAAAACATCACCCTTCGATCCGAAAGGTGATGTTTTGTTAATCATTCACTTTTGCAACCTTGATTAATCCGTCGATCCGCTTTGATTTGCTGAAGTATGCCTTAATCTTGTCACCTTCTTTTATATCAGATAAATCCTGATTTAATTTTTTTCCGTTAAAGATGATTTTCGTTCCGTTTTCTGCTACTCCATGATACTCTGAGCCGTCAATTTTCGTCACTTTATATTCCTGGATGGTGTATTCCTCTTCTTCCGAGGACAAGGTTTGTCCAATTGCTGTCGGAACATCCTTCAGCTCAACATCATTTATGTACATATAACCGCCTGCAAGTAAAAGCAAAAGCACTAACAGAATGGTAATCTTGGTTTTTATTCTTCCCATTTCTAAACCTCCAGCCAATATGAATCTATTCATTCATATGAGTTATTCCTTTTTTTCATGAATAAAAAACAGTAAATTCTCGTAAATTATTAATATAACGATGCATAACGGGAATATGTTTCACATTTCTGCAAAAATTTCTTTTCTATAGATATACGAATTTATGTTCTGTTTTTGGGGGATGACCGTAAAAAAGATATAAAAAAAGCAGCCCCAATGGGAAACTGCTTGATCCTAATTTGTTTTGCGCATTTCGTTAAACGGGTAGAAAACAAACTTTGACGTACCCGCAATTTGTTTTTTCGTGAAGAGGCCAAGTCCGTTACGGCTGTCCATGGAATTCCGACGATTGTCACCCATCACAAAATACTTGTTATCAGGCACTTTAACCGGGCCGAAATCATCGGTCAAAGGTTTACCGTCCTGTTTCGCTCTCTTTTTATTAGCCGCCAAATAAGGTTCGTCCACCTTTTTCCCGTTGATATAGAGCTGGTCATTTTTCATCTCAACCGTATCGCCGGGAAGGCCGATAATACGTTTGACATAGTGAACATCATCTCCGTTTAACACGACAATGTCTCCTCTATCAAACTCGCCGATGTATTTGACTGTCATATTGACAAAGACCCTTTCACGATCGTGAAGTGTAGGTTCCATGGATTCACCGTCAACGACATACGGCGCAAAAATAAAGTTGCGGATGAGCAAAGCAAGAACGACAGCAATCACAATTGCTTTAACCCATTCTAATATTGATTTTTTCTTCGAAACATTTTCTGATTTCAACTGATTTCCTCCAATAAACAACGGTCTTCAATTTATGTTATCACGAATCGAAAAAAAATCCCATTAGGACCATTGAAGTGATTTTACAAACTGTTAATCTTCATCTTCTACCCACATCATGCCTATTTTTTCTTGTCGATCATAACTAAGCCTGCAAATATTGAAAGAAATGATCGCATAATTCAGAAGCGATGGACTCAGAAGAAAGAGAGTTCTCATATGCTAAATCTTTAGATCGTATATAAGGCATGAGGTTAGGAACAGTTTGTTCATTTACTGCATTCCATTGATGTCCCAGTCCATGATACCCATGGCATTTGACAAAACAATTCACGTCATGAAGGTTACTGGAATGTTTGCGGCAACCTATTTCACAGGTGTAACCGCATCCCGTTTTTGCTTTCATGATATGTTTAAAATCATTCAAGCTCGAAAGCATGGATCAGCCTCCAAAAAATAAATCCAATATATTCCCGGCAGTTGAAGACTCTTTATTATAAAACTCTGAATATCCGCAGTTCTTACAGTAAACCACTAGAAATCGGTTATGCTGCACGTCAAACAGCTTTGATAATCCCGTGCCGGTTGTGGCTATTTCTTTTTGTCCGGCTTCAGTACTGCCGCATTTTCTACAGCCTTTGTTGTCCATATCGCGATCTCCTTTTCATTACATCACGTTTATTCGATTTATTTTACCACAAAATACCAATGAACAGGCATCTCCTAAATATTTTTGCCGATAAGTTTACGCTAATCAACTCTAGCACTAATACATATAAAAAATAGAATGATATGAAAGGAGACTTGATAGTATGATTGATTATCCTATTAATATAAACAACGTTTCCGGGAACAGTGTAATTAACGTAGGCGGCGCTTTTATGATCAGGCCTTTAACTTTGTCCAAATCTGTGTTTGGCTCCGGAGGTTTAAACACAGGAATTGTCTTTGAAAATAACTTTGTAAGCAAGGCTAAAATGATTAATCATCAATTTACTGATCAGAACGTCACCAAAACTTTTTAATCTATTCATTACGGGGGCTTGCGATGTCTCACTAACTAAACACCTGGTTTTGCCAACCGCCATCAGCACTCGGCGGTTTTTTATTGAACATTTTTACCCAATAAAAAAGCTCCCTCTATATGAGGAAGCCTTTTGCCTGCCAATTAGCCTTCTACGCGAACTTCTTTCATGACATCGCCGTTAGACATGTTTTTCGCGAATTCTAATCCGCTTGTTACTTTACCGAATACAGTGTGAACACCGTTCAAATGAGGCTGTGGCTCATGAACGATGAAAAATTGGCTGCCGCCAGTGTCTTTTCCGGCATGTGCCATAGAAAGTGCGCCCGCCTCATGTGTATGCGGGTTTCCTTCTGTTTCACATTTGATTGTGTATCCCGGACCGCCTGTAGCAGTCGGAAAAGGGGTATTTAACCACCTTGAAATTATCATTGATTTCTCTACAGTATAGTGGAAATCAATTTGTAGCTCTCCATCCTTAAAGATCACATTTTTCACCAGTTTGGATATCATCATTTTCTTTGCATCAATGTCAGCTTGCTTGTAGCGATCAATCCAGTTCTCATTATCTTTTTTAAACTCTTCAATATCTGACATCTTAGCAAGCGAGCCGGACATATCCTTCTTGATTAATTTTATACTTCCTTTTAGTTCCTCAATGTCATTCTCTGTTTTGCTGATTGCTCCACTTAATTGTTCAGGTGTAAATTTACTTTCTCCCATTAAGGATTTGGCCACTTCATCATTTAGTTTATCTAACTGTATTTGCTTTTTGTCTATTTCCTTTTCAATTCGATTTATCTTTTCTTGCTTTTCGTCAATGTGCTTATGCTTAAAATTATCCGCTTCCTTCTTGAATTGGTTAAAATCTAAGTTAGACATAAAATCTATAACACATTCCTCAAATTGCTTTTCATATAGCTTTGCTCCATAGTGCCTTTTAGGATGAGGAGTGTTTTTCGCATTATGACATGAGTATCTGTATTGCTTACTCTTTGTAACTTTTCCGTCTGTTTTACGAACATACTTTTTTTCAGACCAATCAGATTTGTCAATCAGTTAAAGCCGGTCAAACTATTAGTAAAGTTGGTAGCACAGGGAACTCAACTGGGAACCATCTTCACCTACAAATTGAGCAAAATGGAAAAACAATCGATCCTGAAAAGTACATGCAAGGTATTGCTTATCCCCTAAAAAATATTATACATTTGGTGTACAAGCGTATAGAAGTGTTGACCCCAACATCGCTACTGATTGATACATTAAATCAGATATTATTTTTTCAAACATTAAGTCTGAAAACCCCTACCTCCCTTCTCCTTCTGTTGAAGTAAAAGGAAGCCTTAGCGGAAAAGTTAATGGTCTCTATACAATATCAACAGAGTCCAAGCCAGAAGATCCAGAGACAGGGACAATTGGATTGACCCAAAGACTAATAAACAGGAACTGTTTAACGGAGAGGAATGGATTGTTTCATCTGCTGGTTCAGCAGACTCTTTGAATGGTTTTACAGCTTCAACAACGACTTCTCCAAACTCTATACCAGTACGCGATCAATCAGGAGTCATTAGTGGCTCAATAGATGGAAATGCAGAGATGTT
This sequence comes from Bacillus sp. N3378-2at, assembly GCF_033412715.1. Taxonomy (NCBI): domain Bacteria; kingdom Bacillati; phylum Bacillota; class Bacilli; order Caryophanales; family Bacillaceae; genus Bacillus; species Bacillus sp. N3378-2at. The sequence goes on along the minus strand of NZ_CP117986.1, from coordinate 525,278 downwards.
AGGTGGACGAGTAGCTTCTGACTATGCCCTATCAGCCGATATTCCTCAAATGGCAAAAGGAACATATATAGGAGATGGAACAATTAGTAAACAAATAGTATTGCCTTTTATGCCAACACATGTGAAGATATGGCCAGTGGCTTCTGATGATTCAATGCTATTGATTGATGATACAGGGGGTTATACTTATCAACTTAATGAAAAAGGGGTCTCTCTTGTAGGCGGTGATTTAAGATATGGCAGCTTAACTGATGAAGGAATGGTTACAGGCTCAGATGATAACTTCAGAGGAAATAAATTAAACGTCAAATATATCTGGGAGGCTTATAAATATATTGAATAAACTGGACGTATTTTATGGGTGCGTCCTTTTTTGATTTTATAATGGAAATATAAAGAAGCCCCTCCTAATATGGGTTATAATAAACTAAATTAACAATTAGGAGAGGGTAAAATAAATGGAGCAATTAATCTCAGTACTTGTATTTTCTTTACCTGGTTTACTAGCATATTTTTGGATTCAAATTTTGGGTATAAACCCAGCAGTTAAACATAACGCTGGTGAGCTTGTTGGACTATCTGCTTTATTATGGATACCTGTTTCGTTGATAAACGTGTTGATCATGAATATTATTTCTAGTCATTTTCATTGGTGGTCTTATATGAAGACAGTAGGAGATATTAAAAGTAATGCTGAGGATATACACTTTTTAACTTTTTTCACAATTATAACATTATTCTCAAGTTTACTTGTTTCGGCAATTTGGGCTGTTTTTTTATACGGTGTTTTTTTATCACTAATTAACAAAATTAGATTGTTTAGAAATATTGTTCCTCTAAATGAAACTACATCTATTTGGGATACCTTTTTCCTTGCTTTTGATGTAGACAAAAAAATTAAAAGAAAAGATGAAAAAAAGAAAAAAGAAGAAACGCCTCCTCTCGTTGTCGAAATTTATTATTTGAATAACCCAGACAACAAAATGTACGGCGCTGTATCGAATATGTCCCGCCCTTTTGAGGCGGAACGTGCTTTAATCCTACAAGAGCCTGATGAATGGAAACAAGCATATCAAACTTACAATTATCCTGTTAAAAAAACATATGTCGATTCCAAATCAGGACTAGTAGTGAATGAATTAAATATTACTTTTGAGGCCGTGGTGCAGAAACAGTAGATCTTTCTCCCGATCTGGTCTCACTACCCTTTTGAACTTTTGGGGCTTGTACAATTGTTCTTTTACCAGATTCATTTAAGGGAATAGATAGCTTGGTTGTCATATCGAACACCTCTTTTTAATTTAACTAACAGGACTAATCTTCCTATTCGACACAAGACAGATATTCCCTTCTAAAAAACATATAATTTTATTATTTCATGGACTTTTTAACCACTAGATAGATAACTTTTAAATAAAATTCTTCTTTTATTTAAATTACACTGTAACAAAAAAGGCAGGTTATACCCTGCCCCCATTGTATCGCCATTTATAATCATATCCAAAAATGGTACCGGCTTAGCACTTGAGCGGACTTTTAAAAATCAATTTAGCATAGCTTCACTAAATTAGATCTCTTTCTAATAATAAGTCTGAGGCCTGGTGGATGGTGTAAACTTCAGGGGTCATAATATTTTTTCTCTCCGTAACAGTATTTGCCCAAAAATATAAAGGATTCGTATTGTAAAGTTGTTCTTTAAATATGATTCCAGTAACTTCACTGATTGTTTTTAAAGGGACTTGAAATTTCTCTAAAACATTAAAGTTCTCTAAAATTCTATACTTATCCAGTGTACGGAGTTCTTCTCTAATTTCATGCTTCCAATAGTCATCTTGCATCATTATAAAAGCTGCTGAATGTAATTTATTATCATCGCCAATGTAAAATACTACTTTCCAAAAACCTGCAGGTATTTTGACCCCACAACCTAACGGCTTCCTATAACCACAATACTCTCTGTCATCTTTCGTGTAGATGGGACCAGTAAAAACAGATAGCTTTTTATTTCTACTACCGGTTCGCTCAACAATCCACCTTTCCAATTTACCCCAGTCACTCGCATGAAATATTTTATGCTGTGGTACAATATTGGCCCAGCAAAATGAGTCAAAGTCTGCATCTACAGCCTCTTTATTTTCTTGATCTTCCTCTTCACCCCAGCCCACATCATCTCTAGTAACCATATGGCCTCTATCCCACATATCCTGATTACCACCTTTATACAGCCAATTCCCCACTTGGTTTTCTTCTCCAATTCGAGAATCATAATGCCAACGATCATGCCTCTCGATTTTCCTTCTCTTATTTAAGTCAATATTATGAGCACAATATATAGCAAATTTCCGCTCTTTATTCATAACAATGGAGAAGTGTGTAAACGGAAAAAACTCTCCTTCATTTAATGCAGTTCTTTGAGTTCCCTCTTCTAAAACCGGGAACGGTATAGGGTAGTCTTGACCCAGAAATGTTACCTCAAAACCTTTATCTAAACTCACTGTTAGCCCTCCCTCATGATTGCTGAAAGACATTTAGGTTAAACAAATTAAACCATCTGCCCTAAAATGATTTAATTTTTCGCAAGAACAGATGGTTAACTAAACACTAATCTGAAACATGAACAGTTATTTCAAACTCTTTATCTCCGTGCTGATCTTTCACCCAGGGGCGCTGATATATAAATCTTATTTTTTTTTGACCAGTTTTTTCCCCTTTAAAACGCCATCGGTGTATTGTGTTTCCCCCATGCGTATTAGAATTTTGAACAAATTCTTCCTTATCTAAAGATAAGATTTGATTATTATGTATAAACTCTTCTACCCAGGTATATCCAGTTGATGCATTTTCGGTCAAATTAATTTCTAAAGTTTCTTCAACCTTAAGAATGACCACTTTCCCATTTTCATTTTCATTAACAACCTGCATAATTGAGTCAGCTCACTTAGTTTTTAATGATATTCTACAGTTTGATCGCTGCCCTTAAAGTCCCTTGTTTCACCTTTATAGTCCATTTCTAAGATCTCGAGTGCTTTTTCTTTTGCTCTGACTAAAGAAGCAGGATCTCCAATAAGATCAGTTGCACTCCAAGCTTCTGAGTCAGCTAATTCCATGTATTCGTAAGGTAAATAGCCGTATCCTTTGTCTCCCCATCCTGTGTTCCAAGAATTTTTGAATTTGAACATTTCCGTTTCATCATCATAACCGACGATGCAGATCGCATGTCCTCCCCTCAAAGGAGAATTTCCCGGCATTGGTATTTTTCCGGAAGACCAGACTTCTTGTGTACTCCAATTATTATATACGGCAACACCAGCAACACATGGACCGTTGACTACTAGACTTCTTTTCATTGTCTCTAAAGAATCCAATCGTGCGTACGCTTTAATTTTATAGCGACTTGCATTTTCTTCTGCCCCAGGTTTCGGCGAACCTGTATTATGTGCTACATAAGGCCAATAAGTTTCTTCACAAACTCCAAGTTCTATTAAAACTTCTAATGCAGTCTTAATATAAGTACCTTCTTGATCAGGAATTCCATCCCTCTCTTTACACTTTTGATATAAAAATCTTGGTGAAAGGCCAACGTTAATTGTGCGTTCTTTTTTTTCTTGGTACTCCTTTAATCCAACTGCACAAGCAAATCCAACACAAGTTCCTTCCTCTCCTTGATCCCTAACAGCAGTCATTTGTTCCGTATAATCAACTTTACGAGGAGCAGAAAACACCGGCAAAATCGTTGACATAAGGATATCACGTCTATCTTCAGGAGATGGAATAAAGCCTAATCCTTTTATTTCTGACATAACACAAACTCCTTTCCTAAGTTTTCGATTGTTAATCTGCTCTCATGGAAAGGAATTTATTCAATTCTTTTCATTACTTCTCATTACAAGAATTTAAGAATAACACTTATTCCATGCTCTCCCCTCTTTTAAACATTTGCCCATGTCATACGATAATAATTAGTGAAGGCACTTATTAATTTCAATTCTGTTATATAATAAATATGGAGAGTAAAAATTGAAGAAATACCAGAATGACCCTTTGTTGGTATGTAAGATAAACTTATGAGAAGAGGACATCTATATGACTAAAGAGAGAATTATTGGGCTTGTGTCTCTACTTATTGTTATTGGTTTAGTTATAGTAATCCCTATGTACATAAACAGGTTAGACACAAGTAAGTTAGATAAGATTGCTGAAATTGTAAGCAATGATAAGGAAGTCAGAAAAAATTTTGATAATGTATGGATGAAACAAACTGATAAATCAAATGACCAACAATTTGATTTAAACTTATCAGCTAAACCATCTTTCACGTCATTATCTGATGAAGAAAAATTGCTTACCATAGGTAAAGCAATGGAGATTGCTCAAAGAAACTCAAACCTAAATAAGATTAACTGTGGGAAAGATAAGATTTGCTCAATAAAACAGATTTTAATCCTCCCAAACAAAAATGATAAGGTTGCCAGCTATTCAATTCAATATGACCCATTGAACAATCCAGAGGAAAATACGCTAATGGTGTACACATATAAAAATGATGATCCCAAAACAAATACATTTGAATCAAGAGAAGTAACATACAATGAAAGTGCCGATGCTTCGTTCAACGAGGAGAATAGTTCTGAAACACCTATTGCAATTGGTATGTCTAAACAAGACGTTCTTAACCTTAATAAATGGGGAAAACCGAAGGATGTCAATAAAACAACGACTTCTTATGGAACTACTGAACAATGGGTTTACAGTACAAGCAGATATTTGTATTTCGAAAATGGTGAGTTAACAGCAATTCAGGAATAAATAAAGCTCTATCCTTAACTGGATAGAGCTTTTCAAATATTTTTTTATTGGTGTAGTCGAAAGTCTGAGAATAAAGAACATATCCTTTAACGATTCTAGATTCGTTTTAAAATTAGTTCTCTAAGGGTTTGATTGCTTCAAATATTTTCTCTCTAGTTTGATTAGAACAAATAGAGTCACTAAGTTTAATAACATCGGGCTTGTCAAGAAAAGTGTGTAAGTTATTCTAGATATTTCTTCACACGTTCCTTTAGGTGGTCATGAACTAATAGTTGATTCATGACCATAGCCCATTGCTGGATGCGTCCACCATCCCATTTCTTTTCTAATTCTTTTGTTCGTAAAAACAATATTTTTAATAGGGCATTCTCATGGGGGAATGCTCCTTTTTTCGTGACTTTTCGAAAGCTAGAGTGGATACTTTCAACGGCATTTGTAGTGTACATGATTTTACGAATATTACCACCATAATCGAAAAGTTGTTCCACATGAGAAAAGTTTCGTTTCCATACGTCTACAGCTCCAGGGTACGTAGACCACTGCTTTTCAAAAGATTCAAATGCACTGTGACAAGCCTTAAGGCTTGGAGCTCCATACACTTTCTTTAAGGCAGCAGTAAAAGGCTTGTAGTCTTTACTTGGTATATACTTAATCGAATTTCGAATTAAATGAACAATACATCTCTGTACGGTCACATCAGGAAAAATCGCACGTGCTCCTTCTTCCAGACCACTAACGCCATCCATTGAGAGAAAGAAGATATCTTCTACACCACGAGATTTGATTTCATCAAAAATTTGCATCCATTTATGTTTACTTTCCGTTTCATTCAACCACAAACCTAGAATGTCCTTTTTACCTTCTATGGTATATCCTAGTATTGTGTAAACGGCATACTTCTTCGTTTCATAGTCATTACGAATGGTTGTGTAAAGACAATCGACAAACACAAAAGGGTAACAGTTACTTAAGGGACGATTTTGCCACTCTTCTAAATTAGGAAGTACAGTATCCGTAATGTCGGATACCATTTCATGAGATACAGAAAAGCCATAGATGTCTTCTATCGTGGAAGAAATGTCTCGTTGTGACATTCCTCTGGCATACATCGAAATGACCTTATCCTCTATAGAGGATACATCTCTTTTACGCTTTGGAATCAACTGCGGTTCAAATGAACCATCACGATCACGGGGGACTGCAATTTCAACTTCTCCTGCCGTTGTTTTCACGATCTTTTTGCCATATCCATTTCTTCTATTTCTTGTTTCTTTTTCTCCCTTGTCATTGGATTCATAGCCCAAATGGTGATTCATTTCACCTTTTAGCATTGACTCAAACATGGGACCAAATATGTCTTTTAATGCTTCTTGCATATCTTCTACTGATTTAGGCTGATACTGTTCGATAATCTTGTTAGCTAATTCTACGGAGTTCGGATCTCTTTTCAATTTCCCCACTGAAACCACTCCTTTAGCTTTATACTTATTATTCTATCAAATAAAAAACTGTGTGAGTAAGGAACCGTACGCATTCCTTACTTACACAGTTAATATTACACTCCCCCTTCACATTATTGTGAGGGGATTTTCACTTAATATTCACATGGCTTATCTTCGCATTCTGGCTTTTCTTTAGCATCAACATAAGACGATGTTATAGTGTCATTTGACTTGTCATAAATCCCCCAAAACTCTTTTTCTTTGTTACCGTTCAAATACCCCTCTGCATTAATACCACCCATTGGGTCTATTTCATATTTGTCCGAGAACTCAATTTTATTTATACCTTCATAGTTAGCATTTATGTAATCAGTCATTCGTTTTTTAGCTTTATCAAATAGCTCTAGTTCTGCAGTCTTAACTTTTTCTTGCTTTTCATCATATTGGTGTTTCATGTATATTCCTCCAAGTGTTATAATGATGATTGCTGACAACAGGATAATAATGTATTTTTTCATAAAACCATCCTTTCAGTGCTTATTTTACATGAGGAGCGTGTCAATGTACATGAGCAAGAAGGCTAAGGTTCCTAATATATCTGACCAAGATTATTATAGTATTAGTCAACTAACTTATCGAGATGAGTATTTGAAAAAACATTTCTCGAAAAACATACCCGTAAAGATTAATTCAGGAAAACAATATTTCATAGATAAAATCAAAAAAGACCCAGATACAGGCCTAGATGTTTACGTATTTGTCCAAGCAAAGAAAAAAGATGGCAAATGGGTTAAACCAAAAGAGCCTGAGAATGTTGTCGTAGGTTTTCAAGGAACAAACCAGGAACAAATTAAAGCTGACGTTATAAGTGCAGATGGCGGAAACGTGGTAATGGGTAAAGATCCGAAAAAGAAAGTCCAATACATAATGAAAAAAGATGCATCTGAAAACTCTAAAGCCATTGCCAAGTATAACGGCAGTATGGAACAAGCGATAATGATTAAGAGCGGAGAATACAAAATTGTCACAAAGACATCTCAATTTGATCAAGGTGATAAGATTGTTGCCAATGAAGTGAAAAAGTATGCTGGCGCTAACACAGTGATTTCGACAACAGGTCACTCGCTTGGAGGGGCAGATGCAGAATACGCTGGTGTAAACAATAACGTTTACAGTGTAGCTTTTAATAACCCTTCCATTGTTAAGCTGCACGATGAAGAAACACAGAAGAAAATCAGAAATGGCGAATTTGATCTGTATCACAAAGCAATCATTAATCCTGATGATATGGTGGGTTCAGGTTGGTTTTTAGAATACGACAGACACAACGGAACTACCATATTCACTAAAGACCCAAGCATCGCACGTCAAGATCGTGCTAACCGGCTTAATACGTCTCTAGGTATTCCTGGTGTTTTAGGGAGTCTTATTACTTCCTTCTATGGCCAAGCATTTGCAAAAAATCCCGATACTCATAGTTTAAATGATTCGAACTTTACGTTTGATAAGAATGGTAACATCAAGAGTGTTGATGGCAGCAAAGGTGTCTATAACCAGAATATCGAATCATTCTCATCTTTCTCAGGCATGAATGGCCAGACAATTAAAGTGGATGCAAAGTATGCAAAAGAATTAGCTAAACGATTACAGGCAGCTATCGAAGACTTAAAAACAAAGAAACAAGCAATTGAACGATTCCCTCATGATCACAGCAAAATGGTTTATGACGTAAAATCTATTTGCGGGAAGAGATTAGGAGAATTCAAGGATCTAGATCCAAGCGATGTTGATAAAGCTGTATTGTTTCACGCACCTTATGTGAAAGATGGGGCAGCATTTTATGACTCAGAAGAACAGTATCAAACTGAGGCTTCTCTTCATTATTTGATTAGAGATTTAGAGGATATTAGTGAGTTTATTGTTAAAATGGCTGAGGATTTAAAAGATAAGGATAATGAATTAGCAAGCTGGTTACGGTTATAAGGGGGATTTGAATTGCCATATGGAGTTAATATGGATGCAGATGAGTTTTACAGACGGTTACAACAGAATGAGGAATTAAAAAAAATTGTGGGTTCAAGTTTAAAAACTCATTGTCAGAGCCTAAAAGAAGACACAAAAAACGCATCAGATTTTTCCTCAGCTCAACAGGTTATAGCTGAAGTGTATGTTGCATTACTCTCTTCATTTGAAGGTAAAGCTAAAGAAGCATTAGTACAAAGACTCAATGAAAATGCAACAATGCTTACAAATGCAACTGAGAACAGAAGTGTTTTTCTGAGAAGTATTAAGACTAAATAATTAAAATAACCCCTTCACTTTTAGATGTGAAGGGGTCTTTTTAACTTATGTTGTTGCAAATCGGTATACGTATACTGTTTATCAAATTCGCAGACGTCTGCGAAAATACTCAGTTATTCAATCTTTCTTCTAATTCATGAATACGTCTTTCTAAGCTTGAGAACTTCTTATCGTTATAACTATGATCACGCTCAATGTTCTTATTGATCAATTTAAGCATGGACATAACTTCTTCAGGTTCGTTTTCCTCTATACGAGTAACTGTATTCTTGATTTCCTTTACATCCTGCTTAACTTCAGCAATATCTTTTGATAACTGCTGAATAGCTTCTAATATTTGTTTCTCCATCCCGTTCACCTCTCCTTACAGTATAACAGCTATTGCAATACTTTTGATTGTCTGAAATTTGGACAATTGAATATTTCAATGGTTTTGTTTAACGAATTAAAAAATAAAAGCAATACTTTTGCTTAAGAGTATTCAGATTTATCTTCTATAAACTCTACAACTTCCTGAATAGGGCAATCTAAATACTCACAGATCTTAAGGATAACAGTTAACGCCACTACTTCGCCTCTTGACATTTTAGCCAGTGTTGAAGGCGAAATCCCCAAATCCTTTTTCAAGTCACTTCGTGTTTTATCACGCTTTATTAATGTTATTTCCATTGGTTTATAGCTTATTTTCAATTTACTCACTTATAACACCTCAAGTTCGACTAGGTATACCTATTGTATCACATTTCATACAACATGAACGACATATCAAATAAATTTTGTTAAAAAGGATTGACTTGCGATGTGGTTAAGTAGTATATTAAGTACAATAAGTCGAACTTGTATTACGAGGGGGCGTAAAATTGAAACACATAATCATCCGCAGAAGTGACTTAGGTGATTTACCCGCAATACTCTTTTATAAGCAGTTCGCAATAGCTGGTGAAGATGGTCAAGTTCATCTATATCAAGTCTTAAAAAGAGGAGATGGGCTGTATGATAGGCTTCATTCAGATTTCTTGGCCGAAGATATTCAATACAAAAGCCTTGTCACTCTGACTAATGCGGTAGTTGATAAACTGCTTCACACAACCTTATGGGATGCACTTATTGATAATCGAGAGCTAATTACATTAGAAGGCTTTCAATTGTTAGACAAAACCAAAACATACTAAAGGGGATACTGACAATGCAAATTAACCGACACACTGTAGGAACTAACGTATCGAGCTTAGAGACAATCACTAACGAGGAACGCTTTGAGGATATAGCTAATCACTTTCACCATTTCATCCTGAATAACAAATCAGAAGAAGTTAATTTCATTGAAACAAATAATAATGGAGCGCCTACAAAGCGCTTCAACATACATACCGATGTCACAATTCCAGTTTCCTTCAATATAGATGGTGAAAGTGAAGAGGACGCAAGAGACAATTTAGAGTCAATGTTGCAAATGGCAATTGATCATATACATGTGATGTTTGAAATGGGCGGAGGACAAACGGTTATCCCTAGAGTTAGCGACAATTTATGTGAGATTGGTGAGTATGACGTAGAGGAAGCTGACGCTAATGAATAAAACTGAGGTACATAACGAACGGTTCTGTAAATTGGCTTTTGGAGTATTACTTGTAGCTGTACCGGCTATATGTATCCAGTTTGTAGCTTGGTTTGGGTGATTAGGATGTGCGGGCACACTCTCCTAATCGTAAAAGGGTTGATTCCTTCCCATTGTATTGAAACAAAACAATTTAATCAAGGGGATGAATTGAATGGAATCATTTTATTATTCTTACTTATTAAAGTCTTATGATAGAAAGAACAAATGTTTAATTTCTGGTTTATCTTGTGATTATAAAAAAACTCTACCTTACTTTGTTGCAAATGTTAAAGAGAAATATCCAGATGTTGATGTAGTTGAATGCATTGTAATCAAGAATGATGAAGATTCCTTTAGAAAAGAGTATGTAGACATTTTAATCTTATGGAAAGCAGATGATGAAGTATTAGTCACTAATTAAATAGACGGTATCGTGTTTTGCGACGATGAGGTCGGGATCTGTAGTTTACAGGCCTCTTTTTTTATTTTATTACATACTGATAAATATCTTATTCTGTTTTTTCAGAATCTATGATAGAATCAAAATAACAAAAGTTGCCTATAAGTTAATGCTCACCCTATTTAATTTTATCTTTGATTTTAATAATGAGGTGATGCAGCATATGTCAATTTACGAATCAATGATGGTCATGATTAATTTTTGTACGCTTATGTTAAATGCAGTAGGTTTATTTGTATTGATTGGAAACGAAAAATAGACCTCCCTTGAGCCTGGAAACCTGAAGGGTTAGGTCTACAATGATTTGCTTCTGAGCATACCACTCATGGGCAACTTTTTACCGGGGTGCTACCAACACCCTGGTTTTTTAATTTTATTATATTGTATGCTATACGATGTGTATAGCATCTGTTATAAACAGATTATAACATATCTCCAATGAAATGCATTACAAATCCTATATAATTTTAAGAATACATTTGTTTTTTAAATTTTTAATTTTTGCGTGTTTTTATATTAGAATTTAAAAAAATCACCTTCACTCCCCTCCCCTATTTAAATAAAATCATAATTTTATTGCAATCTGAGCGCTGTATGCTCTATTGTATTCTTTTATATTGCTCAGCAATTAAAACCATTGTAAGCCCCCTTTACGCAGGTTTAACGCTATTTATCAATGCTTGCTTTCAAATCCAACATATCTCGTAGCAAATACATTTTTTCAACTTCTTCAGGAGTATACTCACGATTGATTTCCTTAAGCAAAACATTAAACATCTGAATTATCCTAGCCGAATCCAAACTTTCTTTATCCAGTACTGTTTGTTGAAGGAATCCCACCATTAAATCGAGCAATGCCACTTGCTCTTTATTATTGAGATTATTGATCTTCTCTACAATTTCGTATATTTCATTATTCACTTTACTTCCTCCTCTAAAATACTCGCCCTAAAATCAATAAACATATTAATAATGAATATTTAGTACATTATTCAATTAGTTGCAATAAAAAAAGCTCCCCCAATCGAGGAAGCTTACCATCTGCCAATTAGCCTTCTACACGAACTTCTTTCATGACGTCACCGTTAGACATATTTTTTGCGAATTCTAATCCGCTTGTCACTTTACCGAACACAGTGTGAACACCGTTCAAATGCGGCTGTGGCTCATGTACGATGAAAAATTGGCTGCCGCCAGTGTCTTTTCCGGCATGTGCCATAGAAAGAGAGCCCGCTTCATGTGTATGCGGATTTCCTTCTGTTTCACATTTGATTGTGTAACCTGGGCCACCCATCCCTGTTCCAGTAGGATCTCCCCCTTGGCTTACGAAACCTGGAATTACTCGGTGGAAAGTTACACCATCATAAAAGCCTTCATTCGCAAGCTTTTCAAAGTTAGCTACTGTACCCGGAGCTGCTTCATCGTAAAGTTCAAATTCAAGTTTGTTGCCATTTTCCATTAAAATGTAACCTGTTTTCATTTTTCTTCCTACTTCCTTGTTAAATTTTCAAAAGAGGGCATATAATTGATAAGTTGTTACTTAGAAGACAATAAATTTTGTTGTTAGTTTCTTACTCAGTACCAGTTCCGTGCGGGCATCCGCCTTGGCTGACGAAGCCAGGGATCACTCGATGGAATGTAAGCCCGTCATAAAAGCCTTCGTTTGCAAGCTTTTCAAAGTTTGCAACAGTTCCAGGTGCAGCTTCAGGATAAAGTTCAAATTCAATTTTGTTCCCGTCTTCTAATAAAAAGTAACCTGTTTTCAATTGTATGCCTACTTTCTTTATTTTAATTTTCAAAGGAGATTATGTATGATAGGTTATAGCCTGCCTCTCCTTGTCGCGGCTATTATACCACACCTTTCGGGGGAAAACGAATCTCCCGAGCTTTACTAAAAAATAAAAATGAAACCTGAATCTCTTTATCTCCGTCTAACCTAACGGAACTGTATTTTTCATGATTCAGGTCCTCACAAAGCAGCACTATCCAGCTGCTTGTGAAATTGAAGGAGGTCAAACTGCTTTGAAGAAAATTTGGATTGGAATGCTGGCAGCGGCCGTTTTGCTGCTGACGGTTCCGAAGGTCAGTCTCGCGGATGCCGCAGTTGGAGATGTCATTGTAACACTAGGTGCTGATTTGTCAGAATCCGACAAACAAAAAGTGCTTGATGAAATGAATGTCCCTGATAATGCCACAACGGTAACCGTGACCAATAAGGAAGAACATGAATATTTAGGAAAATATATATCAAACGCGCAAATCGGATCGAGAGCGATTTCTTCATCGTCAATCACCATTGCCAAAAAAGGCTCCGGATTGAATGTTGAGACCCATAATATCAGCGGCATCACGGATGAAATGTACCTGAATGCACTGATGACAGCCGGTGTGAAAGATGCGAAGGTGTATGTTACAGCACCGTTTGAAGTATCCGGGACTGCGGCTTTAACTGGATTGATTAAGGCGTATGAAGTTTCTTCTGACGAAGCGATCTCGGAGGATGTTAAGCAGGTCGCCAACCAAGAGCTTGTCACGACATCAGAGCTTGGAGACAAAATCGGTAACGAAAATGCGGCAGCCCTGATTGCAAAAATCAAAGAAGAGTTTGCTAAAAACGGGGTGCCTGATAATAAAGCTGACATCGAAAAACAAGTGGACGACGCAGCTTCTGATTTAAACGTCACACTTACTGACAGCCAAAAGAACCAGCTTGTCTCCCTATTCAATAAGATGAAAAACGCTGACATTGACTGGGGACAGGTCAGTGACCAGCTAGATAAAGCGAAAGATAAGATTACGAAATTCATAGAATCAGATGAAGGCAAAAACTTCATCCAGAAAGTCATTGATTTCTTCGTATCTATCTGGAATGCGATTGTATCTATATTCAAATAAGAAAAGCGCCGAAAAATCGGCGCTTTCTTTTATTGCTTTACACCTGTTTTAAATGGCAGATCAAGTTTTACAATATCCTCGTATGTTTCTCGCTTCACGACTAAATGAGCCTCACCGTTTTCGACAAATACAACGGCGGGTCTCGGAATACGGTTATAATTGTTGGCCATGCTGTATCCATAAGCGCCTGTACAAAAAACGGCAAGAAGATCGCCTTCTTTTACTTCCGGCAGGTCAATATCCCAAATCAGCATATCTCCGCTTTCACAGCACTTTCCGGCAATTGATACCGTTTTGTCATGCGCTTCTCCGATCCTGTTGGCTGCCGCAGCTTCATATTTAGCTTGGTAAAGCGCAGGACGAATATTGTCGTTCATGCCTCCGTCTACTGCCACATACTGGCGGACACCCGGCACTTCTTTTTGAGAGCCAACCGTATAAAGAGTTGTGCCTGCGTCTCCCACGAGAGAACGGCCCGGTTCGATCCAAATTTCCGGGATGTCAAAACCGTAACGGGAAGCATTTTCTTTCACAGCTTCGATAATTTTTTCAACGTATTCAGTGGCATGAAGCGGTTCATCATCTTCCGTATAACGAATGCCGAAACCTCCTCCAAGATTCAGCACCTTGGATACAAATGAATATGAATCTCTCCACTCGTCTAGTTTTTTGAAGATTTTTTCCGCTGCTAACACAAAACCGGCCGTATCAAAGATTTGCGATCCGATATGGCAATGGACACCCAGCAGCTGAATGTGTTCCGATTGTAATACTTGTTCGATGGCCCGTTCAGTTTGTCCGTTATGAAGGTCGAAACCAAACTTTGAATCTTCCTGGCCCGTTGTAATGTAGTCATGCGTATGCGCTTCTACTCCGGGCGTGATCCGAAGAAGAACATCGATGGAGTGACCCGTTTCTTTACATAGGTCTTCAAGAAGCGCAATTTCATAGAAATTATCCACCACAATGCAGCCGATGCGGTGCTCAAGCGCCATGCGCAGTTCTTCCCTGCTCTTATTGTTTCCATGAAAGTGGATGCGTTCTGCCGGAAAGCCTGCCGCAACAGCCGTATATAGCTCTCCTCCGGATACAACATCTAAAGAAAGTCCCTCTTCCTCAGCGAGCTGAATCATTGCAACTGATGAGAATGCTTTGCTCGCATATGCCACCTGTGCTTTCAGCCCTGCGAAAATAAACGCCTGCTTAAAGCTTTTAGCACGCTCACGTATTAAAGCCACATCATATACGTAAAGAGGTGTACCATATTTCTCCGCTAAATAGAGAGCATCCACACCTCCGATTTCTAAATGACCATGTTGATTTTGTCTGCTTGTGCCGTGTAAGAACAATGTCATTCCCTCTTTCTCCGCTTATGGATGAAAGGACAGTTTTATGGACTGTCCCTTCATAATTAAGACATACATTATCATACTCTTCAGTCAGTTTCAATGCGATTATGAATTGGTAGGCTGCCTTAAGCGATTTTTGGGGTGAACGATACTGGGTCTTACTTTTGCGCCAGGTTTCGCTGTGCGGACAAGAACCTGCCACAGCGCCTTTCCGTTAAAGGGAATCAGCGGCCATAAGTACGGTGTCTGAAGGGATTTGATGCTTGCCATGGCAATAATTAGCACTGTAAATCCGATGACGAGCCCTTTTATATGAAATAAGGCAACGAGTATCATGAGGACAAGACGGCTCATTTTGTTTGCCAAGCTTAATTCATAACTGGGCGTCGTAAAGGTTCCAATCGCCGCAAGTGAGACGTACAGAATCACCTCAGGAGAAAAAAGGCCGACCTCAATCGCAATCTCCCCGATCAGAACAGCGGCAATTAAACCCATTGCTGTTGATAAAGCCGTCGGGGTGTGAATGGCAGCCATTCTGAGAAACTCGATTCCTAAGTCAGCTAAAAATATCTGCAGGATGATCGGGATATGCGTATCTTTATTTAAACCGATAAATTTCATATTGTCCGAGAGCAGGTCAGGCTGAAGCACAAAGAGAAACCAGATCGGAAGAAATAAAGTAGAAGCAAGAATACCGAAAAATCTTACCCATCTTAAAAAGGTCCCGACTGAAGGCGCCTGCCTATATTCTTCAGCATGCTGCACATGGTGAAATAAAGTCGTCGGGGTAATGATCACACTCGGCGATGTGTCCACTATAATGATAACATGGCCTTCTAGAACATGATTTGCGGCCACATCCGGTCTTTCTGTATAGCGCACGAGCGGAAAAGGATTATAGCTTTGATTAACAATGAATTCCTCGACAGTTTTGTCTGCCATTGTTAATCCATCGACATCAATGGATGCAACTTCTTTTTCTACGATCTCAACCAGATCCGGATCAGCTATATCTTCTATATAACAAATGCTTAAATCCGTCTTTGACCGCTCACCAACTTTAGTCATCTTGACTCGAAGGCGCTCGTCTCTGATCCGCCTTCTGAGAAGGGCCGTATTGACGACGATATTTTCAACAAATCCGTCTCTGGCTCCTCTGACTACCTTTTCCGTATCAGGTTCTTCCGGGTTTCTGCCCGGATAGCTTCTGACGTCAATTATAAATGCGAAACCTGCACCTTCAACAATGACAGCGACGAGCCCGGACAGCACTTGGTCGGTGGTTTCATCCAAGGTTTTTACTTTTTCGACCTGGGCGTTAAGCAGCCTGTTTTCGACGATGTCGACCAGCTCATCAGGGTCTTCTTTCCGATTGTTAATGGCAACAAGCTCTCTCATTAAATGAATAATATAAACTGTATCGCATAATCCATTTAGATAGTAAAGCTGGATCTCTTTATCTAAAATCGTGAGCTTGCGAACACCTACATCATAGCTCGTCCCCATCCCAACACGGTTTTTGAAATACTCTTCATTTTTAGCTGGATTCCGATAAACCCGAATTTTCTCTTCCTTGTGGTCCGGCATGATACCCGCTCCTTTCTAAAATAAACTCGACCGCTTTCATGGTGATTGGCGACCCTTTTGAGATATCGTCTTTTCTGCCCATTTTGCCGATATCCCCGATACCGACAATAAGTGGGAGATCAAGTTTATCAAGGCAATAGACTGTATCTCCACTCATTCTGTGGTCATCAAATTCCCTTTCCCCGACTTTATCGACGCCGTATTCAGTTATTTCTCCATTGCGGTCAATGCTTACATCGACCCTGGTCCATTCAGCCTGATGTGTTTTTGACGCGACCGCAATCACACCGAGCACTTCAATAGACGGATGGGTTGCGACATAGGTTAGAGCGGCTTCTCCCGGACCCTCTCCTTGAAGGCCGGAGTCGTCAAACATGACAAATACAGGATCATACGGTGCTGAGGCGATCAGCTTGACAAGCTCGGCGCCGCTGCGGGTGGAAGGATTCCCTTTTGATTGTGAAATGCATCGGCCTCCCACTTTGCTTGCGGCGTATTCAATTGTTTTAGCGGCATAAACATCCCCGTCTGTTACCAGTATGACCTTGCGTTTTGTCGTCATGTCGGCATTATCCTTTCGGTTTGAAAATAACAGCTACGATAAAGGCGAAAAGAATAGCGGCTGAGATACCGGCCGAGGTCAGCTCAAAAATCCCCATGCCGATTCCGATAAATCCGTGTATATGCGCCTGATGCATGGCGCCGTGCAGAAGACTGTGACCGAAGCTGACGATCGGAACGGTGGCGCCTCCTCCGGCAAATTCAATAAATTTATCGTAAATGCCGAAACCATCTAATATTGCACCGATTACAACAAATGATGTCATGACATGAGCTGGCGTCAATTTAAAAATATCCAAGAGCAGCTGGCCGACGATACAAATGGCCCCGCCGCAGACAAAAGCCAAAAGGTAGTCCATGTTAAGATGCACCTCCTGCACGCTCAAATACAACCCCGTGGGCGATAGTCGGGATGGTTTCTTTTTGCTGGATCATCGTCGGGCTTAATAGTGCCCCGGTCGCTACGACAAATACACGGTTTAAATTTCCTTCTCTCAGCTGCTTAAAAATATGAGAGTAGGTGACAACCGCTGAACAAGCACAGCCGCTCCCCCCGGCAAAGACCTGCTGATCCGGAGTGTAAATCAGAAGCCCGCAATCATCATGCTTTGTGCCGACTGGATATCCATCTTCTTTTAAGATGTCTTTTACGATTGGAGAACCGACGCCTGACAGGTCACCTGTCAGGATTAGATCATAATCATCCGCTGTCCGGTTGAGATCTTTAAAGTGCTGCTTAATTGTATCAGCTGCAGCCGGAGCCATAGCCGATCCCATATCAAAAGGGTCTGTAATTCCTAAATCAGAAACCTTTCCGACAGTCGCACTTGTGATTTGGATATCACCCGGTGTCTGACTGATGACAACTGCACCGCTTCCGGTTACAGTGGAGGTAGCAGTGTCCGGTTTTTGGCCTCCGTATTCTGTCGGATAGCGAAACTGTCTTTCCGCAGTTGCATTGTGACTGCTAGTGGCAGCGAGTGCCCTTTTGGCAAACCCGCCATCAACTAAGGCTGATGCGACAGCAACTGTTTCCATTGATGTTGAACAGGCACCAAACATACAAAGAAATGGGATTTTCAAGTGTCTTGCCACATAGTTAGCCGTCACGTTTTGGTTCAGCAAGTCGCCTGCCAGCAATAGGTCAATATCATCTTTTGTCAGATTGTTTTTTTGAAGCGCAACATTAACAGCGTCTTCCATCAGCTGCCGTTCCGCCATTTCCCAGCTTTTTTGATTACAATGCATTTCGTCATAGGTTTTATCAAATAAAGAGCCGAGCGGTCCGTCTTTTTCCTTTGGTCCTGCTGCCGTTCCCGCTGAGTTGACAAATATGGGATGTTCAAATACCCAGGTTTGCTTTCCTGTTAATTTCATTTTCTTCTCCTCCTATGACATCAGTTTCTCAAAAGCAAACCGAATCATTCCAACGATGTATGCAGCTACAACTCCGAAAACAATAACATTTCCTGCCAGTTTAAACATATTTGTCGCTACTCCAAGCACTAATCCTTCGCTTTTATATTCAAGAGCCGCGCTTGCCATACTGTTGGCAAAACCTGTGACAGGTACGGCTGAACCTGCGCCTGCGAATTGTCCGATTCTGTCATAGATGCCAAACCCTGTAAGCAGGGCAGAAATTAATATCAGCGTTGCAGCTGTTGGATTCCCCGCAGTTTTTTCATTGAAATCAAAAAAATGGATATAAAAATTTTGCAGACCTTGCCCGATTGCACAAATCAGTCCGCCCACTAAAAAGGCTTTTACACAGTTCCAGACGTAAGGCGGCTTAGGCTGATATGTTTTCACTTTTGATTTGTAATTTTCTTTTATGTTTGTCATCTTGAAACCTCCTTATGAATGGTCAATAAAGTACAGCCAGTGAAATAAAGATCCCGCGATTTTCCCAATCACGATGGCCATTAATAAAATAATGATTTTACTTCTGAGCCCGATTCGTTTCGCCAAAATCGGCAGGACATTTAAAACTTCTGTAAGAGCAGCCGCTAGCATCCCGACGAACAAACCTGCCAGAAGCCCGACCGGCACAGCTATCCATTTTGTTAGATAAAGATGATTCATATGAAGCGTCTCCCATCCCCCGCAAACCGCGCCAAGAATGACAGCCGCTTCATAAGCCTGAACAAATCTCATTGTTTTGGTGAGCTGCATCAGCCGCGGAATGATTCCCATTACGGTTAAAAAAGCAACGAAACCCGCCCCCACCGTTATGCCTCCGCCGAGCCCGACAAAAATAATGAACAATACACTAACGATCATGCAGATCCTTTATGGTTTCTTGATTCTCATGCATGGCCACATATTGATCGAGATCAAGCTGATAGTTAAACATCTCAACCTCCAGCGGGCTGGGCTCTTCATTTAGGCGCTTTTTAAATATGTGGTTAAAAAACACGATCATCCCCAGTCCCAAACCGATGCTGTATGGGATTTGAAGCAAATATGGATAGTCATTCCTCTCTCCGGTTATGATTTCATATAGTGCGATATGAACATCTCTCATGCTTACATCCTCATGAAAGTTCATGATGGCAAGACACGATCCAATAAACAGAAGCAGCCAGACACCGATAAATAGAACCGTTGATAAATTTCGCTTTCGATATTGAATTTCAACAATGGTTTCTGCTCCGCCTACGGTTTGAACATCAAGTGTCGGATCTTGTAAATGAATGGCTCTGAGGACTTGTATGATATCCAGAATTACGATATTTTTATCTTTTTCGCTCACCTGATAAAGCGGCATAGCCGAAAGTTTCTTTTTCAGCTGAAGCTGCCCTTCTATTTGCGCGGCATCTCCAACGGTAATAATATCCCCTGGATGTGCCAGCACCCGGTGGCGAAGCCGGATAAATATTCGTCGTTCCATCATTGATCACCATCTTTCGGTGGTTATATATGTAGTATGTGGTTCGATTTTGTTCTCATTCATCCGCTCGAAAAGACCATAAATTACCACGCTTTTGCACACAAAAAAGCTAGCCTGCACTGCAGACTAGCCATCCGTATGATCCATTTGAACCTTGATCTGTTTTAATATTTTCTTTTCAAGCCTGGAAACCTGCACCTGAGAGATCCCGAGCCGCTCAGCCACCTCGGACTGTGTCTGGTCTTTATAATATCTGAGATAGACGATTAGTTTTTCCCTTTCCTCCAAATCGCTGATTGCTTCTTTCAGCGCAATTTTGTCAAACCATTTTTCTTCTGAGTTGTCAGCGATTTGATCAAGCAGGGTAATCGGATCTCCGTCATTTTCATAAACGGTTTCGTGAATCGAAGATGGAGCCCTTACCGCCTCTTGGGCCAGTACAACATCCTCAGCTTCAATCTCCAAATGGTCAGCGATCTCCTGCACCGTCGGCACTCTGCCCAGTGTTTTCGAAAGCTCATCCTTCGCGCGCCGGATTTTGTTTCCAAGCTCTTTTAATGACCGTGATACCTTTACGGTTCCGTCATCACGGATAAATCGTTGGATTTCTCCGATAATCATCGGCACTGCATACGTTGAAAAACGCACATCATAGGTTAAATCAAATTTGTCAACAGATTTTAACAGCCCGATGCAGCCGATCTGGAAGAGATCGTCAGGCTCATATCCTCTGTTTAAAAACCGCTGTACGACAGACCAAACAAGACGCATGTTTTTTTCTATGAGGAGGTCTCTTGCCTGCTGGTCGCCATTTTGGCTTTGTTTGATTAATTCCTTTACTTCATGATCCTTCAGCTGAGCGTTTTTGCCGTTTTTCTTAACCTCCACATCCATAACAAATCTCCTTAATTACAAAGCGCTTTGCTTTTTGATAAGTGCTTTGTTAAGCGAATCGTTGTTCCCATTTCAGGCGATGAATCGATACTGACATCATCCATGAAATTTTCCATAATGGTAAAGCCCATTCCAGAGCGCTCAAGCTCAGGCTTAGTCGTAAATAGAGGCTGACGGGCTTCTTCAAGATCTGTAATGCCTAAGCCTTCATCACGAATGGTCATATATACGACATGATCTTCCAGCGTCACTGAAATGTAAACTTTTCCTTCACAGTTCTCTTCATATCCATGGATAATCGCATTCGTGACAGCCTCTGACACGACTGTTTTGATTTCAGTCAGTTCATCCATTGTCGGGTCCAGCTGAGCTATAAATGATGCAACTGTCACACGGGCGAACGATTCATTCTGACTGAGGGCAGAAAACTCAAGGTGCATTTCATTTTTCATGATGCCACCCCCAGTGTCAGGAGCGCCTGCTGTTCAGATTGTTCAAATCGGATAATTTTAAACAGACCCGACATATCAAACAATCGCTTCACCGCAGGAGAGATAGCGCAAACGACCATTTCCCCGCCAATTTGCTTAATTTGCTTGTATCTTCCTAAAATAACGCCAAGCCCCGAGCTGTCCATAAAGGAAAGGTCCTCCAAGTTCAGCACGATATGGCGAATATCATCCTTCTCCAATGATTGAGTCACTTTTTGCTTCAGGGTTTCAGCCGTATGGTGATCGAGTTCGCCTGTTAATCGAATACAAAGCACAGATTCTTTGACATTCATGTCAATTCCAAGGCTCATGCTCATTCCTCCTTGATATGATCGGATAATGAGTGTTTCGATTTCGACGGAATGAATTCCTTCACCGTGACAAAACTAGTGGTCATTCGGCATAATTACTTAAATTTTGTCCAGTCTCCCATCGTCCGCTTTAAGAATGTGATAAACCCGGCTTTCTTCATATCTTCTTTTGCAGCAACAGGACTTTCAGCGAGTACTTCTCCATCCTTTTTCAGAACAAGAGTGCCAAGCTCTTGGCCTTTTTGAATCGGAGCACTAATATTGTCCTTCATCTTGATTTCTTTTTTCACATCGTTCATATCCTCGCCTTTTTTCGTCAATATTGAAATCGGCTCAGATGTAGTGAGTTCGATCAATTTTTGTTTCCCTTTTTTGACCTTTACTTTTGCTACTGTTTGATTTCGTTTATATAAAGGATGCGTTTCATATTGGCTAAAGGCGAAGTCAAGCATTTTTGTCACTTGCGCGTTTCTTTCTTTAGGCGTGCTCGCTCCGAATACAACCGCTATGGCCCGCATGTTTCCTTTTTTAGCCGAAGCAGTCAGACAATATTTCGCTTCGCCTGTATAGCCTGTTTTTACGCCGTCTACACCAGGATAAAATTTGATAAGGCGATTTGTATTTACAAGCCAAAACTTTTTATCTGTATTTTCACGCAGATAATCTTCATACGTGCCGGTAAACTTCGTAATTGATTCGTATTTCAATAATTCCTTAGCCATGATTGCCATGTCATAAGCAGAGCTGTAGTGTCCTTCCTCGGTCAGTCCTGTTGGGTTTTTAAAGGATGTATTTTTCAATCCCAGCTCTTTTGCTTTTTTATTCATTTTCTTCACAAATTCTTCTTCAGAGCCGGAAATAAATTCAGCCATGGCGACGGAAGCGTCATTTCCCGAAGCGATTGCGATGCCTTTCAGCATTTCTTTGACAGTCATTTCTTCGCCGGGCTCAAGGAATATCTGTGAGCCGCCCATTGACGCCGCATGCTCGCTTGTACGGACTTTATCACTCATTTTGATTTTGCCTTTATCTAAAGCTTCCATAATCAAAAGCATCGTCATAATTTTCGTCATGCTTGCAGGCGCCAGTCTCTCATTGCTGTTCTTGTTGTAAAGCACTTTTCCTGTGTCACGTTCTATCAGCACCGCAGACTTCGCTTCATGAGCAAGCTCCGATGTACGTTTTCCGTCTTGTTTTGCAAATGCAGACGGTGCAAATGTAAGCAGCATTATACCAATCAACAAAGTGGATAAAAGACGTTTCATCTCAAAAGCCCTCCATTTCATAATCCTTTTTATTTTTTCCAAGCGGGATGGTTTTATACGCCACTGATGGAAAATGTTTCGAATTTTGGGCATAAAAAAGACAGCTGTGTGATATCAGACACAGCTGTCTTTTGGTCCTGCATTGATTCATTTTTATTCGTACTGAGCGACGATCGCTTTAACAAGCTTTAAGAATCCAGCTTTTACTTTTTCGGTCACTTCCATCACTTCATCGTGACTTAAAGGCTGATCCAGAATTCCGGCTGCCGCGTTAGAGATGCAGGAAATGCCAAGAACCCGCATTCCCGCATGATTCGCTACAATGACTTCCGGAACAGTAGACATGCCGACTGCATCAGAGCCCATCGTTCTTAAGAAACGGACTTCTGCCGGTGTTTCGTAAGAAGGTCCTGTCACAGCAGTGTACACGCCTTTTTGAATTGGGATATTAAGGTCTTTCGCAATCTTTTCAGCCAGGCTGGACAGATCTTTGTCATAGGCTGAAGACATATCTGGAAATCTGGCGCCGAAATCTGCTTCGTTTGGCCCGATTAACGGGTTTGTTCCCATAAAGTTGATATGATCGGTAATAATCATTAAGTCTCCCGCACGGAATTCAGTGTTGACACCGCCTGCGGCATTTGTCACGATCAACGCTTCCACACCGAGCGCTTTCATCACGCGTACAGGGAATGTGACTTTCTCCATTGAGTAGCCTTCATAAAAATGAAAGCGGCCCTGCATTGCAATGACGGAAACTCCTTCAAGAGTGCCAAGCACAAGCTGTCCGGCATGCCCTTCAACAGTAGATACCGGGAATTCAGGTATATCTTCATATTTCAGCTTGACCGGATTTTCGATTTCGTCCGCCAAAATGCCAAGACCTGAGCCTAAAATAAGGCCGATCTTCGGAGATTCCGGCAGGTTTTGTTTAATAAAAGCGGCTGCGCGTTCAATTCTGTCCTTCAAGAAACAGTCCCCCTATTGTAATAAAGATAAAAAGCTTTTCCCGTATTTCGGTTTATTTGTTTGGAAATTATCAGCGATCGTTGCGCCAATATCGGCAAATGTATCTGCAAGCGGCAGCATTTGCGCTTTCTTATGTTTTTTGCTGTAAGCGAGAATCGGCACATACTCGCGTGTATGGTCAGTCCCATGATGAATCGGATCATTGCCGTGGTCGGCTGTAATAATTAACAGATCGTCTTCTCTCATTTTTTCAAACACTTCCGGAAGCCGCGCATCAAATTCTTCAAGCGCGCGTCCGTAGCCTTCAGGGTCACGGCGGTGTCCGAATAACGCGTCAAAATCAACAAGGTTCGCAAAGCTCAGACCCGTAAAGTCTTCTCCCAGCGTATCGATCACCTTGTCCATTCCGTCCATATTAGAAACCGTTCTGCGTGAAGAAGTAATGCCTTCTCCGTCGTAAATATCAGAGATTTTACCGATTGAAATCACATCTAAGCCGCTGTCTTTCAATTCATTCATGACAGTGCGATCAAACGGTTTAAGGGCATAGTCATGGCGGTTTGGCGTCCGTTTGAATTGACCCGGCTCTCCGACGAACGGCCGTGCAATAATGCGGCCAACCATATATTTCGGATCAAGCGTCAGCTCTCTCGCCGTTTCGCAAATGCGATACAGCTCCTCAAGCGGCACAACCTCTTCGTGAGCGGCAATTTGCAGAACAGAGTCAGCAGACGTGTAAACAATTAAAGCCCCTGTCTCCATGTGCTCCTGACCAAGCTCATCCAAAATCGCTGTGCCGGAAGCCGGCTTGTTTCCAATAATTTTGCGGCCAGATCTCTTTTCCAGCTCTTGAAGCAATTCATCAGGAAAGCCTTCCGGGAACACTTTAAATGGTTTATCAATGTATAAACCCATAATCTCCCAATGGCCGGTCATCGTATCTTTTCCGTTTGACGCTTCTTGTATTTTTCCATAGTAGGCAAGCGGATGTTCTGTTTTTTCTACACCTTTGATATCTTCGATAAGACCAAGGCCGAGCTTTGCCATATTCGGCATATGTAATCCGCTCATATGCTCGGCAATATGACCGAGCGTATGAGCGCCTTCATCATTAAAGTCAGCGGCATCCGGCGCTTCGCCGATTCCGACTGAGTCCATCACAATTAAAAACACACGATTATATTTGTATGCAGGCATCTTGAAAGCCTCCTTTTTTTCTATACGTCTATTGTATCGCTAAGAGGTCTGACAACTCAAGTATAAACCGTTTTCATTCCCCTTGACAATGCATTTGGAAATAATGAGAAACTTCAATATTTTCTGTCGCTCTAAACAAAAAAGCCGCAGCCACCTGCGGCTATGCTCGCGGATGAAACTGCTTGTACACATCCTTCAGCCTTGTTTTCGTCACATGCGTATAAATTTGCGTTGTGGATATATCCGCATGACCGAGCATTTCCTGCACCGCTCTTAAATCTGCCCCGTTCTCAAGCAGATGCGTCGCAAAGGAATGCCTGAGTGTATGCGGAGTCAGCTCTTTCTTAATGCCGGCTTCCAACGCGATTTTTTTCAGGTTCTTCCAAAATCCCTGGCGGCTGATCTGTTTGCCGTGATGATTTAAAAAGAGGGCGTCAGATACATTATTTTTTAACAGTTTTCCCCTGGCTTTTGTCATATATTCCTCAATGGCGGAAGCGGCGGCTTCACCAATTGGCACAATCCGTTCTTTTCTTCCTTTGCCGAAGCATCGGACAAACCCCATAGATAAATGAACATCTGTCGTTTTCAACTCAATCATTTCACTGACTCGTATGCCTGTCGCATAAAGCAGCTCCAGCATTGCTTTATCCCGATATCCGAAAGGGCTCGTCAGCTTAGGCGTGTCCAATAATCGCTCGACTTCATTGAGTGCGAGCACCTTCGGAAGCGCCCGTTCCGTCTTTTGTGTTTCGATATGAACGGAAGGGTCCTTATCCGTTACTTTTTCCCTGAGCAGAAATTGATGAAAAGAGCGAATGGATGCCAAATGCCGCGCCGATGTCTTGCCGGATTTCCCCGAGTCCTTCAAATGCTTTAAGTATTGGATAATATGTATGCGGGTAACGTGATTCCAATCTGTAACATGAAGGGTTTCTGTTAAGTAGAGAGAATAGCTTTTCAAGTCACGTTCATAGGATACGATCGTATTTTGAGAGAGCCCTCTCTCTACCATGACGTAGTGGATGAAATCCTTTATTTGATCTTTCACTCTTGATCTACTCCCCGTTTTGGTAAAAAAAGATCAACCGGTCGAACCATCCGCCTTTTTCATCCTGATCCATTTCAACAACTTTTACAGCGGAGCCTTCCGGTTTATCATACCGATGATAGTTTTCATACTCTTGATTCACCCATATCATAGCATAATAGAACAAAGCGGTAAAACCGGTAAACAGGATGAAAACTTTCAATGCATCGACAGCTGTTTTCAGGAATCTTCCCATGTCCTAATCGATCCTTTCCCTATGGTTCCAGTTATATAAACCATATGCCAAATCAGAAAGGTTTTATACATAGAAACAGCAAAAAACCCTTTCCCCATGAGAAAAGGTTCGCGCTCGGCACCGTCTATTCAGTTTCTTTTCCGTTACAGCGGTGGCAAATGCCGTGAAACGTCAATCTATGATCTTTAATCTTAAATTTCCAATCACGTTCAATGATTTCTTCCACGTCTTCAAGCAAATCTTCTTCAATTTCATCAACGGCTCCGCACTCCATACACACCAAGTGGTGATGAAAGTGAGCTGCGCCCTCTTTCCGAAGGTCGTAACGGGACACACCGTCTCCAAAGTTAATTTTATCTACGACTTTTAATTCAGTTAATAATTCAAGCGTACGGTATACTGTAGCGAGACCGATCTCAGGAGATTTCTCTTTTACGAGGAGGTATACATCTTCTGCGCTTAAATGGTCTTCTTCGTTTTCAAGCAGCACTCTTACTGTCGCTTCACGCTGTGGCGTAAGTTTATAGCTGGATGAGTGCAGTTGTTTCTTAATTCGATCAATACGGTTTTCCATGTCTTTCCCTCCTACGCCGCATTCCATGACTCATTATAACAAAATACGCGCAGAGTTCCAACTATAATTATTATAAACTGATAAATAAAACGGTTTTCTTTTAATAATAATTTTAAAAAAGTCTAGATGTAAGCTTTTCCATTAAAACAGGAGATAAGTATGCTTCAAAGAGAGATGAGATCAGCGCTAAAAACAGAATGACCAGCAGCACAAAGGCATACCGCCCGAACCATTGAATCGGCGCGTCATGCAGGCTTCGTTTCACGAACAGCTGTCTGATTAACTTTAAAGAAAACGCAATTGCACATGTGCCCATAATGAGATAAGCCGGAATCAGCAGCACATTTTGCGGCAAAACGGAGACAAAAGATAGGAAAAACCCGCTTACTCCCATCTGATTGACTAGGAACCCGACAGTAAAGCCGACGACGATCCCTTTCAGAAAGATCATGATGAAAATAATCGGCATTCCAATGACGGAAATTCCCAGTATCCACATCAGGCCTAAATACTTTGCATTATGAAAGATACTTTGCCCAAACATATCAGCTGAACTTGCCTGTTTTCCATCCGAAAGCTGTCCAAAAAATTGACTTAAGTAGTAGTATAAATCTTCTTTCTGGCTGATGGTCATACTGTTGACAATAATCGCGCCAAAGATGACACCCATGAAAAACAGCACTGACACAAATATATAAAGAGAGAGATGATCTTTGACATGCCTGAGAAACATGTCCTTATAAGAGATTTTTCGCATACCGTTTCCTCCCGCCCGTTCTAGTGATTTGATTTAATAGATTGTATGAAAGAAACGGAAAAACATGCCCTTTTTCAAAAAGAAACGATAGAGACGAATGCTAGGCGGCTTTTTGGGGCACAAAAAAATCCTTATCATCAACTGCTGTATGATCATAAGGATTCTTATGCTTCCGTTTATTCAAAATCTCTTTTTTGCTTTTTGTTAATCTTTCATGTGTGCTGAAAGATGGTGTGCTGCCTCTTGATAATAAGACGTCACGTCCGCCGTTTCTCAATCGATGCTCCCGCTTCTTTTTCGCTTGGCTTTTTGCCATGTGATCACTCCCTTTTTTTTCATAGTAATGATAACAAAATTGAACAATAATAAGAAAAAAACAGCACCTGCTACGACAGGTGCTGTTTAGCTACATTTATTTCACTGCTGTAAGAGCTGCATGCTCGACAGCTGCTGCTACCGCATGATGGACTTTTGAATCAAGCGGCTGAGGGACAACATCACCTTGTTTAGTGCAAGCTGCGATGGCCTCTGCTGCTGCGACAAGCATATCATGATTAATCTCCGTGCTTTTTGCGTTAAGCGCTCCTCTAAAAATCCCCGGAAAACCGAGTACATTATTAACAGAACGCCCGTCAGCTGCATATGCGGCGCCAGCCTGCAGTGCGGCCTCCGGCTCAATTTCCGGCTTCGGATTCGATAAAGCCAGAATCACTTGACCAGAACGTACAAATGCCGGTTTTATTAAACCCGGAACGCCCGTTGTAGCAATGACAATATCACATGTTTCCATAAGCTCCTCAATACTGGAAACTGCCTGTCCGCCGTATTGTTCGAGACGGTTCATTGCTGACTCTGATTTGTCTGTGCCGTACACAGCATTCACACCATAAGCCATGAACATCCGGCAGATGGCCACGCCTGCTGCGCCAAGGCCGATTTGCCCCACTTTCGCTTCTTTCAGGTCAACTCCCGCACTCCTGCATGCCGAAATGGCAGCTGCCAGCGTCACTACAGCTGTACCATGCTGGTCATCGTGCATAACAGGGATGTTCAGCTCCTCTTTTAGGCGATCCTCGATTTCAAAACAATGCGGCGAACCGATATCCTCAAGAAGGATGCCGCTAAAGCCCGGAGAAATATGTTTTACTGTTTTGATGATTTCTTCAGGATCACTCGTATCAAGCAGTATCGGAATGCCGCTAATGCCCGCCAGCTGATCAAATAAAGCAGCCTTTCCTTCCATGACAGGCATGCCAGCCACAGAGCCGATATTCCCAAGGCCTAAAATTGCAGTTCCATCCGTTACAATTGCAACAGAATTGCTGATCGTTGTATAAATAGAAGCTTTTTCAGGTTCTTTTTCGATCAGTCGGCACACGTCCGCAACACCTGGTGTGTAGACACGTCCCAGCTCTGCCAGTGAACGGATCGGCATTTTGCTTTTCATTTGGATTTTTCCGCCTTCATGTGCGGACAGGACTTCATCAGATACGGTGTGAAGCCTGATCCCTTCTCCGAGGGCCTGTACAGCCGCGATCACTTCCTGAAGCTGTTCTTCATTCTCCACTTGAACGGTAATATTCCGCATTGTGTAATTGGGTCCGACCTTTACCGTCTCCACTTCACCAATATCTCCGCCCAGAAGGCCGATTGCCGTAGCCACCCTTCCAAGATTTCCGGGAACCGAAGGCGTTTCGATCATCAGTGTCCGAATCATGTGTTTCGCTATCATTCAGTGATCCTCCCCTATTAGCCTAGTTTTTCGGCTTTAACTGTATTGTTTTTCGTATACCATATAAATTTTCCTGTATAACCATAGATAATTGCAAGACCTATTGCTACAAAACTGAGCCACATAAACGGCAGATAAGAGAAGGTAGAAACACCTAAAATACCAGCCATGTAAATCCCATTATCAGACCAAGGTACCATCCCCGAAGTCAATGTTCCCCCGACCTCTGAGTTACGTGATAACACTCTTCTGTCCAGATGCAAGCGATCATAGCTGTCTTCCATAATTTTCGGAGTCAAAATAAGAGATACATACATCGCACAGCCGAAGATGTTCGCTAAAAACGCTACGATCAGTGTAGACAATGTGACATTGCCGGCTGAAGTTAATTTCTTTTCAAACGTTGAAACAATGACTTTTAACACGCCGAGTTTCTCAAGCAGACCGCCAAAACCAAGGCCAAAGATGATGACGACGAGAGAATCAAGCATACCGACAATTCCACCGCGGTTTAACAAGCCGTTCAAAAATTCAACATCAGTTTTAATAGAGAAACCGTTGTAAGCAGTTGCAATCGCATGGGCAATATCCATTCCTTGGAAAACAACAGCCCAGATTGCACCGAGTAAAGCGCCAATTACGATAACCGGCATAGATGGCTTTTTCATCGCCAATAAGACTATGACGACAACTGCCGGGATCAGCATCCAAATATGAATGTCAAACGTGTTTTGCAAAGATGATTTTAAGAATTCAACTTTATCAAGATCAATATTTTTCCCGCCGTACATAAATCCAACAACTGTAAAGAGTATAGCTGTAATGACATAAGCAGGTATTGATAAATAAAGCATTGCTCTCACGTGAGCCAATACATCGACTTTTGATAGTGAAGAAGCTAGAACTGTACTGTCAGACAGCGGAGACAGCTTGTCCCCGAAATAAGCACCTGAAAGAATAGCTCCCGCTACTAGAGGAAGCGGAATGCCTAAACCCTCTCCAATTGCGATCATGGCAATGCCGGCAGTTCCGACTGTTCCCCATGACGTTCCTGTTGCCACAGACATAATGGAACAAATAATTAACGTTGCCAGTAAAAAGATACTTGGGTGAATAAATTCCAGTCCGTAATAAATCAAAGTCGGCACAACGCCTCCGGCAATCCATGTTCCGATGAGCGCCCCAACTGAAACGAGAATCAGTACGGCTTCAAGGCCATTTGATATTCCATGTACAATCGCATTTTGTAAATCTTTATAAGAATAACCGAGTCTTATACCTAAAAGCATTGCAATAAACCATGAAACAAAAAGCGCCAGCTGTATCGGCAAGTCGAGAAAGACTGTAAACGATAGAACAAGTGCTAAAAATACTCCTAGTACAATAATAATTTCAAATAGTGTTGGCAATCTTACATCCTTCAAAAGAAGTCCCCCTTCATGTAAAAGCTAAAACGCTTTCAATATATAGTGCAACACGTATACTATACTTCCTCATCCCTATGTTGTAAACAGCTTATTCATCCGACTATTCGGAGATGAATAAGCTGTATTTTGTACAAATTTTATTTTTCTAATAGTTCTTTCCCTGCGATACCTGGTTTGGTCATCTCATATGGGTTTAAAATAATATCCAATTCTTCTTCAGTCAGCACATCATGCTGCAGACAAAGATCCCGGACAGATTGCCCTGTCATAATTGCTTCCCTGGCAATTCTAGCTGCCGCTTCATACCCAAGATGCGGATTGACTGCAGTGATCACTCCAGCGCTTTTTTCTACATATTGCTTCAACCGCTTTTCGTTGGCTTCGATGCCTTTTAAGCAATGATCAGTGAACGAACGGAAGCCGTTGTTCATGATGCTGATGGATTGAAGCAAATTAAAGACAAGCACGGGCTCCATGACGTTCAACTCAAGCTGGCCGGCTTCTGAAGCAAGGCAGATTGTATTGTCGTTTCCGATAACCTGGAACGCAATTTGGTTGATCAGCTCCGCCATAACCGGATTGACTTTCCCCGGCATAATAGATGAGCCCGGCTGACGTGCAGGCAGAGAAATTTCCGCAAGTCCGGCGCGCGGTCCCGACGCCATTAAGCGCAGGTCGTTTGCGATCTTCGACATGTTCATCATGCAGACTTTTAATGAAGCTGATACCTCTGTATAGGCATCTGTATTTTGTGTCGCATCAACAAGATGATCAGCGCCGACAAGAGGAAGCCCGCTAATATCAGCAAGGTGCTTTACTACCTGTTTGATATATTCAGGATCAGCGTTCAGCCCTGTACCAACAGCAGTTGCGCCCATGTTGACTTCATATAGGTGCTGGCGCGATTGCTTGATTCGTTTGATATCACGCTCGAGAACACGGCTGTAAGCTTCGAATTCCTGGCCAAGACGGATGGGAACCGCATCTTGAAGGTGTGTCCGGCCCATTTTAATAACAGAGTCAAACTCCTGTGCTTTTTGCTTAAACACACTATGCATATCTTCCATTGTTTTCAGCAGTTTTTCTAAGAGCTTCAATGTGGAAATATGGATAGCAGTCGGGAACACATCGTTCGTAGACTGTGACATGTTCACATGTGTGTTTGGACTTAAATGGATATAATCTCCCTTTTTATGTCCCATGATTTCAAGCGCCCGGTTTCCGATAACCTCATTCGCGTTCATGTTCATAGAAGTTCCGGCACCGCCCTGAATCGGATCGACGATAAACTGATCGTGCCACTTGCCTTCCAGAATCTCGTCAGCGGCTTGTACGATAGCTTGGCCAATTCCTTCATACAGCCGTTTCACGTCCATGTTGGCAAGAGCCGCAGCTTTTTTCACAATCGCCAGTGCGTTAATCATTTCCTCATGGATTTTGTATCCTGTGATCGGGAAATTTTCAGAAGCACGGAGCGTCTGAATTCCGTAATAAACATCTGCTTCAATTTGTTTTTCCCCAAGGAAGTCTTTTTCCACGCGATATTCTTTTTGGCCGTTTAACATAATCTTTAACCTTCTTTCTCTTTGCTGGTTATCGTTTTTACATTTTACAGGACAACGTCATCAGCTATCGGCGTTTCCATAATTCTCTTGACGACAGGAAGATCCGAAGACTGACCTAGCGCCCACATCAATTTTGGCACAATTGCTTCTGTGTTCATATTTCTTGATCGGATAATTAAGTCTTGGTTGACTCTGCGGCCAACCTCGTAAATGCTCATGTCTTCGCCTTCTTCAAGACATTGAGTCGTAATGACCACGACAATGCCGCTTTCGATCAGCTCATTCACTTTTGACAAAATGTCTCTGCCTTCAAACGGCACCCCTCCGCTGCCATAACTCTCAATGACAATTCCTTTGTACATGCTTTTCAGGGCATCAAACATTTCGGGCTTTAAGCCTGGATGCAGCTTCAGCAGACATACATCTGTGCATAGTGAGGTGTCAACTGTGAAGGTGTCGTTCTCAGGTTCCGTTACTTGTTTGTTGTATTCGATCCCGTCTTCATTGATAAAAGCGATATATGGGTAATTGATGCTTTCAAATGCGTCGTAGCTTTTCGTTCTTAATTTGATCGCACGCGTTCCCTGAATGACTCTGCCGTCAAATACAACATAAACGCCGCCCACGCCTTCACAGGCAAATCGAATGGCATCTGTAATATTTTTTTTAGCATCGGTTTTTTGGAACGTGATCGGAATCTGCGATCCGGTGATGACAATCGGCTTTTTGGCATGCTGCAGCATATACGATAGTGCGGCAGATGTATAGGCCATTGTATCTGTACCGTGAGTAATAACAAACCCGTCATAGGCATCATAATTTTCCTTAACGGCTTCCGCTATTTCCACCCAGTATTCAGGCTGCATATTGGTGCTGTCTATATTCATAAGCGACTGAGTTTCCATTGTGTAATCGTTATCAAGTTTTGATACGTAACTTAATAATTCATCAGCCTTGACTCCGGGAGCCAGCCCATTTTCCCCTTCAACTGAAGCAATCGTTCCCCCAGTTGTCAACATCAATAATTTTTTCATACCATGCACCTCTTCACTGTATCTAAAGATGGGTTGCGAGAAGGTATTCGCTTTTCGCATACTTTTAATGCAATTATAGACACGGAAAATAAAATACGCAAGACATTATTATTCAATTCGCGTACACTTCCTAATACCTATATGATATAATCAGCTCAAGGTGAAAAAGGAGCGGAAGTTCATGAATCTAGATCGTTTAACTGAATTGAGAAAAAAGAAAAATTGGTCGCTTCAATATACAGCTGACCTTCTCGGTATCGCAAAAAGCACATATGCCGGCTACGAGTCAGGCTACCGACGGCCTTCACTTGAAGCGCTTGCCATGCTGGCTGACCTCTTTGACACAACCTGCGATGAACTTTTAGGCCGCGAGAAACAAAAGCAGACTGCTCCTCAGGCCATAGAATTGGCCACGTGGAGCAGCCTTGACTTTACCATTTCTGTTGATGGCCAGCCGCTGAGTGAAGATGAAATCATCCAGCTGATTACCTTTATACGCACAAAAAGAAAAGTACAGGAGGAACTGAGTTAATCTTTAGCTCACGGTTTAATTTTACCGTAGGTTCCTCCTCCTCCGGCTTTCAATTCCAGTTTTCCGGATCTCGCTTTTACGATAAGCGCCGCGGTTTTCGGCGGGACAACGCGAGCCAAATCTTCTTCTGCAGCCTCATGAAGAACAGCCATTTCTGTTGCGAAGGCTTTTTTTAGTTTGTCCAGCGTTTTCGGGCCTACACCCGGAACAAATTGCAGCGGGATCTGATGTACATATCGCGGACGCGGGACGCGAACTTCAAGCTGATCACTCAATTCACGCAATCTTTCGCTGACTCCCTTGGTAAATCTGGCATTTCCGCAATTCGCGCACGCTGTTTCCCCGCTTACAGCAGGCTCTCCGCACGCTTCGCAAGCGGTCTGATAATATTTCCCCAATAACGGGTCCAAGCCATAATTTGCGATAATTTTCCTGTCATCTTGTCCCTTTAATGCAAGAGCAAATTCAGTAAAATCAGCTGACTGCACATATAGTTCATTATATTCTCTGCCGATTTTCCCCAACGAATGCGCATCAGAATTTGTTAAAAAAGGATACGGATTCAATTGCGATACGTGTGATGCCATGTCTGTATCACAGCTTAATCCAAGCTCCACCGCGTCTATCATAGATGGATCAAAAACCTCAGTTAAGCTTGATTTAACCCCTTTTCCATATAAGCTTTTATGCGGCGTAAAGATATGGGCGGGGATAAACAAGCCGCCCATATCCTGCACTTTTTTTTGCAGGTTTAAGCCCGTTTCATAAATCCGCTGCGAGCTTAAATGAATATTTTTCAGCCGGGCTGACAGCCAGTTTGAAAACTGTTTCATATCAGCCAACGTCGGCATAAATACGAGCACATGGATCGGTCCGCTACAAGCTTCATCATAAATCTCCAGCTCGCTCCCCAATAAAAGAGTCGTGCTGCGATAACGGATTCCTCCCCCGTCAAGCTCGCGATATTTTCCAGATGAAATGCCTTCCTCAAGCTCCAGAATGACTTCCGGAGAATGACAGTCGATAATGCCGAGGAGTTCAATTCCTTTATGTTCACTGGCTTCAACCAAAATTCTGTCCAGCGTTAATGTTTTGGCGCCTGTTATTTTGACAGCCCTTCCTGTAAAGGTCCGGCCGATATGAATGTGCAAATCCGCGTAAATCTTTTTCATTTTTGTGCTTGGAGCGCTTCTTTCAGTTGAAGATACTGAATCGCGTAGGCTGTTTTAGCATCATATACTTCACGCGATTCAACCAGCTTTAGCGCATCTTCAAGCGTCACCTCCATCACTTCAACAAACTCGTCCTCATCAAGCTCCCGTTTTTCTTCAAGCACAGAAAGCTCCTCAGCAAGAAAAACGTGAACGATCTCATCTGCAAATCCGGGTGATGTATAAAACGCAGTTATTTTTGTCAGTTTTTTTGCTGTATAACCGGTTTCCTCTTCAAGTTCCCGAAGTGCCGTATACTCCGGCTCCTCACCTTTTTCAAGCTTACCGGCCGGAATTTCAACGATCGTCCGCTCAAGCGGCTTACGGAATTGTTTGACCATGATGATTTTCCCTTCATCTGTGACGGCTAGTACCGCTACAGCTCCAGGGTGTTTCACAATTTCACGTTTACTGGCTTTGCCGTTTGGCAGCTCTACATCCTCGACATAAAGATCAATGACTTTACCCGAAAAGATCTGTTCTTTGGCAATTGTTTTTTCTTCTAATGATTTCATTTCTTCATCTCCCGTTCTGTCTCTATATGATGCCCCATACATTTTATCATACTAGAGCAAAAGGGGGCTTCTTCGTGAAAGTGCACCGCATGCCAAAAGGTGTTGTCTTAGTCGGAAAAGCATGGGAAATTCGGGCGAAGTTAAAAGAGTATGGACGCACATTTCAATATGTTAAAGATTGGATCTCAAAGCCATAAAAGTTGAAACTTTAGCTCCTTTATATTACGGTCAATACAAAGCCTAAAAAAGGAGTGTGCACATGAGAAAGCGCAAATTGGGTACATCTGATTTAGACATTAGTGAAGTCGGACTCGGCTGTATGTCTCTTGGAACTGAAAAAAACAAAGCATTGTCCATTCTGGATGAAGCGATCGAGCTCGGCATCAACTATTTGGACACAGCGGATTTGTATGACCGGGGACGCAACGAAGAAATGGTCGGTGATGCGATCCAAAACAGACGCCAGGATATTATTCTGGCAACAAAAGCGGGAAACCGTTGGGATGACGGAAGCGAGGGCTGGTATTGGGACCCTTCAAAAGCTTACATAAAAGAGGCGGTAAAAAAGAGCCTTACACGTCTGAAAACAGATTATATCGACCTTTATCAGCTTCACGGCGGCACGATAGAGGACAACATTGATGAAACGATCGAAGCGTTTGAGGAATTAAAACAAGAAGGTGTCATCCGCTACTACGGCATTTCTTCCATCCGCCCGAATGTGATTAAAGAATATGTGAAAAAATCAAACATCGTCAGCATTATGATGCAATTCAGCCTGTTTGACAGACGCCCTGAGGAATGGCTCCCGCTTTTAGAGGAACATCAAATCAGCGTAGTCGCCAGAGGTCCTGTTGCCAAAGGACTCTTAACTGAAAAACCGCTTGATCAAGCTTCAGACAGCATGAAACAAAACGGGTACTTGTCCTATTCATTCGAGGAACTGACAAATGCACGCAAGGCAATGGAGGAAGTGGCTCCCGATCTTTCCATGACAGAAAAGTCGCTGCAGTATCTGCTAGCACAGCCGGCTGTCGCTTCAGTGATTACAGGCGCCAGTAAGATTGAGCAGTTACGGGAAAATATTCAGGCAGCAAATGCACGGCGTTTAACCGAAGAGGAAATCAAAGCGCTCCAATCTCATACGAAACAAGACATTTACAAAACTCATCGCTCATAGCAGAAAAACCAGCACCTGTACAGGTGCTGGTTTATTTATATTGATGCCAATCCATTTGGCTTTCATTTAGGAGTTCTTCAAAGCTCTTATTTTTTTCGATCTCTCTTTTCTTTCTGATCTGTTCTGCTTTTTCTCTTTCCTGCCTCTTTTCATCCTCTTCCTTCAATTGGCTCTTCATCTCCATAAGCTTTGCTTTGATATCGGATTGAAGGCCGTCTTTTAGCTGGTGTTTGTCAGCGGGTTTTTGTTTTTTCATTCAGACTTCCCCCATGTTTTGTTTTGAAGACAGTTTATCACGGAGCATATACACTGAACAAGCAGACTCTCTTCTGATCACTTTCTCAGCGGAGCAGTGTTTAGGTATAATGATTTTAAACACGAATTACCTATATTTAGTTGAAAGGTGCTGTGACTTTTGAAGAAAATCCTTTTGGCCATTGGCGCTCTCGTAACAGCTGTCATCGCAATCGGAATTGTTTTTTCAAATATGATTCTATTCATCAAGAAAAAAACGGATGAAGACATTATCAAAAGAGAGACAGACAACGGACATGATGTGTTTGAATCATTTGAGCAAATGGAGAAAACCGCTTTTGTGATACCCTCCGCTTACGGGTATGACATAAAAGGATACCATGTCGCACCGCATGACACACCAAACACTATCATCATCTGCCACGGGGTGACGATGAATGTGCTGAATTCTCTTAAGTATATGCATTTATTTCTTGATCTCGGCTGGAATGTGCTCATTTATGACCACCGCCGGCATGGCCAAAGCGGCGGAAAGACGACCAGCTACGGATTTTACGAAAAGGATGATCTCAATAAGGTTGTCAGCTGGCTCAAAAACAAAACAAATCATTGCGGATTGATCGGAATTCACGGTGAGTCGATGGGAGCTGTGACCGCCCTGCTTTACGCTGGTGCACACTGCAGCGATGGCGCTGATTTTTATATTGCCGATTGTCCGTTCGCATGTTTTGATGAGCAGCTTGCCTACCGGCTGAGAGCGGATTACAGGCTCCCGTCTTGGCCCCTGCTCCCTATCGCCGACTTCTTTTTGAAGCTGAGGGGCGGCTATCGCGCACGTGAAGTATCTCCGCTTGCTGTCATTGATAAAATCGAAAAGCCGATCCTCTTTATTCACAGTAAGGATGATGACTACATTCCTGTTTCTTCAACCGAGCGGCTTTATGAAAAGAAACGCGGGCCGAAAGCGCTGTACATTGCCGAGAACGGTGAACACGCCATGTCATATACCAAAAATCGGGATACGTACCGAAAAACAGTGCAGGAGTTTTTAGACAACATGAATGATTCAACAGAATAAAAAAGCGAAAGGCCTCTTCGGCTCTTTCGCTTTTTTATGTTACAGAACGTCGGTAATGCCATCCATATTTTCTCTGATCCATTCAATCGCAAGATCTATCGTTGTAAACTCCTGCGTCTCGAAGGTCATTTCATCCTGCAATAGCCAGACATCTTTCTTGATGGACTCTGCTCCTCCGATTGACCAGTGAAGCAAGGTATAAGGATGGTTTTGATTCAGGAAGGATACCCACGTTTTATTTTGTGCTGTGTTCTTCATTGCCTTCAGCTTTTGTTCCACGTTTCGCGTCTCCTACTTTACTAATATGCTCATTCTGGGGCTGAGCATTTCAGCCGGGCTTTTCAGCGCCAATGTTTTGGCTTTTTCATTGTAATCGATCGTCATTTGATCGTCAAAAAACACTTTTTGCGACGATTGGATATACAGCGGAATGCCGTTCGTTTCCAGCTGCTCGCACTGTCCCGTTAATTCTTCTGCCAGCCAGATTGTCGGGACACCGCTTACCGCGCAGCCGCATCCTTCTGCATCGTAACGAAGCTGGGCTTTTTTTCCCGGGTTGGCGTCAAACGCCTGCTGCAGTGCCTGTTTTGCTGCATCTGTCACATGTATGTTCATAAGGTGAAACCCCCGTTTTCATCATTTTCGCTATTGTAGCATACAATACTGCCATTCGCATTGTTTCTGCCTTTTTTCCACCGCTTCGCATTTTCTTCTGCAGTCTTGATCCACTCATCTTTCCCTTGTATATACTGATTGATGCTGTCAGGGTGCTGGGCCGCCAGCTGTTTTTTGAGAACGGCGTATTCTTTCGCTATGTTTGGATGAGCTCTGAGATAATCTCTGAATAACAGATGCCTTTCAATAGCAGGGTTTCCCTGTTCGTACATATGGACATGATGAGTGCGTTTATTTCCGCCCTTTTGGAAATAACGCCTGCCCGCTATACCGTTCTCACCTTTTGGTGTATAGCCGTTGGCCTTCATTTGTTCATCAAATTGGCTCACGGCTTCAATGCTTCTGACTTCAATTAACATATCAATGATTGGCTTCGCTGCCATGTTCGGTATTGATGTGCTTCCGATGTGATGAACAGCGATAATCTCCGGCCCGAACACAAGTTTCAGCCGTTCTTTTTCTTCATCGAAACATTCTGCCCATTTTTCGTTGTAGAGAATGATCTCAACTTTTCTTTTCGGATACAAATGAAAGACCGACAGCAATAGACCCTGCGCTGCTTTGACGGTTTCTGCCTTTTGGAATCCGGCCTGTGTATAGAGTGACACAGCCGGGGTATTGTTCTCGGCTGTGACTACTTCGATTTTCTCAGCGTCTTCATTATGATCAATGACAAATTGCAGAAGCGCTCGTCCAATTCCTTTTCTGAAACCGTCAGGATGCACAACAAGCCTGCAAATGGTGAGATGATGCATGTTTTTCTCATATGAAATGACACCGATCAGCTTGCCGTTTTTCCGATATCCCGCAAACCGCTCATGGGATGCTTGAATATCCTTCACCTTCTCTTGTAAAGCGGGAATACCGTCAAAACCGATAATCTCTGTTTCCTTTATGTAGGCGGGGATCTGTACGGCTAAAATCTCACGCGCTATAGTGTCTTCCTTATGCTGGAGAAATTCAATCATTCGTGTTCTCCTGAAACAGCCGCTGTCTTTCGATTTTTGCGACGCGGACTGCATACGACTCGTACCAAACGCTTTTTCCTTTTTCTTTTGCTGCTTGATGTTCAGTGTGATGCTTCCAATGGTTAATTGCGTCCATACTGTCCCAATAGGAAACTGTGATGCCCCTTCCATCCGCTTCACGTACGCTTTCCACGCCTAAAAATCCAGGCTGATCCGCCGCAAGCGATACCATCCGCTCCGCTGTTTCTCCATATCCTGTGTCATTTTCGCTTTTGACAGAAGAAAAAATGACTGCATAGTAAGGAGGCTCAGGTGTTTTTGATAAAAAATCCATTATATTTCCCCCTCATATGTTTTTGACAAACAGTACCCTGTCTTGGCCCGGGCCATCATAGTTTGCAAACACTGAGATGCCATTTACCGTCTTGGTGCCCTTTTCAATATCAAACCCCAATTTTGTGTGATATGCGATTGATACCTTATTCGCAGGTGAAGTGACGCACTTCACCCGGGTGCAGCCTCTTTGTTTTACTGTTTCGATAAATACATCATACAATTGTTTCCCAATTTGCATTTTTCTGAAATCTGGATGCACACCGGAAAAATGAATGTACGCCGTTTCAGGATCCGATTGCGATTGAAATCCGATTAAAAATCCGGTCATGCTGTTATGTTCGGATGTAATAAAGCTTGTGTCCTGAAAATGCTCAAAAAATAGTCTCGGCAATTTTTCTTTCAGCTGTCTGCCGCCCCACCATTCATTCAGTACAGACGTTACCATTTCATAATCTGAAGACGTGATTGTTCGAATATCCATTACGATTTGATCTCCCTCCGTCTGGCAAAACGAATGTCAGCTCTTTTTCTCACAATATAAAAATTATATTTTGCCTGGCTGGAATTGTAAATGCCTTCTTTCCTTTATCATACGTTTCCAGACTGCCGAGGGAACAATGTTTGATCATTTTACGCCTATTTCTCCCCCAAGCAGGAGGAGAGACTTTACAGCACAATATCAAGCACTTGATCAAGTTTCAGCTTATAAAGATGATCCTCGTCTCCTTTTATCCATACTGCTTTTTCAAACTCTTCATACCGGCAGATCTTCCCGGTGCAGCGGACAATCTCACCGTCCTGAAAGCAGCTGACAGTGATATCCTGAGCGAACTCCATCGCGGCGCAAAGCGTTTGATTCATCTCTTCCAGCTTATCGGGGTCAAGGATCGGCTTTTGCAGCTTCTGTTTAAGGCGCTTTCTCTCCAGCAGGCTTTGCTTATGTTCCGGCAGAAACATCCTGCTCCCTTCCCACAGCAGGTTGCCCCTTTTTAAATGGTCGTTCATTTATAGTGCCCCCCTATTTTAGCCGCGCGTTCAAATGCCTGGCCTGCCGCTGTCAGTGACGCCGCCCTGATGATTGCTGTGTCGCCGAATCGATTTTTAATGCCGTCCATCACATAGCCTAGGCTCATTTTCTTTGCATAATCCTGAAATAAATTGAGCTGCCATATGTCATCAGATGAGAGCTGAGACAGATTGACACCGAGACGGCGGACAGGTTTCCCGTCCCAAAATGTAAGAAACAGCCGGCGTACAGCCTCATATACATCCTGCGTAGAATTAGTCGGCTCTGCCAGCTTCACTTGCCGGTTGAAGCCCGTCGGCCAATCAAAATCAGCACCCCGGCAGCTCACTGACACTGTCTGCCCCATGACCCCGGCGTTTCGGCTTCGCCTGCACACCTCTTCACTCAGCTCAAGCAATACGACCTTGATTTCTTTGTCAAAGTGTTCGTAGTCTCTCGGGAGAGTCATTCCATGGCCTATCGCCTTTTGCCCGTCCAGAGACGAAGTTGACACAGGGGAATAGTCGATTCCGTTTGCCGTCATCCACAGCACGTGGCCGTTAATGCCCCATTTCTTTTTTAAAAGATCGAGCGGAAAAGCCGCGAGCCCGCCGATCGTGCTGATGCCCATTCGATTTAAATGATGCTTCATGCGGCTCCCGACGCCAAACATGCTGCCCACCGGGAGCGGCCACATTTCGGTTTTCATATTTTCTTTCGTTAAGGTAAAAATACCGTTTTTATTCTTTTTGGCAAAATTGTCACACGCAATTTTGGCCAGCGCTTTGTTAGGGCCGATTCCGACCCGCGCATAAACGCCGATCTCCCGCATGATTCTGCCCTGAATGCTTTTCGCGATCTCCATCGGCGTCCCAAACAGCTTCTGGCTGCCTGTAATGTCCATGAACTGTTCATCGATGGAATAAGGCTCCACAAGGTCTGTATACTCCTCGAGAATGGCCGTAATTTGCAGTGATACATCAATATACCGCTGCATACGCGGCCGGAGCACAACAGCCTCAGGACACTTTTCCTGCGCCTCCCACAGCCGTGAAGCATTCACCACACCTTTTTGTTTCGCCAGCGGGCAGGCAGCCAATACCACTCCGCCCCTTTTTTCAGGGTCACCCGAAACAATGACGGGCCTATTTTTCAAATGTGGATTTTCCGCTTTCTCTACAGATGCATAAAACGATTGCATGTCAACGAGAAAAATCACTTTTTCTTTCATCATACACACCTCTAAAAAGAACTTATGTTCGTTTTTCATTATATGCGAAAGTATGTTCGTTTTATACTGGTAAATGATTCTTGTCTGACAGAAAATATGATCCAAGGGTTTGAGAGAAGAAAAACATTTAGTAGAATAAAAGCGAAGCATAAGGATAGGAGAGTCATGATGGAGAAATTTGTCGAAAAAATGCTGGGACAGGCATTGCGTCAATACGGCAGAAACGTTGCTATAGATCCGTTAAGCCCGTATGAAAAACAAAGCCTGAAAGCGGCTCTACAAGAGAGACGGAATGAAGAACCGGATGAGGATCTGCATGCGCATATAGAAGATATCATTTATGACTATGTCACAAACCAAGGCCTGTTCTCTTAAACGCATGACTGTCAGTTCTTTCAGCCGCTGATGCGGCTTCCCTTTGAAAACACCGCCTGAAACAAATAAACAGTCTCAAAGTCATACGACAGCGCTCCCGCAAAATGGAATAAGCTGTCCACGATTACGCGATTACCATCCTTGATTCAACCGAAGAGATGCGCTCTCTCTTCTGTCATGCGGCATGACGGTTTTCAGCGATCTCATATCCGGTTTTGCTGCCGATATGATCCGCATCCTGGCGGCTTAAACTCCTTTATTGTTTCAAACAGACACTCTCACTGACCAATCGCTTTGCTTTTCATCGGACATCCAGTCATTTTCCTTCTTTCAAGATGTAAACTCCGTCAGCCACACGCATCCTCAACGCATAGTATATTGCCATCCATACAATCAGGCATACTACATGTCAATAACGAAATATTTTGAACGATCTATTGGAGAAGGAAATTTTTTCATATATGATAGAGAAAGATCATACATACAGGAGAGAATATAATTCATGAAGAAATGGAAAGATATCCACCCGATCAGCTGGACAATTATAATCGGAACCATTTTCGGCAGAATGGCAACATCGATGAGCATTCCTTTTTTAGCGATTTATTTGACAGCCGTCCAAGGCGCATCAG
Organism: Bacillus sp. N3378-2at; assembly: GCF_033412715.1. NCBI lineage: Bacteria > Bacillati > Bacillota > Bacilli > Caryophanales > Bacillaceae > Bacillus > Bacillus sp. N3378-2at. The sequence continues at coordinate 481,891 of NZ_CP117986.1, read as the reverse complement.
CTTCCTATGCAGGGCTGGTCATTGCCGCGAGCTCATCAGTCGGCATCCTCGCAAGCTTTTACGGCGGATATATCTCAGATAAATTCGGCAGAAAAAACATGATGCTTGTATCGATTTTCGGATGGATGCTGGTATTTGCAGGCTTTGCGGCGGCATCTCATCTCTGGGTGTTTTTTGTAGTTAACGCATTAAACGGTCTTTGCAAATCACTGTTTGAGCCCGCTTCAAAGGCCTTGCTGTCTGATATGACAGAAGAAAAAACGAGACTGCTAGTTTTTAATTTACGCTATGCAGCTATTAATATCGGTGTTGTCTTCGGACCTGTGCTTGGCCTATATTTCGGCTCATCGCAATCGACTACGCCCTTTTTGGTGCCTGCAGTCATTTACGGCCTATACGGAATTGTGCTTGCCCTCCAATTTAAAAAACATCCATCCTTATCAGCACCAGCCCAGTCCCGAAATATGAGCGTGCGGGAAGCGTTTATGGTCACGCAAAAGGATTATCTTTTTACCATTGCTTTGGTCGGCATTACGCTATGCACCTTCGGCTACTCACAATTTAGTTCCACATTCCCTCAGTATATGGCGCAGAACCCCTTGATCGGCAATGGAACGAAGCTGTACGGGCTGATGCTGACATTAAACGCAATCGTAGTGTTGGCGACGCAATTTCCCATTGTCCATTTTGCAAAACGGTTTTCGCCGCTTTGTTCTCTGATGCTCGGTAATGTGATGGTTAGCATCAGCATGGCCATTTTCACCGTATCGCACGGTGTTCCATCAATTGTGATGATTGTCATCACATTTACAATCGGCGAAGTTCTTTTATTCTCTATGATGGATTTGTATGTAGACCAGATTGCAAAACCAGGATTAAAAGGCACTTATTTCGGGGCAATCGGTTTTTCACAGCTCGGAAACGTCATCGGCCCTTGGATCGGGGGGATATGTATAGACCTGTTTAGCGCTGGCCGGCCGATTTATATTTTTTCTGTCCTGAGCGGCATTACCCTGCTCGGCCTGCCATTTTTAGCGTTCGCCTATCGGCAAATGAAAATGGAGACCACAAAACACCGTTCCCGTCTGGAAAAGCCGCTTTAAATAAAAAACGGAAGAGAATGAAACTCTCCCGCAAACATGAGGTGAAGAACATGAATATAGGTGATGTGATGTTTCAGCTGTTTGTATTTATTATATTTGCCGCTGTCATCTTTGCGGCTGTTACAGGCTTCAAGTATGCGAAAAACCGAAAAGCGCAGCTGGATCGCATTGAGAAAAAGCTGAACAGCCTGTCCGAAGATCACGATTAACAGCTTGGGGCAACGAGCTCTACCTTAATCCGGTCCGGATCCTCACAATAGACTGCATAATGCCCGTCTCCTCCGGCAAAAGGATGCCTCTCTCGGTACAACACACGATAACCTTTTGCCGTCAATTTTTCAGTCATCTGATCGACTTGAAGCTTGGATTCAGCATGAAATGCGAGATGGTTCAGACCGACTCGGCATCTATGGTATTCCGGCTCTAGAAATGGCTCTTTCGCCTGCACAATCACTAGGTAAAAACGATCTTTCTTCCAGCTGATGCCTGAGCTCCATTTTTGATACTCTTTATAGCCAAGTTCTTTTAAGAACCATCCCCAAAACCGCCTAGACGCCTCCAAATCAGAGACATACAGTTCGATATGATGCACAATTTCATACCCTCCTTACCAGCACTTCCTCGACCTTATGCCCGTCTCCCTTACGCAAAATGAGATCTGACCTGAATTTAGTCGGCAAAATATTTTCATATAAATTCGGCCGGTTGACACTCTCCCAAATCGAGGCTGCCATCTCGTCAGCCTCCTGATCGGACAAGTCTTTAAATTTATGAAAATATGAATCAGGATTTTGAAAAGCAGTTTCCCGAAGCAGGCGAAAACGCTCTAAATACCAAGTGAAAATCCGGCTTTCCTCCGCATCCACATAAATCGAAAAATCAAAGAAATCGGAAACAAAAATACGCGGGTTTTCCCGGTCATCCTCCAAGGTGGGCGACTGAAGCACATTAATGCCTTCAATAATCACAATATCCGCCTGTTCTACAACCTCGAACACACCTTCCTCGCGGTCATAGGTTAGATGGGAATACACCGGGGCCTTTACGCTGTCCTTTCCTGATTTTAAGTCATTCAAAAATTCGAGCAGCGCCTTTACATCATAGCTTTCAGGAAACCCTTTTCTAGACATCATATTTTTCTTTTTCAGCTCGGCAGTAGGAAATAAAAAACCATCTGTCGTGATAAGGCTCACTTTTGGACGGTCAGGCAAACGCGAAAGCAGCTTCTGCAAGATCCGCGCCGTCGTGCTTTTTCCGACTGCGACACTGCCGGCAATGCCGATAATAAACGGAATTTTGGCTGAATGTGGGTGCTTCAAAAAAACATTGACATGCTTATTGCGTTCAGCCGCAGACTTGACATGTAAATGAAGCAAGCGAACAAGCGGAATATAGATCGTTTCCACTTCTTCAACAGATAGATAATCATTCAATCCTTCCACAGCTTTTGCCTCTTCTTCAGATACAGCAATCGACAAATGCCCCCCAAAACCAGACCAAGACGCCCGATTGTGCTGTGTATATAAAGTATGTAGGTTAAGTTCTTTATTTTTCACTGTTTACACCTGACTCTCTGTAGGTTAAAACCCTTACAAAGATTGTAACGGAAAACCTTTTCACTGTCTGCTTATTTTTCATTTCGTTTTTTTAGCAAATCAGCACCAATTCGGTTATACGCAGCCATTTCATCTTTTGGAACCATGCTTCCTCCCGTTCCCCAGACGACATGTACGGCATGTTCCATCTTATATTTCTGACCATAGCGCCTTCCCTCTTCTGTCGAAAAAAGCTGAACCGGCCCGAACATGCCGGCAAGAGCAGAGGGCTCTAAATATTTATCTTCAGATACAGCCAGCATATGAAGCAAAGTATAAAGCGTATTGTCCTCTACCGTATAACAGCCGCTCAGAAGCGGTTCAATCAGCTTGCCGACAAATCCTGACGGCCTCCCTACGGCAAGTCCGTCAGCAGCAGTCTGATTATCCAGGCCGATATCCTGGACGGAGATCTTCTCGTGAAGTCCTGAATAAAGCCCTAACAGCATACAAGGTGAATGAGTTGGTTCTGCGAAAAACACATGAACATCATCTCCGTATAGAAGCTTCAGCCCAAATGCTACACCGCCCGGTCCTCCGCCGACTCCGCACGGCAGATACACAAACAAGGGCGTCTCAAGACTTGGCTGTATATTCATACAGTCAAGCTGTGTTTTTAATCGGCTTGCGGCAACAGCATATCCTAAGAACAGCTGACGAGAATGTTCATCATCAATAAAATAACAGAATGGATCTTGTTCCGCCTGCCGTCTCCCCTCGTTCACCGCTTCGCTGTAATCTGTTTCGTACTCCATAACAGTGACTCCCTTTTGGCGGAGGAGATCCTTTTTCCACTGCTTAGCATCGGCGGACATATGCACTGTCACGCGAAAGCCGAGTGCCGCGCCGATGATGCCGATGCTTAAACCCAGATTTCCTGTCGAACCGACAGCAATCGAATAGCGGGAGAAAAACCCGGTAAACCGCTCTTCCTGTAAGATGCGGTAATCATCGGTTTCCCGAAGCATTCCTTCTTGAAGCGCGAGATTTTCAGCATGCTTTAACACTTCATAAATCCCGCCCCTCGCTTTAATCGATCCTGAAATCGGAAGCTCATGGTCGCACTTTAAAAGCCATCTTCCCGGAAATGGCTGCTGATATGCCGCTTCCAGCTTTTCCTTCATATGCTGAACCTCAAAAAGCGGAGATTCGATGATTCCTTTAGCGCCTTTCGTCTCAGGAAACACCTCGGCAATGTAAGGTGCAAACCGCCGCATTCTTTTTTCCGCTTCCGCTATCTCGGTTGCCCACTCATCTGCACGGGGTAATGGCCCCTCTTTCTTGCCTGAATTTGCCCAGAATACAGGCTCTGCATCAATCAGTTTCTGTATAAACGGATCTTTAAGCAGAGCATGAAGGACTTCTGAATGAACTGACATTCAACAATCTCTCCCTTCCACTATCAAAAACTGCCTCGTGAGAAACAAGCCACTCCACCACAGGCAGTTCCATCATTATTTTTTCATGAACGCGCGTCCTGCCAGCTTTTCTACAAGAGCTGGAAACAGCTGATACAGCTTAGTGCCGGCATTCATTAAACGCGGAAGATTGATCTCCCGCTTTTTCGTAAAAATTGCAGCTGTAATTTGAGCTGCTACGTCATCAGGATCAAGCATCCAGCGGCCGACATTTTTGGCGTAGTCCCCGCCTTTATCAGCAATGGAAAAAAAGTCCGTCTGAATCGGTCCCGGGTTGACTGTTGTCACATAAATGCCGGTTCCCGAAAGCTCCATCCGCAAAGCGTTTGAGTAACCTAACACGGCATGTTTGGTAGCGGAATACAGGCTAGACTTCGGTGTTGCGATTTTCCCCGCTTGAGAGGCGATATTGATGATATGTCCCTTTTTTTGCTCAAGCATTTGCGGAAGCACCGCTTTTGTACAGGCGATCAGGCCGAAGACATTCACATCAAACATCGCTTTCATGTCATCCAATGTAGAGTCTAAAACCGTTTCAAATATACCGAAGCCCGCATTGTTAATCAGTACATCAACCGAGCCGATCTGATCGCGGACCCGGGCAATATCCTCTAGGCGGCCGACATCCAGAGGAAAAATCTCACACTGTCCGCTCCATTCCTCGGTTATTTTCCTTTTGATTTCTATCAAACGATCCTCGCGTCTAGCCGACAGCAGGACATGGGCTCCTTCAGCCGCGCATAAGTATGCGATTCTTTCACCAAGCCCTCCTGAAGCGCCGGTTATCCAAATCCTTTTTCCCGCTATATGTTTCACCCATTTCACCTCTTCATTGTTTTAAAGTATGCGGTATTTCCTTCCCAATATGACGTGATGGCTTCTTCAGCCTCCAACACATCAAGGTGACCTGCCGTTTCTGACATCGTTAAAAACAATTCCTTTTCATATACAGCAGGAAAAAGCTGCTGACAGACCTGAAAAGCGGTCATCGGCTTTTCATCCAGCATGCGACGCACATCCTCCGTCCTGTTCCTCTGCTTGTCAAAACGCTTCTCAATCAGCGCTTGTACACTGGTGATAGGCTCGCCGTGACCAGGAAATACGATTGTTGGATCAAGTTGAGACAGCCTTCGCAATGACCGCTGATAATCCACTAAAGGCTTTGACCTGACGTCTCCCGCTTTCGGCGCTTCCAAAATCGGATTAGACGAGCTGTTGGCCAGCAGTAGATCGCCGCCAAGCATCCTTCCGCTTTTTTCATGGAACAGAACGATATGCGATTCAGCATGTCCAGGCATCTCCAACACAGACCAGCCCTCAAGCCCATCTATGCCCATACCTTCTCTGATTGATTTTGTCAGAGATCTCGTACAGGAAAATGCGTACGCTGATCGCATCAGCTTTTCCGCCTTCCCCGTATCAAATGGAACGCCTAATTCAGGCAGCAGCTTTTGAAAAAAACGTTTTTGCCAATCCATAAAGGCTTGATTTCGGCTGATATAAGGTTCGTTGAATGCATGCCCAATCACTTCGATTTCATCTGAAAAGACATCAAGCAAGCCTGCATGATCAGCATGATGGTGAGTCAGTACAACCTGCTCGATATCTGACAATTTCACATTTACAGCGGCAAGCTGCTCTTGTAAGGCTCTGGCAGCCTCTTTTGTATTCGGCCCTGCATCAATAAGTGTCAGTGCATCACCTTTTACGAGGTAAACGATAACATCACCGACAGCAAACGGCGTCGGGACGCGGATCGCAATTACATCTTCAGTTGTCATCCATTCGCTCCTTGTCTTCATTCATTATTCATATTTTAGCTTTTTCTCGGTCTTGTGTCATTATTGCTGAATGAGAACAAACCTTTTTGAAAAAGCTATTGACATCAGCTTGTCCGCCATTGCATAATGAACAACAAACTAAAACGAGAACCATTAGAACGCTATGACGAGGAATAGTATACAAGGCAATGGCCTAAGAGAGCGATACCCCCGGCTGAAAGGTGTTGCGGCCCGCTTGTTTGTAGAACCTGCCCTCAAGTCGCGGTTAGGAAAACCTAAACGTTTCCCGCGTTACGGGATTTGAGCTGAGCACAATTTGTGCTAATGAGGGTGGTACCGCGAACCTTTTCGTCCTTTACGTGATGAAAAGGTTTTTTGTTGTTCTGATAGAAGGAGGATATCAATGAAAAAGATAGGATTTGTCGGCGCCGGGTCAATGGCAGAAGCAATGATCAACGGCATTTTGCAAAGCGGCATCACAAAACCAGAACACATCTATATTACAAATCGCTCAAATGACGAGCGTCTGATTGAATTAAAGGAAACGTACGGCGTGCGTCCATGCAGAGATAAAAATGAGTTTTTCACTCACACCGATATCATTATCCTCGCTTTCAAACCGAAAGACGCGGCGGAAAGCATCGACAGCATCCGGCCGTATATCAAGGATCAGCTTGTAATTTCAGTACTTGCAGGCCTTACCATCGAAACCATTCAGCATTATTTTGGCAGAAAGCTCGCGGTCATTCGCGTCATGCCTAATACATCAGCGGCAATCAGAAAATCAGCAACCGGATTTTCCGTAAGCACGGAAGCAAGCAAGAATGATATTATTGCCGCAAAAGCTCTATTGGAAACAATCGGTGATGCAACACTGGTTGAGGAGCGGCATCTTGACGCTGTCACTGCAATCGCAGGCAGCGGCCCGGCCTATGTGTATCGTTATATTGAGGCGATGGAAAAAGCAGCACAAAAAGTAGGATTAGATAAAGAAACGGCAAAAGCACTCATTTTGCAGACAATGGCAGGGGCAACAGATATGCTCCTCCAAAGCGGCAAACAGCCGGAAAAGCTGCGTAAAGAAATCACCAGTCCTGGGGGCACTACAGAGGCAGGTCTTCGCGCTTTACAGGACTCCCGCTTTGAAGAAGCAATTATTCACTGTATTGAAGAAACAGCTAAACGGAGCGCAGAAATCAAAGAACAGTTTGCCGGTGCCGCCTTAGAGAGACATTCTTAGATGTAAGGACAAAAACAGAAGGTACAGTGCCTTCTGTTTTTTATTTTTCCCGCAGCAGCTGGCCGGCAGATTCTGATTGCTTTAATAGCGCGGAGATCGTAAATGAAAGCAAATCGGGAAGCACTTCAAAGGAATAAGGCATATACAATCTTTCCGTCCATTTATGCGGGTCTTTACCAGCCGGACCGACATTTAAAACCGGGACATATAAAGCCTGATTTTTACCGCTTGGCAATGAATATCCTCTGTTAAAGAGCGGCATATTGCTTGTGTATGCATCAACCTCCTGCTTTTCCAGCTGAAGATAACTCAAGTCCGAAAGTCCAGGGAAGTACTGAACTTCCCGTAATGCAATGCCGTATCGCTCAGCCGCATAATGCTTTAACTGATCTGCTGTATTTCTGATCAATTGATCATCCTTTGAAGAAACAGCTGGATAAAGCGGCGGACTATAAAACAGAACGATGAGCGGCGCATCCTCCTTACAAAGCGAAGCAAGCTCAGAAACAATTTTCGTCGAAAAATCCCTGTCTCCAAGCTCCCCCCTGTTAGCAAAGGCATAATTTAGAGCCCGCTCTGTTTCCGAGATCCCCGCACGCTTTTTTGCACGCGAGACCAGCTCATCAAATGTCAAAACAGTGACGTCCCGCTCAATCGGCTGAAATGGCTCAAATTGTTGAAAATCCTGTGTTTTCTTCCGAACGTTCGACATGATTTCCTCCGCCGCCTGTTCTGCTGTTTTAAGCAGCATCTGATGCAGCTCACTAGCTGAGCGTTTCATTGACAGCACATTAAATAATGTGACAGCTGTATGCGGTGTCTGGACTGAATATGCCTCTTTCAAGTCCTTTTGCATTAAGTTTACCGGCGGCGGAGTGACCTCGCCATCAACCTTTTCGCAATAATCAGCATTCAGTTCAAGCAAACGGTTAATCTCAGATACCATTAAATTTGCGTTTAGGCCTGAAAACGGCTCTCCAACATGTGTCTCAATCCCCTTGCAGAAAAAACCCGCAAGCACCTTGCCAATGCTTCCAGTATAAAAATATTGCTGCTGATCGCCGGGAAATTTTTCAAACATCGGTTCGGCATTCAGGCAAGCAGTTAATGTGATATCATGCTTTTTCTCCATTTCCTTCAATGCAGGAACCGCTTCAATCATGCCTCTTGAATTCACTTCCTCGTCCGGAACCGTTATCAACAGCAGATTGCCCTCAAAATGTCCGTTCATTGCCCTCTCCAGCATCGACAGTTGAACACAAAGCCCCGCTTTCATATCCATCGTCCCTCTTCCGAACAGCCAGTCTCCGCTTTCGGCATCTCTTCTCACCCGTTCCGGGAGCAGCTCTTTTTTCTCTAAAAAGGAGCTCAAAAGCTCAGCAGGCTTGCAAGCCATATGTTTAAATTCGCCGTAATCTTCTATGTCAACGACATCAAAATGACTCAGCAGAAGCACTGTCTTTTTGACATTCTTCTTTTTGACTAGAGCCGTAAGAAAAGATCTGCCATCGTCCATCGGATGAAGTGTTACATCATCAGGGTGATTTTGAAAATAGGGCTTGTCCTTCAAAATAAAATAAAGATACTCTGCAAGTGCTGCCTCGCCCTTTGAACCGGTGATGCTTTCGTATTGCACAAGAGAAGTTAAAAGTGCCAGCAATTCGTCCTTCGTCTGCCAATTCATTGATTCCGCCCCTCCTATGAATAAAAATGCTTCTATACTGAAAAATAAACTGATTTCTCGTCTATTATACAGAAATGTTTGACAAAAGCGGTTCTTTTGAGCAGTTTATATGACGGGAAAGAAATGACTTGATATAATCAATCTCTAAAAACCTTACGGGAGGCGAAAGAAATGGCCAGAAAATTATTTACACCTATTACAATTAAAGATATGACGTTAAAAAACCGCATTGTCATGTCGCCAATGTGCATGTATTCTTCTCATGAAAAGGACGGAAAATTAACACCGTTCCACATGGCACATTACATATCGCGCGCAATCGGCCAGGTCGGACTGATTATTGTAGAGGCGTCAGCGGTTAACCCTCAAGGACGAATCACTGACCAAGACTTAGGCATTTGGAGCGACGAGCATATTGAAGGCTTTGCAAAACTGACTGAGCAGGTCAAAGAACAAGGTTCAAAAATCGGCATTCAGCTTGCCCATGCCGGACGTAAAGCTGAGCTTGAAGGAGATATCTTCGCTCCATCGGCGATTGCGTTTGACGAACAATCAGCAACACCTGTAGAAATGTCAGCAGAAAAAGTAAAAGAAACAGTTCAGGAGTTCAAGCAAGCGGCTGCCCGCGCAAAAGAAGCCGGCTTTGATGTGATTGAAATTCATGCGGCGCACGGATATTTAATTCATGAATTTTTGTCTCCGCTTTCCAACCATCGCACAGATGAATACGGCGGCTCACCTGAAAACCGCTATCGTTTCTTGAGAGAGATCATTGATGAAGTCAAACAAGTATGGGACGGTCCTTTATTTGTCCGTGTATCTGCTTCTGACTACACTGACAAAGGCTTAGACATTGCCGATCACATCGGTTTTGCAAAATGGATGAAGGAGCAGGGAGTTGACTTAATTGACTGCAGCTCAGGCGCCCTTGTTCACGCAGACATTAACGTATTCCCTGGCTATCAGGTCAGCTTCGCTGAGAAAATCCGTGAACAGGCGGACATGGCTACTGGTGCCGTCGGCATGATTACAGACGGTTCAATGGCTGAAGAAATTCTGCAAAACGGACGTGCCGACCTCATCTTTATCGGCAGAGAGCTTTTGCGGGATCCATTCTTTGCAAGAACTGCTGCGAAACAGCTCAATACAGAGATTCCGGCCCCTGTTCAATACGAAAGAGGCTGGTAATGCCATAAGAGATATCCTGTAGAGGATATCTCTCAGCTTGTAGAGAAAACGACGTTTTTTCTACAAGCTTTTTTGTTTTATACAGTTTCTTTAGATATTCATCAGGTTTCAGATGCAGAAAAAGCGCTCCCACATGCCTAGCCCTGCTTGGCTAGGTATGTGGCAATCTTCTTCATGTTCTGGCATGCGGCTGTGAGGAGAACTTGTTCACTCACATTTCGTTTTCCCCTCAACCTGCAATAGCGAAGCCCATGCAGCTGTTTTGAATCTGCAAAGCTTCGCTCTATTTTTTCTTTTCTTTTTTTGTAGAGGTTTTTTCCTGAAACAGACAAGCGATTTTGTCTGACCTTTTCTTTATGATCTTCCCATACATGTCGAGTAATCACTTTCTGCCGATTCTTTGATTTTGTACAGTTTTCAAGCAGTGGGCATGAGGAACATATTTCAGGATTTGATTTATATGACCGGTAGCCTTTTCGGTCAGTTGTTGAGTATGTAAGTGTTTGGTGATTTGGACAAATGTATCTGTCTTGTTCACTGTCATAATGAAATTTCCATTTTGGAAACAAGCCTCGGATAGGGTGATAACGTCTATGTGCGATGACACCAAAGATTTGGCGGTCAGATAATCCTTTACAGATCGGAGTCGTTAAATATCCGGAATCAAGGGCGACGGCTTCTACTTGAAAACCAAATCGTGCGATTTGGTGGTCTAATCGGTCAAGATAAGGCACAGAATCATGGACATTTCCAGGTGTGACGTAGGCATCGGTGATAATGTTGTATTTCATATCTGTTGTGCGGTGATCTAAATAGAAAAAACCTTCTGGTTTGTTTTCACGATACAGATAGCCACTTTCCGGATCGGTTGTACTGTGGCGGATCTCTTTTTCAGCTTTCACCTCCTCTTTGGCTGTTAATGGTTTTTTTCCGTGTTCCTCCCGATCCTCTTGAATGGCTTCATTTAAATCCTTGATATAGTTTTGGGTATCCTGCGCAATTGTTTTTCTTGTGTATTTATGCTTGTTGGCATTGGCTTTAAGGTGTGTGGAGTCGGTGAATAGGACTCGTCCGCCCACCATGTCATGATTGATGGCCTGAAGAACGATCTCATCAAAAATGTCTTGGAAGATGGTTGTATCTTTAAAGCGTGTGCGTCTGTTCCAGCTGATGGTGGAGTGGTGTGGAACCGGGTCGTTTATGTTCAATCCGAGAAACCATCTGTACGCCATATTGTAGTAAATTTCTTTTTCAAGCTGTCTTTCTGAACGGATACCATAGAGGTATCCGATAAACATCATTTTAAATAAAATAAGCGGATCAAGTGAGGGGCGGCCTTTGTTTTCACTGTAGTAAGGTTTCACCTTTTCAATGATGAAAGAGAAGTCTATGTGTTTATCAATTTTCCGAAGCAGGTGATCCTCTTCAACGAGTTGGTCAAGCAGAACAAATTCGGCTGTGTTTTGAGAAGAGTTTCTTGTGTGGAACATGAGAAAGACACCGTCCTTTTAAGTCTTTCTTTTATTTTATTACAGAAGAATGGATATTTTAAAGAAAAATAAAGGCTGTCGAGATTTTCTCGACAGCCTGAGAGATATCCTGTAGAGGATATCTCTTTTTTTATTTTTAGAGAAACGATCGGCTAAGGTTCTCCGTCTCCCTAGTAGAACCAATTAGAGGAGATGACTCCAATGAAATCAGCTTGGATGGAAAAGACATATACAATTGACGGATGTGCGTTTCATACACAGCACCGGAAAGGATCAAGCGGTGTAACGATTGTCTTTGAGGCCGGCTATGGTACTTCTTCTGAGACGTGGAAACCATTAATGGCGGACATTGATGATGAATTTGGCATTTTCACATATGATCGGGCAGGCATAGGAAAAAGCGGGCAAAGCAGAGCTAAACGAACAGCTGATCAACAAGTGAAAGAATTGGAGAGTTTGCTTAAAGCAGCTGATGTAAAACCTCCTTATTTGGCTGTTTCACACTCATACGGAGCTGTCATCACCGGTTTATGGGCCTGCAAAAACAAGTATGATATTATCGGCATGGTCCTTCTTGACCCAGCTTTAGGCGATTGCGCCAGCTTTACCTTTATACCCGAAGAAATGCACAGATCACATACGAGAAAGATGATGCTTGAGGGCACACATGCAGAGTTTTCAAAAAGTCTGCAGGAGCTCAAAAAGCGGCAAGTCCACTTAGGAAACATGCCTCTTCTTGTGTTGTCATCAGGAGAACGGACTGAGAAATTCGCTGCTGAACAGGAGTGGCAAAACTTGCACAGCAGCATATTGTCTCTATCTAACCAAAGCGGCTGGATTCAAGCTAAAAACAGCTCCCACAACATCCATCATGATGAACCTCATATCGTTCACTTGGCTATTTATGACGTATGGTGCGCAGCGTGCCAGCAGGCCGCTCCTCTTTACCAGGCAGTCAATTAACGTAAAAAAAGACCGGGCCGTAAGGGATTCCCGGTCTTTTATATTATTTTGTTTCACGGTGAAGGGTATATTTCTTTAAACGCGGTGAATATTTTTTCAGCTCCAAACGGTCTGGATTGGTGCGTTTATTTTTTGTTGTGATGTAATTTCGGTCTCCCGTTTCAGTGCAGGCTAAAGTAACATTTACTCTCATAATTAACATCTCCTTATAAAGCGTAATGATTACGTTTTATTATACAACGTCATCACAAATTGTCAAATAAGAGCTCCGCCTTCAGCCTCGCGGGACGTTTACCTCTAAGAAATCATATGCCGCCACGCTATTGGGGAAAACGTCAACCGCTTCTTTTTGAAGCTCCAAAGAAGCATCTCCCTGATATCTTGCGCTGATATGGGTTAAAATGAGCTGCTTCGCTCTTGCTTCTTTCGCTGTTACAGCCGCTTGTTCCGTTGTACTGTGATAATAATCATAAGCAAGTTTACGGTCTTCCTTAGCAAAGGTTGCTTCATGAACAAGCACATCACAATCCCTCGCAAGCTCTTTTAGTTTGTCACTTACTCTCGTATCACCGGAGAACACAACAGATCTTCCCTTTTTAGGAGGCTCCAGAAAATCATTCCCATTGATGATTCGTCCGTCTTCAAGCGTTACCGTTTCGCCTTTTTTGATTTTCTGATATACAGGTCCGGGCGGGATGTTCATTTCTTTTAATACGTCAGCCTTCAAGGAACCCGGTACGTCTTTTTCCTGCACACGGTACCCGAAGGCTTCCACTCCATGAATAACAGATACCGCTGTGACAATAAACTGATCGTCCTCAAACACGATTCCTTCTTCAATTTCCTGGATCGCAAGCGGATATGTCAAATGGGTTTTCGTGACGGCAAGGCTTGTTTCAATAAACGCCTTGATCCCTTTAGGTCCGTACACTGTCAGCTCGTCCTCTCCGCCTTGAAAGGAACGGCTCCCCAGAAGCCCCGGAAGTCCGTATACATGATCGCCGTGCATGTGTGTAATAAAGATTTTCTCTATTTTACGAGGTTTAATCGTTGTATGTAAAATTTGATGCTGTGTGGCTTCCCCGCAGTCAAAAAGCCATACCGAACGCCTTTCTTCAAGCAATTTCAATGCTACAGAGGTGACGTTTCTCGCCTTGGCGGGGATGCCGGCTCCCGTCCCTAAAAAAAGTAATTCCACGTTTCCTTCCTCCTACTAGAACCAGATACCTACAAGAATACAGGATCAAGCTCAAAATGTGAATCTTGCCTCTGAAAAGAACAATCCTTTCGTGCTAGAAACATTTTTTCAGCATTCTGCTTAAAAAAGGGCTTAAATGTTTGCTTTCGTTGAATTTTAGATTTAAAATGAAGGAAATATACGGGGTGTACTAAAATAAAGCTTCGAATAAAGTGAGGTACTTTTAGTGAAAACAAACCAACAACCAAAAGCAGTAATTGTCATATTCGGTGCAACTGGAGATTTAGCAAAACGAAAATTGTATCCGTCTATTCACCGTTTATATCAAAACGGACAAATCGGAGAAGAGTTTGCAGTGGTAGGAGTTGGAAGAAGACCTTGGTCTAATGAGGATCTTCGCCAAACTGTTAAAACATCCATTTCCTCATCTGCAGATAAGCATATAGATGATTTCACGTCTCATTTTTACTATCACCCGTTTGACGTGACAAACCCTGGTTCTTATCAAGAGCTAAACGTATTGCTTAACCAGCTGGAAGATACATATCAAATTCCTAACAACAGAATGTTCTACTTGGCAATGGCTCCTGAATTCTTCGGAACGATTGCAAAAACATTAAAATCAGAGGGTGTAACAGCTACAACCGGCTGGTCCCGCCTTGTCATCGAAAAACCATTCGGCCATGATCTGCCAAGCGCACAGGCATTAAATAAAGAAATCCGCGAAGCATTTACGGAAGATCAAATTTACAGAATCGACCATTATCTAGGCAAACAAATGGTTCAGAACATTGAAGTGATTCGATTTGCCAATGCGATTTTCGAACCGCTTTGGACAAACCGCTACATTTCAAACATTCAAATCACATCTAGCGAATCACTAGGCGTTGAAGACCGCGCAAGATATTACGAAAAATCAGGCGCCCTTCGCGACATGGTGCAAAACCATATTATGCAGATGGTTGCCCTTCTTGCAATGGAGCCGCCTATCAAATTGAACACAGAAGAAATCCGCAGCGAAAAAGTGAAGGTGCTGAGAGCACTGCGTCCTATTGCAAAAGACGAAGTGGATGAATACTTTGTGCGCGGACAATATCAAGCTGGTGAAATTGACGGTGTACCGGTTCCTGCTTATACAGATGAAGATAATGTCGCTCCTGACTCCAATACAGAAACCTTTGTTGCCGGCAAGCTCCTGATCGACAACTTCAGATGGGCTGGTGTTCCATTCTACATCAGAACCGGAAAACGAATGAAAGAAAAGTCCACAAAAATTGTCGTTCAATTTAAGGACATTCCGATGAACCTGTACTACGGTAATGAAAACAACATGAATCCGAACTTGCTTGTCATTCATATTCAGCCTGACGAAGGCATTACGCTTTACTTAAATGCTAAAAAGCTTGGCGGAGCAGCACACGCACAGCCAATCAAACTCGATTATTGCAGCAATTGCAATGACGAGTTGAACACCCCTGAAGCATATGAAAAACTCATTCACGACTGTCTTCTTGGCGATGCAACAAACTTTGCACACTGGGATGAAGTTGCCCTTTCTTGGAGCTTTGTCGACTCTATTTCTGAAACATGGGCAGCAAACAAAACCTTATCTCCTAACTACGAATCAGGCTCAATGGGACCGAAAGTATCTGATGATCTTTTGGCGAAAGACGGCTTACACTGGTGGAATATATAATAAGAAGAAAAAAGCCGAAAATGTTTACAAGCATTTTCGGCTTTTTTGCAGCTGTCACAGAGGTATAGCACTCTCATTAATAACAAAACCCCCGAAGCTCTATAGCTTTGGGGGTTTCTATTGATTACTTCATCCATTCAGTATGGAAGATGCCTTCTTTGTCAGTACGCTCATACGTATGAGCGCCAAAGTAGTCGCGCTGTGCTTGGATTAAGTTTGCAGGCAGTACGGCTGTGCGGTAGCTGTCATAGTAGGCTAATGCGCTTGAGAATGATGGCACCGGCACACCTTGGGCAACTGCAAGTGAAATCACTTGGCGAAGCGCTCCTTGATAGCTTTCTACAATATTCTTGAAATAGCTGTCAAGAAGCAGGTTGTCAAGCTCAGGCTCGCGATCGTAAGCTTCTTTGATCTTCTGAAGGAATGCCGCGCGAATGATGCAACCACCGCGGAAGATCATAGCGATTTCACCATATTTCAGATCCCAGTTGTATTCTTCAGAAGCAGCTTTCATTTGGGCAAATCCTTGCGCGTATGAACAGATTTTACTCATGAACAACGCTTTTCTGACCGCTTCAATCAGCTCTTCTTTATTTTCTGTAACAGGCTTCACTTCTGGTCCTGAAAGAAGTCCGCTCGCTTTCACACGCTCTTCCTTCATAGCTGAGATAAAGCGTGCGAATACAGATTCAGTAATAATCGGAAGCGGAACGCCTAAGTCAAGTGCGCTTTGGCTTGTCCATTTTCCTGTTCCTTTTTGCCCTGCTTTATCAAGAATCACATCAACAAGCGGCTTGCCTGTCTCTTCGTCTTTTTTTGTGAAGATGTCAGCCGTAATCTCAATCAGGTAGCTATCAAGCTCACCTTTATTCCATTCAGCGAAAACTTCATGAAGCTCATCAGCAGAAAGGCCCAGCACCTGTTTCAGAATGAAATATGATTCAGAGATCAGCTGCATATCTCCGTATTCAATTCCGTTGTGCACCATTTTTACGTAATGGCCGGCGCCGTCCGGACCGATATATGTCGTACAAGGTTCTCCGTCAACTTTTGCAGAAATGGCTTCAAGAATCGGTTTTACAAGCTCATGTGCTTCTTTTTGTCCGCCAGGCATAATAGAAGGCCCTTTAAGTGCCCCTTCTTCTCCGCCGGAAACACCTGTTCCGATAAAATGAATGCCGCTTTCAGCGAGTTCTTTGTTACGGCGCTGTGTATCTTTATAGTATGTATTACCGCCGTCAATTAAAATATCATCCTTCTCTAGATGAGGAAGAAGAGATTGAATTGTCGCATCTGTTGCAGTTCCCGCTTTAACCATTAATAAGATTTTGCGCGGTGTTTCCAAGGATTGGACAAATTCTTCAATGCTGTATGTGCCAACAACATTTTTTCCTTTTGCCTCCTGTAAAAACTTCTCAGTTTTACTGCTTGATCTGTTGTAGACAGAAACAGAAAATCCCCGGCTTTCGATATTTAAAGCCAGATTTTTACCCATGACCGCAAGTCCGATAACGCCGATTTGTTGTTTTGACATATTCTAACGTCCCTTCTGCAAACGTTTAATCATTTTAAAATTTAAATTAAAATAAAATGATATTTATAATAAAGAAATTACCATACATTCACCCTTTTTTTCAAGCGATTCAGCTTTTCTTTTCATCATGAAAAAAATCTTTATTAAAGCTTGTTCCCTTTGTTTTGCTCTCCTCTTTTTTTAACGTTGCCCCTTTTCTGATCAGTTTGGTACCGTACTTTTTATTCAGCTTTTCCATCATCTGCTGAATAGGCTCATCCTTCGCATCTTCATTAAAGCTGAACAAATCGAGCTGTTTATAGGCCTGCTCTTTTTCTACTAAATCCGTTCCGGTAATGCCAAGCAGCCTGACAGGATTTTTATTCCAATGTTTAAAAAAGAGGTGCTCCGCTTCTTTCAAAATGTCGTTTTTTTGATCAATCGGGTTTCTCAGCGTGGTGCTTCTTGTGATGGTTTTCCAATCCGCATATCTAATCATAATAAAAAGCTTCGAAGCCATGACTTCCTTGCGCTGTAAACGGGCACTCACAGAAGCGGCAAGCTTTCTAAAGACGCCTAACAGCTCTTCTTCATCACTGGAATCATGGGAAAGTGTCGATGAGTTGCCGACGCTTTTAAATTCGTAAATGCGCTCCGGGTCAACCGGCGCATGGTGAATGCCATTTGCTTTATTTTTAAGGCGCGGACCGTTTATGCCAAGCAGGCGTTTCAGGGAGTGTTCATCAGCTGCAGCTAGCTCTCCGATTGTATGGATGCCGAGTCCCTTCAGTTTTTCCGCTGTCTTTTTGCCGACTCCGTGCATCTCTCCAACAGGAAGCGGCCACAGGATATCAGGCACTTGCCTCTTTCTTAAAATCGTAATTCCAAGCGGTTTTTTCATATCAGACGCCATCTTAGCGAGAAATTTATTCGGCGCAATCCCTATGCTTGACGGGAGCAGCAGCTCTTTTTGCAGCCTGCTTTGGATTTCTTTTGCCGTCTCTAGAGCGCGGCTATTGTATGGTGTATCGGTCATGTCCATATAGCCTTCGTCGATAGAGACAGGCTCCACCAGGTCAGTATATTCACGAAGAATGGTAAACATCGCTCGTGAAGAGTTTCTATAGCGGTCAAAGTTCGGCGGAAGAACGATGAGCTCAGGACAATGGCGCTTCGCTTGCCAAACCGGCATCGTTGTTTTGACGCCGCGCGCTCTTGCTTCATAGCTGCATGTTACCACAATGCCCTTTCGCTCTTTTACGTTTCCGGCAACTGCGACCGGCTTTCCCCGGAGAGCCGGATCATAT
The DNA here is from genome assembly GCF_033412715.1 of Bacillus sp. N3378-2at. Lineage (NCBI taxonomy): Bacteria > Bacillati > Bacillota > Bacilli > Caryophanales > Bacillaceae > Bacillus > Bacillus sp. N3378-2at. Next base: position 463,715 of record NZ_CP117986.1, on the reverse strand, counting down.
GCCATTTCAACCGACGCATAAAAGCTATTCATATCAATATGGAAAATAATTCGGCTCTTTCCCGGCATAAACAAATCTCCTTTTCGGTCATTAGACAACAGCTTGTACATATAGTAAAATGAAGCTATTGAATGGATGTGATGACAATGTTTGTGGAATCGATAAATGACGTTTTATTCTTAGTCGATTTTTTCACAATTATTCTTCCTGCTCTAACGGCAATCGGGATTGCATTTCTCTTACGGGAGTGCCGTGTGGGCGAGCAATGGAAATCAAAACGAACAGATGAACATCAGACGGTCTTTCACATTAACCGAACAGACTTTCTTATTATTATATATCATCGCATTACAACTTGGATACGTAAAGTCTTCCGCATGAATTCGCCTGTGAACGATGAGGAAGACGCCGGTTCTCTTCTTTTATAAACCGCATTTATAAAAAGGAGGAGAACAAAATTGTTAAAAACATATCAAAAACTTTTGGCTATGGGTATCTTTTTGATCGTATTATGCTCGGGCAATGCTGCATTTGCAGCGACTAATCAGGTGGGAGGCCTCAGCAACGTAGGTTTTTTCCACGATTATTTAATCGAACCGTTTTCCGCTCTGCTTAAGGGTGTTGCCGGGCTGTTTCACGGAGAATACGGACTCTCTATTATCCTCGTAACCATTATTGTGCGTATAGTTGTATTGCCTTTGTTTGTCAATCAGTTCAAAAAACAGCGCATCTTCCAAGAGAAAATGGCCGTTATTAAACCTCAGGTTGACAGTATCCAGGTTAAATTGAAAAAGACGAAGGACCCTGAAAAACAAAAAGAGCTGCAAATGGAAATGATGAAGCTGTATCAAGAGAACAACATCAATCCGCTTGCGATGGGCTGTCTTCCAATGCTGATTCAGTCTCCGATTATGATTGGGCTTTATTACGCGATTCGCTCAACACCTGAAATTGCGTCACACTCGTTTCTATGGTTCAGTTTAGGGCAATCTGATATTCTCATGTCCCTTAGTGCAGGGATTATGTATTTTGTCCAAGCCTATATCGCTCAAAAACTGAGCGCGAAATATTCCGCTGTCCCGCAAAACCCAGCGGCACAGCAATCCGCAAAATTGATGGTGTTCATCTTCCCTGTAATGATGACGATTTTCTCGCTTAATGTTCCGGCAGCCCTTCCCCTGTACTGGTTTACAAGCGGACTGTTTTTGACAGTGCAAAACATCGTCCTTCAGATGACGCATCATAAAAGTAAAAAAACAGCCGCTCTTACTGAGTCGGTGAAATAAAAAAGCAACCCCGCGCGAAAAGCCGGGGTTGTTTTTTGTTTTTTGTTATTTGCAAAGCATACCGCGCCAAACAGTCTTTTTTATCATGGCTGAAGCAGAAATGGCCATCCTAAAAAACAGCCGTATCGTTTAAAAAGAAGGAAATCGGGAATACCTTTACTCACCTCCATATGAAAGGAGCATATACGTTGACGGAACACTTTCAGCAAAAAAACATTTCTATACCTGAAGGAATCTGGATCATGAGACAAACCTGGAATGATGTCTTATTTGCTCACTGGCCTGTTGATGTTTCTATCCTTCGCGCTTTGGTACCGTCTGTTTTAGAATTAGATACATATAACGGGCAAGCTTGGATCAGTATGCTTCCCTTTATGCTCACGAACCTGAGGGCGCGTTATCTTCCTGCCATTCCCGGTGCGCGTGCATTTCCTGAGCTTAACCTCCGCACCTATGTCACGTATAAAGGCAAGCCCGGCATTTATTTTTTTAGCTTAGATGCCGATCATCGGCTGGCCGCCCTTGGCGCTCGCACATTCTTTCATCTGCCTTATTTTTACGCGGATATGAAAGCCGAAAAAAACGGTGATGGCATTGACTATGTCAGCAAACGGAAAGATGACAAAGAAGCAGCATTCCACGCCGCATACCGGCCCATTTCAGCTCCTTTTACAGCAGAAAAGGATTCGCTCGATTACTGGCTGACAGAACGGTATAGACTCTATACTACCAATCAAAACAAACTCTATTACGAAGACATCCATCATCATCCATGGCTGCTGCAAAACGCTGAAGCGGAAATTTCAGTCAATACGGTGACTGATGCTCACGGCATTACATTGCCAGAGTCAGACCCCTTGCTTCATTACGCTAAAAAACAGGATGTGTTATTTTGGCCGCTTAGGAAATGGAGCTAAAAAAACCCGATGCGGGAAATCGCACTCGGGTTTTCTTTTTTTTATTTTGCCGCCTCTTCAATAATGGCAACAACCATTTCTGCCGTTTTAACGAGCTCTTCGATCGGCATTTTTTCATTTTTTGTATGGATTTGCTCATAACCGACAGCAAGATTGACCGTCGGGATGCCATGACCAGCGATTACGTTCGCATCGCTTCCGCCGCCGCTCGTTTGCAGCTCGCTTGGACGTCCGATTTTAGCAGCCGCTTTTTTCGCGATTTCAACAACTTGGTCGCCGTCTTGATATTTAAAGCCCGGATACATAACCTCAATTTCGACTTCTGCGCGTCCGCCCATATCAGCAGCTGCCTCTTCAAAAGCAGCTTTCATTTTTTGAACCTGAGCTTCCATTTTCTCAGGAACTAAAGAGCGCGCTTCAGCAAGAATATGAACTTCATCGCACACAATGTTTGTTTGTGTGCCGCCTTCAAACCGGCCGATATTAGCTGTTGTTTCTTCATCGATACGGCCCAATGGCATTTTTGAGATGGCTTTGCTAGCGATTGTAATCGCTGAAATCCCTTTTTCAGGTTCAACCCCGGCGTGCGCGGTTTTCCCGAAAATTGCCGCTCTTACCTTCGCCTGTGTCGGCGCGGCCACAATAATATTTCCGACTTTTCCGTCTGAATCAAGAGCATAGCCGTAGGATGCAGTGATCATAGAACGGTCAAGAGCCTTCGCTCCGATCAGACCCGATTCTTCCCCTACTGTGATGATGAATTCAATCGTGCCGTGTTCAATGTTTTCTTCTTTCAGCACCTTAATCGCCTCAAACATTGCAGCCAATCCCGCTTTATCATCAGCGCCTAAAATCGTCGTGCCGTCAGTTTTGACGTAACCGTTCTCTACAACTGGTTTTACGCCGTTTCCGGGTACAACTGTGTCCATATGAGATGTAAAATAGATCGTATCTGTTTGTTTTGTCCCTTTTAGCGTGCAAATCAGGTTACCGGCTCCGTGGCCCGTGATATCCATTGTATTGTCTTCTTTAACGTCCACACCTAAATCAGAAAATTTTCGTTTCAGCACTTTGCAGATTTCAGCTTCGTGCTTTGTTTCTGAGTCAATTTGGACAAGCTCTAAAAATTCTTCCAGCAGGCGTTTTTCATTCACCATTTGTAAGTCCCTCCATATTAAAGCGGTATGTTACCGTGCTTTTTTTTCGGTCTCTCTTCTGTCTTATGTGCAAGCATATGAAAAGCTTGAATCAGTTTTCCCCTTGATTCTTCCGGCAAAATGATGTCATCGACCATTCCACAAGCGGCCGCTTTGTATGGGCCGGCGTTTTGCTTTTTGTATTCAGCTGTTTTTTCGCGTTTCGTCTTTTGCGGGTCAGCTGAAGCTTTGATTTCCTTTTCATACAAAATCGATGCCGCACCTTCTGGACCCATCACTGCGATTTCAGCATTCGGCCATGCAAACACAAGGTCCGCTCCGATCGCTTTGCTGTTCATGGCCACATAGGCGCCGCCGTACGCTTTTCTAATGATGAGTGTGACTTTTGGGACAGTCGCTTCAGCATAAGCAAACAATAATTTTGCTCCATGCCTGATGATTCCGTTGTGCTCTTGCTGAATACCCGGCAGAAACCCCGGGACATCTTCGACAGTCAACAACGGGATATCAAATGCGTCACAAAAACGGATGAACCTTGCTGCTTTATCAGCAGCGTCAATCGTCAGGCTTCCCGCCAGATGCTTCGGCTGGCTCGCCACGATGCCGATTGCTTTTTCACCCAGCCTTGCAAACCCAATGACAATGTTCTTCGCAAAAAATGGCTGAAGCTCAAAAAAAGTCTGCGGGTCGGCCAGCTCCCTGATCACCTTCCGAACATCATAAGGCTTTGTCGTATCAGCAGGGACAAGACGGTTTAATAACGGTCTGGACGCCTCTTTCTCTGGCTTCGGCTCTGTTGTCCGGCCATTCAGCGGCAAATAAGACAGCAGTTTTCTCACCCCTGTCAGAACCTCCTTCTCCGTATGTCCGGAAAAGTGCGCGTTTCCGCTGACGGCATTATGTATCCCCGCTCCGCCTAAGCTCTCCGCATCAACCTGTTCCCCTGTCACTTTTTCAATCACCTTCGGGCCGGTAATAAACATCCGGCCGGTCTGTTCAGCCATAAATATAAAATCTGTGAGTGCCGGAGAATATACAGCGCCTCCAGCGCACGGCCCTAAAATAACCGATATTTGCGGAATGACTCCGGAATATAAGACGTTTCGGTAAAATATGTGACCGTATCCATCTAATGATACCACACCCTCTTGAATTCTCGCACCACCTGAGTCATTCAGCCCATAATCGGCGCCTTATTTTTTGCTGCCAGATCCATCAAAGCGCAGATTTTCCTGGCATGGGTTTCGCCAAGCGCCCCTCCGAACACTGTGAAGTCTTGCCCAAATACATAAACTGAGCGGCCGTCAATTGTGCCGTACCCTGTCACGACCCCATCCCCTAACATGCGCTGTTCTCTTGGTTAACACTTGACTTTCCATGAAGGGGTGTAATTCGATAAAGCTGTCCTGATCTAGAAGAAATATGATCCTTTCCCGAGCAGTGAGCTTGCCCTTTTGCCGCTGCTGAGCCAGCTTTTCCCGTCCTCCGCCTTCTTCTGCCTGCTTGCGTTTCGTGTATAAATGATCCATGTGCTCATTCATGTTCATTCTGTTGATCTCCTTTCGGTTCACAAAGCTCTACAAGAACACCGTTTGTTTCCCGAGGGGAAATAAACGCGATCTTTTTCCCGTTCGCCCCCTGTCTTGGAAACCTGTCAATCAATTGAACATGCCGGTCAGACAATGCTTGAAGCTGTTCAGATAGGCCGTTGCACAAAAACGCAATATGATGCAGTCCCTGCCCTTTCTTCTCCAAAAATAAACGGACGGGGCTGTCAGCTGTCAACGGCTCTATCAGCTCAAGTTTGACGCTACCAGCTTGAAAAAAAGCAACATTCACCTTTTGCTCTTCAACCGTTTCTTGATGAAGAAATGCAAGCCCCAATACATTTTCATAAAAGCTTCTTGCATCTTTTATCGAAAAAACGGCTATCCCGATATGGTCAAGCCTGTTCATTTTCATCCCTGCTTTCGCTAATAGATATCGCTTGTCCGCCCATTCAAAACACGCTAAAATATAGACAGATTGTTTAAGGAGTGAAAATCATGTCTCAAAAACTGATGAAAAGCGTTTTGATCGTGATTTTGGGAGTTTTTATTCTTTCAACTGTACTCTCAGGAATCGTCATGTTTCTATAACGATAAAAAAGCAGGCGCCTTATTCAATGGGAATATCCTGCTTTTTTATCAGAGCTTTATGCTCGATGGCAATCTCCTCAAAAGAGCGGTTGTCGTCCGTGATCAGCACTCTCGTTCCTACTGGTATCGTTTGAAACAAATGAACGACCTCATCGTTATGCATACGTATACAGCCGTTAGACACAAATTTCCCTACTGATTCCTCTCGGTTTGTCCCATGAATTCCATAAATCCGCCCGTCCGTTCCTTTCGCGTCAAATCCGATCCATCTGGCCCCAAGCGGGTTGTCAGGAGATCCCCCTTCAATATTTTTCTTTCTGTAGTAAGGATTTTCCGCTTTTACCGTTACCGAAAACTCTCCTTCAGGCGTCAAATCATCTGTTTTTCCAGTCGCCACACTATACACGCCTTCTACTCTGTTGTCGAGGATAACAGCAAGTTCATTTGTTCGCTTGTTGACAATAACATATGGATCACCCGGCAGCGGATTTTCGCCGAGCGGCCAAATCGGTGAAATCATCATAAAAATCGAACATAAGAAAAAACGCATAAGCTCCTCCTTTTTCATTAGGTTGACCAATGAAGGAAGAGCTCATGCGAATCATCCGAGTGATTTTTGCGCTTTTATTCCTTTAAAATAACTTTTAATCACTAAATATTGTTCCATTTCGCCGAGAAGATGGAAGAGAGCGGCCCTTGCTTCAAATTCCTCTCTAGTCGCCGGAAGCGGCATCTCCTCAAATTCTTTTCTCATGTCAGCAAGTCTTTTCAGAAATTTGTACGCTGTATTCCCAGGGTGTATCGCCTCCCGCAAATCATGAATAAATTCAGCGATCATTTTTCCCTGATCTACCGTAATGGAGATCGATGTCACTTTAGGGAGAAGGCGTTCGATAATTTCAAATTGCTTTTCTCTCATTTTAAAATAATGATAATGCAGATTTTCATAACGCAAAATGTGGTTTTGCACATCTCGATATGCCAGGTTTTTAGCCTCCGTAATGAGCTGGTGCGTTTCCGGAATTTCTTTTCCTGACCAATCTTGCTCACCAGTTAACAAATACCGTTCGATTTCTGCAAAAATGACAGCAAAGTTATCCTCTATCTTTTTGCGGTAGGCAATCAGTTTCCGGTCAAGACTAGGCATATACAAGTTCATCAATAGAGCGACGCCGATGCCAACCGTAATCAGCTGAACTTCATTCCAGATGAAAGCAAGCGTAATGCCGCCGGACATGTATAAATGAAGGATAATAACGGAACTGGTGACGATACCTTCGTTAATTTTTAACAGAACCGTTATCGGAATGAATATCAAAAGAAGCGCTCCGATAACAAACGGGTGGTAGCCAATAAGCTCGAAAAAGAGATAAGAAAAAACAATTGCCAGACAACATGCCGCAAAGCGGGCCCATGAGGCCTGAAGCGACCGTTTTTGTGTGATTTGTATGCACAAAATGGTGATGATTCCTGCTGATGCGAAGTTTTGCAAATGCAATAACTGGCTTATATAAATAGCCAAAGCTGTTCCTAGCGCGGTCTTTATTGTGCGATAACCAATTTTAAACATGTCGGACTCCATTTCTATTTGTTTCTTCAATAAAAAAGAAGAGGCGGCCAGCCTTCTTCTTTTTTATATTCTATAATATTTTCTCTAAAAAGTCCTGCGCTCTTTTGGATTTTGGCGACATAAAAAATTCCTTCGGATTGCCGTCCTCGACAATCATTCCTTGGTCCATAAACAGCACGCGGTCTGCCACTTCTTTTGCGAAGCCCATTTCATGTGTGACAATCACCATGGTCATGCCGGTTTCGACCAGCTCTTTCATCACCTGTAGCACTTCTTTGACCATCTCCGGATCAAGGGCGGAGGTCGGCTCGTCAAACAGCATAATGTCCGGATTCATCGCAAGAGCCCTGGCAATCGCGACACGCTGTTTTTGTCCGCCAGACAAACGGTTTGGATAGTCATTTCGCTTTTCAAACAAACCGACTTTGCGGAGCAGGTCCTCAGCTTTCTCCTTTGCAGCCTGTTTTGATTCTTTTTTTACATTGACAGGCGCGTACATGATGTTTTCGAGAACCGTTTTGTGCGGAAAGAGATGAAAATGCTGAAAAACCATCCCGATGTTTTCCCGGACCTTTAATGTGTTGGTTTTTGGCTTCGTAATCTCTGTGTCTTTTATTGTAATGGTTCCGCCGTTAGGCTTTTCCAACAGGTTTAAACAGCGTAAGAACGTTGATTTGCCTGAGCCTGAAGGACCGATCACGGCAACAACCTCACCCTCAGCGATTGTTGTTGAAATGTTTTTTAATACTTCGTGTTTCCCAAATGATTTTGACAGCTTTTCAACCTTAATCATTGGATTTCAGCTTCCTTTCTACAGCCTTGCCGATAAACGTTAAAATCAGGACAAGCACATAATAAATCAATCCCGCGATAATGAGCGGCTCAAGGTAATTGTAAGTGGCGGCGCCAGCTTGATATGCGCGTCTCATGACATCACCAAGCCCGATGACGGTAACGATCGCCGATTCTTTTGTTAACGTAATTAATTCATTCACAATTGCAGGTGATATATTTTTGAAGGCCTGCGGCAGCAGCAGATCCTTCATCATTTTTCCATACGGGACACCGAGTGCAACAGCAGCTTCTTTTTGCCCTTTATCAATGGCATTGATTCCGGCTCTGATAATTTCCGATACATAAGCGGCGGAATTCAAAGACAATGCGACAACCGCAGCCCAAAACTGGTCAATTTGAAATCCGAGCAGCTGAGGAAGGCCAAAATAGACAATCATAAGCTGCAGCACTAAAGGCGTGCCTCGGAACACTGATGTATAAAAATCAGCGATCCAGATAAACGGGCGGAATGTGCTGATCTTGCATAAGCTTAGCACAATACCGAGTATAAGTCCGATAATAGCAGATACAACAACAATTTTTAATGTAATTGCCAAGCCTTCTAATATAAAAGGAATTTGGGGGATCGTTGCTGAAAAATCCAAATTCATAGCCTTTGTCTCCTTTTCTTACAGGAAAAAAGTTTCCTATTCAATAAAAAGGCTCAACGAAAAAGTTGAGCCGCTTTTTTTACTTCTCGCCAGTGAACCATTTTTTCTTCAATTTCTCAAGCTCTCCGTTATCTTCCATTTCCTTGAGCGCTTTATTGAATTTGTCTGTCAGTTCACTGTCCTTTCTGAAAGCAATTGCTGAACCGGCTTCTTCCGCTTTCGCATCAGGAATCACAAAGCCTTGCAGGTCATCATTTGATTTGAAATACCCTTCTGCAACAATGTCTTCAATAATCGCGGCATCGAAGCGGTCAGATTTGATTTCCTGCACCAAATCAGAAATTCTGTTGCGGTCTTCTGTTTTAAAACCATATTCCGGAGAAAGCTCTTTCCCCTTCTCTTCCTGAATAGAGCCAAGCTGAACGCCAACTGTTTTTCCTTTCAGGTCTTTCAAAGATTGAATGCCGCTGTCTTTTTTGCTGACAATCATATGGTTCGCTGTGTAATACACATCTGAAAAATCAACTTGTTTTTTACGCTCAGGCGTTGGTGTCATTCCTGACAGAACGAGATCCACCTGTTTTGATTTAAGCGCTGTAATTAAGCTGTTGAAGTCCATATCCTGCACTTCAATTTCATAGCCTGCCTTCTTTGCCAGAGCTTTTGCCAACTCTACATCAAAGCCGACAATATTATCGCCTTCTTTATATTCAAACGGTTTGTAATCCGCCGAAGTACCCATAATTAATTTTTTCTTGCCGCCTTCTGAACCTGAATTGCTTGAGCCGCAAGCAGATAATGCAAAGGTAATGCAGGCAGCTACAAGTAATAAGAGCCATTTTTTCATGATCCATTTCCCCCGTATTCATTACTTTTGTTGTATTTGAATATTTATTCGTTAATTTGTATTTTAAACAGTTTCTTATTTTTATGCAATACTATTTTTAAAAATTATCTTCAAGCTTATCTTTCCAGTGATCTCTTTTTGATATTACTAGATAAAAATAAAATCACTGTACAATCCGATTGAATAATCCTTTAATATTTATTCATATACCCTTGGAAATTTATGCACAAAAAAACCCGGGCCGCTTGGGCATCCGGGTTGTTCGTCTTATACTTCTTCACAATATTCTTCAAAGGCTTCCTGCAGCTTTGCCACTACGGCCATCGGCTCGTGGCCTTCAATTTCATGACGCTCTACCATTTTCATGATCTTTCCGTCTTTCAAAATCGCAAAGGACGGAGAAGATGGCGGATAACCTTCAAAATAGTCTCGCGCACGCGCTGTCGCTTCTTTATCCTGTCCGGCAAAAACGGTGACGAGCTGATCAGGTCTTTTATCATAGTGAACGGAATGGTAGGCTGCCGGTCTTGCAATTCCTCCGGCGCATCCGCAAACAGAGTTTACCATGACAAGCGTCGTTCCTTTTTTCGTAAGTGCCTCATCCACCTCTTCAGCTGTTTTCAGCTCAGTGTATCCAGCAGCTGTAATTTCCTGTCTCGCTTGGCGGACAATATCATTCATAAATAAATTAAAGTCCATATTCAATGAAGACCTCTCCTTTTTCATCATCTGTTCTTATGATAGCAAGGAAACGTCCATATCGGCAAATGACTTTGCTTCGCCGTGCACTTTTTTTGCTCTTCGTTTACTGCTTACAGAAAAAGGGGATTATATAACCAGAAGTAAAATAAAGGAGCAGTTGTATATGAGCCACCGGAAAGCGTTACTGATTCATAACGGAAATGCCGGCAACAAAAATATAGAAAAAGCACTTGGTGCTGTCGTGCCGGTTTTATCTCACCATTTAGATGAGGTGATTATTAAACAGACAAAGAAAAAGGATGATGCGTATCATTTTTGCCGATCCATTGATGATTCTGTCGACACCGTCTTCATTCTCGGCGGCGACGGCACGATCCATCAATGCATAAATGCTATCAGCGCTCTAGAAAGAAAACCCGCGGTCGGAATTTTGCCCGGAGGCACGTGCAATGACTTTTCAAGAGTGCTTGGCATCCCTCAAAATCTTGCAAAGGCCGCGGAAGCACTTATGGCAGGAAATAAAACCAGCGTAGACGTATGTCAGATGAATGACCGTTATTTTTTAAATTTCTGGGGGATCGGCTTAATTGCAGAAACGTCGAATCAAATCAACGAAACGGAAAAAGCATTATTGGGAAAAATCAGCTATTTTACAAGTGCGTTGCGAACCGTCTCATCCGCTGCATCGTTTCCGATGACATTAAAAATTGACGGAAAAGAAATTAAAGAAGAAGCCGTTATGCTGCTTGTGATGAATGGCCAATACATTGGAACGAATCGAATTCCTCTGCCCGATGCCAGTATTGAAGACGGCTTACTTGATGTTCTCATATGCCGCAACACCAACCTCACCGCGCTGCGGGAGCTGATGAGCATGGAACAGGGCTCAATTGATCGTTTTACCGGAGAGCTGTCCTATGTCCAGGCCTCCCGTATCGAAATTGAAACAGACACTGCCAAAAAGGCGGATATGGATGGAGAAGTTTATACACATACACCCGCAGTCATTCAGGTCCTGCCGCAGCATATCGACATGCTTGTTCCCGCAAATGGATAACTGTCATAAAGCTTTAGAAAGATTTTGCAAATCCGTTGACTCTCCCCTAGGAGGAGGTCTTACAGTATAAGGGATACACACTTGAAAAAGGGGAAGTCATATGGAGAAGAAAAATATTACCTTAACGATATTATTAACCAATTTATTTATTGCTTTTTTGGGGATCGGGCTTGTGATTCCAGTAACGCCGGCCATTATGAATGAATTGCATTTATCGGGGACCGCGGTCGGCTATATGGTTGCCTGCTTCGCTATTACACAGCTCATTGTCTCACCAATAGCCGGACGATGGGTTGATCGCTTCGGGCGCAAGATCATGATCGTAATCGGCCTGTTGTTCTTTAGTGTGTCGGAGTTTTTGTTCGGCATTGGAAAAACAGTTGAGATGTTATTTATCTCCCGTATGCTGGGCGGTATCAGCGCAGCCTTCATTATGCCCGGGGTCACGGCTTTTATCGCAGATATCACGACCATTAAAACGAGGCCAAAAGCGCTCGGTTATATGTCAGCCGCTATTTCAACAGGATTTATTATCGGCCCCGGCATCGGGGGATTTTTAGCAGAAGTCCATTCCCGGCTGCCTTTTTTCTTTGCGGCAGCTTTTGCACTGTTAGCAGCCATTTTATCAATCCTCACGCTGCGCGAGCCGGAACGAAACCCTGAAAATCAGGAAATAAAAGGACAGAAGACAGGCTTTAAACGGATTTTTGCCCCCATGTATTTCATAGCTTTTCTCATTATCTTAATTTCGTCTTTTGGTTTAGCATCATTTGAATCTTTATTTGCATTATTCGTGGATCATAAATTCGGATTTACGGCCAGCGACATTGCCATTATGATTACAGGAGGAGCGATTGTTGGCGCCATTACGCAAGTCGTCTTATTCGACCGCTTCACAAGATGGTTTGGCGAAATCCATTTAATTCGGTACAGCTTAATTCTCTCTACGAGTCTGGTATTCTTGCTGACAACAGTCCATTCATATGTTGCGATTCTGCTGGTTACAGTCACCGTATTTGTCGGATTTGATCTCATGCGGCCTGCGGTAACGACTTACCTGTCAAAGATTGCGGGAAATGAACAGGGGTTTGCCGAATTCCAATGTTTACAAGTATCGGCAATGTATTCGGGCCTATTATCGGCGGAATGCTGTTCGATATTGATGTAAACTATCCTTTCTACTTTGCAACGGTCACCTTGGCCATAGGGATTGCACTGACCATTGCTTGGAAAGCGCCTGCACATCTTAAAGCCAGCACGTGATAAGAAGCGCATTCTTTGTGTACTGCAAAGAATGCGCTTCTTCTTTATACTGATGATAGAAGGAGTGATGACATGAAGGAATCGTATTACTCAATTGGGGAAGTATCAAAACTGGCAAACGTGTCGATAAAAGCGCTCCGTTATTACGATAAAATTGATTTATTTAAACCCGCCTACGTCGACCCGGATACCAGCTACCGCTATTATACAGATTCTCAGCTCATTCATCTGGATTTGATCAAATCATTGAAATATATCGGCACACCTTTAGAGGAGATGAAAAAAGCACAGGACTTAGAGATGGAAGAACTGTTTGCTTTTTATACAGAGCAGGAGAGGCAAATCAGGGAGAAATTAGACTTTTTATCAGCACTGGAGCAAACCATTTCATTGGTGAAAAAGCGGATGAAACGGCAGATGGAATATCCCGCGCTCGGTGAGGTGTTTGTTTTAGATGAAGAAGAAATACGGATCATTCAGACAGAGGCAGAAGGAATCGGGCCTGAAAACGTGCTCAATGCCTCCTACAGCAAATTAAAAAAATTTATCGAGTCAGCAGATGGATTTACGAACAATAGCTACGGCGCTACTTTCTCTTTTCAGCCCTACACCAGCATTGATGAAATGACTTACCGTCATATTTTCACGCCTGTATTGACGAATAAACAGATTTCATCAATTACGCCGGATATGGAAATCACAACGATCCCTAAAGGGAGGTATGCGTGTATCGCGTATAATTTTTCGCCTGAACATTATTTTCTCAACTTACAGAAGCTTATCAAGTATATCGCAGACCGCCAATTAACAGTTGTCAGTGATGTTTACGAGTTAATCATACCGATTCATTACTCCCCGAAAAAACAAGAAGAATATCGTGTCGAAATGAAAATACGAATCGCTGAATAATAGAAAAAGAGCATTTTTTGAAACAAAACTTCAAAAAATGCTCTTTTTGCTTATTTAGTAAACAGATGTCTTCTCGTCAATCGATTCTAAAATTTGTTTCACACGTCCCAAGAATCGTCCGCACACGAGACCGTCAAGCACTCTGTGATCTAAGGACAGACACAGATTAACCATGTCTCTGACAGCAATCATGCCATTGTCCATGACAACCGGGCGTTTGACGATGGATTCTACTTGAAGAATCGCAGCCTGAGGGTAGTTGATAATGCCCATTGACTGAACAGAGCCGAACGAACCTGTGTTGTTGACGGTAAACGTGCCTCCCTGCATGTCATCTGCAGTGAGTTTTCCGTCTCTTACTTTTTTAGCTAGGCCGGTAATGTCTTTCGCAATGCCTTTAATTGTTTTTTCATCAGCGTTTTTAATCACCGGAACAAATAAAGAATCCTCTGTGGCAACTGCAATTGAAATATTGATATCCTTTTTCTGAATAATTTTGTCCCCCGCCCACATGCTATTCATTTGTGGGAATTCTTTTAACGCCTGAGCGACCGCTTTTACAAAAAAGGCGAAGAACGTTAAATTAAAGCCCTCTGTCTTCTTAAAGGAATCTTTTATACTGTTGCGATATGCAACCATATTTGTGACGTCGACTTCCATCATCGTCCAAGCATGCGGAATTTCTGTTTTGCTTCGCTTCATATTGGAAGCAATTGCTTTTCTTACACCTGTGACAGGGATTTCTTTATCACCGGCTGCAGACGCAGGATATGACGTCTCTTCTTTTGGCTCAGGTTTTGATGCAGACTTCGGTGCAGGAGCTGCTGTTTTCGGCTCCTCAGCCTTCTGTTCTTGTACGCCGCCTGTTTCAATTAAGCGCTGAATATCTTTTCGTGTGATGCGCCCGCCGGCACCTGTTCCTGTTACTTGATCGAGGTCAATGCCGTGCTCTCCGGCCAAACGGAGTACAGCTGGCGAGTAGCGCTTTTTATTGGGCTGATCAGCTGCTTCGGCACTTTTTGCAGCAGGCGTCTCAGCGGCTTTTGAAGCAGCTGGCTGTTCTTGTTTTTGTTCAGCCGGATTCGCGCCTTCTGTTTCAATTTTGCAAATCACTTCTCCGACTTGCAAGGTTTGGCCTTCTTCTCCCACAAGCTCTGTTATCGTACCAGTAAAAGAAGACGGAACCTCTGCATTTACCTTATCTGTCATGACTTCCGCGATTGGATCGTATTTGTTCACTTTATCACCGGGGGCGACAAGCCATTTGCTGATCGTCCCCTCTGTTACGCTTTCTCCAAGCTGCGGCATCGTCATTTGTTCAATTGCCATGATTTTATCCTCCCTTACGTCTTTAAAACTCCGCTAATTCTCTCATCGCCGCTTCCACTTTATCAGGGTTGACCATAAAGTATTTTTCCATTGTCGGCGCATAAGGCATAGCCGGAATATCAGGACCTGCAAGCCGTTTGATTGGCGCGTCTAAGTCGAACAGACAATGCTCGGATATAATTGCGGCTACTTCGCTCATGATGCTGCCTTCTTTTGTATCTTCTGTGACCAAAAGAACCTTTCCAGTTTTGGACGCAGCTTCGATGATGGCTTCTTTATCAGGCGGGTAAACTGTTCTTAAATCCACCACATGCGCTGAAATGCCATCTTTTTCGAGACGTTCTGCAGCTTGTAAGGCGAAGTGGACACACAGACCGTATGTGATCACTGTGATGTCGTCGCCTTCCCGTTTTACGTCCGCCTTGCCGATTGGCAGGACATAATCATCAGCCGGAACCTCTCCCTTTATCAGACGGTACGCCCGCTTGTGCTCAAAAAACAGCACTGGGTCTTCGTCACGAACTGCAGCTTTTAATAGACCCTTGGCGTCATATGGTGTTGATGGCATGACAATTTTCAGTCCGGGCTGGTTGGCGAAAATTGCTTCGACTGATTGAGAATGATACAGGGCTCCGTGCACGCCTCCGCCGTATGGCGCTCTGACGACAATCGGACAGCTCCAGTCATTGTTGCTGCGGTAGCGGATTTTAGCCGCTTCAGAAATAATTTGGTTGACTGCCGGCATAATGAAATCAGCAAACTGCATTTCAGCAATCGGTCTCATTCCGTACATTGCCGCTCCGATACCGACTCCTGCGATCGCAGATTCAGCAAGCGGCGTATCCATAACGCGCTCTTCCCCGAATTGTTCATAGAGTCCCGCTGTCGCTTTAAACACACCGCCTTTTCTTCCTACATCTTCCCCAAGGACGAAAACGCGAGAATCTCGTTCCATTTCTTCTTTCATCGCCAAATTGATTGCATCAATATATGACATTACTGACATTTGTTCTTCCTCCCTACTTCGCATACACATAATCAAGCGCTGACTCAGGAGCTGCATAAGGGGCGTTCTCCGCTTCATCCGTCGCTTCATTTACGATTGCCATAATTTCATCCAGCATGGTTTGTTCCATCTCATCGGACAGCAGGCCTGTTTCCTTTAAGTAAGCTTGATAAGTAAGCAGGGGATCACTTTTTTTCGCTTCCTCTACTTCTTCACGGCCTCTGTAGCTGCTGTCATCGTCATCACTGGAATGTGGTGTAAGGCGGTAAGAAATCGTTTCAATTAATGTCGGGCCTTCTCCTCTGCGTGCCCTTTCGCGTGCTTCTTTGACCGCTTGATAAACTTCCAGCGGATCATTTCCATTCACAGTTACGCCAGGCATCCCATAGCCAACGGCACGGTCGGAAATGTTCTCACATGCGACTTGCTTATCGTAAGGCACCGAGATTGCGTATTTGTTGTTTTCACACATGAAAATAACCGGCAGCTTATGGACAGCGGCAAAGTTTGCCCCTTCGTGGAAATCGCCTTGGTTTGAAGACCCTTCCCCAAATGTAACAAAGGCTGCGATATCCTTTTTCTCCATACGTCCCGCAAGCGCAATACCGACTGCGTGCGGCACTTGCGTTGTAACCGGAGATGATCCCGTCACAATGCGGTTTTTCTTTTGTCCGAAATGTCCCGGCATCTGGCGGCCTCCTGAGTTCGGATCTGCTGCTTTTGCAAACCCGGACATCATTAAGTCCTTTGCTGTCATGCCAAACGCGAGCACGACACCCATGTCTCTGTAGTACGGCAATACATAATCCATTTCACGGTCAAGTGCGAAAGCCGCTCCTACCTGTGCTGCTTCCTGTCCTTGACAAGAAATTACAAATGGAATTTTGCCAGAACGGTTTAACAGCCACATTCTTTCATCGATTTTTCTTGCTAACAGCATGGTTCTATACATATCAACGGCTTCCTGATCAGTCAGCCCTAGTGCTTGATGTCGGTTTGTACTCATTCAAGCCCCTCCTTTATGCTTTTAAAAATGAATGGCTTTGCCATCTGCGGCAAGCGCTGCTTCCCCAATTGCTTCAGAAAGCGTTGGATGCGGGTGAATCGTTTGCCCGATCTCCCACGGCGTTGCGTCCAGCACTTTGGCAAGACCCGCTTCAGAAATCATGTCGGTGACATGCGGGCCGATCATATGAACGCCGAGAATATCATCTGTATCTCGGTCCGCCACGATTTTGACAAAACCGTCGCTTTCACCGTATACAAGCGCTTTTCCAATCGCCATAAATGGGAACTTGCCGATTTTGACATTATGCCCGTTCGCCTTTGCTTCGTCTTCGGTTAAGCCAACACTGGCAGCTTCAGGGCTTGAGTAAATGCACTTCGGCACAAGCGTCGGATCAAGCGGATGCGGATTGAGACCTGCAAAATGCTCAACAGCAATAATTCCCTCATGTGAAGCAACGTGAGCTAACTGCAGACCACCGATTACGTCTCCAATTGCATAAATATGAGATTCCTTCGTCTGGCAGCTTTCATTGACTGAAATCATGCCATTTTCAGTAACAATATCGGTGTTCTCTAGGCCAATGCCTTCGATATTTGCCTGTCTGCCGATGGAAACTAGCATTTTCTCAGCAGAGTAGGTAACGGTTTCTCCGTCTTTTTCCGCTTGTATGCTGATATCATCTGATGTTTTTGTCATTGTGTCAGGCAGCACTTTTGCCCCTGTTATGAACTGGATGCCTTTTTTCTTAAGAAGACTTTCCATTTCTTTTGAAATCTCTAGATCTTCAGTCGGCAATATGCGATCCGCGTATTCAATAACCGTTACCTTCACACCAAAATCATGAAGCATAGACGCCCATTCGATACCGATAACCCCTCCGCCGACAATGATGATTGATTGTGGCAGCTCCTCCATTTGGAGCGCCTCATCTGAAGTCAGTACAGACTTACCGTCCGCTTCAAGACCCGGAAGCATTCTCGGTCTTGATCCTGTTGCAATGATCACTTGTTTCGGTATCAGCATGTCATTTTCTTCGCCATTTCCCCGCTCAACAGAAATTGTTCCCGGCAGCGGAGAGAAGATTGACGGTCCAAGGATACGTCCATATCCGGTGTACACGTCAATTTTTCCTTTTTTCATTAAATGATTTACACCCGCTGCAAGCTTATCAACAACGGCTTGCTTACGCTGCTGCACTTTTTCAAAGTTGAGGGACACGCCAGCCGTTTCCACCCCGAATTGATCGGCTTCACGAGCTGTCCGGTATACCTCTGCGCTTCTAAGCAGCGCTTTACTCGGGATACAGCCTTTATGCAGACATGTTCCTCCGAGTTTTTCCTTTTCCACAACGGCTGTTTTTAAGCCGAGCTGAGCGGCTCTGATGGCCGCAACATAACCGCCGGTACCGCCGCCCAGAATGACTACGTCATACTCAGTTGCCATGGTGACTCACTCCTGTCTGTCTATTCAATACGATATTGTTTGGATTGCTCTTCGCCCTGCAATACTCTGAGCGCCCCTTGGGCAAGAGACTGCAGTTCATTTTCACCCGGATAGACTAAAACGTCTGAAATCCAATCTATGTATGATCTGATAGCAGAAACAAAGCTTTTGCCGTACGCAAGGCCTCCCGTCAGCACAATCGCTTCAACTTCGCCTTTTAACGCCGCGCTGGCTGCCCCGATTTCCTTTGCTACCTGATATGCCATGGCATCATAAATGAAGCGGGCTTTTTCATCGCCCCCTTGAATCATCTGTTCCACTTTTACTGCATCATTTGTACCGAGATAGCCTAAAAGTCCGCCGGTGCCAACAAGCTTTTTCATGATTTCTTCTTTTGTATATTCCCCTGAAAAACATAGATCAACAAGATCTCCCGCAGGCACTGTTCCTGCTCGTTCAGGACTGAATGGTCCCTCGCCGTGCAGGCCGTTATTGACATCTACCACTCGCCCGCGGTCATGGACGCCAATTGTAATACCTCCGCCCATATGGGTAATAATCATTTTCATGTTCTCATATCGTTTGCCAAGAGAGGCTGCCGCTTTACGAGCGACAGCTTTTTGGTTTAACGCATGGAAAATGCTTTTCCGTTCAATTTCAGGCATGCCCGAAACTTTCGCAAGCACTGACATTTCGTCTACGACAACAGGGTCGACGATATACGAAGGGATATTCAGGCCGTCAGCGATTTCCCGCGCGATAATGCCGCCGAGATTAGAAGCATGCTGACCGGCGTAACCGCTTTTCAAGTCCTCAATCATTTCATCATTCACTACGTAGGTCCCGCCTTCAATCGGCCGGAGAAGGCCGCCTCTTGCGCAGACTGCATCAAACTTTGAGATATTGATTCCCTGCTCATGAAGCGTTTCGAGAATATGGTTTTTACGAAATTCATACTGATCAATAATTCGGTCAAATCGCTGCAGCTCTTCTATGTTGTGTCTCAATGTTTTTTCAAAAATGCTTCTTTCGTTATGAAAAACACCGATTTTCGTTGAAGTTGAGCCTGGATTAATTGTGAGAATGCGTTTTTCGTCATGTAGCACTTTCATAACCTCCAGATCAATTTCTTAACGTCTGCTTAATACACTGTGGCCGTTTTGCAAAAACTGGCTTCTTGAGCGGCGCATGCGTTCAATCCGTTCCTCTGCTAAGCGGTCAGCCGCTAAATATGCAGGAATGCCGTCACGCTGAGAAATCTCAAGTACACGCTCGATATTGCCGTAAATGCCTTCAACTTTTTTCAATGCACGTTCTGCATTATAGCCGTAAAGCTCATCTGCCACGTTGATGACACCGCCCGCGTTAATCACGTAATCCGGTGCATAAACGATGCCCATTTCGTGAATTTGATCACCATGGCGTGTCTCTTTTAATTGGTTGTTAGCCGCACCTGCGATCACTTTCGCCTTCAGCTGTTTAATGGTGTCGTCGTTAATAGTCGCACCAAGGGCACACGGCGCATAAATATCGCAGTCTTGTGAATAAATATCATCAGGATCTACCGCACGGGCGCCAAAATCTTCAACTGCACGCTGTACAGATTGTTTGTTGATATCTGTAACGATTAAGTTTGCTCCTTCTTCATGCAAGTGGCGGCAAAGGTTATAGGCTACGTTCCCAACACCCTGTACAGCAATGTTTTTTCCTTCAAGAGAGTCGGTTCCGAAAGCAGCTTTAGCTGCTGCCTTCATTCCTCTATACACCCCGTACGCCGTGACTGGAGAAGGATTTCCAGAAGAGCCGAAAGCAGGAGAAATCCCTGTAACGTAGTCTGTTTCATCATGAATGATATCCATGTCCTCGACCGTTGTGCCCACATCTTCAGCCGTGATGTATCTGCCGTTCAGCCCTTGAATATAGCGGCCAAACGCGCGGAACATTTCCTCATTTTTGTCTTTGCGCGGATCGCCGATAATGACTGTTTTTCCGCCGCCAAGGTTTAAGCCTGCCGCCGCGTTCTTATAGGTCATGCCTCTAGCCAATCTGAGCGCATCTTCAATAGCCGCTTCTTCATTTTCATATGTCCACATTCTCGTTCCGCCAAGCGCCGGACCAAGCGTTGTATCATGAATCGCGATAATCGCTTTTAAGCCAGATTGTTCATCCTGGCAGAATACCAATTGTTCGTAATCGTATTTCTCCATATATTTAAAAAGTTCCATGTTCGTTCCTCCTAATGTGTGTATTCTTCAGATGCGCATATTGCCAGCGCAATGGAATACAGTTTATTTTCAGCAGAGTCCGCTCTGCTTGTTAAGGCAATCGGTGCTTTGGCTCCTGTAATGACAGCCGCCACGCTGGCCTTGGCAAAATAAATCAGAGATTTATATAAAATATTGCCGGCCTCAATTGTTGGGACGAGAAGGATATCTGCGTTGCCCGCTACGTCTCCCGAAATTTTTTTCTGGGCCGCGGCAATTTGTGAAACTGCGTTATCCAAAGCAAGTGGTCCATCAACAATGCAGCCTTTGATCTGGCCCCTTTTGTACATTTGAGCTAGAGCAGCTGCATTCACGGTCGCTTCCATTTTAGGGTTCACCGTTTCGACCGCTGCCAGAGCAGCTGCTTTTGGCATATTGTTCCCCACTGCATGGGCCACATGAACGGCATTTTGCAAAATCTGCCGAAGCTCTTCCAGCGAAGGAGCAATATTCATTGCCGAATCTGTCACAAACATCAGCCGGTCAAAATCCGGTATATCAAAGACAGCCACGTGGGAAAGGACACTTGATGACCGAAGCCCCTCCTGTCTGTTCAATACCGCTTTAAGCAAAACAGAAGTCGGCACATTGCCTTTCATTAAAACGTCCGCTGTTTTATGATGCACAGCACGAACCGCTAATTTTGCCGATTCCTCAGGAGTATCGGCATGGACGATTTCCACTTGATGCCCTTGCATGGATGATGTCAGCTCGTTCAGTTTTGTGCTGTCGCCCGTTAACAAGAAACGGGCGGATAGGTGCTCGGCAGCCAGCTTTACAGCCCGGATCACTTCCTCATCCTCAGCATGAGCAACCGCAATGGTCTTATTTTTGTGCATCGACGCTTTGCCGATTAAATCTTTCAGCTTCATCTGCTACCACCTTTCTTGTTTCGACTCCGCTTTTTATGATGCAAGTTCCGTGCCAGCTCTTAAGGGTGCTGTCATACCAGATATATTGAAACATTCGTGCAGATGTTTGCGTTTATTCTGCAAATTATTGCATGCCTTCATTTGCAAGGCCATATTTATCCATTTTGTAATATAAGTTCCGAATGCTGACACCGAGAGCTTTTGCTGTTTTTGTCCGGTTAAAATGATGCTTTTCAAGCGTTTGCTGGATCAAATGCGCTTCAAATTTTTCTACTGCGACAGACAGCTTTTCGCCTTCAATATCCGGAAAATTAAAACCTGTTCCCTGATCTGTGTCATTTTCTTTTTGCTCAAGTTCGAATACAGGCAAGTGATCTTTTTCAATCCATTCCATATGCGGATTCAGAAAAATCATGGCTCGTCCAAGGACATTTTCAAGCTCCCGGACATTCCCAGGCCAATGGTAGGCAGATAAGGCGCGCAAGGCTTGCTGTGAGAGCCCTTTTACATTCCTGCCGTAATCCCGGTTGATCTTTTGGATAAGTCTGACGCTCAATGCTTCAATGTCCTCCAACCGCTGCCGCAAAGGCGGGATGGAGATCGGATAGCGGTTGATCCGGTAATACAGGTCTTCCCGGAATGTTCCGTCCGCCATCGCCTTTTCAATATTTACATTTGTCGCCGCGATCACTCTGACATTGACAGGGATCGCTTTCGTGCCGCCCACTCTGACGATTTCCTTTTCTTGAAGGACGCGTAGCAATTTGGCCTGCATATTTTGTGTCAGCTCACCGATTTCATCTAAGAAAATACTGCCGTTATTTGCTTCCTCAAATAAACCCTTTTTACCGCCGCGCTTCGCTCCTGAAAACGCGCCATCCTCATAGCCGAACAATTCTGATTCGAGCAGGTTTTCAGAAAGGGCTGCACAATTCACGCGAATAAATTTATTGTATTTCCGGTCACTTTCGTTATGGATGGCATGGGCGAACAGTTCTTTTCCTGTTCCTGATTCCCCGCGCAGCAAGATGGTTGCCGGTGTTTTCGCACCGAGCTTCGCCTGCTCAAGCGCAACCAGCATTTGCTCGCTTTTGCCGATAATGTCGTCAAACGTGTATTTCGCTTCAAGCGTGCGAATAATTTGTCTGGCGCGATTAAGCTCCGCTGTCAGCATTTTAATTTCGGAAACATCGTGAATCACGCCGACGCTGCCTTTCAAAATCCCGTCCACAATCACCGGTGCTACATTAACGATCACTTCTTTTTCATTCGGGCCGACCTTCATTCTGACACCGCGGACAGGACGTCTTGTTTCAAGCACCTTTAAATGCATGCTTTCGCCTTCGGAAATATCAGTGTTTGCAGGCTTGCCGATGACTTCTTTTTCAGAAAGCCCCGTCATTTTCGTATACGCTTTATTGATTAGCAGGCCGATGCCGTTTTCATCAACGACAGAAATCGCCTCATCGGAGGATTGAATAATTGCCTCCAGCATCGTACGGACCTGCTTTAAGTTGGTCACTTCCTCTGCCAGCTCGACCGCATCAGTGATATCTTTAAAAACACAAAGAGCCCCGAGCAGACGTCCGCCTTCATCAATAATCGGCAGCCTTGTGGTCACAATTTGCAAATGATCGCCTAACAGCTGCTTCTGGTTGTATTCAGGCACTCTTGTTTTTAAAATCCGCGGCATCTTCGTGCTCGGAATCACTTCTTTTATTGGGCGCCCAATGACTTCCTCACGTTTTTTCCCGACCATTTTTTCGGCCATATGGTTAAAGAGAATGATTTCTTCATTGATATCAATAAAAATCATTCCATCATGGGTGGAATTAAAAATTCTGTCATATTTATAGGTTTGCTCTTTTAGCATTTGAATCAGGTGCTGCTTTTCTTCCATCAGCTGAAAAACGATGTATGCCATTTTTCCCGGCATGACAATGGTATCTTCATGCTTTCTTTGAAGGAGCTCGTCAAACACGGCTTGATCGCCGGTAGTATGAATGACGATATCCGGTTTTTGTTGTATGTAAGGTTTCCAATCAGATGATACGGCAATCCCATACTGTTCTGCTTCTTTCAATCCCGGCGCCTCGGGGTCTTTGTCAACTACGGCAATGATATCTATGATGGCTGTTTTAATCAGAATATGTAATAACGCCGTTCCCCTTTTGCCGGCACCTACTATCAGTACCTTTTGCATCCCGATACCCCTTTGTATGAAAAAATTTGCACACCTATTTATTCCGTTGCAATAATTTGCACAACCCTATGTTACCACGTTTTCTTCTCTTGACAAAATATTTTTTCCGCTGGACAATAAAGGAAATGAAAAGATAAAGGGGTTTTCTGAAGATGAGCCGACTTCTTGCGCTTTTAATATTAGTCATCCCCGGGGCTATTTCTGCTTTAGGCATTAAACTGATGAGAGATACACTTTTCGGCCATACAATCAAGCCATTTTCAGCTCTTTGGCTCCAAGGGTTGTCAGGATTCATCTTTTTTGCGATCGGCCTCTATGTGCTGGCCGGGTTCATTTTATACAGAGACAGAAAACGCAATCAAGTCAGCCCGCGATTCAGAAAACGATAGCTGAAAAAAAGCCGGAGAATGCTCCGGCTTTTTTTGTTGCATTATTCGTCAGGCAAAACGGTCTTGGCAATCGTTTTGTCTAACGCTTCATAGTCATAATAAGAAATCGTATCGTACAGTTCTTTTCGTGTCTGCATATCATGAAGTCCTTCTTTTTGTGAGCCGTGCTCCTTCATCAAACCAAACATCCGCTCACAAGCTTTTGCCGCCGCTCGAAGCGAGGTGACAGGATATATCACCATGTGAAACCCCATATCTTCGAATTCATCGGCACGATAATACGGCGTTTTCCCAAATTCAGTCATATTCGCAAGGAGCGGAACGGAGATACGCTCAGCAAACTGGCGGAATTCATTCTCCGCCTGCAGCGCTTCCGGGAAAATTGCGTCCGCTCCCGCCTCAATGTAAGCCTCTGAACGTTTTATTGCGGCATCAAGCCCTTCCTGCGCCCTGGCATCAGTACGGGCAACAACAATAAGGGAGGGTGCCGCTTGTTTAATGGCTTTTATTTTTTGCGCCATTTCCTTGATCGGAACTAGCTGTTTGCCATTTAAATGTCCGCATTTTTTTGGAAGCTGCTGGTCTTCTATTTGAACGGCTGCTACCCTTGCTTCAAGCATCTCCCGGGCTGTTCGGGCGGCATTTAAGACACCGCCAAATCCCGTATCGATATCCACAAGCAGAGGCAGATCAGCTGCACGTACAAGATCTTTGGCCCGTTCAGCTATCTCTGCCGATGTGATGATCCCTAAATCAGGCAGCCCCCTGCTGGCTGTATAGGCAGCACCGGACAAATAAATAGCAGAAAAACCGGCTTCTTTCGCAAGCAAAGCGGCCATCCCGTCATGGGCGCCGGGAATTTGAAGAATGTCCGGTGCTGACATCAGCTTGCGGAAACGCCCGGCAAGCTCCTCTTGTGACGATTGCTTATTGACGATCCACGACATGAAACAAATCCCCCTTTTACATGCAGAACATGTCTACGAATTCATTTACGCGCATCGTTTGTAATGTCTCATAGCTGGTACAGCGCTCATAAATGTGTTTGTGCTGTTTATCAGGATAATGGGTTTTGAGATTGTCAGAAAACTTTTCCAACAGTTTCGGCACTGCTTCCTCTCTTCGAAAACGATGGCCGAGGGGAAACTCACATTCCACCATTTCCGTGCTCGTTCCGTCTTTAAAATGAACCTGAACGGCATTTGAGATGGAACGTTTATCAGGTTTCAAATAATCCTCGGTATATGTTTTATTTTCAGTCACCTCCATTTTATCACGAAGTTTATCTATTCTCGGATCACTCGCTGTTTCAGCTTCATAATGCTGTGCCGTGATATCACCAAAAAGCAAACCGATTGCTGTAATGTATTGGAGGCAGTGATCACGGTCTGCCGGATTGTGGAGCGGGCCTTTTTTATCAATGATTCGGATAGCGGATTCATGCGTTCTGATGACAACACGGTCAATCTCGTCAATCCGGTTCTTTACCTGCGGGTGAAGAATGACGGCGCACTCCGCCGCTGTCTGGGCGTGAAATTCCGCAGGATAAGACACTTTAAATAACACATTTTCCATGACATAAGCGTCGAGCGGACAGGCAAGCTTGATCTCTTTCTTATTGAATAAAACGTCTTGGAACCCCCAACCCGGTGCACTCAAGGCTGTCGGATAACCCATTTCCCCTTTTAACGACATCAGCGCCAAATGAACACCTCTGCTCGTTGCATCTCCTGCCGCCCATGATTTACGCGAGCCTGTATTTGGTGAATGGCGGTATGTCCTCAATGCTGCATTGTCAATCCATGCATTCGAAAGCGCATTTTTGATTTCTTCTCTTCCGCCGCCCAAAAGCTTTGCCGCAACAGCGGTTGTCGCAACTTTGACAAACAGCACATGGTCAAGGCCAACTCGATTTAAGCTGTTTTCTAACGCCAGCACACCTTGGATCTCGTGTGCTTTGATCATCATCTCAAGTACGTCGCTTACTGTTAACGGCTCTTTTCCTTCAGACAGCCTCACTCTTGATACATAATCAGCAGCGGCAAGGATTCCTCCCAAGTTATCGGATGGATGCCCCCACTCCGCCGCCAGCCACGTATCGTTGTAATCGAGCCAGCGAATCATGCAGCCGATATTAAACGCTGCCCTCACAGGATCGAGAACATATGACGTTCCCGGCACTTTGCTTCCATTCGGCACAGTCGTTCCTGGAACAATCGGGCCAAGCAGCTTTGTGCATTCCGGATACCGTAGCGCCAAGATCCCGCAGCCCAGGGTATCCAGCAATACATGCCCCGCTGTTGTATACGCTTCGGCACTAGTAATCTCTTTCTCAAGCACATAGTCTGTGATTTCTTCGATAACACGATCCGTTTTCGGCATTCTACCAGTTCCTTTCATGGTTTTGTTTGATATCGCGGGCCCATGTAACTGACACGGGGACGGAAGAGCCGATTATTGGTATGCTGTTCGATCACATGGGCGCATAAACCGGACGTTCTCGCGCTGAAAAAGATCGGCGTATATAAAGGAATCGGTATGCCGAGCATCCAATACACTGGGGCAGCATAGTAATCCAAATTCGGGTAAAGCCCTTTTTCCTTCTCCATCAGCCGCTCACCCGCTTCGCACATCTCATATAAACGATGGTCACCGGCTTTATCGCATAATTGCTGCAGCGCCTCTTTCATCATGAGTGCTCTCGGGTCCATTTTTTTCATATACACCCGGTGGCCGAAGCCCATGATTTTTTCTTTTCTTTTCAGTTTTGTTTGCAAAAGCTGCTCAAAATCAGATGTCGTTTTTGCCTCCAAAAGCAAATACATCACAGCTTCGTTTGCTCCTCCGTGAAGATTCCCTTTCAGGGAAGCGACAGCCCCAGTCAAAGCCCCATAAAGATCTGAATGTGTAGATGCAATGACCCTGGCCGCAAAGGTTGAATTCGGCATCTCATGCTCACTGTACAGGACGAGCGACCGGTCAAAAATCTGTTCTTCCAATGAAGACGGCAATTTCCCTGTCATCATGTAGAGAAAATTCGCACTGTAGGATAGGGTTTGAAGCGGAAGAATCGGTTCTTTCTTATTAATGATCCTGTAGCTGGCAGCAGTGAGGGCAGGCATTTTCCCAAGAAGCTGATAGGCGCGTTCTTTGTTTGCGGAAGGAGACCGATCATCAATTTGCCGATCATAGCCAGCAAGTGCCGACAGGCCGGTACGCAGACTATCCATTGGATGAGTGTCCTTAGGGAGCAGCTCAAGCAGACGGAGATGATCAGCAGGCAGGCTTGAGGCACTGTTTATTTTACGTTCCAGCGTTTCCATTTCACTTTCTTCTGGCAGCCTGCCCTCCAGCAATAAATGGACAAGCTCCAGATAGCTTTTTGTTTCAGAAAGTTCTATTAAATCATAGCCCCGTATCAAAATCTGGCTGGACTGGGTGTCAAGATAAGAAATATGAGTTTCTGCCGCAATCACACCGTCCAACCCTGGAGAATAATGCTGTTTCTCCTCCATATCCTCAACCTCCGTTTTTGCGTTTTTTGTCTATCAGGTTCCGCCAAGCAAATACTTGGAAATAATCAGTCTTTGAATCTCGTTCGTCCCTTCATAAATTTGCGTCACCTTTGCATCGCGAAGCAAGCGCTCAACCGGATAATCCTTCATATAGCCATATCCTCCATAAATTTGAACGGCGTCTAACGCTGCCTTCACGGCTGCATCGGAAGCAAATTGTTTAGCCATAGACGCTTCTTTTCCACAATTTAGGCCGCGGTTATGAAGGTCTGCGGCGTGGTAGACAAGATGTCTTGCCGCCTCTGCCCTAGTCGCCATGTCAGCCAGCTTAAATGATATGCCTTGATTGGCTGCGATCGGCCTTCCAAATTGCACTCGCTGCTTCGCATAATCAACGGCATGCTCAAGAGCCGCCTCTGCAATTCCGAGGGACTGTGCCGCAATGCCGATCCGGCCGACATTTAAATTCGCCATGGCAATGTGAAAGCCATCCCCCTCTTTGCCAAGCAAATTGGCTTCAGGCACTTCTGCATTATCAAAAATCAGTTCCGTAGTATTGGAGCCATAAAGCCCCAGCTTTCTTTCTTTTTTTCCAACGGTAAAACCGGGTGTGTTTTTTTCAACAATAAAAGCCGAAATCCCGTGCCTGCCTTGATCTGGAGCTGTTAAAGCAAATGTGATATAGATATCAGCTGCTCCGCCATTCGTTATGAATATTTTCGATCCGTTTAATAGGTATTTGCCGTTCTTTTTGATTGCTGTTGTGCGGAGGCTCCCGGCATCCGACCCCGAGTGAGGCTCCGTTAGTGCAAATGCGCCCAAATGGTCTCCTGACGCGAGATTTGGTATATATTTCATCTTCTGTTCTTCGTTGCCGAAATACAGAATCGGATTCGTGCCGACTGAGGTATGAACGGAGAGAATCACGCCGACAGCCGCGCTGATTCTAGAAATCTCATGAATTGCCAAAATATAAGAAACAACGTCCGCTCCAGCACCGCCGTATTGTTCCGGCACCGGTATTCCCATCAGTCCGTGTTTACCCATTTTTTTGATCAGCTGAAAGGGAAATTCGTCCGTTTTCTCCATGATTTCCGCAGCGGGAGCAATTTCTTTTCGTGCAAAATCACGCACCATTTTTCGCATCATGACTTGCTCTTGGGTTACATGCAACTCGGCCACCCCCGGATGGAATAGACTTCAGGAAGTCTTCTCCTCATAGTCATAAAAACCGCGTCCGCTCTTTTTGCCAAGCCAGCCTGCTTTGACATACTTGCGGAGCAGCGGGCAAGGACGGTATTTGGAATCGCCAAGGCCTGAGTGAAGGACTTCCATAATTGATAAACACGTATCCAGTCCGATAAAATCCGCTAATGCAAGCGGACCCATCGGATGATTCATGCCCAGCTTCATCACTTCATCTATTGCCTCCGGCTTCGCCACTCCCTCATACACGCAATAGATGGCTTCATTAATCATTGGAAGAAGCACACGGTTGGAAACAAACCCAGGAAAATCATTGACTTCTACCGCTGTTTTCCCCATCTTTTCCGCTAATGCCATAACATCTAAGGCCGTTTCTTCTGATGTAGCCAAGCCGCGAATCACTTCAACCAGCTTCATTACAGGGACGGGATTCATAAAATGCATGCCAATAACCCGTTGAGGCCGGTTTGTTACAGCAGCGATTTCTGTAATAGGCAAGGAAGATGTATTGCTGGCCAAAATCGTATGAGGCGGGCAAATGCGATCAAGTGTTTTAAACATCTCAGTTTTTGCCGCCATGTTTTCTGCGATAGCCTCAATCACAATGTCCGCATGCTCTGCCTCCTCAAGCGTTTGAGAAATCGAAATGCGGCTGATTACGCTCTTCACTTCCGTCTCGGTCCTTTTTCCTTTCTCAGCATCACGGGCCAGCTGTTTCTTCAGCCGTTTCAATCCTGCCTCCGCGGCCTCTGGATTCACATCATACATCCGCACATAAAAGCCTGCGTCGGCAGCTGTTTGAGCAATTCCGCTTCCCATCTGACCTGCGCCAGCTACCATGATTTGTTTGATTTCCATTCAAATCCCCTTTTTCATCATGTTTTAATGAACCTGCACTAAGACGGCGTCTCCCTGTGCTGCCCCGCTGCAAATAGCGGCAACGCCCAGACCCCCTCCTCGTCGCTTTAATTCATAAACAAGCGTCATGAGAATTCTCGCACCGCTCGCGCCGATCGGGTGTCCGAGCGCGATCGCACCGCCATTTACATTTACTTTTTCAAGATCGAAACCTACGATTTTTTCACATGTCAAAACAACTGAAGCAAAAGCTTCATTTACTTCAAACAAGTCAATATCTTGGACAGTTAAACCGTTCTTTTTCAGGAGCTTGTTAATGGCAAACCCCGGCGCTGCCGCCAGCTCGTGCGCTGGCATTCCCGTAGTTGAAAAACCAAGAATTGTAGCCAGAGGCCGTTTGCCAAGCTCAGCAGCTTTTTCCTCAGACATCAGCACGAACGCGCCGGCTCCGTCATTGACTCCAGGAGCATTGCCGGCTGTGATAGAACCGTCACTTGCATAAATCGGAGCAAGTTTCGCGAGCTGATCCAGACTTGTGTCACGGCGAATCGCTTCATCTTTATCAACAACGTTTGGTTTTCCTTTTCGACCGATCCAGTTGACGGGAACAATTTCATCCTGAAACTTCCCTTCATCGGCGGCCTTAGCTGCCCTTGCATGACTTCTCAACGCCCATTCGTCCTGCTCTCTTCGTGAGATTGCATATTCCTTGGCAGCTGTATTTCCGTGAACAGCCATGTGCACCTCGTCAAATGCGCACGTTAATCCGTCATACACCATTAAGTCCCTAAGCTCGCCGTCCCCCATCCGTGCTCCCCAGCGCCCGGCGGGAACGGCATACGGAATATTGCTCATGCTTTCCATCCCCCCCGCAACAAGTATGTCCGCATCCTGCGCCCGAATCATTTGATCACATAAAGTGACAGCGCGAAGGCCGGAAGCACAGACTTTATTCAGTGTTTCTGACGGCACACTCCAAGGCATTCCCGCCAGACGGGCAGCTTGACGGGAAGGTATCTGCCCTGAGCCGGCCTGGACAACCATGCCCATGACGTTTCCTTCTACATCATCTCCAGAGACTCCAGCCCGTTGCAGCGCCTCCTTCATCACCATGCCCCCAAGCTCAGCAGCTTTCACCTCTTTCAATACTCCGCCGAATTTGCCAAATGGCGTTCTTGCAGCACTTACAATGACTGTTTTCCTCATGGTTTCACCTCATTCAGAAG
The DNA here is from genome assembly GCF_033412715.1 of Bacillus sp. N3378-2at. NCBI lineage: Bacteria > Bacillati > Bacillota > Bacilli > Caryophanales > Bacillaceae > Bacillus > Bacillus sp. N3378-2at. The sequence goes on along the minus strand of NZ_CP117986.1, from coordinate 433,104 downwards.
ATAGACAGCGCTTACAATTTCTAGTTGTCTTCTATGAATGTATGCTTTGAAACGGGCATGAATGAATGAATGAATGAATGAAAAAAGAAGGCTGCGTCAAACAGCCTCCTTCTAACAACTATTCATTTTTCAGCAATGCCGAAGCCTTTTCTGGAAAGTCGGTAAACATGCCGTCTGCTCCCGCTTCAATGAGACGCTTCATATCTTCCGGACGATTGACTGTATACGGCCTTACCTTAATCAAACCGTTCCTCATTTTCTTCAGTACTTCATCTGTGACCCCTGGGCTGTTTAGCTTCGGGTGATAGCCGGAAGCCGGAATAGACGCGATATATCGATCTGCCTGATAAAGCACATCTGAAGTTAATACTGCCCGTTCGATATGCGGCGCAAGCCGGGCGCATAGCGCCAAGCTGTCATGATTAAAGGTGGATAGGATGACTCTGTCCTCTACATTGAATCGCTTCACTGCCTCCAGCACTTTTTCTTCCATTCCCTCATAGCGGATCACGCTGTTTTTTAATTCAATGTTGATGAGAAAATCCTTTTTTACCGCCCACGAGAGCACATCTTCTAGCAGCGGCACTTTTATATCGCTGTACGCTTGATCGTGACCAGCGGCCGCATTCGCAGTCTTTACCTCATCATAGGTTGTATCCTTCACGAATCCTTTAAGTGATGTCGTGCGATTAAGTCTTTCATCATGAATCACAACAATGCGTCCGTCTTTCGTCAGCTGTACATCAAGCTCTATCCCATCCGCTCCGGCTTCAATTCCTTTTTCAAATGCAAGCATTGTATTTTCGGGAAATTGACCTGATGCCCCCCGGTGGGCAAAAATCTTTGTCATCGTTTCACCTCAAACCCTAAAGTTTTCTCCATTATACTTATTTTGTCGGCTCCACTCTAGGATTAAGGCTGTATCAATCTACTGATCATAATAAGAATCAATGCCGTTGACAATCGCATCTGCGGCCTTTTGCTGGTATTCTTCACTTCCCAGCTTGTCCGCATCAGAACTGTTAGTGATAAACCCAAGCTCCGCCAACACACTTGGCATTTGTGAATATGTAATGACGTAAAAGTCTGATTCTTTCACGCCCCTGTCTCTCGTTTGTAAGGAAGAAACGAGCTGTGACTGAATATCGGATGCCAGACGCCGGCTGTTCTCCCCTTCATAATCAGATTGAAAATACGTTTCTGTTCCTGAAGCTGAAGCAACCCCTGAATTCACATGAATGCTGACAAAAAGGTCAGCCTGATTGGCACTTGCCTTAGCCACTCTTTCCTCCAAGGTCAGAAAATGATCGTCAGACCGGGATGCAACAGGATTGGCTCCCTCCTCTTTTAGTTTGTCTGTCACATGCTCTGAGACAGCCAAATTAATATCCTTTTCAAAGAGCCCGTTTCCGACCGCTCCACTATCTTCACCGCCGTGTCCGGCATCAATATACACTGTTTTCCCTTCTATCGGCTCTGCTGCCTGTGCACAAGGCGCGAGCGTCAAAGCCAATCCGCACAGCGCCAAGCTCCTCCATAACATTCTCAACTTACTCCCTCCGGTCTTTTTATGACGAGTTCTTTCGCAGCTGAATATCTTCCAGCTGTAAAGTTCCATTATCCTTCTTTGTATATTTCACCAGGACATGTGTCTGATCTGGCAGTGATTCACATTCATCACGTTTATCCTTCGGAACTTGTATCATGGTTTCTTCTCCATTAAGAGAAACCGCAATCGTATGAGGATCAGCCGAGCCAATGTATTTTCCCTCTTCGGTAAACCTTGGCACTGAGTCATCCGCACTTGCAACACTGCACCCCGAAAGAAAGAGCGCAGTAAACAGCAAAAGAACCGTTTGTTTCACATGACCACCTCTTCCTGATGTTTGGCTTTTATCTTTGACCAGAATGGCAAATTTGTAAAGACAACGCGAATGCAGGCGAGCAAGTTCCATGATTTTCAAAAGGGCTATACGACCCGATCATTTCCTGTTGTTAGAAAGATAACGAGCAGATTTGTCTATGAGGATGGCTCTAATTGAGGCGCCAATTAGAAAAAATTAGCGGAAAGAAGCAACTTTTTATTCATTTTAAAAAATTTGAGAATAGGGTGAGCAAATCGTTTGACGGGTGGGTCAGCCAAGCGTAACCTTTTAAAGGATATTTACTTTATTGAAAGAAGTTAAAGCCATGAAAAAATTCGTTCTGCTGCTGGCGGCAGCTGTCATCACATGCTCCATCGGCCACCAAATCAGCGGCGGCTACAAAGGCCCCGAAAAAGAGCGGCGAAAACATCACTCTGCACTCAAGATATTCAGTCGGTAAAGCAGATCAATTGCATTAATTTTTACATATAGGCTAGAATATGTGCGAATCCAAACGAAAGAAGATGATCAAATGAATCCTAAGTATAAGCCACTTTTTGAACCATTTACGTTTAAAAGCGGCGTTACAATCGACAACCGGATCGCAGTAGCACCGATGACTCATTACGCTTCTAATGAAGACGGTACAATATCTGAAGCGGAGCTCGACTACATCATCCCCCGTTCAAAAGAGATGGGAATGGTGATTACAGCCTGCGCAAATGTTACACCGGACGGAAAAGCATTCCCCGGGCAGCCGGCCATCCATGACGATTCCAACATTCCAGGTTTAAAAAAGTTAGCACAAGCCATTCAGGCACAAGGCGCTAAAGCTGTTGTACAAATTCATCACGGCGGTATTGAGTGCCCGTCTGAGCTCGTTCCTCAACAGGATGTTGTGGGGCCAAGTGACGTGTTTGATAACGGCAAACAAATTGCTCGCGCATTAAAAGAAGAAGAAGTGGAAAACATTGTGAAGGCTTTTGGAGAAGCGACAAGACGCGCCATTGAAGCCGGCTTTGACGGTGTCGAAATTCACGGTGCAAACGGCTACTTAATTCAGCAGTTTTATTCTCCGAAAACCAATCAGCGCACGGATCGCTGGGGAGGAAGCGATGAAAAACGATTAGCCTTCCCGCTCGCTATTGTCGATGAAGTGAAAAAAGCCGCTTCAGAACATGCGAAGGGTGCGTTCTTAGTCGGCTACCGTCTGTCTCCGGAAGAACCTGAGACACCGGGATTGACAATGACTGAAACTTATACGCTTGTTGATGCTTTAGGGGATAAAGAATTGGATTATCTTCATATCTCACTGATGGACGTGAACTCAAAAGCGCGCCGCGGTGCAGATCCGACTCGCACACGCATGGACTTATTGAATGAACGTGTCGGAAACAAAGTGCCGCTGATCGCCGTCGGTTCCATCCATTCCGCTGATGACGCGCTTGCCGTCATCGAAAACGGTATTCCGCTAGTCGCTATGGGACGCGAAATTCTAGTTGACCCTGACTGGACGGTAAAAGTAAAAGAAGGCCGTGAAAAGCAAATCGAAACAGTGATCAAAGGCACAGATAAAGAAAAATATCATTTGCCTGAACCGCTATGGCAAGCAATTGTGAACACGCCAGGCTGGGTGCCTTATAAAGATTAATGTGCAAAGACTGCCGAAACGATTCGGCAGTCTTTTTTCCCTTTATATAAATAGTTTGTGTACACATCTAAACAGCAAAAGAAAGAGCTCCCCACCAACTTCGAAAAGAAAATCCAGGAAAAACCCCTCACGCTTTCTTGCTTTTTTCTTTTTCATTCGTACGTCTCCTTTTTACATGAATACGCCTTACTTACGATTTTGCAGGAGAAAGGTTTCATTTTATAACGGACACATCTAGGGTCGATCATGCTTCGTGATCCTATAAGATGTATGAATGGACCAAGAGTGCAGCTAATACCGCCATTTGCTTTCCTTACTTTTCAAACCTATCCTTTACTATATGCGGATACTTAATATTCTTCTCCCATACTACAAATGTACCCAAAACAAAACGCCTCCTATTTATCAGCGCAAACTAATAAATAAAAGACGTTTGATTTAATGACCACTTAATAAGCTCATGTTTAAGAAGCCTTATGCTCTAACCTCAGCTTATCCGCAACCATTGCAATGAATTCACTGTTGGTAGGTTTAGCTTTTGTCATGCTGACAGTATAACCAAACAACGAGGAAATGGAATCAATGTTTCCTCTGCTCCATGCCACTTCAATTGCATGACGGATCGCTCTTTCTACACGGCTTGCGGTTGTGTTAAATTTTTTGGCGATGTCCGGATAGAGGACTTTTGTAATGCTGCCGAGCAATTCGATGTCATTGTATACCATTGAGATTGCTTCGCGCAGATAGAGATAGCCTTTAATATGGGCTGGGACGCCGATTTCATGGATAATGCTTGTGATGCTCGCGTCGAGATTTTTCTTCTTTGGTTCAGGCTGGCTGCTGCGTATAATACTGCTTTGCGATGATGGCGCACGATGCGTCACACTGCTGGCATTTCCGCTGACCTGGCGGATATGACCGACAAGGTTTTCCATATCAAACGGTTTGAGAATAAAGTAGGACGCGCCTAAATCGACGGCCTTTTTCGTGACATCTTCCTGCCCAAAGGCTGTCAGCATAATGACATTCGGCTGTTTTTTCAGATCTGATTCCCTCAGCCTCTCTAAAACCGCAAGTCCGTCTAAATGCGGCATAATAATATCTAATACGAGCACATCGGGATCTTTTTCTTTAAACAGCGACAGGCATTCCTGTCCGTTATAAGCAACGCCGATCACTTCCATGTCTTCCTGTCCTTCTATATATTCACTTAACAGGCTTACCAGCTCTCGATTATCATCAGCAACACAAACTTTAATTTTCTCCACGTTTCTTCCTCCCCAAATGTAGTTAACAGGATTCACCCTTGCTACATGTTTACATTCGACAAAACCGCTATATACCCTCTAAAAAAATCATAATCACCAATATTAGTGGCATATCTTTGTTATTCTATGTTTTTCTCTGTTTTTCGACTAAAAATGAAATTTGACAAACAAGGAAACGTGAATTTGTCGAAAAATCTTCTTTTGTATATTTTACCTTATGTATTCTGAGAAGTGAAGATGGATCAAAATAAAAAAACTGCCGGAAACTCCGGCAGTCAGCTTGCTTTTTCTTTTCCGTAAATATCGATTCCTGCTTCTGACAGCATCCATTCAATATGAACACCGTAGCCGCTTGTCGGGTCATTTACAAATACATGGGTGACAGCACCGATCACTTTTCCATTTTGAATAATCGGACTTCCGCTCATCCCCTGTACGATGCCTCCTGTTTCTTTCAACAGCCTTGGATCGGTAATTTTCAACACCATTCCTTTTGTCGCAGGGAATTTTTGCGGCGTTGTGCTAACGATTTCAATATCGAATTTTTCTACTTTGTCATCATCAATAACGGTTAAAATTTCAGCCGGCCCTTTTTTGACTTCGGTAGAAAACGCAACCGGCAATGCTTGATCTGATATGTTGTTTTGAATCGGCTGATGCAGTGTGCCGAAAATCCCAAACGGGCTGTTTCTGTTAATATCCCCGATCGTTTTGCGTTCTGAGGAAAATCGCGCCAGTTTTTCTCCCGGATTACCGCCTGTCCCTTTTTCAATTGATGTTACAGTGGATTTAACGATTTCTCCATTCTCCACTACAATTGGTTTCTTTGTGTCCATATCGGAAATCACGTGGCCAAGTGCTCCGTATTTTTTTGTTTTCGGTTCATAAAAGGTCATAGTGCCGATGCCGGCAGCAGAATCTCTGATATATAACCCGATTCTGTATTTGCCTTCTCCTTCATCCTTTTCTGGGATCAGCTTCGTTTTGATTTTCTGTTTATCACGTTTGATCAGTAAATCTAAAGATTCACCAGTTTTCCCAGCCTTTTGAATAAATGGGGCTACATCATTCATTTTTTCAATTTTCTGTCCATTCATCTCAATAATGATGTCGCCCGCTTCAATTCCGGCCGTTTCTCCCGGAGATTTTTTGCCTTCACTTGTATTGATTTGATGAAATCCGACGACAAGAACACCGACGGAATGAAGTTTTACACCGATTGATTGTCCGCCAGGTATAACCTTTAAATCAGGAAGAACATGCACTTTTGTTTTTTTAATTGGAAATCCGGCAAGATCATATACCAATTCTGACTCACCTGATTTTTTGCCCGTCACCTTGATTTCATGCGGATCTTTCTTTACTGTAAACGCTTCTGAGGATTCTGGTGTCTGAGCGTTTACCGATAAACTTGTTTCAATCGCTTGTGTTTGGGTTTCAAATACTCTCATTTGCGTTGGAATCAATAAATATTCTTTTAGCGGTTTGCATAAACCTACACTTAATAACGAAACAAGGAGAATTAAACCTACTGCTTTTCTGATGTTATCGGGCATTCACTACTTCACTCTCCTCGCTCCTATCCCACACCTTCTTTATGACTTGCTGCTACATCATTTAATTTTGCCTTCTGACGGCTTATTTATAACTGTCATATGAAGAAAAACATTGGATATACTGATGAACGAATGGATGTGCACGAAAAAAATAAGCTGCGCTTCTCGCGCAGCTTACCCAGTTGTTTTGACTTGATCCGCTTGTTTTAAAAGTTCTTTCGCATGGCGTTTCGTTAAGTCGGTTACTTCGACACCTGCAATCATGCGCCCGATTTCCGCTACCTTTTCCTGCTTAGAGAGCGGCTTGACACGTGTCGTCGTTCTGCCGTCTTTTAGCTCCTTCGCAATATAAAGATGCGTATCGGCCATGGCAGCCACCTGAGGCAGGTGTGTAATGCACAGCACTTGTGATCCTATTGACACCTTATGGATCTTCTCTGCGATTGCCTGTGCGACCCTGCCGCTTACACCGGTATCAACCTCATCAAAAATGATCGATGTCACATCCTGTTGTGAAGAAAAAATGCTTTTTATGGCAAGCATCACCCGTGACAGCTCTCCACCTGAAGCGACTTTCGAAAGGGATTTCAGCGGCTCGCCTGTATTGGTCGAAATTAAAAACTTCACCAGGTCAATCCCTTGTTCAGTCAGCTGAACGGGCTGGCCGTTTACAAGCGGAGCCTCTTCATTGCGTGACGCTGTTCTGACCTTAAATTCCGTATCAAAAGTTGATTTTTCCATGTACAGGCTTTTTAATTCCCGATGAATCTCATCAGCCAGCTTTTTCGCCCATGTTTTTCGGATTTGTGACACATTTGCCGCTTCCACTGCGACATCTTTGCCGACGGAGTCAAGCTCCTTTTTCAAGCTTTGAAGGTGGCTGTCCCTGTTTTCAATTTGGTCAATCTCTTCTTCAATTTTAGAAGCATATTCCAAAATGTCTTCAACAGTGGCACCGTATTTTCGTTTCAGCTGTTTGATTTCATTAAGTCGCGTCTCAATATAGTTCAGGCGTTCCGGATCAAATTCAAGCTCATCCAGCATATTTCTCATCTGAAATGTGGCATCCTCAAGCAAATAGTAGGAGTTCGAAACACTTTCAGACATTTTTTTCAGCGGTTCGTTTATATCAGATATATCTTCAAGCTGCGCTGATGCCATTCCAACCCAGTCCAATCCGCCCTGCTCACTGCGAAGCGCGTTATATGCATTTTGCAGCGACTCATATATCTTCTCAAAGTTTGAAATTTGCTGGCGCTCTTCTTGGAGCTGTTCATCTTCGTTAAGCTCAAGCTTTGCCGATTCGATTTCTTCGAGCTGAAATTGAATAAGATCAAGACGATGGGCCATTTCCTGTTCGCTTTCAGAAAGCTGCTTAAGCTTTTTGAGCAGCTTCATATACCGCTGGTATCCTTCCTGATACGTTTTGAGCGCGCTTTCCACTTCGGCCCCGGCAAACTTGTCCAAAAGCTCGAGATGATTTTCGTCTTCCATTAACAGCTGGTTATCGTGCTGTCCGTGAATATCTAATAAAAGCCTGCCGATCTCTCTTAGCGAAGCAATCGTGACAAGCTTGCCATTGACACGGCAAACGCTTTTCCCGCTCGTGCTGATATCCCTTCTCATGACGATCATTTCGTCTGAAACGTCGATTCCCTGCTCAGCGCATACGCCTAAAACAGGATGGCCGCTCTCCAACAGAAACAGCCCTTCAAGTTCGGCTTTTGCTTCCCCATATCTAACAAATTCAGATGATCCGCGGCCTCCGACTAAAAGAGAAATGGCATCTATGATGATGGATTTGCCGGCTCCGGTTTCTCCTGTTAAAACCGTAAGCCCGCGTTCAAAAGAAACCGTCAGTTCCTCAATAATGGCAAAGTTTTTAATCGATAGTTCAGCTAACAAACAGCATTACACCTCTTATCTTTGTTAGATTTTCTGTTACAGCAGTTCAAGGAGCCTGTTTTTTACGCCTTCTGTATCTTCAGGAGTCCGGCAAATAATTAAAATCGTATCATCTCCGCAAATGGTCCCCATCATTTCATCCCAGTCCAAATTGTCCATCAGCGCCCCGATTGCCTGGGCATTGCCCGGCATCGTTTTCAGCACAATCATATGGCTTGCTGAGTCTATTTTCACAAATGCGTCCATCAATGCCCGCTTTAGCTTTGACAGCGGATTGAAACGCTGGTCCGCCGGAAGACTGTATTTGTAAGAACCATTATTTGTAGGCACTTTTACAAGGTGAAGTTCTTTAATATCCCGTGATACCGTGGCCTGCGTTACTTTGTATCCATCCTGCTTCAGCATGTCGACCAATTCATCCTGCGTTTCGATTTCATTGCTTGTAATGATCTCTCTGATTTTAATATGCCTCTGGCCTTTGTTCATGTAAGCACCTCTATTTCCAAGCTTATCTGTTCTTTTATGTTATATGATTCTCTGCACATTGTACATGAATGCAGAAAAAAGGAATAATAGCGCCCTATTATTCCGGTACATCTGCTTTTTTTTCTTTTAACGTCTTATGTGCTTCTTCTACAACGCGCATGATCTCTTCTTCCGGCAGCTCCTGGCCATCCTGTCCCTCTCCCGGCCAATGCAAATGAAGGAGAAACTCAATATTTCCGTCTCCTCCAGTGATTGGAGAAAATGACAAGCCTTTACATATATAGCCTTCAGCGGCAGAAAAACTGATCATTCGCTTGAGCACATCAGCATGCACTTTAGGATCTCTGACAATCCCTTTTTTGCCGACGGATTCCCGTCCCGCTTCAAACTGAGGCTTAACTAGAGCCATGCAGTCGCTGCCCGGTACGAGCAAAGTCCTTAGGACAGGCAGGATGAGCCGCAGTGAAATAAAGGACACATCAATTGTGGCAAACTCCGGCATGCCCTTTGTAAAGTCTGCCGGTGTTGCATAACGAAAGTTCGTCCGTTCCATCACGACGACCCGTTCATCCTGTCTGAGCTTCCACGCAAGCTGATTATAGCCTACATCCACAGCGTATGACTGTTTAGCTCCATTTTGCAAAGCGCAGTCCGTAAAACCGCCGGTGGAGGAGCCAATATCAATCATAATTTTATCCTTGACAGAGACGGGAAATTCCTTCAACGCTTTTTCGAGCTTTAAGCCGCCCCTGCTCACATACCTCAGCGGGTTTCCTTTAACGGTTAACGGAAGGTCGCGGTCAATTTTTTCTCCAGGCTTGTCCAAGCGGTTTTCGTTTGAATAGACGATCCCCGCCATAATGGCTCTTTTGGCTTTTTCACGCGTTTCCGCCAGCCCTCTTTCCACTAATAATACATCTAATCGTTCTTTCTTTGACGTCATGATCCAATTCCTTTGTGTGTCTTTGACGGCATCAGTAATCTAATACGATTTGCCACCTGCTGTTTTGTCAGTCCAATTTCCTTAAGAAGCGCCGTTACGCTTCCGTGTTCAATAAACCGATCAGGTATACCCATTCTGTCGATCGGAGTATGATATTCACCTTGATCATGAGCGAATTCTAAAATCGAGCTTCCGAAACCGCCTTCTAAGACCGCTTCTTCAATTGTTAAAATTGGCAAGCCTTCTTTTAGGATACTCTTCATCATCTTTTCATCAATCGGCTTAATAAAACGCGCATTCACAACGCGCACGGAAAGGCCTTCTTTCTGCAGCTCTTCGGCTGCTTCAATCGCCATTTCGATTGTTGTGCCGAATGTTAAGATGACAGCATCGTTCCCTGGACGCAACACCTCCCACGTACCGATCGGAATCGTTTTCAACTGTTCATCCATTTTTACGCCGAGTCCGTTTCCGCGCGGAAAACGCATTGCTATCGGGCCTTCGTCATAGCTAAGTGCTGTATGAACCATGTGCTGGCCTTCATTTTCGTCTTTCGGCATCATTAAGACCATGTTTGGAATGTGGCGCATAAACGCAATATCAAACACGCCTTGATGTGTCTCTCCATCAGCGCCAACGAGTCCTGCACGGTCAATTCCAATAAACACATTAGCGTTTTGGCGGCAGATGTCATGAACAACTTGGTCATATGCCCTTTGCAGGAAGGTTGAGTAAATCGCCAAAAACGGCTTCATACCCTGCATTGCCATAGCTGCAGCCATTGTTGCGGCATGCTGTTCTGCGATTCCTACGTCGAACATCCGGTCAGGGAATTCCTTTGCGAAGCCTTCAAGCTTTGAACCGACAGGCATAGCCGGCGTAATGGCTACAATGCGTCCGTCCTCGCGCGCCATTCGCTGCACAGTTCCGCTGACAAGACCGCTCCACGAAGGAGCTGCGGCTTTCGGCTTTACAAAGTCACCGGTATTAATTTTATATGGTCCGGTACCATGCCATGTCCCAATCGTATCGGTCTCAGCCGGTTTGTACCCCTTCCCTTTTTTCGTAATGACGTGCAGAAGAACAGGGCCTTTCGTTTTTTTGGCGTATTGAAGATTCTCAATCAGCTCATGATAAGAATGTCCGTCCACTGGGCCCAAATACGTAAAACCGAGCTCCTCGAAAAACATTCCGGAGACGAGCATGTATTTCAGGCTGTCTTTGACCCGTTCCGCCGTGGCGGCAAGCTTGCCCCCAACTGCCGGAATCTTTTTAAATAAGTATTCAAGCTCATCTTTGACCCACTGGTATTTCCCCGCAGTGCGGAGCCGTCCGAGCATAGAGTGAATGGCACCGACGTTTGGCGCAATACTCATTTCATTATCATTAAGGATGACAATCATGTCTTTTTTCTCGTCGCCGATGTGGTTAAGGGCTTCGAGCGCCATACCGCCGGTCAGCGCGCCGTCACCAATGATCGGAATAATATATTCATCCGTTCCTTTAATATCACGGGCAGCTGCCATTCCCATCGCGCCTGACAGAGAAGTCGAGCTGTGCCCGGTTTCCCAAACATCGTGCTCGCTTTCACTCCGCTTTGGAAATCCGCAAAGCCCTTTGTACTGGCGAAGCGTCGCAAATTCTTTTCCGCGTCCTGTCAGCAGCTTATGGACATACGACTGATGGCCTACATCCCATAAAAATTTGTCTTTCGGGCTGTTAAATTCCTTATGCAGGGCAACAGTAAGCTCTACGACACCTAAGTTTGGGCCGATGTGGCCGCCGGAAGCGGATAAACTTGTAATTAAAAACTGACGGATTTCATCACTTAATTTCTCTAATTCATCAATGGACATGTTTTTTAAAAACGACGGGTCCTGTATTGATAAAAGATCCAAAGCGGATCAACTCACTTTCAGCATGAATTTCTGCAATGATACATGTCTTTTGCATGCCGAGCTGACAATAATCTCAGACATAAAAAAAGACAAACGCGCTTTTCCTTTTCATTTTTCATATAAACTGCTTACATTTTACCATACCTCGTGCAGCCGCTTCAAATTAGGATCGTTTTAGTGATCTCTTGCCGCAATTAAATCACAAAGCTCATATAAAAGGTCTTTTTGAAGAGAGAGTCCGCCGATCAATCGCTTCGCCTCTTTTATATGAACATCCAATTTATGTTTGGCCCCTTCCAATGAAAGAAGCGACGGGTATGTCGATTTGTCATTTGTGGTATCCGAGCCGACACGTTTGCCGATTTTCTCTTCACTGCCTTCTAAATCTAAAATATCGTCTCTGATTTGAAATCCGATTCCAATGTGGCTGCTGAAGGTACGCAGTGTTTCAATGTCTTCCTCAGGCGCATCAGCCAAAATAGCACCGGCGATTACACAAAAGCCAAGGAGCTTGGCAGTTTTCCGTTCATGAATGGATTCGAGCTCTTCAAGCGTGACTTGTCGGTTTTCCGCTTCCATATCAGCTACTTGCCCACCGACCATGCCTTCGGTGCCTGCCGCTGAAATCAGTTCATTCACAAGCCGCAGGCGCTTTTCTGCTGACACCTCGTCTGACACGTGGGAGGTAATCAGCTTAAAGCTTTCTGTGAGCAGCCCGTCACCCGCTAATACTGCCGTCGCTTCACCAAACACTTTATGGTTTGTCGGCTTCCCGCGGCGCAAATCGTCATCATCCATGCATGGAAGATCATCATGAATTAACGAATACGTGTGAATCATTTCGACAGCACAGCCCACCGGAATGCCGTCTTTTTCGCTTTTTCCATATGCATTTAAAACAGCCAGTACAATCAGAGGCCGCAACCGCTTTCCGCCGGCCTGTAGAGAATATAGCATAGATTTCTTTAATGAGTCCGGCATATCAAGCTTTTCTGTATAGACAGAAAGCTGATTTTCAATTGTTTTTTTCCGGTCCGCCAGAAAGCTCGTTAATTTATTTGTCACCTTCGTCTTCCTCCTGAACACTGAAAGGTGCCAGTTCGCCGTCTTCTTTTAAAATGAAGTCCATTTGCTTTTCGACTTTTTGCAGCTTTTCATGGCACATTTTTGACAGAGCCATGCCTTCTTGGAAATAGTTAATGGCTTGCTCTAGAGGCACATCTCCCTCTTCAAGCTTTGATACAATGCTCTCAAGCCCTTTCATCGCTTCTTCAAATGTCATGTTTTCATTTTTTTTCACGTCTGTCATTTTTCTTCCCCTCTCTTTTCTAATACTTCACAGGTCAGCACGCCATCCTTCAGCTTGACTTCAAGCCGGTCCTGCTCTTCTATTTGACTGACACTTTTAATGAGTTTATCTTCTTTATAAGCCAAGCTGTATCCTCTTTCCATCACTTGAAGAGGACTTAGTGCATTCAGCTTGCCAAGAACGGTTTGAAATTGGGAATGCAGCTGCTTCATTTGGATATTCATATTTTTTCTCAGCTGATTTGTTTGTTCCTGGTATCGTGTTCTCGCTTGTTTCAGCTGTTCATGAGGATGCAGTGCCTCTAATCTGTACGTTTCACGCTCCAGCTGTCTGCTTTTCCGATCTAAAAGAGCGGTCAGCTGTGCTTGAAACTGCTGGTACGCGAGGTCAAACTGCTGCTCTTTTTGCGCATACAAACGCTTTGGAAAACGAAAGGCATAGGACGATTGCAGCGTTTGAATCCGTTCTTTTTTCTGGCCGAGGTGCTGCTGCATTGCTCTTGTCATTCTGACTTCCGCTGTTTTTGCCCGTTCGATTAAATCAGTGGTATGAGGCACAGCAATCTCAGCTGCTCCTGTCGGCGTCGCGGCTCTGATATCGGCGACAAAATCACTGATCGTAAAATCCGTCTCATGTCCGACTGCCGATATAATCGGAATATTGGAAGCAAAGATGGCGCGTGCTACAATTTCTTCATTGAATGCCCACAGTTCTTCTATCGAACCGCCGCCTCTCCCGACAATTAATACGTCGCAAATCTCTTTTTCATTTGCCTCTTCAATGCGCGTAACGATGGATCTGCTCGCATTTTCACCTTGTACGAGCGCTGGAAGAACAATGACTTTTACAAGGGGATATCTTCTTTTTAGAGTTGTAATAACGTCTCTGACAGCGGCACCCGTTGGAGATGTCACAACCCCGATTGTGGCTGGAAATGCGGGGATTTGTTTTTTGTAGCGGTCGTCAAATAAACCTTCTCCGGCAAGCTTCTTTTTTAATTCTTCGTACGCTAAATAAAGCGCTCCAACCCCGTCAGGCTGCATTTCTTTGGCATATAATTGATAGTTTCCGCTCGGTTCATATACGGAAATTCCGCCTCTGACCAGCACTTTCATTCCGTTTTCAGGTTTAAAAGGCAGACGCTCGCTTTGTCTCGCGAACATCACCGACTGCATTCTTGCGTTTTCGTCTTTTAAAGTGAAATAAATATGCCCTCGTGTGTGTATCTTTACATTCGACAATTCGCCTTTAATCCAAATATTTTCAAGGTGAGGATCTACATCGAATTTTCGTTTTATATACTTTGTCAGCGCTGAGACGGTCACATACGCTGCTTCACCCATGTCTAAAAACTCCTCTCCTAAGCATTCCTGCACCATAACTAAAGAAAACCCGCCCTGGCTTTAGGAGCCTGAAGAAGCGGGTATCGTGCTCATATTCAAGGCGGGTAAACATTTCGCCTGTGAATATCTCCAATTATCTATGATAACGTACGTTTCGCAGATTTAACAGTATTATGCGCAAGCATCGTGATGGTCATCGGACCTACTCCGCCCGGAACCGGCGTGATGAAGGACGCTTTTTCCTTTGCCCCTTCAAATTCAACGTCTCCGCAAAGCTTTCCGTTTTCCAGACGGTTAACGCCGACGTCAATGACAACAGCGCCCTCTTTGATCTGGTCTGCACTGATGAAGTTGGCTCTGCCGACTGCCACCACCAGGATGTCCGCTTTTTTCGTATGTTCAGTAATATTTTCTGTTCTTGAATGACAGTAAGTAACCGTCGCGTTTTCATTTAATAAAAGCTGGCCGACAGGTTTGCCGACAATGTTGCTTCGGCCGACTACAACAACCTCTTTACCGGAAAGGTCAATATTGATTTTCTTCAAAAGCTCAACAATTCCATGAGGCGTGCAAGGAAGAAACGTATCTTCGCCAAGCAGCATTTTCCCTACGTTTAACGGATGAAAACCGTCTACATCTTTATCAGGGGAGATACGTTCGATCACCGCTTTTTCAGAAATATGGTCTGGGAGCGGAAGCTGAACGAGAATGCCATGAAACTCAGGGTCTTGGTTATATTGATCAATAATGGAAAGCAGTTCAGCTTCTGTGAGGCTGCTGTCAAATTGATCGAGCTTGAAATTCATTCCCATTGTTTCTGCCGCTTTTTTCTTTCCTCGCACGTAAGAGTGAGAAGCAGGATCATCTCCAATCAAAATAACCGCCAGTCCGGGAGTGACGCCTTGCTTTTTAAGCTCTTCTACCTCTTTTGCCAATTGTTCGCGTTTTTCTCTAGCCGTTTCTTTTCCGTCGATGATTGTTGCAGTCATTTTCTTTCCTCCTATGATTGTTCAATATCAGATTTAATGTTAGAAAGAACCCCGTTTACAAACTTTGTCGCTTTGTCATCACCAAACCGTTTTGCCAGCTCAATCGCTTCGTTCATGGAGACATTCACCGGAATGTCTTCGGCATATGCCATTTCATATGCTGCCAGGCGCAAAATCGCACGGTCAACATTGGCAATCCGATCGAGCTTCCAATTCACCAGATGCTTGGAGATCATTTCATCCAGCTGGTCTTGGTGTTCCAATACCCCGTGTACAAGCTGTTCAAAGAAAGGATCTGTTTTTTCTTCATCCAGTGCGTGTTCTATGGCTTCATTCACTGCAATATCGCTGACATCAATTTGAAATAGTGCCTGCAAAGCTTTTTCTCTTGCTGTTCTTCTTTTCATTTTCTTTCTCCTTTGATCCTCTTTATCCGCTTGTCGTTAAGCCACAAAGAGATCATAACATATTTTTTTCGTATCCGCATATTGAAATCAAGGTTTTTTACCCTATTACCGAATATTTTCACACACCTTAATATGATTATTCGGATTTCACGTTCATGAAGAAACTCGGCTATGTAAGCCGGCTTTCTTCATGCTTTGAAATAAAGGGTAACGTGTAAAAAAACCAAAGGGCCGCCCTCCCCTTGGTTTCGTGTTAAGCCATTTACATTTCTTCGTCGATTTGGACTTCTTGGGCTTTTGTGTCAAATTGAATGCCGACGATGTGAATATTGATCTCGTTAATCGAAAGAGACGTCATATTTAATAAGGTTTGACGAATGTTTTCCTGAACGGATGCTGCAACTTTCGGAATCGAAACGCCAAATGTAACGACACAGTATACATCGATCGTAATTCCGTCTTCCGCCAGGTCGACTTTGACACCTTTGCCATGATTCACTTTGCCAAAGCGCTCAACGACGCCTGTCGCAAAGTTTCCGCGCATTTCGGCAACCCCATCAACTTCTGATGCTGCAATGCCGGCAATGACCTCAATGACCTCCGGTGCAATCTCAACCTTACCCAAATGCGTATCTTCGTGATCCATTTTAAGCAAGCTGTTGTCTTTCATTCAATTCACCTCCGTAAAAATTATGAGCCCATTACATCATATGTTTCTAAAAATTTCGTATTAAACTCTCCGCTCACAAATGTTTCGTGTTCAAGCAGTTTTAAATGGAAAGGGATTGTTGTCTCAATGCCTTCGATGACGAATTCGCTCAATGCGCGCTTCATGCGGGCAATCGCTTCATCCCTCGTTTTTCCGTATGTGATGACCTTTGCAATCATGCTGTCATAGTACGGTGGGATGGAATAGCCAGGGTACGCAGCTGAATCGACACGGACACCAAGACCGCCAGGAGGCAGGTACATTTTAATTTCACCAGGTGACGGCATGAAATTTTTACTTGGGTTTTCTGCGTTGATTCGGCATTCGATGGCCCAGCCTTCAAATTCAACATCCTCTTGCTTGAGGCTCAGTTCCATTCCTGATGCCACTTTGATTTGTTCCTTGATCAGGTCAGTTCCCGTCACCATTTCTGTGACTGGGTGCTCTACCTGAATTCTCGTGTTCATTTCCATGAAGTAATAGCGCTGTTCATTGTAGTCATAGATAAATTCAACTGTTCCAGCACCTGTATAGCCAACCGCTTTTGCAGCCTTTACCGCTGCATCTCCCATTTGCTCCCTGATTTCTGAATCAAGGGCAGGAGATGGTGATTCTTCCAAAAGCTTTTGCAGGCGTCTTTGGATCGAGCAGTCGCGTTCGCCCAAATGGATCGTATTTCCGTAGTTATCAGCAAGCACTTGGATCTCAACGTGGCGAAAATCTTCTATGTATTTTTCGATGTATACACCTGGATTTCCGAATGCAGTTGCCGCTTCCTGCTGTGTAATCTTAATGCCATTAATCAGTTCCTCTTCAGTGCGAGCAACCCTAATTCCTTTTCCGCCTCCGCCTGCGGTGGCTTTTATAATTACAGGATACCCAATTTCATTAGCAAGCGAAACCGCTTCTTCCACATTTTCTATAATTCCCTGTGAACCCGGTACGATTGGCACGCCGGCCTGTTTCATCGTTTCCCGCGCAACGTCTTTTGTTCCCATTTTTGAAATGGCGTCAGCGCTCGGGCCGACAAACGTGACATTCACTTCTTCACATAATTCAGCGAAATCAGCATTTTCAGCTAAAAATCCGTATCCCGGATGAATGGCGTCCGTGCCAGTCAGCTTTGCAACACTCACAATATTTGTAACGTTTAAATAGCTGTCTTTTGATGCTTTCGGTCCGATACAAAAAGCTTCATCGGCCATTTGAACATGAAGGGCATCTTTATCAGCTTCTGAATAAACAGCGACAGTCTCAATTCCGAGCTCTCTGCAGGCTCTGATGATTCTGACAGCAATTTCTCCTCTGTTGGCGATCAATAGCTTTTTAATCATGTTCAGTCTCCTTACTCCGCTTTTACAAGAAATAGAGGTTGTCCGTATTCGACCAGCTGGCCGTTTTCTACTAATACTTCAACGATTTCGCCTTTCACTTCTGCTTCGATTTCGTTGAAAAGCTTCATCGCTTCTACAATGCAGACAACTGTGTTTTCATTTACTTTTGAACCGGCTGTTACATACGGGCCAGCTTCCGGTGATGAAGAAGCATAAAATGTTCCTACCATTGGTGAAGTGATTTTATGCAGATTCTCATCTTGCTTTGGTGCTTCTTGGGCAGGTGCCGCTGCTTGCTGCGCTTGCGGCTGAACTGCCTGCGGAGCCTGTGCTTGTACAGGTGCTGCCGGTGCCTGCTGCATGACTTGAACCGTGCCTGCTTCGTGTTTTTTCAGTTTTAAGGATACACCTTCATTTTCATATACGAATTCGTCAATTGTAGACTCGTCAATTGCTTTAATCAGCTCGTGGATTTCTTTGATATTTAACATTCAATCGCACTCCTATGTATGAAATTTCTTTTTTATAGGTTACTACTAAAAGTACATACTATGTTCATCTTACAGGAGCGGACTTTTGAATTCAACTCTAATATGACAGCAACGCAAAAAGCCCGCTTGTTTAGCGGGCTTCAGCTTGTAGAGAAAACGACGTTTTTTCTACAAGCTTTTTTGTTTTATACAGTTTCTTTAGATATTCATCAGGTTTCAGATGCAGAAAAAGCGCTCCCACATGCCTAGCCCTGCTTGGCTAGGTATGTGGCAATCTTCTTCATGTTCTGGCATGCGGCTGTGAGGAGAACTTGTTCACTCACATTTCGTTTTCCCCTCAACCTGCAATAGCGAAGCCCATGCAGCTGTTTTGAATCTGCAAAGCTTCGCTCTATTTTTTCTTTTCTTTTTTTGTAGAGGTTTTTTCCTGAAACAGACAAGCGATTTTGTCTGACCTTTTCTTTATGATCTTCCCATACATGTCGAGTAATCACTTTCTGCCGATTCTTTGATTTTGTACAGTTTTCAAGCAGTGGGCATGAGGAACATATTTCAGGATTTGATTTATATGACCGGTAGCCTTTTCGGTCAGTTGTTGAGTATGTAAGTGTTTGGTGATTTGGACAAATGTATCTGTCTTGTTCACTGTCATAATGAAATTTCCATTTTGGAAACAAGCCTCGGATAGGGTGATAACGTCTATGTGCGATGACACCAAAGATTTGGCGGTCAGATAATCCTTTACAGATCGGAGTCGTTAAATATCCGGAATCAAGGGCGACGGCTTCTACTTGAAAACCAAATCGTGCGATTTGGTGGTCTAATCGGTCAAGATAAGGCACAGAATCATGGACATTTCCAGGTGTGACGTAGGCATCGGTGATAATGTTGTATTTCATATCTGTTGTGCGGTGATCTAAATAGAAAAAACCTTCTGGTTTGTTTTCACGATACAGATAGCCACTTTCCGGATCGGTTGTACTGTGGCGGATCTCTTTTTCAGCTTTCACCTCCTCTTTGGCTGTTAATGGTTTTTTTCCGTGTTCCTCCCGATCCTCTTGAATGGCTTCATTTAAATCCTTGATATAGTTTTGGGTATCCTGCGCAATTGTTTTTCTTGTGTATTTATGCTTGTTGGCATTGGCTTTAAGGTGTGTGGAGTCGGTGAATAGGACTCGTCCGCCCACCATGTCATGATTGATGGCCTGAAGAACGATCTCATCAAAAATGTCTTGGAAGATGGTTGTATCTTTAAAGCGTGTGCGTCTGTTCCAGCTGATGGTGGAGTGGTGTGGAACCGGGTCGTTTATGTTCAATCCGAGAAACCATCTGTACGCCATATTGTAGTAAATTTCTTTTTCAAGCTGTCTTTCTGAACGGATACCATAGAGGTATCCGATAAACATCATTTTAAATAAAATAAGCGGATCAAGTGAGGGGCGGCCTTTGTTTTCACTGTAGTAAGGTTTCACCTTTTCAATGATGAAAGAGAAGTCTATGTGTTTATCAATTTTCCGAAGCAGGTGATCCTCTTCAACGAGTTGGTCAAGCAGAACAAATTCGGCTGTGTTTTGAGAAGAGTTTCTTGTGTGGAACATGAGAAAGACACCGTCCTTTTAAGTCTTTCTTTTATTTTATTACAGAAGAATGGATATTTTAAAGAAAAATAAAGGCTGTCGAGATTTTCTCGACAGCCTGAAGCCCGCTTGTTTAGCGGGCTTCTTTTTCCTCTTTCTTACTTGGATGGTTCAAATGTGACAGCGACATCTTTCATTGTTTTGATTTCTTTTGCCACAAGGTCTATAATGGCTGTCGCCTTCGATTTGGAGTGTTTGTCTGATTTGACTGTAATATTGATTTTATCTCCTTCAGCATTAACAAGCGCATCCTCGTAACCTTGTGTTTTAATCAGCGTTTCAAGCTGTTTTTCTGTTCCTTCCACTTCACTGAGAGCCGTCATTTTATCGTATGCTTCGCTTTTCTCCTTGGCTGTTGCATCATCGCTTGACACAATGGCATTCAGCTCTTCTCTTTCTTTGCTTCTGGCATCTTCTAAATCAAGACGGTACGTTGTAAACAGATCATCATCGGCTGTTTCCGTAACAACAGTTCCTTTTTCACTGGCTTCAGCGGATGTTTCCTTGTCTGCTGATGAATCTTTCGTTCCCTTTGTTCCATCTTCTTTTCCTTTTTCAGTTTCTGTACCGCTTTTTTCCTTCGTGTCTTGCTTGGCAGGCGCTTTTTCAGTTGCGACCTCTCCGCTGTCAGACGCGCTTTTTTCACTTTGCATCTGCACGGCGTTTTTGCTTTCCGGCGACATGATATAGTAGACGCTTAACACCACGACAAGACTGAGCATTGTTAATAGCCAAACGGTTTGTTTTTTAAGCATTTATGAATCCTCCTTTATTTTTTTAGGGGCAACCGCAACCCGGTGGCTTGGAACATCCAGGACCCGTGTCACCGCTTCGATAATGGTTTGTTTTATTTGAACGTTGTCCACTCCTTGAGCAACAACGAGTACACCGCGTATATCAGGTTTTTTCGTTTGGACGACGACAGGTGTTTCTTTATCGCCGTTTTTGATCATGACGATTTCTTCCTCCGATGTTTGGTCTGTAACGCTTCTTGTTCCGCCTTCTTTGTCAGTTTCTTCAGTGGTTGTATTTTTGTTTGATTTGTTTTTTTCGTATACTTTCAGCGACGTTGCATCTACATTCACGACAACCGAGACATCGTCCACACCAATGATTGTTTCAAGGATTTCTTTCAGCTGATTTTCGTATTCTTTTTCATAGTCATCGATCGAGTCTTTAGGTTTATCAGATTTTGAGGCTTTAAACACTTCGGCTGTTTTCTCTTTGCTGTCTGCGGAATGTTGTGATGATACGGCCGTTATCGTTTTGGCGTTTTCAGTTTTCTCAGGTGAAGAAAACAGCTGGCTGACAAGCATAAAGGAAACTCCGAGAACAAAAACGAATAGAAAGTAATGATATTTGGTCAGCTTCGGCTTTTCGCCGTCCTTCGTTTGTCCCGGAAGAAACTGCTTTTTCAATACATTCCATAATCCGTTTTTATTCATTGCCGACACTCTCCCCGCCTTCCATATGAACCGTAATTTTCTCACTTCCGATTTCCCAAATGTCCGCGAGCTGCGTTTGTATCTGTTTGGCTTCTTTTTGTTCGGCTGCTTCTTTTGTTACGTATGCATGATCTGTATCAATGTGGACCGGCGCGACCGTTTGGACCGTTTTTTCAGAAGACGGGGCCATATACACGCTGATTGTTTTAATATCCTCTTCTGAATCTACCTTTTCTCCTGCCGTGAGTTTGATGCGGCCTACTTTATATTCATCATGACTGAATCTCTCCTCCGCTTTCTTTTTTAGTTGGACAGCCATTTCTTCTAGAATATATGCGCGCTGGGAAGCTTGTATTTCTATTTTTTTTGAATTGATTTGATTTTTTATGTCGGCAGACTCTGACTGCCCGTTTTTTGTGAGGTATTCAAAGATGACTTCGGGGTCTGTCTTGAAAAGTTTAAAAATCGGCGTAAGCATGACGACAATCAATAGCAGGCTGACTACCATTTTTGCGTACTTTTGCATGCTGGAGCTCGGCAGCAGCATATCAATCACAATTGCAAATAGGATAAACAACACGATGGTGGTAAGCCATTCCGTTAAAAAACTCATTCGCCTGCCTCCTTCATTTCATCATCATCGTGAGGTTTCCGGCTGTGATTATGACAGTAAGGCTTAAAAAAAACATGAGAGACACAATGGCGAGAGCTGCAAAAATATAAATGACGCTTTTGCTGATGACGTCGAGGCAGGTGATGACGGGCCCGCCTCCTAGTGGCTGAAGAATCGCGGCTGCCAGCTTATAAATAAAAGCGAGGGAAAGCACTTTGATTGCCGGAAATGCCGCAATACAGATCAAAATAGCGACACCGAGAATCCCTACCGTATTTTTCAGCAGTAAAGAGGCGCTGATTACTGTATCTGTTGCGTCTGTAAACATTCGGCCAAGCACAGGAATAAAATTTCCGGTTATAAATTTAGCCGTCCTGAGCGTAATGCCGTCTGTCACTGCAGCCGAGGCTCCCTGAACAGAGATGACGCCGAGAAAGATGGTAAGAAAAACAGCCAGCGCTCCGATGGCGATATTTCTGAGCAGGTTAGCCAGCTGCGTTACTTTGTATTGTTCAGTCATCGTGCTGACAATGCTCAGAATCGCTGATAAAAAAATCAGCGGCATGACGATATTCTGAATCAAGAGACCGCTCGTGTTCATCAGGAAGAGGATAACAGGATGAAAGAAGGCAGCAGATACAGCTCCGCCTGAGGAAGCCAAAAGCGCCAAGAGGAGCGGAATGAGCGCCAGGATAAAGCTGGTCATCGTCTGAATCGCCTCAGTTGCATAGTTAATTGCCACATGAAAGCTATTAAGCGCAAGGATAATCAGCACCATGTACACAATTGAGTAAGCGACCTTACTGACGGTGCTTTGCTGAAACGCATTTTGCAAAAGCTGCAGAATGACGCAAAAAATCGTGAGCAAAATCAATGTGCCCAGCAGCTTTCCGTTGGCAAGCACTTCATGAAACAAATAAGAAAAGAGAGCTTTCAGCCATTCTTGCGGTGAGAATGATTTATCGCCATTGATAAACTCCATTAAGCTGCCTTTTTGGCTTTCCGGCAGCAGTCCGCCGTATTCTGTCATAATGTCATTCCAAAATTCTCCGATCTTATCTGTTTCAAGCGAGGCTGCTGTCCTTTCCGCTAATTGCTCGGCTGTTTCAGCATGGTCTTCCGTTTGTTCTGCATTACCAGCTGCTTGTACAATTTCTGCACGGCCTGCTATGATCAGCACGGCCAAAAGCAAAACCCATTGAAAGCGCTTCAATCTGCCGCCTCCTTTCGGTTATGACATAGAAGGTATAAGTCCGAGAATCGTTTCGATAATGACGGTTAAAATAGGCACAGCCATTACGAGTATTAAAATTTTCCCCGCCAATTCTATTTTCGAGGCGATGGCTCCTTGACCGGCATCTTTTGTGAGCTGTGCCCCGAATTCAGCAATATAGGCGATTCCGATAATCTTTAAAATGGTTTCAACATAGACCATGTTGACATTTGCATTAATCGCAATTTTTTCTATCATTCGAATAATGTCGTAGATTTGGTCTACCAAATAAAGAAAAATGGCACATCCGGCAAAAACGACGATTAAAAACGCAAAAGTCGGCTTTTGTTCTTTTACAATTAAAGAAAGGAAGGTGGCGATCAGCCCTAAACCTACAATTTGAACAATGTCAATCTGCAAGCCCCCCTATCCTTGGAATAAAAACACAGCTTTTATCTTTTTAAATAGGTCATCTACAATCGTGGCGACCATAAATAAAATATAGATAAAACCTAACAGCGTCACCCACTGAGCATATTCTTTCTTGCCCATCTGATCCAATATCGTGTGTAAAAAAGCGACCACGATTCCCACTCCGGCGATTTGAAATATGACATTCACGTCTACTCCCATTTTATTTTTGCTCCCCTCACGTTTACATCAATAGAAGAATGAGTAACAAGCCCGCTAAAAAGCCCAAACTTTTTATCATCTTTTCATTTTTCGCTTGCGCCTGCTCAGCATCCGCTTCAGAGGCTTCCAAATGTGACAGCGCCAGCTTGATGTGCTTTTGCTGAGAGATTCGATCATGAATCCCGAGCGTCTCGCCAAACTGCTTCAGCACTTCGTATTCGCTTTTTTTCAAAGACAGGGTATCCCATACCTTCTTTAAGCTTTGCTCCCACGCCGTTTTCGCGGAATCACTTCCCTTGTCCAGCTGATCACTGAATGCGGAAAAAAGAGCTGAAACAGGCTGTGCGAGCTGTTTGGCAATCTGCTGTGAAGCAGTATGAAGCGGTGTATGGCCGTACATGATTTCAGCCTCGAGGGATTGAAGCGCCGCACGCAGCTGGCGGATTTGCCGCGGCCGTTCTGTATAAATCTTCGCCATCTCAAAACCTGTCCATGTTGTCGCTACCACAATGAATACAGCGCCCAGCAGCTTCAGCATGTTTTCACGCCCGTCGTCCTAGACAGCACATTTCCGTCTTTGTCATAAATTTGGCTCACTGTGCCCGGCCCTTTTGCTCTTGATAATTCCAAATAGCGGTCAAAGGCTCTTTCTTCCCACAAACGCTTCAATGAAGGCCGCTTCATCAGGTCGGATATACTCCAGCCATGCGCCGATACGATTACTGAAACACCGGCATGCAGCGCCTCCAGAAGTGCATCTGTATCTTCCATACGCCCGATTTCATCGACAATCATCACCTCAGGGCTCATGGATCGAATCATCATCATCAGCCCTTCAGCTTTTGGACAGGCGTCTAACACGTCAATTCTCTGACCAAATTGATGCTGCGGAATACCGCGAAGACATCCGGCAATCTCTGACCGTTCATCGACGATCCCTGTCTTTACGGGCAGCATGTTTTTTTTGCCGGTGCTTGAGAGCCTCGCAAGGTCCCGGAGAAGTGTTGTTTTGCCGGTTTGGGGCGGTCCGATAATCAGCGTATTCAGCCAGCTGTTTTGATATAAGTATGGAAGCAGCGGCTCCGCAATCCCCAGCTTTTGCCGGGCAATTCGTATATTAAAAGATGCGATGTCACGGAGGCCTTTCACACCTCCGTTTTCCGTAATGACTCTGCCCGCCAGTCCGACTCTGTGGCCGCCTCTGATCGTGACATACCCTTTCTTCAGCTCTTCTTCAAGTGTATACATACTATAGTTGCTGAGCCGGCTCAGGATCAGATGGGCATCCTCGGCCGTGCCCGCATAGGACAAATAAACAGGTTGTCCTCTTCGAATCAATTCAACAGGGCGGTTGATCCGAATTCTGACTTCTTCGATTTCCAGCCATTGTTGTTCCGGTATTTCAGAAAGGGCGTTTTTCATGGAATCAGGGAGAACCTCAGCGATTTCATTCAACAGAGCCTCCTCCTTTCTACCGATTGGCTTCTTTAAAATGTATGATGTGAGGCAGACTTTATGACAAGCCTCTCTTTATTTATGAACACCCGCCAAAATCAAGACAACACCCGTAAAAATCAGAATCAGCTTTGCATACGAAAGCTGCCCGGCAATTTGGTAGATTCCGACAGTCATTGTAATGATAAAAATCAACGGACCGACAATAGCGAGAATGCTGTTAACCACAACCGCCTTCCGGACATCGTTGGTCACAAGCATGACAATTGCTGCCGTCAGCTCAATCATAGAGGATAAAACTCGTAATCCCGCCATTGTTAAAACAGTAGAATTGATATTTCCAAGTAAAAATTTCATAGCACTCTCCCAACCTCCCATTTTTTTATATGATATGCTCTAGCTTGCTGAAGTAGTCTTGTCATTTTCGTATAAAAGAAAGATTCTGTTTTTGGGCACAAAAAAAGCCTGCCCCCATTTGGGAACAGACTTCTTTTTTTCTTTCTATGCTCTTGAAACGTAAGAACCGTCTGATGTATTGACAACAAGTGTGTCGCCTTCATTCACAAAGAACGGCACGTTTACAACAAGCCCGGTTTCAGTTTTCGCAGGTTTTGTACCGCCTGACGCTGTATCACCTTTAATACCAGGTTCAGTTTCAACAACTTTCAGCTCAACTGTGTTTGGAAGTTCGATACCAAGTGTTTCATCCTGGTACATCATGATATGCACAGACATGTTTTCTAGCAGGTATTTTAATTCTTCTTCGATTTGAGTTGCGCTCAGTTCAAGCTGCTCATAAGAAGAAGTATCCATAAATACGTGCTGATCTCCGTTTGCATATAGATATTGCATTGTTTTGGTTTCGATTTGCGCTTTCGCTACTTTTTCACCAGCGCGGAATGTTTTTTCCTGAATCGCGCCAGTGCGAAGGTTGCGGAGTTTAGAGCGGACAAATGCCGCACCTTTTCCAGGTTTTACGTGCTGGAAGTCAACGACGCGCCAAATGCCGCCATCTACTTCAATTGTTAATCCTGTACGGAAATCGTTAACTGAAATCATGTTTAATGTCCTCCTATATTCCAATCACAAAATAATAAGTTCTTTTGGGGAATGGGTGATTGTCCGGTTGCCGTTTTCTGTAATCACGATGTCATCTTCAATGCGGACACCGCCTGTTTCTGGTATGTAAATGCCCGGCTCCACTGTGACCACCATACCCGGTTCAAGGATAGCTGAAGATCTGACGGATAATCCCGGCGATTCATGAACTTCCATGCCGAGCCCGTGCCCGGTTGAATGGCCGAAATAGTCACCGTAGCCTTTTGCAGCAATATGATCCCTTGTGAGGGCGTCAGCCTCTTTTCCTGTCATTCCCGGCTTAATATGTGCGACGCCAAGCGCCTGAGCATCAAATACAACCTGATAGATCTCCTTCAATTGATCACTGGGCTGACCTACAGCGACCGTCCGGGTAATATCAGAACAATATCCTTTATAATAAGCGCCAAAATCAAGCGTAACAAGGTCTCCGCTTTCAATCAGTTTGTCACTGGCCACACCGTGCGGAAGGCTTGAACGAAGGCCTGAGGCGACAATCATATCAAAAGAAGAGCTGTCTGCTCCCTGGCTTCTCATATAAAACTCCAGCTCATTGGCAACAGCGATTTCAGAAATGCCGGGTTTCATAAACGTCAAGATATGTCTGAAGGCATCATCTGCAATCTTCGCAGCTTCCTCTAATATCTTAATCTCTTCACTAGACTTAATCAAGCGCAACTTTTCCACGGATTCAGCCACAGGCACTAATTCGGCATCACTGATAACGGCGCTGTATGAAGCGTAAGTGCCATATGTCATGCTGTTCTGTTCAAAACCGAGACGCTTGATGCCAAACGATTCAACAGTGTCGGCAGTGGTCTGAATCAAGCTGCCGCCATGTTCAATGATCTCAAAACCCTTTACCTGAACCTTCGCCTGCTCAGTATAACGAAAATCCGTAATAAACGCTGCTTTGTCACCCGATATAACAGCCAAACCCGCCGAACCTGTAAACCCTGTCATATAGCGTACATTCGTGCTGCTTGTAACCAGCATGCCGTCAATTCCCAGCTGTCCAAACAGGTTTCTTAATTTCTCTAGCTTCATCTTGATTCTCCCCCTTGCTGGCTTAATAAGTAGCGAACAGCAAGCTTGTAGCCTTCAGCTCCAAGACCGACAATCTGCCCTTTCGCAACAGGAGCGATAACCGACTGTTGCCTGAATTCTTCCCTGGCGTATAAGTTTGATAAATGCACCTCTACCACAGGAAGACTGATGCTTGAAACAGCATCCCTGATCGCATAGCTATAATGACTCAGGGCGCCGGGGTTCAGAACAATCCCGCTGTATTGCTCCTCAGCCTCATGTATCGCATCTATCAAATCACCTTCGTGATTAGACTGGAAGAAAGTGAGCTGGATATGTAAGGCTTCAGCAAACTGAAAAAGATCTGTTTCAATATCGGTCAGTGTCTGGCGGCCGAATACTTCAGGCTCACGACTCCCAAGCCGGTTAACATTCGGTCCGTTCAAAATCAAAAAATGAGGCACATAATCTCTCCTTTTCGCGAGGGTTTCTCATGTAAAAAATGTTCACTTCTCGTGAACATTTTATCATACTGGAAAAGGATTATACACTATTCTCTATGCATTCCCAGCGCACGTGCAAGCTTTTCCGAATTCAGCTCATTGTATTCAAATGAAATGGAATACCCGACAAACAGCCCGTAAAGCAAATAAATGCAAATGGTCGTAATAATTGTATCTGATGTCAGTTCGGTCACCGTGCGCACATCTGGAAAAATCGGATTAAAAACAAAAAACACGAGCAGCCAAAGCACCAAGCCGTATAAAATACCCGGCCACATTGTTTTTAAACGTTTCAATAGAAGAAAATAAAGAAATGCTGCGCCAATTGAAATTACTCCAATCAAAATGATGCTGATTACCGTTCCCAGCCCATGTTTTTTCCACTCTCCGAGTACAAACGGCTGCAATATCATATTCGGGCTGATTTCGGAAAAATGAAACAAATATGCGATATAAGCAACGAAACTCCAAAGTACGCCTCCGCAAAAACCTGTTGCCGCCACCCTGCCGGCCATTGAAACAGGCGGCTTTTGCTTCTCATTCAATTCTTCATTTTGTTCTGTATCTTTTTCGCTAGTCATCATGGCACCTCCAGTTAAAGTGTGCCCAAAAAATGAAATGTCAATAAAAAAGCTCACACTTTTTGACAGCTGCGAGTAAAATTTGAAAATAAAGGGTATAATGCATGTAGAAAAAGCAAGGCTATGGCAATTTTTTCAGCCTGTCAATCTAGAGGTTTAGCGCTGTTTCCTGTACAATAGAGTGAAAGGAAATGGTTAGCAATCCTAAAGAAATAGGCAGGTTGATAATATGTCAAAACATAAAGTTCCGCCCGCTTACGGCGGGCAGGCTGTTGTGGAAGGCGTTATGTTTGGCGGAAAGCATCATTACGTTACAGCCATCAGAAGAACGGATGGAAGCATTGACTTTTTTAAGCTTCCCCGCAAACACAACCCGAAACTGAACATCGTGAAAAAGATCCCGTTTTTACGGGGGATCGCGGCCATTATCGAAGCGAGTGCAAACGGCACAAAGCATCTGAATTTTTCAAGCGAACGTTACGGGCTCGATCCATCTGAAGACAAGACACTTGAGCAGGAAGAAAAAAAATCCTCCGGGCTGTCTATGTATCTCAGCCTCGCAGTTATAGGCGTCCTATCATTTTTGTTCAGTAAATTCGTATTTACATTGGTTCCAGTTTTCTTAGCGGAACTGACAAGGCCGATTTTTTCCTCGGACACGGCGCAAATCGCGGTTGAAAGCCTGTTTAAGTTGATTTTGCTGCTCGGTTACATCTATTTTTTGTCCATGACACCGCTTATTAAAAGAGTGTTTCAATATCATGGAGCCGAACATAAAGTCATAAACTGTTATGAACAGAATTTGCCAATTACTGTGGAGAATGTCCAAAACCAATCTCGGCTTCATTACCGCTGCGGATCAAGCTTTATTTTATTTACGATTATTGTCGGCATGTTTGTTTATTTACTCGTTCCGACAGATCCGCTTTGGCTGCGTGTTATAGATCGTGTCGCACTGATACCGGTCGTGCTTGGTATATCCTTTGAAGTTCTGCAGCTGACAAACAAAGTGCGTGACATTCCCGGTCTGAAATTACTTGGGTACCCGGGACTTTGGCTTCAGCTGTTAACCACAAAGGAACCTAAGGATGAACAGGTTGAAGTTGCCATCGAAAGCTTTAACGAACTTCTCAGACTCGAAGCATTGTCTGAGCAAAATCAGAAGCCTTCTCACAACGTCATCTAAAATCCGTTGCCCTGCTATTACTTTCGGAGGTGGACAGTTATGAATCATCGTGTACAACCTATTATTGCTGTATTAATTGCGCTGGGAGCGTTCGGTTTCCTCTATGTGCTGGTAACCAATCCCGGAGAAATGGCAAAAATGGCGGTAACCGTCATCGTGGCAGGTATCATTATTTATTTTATTGTGAAATATGTAATGAATCGAAATGCGGGCAGCGAAGGAGCAGCCTTCAAAAAAGCGGCGAAACAATCGCGGCGCCGGATGAAAGAACAAAAAGCAAAACACCGCGCCGGACATAAGGGACGTGTCAGCCACCTGCGAAGCGTTCCGAGCGCCAGCAAGCCTAAGCCGATGATTCTCAAGAAAAAAAGCCAGACTCAGCTGACTGTTATAGAAGGGAAAAAAAATAAAAAGAAAAACAGGGCGCTTTTTTAATAGGTCCACTGCTTTAAAAACAGCTCTGTCCGTCTTTTACCTAGCTCAATCAGGGCTAGTTTTTTTTGTTGTGTTAAATGAAAATCAGTTGCCATTACGCCATCAACCGGGAGAAAAATGATATTTTGTTCATAGCGTGATGCAATGTGCCTTGCGTCATGGGCATCCTTCATCGTTTCAAACAGGGCGCCGAACAGTTCAAAAGCGTTGCGGATATTTTTTTTCGGACGCTCTCTTTCACGCGGCGCAAGCGTCACACCGATCACAGGGCGCTTTCTTTCCTTTGAAAACAGCCAGATGGGGAAATTGCTTAACACACCTCCGTCGACAACCGTGGCGGTGCCTGTGTCCGTTTTTAATTTTATCGGTTCAAAAAAATACGGAATGCTGCAGCTCATTCTGACCGCTCTGGCAACCGGGAACATATCGGGATTTAACCCGTAACGGGCCAAATCGTCCGGCAAAACAATCATGGTGCCGTTTGTCAGATCAGAAGCAATAAGGCGCAGAGACCCTTTCTGTAAATCGCCGAAAACCCTTATGCCTTTCGCTCTTAACAGATCAGCAATCCATTTTTCTATCGTATCGCCTTTGTATAAGCCAAGACGCCAGTAGATGGACACCCACTGGAGCATCTTTAAGGGGAGAAATGAGTACCTCTGATCCAGCAATTTCTCTCCGTCCACTTCTTCAATTAAAGCGTGGATTTCCTTACTGGTGTAACCTGACGCAATGAAAGCGGCAATAATGGCGCCGGCGCTTGTACCCGCAACTCTTTTAAAGCGGAAGCCTTTTTCCTCAAGCACTTCATAAGCGCCTGCGAGCGCAATGCCTTTTACTCCTCCGCCGGAAAAAACACCGTCAATATACATCTCATTCCCTCCCCCTCCATCCGATCGTTTATTACCATTTTAAGAAAACACGCGAAGAAATAGACCAACGAATGACGGGTGGCGTCAGCGTATCAAAAAAGACGGCCTCCTTCGAGACCGCCTTTTTACTGATTATGATGTTCTGTTTTCTTTTGGATTGATTTCAGATCTTTTTTACGGGCATCATCTTCTTCAAAATATTGAACAAGATCCCCGATGCGATCAATACTGTTCCAGCTTAAATGATGTTCGATTCCTTCGACATCGTTATATATTTTCTCTTCATCAACACCAATGATTCTTAAAAACTGCTCAAGCAATTCATGTCTGTATACCAGCCGTTTGCCTATTTTTTTCCCTTTAGACGTTAACACGAGACCGCGATATTTTTCATAAATTAAATATTCGTCTTTATCTAGTTTTTGAACCATTTTTGTTACAGAGGAGGGATGGACTGCCAATGCTTCCGCGATATCGGAAACTCGTGCATATCCTTTTTCTTCAATCAGCATATAAATCTGTTCAATATAATCTTCCATACTTGGTGTTGTCATCGAAACCCTCCCAAAAAGCACCTTAACTTTATAAACCATTACAAGTTTACACTAATGAACTTGAAAAAACAAGGATGCTCCGCGGGTCAAAAGCCCTGTTTACCGCTTATAATTCCATTCATCTGAAGCGTACTTTGTTTCAGCCAAGTGATGAACAAAACCAAGCTCTTCCTGAGAAAGTTCATATGGCTCCAAATGAATGTTAAGACCTGTTTCAAATCCTTCTTTAAAGGCTTTACGAGCCTCATCCATCGTCACCCGCTTTTCGGTGAGTTCATTAATGGCAACCGCTTTGTTTTTGAAATTGCGCTGCATCCGCTCTCTTACTCTTTCACTTGGATATAAGAACAGATCGAACAGCTTGTCCTCATCTAAATCAAGAAGAATGGAGCCATGCTGAAGAATCACGCCTTTTTGTCTCGTTTGCGCGCTTCCCGCCACCTTGCGCCCCTCAACCACTAGCTCATACCACGAAGGCGCGTCAAAACAAACAGATGACCGCGGATTTTTTAAGCTTTCTTTTTCTTTTTCAGTTCTCGGGATGGCAAAGTAAGCGTCCAGACCGAGATTTCTAAAGCCTTGAAGTATGCCTTCTGAAATAACCCGGTAAGCCTCAGTAACAGTCGCCGGCATCTCGGGGTGCTCTTCCGAAACAATTACGCTGTATGTCAGTTCCTGATCGTGAAGCACACCTCTCCCGCCGGTCGGGCGTCTGACGAATCCGAGATTATATTTATGTACTGCTTCAAAATTGATTTCCTTTTTAATATTTTGAAAATACCCTACAGAAAGTGTCGCCGGATTCCAGCCGTAAAAACGGATAACCGGGGGGATTTTCTTTTCGCTGTGCCAATATAAAAGCGCTTCATCAAGCGCCATATTGAATGCAGGACTTGCATTGCCTGAGTCTATAAACCGCCAAGTTTCTTTTTGCATTTTAAGACCTTCCTTACCGTTTTAATAGAATCAGTTTATCAAACTGTCGGGAAAATGAAAAATATTTTAGTTCCATTATAGATGACAATCACGCTGT
Organism: Bacillus sp. N3378-2at; assembly: GCF_033412715.1. Classification (NCBI taxonomy): domain Bacteria; kingdom Bacillati; phylum Bacillota; class Bacilli; order Caryophanales; family Bacillaceae; genus Bacillus; species Bacillus sp. N3378-2at. The sequence goes on along the minus strand of NZ_CP117986.1, from coordinate 400,666 downwards.
GCTTTACTATAATAGTATTTGTCGAAAACGGCTCTATGACCTTGTTTTATGAAGCAGGGTTTTGATTTTATATGCTAAAGGAGTAGAATCACATTGTCTAATATGATCGTTTTGATTATTTTTGCTGCGTTTATCATCTATATGATTGCTTCCTATGTCTATCAGCAGCGAATTATGAAAACACTTACCGAAGAAGAATTCCGCGCGGGTTACCGCAAAGCGCAGCTTATTGATGTTCGTGAGCCAAATGAGTTTGAGGGCGGACATATTTTAGGCGCCCGCAACATCCCGCTTTCCCAGCTGAAACAGAGAAAAAATGAGATCCGTACGGACAAGCCTGTTTACCTGTACTGCCAAAACAGTGTCCGCAGCGGACGCGCGGCACAAACCCTGCGCAAAAACGGCTGCACTGAGATTTACAACCTAAAAGGCGGCTTTAAAAAATGGGGCGGAAAGATTAAAGCGAAGAAATAAAGCAAACAGCTGTCTGGTAGACAGCTGTTTTTATTTATCTTTCTACCGCCTCGTATCTGAGCACCGGGTGTCTCGCCGCTTTTGTTTCATCCATTCTTTTTACAATCGTTGTATGCGGGGCCTCCTGAACAAGCTCCGGATTCTCCTCCGCTTCTTTTGCGATTTGAATCATAGCATCAATAAACGCGTCCAGTGTTTCCTTTGATTCGGTCTCCGTCGGCTCGATCATGATGCATTCTTCAACATTAAGCGGGAAATAAATAGTCGGCGGATGATAGCCGAAATCAAGGAGCCGTTTTGCAATATCAAGCGTACGCACTCCCAGCTTTTTCTGCCGCTTCCCTGATAATACAAATTCATGCTTGCAATGGCGGTCAAACGGAAGATCGTAATAAGGCGCGAGCTTTCTCATCATATAATTGGCGTTTAACACTGCGTTCTCAGTAACAGCCTTTAATCCGTCAGGCCCCATGGAGCGAATATACGTATACGCTCTCACATTAATGCCAAAGTTGCCGTAATACGGCTTCACACGGCCGATCGCATGAGGGCGGTCATAATCAAACGTAAAGCGCCCTTCTTTTTTAACTAAAACTGGCTTTGGCAAATAAGGAATCAGATCTTTTTTTACGCCGACAGGGCCTGAGCCGGGGCCTCCGCCGCCATGAGGGCCTGTGAATGTTTTATGCAGGTTGAGGTGCACCACGTCAAATCCCATATCTCCAGGTCTCGCCTTGCTTAAAACGGCATTTAAATTAGCGCCGTCATAATACAGTTTCCCCCCCGCTTGGTGTACAATTTCCGCCATCTCTGTAATCTGCTCCTCAAACAAGCCGAGCGTGTTCGGATTCGTCAGCATGAGAGCTGCAGTTTCTTCATTCACTGCTCTTTTTAAATCCTCTAAATCAACAAGCCCATTTTCATTCGATTTCACCGTAACAGTTTCAAAGCCTGCTACTGTCGCTGATGCAGGATTCGTCCCGTGCGCGGAATCAGGGACAATGACCTTCGTCCGCTTGAAATCCCCGCGAGCTTCATGATAGGCACGGATCATCATCAGCCCCGTCCATTCGCCGTGCGCTCCGGCAGCAGGCTGAAGCGTAACCTCATCCATTCCCGTTATTTCTTCAAGGTGCTTGCTTAAATCATATAAAAGCTCTAATGCGCCTTGCACCGTGTCTTCATCCTGAAGAGGATGAATCGCAGCAAAACCAGGAATACGTGCGATTTTTTCATTGATTTTCGGATTATATTTCATCGTGCAAGAACCGAGAGGATAAAAACCGGAATCCACCCCGTGATTGCGTTTGGACAGCGCTGTATAATGGCGCATGATGTCCAGCTCTGAAACCTCCGGCAGCGCTGCGTCTTCGTCACGAATATAGGTGTCTGACAAGAGGTCCCCCAATTCGATTTCCGGTACATCGAGCTCCGGCAGACTATAGCCGATTCGGCCTTCTCTTGAAAGTTCAAAAATAAGTGCCTGGTCCTGATTACTCATGGCGATCCCCCAATTCCTGAATGAGTGCGTCAATTTCTTCTTTTGTTCTCAGCTCCGTTACAGCAATCAGCATATGGCAGTCCAGCTCCGGATACGTCAACCCAAGATCATATCCGCCAATCATGCCTTTTGCCAGCAAACGCTTGTTCACAGCTCTCACCGGCTCATCCAGTTTGATGACAAATTCATTAAATATCGGCCCGTCAAACATAACGGTAAGACCTGCTTTTTTTGCTTCTTGCTTTGCATAGTTGGCTTTTAAGAGATTTTGGCGGGCTATATCTTTTACGCCGTTTTTTCCGAGAGCAGTCATGGCCACTGATGCTGCCAGCGCATTTAAAGCTTGGTTCGAGCATATATTTGATGTTGCTTTATCTCGGCGGATATGCTGCTCCCTGGCTTGCAGGGTAAGCACAAAGCCTCTTTTTCCGTTTTCGTCTTCCGTTTGTCCGACGAGACGGCCCGGCACCTTTCTCATTAATTTTTTAGTAACGGCAAAAAAGCCGCAATGCGGGCCGCCGTATGCTGAAGGAATGCCGAAAGGCTGCGCATCACCGACGACGATGTCAGACTGAAACTTGCCCGGCGGAGTGAGAAGACCTAGCGCAAGCGGGTTAGCTGAAACAATAAACATGGATTTCCCTTGATGAGCGATAGGCTCAATATCCTTTAGCGGCTCGATCCGGCCGAAAAAATTCGGGTACTGAACGATCACTGCGGCTGTGTTCTCGCAAACGGTTTGGCGCAATGCATCAAGATCCGTAACGCCATCCGCAGCGGGTACTTCAACAACATCAATATACTGACCTTTTGCGTACGTTTTCAGCACTTCTCGCGATTCAGGATGCACGGTTTTTGACACAACGATTTTTTTCTTTTTCGTGTGGCCTGAAGCAAGCATTGCTGCTTCCGCCAAGGCTGTTCCGCCGTCATACATCGAGGAGTTGGCGATATCCATGCCTGTCAGTTCACAGATCATCGTTTGGAATTCAAAAATAGCCTGGAGCTCTCCTTGTGAAATCTCTGGCTGATAAGGCGTATATGCGGTATAAAACTCAGAGCGCGAAATGACATGATCCACAATGACAGGCTGATAGTGGTCATATACACCCGCTCCTAAGAAAGAAGCGTATTGTACGGTATCACAATTTTTAGAGGCCAGCTTTGTCAGTTCTCTTGTTAATTCTGTTTCTGATTTCGCTTTTTTGATTTGATACTCTTTTTTATATTTGACGTTTTCCGGTATATCAGCAAATAAATCATCGATGCTGCTTACGCCGATAGTAGCAAGCATCTCCTGTTTATCCTTTTCTGTTGCGGGCAAATAACGGTGCTTCATGTGTTGTCTCCTCTCTCCAAGAAAAAATATTAGCGTTTATAAAATGGTGTTTTGACAACCTTTGCTTTCACTAATTTTTTGCGAATCTCTACATCTACAACAGTCCCGATCTCACTTGTTTCCGAATCAATTAAGGCAAGGCCGACGTTTTTCCCTAAAGTCGGTGACTGCGTGCCGGTTGTCACCTTTCCGACAGACTTGCCATTTTGGAAAACCTCATATCCGTGCCGCGGTATCCCTTTTTCAATCATTTCGAGACCGACAAGTTTGCGCTTCGCTCCGTTTTCTTTTTGTTCACTCAATACTGACTTACCGAAAAAGTCAGACTCTTTTTTGTGCTTTACAGCAAAGCCTATACCTGCTTCAATCGGTGTAATATCCCGGGTCAGCTCCTGACCGTAGAGCGGGAGCTTCGCTTCAAACCGGAGTGTATCACGTGCACCGAGACCGCATGGAATCAATCCGTATGCATCCCCTGCATCGATGATTTTTTTCCAAATATGCATAGCATCATCACTGCGGCAGTAAATTTCATACCCGTCTTCTCCCGTATAGCCAGTGCGTGAAATAAGTGCTTTGCGGCCGCTGATATCGGCTTCATCAATAAACGCAAACGGCTTTAATGCAGACACATCTGCATCTGTCAGATTTTTTAAGACCGCTTCTGCTTTCGGTCCCTGTACAGCCAAGAGCGCGATTTGATCTGACTGGTTGTCAATCTGTACATCACCTGCTGCATGTTCTTTCATCCAAGCCAAGTCTTTATCTATATTAGAAGCATTAATGACAAGCAGATAGCGGTTCTCTTCTTTTTGATAGATAAGCAAATCATCGACGGTTCCGCCATCCGGGTAACACATCGCTGTATATTGAGCACGGCCTGGCGTTAACGCGGAAACATCATTTGTCATCAATCTTTGCAAAAAAGACAGACTGTCGTTCCCTGACACTTCGACTTCTCCCATATGAGATACATCAAACAAACCGGCTGCAGTTCGGACAGCCTCGTGTTCTTTTTTTATAGAAGAAAATTGAACAGGAAGCTCCCAACCTCCGAAATCAATCGTTTTTCCTCCATATTCCTTATACAGGTCAAATAACGGCGTTCTTTTCAGCATCTAATTCCTCCCCTTTATCAACGGCGCAGCTAAAAAACATACAAAAAAGGACAGAGAAACACCTCATGTAAAATGAAGGTTCTCTGTCCTGGCACCTGAAAGTTTACTTTGCATACGCAAAGACGTCCCCTTTGGTGGTTTGCGCATCCGCACAAACACTCTCCAGAGTTGCGTCGAGCAAGAGTTCTTTTGCCTGAGAGATTCACTCCGCAGTTTGCTCCTTCGGCGCCTGTATCCCGAGGTTTTCGGTCAGGTCTCTCCCCTTGCTGTCATTCGCTCATATTTTCATGCTGTTATGGACATACTATAGCAATATCTTACATCAAATACATACTCATATCCTACCATCATCACTATATGCTGGGCAACAGCAATTTGGGCAGATTTTTCTTATATTATTCATCTTAAGAATCGAAGAATAAGAAAGGCGGTTTCAAAGCAATGAATACAGAAATGATCTACGATGCAAAATGGCCTGAAGAATTTGCTGAAAGACTGAAAAACGATGGCCCTTGGGCAAACTGGGAACTGTACAAGCTCTCTGCAGAAATCCAGAAAACATTAGCAATTCCAGATTTTGAAGGCTTACGGGCTCCTTTATATCTGCCTTCCTTTACGCCGCTCCCCCACCAGCTTGAAGTGGCGCAAAAAGTGGTTGAAAAAATGAACGGGAAAGCGATTTTAGCAGATGAGGTTGGTCTCGGGAAAACGGTTGAAGCTGGACTGATTCTAAAAGAATATATGATTCGCGGGTTAGCAAAAAAAATTTTGATCCTTGTGCCCGCTTCACTTGTGTCACAGTGGGTCAAAGAGCTTCAGGAAAAATTTTTGATTCCGGCTGTTGAACAAAAGAAAAGCTATGTGTGGGAGCAATGCGATATTGTCGTCTCATCAATAGACACCGCGAAGCGCTCGCCCCATCGAGAAATCGTTCTGTCTATCCCATATGATCTTGTCATTATTGATGAGGCACACAAACTGAAAAATAGCAAAACGAAGAACTATGAATTTGTCCGGAATCTCGTAAAAAAATATTGCCTGCTTCTTACCGCGACGCCAATCCAGAACCGTATCGAAGAGATTTTCAATTTGGTGTCCTTATTAAAACCCGGCCATTTAGGCAGTCAGAATCACTTTCAGGAGGAGTTCGCCAAGAAGAAATCCAGTTTAGAAGCGCATGAACATTTAAAAGATCTTGTGAATAAAGTCATGATCCGTAACAGGCGGCATGATACCGGGCTGAATTGGAAACAGCGCCATGTTGAAACAGTGCCGATTGAATTTTCTCCATCAGAGCAGGCGCTTTATGATGAAATTTCTCGTTTGAAGGAAAGTATCAATAAACCAGCCAGCATGTTCTCGATTATGACCTTGCAAAGAGAATGCTGTTCGAGCAGAGAAGCGGTGTATATGACGCTGAAAAAGATGCTTGATCAAAAAGAGAAACAAGCACCTGCCATTGATGAGGATACGATTTCAGTTTTAATAGATCGAATTAATCAAGTGACACAAAACTCTAAAGCGCTTCAAGTTGTTGATTTGATCAAAAAGATCGACGATAAGGTCATCATTTTTACAGAATACCGTGCAACTCAGATTTATCTGCAGTGGTTTCTTCAGCAAAACGGCATCAGTTCTGTGCCGTTTAGAGGCGGATTTAAACGTGGGAAAAAAGACTGGATGAAGGATCTTTTCCGCGGAAAAATCCAAGTCCTTATTGCAACTGAAGCAGGCGGTGAGGGAATTAACCTGCAATTTTGCAATCACATGATCAACTATGACCTGCCATGGAATCCGATGCGACTTGAGCAAAGAATCGGAAGAATTCACAGACTCGGGCAGGAGCGTGACGTGCACATTTATAACATGGCAACAAAACATACGGTGGAAGAGCATATTCTAAAGCTTTTATATGAAAAAATTCATTTGTTTGAAAAAGTGGTCGGCGAACTTGATGATATTTTAACGAAAATTCAAGTGAACAATTTTGAAGAGCACCTTCATGACATTTTGTATCACTCAGCAACAGAAGAAGAAATGAAAATAAAAATGGATAACTTAACCTCATTTTTGTCTTATAAAAAACAGCAGCCTGCTGAAAAAAGAGGATCTTAGCCTGTAAGGAGGTTTTACTAGTGAGACAGCAAGAGGTTCACGATTTTCTGCTGCGTTTTTTTCAAGCAAACAGCTGCCAAATCGTCGATCAAGGCTTAGGCTATATGACAGTGCAGCTTACAGTTGAAATGGACAAACAAATCATGAACCGCCCTTTCTACTGGCATTGGCGCGAGAAGACAGGCGGTGATCCGAATCCAATGAAAATCACTTTTATTACAGATAAAGAAAATGCGCCAAAAGACCTAGATGGTGAATTTATATATTTTGGGGCCCCGCGTCTTTTTCAAATATTTAAAGCTGTTAAACAAAATGGGAGATTTACCAGAATGTATGAGAAAATTGAATCAGCCGGAGCCAAAGTCCCACTTCAGCCTTGGCTTGGTATAAATGTCACGATTTCATACCAGTCCGACATGAAAAAGGATAAGTTATTATCACTAGGTCTTCACCTAGTCTCTGGAACGATAATTGAAGATTTTCAAAGCAAGCTGACTCAGCTTTCACTGACATCACAAATATGTGACTATTGCTTCACCATTTCACCTATGATCAAACCAGAAAGCGGACTTAAGCGTATGGAAAACTATATTTCCAAATCCGCTATGCAGGAGCCGTCCGACTGGGCGGAACAGGCGGTTAACAGGTGGAAGAATGATATGACATTGCTTGATAAGTTTTACGAGCATATAGAAGAAAAACCAGAAGAATACCATCTAGAAAAACAGGCGCTGAAAACCTTGTATCAACCAAAGATATCAGTTGAAATTGAAAATGGCGGATTGTTTTATCTGCAAAATAATATTTCAAGCTAACTTTTTTACCATTCGACATCATTCTCGTTTTTTTTGAGAAAATACGATTATAATAAAGGTATATTGGAAAAAAATTCTGGTGATTTAATGGCAAATGACTTCCAGAGACTAATGAAGCATACAATAAGTCATGGCCGGACTGGCTGAAATACATAAACAAGTATTTTAGGAGGAGAAACTGCATGAAGAATGCAAAACAAGAGCACTTTGAATTGGATCAAGAATGGGTTGAATTAATGGTGGAAGCCAAAGAGGCAAATATCAGCCCGGAAGAAATACGAAAATATTTACTTTTAAACAAAAAGTCTGCTCATCCTGGTCCGGCAGCCAGAAGTCATACCGTAAATCCTTTCTGAATGTGCTATAATATCACAAGGAAGGTGATGACATTGATTGGCCAGCGTATTAAACAATACCGTAAAGAAAAAGGCTACTCACTATCAGAACTAGCTGAAAAAGCTGGGGTAGCGAAGTCTTATTTAAGCTCAATAGAACGAAATCTACAAACGAACCCCTCCATTCAATTTCTCGAAAAAGTCTCCGCTGTTCTGGACGTCTCGGTTCATACTTTGCTCGATGAGAAACATGAAACCGAATACGATGGTCAATTAGATAGTGAATGGGAGAAATTGGTTCGCGATGCGATGACATCCGGGGTATCGAAAAAACAATTTCGTGAATTTTTAGATTATCAAAAATGGAGAAAATCCCAAAAAGAGGAGTAGTGCCTGAGCAGAGGCACTAACTCCTCTTTTGTCAATAACCATCGAGACGGCCCAGTATATGAATACTGGGCCGTCTCTTTTTATGGCTGTTATTAATTTTTATCCTCGCTGTGCGCTTTTTCATTTTCTTTCACATAACCGTCTTTATCAGTATGGTCCTTTTTGATTGTCAAGCCGTTCCACTGTGTAGCTTCGAACGAGAATTGAAGCTTAATGGAGTTGCCTTGATATTTATTTTGAACCATAAGCCCGTTTTCATCTTTTGTTTTATCATCTTTGAATTGGATTTCCATTTGAACCTGATCGAAGTCAGTTGGTGTTTTTGGAACACCATCATATTCAGGAGCGGTTTTACCGTCAATTGTTGCTACATTGACTTTACCGCTTGCATGTAAGAATTTAGGGTCTATTTGTTTTTTGATTTTTTCAGTAGCCGCTGCATCATTTTTAGCAGACATCAAATACAAGTCTTTAAGGTTCGCATCATCTAAAATAATGTTTTTCGGGTAACCATTGCCGCCCTCTTTTCCAACTGTCAACAATGTCACTTCAAACTGGCTGAGGAAATCTTCTGGAGATGTATTGCTGCCGCCGTTTGCTTTAAAATCTCCATAATTAAGCGCCATTAAAACTTCTTTGATCGCAAGTGATCCGTTATTTTCAAATTGGAAATCCTTTGTCAACTTATCTCCCGGCTTTAGATTTGATAAGTTCACACTCGCTGAATTCTCTTTAGCAGATAAATCAAGCGTACCTGATGCAAAAGTAGCATCCTTTGATTTAATGTCGTTAAATGCTGCCCATGTTCCTCCTCCAACTAAAGCTAATCCTAGTGCTGCAGAAGCAACTCCTAAACTCAATTTCTTTTTCATACCCATGGTAAACTCCCCTTTTATTGAATGATTTTATATCGAAACCTGTTGCCAGGTTTACAACTGAAGTTAAGTAGACATGGTGCTGTCCTTTGTATCTGTTTCCAAGGCTTTTGTCTTTCTTTCAATTTCTCTAATGGCGCTGCTGATCGTCACAAAAGCGTACACTAACAGCATCACGCCGGGAACAATCAATAATACAGCCGTTCCAATCGGCTGGCTGGCAAAATGAAGCATATAGCCTGCATATGGAAGCTGAAAACCTGTGTATTGCGCGCGAACATTTTCGTCCGATACAGGCGCTGAATCAGCTGCTGCATTATTATCACCTTTTGTTTTAAATAACAAATGGTCTCCTTGCTTTGTTATGTCAACAATTCTGTGGGTGACCGCCGTATTTGCATCCTGCATAAATGTAATAACGTCACCTTTTTGAAGCTCTTTCACATCAGCGATTTCTTTGACCAATATTAAGGAACCTGTATTGAACTCCGGCTCCATCGAACCTGACAGAACTGATTTCAATGTATACCCAAACACAGCCGGCTCTCCCCCGGATGAACGTGTTGAAATCACGACAAGTGTCAGCACAATAATAAGAGTAAAGATGATCACGTATAAAATATTACTGATCAGCTTCATTGCTTTTTTCATCCTCTTCCCCGCTTTCCTTCTGGTCTGATTGAGTTTCATTTTCTTTGGTTACAGCTTCTTGAGATGTTTCTTCTTTCATTGTTTTTTCCTGTATATCCTTTTGTGTTGTTTCATTCTCCTTTTTGACGTCCGACTTTGTTTCTTTTTTAGGGACAGTCGGTTTTTCATCGCATTTTGCAAGCGTCATAGGCTCCGACCACTCAAATGTACTGCCGTTTGCCGGGTAGCCTGCCGGTTTATATACTTTAAATGCATAAATGCCGGGTTTCATTTTTTTCTTGGTCTCAATTTTATAAAGTGAATCGCCGATTTGATTGGAGACAAATCCTTTTTCGATCACGTTCCCATCCTTTAACGGTTTGCGGGCATTTTCAAGCTTATGAAGCTCCCACTTCCACTTTGATTTCTTAAGTTTCTCACCTGTATTTTCGAGCACAGCAAATAAGGCGAAAGGTGAGCATACAGTGCCTTTCGTATCCGTTTGATCTGATATGTGCAAATCACTTTGATCCCAGCGTTTATCATAATGGCAGTTTTTATCTGTATGCTGAAAGTCTTTACACGTTTGAAGTGAGACATCAAATGTTTCAATATCATGAAAAGCAGCGCTTGTATCATCGGAAAATTGTAAGCATATTGCGGCAGTCAGACTGAAAATGACTGAAAGCTGAAAGATAAGCAGAACTTTCAGTTTCGTCTTCGCCTTTTGCTGATTGTAAAACAATCGAAACATATCTTACCTCCTGTAAAACACTGTAACTTGATATGACAACCGTTCTCTTTAAAGAACTTCACAAATAGAGTATAATCAACGATTTATAGATTTAAAAACACCGAAATCGCTCATTTCGTTCGTTTAAAAGAATGTTTTCATCATATTACAAAGTCTTGCTCAGTATTGCTCATTTTTTCAATTTTTTTGAAATTTTTGGGATTGTTATGTGAGAATTTAAATGCATATCCCATTATTATTTGGTAATAATAAACAAAGAAAGGGTGACAGCATGATGATCAAACAATGTGTGATTTGTCTATCTCTTCTCGTCTTTGGCACCACAGCCGCTCACGCAGAAGAAACACCGCTTGTAACCGCCCGCCACATGTCCAAATGGGAAGAGATTGCTGTAAAAGAAGCAAAAAAAAGGTACCCGCTTGCACAGGTACTGTTCAAACAAAAAGTATGGGACCGTAAAAGAAAAGATGAAGCAGTGAAGCAATACCATTTAACTCTGAGGGAAGGGTCAAAAGAATTCGGCGTTTTTGTGACGATTTCATTTGATCCTTATAGCCAAAAGGTCAATAAAATTGCCATATTAGAAGAATATCAATAAGGTCCTCCATTTTTTGAAGGACCTTATTCGTTTATTTGCGGTTATTTTTTCCGTTTCAGCCAAAGCCGGAAGCCATAGGGTAAAATACCGAACCACTGCTGGGAAGCAGGCGTTTTTGTTTCTTTCCGCACCTCTTTTCGTTCTTTTCGCTCATCTCTCGGAGTATCTATATATTTGACAAATTGCTGCGTCATATATTTAACATAATCATTCGTTTTCACGTGATCACCTCATCATTCAATTATTATGAGTGTTGTCTCACATGACTTTTTTTATACCCTTTACACTGTTTTATTCTGTCCATCTCAGCAGTTTTTTCTGTTTTTGATCAAATACGATCTGTGCAGTTCTTTCTGTTCCCGACTCCGTTGACACTCTTAAGTTGATTTCTTTTTGTTCTTTTATCGATGTATCATGAATGTAATAAGAAACCCGTCCATATGGAAATTGCTGCGTACCCTCCTGGCCTTTCCGTTCCTCTAGAACATGCCGAATCGAAAGAAGCACCCCATTTTGAAGCAAATTCTCTCCTATGTATAACTCTTTTGTTTCCTTTTCAAACATGCAGCGTGAAATATATTGAGCAGCAGCAAAGTTCACGATTAACAGCACAAGCGCTGACACAAAAAGAACAGCTGGATAAATAAACCCTCTTGTACGATACATTCACCCCCCTCCTAAATACGAATAGACTGGAAAAGCAGTTTGATACACTTTTTGGTCCTCACTCTCAATTTTCAGCAAAACAACACCATTTTCAATATCAGCTTTCATGGCAGTAATATGATCTAAAATCGGAACATGCCCTTTGCCATCCACTCTTTTTCTTATCATTGAATGATAAATTTCGAAACGGATGTCCTGCCCGGAAAGATTGGTGCAGATTAACACGCTCCCATGCTCGGCTGTCTTAACTGCCTGTGACTCCTTGCATTCATTCATCATCTGTTCTATCGAAATCATCCATTCTTGCTGTGTGAAACCGTCATGTTCCTGCTGTCGAGACAAAAACAGATGGAAAATCGCAGCTAACGATCCTGATATGAGCAAAAAGACTGAGAGCGAAAATAATACGTTAAGAAGCGTATAGCCATTCTGTCTGCAGGATGCTGAGGCAATATGATTTCTCTTTATAAGCTGTGGCTTTGATACATACGTTTTGATATTCGCCCTCCTCCTCCCACTTCATTGCATAGATATGATTGTTCTTTGTAATCGTTTTTGACGCGGCTCCTTCACCACTCATGACATATTTGCTAATGCTCTCATTCATCATCTGATAGCCGATTTCTCGTGATTCCGCCATTTTTTCATCAGCTATCAGCTTGTCCCACAAGGGGACGACTGTCAGCAGCACAAACAGCCACAGACTTAGCGCAGACATTGTTTCTATTGTAGAAAAACCTTTATTTTCTCTCCACATTGACTCTCCCGCTCCCTAGATAAACTGTTATGTCATAAACGGCATGGCCTTTTACTCGTATTTTTCCGCCTGCATTCGGGTGCCCTTTCTCATTAAATTCCAAACGGTCTTTTAATGTCAGCAGTTCTATAGAAAGTCCCGTTGCATACGGACGTTCAATGACCGTATCACCAATGACTAATTGATATTCTTTTTTATGAAAGAGAATTTTTGTTCTTTGTTGACGGGAAATAGCAGTCTGCTGTGTGAGCATAATATCATTTTTCAGCTGCCTTGCTGCCTGTCGGACAGCTGTATTGTCATAAGCAGGAGGAAGTGTGGTGAAGACGGCAATCAGGAGGATAGAGGCAAGGCTTAACACAAGCAAACTTTCTAAAAGGGTAAACCCCTTCTCCTCGTTTAATTTAATGTTCAACCTTAACTTCTCCGCCGGTGATGATAATGCGCTTACCATTTGGACAGACAGCATCCTTTTTCACATAGCCCTCTGACTGTAAATCGGCAAGGCTCGGAGTTTGTCCTTCATGATCAAGCTCAAATGCAGTCATTTGTGCCTTAACCATGTTTTGTAAGCCTTCACAGCCCTTTTTTTGAATGGTTTGATTATGTTTCGTGACGTTCGGTATCGTAATTAAAAGCAAAATCGAAATAATAAAGAGCACGATTAACATTTCAACAAGTGTAAATCCTTTCTCATTCATCAGCCTCTTCCTTTCACATTTGATTCATCATCTGATACATAGGCACAAGCATAGATAAATACACAAGTAAGATCATCGCTGCAACAAATCCATAAATCATTGGCTGAAGGATGCCTGTCCATTTTTGCGCTTTGTGTTCCAGCCGCTGTAATATGAATTGGCTGTATGTGAAAAGCTCCCGATCCAATCGGCCGCTCAGCTGGCCGTGAGATATGACTTTTGATAAATCAGTTTCATAAAAAGGGCTTCCACAAATAGCGGATTCAATTGACTCACCGGCTTTTAGCCGTTCAATCAATTGTTCAGCCTCGCAGCGGTAGAAAGGGAGAAACGTTTGATGTTTAAATGCATTAAGGCTGTCATAAATTGAGAGGCCTGATTTTAAAAGGCTGCTTAGCTGCAAAGAAAAAAAGTAGCTGTTAAACAGCTTTACAAGCTTTCCAACCAAAGGAATCCTGATACAAATCAGCATTTGCCGGGCAGGTGATTTTTTCTTAAACACAAGCCAATAATAAATCCCGATACCTGCTGTAAAAAGAACAAGCAAAATGATCACAAGATCAATATGCTGAAAAAAAGCAAAAAGCATATCGGTTGAACGTGAGGTTTCCATATTCATCGATTGATAGATACCGGAAAACTGAGGAATGATGATGGACTGTAACATATAAAACATGACAGCGACCGTAAAGATGAGGAAAAGCGGATAGCGCAGCACACTTTTCAGCTGGTCTGCCTGTGCAATTTTTCGTTCCAGCAGCTCTCCGCTCTGGATCATGGAAGCAGGCAGTTCACCATGTGTTTCAGCAAAATAACAAATACCTACGGCTTCCTTATGAAATGACAAACTCTTTAGTACTTGATAAAACGGAGCCCCTTCCCTCAAACAAGTGACCGAACCAGTCAAGTCAGCCGCCTGCCTCTTATTCATCTGAAGTTCCATCAGGCGTAATCCATCCAGAAGCGTATATCCGCCCGCAGTCATTTCACCGAGCCTCTTTAATAACCTCGCTTGATCCTTTAACGACCAGACTTTTCTAATCTTTTTCATGATAAACCCACCGGTCATAGTTGTTTGTCGTTAAATAGCCGAGCGCAATTCCTTTCCTGATAATTTGACGAAGCGTTTGATATTGGTAATTTGCATGATTTCCTTTTGCCTCCTGGATACATTGCTGAAGATTTTTCCCGTAAAGAAGCTCATAAACGCTAGCTCTCCTGGTATTTCGTGACTGGCGACAATACACTGATGAACATCCGTTTTCACAAAACGGGCAAGCCAAATCAACCAAGCGCTGAGCCGCTATTGCAATGACAGTCTGTTCAATTTCATTCATATTGATACCGAATTCAAGCAGTCTGTAAATTGCGCCCTTTGCGTCTCTCGTATGAAGGCTCGTTAGTACCAGATGTCCCGTCATCGCTGCCCGCACCGCAATTTCAGCTGTTTCCGCGTCTCTGATCTCACCTAAAATAATCATATCGGGGTCATGGCGCAAAATTGCTTTCAGACCTGCGGAATAAGTTACACCGGCTTTTTCATTCACCTGAACCTGAAGAACATCTTCGTCCCTTGTTTCAACAGGGTCCTCTAATGTGACAATATTTCGATTAAAGTGTTTTTTTGCATATTGAACGAGAGAGTATAGTGTGGTAGTCTTCCCTGAACCAGTTGGCCCGGTAAAAATGAGCATGCCATGGGAATGTTTTAAAAACGAGAGTAATGTGGCTCCTGTCTTCGGAAATAGCGACAATTTATCAATCGAAGGGATATTGTATTGGGGCATCACTCTGATCACGAGGCTTTCTTCATTAATTGTGGGCAGCGTTGACATTCTTAAATGAACATTTCCCTCTTTCAGCTTTAACGTAAGCGAACCGTTTTGCGGCTTTCGCCTTTCACCTATATCCATTGCTGAAAGAAATTTAAAATGTGAAATCAGCCTTACGCACTCTTCTTTTTTCATGTCCCTTTTTTTCAGCAAGGCATGATCGACCCGAAAATGAATGATAGCGTCCCGCTCCCTCGGCACAATGTGAATATCAGAAGCCTTTGTTAGATATGCTTCTTCAATCAAGTTTTTGCTTACCTTTTCTATTGAATCCAATTTGATTCCCTCTCCTTTCAATGCGTATTGTAGAAAAAGAAGGAGCGGTAATCAAACAGGGAAAACGTGATTTTGTGAGACGTTATATGCTGAAAAATCCCTTCTTTCTGGCAAGAAAAAGACTTTCAACTGAATGTACCCCTGTCATTATAATTTTCCCTATAAATAAAAAAGCAGACATGGTCACCATGCCTGCTAGATTCCATTTTCATTATGCTGTTTTCGCTTTTTGACCAGTATCTTTCTCAACGGAAAGGTCGCCTAATGCAACAATACCGGCAATTTGGCCATATTCAAGAATCGGTAAACGGCGGATTTGATGCTCTGCCATAAGCGCCTTGACATCGTATCCGGTCACCCTGATATGACTGGTGAAAAAACGGGGCACGCTGTACAAAATATGAAACATCCTATAGAGTCCGCCTTTTTCGAGGTTTCTTTTTCTTCTTCCGCTCCTGCAGCATATCTCCCGTCCAGCCTTTTTTTCTCAAATAGAGATAGATCAGAACTGTAGATGTGACAATCAATAAGAGGGAAAAGAGATATCCGTATTTCCAATTCAGTTCCGGCATCACTGAAAAGTTCATCCCCCATAAGGCACCCAGAGCTGTTATCGGCGTAAAAAGCGTCGTAAAAATGGTCAGCGCTTTTACAATTTCATTCCCCCTATGTGAGGTAATGACTTCCTCTGAATGCAGCAGATTGTTAAGCTCCCCTTCAAATTCGCTGATGTATGAAAATCCCCTGTCAATTTTCAGTTGTGTCCGCTGATAATCCTTTTTCCCTTCATTTTGAGGTAAAAAGGTTTCTTTCAACGCCATTTCAATTTTTTTGGCGCTTAATATTAAATTTTTCCAAATCATCAGTTCATGGCGCAGGAGATGGACGCGGTTTAGAATGCTTTTGCTATTGTCGTCTTTAATTTGCCATCTGAGCTTTCTCAGCTTTACTTCAAATTCATCAACACCGATTAAATACGCATTCATTAGTTCGCCGAGAAGAATTAAAAACCCCTCTATCGCATTGTCCGCTCTTTCCATTTGCCGGACAACTTCTTTGCCTTTAATCTCTCTCAAAATCGAAAAGTCAAAATTGATTGTGAAAAAATATTGTCTGGTGATATAAAAGTGAAAAACAGTATGGTCTTTTTCTTCACCAAGCCCCTGATCATAAACAATCGACCCAAATACCGCTTCATTTTCCGTTTCAGTTGTATCTACTCGCAAAAAATTAACGTGATGGTTATTTTCAAACCACTTTTCACACTGAGGCCAGTGAGAAAAATGGATTAGATCCCTTGCCTTACTTCTTTCTTGAGGCCCCATTTGGTACCAAAACCAATCCTTTCCCGTATGTGCCTTCATGTCAAGCTCCTCCAAACTTTTGTTCTTTATTCTTTAATTGCCCAATAACCGCGTCACTAAACCAGTCTGCGCTTCAACACATGTTTTATGAGCATTTTCAGGTGGTATGGAATGTAGAAAGACATCGGAAAAGGGAGGTGCATGCCTTCCTTGGAGAAGGCAGTTGTTTTGGAATTTGTCAATTTACTAGCAGTCGCTATTCTTATTTTGTTAACAGGATTTTTTGTTGCCGTAGAATTTTCAATCGTAAAAGTGCGGCGATCCAAAATTGATCAGCTTGTCGCAAAAGGAAAGAAAGGTGCTAAAGCGGCAAAGCATGTCATCACTCACCTTGATGAATATTTATCAGCCTGTCAGCTGGGCATCACAGTCGCAGCCTTAGGACTGGGATGGCTTGGGGAACCGACTGTGCAAACTCTGCTTCGACCGCTTTTTCATAAAGCAGGCTTAAATGAATCGCTTACCCACCTGCTTTCACTCGTCATCGCATTTTTAGCGGTTACGTATTTAAATGTCGTTATCGGGGAGCTGGCGCCAAAGAGTTTCGCCATTCAAAAAGCAGAAAGCATTACCTTGTTGTTCGCTAAACCGCTTATTTGGTTTTATAAGATCATGTTTCCATTCATTTGGCTGTTGAACCACTCTGCCCGATTGATTACAGGAGTGTTTGGGCTGAAGCCGGCATCAGAGCACGAGCTGGCATATACAGAGGAAGAACTTCGGGTCCTATTGGCTGAAAGCTATAAAAGCGGCGAGATCAGAAAAAGTGAATTAAAGTACATGAATAATATCTTTACCTTTGATAAACGAATGGCAAAGGAAATTATGGTGCCGCGAAATGAAATGGTCAGTTTGTCACTAGATGAAGACTCCATTTCAAATCTTCAGGAAACAGTCAAGCAAACAAAATATACACGGTACCCAGTTGTAAGGGAGGATAAAGATAACGTTATTGGCGTGATTAATATGAAAGAAGTGCTGTTTTCCATGCTGACGAAAGATTTTTCAATCAAGAAGCATCAAATTGAACCTTTCGTACAGCCCGTTATCCATGTCATTGAGACGATTCCTATTTATAAACTACTGCTGAAAATGCAAAAGGAACGCACTCATATGGCGATCCTCATAGATGAATATGGCGGGACGTCCGGTTTGGTCACTGTCGAGGATATTATCGAAGAAATTGTAGGAGAAATCCGTGATGAATTTGATGCGGATGAAGTGCCTCATATCCGCGAACTTGGAAAGGATCATTACTTGTTAAATGCAAAATTATTAATCAGCGATGTTAACAGCCTGCTTGGAACCGATTTATCAGAGGCTGAAGTAGACACCTTGGGCGGCTGGTTTTTGACACAAAACATAGATGCTGAGCCTGAAAGTACCATAGAATATGATGGCTACTCTTTTAAGGTAAAAGACATCAACAGCCATCACATTTTATTTATAGAAGTTAAAAAAGCTGAATAGCCCGTGAAAGGCTGTTCAGCTGCTATCTTTCAAGATTAACATGGCAAAGGCATCAACACTCTTTTATTTTAAACCCTTTATTGGCCAGGGCTTTAGCAAGACTTTGCTCGGTTTTCACATTCGAAAAATCCAGACCCAGCTTCACGACAGTTTGGGCAATTTCCGGCCTGATTCCTGAAATAATCGTCTCAATGCCGAGCAATTTGGTGCTGTCAATCACTTTAAAAATTTGATAGGCTACCATGGTATCAACGATAGGAACGCCCGAAATATCTAAAAATAAATACGAGAGCTTTAACGCTGAGCACTGCTCCAGCACAGACTCCAAAATCGTCCTCGCTCTGTGCGTATCAATTTCACCGACAAGCGGAAGAATCCCAATTCCATCAGTAATCGGCATAATCGGCGCACTCAATTCATTAATCATTTCTTTTTGCGCGTTTAATTGTATCATGGTCACCTGGTGATATTCTTCCGTAAACACTTCGATGATCTCATCAATGTTTTGATTCAAGATCCGGCTCCACTCATAAAATTCCTGAATGCTGATGTCTTGAGAAGAAGCTTCGCTGAATTTCTGAATCCATTCAAACATGATGTGCCTGAAGGTGTTAAAATGGCCGACACTTTGTGTAACCGTCACTTCATGAACGGCACGGTCTCTGGCGCATTGAAGAGACCACCGGTTGAGCTCATCCTCTACGTCTTCTTTTCTAAGGGATTTTGCTACGATGGTCACCAATAATTCATGCTGGTCTTTTAACTTTTGTTCTAGTTTTTGCTGATCTTTCGCTGAATACAGCCAGCTGCCTTTTGACGTACAAACTTCCAGCCATTGTTGCGTGATATCTTCTTTGTGCTCTGTTAAGTGCTGATCAAGAGCTATCATCTTAATGAGCTCCCTCCTGTTTTTGAAAAATGTACGCTATATATGTATAACGCGTCTGCCTTTACACATACTATGTTTAGATTCAATGGGCTATAGCCAAGCGGTAAGGCAATGGACTTTGACTCCGTGATCGTTGGTTCGAATCCAGCTAGCCCAGTTTCTGAACAGGTGAAAAACCGAAGATAAGCTGATTCGAATAAATCAGCGGATCTTCGGTTTTTCATCATGCAGATTGATGAACCGTTTTCTTCTTCGATAACTTCAACAGTTCTCCCGGGTTATAACCAATCACCAGCTTTTTGTTGTCTACTAGAATCGGGCGTCGCAAAAGCTTCGGCTTCTCGATTAAAAGTTCCAGCACCTCATTTACCGTCATTTCTTCAATGTTTAAATTTAAATTTTTGAAAGTCTGGCTTCTTGTCGCCAAAATTTCATCAATTCCTTCTGTCGTTAACGATAAAATGTACTTTAATTCTTCTCTTGTCGGGGTTTCTCTGAATAAATGCCGTTCGTTAAATTCAATTTGATGTGCTTTAAGCCAATGTTTTGTTTTTCGGCATGACGTGCAGCTTGGATATGAGTAAAAAGTTAATTGTTGTTCCATTCGTTTTTTCCTCCTCAGTTAACCATCTCTTTGTAGAATAACTACCCGGATCATTTTTCATTTAAACCATTTACAGAACTTTTTTCGGATTATTTTTTAAAAAACATTCATACAATAGAAAACACAATCAAAGGGACAAATTCCATTTGTATATTAATAATGAAAATGTTTACATTTCTAGGTGTGATCTATTATAATAACAGTCAGAGGGACTCTCGGGAGGGGATAAAAATGAATCGCATGTTCCGGGTGTTAGGATTTTGGACGGGAATTTTTGCAGTCATGTTTTATTTAGGTGATATGAAAGATGCTTCCCTTTTATTTTTTGGACAGACGATCTTATTTGTGTTTCTATCGTATTTGAACTTAACCGAACGCATGTATATTTATATTTTTGGCGCTTATTTAACAATTTTCTTCGCCGGCTTTACATATTACTCAATTTTTATTATGGTGCCCGGCGGCGGAGGCCATTAAATGCAAAAAGAGACAAACCTTATCGGTTTGTCTCTTTTTTTACAATGAAAACCCATTTAAAAACGGATTTTGATCCTGCTCAGTCAGTACGTCTGTTTCAGGTCCATGGCCGCTTAACACCAGCGTGTGTTCCGGAAGCGTAAGCAGTTTTTCATGAATGGACGTCAGCAGCGTCTCTTGATCGCCGCCTATTAAATCCGTACGTCCTATACCGCCTTGGAACAAGACATCTCCGGAGATAACCAAGTCTGCATCTTTCACGTAGTAAGATACACTGCCTGGTGAATGTCCCGGCGTAAATAATGTTTCCAAATGAAACGGCCCGATATTCAACTCACCGTCGCCTTCAATTAGATGATCTGCAGGCTTAGCTGTGACTTCTATCCCTCGCAGCATGCCGGAGCCGTTTAAAGAAGCGTCCGTAAGCCAATTTTTTTCATTTTGATGCAGGTAAACAGGGATATCCCATTTTTCTCTCACTTCATCAAGCGCCCCAATATGGTCAAAATGGGCATGTGTAAGCAAAATGGCTAAAGGCGTCAGCCCTTTTTCTTTTATGTATTGATTGATTTTATGTCCCTCGCCGCCCGGATCAAAAATCAGGCATTGATCATCACTGATGAGAAAATATGCGTTCGCTTGAATCGGCCCTACTGGCATTCGTCTCCATTTCACTATTATCACCTCTTTCTTTTTTATGCTCTTATTATGAGGGTTTTTTAAAAAAGATTCAAACAATCGCAATGAAAACGCTATCGACAAACCTATAAAAAACAGGTAGAATAAAACTGGAAAGAATTGCAGGTTTTTCAATGTAAAGGGGGCTGTGTTATGTTACTTGTCGTGATTTTCGGCCTTGTCGCTCTTTTCGCTTTATGGGGAGTCTTGCGTTCTGTTAGAAATAAAAATATACTCGGGTTTTTATTAGCCGGTGCCACCTTATTTGTCTTTGGATGGTTTACCGTGATGACCGTAATAAACAGCGGGTATCCAACCGCACATTAAAACCTGTATCCGATCGGATACAGGTTTATTTTTATGGCTGTAAATGTTTATTGACACTTTCTATTTTGCTCTCAAGCGTCGTTTTTTTGTCACGCCTGTCATCGATACGGATATTCGTTGCCACTCTGTGCAATCCTTTTTGAAATGGCGCTTCGTGAATTGCCTGAATGACTGCAAAAAGGTCACTGAGTTCTCCCTCGATCAGCGTATTCATCGGTGTCAGCTGATATTTGATTTTCCCTTCTGCTTGATATCCTTCTAATATCTTTTGCACATCGGCTACGTAAGCACTGACACTGGGTGTTTCCGTACCGATTGGGATAATGGTTACATCTGCGATAGCCATCGTTATTCCATCTCCTTTTGATCAATGATGAGTTGCTTCGTTTCATGTGATTTCAATAAAATAATTTGCTCAAAATGAAAGCCGTATAACGCATATTTCCCGTTCGGAGATATTTGAATCGGCTCCATTTCCCGCAGAGACACAAGATCTTTTGTCTCTCCCGATGCTACATTGATTGCTGCGAGCTTATATGCATCGCCGCTTTGTTTGAATGTATAAAACAGGCCTCCTGCTTCATCATAGTCATACTCCATTGGAGCCAAATTTGTATATTTCGCTTGGAGCGGCCATTTCGCTGTAACAGGTGATGTTGATTGCGGCGTTTTAAACTGATACGTCCCTTTTCCTCCGGAAGCTGATTTGACAGTAAAACTCATTTGATGGAAAGAATCGAAGAATAGAACGTCATCCTCAAGCTTCTGTTCCGTCTTAGAAGCTGTATCGAACGTATATAAAGGCCCTGTTTTATCGTCTCTTCCCTCTTTTACATAATCAAATGTATTTTTGGATGTCCAATGAATGAACGGAACCTGTACTGGGCTTAAGAAAGATTCGTCTTTTTTAGCATTCACCTGATATGTATGGAAATCCCAGTTTTCATTGAATTCCGTCACCATCATTTGATAAGGATCATACTGATTCCAAGCAGCCTCAAGCTCATACGTTTCGTAATCTTTTTCGTAAAGCGTCTCTCCTTCTGCATTAAGCAAAACCACTGCTGTCTTTTGGCTATGTGTGATTTGCAGCAGAATCATCTGCTCCCTCGCATTGATTTGAACATCAACGATTTGACCATCCGTTTGATAGAGCTTTTTCGCTTTGCCTGTAAAGATGCGGTACGCAAAAAGCTCTGTTTTCGTCGGATTAGACGCAGTATATAATATTGTGCTGTTATTCAGCCAGCCTTCCGCCCCATCCGCTTTTTCCGAGGAAAGCGGTATGATGTCTTTTTTCTCATCTTTTGCCGCCGATGCCTGTTTTTGCTGCTGATGAGATGGTTCGCATGCCGATAAACTAAACAGCAATACCGCCAGCAGAATAAAACAAACTGATCTCATCAGCATTCCCCTCCGATCATCTTTATTCTCTCATATTTGCTTCAGCAGAAAAAAGAAAAAGTTTCAGTTACTCATGAAAAAATAACGCCCTCCACAAGATGCCGTTTGTGGCGTTATATATGTGTGAAAACTGCTGAAACGGCAAAGGATTTTGGCCTTTTCCAAGTTCCACCGTATACCCTTCCTTAAAATAATGGTGAATAAACCAATCACGAAATCCAGCATAGCTGTCTATATCCCTTACTCCCTTATAAATGTTCCCGCTTAACTCCTCAAAATCCTTTATGACGGCAGCAGATTCCTCAGGCTCAAGGCCTTTATAGCCCCAATAAATTTCTTCTCCTTGAGTATGAAGAGCCAGCAGTCTGTCAGGCGGATTCTCCGTGATCAGCCGGTACATCGCAATAGATTCCGGCTCCGTAAGCGGAGAGATTCCCGGAAAATCGCGGTAGCTGGGTGCTGTCGGTTTTCGGTATTTTTCAATTTCCCATAATGATGGAAATTGTTTATTTAAATCAACCCCGTTTATATTCGCCTTCCATTCATTAAAATTCGGACGATGTTCATTTAGCCTTTCGAGCTCATCTCTTCTGGCTCCCATGACTTCTGATCCGTTTAAAACAAGATCAACGCCATCCGGATTGACAAGAGGAACGAGGGATAAGGATGTGCTGTTAAACAGCTTTATGGGAGAAAAGCCAAAGAAAGGCGAATTGCAGCATAATGACATACAGTATTCCTTCAACCATTTTAGCAGGACAGACGTTGTAATCCACTCATTCGCATGAAATGACGCGTTCATATGGACCTTTTTTACGGCATGCTCCCCACCAGCCTTCAGCTCCCAGATAGGCCTGCCGAGTACAGAACGGCCAATTTCCCGGCATGAGACAAACGGAAAAACATCAATAATCTTCTTTATTTCCTTTTCAACAGCTGAATCATCATAGATTTTCTCTTGCTCAATCCAGCTATCTGAAAGTTTCAGCTGCCGAGGCTGTAAAAAGCGCTTTATGTCCTGAATGGTTTGAAGCTCTTTGCCGCTATGCTCCTCTATCACATAACCAGGGCAATACAATTGATGTTTTTGTGCGGAGCGATTTGCACTTTTAAGCAATTCCTCGTCTATCTTCAGTTCTTTCGCCACATTGGCCAAATTGTTCTTGATCTCAGGTTTCACCGTAATAAACGCCATCATCATCCCCCTTTTTTGTTACTATATGACAGCGTATTTAAAAAAAGAAAGCCTCCCGCTCACTTTGATGCGGGAGACATTGTAATTATGATGCCTGATCAAGCATTTGTTTTTCTTTCCGTTTTGACGAATTGTCCAGCCTTTTCTGGTCATAAAATCGCAACAAATCCCCATAAATGATTTCATCAGAAAGTGATAGCTCCTGTTTTGCTTTATCAGCAAATGCTTCACATTGTTTTGTCTCTTCTAACGGTTTTCCCGTCTCTTTGTCATAACACGCACCGTCTGTATAAACAACCTGATCTGTGATAAAGCTCCCGTCCCGGAGCACCGTGAAGTCCAGTTTTTCGTCTGAAAGCAGATCGTTGCCGAATTGAATTTGATCTTTCGTATCAATCCCTAAAAGATTCATCAGCGTCGGCCTGATATCAATCTGCCCGCCTACTGTTTCAATGGTTTGCGGCTTTTTATCAGTAATACCCGGAATATGAATGACCAGCGGCACTTTTTGGAGCTGCACCTCTTCAAATGGGGTTATTTCTTTTCCTAAAAACTCCCCCATCGCTTCATTATGGTTTTCTGATATACCATAATGGTCACCATATAATACAATAACAGAGTTGTCGTATAACCCGTCTTCCTTCAGCTTTTCGATAAACCGTTTCAGCGCCTCATCCTGATAACGCACTGTCGGAAAATATTTATTTAGCGTCTGGCTGCTTGAATCATATTCATCAATCAATTGATCCTCTTCATCAAGATCAAACGGGAAGTGGTTCGTCAGTGTAATCAGCCTCGAGTAAAACGGCTGAGGCAGATTTTTCATCAGCTCTGAAGACTGCTCAAAAAATTCTTTATCCTTCAGTCCCCAGCCGACTGAATTTTCGTCAGTTACATCATACGAGTTAATATCAAAAAACGAATCATATCCAAATGAGTCGTACATTAAATCACGATTCCAAAAGCTCTTATTATTAGCGTGGAGCACCGCTGAATAGTATCCGCTGTTTTTCAAAATTTCAGGAGCGGCCATATATTGATTGCCCGCATTCGTAAAAAACACGGCACCTCGTCCAAGCGGATACAGTGAATTGTCCACGATAAATTCAGAATCCGAGGTTTTCCCCTGGCCTGTTTGGTGGTAAACATTATTAAAGTTGTAGCTCTGTTTTATAAAGTCATTCAGAAAAGGCGTGATTTCTTCTCCATTCAATTTTTCATTAATCACGAAGCTTTGCGTCGACTCTAAGGATACGAGAATGACGTTCCTTCTTTTTGCAGCGCCGAATAAGCGTTTGTTGGCATCCTTCGCATTAGCGGTTACGTAGTTTTCAATTTCCGTCAGGCTGTTGCTGTCTGCCAACGCTCTCTGTGCGGATTGCTTTGACTGAAGAACGCCATCGTAAATATGAAAATTAAACAGGCTAATGTTTTTAACAAGCATTTCTCTGTCAAAAGAGCGTGTCAATAGCTGAGGTCTCTCCGCCTCAGACAAGCCCAGGTTGAAGAAATAAACAGAAGCAACGAACAAAAAATAAGCCGCCCGTTCATTTTTCGTTGAGGGAATGTCCGATTGAAAAGCTTTTTGCCGGATGTGAAGCCATATTAAAACCGCAATATCTACAGCTAATAGGAGGTCTGTCGGCTCAAGAAGTGTTCCGATGCTGCTTCCGAGATCACCCATATTGCTCGTTTGAAAAAGAACAGGGATTGTTAAGAAATCATTGTAAAAACGGTAAAAAACCATATTTGCCAGCAATACAAACGTGACAAGACAGCTCATCGCGATAATGTAGCGATTTCTGTTTTTGCCTTTTAAAAACAGGCTGAGGCCGAAAATAAGCAACAAAAAACTCAATGGGTTGATAAACAGAATAAATTCCTGTGTTAGATTGTCGATTTTAATATGAAAACTGGTTTTGTAAACAGCATACGTTTTCAGCCACATCAATAAAATGGCAATCAGCATAAATGAAATCTTCGAAAAAAACGTTTTTCGCATTTCAACCTCCTATGCAGCACGCTCAAAAAAATCAGTCTATTCCCAACATTCTCATTAACACATCAAACTAAATCTTAACCTGAGCACAACAAAAAATCAATTTCATTTACACAATTTTAACAATTTTGATGTTTCAGCCATTCATTTTTAGCGATCCAAGCGCCTCCGATAACGCCGGCATCATTTCCAAGTGCTGCGATTGAAATATCAGCAGCTTGGGCTGCCCGCGGAAACGCGCATTTGCGGAATGTTTTCTCGACTTTTGATCTCAGCAGTTCTCCGGCTCTCGATACGCCGCCGCCAAGAACGATTTTGGACGGATTAAGCGAGCTTGCCAAATTTCCGAGCACCAAACCAAGATGCTTGGCTACATAATCAACCACCTCAAGGGCAATTTCATCATTTTCACCCGCCGCTTCAAACACATCCCGCGCTGACAATTGTTCGGTTGCTTTTAAACGTGTCATCTTTTTAACATTTGCTATTTTTTCTTTTGCAATTCTTACAATTCCGGTTGCTGACGCAATTGTTTCGATACAGCCCGTTTTTCCGCAGTTGCAGGGCGCTCCGCCTTCAGGGATGCTGCAAATATGGCCGATTTCTCCGCCGGCGCCATTTATGCCATGTACAATTTCACCATTTGCAATGATGCCGCCGCCAACTCCTGTGCCAAGCGTCACGAGAATGACGTCTTTTGCGCCATCACCCGCTCCCTTCCACATTTCCCCGAGCGCAGCAATATTCGCGTCATTTTCTATAACAGCTGGGATGCCGGTTTCTGTCTCCAGATGGTTTTTTAAAGCATAATTTTTCCACCCTAGATTTACTGTTTCATAAACAACTCCTGCCGCCATATCTACAGGGCCTGGCGCACCCATTCCGATGTATTTGATGATGTGCTTCGGTTTTTGCAGCTCATCCAGCTTGCTGTCGATTGTTTTTGCAATTGTGACAGTAATCGTGTCGCCGGTTTTATCAGTCGGAACTTCCCACTTATGCTGAATTTCGCCATATTGATTTATAAAAGCGAGTTTAATCGTCGTTCCTCCCAGGTCAATGCCCGCAAACCATATCTCGTCCATTTTTATCACCTTAGCCTTTATAGAAATCTCTTCCGTTTTTTGTTTGTTCCAATTCTTTTCGAAGGACAGCTGCCGCTCTGGCCCACTGCTCCTTTTCAATCATGTGGTTCATGTATAATTCCTTTAATTCATCCAGCATAAACTCAATTTCAAGCTCTCTGTCTCCAAAATAAACAATGTGGCCAAACGTTTTTAACAGCTGCTGCACATCATAAAATGTATTCATTTTCCTCACCATTTCTTGAACTTAACTATCATAAGCGTATTCATAAGGAAGCGGTCAGTCAAGAAGAAAACGCTGACAAAAAAGCCAGCCTCCTTTCCATATTCCACCTTTATGATTCTTTATTGTTTTCAATTTGTTGCTGAAGCTCCTTGTAGCGCTGCTCCTTCGGCTTAAGTTTCACAGCCAACCTGATGGCCTTTTCTGCTTGTGCAAGCTCATTTTTTTCCGCATACAATAAGGCTAAATAGTAATATGAGGCATGGTCTTTAGGTTCTTTTTTCACTGCTCGTTCCAAAAGGGAAACCGCCTGATCATATTCGCCGATTTTAATATCAGAAACAGCAAGAATTTTCAAAAGATCGGCAGAGGCATCTTTTTGCGCTGCTTCTTCGTTCAGCAATTCTGTTACTTCTTCATACTTTCCTTCCTGATACAGCTCGCTTGCCTGCTGAATCAGCGCTGATTCCTGGTGTGAAGGCGAATGCAATCCGTAATATAAAAATCCGGCAGCCAAAGCAATCAGCAAAACCGCTGACAACAATCTTTTTCCAAAGGCTCCGGCTTTGGGCAACCCCAATGCTGCTGCAGCGAAAAAGCCGCCAATCAAGCCGCCGATATGTCCTGAATTATCAATATTTGAAACTGCAAAACCAAAGCCCAGATTGATGATAATAATGACAATAATATTGGTTCCTATGGTTCTTAAAAACATTTTTCGATTAGACAAAGCAACATACAGTAATGCACCTAAGCATCCGAATATGGCTCCTGATGCCCCTGCCGAAGGATACGGGCTGAACACAAAACTCGCAATCGAACCCGTAATGCCAGCAGCCAGATAAATCAGCAAAAATCTCCCCGATCCATACATCCGCTCAACCGCTGTACCAACCGACCATAAAGCCAGCGTATTAAAAGCTAAATGCGCTATGCCGATGTGAAGCACGATCGGTGTCAGAAGCCGCCACCATTCTCCTTGTGCAATTAGGCTGTTTTCTTTTGCTCCAAAAGCGACCAGCGTCTCCGTATTTGTGCTGCCCCCGTTTATTTCGAGCAAGAAAAACATCAGGATCTGAAGCGCAATAAATAAATATGCAAAAAACGGTTTTCCGTTTTGAAAAACCGCCGCTTCAGTTTTTCTCTGTTCTTCTTGTTTCAGCACTAGCGAAAGGAAACGTTCTCGCGCCATTTGCGCGTCTTCAAACGAAGCGTGTTCCTCTGTACAATCTTCTGGACGAAATGATGGAAAAACCGCTTGAAGATCATCTCGAAGCATCGTTCCTCTAACGATCGCCGGCTCAACTGACACAGTTCCCTTCTCAAACATTTTTTTTGCAATCTCTTCCCAGTCATCAACAGGGGCTTCCGTTGAAAAAAACACATTCAGCAGCTTCATCCTTCGTCTGCCCAATTGATGTCTGACTCGTTCTACTCGTTCGGCCTGCTCTTCGATGTCTCTAACCATTTCTTGACGGAAATCAAGATCGTGCTTATAAAGACGAACTAGATCATGAGAGGACTTGTCCGGCGCTTCCAGCCATATTTCATCTGACTCACCGGCTTGTATGACGCCATACCCGCTATTCACCAGGTGCGCCGCAATTTTCCAATATGTATACTCCAGCAAAAACATGTTTACCGCTCCAATAGTTTTTTTTCATTATAACAGCTGGCGCTCCGAAACGCCTACTGAAAGCAAAAAATCCCGTTTTTCACGGGATTTTAGAAAGCTTGCTGTATAAACTTATTGCGGATAAATGGAATTCTTAAAAACAAATGGATAAAAGACCGCCTGATTCCTGGCTGGCTGAGTACAGTATTCATAAGACGGTAGCGATTTTGATAAAACATGACGGCAGAAACCGCGAAAATGGCATATATCAAAAGTTTTTTCATTATATCCCTCCTGCCAATAGGGTTTGTTATTCTACCTTATTTATTCTCGAATAAGGGACAGGAAAGTTATGAAAAACAAGAAATAATCCGATCCTCTGTTACAAGCTTATGTACCGGGATGTCATGCGGCAGACTGGGTACGTGCGCATACAACTGGCACTCCAAAAGCAATGAGACTGTCTTCCCTTCATATTCACTTAAATAGCGATCATAATAGCCGCCTCCAAAGCCGACCCTAAACCCGTTAACATCAAAACAAACACCTGGAACGATCATCAAGTCAATTTGTGATGGGTTTACTTCTTTTGTTTTTTCAATTACCGGCTCGAGCAGTCCGGCATACACGGTTTCGAGCTGATCATCAGTCTGATATGTGCGAAATTGCATTTTCTTCGTGTCCGGATGGCATTTTGGGATGCAAACTTGTTTCCCTTCTTCCCAAGCCTGCTCAATGACAGGACGCGTCGGTATCTCTAATCCTCTGGAAATAGTGACGGCAATGGTGCCGGCATTTTGCCACTCCGGCAGAGAAAACAAGTACTTATACATACGTTCCGTTTTTTGAAGAATATCTTCATTTGATAAAGCAGATAGTGCCTCCAGCGTCTTTTTTCTTAATTGTGATTTCATCTCTCATCCCCCTCGGAATAGAAAAAAAGCCAGAACCTTTTTCAAAGCTCTGGCTTTTTTCTTACACCTCAAACAGCAAGGCTGTTATTTTGTTTCACGGTGTAACGTAGATTTTTTATCACGTGGGCAATATTTTTTAAATTCAACGCGGTCTGGATTGTTGCGTTTGTTCTTTTTAGAAATATAGTTACGCTCACCACATTCAGTGCAAGCCAAAGTAATATTAACGCGCATTATTTTCCCTCCAAACTAAAATCATTTACTTATTCAGACTTATATATAATACCACTATAATGGACGGAATGCTAGGCTGTTTTTCAATGAATTGCTGAATTATTGAAGATACGCTCATAAAGCTGCAAATATGATGACGTAATGAGTCGGGGGTGGTGGAGCTTGAACACTTGTTGTCTGCCAGCTTCTTTTATCCGGCGGGCTTTTTCCCGGTCTTTTAAAAAACTGTCCAGCAGATCAGCCGCTTCCTGTACGAGCGTAAAATTAGCGATGATTGCCGTTTTGTCATGAACGGCATAATCACAAAAACCACCCGACTGAGAAACGACAGTCAGCACACCTTGTTCCATGCTTTCTTGCGCGGCTAGCCCAAACGGTTCATAAGAACTAGGGAAAACAGCCATTTCACATTGAGACAGTAACGTTCTGATGTCTTTCCTATTGAGAAACGGCAGGAACATGACACGATCCTTCAGGTTATATGCCGCAGCCAATTTCTCATAGGAGGACAGAGACGGCCCCTCCCCAGCCAGCACTAGATAGAGGTCAGGCTGACGCTGCTTCAAGATGGCAAATACCTTTAACAGCTGCGAAAATCCTTTTTCCGGAACGAACCTTCCATATGAAAAGAGGAATCTTCTATTTATGCTTCTTTGGATTTTCCCCTTCTCTTCCTCCATAGATGCAGGGCTTGGGATAACGGTTATTTTTTTATGTGCTGCCTTATTAAGAGACCGCTTCATAAACGTGCTTAATACGACCAAAGCATCAGCCGATTCTATAAGGAGCCGTTCGGTCATGAGCCTGTATGGGTGTGGGGCTTCTCGGCACACCTTCTTCCTTTCGCTTTCCAGGCCGTGGATTGTCGCAGCAAGCGGAAGGCCAAGCCGTTGTTTCAAATACTGGGCGGCAGGGGCTGTTGTGTCATCATGAGCATGAATCAGATCAAAGCGTTCATTGTGTGATAACACATGGCGAACCATTGTAAAGTTAGCATCAGCTATGTAATCTTCAAACTTCGCATACGAAAACAACTGCCCGCTCGGAGTACAAACCGTAATGTTGATATGAGGCTTTAAATAGGAAATGAGGCGGTTTAAATGGTCACCGAGCCCGCTTTTCGGCTCATCGGGATGTTCGGGTGAAAGCATGAGAATGTTCACCGTTCTTTTTCCCCTCTCCCATAACAGGTGTATGCAGAAAATTGCTCTTCCCACCTGGTGTGCGCTTCTTCAATCTGAAAGCTGTTTATATGACGAATCCCATTTTCATCAAGATAGATGTCATCTGTACCGGCAAGCTTGAGAGAGACATTCATTGAATTCACAATTCTGTATTCAGCCCGATATACAGCATCACCAGCCGCCTGTCTAATCGTCCATTCGCCTTTATCATACGTTGTGCGTTTTGTACTGACAGCTTCAATGTCTTTTCTTTTGATGACAATGCGCAATTCTTTTATCATATCCTGCGTCTTTTCGAAAAGGACCGCTTCAGCCAGCCGCATTGTTTCTTCTGAGATTTCCCAGCTTACGGTCAGGGTGTGAGCGTTTTGAATGATCATGTCGAATGTGTCCCTAAAAAAGAAAAGCTTATGTCGTATATTATAGGGAAATGGGTGTTTATCCATGGACTCCTAACATTCTCCTTTCCAATCGTTCACTTCGTGTTCCTATTAAACCATTACATAAAGAAGAAGCAAAGAAAGATTTCTCGACAAAATCTCGTTTTTTTCGCGAATTCCTTTAGAAACTATTGGTTTTATGGTATAAAAAAGAAGGATAAAAAAAGAATAGAAGGTGATGAAACGTGGAAATTGCTATTATTGCGTTGTTTATCGTCAGTATAGCGCTAATTGCATTCTCATATTCTCAAAGAGACCCGATGAAAGATGTAGAACAGGAACTCGAAACACTGCAGCTTTCTGCGATGCAGGAAATTTACAAGCTCAAAAAGAAAATGACAGTGCTTGAGGAAGAATTACTGGAAACAAACCTTGTCATTCGCAAATCAAAGCAGAGCGACATCAATCAAAAAATCGCTAAACAAATACTTTCTAAATATAATAACGGTATGTCAGCTGAAGCGATTGCTAAAGCTGAGCATGTATCAGTGGAAGACGTGAATACGATTATCAAGGATAATGAGAAGGTGCTCGTATGACAAAACGGGGCATTCAGGCATTTGCTGGCGGCATCATTTTAGCGACAGCCGTTCTTGCAGCTGTTTTTTATCTGACTGACGAAGACCAGGCCGCTGCTGTAAAAGATAATAAAACAGTAACTGAACAAGACGTGAACAATTACCTTGATTCTAAAAAAATGGTTTCTGTGAACCGTGATGAATATCAAAAACTTCTTGATTCAAAAGAGAAATCGTTGACCGATGACAGCAGCTCAGACACGAAAACAGACAAAGTCAAAACGTACAAGCTCAAAATTAAAGATGGCATGAGCACTGCGGATGTATCTGCTATTCTTGAAAAAGAGGGCATTATCTCTTCGGCTCAAGACTTTAATGACTATGTCATTGATGCCGGCTATCACAAAGAAATTCGTGCCGGCGAGTTTAAAGTAAAATCAGACATGAGTTTCAAAAAGATCGTAAAAACGTTAACACGATAAAAAACAGGCTGACTCAGCCTGTTTTTTTCATCCAAACTTTCCTGAAATGTAATCGAGCGTTCTTTGGTCCTTCGGGTTAGAGAACATTTTATTCGTATTGTCGCATTCAACAAGCTCGCCCATGTAGAAAAAGGCGGTTTGATCAGAAACCCTTGCTGCCTGCTGCATGTTATGCGTGACAATGACAATTGTATATTTATTTTTTAGCTCTAGAATGAGTTCTTCAATTTTTCTCGTTGAGATTGGATCTAGTGCAGATGTCGGTTCATCCATCAGCAAAATATCAGGATTGGTCGCAAGTGCTCTGGCGATGCAAAGACGCTGCTGCTGGCCCCCTGACAGCGAAAGAGCGGACGTATGCAATCGATCCTTCACCTCATCCCATAACGCCACGTCTTTTAATGACTTTTCCACAATTTCCTGAAGCTTCTTCTTATTTTTGGTGCCGTGGACTCTCGGTCCGTAAGCCACATTATCAAAAATAGATTGCGGAAACGGGTTCCCTTTTTGGAATACCATGCCGATATTTTTCCGTAAATCCACGATGTCCACTTTATCCTTTAAAATGTTGCTGCCATTATAGTTCAGCTCACCTGCAAGCTTTACATTTGGCGTCATTTGAATCATTAAATTCAATGTCTTGATAAAGGTCGATTTCCCGCATCCGGATGGACCGATAATCGCCGTAACCTCATTTTCATAAATGCTCAAATTGATATTTTTTAAAGCATGATGCTGTCCATACCATAAGTTCATTCCATTGACTTGATAGACTTCCTGTTTCATTACGGCTTCGGTAGCAATACTCATTGCCGCCCTCCTATCCGAATTTCCCATTAATATAATCCTCTGTCTTTTGCTTTTTCGGACTCGTGAAAATCTGTTCGGTCTGTCCGTATTCTACAAGCTCGCCGTTTAAAAAGAATGCCGTCCGGTCAGAAACCCGCAGAGCCTGCTGCATATTGTGCGTGACAATAATAATTGAGTATTCTCTTTTCAATCCTGTAATTAATTCCTCTATTTTCGCATTTGAAATCGGATCAAGCGCTGAAGCTGGTTCATCAAGCAGAAGAACAGCCGGCTTCATCGCAAGCGTTCTCGCGATGCATAAACGCTGCTGCTGGCCGCCGGATAACGAGAGTGCGGATGAATGTAAACGATCCTTCACCTCATCCCAGAGAGCCGCTTTTGTTAAACTTTCTTCCACAATTCCATCTAAAACAGCTTTATTCCGCTCTCCGGCATATTTCAATGCATGTGTGATATTCGCATAGATCGATTTCGGAAATGGATTTGGTTTTTGGAAAACCATTCCGATTTCTCTTCTCAAGCTGACAACGTTAATATTGCCGCCCAATATATTTAATCCTTCATAAAGGATTTCACCTTCCGCTCTTGCAGATGGAATTAAATCGTTCATTCGGTTAATATTTCTCAAAAAAGTAGATTTTCCGCATCCCGACGGCCCAATTAAAGCAGTCACCGCATTTTTTTCAATATCCATGTTTACATGATGAACGGCTTGTTTATTTCCGTAAAAAATAGACAGATCTTTGACCTCAAGCACGTGGTTCTGCTTCGGAACAATAACAGCTCGCTCAGGTTTTTCTTTTACCATTTGTTCAGACATGTTTTTCGCCTCTTTCCGTTCTAATTTGCCGTAAGCTTCTTGTAGATCATCGTGCCAAGCCATCTCGCTGCGAGATTAAACACAAGAACAGAAATCACCAGCACGGCAGAACCACCGTTGGCAATCGCTTCAGCATCCGGAATCATTCCTTGTGTATTGACGTTCCAAATGTGGACCGCAAGTGTTTCAGCGGGCCTGAAAATATTAAGCGGTGATGTTTCCGAAAACGGGTTCCACTCCGTAAAATTAAGACGCGGTGTTGTCAGGCCTGCCGTAAATAATAATGCGGCCGCTTCCCCGAACACCCTTCCTGACGCTAAAATTGCTCCTGTGATAATAGAAGGAATCGCACTTGGAATTAAAACCGTTTTTACGGTATGCCAGCGTGATACACCTAAAGCGAGAGAGGCTTCCTTCAGATCTTTAGGGACTGAACGGATCGCGTCTTCTGTCACACGCACCATGACAGGAAGGTTAAAAACAGTTAACGCAAGCGCCCCGCCTATGATCGTATATCCCCAGCCTGTTAAGTTGACAAACATCAATAATCCAAACATCCCAATGACAATAGACGGAAGAGATGAAAGCACCTCTATACATGTTCTGATGAAGTCAGTTACTTTGTTATTAGGCGCGTATTCAGCCATGAAGACTCCGCCGCCCACACCGAGCGGGATTGTAATCAGCATTGTAATAAACAAAATATAAAAGGAGTTAAACAGCTGATCTCGTATGCCTCCTCCAGCTGCAATGGCGCTCGATTTTGTTGTAATAAATTGAAAACTGAGCTGAGAAACACCGTTTATAATAATATAGGAAAACAAACCTACTAAAATGGCAGCGATAATGGCTGCACACAAACCAAACATTCCGGTCGCCAGTTTATCTGTTATTTTGCGGTTCATTACACTTTCCTCCTAGATGACAAGTAGCGAATAAGCAGGATGAACAGGAATGACATCACCAGAAGCACAAGCCCCATTGACCACAGCGTATTGTTTTCAACACTTCCGTATGTGGTGTGGCCCATATTCAGCGTGATGATCGTTGTCAGCGTTCCCGCAGTGTCAAACAGGCTTTCCGGCAATACTCTTGTATTTCCAATGACCATCTGAACAGCCAAAGCTTCACCGAACGCCCGAGCCATGCCTAACACAACAGCTGTCATCAATGTTGGAAA
This sequence comes from Bacillus sp. N3378-2at, assembly GCF_033412715.1. Classification (NCBI taxonomy): domain Bacteria; kingdom Bacillati; phylum Bacillota; class Bacilli; order Caryophanales; family Bacillaceae; genus Bacillus; species Bacillus sp. N3378-2at. Next base: position 365,578 of record NZ_CP117986.1, on the reverse strand, counting down.
AGCTGCAGGCACAAGTACTTTTCTGATCGTCTGCCATCTTGTCGCACCAAGCGCGTAAGAACCCTCTCGTAAACTCTTCGGAAGAGAAGCCATTGCATCAGCAGAAATCGATGTGATCGTCGGGAGAATCATGACGGAAAGGACAATCGTTCCCGCCAATAAACTGTGCCCTGTTCCGCTCGATTTGAACTGGGCGATAAACGGCACCAATACTGTAAGACCTATGAATCCATAAACAACAGATGGAATACCGACTAAAAGCTCAATCACCGGCTGCAGCACTTTCTTTCCCCAATTCGGGGCAATCTCTGTCATAAAAATCGCACCTGCAATGCCAAGCGGCGCAGCGATTAGAGCAGAAAGAATCGTTACTGCAAATGAGCCAAAAATAAATGGCAGCACTCCGTATTTCGGATCACTATCTGTAGGATTCCAATTTAAGCTCGTTAAGAATTCAATTGGGCTTACACCATTTACAAGAAAAGATTGCAGCCCCTTCACGCCGAGGAAAATGGTGATTGCAACAGATGCCGCAATCATAATCAGCGCACATGCTGTCACAATCATTCTTCCCCGAACTTCATCCAATTGCCGATTTTGCCTTGAGCTGATTAAACGCTCGCTCACAGACATATTTTCTCTATTGTTTATCATTGTTTTACACTCCTATGAATGTGTTAAGAGGAGAAACGGTTGTCCCCGCACTCCTCTTTTTATTAAGATCAGCTTTGCTTCCCGTTGGCATCGCGTGTCACTTTCATATCAGTAACCGGAATGTAGCCTTGGTCAGTAACAATGCTTTTTTGAATGTCTTCACTCTTTAGATAATCAAGAAATTCTTTAGCTAAACCTGTCGCTTCACCTTTTGTATAAGAATGCTGATAAGCCCAGATCGGATACTCGCCAGTTGCTACATTTTTCGCTTCAGGTTTAACACCGTCAATAGATAGAGCAGTTACTTTGTCATCTGTTAAATATGAGAATGCAAGATATCCAATCGCTCCCGGAGTATCAGCAATGATTTTTTTCACCGTGTTGGAGGAATCTTCAGTAATGCCTTCTGCAGGTTCTTCTCCGTCAAGCGCATATTTCACAAATGTAGCACGTGTGCCAGAAGAATCAGGACGGTTTACAAGTGTAATCTTTTGGTCTTTGCCGCCGAGCTCTTTCCAGTTTTTAATTTTGCCAGTGAAGATTTTTTTCAATTCATCTTTTGAAATATCCTTCACACCAGCATCAGGGTTTACAGCTGCTGCCATACCAACTACAGCGACTTGATGATCGACAAGCGCTTTTGCATCGATGCCTTCTTTTTCTTCTGCAAAAACGTCTGAATTCCCGATCTGAACAGCTCCTTCAGAGACTTGAGAAAGCCCTGTTCCAGAACCGCCAGCTTGTACCTGTATATCAGCATCAGGGTTTTCTTCCATAAATTTTTCCGCGGCTGCAAGTACTAGTGGCTGCATTGCCGATGAACCAGAAATGGTTAAAGAACCTGATGCCTTTTCTTCTCCTTTTGCAGAATCGCTATTCGATTTTTTACTTTCTCCTGCATTTCCGCATGCAGCTGCAATCATCATAAATGCAGCCATCAGAAGCATAAGCACCAATTTGTTTTTTTTCATTTCCTGAATTCCCCCTGCGTATAATGTGTAATTTGTCCTACACGTATAGAGTAAAGGTTCTATGTAAAAAGGGTTTGAACCGAATGTTAAGGTTTTGTAAATCAGTGCGTTTTTTTGTATAAAAAAAAACGCCCACATCATGTGAGCGTTTCTTTTTAGTTATCAGAAGACGTTGTGTTTTCTGCATTTTCTTCAATTTTGTCTTTATTCTTTTGCTGAGTATCTTCTTTGTCCTGCTTCGATTTCAGCTCAAAATATTTATCCATTACTTCCCTGCCGATTTCGTTTGTAATTGAGTATCTTTGATTGTAATCAATGTAAGTCCAAGGAACTACGACAGAAATAGCAATCTCAGGATTGTCAGCTGGTGCATAAGCCACAAGCGTCGTATTATAAGTGTCTGTTCCTGTTTTTGATTTATCCGGTCCGTCGTAAAATGATTGGGCTGTTCCTGTTTTTGCAGCTGGTTTATACGATGCTGAAGCCAGTTGACCTGCAGCTGTCCCTTTAGTGGCAACCCGTCTAAAACCGGCTTGGACCTCTTCAATATAGCTACTCTTCATATCGACTTTATTCAATACTTCAGGCTGAACAGAATCAACGACTGCGCCGATCCCTTTTTTCGCATTTGAATCTCTGACTTCCTTTACAAGCTGAGGCTTCATGCGGTAGCCACCATTTGCTATGGTGGAGACATATTGAGCCAATTCCAGCGGTGTATAAGTATCATACTGTCCAATGGCGAAATCAAGCAAGAAACCAGATAATCTGCTTGTACCTTTATATCCCGTCATTTCATTTGGTAGATCAATTCCTGTTTTTACTCCTAATCCAAATTGACTGAAATAATTTCTGAAGGTATCAAATGCAGAAGTATCCAAAGGCAATGCTTGGTGAGGTTTATATTCACCTTTACCAACTGCAATAGCTGTTTTAAACATAAAAACGTTTGATGACTTCTCTAATGCAGTTTGAATACCAACCGGCCCTAAGTTTTGCCAAGATTTTTTCCCTCTTTTATCCTGGCCGATATACAATGGTTCATCCTTAAATACAGTATTCAAATTAATCGCTCCAGTTTGAAGACCGGTCAAAACGGTTGCACCTTTTACAGCTGATCCCATAGCGTAGGATGAAGTCATGGCTCCTAATGCATAATCATCAAACTTATAGGCTCCATTTTCTCGTTTAATCTGCTTCCCTGCCATTGTCAGCACTTCGCCGTTTCTAGGGTCCATCATGACAACGAATGCACGATCCAACAATTCGGTACTAGGTCTTGCTTTAGCAGCTTTAAGTTTTTTCTCAATAATTTTTTCCACTGATTTTTGCAAATCAATATCAATTGTTAGTACAAGATCTTTCCCGGCTTTGCCTTCAGATACCGTTTTTGTTCCCGTGACATTGCCTTTTGAATCTGTGATATTTTCGACTTTTGCTTTTTGGCCCTGCAGAAGGCTTTCATATTGGTATTCCAGATAGCTTTTTCCGACCCTGTCATTTCGGCTGTAGCCAAGCGACAGATAATGGTCGAGCAAGTTGGACGGCAATCCTTCATTAGAGCTGGACACACTTCCGAGCACTGAGCGAAGAAGGTTTTTATACGGATATTCACGTTCCCAATCGGACGTGACATCAACACCTGGCAGTTCGTCTAAATGTTCACTTACCACTGCCATTTCCTTCGCTGATACATCCTCATTTTTAATATATTGAGGGGTCAAAGCATAGCCTGAATCCATACGCCTTTTGATAGCGAGGATCTGCATATCTTTATCCGTCAATTCATTCAGCTGCTTATCAGTAATCCGTTTTAGCTGAAGCTGGTATAAATCGTCATCGGATATTTTTTTGTCTTCAACCTGCTGTCTTTCTTTAGAGCTAATGAGCTTTTTCGCTTCTTTCGGTCTAGTCAAAATCCAATAATCTTTTTTATCCCGTTCTGTTACTTTTTTTGTATCGACTTTGATCATGTCAGACAGCTTTTTTGCGATCTTTAAGCGCTGTTCTTGCGTGGTCGATTTAGATCTCGTGTATGTGATTGCATTTAAAGCCTTATTTGTCACAATGGCATTAAAGTTTCGATCATAAATTTTCCCGCGTGGTACCGCTGAGCTGACTTCACTTTGTTCCTGCTTATTCGCTTGGTTTTTGTAATCATCGCCTTGCACGATCTGCTTGATGCCCAGTTCCACAATAATCCAGGTGAATATAACAAAGGCAGCTAAAAATAAAATATTCAGCCGGATCGGAAGCGACTTCTTTTTCTCTTTATGATTTTGCTTTTTTGGTTTATTTCTCCTCATAACATCACCTTTTCTATTTACAGAAAGAAAAGACACTCAAGTAAGAGTGCCAGTTTTCATTTTAAAGGTTTTTTCGACTTTTTTCTACAGATAACCCCTTTTTGGCAAAAAAATTATCTCTCGCCTTTTAACAGGGTCGGTTCTGTTACCCGTTTTTGGCCGTCTTCTTCCTTGGTTTCATTTTCCCCTTCTTTCTCCTTAAAACGGATATCCTTGACAAAGTAATAAATCAAAGGATGTCCTATACCCAATATCGCAAGTGACAAAGGAATTCCCACATCCTCTTTCAGAAGGGCCATGATCAGGAGAAAGCACAAAATGGAAACAATTCTGCCGGCATTCAAGAACATTTCTCTAAGCACGATATATTCAATTCTTGCTTTTCTGGCATGCCTCGCGTTCCCTATCACATCATATGTAAGTGATACATATGGCACAAGCAACAGAGGATAGCCGATGGCAATAAAAACGCCGTACGTTAATAATGTCGAAAAGCTCATATGGAACAGAATCAAAAACAGCGCGCCATACAAAATAAGTCCGCCCAGCAAAATCGATTTTTTTCTCGCCTTTTTCTTAATCAGCCTGGATGCAAAGTAGTAGGCAAAGAAGGAAACAGCTGAATTGACAAGACCGAATGTACCGAGAGCAAGTTCACTGTTTGTCTCAATAAATACAAACACACTGATTAAAAAGACAAAAATCCCTTCTCTCAAACCCTGAAAAAAATGCGCATTCGTGATTCTCCGCCAATTCATATTGCTATGGCGCTCTCCAAATACTTTGCTCAGCATAAAACGGCCCTTTGATTCTCTCCGTTTTAAGAAAAAGCTCATCACGACAGCCAGGGCAAATAAACTGAGGGAGAGACTGAAAATCACTGTATAACCCGTATTATTTTCAAGCCTTGAGATCACGAATCCGGCTACAATCGGGCCGATCATTCCTGCAGAGGAAGAAAGAATGCCCATAAACCCGTTGAAAAAGTCTCGTGTATCCGGCTCTGTTATTTCAAAGGTCAGTACGTTAAACGCTAGCCAATAAAAGCCATAGCCCACTCCGAGCACCGCGCCGATTAGCACGAGGCGGCTGGCCGCCGTTTCTCCGGCTAAAAGCACACTTAAATAAAAGGCAGCTAAAAAAATGACGCCGAACCTTAAAATGAATACCCTGTCTATTTTTTTGGCTAACCGTCCAGCCAAATAAAAGGTTATCGGCTGCATTGTCACAATGGATAAATTATATATCGCCAAATCAATAAATTTCCCTGACTGCTTCCAAAGATACACATTAACAAAAGTATTGGACAGTGCAATTCCCAGCGAGTAAAGCCCGCCAATGGTCAGCAGAAAGAGTAACCCTTTGTTTACGTCTACATCGCCTATCACTTTTTTTAGTTTGCTCATTACTGACTCCCCTTTACTATCCCTTAGTCTGTCTCACTCAAACCGAGATATGTAAAAAGAAGACATAAAAAAACAAGGCCCCATAATGAGGACCTTGTTTGTGCCATTATTTTGCTTCGCTGTATAGACGAGCCACTTCGTCCCAGTTTACAACATTCCAGAAAGCTGAAATGTAATCAGGACGGCGGTTTTGATAGTTAAGGTAGTAAGCATGCTCCCAAACGTCAAGACCTAAGATAGGCGTTTTGCCTTCTGAAAGCGGAGAATCTTGGTTTGGCGTGCTTGTGATTTCAAGTTTCCCGTTGTTCACAACAAGCCATGCCCAGCCAGAACCGAAGCGTCCAGCTGCTGCTGCTGCGAATTGCTCTTTGAATTTGTCAAAGCTTCCAAATACACTGCTGATCTCTTCAGCAAGCGCGCCAGTCGGTTCGCCTCCGCCGTTTGGAGATAAAAGTGTCCAGAATAATTTGTGGTTCGCGTGTCCGCCGCCGTTGTTGCGGACCGCAGTGCGGATGTTTTCAGGAACAGAATCAAGATCTGCAACAAGCTCTTCAACTGATTTGTTGGCAAGAGCAGTGTTTCCTTCAACCGCTTTGTTTAAATTTGTCACGTATGTGTTGTGGTGTTTCGTATGGTGAATAGTCATAGTTTCCTTGTCGATATGCGGTTCTAAAGCATCGTACGCATAAGGTAATTCTGGAAGTTCGTAAGCCATGATAATTCCTCCTTAGTATATATGTACTGAAATGCCGCTTCACAGCGAGCCTTTCTTCATTCAATGTAACAAAAGAATGCTTTGTAATCAATGAAAAAGCTCACGATTTGGCTCATTTCAGCGGACATATTTCACTTTAACCGATAATCTGCCCCATTAAACCTGCCGCCAGCATTTCTTATAGGACCGTCCATAAAAAGTATCCGATCATCAAAAGCTGTATGATGCCCTTTGCAATAACCCCTGTTAAAAAACCAATGAGTGAGCCGAGGCCAATTTTAAACGCTGACTTTAAGTCCTTCTGATGGACGATAAGTTCTGCGCAAACAGCCCCGATAAACGGCCCCAATATGATCCCTGCAACCGGAATGACAAAAGGCCCGATTAATAAACCGATCGTGCTTCCCCATATGGCAGCTTTGCTTCCTCCGAACCTTTTTACTCCAAGCAGATTCGACACGTAATCTGCTGCAAATAATACTGCGGCAAAAACTGCCTCAACAAGCCAGAACATATAAGAATACGGACTGAATGAAAATAAAAATCCGTACAATACAAATCCGGCAACAATAAATACTACGCTCGGAATAACAGGATACACCAGCCCGATAAAGGCAATGATAAAAACCGCTGCAATCAACAGCCAATACAACATATCCATAGCTTCCATCCTCCCATTTTACTCTGTCTTCTTCATGTCTTCCTTGTATTCACACGCATGCAACGATACAATAAGCAACATATATTAGTTTAGCTAGGAAGTGAAGATAGTGAATGTGTTTCAGCTTTTCATTAAAAGTACATACTCTCCCCGTGATATTGCAAAAACAAGATTTCAAGGAATCGGAAAAGCGATTCTTTATGTATTTTTGCTCTCTGTCCTGTTTGCAATCCCTACCGCTTATTATGTAAGTACAGGGACCGTAAAATCAATGAACGGCTTTAAAACTGTTTTAAACAAAGATTTCCCTGATTTCACAATTTCAAACGGCAAACTTCAAACGGATGAGAAAAAAGCCACGGAATCTCAAGCAAATGGTTTCGTTATCGTGTTCGATCCGACAGACTCCTATGGCACTGAACAAATTGAAGCAAAGCAAAACGCGATCGGCATCCTTCAGAACAAATTTGTTTTGGCCATTGACGGACAAGCCCAAGAAATGTCTTACTCAATGATGCCATCAGAGTTACAGAAAAAAGATGTCATTGCAGGTTTAAACCAAAATAAAGCGATGATTGTAACTGTTCTCTCAGATCTTATTTTTCTCGTAACAGCAGCGGGAAAATTTATTGAAGTATCGTTTTTAGCGCTTATCGGGTTAATCATTAAGAATTCTCAGAAAAAACATTTATCCTATCATCAGCTCTGGAAGCTTTCTGCTTATTCCATCACCCTTTCAACTGTATTCTTTACAATCATGCGGGCACTAGAAGCAACCGTACCAAGTGAATTTTTGCTGAACTGGTTTGTCAATTTTGTCATCCTGTTTCTCGTTTTAAAAGAGATTCCGTCCAAAAAAGCTGCTGTATAAACCGAGGCTGCATTCGCAGTCTCTTTTCTTTTGTCATGAATCGAAATGGACAAGCATACTATGGTATAAAATTTCGTATGCGGGAGGAAAAGCGATGAAGCGTCTCACCTTAGTATGCAGCATTGTTTTTATACTTTTTATTCTTGTTTATGACCTTAAAATTGGAACCATCCCCATTCAGGACCTCCCTGTCTATGAAGCATCAGCAAAAACGGCTGTACAAGAACCGGCTTATAAAACGGTGAAGGTAAAGCCGGGTGATACGGTTATGTCGATAGTCGGATCAGCAGGTTCTCCGGATGACATTGTAAAGGATTTTGAAGCACTGAATCCAAATGTGAAAGCCAATGCCATTCAAGCGGGAACAGCGTATAAATTCCCGGTCTACCCTTAATTTAACGTTAATTTCTTGTCAGTTCGGCGAAGACACTGTTACAATGTAATTTGTAAAATAAATTCACATAAACCATACTAGAATTGTTATATCTAGAAGCGGCAACTACAATTAAGGAGCGATTGCAAGTGAGTGAAATCACACATCGTACAAAAACGCGTCCCGTCAAAGTGGGACCTTTAACAATAGGCGGCAACAATGAAGTTGTCATCCAAAGCATGACAACAACAAAAACACATGATGTAGAAGCAACGGTTGCGGAAATTAACCGTTTGGCTGAAGCCGGTTGCCAAATCGTTCGGGTAGCATGTCCGGATGAACGGGCAGCAAACGCCATTGCGGATATTAAAAAGCGCATTTCCATTCCTCTTGTTGTTGACATACATTTCGATTATAAACTTGCGTTGAAAGCCATTGAAGGCGGCGCAGATAAAATCCGCATCAACCCCGGCAACATCGGTCGACGTGAAAAAGTTGAAGCGGTTGTTAAAGCGGCCAAAGACAAAGGCATTCCGATCAGGATCGGAGTAAACGCCGGTTCATTGGAAAAACGCATTTTAGAAAAATACGGTTATCCGACTGCCGATGGAATGGTAGAAAGCGCACTTCATCACATTAAAATTCTTGAGGATCTTGATTTTCACGATATTATTGTCAGCATGAAGGCCTCTGACGTGAACCTTGCAATCGAGGCTTATGAAAAAGCGGCGAAAGCGTTTGACTACCCGCTTCACCTCGGGATCACCGAGTCAGGAACGCTGTTTGCCGGCACAGTAAAGAGCGCAGCAGGACTCGGCGCCATTTTAAGCAAAGGCATCGGGAACACCATGCGCATTTCACTAAGCGCAGACCCTGTAGAAGAGGTAAAAGTAGCAAGGGAGCTTCTGAAATCTTTCGGCTTAGCCTCCAATGCTGCCACGCTCATCTCATGTCCGACTTGCGGCCGTATTGAGATTGATCTAATCAGCATTGCCAATGAAGTGGAAGAGTATATTTCTAAGATAAAAGCGCCGATTAAAGTTGCTGTTCTCGGCTGCGCTGTAAACGGACCTGGTGAAGCGAGAGAAGCTGATATCGGAATCGCCGGTGCACGCGGTGAAGGTCTGCTGTTCCGGAAAGGGAAAATTGTCCGTAAGGTTCCAGAGGAAACGATGGTAGAAGAACTCAAAAAAGAAATTGACATTCTTGCTGAGGAACACTACGCAAAACTTGAAGCTGAAAAAGCAAAATTAAAAGAAGAAACACAAAAAGCTTGACGGGAACCCGTCAAGCTTTTTTGTGTTAGAAAAATGGAATAATAAATATTCCAAGCACTAATGAAACGACACCGATACCCATTGCCCAGGCTCCAAGGCCTTGAGCACCTCTTCTTCTTGCGATATAGCCGACAATAATACCGGCAGCTCCCAATAAAACAGGCAGTACAAACAATGAAATGATGGACAAGGCTAAAGCGATATATCCTATTCCCCGTCCTTCATTGACATTGCCGTCGCTGCGATCATTGTCTTGGTCATTGCTGCGGTCAGCAGCACGATAAGGCTCTGCGATTTCAGCAGCTGTTTCCTCAAAAAAACCGTCATTGTCGCGGGTAATATTTGTCCCTTCAGATCCATGATCAACATAGTAACTGTTGTTATCACGCTTTTCGTAATCGTTTGCCACCTTCAATTCCCCCTTCTGTTTTATTAAAGGAGCTTTTATAGTTTGATCCATTTTGCCTGATTCATGTTTGCTAAACTTTTCTGTTAATGTCAATTGTTTATGTTACACTTGAAGGGATGAAACTGAAGGAGTGTGGGCATGTTACGCTTAGGAATAGATATTGACGGCACAATCACGGCTCAGGATACATTCGTCCCTTATTTGAACCGTTCGTTTAATCTTTCCATTTCATTAAACGATATGACGGATTATGATTTAACAAAGCTGTTAAACATTACCCAGGAAGAATTTTGGGATTGGATGAATCAAAATGAAGCGATCATATATAAGGAAGCATTGCTTGCACAGCATGCGAAACAGTCACTTGATCTTCTCAAAGAGGAGCACAAGCTTATTTATATTACAGCGAGACGGACTCATTTAACTGATATTACCTATGAATGGTTTGACAGACAAAACATTCATTATGACCACATCGAACTCGTTGGCGGTCATCACAAAGTTGAAGCGGTCAAGAATCATAACATCGACCTGTTTTTTGAGGATCATCACGGGAACGCCATGATGATTGCGAAAGAAGCCGGGATACCGGTGATTTTGTTCAATTCCCCTTATAATCAGCTTCCGATTGATTCAAACATCATCAGAGTAAACAACTGGCTAGAAGCCGTTCAATGGATGAACAACAACAAGCATCACTTAATACGCGTCAATAACTGAAAAAGGAGCCCAAACCGGGCCCCTTTTTCATATATACGCATTTTACGCAGTAGTGTTTTCTTGGTTTTCCGCTGTACAATCAGGGCATGTGCCATAAATCTCAAATTTATGCCCGCTGACCTGATAGCCATCCAAATCATCACAAAGCTTGTCCATCGGACATGATTCAATTTCCTTTGTTTTGCCGCAGGCAAGACAAATAAAATGATGGTGGTGATGGGTGAATGAACACTTAAATCGGAAGAGCTTTTCACCGGACAGCTCAGTTGTTTCCAAAATCCCAAGTTCTTCATATAAAGAAAGATTTCTGTAGATTGTATCAAAGCTTAAGCCTGGATAATCATCATTCAGTGCAGACAGTACGTTTTTAGCGGTAAGATATCTGTCTGAATCAGCAAAAAGCTGCAGCATATCCTCCCGTTTGTTTGTATATTTATATCCGTTTTCTTTTAGTAGGTTCAGCGCTTCTTGTACGTTCATGAAGGGTCCCCCTTTTCGCTTTGCTTAAGAACGTATCACATGTATGAAAAAGAAAATGGCAGCTGTCTGTCCAGCAAGCCATTTTCTTTACTGCAGATAAAATTATACCCATAAAATGAATAAAAGTAAATGAAAGCCTAGTGGATTGCGTTTTTGAATTTTCCGCCTCTCGTTTCATGAGTATTCATAATTGTTATGAATGCATTTTGATCAACTTCAAACACGATCGATTTGAGCTTTGTCACTTCCAGCCTTGTGACAACCGCGTAAATTACGTCTTTTTCTTCGTCCGTATATCCGCCTTTCCCCTTCAGCTTCGTTGTGCCCCGACCGAGACGGTGCAAAATCGCGTCGGAAATCTCATCATACTGCTCAGACACAATAATGACAGCTTTTGTTTCATCAAGCCCTTGGATCACAGCATCAATCGTTTTCATCGCAATATAATAAGTCATGAATGAGTACATCGCTTGCTCAGGACCGAACACAAAAACTGCCCAAATGAAAATGAACACATTGATGAACATAACGAACTCACCTACAGAAAACGGGAGTTTTTTGGTCAGCAAAATACCGAGAATTTCTGTACCATCCATTGAACCTCCGTTTCGAATAACAAGCCCGACGCCAAAGCCGAGTAAAAGACCTCCGAACACAGTAGCCAAAATAGGCTGGGTTGTAATGGCTTCTACATGGTGAAGTGAGGATTCAATAACGGCAAGTCCGACAATCCCTATAAACGTAGAGACTAGAAAGGTCTTACCGATATATTTATATCCGAAGATCATAAAAGGAATATTTAATATGACAACGAATAAAGCGAAATTGAGAAAGGGGTTTGACATAAAGAGGTGGTCTAAAATAAGTGATACACCGATAATCCCGCCATCAATAAAATCATTGGGGATTAAAAATAATTCAATACTTACAGCCGCAGATGCAGCTCCTACCAGAATCATAAAGACCCTGAAAATAAAATGGGTAAATGTTTCTTTCTTATGTTGTTTTGTTGGGGTCATAAAATCTCCTTTCCTGCAATAACTATTTTAAATACATTATAAATCTATTTTACCATTAAACACTGACACATTTTACTGATTTGCCCATACATTAAGTCTGGAGGTGGAATGACCGATGATTTTATTTCAAAGAATTATTTTACAGCGGCTTAATCAGGCTACTGCTGATGATTTGCTGAAGTACTCAAAACAATACGGAATCAGCTTAACAAGATCGCAGGCAGTTGAAGTAGCGAACCTGTTATACGGGAAAAATGTAAACATCTTTAATGAGAGTGAACGAATGCGGCTGCTGAAACAAGTAGAGACGATTACATCGAAAGAAACAGCTCAAACAGTTAATGAACTATTCAAACAATTTACAAGCTAAAAAATGGGGGTGTTATCCCCCATTTTTTATTGCTGTAAAATCTTTTCGAGCAATGTATCATCAAATTGTTTTTCTTTCAGCATTTCAATCTCAAAACGGTATGGCGGTTTTTTGTTCTTTTTATCTTCACCGACGTATGGTGTTTCAAGAATTTTTGGAATGTCTTTTAACTGCTCATGGTGAACAACATATTGCAGTGCGTCAAAACCTATTTCACCAAAGCCAATATTTTCATGGCGGTCTTTTCTCGCACCTTTGACATTTTTGCTGTCATTGATATGAAGCACTTTAATACGGTCAATGCCAATGATTTTATCGAACTCGTTCAGCACTCCGTCAAAGTCTTCGACAATGTTATACCCGGCATCATGTGTATGGCACGTGTCAAAGCACACTGACAGCTGCTCATTGTGTGTAACGCCTTCGATAATCTGTGCAAGCTCCTCAAAGCTTCTGCCGCATTCCGATCCTTTTCCAGCCATTGTTTCTAATGCAATCTGGACATTTTGATTCGGATCAATCACTTCATTTAAGCCTTCAATAATTTTTTTGATGCCGGCTTCAGCTCCTGCCCCTACGTGAGCACCAGGATGAAGGACAATTTGCTTCGCTCCGATGGCCGCTGTCCGTTCAATTTCTGAACGAAGAAAATCAACACCCAGCTCAAAAGTGGACGGATTTGTCGTGTTGCCAATATTAATAATATAAGGCGCGTGTACGATAATCTCGTCAATGCCGTTTTCTTGCATATGTGCCCGGCCTGCTTCTATATTTAAGTCTTCAATTTTCTTTCGGCGCGTATTTTGCGGTGCGCCTGTATAGATCATAAACGTATTCGCCCCATAAGAGACTGCTTCCTGGCTTGCAGCCAGAAGCATATGTTTTCCGCTCATAGAGACGTGTGAGCCTATTCTCAGCAACAGGTTCCCCTACTTTCTTTTCTTAGATTGGTTTCTTCTCTGTTTTTTCTTGATTTTCTCCATCTCATAGCTCATTTTCTTTTTATACCCAGGCTTAACCTTCTTCGGCTTTTTCACGAGACGATGAGCAATTTCATCCGCTTCATTCGGCGTTTTTTTACGCTTTTTGCGGCGCTGACGGTCATCGCCTTTTTTCCATTCGCCCTTTTCAAGCTCTAAGTAATCAAATTCGATGCCCATTTTTTCAAGTCTTACTAATGCATCCTCATCAGTAAGCTCATAAATGGTCATCGCTTGTCCTGATGAGCCGGCACGAGCCGTTCTGCCCACACGGTGAACATAGAAATCGAGATCATCCGGCAGCTCATAGTTGATAACATGGCTGACACCTTTAATATCAATACCTCTTGCGGCAAGGTCAGTTGCAATGACATAAGTGAATTCCAAATCATTGATCTGCTTCATGACTTTTTTCCGCTCACGTGGTGTTAATCCGCCGTGCAGCAAGCCGATTTTCATGCCTTTGCCAGTCAGATACTGGGCAATATGGTCAGCCGTATTTTTCGTGTTGGCAAACACAATCCCCAAGTATGGATTCAGATGCGACATGATGTCAAAAAGGAGCTTGTCCTTGTCACGATGTTTCGAAGGAATGAGGATATGCTCGATTTTCGCAGCAGTCACCTGTTTTGGCTCCACATGGGCGTATTTCGGATTTTCCATGTATTTCTTCAAAAATGGTTTCAGCTTTTCCGGTATGGTCGCTGAGAACACAAGCATTTGCAGATCCTCAGGCATGCGGGAACCGATGTAATCTACATCTGCAAGGAATCCCATGTCCAGCATTAGATCCGCTTCATCAATAACAAGAGATTCCGCTTTATGAACACTTAACGCCTGTTCTTTGATTAAGTCAGCAATCCGTCCGGGTGTACCGACAACCAGATGCGGCTGTATTTTCAATTTATCAATTGATTTTTGTTTATCAGTGCCTCCGATAAAACATTTCGAGCGAATCTGACTGCCTTCCTCACCCTGCGTGATTTTAAGCGCTTCCTGATAAATCTGGTTGGCTAGCTCTCTTGTCGGAGCCGTAATGACTACCTGAACGACATCCTTAGCAGGATCGATTTTGTTTAATAAAGGCAGTAAATAAGCGTGAGTCTTTCCAGTACCCGTCTGAGACTGGCCGATGACGCTTTCTTTTTTTAACACTGCAGGAATCAGCCTTTTCTGGATATCAGTTGGTTCGTAAAAACCAAGGCGATGTACTGCATCTATAATAAATGGTTTCAATTCATAAAGTTCAAATTTCGTTTCTTTCATTTTTCCCAGCTCCTTAAAGCGGCACATTATGTGTCCATCATCACATTATACCCGATTTCGCTTAAAAACACCACGTTTGCAAGGCGTTTGTTTTATTCAGTTATGTAAAGCAAATACCGCAGCCCATGCATATTCTAATAGCAGAGAGAGCTGAAAGGAGGTACAAGTATGTTTTCACCGCAGCAGCCAATGAGAAATTACCCACAGCCCGGACCGCCCCGCCCCATGCCAAATCAGCGAATGATGGGCAGAAGACCGCCTAATATGCGAGGACCTTCATTTGGAGCACAGCAGCAAGGTTTTCAGCAAGCCGGACAATTTCTTCCCCAGGCAAATGCCGGAGCGAGAAATGGCGCAGGCGGAGGCGGAGGCTTAAAAGGAATGCTGTCAAGGTTCCTACCCGGCGGAGGAGGCGCTGGCAGCGCCGGAGTTCCCGGAATTCCAGGAGCAGGTGCAGCAGCGAGCGGAGGTGCTGGCCTGCAAGGCATTCAAAATATCGCCAATCCTGCATCATTATCCAGTATGCTTGGAAATGTGCAAAAAGTACTCGGCATGGCGCAGCAAGTCACCCCTATGATCCAGCAGTACGGCCCATTAGTCCGCAATCTGCCAGCAATGATGAAGCTGTACAGCCAATTAAGTAAAAGTGATGATACTGAGACAGAGACCAATGAGGAAAGTGAAAAACAATCCGTTTCAGAAGAATCATCAGAAAAAGAGAAAGAGACTGAAACAAAAACCTCAGATGGGAACAAAAAATCAAAACCAAAACGTTCTTCTCTCCCAAATAAATCTAAAACAACTGACAATAAAGAACAAGAATCAAAAACATCTGCCCCGAAGAAAAAGGAAGCTGCCTCTCCTGCTCCGAAAAGAACATCAGGCAGTTCAAAACCGAGATTATATATTTAACATTCTTTGATATCTGAAGTGAGATTGGCTATAATGAGATCAGAAGAATGCAAGAATAGAGCCGTTTGATTACGGCTTTTTATATTGCCTTTACTCACTTCAGTATTGGAGGACAACCGAAAATGGACGTAATTAAAATTTCACCGCGCGGCTATTGCTATGGTGTTGTTGATGCTATGGTCATTGCCAAAAATGCGTCACTAGATAAAAGCTTGCCAAGACCCATCTATATACTCGGGATGATTGTTCATAATAAACACGTCACTGATGCGTTTGAAGAGGAAGGGATTTTTACATTGGACGGCTCTAACCGTCTGGACATCTTAAAGCAGGTTGACAAAGGAACTGTCATTTTCACTGCGCACGGTGTTTCTCCCGAAGTCAGAAGAATCGCAGAAGAAAAAGGGTTAGTCGCAATTGATGCTACATGTCCGGATGTGACGAAAACTCATAATCTAATCTTAGAGATGAAAGAAAAAGGATATCACGTGATCTATATCGGCAAAAAAGGGCATCCAGAGCCTGAGGGAGCCGTTGGCGTAGCGCCGGAGATCGTTCACTTAGTCGAAACAGAAGAAGATGTAAAGAACCTTGATATCCAAGCAGAGAAGTTAATCGTGACGAATCAAACAACAATGTCTCAATGGGATGTTCACGACATTATGGAGCTTGTCAAAGAAAAATATCCTCATGTCGAATATCACCAAGAGATTTGCCTCGCTACTCAAGTGCGGCAGGAAGCTGTATCAGAGCAGGCAAAAAAAGCGGACTTAACAATCGTTGTCGGAGACCCGAAAAGCAACAATTCAAATAGGCTTGCTCAAGTGTCAGAGGAAATAGCCGGGACAAAAGCATACCGGATCGGCGACTTAAGCGAATTGAAGCTCGAATGGCTGAAAGGCGTTAATACCGTTGCAGTTACAGCGGGAGCTTCAACACCGACGCCGATCACAAAAGAAGTCATTCGCTTTTTAGAGCAGTTTGATCACGAAGATCCATCAACTTGGACAACTGAACATAATATACCGCTCAAAAAAATACTTCCAAAAGTAAAAGCAAAAAACTGAGGCTGTAAAAGCCTCAGTTTTTTTATAGAAATGTAAATGGATTTGTATCTGTTTCAGAAACAAAGATATTCACGTCAAACTTTTTATCGTTACACATTGATGTCAGTTTTCTCGTGACGCCTTCTTTCATGATTTTTTCTGCGTAATGGCCCGGATCAACCACATTTAGGCCAAGCATCATCGCATCATGGGCCACATGGAAGTATAAATCTCCTGTGACGTAAACATCGGCTCCCTTTCGTTTTGCATGATGAATATACTTGTTTCCATCTCCGCCAAGAACAGCTACCTTTTTCACCATGCTGTCAGCATCCCCCACCATTCTGACACCATTGACGTCAAGCTTGTCTTTCACAAATAAAGCGAATTCCTTGAGCGTCATCTCAGTTTTAAGGGTTCCGACACGGCCGAGCCCTTTTTCGGCGGGAGTCTGTTCGACAGGATAGATATCGTAAGCGACTTCTTCATATGGATGGCTTTTTATCATTGCGTTGATAACAGCTTTTTCGATGCTTTTAGGAAATACAGTCTCAAGTCTTACTTCATGAACAAGCTCAAGCTCTCCCACTTCACCGATAAAAGGCTTAGCTCCGTCCAATGGCTTAAAGCTGCCGATTCCTTCAGATGAAAACGCGCAATGGCTGTATTCACCGATATGGCCGGCCCCCGCATTTCCAACCGCGGCTCTGACCTGCTCTTCATATTCCTTCGGCACGTAAACTGCCAGCTTTTTCAGAGGATCCGTATAAGTAGGTGCCAGCACTTCCGTCTCACTCAGCTCTAATGCTTCAGCAAGCAAATCATTCACGCCGCCGTCCGCAACGTCTAAATTTGTATGAGCTGCATAAACAGCAATATCATGCTTCAAACACTTTTCAATTAACCTTCCGGCAGGCTGATCTGTTGAAATATGCTTTAGCGGCCGGAAAATAGGAGGATGGTGTGCAATAATCAAGTCAACCTCTTTTTCAATCGCTTCATCGATAACGCTCTCTAACACATCAAGTGTAACCATCACATTTTTAATTGGTTTGTTTAAAGTGCCGATTTGCAGGCCGATTTTATCTCCTTCAACCGCATAGGCTTTCGGAGAAAATTGTTCAAACAGCTGGATGATCTGCTGCCCATTTACACTTTTATCCATGATCGATTACCTCCTTTAACAGCTCCATTCGATCGGAGAGCTCCTTTAATTTTTGTTTGTTTTGCTCTGTATCCGCCGCTTGGCTGATCTGTTCATAAATGCTTTGAGTGTGCTGAAGCTCTTGTGTCCACTTTTTCAAAAAGACAGCATTTTTTTCTTTTGCCAAGAAAGGGCCGACGAGCATCCCGGCTGATAAAGAAATACCGTCATAAGCCGCATCCCTGTCTCCCGCTTCTGCTACCAGCACCTCATAGCACTTTCCGTCCTCTTCAAGGATTACCTCATCTATCAGCGCATATCCTTCTTTATAAAGCCATTCCCTGATATGAACAGCATGAATATTCGGCTGTAAAATGAGCCGTTCCTTCCCCGTTAATTTGTCTTTGCCCGCTTCTAAAATGTGAGCGATCAAAGCCCCGCCCATTCCGGCAATCGTAATGGCATCAGCTTCACCTTTTTTAATCACTTCCAGTCCGTCTCCCTGCCTTACAGAAATGTGCGAGTTTAAGCCTGATTTTTCAACCTGCCGCTTTGCAGACAAAAATGGGCCGTCTGTTATTTCTCCGGCAATCGCCCCGCTGGCTTTATGATTCAGCACCGCATAACAAGGAAGGTATGCGTGATCAGAGCCGATATCGGCCATCACCGCTCCATTCGGTATGTACTCCGCTACTGTTTGCAATCGTTTAGATAATTTTAATTCGTTCACTTGTCATCACAACTTTTCTCAATCATTTTTTCCTTTACTATCATATAAAAAATCAGCCCGGAATCCAAGCTGAAGCAAATGATTTTGAGATTATTTCTTTTGATGCGGGTCTACACGCGGCAGTCAAAAATAAAAGGCTGTCGAGAACATCTCGGCGGCCTGTGAATGTATAAAGAGAAAAATGGTTTTTTTATTTAATTTTTGATACCCACTCTGCCATATCATCCAGCTTATCGGCCGGAACAAGACCGGAAGGCATTCCATTACCGCCTTTTTCGATCTTTGTTTTAATTTCAGCGACATCTTTCTTATCCCCTACACCCTTTAAGCTCGGACCCGAAACGCCTTCATAATTTTCACCGTGGCATGCGATGCAGTTTGCCTTGTAAATTTCTTCTGGTGAAGCGTTTGCATCTTTCTTTTCAGCAGATTTGCTTTCTCCTCCGCTTGCAATCTCCCGAGAGTCATCAAGTCCTTTTACTGATAAAAAGAAAGTTAGACCAATTCCTAAAACAGCGATCATCAAAAATGGAATAAGCGGGTTCCATTTCATTTCCCTTCCCCCTTTTTGATCCTTCCCCCTATGTAAACACTTCTAATTCTAACTTATTTTCACAAAAAGTAAATGGATTGCTATACAAAAGTTTTTTATTCACACTTTATACAAAATTGAATAGAAACATGCCTAAATCTCTAATATCCTTTTTATTCTATTGTATAATGTATTGTATACGCTTACAATAAAAAATATGGAATTAGATTTTGAAATTTTTCACCACAATGTTCATTTGCAAATGACATCATTTTTCAGTAAAATAAAGGCATATTATCCATATATCTTTTTAAAAAAAGAAGAACGGATCTTCAAGACCCGTTCCATCTTATTCGAGGAAATCTTTCAAACGTTTACTTCTGCTAGGATGTCTTAGTTTCCGCAACGCTTTGGCTTCGATTTGTCGAATACGCTCTCTCGTTACTCCAAATACTTTGCCGACCTCTTCTAATGTTCTTGTACGGCCGTCATCAAGACCGAATCGAAGACGCAATACATTTTCTTCACGATCAGTTAACGTATCAAGCACATCTTCCAGCTGCTCTTTCAATAGCTCGTATGCGGCGTGGTCAGAAGGTGAAGTTGCTTCTTGGTCTTCAATGAAATCACCAAGGTGCGAGTCATCCTCTTCACCGATCGGTGTTTCCAGAGATACCGGCTCTTGAGCAATCTTTAAGATTTCGCGTACTTTTTCAGGCGTTAAATCCATATCTTCCGCAATTTCTTCAGGTGTTGGTTCTCTGCCTAAGTCTTGCAGTAATTGACGCTGCACACGGATTAATTTATTAATGGTTTCAACCATATGAACGGGAATCCGGATCGTTCTCGCCTGATCGGCAATGGCACGTGTAATCGCCTGTCTGATCCACCACGTAGCATACGTACTGAATTTATAACCTTTGCGATAATCAAATTTTTCAACGGCTTTCATCAGACCCATGTTTCCTTCCTGGATCAGATCAAGGAACAGCATACCGCGTCCGACATACCGTTTTGCGATACTGACAACAAGCCGCAGGTTCGCTTCAGCCAATCTGCGTTTAGATTCTTCGTCACCTTCTTCAATCTTTTTAGCGTAGGCGATTTCTTCTTTTGCAGAAAGAAGGTTAACCCGACCAATTTCCTTTAAATACATACGAACTGGGTCATTGATTTTAACGCCAGGCGGTACACTTAGGTCATTAAGGTCAAATTCTTCTTCGGCTTTGGCAAGCTGCTGAATATTAGGATCTTCTGTTTCTTCATTCTCACTAATTAATTCAACACCTTGTTCACCTAAAAATTCATAATACTCATCCATTTGGTCTGATTCAATTTCAAAGCTGGACATACGCTCAGCAATTTCTTCATATGTCAAAACGCCACGTTTTTTACCAGACTCTGTTAATTGCTCTTTTACTTGGTCGAATGTTAATTCTGTCTCGTGGGTTTGTTTATCAGCCATTATGGATCCCTCCTTCCAAAGCTTGCAACGAATTCTATAAGCGGTATGATTCTTATTCGGTCCATTCAGGCGTTTTCTATGTGAACTGCCTTTAACAATGTGCGAATAATGAAATGACAATTCATGATGAGGTTAAGCGATCTATTTGCTCCTCCGCAAGGAATCATTGCCAATAAATGCTCCTCATCATTTCTCCAGTTATTTTAAAGATCGGTTCAATGTAACGATTTCTTGAGCCAGAGAAGCAGCTCTTAAAAAATCTTTTTGCCTTTCGGCTTCGGCTCTTTCCGCCTCTTTTTCTTTTATCATTGACCAATTTCTTTGATTCAACACTTTTTTTACATAATCTGATAACTCGGCTTCACTAAGCTCTTGATTAACCTGAAGCATTAATATATCAGACAAGAGCTGGCTTATATGATCATCCGTCACCCTGGCCATCAGATGCTGAGGCGTCAGCTCGGCTCCCTCTTCATAAAAAGCATAAAGATAGGCGGCTAATGCCCGGTGCTCATCAATATTAAATTGAAACCCTACCCGGTCAATCACTTTTTTGATGACGCTCCGATCTCGAAGCATGTGAGCGAGTAGCAGCCTTTCTGCATTTTCATACGCCGGACGCAAACGTTTTTGCCTTGCTTTTGTTGTCAGATGCGCTCGCCGCGTTTTTGTTTCACCGCTATTGTCAGCAGGTTTGTTTTGCTTGCTGAAAACAGACAGCTGCTCAGTTAAAGACTCCTGTGAAAGCGAAAACTCTGAAGCAAGCTGCTTTACATAGACTTCCTGCTCTAGAGACCCTGAAAGCGTGCTGATTTCTTTCAGTACGTCTTTAATGTAAGCTAGTCGGTCGCCTTCATCGGACAGGTTCTTTCCTTTTCGGAAATATTGCATTTTGAACGCCATTACGGTGACACTGGCGTCAATAATGTCGTTTTTAAATTTTTCCCCGCCGAATTTTTTGATGTAATCATCAGGGTCCAATCCGTCAGGAATCATTGCAACTCTGACTTTGCAGCCTTTTTTTTGCAGAAGCTCCGAAGCTTTTAAGGTGGCTTCATAACCGGCTTTATCAGAGTCATAGCAAAGAATGATTTCTTCGACGTTTCTTCTCAAGATCTTGACATGATCATCTGTAAGAGACGTTCCCATCGTGGCTATGCTTTCTTTTACACCCGAGCTTACGGCCGATATGACATCAGCAAACCCTTCAAATAAGACTGCTCTTTCCTGCTTTCTGATATGAAGGCGGGCCTTATAAAAATTGTAAAGCAGTTTACTTTTATGAAAGAGCGGGGTTTCAGGACTGTTCATATACTTAGGCTGCTGGCTGCCAAGAGCCCTGCCTGAGAAAGCAACAACAGCCCCGTGATGATCATGGATCGGAAACATGACACGGTTTCTGAAGCGGTCGAAATATCCGCTTCCGTCTTCGCGTCTGATCAGGAGACCCGCTTTTTCCATTTGTGCCTCACTAAATCCCCTCTTTACAAGGAATTTCGTAATAAAGTCCCAAGAATCAAGAGCATAGCCAATCTGAAATTCATCAATCAGCTCTTTCGTAAAGCCCCTAGAAAGCAGATAATCCAGTGCCTCTTGACCTTCTTTTGTATTTATTAACAAATGATGGTAAAATTTCTTCAGGAGCTCATGTGCCTCAGCCATTTTTTGTTCTCCAGAAGACTCTGGCCGGGCTCCGGAATGGACTGTTATATCATCTGGAAAATCAATTTGGTATTTGTCAGCAAGGTGAGAAACCGACTCGGCAAAAGAATAGCCTTCCATCTGCCTTAAAAAAGAGAAAACATTGCCGCCCGCTCCGCAGCCAAAGCAATGAAAAATCTGTTTGTCGGGCGATACGGAAAACGAAGGTGTGCTTTCTCCATGAAAAGGACAGAGTCCAAAGTAGTTTCGGCCTTGCTTCTTTAATTGAACATAATCACCTATGACTTCAACGATATCTGCCGACTTTTGCACCTGATCCACAATTTCATCTGGTATCCGATTTCCCATCTTATAACACTCCGTCGTACATTATTCGATGCTTTAGTGCAAAATCCCTTCATCGTTCGACAGGATTTTTTGCAGCAGTGTAATAAATCGTTCTCGATCTTCTTTATTCAATTTTTTAGGCCCTTTGGCATATACGCCTTTTCTTCTTTGTTTGCCGGAAAAATGACGGCCCTCTAGGGCAAAATCAATCGTGTCTTCTTTGTAAAGACGACCTCTTTCCGACATAACGGAGACATTTCTGTTCAACAGCAGAGATGCTAATCCGATGTCCTGCGTCACAACAATATCTCCCGGTTTCACGTGATTTGCGATATATAAATCAGCAGCTTCTTTATGAGGATCAACATACTTCCATTTTTCTTCATTGCTTCTGGAAAGCTGATAATGTTCAAATGAAGCGACAAAAAGAACTTGAACTTCATACTCGGATGCTGTTTGTAAAATTTCATCTTTTACCGGACAAGCATCAGCATCGACAAAAATCGTCTTTTCTTGTTCATTAAGAAGAGTAATTCTCCATCCCTCCATTAAACTCCTGCATAAAAGCAAGCAAAATCGCACATCCTTTATTATTGTGGATGTATATGAATTTGTCGAAAAATTTCCGGGAGAAATTCTTGACATCTTACCCATAATAGTTTATTCGTATCACACGATCCTTAAACCTAAAATTAATCATTTTATCACAATTTTTTATTATAATACAAACTTCACAAAGATGCTATTGTTTTTCATTATTCCCTTTTCGCACAGCCAAAAACCCAGGATAGAGCGTCCTGAGTTATATGTTTTTTGTTTTGAGATGATGGATAATATTTGCTGTTTCCTCAACCGCTTTATTTGAAACATCAACAACTTGGCAGCCGATCCGATCCACAATCTTTTCGAAATACTCGAGTTCCTCTTTGATTCTGTTGATATTTGCATAAATCGCTTTATCATTAAGCCCGAGTGATTTTAAGCGTTCTTTTCTGATATGATTCAGTTTATCAGGGCTAATCTTTAAACCGATGCATTTTTTCGGATCAACGTTAAAGAGTTCTTCCGGCGGATCAACCTCCGGTACAATCGGAACATTGGCAACCTTCAGGCGTTTGTGTGCGAGATATTGAGACAGCGGTGTTTTAGACGTTCTTGACACGCCGATCAAAACGATATCAGCTTTTAAAATCCCTCTTGGATCACGTCCATCATCGTATTTAACTGCAAACTCGATGGCCTCCACTTTTTTGAAATAATCTTCATCAAGCTGGCGCACCCGCCCCGGTTCATATTTCGCTGTTAAACCGTAGGCTGTTTCCATTTTATCAATCAACGGGCCGATAATATCATAATATAAAACATTTGCTTTTTCCGCTTCGGCTATCAAATATTCTCTGATTTCCGGCACCACGAGTGTAAAACAGATAATGCCGCCGTCTGCCTTTGCAAGTGAAATCACTTCATTGATAGTGCCTATATCTTCAACATAAGGAATTCTTCTTACATGAGTATCATCCGCCGATCCGTTAAATTGGCTGAGTGCTGCTTTTACTACCAATTCAGCCGTTTCACCGACGGAATCCGATACAACATAGATGATGCGGTTATTCATATTATCCCCCCGTTAGTTTGCAATCTTATAAGATTTCATTTTCAGATAAACTGACAAGTATTTTTGTCATATTTGTTTTTGTCACTCTGCCGATCACTTCAAAGCCTTTATCGGTGTCTTTGATGACAGGCAGTGCATCAATTTGTTTTTCTATTAAGTGCTTTGCAATGTCCATCACATAATCCTCGCGTCTGCACACCGTAATGTTCGGCATCCTTGTCATGATGATGTGAACAGGGACCGATGTAAGCTCCTGCTGGCCAATGCTCGCTCTGAGCAAGTCTTTTCGTGAAAGCACCCCGACTAAAACAGCATCGCGGTCCACCACAAACAGAGTACCTACATCTTCTAAAAACATGGTGCAAATCGCATCGTACACAGAAACGTTTTCGTGAATCACTACGGGGATAGATTGAAAGTCTTTCACCTGAAGCTTTTTGAGTTTATCTGCCAAAAGCTGTGTGCCGGTTTTTCCCGTATAGAAATAACCGACTCTCGGGCGCGCCTCGAGGAATCCTGACATGGTGAGTATGGCTAAATCCGGGCGCAATGTCGCCCTGGTTAGGTTCAGCTTTTCTGCAATATGCTCCCCTGTAATCGGCCCGTTTTCTTTTACAATCTGCAAAATATGTTCTTGCCGTTTATTTAGTTCGATCGTACTCACCACCTTTTCAGTTCATAGCTATGTAAAGAAATAATAATCCATATTATAACGTAAATATCTTGTAATCAAACAAAAAACTTATAAATGGGGAAAAGACGATTACCGATCACACAGCAACCGCCTTTTCTCTCTTTATTTTACAATAAGGGCATTCATATTCGCAAAGGACTTGATCTCATCCGCCAAGCTTACCATTTGCGCTAAACGATTTGCCTTTAATGACTCATTATCCGCTATAACCATTGTATGATCGAAGTAAGCATCGATCGGTTCTTTTAAGGCTGCAAGTGAAGCAAGCGCCGCCTCATAATCTTTTTTGCTGAAGTTTTCCTGCAGATTTTGCTTCGCTGTTTGGTAGGCATCAAACAGTTTTGCTTCGTATTCATTTTCAAACAGATCAGGCTGAATGTCTCCGCGGACTCCTTTTTTGCTGATAGAGATCACTCGGCCTAACGCTTCGGCTGTTTCCTTAAAGCCAGGTGCACCAAGCTTTTGCTCCAGTACTTGTGCTTTATGCAGCGCAGAGTACGGCTCAAGCTCAGAGCTTTCCAGCACGGCGTCAATGACATCATGTCTGATTTGTTCAGCATTCAAGACATATTTCAAGCGCTGAGTGAAGAAATCCAGCAGTTCAATTTCTTTATCGGTTTGTACGAAAGTAAGCAGCTCTTCAAATGAAATTCCCCAGTTGCGGTCAAGAAGAATCGCAACAATACCGCTTGCTTGGCGGCGCAGTCCGTAAGGGTCCTGGGAACCGGTCGGAATTACGCCGATAGAGAAGAATGAAGCGATTGTGTCAAGCTTATCCGCCATTGCTACAACAGCTCCGGTGAAAGTAGAAGGCGTTTCTCCGCCCGCTGATCTAGGCATATAATGTTCATTAACTGCCGCAGCCACAGCTTCATCTTCGCCAAGCATTCTCGCATACTTTTCGCCCATAATTCCTTGAAGTTCAGGGAATTCATATATCATATGCGTCACAAGGTCGAATTTAGAAATTTCAGCAGCCCGCTTCACATGTTTTAATGTATCTTCATCAGCCTGAAGACGAACGGCAAGTTTCTCTGCGATTGATGTGACTCTTCTAACCTTATCAGCAAGAGAACCAAGCTCTTCATGGAAAACGATATTTTCAAGCTTCTTCACATTTGCATCAATGTTTAGTTTCTGATCTTCCTTGTAGAAGAATGAAGCATCAGATAAACGTGCGCGCAGCACTTTTTCATTGCCTCGGGCCACATTTTCAATCGCGTGGCTGTTGCCGTTTCGGACTGTGATAAAGTGAGGCAGCAGGTCACCGTTTTTGTCTTTGACAGGGAAGTAGCGCTGATGCTCTTTCATTGTCGTGACAAGCACTTCTTCAGGAATTGACAGAAACTCCGATTCAAATGAACCGTAAAGAGCTGTCGGGTATTCTACTAAATGATTCACTTCATCAAGAAGGTCTTCGTCAACTGGAATGCTCCAATTGTTTTCAGCAGCCATTGCTTCCAGCTGAGATTGAATCATTTGCTTTCGGACGCTAGGATCAGCAATAACATGCTGTTCTTTCAGCTGCTCTTCATAAGCTGAAGGTGATTCAATTGACACTTCATGTCCGAGGAAACGATGTCCCTGTGTTGTCCGTCCAGACTCAACGTTTGTGATCGAAAATGGAATGACATCCTGTCCAAATAATGCGACAATCCATTTGATCGGTCGGATATAACGCAAATCTTCATTTCCCCAGCGCATGTTTTTCGGGAAATGCAAGCTTGTAATTAAACCGCTCAATTCTGGCAGAAGCGACTTCGTTTCTTGGCCGGCTTGGAATTTTTGCACGAATACATACTCTATGCCTTTTACTTCTTTGATGTACAGGTCTTCCACATTC
The DNA here is from genome assembly GCF_033412715.1 of Bacillus sp. N3378-2at. Lineage (NCBI taxonomy): Bacteria > Bacillati > Bacillota > Bacilli > Caryophanales > Bacillaceae > Bacillus > Bacillus sp. N3378-2at. The sequence continues at coordinate 339,130 of NZ_CP117986.1, read as the reverse complement.
GCGCCTTGGCCTTTTGAAAAGCCGATTGCCGCTTTTGTCCAGTTCCCGTCCGCATCAAGGGCAATTTTTTTCGCAGGTCCTTTTGCTTCTTCTTTTATATCATCCTGCTTTTCTGCGACACCCTTAACGAACACAGCAAGACGTCTCGGTGTATTGAAGAGTTTCACTTCACCGTGAGTAATATTTTTTTCTTTAAGCCAGCCTGTCAGCTTGTCGCCAAGCTGAACCATGCTTTCATTCAAAAAGCGCGCCGGCATTTCCTCTAATCCGATCTCTAAAAGTAAATCCTGTTTACTCATGAGAAGAACCCTCCCCTTTAAGCATTGGGAACCCTAGTTTTTCTCGTTCCTCATAATAGGTTTTTGCTACTTTTCTAGCTAAATTCCGCACTCTTGCGATATAGCCCGTCCGCTCGGTAACAGAGATCGCACCTTTGGCGTCAAGCAGATTGAAGGTGTGCGAGCATTTCAGCACATAGTCATACGCTGGATGAACAAGTCCGTTATCCATTTGCTTGATCGCTTCTTTTTCATATGTGCTGAACAATTGGAACAACATATCGACGTCTGATGTTTCAAACGTATAAACAGAATGCTCATATTCAGCCATCATGAATAAATCTTTTACTGTAAACCCTGACGTCCATTCCAAGTCAAACACGTTTTCTTTATCCTGGATATAAGACGCGAGACGCTCTATTCCATACGTAATCTCTACAGAAACGGGTTTACACTCTAATCCCCCGACCTGCTGGAAATACGTAAATTGTGTTATTTCCATTCCGTCAAGCCAAACTTCCCAGCCTAGACCCGCGCAGCCTAAAGACGGATTCTCCCAGTTGTCTTCAACAAAGCGAATATCGTGCTCAAGCGGATCAATTCCAAGAGCACGCAAGGAATCTAAATACAGTTCTTGAATGTTATCAGGAGACGGTTTAATAATGACCTGGAACTGATGATGCTGATACAGTCTGTTCGGGTTCTCCCCGTAGCGGCCGTCTGCAGGACGTCTGGAAGGCTCTACATAAGCCACTTTCCACGGCTCAGGGCCGATACTGCGCAAAAATGTATACGGGCTCATCGTGCCGGCTCCTTTTTCTACATCGTAAGCCTGCATAAGCACACAGCCCTGACTGGACCAATGCTTTTGCAAGGTTAGAATCATGTCTTGAATATTCATTTCAAGCACCTCCACTTTTCTTTCATAAGTTGACTGCGGCAGCAACCAAAAAACTCCCGTCTCTATGCTTGCCAGCCGCAAACATAGGGACGAGAGTTCTCCCGCGGTTCCACCCTAGTTGCTGAGAACAAAATCCCAGCCTCTTTTTTAAAATTGCTCAAGAATGCCTTTCGTTGCGTGCTCATCCTTAGCTTACACCGCCCTAAGGTCGCTTTCATGAGGTAAACGCAAGTACTTCTTTCTCTCACTGCAACATATTTTATAATAAATGATCATATAAAAAGATGGACCAAATGTCAACTTTTGTTTTCACCCATAAGATGTTTCATGCTTTCCATTTGATCTAAAAAGCGCTTTGATTTTAAATACAATCCCGAATATTCTTCGTAATATAAATCAATCACTTGCTTTAATTCAGCTTTTGTTTCCTCTTTTAAGGACACATTGCCGAGCCTCGACAGATCAAAATAGTAAAAGAGTCTTAACAGCCTTGCCGTTTGCGGTTTGAGCGGTATCCTGTAAGGATCTTTTTCAAAACAGCGGTGGCATATAAAACCATTATCACGAACAGAGAAATGAAAGGTTCCGTCTTGGCTCTTACAATGTACACAATGATTCAGCTCAGGATACAGGCCCATGACACCGAGCATCTTCATTTGAACAATGAAGGTGATAACATCCGGATCTGTTCCTTCATTCAGCTGTTTTAATGATTCTAATATGAATTCAAATAAATAAGGATTTGGCTTTTTTTCTTCTGTGCCTCTGTCGACTAACTCAGCAATATAGGCAGCATATGCTGTTAAAAACAAGTCTTCCCTGATGCCTCTCATGCTGAGGATCATTTCCCCCTGCTGAAGCGTTCCGAGGCCCGATGTTTTTTGCATTAAGAAAGAACCATACAAAAAGGGCTGGCTGACTGCTGATAAACGGCTGTTCGGTTTTTTGGCGCCTCGTGCCATAACACCTATTTTTCCGTGTTCTCTTGTCAGTAAAGTTACGATTTTATTCGTCTCTCCGTAATCATTTGTGCGAAGAACGATTCCTTCACATTTTGTCAGCATTTCCGCACCTTCCTCAAGCAGGAGCGGCCAAGAGGTTTATAAAATTGGATAATCAAATCGGGCTAGCTCATCTTCTAGTTCTTCGGGTCTTTCCATGTTCTCTTTTTCCAGTTCTTTAAAAAGAAGATACGTATCAACATTTCCTGTTTGAGAAAATACGTTCCAGGTAAAATTCAACACAAGAAACCCACCTTTCTGTAGTTAAACTAGCTTACCTAAACTCCAAATTCTTACCTTTATCTTGACCAGATGTCCTCCATTTCATGTTAAACAAAATTTGCTAATGTATCCCTGTTCATGTGAGATAATGACACACACAGCAAGAGATTAATATTCGTCCTCTTTAAAGCCAAAATCGCGAAGCTGGGACATTTTATTACGCCAGTCTTTCTGCACTTTCACCCACAATTCAAGGTAGACACGGGAGCCCAACAGTGCTTCAATATCCGCTCTCGCTCTTTTTCCAACCTCTTTTAGAAGGCTTCCTTTTTTACCGATCACGATGCCTTTCTGGGAATCCCGCTCGACCACAATCGTTGCCGCTACGTGCACAGAACCGTTGTCCTGCCCTTTGATGGATTCGATGGCCACCGCAATGCTGTGCGGGATTTCTTCTCTCGTCAAATGCAGCACCTTTTCCCTGATTAATTCAGAAATGATAAATCGTTCAGGGTGGTCAGTTACCTGGTCACTCGGATAGAATTGCGGCCCTTCCGGCAAATACGCTTCAATCTGAGCGAGCAAGGTTTCGATGTTATTTCCTTCTAAAGCAGAAATCGGAACAATTTCCTTAAAAGGATAACGTTTGCGGTATTCGTCAATTAGCAGAAGCAATTGGTCGGGATGAATTTTATCGATTTTGTTTACGATTAAGAATACAGGCGTAGACATCGTCTGCAATTTCTCAATGATGAATTCGTCGCCCTTCCCGTAGCCTTCCTCAGCATTGATCATAAACAAGATCAAATCGACTTCTTTTAATGTATTTTGCGCCACTTTCATCATAAAGTCCCCAAGCTTATGCTTAGGTTTATGAATCCCTGGTGTGTCAATAAAAATGGTTTGTGATGTGCCTGTCGTCAGTACTCCTTGCACCTTGTTTCTCGTCGTTTGGGGCTTATCGCTCATGATCGCGATTTTTTGTCCAATGACTCTGTTCAAAAATGTAGATTTTCCTACGTTTGGTCTTCCAATAATGGATACAAATCCTGATTTAAAGCTTTCGTTCGTCATGTAAATCCTCCGATGAAAATGCGCCTGGCAATAAATCTTCCACAGTCATTTCTTTTATTTGTCCTTGTAAATTAGTTAGTACGACAATAACGTCTTTTGTGCAAAGCTCAGAAATCACCTGGCGGCAGGCTCCGCACGGAGATACCGGTCCAGGGGTGTCAGCCGCAACGGCCAGCATCTGAAACTCTGTATCCCCTTCAGAAACAGCTTTAAATAAAGCAGTACGCTCGGCGCAATTGCACATGCTGTATGCCGCGTTCTCAATGTTGCAGCCTCTGTACACTTTTCCATCCTTGGTAAGAAGAGCGGCTCCTACTTGGAATTTGGAATACGGCGTATATGCCATATCACGCGCTTTTAAAGCTTCTGTTATTAATTCTTGTCTGTTCATGTGTACATTCCTCTCTTACCTATAATGGTACCGCTATCACTTTATATTTTACATAATCGCGCGCTTTTTTTCACGCCCATTTCTAAAAATGTAAAATAAATGTAAGAATTTTCAGCCATTACAGCTTTGGCAAAAAAATAAGTAAACCAATGATACACGAAATCACGGCAAAAACGCAAACAGCCCCGGCGGCAGCGTCCTTGGCCGCTTTAGCAAGAGGGTGATGTTTGTCAGTTATTAAATCCACCGTATGTTCAATGGCTGTATTTAAAAGCTCAAGCGAAAACATACCGCCTATCAAAAGGAATATAATCATCCACTCAATCATGCTGAGCTCTACAAGGAAGCCGCAAATGAGAACAGCGCAGGCGGCTGCGGCATGAAATTGGAAATTCCGCTCCGTCCGCACTGTTTCCCAGATGCCCCGGCCTGCATGCACGAAGCTTTTGAAGAATCGATTCAGCTCATTTCTATGATCTTTTGAGTCCATAAGCGTCCAGCAATTCCTTTTGCTTAGTAAACATCTCCTCTTCTTCCTCTTTCGTCATATGGTCATATCCTAAAAGGTGCAGAAATCCGTGTACAGCTAGAAATCCGAGCTCTCTTTTAAAAGAATGATTATACTCCTCTGCCTGCTCTCTTGTGCGATCGGCACTGATGATAATATCACCTAAAACCGGAGGCATTTCGGCGCCCACGATTTCGATCTCGCCTTCTCCCTCTTCTTCAAGAGCAAATGAGATGACATCTGTCGGAGCATCCTTTCCCCGGTATTCTTTGTTAATCTGATGTATGTCATCATTGGAAACAATCGTGACAGAAACTTCAGCCTGGTCTTGAACGCCTTCACGCTCAGCGGCAAATTGAAGCAGATTTTCTACTTCTTTGAGCAGCTCTTCTGAGACGCTTCCTGTTTCATCAACGATATCAATCAGTAAACTCATCTATTTCACCTTCTTAGTAGCCTCCGGATATTCAATCCGGGAGTGGAAAATTCCTTTTAATGTTGCACAGAGCGTTTTTGCGATTGTATCCAGCTCTTTAAATGTCAGATCGCATTCACTGAACTGTCCGTCCTGAAGCTTATCGGATATAATACCCCGGACAAGCTTTTCAATTCGTTCAGGATTTGGATTGTGCATGGATCTGACGGCCGCTTCAACACTGTCGGCCACTGATATAATTGCGGCTTCCTTTGACTGCGGCTTCGGCCCCGGATAACGGAACTCTTCCTCTGTAATCTGGTCGCCTTTTTCCTTCGCTTTATAGTAAAAAAACTTTAAAAGCGAGGTTCCATGATGCTGCTCAGCAATATCGACAAGCTCTTTCGGAAATTTATAGCTTCTCAGCATATTCGCACCGTCTGTCGTATGCGAGATAATAATATTTTTACTCAACTGAGGTGACAGCTTGTCATGCGGATTGTCAATATTCATTTGGTTTTCAATAAAATATTGCGGGCGCTTTGTTTTTCCGAGATCGTGATAATATGCGCCGACTCTTGCAAGCAAACCATTAGCCCCAACCGCTTCACAGGCTGCCTCTGATAAATTGGCAACCATTACACTGTGATGATATGTACCTGGTGTTTCTGTCAGTATTTTGCGCAATAGCGGATGGTTAGGATTAGACAGCTCGAGCAGCCTCATGGTGGATAAAATGCCAAAGCCCGTCTCAAAAAACGGCATCAGGCCGATGATCAATACAGATGAAGCAAACCCCGACACAACCCCCATGAGCATTAACGTGCCGATTTCAAGACCCGACAGCGCAGTGTTCTGGATCAATAATAAGGATAGAACGACAACCATATTAATAAACGCCACGAAAAGTCCGGTCTGCAAAATCTTTGATCTTGCATTGTGTTTTCCTAAAAATAATACACCTGAAATGCCGCTGATCAAATAATAAATCCCTATGACATAATTGAATGTTCCTGTCACACCCTGATTAAACATCATACTTCCGCAAATCGCAAGAATGATACTTCCCAAAATGGCAATGCGTTCATTCATCAGCAGTTTGATTAAGATGGCGCCGGCCGCAATGGGGACCAGATAGCCGATATTATTATACTCCATCTTCTGAAACAAACTGACAACCTCCATGATCACAAGCAAAAGTGTTGTGATTATGGAGAATAACAGAATGGATTGGTTTTTAAACTTCAGATTTTGTTTCTGTTTTTCAAAATAATATACAAGTGTTGCAATGAAAAGTCCGATCATAATCAATAGCCCGCTGATCGGTTTAAAGAGATTTGAGTTATTTAATAACCCGGTCAGCTCAAGTTTTCTGTACACTTCCCGATCAATGAGGTCATTTTCTTCCACGAGCACTTGTCCCTGTTTGATTTGAACCTGCTGGACATTATCTGAGGCTTCCTGCCGTTTTGCCTCTGTTGCTTTCGGATCGAAGACGTAATTCGGAATAATAGCAAAACGCCCGATTTCTGTCGCGGCTCCCAAGTATTTAGACGGAATAGAATTGCTCTTTAGCTCTTTTTCTACCTTATCCTTTGCATCAGATAGTTTATCCGAGGGGATTTCACTGCTCATGACCGTATTTACCGCGGTAATGACCGTATCTCTGACAAAAGAAAAGTCTTCACTGTCTGCTTTCAGCAATGTCTTGATGGAATCCTCCGATATAGAATCATTCACATCTGATGTCAATTTGTCCTTTACAGATTTGACCATTGATTTTTCCGATGGTGATTTACTGCCTTCTTCTGATGATTTTTTCACTTCACTAATACTGTCGAATATTGATGACACAAGGTCAATCCGATTGTCTGTATATTCTTTTTTTAATGTATATTGATCTTCAACCGCGTCCTCAGCGGCTTGCTTTTTTTCCTCTGTGGCTTTTTGATCTTCTACGGTTGCCGGAGCGTAAATGGTCTTGTCGCTAACTGAAAACAGGTCTAAATCAAGTGTTTCCGGCTTAACATGTATAAAGAGCAAAGCAAACATAATGGTAGCCAGCAGAAGATACAGCAGTACATGCATGGAGCGGGCATTTTTAAAACTGCTCCATTTTTTTGAGCTGCTTTTGGTCTTAGCCTTCTTTTTCAACACAAGAACCTCCTCTTGAAACATCAAGCCCATAAGCAATCATAAAAATGACCCGATAACGCGCGATCGGGTCATTCAGCATTAATTTTGCTTATCGTATGCTTCAATAATTTTCGCAACAAGCGGATGTCTGACCACGTCTGTCTGGTCTAGCTCAATCATAGAAATGCCGTCTATTCCTTTCAGCATCTCCTTCGCTACTGCAAGTCCCGATTTGACGCCTTTCGGCAGATCAATTTGGCTGACGTCACCTGTAATGATCATTTTAGAGCCAAAACCCAGTCTCGTCAAAAACATTTTCATTTGAGCAGGCGTGGTATTCTGTGCTTCATCAAGTATAACATAAGCATCATCGAGCGTCCGCCCCCTCATATATGCGAGCGGAGCAATTTCAATGATGCCTCTTTCCATCAGACGTTCTGTATGATCTGCCCCAAGCACATCATGGAGAGCGTCATACAGCGGGCGCAAATAAGGATCTACTTTTTCTTTTAGGTCACCTGGGAGAAAACCAAGGCTTTCACCGGCTTCCACGGCAGGTCTTGTTAAAATGATTTTTTTGATATGTCCGTTTTTTAAAGCATGGACTGCTTTTACGACAGCCAGGTACGTTTTCCCGGTTCCCGCCGGACCAATGCCGAATACAAGGTCATTCCGCTTCATAGCGGCCACGTATTCCCGCTGTCCCATTGTTTTTACACGGATTGATTTGCCTTTTGCGTTTTTTGTAATTTCTTCTTCATACATGCTTTCAAAGTATTCAAGTTCATTCTTCTTTGCCATTTTGATGGCGTAAATCACATCACGTTCAGAGATCTCTATCCCCTTGCGAATTAAAGCGAGGAGCGATCCCAGCAGCCTGTCTGCAATCTGAAACGATTCATCATCGCCTGAAACATAAATCGTCTCGCCGCGCGTAATGATATTTACATTCAGATCTTTCTCCATCAATTTCAAAAAAGAATCTTGGTTCCCGAAGAGTGAAAGCGCCTCGTCCGGGTTTTTCAGTTTTTGATTCATCGCAAGTAAATGTTCTGTCATTCTTCAGTCTCCCTGACAATAGGTGTGGTTTGAACGATATCTTCTATAACTTGGTAGAGAATAATCAACTTTACTTTACCATTCTCAACAGTCTGGTGCAAAACTTTTTCACTTTTCACCTCGCCGTTTTCGCCTATTTTATCCTCTACATCCTGTTTACCCAATTTAATGCCTTCTTGAACTGCTTCTTCTTTCGTATATTTTCGCAAAGCCTCTTCACTTTCTCTCGTTTGCTCTTTGACATAGGATACAGGGAGCTTAAATCCGAGAAAATGAAGCGAATGCTTTTCTTGTTCTGTTTTTGGATGCTTCAATTCCTCTTTTTTAAACGTCATCCCCCAGATCGGGATTGCCAAAGAACCAAAAGAAAGCTTGTGCTTTGTCCTTACTTTGCCCGTATAGACGTTAAATAATGTTTCAAGCGGGACTGTCACTTCTGATCTATACCAGGTTTCTCCGTAAATTTCTGCTTTTGAGGCGACTTCCTGCTGATGGTCTTCGCTGCCGATCAGTCCCGAAACAAGCAGCTGCCCCTTTTCAACATGATCGTGTATGGCGGCCATGGGCTGTCCTTTTTGCACAAACATTCTCGTAATGGTTGCTTTCTTTTTGGCGACAATATTGCGCGGGCTAACATACTTTTCTTTTTCGGGCTCATTTTTCTCCACAACTTTCATGTGAATGGTCGTCCCCTTCAGATCAACTCCGACCCAAGTGATATTGTCTATTCCATTGGTTAATGATTTCTGTATTTTTTCGGGCGACATCATTAAAAACTGCAGACGGCCCTTTTTGACGCCGATTTCATTAAGATGCTGCCTCATTTGATGTTCTGTTTCAGGCTTAGCGCCTGTCACATCAATTTTCCACACCATATTGGACAGCAAAAACAAAAGGATGAAAAAAATCGCAAAACCGATCGTAAACCCTATATTCAGCTTTGATTTCAGCAACAGGAAGGGAAAACCCTTCCGATGGATAAATCGGGCTTTACATTTAAATTTACTTCTCACCCGCCGAAAGGCATGTACATCCTGAAGCTGTATATATAACGATACGGCTTCTTTCTTTTTTTTGACATGAAAGACCGGAATCCCCTGTCTTGTGCATTCATTAAGGAGCCGCTCAATCCCTCTTCCCGTCAATTCAAGCTGGACCTTACCCGAAAAAAAAGACAGCCATTTATTTTTCACAACATTTCCCCCTCGGCTTTATGACTCAACATATCGAACGACATCAATCGTACCCTCCAAAAGTATCTCTTCCGGAAGAATCGCCTTGATGACAAAATTTTTACCAGATATGATGCACTGGCCCTGCTTCAGCATCAGCCTCACTTCATTCTCACTGAAAAGCAAAAGGCCTCTGTGGTTTTCTATGTAGATATGAAGTCTGCCAACCATTGTAATCCTCGGCAGATCCATCATAACGTCCGGGGGAATTTCCAATGCTCTTGTCAGCCAAGCTTTCATACGATTCTTTCTTTGCCCCATACAAAAAGAACCCCCTTTCATCTCATATGTATGATTTGAAAGGAGGTTCTAACACTTTAATTTTTACGGGCTGAGCGCATCGTACGGTGAGGTTTTTTCGCCCGTGGAGGCCCGAACACCTCTCCTAGAACGATTCCCTGTACGACGGTGTCCTTATTCACCTGAAGCATTTTTTGTTTTGTGTATACTGTTTTTTGTTTGGCAGCAGCAAGATCTCGTTCCAGCCCTTTCAGGTTTCTTGCTGTTTCCCTGCGTCTTTCTTCCGCTTCCCGTCTTGCCTGTTCCATACGGTTAGGGATAGGTGCAGGGGCATCTTCTTTTGACTGCTTCTTTTGAGAAGAAGCAGATTGCACGTGTTGAGGTTTTTTTCTTTTTTGGCTGTTTTGCTTTTCTTCTTTGCTCTTTTTGCCGAAAATCGCAGAAATGATTCCGATGATCGCTGCAATAATAAGCGGATTGGTCAGTAAATCTTCCATCAGCGTTCTCCCTTCTTAGAGAGATTATGATTTGCGGTCTTCATCCGAAGGGTCTTTCGTCAGCTTGCCGAATGAATCACGCATTTCTGTGTCAGCATCGATATTCTTGATATTCATGTAATCCATGACGCCAATATTCCCTTCGCGCAAAGCTTCTGCCATCGCAAGCGGCACTTCCGCCTCGGCTTCTACTACTTTCGCGCGCATTTCTTCTACGCGGGCACGCATTTCCTGTTCTTGAGCGACAGCCATCGCACGTCGTTCTTCCGCTTTTGCCTGCGCGATGTTTTTATCAGCCTCAGCCTGATCGGTTTGTAAAATTGCACCGATGTTTTTGCCGATATCTACATCTGCAATATCAATTGAGAGAATTTCAAACGCAGTTCCTGAGTCCAATCCTTTTCCAAGGACTGTCTGAGAAATCATGTCAGGGTTTTCAAGCACTTTTTTATGATTATCAGATGAACCGATTGTAGAAACGATCCCCTCACCTACACGAGCTACAATGGTTTCTTCCCCTGCTCCCCCGACGAGGCGCTCGATATTCGCTCTTACTGTGATTCTCGCTTTCGCTTTCACTTCAATCCCGTCCATTGCAACACCGGCAATGAACGGTGTTTCAATCACCTTAGGATTAACGCTCATTTGAACAGCTTCCAACACGTCCCGGCCTGCAAGATCAATGGCAGCACAGCGCTCGAATGTGAGTTCAATGTTAGCTCGCTGAGCGGCGATAAGCGCGTTGACGACTCTGTCAACATTACCTCCAGCCAGGTAGTGGCTTTCAAGCTGGTTTGTTCCAACATTAAGTCCCGCTTTATGGGCTTTAATCAGCGGGTTAACAACCCGATTCGGAATGACACGGCGAAGCCTCATCCCAACTAGAGTGAAAATGCTGATTTTCACTCCGGCTGCCAAAGCTGAAATCCAAAGCATTACAGGCACAAATGTAAAAAATACTGCCAAAACAATGATCGCTACTGCGACAATTGCCAGAATCATAAGTGTTGACGGATCCATATAACTTCTCCTCGTTTCTATTTAAATTTCTCTCACGACAATGCGTGAGCCTTCTACTTTAATCACTTTTACTTTTTTATCTTTTTCTGTAAACGATCCCTCCGAAACAACGTCAAGGCGTTCATCATCAATAATCACGGTACCGGAAGGACGCAGCGGTGTAAAGGTTATACCCACTTTTCCCATTAAGTCCGTGCGCGTTTGATTTGAAACGTAGCCGCTCTCCGTGTTTGTAGAATCATTTAATATCAATTTCTTAAAGAATTTCATACGCTTTCCCAACACCCTTGTCAGTAAAATAAAAGCTGTAATCGAAACAGCTGAGGCGATCAAGAGAGAAACCGCCATGACAGTGAAGCTCCCCGCGGCTAAAAACAGGCTCGCAATAATCGCTCCTAAGCCCAGTAATCCAATGATTCCTCCGGGAAGAAAAATCTCAAGCAGAATGAGAATCACCCCTGCTATAAAGAGGAGAACCGTCTCATACCCGGCAAGGCCTGCTGCGAGATGCCCGTAGAAGAACAGCAATAACGCAATGAGTCCAGCCGTTCCAGGGAGGCCGACACCCGGGGAAAAAAGCTCCACCGTCAGACCTAAAAAAGCGATTGTCAGCAGAATAGGGACAATGACCGGATTCGTCAGCCACCTTGCTGTCTTTTCCGCAAAGCTCTCCTTTGCGTAGCTGATCTGCGCTTTTTCGAACCCAAGCTTCTTTACGAGCGTGGACAAATTGTCAGCAGTGCCTTCTGAATAGCCTACCTCAGTTGCCTTGTCTGCGTTAAGTGTCAGCAGATCTCCCTTAGGCGCGCCGACTTCCTTGGCATCTATATCTGGGTCAGCCATTGCGAGCGCATATTTTGGATCGCGGTTATTTTTCACTGCGGCATCTTCCATCTCTGCCAGCCAAAGTGATTGAGCTTTTTGGTCAGCGGCATTGCCTTGGCCATCAACAATCGCGGCGGCTCCCATTTTTCCGCCAGGCGCCATATAAATGTGATCTGCTTGAAGTGCAATATATGCACCAGCAGACAACGCGCGTTTGTTGACATATGCAGTTACGGGGATCTCGCTATCGGTTATCAAATCGGCCATATCAATAGCAGATTTGACCAATCCCCCCGGGGTATTGATATCAAGAATAATATGGTCTGCATGTGCATCCTTTGCGTCTTGTAACGAACGGGACAAAAACGAGACGAGACCCTGTTCGACATTTTTTTCAACCGGAATCACATAAACAGTTTGCTTTTCTGCTTTTGCGTTCAGCTGTACGCCTAATAAAGAAAGCAAAAATATACCCAAAAGAGCAGCACGGAATCCTTTGATTTGAAGCAAGGGCGGTGTATCCCTCCTTCCTTTTATAATAAGTGCCTTCTCTTCATACGTAACAAATGTATCAAAGGTTTCATTTTTTTATGTATAAAAAAAGACATCTCTCTTAGAAAGATGTCCTTTTCTTTGCCATTTAAGACAGTTGACTGCTCACAAGTTTATTAATTAAACTTCCGTCAGCTTTACCTTTTACTTTAGGCATAATTGCCCCCATCACTTTGCCCATGTCCGCTTTTGAGCTCGCACCGACCTCCGCGATGGTATCATTTACGATTGTACGCAGCTCTTCTTCTGACAGCTGCTCAGGTAAATAAACTTCTAAAATGTCCAGCTCTTTTTGAACTTTATCTACTAAATCTAAACGATTAGCGTTTGAAAATTCCTGGAGGGAGTCTTTACGTTGCTTAAGTTCACGAGAAAGGACAGTGAGTTCCTCATCCTCGGTCAAACTGTCTTTCTTAAGCTTAATTGCTTCATTTTGAAGTGAAGCCTTAACCATTCGAACGACAGTCAGTTTGTCTTTCTCACGGTTTTTCATATACAGCTTCATATCCTGGTTGAGACGCTCAAGAAGACTCATAAATCCACCCTCTTTTAGAATTTGCGTTTTCTAGCAGCTTCAGACTTTTTCTTGCGCTTTACGCTAGGTTTTTCATAAAATTCACGCTTTCTTGCTTCTTGCAAAGTACCTGTCTTTGATACACTGCGTTTGAAGCGACGAAGAGCATCTTCAAGCGATTCGTTTTTTCTAACGACCGTTTTTGACATTCTCTTTCCCTCCCTCCGAATACACCAATCGACTACCTTTAAGTTACACATATAAACATGTACTTTGACATTATAATATAAGCCATCAGTCAGGTCAACTAAGTGAGTTCACTTTTCCGTCATGAGTGCGACTGCCTGTCTATATAATGATAGAAAGGGGTTGGTGAATAGGATGTTAATTCTGATTAGCTTTACTGCTCTTATATTATTCTTTCTCACAGGCATGAACATGCTTCGAAAAGGCTTAATTTCTATGGCGTACTCAAAAATTGAAGATCGTTTGCTTTTATTTACAGACCATCCGTTAAAAGCGTTTCTTATCAGCATTGTATTTACGGGGATACTTCAGAGCAGTTCAGCCTTTATGGTCATTGTCATCGGCTTTGTAAGTGCGGGCGTTCTTTCTTTTAAGCGGACGATACCGATGATTCTGGGGACAAATGTTGGCTCTACTTTTACAACTGAATTTATTGCTATCAAAATGGATATTTTGATTTGGGTTCTTTTAATAGGAGGTTTATTGTTTTTTCTGACTGGCAGGTATCCTTTGAAACAGCTGGGAACAAGCTTCCTCGGACTGGGCATCATCTTCTTTTGCATCAGCGGATTCAGCCACCTTGCCGGGCCGCTGACGAAGCTGAAAACGGGAGCCGACGTTCTATACCATGTTAACGATTCAAACTGGTCCGCTTTGCTCATCGGCATGGTGTTAACTGCCATCATTCACTCCAGTTCTGTCTGTATCGGCATTTTGATGAGTTTTATGAATGAAGGGATTATCGGACTGACACAGGCGATGAGCGTCGTACTCGGATCAAATATCGGGACATGCATTACAGCTGTCATGGCTGCTGTATCCGGTGGATATGCGGCGAAACAGACAGCGTATGCGCATGTGGTATTTAACGTGCTAGGGGTGGCTCTAGTATTGCCTTTTCTGACCGCAGCGACCGGCTTTGTAGAGCAGTTATCACCCGATCCTGCCCAAAGGATTGCTCATTTCAGCCTTTTATTTAATGTAGTAACAGCTCTTTTATTTCTTCCGCTTACAAACTTGTTTTACCGCTTGATTCACCTTCTTATCCCGGCTAAATAAAAAACCGGTACATTTTAATGCACCGATTTTTTAGGTTAAGAAGACAAACGCATGTGTTCAGTTATTTCATCCTCAACCACACGGACAAACTGTCCTTCGTTGTAAGGATAACCTGCTTTTAGGATTTTGACTTTTACGATTTTGCCGATCATATCTTCCGTACCTTTGAAAACAACCTTCATATAATTGTCTGTGTAACCGACAAACATATTTTCTTCTTCTGTTTCCTTAAACGCTTCCTCAGGGATAATCTCAAGCACTTCATTTTCATACTGAGAAGCGTATTCTTTTGCAAGCTGGTCAGAAAGAGCAATCAGGCGGTGCACACGTTCGTTTTTCACGTTTTCATCCACTTGGTCTTCCATTCGCGCAGCTGGTGTTCCTGTACGTTTACTGTAAGGGAAAACATGCAGTTCAGAGAATTTATGTTCTTTAATAAAGTTATAGGTTTCCATAAATTCTTCTTCTGTTTCTCCAGGGAATCCGACGATGACATCAGAAGTAACAGCTAAGCCTGGCAGTGCTTTTTTCAATTTATTTAAACGGTCTGCAAAGAATTCCATTGTATATTTGCGTCTCATTCGTTTAAGCACTGTGTTTGATCCGGATTGGATAGGAATATGCAGATGATTCACTATCTTATCTGAGCGGTCTAAGACCTCGATCACTTCGTCAGTGATTTGGCTGGCTTCGATGGAAGAAATTCTGATCCGTTTCACGCCTTCCACACGGGTGTCTAATTCGCTCAAAAGCTTCGCGAAGTTGTAATCTTTCATATCTTCGCCGTAGCCGCCTGTATGAATACCCGTAAGAACAATTTCCTTATATCCGGCATCAACAAGCTGCTGCGCTTGTTTAATGACTTCTTCAGGATCGCGGGAGCGGAGCAGGCCGCGCGCCCACGGAATGATACAGAATGTGCAGAAATTATTGCAGCCCTCCTGTATTTTTAATGACGCTCTTGTGCGGTCCGTGAAAGCAGGCACATCAAGCTCTTCATATACTCTTGCTTTCATGATGTTGCTGACGCCATTAATCGGCTGGCGTTCTTCTCGGTATTGGTCAATGTAGCCAAGCATTTTTTCACGGTCCTGTGTTCCAACTACAATGTCGACACCGGGGATCGCCATAATCTCAGCAGGTGAGGTTTGCGCGTAGCAGCCTGTGACACAGATGACACCGTCAGGATTTTGACGAATGGCGCGTCTGATCACTTGGCGGCTTTTTTTATCTCCCGTATTTGTAACCGTACATGTATTAATGACATATACATCAGCTGTTTGTTCAAAGTCTCTTCTTTCATAGCCCGCTTCTTTGAAAAGCTGCCAGATTGCTTCTGTTTCATAATGGTTGACTTTACAGCCAAGCGTATGGAAAGCAACAGTTGCCATTACTGATCACCTCTTAATAACTCTGTTTGATAAGAAATCGCGCTCAATGCGTATAGCGGAGCGGTTTCTGTCCTTAAAATTCTCGGTCCAAGGCCGCACGTCACACCGTCTTGCTCTGTGAGCCGTTCAACCTCAGCTTCTGTTAAACCGCCTTCTGGACCAAATACGATCAATAGAGATGATCCTTTCGGAAGGCTGCTTACAATCGCGCTGAATGCGCTTATTTCCCCTTGCTTCGATGACTCCTCGTATGCAACGACACATTTATCGAAATCCTGCATCCTTTGAAGAAGCTGCTGAAAAGAATGGACATCCATCACTCGCGGCACTTCGTTACGGTACGATTGCTCAGCCGCTTCCTTTGCAATTTTCGTCCATCTTTCCCGCTTTTTCTTTGCCTTTTTGTCATCCAGCTTGACAACAGAACGCGCGGCTTGGAAAGGAATAAAGGCATGAGCTCCGAGCTCAGTCCCCTTTTGAATAATCCATTCAAGCTTATCTCCTTTCGGAAGGCCGCTCGCAATATAGACCTTTATCGGAAGCTCTCTGTTTTTATTCGTCCATTCTATCACAAGGCAGGACACTTTATCTTTGGAAACAGATTGAAGTTCACATTTTGCCTCGAAGCCGTCTTGAGAGCAGCAGATAATCTGATCTCCCTCATTCATTCTCATCACGTTCACAATATGATGAACATCTTCGCCGGTAATCGAAAAAGCCGGCGCTTCCTCTATTTGCTGCTTCGTGAGCTCGATAAAATATCGTTGCATACGCTGTGACACCTACTAACTGTTATTTTTTCGCAATAATGCTGACCCAATCTTCCATTGAAAGGATTTCTACAATGGTAAAGCCAGCTTGTTCCAGTGCTTCTTTTACTTCTTGTTTTTTATGACCGATGATTCCTGACGTAATAAAGTGGCCGCCTTCTTTTAACAGGCTGTACGCTTGTGAAGTAAAGCGAAGAATGACTTCAGCCAAAATGTTGGCCACAATCACATCATGTTCCCCTTCAATCCCGTCTAACAAATTGTTTTGCTTCACTTGAGCAATATCGCTGACTTTGTTCAGCTTGAGATTGAGGCGTGCACTTTCTACAGCCACGGGATCAAGATCGTAGGCATGAACCGATTCAGCCTTAAGCATTGCAGCCGCAATACTTAAAATTCCCGAACCAGTGCCGACATCAATCACCTTATCACCCTTTTGCACAAAGCGTTCAAGCGCCTGAATGCAGAGTACGGTTGTCGGATGTGTCCCTGTGCCGAAAGCCATTCCCGGGTCCATTTCAATAATCAGTTCATCAGTATGGACCGGCGTATATTCCTCCCACGTCGGCACAATTGTAAACTTTTCAGAAATTTTCACAGGATGATAATACTTTTTCCAGGCAGTCGCCCACTCTTCTTCATTTACTTCAGAAATAGTGATGTGGTTTCTGCCCAAATCAATATTGTAAAGAAGGAGATTATTAATCGTTTCTTTGATGCCGTCTACAGTTTCGCCCAGAAAACTGTTAACCGGCAGATATGCTTTGACAATGACACCCTCATCTGGGTAATCATTGGGGTCGAGCTGGTAGATTTCCCCGTACACATTCTCACGTTCTTTAATTAAATCAAGCGGGTCCTCTATCACAACCCCACTTGCACCAGCTTCATGCAATATATTTGAGATAGGTTCGACCGCTTCATGTGTTGTGTGAATGCTTAATTCGGACCATTTCAAAACTACCAACTCCTCATCCAATAATTAATCACCTTTAAACGCGCGTTTTACCTTGTCAAAGAAACTCATTTCCTGTTCGTCAGGCAGGTTTCCGCTGACTTCGGCAAATTCGCGGATAATGTCTTTTTGTTTATCAGTCAGATTTGTCGGCGTAACGACGCGGACGACGATATGCTGGTCACCCTGTCCATAGCCTCTGACATTTTGAACGCCTTTGCCTCTTAATCTAAATTTCGTTCCTGTTTGTGTACCGGCCGGAATTTTCAATTTCACTTTTCCATGCAGCGTCGGCACTTCTACCTCATCTCCAAGAGCAGCCTGAGCAAACGTTAACGGCATTTCACAGTAAATATCATCGCCGTCACGCTCGAAGAACTCGTGTGCGCGTACATGGAACACGACAAATAAATCCCCAGCAGGGCCGCCGTTTATTCCTGGTTCACCCTGTCCCGATAGACGAAGCTGCTGCCCGTCATCTACACCGGCTGGAATTGTCACATTGATTTTCTTGCGTTTTTTGATTTTTCCTTTGCCGCCGCAGTCCGCACATTTGTTTTTAATGATTTTGCCTGTACCTTCACAGTGGTGGCAGACCCGTCTGTTAACGACTTTTCCAAACGGTGTATTTTGCTCCACGTTTAACTGGCCGGAGCCTCCGCAGTGGGAGCATGTTTCTGGATTTGTTCCAGGTTTCGCACCTGAGCCTTTACATGTTTCGCACGTTTCCTCGCGGGGAATTTCGATGGTTGTTTCTTTACCGAAAGCCGCATCCTCAAACGACAGGGTCATCGTATACTGTAAATCAGCACCCTGGCGCGGAGCATTTGGATCTCTCCGTCTTGTGCCTCCGCCGAAAATACTTGAGAAAATATCATCGAAACCAAAACCGCCGAAATCGCCGCCGCCAAAACCTCCGCCGCCGAAGCCTTGGTTAGGATCAGTGTGACCAAATTGATCGTAATGCGCACGTTTTTGGTCATCTGACAGCGTTTCGTACGCTTCTTTTACCTCTTTAAATTTTTCATCTGATCCGGCTTCTTTGTTAATATCAGGATGATATTTTTTTGACAGCTTCCGATAAGCTTTTTTAATTTCATCCTTTGAAGCGCTCTTACTTACTCCCAGCACTTCATAGTAATCACGCTTACTCATCTCGCTTCACTCTCCCGAATTTCTCACATAAATTAGATTGTATCATTTTGAATTATGATTTTTCAATTCCTTTTATCCCGGGCAAGAAAAAAAGTCAAAGCCAAGAGATGCCTGACTTTGACTTTCTAATCATTGAATCAGATTATGAAATGTGTTCTTTTCGGTCAGCTCCGGAAGCGGGGCTGACACTAAAAAGAACTTATTTTTTGTTTTGGTCGTCGTTTACTTCTTCGTATTCAGCGTCGACAACGTTGTCATCCGCTTTGCCTTCAGCGTTTGCTCCGCCTTGAGCTTGCTGTGCTTTAGCAGCTTCTTCATAAAGCTTCATAGAAAGCTCTTGAACGATTGTTTGAAGCTCATCTTTTTTCGCTTTGATCTCTTCAAATTCGTTTTTCTCAATTGCTGCTTTTAAAGCGTCTTTGGCATCGTTGGCTTTTTTCACTTGTTCTTCATCCACTTTGCCTTCAAGATCTTTTAATGTTTTCTCAGTTTGGAAAACAAGCTGATCTGCTTCGTTGCGGACTTCGATTTCTTCTTTTTTCTTCGCATCAGCGTCAGCATTTTCTTCCGCTTCTTTTACCATGCGTTCGATCTCTTCATCTGAAAGACCTGAAGAAGATTTGATTGTAATGTTTTGTTCTTTTCCTGTGCCTAAGTCTTTTGCTCTTACGTTTACGATACCATTTTTGTCAATATCGAAAGAAACTTCGATTTGAGGCACGCCGCGCGGTGCTGGCGGGATATCAGTAAGCTGGAAGCGGCCGAGTGTTTTGTTGTCGGCAGACATTGGGCGCTCACCTTGAAGAACATGGATATCAACAGCTGTTTGGTTATCAGCAGCAGTTGAGAACACTTGAGATTTGCTTGTCGGGATCGTCGTGTTGCGGTCGATCAGTTTTGTAAACACGCCGCCCATTGTTTCGATACCGAGAGAAAGCGGTGTAACGTCAAGAAGAACAACGTCTTTTACGTCACCTGTGATAACGCCGCCCTGAATCGCAGCACCAAGCGCTACAACTTCATCCGGGTTTACGCCTTTATGCGCTTCTTTTCCAGTTTCTTTTTTGATTGCTTCTTGTACGGCAGGGATACGAGTTGATCCGCCGACAAGGATGACTTTGTCTATTTCGCTTGCAGAAAGTCCTGCATCTTGAAGCGCTTGACGGACAGGACCCATTGTGCGCTCTACTAAATGAGAAGAAAGCTCTTCGAATTTAGCGCGAGTTAATGTAAGTTCAAGGTGAAGCGGTCCTGCTTCTCCAGCTGTGATAAACGGTAAAGAAATTTGCGTAGAAGAAACGCCGGAAAGATCTTTTTTCGCTTTTTCAGCTGCGTCTTTCAAACGCTGAAGCGCCATTTTGTCTTTTGACAAATCAATGCCGTTTTCTTTTTTGAATTCAGACACAAGATGATCGATGATAACTTGGTCAAAATCGTCCCCGCCCAGACGGTTGTCGCCGGCAGTTGAACGAACTTCGAATACACCGTCGCCAAGCTCAAGGATGGAAACGTCGAATGTACCGCCGCCAAGGTCGTATACTAGGATCGTTTGATCTTCATCTGTTTTATCAAGTCCGTATGCAAGCGCTGCTGCAGTCGGCTCGTTGATGATACGTTCTACTTCAAGACCGGCAATTTTACCAGCGTCTTTTGTTGCTTGACGCTCAGCATCGTTAAAGTATGCAGGAACTGTGATAACTGCTTTTGATACTGTTTCGCCAAGATAGCTTTCAGCGTATGATTTAAGGTGTTGAAGGATGATAGCAGACACTTCTTGTGGAGTGTAATCCTTTCCTTCAATTTCAACTTTATAATCAGTACCCATATGACGTTTGATAGACATAATTGTGTTAGGGTTTGTAATAGATTGGCGTTTAGCCACTTCCCCTACTTGGCGTTCGCCGTTTTTGAACGCAACAACTGATGGCGTTGTGCGGTTTCCTTCAGCGTTAGCAATCACTTTAGGCTCGCCGCCTTCAAGAACTGCCACACATGAGTTTGTTGTTCCTAAGTCGATTCCGATAACTTTACTCACTTGAATAACCTCCTGCTATGTAATTATTGATTCACTTTGACCATGGAAGGGCGAATGACGCGATCCTTCAGCTTATAGCCTTTTTGCATTTCCTCAACAACAATGTTGGAGCCGTAGTTTTCGTCTTCAGCCTGCATAACAGCTTGGTGCAGATTAGGATCAAATTCCTGCCCTACAGCTTCGATGGCTTCGACGCCTTCTTTTTTCAAGGCTTCTACGAGCTGACGGTGGACCATTTCCATTCCCTGGAGCAAACTTTTCGTCTGTTCATTGTCGGCTTCAACCTGAAGCGCTCGTTCAAAGCTATCAAGAGCCGGCAGCAAATCAGTCACGATATTTTGAGAACGGTATTTTTGGGACGCTTCCATCTCTAAACGGCTGCGTCGTTTATAGTTTTCAAAGTCTGCTTGAACACGCAAAAGTTTGTTTTCTTTTTCCTCAAGCAAACCTTGCAATTCGTTAATTTGGTTTTGAAGAAGTTCGCTTTCATTTGTTTCTTCCTGCTGTTCATCAGCGGCAGCTTGTTCTTCAATGATTTCTTGCTCTTCTGTTTCGTTTTGTTCAACGGTTTGTTTTTCTTCTGACATTGTGTTCACCTCCCTCAAAGTGTAAGGAGAAGGACAGGTGCTGTCCTTCATAAAATTTGCCAAAATTCCCTTATTCATCATACAGACTTGTTAATGCTTTTGACAAGTCCGAAGTCACATGCTGAAGCAGGCTGACAACCCTGGAATAATTCATGCGGGTCGGGCCGATAATCGCAATTGAGCCGATCTGCTTCTGGTCTACGGAATAAGAAGCCGTAATCAGACTGCAATTTTCCATCTCTTCATAGTCGTTTTCTTTTCCGATTTTAATCGAAATTCCCGTGCGCGGGGATTGAACCAGCTTTAAAACATCCTGTTCTTTCTCAATTAATGAAAGCAGCGACCGAACTCGGGTGATATCATGGAACTCAGGCTGGTTCAGCATATTGATTTTCCCGCCAAAAAACAACTTTTCAATGTGATTTGTGGAATGAAAGGTTGAACGAAGCGCGTCGAGTATATTGTCATAGTTTTTAATGTGCTGTCTTAGGTACATGACAACTTCTTTAAATATGCGCTCATTCAGTTCATCCATTGGAACGCCGCTTAAACGGTCGTTCAGTATATTTACCAGTTTTTCAATATCAGACAGATCCATTTTGGTCGGAAAGTTAATCGTTTTGTTTTCCACATGCCCCGTATTGGTAACGAGAATCGCTACCGCCATATCAGGCTGAATCGGAATGATTTGAATCTGTTTAAGGTAATTCTCACTCAGCTTCGGCCCGAGTACGATGGATGTGTAATTCGTCAGATCGGACAAAATTTGCGCTGATTTTTGAACTGTCTTCTCCAGCTCGAAAATTTTCTCTTTGAAGATCGAGTGGATTTGGTCCAGGTCGCTTTTCGTCAGTTTGACGGGTGACAGCAAATGGTCAACATAGTACCGATACCCTTTTTCTGACGGAACACGTCCTGAGGATGAATGGGTTTTTTCAATAAAGCCCAATTCCTCCAAGTCAGCCATCTCGTTTCTTATTGTTGCAGAGCTAAATGTGATTTCATCTTTTTTCGAAAGAGTTCTTGATCCCACCGGCTGTGCCGATTTAATAAAATCGTTGATTATAACCTGAAGGATCAGCAGCTGACGATTTGTTAACATCATCATCACCTCTGTTAGCACTCTCAATAAGCGAGTGCTAATTCTATAACAAAAGTATCAAACCACAAGAAAAATGTCAATTATAACTCACCCAAAAAAGCGCCAAAAACTTCATTGCCTAATAATTTCCCTTGATGAGTCAAATAAACGGCAGACTCCGAATTGTGAATCAGCCCTTTTTCAGCGAGGTCTTTTAACACGCTTGGGAAAAGTCCATCCAGGGAACGGCCGTATTTTTCTGCGAATCGTTTTTTGCTGACACCGGCTGTTTTTCTCAAACCTAAAAACATTTCTTCCTCAATCTGTTCTTCTGTTGTTACTTCATGTGTATCTCTGTACGGAAAACCCTTTTCAGCTATCAGGTCAATGTAATGCTTAACAGGTCCGACGTTCACTGTTCGTGTGCCGCCGATATATCCGTGAGCGCCGGCTCCGAAACCGAAATATTGTTCGTTGCTCCAATACGTTAGATTGTGCTTAGATTCCATGCCTGCCTTAGCAAAGTTGCTGATTTCATATTGATGAATGCCGTGAGCTTCCATCTGGCTCATCACCATTTCATACATTTCAGCTTCCTGCTCCTGCGGCGGAAGATGAAGCCGCCCTTTTTGCATCAAATTATAAAATACCGTTTTCGGTTCTACAATAAGGGAGTAAACGGAATAATGCTCGGCATCCAGTGATAAAGCAGTGTTTATGGAATGTTCCAGATGCTTGAGGGTTTGCCCCGGAAGCCCGAACATGAGATCAAGACTGATATTCTCAAAACCGATATCCCGCGCTCTTTCAAAAGAGGTGAATACATCTTTTTGCTTGTGCACTCGGCCGATTTTTTCTAACAGATCGTCTTCGAACGTTTGCACACCAAAGCTGAGGCGATTTACGCCTGCTTCTTTTAATATTTTTAATTTCTCTGCGGACAAGTCGTCCGGATTCGCTTCAACCGCAAATTCCGATAAGTCGCTTGAGGGCTTTAGCACGCGGTTGATCATGTCCATTAGCTTTTTAAGCTGTTCCTCAGACAGGGAGGTTGGCGTGCCTCCTCCGATAAAGATTGTTTTAAGATCAGGCTGCCCGGTTTTTGCTATTGTATTTATCATTTCCTGTTCGAGTGCGTTTAAATACTCGTCGACTGGCTGACTTTGAATAAAATATTTATTGAAATCGCAGTAGTGGCAAATATGCTCACAAAATGGGATATGGATATAAGCTGATTTCAACGGATTCACCTTCTTTACAGAAAGAAGCCGCAGTACAAGACTGCGGCGGCTTCTATTGTTTTTTCGGACTGTCGTCCATTTTCAGAACTGCCATAAATGCTTCTTGCGGCACTTCAACTGAGCCGACCTGCTTCATACGGCGTTTTCCTTCTTTTTGTTTTTCAAGAAGTTTCCGTTTACGCGAGATGTCCCCTCCGTAACATTTAGCCAATACGTTTTTACGCATTGCTTTTATGGTGGAGCGGGCCACGATTTTCTGGCCGATTGCGGCTTGTACCGGAACTTCAAACTGCTGGCGCGGAATGAGTTCTTTCAGTTTTTCAACGATCACTTTTCCCCGTTCATATGCGTAATCACGATGCACGATAAAGGAAAGGGCATCGATTTTTTCACCATTCAGCATAATGTCCATTTTCACAAGCTTGGACGGTTTGTAGCCGATCAGTTCATAATCAAAGGACGCATAGCCTTTAGTGCTTGATTTCAGCTGATCAAAAAACTCATATACGATTTCCGCTAATGGCATATCATAAATGATGCTGACACGGTTTGCGTCTAAATACTGCATATCAATGAAATTGCCGCGTTTTCCTTGGCAAAGCTCCATTACAGCGCCGACATAGTCATTCGGCACCATCATCGTCGCTTTTACGTATGGCTCCTCAACCCTTTCGATCTTTTGAGGATCCGGCATGTTGGACGGGTTGTCGACAACGACCTTTTCGCCGTCTGTCATATACACATCATAGATAACGCTTGGCGCTGTCGTAATCAGGTCGATGTTGAACTCACGCTCAATTCGCTCCTGAATGATCTCCATGTGAAGCATGCCTAAAAATCCGCAGCGGAACCCGAATCCAAGCGCTTGCGAAGTTTCCGCTTCATATTGAAGGGAGGAATCATTCAGCTCAAGCTTTTCAAGAGCTTCCCTTAAATCATTATACTTCGCTGTATCAATCGGATACAAACCACAGTACACCATCGGGTTTAGCTTGCGGTATCCCGGCAGCGCTTCTTCTGCAGGATTGGCAGCGCTCGTTATTGTATCACCGACACGTGTGTCACCGACATTTTTGATTGAGGCAGTCAGGAAGCCTACATCACCGACCGTCAGTTCATTTGTCGGAGTTGCTTTCGGCGTGAACACGCCCACCTCTGTTACTTCGAATTCTTTGCCGGTTGCCATCATTTTGATTTTTTGTCCCGGCTTTACCGTTCCTTCAACGACTCTGATATAAGCCACGACACCGCGGTAGGCGTCATAAAGCGAGTCGAAGATCAGCGCTTTGAGCGGCGCCTCCGGATCTCCGGTCGGAGCTGGCACCTTTTCTACGATTTGTTCTAAAATCTCCTCAATCCCGATACCGGCTTTTGCTGAAGCAAGCACGGCTTCTGATGCGTCAAGGCCGATAACGTCTTCTACCTCTTGGCGCACACGTTCGGGCTCGGCGCTCGGAAGGTCGATTTTATTGATGACCGGAAGGATTTCAAGATCGTTGTCAAGCGCTAAGTAGACATTGGCGAGCGTCTGCGCTTCAATCCCCTGGGCTGCATCCACGACAAGAATCGCTCCCTCGCAGGCAGCAAGGCTTCGGGATACTTCATACGTGAAGTCGACGTGTCCCGGCGTATCGATTAGATGAAAGATATATTCTTCTCCGTCTTTTGCTTTATATTTAAGCTGAACAGAGTTTAATTTAATGGTTATGCCCCGCTCACGTTCAAGATCCATAGAATCGAGCAATTGTTCTTTCATTTCTCGTTGAGTGATTGCCGACGTTTTTTCTAAAATACGATCCGCTAAGGTCGATTTTCCGTGGTCAATATGGGCAATGATAGAGAAATTCCGTATTCTCGATTGCCTCTCTAAACGCTTTTCTTTATCTGTCACAATCTATCACTCCTACTATTAAACGCAAAATACACTAGCTTAGATTATATCAATAGGATTGTAAAGATTCAATGTAAAACAAGAAAGAGAAAAGTTCCCTATCATATCTGGGCTGCTTTTCTCTTTCACGTACTTATTGATTCATATCCCGTATCCATTCATACATTGACTGGGCAGTATTGGTTACGGTGTTCGAAAGCGCTTGTCCGGCTTTTGAAAACATATTGAATGTCTCCACCTTTTCCAGCTCTTTTTGTTTTTCTTCTAAATCTTTTGCCGTGACTGTTTCTCCTAGGATTGAGGCTTCTTTTTCATTATCTTTTCCGTCGGTGAGCGTAAACGCCCCCCTCAGTGAAGGGTCATGATAGCCTTTCATACTCAGCATCCCGTTGTTTGCCTGCTGCATGCCGAACAGAACGCCTAAAAACATGATCGTGACAAGCAGTAAGTATTTTCCAAAGTATGCAATCAAATCAACCACCTATTTCTTATTGTTTTTTCGTCTCCCCGCTCGCTGCGTTGACCTTTTCAGCATCCCAGTACATTTCGCTGAATACGTCCGCGGCCGCGTTAGCCGCACGCTGCAGCTCTTCGAGATTATTATCTACTCCGCCAAACTCGAGCAAAAGCGCTCTATCGGTTAAATCCTGATTGTAAACACCATTATCGCCTGGCGAGCCTTTGGAAAAGACACCTGTGCTAAGTCCGGGGTATTTTTTCTCCATCAGTTTATGAAGCTCACTCGCAATTTTATAGTTTTCTTCGAAGTTTTTGCTTTTTTTCCCGACGACAAAGGCTACCCTGGCATAGCTTTTTCCTTTAATCGTTGCGGTTGTGTCTTTTTTGCGCCGTGAGTCTCTGTGGATGTCAATGATATATTGCAGATTTTTGTTTGAAGCGAGGGCGTCTTTCACAACCGGCCTTGATTCATCATAGGACCTGGCATAGTTTAGGCCTTTTTTATTTAATTTTGACTGTATATCGGTTTTATTCACTGTGGCTCCGATTCCCTGGGATTCAAGCGCTTGTCCGAACATATCTCCTACAAGCGTGACGTTGGCTTTAGAATGGCGCGCCATGTCAGGATCGGTCTCGCCTTTTAATAGAGGGAGATATGATTCGGTATTGTGCGTGTGATAGATAAACACGACCTTTTTATCACCTGTTGTTTGTTTGGGCGGATCTTTTTGTGCATTATCTGATTGCGTTTGCTGTTTTTCAATCTCTGCCAAATTCGCTTCTCTTTCTTCCTCCATCACCTTAGACGGCGGCGGCGATTCCGCAGGCATATTCGTATAATCCGTCCCTTGTCCAGCTAACAAAATCTCGGTATCAAATTGTGCAAACCCCGGCAGCTCCCGACCGAGAAAGCTCCGCGGATCTTCGAGGTTAATGCTCGTCGCCAGCTTTAAAGAAAGACGAGAAAGATGAAATGAGCTGTCGGTTTGAGAGAGGTCAGAAGCGAAATAATGGTTTTCCATCCGCAGCAAATGTGCAAATACGTCACCCGGCAATTCTTCAGCAATCCCATAAAAAGAGTCAGACGACGGCCTAAGTTCCGGCCGGAGAGACGTCAGCACACCGGATAGAACAAAAATCACGATAAGGCTTACGATAAATAGAAAGATGGCTTTTACCGCTTTCCCTCCATTTACCGCAACAACAATCTGTCTGTTTCTGCGTTTATTTCTCATTGAATCCCTCCAGCGCTTGTCTAGTAATTACTCTATGAACAAGCTAGAGGAAGTAGAACTGTTTAGTGATTGTAGGAGCCTTTGTTTTCTTGTGACACTTTTTCATGAAGCGCTGTGTTTAATCCGTTCGCTAAAACATTTGCCATATCGTCGATAAATGAATCGACTTCCTTCGGTGTAACCATTAAGTTGTGCCCTAAAGGCGAAAGCACCTCGTGAATGAGCTGCCGTTTTTCATCTTCTTGAAGGGTTCCGACAATCCCTAGGAACGATTGGCGCTGCTTTTGATCGGGAAGATCTTCTTCAGTGAGCACTTTCTTTTTCCCAAACGTCATGCCTGCCGGAACAAGCGATCTTGATGGCCTGTTATCCTTCATTTCTCTGCCAAAATGTTTTAATATGTAGTCCACCGTGTCGCTGGCAATTGTCACGGCATCAACTACTGTCGGAACACCGATAGCAATCACCGGAACACCAAGCGTGTCTTTGCTTAAATCTTTTCGTTTATTCCCCACTCCAGATCCCGGGTGAATGCCTGTATCCGATATTTGAATGGTTGTGTTGACCCTTTCCACCGCCCGCGCCGCCAACGCATCAATGGCGATGACAAAATCAGGCTTCGATTGCTCAATCACACCTTTAATAATGTCACTTGTTTCGATTCCTGTTATCCCCATTACACCCGGTGCAAAAGCACTGACAGGCCTGTAACCCTCCTGTACGTTTTCCGGCTGAAGCTTAAACAAGTGCCTTGTTACCAACAGATTTTCTACTGCCATCGGTCCAAGCGCATCAGGTGTCACGTTCCAGTTGCCGAGCCCAACGATCAAACAGCTCGCATCTTTTGAGATATTAAGGTTTTCAAGAAAAGCTGAGAATTCCTCCGCAAAGACAGCAGAGACCTTCTCCTGCATTTCCGAATCATTCTCCCTGATTCCCTGTGCTTCAAGCGTTAAATAGCGCCCTTCTTTTTTTCCCGAAAGCTCTGCGCCTTCCTTTGTAACATCAACTGTGCGGATTTTAATGCCGCCATGATCACGCTCTTTTTCAATAAAGCCTTTAATTTCTTTTGTCGGCACAGCCTGCTGATTGGCCATTGCTTCCTTCGTTTCCACTGCCAAATCGGTACGTATCAAATACTGATTCACATCCAGCTCACTCTTTTTCATACAGGGGCCTCCTTCACATTAAGTACCTATATTGTTGCCATTTGCTGAATGAATCATGCTAATAAGAGAACCTTCAATGAAAAATACTTTACATTTATATTGCAATCTAAAGGTGTGTTTGATAGAATACAATTTGTTCTATTGTGAAGAAGATTTAACCTTAAGACACTGTGCTACAGGTTGTATCTTAGGAGGTGAAACACATGCCAAACATTAAATCAGCGATTAAACGTACAAAAACAAACAACGAACGCCGCGTTCATAACGCGACAATCAAATCTGCTATGCGTACTGCAATCAAACAAGTTGAAGCTTCTGTTGCCAACAACGAAGCTGACAAAGCGAAAACTGCTCTTACTGAAGCAGCTAAACGTATTGATAAAGCAGTGAAAACAGGTCTTGTACACAAAAATACCGCAGCTCGATACAAATCAAGACTAGCGAAAAAAGTGAACGGACTTTCTGCATAATATAAAAACGATCCTCAATAATGGGGATCGTTTTTTTCATTTCTTTTTAACAGCTGTAAAAGGAACAGTTCGAGCAGGAGCTGCTTGTCCTTTTTCCCGGTTTTCATCTCATAGTCCATGACGGCAAGCTGTTCAATAATTAAACGGAGCTCCTCCTCTGAAAAAAGCCTTGCTTGATCCATCGCCAGCTTTACCCGAAATGGGTGAACTTTTAGATTAGAAGCGATTTGTTTTTGTCCGTATCCCTGTTCCGCGAAGTACTTCGTCTGCAGAATCAGCCGGAACTGATTCGAAATAAGCGCCATAATTTTGATCGGTTCTTCATTTTGTTTTAGCAAATCATAAAAAATTTGCAGACTCTCTGTTCGTTTTCGGTTGACGATTTTATTGATCAGCTCAAAAATATTTTGTTCAAGGCTTCTAGCAACAAGCATTTTTACATCATCCAGCGTAATTTCTTCACGATCTCCAATAAACGTGCAGAGCTTTTGAATCTCCTGAAAAATCGATGACAGATGACCGTTCACAAGCAGAACCAAATGCTCCGCCGCTTCCGTGCCGATTGTTTTCTGCTCTGTTTTTGCAAGGTTGACAGTAAAGTCTGTCGTTTCCTTTGCATTTAATTCCTTCGCCTCCATCATAAACGCGTGCTTCTTTAACGCTTTCGTCAGCTTTTTTCGCTCATCAAGCTTTTCATACGGAGCAAGCAGGACAAAGACTGTGTAAGGCGCAGGTGATTGTATATATGATTCAAGCGCACTGACGTTGTGCTCAATTTTTTCTTTTTTCTTTTCACCTGTTAAAAAATATGGATTTTTCACAATGACAAGACGCCGCTCCCCCATAAACGGAAACGTTTCAGCATCTGCAATCGCTTGATCCAGCGGGTCCTCTTCCAGATCAAAAACGGATAGATTGAAATCCTTTGTCTCCTGATCAACGACCGTCTGTCTGATCCTGCTGACGGTTTCTTGCAGCAGATATGTCTCTTTTCCGTATAAACAATAAACTGGATGGACATCTCCTTTTTTCAGGCTTTTCCACACATCAAATACCATTGTTGTACGACTTCCTCTCTTTCATCATCCCCTTCTATCCTAAATTGAGTTTGCAAAATAGTAAAGAGGAAGCCTGACTGCTGCTTCCCCATTTATATTAAACGCCTGTTCGCAAGCCCCCGGGACAGCTTGTAAAAAGGCGATAATCACCAGAACAGAAAACGTTACCTTAGCTTCTAGATTTTTCAAAACAATTCCATTATACTTAAGTCAGTCAGGAGGGATAAAGTTGAATGATTTTGAAAAAAACGTTCAAAGCAAACGAAATGATGCTGTAGATTCAGCTGTTGGTTTTGTTGTGTCCTTCGGATTTTTCGCCTTCTTGTTTGTCATGGCAACGGTTATTCACCTAGTTGGTTCATAACAGCGACTGCCCGGGCTGCTGATTTCTCGGCAGTCTTTTTTAGTTCGTCTCTGTTATATCTGATGTATCATATGGAGGATAGACAGAAAAGGTTCCAACTCTGTTTTTGTATCTATATTGGATCGTTCCGTTTTGATCTGTTCGCAGCACGCGGATAGAATGTCTCTGTAATAGTTGCAGAACTTCTTGATGAGGATGATGGTACCGATTGTTTTTCCCGGCTGAGATAATGGCCGTTTTCGGCTGAAGCTGTTGGATGAATTCTTCACCGGTAGAGCCTTTGCTCCCATGGTGCCCCACCTTTAAGACATCTGCTTTAATATTTGGAAACACGTCCATCACCTCCTGTTCCCCTTCTTTCTCCAGGTCACCCGTCAAGATCCAGCTCATACCGCCCGTCTCCATCCACAGAACGAGAGAGGAATTATTTTTGCTTGCCGGATCAGGTGCTCCAGGTGACAGTACATGGAACTGCAAATCCTTTATTTGCAATACATCGCCTCGCTTCACCTCTTCAATTGTCACTCCCTCTTCTCTGGCTGTCTGCAGCACTTTCTCATCTTTAGGTTCAGAAACGAACCCTTTCGGAATCACGAGGCGCTTTACTTTATGATGCTTCAGCAGAGTCTCCGCCTCTCCGATATGATCTTGGTCAGCGTGCGTCAGAATTAAAGCGTCAAGCTGTTTGATTCCCTTAGCAGTTAAAAACGGAATCAGCACCTTTTCCCCCAGTGAAAACGGATGCTGTTTTTCGCGCCAAGGCTCTGACGAGTAAGACAAAGTGCCGCCGGTATCAATTAAGACACGCCCCCGCTGATGCGGAGCACCTACAAACATGCTGTCACCCTGTCCAATATCTATCATATCCACTTCTCCTTCGGAACTAAGACACGGATATATAAAGAGCAGAAACATCACCGTGCAGCAAATGCCTCCGGTTACCATCAACTGCGACAAGGAGCGTTTTTCAATCGCCATAAGCAATAGGATGATCGTGACCGTGAATAAAAAAAGCAAAACAGGTGCAGGATGTGCGATCATAATCGTGAACACTTCAACATCTGCAATGTTTGTGATTAGCCTATTGGTCCAGCTTATCAATAAATCAAACCAGCTGAAAAACAATCTCCCAAACGAAACGGAAAGACTTAATAGAAGAACACCTGCTACAGCTCCCGGCAAAATACAGAAGGTATAAAATGGTACCATCAACATATTCATCGGTACGCTGATGATAGAAAACTGATGAAAATGATATAGGAGAATCGGAAGCGAGCCCAGCTGAGCGATGAGTGATACAATTGTCAGCTGCCCCAAGGAGGTTTTAACCTGATGAAAAATAGAAGAGGATAGAATTAAAGAAAAACTGACGGCGAACGATAGCTGAAAACCGGCTTCAAAGAGATGATAAGGATTGAAGAGCAGAAGGACGATGTATGAAAGACAAATTGCAGTTGCAGAGTGGACACGCCATTTGACAAGGCTTCCAGCTAAGTAAACACCCGACATGAGAGCGGCGCGTAGCACTGAAGGAGCAGCGCCGGTCAACATCACATAGAGCGGCAGAAATAACAGCAACAGAATTGACGCCTTTTCTCTAGTTATACCAAGGCGAATCATGATATAAAACAAACCTGCTGTCAAAATCCCCACGTGGAGTCCTGATATTGCCAAGAGATGGACAACACCAAGCTTTTGATACGCGGTAAGCACTTCATCCTCCACATAAAATCTGTCACCAACTGTAAGTGCCTGTACAATCCCTGCCGAATCAGGAGGCAAAAGGCTGTTTGTGAATGATATGATATGTTTTCTCAAGCTGAGCACCTTGTACTTAAAATTTTCAGGTTCGCTGCAGTTTTGAATAGACGTGACAGAGTAGTTCCAATGAATATGCTGCCGATAAAGATACTCGTTATAATCAAATGCACCCGGCACAGTTGCGTGATTCGGTTCTTCCAATGTACCAGTCAACTCACATGACATTCCTGGTTCTATGTATAACAGCTGTTCTTTTTCACCAGCAGACTGAATGCGATACGCAGCAGCCCATTTTTCCTTATCAGGTGTCTCAACCATCATAGACATACGGTCGCCGTCAATTTTGGGAATAGTGTCAATCACTGCCTTGAATTGATAGGTTCCCTGCCGATAGGAAGAGACATTCTGAGAATCTGTGACTGCATACAGTACAAAAAACAATATAAAAGAGAAGAAACAAACAATAATGAGAAAAGCGTGCCTCGTTTTGATTAAAATGATGAGGAGAAAGAGGATGAAAAGAAAAATAGCGGGGAAATAAGCGGCGGCAGTAATTCCAGCCGTTGCCGAAGCTGCCGCCATAGGCAATAATAAGCGCGAATTACGCATTCATCACACGTAGCTCGTGAAAAGTGTATTCGCCTGTTCATGTATCTTTTTCAATTCTTCCTCCGCTAAACCGGCATCAGCCAATTTCCCTATAAGACCCGCTACAAATGAAAGCTTTTCCCTGTTTTTCAGATCAACGATCATTTCATCGAGTTCAACCTGTTCAACTGTTACACCCGCCTGTTCAAATAATTCCTGCGCATATGGATGTGTTTTGTAATCCTCAGCATAATAAACCGTTTTGATACCCGCTTGAATAATAGATTTGCAGCATTGAATGCACGGATAATGCGTCACATAAATCTCGGCTCCATCAGTCGGCACCCCAAACTTAGAGCATTGAAGAATCGCATTCATTTCAGCGTGAATGGTTCTTGCGCAATGATCATCTATCATTAAGCATCCTTCATCTGCACAATGTACGCCGCCCGCGATTGACCCATTGTAGCCTCCTGCTATCATGCGTTTGTCTCTGACTATAGTAGCGCCGACAGATAATCTCGGACATGTGCTGCGCAGCGCCAATAAATGGCTTTGAGCCATAAAGTATTGATTCCATGAAATTCGTTCCACGTTGTTCCCTCCAAATGTTGTGTTGCCTGACCTTTAGTTTACCTATCATAATGCATGACCGTCAAATCACTTTACTGTAATGGAAGACTTTATTTTCTCAAATGACTTTTCACCTATTCCTGAAACCTTAGTGATATCTTCAATTGTTTGGAAACGCCCGTTTTCTTCCCGGTATGCAATAATAGCTTCAGCTTTGGATGGCCCCACCCCTGAGATGCCTTGTAACTCCTCTAAGGTTGCTGTATTGATATTCACCAGCGCTCCCTTCCCTCCATCGCTTTGGACTGACCCTCCGCCACCTTGCTGCACTGCTATTTCCTCTCCCTTTTTCGGGATGTACACCACTGTCCCGTCCTGCAGAATCTCCGCCAAATTTACTTGCGCTTCGTCTGCTTGTTCACTGGTCCCGCCCGCTTTCTCAATTGCCTGAGATACTCTGTCCCCTGTTCGCATTTCATAAACGCCAGGATGCTGAACAGCACCTTTGATGTCTATCACAATTGTTTCGTTTGACTCGTCGTTGTTTGCTTCCTGCTTTACCACTGTATTTTCTGTCTCTGTTGGTACAGCTTGCTTCACCGGCTCTTTATTTTTCCCTGTGGCCAGAAAGATCATAATCGCTGTGAAAACAGCCGCAGAAGCCGCTAAAATAATTGCTTTCTTATGCTGATTCAACCAATTCATCGTGCATGTTCCCCGCTTTCGTCATATTTTATTTTCATAACACATATGGTTTAGAGGATAATAGCTCAAAGGAGGGGAAACCATTGAAGATAGGCTTTATCGGCACAGGAAATATGGGTACGATCCTTATCGAATCATTTATTGAATCAAAAGCAGCCGATCCCTCAAACATGACAATCACAAACCGCACAATTGAAAAAGCGTTGCACATAAAAAACCGCTACAACAGCATAAACGTTACCGAAAGTCTCGAAAAGCTCGTTTCTGAAAACGAGATGATTTTTATTTGTGTTAAGCCGCTTGATATATATCCTTTACTGGCAAGAGCGTTACCTTATTTAAGAAAAGATCATATTCTCATCTCAATTACAAGCCCCGTTCAAACCGAACAGCTCGAACAATATGTGCCGTGTCAAGTGGCTCGAGTGATCCCAAGTATTACGAACAGAGCGCTGGCAGGTGTTTCTCTCGTCACTTTCGGCACAAGCTGCGGCGAATCTGCAAAAACGAAAATCAATGAGCTGATGCAGCATATCTCTCATCCGCTGCAAATTGAAAGTGACATCACCAGGGTTGCATCAGACATCGTAAGCTGCGGCCCCGCTTTTATGAGCTATCTGATTCAGCGGTTTATAGATGCAGCTGTTTCGGAAACATCAGTGTCTAAACAGGACGCGATTTTGATGTGTAAGGAAATGCTTGTCGGAATGGGAAAACTGTTAGAAACCGAATTGTATACCCTGCCTGCATTACAGGAAAAGGTTTGCGTTAAAGGCGGTGTAACAGGAGAAGGCATTAAAGCGCTGGAAAGCGGTGTGCAGGATATGTTTCACCGGGTATTTCAAAATACTCATATGAAGTACGAGGAGGATATTTCCGCAGTGAAAAAGCAGTTTCATGTGTAGACGAGTATGTCATACGTTCGTCTGTACTGCAAAAGCATAAAAAAGCATTTTAAAAAACCATCGTTTTAGGAAACGATGGTTTTTGATTTCTGCGCCTTGAAAAAGAGGCGTTCTGATTGTGCTGATGGCTCGGTATCCGTAAAATCAGCTGTCACGCGATGGAGCTGAAAGCCGCAGTTCTTAAGCATTTCTTCGTATTCTTCCACCGGGAACGTTCTTTGCTCGTGTGTCTCATCAAAACGATCATACGCTTCTCCGTTCCACACAAAAAACGACATATCATGAATGACAGAAAGCTCGTCACTTCCGGCAAAGCTCTGCCAAATATAGCTGATATCTTCGTCCTGGTCAGCAAATGTGCTATCCGGAAAGACTTCCGCAATTTTAAAAGATGAATGAACATCAAACAGCAGTATGCCTTCAGACTTTAATACCCGAAAAACACTGTTAAAGGTTTCGATCACATCATTTTTTGTTTTTAAATAATTTAATGAGTCACAGCATATCACAACAGCGTCAAACTGACCATCAAAGCCGGTAATCTCTCTCATATCCTGCTGAAGAAATAAAATAGGCTGGCTACTCGATACCTTTTGCTGGGCGAAAGAAAGCATCTCTTCGCTGAGATCGATGCCTGTAACCTCGAAGCCTTTTTCGGCAAGCCGGATGGAGATTTCCCCCGTGCCGCATGCCAGATCGAGAATACGGCCTTTTTCCGGGAGAGATGCTTCAATCCAATTTGTCCATTGATCGTAAGGCGCGTGTGACATTAACTCGTCATACACACTTGCAAAGCCTTGATAAATCATTGATTCATTCCAAGGTCAAGATCTGCGAGCGGAGCGTCTCCCCACAGCTTTTCAAGGTTGTAGTAGCTTCTTTCGTCCTTGTGGAAGACATGGACAATCACATCGCCTAGATCAACGAGAACCCATCTTGCTTCATCAAAGCCTTCCATCTTTTTGACTTGAATGCCGTTTTCATCAGCCTGATCCTTGATTTCACGGGCAATCGCCTGTACCTGTTTATCTGAATTTCCGTGACAGATCAGAAAATAATCAGCAACCAGAGAAATACCTTCCATATCCAGTGCTAAAATATCCTCTGCCCGTTTATCGTCGCAAGCCGCAGCTGCGATCTTTAAAATGGACTTTTGGTTCATTCACAAATTCCTCCTGTTCAGCTGCCAGACACAAGCCAGTTATATGTTAAAAATGTGTCTGGAAAAACCGGTTGATTTTTTTTCATAAGAAAAACCATTGTATTTTTAATGGACTGAATCAGCGCTTGATTCAAATCTGTCTCAGCAAGCTTACGCACCTCATCGACACCGGGAAATGCCCGATTTGGCTCAATGTAATCGGCAACGTAAATGACTTTTTCTAAAAGTGTCATGCCGGGGCGCCCTGAGGTATGATACCTAATGGCGTCAAGAATGTCTTCATCTTGAACCCCTGCCTCTCTTTGGACCAAATAAGCGCCGACCGGAGCGTGCCAGAGCTCCGGATTATGATCCAATAAATGCGCAGGCATTTTTTCTCGCGCAATAATTTGTTTCATTTCTTCTTTCGGGCGGAATTTGGCGTAATCATGAAAGATTGCCGCTGTTTCCGCTTTTTTAGAATCGGCTCCAAAACGCTCCGCAAGTTCGATCGCCGTGTTCATCACGCCAACCGTATGGATATATCGGTGTTCGGTCAATTGCTGCTTCACGCATGCAAGTGCCTCCTCACGATTCATATAAACCATTCTCCTCTACATACTTCTTCACTTTATCAGGGATTAAGTAGTCAGTGGGCTTCTTGCTTTTAAACCGTTCCCTTATCATAGTTGATGATACCTCAAATTCCGGAACGTCTGCAAAGAGAAGCGGATAAGGGGTTTCAACATGAAAACCGGGGCGCTTTACTCCAATAAATTGAATGAGGTTCAGCAGCTCGTCCAGCTTATACCATTTCGGCAAATATTCAATCATATCAGCGCCGATAATAAAGAACAGCTGATCATTTGGATAACGCTGCTTCAGTAAAGAAACGGTATCAAAGGTATATGACGGTCCTTCTCTTTCCATTTCAACAAGCTCCAGCTTAAAGGACGGATTAGATTGAATTGCAAGCTTTAGCATTTCCACGCGATGAAAGCTGTCGGTATAGTCTTCGTTCTGTTTATGCGGCGGAATTTGATTAGGCATAAACCAAATTTCATCAAGCCCCGCCTGGTACAGCACCTCATTCGCCATTAAGAGGTGACCATTATGCGGAGGGTCAAACGTGCCTCCGAAAATTCCGATTTTCTTCATTTCAACCACCTTTAAGGAAGCTCGATTTGTTTATTTTCCTTTGATTCCTTATATAACACAATCGTATTGCCGATTGTCTGCACCAATTGAGAGCGGCTTCCTTTTACAAGAGCTTCCGCTACATCGTTTTTATCCTCTTCGCAATTCTGAAGCACGCTGACTTTAATCAGCTCTCTCGCTTCAAGCGCCTCAGCAATTTGTTTAATCATGTTGTCGTTTACTCCGCCTTTACCTACTTGAAAAATCGGCGTTAAATGATGCGCTTTAGAACGCAAAAAACGTTTTTGTTTACCTGTTAACATTCTGTTCCTCCTAATTTTCCTATTACAATGGATCTCATTTTTTCAATATCAGGCTCTTGTCCAGTCCACAATTGGAAAGACAATGCTGCCTGTTCAACAAACATGCCCACACCGTCGAGTGTTTTCAAGCCTTTTTGGCTTGCTTCCTTTAAAAGGGCCGTCTGTATTGGATTATACACGATATCACATACGACGGCACTGCTCGCGGCACGCTGTAATGAAAGCGGCACATCATCCACGTTCGGATACATGCCCACAGACGTTGTATGGATGATAACATCATACTGCTCAAGACGTTCTTCTGCTTCTTTTATGCTTAATACTTCTTTATTGTGAAACGAGGGAGTAGCTTCTGTAAGCCGCTTTGCTTTTTCTAACGTCCGGTTGCAAATGTCAAATTTTTTCGGGGTATTTCGGACAATTGTTGTAAAAATGGCTCTCGCCGCTCCGCCAGCGCCGATCATTAAGAATGACAGTTCAGAGATGGGCTTGTCTAATACCTTCATTAATGACTTCACGAAGCCTTCCCCATCGGTATTGTATCCGACAAGCTTATCTCCCTCTCTTCTGACCGTGTTTACGGCACCGATCACTTTTGCACTCTCATCAATATGATCCAGATAATCCATAATGGAAACCTTGTGCGGAACAGTCACATTGATTCCTTGTACGCCTAGAGCTCTTATTCCTTTTACCGCATCCTCCAGATCATCCTCTTCTACCTTGAAGGCATGATAATGTCCGTCAAGCCCGAGGTCTTTCAATGATGCGTTATGAATATCAGGTGACATAGAATGGCCAATCGGATTTCCGATAACCCCGTACAGCTTTTTCATACTCCTCTCCCCTTTTCTTAAATTAATGAACGCCGAACAAATACATGAACGCCTTTTGGCGCGTATGCAGTTACCTTTTTATCGGCGTCATGGACAGTAACCCAGCCTAACCCAGAGAAAACGATATCTGTCTTTTTGTCTTTTATCGTAAACGTATGGGCGACCAATTCCGGAAACTCATCCATTTCATCTTTACCCGGAGGTGTGAGCAATTCCCCTGCATGCTTTTCATAAAGCGCGTCTGCATTTTCAAGTTTTGTTCTATGAATCATCAGCTCATTCGGCATATAGCAAATAAAAGGAGATCTTTCCCCAGACACATAATCAAACCTTGCAAGTCCGCCAAAATACAGTGTTTGCTGATCATTAAGCTGGAATGTGCGAGGCTTCAGCTCCTTTTTAGGAGATAATATTTTCAGATCCTTTTTATTGACATAATGCGCCATTTGATGGTTGTTGATAATTCCCGGTGTATCATAAAGCGATGAACCGTCATCCAGCGGGATTTCAATCGCATCAAGGGTTGTGCCAGGAAATTGGGATGTTGTAATAATATCTTCTTCACCTGACACTTCTTTAATAATCCGGTTAATAAAGGTTGACTTTCCTACATTTGTACATCCGACAACATAGACGTCTTTTCCGTTGCGGTAATGCTCAATCGCGTCAATTACTTCTCTTATTCCCTGGCCGCGTCCCGCACTGACCAAAAATACGTCAACCGGTTTTAAGCCAAGCTCTTTCGCTTCACGCTTCATCCATTGGATCAGACGCTCTCTTTTCAGTGACTTAGGCAAAATATCCGCTTTATTGCCAACTAATAAGATAGGGTTTCCCCCCACCAAGCGCTGCAGCCCATTAATCCAGCTGCCGTTAAAATCAAAAATATCAACAATTTTTACGACAAGAGAGTCCGTTTCTCCAATACCGTGAAGAATGTTCAAAAAATCATCATCAGTTAAGGAGACATCTTGTATTTCATTATAGTTTTTCAGTCTGAAGCAACGCTGGCAAATCACATTTTCTTTCGTAAGCGATGCAGGCGGCGCGTACCCCAAACCTGTTTTGTCCTCGGTTTGGATCGTAACTCCGCACCCGATACAAACAACCTTTTCCATTTCTTACTCCTCCCACTGAATGTGCCCTTTTCGTTTGAGAGCACTCAGTATTCTGCGTTCGACCTGGCGGTTAAAGCGCGTAATGAATCCGTCAGAGGAAGCGACTGGCACGACCAAAATCGTATGGTAGCCGTTTCGGTTTCCCCCGAGTACATCGGTCAGCAGCTGGTCTCCGATGACAACGCAGTCCTCTTTTTTCAGCTCCATATTGCGCACCGCTCTATTAAAGGCTTTACCCATCGGTTTTCTTGCTTTATAGATGAATGGGATTCCAAGCGGTTCTGAGAAAAGTTTCACTCTTCTTTCGTTATTATTAGAGACAATTGTCACTTTAATGCCGTGTTCCTTCATTTCTTCAAACCACTCGATCAATCGCGGCGTCGCATTCGGTCTGTCCCATTCAACAAGCGTATTATCCAGGTCAGTAATAATCCCTTTTACATTTCGTTCCTTTAATTTCTCAGGTGTAATATGAAAAATATTTTTTACAAACTCGTCAGGTAAAAAAAACTTTTTTAACAAAACCCGCACCCTTCCCTTTTTCTATCTTTCAAAATGATTGTCGAAAAAAATCGAACTTGCGCCTAAAGAAAAACTGAGCAAAAAAATTTCGACAAAAATTGGGTTTCTTCACCAGGTGTGGATAAATTTACACACACTATCCACTCTTATTACATCACTCTTTAGACAAATTATAAACACGATACTCACAAGTTATCCACTTTTTGGTGTGGATAACAGAACGATTGTTCTTATATGCATTTCATGGTAGATTAAAGATAACTTCAACCTCAGATGAACGCAACTTATCATTGTATGCGTTAAAATCATGAATGATTCCAACTTTTAAGGAGGTGCCTCTCCCATTAATTGGGTTCCTAGCATGAGAAAACTGTCTGATGAATTACTAATAGAATCTTATTTCAAAGCCACCGAAATGAATTTAAACCGTGACTTTATCGAGTTAATTGAAAACGAAATAAAAAGAAGATCGCTCGGACATATTATTTCCGTATCTTCTTAATAGGAATTTGTCTATTTTTTCCGGGCGTATTTCCTTTTTTTACTCAGATGACTGATATTATATCACTTTGGCTGCGCGCTTTACTACTATTTTCAGCAAAAAACACCCCTAAAAAGAGGTGTTTTAAAGGGCCGGTTATTATGCTAACCAGTATATCCCGCCCACAACCAGGAGAACAACAACTAAAACAACAATAAAAGCGTATCCATATGCTCTGCCTGCGCCATACATGTGAAGCGCCTCCTTAATAAGGTTTTATAACAGCCTATGTAGGAGAAATAAATCGGACTAGGCGGTTGTCCGGCTCAACGCTGCAGGATCTGCCCATCTTGTATTCCTTCATATACGATCCTTGCCCCTTTAGGTGTCATATGATTTCCAGAAGGATCTATTAAACCAGATTGGATAAGCGCTTCATCAGTTGCTTTTCCGCCGTCTGCTTCTATAAAATGCTTCCAGTTATCTACAAGAGGGACATCCAGGCGCTTCGACACATCTCTTGTAATATCGTTATATGAGTTGTGCCATTTCCTTGCTCCGCCTTTTGGTTCAAAAGCAGCTGCTTGGTATCTGGAATAGTAAAACAGATGATGCTTCCCATTACCTTCTATAATTGGGATACACGTCATTAAGATAGGCTTGATCCCGTGTTTTCTGCTTTCTTCAATAAAATAAACCAGATTTTCTCTAAAACGCTGCTTCGACACTCTCGGTTTCCCTTCAGTCAGTATGGCAGCGTCATTGGTGCCGAACATAATAAACAAATACTTCGGTTTTTGATCCAGCACATCTGTCTGAAATCGGAGACGGGCATCCTCTGTCGTCTGTCCGCCGATTCCCGCATTGAGTATATCAAGGTTACCGCGCTCAGCTGTTTTTAATATATTGACCCACTGCTGTGCTTTTGGATAATCGCGATAATCCCAATTTGAGCCACGCGTATTACTGTCACCAAATGCTACAACGTCTTCGTATCCCCTTCCCTCGCATCCTGCTGTAACGAACAGCAGAAGGAAAAGGATGATAAAATGTTTCATCTTTACACCCCCAAAAGCCTCACTTTAATGTTATACCTCTGTTTCTCTTCGTTCAATGAAGAGTTTTTCGCTATCACTGTTTTTTCCTATAGTTAACGTGTCCCCCTCAGTGAATATCATTCTGCTTTCATTGCGGCGCAGCTGATGATTTTTTAAAATTCCCTTCTTTCCAATCTGAAAAACACACAAACCAAAGAAAAGAAAATAACCTGAATCCGCACTGGAAACAGGTTATCCGTTAAATCCTGCATTTACTTTAACTTCGATTTAAGCTTGGCCTTTGTTTTTGGCCCATAAATCCCGTCTGCAGTTAATCCGTTCATGAGTTGAAAACGCTTGACGGCATTCGCTGTTTTCGGTCCGTAAACTCCATCTATGCCATTGTTTTTGGCTCCCTTATCAGGGTAAAAGTGAAGTGCAGCTAAAGCCTTTTGCAGCTGGAGAATGTTTGTGCCCTTTCGATAAGGCGAAGTGAGCTTTATAACCCCAGACGGCAGAGGATATGATGGTGAAGATTCTTTTGGAGGTGTATCCGAGGAAGAAATTCCGTTTAGAAAAGAGTTCCAGTGGTCCAAGAGTTTCCGCGGACATTCTTTCCCAGACCATTTTTTGTGGGGAACAACACGATTTAACGGAATATTGTTTTCCTTCATCAGCTTTCTGATCAGCCACTGGGCATTTGATGTTGCTTTTTCAAAATCGCCGTCAGCATTTTCACAGATTTCAATCCCGATCGATTTGCGGTTTCCTGTCCCGTTTGTACCGTCTCCCGCATGCCAGCCGTTTTCATCTATCGGGAGATGCTGATAAATGACTGAATCGTCAACTGTAAAATGCCAGCTTTCGGATGTGTTCGGGTTTTTCACAAACTTGGCGTGCATTTTCGCATCAGCGCCTTTTGCTGTATTCGCTGTATTATGCACCGTAATATAAGCAGGCGTCATCGCATAGCCAGGACGATTATCATTTGATAGCGGTATAAAATCCTTTTTTATGGTTACCATTTCTATCCCTCCCTATTATTAAGAATGCAGAAAACAGAGAGATGGACAGCCTTTTTTATGAGGTAAAAAAGAATTGTGTTCTTAACCTGGTTTTCAGTTGAACCGCTGAAATGGCACCAGTTATACTAATTTAGATGACGGAGGTTTTGGCTCCTGACATCACCTAAGTTGGGAGTGACCATAGACATGTTAAAAAAAGTAATAGGTATCCTTGTGATTATCGCTATCATTGCAGTCGGTTTTTTTCAGAAAGAAGCTTGGCTTGATGCAATCAAAGCAGGAGGGATGTTTTCCGTTTTATTTAGTATGCTGCTGATTGCTGCCGATGTTTTTTTCCCAATAGTGCCGTTTGCTTTGGTTGCTGCTTTAAATGGCGCAGTGTTCGGGACTGCAAATGGAATTTGGATTACACTGACCGGCTCAATGCTTGGTACTATATTGCTGTTTTTTCTCGCCAGGTACAGTTTTAGAGATTGGGCCAGAAAAAAAGTTCAGGCCTACCCTGCCATACAAAGCTACGAGGCTTCCTTCAACAAAAACGCTTTTACCGCTGTTTTATTAGGAAGGCTGATACCAGTCATACCTTCCCTTATAATGAATGTGATCTGCGGTCTGAGCCAAGTTCGCTGGCATGTTTTTTTCTTTGCGTCTTTAATAGGGAAAATCCCCAATATTGTTGTTGTCACTATTGCAGGCGCCAACTTCACCAGCAATAAATTATTGTCTATCAGCATTTACGGTGCATATATTCTGAT
This sequence comes from Bacillus sp. N3378-2at, assembly GCF_033412715.1. Taxonomy (NCBI): domain Bacteria; kingdom Bacillati; phylum Bacillota; class Bacilli; order Caryophanales; family Bacillaceae; genus Bacillus; species Bacillus sp. N3378-2at. Next base: position 296,192 of record NZ_CP117986.1, on the reverse strand, counting down.
CATCATGCTGGTCATTTATAAAAAGTTCCCTCATCTTCTAAAGGTGCCAAAAAAATAAGGAGGCTTGTTGGCCCCCTTACTTTTTTTCTGTCGCATGGCCTCCAAATTCATTTCGAAGCGCAGCGACAACCTTTCCTGTAAACGTATCGTCTGTTAAAGAACGGTATCTCATCATCAGTGCCATGGCGATGACCGGAGTTGCCGTCTGCAGATCAAGCGCGGTTTCCACCGTCCATTTTCCTTCACCTGAGGAATGCATAATGCCCTTGATCTGATCCAGTTTCGCATTCTTAGAGAAAGCTCGCTCAGTCAATCCCATAAGCCAAGAGCGAATGACAGAACCGTGATTCCACACTCTGGCAACCTTCTCGTAGTCAAAATCAAATTGGCTGTTTTCAAGCACTTCGAATCCTTCACCAATCGCGGCCATCATTCCATACTCAATTCCATTATGGATCATTTTAAAAAAATGTCCGCTTCCCGCTTCACCAGCGTATAGATAACCATTTTTGACGGCGGTATCACGAAAAAGCGGTTCCACAATCTCCCATGCTTCATGATCGCCCCCCACCATAAAACAGGCTCCATGCCGTGCGCCTTCCATTCCGCCCGACGTTCCGGCATCGAGATAATGGATACCCGCTTCTTTCATTTGATTGTAGCGGCGAATTGATTCTTTATAATGAGAGTTTCCAGCTTCGATAATCATATCGCCTTTACTTAATAAAGGTGATACATCACGCAAAACAGCATCGACAATACCATGCGGTACCATAACCCATAGGATGTGCGGCGGGTGTAATAAAGAAATGAACTCTTTAAGATTCGTTGTCCCCTCAGCTCCGTATGCTTTCAGTTCATCAACAGCCGCTTGATTTACATCATATCCAACCGCTTGATGATTGCGGTCAATGAATTGCTTTCCTATGTTTATGCCCATTTTCCCTAAGCCGATTAATCCGATTTTCATATCTGTTCCTCCTGATTGTCTAAAAAGCCTTTACTCTTTATGTTCCCTTTGAATTGTATTGCGATACGCAGAAAACAAATGGGGCTTACATCGTCTGCGCATGTAAATTTTATTTTTCATGACTGACTGCGCCTGCCAGTTCTATTACTGAATCTCTTTATATCGATAATTATCACTTTATCCTTGATTTACCATCATTTTAAGTTAAAATATGGGAAGGAATTCGATATTTTCAGTAAAAGAAGGTGACATGTTGCAGAATCAATCTCATACTCTTATTGGAGTTACGAAAACCGCTGTATTCTTTTTATACGCTGCACTTGCAATCATCGGTTTTGCAATCGGGTATTTTATCCCGCAGATTGCGAAATGGGCATTATCCCTCCCCTGGATCCCTCTTGAAGGACCGCTTCGGCTCGTTACCTCTTTTCAGGGATCTACAGCTGCATTTATCACTGCTCTTCTCGGTATGTGTGCGGGGATTTGGTTCGCTCATTCTGTTATTGCAATGCTGCTGTCTGTCAAAATTACAGATCACACAGTGGAATTCATCAAAGGAAAAAAAGTGCAAACAATTCATTCCGATGACATCGCTCTTGTATTTATGGATCACAAACGGCTTGTCCTCCTGGGAACAGCCGGATATGAATTGGTACGGGAAGAAATTGATGAAAAACCAGTAAACGTTGAGAAGGCCTTTAGACAGCATCATTACGAATGGGCAGCAGATGGTGATCCGTTTAAAGATCAATTTCGCCGATGGATTCCTGATGCACCAGACCTATCGCAAGGCGCCCATGCCTTATTAAAAGCTCGTCATAAAGCGCTGCAGGACGAAGAAAAAGACGATATTGAAGAATTCCGTCTCGAACTGGCACAGCTGGGCATCGTTGTACGGGACGAAGGCACACGCCAATATTGGCGAAAAGCAGAAACCTATCCCCCGAAAATTCAGCACGGCGAAGGATTGTAACAACAGAGGCTCAAGAAAGAGCCTCTTCTTTACTACTGCACAATAAACAGCACTCTGGTGCCGTCAGGATAGCTGCTCATTTGATTCCCTACCCACGAGCCGGCGCCGCGATTATCAGAAGGCGTCACATATCGGACATCAGCCCCTGCGCCGCCTTCCTCGCAGACCGCCATCGGCCACTCATCCCGGTCATAGCCCGGCTTGGTCGGGATTCCCTTTAAAGATTCCTCCCGCCTTTTGTCTGCTCCATCTCTGTCAATGGTACAAATATCTGGATGTCCCTCTGCAATCGCATCTCTAATATGACTGCCGGTTTCCGGATAACGAGACAGCGGAAAATATAACACTTTGTCATACGAAGATGCGCCTTGGATCTGTTGCGGAACCATTAAACAAAGAAGAACTGCTGCAGCAAGAAACAGGCCTGCCATCCATTTTTTCATTCCCATCCCCCCATACCTTTGTTCATTTCAATGTATGGGCGCTTGATAAAGATTATTTTTAACATTTGAAGTTAGTATGCTGCTTACAAAAGCCGGACTCCCCCGCGAGAAATTTCCCGGTACAGACACAGACAGCCTCCAGGTCACATACATTTACATATAGGCTTTTGCCTACATACTTTTGTGGAGGTGACGATGGTGACAGGTGTTTTCGCAGCGCTCGGCTTTGTTGTTAAAGAGCTTGTCTTTTTAGTATCTTACGTGAAAAACAATGCCTTTCCACAACCGCTCTCAAGCAGCGAAGAAAAAAAATACTTAGAGCTCATGGCTAAAGGGGATGAACATGCCAGAAACATGCTGATTGAGCATAATCTTCGCTTGGTCGCCCATATTGTGAAAAAGTTCGAAAATACAGGTGAGGATGCAGAGGACTTAATCTCCATCGGAACGATCGGGTTGATAAAAGGAATTGAAAGCTATTCCGCTGGTAAAGGGACAAAGCTGGCGACGTATGCTGCGAGGTGTATTGAAAATGAAATCCTCATGCATTTGCGCGCATTGAAAAAAACAAAAAAAGACGTCTCCCTTCACGATCCGATCGGGCAGGATAAGGAAGGGAATGAAATAAGCCTGATTGACGTTTTGAAATCAGAAAACGAAGACGTGATAGATACGATCCAGCTCAATATGGAGCTTGAAAAAGTGAAACAATACATTGACATTTTAGATGACCGTGAGAAGGAAGTGATTGTCGGTCGGTTTGGACTTGATTTGAAGAAGGAAAAAACGCAGCGAGAGATTGCCAAAGAACTCGGTATCTCGCGCAGCTATGTATCGCGGATTGAAAAGCGGGCGTTGATGAAGATGTTTCATGAGTTTTATCGGGCAGAGAAGGAAAAGCGGAAGAAGGCGAAGGGGAAATAATGCAGAAGAGGCCGGATCTCATATTCCGGCTTTCTCTATTTGAAAGAGTTATGAAAATCATTTTTTTCATAGCTGATAAGCTCTCCGAGAAAGCGTAGCAAATGTCTGAACTTATAAGTCCTTTGCCTGCATCCTCCCTCAAGCAATCCAAAGCAGGACGTTCTAAAAAGCTCACCAGAAAATCCTTCGTCAGCATACTTCAGCACATCTTTTGTCCCTGCTTTCTTTATACAGGCTTCAATCTGGCTGTCGATGCTTGCTTGATCGCTTGTTCCTCGGTCGATACCCTTACATATATTGCTATCACTCTGGATCTCCTTCCTATAAAGTTTTATTAAATAATGATAGCAATCGTTAATGCATTTGTCAGCTTGCGATCCCTCGATGATTATCACCTTCATTAAATGCATCACCCCTTGGGTAATGCTATGTAATAACTGTTTGTCCTAATGAGGTGATTTTCAATGAGTGTAAAAAAAGAAAAAACTAGCTACAAATCAGTAACTAGTTTTCACCTTAAAAGATTTAAATGTTTGGTTTCACCATATCTTCTGGTTTAACCATCTCATCAAATTGTTCTTCCGTTAGCAATTTAAGTTGCACAGCAGCCTCTTTTAACGTCAAGCCTTCTTTATGAGTCAACTTAGCAATTTTTGCAGCATTTTCATATCCGATATAAGGATTCAATGCTGTGACAAGCATCAAAGATCCGGAAAGATTTTCTTTAATGGTTTTCGCATTAGGTTCAATACCAACCGCACAATGATCATGGAAAGATTTTATTCCATCACTCAATAACTGCACGGATTGTAGGAAGTTATAGATAATAACTGGTTTAAATACATTTAGTTCAAAGTTGCCCTGACTTGAAGCAAAACCAATAGTTGCATCATTCCCCATAATTTGAGCCGCAATCATGGTAAGGGCTTCACATTGAGTAGGGTTAACTTTACCGGGCATAATGGAGCTACCAGGCTCATTTTCCGGGATTGAAATTTCCCCGATCCCACAGCGAGGACCGCTTGCAAGCCATCTAACATCGTTCGCAATTTTCATTAAATCAGCAGCTAATGCCTTCATAGCACCATGTACATACGTTATTTCATCATGACTAGTTAACGCATGAAACTTATTAGGTGAACTTTTAAAATGTTGGCCTGTAAACTTCGAGATCTCCTCTGAGACAACTTCTCCAAACTGTGGATGTGCATTAATGCCTGTCCCTACAGCCGTACCCCCGATAGCAAGCTCACGCATTTTATCAGTTGCTTCCAATATCATTTCTTTCGAACGATCAATCATATATACCCAACCGCTAATTTCTTGTCCAAGCGTAAGAGGTGTAGCATCTTGAAGATGTGTACGACCTATTTTTACAATGTCATTGAATTTTTTTGCTTTTTCATCTAATGTGTTCCGAAGTTGATCAAGTACAGGAACTAATTGTTCATAGATAGCTAATACACCTGCAACATGCATCGCTGTTGGGAAAGTGTCATTCGAACTTTGACTGCGGTTCACATCATCATTTGGATGTATGGTTTGGATAGAGCCTTTCTCTTTTAGTAAAGATGTTGCAAGGTTCGCTATAACTTCGTTAACATTCATATTGCTTTGTGTACCGCTTCCCGTCTGCCAAACAACGAGTGGAAAATTGTCATCATATTTGCCTTCAAGAATTTCATCACAAACTGCGGTAATAGCCTCTGTTTTTTCACTATCCAAATTTCCTAAACGATTATTAGCAATAGCTGTACTGCGCTTCAATATAGCAAAAGCTTTAACAATACGTTTTGGCATTTTTTCAGAACCTATCTTGAAGTTCTCTTTACTACGTTGTGTTTGCGCTCCCCAAAACTTATCAGCAGGCACCTTTATTTCTCCAAAAGTATCTTTTTCAATTCGATAGTTCATTAAAATAGTCCTCCTTCTGAACACGAAAATAGTTTAAAATTCATATAAAAATTTATTTATTTTGCTGCTAAATTTAGCTTAACACTAATAAATCATGATGTATAATGCATAATAAATATGATTTTAATTCTTTTATGTAATGATTTATAAGAAGTGAGGTTTTTTTATGGAATGGGAACAATTAGAGTACTTTCAAACTCTTGCTCGTATACAGCATGTAACCAAAGCTGCTGAAACGTTATCAATAACACAGCCAGCACTTTCTCGGTCTATTGTTAGATTAGAAAATCACTTAGGTGTTCCGCTTTTTGATAGACAAGGCCGGTCCATTAAATTAAATAAATATGGGGAAATATTCCTCAAGAGGGTTGATTCCATGATTCGAGAATATACAGAAGGAAAGGAAGAAATTCAATCTCTTTTAAAACCGGATCAAGGTGAAGTGTCTTTAGGCTTTTTACACACCCTGGGTACAACAATAGTTCCAAATTTAATTGGAACGTTTAAAGATAATTACCCAAAAGTTCAATTTCAACTAAACCAGTCTCACTCTAATTTGCTTTTAGATAAACTAAAATCAGGTGAGCTTGATCTCTGCCTACTTGCTTCTTTTCCAGTCGAATCAAATATAATGTGGAAACCCTTATGGAAGGAGGAGCTTTTTTTATTTTTGCCAAAAAAACATGTGTTAGCTACTCGTGAGGATATTACGTTAAACGAAATAGCTAATGAGCCTTTTGTTTTAATGAAAGAAGGTTTCGCCCTTCGAGTGACAATAGATGATATTTTTGAGCAAGTTAATATTACCCCAAACATTGTATTTGAAGGTGAAGAAGCTACAACAATCGCAGGTTTTGTTGCAGCGGGTCTTGGTGTTTCAATTCTCCCTGATTTTAAAGGCTTAGACCAAACGAATATCGCAAAGGTTCGGATTAGTTGGCCAAGGTTTGAGCGTACAGTTGGCCTCTCTTGGATTAAAGGGAAGCACCTATCACCTGTCACTGAAAACTTCAAGCAATATATCATCAATCAGTTTCCTCAAATAGATTCGATATAGTATTTAGTTACTGTTGTTGAGGCCAAGTCATCGTACTCCTAGATGGATTTAATAGCTCTAAAGAAAAAACAAACAAAGAAGATACCAAAATGGCTTTTTGGTATCTTCTTTATTAGTTCGTTGCCCTCAATAAAGTGGAAGTATATTGTCAGTTACAGAAGCTTTCAAGCGTCTGAAGTTATCTAATACACACTCATTGCATCATTTTATATCTATTTTGGGCACAAAATGGGCACGATTTTTTCCTTCCTTTAGTCCCTAACTTGATCTCCAACTATTATGAAACCAACATTTGAGGCTCTGTCTGTATCTACAAAGTGAGTAAATATTTAAGATGCTATTTTAATCCATACTGCCGATGAAAAGTTCAGTCATTGCAGGTTATTTACTTATTTGCTTTCACCCACCATTAAGATTTAGCCAGACGTTCAAGCAGCATCATCCCTTAGGTGATGCTATGTAATAACTGATTATCCTAATGAGGAGATTTTCAGGGAGTATGAAAAAAACACTAAAAAAACCGATAGTTTAAAAACCATGAATTTTATATAACCAGGAGGCCCTCAACATAGTAAATCCATATCATTGGTTATGGAAGCTTATTTTCATTACATTCCTTATATTCATTTGCCCTCATTTCCTTACATTTATATGAATTATGGTTAAAAAATGGTGAGCACAAACAATAAACGTCCGTACTACCCTTTTATGACTGGCAGGAATTTTCTGCTTCACGTCGAAAGTAATTGTCGAAAAGTAATCCAGGAGGATAGGGGGGGTTCTTAAGGGACTCAAATGTTCTGATTTATGAAAATCAATTTAATGGAACAACTCCACATGTTAAAAAGATTTTAAAAAAGTTTTTTCCTTTGTCGATTTCATTAAGTCGTATTCGTTGTATTCGTAGAAAGACAATTAAAAATGGAAAGGTTGTTGAAATCATGGGAGCACAATTAAACTCTTATCTAATGTCAGAGGACGCAAGAAGCCAGGCGGATTTTTACTTAGAATCACTCGGTGGAGAAATTGTATCACTTAAAACATTCGGTGAGGTACCAGACACTCCAGAAGATATGAAGGAGAAAGTAATGCATCTGTCTTTGAAGATAGCTGGAAACAATATTCTGATGCTTTCTGATTCCTTTGAACAAGTGGTCGGTAATCGTAGCATCAGTCTTGCTTTAACCTATGATAATGAGAGCGAAGCAAGAGAGGCATATACCAAGCTTGGTGAGGGTGGAGAAAACAAATATCCCATTGCTTTACAGCCATGGGGCGCATACTATGGAGAAGTGATAGATAAATTTGGTGTTACATGGATGATTACTAAACCGTAAACTATGCAAAATAAATCAGGATTTTATTGAAGCGTTAAAAGAACCATGGCAAAGGAACTCTCCACAAATTTATGTAAGACGTCCATAAGGATATAACGGAAGTCCATGAATTCAGGATAAGAAGCCCCATTTTTCGAATAACAGAAAATATGCTGCTGTCATCACGACATCGACAAATGCTGTTCACTTACAATCTTTAATGCTACCGAACTGGAACTTCCTGAAGACATATTCGATGGTCCATCAGAAAGAAAAACACTGAAGCTCTGTGAAGGGGATTCGTTTGATACCGGGCAGCTAGTGTTATTGGTCAGCCATGCCTCAAAATCACTTTAAATGTAACTCATTGAGTTAGAAAGATAAGGTATTCAACAATCGTGCGCTATTCTTTTATAAGAAAGCGTCTTTTTTGCATCCCAAAACCACTTAATTCCCATCTGAGAGATTTCCTGGAGAACCAAAAGTTATAGCGGTGCCCTATTGCCTTTTTCTCTCCAAAAAATAAGATTAGGCCTCAAGGATTTAAAGGGGGGGACTAATTATATCGCATTTGATTCCAATGTTTCTGTTGATATCAAATAAAAAAACCTCCATTTCTGAAGGAGGTTGAATGTAATATTATCAAGTTTGAAAACGATCAGAGGCAATATGAAATGTGTTTTGAGTTTGATTTTCTGTTAAGGATCCGAAACCACACACTAAAACAAGTGACAAACCCAGGATTAGGCATACCTTCTTTTTAAAAGTCATACAGGCATTCTCCCCTTTGAATTTGTGTTTGAGTCTCAAGCATTTTCTGATGATATACATAGGATGTTTCAAATTCTTTTGAGTTTGCGTAAGCAGCTGCGGTCTCACAGGCAATGTCTTCAATATATGAATAGTTCTTATTTTTTTCTAAGTATTCTATGGTTTTATTAACACCTTGTTGGTCCACTGCATCGACATAAAGAGCATTTAAATATCCCTGTAATTTTGCGAAAAGCTCATCACCTTGATAAAGAGCTGCTGACAAACCTTTCTTACTTACTTGGATAGCCTCATTCATTTTTCCTTGTTTAAAAAGGATTTTTGCATAAGAAAATAAAGAATGTGGCAAGTTTGTGAGCTTTTCTTTTTCTGTAATCTCCACTGCTTGCTTTATGTATACTTCCGCCTGCTCGTAATCACCACTGTCAGCAAAATTAGTGCCTAAATTATATAGTGCAGAACTAATCAACCTTTTGTTATTCAATTCCCTAGATAACTTTAATGCCTTTTCAAGATGCGGCTGACTTTTTTCGTAATGTTTAAAATCAGTATAATTCCCTGAGATAACAAACATACATTGAACTTTTCGCACCTTATAAAGTTCATATTGATTATAAATATCCAACGCTTGTTTAACGTGATGCATAGACACATGACTTTGCTTCATACCATAATATGCTTCAGCTAACTTAAAATGAAACTCTGCCCTTTCGATCTCATCAGGGACATGTATAAGCTGCTTTTCGGCTTCTCTATAATAGTAGATAGCTTTCATGTATTGCTTCTTATCAAACTCGTACATCCCTCTGAAAAACAGAGAATAATACGATAACAGGCCAGATATGCCTTTATTTGAAGTCTCAATTTTTTCAAGAAGTTCCTCAATAGTTGGTCTTATACGTGTCGTTACGGGTTCCAAATAATCTAACATGAGCTGATGACGGAATTTCATTAAGGAGAAGTAAATGAGTAAATACTCATCTTCCTCCATCCGTTGGATTTCTTGCTCGACCTCTGCCTTTAAAATCTCTGCATCCGGGACACTAAATTGACGTATCATTTTATACCATTCATTGATCTTTACGCCAACTTCTGACGATGATAAAACCGGATTCACAGGACCCCTCCTTTTATGTCTTTTTATGTAATATTCTAACATTTCCAAAAAGTGTTCGGACCGCAAAAAAACCGCAAACTTTTTATTTGCTATCTTTGATATGATCAATCAAGTTAATTTTAGGTTCGTTTCTTCTTTCATGGTAATATTTTGATATATGATTAAATGAAAGGGTATGATTATGAAAGTCTTTGAAGCTAAAACACTTATGTCTGAAGCTACAGACCGCGCGCCAAAGAATATAAAGAACTAAGGACGCAAATGGTCAACTTGAGAAAAGCTTTACAAAGCGTCGCTGAACTTGACGACAGTGAATTCTCAGGTAAAGGCGCTAATAACATTAAAGCATTCTATCACGATTAGGTTGGTGTCACTGATCAATGGATTGACTACATTGACATGAAAATCGCATTCTTTAACAGCATTGCCGGAGCTGTCGAAGACAAAGGTCTCTCTGATGCTTATATTGAAGAGTCTTTTCTAGAACATGAACTAGCTAACGCCCATAAAAAATCAAAATCAATCATGTCGGAGCAGAAAAAAGCCATGAAAGATATCCTAAACGACATTGACGACATCCTTCCGCTCGACTTGTTTTCAACAGAAACCTTCAAAGAAAAGCTTGCAGATGCCAATGATAAACGCAAAAAAACAATTGAAAAACTAGGTGATCTTGACGAAGATTTACTGACAGAATATGCTATGTCGGAACCAAATGAACAATTCATCAAGTCAGATTTCCAAAAGCTCCAAGAAGCAACTGGCAAAGGCAAAAACGCTACGCCCATCCACTACAACGCCAAGGCATACCGTGAAAGCGACATACATAAGAAAAAAGGCGATATTGAGAAGCGAACGGAAGCTTATTTGATGATTAAGAAGAAAGAAGAAAAAGATTGGGAAATCAAAGAATTACAGAAAAAGCTCAATACGTTGGTTGATGATCCTGACGAGTATCTAAAAGTTGCTAAAGAGATTGGATACGACAACCTCACCACTGAACAACAGGAGTATGTTAAATCCCTCGAGTTTTGGGATAATCCTCTTCGAGCGACCAAGGATATTTTGAAAGAACAGATTGACGGTGTATATGAAGGTTTATTAGCCGGTATAGATGATACAGAGAAGACGGTTAAAGAATATTTAGCCCCTATAGATGCAGCGGGTAAAAAATACCTAGGTCCAGTATATGAATACTATAAAGGCAAACAAATGGCATATTATGATTTTTCGAAGGAAACTGGTGAAGGACTTTTAGGAATTGCAAAATTCGGGATCGATCTCGGTTTAGATCCAAAAGGAACGATAAAGTCCGTTTTTGAATTCGACTATAAAAAAGCCTGGGATTCTACTTGGGATGAGGTAAAAGAAAGCTGGGACAAAAACTTTGTAACGGAGATATGTATTCACAATCGCACTACACCACATATTTCACTTTGAATGTAGCCAGCCTATTCATATCAGGCGGCGGTGGTGCTGTTACAAAGAGTGGATCCGTCGTTTCAAAGGTCGGGAAAGTCGCAGAGAAGGGAATCAGCAAGTCGGGTAAAAAAGGGGTAAACAGTGCCGGAAATGTTGGTAAATCTGCATCAAAAAAAGTAGTAAAAGACACCAAAGACTTTGGGAAACTTTTAAAAAAAGGTTTAGAGTCAATACCAAATCCTTTTGCTAAAGAACTTCTGTTAGCTAGTGATGTTCCTATAAATGTGCTAAACTTACAAAAATCTGGACAAGATACAATTCAACAAATTAAAAAGTCTTTTGATGTTGATCATGGTTCTAAGGGGAATGCTAATAGTAGTAAGATAACCAGTGAAGCTAAATCCGTATCGAATATGAAAGAATTTTTTAATGATGGATTTGGAAAAACTATAAAAAACAATGTTACAAAAACAAAAAATCAATTCCAAGGCCAATCAATCTATGAAGTTAATAAAAAATTGGATAATTCGTATCTGAAAAAAGGCGATAGATTTTATTTAGATAATTTGCACAAGGATCATTTAGAAGTTTTCGATAAAAGAGGAAATTTAAGAGTAGTGTTGAATTTGGATGGAACATTGAACGAAGTTAAGACTAAGAATGCCATTGGAAGAAAATTAAAATAGGTGGTTAAGATAGATGAAAAATATTGATAAAATCTTTAGTGCTTTAAAAGAATTAAATGAAAAATATAATAGTACATTAATTTCAACAGAAGAACTTTTAGAAGAAGAGGAAAATATTAAAGAACTTCCGCAAATAGATGAAAGAATGAATAAAATTTTAGCTAATTTAAGTCAAATTGAAGATAAAGAAAAACTAACTTCTGAATTACTACAGTTACATTTAGTAATAGGTGATATAGAATGGCAGTTTGACCAAATACATGAGATGGTTAGACAGGTAATTAAAAATATCGAGAATTAATATTATAAAAAAGGTCCTCTTAAAAAGAAGGCCTTTTTTTATTTCAATAACGCTTCTATTTTCTCTCTAGTCTTAGGTCCGTAAATTCCATTAGCAGAAAGCCCATGCATTATACAATCGTCGAACTGTCTGCTGTTTCAGACGATATTTCCGTCAAAGGCCGAAAGAGATTATATTTTATTCACTATCCCAAGGCTGAAACTTATCTCCAGAAAACTTCGACAATATTTCTATTCTTATTCTGTTTGAAGATGGGATAACACCGAATGGTTATACTTGACAATATCATCAAGATTCAGGAGGATGCAATTAGTTGATCAAAAGACGCAACAGAAAACAGGCCATACAGGAGGTCGACACCTTTGGGTTGGAGGAAGTAAGAACAGATAGGAGTTGGACAATATGACAGAGTGGAGATTTGCCGAAAAACCTATTGGGGAAACAACTGTTAAAAAAATCGAAAAGGCATTAGATATTAAGTTCCCTAGCAACTATGTTACAACTATATTAAACAACAATGGGGCGCGCCCAAATAAAAAGATATTTGACTTTAAAAATACAAAAGGTGCTGTTTTTAATCGATTACATGGTCTAACTGAGGATAGTTCAAGTTTTATTTTAGAGGTCTTTGAAGATTACCAGGATGGAAGGATGCTTTCTGGGGTAGTTCCTTTTGCTTGTGATCCTTTCGGTAACGAAATCTGCTTCGATTATCGTCTTAATAAAGAGAATCCGTCCGTAGTTTTCTGGGATCACGAGATTGCATATGAAGATCCTGATAAAGCTTTGAGTCATATATGTGATTCATTTACAGAGTTGGTTAATAAACTATACGAGGAATAAACGGATAAGACCTTTCCCCTTCTTTTTGAGGAGAAAGGCTCTTTTTATTTAATACAAGGGATAACTTTGCCAGGTATATGACAGTAGGAGGTTAACAAATGCAAAGTATTAAATGGAGAAAACGAAGCACTTTTCAAGAGGCTACAAACAATCAAATTGAGTATGTAGAAGAGAAATTAAAAATCAAGTTCCCAACAGATTACAGAGAGTTCATTAAAGACCATAATGGATGTTCCCCTATAGATAAAAAGGTTGTTTTATTCCAAAATTCTCGAGAAACAATCAACAATTTACTGAGCATAGGAGATCCTACTCGGCCAATTGATCTCCTTAGTACCATTGATAATGTTAAAGACCGGTTAGTTGATAAGATCATACCTTTTGCTACAGATGCAGGGGGAAACCTCTTTTGTTTTGATTACAGAATGTCTGCTCAAGAACCCGTAATTGTTTTTTGGGATCATGAGATAGCTTATGAAGATAAGGAAAGTTCCATTAGCTATGTTTGTGATTCATTTACAGAGTTGATTAATAAACTATACGAGGGATAAACGGATAAAGCCTTTCCCCTTCTTTTTGAGAAGAGAGTATTAAAAGGTGGAAAGCACTTCTCGTTATGAGAGGCTTTAATTCGGTGGAAAAATGAAATGGATAATAAAAATAAAGAATTAATTAATTATTTCTTTAAGGTTATTGGTGATGAACGATTTATACGAATTTTAGAGAATTTCTCCAACGGAGAAGGTTATGGTATAGAGAATGTCTGGTGTGTATTTGCTGATGACTACGAACAGTGGGAAGAAGATTACTTTGGAGATGAGGGTATAGCTTTTTATTTCGATTACCCAACAGTCAAAGAAGATGAAGAAGTCATATTAGATTACGAAAATTTCTATAAATATTTAAATGAAATTGTTGGTCAATATGTAGAACGACACCCAGACAATAAATTAGAAGTAGAAAAATATATGGAAACCATTAAAGAGAAATATAATATTAAGCTATAAGGAAAAGCTGAATATTTCTATGTTGTACATTGTTATGTTATTTTGAAGCCCCATGAAATTTCTAAGGGGCTTTGTTCTATTTCAAGAAGGTTCTGCTTCAGCAAATGGTAAGGGTTATAACTGGACATAATTTATTCGGGGATAATGCAGTAGTCAATAAAAACACAGAGGATTCCAACTATATTGTCGCAATCCCATATAAAATTAAAAAATCTATTAAAGAAACAAGTGCAATTACCTTAGTATTTGATAAAGAAAAAGATTTTTTAAGATATCAAGAACTCATTGTTGAAAATCAAGATTCTTCTTCAGTTACCTACAGATATTATATTGATAATGAAGAGACTGCTACGGGGACTACACCAATTTCAGAAGGCGAGATTTCTGCACAAGGATGGTTAAGCTGTATGAACACTTGCTTAGCAAACCAAGGGCTAAGTAACTGGGCTATTGGAGTCTTCGCAGCATTATGTGGGGCTGCCTGTGGCACGATCATCCTTTGCGCTGCTTGTATTGAAGGACCTTTATTGGTATATAGCGTACAGATTATGAACTGCTTAGAAGATTGTGGGCCCAATAAATAACTAAACGAAATAAAGAAAGCCAAATATCCTTTGGGTACTTTGGCTTTCTTTATTTTTCTATTTACAAATGATAAAATTCTTCAAAAGAAACCAAGGGAGGTCTCCCTATTGCGATTAAACATATATACAATTATTTTCATTATTCTTGCTGTAGCATCTAATTTAATTTCTATATTCGTATTTCATCAAGGTATTTTAGCGTATGTTCTTGCCATTATCTTTTTATTAGCCGCTGGATATTCTACAAAATTCACTAAACCCAAAGATCAAAATAAACCAAATTGACTAAAAAAAAGAGAGAAGAAAATTAATCTTCTTCTCTCTTTTTTTTATGCCTTTTCCATACCTCATCAAGAATAAAAGCAACGATAATAACAACAACTAAAACAATTAATGTCACAGTGAAAGAAAAATTTTCTCTCACACTTACCATTAATAATGCCCCTAAAGTTCCAAATACAAAACTCATTAGTAATTTCACTGTAAAATCCATACCTTTCTTAATTTTCACTTAATTCAATTCAAAATTTAAACAAAAAATCCCAATAAGAAGTATATTATATACGGGCCCATATAACCAAAGAAGGGATGTTTTTTGAATGAAAGGTAGTATAAAAATTGTATTAGCTTTAGTAATGTCTTTTGTTTTGTTGATTCCTACGAACAGTATACTTGCTGCTCAACAAAATAACAATGAACAGAGCAAAGATATTACAGCACCAATAGTTCCAACCACTTTTTCTCAAAATGATATTACAACTTGTTCTTCAAACCAAGAGTCTAATCAAAATATAACTATCCAACGGCTTCCTGGCGATTATTTAAATTCATGAAAAATTGTTGCTACCAAAAAGTATGATAATGTGAAATATACAGATTGGGAAAATAAAATTATTCCAGCAATATAAAGTCTTCAAAGAAAGGCAAGAACAGAGCCTCGGTAGCACAAAATGTTAGTTCCTTTTGGTGTTAGCACAATTCAAC
Organism: Bacillus sp. N3378-2at; assembly: GCF_033412715.1. NCBI lineage: Bacteria > Bacillati > Bacillota > Bacilli > Caryophanales > Bacillaceae > Bacillus > Bacillus sp. N3378-2at. The sequence goes on along the minus strand of NZ_CP117986.1, from coordinate 280,880 downwards.
AAAAGCTTAACTCCAGATCAGGTTTTCAAGTTTACGAATTCTAAACTAACAGCAAAAATCCAGAGCTTTATCAACCTGAATTACCTTTGACTTTGGTGATTAGGAGTGATTGTCTAATGGGCGTTACACAAGAAAATAAAGTAATTGCTAGAACAGTTTTAGGAGCTTTTGGAGGTAAACCAAAAATTACGAAATATTAGGACAATAACAAGAATAGCAGCATAGATATTTTATCGGTTAGTGACCAGCCTCAGGAAGATATCACGTCGTACTCAACTCTAGCTTGTCGGATCATTCTATTAATTATGAGGTGAATGGCACCCCGTTACGGATAGAAATCGTAGCTGCAATGGAGTCAGTTTCAGACATATATGCTAATGTTTTATCAACTTGCGCCTTTAATATAATCAACTCAAATTTCTCTTGTGCACCAGGTGTTATTTTTAAAGATGTGATTAGTATGTATGATCAGGAAACCGATATGAAACATGTTATGTTCGTTCCCCCATTTCTCTGGGAGGAAGATTTAGAACTACTTGAATTTAGCAACAAAAGTGTTACTTGGCTAATGGCTATACCTATATCAGAAGGAGAATTGCAAATAGCTGAACAATACAGTCCAGACCATTTACAAGATCTTTTGGAATCAAAGCAGATTGATATCTTTGATATAAAGAGAGAATCTGTTGCTTAAATAACATTCATTCAAAATCGATGTTTTATTTAATAAAGAAGAGTACTAGACAAGTCCCTCTTAATGGGGGCTTATTCCAACCAACCATATAAAAAAGAGAGGAAGTACCATGGATGAAAGTTATGATTTCTTAGACGAATTAGAAAATTTTTTAGGTGGAACATTTCATCAAGATATCCAATCGCCTGAACACGCATTAGACGAATTTATTGAGGAAATTAGTAGAGCAGGTTTGCTATTTACAGTAGAGTATTGCGAAGAGTTTCTAAATAGCAATCTAACTGAAGAAGAAAAGGAAGACATTATAAAGTGTAATACAGAAATATATTTCCCGGCAATTGGATTACCACCAATAGAATGGTTGAAAAGTGTAATAGAACAACTAAAAGAAGCTATTTAAAAGAAACACTGAAAGGCCCCCATTTTATGAGAGGGCCTATTTAATCCAAAGATGCTTCGGTTTCGCTATCTCTTTGAGGGCCATAAAGCCGTCAGCATGAGAAGTCAAAGAACAAAACATGTAAAATGGATTTAAATGAAATTAAACATATCCGCTGTGTACAATAATTCATACATACTTTAATCAATAATTTGTGTATTACAGTTGTTAAAAATAAAGACCCTCTTCAATATAAGAAGAGGGTTGTTTTTTCTATTTTTTGTGTACCTTTTTTCTTTCTATTACAAAAGATACAATAATGAGAACCAGAGCAACTGTTATATAAGGAGTATCATTATTTATATTTAATGTAAAAGATACAATGATCTAGAGTACTAATAACCCCACTAGGATGTAATTAATAATTTTATGCATTTTGATCACCCTGAATCTTTATTCTTTTTTAAATCATAGGAGTACAAGTCCATATGCTTCCATATTATTGGTTTGTTGCAATTCTTTTGGCTGTCTTTATAACCAGGTATATTAATTAAGTACATTCTTTTTTCAATTGCCATAAAGCTTACATCAAACTCATATGACAAAAGTAAATTCTTCATCGATTTTATTCAGCAAATAATTTTATGTTGCATTCTTCTAAGTCTGCTGTTTTTTTCAGTACCACAGGAATTACAAATAGTTGCTGATCATTTTGAAGGAGGCACCTTGTAAACGCTAGAATATAATTGACAGTTTTTGCTCAACGTAATTTTACATTTTTGCTTCAATAAGCTAGAACTCTAGTAAAATAATAGAAGGTGTTATTTTACTAGGGGGGACAGCGTCTTGGAGGAGAAGTTAATGCTTTATTTAAATATTCAACAGTTACATCAACGGAAGTTTAAAGTATCTCAAATTGCACAGGAGCTCAAAGTATCGAGACCAACCGTTTATAAATATTTAAAAATGACATTTGAAGAGACAAAAGCATACATGGAACAGCTACAAGGCAAAGGTAAGAAATTGGATCCCTACAGGGATTGGATTATCGCTTGGCTTGAAGAATACCCTCATCTCAGTGCAGCACAAATCCACGATTGGCTCTTAGAGCGTTATCCAGATTTAGTTGTTGGCGAGAGTACAGTAAGAGCCTATGTGAAAGAGATACGGGAGATTTATCAGATTGAGAAAAAAGTAATCATTCGGCAGTATGAAGCAATCCCTGAACAACCTATGGGTAAGCAAATCCAGGTGGATTGGGGAGAAACGAAACAGAAGACCACTGAAAAGAATGAAATCAAACTATATTTCATCGCTTTTGTCTTAGCTCACTCTCGATACAAATACATGGAGTGGCAGGACCGGCCTTTTACGACAAATGATGCCATACGATGTCATGAAAATGCATTTCAATTTTACGGAGGACGTACAGAAGAAATTGTGTATGATCAGGATCGTTTAATTACAGTAAGCGAAAATTCAGGTCAGCTACTTTTAACTTCTGAATTTCAAAGCTATGTAAATGATCGTAAGTTTAAAGTTCATTTATGTCGTAAGGCAGACCCAGAATCAAAAGGAATGATTGAGAACGTTGTAAAGTACATAAAGGGAAATTTCGCAGACAGCCGAGTATTTAGCAATATTGAAGATTGGAATAACCGTGCGTTACAGTGGCTACATCGCACTGGAAATCAACATGTTCATCAGACAACGAAAAAAAGACCAGCTGAAGTGTTCCCCGTCGAAAAGCAACACTTACAGCCCGTCTCTTCACCACTCTCATACGAAAGCGTCATTACCCCAAGTATAACAAGGAATATTAGTAAGGACAATACAATACGGTTCAAATCAAACCGTTATTCCGTTCCTCTCGGAACGTATAGTGCAGTCTCTGATAATGAGGTTTTTATTGAAGTCACTTCGAGCCAACCACCAACGCTGATTATCCGTAAACAGTTGGATGGAGAAGTAATTGCTGAACATAGCATTAGTAATGAAAAGGGAAAGCTTATTCAACATCTACATCATATCCGGGATCGCTCAAAAGGTATTGAAGAATTTAAGCAACAACTTGTTTCACATTTTGAAGATCAGGAACGTGCAACTTCTTATTTAAATGAAATTTGTTTAAGATACCCACGGTATCGGCGTGATCAGCTCATAATTATTCAAAACGTCATTGAGAAATACCCAATGTGGATTGAAGCCACTTTGACTAAATGCCTGATAGATAAACTTTACAGCGCCAATGACTTTCGGGATATCGCAAACCATCAAAATGCATTACAAACTGAATGTACCCAAAAGGTGAAGATTCCCTTTATAAAACATTCAAGTCAAGACAACATCATAGTGACAACTCGCTCTCTTACTGCTTACACAAGTATTTTAGGGGGTGAACCACAGTGAATAAAACTGTAAATGACTTGCAGGAGCACTTTCGCCAATTAAGGTTATCCGAAACAGCTGAGGAGCTACCAAAGCTCCTACGTGAGGCTGAAAAATCTTCTTGGACGTATTTAGAATTTCTTGAATCTATCACACGTTATGAACTAAGAAAACGTGAAGTAAAAAGTTTAGAAAAAAGAATGAAGTGGGCGCACTTCCCTTACGTGAAGTCACTAAGTGAATTTAATTTAGAAGAGCAAACAGCTTTAACGGGGCGCCAATTGACCCAGCTCGCAGAGCTAAACTGGCTTGAGCAGCAGTATAATTTAATTTTATTGGGACCGCCAGGTGTTGGTAAAACATTTTTAGCAATCGGTTTGGGAATTGAGTCTATTCACAGAGGTTTCAACGTCTATTTCGTAACTATGGGTGAGCTTATTCATCTTTTAAAAACGGAAGAATTTCTAAATAAATCAAAAGTGCAGCTAAAGCGATTAAGAGGCGCCGATCTGGTCATTATTGATGATTTAATGTACATGGCAATGGATCAACGAGAAGCGAATTTGTTTTTTCATTTAATTAATCATTTGTATGAACGAAGTTCCATCATTCTCACATCTAATAAAAGCCCTGAACAGTGGGGTGAATTAATGGGAGATCAAGGAATTACCACTGCAATTTTAGATCGTGTACTTCATCGTGTAGAAGTCATTCATATGGATGGAGATAGCTATCGAATGAAACATCGAAAAAGTGTATTTTCAGCAGAAGTGTAAAAAGCAAATAAGCAAAAAATGTAAATTTTGACTTGACGTCTACACACCTCTTTTAAAATTTGGCTTATAGACTTATTTAAATACACATTCAGTATATGGAATACTACTATTATTACTTTTTTTCTAACTCTACCCATGGATGTTCATAGATCTAAAAAACAGCTTAGAACCTTTGTGGAATGAATGGGCACGCAAATAAAAAATACACATTCTTTAGGTTAATAAAAGGCCCTTTAACAGAGGGCCATCCTTTATTTCAATAATGCTTCAAGTTTTGCTCTCGTATCGGTCCATAGTTTCCATCAACAGAAAGCTCATGCATCTGCTGTTTTCGGACCATAAATGCCGTATATGCCGTTATTCTTTGCTCCTTTATCTTGTAGAAGTATAGTACAGCCTGTGCTTTTTGAATTTTTTTCGTTTTGTTTTCGCTCATGTTCATTAGCTCCTTTGAATTTAGGATTACATGATTAGACCAACAAAAAAGACAACCACAAAAATGGTTGTCTAGTGTATAATTATTCCTGTACATTTGCACGGCTAACCCAAAGGTGGACTGCTGGCTAAATCCCCTGAAAGGGGGTGATGCCTTATGTCAACATTTCAAGCTCTTAGTTTAATGCTTGCGTTTGGGATGTTTATTCTCGCTTTGTTGACGTATTTAGACAAAAAGAAATAGACCACCCTTTGAGGCCTAGGAAACTTCTAGGGTAGGTCCATATCTAAATACACCTATAACCAGCGCTCCAAGAAGGAGCCAGCATTTGTACCAGCCGGAGTGTTGCCGCACTCCGGTATTTTTTATTTTATGCATATCTTTTAAAAGAAATACATATTTCTATTTCACCCTAGTTGGATTACTTCTAAAGTAATCTTACCACATTTTTTCTTGAATATCTCGTGAGAGTTTCGTCATTTTTTACGCAAGCTTTTTCGTAATCTGTTTGATGATTTTGTAAAAGTGATTAGAATGTAGATTTTAACTGCTCAGGAACAACAAAGTCCTCAAAGGTAAATGGTACCACTTCCCTTCCTGTGATTTTAGCAGAATCAAAGCCCACATCATAAAAGATGACTCGTTCAGTACCACGCCCTGAAGATGCGTCATCCAGAACAGCTTGTAAAGTGAAGTAAAGACCATTTCCCTTTTCACATAGTCCATCATAATAAGAACAAATTGAGGAGTCACTTTATAAAAAGTGGCTATCCCTGTTCCGTTTACTCTAGTCGTTTTATGCCCTGTCATCCGACGCCCCCATGATATTGACCTCGGATTTATTTTTCTCCACGTTGGCTTCAAACGTTTTATAAGGGCTATTTCTTCTCCATCAACAAACAACCTGCCCTCTTTAACAGAAATAGTGTTTTGCGCTTTTAATGCCATACTTATTTCACGTTCCAAGAACGTTGATATGACGACCCCAAGAAAATTTGAATTCATACTCTTCCTCTTCGACTTCGTTTGTCTTAGATAGCACAGTTTTTTTTCAATTCTTTAATCATTTCCTGCTTATCAGAAACGAACATGATCTTTTGTGCCCTTATAATTGCAACATATTGGATTTGTATTTGGTTCCAAATCATATCGACAGGTGAGCGCTCCTTAATTTCTTTCATTATAGAGAGTGTGTCTTTAGGTAAGAATTTAGAGAAGAAACCATGAGTCACAGCGTTTTGATTTCTTAGTGGAGCAGCACCGCCTTTATTACCCAATGCATTTTTATTACCAAGTGGTGCTCTTCCTCCCTTGTTTCCTTTTGCATTTTTGTTCCCTTTAGGTGCGCCTCGACGTAAAAGAGCGCTCCCTGTTATTTTTTCTTCCCATTTATCGTTTGCTTTTCATTTGCGAATAGTGTTGCTTTTGATACCTAATTCCTCGGCAATGTCTTTTAACTTCTTGCTCCCGCAGCTCTCTTCCCACAAACGAAAAGCTTCCTCTCTGCGTGGATCACGTGGTCTTGGCATTACATCTCACCCACCTCCGGACCTCAAAATTAAGTTTGTGTTTGTTTTTAAAATGAGTATTTTCTCCTGTTACGAGTAGCATAAATACATAATTTGTAAATTAACTTCGAAGAAGATTGATTTAAAGTGTATTATTATTACCCACAATATCAACTTGTTCCAATTCCATGTGATTATCAATACTATCCTCAAAACCATTCTGAAGATTATCCTGAAGAACCAGAATTCAGACCAACATTCAATCCTGATACTTTTATTACAGCTTCAATTGAAGACTTATTTGAACATCCAAGAAGAATTTATATTCGAAAACCTGCATGGTCAGGTGGTAAAGTTAGAGTCATCTATCCATCTGGTGGTAAATTGGTAGCTGCTACTGTCAATCCCGATAGAATAAATATTGTACATAGATATCCAGATTCATCCAGTTAAACAAATTTCTTCATCTTTCTGAAGTTGTATATCTAGTTTAATGAGCTTATTTAATCGTCTCAGACATCACCATAATAGCCGGAAAGGTCAACAACTTGTCTGGGTAGAGGAGAAACGCAATGTAATCTGGAAGGCAATTGGAGTTTCTCTCCTACTCCTCTTTACAATGATTGGAAAGGTCCTTGTATTTCATTCCTTTGACGTAATCCTTATATGCCTGAATATGCTTTTCTACCATCTACATTCACTGCCGCCTCCTTCTGATTCGTGTTGTTTTGAAAAAGATATTCCCTTCTAAACTGCCACCATGTTTAAACCAACCGCCATTGTCTATTCTAAGATTTTCCGGTAGCAGTTTACAGAGAATATAAAAAAGCACCCCGAAGGATGCTTTAGGTAAACATATTTGAAGCTGTACTATATATTGTTGCGCCTATTGTATATAAAGACTTAATTGTCTCGACATCGTTAGTAAATTGATTAATTTTACTCATGACCTTTTGATACCTGCCAACAACTTCTTCATTTGATTTACTCTTCATTATCTCTAGGATTTCAACGATAATATCAAAAGTTTCGTTTTGCTTATCATTATTTTTTTTCATTAATGAGGATATTTCATGAAGTATCGCGGTGTTCCTTTCAATACCCGCAAGAAGTTGAAGAGTTTGCTCTCGATATTCTTGCTCATCCTTTTCTTTTTTTATGCTAGCTTGCTCATTTCGTTCTTTTTCTAAAGCTCTTTGCTCATTAAATTCCCTAAGATAACTGGTATCAGACAAAGGGTGGTTAAGTGCAGGCGGCTGAATTTTAGGTTTTTCTATCCCTATGCCTCTTAATGAAAGATCTCCCCATTTTTTTTGACTGCTCATTTAATCCCCTCCCTCCTTATTATCGGTGAAAGAAAAGGACAAAGGAACAATTCGCAAATTTTGTCGAATGTTTTATTAACCTATGTACTATATGTTTTAGATGGCTCCATAATTTCACCACGCCGACCTGCCTTCCATTTTACACTACAGATTTTTTCAGATTCAACAAACGCTCAAATTGATTATATTTTCAATGTCTTTTTGATTCACGAGTAGTCCTCCTTTATCCGGTAAACATAGTTCATTAAGAAAATCCTTCACTATTCCCATATACATTCCACCTTTTTTAATTCTCTTATTAAAATCGGTAGCTAATTTGCTTTTTTTAGGGCTTCTTATTAATATCTCTGAAGTAAGCAACAGGAGAATGAAGTGATATCCATATCAAGGTTCGCTTTAGCCCATCTTGTGGAATCACCGATACTGCCTCTTATTAATTATAATGCTTTCATTCTATACCCAACTTCTTCTATGTTGTGCTCCACTTTGAGGAGCAGGCATTCGAGATGCTCTATATTTAAACTAAGTCACAAAATATTAACAAAAAATACCTTGGATATTTTTACATTTCATGTAATAATACACTTGTATTAAAAAACTAAAGGAGTGTTAAATGATGAAGTTGAAAAAAGTTTTAACTGGTACTGCATTGTCACTTGCTTTGCTTGTTTCTGCCGCTCCTGCCTTTGCCGCAAGTCCTACTGATACTCATTCTGAAGTAAGTCAAACAAAGGAAGTATCTGCATTAGGTACCCTAGTTGTTCGTGGACTTCCTTCTGATCCTGACCCAGGACAAACAATCACTATCAACGGAACAACATATTATTTAGACAGTGTTACTTTTTATCCTGATGGATCTTATATCGCCTACTATTCAAGTTAACTATGAGGAGGTTTATAGCCTCCTCTTTCTTATAGTTCTACTGTATGATTGACAGTCATTGCTTCAACTGTCATTGACTTGACAACACATTTGAAGTTCAACTTATAATGGCACCATCATAAAACTCCCTTTTATTGCTTACCTGACTTTGTAACCTATCTCATGATCAACCTGCGCAAAGCTCCCCTTTACAGTTTGAATAACAGTTTTACCGTGCTCCGGAGCATCTAAGACATGGGCAGTACCTTCATTCCCATCTAAAACAATGATTTGAACTTTCCCTGGGTCAATCTTAAAGCGCCCCCTATGTTATGATAGAGGTACCAGTTCATATCAAGAACACTGAGGCCAAACGCTTCAGTGTTTTTGATTTTTAGGCAGAAATCTCTTTTATCTTGATCTCCACCCTTGGCTCTTCGCTATAAAACTTGCTAACTTTCAGATCCACAACCTGACTATCATCTTTGTATATCAGATGATTCAGGGCATCTTTTACAAATCACTATGTAATCACAACACATCTGGTGAATTCGTGAACCAAGAGCCTCGTCAATGGCCAAAAGCTCATCGATTGTTAACTCCGAACAAATCAGCAAAGGCATATGATTCAAGTATTGATAATTTAAGACTGATTGGATTTGTTCAACCTGCCAATCGGTTGCCCTTGGTTGACCGTTTATTGGTTTGAATAAGTCATCATTGAATACCTAATACCAGCAATACTTATGATAATCTTCTGGAACCATGGTACTTGCAAGGAAAGAAAAACTGCTCCTAAATCCGTTTAAATCTAAACACAAAAGAACCCGGCTGGCGGTTCTTTTAGTGTATATTCCTATTTGACTTCATTATTATTGAACAGTACCATAATCAAAATCAATATCTTTCTTGTCTAAATCCCCCTTGAAATTTTCAGCATAAGTCATGGTTAAATGTACGCTTTTATCTATCCACCAAGTTCCATCATCAGTATTCGTATCCCAAGTAACATCTATATCTCTGCCGAAATTCTCAAAAAACACCAAATTACCAACAGCTACTGTTTTTCCATTGATCTTGTAATTTATTAGAACAATTTTCAATTTTCTTATCGAATATACCTGTCCCGTGTTTTACGATTGTTAAACTATAAGGCTTATTGGGACATTGCTCTTCAAGTATAATTTCAGGGTTTAAAAATAAAACATAACAGATGAATAAAATTGGCATTATCATTAACCTTTTTAATAATTTTTTATTGATATTAAACCCCTCCATCAAGCAAACTCCATTTACCAATCCATTTCATTTTAGATACACCCCATCATCTGAACTTACTTCATAAAAAAGCGCGTTTATTTATTGTGAGAAAAACCGGTAAGTATCGAAATGGGAAAAAGGGATCTTTTTGTTAAAAACCTTGCAAGGGGTAAGTGAAGAATAAAGAATAAAGAATAAACAATAAACAATACAATTATCGTTACGACAATAATTGTTTCTTTAATATAATTTTTATCATCTTCAAGTTCTTGTTTCTTAAGCTCTTCACTATATTTTCTTTGAACCTCTTTCATCTTTTCATTCATTTTCATGATTAAACCCCTTTGAAGTTTATTTTATTCTCCTTGCCCCTTTCACTAGACGTTTAAATGTTTTACAAATAGTTACAGGTTGACATTGCTTTTTACTCAATGGTATAGCTTTTGAAGTTCGGCTGTGGGCTCGCTTTTAGTAAACCAGTTTATATTCTTTTTGGGCACACAACAGAAGCAATTTTTCTATATGAAAATCTCGTAATCTTACACCTCTTTAACTTGAAGGAGGATTTTTGCATATGTATTTTCATACCCGTCAACTACCATCTCATCCAGCATATATTCCTCATATGCATTTTCCCCTATTTGCATTCCATTTCTTTCAATGAACTCAATGATTCTCCGGTACGCCTCTTCAGTATTTCCGCCTATTTCATATCCAACTGCATACAGGCCTTTTGGCCGTACATGATAATTTATGTTCTCTGCCCCATCTTTTACTTTTATATAAAAGTAACTGTAATTGTAGAAGTCTTTTTCTAAGATTTGTTCCCGTGCAAAGATTCCGCCTATCGGATATCCTTCATCTAATTCATATTGCTGAACTTCATGAATGAGTTCTGAAATGGCTGCCACATATTTTCGTTCTGGTAAGTTTAATGTTTTTCGGCTTAACATGAATGTTTCTTCATTTAAATATTCAAAAGAAATTGAGGAAAAATCAGTCTCAAGTGCTTGTTCTGTAAGCGTCACTTTTGTTTGTAAGATCGTTTGCAACTGCTTAAGCTCATTTATTTTTTTATCAATCTCAATAGACTTTTCTTTTAGAACATGCAGGATCTTGTCTGGTGTTTTTCCTTTTATTAGACACTTTATTTCTTTTAATGGAACCCCAAGCTCTTTAAATAGACTGATGACTTGAAAAATCTCAAATTGATGATAGGAATAATATCTATACCCATTTTCTTTTTTTATTTCCGGCGAGAAAAGACCAATCTCATCATAATGAAATAAGGTTTGTTTTTTTACACGGCAGAGCTTCGAAAACTCCCCTGTTGTGAAATACTTCTTAACATCTTCGCTCATAAAAACCTCCTTGACTATACGGTAACCATATACCTTATGATTTGATTGTACTTGAAAAAAGCTTCAAGCGAAAAGGATAGGTAAAAAGGGTTCAATTGAGTAAAAGGGGAATTCAGATGAAAAAATCAATAAATGAGCAAAAAACGATATTCATTATACTATTAAGCAACATCTTCGTAGCATTTCTTGGTATCGGTTTAATCATTCCAGTTATGCCTTCTTTTATGAAAATCATGCATTTATCCGGCAGCACAATGGGTTATCTTGTTGCGGCTTTTGCCATTTCTCAGTTAATTACTTCACCTTTTGCAGGTAGGTGGGTTGACCGTTTCGGGAGAAAAAAAATGATTATTCTCGGGTTGCTTATATTCAGTTTATCTGAGTTGATTTTCGGATTAGGGACCCATGTTTCAATATTTTATTTCTCCAGGATATTGGGTGGTATAAGTGCGGCTTTTATCATGCCCGCGGTAACAGCATATGTAGCTGATATTACAACCCTAAAGGAAAGGTCAAAGGCTATGGGGTATGTTTCTGCTGCAATTAGCACCGGCTTTATTATTGGGCCTGGTGCGGGAGGATTTATTGCCGGCTTTGGCATTCGCATGCCGTTTTTCTTAACCTCCGCCATCGCGTTAATAGCAGCTGTCACTTCCGTTTTTATACTAAAAGAGTCATTGTCGATAGAAGAACGCCATCAACTCTCTTCTCATACAAAGGAATCAAATTTCATTAAAGACTTGAAGAGATCCATTCATCCTGTCTATTTGATTGCATTTATTATCGTCTTTGTGATGGCTTTTGGTTTATCAGCTTATGAAACGGTATTCAGCTTGTTTTCTGATCATAAATTTGGCTTCACACCAAAAGATATTGCAGCCATTATCACGATTAGTTCCATTGTTGCGGTAGTTATTCAAGTTTTACTATTCGGGAAATTGGTCGACAAACTTGGAGAGAAAAGAATGATTCAGCTGTGCTTAATAATTGGTGCGATCTTAGCTTTCGTGTCTACTGTTATGTCAGGATTTTTAACTGTTTTGCTTGTAACTTGTTTTATTTTTCTGGCGTTCGATTTGCTACGTCCCGCCTTAACCGCTCATTTATCCAATATCGCCGGTAACCAGCAGGGTTTCGTAGCAGGCATGAACTCCACATATACCAGCCTGGGAAATATATTTGGACCTGCTCTAGGCGGTATACTATTTGATCTTAACATTCATTATCCTTTCCTTTTTGCAGGTTTCGTTATGGTTGTCGGCCTTGGTCTTACAATGGTTTGGAAAGAAAAAAAGAATGATGCTGCAGCTTTGAATTAATTCATTTTCTATAAAGTCAAGTCATTTGGATGCAGGGAATGCCCCTGGGTATGCACAATAAGAAAAGGTACTTAATATGATAGGCTACATGTTGCTTGACGTGAATATAGTTTAAGCTGAGTTTTAGCAATATCAGGATTTCATCTGCCATCACCGGGATAAGAAAAAAGGAGAATGTAGTATGAGTATAAACATAAAAGCAGTAACTGATGATAATCGTGCTGCAATTCTTGATCTGCATGTCAGCCAGAATCAATTATCATATATTGAATCTACAAAAGTATGTTTAGAGGATGCAAAAGAATGTCACTATTATAAACCTGTCGGGCTTTACTATGAAGGAGATCTAGTCGGTTTTGCAATGTATGGATTGTTTCCCGAGTATGATGAAGATAATAAAAACGGACGAGTCTGGCTTGACCGATTTTTTATTGACAAACACTACCAGGGAAAAGGATTAGGGAAGAAAATGCTTAAAGCCCTCATTCAGCACCTTGCTGAGCTATATAAATGCAAGAGAATTTATTTAAGTATATTTGAAAATAATATTCATGCTATACGCCTTTATCAAAGGTTTGGTTTTCAATTTAATGGTGAACTCGACTTTAATGGTGAGAAGGTAATGGTAAAAGAGCTATAGATATCCAAGCCTCCTTCGTTTGCTGAGAAACTTTTGAACCTCGATTATCACCTGCTTAAACTGCAAGATTACTGTTAAAAAAAGCCTGGATGAAAATTCAATTCATCTCAGGCTTTAAGCATCTTATTAGTCAAAATCTCATGTGTTTTATCCAGATGTTATTCTTTTTTCCGGACAATTTCTAAATAATTAATATGCCGGCCAACTGTTTTGTACACTTTAAAAATATACCCATCGGCTTCTATAACGGACCCAACTGCAGCGTCTATTTGTTGAGTCATAAACCAGCCGCCTATTGTATCCACTTCGTCACTTGCTAACGTCGTTCCCAATAAATCATTTACATCTTCAATGAGCACTTTCGAATCTAAGATATAGTGATTATCATTTACTTTTCTAATATTAGGCACTTCATCTTTATCAAATTCATCTCTGATTTCCCCGACAATTTCTTCAAGAATATCTTCAGCAGTGACTAAACCTGAAGTTCCGCCATATTCATCCACAAGAATAGCGATATGTGTTCGCTCTTTTTGCATTTTTACCAATAAATCATGAATTGGAACGGATTCAATAACATGGATAACAGGGTTGATATGATTTTCTAACTTGAAATCCTCTTTTATCTTCTGGTCTGTGTCAATATAAGCTGACAAGAATTCTTTAGCATTGATAAAACCAATGATTGAATCTTTATCTCCATTTAGGACTGGGTACCTTGTATAACTCTCTGTCTTAATGGTCTTAACAATAGTTTCATAAGAATCCTCACTAGAAATCGCTACGATCTCTCTTCTCGGAATCATAATTTCTTTGGCGATTCTTTCATCAAATTCAAAAATATTATTTACATATTTCAACTCATTTTGATTGATTTCACCGCTCTTATAGCTTTCAGACAGTAAGATGCGCAGTTCTTCTTCAGAATGAGCAAGTTCATGTTCTGATGCAGGTTTCAAACCGAAGAGTCCTACTATAAACCGGGCTGAACCATTTAAAAACCATATAAAAGGGAACAGGATGCGGTAAAACCAAATAATTGGCTTTGCAGTCAAAAGAGTGATGGTTTCCGCTTTTTGGATAGCGAGTGTTTTAGGAGCAAGTTCTCCAACTACAACGTGCAAAAAAGTCGCCATCACAAAAGCAATCACTAAGATCAATACATGTGAGACTGTTTCACTTACATGAAAATGAGCAAATAAGGGGTGCAGAATCACTTCAAAAGTCGATTCTCCGACCCAGCCAATTCCCAACGCTGTAACCGTGATCCCTAATTGACAAGCTGACAAATATTCGTCCAAATGAGTAATGACCTTTTTGGCTGATACGGCACCTTTTTTTCCCTCTAATATGAGTTGGTCAATTTTTGATGACCTGATCTTTACTATCGCAAATTCAGTCGCAACAAAAAATGCTGTTAAGACAATTAAAATAGTAAAGATTATAAGGTTAATGGTTGTCAATGATTTGCCTTACCTAGTAAGGCGTACACCTCCGATGTAAATATTTTCTTTTATTTTTATAACATCCTTTTTTTCTGAATAAACAAAAAACAGTATATATAACATTATAAGTTCAAAAGAACCTAAAATCAACTCTGAATGATGTAAATAATCATCTTTTTCCGCATGGAGAGTGGTTCCCATAGTCTTCAACTAACGATTAGTGGCGTTTTAAGGCTTAAAAAAGGAAGCAAAATAAAAACACACCTGAATTTTCTGGTGTGTTTCAATAATATCCAACCGTCTTGATTTATTTAATGTCTTTATTAAGGTTTTCTTTTAAAATTTGAATCAATTCCGCCTGTTGCTTTATATTTTTGCGGCCATTTCTATTAATTGCAGCAAGTTCACAGACAATTCCAGCTGAAATGAAAAACAATAAACCTTCAAACATTTTAAATCCCCCACCGTCTAACTGATAGTCAAATGTGTTTTTTCTTTTTGTAATACCTGCTTATAATCTTCCTTACGCTGATATATGTTATTTAAAATGAGTACAATAATGACAAACAGTGTTCCTACTATATCAAATGCAGTTATGTTATATCCTTTGATCACCATGATTAACAATGTAGTAATGGGGACAAAGTTAATAAATAAAATCCCATTAATGGATGATAGGATTTTAATGCCATAGTTCCAACCAAGGAGGGCTATGATACCTGGTAAAGTAATCATAAATAAAAAATCATACTTAATTGCTGCAATCACTTTAATACTCGGTACCGACACGTAACCTTGCGCGGTAAGTATAGCTGTCATGATTCCTGTTATAGCTGTGCCGAATAAACATGTCAATGTTGAATAACGAAGTGTGGACCACTCTTGGAATAACTGTCCCCCCATTGTGTAGACAACCCATCCTAAAACACCAATGAATATAAAGAGTAGCGAGAATAGATGATCCCCTAATGAAAAAAAGAAACTTATATTACCTTTGGTTATGACCATCGAAGCCCCCAAAAAGGCAATCAATATACTGATCATTGTGTATTTTTTAGGTTTCACATGTTTATATCCCCATAGAATAACAATTGAAAGCATCGGCATGAGTGCCTCGGCAATGGACGCTGTCATAATTCCAGACTTCCCCATCAACCTTTGACCTAAAAAAATAAGAACATTGTATACAGTAAACGCCATCACCCCAAATAAAATGATCCATTTTGCTTTACCCTCTAAATGAAATGATTTTTTTCCTTCTCTCACTAATAATAAAATCACTAACATAATTGTTACCACACCGTAGCGAATAAATGAAAAATAAAACGGATCAATAAATTCTAATGCATGATCTGCAACTGGAAACATCGCGCCCCAAGACATACTTGCCACTAAACATGTAAGGGCACCAATGAATAATTGACTTTTTTTCATTGAATTCCCCTCCTTTTCTTTAAAATTACAATGAGAATTATAAAAAGAAGTAAGCATCAAGTAAAATGAACAAAAGTGATGAAAAACATCATTGATAATGATACTTTAATGAAGGGGGGATCTTCATGGAACTGCGAGACTTACAAATTTTCAAATGCGTAGCCCATCACAAGAGTATTACCGGTGCTGCAAAAGAGTTAAATTATGTACAATCTAATGTAACTGCGCGGATTAAGCAATTAGAGAATGAGCTCAAAACACCTCTTTTCAATCGCCATAAAAAAGGGGTTTCACTAAGCCCAGAGGGCCGAAAAATGATTGAATACGTTAACAAAATTTTGAAAGATGTTGAAGAACTGGAGCAGGTCTTTCTAGATACTGAAATACCATCTGGAATATTAAAAATCGGTACAGTGGAAACAGTGAGGATACTGCCGACCATCATAGCTTCCTATTATAAAAAGTATCCTAATGTGGATTTATCATTGCAGGCTGGTCTAACAGAGGAACTTATTAAAAAGGTCATGAATCACGAATTAGACGGAGCTTTTATTTCAGGCCCTTTGAAACATTCTATTCTGGAACAGTATGATGTTTATACTGAAAAACTTACTCTTGTAACCAGTAACAAAACGTTTAATATAGAGGATTTTTCAACGACTCCGATTCTTGTTTTTAACCAGGGGTGCGGGTATCGGTCTAGGCTTGAACAATGGCTCAAAGATGAAGGTGTGCTCCCAAACAGAATGATGGAATTTAACATCCTAGAGACAATCTTAAATAGTGTTGCACTTGGACTCGGTATAACAGTGGTACCGGAATCTGCTGTTATGCATCTAGCTGCACAAGGTAAGGTTTATTGTCACCCATTACCTGAGAAAGATAGCTGTATCTCAACAATCTTTATACGCCATAAAGATGCGTACCTGACAAATTCAATGCGCAGCCTCCTTAAGACCATTGTTGAACATAAAAATATGAGTATGTCTTAAAGAGCTTTTTCTCTTTCTATGTTAACTTCTTAAATAAAAGAGAAGGCGCATCTCCACTTCGCTACCCTTATTCACAATAAAATAGAGCAGTAAACATGTGAGTTACTGCTCTGCTTCGTTTATTCACCGTTCATTTGTTTTACAATGTATTCAGCATCATTTCCTACGCCTTGAAGCAATGCTGAACCTCGCTTATGCTGCCAAGGCAACCCTATAAAGTACAATCCTTCTACAGGTGAAACACCTCTATGATGTATGATTCGACCTTCTTGATCCAAAACACCTTTTATATTTATCCAACATAAGGGATTCCTGAAACCAGTAGCCCAAATAATATTGTTTACTTCTAATGTAGATGAATCTTTAAAAATGATTTCATTTTGCTTTGCGGCAATGACTCTTTTTTTTAAGATGATCTCCTTCTGTTTTATTGCATGTTTTAATTCATGCCCAAATACTGGATCACCTTTCTTTTGAATGAATTTGCCTACTATTGATGTATGACTTGCATGTAAAACTCCTAATTTATCAAACCACCAAAAGATGCTTCTTTTTCCGATCATTAAAGGGAAATAAACTAGTTTATTACTACAGGCTAAATATGTAACTCTTTCTTTGGATAATTCAACAGCTATCTGAGCACCACTATTCCCACCACCAACTACTAGTACATTTCCATATGCCAATTGTTTTGAATTCTTATATTGTGATGAGTGTAGTTGATTAATATTATCGAATAAATCCTTTGATATTGATGGAATATTAGGGGTATGAAAAGGCCCTGTAGCAATGACAAGATTCTTCGTTTGATATTCTTCCCGATTTGTTTTTATTAAGAAATAATTCTTTATTTTTAGGACACTTATTACTTCTGTCCGTAATTGGATTGGAATTTCAAATTTTTCAACATATTTCTTTAGATAAGCAACAATTTCATTTTTTGTAGGAAATCCATGTTTGTCTCCTTCAAGATGCATTCCAGGCAAAGAGCTATACATTCGAGAAGTAAATAAAACCAATGAGTCATACCGATCTTTCCAGCTCTCCCCCACCTCATGACTTTTATCCAAAATGATAAACTTTTGATCGGACTGCTTAAAATAATATCCTATCGAGATCCCTGCTTGACCAGCCCCGATTACGATAGTGTCGTACACATTATCACCCCGCCAATTTCAAATTGTCAGTAGACAGAATCTGCAAAATGCTAGTTGATCTCCTCACTATAAAGTTAGATAAAAAATTTAATGGTGATGGTGGTCACGCGGCTTCTCCATTTTGGGCTGACAAAGGATCGCATTGTCGTGATTATGCGCTTCGGTTTCCATTTGAATGGTTACGTGCGTAATGCCTTTATGCTCAAGTTCATGTTCAATTTTGCGTAAAATATTTTCACTTTCTGAAATGGTCAGTTGATCGTCAACAACTGCATGGCAAGAAAGAGCATTCAATCCGCTTGTGATAGACCATATGTGTAAATCATGAATGTTTTGAATTCCCTCTGTCCCTTCAATTGTACGAATGATATCATAGACATCGATATTTTCTGGAGTTCCTTCCATTAATATGTGAATGGAATCTTTAGTCACATTGTAACCGCTTCTTAGAACAAGAATAGCCACAATGATACTAGCCAATGGGTCTGCCCAGCCCCATCCAAAGAAGATGATGAGGATGGCAGCTAAAATGGCACCTACAGAGCCGAGCATATCGCTTATTACATGTAAATAAGCTCCTCTTATATTCAGATTATTCTTTGTATCTCCGCCACTCATCATAATCCAAGCGACCAATAGATTCACAACTAACCCGATGATACTAATTGTAAGCATTCCAGTTGTTGCTACTTTTGGTGGATTAGAGAAGCGTTCGATTGCTTCATAAATGATATAAAGAGAAATAAGAATTAAGGCAGCACCGTTTATCACAGCTGCAAGAATCTCAAATCGTTTATAGCCGAATGTCTTATTGTGATTTGCCTTTTTTTCAGCTAATGTAAAAGCAATCAGGGCAACCATTAATGAAATTGAATCACTCAGCATATGGCCTGCATCAGATAAAAGCGCCAGACTATTTGTTAAAAATCCACCTATAGCTTCTATTATCATATAACCTGTAATCATGATAAAAGAGATCAATAAAACCTTTTTATTTGCTCCTTCATTATGATTGTGACCCATAAAAAACTCCTCCTTAACTAAAGTTTTTAATACATATGTATTTATTATTTCAAATCTGTTATGAAGCATTCTAACATGATGCAAATAATATTTATATATGAGCATGTGTTCATATATAAATATACCTGCTCTTTACTGAAATGTCAAAATATTTTTATAGAAATCCACAATACCTCCTTAATTATTCTTTTATAAACATAAAAAAGCGGAGCAAACCCATGGTTTGCTCCGCTAACCTAGTTTCTCTATCCTTTTCTTCAATCAAGCATTTGAGGGTAGTATTCAACTACAATTTACCTGTTAAAAATTGGGCCTCCCCAAGTCCAAAACTCCAGTCAGCATTATCATTTTCAACAATAGATACAATTAAATCAGTTGATGCGATACCACACTCAGATTCCAGTCTTTCGGCTAACAGCCTGTAAAATTTTTGTTTCTTCTCTTCCGGTCGGGATTTACTTGTAACTGAAAGTGAACTTAAGCCGGCAAATTTAGAAAATTTCGTGCAGAATGAAGTAACTCTTGATCAATTACCGGATTTTCTTCCTACCTTACGAAGAGGCGAAGCAAGAGGAAGGATGATTGTAAATTTGGTTGATCACATTTAATAAGCAAGTCAACCGGCGAACAAGCACTTTGTCCTTCCTGCAGATCTGAGTGATATTGCTGTTGATTGATCAACTTGTTTTTGTTCGGAATATACTCAGTATATAGCCGCATATTCCCCCTGCAATAGCTGGAATGAGCCACCCCAGCCCTATGTTATACATAGGTAGAATCTGAGTGAAAATATGATTCACAACTTCAATTTTTATTCCCGCCTCCTTCAAACCGTCAAATAAGCTGATGATGAATGCGAATAATAAACTGCCTTGATACACTTCTGTCTTCCCTTTAAATACAGAATGCAAAAACGTTAAAAATATTAAGGAAATCGCGATAGGATACATCGTCAGTAAGACAGGCATTGACACCTTAATGAGCTGGGTTAATCCTATATTTGCGACAAGTGTACTAAACACTGATAAAACGACAGCAATTTTTTTATAAGAAATGTTCGGAAATAATTCATGAAAAAATGAAGAACACGCTGTGATCAGTCCGACACTTGTCGTCAGACACGCCACTGTAATCATTAAGCCCAATAAGATTGAACCATAAGATCCAAAATAATAGGATGAAACCTTAGCCAAGACCTCTGCTCCATTTTCTAAAATCCCCAGTTCTTCAACGCTGGAAGCCCCCATATAGGAAAGGGCTGTATACATAACTGCTAAGAGTACAGCTGCAATCGCGGCTGCTTTTGCACAAACACCCATCAGCTGTTTTTTGGTAAAAGCTCCTTGTTCTTTCAATGCATTCACGATGATAATTCCAAAAACAAATGCTACAAGAGCATCCAGAGTAAGGTATCCTTCCTGAAATCCTTTAAAAAACGCTTGTGATGTGTACCCTTTTGATGGTGCTTGAATGGTTCCAATTGGGCGAATAAGAGCTACCACTACAAGCAATCCGATAAATGTCAGCTTAATTGGCGTCAAAAATTTTCCAACTATATCAATGATTTTTGAAGGATTAAGTGATAACAAGCATGCCAATCCGAAAAATAATATTGTAAATATGATCAATGAGACAGGGCCTGCATCATTTGATAAAAAAGGTTTTACCCCAATTTCAAACGATACGTTTCCTGATCTCGGGATAGCGAAAAAAGGCCCGATTGCCAAATAGAGAATCGTCGTAAATACAATGCCAAACACCGGGTGAACACGGCTGACTAACGACTGTAAGTTTTGTTTACCCGAAAAAACAAATGCTGTTATAGCCAGTAATGGCAATCCAACTCCGGTCACTAAGAAACCTGCATTAGCGATCCATACATTTTTTCCAGCCATTTGACCAAGCATAGGCGGAAAAATGAGATTTCCTGCTCCAAAAAACAATGCAAATAGCATTAATCCTATAATGATGATATAGGAAGCAGACACTTTTTTTGACATTATATATCCTCCGATTAAAGTAGACACTTCTTGAATAGCCAGGAAACATTACAGATGCTATTTGCACTGGCGCAGTGTTGATTCCAAAATAAGTTTGTGTCAGTTTTATATATTTTTATCAAGTTCAATAAAAACATGATCATTTTGATCGTTTCCGATATCGGTTAAAAAACCAATTGCACCAAAACCATATAAACAACGGTTCCCCCCGCTATGGAAAGAAGCATATTTTTCTTCCACAAGTGAAGCAGTACAACTGCAGCTGCTCCAACTAATTCAGGAATGCCATGACTTCCAGAAAGCAGACTCACATCTTTTAAACAATAAATGACCAAAAGCCCGATTACCGCTGATGGCAGCACTTTACCAAGATACTGTACATATTTCGGTGTCGGTTTGCCAGACGGGAAAATCATGAATGGAAGGAACCGTGTCAGCATTGTTCCTAGCACGACCATTGCAATGGTGATTATTTGCTGCGTCATAGTCATCGTCATACGGAAACCTCAGCTTTCTCCAATGGTTTTCTCAGAACAGTCAGTACCCCTAAAATGGCGAGCATAGCAGGAATAATAAATTGGTTTCCGCCAAAAAGAATAAGACTGGCTACTGAAAGCCCAAGTCCTGTGAGAGCACTGTAATGCTTTTTCTCTTTCATCCATTGTTCTATGAATATCACAATAAACAGAGCAGTCATCACAAAAAATACCTCCTATCGCAGCCCCCGCGACCCAATATAAATGATTAAGCAGTGTCACAAAAAACATAAACCAGCCCTTGTCAACATTCGCCGGAACATTAGCGGTATAATTGATAGAAAATGATTCATCACACATTCCGAAAATCAGATAAAGCTTTTTCTTTCCAGTCCCCCTGTACTTATCCAACATGGAAATTCCATAAAACAAATGCCTGGCATTGACCATTAACGTCAAAAAAAGAGCATTCATAGGGTTGAACGCACCAAGTAAAAAATTCGCTGCAACAAACTCCATTGAGCCCGCAAATATCATAAAACTCATGATGATTGGATAGATTGCGCTAAATCCCAAAGAATGCATAAAGATTCCATAAGCTATCCCCAAAAACAAAAACCCCGCAAAAATCGGAATTGTATATGGGAATGCAGAACGAAATGCAGCCCATATTTGACCTCTCTTATTCATATGAGTGTTTATAGCAGGAGAGCTTAAATGTAACGATTCTTTATTTTTATTCAAATCAACAACCTCCTACATTTCATCAATTGGCACACTGACAGTTCTTTTTTCTGTACTCATGACTATGCTTGTGTCAACTCTACTAATAGCAGGGTTCTGGATTAATGAATCAATGATAAAATTCCGATAACTCACCATGTCCTTCGCCACAATCTTAAGCATATAGTCATGGCTTCCTGTAAGTGTGTAGCATTCTTGAACCTGTGGGAATTTGTTTATATCCTCTAAAAATGAATGAATTGTCTCCCTATTTAAGGGTGATAAGTTGATGAGAGCTAGTGCTGTGACTTCGATTCCAAGTTTTTTCTCATCAACAATAGTCGTAAACTTTTTAATTATACCTGCTTCTACTAGGTTCTTTGTTCTTGCAAGGCAAGCTGATGGTGAAAGCCCAATTTTCTTAGATAAATTTAAATTTGATATTGAAGCATCTTCCTGCAATTCTCTTAAAATGGCCTTATCAGTTTCGTCAAGCATAATACTCATTTCATAACCCCCAATACGAATTAAAAGAATTATATTTCATTAAGTTTAAATAATAAAGAATTTTTATTCGTTAATCAAATATTATTTAAATTTAAATCCTTTTAAAATATTATTCACAGAATAAAATTATTCTCGTGATTAACTCATAATGAAATTAACTTACATCAGAAAGAAGTCATGGGAGAGTTATGTACTTGTATGACTTGATACCAACATCATAAGAAACTTATCAGAAGCCAAAAAGTTATTGCGGTCTCACCGAAAATTGAATTTGCGGTGACCTATTGCCTTTTTCTGCGAACAAAAATTGTTAAAATTCACAAAACAGAAAGTCTATTCTATTATTATTTTAAACTCGTCCTTTAATTCCTCTTGAGCCTCTTGTAAAACTTCTAATACATCATTAGCGTATGAACCTAAAAACTTTTTACTAAACTCAAAATTTATCAAGACTAAAGTAAGCGGCAAATCCACCCACCCTGTCAGGCAATCCCATAAAGCGTCTAAATTTCCTCCATAGTAGTCTGGGAAGTCTAATTTATCTTTTAAAACATCATGTAAAACTTCAATATTTTCAAAGTCTCTTCCATCTATCATTATTTTTCTCATTAGAAACTATGCCCTCCATTATTTTATCTTAACAAACATTTTCTATGTAACAGCTGTTTGTCTAAATGAGGCTGAAAACAAATAAAAAACACCGATAAGATGAAACTATTGGTGTTTGCAAGAGATTTTCATGCCCGGTAGGCATAAATAATGCTAAACTTTGTTTTTGAAAAGCTATCATATCAAATTTTTATGTTACAGCTTTTACTATCGTTTAATCTAATTGAGGAGTAAAACGAGATATGTTTGAAAATCACATATCCCCCCAAAAATTAAAAACTAAGCGGCAGTTCTTCGAGTGCTCTCATCAGAAAATTCCCTTTCCATTTTATTTGTTCCTTTTCGCCTTTTAACTGTATATTTGGACAGCGGCGTAATAAGGTGGAAATCGCAATCTTTGCTTCTAAGCGGGCTAGCTGTGCACCAAGGCAAAAATGATTGCCATGGCCAAAAGCAATATGGCGGTTGTTCTTTCTTTCAATATCAAATATGTCGGCATTTGGAAATATCTTCTCATCACGGTTTGCTGATGCTAAAGAAATGATGATCACATCTTTCCGTTTAATCTCCTGTCCATGCAGCATAAACGGTTCAGCCGTCCAGCGAATCGTCGTTAACTCAACAGGGCTGTGAAACCACAATGCTTCTTCTATGGCTGAATTCATCAAGTCTGGCTGCTGGCGGAGCTTTTCTAATTGATCACCGTGACACATCAGAGCATAGGTCATATTGGTGATTAAGTTTACGGTTGTTTCATGACCTATAACGATAAGCAGCATAATCATCGAGTACAATTCTTCTGTACTTAATTGTGTGCCTTCACTTTCCGCTTGAATTAATGCACTGATTAAATCTCCTGAAGGTTCGCTCCTTTTTTTGCGAACTAAGGATTCCAAATATTCAACAAATTCTCCTAACAAGTGGTCATTCTCCTGAAGTCTTTCAGGGGCATCTGAAAAATCAATAATTGCTTGTGACCACACTCTGAATTTTTGACGATCTTCCAAGGGAATGCCAAGCATTTCACTTATCACGATAATCGGCAATGGAAACGCATAATCGTCTACTAGGTTCATGAATTTGTTGGGCTGCACTTTATCCAATAAAGAATCTGCGATATGCTGGATTTTGTCTTCCAACTGGAAAATCATCCGATGCGTAAATGCTTTTTGAACAAGAGTTCGCAAGCGGTTGTGATCAGGGGGATCTGAATTAAGCATATGCTTTGTTAAAGACTCTTCATTCTTCAATAGAGCAGGACGTTTTTCTTTTGCGGTAAATACATTTTCATAGTTTTTCTTTAATTTTTCATTCTTTAATAAATGTATTGCATCTTCATATCTCGATATGAGCCAGCCTTTCCCCAGAGCTCCTAAAGATAATGGGTAGAGAGGCTGTGATTTTCGCAATTCTTTATAAAATTCATACGCTTCATCTTTAAATGCTCTCGAAGACAATTGACTTTCCGTCAAAATGGTTACACTATTTTTTTCTTTTGAAGACATTCATTCGACCTCCATCTTTATGAAAGGTTAAGATAATCTTTAAATATAAAATCAATACGATTTGTAAAATGATCTATTGAGATCAGCATTCGTGATAAGGGCCAAGATGCCGCCCCGCATTTTGAAATAAAAGGTATGAGTCAGTCATTAATCATTTTGCTGCCCAAACTCTTTCCCTGATAAAATGGCGAAACTCCTAATACTTCTAAATACCATGCCGGCTCTTATAAGGATTTGGAAGATTTTTCAGTCTCATTAGTCACCGCCAACATGTTCAATACTGAAAATCCCCCCATTTTGATTAATGTTATCCCCCCTGCTGCTATATAATCGATCAAGTTAATGTCGGGTTTATCACGATGTTTTAATAGAGCGGCAACAACCATTTCACCATTCTGAATGTCAACAAAAAAGAAATGCTTTTTAAAATATGCTCTTGTCAGTACTTTATGCATTTCAAAAATAAATGAATGATCTTTTTTTTCGCGTTTTACGAGTAAATCCATAAAAGAGCTTTGCCACTTTGCTTCATTCATCTGCCCTTGCTTGTCGATAAAGAAACATTGATACATCTCCTCTGAGCAGTAAAGCAGGAAATCGAATTAAAGCGCCCTTCCTATTGGAAAGGCGCCTGCCGTTTTACTGTGCCAAAATGTTTTTCATCAGTGAGTTTTTATAAAATCATTTATTAATTGATCAGTTGTCAATATTGTGGCAAATTCATCATGCAATGTAGCTAGAGATATATTATGAATAGTCGCCGCATCATAATATGTATCATTTTGGTCTCTCATTCCGAAGGCTGCTGTTGCATCTGAAATCAGGTATGTATCAAACCCTAAATTACCACTCATTCTTGTGGTGGTTGATACACAGTGAGGCGTGGTTAAACCAGTTATGACTACAGTGGTTATTTCATTTAATTTTAAGAATTCTTCTAAATTCGTACCAATAAAGCTGCTATTTACTGTCTTGGTTATAATGACTTCTTCATCCATAGGCTTAACTATTTCCTTTATCGCAAACCCTTCATTCTTTGGATGGAATAAAGAATGAGGTTTATCAGAAGTGTGTTGTATGTATATGACTGTCCATCCTTTTTCTCTCCATAATTTTAGTATTTTACTAATGTTTTCTTCCGCCTTTACGTTATTCCGTTCCCCCCATTTTTTATCATCAAAGGCTTTTTGTACATCCACAATGATTAAAGCTTTTTTCTTTTCTTCCACAAGATACCCTCCTATGTAGAATTTCTATTTATTACTACATTCTAAATACAAATTTTACTTTTGCACAATTGTTTAATGATGAATTTCAAATGAGCGCCTTCTTTATTGGAAAATGCGTTCTATACTGCAACTGTGCCCAAGCCGTTAACCTTCAAATCTAATCTCAGAATCACTGGCTCTACAGAGAATAATAAAAAACACTCTAATAACGAGTGCCGAAATGAAAAACTATTGATTTAGAAGCCATTTGATACGCTCAGCTGAAAAGATGTAGTGGAGTATTATTAGACATAAAAAGACAATACCAACTGGTTTTAAATGACTAAAATAAAGCGCTGCAACAGCCATTGCAAAGATCAATAATTCAATAACTAACCTTGTTACCCCGTTTACAGCTATTACAGTTTGTCCGCTTCGACTAGGATCATGAGGTACTGCAAATACAGACCAGACAATCATAACTGCAATAGGTAAAACCAAAGTTAAAACATATTTAAAATAACCATTAAAGCTTATCCAAGCAAACACGCCTAAGGAGATTAGTGCAGCAATTTCAAGGGTGAATCTTAAAAGTAAATTAGTCTGATTCAGTTTTTCCAACTCCTCTATAAAAAACACCCCCGCAGGAGATGCTCTTTCTCTGCTTTATTTCAGCGTATAAAAACTTTTCTGTTCTTCCTCTTTAGATTCTATTGTAGTTTTCGGCGAGATTACCTCTACTTTTGAAGAGGCGATACCGACTGCTGCTATTACCAATGCTCCGATTAATAGAACGATGATAAGTATAATGAAATATGACAACTTTTCCCCTCCTATCCAGTTAATTATCCAAATAATCAGGAAGTTGTCTACAATTTGCAGAATTTGTCGAACGAAGTAAAGATTATACCTGGGAGGCTTTACTCATTGTATGAATTACAGTAATACACTACCTTCCCTTTTGAGAAAACGTTCCCCTCTTGTATCCATTTGTTGCAACTTAGCTAGACTCTTCCAATAGGCTTCCTTTTGGCGCAGCTGCTTCTAGTCGAAATTGAGCAATACCTGAATGTTTGATTGGAATTTCTGAACCATAGATCGCTGCTGAATTTGTTGCAAATGCATACGTAGGAGTAGTCGAATGGTGGTTGAAAAATGAAATGCCTTACCCACCTCGAGTGATGGCAGAAAAAGCGGGGTTTTGTTAGAGAGGAATCTATAGATATGTGTATCTAGAAGATTTGACAGCATTAAAAATTATACTTACATCGTTGGGAATAGGCCAACAATAAAGCGGAAGAACGTTGTCATTTGAAGTGGTTTGGAATAAAAATGATTCGAATATGTTCTTATCATTGGTAAACGAACAAAAAAAGAACATGTTTTGAAAAAAGATTGATCAAAACATCTTCTTATATGTTGTCATAGCGTAACTTTTTATAAAAAGGTTGATTACATTTTCGGGGCTTCCAAACCAAATTTTGCCCATTCTTCTTTTGCTGGACCATAAATACCTGGAACAGTTAAACCTGCTTGTCTCATAAGAACAGTCATTTGTCCCCGATGGTGGTTTTGATGTTGAATTAAAAACATCAAAAGTGAACCGTTAGGCAATTGTTGTCCGATAAAGTTGATACGTTCTTGAAGTGTATGGTCAGTCCATTGGGTTTTTAATGCCTGTACAAATGCATTACTGGCTTGATGATAGCTGTCAGCTATAAACTGAGCCGAAGTTGGAACAGGATAATCTTCAGCTGGGGCATGGAACGTTAAGTCTGTGTTTGAGGTAATGATGCGAATGGCAGCAACAGTATGCCAAGCAATACGGCCTAGAGTCCAATTTTGTGAAGTTATTTCTTGTTTAAGTGATTCATCAGTCAGATTATTTAATAGTTTCTGTGTAGCATCTGCTTCGAACTCCCAAGATTTCAAAAAATGGTCTAAGGTTTGAAACACAAAAATCCTCCTTTTTGTTTTTTCAATGTGCCTATAGGTTAATTATAATGCCTCGTTTCGTTAAAAAGAACAAAAAATTTTGGACAAGAATAATTATAGTAAAATGCGTAGACATTCTTAAACATAACGATTTACGCATCTTTTTACAAACATGGTGACTCCTTGGTCTCCATTGTCAGCGAGAATCAAATATCATATGAAGACAATCCTATATTCTTATCACTTTACTGAGCAATAAATACCTTCCGTATACTTAGTGATGCCTTCATCGTAATCAGGATACTGATATGCAAGACTTTCTGATACAGCTTTTGAATACTTTCTAAATAATGCATAGCAAGTAAATAAAGACTTCCACATTTCCTGATACCCATTCACAGAATATGTAGACATGAGTTCCTCCCATTCTTTATTTGAAAGGTACCGCTTCATAAATTTATAGTTCTTCCCCATACTAAATGAATACCCTTTCTGAGATGCGATATGCCAGGCCATCATTCTCAATAAATTAGGACGTACAATTTCATTTAAATGGTCAATGGCAAAAAGGATTTCATTTCTTGCTAGTCCTTTTACTACGTAAGTCGAAACCATCCAGAACTCATTACAGCAATCATCAAATTCCCTTGCAG
The DNA here is from genome assembly GCF_033412715.1 of Bacillus sp. N3378-2at. Classification (NCBI taxonomy): domain Bacteria; kingdom Bacillati; phylum Bacillota; class Bacilli; order Caryophanales; family Bacillaceae; genus Bacillus; species Bacillus sp. N3378-2at. Next base: position 252,265 of record NZ_CP117986.1, on the reverse strand, counting down.
TCGGCTTTTTCATCCAGTATTGGCGATCATTTGGGGTCACTTTATAGTTGATGAACGAATCCTTATCGAGCAAGACCTTAACCAAACCATCGTTATTAGCAAAATAATCTTCTGCTTCACGAATTGGAATAAGGGTTAGATCTAATTTGTTGCCATCCTCAAAAAGAATGATGTATGAAAACCAATTACCTAATTCGGGAGGAAAAAGCTCCATATCTTCTGGTTTTTGCATCATAATGCGCTTCCCAAAGATTTCGAGCCACTGATCATTTTCTTTAAAAGATTCTACATCAGTTACAAAATACGAGATGTCATAATCTTGGAAGTTGTCAGGAGGGATATTTCTGTTTGTACGTGACCCTTCCAAAGTGACCAATCGGATTCTCTCATCGTTCAAAGCAAAGTCCAAGAAAATGTCCATCATTTCCTGCTCACTTCGCATCGCATGTTCCTCCGTTTCAGCCTTAATATCTAACTGTAAAACCGAATATTGATCTGTACGTCTTATAGATTTTTTTACTCTTGAATGTGATGTATTCTTCTAAGCTTTATTTTACATGAAGTCCTTCTATATATCATTCAAAATTAAGATGCAAGACATCTCAAAATCAGATATCAACTATGAAGGACTACATGAATATTCAGTTTTTTGTAGAGCCGCCATGGGACGACACTATCTTTGACACACTTTAATCCCCCCTGCTTTATCGACATGTTAACTGGTATGAGAGATTGACAAAAAGAAGGAAAACGATATATTTAAGCGAATACGAGTTTTTGAGCAAATTTTAAAATGACACTTTTTTCAAAAATCATGTCTTAACGGGGGGATTCGGTATGAATGAATTTATGAAGAAGTTTTCCTTAACAAAACCGATTATTCAAGCTCCAATGGCTGGCGGTATTACAACGCCCCGACTTGCATCTGCAGTTTCGAATCAAGGTGCTCTTGGCAGCTTAGCATCGGGGTATCTTACGCCAGACCTGCTAGAACAACAGATAAAAGAAATGTTTGAGCTGACAGACGCTCCTTTTCAAATTAATGTGTTTGTTCCGCTAGGTCTAGAGATGCCACCAGAAGATCAGATTAAAAAGTGGAAAGAAAACATACCGTTAGCTAATCAAGTAAATCAATTCACATCTGTACAAGAAGAGTGGGATGACTTCTATCAAAAAATTGATCTAATTTTAAAATATAAGGTTAAGGCTTGCTCATTCACTTTTGATCTGCCGCCTGAAGACGCAGTAAAGGAGCTAAAAACCGCTGGATGCTGTTTAATAGGAACCGCTTCAACAGTAGAAGAAGCATTGTTAATGGAAGAACGGGGAATGGATATAGTAGTCCTTCAAGGAAGTGAAGCCGGTGGACATCGCGGAGCATTCTTACCTTCCAAAGGTGAATCTGCCGTAGGTTTAATGGCTCTGATTCCACAAGCAGCAGATGCACTGAGCGTACCTGTCATAGCTGCTGGGGGAATGATAGACCATAGAGGAGTAAAAGCAGCTTTAACCCTTGGAGCCCAAGGCGTTCAAATCGGTTCTGCCTTTTTAATTTGTCACGAGAGTAACGCACATCCAGTACATAAACAGAAAATACTAGAAGCAAACGAAGCAGATACAAAGCTTACGACATTATTTTCAGGTAAAGAGGCCAGAGGAATCGTAAATAAATGGATGGAAGAAAAAGAACAGTTTGAGACACAAACCCTTCCGTACCCTTATCAAAATACACTAACGAAGGCAATGAGACAGCAGGCTTCACTTCAAAATAACCATGATCAGATGTCTTTATGGGCAGGTCAAGGGATACGGTCATTGACTGAGGAAATTTCGGTTAAGCAGCTTTTAAATCAGCTTTGCCAAGAAGATATAAAAATATAGGCGCACCTCATTGATAGAGCAAAAAGCAAACTTCGACAGGCAGTTTGCTTTTTTTTCGTAATTTCATCCCCTGACTCTGGAAATCTAAATACTCCTACATTTTCAAAGCTAATTGAATCGGGTTACCAATCATCCCATTGATACGATGCGATCTTAATGATTTCACCACAACCACAATACATCACCAACATTTCGATCTTATCTCCCCTTCTCAAATTTTGCTATCTATTCGAAAAATCGATAACTCCCATATTAAATTCGAATAGTAAAATGGTTGTTTTTCGTTTGATTCAGATGATATAAAGTCATATGATAAAAAAAGAATGAGACAGAAAGCGTGAGAAGTGATGAAAATAGGATTTTTTGATTCAGGAATTGGTGGCATGACTGTATTGTATGAGGCCATAAAAGTTCTTCCTTATGAAGATTACATTTTTTATGCAGATACGTTAAACGTTCCATACGGTGAAAAATCAAAGGGTAGAGTTAAAGAATATATTTTCAATGCAGCTGAATTTCTAGCCAGTCAAAATATCAAAGCTCTTGTTATTGCGTGTAATACAGCTACTAGCATTGCGATAGAAGATCTTCGGAGAAACTTCGACTTTCCGATAATCGGAATCGAACCCGCTGTAAAGCCTGCTATAAATAAATGTACAGAGGAAAGAAAAAGAGTTCTGGTAGTTGCTACTAATTTGACGCTTAAAGAAGAGAAATTTCATAATCTAGTTAAAGAAATTGATCACCATGACCTTGTTGATTGCTTAGCTCTTCCAGGACTAGTTGAATTTGCTGAGAACTTTGATTTTAGTGAAGACAAAATCATTAAATATCTAAAGAACGAACTATCTTCTTTTGATCTGAAACAATATGGAACGATTGTGTTAGGATGCACTCATTTTCCGTTTTTCAAAAACAGTTTTGAAAAACTGTTTGGGATAAAAGTTGATATGATTTCAGGCAGTGTCGGTACTGCAAAACAGTTGAAAAAAGTTCTTGCAGATCGTAACCAGCTTGGTAAAGGATCGGGCTCAATCACCTTTTTCGATTCTGGCCACAAAATTGTGGACCAAGAAATCATATCAAAGTACAAAAGATTGTTTGAAATATTAGATGAAACTCAAAGGAGTCATGTTAGACATTGAATGTAAATGAAAAAGACAATCTCCTGAAGAGAAACATGAACTAAGAAGCGGGCTTAAAAAGCCCACTTTTTTTCTAACAAACAATTGAGTTATACACACATATCTGATTACAGTGTTTTCGCTCTTTCCCCTCTTATTTCTACCCCATCTCTATAGCTTTTCTATTTCAATAAAACACAAGTCTCGATTGAAAAGTTATCGTAACATTTACACTTCACAGGAGATTTTTCACGATTGCGAATCGACCGTTTGCCAGATGCACAAAGTCATAATGTGTAAATTCTGTATCTATGTGCATGTTTATTATGGAATTATTTTCATAATGTTTTATAATACAAGATGATAGCGTTTTCTAATTATAATGATAGGGGGAAATAATGATGATGAAAAAAGGTCTGCTTGCGGGTGCGCTTACGGCAACCGTGCTTTTTGGCACATGTGCAGTAGATGTGCCGGGTATTATTAGTCCAAAAACCGCAGAAGCTGCATCACAGCTAACTGATGGAATCGGCGGGAGGGCTTACTTGAACAGTAATGGTGCCATTCTTGTTACGAAAATCCAGCTTCCTAGCTCCACTCAGGTTTCAAATGGGACAGCCTACATCTACTCTGGTTTTAGCGGAGGCACAGAATCCGATATTGGGCTTCAGTACAGTGATAAATATAATGTATGGAAACCATATATGAAAGTTGGTTCAAAAGGACAGGATCAGGTTCAGTACCTCGAAGGAGGAAGCCAATTCACGAATACGAAAGGCTTCCGTCCCGGCAGCACCGTACAACTTACCATCTACAAAAACCTTAACGGCAATACCCGCGCTACATACTGGGGCACGAACAATGCCGGATACAACGGCCGTCTCATTTCAGAAATCAGCAAAACAAATGTCGGCTCCATCTCCAAATGGAAAGCGCTTGCTACAGTTGCTACAACAGGTTCACGCCAATCTATCAAATCAAATTTTTCAACATCTTTTACAAACATCACCATCGACAACAAAGCAATAACACCTGTAATTGATACACAAGACTTCGCTAAAGTAACAGTCTCAGGCAACAGTGTCAGTTTATCCGTTGTGAAAAATTAAAACATGTTAAACATACAATGCGTTAGGCTATTGAGAAGCTCTCGATAGTCTTAAAGGGGGCTTAACATGCCCCTTTTTTCATTTCAATTTAACTTTCAGTTAGCTTCGGTGCATGCCGTCTATCCCCGTCTTTTATCTGGGTGAAGTAAGGAGCAGCTCGCCCCTTCTGAGCCTGTTCCATTTGCTCAACGCAAAAGGTGTGCATCACTGTCTTAAAAATGTTAAAACAAATAGCAGATGGTGCACTTTATTTTTAGATGAGGCATGCTTACGCTCGATATGCAAGTCAAATGATTAAGGGTCTGCAAGAGAGAGAAGTTTTGGGTGTACTTTCATAAAAGAGGGGTCTTCATATAGCTTGATTGCACCAGGAAGATTAACCAGCGATTGGCCGAGAACAACACATCACTTTGAAACGGATTCATTCCAAAATCATAAGTATGATCCAATAACTAATAAAGATCAGTTAGCAGTCCAGCCTTAAAAATATTTTTACATCAATTAAATTAGCATCACTATCGAATAAGCTCGATCTGCATATCATGTACTATCCTCTTTTAAGGAAGGTGATGTTATGAGGTCATTTCCATTAATTGTAGTTCTATTCATCCTATTAATCATCGTTGGGACATCTTTCTTTGGTGGCTATTAAGAACACACCTTACCTCATATCCATCAGACGCCATAAGAAATCTTTATGGCGTCTGTTTTTTATTAGATTTAAACAAAACCATTAAAGTGGGCCATGCAAACACACCTATGGAGATTACTGCCACGACTTCTTTGTGAGGGAAATATTCTTCCCTTTATGGACTATTGTCGATCAAAAGAGAAAGTTGAAATACCTTTTTATGGTGAGATGAATCGAGGCTTAGACATATAAAAAACCGCAAAGCTTTCTTGAAGAAGCTTTGCGGTCTTTGGGTCTCTTCTTTGCTTCATATAAGCCAATAGATTTCAAGCGTAATCCACTGCCATACATCCAATGATTTTTTATTTTGAAATAGGTTTCTTCTACTCTTCCTGTGAGATGACTCAAGGTATGCCACGTCACAATAATGTGGCGGATCCTGAGTGGTCTCAATCAGTTTTTTCCCCATTCTATCAATTCTCCACAGAAAAAAATGGCTATGGCAGAAAAACTTTCATAGAGTAATCATCATTTAATGAGCCATCATCTCATGGGCAATATCGTGTCCATCCATTTTTGACGGGTAGTAGGTAGGCCAGTTTTTGACTTCATCAAGTAAAGCTTCACGGTCGTCCCCCCAATAGAGATGGTAATGACTAGCTTTAGTCGGGTAAATACTATGATCACTAAACTGAATATACTGAGGCAGCCCTTCTGCTTTTTTAGCTAGTTTGAATATGTATCTTACCCCTCTATTGCCCGCATCATAGGTTAGAATTTCGTATCCGTCATACGTATACTTACCAGAATATTCTTGTCCATTTTTGAAGAACGTTACAGTATCTTTCTGGATTACAATACGGTCAACATCTGTTTGATAGCCCTTTTTATAATACTCTTTATATTCTTCAGCTGTCTTGCCGCCTTCGTGTTCTGATTTATATGAAAACACTTCGTCAAGAGTACCATCTTGCAGGTATGGATATACAGATTGCCAATCTCCTTCCCAATCAGAAAGTAAGCGATCCTTTACTTGGCTGTTTTTAAAATAGCCTTCATATATTTTTTCTGTTTCTTTATCATGCGCATGACTATGATCGTGAGAATGTTCGTGTGTATGACTGTCAGATGTTTGCTCTTGCGTTTTGGAAGAGTCTTCTTCAACTGCTGAGGATGATGTTGTTTTATTAGACTCACCTGCAGAAGAACCGGAAGTCTGACATCCTGCCAAAACTAGTAATGAACCAATCGTTAATATGCCTAGCCGCTTTGAAAATAAAATGTTCATTCCAACACTCCTTTTTATTAAATCGAAAACATTACGATTTATATTATACATATATCTCTTGCAAACATCAAAGGGAAAATGCTCTTCAGGATGGCCTATTTTAAAGGAATAACTGACTATGTTCATCAGTTATTCCTTTAAAATACGAAAGTCTACGATATTTCCATATCGATCAGCTTCAATATGACAGCACCCCTCAAGCAGCTGTTTTAATTTTCCACGTCCGCGTTGTACCCTTGATTTTGCTCCGGAGTAAGAAATGCCGAGCTTTTCACTCAACTCTTTTTGTGATAACCCCTGGAATTCAGTTAACTCGAGCGCCTCTCGATACTTTTCAGGCAACCGTTTGATGGTCGATCGAATACACACAGCTGCTTCCTTGGTGAAATTTTCTTCCTCTGCACTGTCATTAAAATGTAGAACATCAGGCAATATTTCGCTTGTTTTTTTTGTACGGTAAAAATCAATAATCGTATTTCTAGTGATCCGATAAATCCAGCTGTCGATCTTTTGTTCATCGATCAGATTTGGGAGATGCACTTGTATTTTCATAAATACGATTTGCAAGAGGTCATCAACGATAGATTGATCGTTAACCCTATGTGAAATATATGTTTTTAACGGCTGATGAAATTGATCCCATAGATCCTCTATATTCATTTGAAAAAACCTCCTATAATTTTGCGTCTGCTTTACATTTGCTTCGTCTTTTTAATCGTAACAAAGAGCGAAACAATTGTTGAATCAATTGTATTGCAGCTGTTGCAAAAAATAATGATAAAGGAGAAATTTGTTGTGGAGTATACCTATTTAGGGAGAACAGGATTGCGGGTGAGCCGTTTATGTTTAGGCACGATGAATTTTGGAGTTGATACAGACGAAAAAACTGCGTTCCGTATCATGGATGAAGCGCTTGATAACGGCATTCAATTTTTTGATACTGCCAATATTTACGGCTGGGGCAAAAACGCAGGATTGACAGAGAGCATCATTGGAAAATGGTTTGCACAAGGAGGACAGCGCCGCGAGAAAGTTGTTCTGGCGACAAAAGTATATGAACCTATTTCTGATCCGAAAGACGGACCAAATGATATGAGGGGCTTGTCTCTATACAAAATCAGACGTCATCTGGAAGGATCACTGAAGCGGCTTCAGACAGATCATATCGAATTGTACCAAATGCATCATATTGATAGGCGGACACCGTGGGATGAGATATGGGAAGCTTTTGAGACTCAGGTTCGCTCCGGCAAAGTAGACTATATTGGATCCAGTAATTTTGCAGGCTGGCATTTAGTTAAAGCGCAAGCTGAAGCTGAAAAACGGCGATTCATGGGACTCGTCACTGAACAGCACAAGTATAGTTTATTAGAACGAACAGCTGAGATGGAAGTGCTGCCGGCTGCACGGGATCTTGGTTTAGGAGTAGTGGCGTGGAGTCCCCTTGCAGGAGGGCTTCTTGGCGGGAAGGCATTGAAAAGCAATGCCGGAATTCGTACAGCAAAAAGAGCAGATTTAATTGAAAAACATCGTTTGCAACTCGAGAAATTTTCAGATTTATGCAAAGAACTAGGAGAAAAAGAAGCAAATGTGGCTTTGGCATGGGTGCTGGCAAATCCAGTTTTAACTGCGCCGATCATCGGACCACGAACGGTTGAGCAGCTGCGTGATACGATAAAAGCCGTTGAAATCAGTCTGGATAAGGAGGTTCTCCGCATGTTAAATGATATCTTTCCCGGACCTGGAGGAGAGACACCTGAGGCATACGCCTGGTGATACACCCATTACTTAAATAGTTATGCTGAACTATCATATATAGGAAAGACAAGAGCTTGTTTGTCTCTTGTCTTTTCCACATCGTGCTGAAAATGCTGGCTAAACATCGACAAAAACGCTGCCGTTTTATTCATTTAATGCTTATTTGATTACGAAATTACCGTACTCGTTTGAACGAACATGAATCGGTCCGTTTAGATTATAGTTGTTCTCCTTGGCGATAGAGCGAAGCACGTCCACACGGGCAACTGATTCTCTCCACTCGTCACGGGTGTCATGATTGGCCGGATTCATCAGATCGTCATAGCGTACGTCCAAGAATTTATTTAACCACTTCTTCTCGTCTATTCCGTCTTTAGGTGATCCGCCCGCTTTTTTGTTCGTACGTTTAATCAAGGCATAAAAAGAGTCAGGGTCATCACCATCGCCATGCTGAATAACCGTATCGTACATCACAGCTCTAGCCAATGCTGTTTTTAGTCCGGCATTATCCGATCGTTTCATGGCAGGCTGATAATACAAATGGTCATTTACTTTGTCTTGGGCGGCGCGAAATTCCTTATCATTTGCAAGCGACTTCCAGGCAGAAGCGAATCCCTTGAGATTGCTTGTATCATCGCTTTCTTCCTTGGCCAGACGGCGCAATTCAGGCAGATACTTTTTCAGTTTGTTATTCGGAACTGCCTTTGTGTATACTTCCACTACTTCCAATGCATCCCCGGTAGCCGTTGTAAAGCCTGCCCGTCCGCATGTATAGCCTCGCCCGTCATCCAATCGCTCTACATATCCATATTGGATCTCCGTTGTGCCGTTTTCAAAGATACTTGTCAGCTGTTCCGCCCGGCGCTTTTGATCTTTATTCAGTCCCGCCGCAAAAACCGTTTCGCTCATCATCAGGGTAAAAAACATGGTGAAAACAAGTAATGAGATCGCTGCTTTTTGCATACTGATTTTCATTGCACTTCCCCTTTCTAAATATTGTAAATACAGACTCAGTATACATGAAGAGACTGCCCTATTGTTGAAAATACATCAATTTGTCAATATTTTGAATCTAAAGTAATATAGCTTGAATCTTACTCTTTTCATTGCCAATCAGCCTTAGCCCCTCTCACTGGGAAGGTCCCTTGATTTTCATACTGCTTCAACTTTCATTAACAAGATGCCATAAGGCTTTACTCTATTTTATAATGGAAGTGATCATCGAAAATCGTTAGGGAGGTGATGTAAATGGCAAGCAAGCTGAGAATGCCAGATTCCGCAACGTCCCATGCAAAGCCTACTATTGGGAAGGCGATACTTTGCATGGGGTAGACTTTCTAAAAGATCGCCCAAGTAAGCTTTTCTGATATAGTGGCTTTGCACCTTATTTAACATAAAAAATAAGGAGCTGGCAGAAATGGCATATGTAAAAGTAACCGCTATTTTACCTGAAAAGCTGATATCGGAAATTCAAAAGTATGTTCAAGGAAAAACAATATATATCCCTAAACCTGAATCCTCTCATCAAAAATGGGGTGCGTGTTCAGGAACAAGAAAGCTGATCGATGACAGAAACGCTTCTATTAAAAAAGCATTTAAAAATGGCAAAACCATTCATCAATTATCTGATGAATATCACCTCTCTGATGAAACAATAAAAAAAATTGTCTACTCTAAATAAACAAAACGGAAGCACTGATGAAAAATCATCAGTGCTTTTTATATGGCGAGTTTGTTTCTTAGTTATTTCCTGCATATGATACCATTGGCCAATTGTGTAAAGTTAAGGGAGATGAGAAGAAAGGAAGGTCCTACAAATGACAATAAACAATGGAACGTTGCAAGTACCCGGCGCGAACATCCACTATTAGGTGCGTGGCTCAGGTCCAATCATTCTTTTGGTCCACGGCGGAGGCGGTGATGCCGATAAGTTCCATCATGTTGCCAATCATCTGGCTAACTGGTACACGGTTGTTACTTATGATCGCCGCGGCCATTCCCGCAGCAATCTCACCAATCAGATTGAAGATTACCGTGTGGAAACACACAGTGACGATGCTCACCGTCTTCTAGCCAAAATCACCAATAAACCGGCATACGTATTTGGAAGCAGCTCCGGGGCTGTTATCGGGCTTGATCTGTGCATACGCCATCCCGAACAAGTACATGTCATGATCCCACACGAACCAATCTTATTGCAGCTTCTGCATGGAAATGAGCTGAAACAAGCCGAGCAATTCATGGAAGACCTTAAGAAAAATCATCGAAGTGAAGTCATTAAGTTAATGTCAAGATTAGAGACAGACGAACAATCAAAGGCTGTGCTGACAAAGCGGCTTCTCGGCAATTCAACGTATTTCACTGAGTATGAAATTCAAGGAATTCTCAATTATACATTAGATTTCGAAGCATTAAAAACTGTGTTTACATCTTCACCGATGAAGGTACTCCCAGCTGGCGGAAGTGCTTCTCGGGAGCTTTTTCCTTATCGTTGCGCGAACGCCCTAGCGGAACAATTGAAAACAGAATTGGTTGAATTCCCCGGAAATCATACGGGGTACACAATGCATCATAAAGAATTTTCTGAGAGGTTACACGACATGTTAGAAAAAGAAAAGAAACATACGTGTTAAGGATTGATTAAAATTTTCATAATAGGACAGGTAAAACTAACTATGGAATTAGAGAAGATTTCACGAAGCGTAAAAAGAACTTTTCACTAACGAGAACGCAATGTGAGATGTCTAACCAAAGTGATATTAGGAATTTCATCGAAAAATAGGTTTGTACATTACGTTCTCCTATTGATTATTTCCTATCTTAATTCCGTATTTTATACCAATAGATACAACTTTAAAGCGGCTCGTTATTTTGTCCTCAACAACCACCAGTGTCTAACATCATGAATCTCTTTTGAAAATCATCACAAATGCAGGAATAGAAGACGCAAGCATAGCAAAAACCATACCTACTATTGTTGTTGGTATGGTTTTTCTCTGATAGACCCTTAAGAGGGAGATCAGTATATATCTAATTGCATTTGTAACCGACAGGGCCGTCTGAACCTGTGTACACATATGTGTCAGACACATATCCAATATTCACGACACCCCGTGAATCTTTCCACTGGATTTGGTCCCAGATATTACTCGTTCCATACTTCCCTGTAACAGTCGTTCCATAAGCGTAACAATAATAAGGAACACGGGAGCCGCTCGGAATGGAAAGCATAATAGGATAATTTGTACCAGGACCGCTGCGCATATTGACAGGCGCACCGCTGCTTGTTGAGACAGTAAAGTACTGAACGGCAAGTGCCTGACTGGAAAAAATGAATAATGATGCAATCATAACGGTTAACATACTCAGCATTTTCAGTTTAGTCAATGTCATCCCTCTTTCTTCAATTCCTTCATTTTAAAAAACGATAGAACATAGGCTACCAGCTGCATTTAGGAACAACCGGACCGTCTGAGCCTGTATACATATATGTATCAGAGACAAATCCAGGAACGATCTCCCCGCTGGCAAGCGTCCGCTCTGTGTAATTCCAAATATTACTCGTTCCATACTTTCCAGTTACAGTTGTACCGGTTTTGTAGCAATAGATCGGGATGCGGGTTCCGCTCGGAATGGTCGTTACAATTCCCCAACTTGTACCTGGGCCGCTGCGCATATTGACAGGAGCACCGCTGCTTGTTGAAACCGTATAATACTGAGCCGCAAGTGCATGGCTAGAAAAAATGAACACAGATGCAATCATCACCGTTAGCATACTTAGCCTCTTTAGCTTATTCACCTAATACCCTCCCCTTATAAATGCCGTACGTTTGACTTTCTTACATCCAGTTAAGGATTTACTTTCAGATACCATGCCTCCTCCCCTCCCATATATTTATCAATGTACCATAAACTAGATCTTTCAAAAGTGGAATTATTCCTATGTTTTCGACAATTAAGGATACAAAATAAATGGCAGTCAGGCGTGATATTGATGGTGTGTTACATTTGGCTCTTAATCATTTGTCCAGTCAGTAATCACGATTGACAATCCGGAAAAAGGACATGGATCAAGCGGCTTCGTTTCCACCAATTAACTCAATCAGTGTACTTCTGCCTTGTATCCACGCTTCTTCTCGATTCATAGATACTCCACCTTTTTCACCAATCAAAAACGGACACCAAACAAATCAGCGTAAATGCTGCAAGTTCAGTGTCCGCAACCTATTATGACTTCGCTTTCTTTTACCAGGGCGTATAAAAATGATGAGGTACGTTATCAAACATTATTCTATGATTTTGCGAGTCGAAAAATCATAACATTTTATATATTTCAATCAGATTATGATCTGGATCTCTGAAGTGAGCAACTCGGGCACTCCATTCCTTGCGATCATGCGGTTTATTCACACATTTAACTCCTTTTTCGTGTAAATCGTCATACGTTTTATCAACATCTTCTACCTTAAACTGAAGCAAAAATTTTGATTGAGCTTCTCCTTCCAACGATATTTTTTCCTCTCCAACGATTTCAGCCATCGTTTCTCGAGATAAAAGCTCTATTTTCGTTTCCCCATTATCAAAGAGTGCATATTCCATTTCATTCTCTAACCAACTTATTGGAAGTCCTAATGAATCTTTGTAAAACTCGACGCTTTTCTTAAAATCATTCACCAAAAGTCTAATTTGTAACAGCTTCATATCGAGTGCCTCCTATAAAACCATACTTTTACTGGTCATCCAATTTAATGATACCAAAGAAACCTGACAGCACTATGTCAAGTTTCCATAAATAAATTTCCATACTTCACCCTTATTTCAGATTTAAGTGCAGCTTAGTGCAAGTCATAAGAACGAGCAAAAACAGCGATTCTTAAAACAAAAAATGATACCGAGTGTATTTTCTGTATGCTTCAACTTCATTTCGGGAAATGTAACGTTGATAAAAGGAGGTTACATTAATATGGATCATCAAACATTAGCAGCTCACGAGGCTGTAGACTTACATGAAATTGTGAACTTTAAAACACTTTGTATAGCGAAATCAAAGTTAATGCAAGGGCTTGTGTTTGACCAAGAACTGAAGGACTTGATGCAAAAAGATGTGCAGCAATCCATTCAAGCCCTCACTGAATTACAAGCGGTTTATGAGCGTGCCTCATTTCAGGCCCCTGTCCCTCAAAGCCGCCCAACGCCAATCATCAATTGAAGGAGGTACGCATCTTTGAATAATGATCATTTAGACCCCATTAATTCGCTGAATGTGCCTGAACTTGCAGACACTACATTCGCGATGGATTTTCTTATACGAGCTAAGGAAGGCGTAAGGAATACTGCTGTAGCTTTGACAGAAACCGCTTCACCAGATGTAAGAGCCTTGCTGCGGAAACAGCTGATGCAAGGAATTGCGATGCACCAAGAGATTACGGAACTGATGATCAGCAAAAAATGGTTCCATCCATATGAGCTGAGCGAACAGTATAAGCTGGACCAGCTCTCTGCAAAAAACACGATCATGGTCGGCAATATGAACCTCTTTCCTGATGAAACAAATCGTAAAGGGATGTTTGACCGGACACCTGATGAACACTAACACTGGAGGTTTTACAGCATGAAGGCAGTAACGTATCAAGGCATTAAAAATGTTGTTGTCAAAGATGTCCCCGATCCAAAGATTGAAAAATCCGATGACATGATTATAAAGGTCACCAGTACAGCCATTTGCGGATCAGATTTACATTTAATCCATGGATTCATTCCTAATATGCAAGAAGACTATGTCATCGGCCATGAACCGATGGGAATCGTCGAAGAAGTTGGTTCTGGTGTGACTAAACTAAAAAAGGGAGATCGGGTAATTATTCCCTTTAATATAGCATGCGGGGAATGCTTTTTTTGTAAAAACCAGCTGGAAAGCCAATGCGATCAGTCTAATGACAATGGGGAAATGGGCGCTTATTTCGGCTATTCAGGGCAAACAGGCGGTTATCCAGGCGGGCAAGCTGAATATTTAAGAGTGCCGTTTGCGAATTTTACCCATTTTAAAATCCCTGAATCTTGTGAGGAACCCGATGAGAAATTAAGCGTGATTGCCGATGCCATGACCACCGGCTTTTGGAGTGTGGATAATGCCGGCGTAAAAAAAGGCGATACAGTTATCGTTCTCGGCTGCGGGCCAGTCGGCCTGTTTGCGCAAAAATTTTGCTGGCTAAAGGGCGCAAAACGCGTCATAGCAGTTGACTATGTAAACTATCGCTTACAGCATGCGAAACGCACAAACAAAGTAGAAATCGTAAACTTTGAAGACCATGAGAATACAGGAAGTTATTTAAAGGAAATCACGAAAGGCGGAGCGGATGTAGTCATTGACGCTGTTGGGATGGATGGTAAAATGAGCGATCTCGAGTTCCTTGCCAGCGGATTAAAGCTTCATGGCGGAACGATGAGTGCATTGGTCATTGCCTCCCAAGCTGTTCGCAAAGGAGGAACCATACAAATTACAGGTGTGTATGGAGGCAGATATAACGGTTTTCCGTTAGGAGATATTATGCAGCGAAACGTCAATATACGCTCTGGACAGGCTCCTGTGATTCACTATATGCCGTACATGTTTGAACTCGTATCAACGGGCAAAATTGATCCGGGAGATGTTGTCAGCCATGTCCTGCCGCTTAGTGAAGCCAAGCATGGCTATGACATTTTTGATTCAAAAATGGATGATTGTATCAAAGTTGTGTTAAAGCCTTAAAAAACGGAGGTTATAGAAATGGAATACGCCTTACATGAAGTGCTTGAGGTTCAGGAAATGACTGCTTTTAAGACACTTTGTTTGACGAAATCTAAAACAATGAAAGCACTGGTATCTGATCCGAAGCTTAAAGAAATCATGCAGCAAGACGTTGACATCACCACACGGCAGCTGCAGGAGTTCGCCTCTATTTTATCTAATGCAAAGCACGAATGAGGAGATGAATAAATCATGAATCCTATCATAGAATATCTGACTGGCATGAATGTTCTGACAGACCAAATCATCGCTATGGACTTATTAATTTCAGCAAAAAACGGAGTCAGAAATTATGCGATGGCAGCCACTGAAGCCGGAACACCTGAAGTAAAAGAGGTCCTTATCCGCCATTTGGAAGAAGCCCTTGATATGCACGAACAACTCTCGAGCTATATGATGGAAAAAGGCTGGTACCATCCTTGGAACACTGACGAACAAGTCAAGCTGAATTTACAAAATATTGATACAGCGATTCAATTGCCGACCCTTTAACATACAATGACTGATTTGCTGAGGAACAGTATTGATTGGCCACAACTGTTCCTCAGCTTCAAAATGAGCACTGTTTGTTCGGGTCCTATGACCGTAAATAGATTAACCGCTTTTCTCCATCTGATCTCCGATAATGTTTGCAAATTCTCCAATCCAAATAAGGAATCGTAACCACCTCTTTTTATGCGATCTCTTGATGGAGAAAACAGGCCAGAAACAAAATCCTTCGTTTTTGACCTGCCCTCTTCACACGCAAAGAATGCTACCTTCTTTGCTCCACTGATCCGTGAAGACTTTCCGTTTTAGGCCTGCTTTTGAGTTTTGCCTCGTTTTCGCGCAATTTCCCATCATAATCTTTAATTTTTGTGTCTAATCTTTTAATTGTTTCATCAATTTCTTTCCGCTTCTCTATCAGCCGCTGTCGTTCGTCAGCCAGGATATTTTTTCGAGCTTCTACTGTACGGTCACCTTCGGTAAATAATGTTGTATATTCAATTAGCGCTTCTATCGATAGTCCCGCATTTCGCATGCATTTAATGAATTCAATCCATTTGATATCTTCTTCATCATAGTCGCGAATGCCGCTGTTTTTTCGTTTTACAGGCGGGATTAATCCTACACGTTCGTAATATCGGAGTGTTGCGGCTGTCAGGCCAAACTGCTTTGCCACCTGAGCAATATTCATGATCTTCACCTCTCTATCCTGTATGTTGTGAAGGTAACACTTAAAGTTAACTTTAAGTCAAGCTCAAAACAAGTGGTTAGCTGCTGAATCTGGGTTTATATATTCGGGACTTGCCTTAAAGCACACTTTAAACTCTATACTTCTCCATGCACTAAAAACAGTGTAGTTGGAGGGATTGTTGAATGGCAAATAAACACACTGCCGGAAGAGAACAATTAGGAGAATTTGCGCCAAAGTTTGCTGAACTTCATGATGATGTTCTATTCGGTGACATTTGGGCAAGAGAAGAAGAACTTTCATCCCGGGATCGCAGCATGATTACAGTTTCTGCATTAATTGCTGACTGTTTCTCAGCTTATAAATCAGGTTCATTTTAAATGGTTTTAAAAAAAAACCCTTGCCTTAAAGCAGACTTTAAGGTTTATCGTTATGTTGAAGACACCATAAAACATAAATAAGTGCATGTTTTTATTTACAACACTTATGATGAAGAAAGGATAGGTTCGTATGTGTAATCAACATCAAACCCGTGTATTAAGCGTGTCACATGCAAAAGCCAAATTTGAACAAACGACGATTGAGCGAAGAGGATTACGGCCGCACGATGTCTTAATCGATATTAAATTCAGCGGTATTTGCCATTCAGACATTCATAGTGCTTTTGATGAATGGGGCGGTGGCATCTTCCCAATGGTGCCAGGACATGAAATAGCCGGTGTCGTAACAGCCGTTGGAGCAGAAGTCACCAAATTTGCTGTCGGGGACCGCGTTGGTGTCGGCTGTTTTGTTGACTCATGCGGAGAATGCGAATACTGTCTAAACGGAGAGGAACAGTTCTGCACGAAGGGTGTTGTTCAAACGTATAACTCAGTAGACTACGACGGAAACCCCACTTATGGCGGGTACAGCCAAAAAATCGTTGTCACTGACAGATTTGTTGTTCGAATCCCAGATCGTTTGGAAATGGATGTTGCCAGTCCGCTGTTGTGTGCAGGTATCACAACATATTCTCCGCTGAAACACTGGAATGTTGGCCCGGGTAAAAAAGTTGCGATTGTAGGCGTGGGTGGCCTTGGACATTTGGCGATTCAATTTGCACATGCGATGGGTGCAGAGGTAACCGTCCTGAGCCGTTCCATGAATAAGAAAGAGGAAGCTCTGGAACTCGGTGCAAATCATTACTTTGCAACAAGTGACCCAGCCACATTCACTGCATTGGCCGGGCGTTTTGACGTGATCTTAAATACGGTATCGGCAAATCTCGATGTAGATGCCTATTTATCAATGCTTCGTATAGACGGGACACTTGTAAACGTTGGAGCTCCTGCCAAGCCGGACACATACAGTGTGTTTTCCCTAATCATGGGGCGCCGCAGCATTGCAGGTTCTCTAGTCGGCGGAATTCAAGAAACTCAAGAGATGCTGGATTTCGCAGCTGAGCATGGCATCGAACCTAAAATCGAAGTCATCGGAGCTGACCAAGTGGACGAAGCATACGAACGTATCCTCCGAAGCGATGTCCGCTATCGATTTGTGATTGATATTTCCACATTGTAATAGGTTAATCCTTATATGGGCTGAACCGCTTATAATGAAACTCACGAAAAACGATCTCGTTAAGCAAATATTTTGAAGGCCGGTCAATCTTCCTGTTATTCTATGAATAGAGAGTTATTAGGAGGGTTTTTTATGAGCAAAAAAATTGCAGTTCTTGTTACAGACCAATTCGAAGACATCGAATATACAAGTCCGGTAAAAGCATACGAAGAAGCTGGCTACAGTGTTGTGGCTATCGATTTGGAAGCCGGCAAAGAAGTCACCGGTAAACATGGCGAGAAAGTAAAGATTGACAAAGCCATCTCTGATGTGGATGCAAGTGACTTTGATGCACTTCTAATTCCTGGAGGATTCTCTCCGGATTTGCTTCGTGCAGATGACCGTCCGGGTGAATTCGCAAAAGCATTTGTCGAAAACAAAAAACCTGTTTTCGCAATTTGCCACGGCCCGCAAGTACTGATTGATACGGATCTTCTAAAAGGCAAAGATATCACAGGCTACCGCAGCATCCGCAAAGATTTAATCAATGCCGGTGCAAACTACAAAGATGCAGAAGTAGTCGTCAGCCACAACATTGTCACAAGCAGAACACCTGATGATTTGGAAGCATTTAACCGCGAATCATTAAATTTGTTAAAATAAAACGAGAAGGCACAGACTGTTCAGGTCTGTGCCTTTTTTAAAATTAAGACTCCTTCGTTACATTCTGAAAGACAGCAGTCGCGTCCCACACATTCAAGCCAAATTGGCCTTCTGAAAATGCGGAATCATGTGCATCAATCACAAGATGATCATCTAAATAGATTTTAAAGCGATCGCCCTCGGCCTCTGTTTTCAGATGATACTTTTTATTAACGTCTATCGGTGTTTTGTATTCAGCAATGACAGAAGCAGCACCGTTCTCAAATTTAAAGAATTTCACTAGGTCATGCTTCGCATCCACATTGGCAAGGTAACCGTTTTTGGCATCTTTGTCAGAGCGAAACATTAGTGCTCCTGCCCCTCTTCCGTTTCCATCCTTAATGGTGATATCAGATTCATAAGTGAAGTCTGACCCGGATGCTGAAGACAAGATAAAGGAATCTCCGTCCGACCTCCCTTGTTTCCCCTCAATTGTGTCGGCCCACGTGCCATTTACAGTCGTCCAGCCGGTCAAATTGGACATAAAAGGTGACGTTCCCCATACCTTTTTCAAAGGGTGTATCGTTAAAGATTTTACCTTTACACCGCCATTTGCAGCATATAATTCAAGCCCTTTGCTTGATCGGTCTGGGAGAATAATATCCGTTATGACCTGCTTTCCGTCATTCCCAAATACTTCAACCGAAGAGCGGTCAACAAAAATGCGCATCTTAACCTTCCCATTTACCGGCTTCAATGGGGCTGTTTCTTTTCCGGTGTTAAAGGCCGGATTAAAGGTGTTGTTGCCCGACTCGCTCCGGTCAACGAACAATTTGGCGTTCCTTCGGTCATAGCCGACCTTCGTAAATTGATTTTCACCTGTTCGGACCTTAAAACCAAATTCAGCAGCTGAACCAGGGCTTACTTTAAATTCTGCATTTATTTCATAGGCATCTCCAGATTGCCCTGCTAACACATTATGACTTGCAGGCGATATGGTCAGATTCTTCCACTTCTTAGAGGTCCCGCGAATGGTTTCCAGCTCTTTCACTGGTGTTTGGACCACTCTAACCCCTTCGGTAAACGCTTTCAATTTTAACTCTCTTGGAATGGACGTTGCACTTCTCCATGGGGATGTCGGAACATCATTCGCATATTGCCAATTGCTCATCCACCCTAACCATAGCCGGCGGCTGTCTGTTGATGGAATATCGGACCAGGATACAGCCGCATAAAAGTCTCTGCCGTAATCCGTCCAGAGAACTTTGTCTGACGGGTTTTCATTTTTAAAATGAGTTCCATCAAAGTCCCCTACAAAATATTGCATGCCTGATCCTCCCGAGACCGCTCCGTTTCCGACACTGACCTGCATGACCCATTTCTTTTGATTCGGATTGCCGTCTACCGGAAGCTCAAATAAATCCGGGCATTCCCATACTCCTCCGTGGCTTCCTTGATCCTGACCAAATTCACTTGCATACGTCCACTGCTTCAGATTTTTTGATGTATAAATGAGGATACGGTCACCGGCCGCAAGCACCATCACCCACTTTTTTTCTTTTTCATACCAAAAGACTTTTGGATCGCGAAAATCTTTTTTACCCGGGTTTGGAATGACAGGGTTGCCAGCGTATTTCGTCCATGTTCTTCCTTTGTCGTTGCTATAGGCAATACTTTGCACTTGATGGCCTTCCTGATCCTGTGTATAAATGGCCACAAGCGGCTTCTCTTTGCCTGTTTGAAAACCGCTTGTGTTATTTTTATCTACAACTGCGCTTCCAGAAAAGATCGTGCCTTTTTCATCCGGATACAGCGCAACAGGAAGGTGTTCCCATGTAACCAAATCTTTGCTGACGGCATGCCCCCAATGCATGGGCCCCCACTGAAGCCCGTATGGATGGTATTGATAGAACAAGTGATATTCCCCGGCATAATATACCATTCCGTTTGGGTCATTCATCCAGTTTGCCTCTGGTGTGAAGTGGTATTGAGGACGGTAATCCTCATCATAGTAGCTTGAATCGGCTGCATCTGCCGAAAATGCCATAGTCAACAGCAGGGTGAACATGATCATGACTTGAATAAGTCTCTTTTTCATTTGTTCCTTCGCTCCTCTCTTCATGTTTGAACACTTTAAAGAGAGACTGCTAAGCAAGCTGGTCCGTTTCTGGCAATTCTCCTCTGTTTCGCTGTTATCCGAATGATTTATATATGAGAAGACTGCTGCAGTTTCTCTCTTTTTCCTTCACACACCTTATGCTAAGAATCCAGCCCAATACCCGAGAATCCCGATGACAAAGATGCCGCAAATAATGAGAAGAGGATTCACCCCTTTGCGAAGCATCCATGCCACCAATAACGTTAATCCGAGAGGCAGCGCCCCCGGCATAATGCTGTCTAGCACGTTTTGTACCGTTTGAACATCTACTTTTCCGCTTTCATCCTTAATCCTGGATACAACGATTGGAATGTTGATGGTGGTCCATTTGGACACGAGAGCCCCCATAACAAATAACCCGAGAATCGAAGCGCCCTCTGTAAGCTTTTGAATGCGATTCCCCGCTAAATCCTGAAGAATCTCCATTCCTTTCACATAGCCATACTTTAATCCGTAATATTTTGTGCTTAATCTTATGGCATTCAGCAAGAAAAAGAATAGCAAAGGGCCGGCAATGTTTCCTCCTAAAGCAAGGGAGGCTCCTAGCGCAGCTAAGACAGGACGAATCGTTCCCCAGAAAATTGGGTCGCCTACGCCCGCTATTGGTCCCATCAAACCAATTTTCATTCCGCTTATCGCTTTTCCGTCAATTCCTTTATTGTTCGCCATTTCTTCTTCCATGGCTGCCGTCACGCCAAATATAGGCGCTGTCAGCCACGGATGTGTATTAAACCATTCCAAATGCCGCTGCAAGGCTTCGTTTCTTTTCGCTCCGGGACCGTACAATTTTTTGATCGCCGGTATCATGACATAACAATATCCCATTGCCTGCACACGTTCGAAGTTAAAGGAACCGAGTAAAAAATTTGAACGAATAAACATGCTGAAAATTTCTTTCTTCGTTAATCGTTTTTCTTTCTCCATTTTTTCTTCCCCCCTCATCGTTTAGGCATCAAGATCATCATCATCGTCATCATAAACAGCAACACTGCCACTGTCTGATGCGGCCGCGACTGCTCCGTGAGCGCTTTGTTTTTGCATCACCTGCTGGTATAAAAGCGCCAGACAGAGACCAAGGGCTCCAAATCCCACTAAGTTAAAATCGGTAAACGCCGCTAATAAGAAACCAATATAGAAAAATGGCTTTAAATAAGGAATATTCATCATATTGATCACCATGGCATACCCGACAACCACAATAATGCCTCCGCCTATTTGCAGTCCTTTTGTAATGACATCAGGAATATTTCCCAGGAACGCCTGAACAGCGCTGACACTAATTAAAGCAACAATCAATGTAGGAATCATGACGCGCAAAGCTTGAAACACCATCGCGGTAATATGCATAATTTCAATTCCTCTTATATTTCCCGCTTTTGCATATTGATCAGCGCGGTGGATGAAAAAGACAGTGATCGTCCGAACAAAAATCGTCAGCGCCTGACCCGCAGCTGCTAAAGCAACAGCGACAGCAATCCCTTCGCCAATTCCCTGATCAGCGGTAATAACTAAAATGGTTGAGATGACAGAGGCGATCGCTGTATCAGGTGCCATGGCAAGCCCGACGTTCATCCAGCCGAGCGCCATCAGCTCCAGTGTGCCTCCAAGAATAATTCCCGTTTTTAAGTCCCCGAGCACCAAGCCAACTAACGTACAGGCCACAAGCGGACGGTGTGTCTGCCCTTCATCCAATACACTTGCGATTCCGGTGATTGCTGCAATGATTAACAACAAAATAATTTGTAATGAAGACATATTCTCATCCCCTTGATTATTTTGTTACGTTCCGTAAAATCTGTACAAAATCCTCACTGGCATCTGAAGGCAGCTGCCTCAATTCCAGTTTCACGCCCTTGTCACTTAATGTTTCAAATGCCTTTATATCTTGTTCTGTGACACTGACTGATTTTGTGATTTGCCTGCGGTGATTTTCAAAACGCATTCCCCCGACGTTTACGGTTTTGATCGGTACACCTGCTTCTATAAGAGATACAATATCGGACGGATTTTCAAACAAGAGCATTGCTGTTACGCCTTCGTAGCGCGGACTATGAAATGCTTTTGCCATTTTAGAAACCGAGACGGCACTCGCCTTTACATTTGAAGGCGCAACAGAAAGGATCAGCGTTTTTCTCATTTCGTCCTGAGCAATATCGTCGGAGACAACGATGATTCGGTCGGCTGCATGGACTTTTATCCACCTTGTCAGGATTTGGCCGTGAATAAAGCGGTCATCGATTCTTGCTAACACAATGTTCATCATAATTCATCCTCTCTTGTATCTTGATTGGCTGTTTTTACTTTTTCTAAATGTTCACTGCACACTTGAAAGCTTTGCTGACTCATTGCTTTTAAGTTGTTCAGCAAATCTTTGAGAGCCAGATGTTCTCTCTGGCTTAATACCTCCAGCAGAATCGGCAGGTTTACGCCGGCTGCCATATCCATTCTTTGATCCTCAGCAATAAAGGAAGCTGCCGCGTTATATGGCGTCCCTCCAAAAATATCGACTAAAAAAAGCACTTCATGTTCTTCCGGGATATCCTTGAGCGCCTGATGATATTTTTCTTGCAGCGTTTGTATTCCTTCCCCTTTAAAAAACGGCACTGCAATCAGGTTATTTTCTTCACCGAATATCATCCCTGAAGATTCTTTTAATGCTATGGGAAAATCTCCATGACCGCTGATAATAACTGAAATCATATCTATTGCTCCTTTCCTGTTTTGTACATCCATATATAATGCAAGGATCGTGCCAACACAGTTGTGTTAAGCGTTTTCATTGTTATTTCAGCCAATCGCAATTTGTTGTTGAAACACTTAAAACGAAAAAAATAAACCTGTATTAAAATGGTGTTCCATTTAATACAGGTTCATATGAAAAAACTGTTTTTAAAACAGCTGGCCATGCACTTCTTCAGCAAATATGGCGGCTATAAATAATTTTTCATCATCACTTATGCGAAGTCCGAGCTTTTCTTCATAAGGGGCTAATGTTCGCTCTGTCACGTACACCATTTCCTTCAGCTGATCATTGATCTCTTCTTCCTCTGAGAAAGCGATCGGATTTTGCTTAATTACCCTTTCAAAGGCGAAAGCCGTGTGCATAATGACTTTGATCAAAACCGCATTATTGAAAATGACCCCCAGCTCATCTTGAACGGTTTGCAGCCACTCCAATAACATTTCGATCACATGATGGGGATTCAAGAAGACAAGGTATTTTTTCAGGCTATCCTCGCAAAGCTCCCTGACAATCATATTTGCTTCGTTCAATCCATTGCTCAAGGGGATGCTTCCTTTTGTAATCGCCTGTTGAATCAGCTTCTCTCCCTCCCCTTCAATTAACACTTCTAAAGATACATGCGGAGCATTGATTTTAGGGTCTTTCGTTCCGACTGTCGCAAGGATTTCATACTCTTTTTCGATTTCTTTTATGCTGTTGGCCAGCTTAATCGATGATACGGTCAATATGTGAATCGGTGTATCGGAGGCCTTGTTTACGATCGTGGTTAGAATGTCTTCCAGCTTTTTGGCCGTCCCGCTCCCCGTGGTGCAGATGGATACCAATGCCTTCTTTTTGCCGGGTGCCGCTGGCTGACGCTCCCACAACTCGATAAAATCCTTCGTGACCGATTGATAGATCGCATGCAAATTTAAATTCAAATAGTTGACCTTTCTGACAGCATCCAGCACCATTGAAGTCGTAACATTGCTGATCGTTTTAATAGAGATGCCTGTCTTTTCCTCCAGCCTGCTTTCCAGCATTGCAAGCGACCCCATATCTACCAGCATTAAAACACCTTCGCCTTCATCAACCTGTTTCATTTTTTCTGCTACGCATTCAAGAATGTCCGAAGGTGAAACAGTAAGCGGCATGTCAACTGCTGCAATCGGCGTACTCCCCAGCAGTTCTGTCGCGACTTCAACCATTGAACTCGCCGTGCTGTTTCCATGAGCAGCCACGATAATACCGACTCTTTTGTTCTCCTTTAACGATTTGATGGAATGAATTAACATCGTTAAGTAGATGACTTCTATTTCAGGAATAGCCACTTTAAAATATTCCTGAATTTTATCTTTAAAAATCATCGCCACCCGATATTCTTTCACATGGGTATCACGAATTTCATCTGTCTCCTGTGTATTCAAAACATCAATTTGCTTTCCTCGCTTTAAAAATGCGTCAATATGCATACTCAAGAAATAAATAAACTTACGGTCAAATGTGCAATCCAGCTCATGTTCAGCTATTTCTTTTAACTGTTTTGTCATTTGAATCACATCATCTTCAACGAATGTCAGCAGGTTGTCTTTTTGAAAAGCTTGATGATGAAAAAAACTTCTGACATGCAAATGGACATCAGTCAAGATGTACTGGTTAATATCCTTTTTGGATAAACCTTCTTTCATAAGCGTTTTCACTTTTTCCTCAATCAAATGATATAAGTTAAATGAGAGGTCTTCGTCAATTTTTGTTGTTTCATCTTCTACAATCGGAGAGATAATCGTTGTAATATTGACATATTCAGAAATGGCTTTGCTTCTTTGCATGTTTTTGCTGCTGGACATCCATTCTTGCTTGATTTCATCAGGCAGATCGCGAACAGTCAGTTCAATAACTTCATTTCTGTCAAGGTTATGCAAAAATCCGTGTGCGCAAACTAACTGGACATTTGATTTCAGCTGTCCGACATTCCCAAATTTCGCAGAGTGAATAAGCGCATTATAGACATCGATATGCACACTCAGATTCTTCTTAATTCGCTCTGCTTCTTTCCCTAATAAAAACGTCGTCAGATCCACTCTTTCTTTAAGTGATCGTTCTTCAAGCGAAGGAATATGTATGGTCATTGGGATTCTTCGCAAAAACGTTTTCAATAGTGCAGAACTCGGATTTTCTGTAGTCGCACAAATAAACAATACGTTCGATGTTCGTTTATGTTCAGATTCTCCAAGCCTGTTATAAGAACCGCTGTCAATAAAATAAAACAGCATTTCTTGTCCCTCGGGAGGGAGACGGTGGATTTCATCCATAAAAAGAATGCCCCCATTGGCCTGTTCGACTAAACCCGCCTTATCCTCGGCAGCACCTGTAAATGAACCTTTTTTGTGTCCGAATAATTGAGAAAGCAATAATTGAGGATTGTTGTAGTAGTCTGCACAGTTAAATGTAATAAATGGTGCGCCGGCCTTCAATATGTCAGAGTAAATGGCAAACTGGTAAATTCGGTTCGCAAAAAGGGATTTACCGGAACCAGTCGGCCCTAGGAGGAGCATATGCAGACCGGTCGGCGGATAAAAGACAGCTGCTTTTGCCTGGGAGATCGCTTTCTTCAAACTCCCTTTTGCCCCTATCATAAGCTCTAGGGGATTCGTGGAAATGTGTTGATGATTTTGCTTTGAATTTCCGGAAAACGCCTGAAGGTCTTTCACTTCCATCATCTCTGTATCCCATTTCTTGTTGAATAATTTTTCTGCTATCTCGACTGGGATGTATCTTACAGGAAACGTTTTAATTTTGATGACCTTTTTGGACCGGACGAGATTGTTCAATTCAAAGCTGACATTGGACCGCTCCATTTTCAGCTGCTCGGCAATCTCCTTTGCTGAATTCCCTTGTATTTTTAAAAGATGATCTAAGGTTGAATCATGAAAATTATGCTTGAGCTGATGGTATATTTTATCTATTCTTCTCACGTCTATCATCCTTTGTCCTTATTAGATAAGCCATTAACAAGAATATTTCGAAACTTTATAGTCCGCGTTGAGATTATCTGCTGATACACGTTTAAAAAGGTCTCTATAGCAGATTGACAAAACTGGCTTTTATGCGTATATGTTTACATGTTGAATCATTTGCATCTCATATTAGTATGATAGATGCTCAGTTCTGGAGGGCCAGTCCCCTTCAAAAGTAATAATCAGTAAACAGTTTATCATTCTTGGGGAATGTAATGATGTCAAAATGATCAATGACAAAAAATGAATCTTATAGATCAGGACGAATTGCCTAAATACAACCCCTTAAGTTCGTTCACAACAAAAAAGGCGGACACTCTATGTGACCGCCACAGTATTACAATTTGCAAAACTTCGTCATTTTTGCAATCCACTTTGAAGGTTAAGAAATCTGTAAGCTTAAAAACTTTATCTCCGATTCTCTCGATTTGATCCCCCCTGCAGGTCTCAAACATAGTGGGTATGCAATTATACAAATCGTTACCGATTAAAACTAGCCTGTCAGATTGTCCAAATGACTTTCCTGTTTTACTCTGCTATTCAGGTAGAATCACGAGTGAAAAATAGAGCCAGAAGACATGTAACAGCACTTAAAATAGTTTTAAAATTTAAAAATAAAAGTATCTATTCTTTTAAATGTTATAATATCCGATAAAACTTTACTCATCTTTTTATTACTGGAGGAAAATAAAATTGATAGGCAATTCTAGCAAAGACAATTTTGGCCAGCAACAGAAATTGTCTAGAGGCCTTAAAAACAGGCATATACAATTAATGGCGATTGGAGGTGCAATCGGTACAGGTTTATTTTTAGGTTCAGGTAAATCCATCCACTTTGCAGGACCATCCATTTTATTTGCTTACTTGATCACCGGCGTATTTTGCTTTTTCATTATGCGTTCGCTCGGAGAACTGCTCTTATCAAATGCGGGATACCACTCTTTTGTTGATTTTGTAAGGGACTATTTAGGAAACATGGCAGCATTTATCACTGGGTGGACCTACTGGTTCTGTTGGATTTCCCTCGCGATGGCTGATTTAACGGCGGTCGGCATTTATACGCAATATTGGCTTCCCGATGTGCCTCAATGGCTGCCGGGTCTTCTTGCGCTTATTATCCTGCTGATCATGAACCTTGCCACCGTTAAACTTTTCGGAGAATTAGAATTTTGGTTTGCATTGATCAAAGTCATTGCCATACTGGCTCTGATCGTAACTGGTATTCTCCTGATTGCGAAAGGTTTTTCCGCAGCTTCCGGCCCTGCCAGCCTCAACAACCTTTGGAGCCACGGCGGCATGTTCCCAAATGGATGGCATGGGTTTATCCTATCGTTCCAAATGGTCGTCTTCGCTTTCGTGGGTATTGAACTTGTTGGACTGACAGCAGGTGAAACAGAAAATCCCCAAAAAGTGATCCCTAAAGCCATCAATCAAATTCCTGTCCGGATTTTACTTTTTTATGTTGGCGCACTTTTCGTGATTATGTGTATCTATCCTTGGAATGTGTTGAATCCAAATGAAAGCCCATTTGTTCAGGTCTTCTCTGCAGTAGGCATCGTTGTGGCTGCCAGTTTGATCAATTTTGTTGTATTAACATCAGCCGCATCAGCTGCAAATAGCGCTTTATTCAGCACAAGCCGAATGGTCTATTCACTTGCAAAGGATCATCACGCACCTGGACTATTAAAGAAATTAACTTCTTCTAACGTGCCAAGCAATGCGCTGTTCTTTTCATCCATCGCCATTCTGATTGGCGTTAGTCTGAATTATTTAATGCCCGAGCAAGTCTTCACACTGATTACAAGTGTTTCTACAATATGCTTCATTTTTATTTGGGGCATCACGGTGATTTGCCATTTGAAATATCGAAAAACAAGGCAGCATGAAGCGAAAGCAAACAAATTTAAAATGCCTTTTTACCCATTATCCAACTATTTAACACTTGCATTTCTCGCGTTCATTCTTGTCATATTGGCACTCGCGGATGATACACGTATTGCTTTGTTTGTCACCCCGGTCTGGTTTGTTTTATTGATTATTTTGTATAAGGTACAAACCCGCAGAGGACATAAGATGAAATAAAAAAAAGACAAGGGATACTCACTCCCTTGTCTTTTTTATGGGTCAAACACTAAATTAAACTTTGGTTGCAAATTTCATTCACTTCATTTAAGTGTTAACTCAAACCAGTTTTGATGCCGAAACCTACTAATATTATTCCGGTAATTTTTTGAAACACTTTCTGGAACTTCGAGTTTTTCATCCATTTTTTTGCGTAATCAATAATATAAACAAGAAACAGGAACCACAACACCGCTAATAAGGTTAGGATTGAAGCTAAAATAATGAGCTGCTGGTTTATATTTCCGTTCAAATTGATAAATTGGGGCATGATTGTAACATACACCAAAACAGTTTTAGGATTGAGAATGTTACTGAGTGATCCTTGCATAAAGGAAGTTTTATAATAACGTTTCGGAGAACTTGCCATATTTTTTGCTTGGGATTGCATGTCATCTAACGAAAACATACTTTTAGCAAAAAAACTTTTTACACCTAAATAAATTAAGTATGCCGCTCCCAAATATTTGATCGTTGTGAAAAGAATCACTGACTTTGCGATCACCACTGATAATCCTAAAATGGCAATCACCGTCCAAAAGGAAAGTCCTGTTGCCAATCCGAGAATGTTATAACGGCCGGCTTTCGGGCCATACCTAAGCGTATTTTTCATCACAAGCATCGTATCTGCCCCCGGTATGATAACCATCATGGCAGCGATCGGTATGTATGCGAGTAAGCTGTGCATTGTTCTCTCCCCCTTTAAAAAATCCCCTTAATCATATAGTGACTACAAAAGTAACTACTTATAAAAAGTGTATCAATGTGTTTGGAATAAATCAATATGGTTTGTTAAAATAGCGATTACTAAGGCAGCGATTGCTCTTTATATTGGAGGATATATGAAAGAAAATATGTTAGACATTTTAAAAAACCTCAATTTTACAGAATATGAATCGAAAGCGTATTTGGCATTATTGCAAGAATCACCTTTAACAGGCTATGCCGTTGCCAAAAAATCCGGAGTTCCCCGTTCTAAAATTTATGAAGTCTTGGAAAGCCTTGTGTTAAGGGGAGATGTTTTTGTCAGTCATGGAAATACGCCTCAGTATGTTCCTGTCCCCGCAAAAGAACTGATTAAAAACCGCCGGCTCAAAGCGGAAGAGCATTTTGATCAGGCTGAGAAATATTTTGAAAAGTTCGAGCAGACTGCTAATGACCGGGAAAACATCTGGAATATCACCGGCCGCAGTGAAATTCTTGAAAAGGTGAAGGCTTGTATTTTATCTGCCAAAAAAAGAATCCTCTTAGAAATATGGAAAGAGGATTTTGAGGAGATAGAAGCAGAGCTCAAACAGGCGGCAGAACAAGGCGTTATTGTCACCATTATTGCGTACGGAGACATCGTATCTGATTTTGCCAATGTTTACCTTCATGATATGAGCAGTGAAATTACAGAAGAGTATGACGGACGGTGGCTTGTCTATAGCGGAGATGATTCAGAAGTCGTAGCGGGCATTGTCTCACTTGGCAACGACAGCCGTGCTGCATGGACGATGCATGTAGGTTTAGTCATGCCTATTACTGAAGTGATCATTCATGATCTGTACCTCATGGAAATTCTGAAAAAGCATAGAGAGCTTTTAGAAGAGAGCTTCGGGAAAAATCTCATCCAGTTGCGCCGTAAATTTTCTATCCATTCAGATTTCAAAAAACATTATTTGGAATAATATTCGCATCGCTTAACCAAAACAAGGCTTGTACAAAACAAGCCTTGTTTTTTTATGCATAAACCCCCCATGCTGATTTACTTCTCTCTTTTAAAAAAATGTGATTCTGCGCAAACTATTTTTCAGCCTGCCGCGTCTATCCTAGGTAACAGCCTACGATATACGTATATTCAAAAAGGAGCCCTTTATTGCAATGAAGAAAAAACAAACAACAAAAGCGTTGCTTGTCACATGCATAACTGACCATAAGCAAGATTTCTACAGGTTGGCTTTCAGTTATGTGAAAAATCAAGATGACGCATTAGATATTGTTCAGGAATCGATAAAAAAAGCGCTGAGCTCAGTTGAAACGGTCAGGAACCCTGAGACGATAAAAAGCTGGTTTTATAAAATTTTAGTGCGGACAGCCATTGATTTTTTGCGCAAACAAAAAAAGATAAGAGTGATGGACGACGAAACGATAGAATTTTTAAGCAAAGGAAAGGAAGACCATTACAAGGATACTGATCTCTATGAAGCGCTTGACGAATTGCCGTACCGCTATAAAACCATTATTATTTTACGTTTTTTTGAAGACCTCAAATTAGAAGAAATTGCGGAAATTACAGGAGAAAACACGAATACCGTCAAAACGCGCCTATACAGAGCATTGAAGCTGATGCGCATTCAGCTGACGAAGGAGGATCTTTCTTAATGGATAAGAGATTACAGCAATTAAGAGAAGAATATAAAAATGTTCCGATTCCTAAAGAATTGGATATCATTGTTGAAAAAGCCCTTCAGCAAGAACCAAAAAAGAAAAGAATCGTCATGTGGCCGACATCAGCAGCAATCGCTGCAGCTATTTTATTCACTGCGCTTGTTAATATCAACCCTGACGCTGCTCAGGCTATGTCAAGGATCCCTGTCATCGGCAAAATCGTCAAAGCGATCACCTTTATTGAAATCAAAGAGGAAAAAGACCAATCAAGCATTGATGTCAAAACACCTGCTTTGTCCGGGCTTTCTAATAAAGAGCTGGAAAACAGCATTAACCAAAAATACTTGAAAGAAAGCCAGCAGCTGTATAAAGAGTTTATACAGTCCACATCCAAAAACAAAAAAGGGCATCTCAGCATCTACAGTGATTACGAGACGGTCACAGACACGCCAGATTTACTCTCTATCCGGCGCAATATTGAAAAAACACAAGCATCTTCCTACACACAAAGCCGTTATATTACAATTGACAAAAAGAATGATATTTTACTTACATTAAAAAGCTTATTCAAAGATGAGCGCTATATTAAAGTCATCAGTCAAAATATTAGAGAGCAAATGAAACAGCAAATGAAGGAAGATCCAAATAAAATATATTGGCTCACTGACGAAGATGCAGAACCGTTCAAAACGATTCTTCCTGATCAGACGTTTTACATTACTGAAGACCATAAACTTGTGATCTCATTTGACGAATATGAAGTCGCCCCCGGCTATATGGGCGTTACCGAGTTTACAATTCCAACAAGCGTCATTTCAAACTTGCTCGTGGGAGAACGTTATATTCGATAAAATAAAAACATCCATCTAAAGATTATGGATGTTTTCTCTCTTCTCTATTCGAGGTCGTAACCTCGCTATCAAAAACAACGAGAATATTTGCATACTATTGGAGGAATACCCATGTATCACAAGACACAGCATCATCGATACATCCCTGGACTTGAAGGCCTTCGCGCTTTTGCCGTCCTGTCAGTTATCGCTTATCACCTAAATTTCAATTGGGCTAACGGTGGTTTTATCGGAGTTGATATCTTTTTTGTTTTATCCGGATATTTGATTACATCTATTCTATTACCGGCATATGGAAATGATATCAATCTTGATTTTCGGGATTTTTGGGTGCGCCGCATTCGGCGGCTTCTGCCGGCGGCTTACCTTATGATCTTTTCCACTGTTGTGTGGGTCGTATTGTTTGATCGAGAACTATTACACACTGTACGTGGAGATGCGATCTCTTCTCTCTTTTATATGAGCAATTGGTGGTTTATTTTTCACAAGCTATCATTTTGATAGTTTCGGTTCCCCATCACCTCTAAAAAACCTTTGGTCGCTGGCGATTGAAGAACAATTTTATATCATATGGCCGATGTTTTTAGTTGTTGGAATGTACATAATGAAAAGCCGCGCCAGATTGGCTGCGGTGATATCATTGCTTGCGCTTTGTTCAGCCGTAATGATGAGCGTACTGTATGAAACTGGCGGAGATCCGAGCCGCGTTTACTATGGCACAGACACTCGTTCGTTTGGACTTCTCATCGGATGTGCCTTGGCTTTGGTTGGTATGGCCGATGAAAAGGCTGTCTTCCAACAGGCTGCCTAGCAAACTGAAGCACACTTTGCACGCGACTGAATTTTCGGCATTTTGTATTTTAGTGTTGTGTGTCTATTTCACAGATGAATACGAGCCTTTTCTTTACAGAGGCGGAATGCTATTCATTAGCGTAACTGCCGCAATCCTTATTGCATGTGTTTGCCATCCGAGCAGCTTTTTAGGCAATCTGCTTTCATGGAGGCCGCTTCGGTGGCTTGGAGCGAGGTCTTACGGAATTTATCTTTGGCACTACCCTGTTATTGTGTTAAGCACGCCAGTTCAAGAAATCGGAAACCCTGTTTTTTGGCATATCGTGCTAAAGGTCATTGTGACATGTATACTTGCCGAGCTTTCCTATCTTTTTATTGAGAAGCCGGTACGGACACAGGGATTTAGGCCATTTTTCCGCCGTGTTTTGATACATAGAATCAAGGAATGGAAAACGACATCTGTCATCAGCAAAATGTCAATTGGTTTCATTATTTTCGCTATACTTATTTTTGCAGGCGGGCTGTCAGGGCTAGCCGGAGAGCAAAAGCATCCTACTAAATGGACCTATAGCTCACAAGAAACAAATGCTGACACCAGCCAGGCTTCTGGGGATAAAAAGAACGCTGCAGCAGATAAAAAACACAATCCTGAACAAAAAACAACAGATTCCATTCAGGGTCAAAAGGAAAACAAAGATAGTGGGCAAGAGACTCATAAAAAGAAAGACACGCAATCTCAACAGACGAAAGAACCCGCAGATACTGCGAAAGAGGTGTTAGCTATAGGAGATTCCGTCATGCTTGATATTTCTTCACACCTGCGTCAGTCACTTTCACATGTGACGATTGATGGAAAGGTAGGAAGACAAATGTCTCAAGCTTTGGAACTCGCAAGGGAGTACAAGTCTTTTAATCAGCCGAACAAGGCTGTCATCATTGAGCTTGGAACCAATGGCTACTTTACAAACAGCCAAATCGAACAACTGCTTCAATCTTTCTCAAAAGCCCATATCTATCTTGTCAATACACGGGTTCCCCGCCAATGGGAAAGCAAGGTAAATGAATCTTTGCAGCAACAGGCCCACGCACATCAAAATGTTACGTTAGTTGACTGGCATACAGAAGCTCTTCAGCATCCGGAATATTTTACCCCTGATGGTGTTCACTTGGTTCCTAAAGGGGCAAAAACTTTGACTGCTCTTATTGTTCAGGCGATGAAATCGTAAAAAAGAGATTCTATGCGGATCACTTTTTCACTTTAGTTTCTGATCGTTGATTATGTCTCCTTTCAGCAAGGCTGCCCTTATGTTTACATTCCGTTTACGTAAGGGTAAGCCAAAATAGAATGGAGGGATGATGGTGACAGTAAATGAAGAACATGACTTCCAAAAAGAGCTGAAACGATATGAACTTTTTTTCAAAAAACGATATAAGATTCTTTATACAGTAAACGATTTTATCATTGGTGCTTTGTTTCTCGTCGGGAGCTTTTTCTTTTTTTATGACCGATTAATGTCGGCAGGGATATGGCTGTTTGCGATCGGAAGTTTGCTGCTGTTAATTAGGCCGACCATTCGGCTGATTCATGACTTTCATTACCGTAAGCATGTGGAACAGCAATTCAAGCATCAATCTTCAACAGATGACTGATCTTAAGGAATAAGCAAGAACAAAATGCCAAAAGCCTGAGTTGAAAATCAAAAACAAGACTTTTAGACTATTCATTTTTAAAAATAAGGCAAAAAGAACTAAACTTTTGCCTCTGCATGCCGATATGAATAATAAGGCCGGCGCGATACTCCCTATAACATCCTTTTCAGTAGATTTCATTATCGTGCCGGTTTTCTCATATGCAAAGCAATCCCGCCAATCAGATTGGCGGGATTTTATATTTTACATTCCTGTCCAAACGTCTTTCACATAACGTCTTTGATCTTGCAGCTTTTGCAGCCATTCAGCTGATTCTTCCTGACTTGCTCCTTTTTCAGCTTCATACGCCAATCGCAAAGTCTTCTCTACATCAGGAGCCATTTGTGATCCATCACCGCATACGTAAATATGAGCCCCTTTTTCAATGAGTGTCATCAATTTCTGCGTATCTTGCTTGAGCAAGTGCTGGACATATTCTTTTGGTTCGTTTTTGACGCGCGAGTAGCATCGGCGGATTGTGACCAAACCTTCCTGTTCCGCTTGATCCAGCTCTTCTCTGTAAAGGTCGTCATGGTCCGGGCGGCGGCAGCCGAAGTATAAAAGTGCTTCACCAAGGGTGCTTCCTTCCTTCTTCAAAACCGATCTTGCCTGAATAAAGCCCCTGAATGGCGCAATTCCTGTGCCCGGCCCGACCATAATCATAGGCGTTTCAGGCTCATCCGGCATCTGGAATCCGGACTGCGGCGTACGAATGAAGCAGGCTGCTGCATCACCTGTATTCAACTCTGCTAAATAATTAGAGGCGACACCCCGGTATTCACCTCGGCCGCTCCATGCTGAGGCTTTCACAACTCCTACCGTCATGCTCACGATATTTGCATGAACTTTCGGTGAGCTTGAAATGGAATAGTATCTCGGTTTTAGTGATGGCAAAAGTGCTAAAAACCGTTCAAACGGCATTTCGCAAGCAGGATAATCCTCTAAAAAATCAAGCATGGTAAGACGTTTTGCAAGTACCTGCTCTTTGTAAATGCCATCATCTGAAACGAGCTGTTCCAGCTCTTTTTGATGCGGCGGACAAACTGTATAAGAGGCCAGCTCCCGAAGCTGAAGCCTTGATGCCGGTTCCTGCAGCTCTACATAGGACGACAATAAATCCGCAACTTTGATCGGCCGATCCATCGGCAGATGAGCCATATGAGCGCTTCCGCTTACTTTTATCACATGATTGGACTGCAAACCGAATCGGCTGAGAACCCGCTGAACAAGCTCCCTGCTGTTCTTCGGCAGGATTCCGATATGATCGCCTTCTTTATATGTTTTACCAGCCGGAATTTCCAATTCAATATGGCAGGTTGAACGCGTGCTGTCAGCTGTCTGGAGTTCTCGATTCTCTAACACAACCCCTTCAAACGCGCCATATGCTTTAGCAACCGGCGTTTCCGTCGCTTCACTGAGAAAAGCAATCGATAATGAAGGCCTGTCTTCTTTCTGGGCTATTTCGTTAATATCAAATGCGTCCATCGTTTCCTTCCAGAAGCGGTTTTCCCAAGACTCGCGATGGCTTTCAAAATCATCGGCGGCGTCACCTTCCCCAATCTCTGTTAAACGCGATGCCCCCTTTGCTTTCATCATGTCATCAATCAGGCGGGGAATCCGCTGATACGTGCTGGCCCAGCTCCGGTTCCCGCAGCCGAATACCGCATAGGAAACACCTTTCAATTGGCCTTCCTCAAGCTCTTTCAGCCACTCTACAAAGCCGGCAGCATTATCAGGCGGCGACCCATTATAAGAAGCCGTTACAATGACGACTGCCCCTTCTTCAGGGAGCTTGCCGATATAATCATCAAGCGGAGCCGTTTCAGCTGTAAAGCCCATCTGGCGGCCTTGAGAAGCCAATTCATCGGCTATTCCCTCAGCTGTCCCAAGGTTTGAACCGTAAAGAACGAGTAAAGGTGTGCCGTGTTTAGGTTTGGTTTCTTTTGGCTTTGTTTCTGCTTTGATTTCTGCCTGTTCTTTTCTCTGTACATTGATTGCCGCTGTTTTCCGCGGTTTCACAGTAATTTTAAAATCATCCGGCTTGATCGTTAATGCTTCTTTGATTTTTAGTTCGTAGCCAGTATGGTTAATCAATTCAAAATGCTTTAATACAAGACCGAGAACCATTGTCGCTTCTTGAAGAGCAAACTGCATGCCAATACAAGCGCGCTGTCCGTTTCCAAACGGCTTATACGCATGGTGAGGGATACTTGAAGGATCCTCAAACCGTTCCGGACGGAAATCTTCCGCATCCGGCCCCCAAGCGTTTTGGTCCCGGTGCAGTTTTGGAATTAAAACAGTGACTGGCTGCCCTTTGCTGATCGGATATTCCCCGCCTAGAACAGTATCCTCCTTCGCATATAGAGAAAAAGCCGGAGCTGTTGGATACAGTCTGAGGGTTTCATTTAAAACCATCCGAGTGTATTTGAGCTGCTGGATT
Source organism: Bacillus sp. N3378-2at (assembly GCF_033412715.1). Taxonomy (NCBI): domain Bacteria; kingdom Bacillati; phylum Bacillota; class Bacilli; order Caryophanales; family Bacillaceae; genus Bacillus; species Bacillus sp. N3378-2at. The sequence continues at coordinate 216,172 of NZ_CP117986.1, read as the reverse complement.
TGTTTATATTCAGGCGTGTCATCCGTTAACACGCGATCCGCTTCCTCCTAAGCTTTTTTCAGTTTTTCCGGATGTGTAAGCAGACAATAAATCGCAAAGGAAAGCAAACCGCTTGTTGTCTCATGTCCAGCAATTAAAAATGTGATGATTTGATACCTTATGTTTTCATCATCCAGCGTTTCACCGGTTACTGGATCTTTGGCATAAAGCATGAGAGACAAGAGATCCTTGATGTTATCATCCGGATTCGCCTTTCGCTCCGCTATCATTCTATCAACCAGGGAGTTCATGACTTCTATATCCTTTTGAAACTGCAGCTTCGTTTTCACCATCATCTTATCTTGCAGGCCCAGTCTTTTTGATTGATTCATCGCCTCTTTTAAGGCACGGAGCATACTGGTGATAAACGGATGCTGTGAATCACGGTAAAAGCTGTTGAATCGATAGTTAAACCCGCATAACCCAATCGTATCAAGCGTCAGACGTGTCATATCGTCTGCTACATCAATTTCTTCATTAGGGTTTAACCGGCTCCATTTTTGAATCAGCTGGGTTGCGATATCCAGCATCATAGAATGGTAGCCTTTCATCGCTTTTTGACTAAAACTCGGCAGCAAAATGCGGTGGGCTTTTTGCCAGTTCGGTTCGTGCGTCCAACTTGTAAATAAGCCATCTCCCCCGAATTCGCGCACCTTTTGCAAGCCTTTGCCAAGGTTCTTGTCAAAGCGGCTTTCATCACATACTTCAGCCACAAAATTGTGGCCCGAGACAAAAACACTGGATACTCCCGGAAAATCAAAACGGAAAATCGGCCCCAATTCATCAGCTATCCGCCATAAGGATTGAGAAAGCTGTTCTTTTTCCAGATGCGGAAGATTTTTTAAAGGTCCGTATGTTTTGGGCTGAGGTATTGCGCTTGCCTGTTTCATTAACATCTCCCTTTCCTATTTTTGTGATGAATGAAGCTTAATGGCGTCCCAGCAGCATTGTTCCAATTCAGTAATTAAATCAGTGTCCATCTCTATATCACCTGTTTGAACGAGCTGATATATCTTGAGAAACGCCCCTAATACAATCGCAATTAACACATTAGAGGGCAGGCTGCGAATCACGCCTTCCGCTTTTCCCTTATTAAAATAGTCATCAAGCATTTGAGTCAGATTTTCTATCATTTTTTTGCTTGTATGATTTAAGTAATGAGCATCTTTTTTTGTTTCAAGAAAAAAAAGCGCATAGTCGCTCTCTTTCGTAAACTGAACGAGACAGCAAAATACGTGGTGAAAGCCTTCTCTGACAGGCAATTCTGAAACGTCTTGCTTCAGTTTTTCCGTAAATCGCTGGATGCTTTCTTGAAACAGTACGTTAACGAGTGTTTCTTTGCTGTCAAAATAACGATAGATCGTTCCTGTCCCTACATGAGCACGTTCAGCTATCATAGGAATAGTGGTAGCGTCAAAACCCCTTTCCGTAAAAAGTGAGACTGACGCTTTCATAATCATGTCGTATTTACTGCTGGATGCGGATAACATGTAATCTACAACCTCCGATTCGTTTGCGGAATGAATATTCATTCCTTTTATTCATAAATAATATCTGCCCTATCTGATATCACCTCTTTGTTCTTTCTTCTGTTATAAGTTTATATGAAAAAAACTTTTTTTAATATAAAGTATATGCAAAAAATAAAAAATTAAGAAAATATACCCAAATCCTAATGCGAGGATCTTGGATATATTTCCCGAGAAATTTTTTATTTAACAGCCATAATACATAGACAGGAATCACGCCTGATAACAGAAAGATCCCTGAAATGCTGGTCTTTCAGCAGTTGAATATACGTTTTCTTTTTTTCACCGGTATTTGTGTCAATACTGATATAAAACCGGCCGTCAATTTGAAGCACCCTGTAAATTTCTCTTAATGCAAGCCTAATATTGGTGCAGCTTTGAACCGTATGTAAAGAAAAGACTTTATTAAAGGTACGGTCATCAAAGGGAATGTCCTCTGGATAGCCATGAAAAACCTCCCCGTTCCCCATGTTCTTTCGATTCGCACGTGATATCTGTCTTACCTTTCGTTTTGAAGGATCAATGCTTTTTAGGCTTCCCTTTTTTAGTTTCTTGGTTATGCTTTTAAAGACAGTGCCGTTTCCAATTCCAATTTCTAAAATTCTGTCATTTTCTTGTATATCTATAGAGTCAATCATCATATGCTCAATTGTTTTGGTTAGCTTATATTTCCGAGAAAATAATTTCCAAAAATCCGATCGTTTATAGAGTCTATTTTCTAGCATTTTAAACACCTGCTTTTGGTTTCCTATGTTTATTTATTATATTCAAAAAATAAACATCATCTTCATTCTAAAAGTGAAGGAAGGTACCAACTAGACGGCAATGTATTGAAAAATGTTTCAATAGAACTAAACTTTTTCATTTTTTTCCGCAAAAAAGCAGAAAACAAAATGTTTTCTGCCCTCTCTCTAATGCCAATGATAAGGGAATACATACAGCCTTTGCTGCTGCATTGCCATCAGCCTCTGCTGTCGGAATGGATTTCCATAACCATGTTTGAAGGAATGCGGCATGGACGCATAACCATGGCCAATCGACGGCAGTCTTTTTTGATAATCGTTCATCATGCCATCACCTGCCTCACAGTAACGTTGATTTATTGTATGCAGGCAGGCATTTTCTTGACAGCTGTTTCGCTAAACTTGGTCCTTCTCCATAGTATAATGCATCAATAGTTCCATTCTAAGCATATGCCATTCCCCCTTCAGTTTTTTTCGTTGCTTTTAACGCCAGTTTGTTAAATAAAGATGCTTTAACTGAGACTCTTTCATTTCATCATAAATCTGCTCAATCTGCTGTTCTCGTTCGAATTCTTCCAGGCTTTTAAACCGTTTTTTAATCGTTAACGTTAAAAAGAATAGGTTAATCGTCATATCACTCACCCCCTTTCAAAGTCCGCACAAGCGAAATAACCCGCGGCACACTCTTCTGCTGCGGGCAAATAAAAACCGCAGACAAAAGAAGACACCAATGCCTCTACTGCCTGCGGGGAGTTGCGTATGTCCGACTATTCCGAATTTAATGCGTGCGATAAGCATCGGTTAAGGAAGGACACGAACTCTTCCACAGGCTGAATAAACTATGAACTTTTACATGTGTATCACGTACAGGTTGACGTCGTTGTCTCATTGTCATTTTGGTTCAGCCTCCTTTGCTTTTTTCTTACTTTGTAAGTATATCCACCAAATTCCATTTTGTAAACATCTTTTTCTAAAAATGGACGGAAATTGTGCAAATCATCGAATGGATTTGCCCGTTGGTCATGACACCTGCTTCATTTCTTTTCTGGAGCGGTCTTTCTTATGATATGCAATAAAATAAATGAGACCGACAAATACAGCTCCGCCGATGACATTACCGATAAAAGCCGGAATGATGTTTCCGATGAACTGCCCCCACGTGAATGAGCCTGCAAAAATGGCAGCAGGAATCACAAACATGTTGGCGACAACGTGCTGAAATCCGATAGCCACAAAAGCCATGGTTGGGAACCAGATGCCAAGGATTTTTCCTGCTGCGTCTTGGGCGCCGAAAGAAAGCCACACTGCAAGACATACAAGCCAGTTACAGCCGATGGCGGAAATGAGAACCTTGCCAAAGCTCATATCAAGCTTTCCTTGGGCAACGGCAATCGTTTTTTCTAAATAAGGACCTGTTTCAGTCAATCCAACCAAATGCCCGAAAAAGTACGCAACAAACAATGCGCCGATTAAGTTCATAATTGTGACGATTCCCCAGTTAATCGCTAACTCTTTTACTGATATTTTTCTCGAAAATAACGCCATCGCAACTGACATCATATTGCCTGTGATCAGTTCAGCGCCAGCGAGAACGACAAGGATCAGACCGACGGGAAATACTGCTGCACCAATCAAACTGGACAGGCTCCCCCATTCTTTCGGAAGATCGCCGATTACCCTGATATCAAGCAAATACCCAAGCGCAATAAATGCACCGCCTAAAAACCCCAGCGCAAGCAGTGACGGCAACGGGAGCTTTATTTTTTTCATCCCTGCTTCAATTGCTGCTTCCGCTATTTCATCCGGTTTTCGAAAAGCCATAATAAAACGCCTCCATTACTTCTTCTTTACTCACAGTTATGCAAGAAAGGCAATAAAAAAGGCAGCACTCAAATAACCTGTGTCAAACCAGGCGTTTGAATGCTGCCTAACTTGTATGCATACCCATACAACAATATCAAGCAGTATGAAGATATTGAAAGAGAATATATACAGTTCGTGCATACATTCCATTGCTTTAGCCTTCTATAACTGTAGCAACATCATATCAAATGTGACAAATTTGTGTCAATGACAAATATACTAGCTTTGCAGAACTTCTTTTTGCTCATCTATTTTTCGGTCAAAAACAAATACAGATACAGCGATGTTTTCCTCAATTTTAATATCAGAAAACAAATGGACTAGCTTAGCTCCCATGAGTTCCTCCATTCCTTCCGGCGTTTGTTTGGAATAAAGGTCTTGAATCAAGCTTGTCCGGGCCGCATGCACCATCTCTCTTCCTTCAGGCGTGCGGGCGATAAACTGCTCGCTTGCACTCAGATTTCCGTACAGTGTTGAAACTGCCATGTTTTCTACAAATACAGTATGAATTCTCTCAGGCCCTTTTCCGAACAATTCTTTGCGAAGTTTTCGAATGATATCATTGAATTCGTGAATTTTTTTAGACATGCTGATTACCCCTTCCGATATTGCCTTATAAAGGCTTTTCCCGGTTCCCCTTAGGACATTTCACTTGGTTAAAATTTTCCTGCCATATTGTATTATAATAAATATCACATTATAATAAAAGCAGTGTTGATGGATTTGTAATAGGATCTTGTTATGAGTCTATCGTTTTATAAAAATCAAGGATTGGTCTGTTAGTAAGACTTGCTAGTGAACTATTCCGCCATGTGTGTTTACACCTTCTTAGAATTAAGGGCAGGTGTATCTATACATGGCTTTTTTTGACTTCTTGAAAGAAAGATGGAGGGGAATATGAATATGATGGACGGTAAGTCGATCAGTGTCCGTGTAGACGGAACAGAAATTCAAGCACGAGCAGGGGCCACAATATTAGATATTTTAAATGAAAACGGAATTGAGTACCCGCAGATTTGCCACGTACCAGAGGTTGACCCGATTCAAACTTGTGATACTTGCATAGTAGAGGCAAACGGCAAGCTGGTTCGTTCATGCGCGACGGTTGCAGAAAACGGGATGTCTATTGATCTATCAGGAAATCGAGTGAAAGAAGCGCAAACCGAAGCGATGGACCGCCTTCTTGAAAATCATTTGCTGTATTGTACAGTTTGCGATAACAACAATGGAAACTGTACGCTGCATAATACAGCGGAAATGATGGGGATCGAGCATCAAAAATACCCATACACGCCAAAAGAAGATCCTTCTTGCGCAGTTGATATGTCTCATCCTTTTTACCGCTATGATCCAAACCAATGTATTGCCTGCGGCCAGTGTGTTGAGGTCTGTCAAAACCTTCAGGTAAATGAAACACTCTCAATCGACTGGGAACGCGAACGCCCTCGCGTCATTTGGGATGAGGGAGTTCCGATCAATGAATCTTCCTGTGTCAGCTGCGGTCAGTGTGTCACAGTATGTCCATGTAATGCACTGATGGAAAAATCAATGCTCGGGCAGGCTGGCTTTATGACAGGGATTAAAGAGGACGTCATGGAACCGATGATTGACCTCGTGAAAAATGTTGAACCGGGGTATGGCAGCATTTTTGCCATTTCTGAAGTCGAAGCGGCAATGCGTGAAACGAGAACGAAAAAAACGAAAACTGTATGTACGTTCTGCGGTGTCGGGTGTTCATTTGAAGTATGGACAAAAGGACGGGATATTTTAAAGATCCAGCCTGTTTCTGATGCTCCGGTTAACGCGATTTCCACATGTGTCAAAGGGAAATTCGGCTGGGATTTCGTCAATTCTGAGGAGCGAATCACAAAGCCTTTAATCCGTAAAAATGGAGCCTTTGTGGAATCTTCTTGGGAAGAGGCCCTCGATCTTGTCGCAAGCAGATTAGGATCAATTAAAGAGCAGTACGGTAAAGGCTCTGTCGGGTTTATTTCTTCTTCTAAAATTACGAATGAAGAAAACTACGTCATTCAAAAGCTAGCGCGTCAGGTATTTGAAACAAACAATGTCGATAACTGCTCACGCTACTGCCAGTCTCCTGCTACAGACGGATTGTTCCGCACTGTCGGCATGGGCGGTGACGCTGGCACGATTAAAGATATTGCCAAAGCCGGTCTCGTCATCATCGTCGGCGCCAATCCGGCGGAAGGACACCCGGTGCTCGCAACACGCGTCAAACGGGCGCACAAGCTTCACGGTCAAAAACTGATTGTTGCCGACCTGCGTAAAAATGAGATGGCCGAGCGATCTGATCTGTTCATCAGCCCTAAACAAGGCACAGACCAAGTCTGGCTGATGGCTGTTACGAAATATATGATCGACCAAGGCTGGCACGATCAGGCGTTTATTGATGAGAATGTTAATTACTTTGAAGATTATAAAGAAACTCTTAAAACGTATACGCTTGATTATGCAGAACGCATCACAGGCCTTTCAAAAGAAAACATCATTCAAATTGCTGAAATGATCCGTGATGCTGACGGTACTTGTGTCCTTTGGGGAATGGGTGTCACACAAAATACAGGCGGTTCTGATACATCAGCAGCCATTTCAAACCTGCTTCTCGCTACGGGCAACTATCGCCGTCCAGGTGCCGGCGCTTATCCTCTGCGCGGACACAATAACGTGCAAGGCGCATGTGATATGGGAACATTGCCTGGCTGGCTGCCGGGATATCAGCATATTACAGATGACAAGGCCCGCGCTAAATTTGAAGAGGCATATGGTGTCGAGATTGATGGAAAGCCTGGTTTAGATAATATTCAAATGCTTCATGCCATTGAAGAAGGAAAAATGAAAGCTATGTATCTTGTCGGTGAGGATATGGCACTGGTCGATTCAAACGCGAACCATGTGCATGATATTTTATCAAGCCTTGATTTCTTCGTGGTACAGGACATCTTCCTGTCAAGAACAGCTCAATATGCTGATGTCGTCTTGCCGGCCACTCCTTCACTTGAAAAAGACGGAACATTTACCAACACAGAACGCCGTGTCCAGCGATTGTATCAGGCGCTTCCGACGCTTGGTGACGCAAAACCGGACTGGTGGATTATTCAAGAGGTGGCAAACCGTTTAGGAGCGAATTGGAATTACAGCCATCCAAGTGACATTTTCTCTGAAATGGCGAGTCTTTCTCCTCTGTTTGCCAAAGCAAGCTATGAGGTGCTTGAAGGCTGGAACAGCTTCCTATGGGGCAGCTTCACAGGTGAAAGCACACCGCTTCTGTATGAAGACGGATTTAATTTCCCTGACAAAAAAGCCCGCTTTGCCCTTTCTGATTGGACCGAGCCAGCGGCATTTCCGGAGGAATATGACCTTCATATCAATAACGGCCGGATGCTGGAGCATTTCCACGAAGGAAACATGACAAATAAATCGAAAGGCATCCAAGCGAAAGTGCCAAATGTATTCGTTGAGATCTCACCTGAGCTTGCACAAGAGCGAGGTGTTTGTGACGGTTCGCTTGTACGGCTCGTTTCTCCGTTCGGAGCAGTCAAATTGAACGCGCTGATCACAGACCGGGTACGGAAAAATGAACTCTATTTGCCAATGAACTCGACAGACAAGGAGTCAGCAATTAACTTCTTGACGGGCCCTGCAGCTGATAAACGGACGAACACGCCTGCTTATAAACAGACAAAGGTCCGCATGGAAGTGCTTGGCGGCTGTGAAACAGCGCCGCTTCCAAAAACAAATCCGCGCAACAAAAAACGGCATCCGCAAAACGGAGTCGAAGCAGAAAGAAAATGGAACCGCCCTGGCTATGTCCATCTGACTGATTAAACGATAGGAGGAAAACGAATGGCCACTCCGATTACGACGATCAAAAAAGAAACAAAAACAGCTGAGCAAATTAAGCTTGAAAAAATAGAAGAACTGAAAGAGCTGCTGGCGGAAAATGAGGACGCCGTCTCTAAAACGATGACGTTAATGAATGAACTCAATGATCTTGGAATTTTTGATGCGGCAACAAGCATGCTCAGAGCGAAGGAAGACATTGCCAAGATTGCGCTTGGCCAAGTTTCCCGCGAGCCTGTCACCAACCTCATCAACACGATGATGGCCGCCGGAGGCGCATTGACAAAAGCCGATCCTGAGTTTACAGCAAAGCTTTTAGAAAGCGTAATGGCTGGGACTGAACAGGCACAAAGCTTTTTAAAAGAAGACAAGAAAGTCGGGGTTCTCGACCTGTTAAAAGCAATGAACGACCCTGACATCAACAGAGCCGTCGGCTTCGGCCTTCAGTTTTTAAAAGGCATGGGAAAAGAACTTCGAGAAAAATAACAGAAAAACAGCCATCGCTGATGATGGCTGTCAGGCTGTCGAGAAAATCTCGACAGCCTTTATTTTTCTTTAAAATATCCATTCTTCTGTAATAAAATAAAAGAAAGACTTAAAAGGACGGTGTCTTTCTCATGTTCCACACAAGAAACTCTTCTCAAAACACAGCCGAATTTGTTCTGCTTGACCAACTCGTTGAAGAGGATCACCTGCTTCGGAAAATTGATAAACACATAGACTTCTCTTTCATCATTGAAAAGGTGAAACCTTACTACAGTGAAAACAAAGGCCGCCCCTCACTTGATCCGCTTATTTTATTTAAAATGATGTTTATCGGATACCTCTATGGTATCCGTTCAGAAAGACAGCTTGAAAAAGAAATTTACTACAATATGGCGTACAGATGGTTTCTCGGATTGAACATAAACGACCCGGTTCCACACCACTCCACCATCAGCTGGAACAGACGCACACGCTTTAAAGATACAACCATCTTCCAAGACATTTTTGATGAGATCGTTCTTCAGGCCATCAATCATGACATGGTGGGCGGACGAGTCCTATTCACCGACTCCACACACCTTAAAGCCAATGCCAACAAGCATAAATACACAAGAAAAACAATTGCGCAGGATACCCAAAACTATATCAAGGATTTAAATGAAGCCATTCAAGAGGATCGGGAGGAACACGGAAAAAAACCATTAACAGCCAAAGAGGAGGTGAAAGCTGAAAAAGAGATCCGCCACAGTACAACCGATCCGGAAAGTGGCTATCTGTATCGTGAAAACAAACCAGAAGGTTTTTTCTATTTAGATCACCGCACAACAGATATGAAATACAACATTATCACCGATGCCTACGTCACACCTGGAAATGTCCATGATTCTGTGCCTTATCTTGACCGATTAGACCACCAAATCGCACGATTTGGTTTTCAAGTAGAAGCCGTCGCCCTTGATTCCGGATATTTAACGACTCCGATCTGTAAAGGATTATCTGACCGCCAAATCTTTGGTGTCATCGCACATAGACGTTATCACCCTATCCGAGGCTTGTTTCCAAAATGGAAATTTCATTATGACAGTGAACAAGACAGATACATTTGTCCAAATCACCAAACACTTACATACTCAACAACTGACCGAAAAGGCTACCGGTCATATAAATCAAATCCTGAAATATGTTCCTCATGCCCACTGCTTGAAAACTGTACAAAATCAAAGAATCGGCAGAAAGTGATTACTCGACATGTATGGGAAGATCATAAAGAAAAGGTCAGACAAAATCGCTTGTCTGTTTCAGGAAAAAACCTCTACAAAAAAAGAAAAGAAAAAATAGAGCGAAGCTTTGCAGATTCAAAACAGCTGCATGGGCTTCGCTATTGCAGGTTGAGGGGAAAACGAAATGTGAGTGAACAAGTTCTCCTCACAGCCGCATGCCAGAACATGAAGAAGATTGCCACATACCTAGCCAAGCAGGGCTAGGCATGTGGGAGCGCTTTTTCTGCATCTGAAACCTGATGAATATCTAAAGAAACTGTATAAAACAAAAAAGCTTGTAGAAAAAACGTCGTTTTCTCTACAAGCTGACAGCCATCGCTGATGATGGCTGTTTTTTTATTCGTCAGCTTCTTCCAGACGCTTCTTGTAAATAAGTGAACGGTCAGCGCAAAAGAAGGCACCGGCTAAAAATACGCAATCCGCTAAAAACATCGTCGATTTCTGGCCTAATGTTAAGCCTTGATCAGGGAGAACTGCACCTATATATAAAAAAGTGCTGACTGCAAGCAATGTAAAAGCAAAATGCTTGTAGTCTTCTTTTAAAGATTTCATTCTATTTTTGTGCAAAAGAATCACCTGCCAGATTCATAGTATACGACTATTATAATATAATCCGGCGGCTTACAGAGAAAGTAATTCTATCCATTTGTTATATATTTTCAAGCGCTTGGCCGATATCTTCCAACAAGTCTTCCGCATCTTCAATTCCTACAGAAATTCTGATCAAGCCGTCCGTAATGCCGAGCTCAAGCCGGCGTTCTCTCGGAATAGAGGCATGTGTCATTCTTGCAGGAACAGAAATTAAGCTTTCAACCGCCCCCAGGCTTTCAGCAATGGTAAACAGTTTCAGATTTCCTAAAAACGCATCAACCCGTTCTTCACTGCCAATATCAAAGGAGATCATGCCGCCAAAGCCCGATCCTTGCGTTTTTGCAAGCTCATGTCCGGGATGATTTGAAGAACCAGGGTAATATAACGTTTGGACAGCAGGGTGATTCTCAAGAAAGCTTGCGATTTTCCGCGCATTTTGATCGATCGCTTCCATTCTGAGTCCCAACGTTTTGATTCCTCTCATTAACAGCCAGGAATCTTGAGGGCCGAGCACGCCGCCTGTGGAGTTTTGCACAAAATGCAGCTCTTCTCCAAGCTCTTTCGAAGCTGTCACAACTAAACCTCCGACGACATCACTGTGTCCGCCAAGATATTTTGTCGCACTGTGAAGTACGATATCAGCGCCTAAAGTAAGCGGTTGCTGAAAATAAGGAGTATTAAAGGTGTTGTCTACGATAAGCAGAACACCCGCTTTTTTTGCGATATCAGCCATGAGCGTCAAGTCGGTGATTTTGAGCAACGGATTTGTCAGTGTTTCAATATAAATGGCTTTTGTATTAGGGCGAATCGCTTTTTCAACTTCTTCCCTGCTGCTCGTATCAACAAATGTTGATTCAATGCCAAGACGGTTAAGCACCTTTGTCATCACGCGATATGTTCCGCCGTACACATCATCAGTCAACACGACATGATCTCCGCTGTTAAACAGCATCATAACTGCTGTAATGGCAGCCATTCCCGAACTGAACGCATAACCTGCTTCCCCGCTTTCCAGTTCTGTCACAAGTGCTTCGAGAGCGGTTCGAGTCGGATTGGCCGTTCTTGAATACTCGTAGCCTGTATGCTGTCCTGCTTTCGGCTGCTTGTACGTGCTTACTTGATAAATGGGCACGGAAACTGCGCCTGTTTTCTCATCACCTGTGATTCCGCCATGTATCATCAAAGTTTTTTTCTTCATATCAGATGCCTCCTTCGTATATTTGTTTGCTGATATATCGATCGCTGCTGTCAGGAAATACTGTGACAATGTTAGTTCCCGCCGATGCTTTTTTCGCTTCCTCCAATGCTGCATAAAGCGCTGCACCTGAAGAGCTTCCGATCAGCAGGCCTTCTTTTTCTGCCGCTTCTTTCACAAGTCTAAACGCATTCTCATCCGTTACGGTGTAGATCTTATCAAAGTGGCTCTTATTCATATAATCGGGGATAAACTCCATTCCGATGCCCTCTGTTTTATGAGCGTGAGGCTCTCCTCCGTTTAAAATCGAGCCCTCCGGTTCAACAATCACCGTTTTGACTGCTGGATTTTTTTCTTTTAAGAAGGAAGCTGTTCCTGCGAACGTGCCCCCTGATCCTGCCCCTGCGACAAATGTATGAATATTCCCATCAAGCGCTTCCCACATTTCAGGCCCAAGCGTCTTATAGTAAGTCGATGGATTTACTCGGTTTTTAAATTGCAAAACGCAATAAGAATTTTCAATTTCAGACTCCAGCTGAATGGCTTTTTGAATGGCGCCCTGCATTCCGTCTTGACGCGGTGTATGAATGATTGATGCGCCAAGCGCTTGCATAATTTGCTGTTTCTCTCTGCTGAAATGTTCAGGGACACAGAAAATCGCTTTCAGCCCATATTTTCTGGCACTCAGCGCAAGGCCGATCCCTGTATTGCCTGCCGTAGCTTCTATAATCACTCCGCCAGGTTTTACCTTGCCTGAATCGAGCGCGTCACGAATCAGCATATCTCCCAGTCTGTCTTTGATGCTTCCCCCTGGATTCATCATTTCAAGCTTGGCATACACCGCGACTCCTTCTGGAACATCAAAGTTCTTCAAGCGGAGAAGCGGTGTATTCCCAATCAGCTCGGTAATGTCCGTAATCACTGTCATATATGTCCTCCTCCTTATTAGAGGGTGTTTTTAGAAAAAACGGAGGAGAACATTCTCCCCGTTTTAATGAATTCGTTTGATCACCTTTAACACAAGCTCTGTTGAATGGACAGCCGCCTGCTCTAAAAATTGGTCAAATGAAACATGTGATTCTTTTCCTGCAATATCAGATAATGCTCTGATGACGACAAACGGCGTTTTAAATTGATGGCACACTTGAGCCACTGCCGCAGCCTCCATTTCAACCGCGTACAGATCAGAAAATCTCGCACGCACCTCTTCAACCCGCTTCGGATCGTTCATGAAAGAATCGCCTGTTGCAATCGTTCCTTTTGCAACCTGAATGCCGTCGAGTTCAGATACCGCTTCTTCAGTGATGCTGATCAGCTTTTCATCCGCCGCATAAGCAGCCGGAAGACCCGGCACTTGGCCGTATTCATAGTCAAAAGCCGTTACGTCTACATCATGGTGGCGAACGTCAGTGGAAATGACGACATCCCCTACATTCAATGTATGATGAAATCCGCCGGCTGAGCCTGTGTTAATGACATAATCAGGCTTGTAACGGTCAAGCAGAAGCGTCGTGCTGATAGCAGCATTTACTTTTCCAATTCCTGATTTTAAAAGAATCACTTCAGTTCCTTCATATTCGCCTGTTGTAAATTCACAGTGTGCGATCGTTTCTGTTTTTGCATTTTCAAGTTTGTCTCTTAAGATGGTAACTTCCTCTTCCATTGCTCCGATGACTGCTAGTCTCATCTATTCACATTCCCTTCACTTTACCGTTTGATCGCCTCCATTATCCACACGAAGTCGTTTTGCTGAGTGAATCGGACTGCAAAACCTTCAGCTGTAAACATTTCTTTCAACGCATCCAATGTAGGATAATGCTCTGTCTCTAAATCATTTGCAAGCTGATAAAAGCCTTGAGAACGGGCTTTATCGATAGCCTTTTGATACGCTTGCGCATCTTCAAAGACGGTATCGGCAAACACTATTTTATCATGCAAGTGAAGGTATTTGCCATATTGCTTTATGGCAGCCCGCTTTTCTTCGTCAGTCAAATGATGAAAAGCATATGAACTGACAATTGTATCAGCCTGAAATGGCGGCTCAGGGAATGTCAGGAAGTCTCCATCAACGATTTCCGACCTGCCTGAAAGCTTGTCAGAAGCCAGTTTACGCATTGCTGGAGAAGGTTCGATTCCAAATACAGTTTTGCCTGCATCGAGCAGCTTAGCCGTCAAATTCCCTGTCCCAGGGCCAAATTCTAACACATGCGTTCCAGATTTGCTGACGATGGCATCAAGGATATGATCATAGCCTCTGAACGCTTCTTTATACTGAATATCTAAACCTTGTACTGTTTGGTCATAAGTTGCTGCCCAATCTTCAAAGAGAGGGATAAATTCACGTCCCATATTTGTCACACTCCATATTTAATAATTCCTATAAGCATACTATGAATTAATGATGGAACAGTTCCTATAATACCACATCTTCTGAAAAGCAGGTACTAAAACACTTTGTGTATTTTATGCCATCTCATATTGCGCATTGACCGCAAAAAAGCTTATACTTCATATGACTTGTGAAAGCTGGAGGGTCAAGACATGAATTTTCAATTAGATCTGATTAAAGACAAAGTGGAATTTTTTGAAGCGGCTTCATTGCAAGAGCTTGAAAAGAAAATCAATACACAAATTGAAAACAATAAAGCCATCATGCTCCGGGTGAAATCTGTTTCACACCAAACTGCTGTGGCAGAAGGAAGAATATTGTACAGCGCGGTGGTTCATTTCGCAGCTGAAGCCTAAAACAAAAGCAGCCGGTTGTAACCCGGCTGCTTTTGTTTATTTTAGCTTTTCTACTTTTGTCGGCTTCCAGCCTTTTTCATCGACCCATGTAATCGTGACTTGATATTTATTCCCAGTCGCCTTGTCCAAAATCTTGCCTTTGGCATCCTGAGGGCTGCCGTTATTTCCAAGCCAGAGCACCGTCATGTTATCTGTTGAGACACCAGTTGCGTATGAAATGGCTTTCAGCATCTCAGCCCAGTCTTGCGAGCTTGAATCATAAGTAGCGGCATGCTCGCCTGTTTGCTCAGTTCCGACTGCTTTCCAGTCAGGATTTTCATACGTTTTTTCCACATCGCTCGATGAGCCGCCTTCTGTTACTTTTGCATCTTTAAGCCCATCACTGGCTGAATCTGAGCTTGAATCTGAATCAGAATCATCCTTTTTAGAAGAAGAATCATCTTTTTTGGAATCAGAGTCAGAAGACTTCTCAGAATCCTTTTCGCTGTCAGATGTATCTTTCTTGCTGTCTTTTATATCCTCATCCGATTTCTTTTCCGTCTTTCCTGAAGCCGGAGATTCCTGTTTTTGCGCCGTTTCAGAATCCTTGCTGACATCTTTGCTAGAAGGACTGTTAATGAAGAGATTCGCTGCTACTACGACAATTAGTATGGATACGATTGCGATTAAAATGTTAAGCACTAAATTGGCTTTTCTGCGTTTATCACGATTTTCATAACGAGATTGATTATTGCTCAATAATTCTGCACTCCTTTATCCCTCTTGGCTCAGCATATATTTTAACATGTGCTGAGAAGTTGTTCTATTTCTGATTGATTTCAATTTCGTGTACTTTTTTAACAATATCATAAAACACCGAATTTGTCAGAGCCTTATCTCCCGGTGTATCCATGTGTAAAACAACCAGAGCGTATTTCGGCTTATCCGCGGGAAAATATCCGGCAAACCATTTTTCATAGAGCGTTTCCTTCTCTTTTGAAAGCTTGCCTGTTTGGGCTGTGCCCGATTTCCCTGCTACAGTATACGGAAGATCTTGAAACCTTCTGCCCGTTCCAGAAGGAGATTCTACCACCCGCCGCAGTATTTTTTGAAGCTGCTGTGACGTATATTTGTCTATCGTTTCCCCTTTGAGCTTCTGATCCTTAAATGTAACGAGCGTTGTGCCGTTCTTATACTCAATTTGTTCGGCAATTTTCACCTGCCGTTTTTCTCCGCCGCGGGCGATTGTCGCCATCATATTGGCTACCTCTAGCGGCGTTACCTTTACATTTTTCTGCCCGATTGCTGTTTGCGCAATGGCTTTTTTGACTGATTTGTCTTTTTCATCCCCCCAAATCACGCCGCTTTTTTCGTTATACAGC
The DNA here is from genome assembly GCF_033412715.1 of Bacillus sp. N3378-2at. Classification (NCBI taxonomy): domain Bacteria; kingdom Bacillati; phylum Bacillota; class Bacilli; order Caryophanales; family Bacillaceae; genus Bacillus; species Bacillus sp. N3378-2at. The sequence goes on along the minus strand of NZ_CP117986.1, from coordinate 200,479 downwards.
TGGCGGAAATCGGTTTCGTGGTACAGTTTTCCCTCCCAGCCTGCCCGATCAGTGAGAGCCAGCTTCTCGGACATATCTTCAATAACTGAGCTGTCTTTTTTCATTAATTGTTCTGCAAGACTCGTAAATGTGTAATTACAGCTTTGGGCAAAACTTTCATCAAAAGACAAGGTTCCTTTGTCGTCCCCCGGTTCCCCGTACAGGTTAAAATTGCAATTAAAGGTTTGACTAGGCTTCACCATATTATTTTCGATTGCAGCTGCGGCAATGACTGTTTTAAAAACTGATCCGGGATAGATTGGCGTCAGCATATAATTTTGAAGTGTGTTTTGCCGGGACACGTCTGCATCTGGTTTGCTTACAATTCCCAGAACACTGCTATTTTCGATGTCCAGCAGCACAGCTCCTCCCTTTTTCAGCCCCTGTTCATCCAATACCTCCTCCATCGCTTTTTGAATGCTTTGATCGATCGTTGTTTTGACCTGGAGCGGATAAAATGTATTGGCTTCAGCTGTATATTTGACGTCCATGCCAAACAAAGGGTTTCCTTTTCCGTCCACATGATATAAAAGCTTTGTGTCTTGTTCCGGAAGCAAAAACTCGTCAAATGTCCGTTCTAAGCCGGTTGTTCCGATTTCTGTTGTAATCGGAAGACTTCCCTTGTCAGGATATTTCTTGCGAAGCAGCGCCGGATCTTGGTTCGTGCTCCCTATCGTATGTGAAGCAAGGCTGGGCTTGTCTTCATTCTCCATATATACGCCGTAAATGCCGGGATATTTCAAAGAATTGATTTTTGTGATAGATTGTTTTGAAAGTGTTTTGATTTTCTTTTGCTGCAAAATGACCGGTTTTTTTGCCTGACCTAGTGTCTGGCGCAAATTATCTTCAGACATGCCGAGGATGTCCGCAACTTTTTTGATCGGCCAATCCTGCGTCAGCAGAAAAGGGAACAAAACAACCGCGGGCTCGCTTTGTCCTGTCAGCGCCCGCCCGTTTCGATCTAAAAAAGAGCCTCTTCCATCTGAAATGAGCACTTCCTCCGTCCGCTGTTTCACACTTTCTTGAATCAAATTAATTTTCTTTTTAGAAAATGATTCTGTGAAAAACAGCTGGATTTCCGCAAGCCTCAGCAGAAGCAGAAAAAATACAATCAAAAAAGCGATGACTGCCAGCTTCATTCGTTTCGATATCTTCATAAAAAAACACCTCACCCACATTGTGGACGAGGTGTTTCGCTGCTAAACAGATATTATGAAATTTTCACAATTTTCACAAGCATTTCTCCGCCCGGTGTTTGTACTGTGACTTCTTCATCTACTTTTTTGCCCAAGAGGCTTTTTGCGATCGGTGAATCGTTTGAGATTTTCCCTTCAAACGGGTCAGCTTCCGCGCTTCCGACGATCGTATATGATTCTTCATCACCGTCAGGCAGTTCGACGAAAGTGACGGTTTTACCCAAACCGACAACGTTAGAGCCGCCGTCATCTTCAATGATTTTCGCATTGCGAATCATATTTTCAAGAGTCGTCACGCGGCCCTCTACAAATGCCTGCTCTTCTTTCGCTGAATCGTATTCAGAGTTCTCGGAAAGGTCTCCGAAGCTTCTCGCAATTTTGATTCGCTCTACTACTTCTTTTCGTTTAACCGTTTTCAAATATTCTAATTCTTGTTCAAGTTTTTGTTTTCCTTCTGCAGTCATAGGAAAAACTTTCTCTTGTGCCATGTCCCTTCACTCCTTCTGGTTGTCCCTCAACATCTTCGATTATGTATGAGAGCATAAACTAAAAAATACAAGAATGAGAACACAGGGCAGTCCTCGTTCTTCTCTCCCATATAGGTACTGTTTATCTTAAACTGAATCGTGTCGTTCTGCAAATATTTCGCGTTTATAAACAGGGAAAGAAGGGAATTCGCACATTCCCTTCCTGCCTATACATAATATGGTCAGAGTTATTTATGTCTATGCTATGGTATTACAAAATCGCGTTTTGTTCAAGAATGGTTTGAATTTTTGTGACCATCAGATCAATTGCGACGTGATTCTGACCGCCTTCCGGGATAATAATATCAGCGTATCGTTTCGTCGGCTCGACGAATTGGTTATGCATCGGACGGACCACTGACACATATTGTTCAATGACAGAATCAATAGAGCGTCCGCGCTCATTAATATCTCTCATAATCCGTCTGATGATACGCAAGTCAGCGTCCGTATCAACATAAAGCTTGATATCCATCAGATCACGAAGCCTTTTGTCTTCAAGAACAAGAATGCCTTCAAGGATAATAACATCCTTTGGCTCTACGTGAACCGTTTCTTCTGAACGTGTGTGAAGCTTATAGTCATAAATCGGCTTTTCAATCGGGCGGTAATTCAATAGATCCTGAATATGCTCGATTAAATAGTCATTATCAAACGCAAGCGGATGATCGTAGTTTGTGTTCAGCCTTTCTTCAAACGGAAGATGGCTTTGGTCTTTATAATAAAGGTCCTGCTGGATCATTAAAATTGAGTGTCCTTTAAACTGTTCATAAATGGACCGTGTGACACTCGTTTTTCCTGAACCGGAACCTCCTGCGATTCCAATGACTACTGGATTCTTACCCATGGGCTGTTACTTCCCCTTTCTCATCATGTTGCTCGGATAAATCTTTTTGTCTAGTTTGAATTTGACAATTTGCAGGGGATGGCGGGCAGCATCTAGCTCATTTCCGTCTTCGTCCCAAATGGTTTCAATCGTATGTGTAAAGTTTTCGATTTCTGGACCGAAAAATTCCACTTCGTCGCCTTTTTTGAAGAAATTGCGTTGCTGAAGCGTGACCATTTGTGTATCTTCATCATAATTCAGCACTAAGCCGACAAAATCATATGTCGTTTTCTTGGCGTGTTCGCCGAACATTTGCTCTTCATAGCCTGGCGTTCCTTCAAAGAAAGCTGTCGCAGTGTCCCGGTTGGCGCACTTATCGAGCTCTTCAAGCCATTCTTTTTGAATCACAAAGTTCTCTGGATCAGCGCAATAAGCATCGATTACTTTGCGGTATACGCTGACAACAGTTGCTACATAGTGAATGGATTTCATGCGGCCTTCAATCTTTAAGCTGTCTATTCCCATTTCGATCATTTTCGGAATGGATTCAATCAGCTTCAAATCTTTCGGGCTCATCGCAAATGGTGCATCTTCTTCACCATACAAAGCAACGGCGTTGGCACCGTCTGTTTGATAGAGATCATAATCCCAGCGGCATGACTGGCAGCAGCCTCCGCGGTTGGAATCCCGCGCTGTCATGTGATTGCTCAGCACGCAGCGGCCGGAATATGCGATACACATTGCGCCATGAATGAAGGATTCGATTTCGATATCTACCTTTTCTTTCATTTCTCTGATTTCAAGAGCGCTAGTTTCACGTGCCAGCACGACGCGGTCGAGACCTTCTTCCTTCCAGAACTGGACAGCCTTCCAGTTTGAAAGAGACTGCTGTGTGCTCAAGTGAACCTCAACATTCGGCGCCACTCTGCGGCATGTTTCAATAATAAGCGGATCTGCCACAATAATACCGGCAACGTTGGCGTCTCCAAGCGCTTTTAAATAGTCTTCAAGCCCGTCCATGTTTTCATTATGAGCGAAAATATTCGTTGTTACGTAGATCTTCGCGCCATATTTCTTTGCGAATTCAACGCCTTCTGCAATTTCTTCGATCGTAAAGTTATCGGCATTCGAGCGAAGCCCGTATTCCTGTCCCCCGATAAAGACCGCGTCCGCTCCGTAATGAACAGCGATTTTCAGCTTTTCAAGATTACCCGCAGGTGCGAGAAGTTCCGGCTTTTTCGTAATCACACGCTTTCCATTAACGATTGTGGATATTTTATCATTTACGGCAGTCATAGCTTAACCTCCTTTTGATTAATAAACCGTTTCCTTGAAGAAGAATCCGGTATCAATTTTTCTGTTTACTGGCTGGATGCTTTCAATGCGTTCGATCCAGTCTTCTTTTTTCGCTTCGTATTCGTCACGGTTTTCCACGCACAAATCAATTGCTTCTCTGTACATTTTGGTGACTTCTATTAGGTATTCAGGCGTTTTCAAAACACCATCGATTTTGAAAGAATCAATTCCGGCATCTATCAATTCCTCGAGCTCATCAATGATGCACACATCGTTCGGGCTCATGATGTGAGTGCCGTTTTCATCTTCGAAAATCGGATATTTATTATCACGTTCTTTATCGTGTAAAAACATGCCTGATTCTTTTTTCTTTCTTTCAATGTCCATGACTTTGCCCTGATATTCAAAATAGTTTCCAATCAAAGAACGCTTCGATTGGAACATGCATGTCATTCCATGCACCTGGATTTCAATTTCGACTTCCGCATTTTCTTTAATCTCAACAATGCTGTCCATGTTTAATTCTCTGGCAAGCACAGAGCGCGCCGCACCCTTGCGTCCCCAGTAGTTGCATGTATAATAGTTGGTGCCTGTCGTTTCTGTGCTCCAATGAAGCTTCAGAGCAGGCGCAGATTCACGGGCAGCCATCAGCACGGCAGGATCGCCGAATACCGCTGCATCGACACCGGCTTCTGCTAAGAAAGCCAGATATTCGCCAAGCTCACCCACTTTATCGTTATGGAAAATTGCATTTACAGCAACGTATACTTTTGCTCCTTCTTTGTGAGCAATCTCTACGGCTTTTGTTACATCTTCACGAGAAAATTCTCCGGCTAATCTCAAGCCGTATCTCTGTTCCCCAACTAAAAACGCAGTTGCCCCCGCCTGTATGAGCGGCAAAATGTCCGCTGTGCTCGTCGGCGTCACTAAGAGCTCTGGTTTTTTCATGACGTTCACCTCTTCTTTTTACTAATCGCAAGTCCGTCCCCGACAGGAATAATCGCAGTTTGATAATCCGGATGATTCATCAGCCAATGATTATATTCATCAATTTTTGCTACAAGCCTGCGCCTTCTCTTCGGTTCTATTTTGCTGTAATCCTCTGCCACCAGACCTTTAAACAGCACGTTGTCTGTTATAATCACCCCGTCCGGTGAAAGCATCGGTTCATATAAATGAAAAAAGTTTTGATACTGACCTTTTGCAGCGTCAATAAAAATGACATCGTAAGGCGCGGTTACATGAACGGCGTCGGCTAATTCAAGCGCATCTCCGTAAAAAACATGAATCCGGTCATCAAGCTGAAATTCCTTGATATTGTTTACCGCTTCTTCATGCCGTTTCTCATTGCGTTCAATTGTATATATTTCAGCAGACGGCAGCTCCAGCGCCATCCGAATGGCTGAATAACCAATGGCCGTTCCGATTTCTAGTATTTTTTTCGGCTGTTTCACAGACAAAATTTGAAGCAGCACCTCCATGCCCGCTTTTTCCATAATCGGGACATGATGTTCTTCTGCATATGCTTCAAGCTTCTTCACGTTATCCGGCCGAGGCTTTAATAATGCTTCTATATAGTCATTTATTTGTTCATACCGGTCAGTCACTACAAACAGCCTCCCGTTCTAAAAAGGAGTGCCCCAGTCTTATGCGCAGGACACTCTCTGAATACATCATGATACATCGGTAAACAACCCGATATATTTTATCATAAAACCTTGCGGAAAGCGAACAAAAGGAGAGCTTTTTGCTCTCCTTTTATTTCTCATTTTTTGAGGAAATGTATTTTTCTTTTGCTTTATTATGCTCTTTTAGCGTTTTTGTAAATACGACCTCACCATTTGATTTGGCCAAGAAATACAGATAGTCCGTTTTATCCGGATGCAGCGCCGCTTCCCATGACGACATGCCGGCATTGGCAATCGGCCCTGGCGTCAGCCCTGTGTTTTTATACGTATTGTATGGTGAATCGATTTCCAGATCCTTATAAAGAACCCGATCTTTATGCTTGCCTGCCGCGTACAGGACGGTCGGATCTGTTTGGAGCGGCATTTTCTTTTTCAGGCGGTTATAAAAGACGCTCGCAATTTTATGGCGGTCGGCTTTTTCAGTCGCTTCTTCTTCTATCAAAGAAGCCATTGTCAGCAGCTTATGCACAGAAACTTTGTTTTTCTTCATTTCTGATTTATATGTTTCCACATAAGAATTTGTCTGCTTAATCATTGCCTTGATAATGTCTTCAAGTGATGTGTCCGGATCGTTAAAAGGGTATGTAGCCGGGAATAGGTACCCTTCAAGCGGGTGCTTAATGTTTTTATTGAAAACATCATTTGTCACAGTGTCCGGGAATTCTTTCTTCAGCTGATTGATAAATGTTTCATCGTCCAGCTTCGCTATGACTTGTTTTTTAGAGTATTTTGTTTCATCAGCAATAGCAGCCGCGATTTGGGTCAGCTGTGCTCCCTCAGTCACTGTGATTTGAAAAGCGTAACCTGTAGCCCCACTTGTCAGCTTCTGAATAATGGCATCTAAATCCATACCTTTATTTAGATGGTAGAATCCGGCCTGAAACCCGGAAGCACCTTTATATTTCACATAGTACTGAAACGCCTTCTCGCTTTTTATGACATCATTTTTCTTTAATATCGATGCGATGGCTGAAACAGACGAACCGCTCGGAATGTTAATATTAACTGTCGTTTTACTGTCTTTTTCAACAGGTTCAAGCAATGATTTCCCATATAAAAATGCCCCGCCAATGATGAGAAACAGCACAACAATGGAAGACAGTATGATTCTTTTTTTATTAAAAAACGATTTTTTTTGCTGATTGATATACATTAGGTCTCCTCCCATCAGCTCTTATACTACATGATTCATTGTATTTCGGCAATTTATTACAAAAAGAGGCCTGCATAAAGCAGAAAAAAGCCGGAGCAGTATAGCTCCGGCTTTGGTTTGGCGCGATGTTTTATTCTTCGTCTTCGTCCGCTAAGAATGTGTTTAGTGTTTCTTCGATCATATCCCATTCTTCGTCAGTTTCAATCGGGAATAGCTCACCGTTTTCACCGTCTTCGTTTGGCGTGAAGCTGGAAGCAAGAATTTCTACTTCCTCGTCATCTTTTGATTCGATTGGATAGTACAAGACATAAGACTTGCCAAACTCTTCGTTTTCAAATGTAAACAGCACTTCACAAAGCTGTTCATTTCCTTGATCGTCAACAATTGTAATATTTTTTTCGCCGTGTTCCATTTTCTTCACCTCTGGCTTTAATTTAAGCTGTCAAGATATCCTTGTAAAATCATAACAGCCGCCATTTTATCAATGACTTTTTTTCGTTTTTGCCTGCTGACGTCAGCTGCAATCAGCATTTTTTCAGCCGCCATTGTGGTAAGACGCTCGTCCCACAGCACAACAGGAACATTGTACGTTGTTTCAAGCACTTTCGCAAATGTTTGGCTGGCTTCGCCTCTTGGGCCGACTGTTCCGTTCATGTTCTTAGGAAAGCCGAGCACGATTTTATCTATAGTATAGTCCTTTATCAGTTCAGATAAACGGGATAAACCATAATCGCCCTCTGCTTCATTTATCTTTATGGTCTCAATGCCTTGAGCAGTCCAGCCCATTTCATCGCTCAGAGCAACACCGAGTGTTTTGGTTCCTAAATCGAGCCCTAATATTCTCATTGTTTATTTACGCCTCTTTATGCTGTTCTAAATAAGACTTTACCAATTCCTCGATTAATTCGTCTCTTTCAAGTTTGCGAATTAAATTGCGAGCGTCACGATGCCTAGGAATATAAGCGGGATCACCTGACAGCAAGTACCCGACAATTTGGTTGATTGGATTGTAGCCCTTTTCCTGAAGCGCGTCATACACTGTAATCAGCACCTCATTTACGTTAGTCTCAGCAGAATCATCGGAGAAATTAAATTTCATCGTTTTATCAAACGAGCTCACCGTTTTGCACCTCTTTCCCAAATTCGCAGGCAAAGTTCAGCCTGGGGTCCTAATCTTACCATCATTCTACACTACATGGGCGAATTATAAAACGGATTTCACCCAATCTTCTACAGAAGCCAAAGCTTCTTCTAATTTTTCCGGCTGTTTACCGCCTGCCTGCGCCATGTCCGGACGGCCTCCGCCGCCTCCGCCGCAAACTTCCGCAGCTTGTTTAACCAGCTTGCCGGCGTGAAGGCCTTTCTCAATGAGGTCCTTTGTGACTCCGGCAGAGATATTAACTTTATCGTTTTGTACCGCACCAAGCACGATCACCGCAGAGCCAAGCTTTGCTTTGAGTTCATCGACCATAGTGCGGAGATGATTCATGTCTTTTGCATTTACTTTTGCCGCAAGCACGTTTACGCCGTCAACTTCTTTTACTTTCGACAGGATTGCTCCTGCTTCCACGTTGCCTAGTTTTGCAAGAAGAGATTCATTTTCTCTTTGTGCTTCCTTCAGTTCAGCCTGCAGAGCCGCAACCCGTTTCGGCACTTCTTTGATATTTGTTTTCAGCTCGTCAGCGGTCTGCTTCAATACAGAAATCTGGCTGTTCATTTCGACGTAAGCGCCTTGTCCCGTTACAGCTTCAATCCGTCTTGTGCCTGCTCCGATTCCGGATTCAGAAACGATTTTAAACAAGCCGATTTCTGCTGTATTTCTGACATGGCAGCCGCCGCACAGCTCTAAGCTGTAATCTCCAACTTGAACGACACGGACAATATCGCCATATTTTTCGCCGAACAGTGCCATCGCACCCATTTCTTTTGCTTCAGCGATCGGTTTCAAATCAATGCTGACCGGAATGCTCGCCCAGATCTTTTCGTTTACGATTCTTTCAATTTGTTCGAGCTCTTCTTTTGTCACTTGGCCAAAGTGCGAGAAGTCAAAACGAAGACGGTTTTCCGTTACAAGAGAGCCAGCCTGATTGACATGAGTTCCAAGAACGTCTTTTAGAGCCTGATGCAATAAATGCGTTGCCGTGTGGTTTTTAATGACGCCGCTTCTCATATGGTCTTCAACTTCAGCCGTAACATGCAGGCCTTTTTGAACAGTACCGCTCTCCACAACACCTTCATGCACATGCTGGCCGTTTGGCGCTTTTTGAACATCTTTAATTCTTACAACTGCCTGCTCGCTTCGGAGATAGCCTTTATCCCCGATTTGGCCGCCGCTTTCTGCATAGAACGGTGTTTCATCAAGAATGATTTGAACGCTTTCTCCTTCATAAGCCTCTTCGATTAATTGGCCGTCCTGAAGAAGCACAATGATATTGGCATCAGCTTTGGTTTGAGAGTAGCCGACAAATGTGCTTTCATCGGTCACGTCGCGCAGTGCGCCGCCCTGCACCTGCATGCTGCCGACATCCTGGCGGGCGTTTCTTGCCCGTTCACGCTGCTGGTTCATTTCCTCCTCAAAGCCCTCATGGTCAACCGTCATGTTCTCGTCTTCTGCGTATTCTTCAGTCAATTCAACCGGGAATCCATACGTATCATACAGTTTAAACACATCAGCACCTGAGATAACGCTGCTGCCCTTGTCTTTTTCTTTTTTGATCATTTCTGACAGGATCGCAAGCCCTTCATTAAGGGTCTCATGGAAGCGTTCTTCCTCGGTTTTAATGACTTTTGCGATGAAATCCGCTTTCTCTTTCACTTCAGGATAGAAATCAGCCATGATTTCTGCGACAACCGGCACTAAATCAAACATGAACGGACGATGGATGTTGATCGTTTTGGCATAACGCACGGCACGGCGTAATAAGCGTCTTAATACATAGCCGCGGCCTTCATTTGACGGCAGCGCACCGTCACTGACAGCAAAGGCAACCGTTCTGATATGGTCAGCAATCACTTTAAACGCAGTGTCTTTCACATTGTCTTTGCCATATGTTTCACCAGAAATCGATTCTGTTGCTTTAATGATCGGAACAAACAAATCGGTGTCAAAGTTTGTCGGAACATTCTGGATGACAGATACCATTCTTTCAAGACCCATGCCTGTATCAATGTTTTTCTTCGGAAGCGGTGTGTACGTGCCGTCAGGGTTATGGTTGAACTCTGAGAACACAAGGTTCCATACTTCCAGGTAACGGTCGTTTTCTCCGCCTGGGTAAAGCTCCGGATCTTCTGGATCATTACCGTATGCTTCACCGCGGTCGTAAAAGATTTCCGTATTCGGTCCGCTCGGCCCTTCACCGATATCCCAGAAGTTCCCTTCCAGACGGATAATTCTTTCTTCAGGAATACCGATTTTTTTCGCCCAAAACTCATATGCCTCTTCATCTTCAGGATGAACCGTAACAGAGAGAAGCTCTTTGTCGAAGCCAATCCACTTGTCGCTCGTTAAAAACTCCCAAGCCCATGTAATGGCTTCTTCTTTGAAATAATCGCCGATGGAAAAGTTTCCGAGCATTTCAAAGAAAGTGTGATGCCGCGCAGTTTTACCTACATTTTCTATATCGTTTGTTCTGATCGCTTTTTGAGCGTTTACGATTCTTGGATTTTCCGGCACGACACGGCCGTCAAAATATTTTTTCAGCGTCGCAACACCGCTGTTGATCCAAAGCAGTGAAGGATCCTCATGAGGCACTAATGACGCGCTTGGCTCTACCGCATGTCCTTTTTCTTTAAAGAAATCCAAAAACATTTGACGCACTTCCGCAGAAGTTAAGTGTTTCATTGTATTTCCTCCTCTATAAAAATCGAAATTCTCTTCAGTGACAGCAAAAAAGCCCTCCCCCCTATGCAAACCAACGTTTACACAGGGACGAGAGCTGTCTCGCGGTACCACCCTGATTACGGGCATTATTCGCCCGTCACCTTTAACCCTGTAACGCAGGATAAGCGGCAGTGATTAACTGCACTCAGGATTAGCTTCCTCCGATCTTCTGATAAAGCTCCTTTCAGCTTATGGAGCTTCTCTCTTTAACAGGGCTTCGGCGTACTCAGATCCGTCACTCGAGATTCGTATGTATTCTACGAGAAATTATAGACAAGCGGCACGCCGATGTCAATGCTCCGTCCTCATCCGCAAAAAATGGATCATCATTACTTTTAAAACAGCCGTCGCAGGAACAGCCAGAATCATCCCGACGATTCCCGCAAGCTCCCCTCCGGCAAGGAGTGCAAGCATGATAACGACCGGATGCATTTTAAGGCTTCTGCCGACAATGAACGGACTGAGGATATTTCCTTCCATAAACTGCAGAATAAACACCGTAATCACCACAACAAGAACCGCCTTCACTGAGATCGTCATCGCAATTAACAACGCAGGAACAGCTCCGATGAAAGGGCCAAAATACGGGATGACATTCGTTACTCCAGAGATAAGGCCAAGTATCAGTGGATACGGAAGCCCAAATACCCAGAACGAAATGCCTGCAATCACGCCAAGAATCAAGCAGACCAAAAGCTGGCCGCGGATATAATCGCCAAGCGAATCATCCACATCCCGCAAAAAGGCGCTGCCCCGCTTTCTCCACGACTTCGGAGTCAAGTACCATACTGTCTTTTTCATTAATTCAATGTCCTTCACCATATAAAACACGAGAAAAGGGATTGTTGCAGCAATTAAGAAGTAATCAAGCACATTGCGGATCCCGCTGATCGCACCCTCGATCGTTCCCGCAAAAAACGTCTCCGTCTGGCGGATCATTTTATCTATACGGTGATGCATACCATCAGGCCAGTCATCCGTATGGTTATGCACATGAAGAAGAAGCCCGTTATACGTTTCGGCAAACATGGGTATATTTTCTGACAAATCCGTCAGCTGCACGATTAAAACAGGCACCCCTTTATACAACGCCCAGCCAATCCCGCCAAAAAAAAGAACATAAATGACCAAGATGCTCAAAGTCCTAGGCAATCCTTTGCCATGCAGCCATTCCGTGACCGGAAGCAATAAATAAGATATAAAAATAGAAATGATCAAGGGAATAAAGATCGTTTTTATGACGAGCCAAAAGGGTGACCATAACATATCAAGCATAAAAAAGACATAGACTGTTAACAGAACCAGCAAACAAATAGCCACCCACAACAAAAGCTGCACCGGTTTTTGGAGCATCTGCTTTCACCTCACCTATATCTTTTGAGGTTTACACGGAATTATTCTTTATGTTTCTTTAGTCAGTCAGAAGTCATGGACATTTTTTCGCTTTTAATTTTCAGAAAAGTTTGATCATTTACTTTTTTGGTCAAATTTTCTGATAGGAGGATTGCGATGATCACATTTCAAAATGTAAACAAGCATTACGGAGATTTTCACGTGTTAAAACAAATTAATCTTCAAATCGAAAAAGGTGAAGTCGTTGTTATCATCGGCCCATCCGGTTCCGGTAAAAGCACATTGCTCAGATGCATCAACAGACTTGAGACGATCAATGAGGGAGTGCTTACAGTAAACGGCACCGCCATTAACGACAGAAAAACTGATATCAATAAAGTGCGGCAAAATATCGGGATGGTGTTTCAGCACTTTCATTTATATCCACATAAAACAGTGCTGCAGAACATCATGCTGGCTCCGGTAAAAGTGCTTAGACAATCACCTGAACAAGCAAAGGAAACGGCGCGGTACTATCTTGAAAAAGTCGGCATCCCAGACAAGGCTGACGCCTATCCTTCCCAGCTTTCCGGCGGGCAGCAGCAGCGTGTTGCCATCGCAAGAGGACTGGCGATGAAGCCGGAGGTCATGCTGTTTGACGAGCCGACATCAGCACTTGATCCTGAAATGATCGGTGAGGTGCTAGATGTCATGAAAACACTCGCCAAAGAAGGCATGACAATGGTTGTCGTGACACACGAAATGGGGTTTGCCAAAGAAGTTGCCGACCGGATTGTCTTCATTGACGAAGGAAAGATTTTAGAAGAAGCAATGCCGGCTGAGTTTTACGCGAACCCAAAGGAAGAACGGGCCCGCTTATTCTTAAGCCGTATTTTAAATCATTAAAACAGAATGGGGGAGCTTGTATGAAAAAGATTTTTTCTTTAGCATTGATTTCTTTATTCGCTGTCATCTTGCTTGCCGCTTGCAGCAGCAAGGGATCAAACGGAGAAGCCTCAAAGGAGAGCAAAAAAGATACGCTAGCCGCCATTAAAGACAATGACAAAATTGTCTTCGGCGTAAAAACGGACACTCGACTGTTCGGTCTTAAAAATCCAAGCTCAGGTGAGATTGAGGGTTTTGATATTGATATTGCCAAACAAATCGCTAAAGACATTTTAGTTGATGAGAAAAAAGCTGAATTTAAAGAGGTCACCTCAAAAACAAGGATTCCTATGCTGCAAAACGGGGATATCGACGCCATTGTCGCCACAATGACGATCACTGATGAACGAAAAAAGGAAGTTGACTTTTCTGATGTCTATTTCGAGGCCGGGCAATCGCTTCTCGTGAAAAAAGGCAGCAAAATCAAGAGTGTCGAGGATCTTGACAAAGGCTCAAAAGTTCTTGCAGTAAAAGGCTCCACCTCCTCTCAAAACATTCGTGAAAAGGCGCCTGAAGCATCTGTTTTAGAATTTGAAAACTACGCAGAAGCCTTTACAGCCCTTAAATCGGGGCAAGGCGATGCCCTCACCACAGATAATGCGATTTTATATGGAATGGCTGATGAAAATAAAAATTATCAATTAACAGGAAAGCCTTTTACAGATGAGCCTTACGGGATCGCCGTGAAAAAAGGGCAATCTGCTCTCGCGAAAGAAATCAACGCTTCACTTAAAAAGATGAAGTCGGATGGCAGATACGATGAAATTTATAAAAAATGGATCAAAGAAGACCCAGCTGAATAACAACCATCCCGGGATGAGCAGGCGATGCTCATCCCAATTTGATAAGGAGTGAATAGGCAGATGAATGTGTCAATTCTTTTCGATAACTTCGGCATGTATATGGACGGTTTTTACCATACCTTGCTTGCAAGTGTTATCGCGCTGGCCGGCAGTTTTGTCCTCGGCGTTACTGTAGCGGTTATGAGAATAACAGTCTTTAAGCCGCTGCAATGGCTCGGGACCGTATATGTAGAATTCATCCGCAACATCCCTCTTCTTTTAATTACCTTTGTTTTCTATTTCGGACTTCCAAACGCAGGCCTGAGGCTTGACGGTTTTCAAGCGGGAACGGTTGCTCTCACCATTTATACCTCTGCGTTTATCGCTGAAGCCATCAGAGCAGGAATCCAGTCTGTTTCAAAAGGGCAGATGGAAGCGGCACGCTCGTCAGGCTTTACCTACAGCCAAGCCATGCTCCATATCATTTTGCCGCAGGCAATCAAAATCGTCATGCCGCCTTTAGGCAATCAATTTTTAAACTTAGTCAAAAACTCTTCGATTCTTGGGGTTGTGGCCGGATTGGATCTTATGTACCAGGCTGATTTAGTCTCGTCGAGCACACTCGTTGTATTTGATGTTTATATTTTCGTGGCGCTTTTTTACTTAGTGCTGACGATTCCGCTTAGCATCGGTGTTAACTATCTGGAAAAACGGCTGGAAAAAAGCTATTGATAAGGAGTGAGTTACATTGGATTTCATCGGTGCTTATTCACAGGAGCATTTAGCGTTTTTATGGGATGGCTTTCTCGTCACCTTGTACGTTGCTTTCATCTCCATCATTCTGAGCTTTTTCTTCGGTTTAATCGCAGGCACCCTGCGATATGCGAAAGTACCCGTTCTTTCTCAATTGATTGCGGTTCTCGTTGAAACGATCAGAAACCTCCCCTTGCTGTTAATTATTTTCTTTACGTTTTTTGCCCTTCCGGAAATTGGTATTAAGCTTGAAATTACAGCTGCTGCAATTACAGCACTAACGATTTTTGAATCCGCTATGCTATCTGAAATTATCCGAAGCGGACTGAAATCAATTGACAAAGGACAAATTGAAGCGGCGCGCTCCTCCGGGCTGAGCTATACACAGACCCTGTTCTTTATCGTTATGCCGCAAGCGCTTCGCCGCATGGTTCCGCCCATCGTAAGCCAGTTTATTTCTTTATTAAAAGATACATCGCTCGCTGTTGTGATCGCCCTGCCTGAACTGATTCACAACGCGCAAATTATTAACGGCCAAAGCGCAGACGGCAGTTATTTTTTCCCGATCTTTTTACTTGCGGCCCTTATGTATTTCGCAGTCAACTACAGCCTTTCACTCGCAGCAAGACGCCTCGAGGTCCGGCAAACATAGAAAAGGATACTCTTTGGAGAGTATCCTTTTTGCATTAAAACATTTTCGTAATTCTTCTTCTCATCCGCTTCATGCTTCGATTATTCAGCATGTCAGATTGAGTCGCCATTCGGTACACGAGAGCTCCGGCTCCCATTGCCAAAAGAGAAGTCATCGTCCGATTCATCCTGCGCATCTCCTTTCATGATTAAAAATTGATGCTGCGTTCATCCTCAGAAAACAAATCATCCAAGCTGCTTAACGTTCCGTCTTCTTCCACCTGATGAGTTGCAATCTTCCCTTTCGCCACTGTCAGTTCAATAAAACAGCCCCAACAATAATATTGGTTCACGCCGATTTTGCCGATATCCTTACTTTTGCAATTCGGGCATATAAGCATACCTCACACCTCTATCCGTTCAGAACGATCTCGTCTTTCCGCACCTCGACAAGCGAATCCGCTCTTTGGATCTGGCGCTTGCTTCCCGCCAGGTCAGAAAAGAAACCGTCCGAGAGTTCATATGCTACGATTATGCCCCTGTCCAAACAAAAGTATACATCTTCCAGCATCCCCAATATATCGCCCTCTTGCGATTTCACAAGCTTCATCTTCATCTGCTCGTATGTGAAGCATGATTTCGGAAGAGGCAAAAGCTGTTCTGAACTGACCGAAGCCAATATGCGGTCATCAAGAATGGAAGAGATATCACACGCCCGTAATAGCGTATGATGATGATGCAAAAAGCGTTTTTGTGCAAGAATAAACCCAAGACAATCTCCTTTCAGAGAAAAACAAATATCGGAAATTGCCCCGAGATAACAAGAAGTTCGTTCTGAGTATACTGGGAATCCTTCTACTTCATGGCATGTTCTCAAAGTGTGATCAACCACCTTTTGTTGAACAGGCTTAGGTTTTGCTTTGCGCCTTAGACTCATACGATGAAATCAATTCCACTGCAAATGAAAAAAACTCCCGCTTACACGGGAGCATTTTATTGCTGTTCTTCTTTCATAAAATCGAATGGTGTAATGCCTTCCATGCCAATGTTGGCGTCGTGTACGCTGAACGGGAGCTCTTTTTGCAAAGCTTCAAGCTCGGCATCCATTTCCTCAACCTGTACGGACAGCCTGTTTTTCAAGGAGGTCTGTCTGACAGTTGCATCATTATTTTTCACGCCCCACTCCAGCGCCTCCTCTTCCCCGCATAAAATGAGAAATTTCTTCGCTCTTGTAATCGCGGTATAAAGAAGGTTTCTTCTGAGCATTCTATAATAGCCTTTCACAACAGGCAAAACCACAATCGGAAATTCACTTCCCTGCGATTTATGAATAGAACAGCAATACGCATGGGTAAATTGATTAAAATCTTTTTTCGTAAATGTCATTTCATTGCCGTCAAAAGAAACGACGGCCATGTCTTCTTTTTCTGTATTTTCCTTTGCATAAAATATCGACGTGATTTCGCCAATATCTCCGTTGAACACATTGTTTTCCGGCTGATTGACAAGCTGCAAAATTTTATCTCCGGTTCTGTAGACAACATCCCCGAACTTCAATTCTCTCCGTTTTTCTTTAGGAGGATTTAAAATGTCCTGCAGCATCACATTCAATTCATTAATGCCGGCTTTTCCTCTGTACATCGGAGCGAGGACCTGAATGTCCTTTGCTGTATAGCCTTTTTTCAATGCATTGGCGACAACCTTCTCAACTACTTCTTTGATTTGCGACCCGCCGCAGCGAATAAAGGAACGGTCCTTTGTCGGGGCAGTCAAATTGTTCGGCAGCAATCCATTTTTCATCTGGTGGGCAAGCTCGACGATTGATGACCCCTCCGCCTGGCGATAGATGTCTGTCAGTCTCACAGTCGGAATCACCTGGGATGCCAGCAAGTCTCTGAGCACTTGTCCCGGACCGACGGAAGGCAGCTGGTCTTCGTCTCCGACAATGATGATTTGTATATGATCAGGGATCGCCTTGAACAAATGATTCGCCAGCCATATATCAAGCATACTGGCTTCATCGATAATTAACAGCTTCCCTTCGATCGGCTGATCCTCTGTATGAGTAAAGCCTTCAGCACCGTTCCAGCCAAGCAGCCTGTGTATCGTGACTGCAGGGAGTCCCGTTGATTCACTCATCCGTTTTGCTGCTCTCCCTGTCGGAGCGGCCAAAACAATCGGAAAAGCTTCATCCTTTTTATAAGCTGACGGATCTAGTGACACACCGTGAAGCTCTCCGTAGAGCTCGACAATCCCTCTGATTACCGTCGTTTTTCCTGTTCCCGGGCCGCCTGTTAAAAGAAGCATCGGCGAGGAAAGGGCTTTTTGAATCGCTTCCTTCTGGCTGGGGGCATACTGAACATTCATCCGTTCTTCCAGTTCTCCCAACGCGAGCAAAAACTCTGATTCGGGAAACTGGTTCTCATATTCGGTTTGGCTAGCGATATGTTTCACACGCTTTGCAACGTTTTGTTCTGCGTAAAACAGCGAAGGAAAATAACAGCGGCCATCTTCTATGACAATGTCTTTATTTTCTCCAAGGGCAATAATCGCGTTAGCGGCATCCATTTCTGTGATGCGCTGCCCTTCCCTTGCTGACTGGTTTAACAGTGATTGAGTGTCGATGATCAGCTGTTCCGTTTCTATGTACGTGTGCCCCTCTGACAGACAAGTCGTTTCAAGCGTGTACAAAATAGCAGCTTTTACCCGCTCAGGATGGTTACCCGAAAGACCCATTCTGCTGCCCAGCTCATCCGCTTTCCCAAACCCGATGCCTTCTACATCCTTCACAAGCTGATAAGGATTTTCCTGAATCTTTTCAAGCGTCTCGGATTCATAGGCTTGATAGATTTTCATAGACAGCTGCGGGCCAAAGCCAAACTGATTCAAGGAAATCATGATTTGCTCCAGTCCCTGATGCCGCTGCAATGCGCCAGCCAGCGTGTCGGCTTTCTTTTTTGAGAGTCTGGGAACATCATAAAGCACTGAAGCATCAGCCAATATTTTATTAATGGCGCTGTCGCCCAGCTTTTTCACAATTTCTTCAGCTGTTTTTTTGCCGATCCCCTCGAATAAATCACTCGATAAATATTGAATGATGCCTTCCTTAGTCGTTGGAATCTCCTTTTTGAAATGCTCCGCCTGAAATTGGAGCCCGAACTTTGGATGGGTTACGATCTTTCCGTAAAACGTGTAGGTCTCTTCTTCTTGAAGCGCAGGGAAGTAGCCCGTCACGGATACGGCTTTATCTTCAATGGCTTCGGAGGTCTCTGTGACTTTCACTTTCAGAACCGTATATAAATTGGTGTCATTATGATAGATGACTGTGTTGACTGTCCCTTTTAAATAGGGCTCTTCCTCCAGTTTAAGCTGATCCGGATGCTGCTGCACGAGCTGTCCCTCCTCCTGTGCCTGTTATGATGGATCAATCAGTTTTTTAGCATGAAGCGCAAGCATATGATCTGGCTGGATATCAATTGCCTTGTCCAGCATTTCAAGCGCTTTTTCTCGGTTTTCTTTATAAGCATAAGCGACACCGGCATTATAAAATGCATCTGCATGCCCCGGGTCTTGCTCTGTCACAGCTGCGAATTGGCTGAGCGCTTCGTCCAGCATGCCCTCGTTGGCTAAGCACATCCCGAATTGAAAACGCGCTTCCGTATCGTTTTCATTCAGTTCGACCGCTCTTTGTAAATATGGCAGTGCAAGCTTAGGCTGTTCGAGCTTGACAAGTACCGTTCCGAGCATGTAAAATAGGTCGCCGTTTTCCATCCCCGCACGAAGCGCTTTTTCAAACATGTCTTTCGCTTCTTTGTACATTTCTTTTACAACATAGACATTTCCTGCTCCATAATAAGCAGTGGCTGCGCTACTGTCTAATTCAAGCGCTTTATCATAAAACGCAAGCGCACGTTCCAGCTCGTTTACGGATGAAAGCAGGTTGGCAAAATTGATATACGGAATCGCGTCTTCTTTATTTTCTTCAATCGCTTTTGTAAATGCCTCTGCCGCTTTCTCGTAATCGCCTTCCTGCATCGCCTCTATACCGAGTTGATTATAATCCACCGATCATCTTCCTTTCATTAAAAAACCCCAACTCAGTGTTGAGGTTTTTCATCTTTTATACGTACCACAATTTTGTTCCGTCTTTGTACACATCATCAATTGTCCCGCCGCCAAGGCATTCTTCGCCGTCATAGAAGACAACGGCTTGTCCCGGCGTTACAGCGCGGACTTGTTCATCAAAGATGACTTCCGCTTCACCTTCGCCAGTCATGCGCACTGTTACTTTATGATCCTCTTGGCGGTAACGGAATTTAGCCGTGCAGGAAATCTCTTCGCCCTTCATGATATCCGAACGTACCCAGCTGATATTTGTTGCTGTGATTTTGTCGGAATATAAAAGAGGGTTATGGAACCCTTGATCTACGTAGAGGATGTTCTTTTCAAGATCTTTCCCTACCGCAAACCACGGCTCGCCGCTTCCGCCGATGCCAAGGCCGTGACGCTGTCCGATCGTATAGTACATCAACCCGTCGTGGCGGCCTTTTACTTCGCCGTCCATCGTCATCATATCGCCCGGCTGTGCAGGGAGATATTGGCTGAGAAACGTTTTGAAGTTGCGTTCGCCGATAAAGCAGATGCCTGTACTGTCTTTTTTCGTCGCCGTTGCAAGTTCTGCTTCTTTGGCGATTTCACGCACACGGCTTTTTTGAAGTTCGCCGATCGGGAACATGACTTTGCTCAGCGTATCTTCTGTCAGCTGATTCAAGAAGTACGTTTGATCCTTGTTTTCATCAATGCCGCGCAGCATTCTGACTTTTTCGCCGCTTCTGTCTACTCTTGCATAGTGGCCAGTCGCTAAATAGTCGGCGCCAAGTGACAATGCATGCTCCAAAAAGGCCTTGAATTTAATTTCTTTGTTGCACAATACATCCGGGTTTGGTGTTCTGCCTGCTTTATATTCATCAAGGAAGTATTGAAATACCTTCTCATAATATTGCTTTTCAAAGTTTACGGCATAATACGGAATTCCGATTTGGTTGCAGACGCGGATCACATCTTCATAATCCTCTGTCGCCGTGCAAAAACCGTTTTCGTCCGTATCATCCCAGTTTTTCATAAAGATTCCGATTACATCATAGCCCTGTTCTTTTAACAGCAGGGCCGCCACAGATGAGTCTACTCCGCCGGACATGCCGACGACGACTCTTGTATCCTCCGGCCGTTTTTCCATTTCATTCACTCCAATTACTACGCCGCCTTATTATGTCAGCCGTTTGACAACGTCGGCCACATGTTTGGCAGCAGTTTTCACTTGCTCAGCCGTATTGCCGAGGCCGAAGCTGATTCGAATAGAGGACGTCAGCCGGTCACTCTCTTCGCCGAACATAGCAGTCAGAACATGTGACGGCAGGACTGAACCGGCCGTACACGCTGAACCGCTGGAGACAGCGACACCCGCCATATCAAGATTGACCAGCAGCGCTTCCACTGACACACCGGGGAAATAAAGATTCAGAACATGCGGCAGACTATGCTCTTTGTCCCCGTTGATCTCGAATGCCACACCTGCATCTCTAAGCGTGTCGGCAAAGATTGCTTTAAACGATTGATACTTCTCGTTTTTTTCGTCCCGTTCTTCACTTGACAGCTTGATCGCTTCTTTCAGCCCGACAATGCCTGGAACATTTTCGGTTCCGGCACGGCGTTTTCTTTCTTGCTCTCCTCCGAATAAAAGCGGTGAAAGCTTCACATCTTTACTAGCATATAAAAAGCCTGTCCCTTTTGGCCCGTTGAGCTTGTGCCCGGAAACAGACAGAAGGTCAATATGGCTGTTTTTCACATCAATTGGCAGCAACCCGAATGCCTGAACAGCATCGGTATGAAAATAAGCTTTGTGTTCCTTTAACAGCTCACCGATTTCTTCGATCGGCTGCACTGTTCCAACTTCATTATTTCCATACATCACTGTCACAAGGATTGTATCATCACGCAGTGCTTCTTTCACCTGTTTTGCACTGACTCTTCCATTTTGGTCAACGTCCAGATACGTTATGTCAAATCCGTCTTCCTCAAGTTTTTCACATGTGTGAAGCACGGCGTGATGCTCAATTTTTGTTGTGATGATATGTCTGCCAAGATCTTTTCTTGCAAGTGCGGTTCCCATGATCGCCAAGTTATCAGCTTCCGTTCCCCCGCTTGTAAAAATGATCTCCTGCTCTGCCGCTCCGATTTCTGCTGCGATCTGCGCTCTTGCTTCATCCACCCATTTTCGAGATTCTCTGCCAAATGAATGAATACTGGAGGGATTACCGAAACTGCCGGAGAAGTGCGGTATCATTTTTTCCAGCACGCGCTCATCCATCGGAGACGTTGCGGCATGATCTAAATAAATCCGTTCCATTATGTTTACACCTCTGATCTAAATATAGAACATATAAGCTTCTTGCTCTCCGTCTGTATAGCTGGCAAGATCCTCTAATGTTGTACTGTCTAAAACCTCTTTTACAGCATCCCGGATGCGAATCCAGAGCTCACGCTTGGCAGGCTCCTCATCTTCCAGCACTTCAACAGGGCTGATCGGCCCCTCAAGCACACGGATAATATCTCCCGCGGTAATGGCATCCGGCTCACTGCCTAATACATATCCGCCATATGCGCCTCTGATGCTTTTCACTAAACCGGCATTTCTGAGCGGCGATACCAGCTGCTCCAAATAATGCTCGGACAAATTATTCGTCTGTGCGATGCTTTTTAATGAAGTCGGGCCTTCACCGTGCTTTTTTGCAAGCTCGATCATAATGGTGAGCCCGTATCTTCCCTTAGTTGATATTTTCAACATGAACACCTCTGTTATTTCATGATTTTCCACATTTATAATGGTAATTTCTATATGTTTCGTCCGTTTATTATCTTATAGACCAACTGTTATTATAACATACCTTCAGCGAATTTTCATTGAGGCAGAAGGAAAGGGGCCTTTACCCTTTTCTAATGTACGGTTTTCCGTTACCCTGTAATTAAGTAAGGAGAGATGATAGATGAAGCCATTGGCATATCGGATGCGTCCGACAAAAATAGAGGATATTATCGGCCAGCAGCATCTGGTGGCTGAAGATAAAATTATTGGCAGAATGGTCCAGGCAAAACATTTGTCATCCATGATTTTGTACGGGCCGCCCGGAATTGGAAAAACATCAATCGCAACAGCAATCGCCGGTTCAACAAGTATTGCTTTTCGAAAGCTGAATGCTGTCATTAACAATAAAAAAGATATGGAAATCGTAGCTCAGGAAGCCAAGATGTCCGGCCAAGTGATTTTGATTCTGGATGAAGTCCACAGGCTGGATAAAGGAAAACAGGATTTTCTATTACCCTATTTAGAAAACGGGATGATCATTTTGATCGGAGCAACGACGGCTAACCCGTATCATGCCATTAATCCGGCGATCAGAAGCCGGACCCAGATTTTTGAGCTTGAACCGTTAACACCTGATCTGATTAAACAGGCACTGGAACGCGCGCTCCATGATGAGCATCGGGGCCTTGGCACCTATTCTGTATCCATTGATGATCAGGCGATGGAGCATTTTGCCCACGGATGCGGAGGAGATGTCCGCTCCGCTTTAAATGCGCTTGAGCTTGCCGTGTTGTCAACGAAGGAGTCAGCAGACGGTGAAATTCACATTACATTAGAAACCGCGGAAGAATGCTTGCAGAAAAAAAGCTTTTCTCACGATAAAGATGGTGACGCGCATTATGATGTACTGTCCGCTTTTCAAAAATCGATCCGCGGCTCTGATGCCAACGCTGCTCTTCACTATTTGGCTAGATTAATTGAAGCCGGTGATCTGGAGAGCATCGCAAGACGATTGCTTGTTATCGCCTATGAAGATATCGGTTTAGCAAGCCCGCAAGCCGGCCCTAGAGTGCTGAACGCTATTCAGACCGCTGAGCGAGTCGGGTTTCCTGAAGCGCGAATCCCGCTGGCCAACGCAGTTATTGAGCTTTGCCTCTCACCGAAATCAAACTCTGCCATTCTGGCAATCGATGAGGCCCTGGCAGATATCAGAGCCGGAAAAATTGGTGATGTCCCGAAGCATTTAAAAGACGCGCATTATAAAGGAGCTCAGGAATTAGGAAGAGGAATCGACTATAAATACCCGCACAATTACGACAGCGGTTGGGTCGAACAACAATACCTCCCTGATTCTCTGAAAAATAAGCAATACTATAAGCCGAAACAGACAGGAAAATTCGAATCCGCCTTAAAGCAGGTGTATGATAAATTAATGAAAAGAAAATAAAACAAAAACAGCCTTGATCATCAAGGCTGTTTTTATACATTATTTATCCTTCACACGTTTGATTTCTATGTCTTTCAAAAGATCCATGACAACATGTCCGCCCATAATCAAACCTGCAACTGACGGCACAAAAGCATTAGAGGAAGGCGGCATTTTTGCTTTACGGATTTTCGCTTCGTCATTTCCCACTTCTTTTCTGACATCTTCCCGAATGACAATCGGGCTTTCATCAGAGAAAATCACTTGGACGCCTTTTTTGATCCCCTCTTTGCGTAATTTCGTACGGACGACCTTCGCAATTGGATCAGTGTGCGTTTTTGAGATATCAGCGATTTGGAAGCGTGTCGGATCCGTTTTATTTGCAGCACCCATGCTGGAGATGAGCGGAATATCCCGTTTTAGACATTCTTTCATTAAATGAATTTTATAACAAATGGTGTCTGACGCATCAATGACATAGTCAAGATCATAGTCAAAAAACTGCTCATACGTTTCCTCCGTATAGAACATTTTTAACGAGATTACTTCACACTCCGGGTTAATGTCTGCGATCCGCGCCTTCATTAAATCAACTTTCGGCTGTCCGACAGTTGAAAGCAGCGCGTGAAGCTGACGGTTTACATTTGTAATGTCGACATCATCTTTGTCGACAAGCAGAATGCGGCCGACGCCTGACCGCGCGAGCGCTTCCGCCGCGAACGACCCAACTCCTCCGACTCCAAGCACAGCAACTGTGCTGTTTTTCAGCGTTTCAAGGCCTTCTTTTCCGATAGCTAATTCATTGCGTGAAAACTGGTGTAACAAGAACCTCACTCCACATTCGTATTCTGGTTTCATCTATAAAATGGCTGATCCATGAGCAGCCGTTTTTCTGCGCACAAAAAATAAAGTCCCAATAGTGCCGTTGCAGCTTTCCTTTGTTTTGAACCCGCTCTCAGCAGGTGGGTGCCCTCTTTTAAATCTTGTAAGTCCTCTTTACCGAATGAAAAGAGGCATGTACGCCATTTAAAAATGCGGGCTCCCAAATCAAAAAAATGTTCGGTCAAAACTAGGTGTACAACTAACACATCAGGACTTTATTTAACTTGTCAAAATCATATCACAGACGATTTTGATTTTCAAGAATCCAACTGCACATTCAGTTCTTAACTTTTTTCTTGATAGAAAGATGAAGCTCGTCAAGCTGAGCGTCGCTTACTTCTCCAGGCGCCTCTGTCATCAGGCAGCTTGCACTTGCCGTTTTCGGGAATGCAATCGTATCTCTCAGGTTCGTACGTCCTGCGAGAAGCATAACGAGACGGTCTAAGCCAAGTGCGATTCCGCCGTGCGGAGGAGCGCCGTATTCAAATGCTTCCAGCAGGAATCCGAACTGTTCAGCCGCTTCTTCTGGTGAGAAGCCGAGAAGCGCAAACATTTTTTCCTGAATATCCTTTTCGAAAATACGGATTGAACCGCCGCCAAGCTCATAGCCGTTTAAGACGAGGTCATAAGCTTGTGCTTTCATGTCTTCAGGCGCTGTTTCAATCAGCTCAAGGTCTTCCCGGACAGGCATTGTGAACGGATGGTGCGCTGCGTAGAAACGGCCTTCCTCAGGATCATGCTCTAATAGCGGCCAGTCAATGACCCATAAGAAATTGAACAGGTTTTCGTCAATCAGCCCGCGCTCTTTCCCAAGCTTTAAACGCAGCGCGCCGAGTGATGCGGCCACAACTTCAAATTGATCCGCTCCGAACAGCAACAAATCACCTTCAGCAGCATCAAGTGCTTCAATCAGCTTAGACTGCTTTTCTTCATCAAAGAATTTAGCGATCGGTCCTTTCACTCCGTCTGCTTCAACTTTCACCCAGGCAAGTCCTTTCGCCCCATAGTTTGCAGCAAAAGCGCCAAGAGCATCGATGTCTTTTCTGGAGTAATCGCCGGCACCGCCTTTTACGTTGATGGCTTTGACCACACCGCCGTTTGCTACAGCTGATGAGAATACTTTAAATTCCGTATCCTTCACAATGTCAGACACATCTGTCAAAAGCATGTCAAAACGCGTATCCGGTTTATCAGAACCGTACTTGTTCATTGCTTCGTCATACGTCATTCTGGGAAGAGGAAGCTTAATTTCCACGCCTTTTGTTTCACGCATAATCTTTGCCATCATATCCTCAGCCAATGACATAATGTCTTCCTGGCTCATAAAGGACATTTCAATATCAATTTGCGTGAACTCAGGCTGGCGGTCCGCACGCAAGTCTTCATCACGGAAACAGCGGGCAATCTGATAATACCGTTCAATGCCTGATACCATCAGAAGCTGTTTAAATAGCTGCGGAGACTGCGGCAGCGCGTAGAACTCACCTTCGTGCACACGGCTCGGCACCAAGTAGTCACGTGCGCCTTCAGGCGTGCTTTTTGTTAAAATCGGCGTTTCAATATCAAGAAACCCGTTTTCATCTAAAAAGCTGCGGACAGCTTTCGTCACATTATGACGCATCTGCATCGTTTGAAACATAGCCGGTCTGCGCAAATCTAAGTAACGGTGTTTTAAACGAACGTCCTCTGACACTTCTTCTGCTTGATCAGAAATCGCAAATGGAGGCGTCTTTGCAGCACTTAGTACTGTCACTCCGTTAGCGTGAATTTCGATCGCACCTGTCTTCAAATTCGGATTGACTGTTCCTTCTTCCCGCGCCACTACTTTTCCTTGAACATCAAGCACGTATTCATTTCTGATGCCTTCCGCAACAGCAAGCGCTTCTTTTGACACATCGGGGTTGAAAACGACTTGAACAATTCCCGTACGGTCACGCAAGTCAATAAAAATCAATCCGCCGAGGTCTCGTCTTTTTTGGACCCAGCCTTTCAGCGTTACAGATTCGCCAATTGCTTTTTCAGTTATATCACCGCAATAATATGTTCTTCCAAACAATGCGTTTCACTCCTTATCCCTTTTGGTTTGCCTTCATCACATGTATAAATTCATCAAGTGCCACTTCAATCTGTTCGCCCGTCTGTGCATCCTTTACATTGATTTTGTTTTGGGCAAGCTCATCTTCACCCAAAATCGCAATAAATCTGGCATTTAAGCGATCAGCTGTTTTAAACTGGCCTTTCATTTTCTTATTTTCATAATCGATTTCACTGGAAATGCCTGCTTCTCTCAGTTTGTACACCAATGAAACAGAATAATCCTTTGCTTTTTCGCCGAGTGTGACGATATAGCAGTCGATTCCCTTATCAACAGGCAGCTCTCTTTTTTCAGCATCAATTGCGGCAAGCAAGCGTTCGATGCTCATCGCAAATCCGATGCCCGGTGCTTCAGGTCCGCCGATCTGTTCGACAAGCCCGTCGTAGCGTCCGCCGCCGGCAAGTGTCGTAATCGCGCCAAAGCCTTCCGCATTGCTCATAATTTCAAATGCGGTGTGGTTGTAATAATCCAGCCCTCTCACAAGGTTCGGATCGATTTCATACGAAATGCCAAGATCATTTAAGTATTGTTTCACTTTGTCAAAATAAGCGGCTGATTCTTCATTTAAATATGTCAAAATCGAAGGTGCCGATTTCATCAGCTCATGATCTCGGTCTTTTTTGCAGTCCAAGATTCTAAGCGGGTTCGTGTGCAGCCGGGACTGGCAGTCTGAACAAAATTCTTCGATGCGAGGCTCGAAGTGTTTCACAAGCGCTTCTCTGTAGCTTTTGCGGCTATCTTGATCGCCGAGACTGTTTATGACAAGCTTAACGTTTTCTAAACCTGCTTTTTCATAAATACTCATCGCAAGCGCCATTACTTCAGCGTCGATTGCAGGGTCTTTCGAACCAATCGCTTCAATTCCAAACTGATAAAACTGGCGGTAACGGCCCGTCTGAGGACGTTCATAACGGAACATCGGCCCGACATAATAAAGCTTTGTCGGCTGTACAGGATTTGCGAACAGCTTGTTTTCATTAAAAGCGCGAACCGCAGCAGCTGTTCCCTCCGGACGAAGCGTCAGGCTTCTGCCTTTGCGGTCCTCGAAGGTATACATTTCTTTTTGTACGATATCCGTTGATTCTCCGACGCCTCTGGCAAACAGTTCTGTATGCTCAAAAATCGGTGTGCGGATTTCTTTATATTGATAAGTGCGGCAAGTGTCTCTCATAATTTGTTCAACATACTGCCAGCGATCTGATTCTCCAGGCAGAATATCCTGTGTTCCTCTCGGAATGTTATATCCCATAGGTAGACCTCCTTATGTATTCCTTATAAAATATCCAATGATCGTTAATGATGAAAATGAAAAAAACTCTCGCCCCTACTATACATGATAGTAGGGACGAGAGTTATACCCGTGGTGCCACCCTAGTTGGAATACGTTCATATTCCCGCTCGATCCTTTAACGCAGGTTCACGTTCACTGCCTAATGGCGTTATTCACGCGTTCAGCAGGAAACCTCCGGAGTGTTGTTTCGAGAAAGACGCAATGGGATCCGCTTTCAGCCTGGGGCGGGTTCCTCTCTAATCATGCAATCTGACCTACTCTTCTCCATTATTGGTTCAAATCTTTCATCATTTGCTATGTACTCAATTTCTATTATAATAATGGGATTGGGGTTCTCTGTCAAGCTTTATTCCGGTTGTTTTTCCTCAGCGCTGCTTCTTTGGACATAAGACCAAATTCAGATGCTGTTTCCGTAAGATAACCAGTCGTATCGGGATCTGCGTGATCGCTGTAATGCAGATTCGCTTCACCGTCGTGAAATGCACGTCCCATTTTTGGATGATATTTCATGATTTGCACACCTTTTTGATTGTATTTACGCTTAGTATAAACAAATCATTTTATTTTTATTTAAAAATCAGAAAGGACTTTACGATATTAAACAAGAATGCTTTTTTAATGATCATCAGAAAGGAGGACACAATGAACAAGAAATACTTTGTCCTTATTGTATGTATTATTTTCACCGCAGCGCTATTCCCGACCTTTTCATCCGTTACAGCTGCTCAAGGAGAAGCGGTCATCGCAACAGATGAAACGAACGTCAGAAGCGGCCCTGGGCTTAGCTACGGCATTACAGCGGAAGTAAAAAAGGGAGAACGCTATCCAATTTTAAAGGAAGATGGAGACTGGGTGCAGATACAGCTTGGTTCCGGAGAAAAGGGCTGGGTAGTCTCCTGGCTTATTACAAAGGAAGACCAGGCCAGCACAAGCTCCTCAGGAAGCAGTGACACTGTGACATCAACAGACCCCGATCTGCGGATGAGAAGCGGCCCGGGCACTTCCTACGAAGTCATCGGCAAATTCCCGCAAGGCAGCCAAGCATCTGTCATTGATAAAGATTCGGGCTGGATCAAGATATCCTATCACAGTGCCACCGGGTGGGTATCATCTGAATATGTCACATCAGGAGGCAGCAGTTCAGCGTCTGATGAGAGTGACCAAACCGAGGATTCCGGTGCGTCAACGACGGGCACAGTCGGTGTTTCTTCGCTAAATGTAAGAGCCTCCGCCTCACATGACGCGGCAATTATAACAAAACTTGATCGCGGAACGAAACTGACGGTTCTCAACGAGAAAAATGGCTGGGCTCACATTGAGGTGAACGGGCTAAAAGGCTGGGTTGCAAGCCATTACCTTTTGACTAGTTCTGTTCCAGCTGATGATTCAGCAAATGCCGGCAGTTCATCCTCCGCTAAAAAAGCCTATATCATGTACGGAGGAACGAATCTAAGAAGTGATGCGTCAACATCAGCTTCAATCGTTGAGCGTGCTGCCAAAGGAGATTCATACACCATTACCGGTTCAAAGGGAAGCTGGTATGAAATAAAGCTTGATAACGGGCAAACTGCTTATGTAGCCAATTGGGTGGTCCAAACGTCTAAAAGCGCAGAAGAAGCAGGTGAACCGCCAGTCTCTGATTCCCCGTCTGGAAACGGCTCTCTAAACAATAAAACGATTATTGTTGACCCGGGACATGGAGGAAAAGACAGCGGAACGATCGGGTATTCGGGGAAATTCGAGAAAAACCTGACGATCAAAACGGCAAAACTGCTCGCCAGCAAACTTAGATCGGCTGGAGCGGATGTATATGTGACACGCCAGGATGATACCTTTGTCAGCCTGCAGTCACGGGTCTCTACCTCTCACTACCGTAACGCTGACGCCTTTATCAGCATTCATTATGACAGCTATGCGGATACCTCTACAAGAGGCAGTACAGCATATTACTACAGTCCTGCCAAAGATCAGGAACTCGCATCAGATGTCCACTCAGAAGTGGTGAAGCGTTCTTCCATTCCAGACCGCGGCGTATTATTCGGAGATTATTATGTGCTCCGGGAAAACAGACAGCCCGCTATGCTGTACGAGCTGGGATATGTAAGCCATCCGCAGGAAGAAGCCATTGTACATAGCAATTCATACCAAGAAAAAGTAACAGATGGGATCGAAAGCGGATTAGAGAAATACTTCCAATAAAAAAAGCTGCCTTTTGGCAGCTTTTTTTATTTTGAATCCATAATGAGCGTAACCGGTCCGGAGTTTGTAAGCTGAACATCCATCATTGCTCCAAACGTTCCGGTCTCCACTTTGATTCCTTTTTCACGAAGCAGGTCATTCCATTTTTCATAAAGACCTAAAGCTTTATCAGGTTTGGCCGCGTTCATGTAGTTCGGCCGGCGCCCTTTTTTCGTATCTCCATAAAGCGTAAACTGTGAGACGGATAAAATCTCTCCTCCTATATCTACAAGAGACAGATTCATTTTTCCTTCACTGTCATCGAAAATACGGAGATTGACAACTTTATCGGCTAAATAAGCTGCATCATCTTCTGTATCATCATGAGTGATGCCGACCAGCACCATGAGGCCTTGTCCAATTTGGCCGACGACCTCTTCGTCCACTGTAACGCTTGCTTCTGTTACTCGCTGAACAACTAATCTCATTTTCTAACCCCTTTAGTTCATGACGCGGCGCACAGAGTAGATATCTCTAATCTGTTTAATACGCTCGACGACTTTGTGCAAGTGATTGATATTCTGAATAAAAATCGCCATATGAATGGTTGCCACTTTATTGCGATCCGATTTGCCAGAGACAGATGAAATATTTGTTTTCGTTTCATTCACTGCCTGCAGCACCTCGTTCAGCAATCCGCGGCGGTCATACCCAAGAATCTCTATCTCAACATTGTATTCCTTGCGCTTTTGAACCTGTGACTCATGCTCCCACTCTACCGGGATCAGCCGCTCTTGGGCTTCATTCGTTTTGACATTCGGACAGTCTTCGCGATGGACCGAAACCCCTCTGCCTTTTGTGATAAAGCCGACAATATCATCACCTGGCACAGGATTGCAGCATTTTGATAAACGGACAAGGAGGTTGTCGATGCCCTTGACACGAACGCCAGCTTCCCGTTTTCTTCCTTGCGGGTACGGCTTAGGTTCCCCAGTAACTTCCTGAACGATCTTTTCCTGTTCTTCCTGATCGCGCTGCTTTCTCTCTTTTTCTGTTAGGCGGTTCGCCACCTGCAGAGCAGTAATGCCGTTGTAACCGACCGCCGCGTACATATCCTCTTCATTTGAGAAATTAAATTTGTCAGCAACCTTTTGAATATTCTCCGGCGTTAAAACATCCTTCAATTCAAAATCCAGGTTTTTAATTTCTTTTTCGACCAACTCACGGCCTTTTTCGACATTTTCTTCACGCCGCTGTTTCTTAAAGAATTGACGGATTTTATGCTTCGCTTGGGATGTTTGGGCAAGCTTCACCCAATCCTGGCTCGGACCGTAGGAATGCTTAGAGGTGAGAATTTCAACGATATCACCTGTCCGAAGCTTATGGTCAAGCGTAACCATTTTTCCGTTTACTTTGGCACCGATTGTTTTATTGCCGATTTCAGAGTGAATCCGGTAAGAAAAATCAATCGGAACAGAACCGGACGGAAGCTCGATTACATCTCCTTTTGGCGTAAAGACATACACCATATCAGAGAACAAATCAATTTTGAGCGATTCCATAAATTCTTCTGCATCTGTCGATTCATTTTGAAATTCTAAAATTTCACGGAACCAAGAAAGCTTTTTCTCAAAGGTTGCACCTTCATTGGCTGCTTTTCCTTCTTTATAAGCCCAGTGAGCCGCAACCCCGTATTCCGCTATTTCATGCATTTCAAAGGTGCGGATCTGCACTTCAAGCGGATCGCCTTTAGGCCCAATAACCGTTGTATGAAGCGATTGATACATATTCGGCTTCGGCATTGCGATATAATCTTTGAATCTGCCGGGCATCGGTTTCCAGCATGTGTGAATGATGCCAAGCACCGCGTAGCAGTCCTTTATGCTGTTCACAAGAATACGGACAGCCAGCAAATCGTAAATCTCATTGAATTGCTTATTTTGCAGCACCATTTTTCGATAAATGCTGTAAATATGTTTCGGGCGTCCCGAGAAGTCAGCCTTGATATTTACTTCTTCGACACGTTTCTTCACTTCATTGACAACCTCATCAACATAAAGCTCACGTTCTGCACGTTTCTTCTTCATGAGGTTGACAATTCTGTAATATTGTTGAGGGTTCAAATAACGGAGCGCCGTATCTTCCAATTCCCACTTAATTTTTGAAATCCCGAGACGATGCGCCAAAGGAGCAAAAATTTCCAGCGTTTCATTGGAGATTCTCCGCTGTTTTTCCTGAGGCAGATGTTTCAGTGTCCGCATATTGTGAAGACGATCCGCCAGCTTGATCAATATGACCCTGATATCTTGAGCCATAGCGACAAACATTTTGCGATGATTTTCCGCCTGCTGTTCCTCTTGAGATTTATATTTAATTTTGCCGAGTTTCGTTACGCCGTCTACAAGCATTGCCACTTCTTCGGAAAATGCTTCTTTCAGGTCATCGAGCGTCACATCTGTATCTTCCACGACATCGTGCAAAAATCCGCCCGCGATTGTGGAAGGGTCCATTTCAAGATCGACGAGAATCCCCGCAACCTGAATCGGATGAATAATATATGGCTCGCCCGATTTGCGGTATTGCTCGCGATGAGCATCTTCAGCGTACAGATATGCTTTTTCGACAAATGCGATATGCTCATCAGATAGATAGCTGCGCGCTTTATCTATAACTTGCTCGGCAGTCAATACTTGTTCGTTCGCCATGGAATCACCTTTTTTAAAATGTAAACTGTATTGTAGTTTATTATCAAGAAAAAAACGAAAGATGTAAAGAGCAGAAGTTCAAATAGCCAAATATTATATAAAATAAATGCAAAACAATAGGAAAAAAGCACCCTGACATGGAGTGCTTTTTCGTTATGCGGTTATCCTTAGTATTTCATCAATGTTAAGATGTCGTAATCTTCGAGCTTATTTCTGCCGTCAAGGTAAGAAAGCTCGATTAAGAAAGCGATACCAGCAACAACGCCGCCAAGTTCTTCAACAAGTTTGATTGTCGCTTCAATTGTGCCGCCTGTCGCAAGCAGGTCATCCGTAATAAGCACACGCTGACCAGGCTTAATCGCATCTTTGTGGATCGTTAATACGTCTTTTCCGTATTCCAAGCCATAATCCACTTTGATTACTTCACGAGGCAACTTGCCTTCTTTGCGGACCGGCGCAAAACCTACGCCAAGCGCGTAAGCAACGGGACAGCCGATAATAAAGCCGCGCGCTTCAGGGCCAACGACCAAATCAATTTGCTTTTCTTTCGCATATTCAACAATTTGATCTGTGGCATAGCGGTATACATCGCCTTTATCCATCAGTGTCGTAATATCTTTAAATTGCACGCCCTCTTTCGGGTAATCCGGTACAATTGTTACGTATTGTTTTAAATCCATCTGTTTTATGTCCTCCTCGTACTTTCATAAGCCTCTGAATCTTGTTTCATCAGCTTATTCAGCCATTCCTTCAGCTCTTCAGCAGAAGAATAATTCAGCTTTTGATCCAGTTCCATCAGCTGCTGTTTCGCCTGATATGTTTGTGAGTCTGTTAAGTCGCGTTTCTTTGCTCCGCTCACAACAGACAGCACACCATTCTCTATTTTAACAAAACCGAGATCAAAAAACACCTTTGTCATGAAATTGATTGTTTCAACGGACCAGCCTTTATGTTTTGCAAGCTCTGAACCGTGTTTTTTCACGTCAAAAGCGCCTCTTTTCAGCAAGAACGCATAATACCATTTAAAGTGGTCTCTTGCGGGAAAAGTTGATAAAAAGTGGTCCTCATGATTGAGAAAAATAAAATATATCCGCTCAGGCGCCTTGCCTTCCAGTAAACGTGCGAGCATGTCCAGCGAAGGCGGCGGATCCAGTAATACAATATATGCACCATCGAGGTCAAACGCCTTTGCTTGATCTTTAGAACTGATGACGTGCACTTCTCGGCGAAGGTCTTCAGTTTGAAGTAATGTTGTTGAGTCTTCTTTGAAAGAGACAATGGCCCGTTTAGCAGATGGAAGGGCGGAAACTGTGTCTTCCCACGTCCGTTTTCCCCTTAAATCAAACAGCTGCCATTCAGAAACAGCGGCATCCTTTATCATAAGCTGCGGCTTTTTTCGATTGTTCCATTCGTTGATTGACATCTCACCGACAATGGAAATTCTTGAACCCGGTACGATGCCTTCTTGAAGCTCGCCTTTATTAAAACCGACGCAATCAAGCTGGGACGACTCGTTTCTGATCGTCATTTTGACATGAGTTTTATTTGCCCCTATCTTGCGGACATCTTCCAGTACTGCGTTTTCTACGAGAACGTGCGGTTTCGGGTTAAGCATGCCAAAAGGAGACAGCATGTTCATTTCTGCGATGCTTTCAACTGTAATGTCCTCGATGCTGCAGACAAGGTCGACTTCCTGTACGGGAATAAAATCCTCTTCCGTAAGCGTATTGTCCGCTATTTCGTTCAGCCTGCTTCGCAAATCCGGCACATCTTCAGCTTTCAGCGTCATCCCCGCAGCCATTGGATGGCCGCCGAAATGAGGAAGAATATCTCTGCATTCAGAAAGGCTCTCAAATAAATTAAAGCCTCTGATGCTTCGGGCCGAACCTTTAGCGATTCCCTTTTCTTCATCAATGCCAAGAACAATGGCCGGTCGGTAGAAGCGGTCCACAAGCTTTGAAGCCACAATCCCGACGACTCCCGGGTTCCATCCGGCTTTGGCCACGACAATTGCAGTTTGATCGAGCCCTTGCTGTTCAACCATTTCAATCGCTTCATCCGTCATTTTGCTGACCATTTTTTGGCGCTCTTTGTTCAGCTGGTCAATTTCTGCGGCAAGCTCTTCCGCTTCAAACGAATCCTCTGACATAAGCAAATGAACAGCGGGATCCGCCTGTTCGATTCTTCCGACGGCATTCAGCCTTGGTGCGAGCTGAAATCCGACTGTTTCTTCGTTCGCTTCTCCGATGTCTCCGCCTGACAGCTTAATCAGCTCTTTTAAGCCGAGCCGATTTGTCCGTCGAAGCCTTTCAAGTCCTAGTGTTGCAATTAATCTGTTTTCGTCATGCAGCGGGACTAGATCGGCAATGGTGCCGATAGCCGCCAGGTCAAGCAGTTCATCAGGAAGTTCACCCAATAAAGCGTGGGCAAGCTTAAACGCGACTCCAACCCCGGCAAGCTCTTTAAACGGGTAAGTGCAGCCAGGCTGCTTCGGGTGGACGATCGCATGGACATCCGGAAGCTCCGGTCCCGGTTCATGATGATCAGTAATGATGACATCCAGTCCGAGTTCCTTTGCCACCTTCGCTTCATGCACAGCGGCAATTCCTGTATCAACCGTAATGATCAAAGAGAAGCCCCGATCTTTAATCGAACGAAACGCCTGTTCATTAGGTCCATATCCTTCTTTAAAACGGTCAGGTATATAAAAATCAACTTGAGCCGACAGTTTTTGCAGCGTGTGAAGCATTACTGACGTACTTGTAACCCCATCGGCGTCATAATCGCCATATATCATAATCTTTTCTTGTTGTGAAATCGCCTGTTTTATTCGATCTGCCGCTTCTTTCATGCCTTTCATTTCAAAAGGATCATAAAAATCGGCATCCTTTGTATGTAAAAACAGCCTAGCGCTTTCTGCCGTATCAAAGCCTCTTTTTACAAGCAGGGACGCAACAAGAGGTGTTATATGCAATTGTTCTGTGAGTGATTTGACCTTATCCTGATCTGGTCGCTGGATTTCCCATCGCATTTTTGACGCTAACATAAATTCACCCCTCAACCACCCTATTATACTAGAGCAGGCTGAGGGGTTTCAAATAATATTCGAAAACTAGTCTTTTTTCTCAATCATGGCTGATGCATCCTGTGTGTCAGTCTGATCAGCAAGATGAGTATCCTCTTGTTTATGTATTGCTGTTCTATTTTCTTTCCGCAAGGTTTTTATTTCCCGCTTCAATTTCATTACCTGAAAAATGCCGACAGAAAATACGATCAGCGCTCCCATTAAAACTGAGCCCAAAATAACAAGAATGAGCGGCCATTCTGATCTTCCAAACAGGTAATCAACTTCTACGGATCGAACATTAATGACTGCGAAAATAGCGACAATTAAGGTGAAAATAAGTGCGAAAATAATGGTCCATTGTTTATTCATTCTCTTTTCCCCCAAACTTCTTATTGAGGTAACTTTCCCCATCAAGACTGGTTTTAAACATGGCTTAACACTAGGTTAAGCTCCCTTTGCTGTTAATTTTTCCCGGATCAGCCTCTTCAGTCCGGTTCCCTCACCGGAAATCACAAGTGTATCGCCTTCGTCAATGACTGTTTCAGAGCTCGGATTCAGTTGTTTATCCTGATTCTTTTTAACAATTGCAATGACCGTTACATGATATTCCTGACCCACATTCAAATCACCAATCGTCTGATGAATGGCAGGCGCTCCCGCCTCTGCTTTACACCACTCTATAATCAAATCATCAAGGGCTGACTCGACCGGTTCTAACGCTTTCGGTTTATAGGCCATTCCGCCAAGAATTGCAGACATTTGCCTTGCTTCAGCGTCATCAAACTGCACGGAGGCAACACATTCCTCATGGTCGTTTTCGTCAAAATAGTAAAGCTCTCTCCGTCCGTCATGATGAATGATAATTGAAATTTTATCACGGTTTCTAGTAATCATTTCAACTTTTTGTCCTATGCCCGGCAGCTCTGATTCGCGAACCCTCATATATAAACCCTCCTACATATCTGAAAACCAGTCATAAACACTTTTTACACCATATATATGTTTAAATGTAAGCGTATGTCATTATAGCAAATGTCTATTTTAAGTTCAATGAAACTTCAAAAAACAGGCTGCCCTGCAGAGGACAGCCTGATATTTTTTATTGCGCCGAATCTTTTTTCAGTTCTCTTCCTTTCCATGCAAGCCAAATTTGTGCGGCAATGTATAGAGAAGAATAAACGCCTGTTAACAGCCCGACCAATAAAGCAATTGAGAAGTTAGTAATAGAAGATGCTCCAAAGATCAGCAATGTCACAACAACAATCACAACAGTTAATACAGTGTTAATTGAACGTGTAAAGGTTTGCTGCAGGCTCAGGTTTACAATATGGTTCAGATCGGCAAATGTTTTCGGCTTGCGCTTTTTCATATGCTCGCGGACCCTGTCAAATGTAACGATTGTATCGTTAATGGAATACCCGATTATCGTCAAGATGGCCGCGATGAACGTAACATCTACCTCAAGCCTTGTAATACTGAAGAACGTGACGATAAAGAATGCGTCATATAGCAATGAGGCGATGGCAGCAATCGCCATTTTGTATTCGAATCGGATTGAAACGTAAATAATGATGCCAATAGAAGCTATAGCAACTGCGTACAGCGCATTTCTTGCCAGCTCCTTACCGACTGTCGGTGAAACTGTGCTGACATTTGGCTCTGATCCGTATTTGTCTTTAAAATACGTTTTTACTTTTGCTATGGTTTCTTTATCTGGCACCCCGACAAAACGGGCAACACCGATATTGCTCTTTTCGCCTGACAGAACTACAGTATCAGGGTCCATACCCAGAGATTCAAAATCCTTCTCAACTTGCTCTGTTGTCAGCTTATGGTCGCTTTGCACTTCAATCCGTGCACCGCTAGCAAAGTCAATGCCAAGATTCAGCCTGAACACAAGCAGGATAATAATCCCGGCAACCGTGACTGCACTGGAGAAAATAAAGAAGTATTTGCGTTTGCTCGTGAAATCCCATTTTTGGAATGGCGTATGCGGCTCTGTATTTTCATCCGTATCCTGAATATCCATGATATGTTTCTTATTGACACCAAACCAGCCTTTTTTCCGATCAAGCCATCTGCTTTCCACAAGGAGAGCGAGGAGAAATCTCGATAAGAAAACGGCAGTGATAAAGCTTGTCAAAATCGATAGGATCAGCATTGTCGCAAACCCTTTAACAGAGCTTGTCCCAAAGATAAAGAGCACAACCGCTGCAATAATGGTTGTAATATTCGCGTCAAAAATCGTCGCAAATGACCGTCTGTTTCCTGAACGGAAGGCAGAGCGGACTGACTTTCCTAGCTTGAGCTCTTCTTTAATCCGCTCATAGGTAATAATGTTGGCGTCAACAGCCATCCCGACACCTAAAATGAGAGCGGCAATTCCCGGAAGCGTGAGTACGGCATTCATCCAGTCAAAGATCTGGAGTGTAATGTAGATATAAACAGATAGCGTAATCACCGCGATTAATCCCGGCAGACGGTAATAGAAAAGCATAAATAAGAAAATAATTGCAATACCGACAATACCGGCAAACACCGTATCATGGAGAGCCTGCTGGCCGAATTGTGCGCCTACTGATGTCGAATACTTTTCAGTCAGTTTCACAGGAAGTGCGCCTGCGTTTAAAATGCTGGCTAAATCTTTTGCTTCTTGAACCGTAAATTGCCCTTCAATTGTAACGTCAGTTGTGTTTAATTCCTTACTTACATTTGGGGCGGATACATATTTAGGGTGCTCTTTTTGAACCTCTTTTTTAAATGAGTCCCCTTTTTCGTAATCCATCCAAATAACAAGCTGGTTGTTTGGCGCCATTTTCATGACCTTTTTGGTCACTTCGCCGAATTTATCAGCATCTTTCAGTTTAATGCTGACAATCGGTTCATTTGTTTTGGCATCATACGTTTGTTTAGCTCCGTTTTCGACGAGGTCAGAGCCATTCAGCAATTCTTTGTCATTCGTATCTCTGAAAGAAAGCTGCGCTTCAGTCGCCAGAATTTCACGCGCTCTGTTTTGGTTTGTCACACCAGCGAGCTGAACGCGAATCCGGTTATTCCCTTCAATTTGGATGTTCGGTTCGCTGACACCGAGAACATTGGCCCGGCGGTTCAATGCCTCTACTGTGCTGACCAGAACGTCTTTTGTGATTTTGTCACCTTTTTTTACAGGCTGTACATCATACAGCACCTCAAATCCGCCTTGCAAATCCAATCCTAACGTAATATTGTTAGCGGCAGGCTTCGTAAAGTAGCCCAAGCCCGTGCCGATCAATAGAACGAAAAGGAAAAACGCAATCAAGCGTCCTTTTTTCATTATGTATATCCTCCCTTAAACCTGTGCGAATCAACCTGCTATCTCAGCAGTTCTTCCAATGCTTCCTGGCCCTCTTCACTGCCCAGCCAATTAGACGTTTTAAATGACTCAACGGTTGCATAGTTCATAAATTCGCCAATTTTCACTGATAAAATATCACTCGCCAGTTCATAAATGCTCAGTTCCGTTTTCTTTTTCCACTTCTTATCTGTTAAGTATGACCACAAACTTTCGAGTTCAACATCATCATACCCGAGAATCTTAAACTCTTCCAGTTTGCTGTAAAGAAACGGCCTGACGTGGTCTTTATATAGATCGGCTGGATGCTTCTCCACGAATTCCACGCTCCTTTTTTATTGTTTTTCAAGAAGACTTGTCATGCTTGGACGACATATACGCATATCTTTATTGTATATGATTCCAGGTAGTTTGAGAAGGCAGGGGGTAAAAATGGCGAAACAGACGTTTTTAAAGGGCACTCTTATCCTTATCGCAGCAGGAATGGTTACAAGAATGCTCGGGTTTGTCAACCGGGTGGTTATCGCCCGTTTTATCGGTGAAGAAGGAGTCGGGCTTTACATGATGGCAGCGCCTACCTTCTTCTTGGCCACTACATTAACTCAATTCGGTCTGCCGGTCGCGATCAGCAAGCTAGTCGCTGAAGCCAGTGCGCGCGGAGATCATCAAAAAACGAAAAATATTTTAGTCATGTCTCTGACCATCACGGGAGTGCTCAGCCTCATCTTTACACCGCTGTTTCTGTTTTTCGCCCCGGTTATGGCTGAAACGATGCTGACAGATAAGCGAACACTGTATCCGCTCTTGGCCATTACGCCGGTTGTGCCGATTATTGCTATATCGAGTGTGCTGAGGGGATACTTTCAAGGAAAACAGAATATGAACCCGCTTGCTATGTCACAAGTCCTTGAACAGGTCGTCCGCATTTCACTCGTGGCTGTCTGCACAACGATTTTTCTCCCTTACGGAATTGAATATGCTGCAGCGGGGGCAATGCTATCCTCAGTGGCAGGGGAGCTGGCATCACTTCTTTATTTATTCGTTTGCTTTAAGTATAAAAAGACAATTAAAATCAGAAAGCATTTTTTCCAGTCAATTAAAAACGGAAAACAAACCTTTACCCAATTAATGAGCGTGTCCCTTCCAACAACCGGGAGCCGCTTTATCGGAAACCTCTCTTGGTTTTTCGAGCCAATCGTCGTCGCTCAAAGCCTTGCCATCGCCGGTGTGGCAACAGTTGCCGCAACAAAGCAATACGGGGAACTGACCGGCTTTGCCATGACGCTGCTGACTCTGCCCAGCTTTATTACATATTCTTTGTCGACCGCGCTTGTTCCTGCGATCAGTGAAGGAATGGAGCAGAAAAAATTGCAGGTGGTGGAATACCGCTTGGAACAGGCGATGCGTCTCTGTCTGCTCAGCGGAGGCATTTCAGTTGTTATTTTATTTGTATTTGCGGATGAGCTGATGAGAGTGATGTACGGTTCTTCAGGCGCAGCTGTATTTATAAAAGTGATGGCCCCGTTTTTTCTGCTTTATTATTTTCAAGGCCCGCTTCAAGCTGTGCTGCAGGCGCTTAATTTGGCAGGAGCTGCGATGATGAACAGCTTAATCGGAGCGCTAGTCAAAACAGGCCTTATTTTTGTCCTTGCCACAAGGCCTTCTCTTGGCATTATGGGCGCGGCATTAGCCATTGTGACAGGCATGGTGCTCGTCACGCTATTGCACGCAGCAACCGTAAGCAAAGTGCTGCCGATCAGCATCAAAATCAAGGAGTACGCGCTCAGCTTCGCTGTTATTGTAATTTGCGGATTCATCAGCTCCGCCATCAAACATTATATAAGCTTTGGAGCATCTGAGGCTGTCAATCTAGCCGGATGGATTGCGGTGAGCGCCGCCATTTATATGATCCTCCTGCTCGTTTTCCGTTTAATTAAAAAAGATGAGCTTCGCCGCATTCCCATTATCGGACGTCTGATCATCCGATAATAGTCACGTGCGGTACCCATCTTTTTCGTCAATAAATAATTCTCCGTCTGTAAACGAGCAAAATGAAATATCTGAAGGGTTTGTGTATCCGTGTTTTTGCAAACTTTCAAGCAGCCATTTTTTATCTTTACTGATTCTGGACAGGTTTTCTGTTTGAATGAAGCCGTCTATAATGAGCGGCATTTCGAGCTGCCGATGCTCTCCGCTATTTTCTTTCTTTACAATAGTCAGTTTGCCCGACGGCTCTAATATGGCAAATGATACGTCAGCTACTCTGTCGACGCTATTTTCTCTGAGTTGAACCATTAAATCATCAAAATTATATCGCTGTGATTTCATGGCTTCTTCGTCAATTTTTCCATATTTGATAATTATGGTCGGCTTACCGTCAAGAAGCTGGCGGACTTTTCGGTTTTTTAAAGAAAAGTATGCCAAAGTCACTTGAATGATCATTAATACAAGCATTGGCAAAATGGTATGAAATAGATGATCGTCTACGTTTTCTATGGCTAAAACGGCAATTTCAGCCATCATGATAAAGACAACGAGATCTAAAATACTAAGCTCTCCGATCTCCCGTTTGCCCATGAAACGAAAAATGACCAATATCACAAAATACAATACGACTGTGCGAAACGCAATAGTGAGAAGCTCTTCCATCATGCACCTCCAACTCATTATAGGTTGCAACAAAATGATCAATTTATGTAAGAAAAACCGATTGCATTTCACAAAGCTTTTATGTCTAATTCATGGGATAAGGGAATACATTTTTACAAAGACGAGCCATCAGCATGTCTGACGGTTTTGAACAAAAAGAACAGAAGCCTTTTAATACAGGCAGAAAGGAGACAATCATGGAGGAAACGAAACAAGTTGGAAAAGGCATTCTTTACGGCTTAATCGCCATATTTTCAGCCATGCTCCTGACAAGTTTGGCGGTTTCACTTTTATTGACCGCAACCTCGCTGGAAGAATCATCATTTAACTGGCTGATCACAGCTATCTCATTTCTCTCTTTATTTATCGGCGGGTTCATTTCAGGCGGGAAAGGCAAGGAAAGAGGCTGGATGATTGGAGCATTGACTGCCATAAGTTTTTCTCTGATTATCTTATTGTTTCAGTATTTAGGATTCGGAAAGACATTTACAGCAGAACAGCTGATCTTCCATCTGGGATTTTTAGGGGTGTGCATGCTGGGCGGGATTTTCGGCGTGAACATGAGGGGAAACAGGTCTTCCACATAAAAAAGAGCGGGCTCACTTGCCCGCTCTTTTTTGTTTGCTATGTATAGCTCCTGCTGTTATTCAGCAGCAGAAACTTCTCTGATCGCGCGGCGGTCGAACGTAAGACGTGTGTTATCACCAGTCTTAATTACGACTTTGCTTTCGTCGATAGAGTCAACAGTACCGTGCAATCCCCCGATTGTCACTACTGAATCGCCTTTTTTCAGTTCCTCTTGCATTTGGCGTACAGCCTTTTGCTGCTTTTGCTGAGGACGAATCAGCAAGAAGTAAAGGACCGCAAACATTAAAATAATAGGAACCAATGTACCTAAAGTGCCAGTCATCATTTTCACCCCTTTCTGTAAGCCTGTTATGTTTATTTAGAAGCTTTTCGCATTTGGCTTGTTATAGCCGTAACGCTCAAAGAACTCTTCTCTGAAATCACCCAGACGATCCTCGCGAATAGCCTGTCTTACCTGCTCCATTAAGTGTAACAGAAAATGAAGGTTATGGTAAGTTGTTAATCGAAGGCCGAATGTTTCATTGCAGCGAATCAAGTGCCTAATGTACGCGCGAGTGTAGTTTTTACATGTATAGCAATCACACTCTTCATCAATCGGACGGAAGTCTCTTTCAAATTTCGCATTTTTCATATTGAGTCGTCCTTCAGCAGTAAACACTGTGCCGTTTCTTGCAATCCGTGTAGGCAGCACACAGTCAAACATATCGACCCCGCGGATCGCTCCGTCGATCAGTGCGTCCGGAGAACCTACTCCCATCAGATATCTCGGTTTATCCTTCGGCAAGAGCGGTGTTGTAAATTCGAGTACACGATTCATGACATCCTTCGGTTCACCAACAGACAATCCGCCTATAGCATATCCGGGAAAATCAAGCGAAATCAAGTCCTTCGCACTTTGTGTCCGCAGATCTTCATATTCTCCGCCTTGTACAATACCAAACAGCCCTTGTTCATCCTGACGATTGTGGGCATTCAGGCAGCGTTCCGCCCAACGGCTTGTCCGTTCAACTGACCTCTTCATGTAGTCGTACTCCGCCGGGTATGGTGGGCATTCGTCAAACGCCATCATAATATCAGAGCCGAGTGCGTTTTGGATCTCCATCGCTTTTTCCGGAGATAAAAACAGCTTGTCTCCATTTAGATGATTGCGGAAATGGACACCCTCTTCCTCTATATTACGAAACTTGCTTAAAGAAAAGACCTGAAAACCGCCTGAATCTGTTAAAATTGCGCGGTCCCAGTTCATAAATTTATGGAGCCCGCCCGCTTCTTTGACAATGTCTTGGCCCGGACGAAGCCATAGATGATAAGTGTTGCTCAAAATGATGCCTGCATCCATTGCTTTCAGCTCTTCAGGCGACATTGTTTTGACTGTCGCCAGTGTGCCGACCGGCATAAAAACCGGCGTTTCGAAGGAGCCGTGAGGCGTATGCACTTTGCCCAGCCGCGCTCCTGTTTGTTTGCATTCTTTTATAAATTCATAGCGTATTGGTTGTTCAGCCACTTTTGATGAGGCCTCCTGTTCTCAAATTATATAATCAGCATCGCGTCTCCGAAGCTGAAGAAACGGTATTCCTCTTCCACTGCATGGTTATAGGCACGCAGAATGTTTTCTCTTCCAGCAAGCGCGCTGACCAGCATAATCAATGACGATTTCGGCAAATGGAAGTTTGTAATCATTCCGTCAATGGCTTTAAATTCATAGCCCGGATAAATAAAAATAGATGTCCAGCCGCTTGATGCTTTAAATTGCCCGTCATGTTCCCCGGCAATCGTCTCAAGCGTGCGTGTCGAGGTCGTGCCGACAGAAATGATCCGACCGCCATTTTCTCTTACTTTGTTTAAGGCTGCAGCCGTTTCTTCTGACATTTGATAAAACTCTGCATGCATATTATGCTCTTCCACTTCATCGGCACTCACAGGGCGAAACGTTCCAAGGCCTACGTGCAGTGTGATGAACTCAATTTGCACGCCTTTGTCTTTCAGCTGCTGTAAGATTTCTTCCGTGAAGTGAAGGCCAGCTGTAGGCGCAGCAGCAGAGCCGATTTCTTTTGAATACACTGTCTGGTAGCGCTCTTTGTCATCAAGCTGTTCTTTGATATATGGAGGGAGCGGCATCTCTCCAAGGGATTCAAGCACCTCGTAGAAAATACCGTCATATTGAAATTCCATCTTTCTGCCGCCGTGCTCAAGCTCTTCCGTGCAGATTGCCTTCAATCTTCCGTCTCCAAATGTGACAACAGTTCCTTTTTTCACCCGTTTCGCCGGTTTGGCAAGTGTTTCCCATTTATCACCGGTTTCCTGTTTCAACAAAAGAAGTTCCACTTTCGCGCCGGTATCCTCTTTTGTGCCGAATAACCGCGCAGGCAGTACCCGGGTATTGTTCAGGACTAGACAATCGCCTTCGTTAAAGAAGCTGATAATGTGTTTAAACGAGCTGTCAGTAAGCTCTCCTGTATGTTTATCGAGCACCATCAG
Source organism: Bacillus sp. N3378-2at (assembly GCF_033412715.1). Taxonomy (NCBI): domain Bacteria; kingdom Bacillati; phylum Bacillota; class Bacilli; order Caryophanales; family Bacillaceae; genus Bacillus; species Bacillus sp. N3378-2at. The sequence goes on along the minus strand of NZ_CP117986.1, from coordinate 155,880 downwards.
CCTTGAAGCATCACGCTGCTCCAACGGTACTTGTGCAATTAAACGTTCTGGTAGTTCAAAATCAAATAAATCGACTTTCATGATGATTTCACCTTTATTCTAGTCTTTTGTTATTTCATTCTGCCAAAAAGATTAAGCAAAATTGATAATACCACACTTATAATAATACAAGTGACAACCGGGAAGAAAAACGTGACATTTCCTTTTTTTACAAAAATATCTCCCGGCATCTTGCCGACAAAATGCAAAACTGCTCCGATAATAAGCAAAACAGCACCAAGAATCATAATGATCTTAGGAAATTCAGTCATATCGGGGAGCCTCCATTTGGAAATGATGATAAACGGCCGGTGTCACGATCCTTCCACGCGGCGTTCTTTGTATAAATCCAATTTGCAGCAGATATGGTTCATATACGTCTTCAATCGTATGCGATTCCTCGCCGATGGTAGCTGAAATCGTATCAAGGCCTACTGGGCCGCCGTTGAATTTTTCGATCATGCCCATCAGCAGCTTATGATCAATATGATCCAAACCGAGACGGTCAACCTGAAGCCGCTCCAGCGCATTCTGAGAAATGTCTTCCGTAATCCTGCTGTCACCCAGCACTTGGGCGAAATCGCGCACCCTTCTCAGCAGGCGGTTCGCCACGCGGGGCGTCCCTCTCGATCTTCTTGCAATTTCAAGAGCCGACGGTTTATCAATCTCAACCTCGAATACATCAGCGGTTCTTGTGACAATATCCGCCAGTTCTTCTTGTGTATAGTACTCAAGGCGAGACATTACGCCGAATCTGTCTCTTAAAGGAGCCGTCAAAAGCCCCACCCTCGTCGTGGCTCCCACCAGCGTAAAAGGCGGAAGGTCGAGGCGAACCGAGCGGGCAGATGGGCCTTTGCCAATCACAATGTCCAGGCAAAAGTCTTCCATTGCAGGATAAAGCACCTCTTCGATCGATCTGTGCAGCCTATGTATTTCATCAATAAATAATACATCTCCCGGTTCCAGCGCCGTTAATATAGCAGCCAAATCACCAGGCCTTTCAATCGCAGGCCCTGATGTCGTCCGCAATTCCACTCCCATTTCATTAGCAACAATCGAAGCAAGCGTTGTTTTTCCGAGTCCGGGCGGCCCGTACAGAAGAACATGATCCAGCGTCTCCTGTCTCATTTTCGCCGCATCTATAAACACGCGCAAATTTTCTTTTACCTTATGCTGCCCGATATACTGTGCCAGATTTTGCGGCCTCAGGCTTTGCTCTATCACTGATTCATGGTTGTCTGCTTCACTTGAGACGAGCCGTTCATCCATGAACATCACCTTACTTTAATAGTTTTTGTAATGCTTTTTTCACATATTGGTCTGTTGTCAGCCCAATTTCTTCTTTAAGGTGAGGAAGCACCTTTTTGATTTCTTTTTCAGCATATCCGAGAACCCTGAGGGCTTCAAGTGCTTCTTCAAGAGCCGTTTCCGCTGTTTGCTTTTCAAGCCTTTCTTCATGATTAAACAGATTTTCAATCATTTCAGGCACAACATCTGCCAGCTTTCCTTTTAAATCTAGAATAATCTGGCGTGCGGTTTTCTTTCCTACTCCAGGAAACTTGACCAAAAAAGCTTCATCTTCATTTTCAATTGCTTGGATGACCGCTCCGGGATCACCCGAGCCCAAGATGGCAAGTGCTCCTTTCGGGCCAATTCCGGTCACGTTTAACAGCTTTGTAAAGAGCGCCTTCTCCTCTCTTGTTGAAAAACCGTAAAGCGAAAAAGCATCCTCTCTGATATGATGGTATGTAAAAATCGTTTCCTGGCTTCTCTCCTTATATATAAACGGATTCGGCGTGAAAATCTGATAGCCGATGCCGCCGTTCTCTATGACAATATATTGGGGAGATACATAATCAATCGTCCCTTTAACAAATTCAATCACGCAAATTCACCTCTTTGACTGTTCTTCATTGTACCATAAAAACAGCCAAAGTCTTATAGAAAAGTTAACATATGTTCGCTTCTCTCTCATTCTTTCACGAAAAAAAAGACATGAATACATGTCTTCAATCAGCGGACGTTACCCGCTGTATGTCTTCATATGTTCGATGACATCCTCAAACTCCGCTTTTGTCCGAAATGGAATGCCTTTCAGCAGATTTTTTTGCATATGGCTTTCCAGCCTTTCTAAATCAATTTGAAAAAAAGACTGAATTGGTTCGGAAGCTGGCTCAGGCCGCCCATGAAAAGTAGAAATCACTCCATTATCCGATACACCGATATACCCGTTGACCTTGCTGAGCGGAGATATATCGTCCATTTGCTTCCGGAAGAGCACATATCCCTTTTTTTGTTCCACAAGCGTCCATCCGGCATAAGCTGCCCAAAAATCATCCATAGAAAACACTTTTTCATGCCTATGCTCAATGCTGACATCGCCGTCCAAATACACCTTTTCAAGCTGCACATGCACCTGCAGCGGCTCATAGTGCTCCACTTCCGCGCCAAGTGCGCGGGAAGGAGCTCCTATTAAAAATACTGCCGCTGAGCAAAGAATGCCCAGCAAAAGATACGCCGTGCTGAATCGTTTCACCCTCTACACCTCTTTGCACACGTTTATGATTAGTTTGACCAAAGAGGCTACTGCTTAACCGTTTTATCAAAATTTGTCTGCACATTTTCCCTGACAAACCGTTCCTCCGTATACACACCTGTGCTTTGCTCAGAAATTGTCAAGAATCGCGTCAGAAAGGCACTGAAAAAATACAATGCCGCAAAGATCCAAATCACGCCGCCTGCACCGAGCGGCCCAATGAAAAGACTCACGATGCCCGGCGCGATAAACGCACATAAACCAGATCCCAAATTCAACACTGACATGGCAGCACCTTTATTATCAGGTGCAAGCGTCGGCAAAAGCGCGCTTAATGGAACGTATCCTGCTAAAGCCGCGCCGTAGCAGCAGGCGATAATCATGAGCACCCAATACTGATGCCCGATCAGCTGAGGCGTGTAATACAGCGCCAGCGTAAAAATACCGCATCCGACACCGCCAAACCACATGACCGTATTGCGCCAGCCAAGTCTATCTCCGACTGCACCGAAAATGATATTAAACACAATATTCACAAAAAACAGCGTCCCCCATATTTGCAGCCATTCCGAAACCGAATACCCGTATCGTGCTAAATAAGTAGGAAGAAAGATGGCAAATCCAAATTGTCCTATCGCATTAATCGTCTTGACCACTCCGCCGATGCCTACCTTAGGGTTTTCAAACATAATCGTAAATGCCTTCGACAGTTCTTTCCATTTCGGCTGATCTTGTTTTTGTATCGGAGTAAATTTATCTTTGTTAAAAAATAAGGCAAGAATTCCGCCTGCCGCCACAAACAGTAAAGCGCTCCAAAGCGTATTGATTTCTCCAAAGGCTGGAACTGCATAGCTGGAATAGAACGGGCCGAGCACGTTAAGGCCGCACGTAAACATAAACCAAAACCAGCCGACGGCTTTTCCGAGAATATTTTGAGAGGTGCTGTATGACACCCATACGAGAAAAGAGTATGCAAACAGCGGATATCCCAAGCCTCTAAGAGCATAGCTGCCCAAGAGAGCCGGATAATACATATGAGGAATCGCCCAGCCGATAAAAGCGGCCGAACCGAGGATAAATGCAAGCAATCCGACAGTCATCGTTTTTCTCGGCCCCCAAGTTTGGACAAACGTTCCTGAAAGCCAAGCTGAGATGGTGACAGCAATGCCGTACATGGTAAATAACGATGCGGATTGCTGCATATTGAGACCATGATCAACGAGAAAAGGAGACAGCCAGCCTTGTTCGAGGCCGTCTCCAACCATAAAGATGACAACGCCAATATAACCCCAAACCATGTGAGAAGGAATTCCGATTTTGTTCAAAACATTTCCTTTAGCATGTACTGTATTCATTTTCTCCACCGCCTACTTAAAGTATCAATGGAGTATATACCCAAGCTTGCTGAATTGTAATCCTGTTAGATTAAAAAGCGATTTTTTCAGTGTGCTCAATGCTGACAGGCATGCCAAAAGCAAGCGATTGCTGTGCTGCTCTGGCGATCCTTCCGGCCTGTAAACCGTCATTGCCGGTGCAGGGAGTCTCCTGGTTTGTGCCGATCGCTTCTGCAAAACGGAGAATCTCCTCCTCATATGAATCCTTATAGCGTTCAAGGAAAAAGAAATGCGGTTTATCCTTCATCACAAAATCAGCTGTTGACACCTCAACCGTTGTCGGCCTGCTATTGTCAGCCGCTGCAGAGCCTTTCGTCCCGAAAACCTCAACCCGCTGGTCATATCCGTACACAGCTTGGCGGCTGTTATCAATCACAGCCATGGCACCGTTTTCAAAAGTCAGTGTAATAACAGCTGTATCAATATCACCCAGCTCCGCAAAAGAAGGATTCACCAAAGCCGCCCCTTTGGCATACACTTCCGTCACTTCGCTTCCCATAATATATCTGGCCATATCAAAATCATGGATCGACATATCCATAAACAATCCGCCTGACGTACGGACATAATCTATATTCGGGGGTTCTGGGTCCCGGGAAGTGATTCTTAATAAATGAGGTGTACCGATTTCACCATTTTCAACAATCGTTTTGATTTTCTTAAAATGAGGATCAAAGCGGCGGTTAAATCCGACTTGAAGTGTTACCCCGTGTTTCCGGACAGCCGCAAGCGCTTCACTCGTTTCGTCCAGAGAGAAACTAACGGGCTTCTCACAAAATATATGCTTTTTCGCCTCGGCTGCTTCTTTGATCATCTGTGCATGTACGGCTGTAGGAGAGCAAATAAAAATAGCATCAATATCAGGATCATGTAATAAATCACGATAATCAGAGGTTATGTATTCAATCTGATGACTGTCGGCCCAGCTTTTTATACGGCTTGCCTGAATGTCAGAGACTGCTTTTATTTTCATGTGAGGAATCCGGCTTATATTTTGAACATGAAGTTTGCCGATGCGGCCTGCACCGATAATCCCTGTCACAATCTGTTTTGTCATAGCTTCTTCCCCCTTGATCATTCACGAAAGCGCTTTATTTAAAATTAATACTATCCCATTTGTAAGCGCTTTTCAAGAATGGAAATTAAACGTTCTATGTCACTTTTATCACAATTCATGCTTATAAGTAGCCTTCTTCTTCAAGACCAGATACACTAGAATTAGGCTCTTTTTCCTGAACAGTTTATGATTTTCCTATAAACAACTGCATAAAATAGAGCAAAGAAGGTGAATGAAATGCTGACAAAAGCAGAGGCACTGGCCCATTCCGTCATATACCGCAAGAACAGCAGATTTGATAAAGTCAAAGAGAAATCCGAGGAATTAACACTAATCGGCAAGGGAAGAAGCGCCTATGTGTTTGCCTTAACAGAAGGCGGTCGAAAAATGGCGCTGAAAGTATTTTTTCCGGAATATCGAGCGACAGCAGTCAAAGAAGCAGCGATCTATGAAAAATTAGCCGGGTCCGCATTCTATCCTGACATTTACGAAACTGGCGATTCATTTATTCTCATGGAATATATTAAAGGTGAAACCTTTTATAACTGTCTGAAGAAAGGCATTGCAATCAGTGATGACATGATTCAGCAGGTTGAAGAAGCGCTTTCTGACGCCCGGGCAGCCGGACTGAACCCGTCAGATATTCATTTGCGAAATCTGATATTGACAGAAACCGGGGCGGTGCGGGTGATTGATGTTGCGAGATTTGAGCAAACAAAAACATGCACGCAGTGGGACGACTTAAAATCCGCATATCATGCACTCTACAAAAAACCGATATTCCCCAAAAAGATTCCGGGTTTTTGGCTGGAGATCATCGCATTTTTATATAAGAAAGATTGGTTTCAAAAGCATTTCGCACAGCGGAAAAGAAAATATTCTTAAATCAAAAAGGCAGCCGCACAAGCGGCTGCCTTTATCATGTATTTTTTACTTTCTGACGGCAGAAATCAGCTTCATTTGTTCAGGCGACAGCTTAATTCGATAGCCTCTCACAGTTAAGTAGACCGCTTCTGGGTCCTTCTCGCCGGAATGACAATACGTTTTTTCCATTTCTGTCTCCCCTCACCCTTTATTGGCTTTATTTCATCTTATCATTGCTTTATTAAGGTAATTTTAAAGAAATGTAAAGATCATATGAATCCGATATATAGTAAAATGAGAGAAAAAAAGGGAGAGAGTCACATTAAGACACGCAGCAACATCCCGCTTATTATGTTTGCCCTGCTGGTCTTCTTCGGCGGCGCCATCTATTGGATGTTATTTTCACTAAAAAACGTTCCGAAAGGCAATCTCGTCCAATCGGTTGAATCGCCGGACGGCAGCTATACGTTAAACACTTATGTATCCGAAAACACCTTGAGCTTAGATGCAGCCAGAGGTGAACTTGTAAATGAAAAAACACTTGTCAAGAGAACAATCTACTGGAATTACCCGGACAGCCGCCCAGCAGTGACGTGGGTCAATCACCATACAGTGAAAATCGGCAATCAGACTTTACATCTTGATACTGATGAAACGTATGATTGGCGAAAAGATGATCATTGGATCCGTGAAGAACCGCCGCAGGCGTCAGTGAGGTGATGAAACATGAATAAGATGAACGGAACAAATGATGAAAAGCATTTCAATCATTTTGTGATTGCTTTATCCTTTATATACGGTTTGACTGAACTAGGCTATTTGTTGCTGAAGGATTTTATAACAATTGCCATAAGTTTGCCTCTGTAGAAAAACGCAGCGTAGTCGATACGCCGCGTTTTTTCTTTTTCCCTTCCTCTTCTTATTGATAATTACAGGTCATATAATGTGACAAATCGATTGTAGAAATAGTTCGATTAGACCAAAATCCTTTTTATACATGTATTCGAATTTGAAGTGAGGGGGAAGCTTGATGGCAGATTTTGTTGCTAGTTTGAATGCGGTCTTATGGAGTACGCCCGTCATTTATATTTTATTGGGAATTGGATTCGCCTTTTCAATTATGACCCGTTTTTTACAAGTCCGACATTTAAAAGAAATGATTGTTCAGATGTTCAAAGGCAAGAGCTCTGAAGCCGGCGTTTCATCTTTCCAAGCGTTATCGATTGCGCTGTCCGGCCGTGTGGGCACAGGAAACATCGCGGGAGTGGCGACAGCAATTGCATTCGGCGGACCCGGTGCAGTGTTCTGGATGTGGGCGATTGCCTTTATCGGGGCGGCGAGTGCCTTTGTAGAATCAACGCTTGCTCAAATTTACAAAGTGAAACAAGACGGTCAATATCGGGGCGGCCCTGCTTATTATATAGAAAAAGGCTTAGGCATTAAGTGGTTTGCCATCTTATTTGCCGCTGCTGCCCTTATTGCAATGGCCTTTCTAATGCCGGGCGTACAGTCCAACTCCATTGCGGCTGGGATCCAAAATGCATTCGGCATCTCTCCTTTCGTCACAGGGTGCGGTCTGGTTTTATTATTAGGGTTCATTATTTTTGGCGGCGTCAAACGAATTGCCAATGCGGCGCAAATGATTGTTCCATTTATGGCCATTGGATATATCCTGCTGTCTTTGATTATTATTGTCATGAATGTGTCTGAATTGCCTGCTGTGATCTCATTAATATTCAAAAGCGCCTTTGCATTGGATTCCGCTTTTGGCGGCTTGATCGGCATGGCGATTTCCTGGGGCGTTAAACGTGGCATTTACTCAAACGAAGCCGGCCAGGGAACAGGCCCACATCCGGCAGCTGCTGCAGAGGTTTCTCATCCGGTCAAGCAGGGACTGGTTCAGGCATTTTCTGTTTATATTGACACCTTGTTTGTATGTTCCGCTACAGCTTTCATGATCTTGTTTACCGGCATGTACAATACCCAGGCTGCAGATGGTTCCTTTATCGTTCACCAGCTTAAAGGCGTAGAAGCAGGACCTGGTTTCACACAAGCGGCAATTGACAGTGTTCTTCCCGGATTCGGTGCAGGCTTTGTTGCCATCGCTTTATTCTTCTTCGCTTTTACAACAATTATGGCGTATTACTACATCGCAGAAACAAATATCGCCTATTTAGCACGAGGCAGAGAAAGCAAATGGGCAATGCTTGGCTTAAAACTGATTATTTTAGCCGCCACGTTCTATGGTACTGTGAAAACAGCTTCACTTGCTTGGGCATTAGGGGATGCAGGGCTTGGCATTATGGTATGGCTGAACGTCATTGCCATTGTGCTGCTTGCCAAGCCGGCGCTCCTTGCTTTAAAGGATTATGAGCGCCAAAAGAAGCAGGGCTTAGACCCGGTCTTTGATCCAAAAGCGCTGGGTATCAAAAACGCTGATTTCTGGGAGAAAGAATACACTCATGAAAGTGAACGTGTCTCCTGAACATACTAAAACCGGCCCGATTTGACATCGTGCCGGTTTTTTATGAGCGATAGTTTGTATACACTTCTTGAACATCATCGTCATCTTCAAGGACGTCTATTAATGTTTCCAGCTTCTCAACAGCCTGATCATCGGCTTCTGCATAGGTATTGGGAAGCATGGTCACCTCCGCCGAAGAAATTAGATATTTTGATTCGAGGGCTGTTTTCACCTCTTCAAAATGCTCAGGCTCTGTGAAAACCTCATATAGGTTTTCTTCAATTCGCAGCTCTTCTCCTCCTGCTTCAAGCACATCAAGCATGAGCTCATCTTCTTCTATTTGCCGTTCAGTACGGTCTATCGTAATGAACCCCTTTCGTTCAAATAAAAAGGCTACACATCCGCTTTCTCCCAGACTTCCGCCATTTTTATTAAAGGCTGTCCGCACATTTGACGCCGTTCGGTTTTTATTATCTGTTACGCATTCAACCATGACGGCAATCCCTGAAGGGCCGTAGCCTTCATAGGTGATTTCTTCATAACTGCTTCCATCTTGGCCTCCCGCAGCTTTTTTAATGGCCCGATCTATATTTTCATTCGGCATATTGGCGCCTTTTGCTTTTTCGATGACAAGACGCAATGCTGAATTTGCTTCTGGATCCGCTCCGCCTTCTTTCGCTGCCACATAGATTTCTTTTGCAAGCTTCATAAATATTTTGCCGCGCTTTGCATCCTGTGCATTTTTTCTTTTTTGAATGTTTTTCCACTTGGAATGGCCTGCCATGTTTTCACCTTCTTTTACATTTTCTATGTACACTTTAATGGGAATTGTTCGCTGATGCAAAGAAAAAGGCTGCCGAATATCACTTCCGGCAGCCCTTCCTTCCTAGCGGTTGTTCATTTTATGAAGTTTTCTGAACAGCCCTTTATCTGTTGATACCTGGACGTCACGGCCATTTGCATAGTTGCGCGCTGCTTTTACGACATTATCTCTGTCAGACTTTGTGAACTCTCTGTGGCTTTTGACTGCGATAACTACTCGGTCATCCGATACCATAACTTGTGTGTCATTGACGTTTTTCACTTGTTTCACACGGTTGGCAATTTTTGCAGCCAGTCTTCTGTTTTCTTGGTTGTCATACCCGTTGTTCGCTGCATTCCGATTCATGTTTCGGTTATTCGTGTTGTTATATGTTCCGTCAGTTGCCAAAGGAACACGATCGTCAGCAGTAACACGGTCACGGTTATTTACATTCGTGGTGTTTCGGTTACCGTCGTTCTGATCCTCCATTAATTCAGAAACAGGACCATCGTGGTCGATTCCGTCTCCCTGTCTATCGGCGTCATTTTCATTTGAATAATATCCGATTGGACGGGTATTGTCGTTATTGCGCGTATCATTCATAGCATTATCGTTTGCTCCGCAAGCTGTTAAGCCGGCTGTCATTAGAATCAGGCTAGCGATCGTCATTTTTTTACCCAATGGAAAAACCCCCCGTGGACGAATTGAGCATGTTTGCTCGCTTTTATCATGTGCGTATGGGGGGCATGTTAAGCGTGTCAGTTCTCTCCATTTGGCAGTGATCAGCTTGAAAATAAAAAAAGGAACGATTTACATCGTTCCGAACGATCACTCATTTTCTTCTTCCGGCCGGCCAAACATTTGGTTTACAGAAGGCTGATTCGTCATTGGCATAGAAACTCCTGCCGAATATGGGTTTGGATTTGGGTTAGCTGTGCCATATGGCATATTAGGGCTTCCATAAGCTCCCATTCCCGAATGGCCAGGCGCAGAGAAATATGGCTGATGATCACCGTCACAGCCGCAGTCGTCATGATCTTTGTATGGCATGTAACCATGAGCCGCAGCAGGCTGGTATGCTCCCATTACTTGGGGAGTGCCGTAATAAGGGCCATACGGCATATGTCCATACGGAGATCCATAAGCCGGAGATGCGTATTGCGGCGCACCGTATGAACCGTAATGTCCGTGATGGCTGTTTTCATGATGCTGGTTTTCATAACCCGGGTCATACTGAGGCGATACAAAGCCTGGCTGGTATCCATGCATCGGATGCATTGGATAAGCTTGTGCCGGATAGTACGGATAGCATAATCCTGATCCTGGAAAAATTGGCGAAACAGGCACCGGACACGGTACGAAATGAGCCGGATAATGATAATAAGGCTGAACAGCCGGCATCGGCATATTCGGAACTGTGTGATGAACGTTTTCCTCTTCTACACCGCCTACCTCTGGCGCCTTTGGCATATTAGGCATATTCGGATAATTTGCATTTTCCATATTACTCATAGCCTCCTGTTGTGGAAATTGGTCTTGCATATGATACATATGATCCATATTTCCGTCATGATGTTTTTTCGGCTCCTCCGGTTTAGGAGGCGACCAAGGCTGGAAAAGCTGTTTCATATCATAATAATCGTTCACATCAGCTTCAGGGTACACATTTTCCTGCAAATTAGGCATCGGCGGGACATACGGCATGGACTTCTTTTCTTTCGGCTTTGTGTCTTCTACATCGACAACGGATTTAGGCTTCTCTTTCGCATATGGATGTTCTTGCTTCACACTCCCGGCCGCAGGACTTTTGCCCGCTTTTGGCTCTTTTCTGACCGGGACTCCTTCTGACGGCACTTTTATTTTCATTCCAGGCATGATTAAGTCTGGATTGCTAAGCTGTGTATTGAGTTTTTTCACTTCCTCAACATCGACTCCGTACTTTTCAGCTATTTTCCAGAGCGAATCACCTTTTTGAACGATATGGATTTTCAACGTTTTCCCCTCCTATGCAAAACGTGAACAGTTCAGCTGTGATTACAATATGTTTCTTCACAACATATGCCTGAACAAAAGAAGTTATGAGTAAAGGAAGGGAAAATATTTCTGATCTACGTGATCGAAAGCATTCGATTCAGGGCAAGGAGTGCATCTTCCTGAATGGCTTTTGGCACCTTGATGACGCCTGAAGGTTCTCCTTTTTCAATTTGTTCCAGCGACCACAACAAATGCGGCAAATCAATTCGGTTCATTGTCAGGCAAGGGCACATGTCAGGGTTGAGTGATTCGATTTGTTTATCTGGATGCTCGTGAATGATCCGCTGAACAAGATTCATTTCTGTCCCGATTGCCCACTTGCTTCCCGCCGGAGCCTGGTTGATTGTGTCGATAATATATTTCGTTGATCCGTTATCATCGCTTAGTGTCACGACTTCGTGTGAACATTCCGGGTGCACAATGATCTGAATGTCGGGGTCTCGCTCTCTCATATCAAGGATATTTTTAGTGGTGAATTTCTCGTGAACAGAGCAATGCCCTTTCCACAAAATCACTTTCACATTCGTATGCCCGGATTCAGCTACTAATTCATCTTTTATCGGGTCCCACACAGCCATATCTTCGAGCGCAATGCCCAGATCATAAGCCGTATTTCTCCCTAAATGCTGATCAGGCAAAAATAAAATTCTTTTTTTCTGTGTAAACGCCCATTCAAGCACTTTTTTCGCATTTGAAGAAGTCACAGTTGCTCCGCCATGTTTTCCGACGAATGCCTTGATCTCCGCAGTGGAGTTCACATAAGTTAAAGGTATGATCGTATCTCCAAATATATGCTGAAGCTTCTTCCATGCCCTATTGGTCTGCTGCATGTCAGCCATGTCAGCCATAGAACATCCTGCTCTCATATCTGGCAGGACGACCGTTTGCCGCTCGCTTGTCAGCATATCGGCGGTTTCTGCCATAAAGTGAACGCCGCAAAATACGATATAATCCGCTTCTTTGTTTTTTTCCGCTACTTGGGCCAATTGCAGGGAGTCGCCTGTTTGGTCAGCAAATTGTATCACTTCATCCTTTTGATAATGATGGCCTGGTATAAAGAGCCTGCTGCCGAACTTTTTTTTAATGGCGGCAACGCGCGTTTCCATATCCTTTCTCGATAGTTCTTTATAACTTTCGGGCATCATATCATTCGATTGTTTGATCACATCAAGAATTGACATAACGGCATTCCTCCACAGATTCATTTGATAACGTAACATCCATGCTGATATCTAAACTTTTGACGGAATGAGTCAGAAATCCTAATGAAATATAATTCACACCCGTCCCTTTAAAAGCAGGCAAAGATTCTAACGTAATCCCGCCGGAGGCTTCAGTTTTTATATGATCCGGTGTGAGCTTTGCAAAATGACGGACCGTATCAGGCGGACAGTTGTCAAACATAATAACATCCGCGCCAGCTGCAATTGCTTCCCGCAGCTGTCCCTCCGTTTCAATTTCCACCTCGATATTTACCATGTGCCCTGCGGCCTGACGGGCTTTTTTGCATGCCTCTAAAATAGAGCCGCATGCTGCGATATGATTATCTTTAATCATGATGCCGTCATACAAACCGAATCGATGATTATACCCGCCGCCGGCTCTGACAGCATATTTCTCCAGCATTCTGAGCCCCGGTGTTGTTTTTCTCGTGTCACAAATTTTAATCTGTTCATCATCCAGACACCGAACAGCCTCTCTTGTCATTGTCGCAATTCCTGACAGCCTCTGAATAAGATTTAATACGACCCGCTCTCCTGAAAGGAGCGCAGCTGCGGGACCGTGTAACTCGGCAATCACTTCACCTTTATGCAACATGTCCCCATCTTTTTTGTGTAAAATGATTCGAACATTTTCGTCCAATAACGAAAAGCCTTCTTTTATGATCGCTGCTCCTGCAAAAATACCCTCTGACTTTGCAACAATCTCCGCTTCACAGCTCTGTTCTCCAAAAATAGACTGCGATGTAAGATCCCCTGTCCCAATATCCTCAAGAAAAAAGTGATTCAGTAATTTTTTCAGCTGTAAATGATTCATTGTTCCAAATCCCCTCGTTTTTTCTGATCTTCGTTCCTTTTTTTGTATGGACAATTTGTCTTCCTTGCCAGCTCACCTCAGCATGAGGAAAATCGGTGCGGAAGTGAGCCCCTCTGCTTTCCTCCCGCAAAAGCGCAGAAAACGTCATCAGCTTTGCAGTTTGCCATAGATGAGAAAGCTCCATCTGCCGAATTGTGATATCCTTCACATTCACTTCCTGAAAAGGCAGCGTATGAAGCCAGATGCTAAGCTCAATCAAACTGCTTTGTTCCCGCAAAATAGACATGTGGCTTGTCATTTTGCTTTGCAGTTCATACACCTCTATATCCGGCACCTCGTAGACGACACTGGTTTCTAGCCCTGATTGATATTGCCTGTTATAAACCGGTTTTTGGATAATATGCTCTGCTGCCCTTTTTCCAAATACCAGCGCTTCCAATAAAGAATTGCTTGCAAGCCGGTTTGCTCCATGTAAACCGGAGCATGCTGTCTCGCCAATCGCATAAAGCCCCGGCACTGTCGTTTCTCCCCAGCGATTAACTGAAACACCTCCCATTAAGAAATGCATTCCCGGAGCAACAGGAATTTTTCCGCTGTGGATATCAACCCCTGCTTTTTCACAAATAGCGGTGATGGTAGGGAAACGCGTTTCAAAATCAGAAATCGCACTGAAGTCTATATAAACGCGATTTCCTTTTGCCATTTCTTCGTGAATAACCCGTGAGACAATATCTCTTGGAGCCAGGTCACCTAAGGGATGCCGTTCAGCCATAATCCTGCGGCCGTTTTCGTCTACTAAACATCCGCCTTCCCCTCTGACAGCTTCTGAAACAAGCCCGTAGGAAACACCATTTTTCACAAGCAGTGTCGGGTGAAACTGAGTAAACTCCAAATCCGTTAATTCCGCCCCGGCCCGGTAAGCCAGAGAAAGACCGTCACCTGTGACAGTGAGATCATTCGTATGGTGAAGAAACAGGTTTCCACAGCCGCCGGCAGCCAGCACAACTTCGTCTGCGTGCCTTACCTTGAGCCGCCCTTTGCTGTCTTTTGTCATGACGCCGATACATCGTCCGTCCTCTATAAGCAAATCTGCTGCCATTTCATTCTCGATTAACTTGATTTTGCTGTTGATCCGTTTGAGCAAATAATCGATAAGCAGCCCGCCTGTTGCGTCTCCGCCAGCATGAAATATGCGGTTGTATGAGTGGGCCCCTTCTCTTCCAAGACAAACACCGCCTCGTTCATTGCGGTCGAATGGAAATCCACGCTCCAATAGGCTTTGAACCATCATTTTTCCATCATGTAATACGTCTGCTGCAATAGCTAGATTATTATGGCCGCACCCTGCGTATAACGTATCCTCCAGATGGGCTTCAATCGAGTCATCTTTTGCATAGGCCGCAGCAATCCCGCCTTGTGCATAGACAGAATTGCTGTTTTTGACGCTTTTTTTTGTGATAACAGTCACTTCGTATGAGGGCGGGAAAGCTGCAGCTAAGGAAAGTGCCGCCGCCCCTGAACCGATGACTGCAATCGTCTTTTTAGACATATGCCATCCTCCTGTTGTTTACACCTGTCTTGACACCTATATTTACACAAGGATAAAATAAACTCAAGAGTTTTTTATGGAGAACGGATGGAGGAAGACCGGATGATTTATTTAGATTATGCAGCGACAACGCCTATTTGTGAGGAAGCCCTTACTGTATATCAGAAGCTTAGTATGGATATGTACGGAAATGCCAGCAGCCTGCATGATGCAGGAGGAAAAGCAAAGCACATACTGGAGTACTGCCGTGAAAAAATCGCCAACATCATTGGCGGAGAAGCAAGCGGCATCTATTTTACAAGCGGCGGCACTGAATCCAATTTTCTGGCCATTCAATCATTGCTAAACGGCCTGCCAAAAACGAAAAGACATTTTATTATGACTGCCATGGAGCATCAGTCCATTCATAATTGCGCTGCTTTTTTGGAACAGCAGGGATATGATGTAACAGTCATTGAACCGAATGAATACGGGCTTATTACCGAGGAAATATTACTAGCCCATATCCGGCCGGAAACAGGCCTTGTATCTATTCAGCATGCAAATTCTGAAACCGGGATCATTCAGCCCATTCAACGCCTGTCTTCATACCTGCACAATAAGGGGATTCTTCTTCATTGCGACGCTGTTCAAACGTTTGGAAAGATCCCGATCAATACAAAAAATCTGGGAGTAGATGCACTCTCAATGTCCAGCCATAAAATCCACGGTCCAAAAGGAGTAGGGGCGGTCTATATCCGGCCGGATGTCCCTTGGAAACCCGTTTATCATCTGACTACTCACGAATACGGATTCAGAGCCGGCACCGTAAATGTTCCCGGGATCGGTGCCTTCACTGCCGCTGCAGAATTGATCGTAAGCGAAATGGAAAAACAGATATCCCGCAATGAGGCATTAAGAACATACTTTCTAGACCAAATCCGTATTCGGTCTCTCCCTGTAACCCTTGCAGCAGACACTTCGAAAGCAGAATGTCTTCCGCATATTATAGGGTGTTTTTTTCACTCATTTGAAGGACAATATGTTATGTTAGAATGTAATCGGAGTAATATTTGCATTTCAACCGGCAGCGCTTGTTCTGCAGGTTACCACGGTCCGTCTGAAACAATGAAAGCATTAAGAAAAACCGAACAAGAAGCTCTGCAATTTATCCGCATCTCTTTTGGCAGGCATACAACAGCTGAACAGCTGGAACAGTTATTACATACGTTTACAGTGCTTTGGGAACAAAAGAAAGGAGAATTTGATATTGACCGAAGAATTAAAGCTAATGGGCGCCAACAGGCGTGACCAGCTTCTTCTGTGGCTGAAGGAATCTAAATCACCGCTGACAGGAGGAGAACTCGCAAAAAAAGCGAACGTCTCAAGACAGGTTATTGTACAGGATATATCGCTCTTGAAAGCGAAAAATGTACCGATTATCGCCACAAGCCAAGGATATGTATACATGGATGCAGCCGCTCAGCAGCACCAGCAGGCAGAAAGAATCATAGCATGTCTGCACGGTCCTGAACGGACAGAAGAGGAACTGCAGCTCATCGTCGACGAAGGCGTTACAGTAAAAGACGTAAAAATCGAGCATCCCGTATACGGAGATTTAACTGCAGCCATCCAAGTAGGCACCCGGAAAGAAGTTAGCCATTTCATCAAAAAAATCAATTCTACGAATGCTGCCTACTTATCACAGCTGACCGACGGCGTGCACCTGCATACACTGACAGCACCTGATGAACATCGCATCGATCAAGCTTGCCAAGCCCTCGAAGAAGCCGGCATTTTAATTAAAGACTAAAAAAAGCCCTCTAGTGGGCTTTTTTTATAATTGGTAAGACTGGTATGCACCCAGAAGCCTCACTTTGCAGCCGAGTGCTTCAAGCTCCTGCATGGCCCCTGGAATCAATACATCATCAAACGCTTTCTCAATATCAATAATAAAGAAATAATGGCCTAATCCGGTTTTAGTCGGACGTGACTCAATTTTTGACAAGTTTAAATTTCTCCAAGAAAATGCAGACAGCACTCTATGCAGCGCCCCGGACTGATCATCCTGCGGCAGCATGACCATTAAGGTCGTTTTGGGCCTAGAACTCAATTTTGAATTCACTTCAAAAGATATGTTTTCATCAGGAGACAGGATAACAAATCTTGTATGATTGTCCCTATAATCCTGTATATCCCGTTTCACGATTTTTAATTCGTATGTAGAAGCTGCCATATCATTGGCAATGACCCCGATATTCAGCTCGGGATGGTCACTGACAAACTTTGCTGCCGCCCCGGTAGAATTGGCGTATTCATATGGAACGGAAGGAAAATGTCGATGAAGAAATTTATGGCATTGCGCAATCGCGTGTGAATGTGAGTAAATTTTGTCGAGCTCTTTCCATGCATTCTCTCTAGAGGGATGGACGAGCAAGTGCTGATGAATCGGCAACGTCATTTCACCCACGATTGGCAAGGGCTGTTCATGTATTAAATAGTCTATTGTTAGATTAACAGATCCTTCTAATGCATTTTCCAAAGGAACAAAAGCAAAATCAACTTCGCCTGCAACGGCTGCATCTATACACTCCGGAATGGTGCGGTAAGCAACATGTTCGGCGCCGTTTTGAAAACAAGAACTGACTGCTAGATGTGTAAATGTAGCTGCTGGACCTAAATAACCGACTTTCATGACGATTTCCTCTCCCTTATGCACCTGAACCTAATATTTCAACCTTTTCTACAAAATCAAACTTCCTGAGCTTATTCATTAATGTATGAATGTCTTCTTCCATTGCCGACGTACTGATAGACAGTGTCACATTTGCTCTGCCTTGAAGCGGAATGGTCTGGTGAATGGAAAGAACGTTGCTTCCAGAATCAGCTACCGCCTGAAGAAGCTGAGATAACGCACCTGACCTATCCTCCAAATGAAAGAAAAGTGTGATAATTTGTTCTTTTACCATGGTGTAGAATGGAAAAACAGCATCCCTGTATTTATAAAACGCACTTCTGCTTAAATCGACCTTTTGAACGGCATCTGCTACTGAATCTGCTTTTTTTCGATCAAGCAGCTTTTTGACTTCTAATGTTTTTCTCATTGCATCGGGCAATACATCTTCACGGACAAGATAAAATGTCTCCTCTTTCATTTGCATCCCCCCTTTAAAATAGAGAGCCTGGCACCAGGCTCTCTTTTCAGCCAACATTCATTAATCAATAAATTCAAATTCAAATTCCAGAAGCCTGATTATATCTCCATCCTTGGCTCCGCGTTCTCTGAGTGCTTCATCAACACCCATTCCGCGCATCTGTCTTGCAAACCGTTTAACCGATTCATCACGTGAGAAATCAGTCATCTTGAATAACCGCTCAAGGCTGTCTCCTGAAAGCACAAATACACCGTCTGGATCGCGTGTAATGTTAAATGGCACTTCTTCATTTTCCATCGTGTACATGACACGGTTTTGTGTAAGCTCTTCCTCGTCATACAGCGGGAATTCCGGTGTGTTCTCAAGCTGATTGGCAACCTCAAACAGAAGCTCACGCAGACCTTCTCTTGTCACCGCACTGATCGGGAATACCGGATAATCATCCGTCAGCTTTTCTTTAAAGGCTTCGAGATTTTCCGCAGCCTCCGGCATGTCCATTTTATTTGCAACGATAATTTGCGGACGCTCAGTGAGACGCAGATTGTACTCGCTCAGCTCCTGGTTAATCGTAAGATAATCATCATATGGATCACGGCCTTCTAAGCCTGACATGTCAATGACATGAACAATAACCCTCGTCCGTTCAATATGGCGCAAAAACTGGTGGCCAAGTCCGACGCCTTGGTGTGCGCCTTCAATCAGCCCCGGCAAATCGGCCATGACAAAGCTGCGTCCGTCATCCGTTTCAACCATGCCGAGATTTGGGACAAGCGTTGTAAAGTGATAGTCCGCAATTTTCGGTTTTGCAGATGAGACAACAGACAGCAAAGTAGATTTTCCCACACTCGGGAACCCGACAAGTCCGACATCTGCAAGCACTTTTAATTCAAGAACAATGTAGCGTTCTTTTCCCGGCTCGCCGTTTTCTGAAAGCTGAGGCGCGGGATTAGCCGGTGTAGCAAAGCGGCTATTTCCTCTTCCGCCTCTTCCGCCTCTTGCAATGACAGCCCGCTGTCCGTGCTCTGTTAAATCAGCGATGACCTGTTTCGTATCATCGTCTGTCACAACGGTGCCCGGCGGAACTTTAATGACCATATCATCAGCATTTCGTCCGTGCTGGTTTTTGGACATGCCATGCTCGCCGCGAATCGCTTTAAAGTGTTTTTTGTATCTAAAATCCATCAGGGTGCGGAGACCTTCATCTACTTCAAAAACGACGTCTCCTCCCTTTCCTCCGTCACCGCCGGCAGGGCCGCCTTTCGGCACATATTTTTCACGGCGAAACGCAACCATACCGTTGCCGCCGTCGCCGCCTTTTACATATACTTTGACCTGATCTACAAACATAATGTCCTCCGTTCTAAACCGTTAAAAACTCCGCTAGTCCAACCCAATTTCAATCAAACATTCGTGACTCGTGATTTCAAAACGCATGATATCAATGTCCTCATATCCATTCTGCCGAATATCATCAAAAGCAGATGGATCGGCAAAGGCGCCGTGAAAATCAAGGTACAGAATCAGCTGTCTGTCAGGATGATCCGTTTGAAGCGAAACCGTTAAATGATTTTCACTCTCTCTGCTGACTGCTTGATCAAACAGATGAAACAGCTTTCTCATCAGTTTCGCCAGCTTTTGATCATAAGCCGACAAATCCTTAATTTCTCCGAGAACTTCATATTCAAGCGTCATATAATGGGTTTTCCAATTAAACGTAAGAAAATCAAACGCCAAATGCGGTGTTTTCAGGTTTGAGAGCTTTGATTCGTGCTTTGCGTCTATAACCATTTCTTCAATCATTTCAAAGACACGGTCATACTTCTGTAAGCTTAAGTTTCCTTTAATCAGCTGCAGCTTATTCATCCAATCATGCCGGGAATGGCCAAGCAGATGAATCAGTTCGTTTGTTAATGCCGTGTCGCTTATATTTTCTTCTTGATTTTTTGAAACATCCTTCATTTTCGCACTCCCAATCATTTAATTTCTTATTTAGGAGTCTGTATAAGTGTGTATTATGAATTATAACAGAGAAGGCTTTGTTAGAAAAACAATTGTTTTTCCCAGAAATATCATGTTCCTTTTTTCTGGCTTTGGTTGATTTGCAGCCAGGCAGAACATTTTATGTATTACTGCTTGGGGAACATATCCAGTGGGTTTGAGATGTTTATTCTCATTCTTGGCGGGGTCTGCTCGCACATACTCTGCATTTCATTCTAGGTGTTTACTCCGCATATTGCAAAAAAAACTCCAGTCATCATCGACCGGAGTTTTTTGAATCATTATTGAGCTACAGGATATACGCTCACTTTTTTGCGGTCACGGCCGAAACGTTCGAATTTAACAGTTCCGTCGATTTTCGCAAATAGAGTGTCATCTCCGCCGCGGCCCACGTTTTCACCTGGGTAAATTTTTGTTCCGCGTTGACGGTAAAGGATAGAACCGCCTGTTACGAATTGACCGTCAGCACGTTTAGCACCTAAACGTTTAGCCTCAGAGTCACGTCCGTTCTTTGTAGAACCTACTCCTTTTTTAGAAGCGAAAAACTGAAGATCTAATCTAAGCATGTAGCTCACCTCCTATATTATGTTTGTGGTCACACGCAAGTTGTCTTTGTAATCCCGTTCGATTGTCTCCAGCGAAACAATCATGCCTTCAATCAGCAGCTGAGCTTTTTGGCGTGCCTCTGGATCAAGAGATTCAGGGAATTCAAAATAAAAATACCCCCCGTCCTCCCCTATATCAAGAAGCGGCTCGAAGCCCGCGAGCACAATGACCGCGTTAACGGCTCCAAACACAACGGCTGTCACTCCGGCACAAACAAGATCTTGTCCATGTTCAGCAAAATTCGCATGGCCCGTCATTTCAAAAGACAATATGCCTTTATCATGAGACCTTCTGATTGTTGCCTGAATCATGCTTACGCGTTGATTTTTTCGATCGTCACTTTAGTGTAAGGCTGACGATGACCTTGTTTTTTATGAACGTTTTTCTTTGGTTTGTATCTGAAAACAGTGATTTTTTTCGCGCGGCCTTGTTTTTCAACTTTAGCCGTTACTGTTGCGCCTTCAACTGTAGGGTTGCCGACTTTCACGTTGTCTCCGCCAACAAACAAAACGTCTTCAAAAGTAACTGTTTCACCTGCTTCAGCAGCAAGTTTTTCGATGTAAACAGTTTGGCCTTCTTCAACTTTGATTTGTTTACCGCCTGTTTTAATGATTGCGTACATTCTCTGCACCTCCTATTAGACTAAGACTCGCCAGATACCAGGGGGCTGTAAAAGCTCTTAACACCTGTACTGAGCGGTTGTAGCAATGGTGCTACATCCATAACATTAAAAAATATACCAAAATACAAGGCGTTTGTCAATCAGTTTTAGTAGGGCAGAAGCAGCTCCTCCATGGAAGAATTCGTCCGCTTATCGGCAAAGTAAGCGTGCAGCACTTCATTCTCGTCAAGCTGGCTGAGCTTTTGGCCTGATTTTTCTATAATAATCGGATGCTTACAGCCACGTTTGAACTCGGCCATCACATGATAGACTTTATCCTCCGCCTTTACTGTCAGCGGCAGAAGTTTCTCAAGCTCCCTGTTTTTTCCGTAATACCTTTCGAGGAGAAATCTCACATGGATATAGTGCCTTTGCCGATATTCCTCAAACAAGGAAACAGCCAGAAAGACAAACAAAACCCATGCGCTGATCTGCAGAGGAATCACGAATAAAACCCAGCACCCGAGCAACAGGCAGAAGCAGAGCGACGTTTTTAGATTAAGCCGGTGAGCCTTTTGAAAAGGCAGCTGTTTGGAAAACAACAAAAATAACAGTTTTCCTCCATCCAGCGGCCAGATCGGCAGTAAATTGACAAATAAGATAGAAAGATTATAAAAGGTGAAGAGTTCAAAGGTATGCTGATGAATCACTGAGACTTCTGCAAGCATCCAGGCGGCAAACTGAAGCCAGATGTGCTGAAGAGGGCCGGCAATAATGACCGCAAACTCTTCCTTTAACGGCCGATTCCCGTGCTCTTCCACTTCGACCGTTCCCCCAAACGGCAGCAAAAAAACACGCTTGATTCTCCAAGAAAAAAACACAGCCAGAGCAGCATGCCCCAGCTCATGAATCAATACAATCAGGAGCAGACAAAATAATGCTTTCATATGGCCTGTGAGCAAGCCCAGCGCCGCGATAATCCAAAGAAAAGGATGCACATGGATCTTTAAGATAAGGTCGAGCCATTTATTCAAATGTAATCACCTGAATCGGATCAATAAATTTATCGCCGTCTTTCATGGCAAAATAATAGACCCCTTTATTATGATCATCAAGCTTAATCGAACCGAGCTTTTTGCCTTTATCCACAAAATCATATAAAGCAACATCCACATCTTTGAGCTCGCCATAGATACTATAGGTGTTGTCAGCATGCTGCACCTTAACCGTCAGTCCCGTTTGGCTGTCTTTGCTGACTTCAACCACATAGCCTTCTTTTACGCTATCAATCTTATCACTGCTTGTTTCGACTTTAATTCCTTCCCCATTGTCCTGAAAATCCTGCTGTACTTTCCCGGATGCAGGCGCGATCAGATCTTTGCCTACTTCAATTTGCTGTTCCTTATTTTTGTGTTCAGGAGCCAGGAAAGCAAGCGGATTTCCGAATTTGGTTTCGAACCAATGGCTTGCTGAGGCAAATTGAAATTCAGTTTCAAAGGTTTTGGCTACGGCGGGTTTAATCTGACTGACGGGTCCAATGTTTGTTTTATAGGCTATAGCTGAAACGAGAACAAGGCAGGCCGACAGAAGACATTTCAGGATAATTGAATCTGTTTTCACCAATGGGTGTTTTCCGTTGAATGTTGGCATGTTATCTTCATAAACCGGAATTGTTCCATGTTTTTCCTGATCCGTTACCATCACCCAGGACGGGGGTTTCTGCTTTTCAGAAACTGTCTGAGTAGAGAAACGTTTTGAGCCGGAAAGCTGCTTTCTTCTTTTCTCTAATCGTTTTCTGATTTCATCTGCTCTGTGACTCATTGCCATCATCCTTTGCATTCGTTGGGTTTGTACATCATATGTCTTGTCCATGGCAAATATTCGGTTTAGTCAAGAACAAAGCAGGCAAAAACAAAAAAAACCTGACACAGCATATGCTTTGTCAGATTCTTCTCTTTGATTCTATCACATTAAGATCTTACTCCGAAAAATGACTTAATCTTAGCCATCATTCCTTTGTTTTGCTCTTCAAGCACCTGTAAAGGAACAGATTCACCTAAGATGCGGCGGGCAATATTGCGATATGCAATGGAAGCGCGGTTTTTAGGGTCCATCGCAATCGGTTCGCCATGATTGGAAGCTTTAATGACTTCATCATCATCAGCCACGATTCCGAGCAAATCGATCGACAGATGCTGTACGATTTCGTCGATATCCATCGTGTCACCGTTTTTCATCAGGTGATTTCTGATTCTGTTAACAACGAGCCGCGGCGGTTCAACATTTTCTTCTTGCTCCAGCAGCCCTATAATACGGTCAGCATCACGAACAGCTGAGATTTCAGGCGTAGTGACCACAATCGCTTTATCAGCTCCGGAAACGGCATTTTTGTACCCTTGCTCGATTCCGGCAGGACAGTCTATGATGACATAGTCAAATTCCTGTTTGAGCTCTTGGACCATGTTTTTAATTTGTTCAGGAGCAACAGCTGTCTTATCGCTCGTTTGAGCAGCGGGCATTAAATAGAGCAGATCATCGAAACGTTTGTCTTTTACGAGCGCCTGATGCATTTTGCATCTGCCCTCTACAACGTCTACCAGATCGTAAATAATTCTATTTTCAAGACCCATTACAACATCAAGGTTGCGCAGTCCTATATCAGTATCTACTAAGCATACGCGCTTCCCTAAAATGGCTAAGGCGGTACCGAGGTTCGCAGATGTTGTTGTCTTACCTACTCCGCCTTTTCCCGAAGTTATTACGATAGCCTCACCCAATTCACATTCCTCCCTCAAGCCTTGTTAGATCAGGTCTTAAATGAGCCAAATGTTGAAGGCGTTCAATGACCATATTTCCGTCTGTATCTAAATAAGCACATTCCATTTCGTTCCCTTTTTGAATGTGGTCTGGGGAGCGATTTAACACATGATTGATTCTTAATTGTGTCGGAAGCATTTCAGAGGCGGCGATGACCGCTTGATTATTTCCATTAAATCCGGCATGCGCGATTCCTTTCAGTGAGCCCAGAACAAAAATGTTCCCTCCGGCCCTGACTGTTCCGCCGGGATTCACGTCACCGATCAGGAGCAAGTCGCCTTTTACCTGCAGCACTTGGCCTGAACGGACAATTTTTGAAACAGAAATAATTTCGGCTTCCTCTCTTATCTGCTGTGCTTCTTTTTTAGTAATGACTTCACTGTCAATAGAATGAACAAACAAATCTTTCTTTGACGCAATCAATTCGGTTAGCTGTTCCTCTTGCTCCTTATATAAAAAGCGATTTCCCAGCTTAACATGAACGCTGATTTTCTGGCCTTTTCCATCGGTATATTGTTCAATTGACAGCATATTCTGAAGACCATCGAGAAGCTCATCAAAAGAACACGCATCATCCAGATGCAATGTTAGTCCATTCTTTGTTCCTTTTATTGTTACATATTGCTGCTTTTTGGTCTTCACAATATTCACCTCAACAACATACTCATTTCGTCAAAAAAAGATAAAATCCTTTTTACTCATCTCTCAATTCTTTCTTTAGACTCATAAAAAACAATCTAAATGGCAGAACAAGAATAAGAGCTGCTGCAATATTTAATAAAATTGTCGGTATAAACCGGTCAAGCACAAATCCGTTAAACGTCATAATGTCTTTATGAATCAAAGACTGAATGCCGAATACGTAAAATTCGAGCAGACAGACAGCCAGAACTGCTATCAATATCACTACAAATGCGTTTGTATGTAACACTTTAAACGCTTTTGAAGCCAAATAGCATAGCCCTGCAAAACCAAACATGTAAACGCCTAATAGACTTGTATAGTTCATGTCATATAGAAAACCAAAAATAAATCCGTAAATCATCGCGTGTTTTTGGTTGATAAAAGCCGACATGAATATCAATACAAGCATCAAAAAACGCGGGGCGAGCACTTGGTCATCTGTAACGAAAGGAAAATGCACCAAATCTGTAAAAATGCTTTCCGCAGAAAAAACAAGCATCATAACGAAAGGGAGAAGGAAACGTTTCACGATCCTTCCTCCTCTGTATCGACAGTCGGCACGTCACGGTTAACAACGATCACATTATTTAAATCTGTAAGGTCAGCCGCGGGTTTTACATAAGCAACCTTCGTCAGTCCATAGGAATCTGACTCGATATCAGTCACTTCACCGATTGTCAGCCCTTCTGGGAAAACACCGCCTGTCCCTGATGTTTCAATAAGATCGCCTTTTTTCACGTCTTGTTTATCCTTACGCTCAATAATTGTCATCTTAAGACGTTTTTTCTCTTTGTCATATCCTTCGATCAAGCCGTAGCCTTTGCTGCCTTTTTTTCCGGAAATTTTTGTCGCGACTCTGTTATTGCGGTCAGTATCGCTTAAAAGCTGAACAGTAGACGTAAAATTGTTAAGTCCGGAGCTTTTGATCTTGCCGATTAATGCGCCTTTTTCGTTTGTAACGGCCATATCTTTCGCTACGTTTTGCTGAGTCCCCTTGTTAATGGTGACCTGTTTGGCCCAATTATCAGGGCTTCTGGCGATGACCGTTGCTAAAATCGGCTTGTAATCTTTAATCGATTTGACATGGCCAAGCTCGTCACGCAAGGATTTGTTTTCTTCTTCAAGCTCTTGAAGCTTGGCTTCATATTGTGTCTGTCCGTCAAGTTTTTCTCTTAGACGCTCGTTTTCTTTGTATGTGTTTTTTAAATCATTGATGTTCTCAAATATTCCTGCAAAAAATTCGGCAGGCGTATGAAAAATATTTTGAAATACTCCCGTCGTATCGCCGATCACTTTCTCAGGCCAGGTGGTATTGCGGCCGCCCTTCAGCGAAAATCCAATCATAGCCACCAATATGATAATACACAGAAGTAATAGCATTAACCGCTTATTCGGCATCGTGTTACACCTCTTCTATTGAACTCCCGATTATCTAGTTTTCCCTTTGAAAAGATGGATGTGCTCCAGTGCTTTCCCTGTTCCGATCGCTACACAATCAAGCGGATCTTCGGCGATAAGGACCGGCATTTTTGTTTCTTCGCTGATGACTTTGTCCAAATTGCGCAAAAGCGCTCCGCCGCCGGTTAACACTATACCTCTGTCCATGATATCTGCTGCAAGCTCAGGCGGTGTTTTTTCGAGTGTGCTCTTCACTGCTTCGACAATTGTAGATACAGTGTCGCGTAGAGCATTAGAAATCTCTTTTCCTGTAATTTCAATTGTTTTCGGCAGACCTGTCAGCAAATCGCGTCCGCGGATTTCCATGTTGTCGGATTCTTCAGGAGCTTCTGCAGATCCGATTTCCATTTTAATCGCTTCAGCCGTACGGTCACCGATCATCAGATTGTACGTTTTTCTGATGTAGTTGATAATCGCGTCATCCATCTCATCACCGGCTACACGGATTGACTGAGACGTTACGATGCCTCCGAGGGAAATAATCGCAACTTCTGTCGTACCGCCCCCGATATCAACAACCATGCTTCCAGTCGGTTCCCAAACTGGCAGATTGGCCCCGATTGCTGCGGCAAAAGGCTCTTCAATCGGATACGCGTCACGCGCTCCCGCCTGTCTTGTCGCATCGATAACAGCGCGTTCTTCAACAGCTGTAATGCCTGATGGGACACATACCATTACATATGGTTTTCTGGCAAACATACCTTTATTTTTTATGGCCTGATTGATGTAATATTTCATCATCGTCGCCGTTGTTTCATAATCAGCGATAACGCCGTCTTTCATCGGGCGCAGAGCCACCACGTTGCCCGGTGTCCGTCCAATCATATTTTTCGCATCATTTCCGACAGCGACAATTGATTTCGTATCCGTCTGCAAAGCGACAACTGACGGCTCTCTCACAACAATTCCTTTTCCTTTTACAAAAACAAGCGTATTCGCAGTTCCAAGATCTATACCAAGGTCTCTAGCACCAATTCCAAACATATGTATGTATCTTCCTTTCTTAAAGCAAAAATACCCTAAAGGGAAAAACTCATAAACTCTATTATAGCTTAATTCGACGAAAAAAAAAGTGTTACAAATATCCTTTTTCCTTTAAACTCACAAATTTTTTATCCCCGATCACCAAATGGTCAAGCAGCTCGATGCCAATCAGGTTTCCGCATTCAAACAGCCGTCTTGTCACTTCAATATCTTCCCTGCTCGGCGTCGGATCTCCAGAAGGATGATTATGAACACAGATAAAGGAAGCGGCAGATCGTTTAAACGCTTCTTTAAACACCTCTCGCGGGTGGACAATAGATGAATTCAGGCTTCCGATAAATACGGTGCGTTTATGGATGACTTGATTTTTTGTATTTAAGTATAAACAGACAAAATGCTCCTGGGTTAAAAAGCGCATATCCTCCATGACAAGATTAGCGCCGTCTTCCGGGGAGCGAATAACGAAATGTTCTTCGTTGGCTAATTTATGAATCCGGCTTCCAAGCTCAACTGCAGCCAGTATTTGAATCGCTTTTACCATACCGATTCCCGGGATGCTCGACAGCTCTTCAACCGATGCTTCCTTGAGCAGGCGCAGCCCGTCAAATGAGCGCAGCAGCCGGTTTGACAGGTCCAAAACAGATTCGTGTTTAGTCCCTGTCCGCAATAATATAGCCAAAAGTTCATGATTCGCTAAGTTCTCGGCTCCGACTTTCAGGAGCCGTTCTCTTGGCTTTTCTTTGATTGGGAAATCTTTGAGTTTTAATGGCAGATCGTGTATGACCAAGCACTCCTTTTCTTTCCCTTCCCGTTTATAGAACCGTCATGCCCTTATATCAAAGTGGCGAAGAACTCTCATTGTTTTTGATATAGGAAGGCCCATGACTGAATAATAATCTCCGTCTATTTTCTTTACAAAAAGCGCGCCTCTTCCTTGGATGCCGTATGCACCTGCTTTATCCATCGGCTCTTTTGTTTCAATATACGTCCAAATCTCTTCTTCACTGAGGGACCAAAACACAACTTCTGTCTTATCATAAAAAGTCTCGCTGTGATTTTCAGCTTGAATGCTGACCGCGGTTATTACTGAGTGACTTCGGCCTGAAAGCCTCCGCAGCATAGAAGCAGCTTCTTCTTGATCCTGCGGTTTGCCAAGGCATTCGCCGTCAAGGCATACCATTGTATCAGCACCGATAACGATTGCATGCGGGTGGAGATCAGCTACAGCCTTAGCTTTTTGTTTTGCCAACCATTGGACGTTTTCTTCTGGTGAAAAGTTTCGATTTAATTTTTCTTCTACTTCACTGACAATAATGGAGTAGGGCAGCTGGAGAAGATCGAGGAGTTCTTTCCTGCGCGGAGATTGTGATGCAAGTATTAACGGTTTTGTCATGTTCGTCATCCTTTCAGGGTTTGCTTAAGAAAAAAAGATACTCGTTTATCCTACCAAATCACGAGGCTTGTCACAATTTCAGAAAAATAACTTTTTCATGACAAAATAAAAAAAGCCTGTCACTAAAGGACGAAGGCTCAGGGCACTATCTCTTATTTTACGACGGCTAACAGCTGCTGCTGAGCCTTCCACCCGGCTTCAGCACTTGGATCCTCTAATTCCTTTAAAGCCTGCAAAATCGCTTTTTTCTCTCCTGTTTCTGACGCTTTTGTTTCACCAAGAGACTTTTCTATTTTCTCTACACTCGCTTTTGTAATGTCTTCGCCGAGAATCGCCTTTGCTGCAAGCTCCGCTGTTTCCTTAAAAGAATCTGTCATATCTGACTCTATTGATAAGGAAAGCTCCTTGCCTCCCCAGGCTTCAAAATCACTGTCGATTAAAACCTGTCCTAACTGCTGTGAGACATCCTTATCACTGGCTAAGCCCGCGATGACATACGTATACCCGTCATCCTTTGACAGTGACACGGCGGAATATCCTTTTTCGGTCAATTGTTCTGTTAACGTTTCGGCACCCTTTTCATTTGAAAATTTTCCGGCTTGTACAGCGTATGTTTTATATGTACCTTCAGTTTGCGCCGCTTGTTTTTCTGTGCCTGAAGTTTGTTTATCAGTTGAAGTATCCCCTGCTTTTGCCGTTTGGCTGCCTAGAGAATCCTCTAAAGAGGCCGGTGCTGACGCTTCTTTATTCCCCGATATGTTTAACGCGAATAGCCCTAATCCAGTGCCAATGACAGCCGCGAAGGCAATCGTCGCGGCCACTCTTTTTACCGGTTTGGCAGCCCCGGTCTTTCCTTTTGCATAAAGCTTTGTTTTTTTCTTTTGAAAAGGAGGAACAACTTTTGGGTCCTCTTTAAACACCTTGTCTTCCTCTGAATCCCAATTGAATTCATCTTCATCAGGATGTTCCTGGGATGCCGCAACCTCTTGTTCTGCCTGTCTTTTTTCCTCCCAATTTGAAAATGTCATGCTTTTATCCGCCTCTGTCTCAGGCGTCTCTTGTTCGTAAACCGTCTCTTCTTTTCCATTAATCGTCACCTTGAGGGCTTTTTCTGCGGCTTTACTGTTTTTTTTATTCTTTCTTTTTTTCAATTCCGCTTCCTCCCTTCATTTGCTTGACCGTTCTTGTCGGCTTTTCATGCTACACACTTTAGCACAGGCAAAGAAAAAAAGAACAAGACTTTTGTCGCCTTGTCCAAAAAACGTTCGTCAAATTTTTCAGCAGTCAGCCCAATGCCATTTTGATATAAAAAGAAATGATAGAGTCACCGTATAAATAGGCTAAAATGCTCCCTGCGGCTATAGCGGGGGCAAAGGGAAGCGGCTGCCTTTTAGCGAGTCTACCAGTCAGAACGGCTGCCGCTCCATATAATGCACCTATCAAAACAGAAAAGAAAAAGGCAGCTGCCAGCATTTTCACACCAAGCACAAAGCCAATCACCGCAAATAATTTAATATCTCCTCCCCCTACTCCCCCATGGGTGATTGCGGCAATTACAGCCAGAAATAGAAATCCGGCTGCCGCACCTAACAGGCCTGCATACCAGGAATCAAGCGGAGAAATCAATCTCGCGGCCGCCAAAAAGGGAAGAAAGAAAATCAATATACGATTTGGAATCAGCATAAAATGAATATCTGTCACTGCAACAATAATGAGAAGAGAGATAAACACCACAGCGGGAAACAGTTCCAGCGACGTGCCAAAGCGTATTCCTGCGGCGGCAAATAAACACGCTGTCACAAGCTCTGCTGCGGGATACATAAAAGAAATCCTATGCCCGCAGCTTTTACATTTACCTTTTTGAAATAGGAATGACAGGATGGGAATTAATTCTGCAGGAGTTAATGTCCTCCGGCAAAACGGGCATGATGAACGGGGCGCAATAATAGATAGATGTAAGGGGATACGGCACCCGGCCGTATAGTAAAAAGAACCAAGGATAAGCCCGAAGATAAAAAGAATGGATAGCATAGACAACACACCTTTACTCATTGAGTTCTGGTATGGATTGTAGCAAAATGGACATCCTGAGCTCCAATTGGGAATATTCAATTTTACACATAAAAAAAACGGCAGAATCTTTTTTTGATTCTGCCGGAGCCGGATGCTTTTATTTCAACCTTTTTCGAATGTCAGAAATAAAGTAAAGAGATCCGGTAATCAGCGTAATTTCATTTGAGCCCTTTTTGCTTTCTATGAATTTGATCACATCGTCTGGATCTTCACTCCAGCTTTTATTGCTGATTTCACTTGCATCATAGAGATCTTTTGCAAGAGAAGCACGCGGGAAATCAAAAGAAGCAAAATGAATCGCATGAGCAATGGTTTCCAGTCTTTTAATCATGTTCTGATACGGTTTGTCCTTTAACGCGCTAAACACCACAGTAATGCGTGAATTGGCGAAACGCTGCTTCATCGTTTCCGCCAGCTTTTCAACACCTTCTTCGTTATGCGCACCGTCTAAATATACCGGAGGATGTTCCTGAACAAGCTCTAACCGTCCCGGCCAAGCAGCCTTCACAAGCCCGCTCCTTAACGCTTCGTCACTGATATGGGCGATATTCTCCTTATTGAGCCACTCCGCAGCCAAAATGGACAAAGCAGCATTTTGTCTTTGATGGGTGCCAATCAGAGATGTCCGAATATCTTCATAGCATTTCTCTTCCGTTTTGAATGAAAACTGTTCTCCTGCAGGCAGAGCCTCTTCATTGAAAATAACACATGCATCATGCAATGACTGGAACGGCGCAGCATGCCGTTCGGCTTCGTGGCGGATGACCTGTAAAGCTTCCGGCTGGGTAACTGCTGTAACGATTGGAATACCTTCTTTAATAATACCGGCCTTTTCTCCTGCAATTTCTTCAATGGTGTTTCCCAAAATATTCATATGATCGTGTCCAATGCTTGTAATCACAGTTAAGAGCGGTTCAACCACATTAGTAGAATCGAATCTACCGCCCAAACCTGTTTCAAAAATAACAAAATCGACCTTATGAAATTCTGCAAAATATAAAAATGCACAGGCCGTCATAATTTCAAATTCTGTCGGCTGTCCGTATTCCGTTTGATCAAGGGCTTCAACGTGCGGTTTCATTTGATTGACGAGTGCTGTCCATTCCTCATCTGAAATCGGTATCCCGTTTACGCTGATCCGTTCATTAAACGTAATAATATAAGGCGATGTAAATGTTCCAACCGTATATCCGGCTTCCTGCAGCATAGAACGGATAAAAGCGACAGTTGATCCTTTACCGTTTGTTCCTGCGACGTGGAACGCTCGGATTTTTTTTTCAGGATGTCCTAACCGCGCCATCAGCTGTTTCATTCGGCCAAGTCCGGGCTTCACCCCGAATTTCAGCCTCCCGTGAATCCAGCTGCGCGCATCTTGATATGCAGTAAACAATGATAATCCCCTCTTTTATATGACAAGGCGGTTTCTCTAGAAACCGCCCCGGCTTTTCATTAACCCTTCAGCTCAGCCATTCGTTTTTGAACAGCGTCACGCTTCGCCATATAATCTTTTTCTTTTTCACGTTCTTCATCAATTACGTGTGCAGGCGCTTTTTTCATAAATCCTTCATTTCCAAGTTTCTTTTGGACACGCTCAACTTCTTTTGTCAGTTTATCAAATTCTTTTTGCAGACGGGCAATTTCTTCATCAATATTGATTAAGCCTTCAAGCGGAAGAATAACCTCTGCTCCTGAGACAACGGCCGTCATCGCCTTATCAACAGCCTCAATATCGGTGCCGATTTTAAGCACGCTCGGATTCGTAAAGCGTTCAACATATGAACGGTTCGCCTCGAGGCGGGCTGCTATTTCGTCTGTGCTTGTTTTAATGTACAGTTCAACCTGCTTGCTCATTGGCGTATTGACTTCACTGCGGATATTGCGCACAGAACGGATCAGCTCAACAAGAAGCTTCATGTCAGCTGTCGCTTCAGTATCGGTATGCTCCGGCACTACTACAGGCCATTGACTTACTGTAATCGATTCCCCTTGGTGAGGAAGGTGCTGCCAAATTTCCTCCGTTAAGAATGGCATAAACGGATGGAGCAGACGCATCGTTTGATCAAGTACGTAAGCAAGGATGGAACGGGTAGTTTTCTTAGCCGCTTCGTCTTCCCCATAAAGCGGAAGCTTCGCCATTTCAATATACCAATCACAGAAATCGTCCCAAATAAAGTTATATAAATGGCGTCCTACTTCACCAAATTCATATCGATCAGCAAGCTGGGTCACGTGCTCGATCGTTTCATTTAATCGCGTTAAAATCCACTTGTCAGCGACTGATTTTTCGCCTGACAGATCAAGCTCATCGTACGTCATGCCATCCATATTCATTAATGCAAAACGGGAGGCGTTCCAAATTTTATTGGCAAAATTCCAGGTCGATTCCACTTTTTCATAGCTGAAGCGCAGATCCTGGCCAGGAGAGCTTCCAGTCGCAAGGAAATAACGCAGAGAATCGGCTCCGTACTTGTCAATCACATCCATCGGGTCGACACCGTTGCCAAGAGATTTACTCATTTTCCGGCCTTGCTCGTCACGGATTAAGCCGTGGATTAAAACATCTTTGAACGGGCGCTCGCCTGTAAATTCAATGCCTTGGAAAATCATGCGTGATACCCAGAAGAAAATGATATCGTACCCTGTCACGAGAACATCTGTCGGATAGTAGCGTTTAAAGTCTTCAGCCGTTACATCAGGCCAGCCCATTGTGGAGAAAGGCCATAGCGCAGAACTGAACCATGTATCCAGTACGTCTGTATCCTGTTCCCAATTTTCGCTGTCTTCCGGCGCTTCAAGCCCGACATATAGCTCGCCTGTTTCTTTATGATACCAGGCAGGAATACGATGGCCCCACCACAATTGACGGGAGATACACCAGTCGCGGATGTTTTCCATCCAGTGTAAATACGTTTTTTCGAAACGGTCAGGCACAAAGTTGACCTTTTCTTCTTTCTTTTGCAGCTCAATCGCTGCATCAGCAAGCGGCTGCATGCGCACAAACCATTGTGTAGAAAGATAAGGCTCCACAACAGCCCCGCTTCGTTCACTATGGCCGACAGAGTGCATATGATCCTCGATCTTGAAGAGAACTCCCGCCTCCTGTAAATCTTTCACGAGCTTTTTGCGGCATTCAAAACGATCCATGCCTTGATATTGCAGAGCATTTTCATTCATCGTGCCATCTTCATTCATGACAAGAATGCGTTCTAAATTGTGGCGGTTGCCAAGCTCGAAGTCGTTCGGATCATGAGCAGGCGTAATTTTCACGGCACCTGAACCAAATTCCATATCAACATAGTCATCACCGACAATCGGAATTTCACGATTTACAATCGGCAGGATCACCGTTTTTCCGATAAGGTGTTTATAGCGCTCGTCTTCAGGGTGAACGGCAACAGCTGTATCACCGAGCATTGTTTCAGGACGTGTCGTCGCAATTTCAATTGAGCCTGAACCGTCAGCAAGCGGATAGCTCATATGATAGAACGCGCCTTGAACATCCTTGTAAATCACCTCAATGTCGGATAGGGCTGTTTTTGTCGCTGGGTCCCAGTTAATAATATATTCGCCTCTGTAGATCAGGCCTTTTTCATAAAGCTTAACGAATACTTCTCTTACCGCTTTGCTCAAGCCTTCATCCAGCGTAAAACGTTCACGGGAATAATCTAGGCCAAGACCTAATTTCGCCCACTGGCTGCGAATAAAGTCAGCATATTCTTCCTTCCACTTCCACGTTTCTTCGAGGAATTTTTCACGGCCTAAATCGTAGCGGGATTTGCCTTCTTCACGAAGTTTCGCCTCCACTTTAGCCTGTGTTGCGATGCCGGCATGGTCCATGCCTGGAAGCCACAGCACATCATAGCCCTGCATGCGTTTCATTCTTGTTACAATGTCTTGCAGCGTTGTGTCCCATGCGTGGCCAAGGTGAAGTCTTCCTGTTACGTTTGGCGGCGGGATGACAACAGAGTATGGCTCTTTTGTCTGGTCACTGCCCGCTTCAAAAAATTTGCCTTTTAGCCAAAAATCATATCGGTCTTTTTCAACCGCTGCCGGATCATATTTCGTCGGCATTGTTTGTTCATTCGTTTCCATCATAACCCTCCAGCATGTTTAAAAATGGCTGAGAACGAAAAAAGAGCTCTTCATCCCTGTAAAAGGACGAAAAGCTCTTTCGCGGTACCACCTTTTTTCATGAACTCTATCAGTTCATGCACTTATAACGGATAACGGGTGTTTCCCGAATTTCTCTACTCTTCTTTCAAGAAATTATGCTCCCGGGCGACCTTCCAATCAGACAACATAAGAAGCCTTTCAGCAAACGGCTTCTCTCTCTGCATGCGCCTTTTTTGTACTCTTCCCGTTCTAAGCAGGTGTATTTATCAGCTCATTGTATACATTATTTATGTTCTTTATTATAGTAAAAGTGTTTTTGATTCGTCAATCATCTTTTCCAAAAACACCGCTTTCTATACAGATGGGCAGGCACCTATTGCCCAAGTTTACATATGATGCTTGTAAATGCGTAGAGGAGGATGCACCGTGAAGAAACGTTTCAGCTCTTATTCGCTGCCGCCATGGGTAAGGCAAATTCGGCTTGTATCCGCACAAGTGATTATTCCCATTACGATTTTTCAAGGAATCAGAACCATTTTCTTTCCGACAACCTTTGATGTTTTGCTGCTCGCAATCCTAATCTTTTTAGCTTGCGCCCTTCATTTAGAATGGATATAAACAAACAAGTCCGCGCCATTAAGACGTGGACTCGTTTTCAGCCTGAAATTTTTTCTCTTGTTCAATCTGATGGATTTTCATCACAAACGGCTCTATATTTTTCATTTGCCAATAAGCCTTTAATAATTGTGTACATTCCTCTTTTTCATGCTGTCTTTTCCCAGTTTGATAACCGTTCAGCACCTTGTACATGGCTGCCGGATATGCCATATAGCTGAGAAAAAGGCTGACTTCCGCTTCACGCAAAGGGAATGATTTCGTATATCCATAAAACCATTCGACGCATTCCGGACAAGCTTTCGGAAAGCCTCTGAACATTTTTGTATAAAAGCCGAGCAGGTCGTTTTGCGGCGGACCGACAGATGCTCTTTCGAAGTTTGTAAAATATCCGGTCCCGGCATCATTATACAGAAAATGGTGTATAGACAGGCTGCCGTGGTTCATTACAACCCTTGAAACGTCTTTTTCCTTTGCAGACTCATACCAGTCCTCCAACCGTTCCAGCGCAAAATTCACCGCGGAAATGGTTTCTGAAAAATAGGTTATGGCCTGGAGTTCAAAAGGAGAAAGGTACCACTCCTTCTCCGCTCTATCCACAAACTGCTCATAGAAAATTTTATCTTGTTCCCACTTTTTTTTCGTTTGCCC
This sequence comes from Bacillus sp. N3378-2at, assembly GCF_033412715.1. NCBI lineage: Bacteria > Bacillati > Bacillota > Bacilli > Caryophanales > Bacillaceae > Bacillus > Bacillus sp. N3378-2at. The sequence continues at coordinate 119,977 of NZ_CP117986.1, read as the reverse complement.
GTAATAACGTTCAATCTCATCACGTCTAACCTTTAGTTCCTGCGCGGTTCTCTCGTGAAGACGGGCTGTTTCTCTAAATAAATAAGCATGTTTCTGATCCCGTTCTTCCTCTTGGTCAAATTGGAGCCAAGGCATTAAATAGTAGGTATCTCCGTATTGTATGCCTGCTGAGAAAAACTCACCGCTATTTGTTCTGTAAACGGGAACGAATGAACGAAAGCCTTTTTCCTCAATCGCCACCATATGATCTGTAAAATGCTTGCCGCGACCTTCTTTCAATTTTTTCAGGGCAAATATGCCGTAGTCTGTATACACTTTCCAAACAAGAGGACTGACAGGCTCAATAAATTGAGCAGTCAGTCCGTATTCCTGAAGAACCGATTGGGTATCTTCCATTTCATTCACCACATTTTCCGATCGCTTACGGTTTACGCATGGCTATTTTTATATTGAGGAATATAGAGAATCTGTCCTGCTTTTAATTCATCATCCAAGGCTAAAGAATTCATCCTGATCAGCTGCTGGGATGTAATTTCATACCGTTCGCATAAACGCTCGATCGTATCTTCCTGCTGCACAATACAAATTTTCATTCTCGAAAACTCATCCGCTTCTTTTGTAAAGAGTTTTGTTAAATAAAGAGAATTATCACTTTCCTTTGTTTGAGGTTCCTTCGTTTCAGCAGCAGGAGCAACCCTAGGAACAGCATCCGTTTCCTTCCTTTCAGTCTCAGAAGATTCAGGCAGCTGAAAGGATTGAAAAGGTGTTTCTTCCTTAGGCTCTTCAGCTGATGGTGTTTTTCTCACTTCAATTTCGAAGCTCTCTTCCTCTTGTTCTTCCTCCTCCAGCAGCTTAGGCGCTGAATAAAAAGAATCCTCCTCTTCTTGTTCAGGCAGGAAGGTACGGTATGCCGGTTCAGGCAATTCTTCTTGAGATGCCTCCTCCGAGCTTGTTTTTTGATGGAAATGGAAATCGGCTTTGTCATTCTCCACATATACAGCTGAAGCTGTTTCTCTGCTATCTTCTATGGAGAGAGCGGCCTCTGATACACTCTCCAAAGCTTCATCCGCTTCCGCCTCTTCTTGGCAAAGCGCAGGATCAGCCTGATCCGATTGAGCTGCTTCTTCATTTTGAGCCTCTTGGCGCAGCGCATATTCATGATTAGGAGACTCTGTTGTTTCCTCTTTTTCCTCTGCAATCACAGTCTCTGAATGAAGTTCAGCTTCCAAAGCAGGCGATTCTTCTGCTCCGGCGTGTTCACGAAGCTCAGTCTCCGCTGGAGAGTCTGCTTCTTCACGAACATCCGCTATTGCAGCTGCCGGCTCAGCCGTTTCTTTTTTTGCTTTAACGATCTCTTGAATCTCTATTTCTGAAGGATCAGGTTCTGGCTCAGATTCTTCTGTTTCCGATTCAGCACGAACCTCCGTTTCCGGCACAGCAAGCTCTTCTGACTCTTCTTCCTCTTTCACATCTTCTCTGGCCTCTGGTTCTGAAGCAACCGATTCAGGCGGCTCAGATTCTGCTTTTTCTGTCTCCAGTTCTTCACGGAGGCCCGCTTTCGAGATAAAAAGTTCTGGCGGTTCGGCTGGCGGTTCATGCTGAAGAACTGCTTCCTCTGCCGATGATGCACCCGGTTCTTCTACTACACTATGTGCCGACGGCTCTGAAAGCTCTTCCTCCCTGAATGCCGCAGGAGCTTCATATAAAGGTATCTCCGGCTCTTTGTCTTGCGTATCGTCCAAAAGCCCTTCGATCGCTAAATCAGCTTGAATTGTTAAAATGCGCGAATCCGTCAATTGATAGTCAAATGCGTCAATAAAGACGAAGACATCCTGTAAATGGCTCACTTTATTTTTCGGAATGGTAATATCCACAGGAAAACAGTGAGTCAGTTCCGCACTTCCATCCTCTCTCTTTCTGACTTGTTCAACAAATCGCTTATCTGTATAAATCTCTTCGGTATGTTTGTTTTGATCTATGTTGTACTCACCTGTAAGTTCAAGCGATCCTATGATTGATACATAATCATTTACTTCCTGAACCCTAATATCAGGATCTAATGAAATAGAAAGCAGTTCAGAAACTTCCTGTCCTTTTTGGAAACAGATCGATTCTTCTACAGAAAATTGCAATCGATGATTTTGCGGCAAGTTCATATCCTCCTTTCATCTAATCCTTAAAATTAGATGTCACTAAAGGTGTATGTATGAACTGGAGAAAATATGAGTGGGAGAGCACGAAAAAACCGGCACAAGGAGTCCTTGATACCGGTTTTCACTCTTATCTGCGGCTGATCTCAGCAAATACTTTCTCAGCTGCCTGGATTGTGTTTTCAATATCTTCATCAGTATGGGCCGTTGAGAGGAAAAGACCTTCGAATTGTGATGGCGGAAGGAATACCCCTTCATTTGCCATCCCTTTATAATAGCTTGCGAACAGCTTCAAATCAGATGATTTCGCTGTTCCATAATTAATGACTGGTTCGTTAGTAAAGAAGAAACCGATCATCGAACCTGCACGGTTAAAGGTATGCGGAATACCATGAGCCTCGGCGGCTTTTGAAATTCCTTCTTCCAGCCTGTCGCCTTTTTTGATGAAATTCTTGTAGGATTCAGGTGTCAGCTGTTTCAATGTCTCTAAGCCAGCCGTCATCGCAAGCGGGTTGCCTGACAATGTACCAGCTTGATAGATCGGACCGCTTGGAGCGATCTGCTCCATGATTTCTGCCTTTCCGCCATAAGCGCCGACAGGAAGTCCGCCCCCGATTACTTTTCCTAAACAAGTCAGATCAGGCGTTACGCCGAAGTAACCTTGAGCGCAGTTATAATCGACCCGGAAGCCTGTCATCACCTCATCAAAAATCAGCAGGGAGCCGTACTGCTCAGTGATATCACGCAGACCCTGCAGGAAGCCTTCTTGCGGCGGAACAACACCCATATTTCCGGCAACTGGCTCTACAATGACTCCCGCAATGTCTTCACCGAATTGCTGGAAAGCAAGCTTTACACTTTCTAAATCATTGTACGGAACGGTGATGGTGTTTTTCGCAATGCCTTCAGGCACCCCCGGGCTGTCAGGCAGACCGAGAGTGGCAACACCTGAACCAGCTTTAATCAAGAGAGAATCGCCGTGTCCGTGGTAGCAGCCCTCAAATTTTAAAATCTTGTTGCGGCCCGTATAGCCCCTTGCCAAACGGAGGGCACTCATTGTAGCCTCTGTTCCGGAGCTTACCATTCGTACAATTTCTACAGATGGCACACGATCAATGACGAGCTTAGCCAGTTCATTTTCTACTTCAGTCGGAGCACCAAAGCTTGTCCCGTATTCAGCCACTTTTTTGAGGCTTTCTACGACGCGGTCATTTGTATGCCCTAAAATTAAAGGCCCCCATGACAAGACGTAGTCAATATATTCATTCCCGTCAATATCAAAGATTTTCGAGCCTTTTCCGCGCTCCATAAAAATCGGGTCCATGTCTACCGATTTAAATGCGCGAACGGGACTGTTCACACCGCCCGGCATGAGTTTTTGCGCTTCTTTAAAAGCCGTTTTTGATTTTTCATAGCTTCTCATCTGCCTCAACTCCTGTCAACTGAATAAAATTACTCCGCAAGCCATTTCGCTGCGTCTTTCGCATGATACGTAATAATCAGGTCGGCACCCGCGCGCTTCATGCTTGTCAAAATTTCCAACACAATTTCTTTTTCTTTGATCCAGCCGTTCTGCGCTGCAGCCTTCACCATTGAATACTCTCCGCTTACATTATAAGCGACGAGCGGCAAAGTAAACTCATTTTTTACGTCACGCATGATATCCATATAAGAAAGCGAAGGTTTGACAATCAAAAAGTCTGCGCCTTCTTCGACATCTGATTGTGCTTCGCGGAGTGCCTCCATACGGTTGGCAGGGTCCATCTGATATGTTTTGCGGTCTCCGAATTGCGGTGTGCTGTTTGCTGCATCACGGAACGGACCGTAAAACTCACTTGAATATTTAACAGCGTAAGACATGATGGGAATATTGACGAATCCTTCTTTATCAAGTGCTTCTCTGATCACTGTAACAAATCCGTCCATCATGTTTGATGGCGCAATGATATCCGCACCTGCTTTCGCTTGGCTGACAGCTGTCTGCGCCAAAAGCTCCAGCGATTCATCATTGAGGATGACCCCGTCTTTGACAAGTCCGCAATGGCCGTGGTCTGTATATTCGCACAGGCACGTGTCAGCGACAACAACCATTTCAGGGAAGTGTTCTTTAATTTCTGTGATGGCTTTTTGGACAATTCCGTGATCATGGTACGCTTGTGTTCCGCAATCATCTTTTTCTTCCGGGATGCCGAACACGATAACAGATTGAATGCCCAGTTTGACCAGCTCCGCTACTTCATCCTTCAATAAATCTAATGATACATGGTAAACATCAGGCATTGACGGAACAGCTTTTTTGCCTTCCAGCCCTTCAACGACAAAAATCGGATAAATAAAATCTGATGGATGCAAACGTGTTTCCTTTACCATTTCTCTCATTGCTTTTGATGACCGCAGGCGGCGGTGTCTATTAAATGATTGACTCATATTCTCTCTTCCTCTCTTGACATGCTGCACATTAACCCAAGCATGCCATCTATTGTAAATGTATCAGGCGTATGCGATGTGATGCCGTACGTCAGAAGGGCATCATTTGTTAAAGGCCCAATGCTGATACAAGCCGTCCCATTCGCCTTCCACTTTTTTAATTCTTCTCCCAAGACATGCATAAACGTATGTACGGTTGATGAACTCGTAAATGTTACATAGTCAAAGGAATATTGACCCGCAGCGTCTTTCAGTGCCTCGATGCCTTCTTCATCTGGAATCGTTTCGTAGAGAACCCATTCCTTAACTTCAAAACCGAGCGGGACAAGCTCTTGTTTTATCACATCACGTGACAAATTCCCTTTCATTACGGTAATGGGCTCCCCCGGTTCAGCATGCTGCTTAAGAGCGTCAGCCAATTGTTCAGCAATATACTCCTGTGGCATCACATCAACCGATACGTTATGCGTTTGTAAACGGCGGGCGGTTTTTTCACCGACTGCTGCAATTTTTTTATGCGCAGGGAGAATAAGCTGATTTTCCTTCAGATAAGAAAAAAAGAAGTCTGCCCCGTTCACACTTGTAAAAACAAGCCAGCCTGGCGCGGCAAGGTCCTCTCTTACCTGTTCCGCAACATCATTCGGCAAAGCGCGGCGAAACGTAATCAAAGAGGTTAAAACCGCTTTACCGCCAAGCGCCTCCACTTTTTGCTGAAATGATGTTGCCTGTGCCTTATTCCGGGTGACAAGTACTGTTTTTCCTTTCAACGGAAAATCATTTTCCATCCTCATCAAGCTCCCGTTTTACACGATCAATTAAATCTTTTGCTCCTCTGTCAGCCATAAGAGCGGCACAGCGCTTTCCTACTTCCTCCGGATCGTTTCCGGTGACGGTTTCTTTAAAAATGATTTTGCCGTCAGGTGAAGCGACAAGCCCTGTCATTTCAATTTCATCCTGTCCATTTAACACGGAGTAGCCTGCGATCGGAACCTGGCAGCCGCCCTCCATCGCGTTTAAAAAAGCACGTTCCGCTAAGACAGTCCGTTTTGTATATTCATCTGTAAACTGAGAAAACAACGCCAACAGCTCTTCATCCGATTCTCGGCACTCAATCGCCAGGGCTCCCTGCCCCACAGCAGGCAAACAGCGCTCAGGCTCAAGGAATTCGGTTACGACATCTTGCTTCCACCCCATTCTAGAAAGGCCGGCAGCCGCTAAAATAATCGCGTCATAATCCTCTGTTTCCAGCTTTTGAAGTCTTGTATCTATATTACCTCTAATCCATTTAATTGTAAGGTCAGGGCGCTCAATCAAAAGCTGCGCGCTTCTTCTTAAACTGCTTGTGCCAATGACAGCACCTTCCTTCATTTCTGAAAGCTTTACGCGATTCTTTGAAATAAGGGCATCACGCGGGTCTTCCCGTTCAGGAATACAGCCGATCACAAGCCCTTCAGGCAAAACAGCAGGCATGTCCTTCATGCTGTGCACCGCCATATCAATCTCTTCGTTTAAAAGCGCCTGTTCAATTTCTTTGACAAACAGCCCTTTTCCACCCACTTTTGAGAGTGTAACATCGACAATCCGGTCGCCCTTTGTCACGATCTCTTTAATTTCAAAAACAAACGAAGGATTGATTTCCTTCAGTTTTTGAATAACCCATTTTGTTTGAGTCATAGCGAGTTTGCTCCGTCTGGAACCTACTTTAATCGTTCTCATCATTTCTTTCCTCCCGAATCTGCTTGGGACATCGTTTAACTGAACCAATGGAATTGCGACAGGCTTCCAAGCAGGAAATAATTGATCATCAGCACCAGAAAACAAGCCGTATTCCACAGTGCAGCGACCTTTCCTTGCAGCTCTTTAATCAGCCTGATATAAAGATAATAGCTGTACAGCAGCAGGACGACAAACGAACCAAGCACTTTGGCGTCAAACCAATACAGCGTTTCTAGTGAGACATATGCCCATATGACGCCGAGAATCAAACTCAGCAGCAGCATCGGAACCCCAATGACATTTAAAACATACGCCATATAATCAAGCTTAGATAAATCTTCTATTCTCAACAGCCATTTTCCCCACTTTTTCTTTTTCAGCAGATGATATTGAAACATATATAGCACAGAAAAAACGAAAGAAAGGGAAAAAGCGCCGTATGAAAGAATCGCCATTGTAATATGAATCACCAAAAGCTCGGATACAAGCTGCCCGGAAAAAGCAGCTGACTGCTGCTCTGTCGGTGAAAATGTGTGAATGGCGATCATAGAAAATCCTATAACATTTGTAAAAAACACGATAAAGTCAACACGTAAAAGCTTTGTCAGCACCAGTGACAGCGTGACAAGCACCCAGGCATAAAAATAAAGCGCCTCCGTCACATTTAATACCGGAAACCGCCCCGTCACCCACATAAAATAGGCCAAATACACGGTTTGCAGAGTCCAGACAATAGAAAGCAACCAGAAGGCCATTTTTCCAGCCTTCCGGTTGTGTTGAAGAAAATCTATAAAATAAAAGAGTACACTTAACGCGTAAATGACGATTGTCCCCTCATTAAGTCTTGCCATTGCAGTATCAATCATTCAGCTTTCACTCACTTACAAGTGGGCTAAAGCCCGCTTTTGATTCAGCCTTCTTAAAAGAGTGGACCTTCTGGCTGCTTTCAACGGTTTTCATCATTTGACGGCCCGCAGCTTCTTCAATATCAAAAATCTGCATAAACAACGCGAGCTTTTCTTCAGAATCAGCATCTGCCGCAAGCTCTTTCACCTTTAAAATCGGATCACGAAGCATTTGGTTAATAATACTTTTGGTGTGTTTGTTCAACAGTTTTTTCTCTCTTGTGCTTAAGTGAGGCAGCTTACGCTCAATGCTGTCCATCGTTTCTGACTGGATGGCAAGCGCCTTTTCGCGCAATGCAGAAATAACCGGCACAACACCAAGTGTATTCATCCATTGTTTAAATTCCACAATGGTTTCTTCAATTAACAGTTCAACTTTTTCAGCTGTTTCTCTCCGCTCTTTCATGTTCGCTTCTACAATGCCTTCCAGATCGTCGATATCATAAAGAAAAACACCTTCAAGATCATTCAGCGCCGGATCAAGATCTCTAGGCACGGCAATGTCGACCATAAACAGCGGACGTCCCTTGCGAAGCTTATTCGCGTTTTCCATCATCTCTTTGGACACGACAAATTCACTTGCACCGGTTGAACTGATTAAAATATCAGCCTCCGCAAGCGCGCTTTCAAGCTGATTCAAGCTTCTCGCTTCACCTGAGAAACGGTCTGCAAGCTCCTTCGCTTTCAAGTACGTTCGGTTAATGACAGTGACCTTGCCGATTCCCTGTCCGTGCAGGTTTTCCGCAGCAAGCTCGCCCATTTTTCCCGCACCGAGAATCAATATGTGCTTGCTTGAAAGATTTCCGAAGATTTTTTTGGCAAGTTCAACTGCAGCATAGCTTACTGACACCGCATTTGAGCCAATGTCTGTTTCTGCGTGAGTCCGTTTGCCCACTGTAACCGCCTGCTTAAACAGCTCATTAAAAATAGTCCCGATCGTTTTTTCTTGCTGAGCTGTTTTAAAGCTGTCGCGTACCTGTCCGAGAATCTGCGTTTCGCCAATCACCATAGAGTCAAGTCCGCAGGCTACACGGAATAAATGCTCAACAGCGGCATCGCTCTCATAAAACGTTAAGAACGGTGACAGCTCTTCTTTGCTTAATTGAAACCAATCAGCTAAAAACTTTTTTATATAATAACGGCCGGTATGGAGCTGGTCGACTACCGCATAAATTTCAGTGCGGTTGCAGGTTGAGACAATGATGTTTTCAAGAATGCTTTTCTCTTCTTTCAGCTGCACCATTGCTTCCGCCAGCTCATTCGGCTGAAAACTTACTTTTTCACGTATCTCAATAGGGGCGGATTTATAATCTACTCCCACAACAAGTATATGCATCGCTCTAATTACACCCCCAACACCCAATCTTAATTTATAATCATTCTAACATAGAACTCATTATTTATAATAATTATAACATAGTTTCTTTCACAAAATGTGAACAGATTTTAAAATTCTTATGCTATATTAGAAAAAGCTTCAGGGAAAAGAAACATTCTTATTGACAATACCAAAAACAGCAGAAATTTACTACACATCAGCTCTAAAAAACAAGAAGGTGATATGCATGAAACAAAAATCAATTTTATTCCCTTGTCTGCTGCTTGCCGCTTCTGTATATGCATGGCTAGAAAGCGGCCAAGCCGAACTGTTTTCAGGGCAGGATCAATGGCCTGTTCTCCTCATGCTGTTAGGCGCAGCCTTTGTATATCAAGGAAAAAAAGAAGCCGTTACACCCCATTTCTTCATCGGTTTGCTTCTCTTCGGGATCGGCTTACACTTTTTTGCCAAGCCGAAATGGGTATGGTGGCCGGATGATTTTGAAATGCTCCTCTTTATGATCGGCTTCTCACTTCTCGTTTCAGCCGTTCAAAAAAAAGAATATGTATATGAAGCTGTGTCGATGATTTGTTTTTCCCTGTTTTTGTACTTTTTCAAACAAATTATGGCATGGCTTGAGTCTGCGCATATTCCAACAGCGCTTCTGAAGGAGTATTGGCCGTTTGTCTTTATTGGAATCAGTTTATTGTTATTATTGATAAAACGAAAAAAATCTATACGATAAATAAAACCGGTAGAGGATCCTCTACCGGTTTATCATTTTTTTGATCGCTCCCCAAGCTTCGTCTTTTCCCTTTTTCGTTTCTGAGGAAAAGAGAATTAGCTCGTCTTCCGGATCAATATTTAATGTTTGTCGGACAACCTTCGCGTGTTTGTCCCATTTGCCTTTCGGGATCTTATCCGCCTTTGTAGCGATAACAATAACAGGAATGCCGTAATACTTTAAAAATTCATACATCTGTACATCATCATTAGATGGCGCATGCCGCAAATCAACGATCTGCACCACAGCTTTTAATTCCTCGCGTGTCGTGATATAGGTTTCAATCATTCTGCCCCATGCTTCACGCTCAGACTTTGACACTTTGGCAAAACCGTAGCCCGGCACATCCACAAAATGCAGCTCATCATTGATAATGTAGAAATTAAGCGTTTGTGTTTTTCCCGGCTTTGATGACGTTCTCGCAAGATTTTTGCGATTGATTAATGAATTGATAAAAGACGATTTTCCTACGTTCGATCTTCCGGCCAATGCGATTTCCGGAAGCCCCCCTTCAGGGTACTGTTCCGGTTTTACTGCACTGATCACGATTTCTGACTTTGTGACTTTCATTTCTTCTCTCCTACTAAGGCATGTTCCAAAACCTCGTCTAAGTGGGACGCCAATATAAATGTCAGCCCCTCCCTGACGCTTTCCGGAATATCCTCTATATCTTTTTCATTATCTTTAGGCGCAATAATGGTCGTTAATCCCGCTCTATGTGCGCCAAGCGCTTTTTCCTTTAAGCCGCCGATCGGCAGCACGCGCCCGCGAAGCGTGATTTCCCCAGTCATGCCGACTTCACGCGAAACCGCCCGTCCCGTTAAAGCAGAAACAAGCGCTGTTGCCATCGTAATACCAGCTGACGGACCATCTTTTGGCACCGCACCCTCTGGTACATGTATATGAATATCATACTTCTCATGAAAGTCAGGTTCAATGCCAAGTTCTTCTGTTTTGGATCGCACATAGCTGAATGCAGCCTGAGCTGACTCTCTCATAACATCTCCGAGCTTTCCTGTCAGGATTAATTTCCCTTTCCCCGGAGAAAGCGATACTTCAATCGACAGCGTATCTCCGCCAACGGTTGTATAAGCAAGCCCTGTCACTACACCAACCTGATCCTCTGTTTCAGCTTGTCCATATCTGAAAATACGTTTTCCGATAAAGTCTTGAAGGTTCTTCTCAGTAACCGTAATCCGTTTTCGCTCTTCAGCAACAATGGCTTTTGCAGCTTTACGGCAAATCGCGGCAAGCTGGCGTTCAAGGCTTCTCACACCAGCTTCTCTCGTATAGTAGCGGATAATATCAAGAATCGCCTGATCACGCAGCTGCAGGTTGCTTTTCTTCAGCCCGTGTTCTTTGATTTGCTTTGGAAGCAAGTGATCCTTTACGATTTCAAGTTTTTCTATTTCTGTGTAGCCTGCGATATTAATAATTTCCATTCTGTCTCTGAGCGGGCCCGGGATTGTGGCCAAATTGTTTGCCGTTGCGATAAACAGCACTTTGGATAAATCAAAGGTTTCTTCAATATAGTGATCACTGAAGCTGCTGTTTTGCTCTGGATCAAGCACTTCAAGCATAGCGGATGATGGGTCTCCTCTAAAATCAGATGACATTTTGTCAATTTCGTCTAATAAGAAGACCGGATTCAGCTTGCCCGCTTTTTTCATCCCTTGAATAATACGTCCAGGCATTGCTCCGACATAGGTCCGTCTGTGTCCGCGTATCTCTGATTCGTCCCGTACTCCTCCGAGTGAGATTCTGACGAATTTGCGTCCCAAGCTTTTTGCAATTGATTTGGCTAAAGACGTTTTTCCGACACCTGGAGGTCCTGCCAAACAGAGAATCGGGCCTTTCAGGGATTTGGTCAGCTTCTGGACAGCCAAATATTCTAAAATACGTTCTTTTACTTTTTCTAGCCCGTGGTGCTCTTCGTCCAAGAGACGTCCTGCTTCTTTCAAATCAAGCTTATCATCTGTTTCATCCGTCCACGGAAGAGCAACCAGCCAGTCGATATAGTTGCGGATCACGGAGCTTTCCGCAGAACTTGACGGAATTTTTTCATATCTGTTCAATTCTTTAAGCGCTGTTTCCTTCACATGATCAGGCATGCCTGCTTCTTCGATTTTTTCCGTCAGCGTCTGAACTTCGCCAGTTTTGCCTTCTTTATCGCCAAGCTCTTTTTGAATCGCCTTCATTTGTTCTCGCAAGTAGTATTCCTTCTGCGTACGCTCCATCGAACGTTTGACGCGCTGGCCGATTTTTTTCTCAATCTCCAGCACTTCTTTTTCATTATTAATAAAATCAATGACCTTGTTCAGCCTGTCTTTGACATCAGCCGTTTCTAAAATATCCTGCTTATCCTTTAGTTTAAGGGGCAGATGAGAAGCAACGATGTCTGCCATTCTCCCCGGCTCTTCGATATCAGTAACCGCGGCGTACGTTTCGGCCGAGATTTTTTTAGAAATTTTTATGTACTGATCAAAGTGGTCTAGCAAAGTCCGCATCAATGCTTCGTCTTCTGTATCTTTTGAATCATCTTCATGAATAAGTTGAATGTCGACCGACGTGTAATCCTCGTGTTCATTGTATTTGACGATCTGGGCGCGTTTGAGGCCCTCCACCAACACACGAATCGTACCGTTCGGAAGCTTCAGCATTTGCTTAATTTTTGTATAGGTGCCGACAGTGAAAATCTCGTCTTCACCAGGTTCGTCTATCGAAATATCCTGCTGAGTGGCTAAAAATATCATATGATCATGCATCATTGCCTGTTCAAGAGCCTGAACCGACTTGTCACGTCCTACATCTAAATGCAAAACCATCGTCGGGTACACTAATAAACCTCTTAAAGGGAGGAGCGGGATGCTGCGTTTTAATTCTTCTGCCATGTGACTGACACCTCCGTGACTTTAGTATGAACCATTATAATACAACTTTTTCATCCTTGTACAATAAACGGCATGGTTCCATTTTCTATAAAACAGTCTCCTCGTAGTATACCCTTTCTTTCTGATATGAAAAAGGAAAAGATGTCCTTCATGAAAAAAACCCTATTATCAAAATAGGGTTTAAACAGATTCTTTATTGATTTCGATATGAAACGGTTTTTGTTCCGTTGGCGGATTCACCAAAATTTCATCAAGCACTTCTTGGAACGTCTTCACTGCAATAATCTCGATCCCGTCAATCTGCTTTAAGATGGCCTGCTGATTTTCATATGGGATAATCACCTTTTTCGCCCCGGACTGCTTGGCCGCTTTTATTTTCGGAATGACGCCTCCAATGGGTTTCACAAGACCATTCAGGCTGATTTCGCCCGTCATCGCAACGGTATTGTCAATAGGAATTTTGTGTATCGCCGAGAAAATCCCCGCCGCCATCGCAATGCCTGCTGACGGCCCATCAATCGGAATCCCTCCTGGGAAATTGATGTGAATATCATAATCAGAAGGCTTCATTCCCATTGTCCGGAGCACGGTTAATACATTTTCAACCGAACCCTTCGCCATGCTTTTTCGTCTGATTGATTTTGATTGGCTGCCGATGCTTTCTTCTTCAGCTATTCCTGTGATGTTAATTGATCCTTTATCTTGAGCCGCGGTTACACTCACTTCGATTTCCAGAAGCGATCCGCTGTTAGGCCCATAGACTGCAAGCCCATTTACAATGCCAACCTGTGGTTCAACACCGATTTTTTGCTCGTGCTTTGGAGTAAGCTGACTGGAGTGAATGACCCATTCAATATCCTCAATCGTAATGTCCTTCCGATTCTCCGTTACAGCCATCCCCGCTGCGATTTGAATCATATTGACGGCTTCCCGCCCGTTCCGTGTGTAGCTGGTCAAAAGATCTAGGCCTTCTTCGGAGATATTTTTTTCAATTTTATCCGCTGCTGTTTTGGCAACAGTTTTCAGCTCGTCCTTTTCAAGCTCGCGGAAAAAAACCTCCAGACAGCGGGACCTGATAGCTGGCGGAATTTCGTTTGGCATTCTCGTGGTCGCGCCAATCAAGCGAAAATCAGCCGGCAGCCCATTTTGAAAAATATCATGAATATGATTCGGAATTTGTGTATTTTCCTCACTGTAATACGCACTGTCTAAAAAGACTTTTCTGTCCTCAAGCACCTTCAGCATTTTATTCATTTGAATAGGATGCAGCTCCCCTATTTCATCAATAAACAGCACACCGCCATGGGCATGGGTGACAGCTCCCTGCTTCGGCTGCGGAATCCCAGCCTGTCCCATCGCTCCGGCCCCTTGATATATCGGGTCATGGACAGAGCCGATGAGCGGATCGGCAATTCCTCTTTCATCAAAACGGGCTGTTGTCGCATCGAGTTCCACAAAGACAGCCTGCTCTTTAAACGGTGATTGTTTATGTTTTTTTGCTTCTTCCAACACAAGCCGCGCAGCAGCCGTTTTCCCAACTCCCGGTGGCCCATAGACAATCACATGCTGAGGATTTGGCCCGCATAAAGCCGCCTTTAATGCTTTAATGCCGTCTTCCTGTCCGACGATATCTTTAAAGCTTTTGGGGCGGACCTTCTCAGATAATGGCTCGGACAAGCTGATAGCACGCATTTTCCGAAGCTGCTCCATTTCCTTCTTTGATTCTTTATCTATCGTGACCTTTTGTGTCCTTTGATTTTTAAGCAAATTCCAAAAATACAAACCGATGATGATCCCAAAAAACAGCTGAATAAATAACGCGATCCCTGTCCAACTCATGGTGGTCCCTCCTGAAAAACAATTTATGTATCCAATTCATTCCTCTCTGATTGCTAGTATCTCCCATAGAAGACGGGAATAAACGTTTTTCCGGAAGAGTTGCATGCAAAAAAACCTCCTGAGTGTTACCACTCAGGAGGTTTGTGCTTATCTTTATGCAGATGTTTTATCTTGGCTTACCTCAGTGCCGTCTTTTAATAAGAGGCGAGGAGGCTCTCCGTGTGTCACAGTTGCCCCGGTGATTACACATTTTTCAATGTCATCACGAGAAGGCAGCTCAAACATCACATCAAGCATGATGCCTTCAATGATAGAACGGAGTCCGCGTGCTCCAGTCTTGCGTTCAATTGCTTTTTTAGCAATTTCAGAAAGCGCTTCTTCTTCAAACTCAAGCTCAACGTTGTCAAGCTCAAGCATTTTCTTGAATTGCTTAACAAGAGCGTTTTTCGGTTTTGTTAAGATCGCAACCAATGCTTCTTCGTCAAGCTTTTCAAGGCTTGCAATAACCGGAAGACGTCCGATAAATTCAGGAATTAACCCGAAACGGAGCAAATCTTCTGGAAGCACTTTTGAAAGAAGATCTTCTTTCTCAAGATCAGCAGCTTTATTGTCGGCACCGAATCCAATCACTTTTTGGCCTAAACGGCGTTTGATGATTTGTTCGATACCATCGAAAGCTCCGCCGCAAATGAACAAAATATTTGTTGTGTCAATTTGAATGAATTCTTGATGAGGATGCTTACGTCCACCTTGAGGCGGTACGCTTGCCACTGTACCCTCAAGAATTTTAAGCAATGCCTGCTGTACACCCTCACCTGACACATCACGTGTGATAGACGGGTTTTCAGATTTTCTAGCCACTTTATCGATTTCATCAATATAGATAATGCCTTTTTCGGCTTTTTCCACATCATAATCAGCAGCTTGGATGAGCTTCAAGAGAATATTCTCTACATCTTCACCCACGTATCCAGCTTCAGTCAAAGATGTAGCGTCCGCAATCGCAAACGGCACATTTAAAATGCGAGCCAATGTTTGCGCCAGAAGGGTTTTACCGCTTCCCGTAGGGCCGATTAATGAAATATTACTTTTTGAAAGCTCAACATCATCAACTTTGCTGTTGGAGTTAATGCGCTTATAGTGGTTATACACAGCAACAGCAAGTGATTTCTTCGCTTGATCTTGGCCGATGACATATTCATTCAAAATTTCGCGAATTTCCTGAGGCTTTGGTACGTCTTTAAATTCTACTTCTTCTTCTGTTCCGAGTTCTTCCTCTACAATTTCAGTGCAGAGTTCGATACATTCGTCACATATATATACACCAGGTCCAGCTACAAGCTTACGAACCTGATCTTGTGTTTTTCCACAGAACGAGCATTTTAATTGTCCTTTTTCCTCGTTAAATTTAAACATTCTTTCACCCCTTAATCTTGTCTCACTTTTTCTTTTACCGGCAGAGCAAAAGAAAATGATTCTTGAAACGAACGAGTATGTATTGCATTTTACCATACTTTCCAAAAAGACGGTAACAATGTGTTTCTGACTTGCACATTCTATATGTATGACAAAAAACAGCCCTGCATTAACTATATTGCCCCAAGAAAAAGAGATAACTCATAATTGTACAAAACAAGGCACGAATGATTCGCGCCCTGTTTTATTAGTACTATTATTATGCACCATATTAACGGTTTTCTACAAGAAAATCAATTGCTTTGCGAACTTTTAAATCTTCTTTCATCGCGTCAGTAGAACCGATGGCTTGTTTAATATTTTCAACAGGCATGTTGTATGCTTCAGCCATTTTTGTAAGCTCAGCATCAACTTCCTCATCTGATACTTCAAGGTTTTCCGCTTTCGCAATCGCCTCAAGAGTCAGGTTAGATTTTACGCGTTTTTCAGCATCTTCTTTCATTTGCTCTTTAAGCGCAGCTTCATCTTGGCCTGAGAATTGAGTGTAAAGCTCAAGGTTCATGCCTTGCATTTGCAGACGCTGTTCGAATTCTTTCAGCATGCGGTCAAGCTCAGTGTCGACCATTGCTTGAGGCACATCAATTTCAGCATTTTCAGAAGCTTTCAGAACAAGCTCTTCACGCAATTTAGCGTCAGCTTCGTTTTCTTTTGCTTCTTCTAAACGTTTCTTTGTTTTTTCAGTTAATTCAGCAAGTGTTTCCACTTCTTCATCGATATCTTTTGCGAATTCATCGTCAAGCTCAGGAAGCTCTTTCGCTTTGATTTCGTGAATTTTCACTTTAAACACAGCTGGTTTGCCTGCAAGATCTTCAGCGTGGTACTCCTCAGGGAATGTCACTTCAACATCCTTCTCAGCACCTGCTTCAAGGCCAACTAATTGATCTTCGAAGCCAGGGATGAATGAACCAGAACCTACTTCTAGAGAGTAGTTTTCAGCTTTTCCGCCTTCGAAAGCTTCGCCGTCAACGAATCCTTCGAAATCAAGAACAACTGTGTTTCCTTCTTCAACGGCGCCTTCTTCTTTTACAACAAGCTCAGCTTGACGCTCTTGAAGCGCTTTTAGTTCGTTTTGAACATCTTCGTCAGTTACAGTTGTGTCGTCTTTTTCAATGCCTAAGCCTTTGTAGTCGCCAAGCTTCACTTCAGGTTTTACTGTTACTTTCGCAGTGAAGATTAAGCTTTCGCCTTTTTCGATTTTTTCAACATCGATTTCAGGACGGTCTACAGGCTCGATTCCAGCTTCTTCAACCGCTTTAGGGTATTCTACAGGAAGAAGAATATCCAAAGCATCTTGGTAAAGAGCTTCTACGCCAAAGCGCTGTTCGAATAATCCGCGAGGAATTTTACCTTTACGGAATCCAGGAATTGAAACTTGTTTTACTACTTTTTTAAATGCATCATCAAGTGCTGTTTTAAACGTTTCAGCATCAACTTCAACCGTTAAAACGCCTTCGTTGCCTTCTTGTTTTTCCCATTTTACAGACATGTGTTTCCCTCCAAAAATCTATTCAGGTTGTGTCGGTCTTCCATTCTAAAGCAATCATACGGCTTCGTCCAACAAAAACAAAGCTGCCAAAGATCAGAATCATTATGTATAGATGTTAATAATGAACTGCAAAGCCTGTCCAACCGTATTTCTTATAACCCGTTATACACAAATACAACCACTATATTATAACATAACACATAGCGCTTTCAACTATATGGCGCGATTTACAAATAAGAAATTTCTTCAATATCTTTTAACATTGTGCAAGCTTCATCGAGTTCTCTGTCGGTAAATTCATACATCATATGAAGTTCTTCGCTTTCAATTTCAATCCCGTGCATCTCGTAACCGACTTTATGAAGGGCAGCCGCCCAAAGGTCAGCCGACAGCAATTTCGGCTGGAACGGATATAAAACGTACAAATGTCTTCTCCACAATTCCTCTACTGCTGCATATAAGGTTGGATTTTCATTTCCAAGTGTCTCATCCAGCACCCTGAGAACACGGTGCAGAATCGGCGCGGCATCAGGCGGAACAATCTCAGACGGTTCAATTGTCAACGACTCGCCAAATTTACTAATGTGTACAGGCTTACTGTACTCATGCTCAGTCAACAGCATGACAATCATCGTTTTGATAATCGGGTGGGCTGAGGGGTCTTGGAGGATTGTTTTGAGCAATCCTGTATACTTTGCTACGTTACGGTCTTTTAAGGAATGAA
Source organism: Bacillus sp. N3378-2at (assembly GCF_033412715.1). Lineage (NCBI taxonomy): Bacteria > Bacillati > Bacillota > Bacilli > Caryophanales > Bacillaceae > Bacillus > Bacillus sp. N3378-2at. The sequence continues at coordinate 102,261 of NZ_CP117986.1, read as the reverse complement.
TGAGATTCATTTGCTCCTCAGGGCTTGCCAGCACTTTCTCGGTGTCAATTGTATCCTCATATTCTTCGGCCCAAGCCTCGTCCTCACGATCCGGATCGGTCATTTTCCGGCTGAAATCCAGCAGCTTATAAAATTGCTCGGCGCTTTCTGCCGGCAGCTGATTTTCTTCCAAAACGGCTTCAATGGTGCTTTTGACTTCCTCGTATTTTTTGAGCTGAATTAAGATGGTCATGTACACCTGCAAAACCGTAAAATAATGGCCATAACCTTCTTTGAGCATCTTCTCGCACACGCTTTTTGCCTCTTCCAGCTCGCCCAGCTCTAAAAAGCAGATGGCCATCCCTAAGTGAAGATCGGATTCAGTATCATCATATTTCATCGCTTCTGAAAACAGTTCAAGCGCTTCTTGATACTTTTTTTCCTTTAGTGATGACATCCCCTTTTCCACAAGGCGGTCTTTCAGATGAGGAAAAGGAATAATTTTTGCGTTCTTCTTGTCATGCGTCATACCTATATTCCTTTCAGGCATTTATTTTGTTCAAGTGTATCAACACCTGTGAACAAAAACAAGAAATGAAAGGTTTCATCAGGCAAAAAAAAGCCGCCGGACAAATACCGGCCGCTTTTTCAGGCTTGAAGCCAAGAGCTTCTTTGTGATTCAAATTGCTTGATTTCATCTTCCAGCAGCAGCGTTAATGAAATTTCATCATATCCGTTGATCAGCATCTCTTTCCAATGCGGATCAACTTCAAATGAAATTTGATTGCCTTCACTATCATGAATCAGCTGCTTTTCAAGGTCAACTGTCATTTGCAATGACTGGTTTTCATACTGGCCGACAAGCTGTTTCCAATTGTCATATGGCATGCGGATCGGAAGCATACCGTTTTTAAAGCAGTTCTGATGGAAAATATCAGCAAATGACGGTGCAATAATAATTTTAAACCCATAATCATCAAGTGCCCACGGAGCGTGTTCACGCGATGACCCGCAGCCGAAGTTTTCTCCTGCTATTAAAATGGAAGCTCCTTGATAAACAGGCTGGTTTAATTCAAATTCAGGGTTCGGTTCACCATTCGCATCATATCTCCAGTCAAAGAATGCAAAACGCCCGTAGCCTGTTCTTTCAATCCTCTTCAAAAATTGCTTAGGAATAATCTGGTCTGTATCCACATTGATCCGATTTAATACGGCTGCTTTCCCCGTATGTGATTTCAAAGGTTCCATCTCGCGCACTCCTTACACAACTGTTTTTTCCTGATAAAACTTTCTGACATCAACGAAGTGTCCGTGAATGGCAGCCATCGCAGCCATCGCCGGGCTGACGAGATGTGTTCTTGCACCTTTTCCTTGTCTGCCCTCGAAGTTGCGGTTAGAGGTTGATGCACAGCGCTCTCCCTCAGGAACAACATCATTATTCATACTCAAACACATGCTGCAGCCTGACTCTCTCCATTCAAATCCAGCTTCCAAGAAAATCTGGTCAAGCCCTTCTTTTTCAGCCTGAAGCTTCACGCTTTGGGATCCGGGCACGACGATGGCCCTTACGCTGTCAGCTACCTTCTTCCCTTTGATCATGTCAGCAGCCTGTCGAAGGTCAGTCATGCGGGAATTTGTGCAGGAACCGATAAATACGTGCTCCACTTTAATGTCTTCAATTTTCTGATGAGGAGTCAGTCCCATATATTCATAAGCGCGAATCGCTTCTTTTTTATCATCTTCTGCAGAAAAGCTTTCCGGCGCAGGAACTTCAGAATCGACAGGAAGAACCATTCCAGGGTTAATGCCCCATGTCACCATAGGGGAAATTTTGTTGCCGTCAAGGACGATAGATTTATCGTAAACAGCGCCCGGGTCTGTGCGCAGCGCCTTCCATTCCTCTACGGCCTTGTCAAATTCTTCGCCTTTTGGCGTGTACTTGCGATTTTTGCAATATTCAAACGTCACCTCGTCAGGTGCAATCAAACCTGCTCTTGCTCCTGCTTCAATTGACATGTTACAAACAGTCATTCGTTCATCCATCGTCATATTTCTGAATACTTCCCCAGTGTATTCAATGACGTAGCCTGTGCCGAATTTCACACCGTATTTGCCGATGACAGCAAGGATGACATCCTTTGCCGTTACCCCTTTTTGAAGCGTTCCATCTACGCGCACTTCAAGTGTTTTTGGACGCTGCTGCCAAAGTGTCTGTGTGGAAAGGACATGTTCAACTTCACTCGTCCCGATCCCAAATGCAAGAGCGCCGAAAGCACCATGTGTTGATGTATGACTGTCCCCGCACACAATCGTTTTCCCTGGAAGCGTTAAGCCCAGTTCAGGTCCGACGACATGGACAATCCCTTGATCCACACTGTGAAGATCGGCAAGGCGCACGCCAAATTCCTCACAGTTTCTTTCAAGCGCCGTTACCTGGCGTTTCGCAACTTCATCCTTTATCTCAAAACGATTGACAGTCGGGATGTTGTGGTCCATTGTCGCAAATGTGTTTTGGGGTCTTCTGACCTTTCTTCCCTTTTGTCTCAAGCCTTCAAATGCCTGAGGAGACGTCACCTCATGAATGAGGTGCAAATCAATATAGAGAAGATCCGGCTTTCCCTCACCATGTTTTACAATATGCTGATCCCAAATCTTTTCGATGATTGTTCGAGGCATCATCTTTTATTTCCTCCCTCTACCTAGAGCTAAGACCGCTTAACGTAAGCTGTCACACATTAGAAATTGTATTTTCACTCATGATTGCTGCCTTAACTTCCTCTGTAATGGCCTGAGTGCTGCTGAACTCTTCACCCCGTGCCAAATCTTTTGTTCTTTTCCCAGAAGCCAAGACTTTGTTTACCGCATCTTCTACAGCTTTCGCTTCCTCTTCAAGCCCGAAAGATGTTCTCAAAAGCATTGCCGCTGACAATATGGCTGCGAACGGATTTGCCACCCCTTTACCGGCAATATCAGGCGCGGAGCCATGAACAGGTTCAAACAGATGAAGACCAGAGCTTGATAGGCTGGCTGACGGGAGCATTCCGAGCGAGCCTGTAAGCATGGACGCTTCATCGCTTAAAATATCACCGAACATATTTTCAGTCACAACGACATCAAATTGATTCGGTGCATAGATTAGCTGCATGGCCGCGTTATCCACAAGCATGTGCTCAAGCTTCACATCAGGAAATTCTTTCGCAACGTCCTCAGCCACTTCACGCCACAGCCGGCTTGATTCAAGAACATTCGCTTTATCTACAGAGGTCACTTTGCCTTTTCTGGCTGCCGCCATTTTGAAGCCCTCTCTGATCACTCGTTCAATTTCCGTTCGCTTATAAAACAGTGTATCTACTGCTTCCTGCTCACCTTCAGTGTTTACATAGCGTTTGCTCGGCTGGCCGAAATACAAGCCGCCTGTGAGTTCACGAACGATAACGAAATCAACATTATCTATATATTCTTTTTTCAAAGGCGAAGCATCAGAAAGGCTTTCAAATACCTTCACAGGCCGTAAATTCGCAAACAAATCAAGCTGTTTTCTGATGCTGAGCAGCCCTTTTTCCGGTCTCAGTTCCGAAGGATTTTGATCCCATTTCGGTCCGCCGACAGCACCAAGCAATATCGCGTCTGCATTTTTACAAGCAGCAACGGTTTCCTCCGGGAGGGGGTTATGATGTTCATCAATAGCCGCCCCTCCAATCAGGCCATATTCAAATTCAAATTCATGGTTAAAGCGTTCGGCAACACTTTTCAGTACGTCTGTCGCTGATTCTAATACTTCAGGGCCGATCCCGTCTCCGGGCAATAGAGCAATACGTTTCTTCAAGTTAACCGTTCTCCTTTCTTTTATGATCCGACAGCTGTGTGGTTTTTCAATCCGCTCATATTCGACTGGAAAACCAATTGACGGTTGACTGCGTTCAAATAGGCTTTCGCTGATGCTTCTAATACGTCTTGCGCTATGCCCCGACCTGCTGATTCTTTTCCGTTCACCAAAACTCTTACATACACCTGGGCAAATGCATCTTCGCCTTTTCTGTTAGACTGAATGCGGTAGTCTAAAAGCTCCACGTCCTTATCGATGCAGCGCTCAAGCGTATTGTAGATTGCTTCCACACTTCCAGCTCCAGTTGCAGCTTCCTGAATAAGCTCTGCATTTTCTTGATTTTTCAACGAAAGAGTAGCCGTAGGGACCTGACTTGTTCCGTAATGTACTTGCAGAGAAAGAAATTCATACCCAATCTTGCGATCTGTTACTTTTTCTTCTAAAATAAGAGAAACAAGATCCTCATCAGTGATTTCTTTTTTCTTCTCAGTCAACTCTTTGAACATCGTAAAGAATTTATTAATCTCTTCACTGTCAAATTGGAATCCTAAAGCAGTCAGCCGGTCTTTAAATGCGTGGCGTCCGGAATGTTTACCTAGGACAAGCGCATCTGCGGTTACGCCGACAAGCTCCGGTGAAATAATTTCATAAGTCGATTTTTCCTTTAAAAAGCCGTCCTGATGGATGCCTGATTCATGAGCAAATGCATTATCTCCAACAACCGCTTTGTTGCGTGGGACAGCCATGCCTGTCAGTTTGCTTACTAAATCACTTGTTCTCTTAATCTCGTTCAGTGTAATGCCTGTTTCGACTTGGTAGAAATCTTTTCTGGTATGGAGGGCTACGGCAATTTCCTCTAATGCCGCGTTTCCGGCTCTTTCACCGATCCCGTTCACAGCGCATTCGATTTGATCAGCGCCATTTTCAATCGCAGCAAGAGAGTTTGCAACTGCCATTCCTAAATCATCATGACAGTGGGCTGAAAGCTTTGCTTTGTGAATGTTCGGAACGTTTTCCTTCATATATTTAAAGATATTTCCGTATTCCGCTGGAGCCAGGTAGCCGACAGTGTCTGGAAGATTGATAACACTGGCGCCTGCGTCAATCACTTTCTCGACGATTTCTGCCAGAAACGGCAGCTCAGTGCGGCAGGCATCTTCAGCTGACCATTGCACAACCGGAAAACGTTCTTTTGCGTATGTCACCATTTCAACTGCTCTTTCAATGACTTGCTCACGTGTCATTTTCAGCTTGTGTTTCAAATGAATGTCCGATGTGGCGATAAAAACATGAATTCTCGGGTAAGCACCATCCTTTAACGCTTCCCAAGCAGCATCAATATCACCTTTTACACAACGGGCCAGACCAGTCACTGAACAATTTTTAATGGTTCTAGCGATTTCCTGAACAGCTAAAAAGTCACCTCGGGACGAAGCGGGAAATCCCGCTTCAATGATATCTGCCCCGAGTCTTTCGAGCTGCTTAGCTATGGCAAGTTTCTCCTGTGTATTCAAGTTCACTCCAGGGGACTGTTCACCATCACGAAGCGTCGTATCGAAAAAATTAATTTTGCGCAACGGAGACCACCGCTTCCTTCTTCTTGCCTTGTTTCACAAACGGCATCATTTCACGAAGCTTTCTTCCCACTACTTCGATTTGATGTTCGTTCTCGCTCGCATTGATAGCGTTGAAACGAGGACGGTTTACTTGGTTTTCGACGATCCATTCTTTTGCGAATGTACCGTTTTGGATATCTTTTAATACTTCTTTCATCGATTCTTTTACTTTAGCATCCACAACGCGAGGGCCTGATACGAAATCTCCCCACTGTGCTGTGTCAGAAATTGAATATCTCATTCCTGCAAGTCCTTCTTCGTACATAAGGTCTACGATTAATTTCAGCTCATGCAGACACTCGAAGTATGCAAGTTCAGGCTGATAACCTGCTTCAGTTAATGTTTCAAATCCTGCTTTGACAAGCGCGCTTAATCCGCCGCAAAGAACCGCTTGCTCACCGAACAAATCTGTTTCTGTTTCTTCTTTAAATGTCGTTTCTAATACTCCCGCTCTTGCGCCACCGATTCCTTTTGCATATGCGAGAGCTTTGTCTCTTGCTTCTCCAGTCACATCTTGATAGATTGCGAACAATGCAGGTACGCCGGCTCCTTGCTCATATGTTCTTCTGACCAAGTGTCCCGGACCTTTAGGCGCTACCAAGAATACATCAACATCCGCCGGAGGAACAATTTGATGGAAATGCACGTTAAATCCGTGAGCAAATACTAATGATTTTCCTGCTGTCAATTCATCTTTGATTTCAGCTTCGTATACTTTTTGCTGCTGTTCATCAGGAAGCAGAACCATGATGATTTCAGCTTGGGCTGCCGCTTCTTTTACTGAAAAAACTTTATGTCCGTCTTCTTGGGCTTGCGTGAAAGATTTTCCTTGTCTAACACCGACGATCACGTCTACTCCGCTTTCTTTAAGGTTCAGGGCATGTGCGTGGCCTTGCGAACCGTATCCGATAACCGCTACTGTTTTGCCTGCCAATACGTTCTCTTTGATATCACCGTTATAATATACTTTTACCATTTCAATCTCTCCCTTGTTATGTTTTATACAATAGATATTGTTTTATTGGATGACGCCTTTTGCTGGGTACCCCTCGCAAAAGCCGTTGTACCTGTTCTCGCGATTTCTTTAATGCCATAAGGTTTCAACAATTCAATAAGCGCTTCAATTTTGTTAGATTCGCCTGTCACCTGAACAACGATGCTGTCTCTGCTGACATCAACGACAGAGGCTCTAAACGGTTCTATGATTCCATTAATCTCTGTTCTCGTTGAAGGTGCGGAGACAACCTTGATTAAGGCCAGCTCCCTCTGGACAATCGATTGATTTGTGATGTCTGTGACTTTCAGTACATCAATCTGTTTGTTGAGCTGTTTCGTTAACTGTTCAACATCATTTTCTCCTTCAACATGAACGACGAAGGTGATTCTGGAAACGCCGGCTGTTTCTGTGTGTCCAACTGTAATGCTTTCAATGTTGTAATGCCTTTTTGTGAATAGACCGGTGATCCGGTTTAACACCCCGGAGCGGTTCACCACAGTCAATGTGATAATTCTTTTCAAGGTTTCACCCCCACCATTTCATGCAGCCCTTTCCCCGGAGCCACCATCGGGAATACTTTTTCTTCGCTGGCAACCCGCACGTCAATGACAACAGGTTCTCTTGATGTTAATGCCTCTTCCAGCTTTACCTTTGCTTCCGCTTCTGATGAAATTCTGATGCCTTTAATGCCGTATGCTTCGGACAATTTGACGAAGTCAGGCTGAGAAGCGAATTTAGATTCTGAATAACGTTCTTCATAGAAAATTTCCTGCCACTGTCTGACCATTCCGAGACAAGCGTTATTTAAAATCACTACCTTGACCGGAAGATTTAATTCGCGAATAACATCGAGTTCTTGAAGCGTCATTTGGAATCCGCCGTCTCCGACAACCGCGACAACAGTAGCATCTTTTTCGGCCAGCTGTGCGCCGATCGCCGCCGGAAGACCGAATCCCATCGTTCCAAGTCCGCCTGACGTGACCCATTTATCTGCTTTTTGGAACGGATAAAATTGCGCTGACCACATTTGATGCTGGCCTACATCTGTTGCGACAATGGCCTCTCCTTTTGTAAATTGATGAATATATTCAATCAATTTCTGAGGTTTAAAACCTTCTTCTTCATTATCTACATACCAGAGCGGATACTCTTCTTTCCATTCGGCGAGCTGTTTTTTCCATTCGCTTGAATCGCTTTGTTTGCCGTCTTGTTTGATCAGCTCCTGCAGGACAATTTTGCTGTCTCCGACTACAGGAATCTGTGTTTTCATGATTTTTCCGATTTCAGCTGGATCAATATCGATGTGGGCTATCTTTGCGTTTCTGGCAAAGTGTTTCAGGTTTCCTGTGACACGGTCATCAAAACGGGCGCCGATACTGATTAATAGATCACATTCATGAAGAGCCATATTGGCTGTATAAGTACCGTGCATTCCCGCCATCCCTAGGAAAAGCGGATGGTCAGCCGGGAAGCCTCCGAGCCCCAAAAGGGTGTGTGCCACAGGGATTTGCTGCTGTTCAGCATAATTTTTTAATTCTTCTGACGCTTTTCCATGCAATACGCCCGCACCCGCCAGGATCACCGGTTTTTTCGCACTGCTCACGGCTTCCACAAGCTTGCGGATCTGCAAATAATTCGGCTCTGTTGTCGGCTGGTATCCCGGGAGATTCATCTCATGATCGTAGCTGAATTCTCCTTCAATTGTTGCTACATCTTTCGGAATATCAATCAATACAGGTCCGGGTCTTCCAGTTGTTGCAATATGGAACGCTTCTTTAATGATGCGCGGCAGATCTTCCGGCTGGCGAACCTGGTAGCTGTGTTTTGTTACTGGCATCGTAATCCCTAAAATGTCTGCTTCCTGAAATGCATCGCTCCCGATTACAGAGGTTGCTACCTGCCCTGTAAAGACAACTAACGGCAATGAATCAATCATGGCATCAGCAAGGCCTGTAACAAGGTTTGTCGCTCCCGGCCCTGACGTGGCAATGACGACACCCGGTTTTCCGGAGACCCTTGCGTATCCCTCCGCTGCATGAATTGCTCCTTGTTCGTGACGGGGAAGGATATGTACCAACCCTGAATTGTATAGCTTATCGTAAATCGGAAGCACAGCCCCGCCCGGATAACCGAAAATCATTTCTACTTTCTCTTTTTTTAATGATTCAATCAGCATTAATGCTCCGCTCATCGTCTGTGTACATTTGGCAGATGCTGAATCCACCTGTACATTAGTCCTCATTTTAGTTCCTCCTTTTGGATTTTCATCCTTTAAAGATCATCTTTTTATTAGCTAGATAGCTGATTATTCAATAAAAAAAGCCCTTCCACCCACAATCAGCCGCGCAGTAACTGCGATAGCTAAAAGGGGCGAAAAGGCTTTTCTTTCCGCGGTACCACCCTTGTTTACGGCCTTAGTCGGCCGTCTCATGGATATTTCTATCCGCTTTAGTAACGAGTGAATCAAGTTCACCCGGCCAAGTCCTACTGTCATTTCAGACTGGCACTCTGAGGCGAGTTCACCTTGTAAAGCTTCACCGGTTCTCAGCTAACCCGGTTCTCTGTGGAAAGCTTTATCAAGGCTACTTATCCTCATCTGCGCTTTTCATATTCACCCTTCAGAACGGCTTTCCAGCTGTTCAAGAAGGTCGTTTGTTTTTCATTTTTTTAGAATCATACTGCGATGATTTTCGCTTGTGAAGCTTGCGTTTATCTTTTGTTGAACTCATATTACGCCGCTTTGGACGCAGTGTCAACAGCATTTTTTAAAATTATTAGACAATTTTGATTAATCAATCTATATTGTATACGCTTTCATTATTGGTACAAAAGGAATTGCAAATGTTAAAAGTTTTTATAATTTTTTTATTAATCTATCAAGAATACACCAGAATTATTTAATTTTATATAAACATGTAAGATTTTATAACACGCTATGGTTCGTATATGGATTGAGTCTGACAGATCAACTTGCAATCCATTTCAAGTTCGGATAGGCACCACTATTATTCCCCGGCATACATTAATGGTATCTTGCAAAGAAAAGGTGATACGATGAATAAATCATTAGCAGACATGCAAGGATTCCCTGCAGGCTTTCCAAGCTTCCCGAGCTTTCCGCAGCAGTATTATCCTGCTGTCCCTCCCTTTTACCAGCAAAGCCATCAGCCATTTGGAGGCTACGGATACGGACAGCCGTTCAGCCAGGCATATAGCCCGTTAACCACTCCCTCTGCTATGTACTCCTCTTATCCATACACTTCAGATTTTTTCGGGCAGCAATTTTCAGGCACTGGCTTCAGCGGCCATAGCGGCGGGTTCAGTATTCCGGCGACACATGTCGGCGGTTTTAGCGGAACAGCCGGTGTGCATGGAGGCTTTAGATATTAAAGAAAACTGCAAGGGCCGAACACGATTTCGGCCTCTTTGTTGCTTTCAAGCATCTTTTGCAACTCATACATTCCAAAAGTGCTTCAATACTGTCAGATTTTCTGTCTTTATAGTTGGAAACAGGATGGAATATGATTAAGATGAATGTTTGAGGAGGAATAAAATGCATATAAAAATAGATGATTTAACTGGACATCAGGTGGTTTCACTGGTGAATGAGCATTTACTAGCATGACGCTTATGTCCCCGCCGGAAAGCATCCATGCCTTAGGTTTAGAGAAACTAAGAGGCCCTGGAATAACATTTTGGAGTGCATGGGAGGGTGATGAACTAGCCGGTTGCGGAGCGCTAAAAGAACTGGACAGCTGGCACGGAGAAGTCAAATCAATGCGAACATCTGCATCACATTTAAGAAAAGGCGTTGCCAAACAAGTTCTCCAGCATATCATTGAAGAAGCCGAGAAGCGAGGCTATGAGCGACTAAGCTTAGAAACGGGTTCAATGGCTTCATTTGAGCCGGCAAGAAAATTGTATGAAAGCTTCGGTTTCCAGTATTGTGAACCGTTTGCAGACTACGATGAAGATCCAAACAGTGTGTTTATGAAGAAGGAATTGTGAGACGATTTTATAAGGATAGATAAGTGCAGGGGAAGGTCTGTCTTATCTATCTTTTTTTATTTTCACACATTTTTCACCTTTATGATACACGCCAATGTTTTCAATTTTGTTTAATTCAAAGAACAGCGGGAATTACAAACGACATGAACGATATCATGCAAATTCATAAAGGAGGAGATTGATATGAAAAGCATAGTTGGTGTATATGAAACTCCGCAGGAAACCATCGCAGCGATTGAAGGCTTACTCACAAAAGGCTATGATTCTGATGACATTTCTGTTGTGACAAGCCGGCGAGATACAGATTATTTGGAGTCACGTACAGGAACAGAAGTCAATCAAGCCATCGATGCACATCAAGACGAATCTGAATCTTTTTTCGATAAACTGAAAGATTATTTCACAATGGATGATACTGCTACACACAGCAAAGCATTATCCGACTTGGATATTAAAACTGATGAAATAGACAAGTATCAAGAAGATTTGGATGACGGAAAACTTTTGGTAGCCGTCGATACAGATGCAGATGTAATTGCTCCTGTTGATAACGGCAATGCCCTTTCAAGCGGCTTTTCAGGCACAAATGAATTGGACTATACAACAAAAGAAGAAAAAACGATGCCGCTCCGAGAAGAACAGCTGAAGGTCGATAAGGAAGACGTTCAAACCGGCGAAGTAGAAATAGGAAAAGAAGTGAAAACAGAAAAAAGAGATATGGACATTCCTGTGAGACATGATGAAATTTATGTCGAACGCCGTCCAGTGGATGAAAATAAAACGGACGCTGCTCCCGTCAACGATTCGGAAGAGATCAGAGTTCCAATCGTTGAGGAAAAGCTTGAAGCGACTAAAAAACCGGTTGTCACTGATGAAGTGGTTGTCGGCAAACGCACTGTTGAAGAAAATGAACATATTTCTGAAACTGTGAAAAAAGAAGAACCTCGTCTGAATAAAGAAGGAAAAGTTGACGGCTTGGATGATGATGATCCGTTAAATAATAAATAAAAATCATAGACCGACAACAAAAAACCTCAAATCCTAAATGGGGACTGACCCCATAAGATGAGACAAATAAAAACACCTTCAAGTTTGAATACGGATGATTGTTATCCGAAATTAGACTTGGAGGTGTTTTTTCTATGGGGACAAGAGTGAGTTATCCGGTTGAAGTGAAACAGAAGGCTGTAGAAATGAGATTGGCAGGCGTACCTATGAAAGAGATCATGCAGGAGTTGAATATCAAAAATAATACGCAGATTAAGACATGGGTCAGATGGTATAAGGCTGGTGATACACATCGATTTGAACAGCCTGTTGGTAAGCAATACACTTATGGAAAAGGTCCGGAGTATTCTTCCGAATTAGAGAAACTGCAGGCAGAGAATCGATATCTGAGACAACAGAATGAAGTGTTAAAAAAGTACAACGAATTGGAAAGGAAGTTGATAGCCAAACGTCAGTCGAACTTGTAGAAGAATTGCACAGCACAATGACCGTGCAGGATATCTGTATTCATTTAGGTATCTCTCGCTCGTCTTATTATCGTTGGAAGAAGAATCTGAAGAAAGATCATCCCAAGCGCCATTTAGAAAAACAAATCGGCACGTTGTGCCGAGAGCACCAGTATCGATATGGATATCGAAAAATCACAGCTATATTAAAAAAGAGAATGTGTATTAACCATAAAACGGTTCAGCGTATTATGCAGAAAAATCAGTGGCAGTGCCGGGTTAAGGTGAAAAAGCGCAAGAAGAATGGGCAGCCATATGCCGTGGTCGACAATATATTAGATAGGAACTTTCAGTCTGATCATCCTCTTGAAAAACTAGTAACAGACATCACGTATTTGCCTTATGGACAGAAACAATTGTACCTTTCCAGTATATTGGATGTATATAATGGAGAAGTGATTGCTTTTACGATTGGAGATAAGCAGGACACAGACTTTGTCTTACACACACTTGATCAACTGCCAACACTGCCTGAGAACTGCGTGTTACATAGTGACCAAGGATCTGTGTATACATCTTACGAGTATCAGAAAGCTGTTAAAACAAAAGGCATTACCATGAGCATGTCCCGCAAAGGGACACCCGCTGATAATGCCTCCATCGAATCGTTTCATTCCTCACTAAAGTCTGAAACGTTCTATCTTAACAGCATTGATCGAACCACGACCGCCATCGTAGAACGCACTGTCATAGAATACATTCATTATTATAACAATATTCGTATTCAAACGAAACTAAACAACCAATCACCGATAAATTATCGGCAATTGGCTGTTTAAAAGGTGTTTTGATCCCTGTCTCAAAAACGGGGGTCAGTCCCATAAGCGGGCGTTTTTTATTTGGTTTGCATAAAGAAAGACAACAGGCACTTTTCGCCTGTTGTCTTTTTGTGAATATAACGCTCTAGGAGAGATTCGAACTCCCGACCGACGGCTTAGAAGGCCGTTGCTCTATCCAGCTTCCATCCTTTTTATATCGCTATTCGTTCACGTTCATGTATAACGGTCACTTTCCGAACTTTGACCGATTGACTTAATTTTCTATTATATTTGCTTATGCTTTACAATTCAAGCATTCATATAGTAGAAAACAACCCTATTGAAAAGGTAATACAGTTGTACTAAAATCTGCTATATAAAAAGGCAAAGGTAATTATTTAAAGGAGTGGTTTCATGAGAGATAACAAAGAATGTTGTCCATTGGGATAGAGATCGGTTATTTAAAATAATGTAATTTGAGATGGACTATAATTAGATTCGTTTCGACAAGTCAATTTTTTTCATGGTATGTGGATGAATCGACTATAGGTTTATCCCTTTCATGTCCCCAGTGAGAATATGGAAATATCCCCCATATCCTTTATATAAAGATAGAGAGAAGTAATAGGAATACTTTAGCTTTCTTCATATTCCTTAACTCTGCGATAGAATGTAGCCTTAGCACTTGATTTCTTCATTGCTTCAACCGCTGTAATTTCTCCTGCTTTCCATTGTTTATACCTGCTCAAGCTCAATTGTAATAGTTGCTTTAGGACTTCCAAGATGTTTGCCCTGTGCCTTAGCTGCAGCTATCCCTTCAGCTTGACGAGTCTTAATCTTGGTTCTCTCTTCTTCAGCAACCCACGATAATACTTGTAACACCAAGTCAGCCACGAAAGAACCGATGGAGTCATTGTATTTCCGTGTATCCAACAATGGCATATCTATTACAACAATATGTGCTTTGATTTTCTGTGTGATATCTTTCCACTCGTTTAAAATCACCTCTTTGTTACGACCTAGCCTATCTAATGAATGTATGTATAACGTATCTCCTTTTCGCAAACGCAATTTCAAAGCTTGGTATTGAGGTCTATTGAAGTCTTTCCCGCTTTGCTTATCGATATGAATATCACGCTCATCAATTCCAAGAGCATACATACTATCCAGTTGTCATGCTTCATTTTGGTCTTTGCTGCTTACTCTAACGTATCCAAATTCTTTGTTGTCCATAATTGATTCCACCTTGAGGCATCGGTATCTTTTCTTTGATATCACTTATAAGTCTACACCCTCTGCTATCGATATTATTATCGAACTCGAATAGGGTTTCACTGCAACTCTTATTACTTTACCATGTTAAATCACATTGAGAATCTGAGTCGTGTCGGAAATTTACCGATTGTCAGTTTGTGAATGAGGGTGGTTTCTGTATCAAACCAAGACACCAACATACCCTATCCCACAACTTGACATGTATGCAACCATAAAAGACACCCAACTAATTTGGATGCCTTCTTATAACTATTTCACTTGTTCTTGTAGCACTTCTTTTAACAATTCAACCGCATTTTCTTCACTTGGGTCGTTCGTTCCGAGTTCACCTCGAAAAGCTTTGGAAAGGATAGAAGATTTCAATTCATCGATTGAGTTTGCTAAGTTTAGCATAACGTTTGCACTTTTTTCCTTTTCAATTACATTTTCAATTTTATCTATTTTCTGCTTTAGTACGTCCATAGGCGGTAATAAGATTTCATGAGACTTAAACTTTTCAAATTCAATACTATTAACAGTAGTTCCAGATTTTGAATAGTTATGTAACAAGTTCCTTTCATTGCCTTTTACATACCATAAGAAGTACTTATTTATTAATTCATCTCCAGAATCGAATACCTTCAAATCTTGATTAACTGTACATTCTGAGAGTAAAAATGCAACTGGGAGCGTTCTTTGCAAAATACCACTCCTTACAACCATTGCGACTGAACCTCTTTTTGCAAGCTTCGCTGATGAGTTGTTTAGACCTTCCTCAGTAATGTAATCCATTGTCTTTGAGATAAAAGTGGTCTTCATATCTTTAGCAGAAATCCATGGTATTCTTCCATTCCAATACTCTTCTTTTGCCTTACTTGGAGTTCCACCTCCAAAAATGGTAAACAAATCCTTAACCTTTATATTTCTCCAACCTGTAGGAAGTTTACCATTACTTAATTCTTCTTTTAAAATAGTTCTTATAATCGATGCCCGACGAAGTTCAAACGTTTCCTTCGCTTCTTCAATCAACTGCTTTGCTTCTTCAATTTTACTTAAAAGCCGCTCCACTTTCTCAGCAATCCGTTTTTGCTCATTGAGTGGCGGAAGAGGAACAGGAATGATAGCCATTTTCTTCTGAGTAAGTTTCAATCTAGTAGTACCACTTACATACCCGTTAAAATTAAATTGGTTCAAATAATGCAGTAGGAATAAATTCCCTTCCGAACCAAAGTTAGACCTTAATATGTGTGCATGGTTGTTAACCCATGCTTTCTCCCTAATAATATAAGCTTTATTTTTGAAAGGCTCTAAAAAAGGAACTCCATCTTCTCCCAAAAGAACAAGTTCCTCATCTGTAAGATAGTCATCTATCCATCCAACTTGTCCAGTAGCACCATAATAAGGTATATTCCCTACTCTTTTTGCTCTTTCTTCAGCATTAACTGGCTTACGATATTTATCTAGACATACTGCGTAACCATTTAATAATTTTACCCATATCCAATTTTCAGGCAGTTCATAAGGCTGCTCTTCTACTGGCACTATAGTTTCTCCTACTAATTCTTCAATGGTCTTCTTTTCCTTACTCATTTTTTGACCACCTCATCCTCTTCAACAGCACGTAATTCTTCCACCACTTCATTTAACAACTCCATTGCTTGTTGAAGTTTCGCAATCGCCTCTTCTGCCGATTCAATAGGGTCTGGTAGGTTTTCATATGATGATAAAGACTCGTCAGCAATCAATCCGATATCTAGACTGTCATCCTTCTTTGCAATTTCTTCTCGCGAAAACTTGTTCCAACGTTCATCTTCCACTTTCGATCGGTCTTCAGCTACATATGCCTTCATGAAGTGTTCAAAATGAGCCATTGTTAGCTGATTACGTTTGCCAAATGAAGTCATATTTGTCCGAAGATCATATACCCATACATCCTTCGTGTTATCTTGGTCTGTTGTTCCCCTTGTAAAGAATAAGACATTCGTTTTTACACCTTGCGCATAAAAAATTCCTGTTGGTAAGCGTAAAATCGTGTGTAAGTTACATTTGTTCATCAAGTCACGACGAATTTGTGAGCCAATCCCGCTTTCAAACAAGACATTATCGGGCAAGATAACCGCTGCTCTTGCATTTCCATCATCTTTTAAAGCGTTATAAATCAACTGCAGGAAATTCAACTGTTTATTCGATGTTTCAAACGTTAAATCGTCGCGGGATACCCGTTCTCCGCCTTTTTTGGTACCGAACGGCGGGTTTGTTAAAATAACATCAAAGTTCTTCATCCATTTCCCGTTACCCGATAAAGTATCGCCTTGTTCCAAGCGTCCTTCGATATTATGAAGCAAAGCATTCATGAGTGCCAGACGATGGGTATCTTTAACAAGTTCCATACCTACAAAGGCTTCTTTCTTTTGGAACTCAGCTTCTTGTGGTTCTATATCAAAGTAGTCATCTGTTTGATTCTTTAAATATTGGTCTGCAGCAATCATGAAACCGAATGTTCCAGCTGCAGGGTCAGCACACCGCTCACCAATTTTCGGGTCAATTAATTGAACCATCACATCAATTAATACACGAGGTGTGAAGTATTGCCCCGCTCCTGATTTCTTTTCACTGGCATTCTTCTCTAACAATCCCTCATAAAGATTGCCTAGACCTTCTTCTTTTGCATTGTACCAATCAAGGGCATCAATTGATTTGATAATTTTCTCTAAGTTTTTCGGCTCAGCAATACTTGTAGACGCATCACTGTATATTAGACGCAGCCGTTCATTTTCGCTGCTTCCTAATTCAAGTAACAATCGCTGATAAAATGTCTTTAATTCCAAACCTTCTTTATCTAACAAATCATCCCATCGATATCCTTCTGGAATCACACCTTCTGTTTCCTGCTCTTTCATCATTTTGAGGAATAATAAGTAGGTCAACTCTGTTACATATTGCTGATAGGTAATCCCATCATCACGTAACACATTACATAAATTCCATAGTTTTTGAACGATTTCTTGGTTGTTCATTTTTCAGCCTCCTGCTAACTCCGAGTATATTTTAATTTTGGATTTTCATTCAAACCTCATTAAAGTGAAAATCAAAGATAAAGTAACTTATCTATTATAACTGAAAAAATGCCCCTATGAAGAGGCACATTGTTAACTAATATAAAGGTTCTCATTTATAGTGGTAACAACCGCATCAATATAGTCACCAAACTCCCGCTTCAGCAATTTATAGCCGCCAGAAGTTTTAAATGGCTCTTCCGAGAATGCCTCTTCTGCAGTTGGTGCTAATACAGGCACTTGAAGTAATTGCTTTTCTATTCTCTCTAACCATTTCTTCTGTCTTGGAGTCCAATCATGCAGTGAATACACTTTTTGCATCGCTTGTTTAATACGTGCTTCATGGGCAACTAGTGCTTCACCTAATGCAGCTTGGCGAATAAAGCTAATAATGTCTGCTGCAATGTCTTCATTTTTTGTCTGCTTCCAAGCTGTCTGCAAATGAGATTGCTTAAAGCCTTTCGTTTCTAGAATGGTAATAAGTTCTCGTAAATCCTGCCTTGTTAAATCTTTCGGGCGTGTGCAAATAAGATGAAGAGCGGGAATTTCATTAATATTTTCTTGGATAAAACGAACGAAACCTTCTAAATAATCTTCTGGTCTCTTGTTTCCTTCACCGTATCCCCGAACCACATCTGTTACTTCATCCTCTTTGTTGGAGATATATCGTTTCTCGCCTTTTACCCGATAGGCTTCCATATATTCAAATAACATGTTGTGCTGTTTTGCTTCTTGTGGCGTATACGTTTGAATTTCTTTCGCCCACTCATCCACATTTTTTCCATTCGACAATTCTTCAAACTTTTGTTTTCCTTCTTCATTCAGCCTTTGCTTGCGACGCTGAATTTTCGCTGCCAATTGGTCACGATAAAACGAAGCTTCATCTTCTGCAGTAGCATTGGCAAGTGATTCATATAGTTCACCGATACTGTAATTTTGTTTCTTTACAACAGGTTTCATCTCCGTATAGCTTTGCAATTTATCGTAGATGCCCACCGCATCGTAAATGTTAAAGTGTGTTTTTCCAATGTCGGGACAAAGACGGGTTGCACGTCCAAGCATTTGGTCATAAAGAATACGAGACTGTATACGCCGTAAGAATACTAGATTTGTTATTGGAGGAACGTCAATGCCTGTGGTGAGTAAATCAACCGTTACAACGACATTTGGCAGCCGCTCGTTCTTAAACCTTTTAATGGCATCTAATGGCTTATAGATATAGCCAGTAATTTTCATAATAGCATCATCTTCAATTTCATCGCCACGTTCTTTAAAGGCTTCCTTTAATAACCGAACAACTAAATCTGCGTGTTGGTCAGTCGCTGCAAAGATAAGAGTTTTCTCTTTTCCTGTCGGATCAATGTATTCAACCAGTTTGTTTAGAACCGCCCGATTAAAAGGTTCAGTAATTACCCGTTTATTAAACTGTTCAACCTCAAAATGAATGGTATCTTCCATTTTTTCTAGTTGAATCTCGCCTTTATCAACATCATACACTTCAACTTCTTCGTCTTTTTCAAGAGTAATGCCGACTTGTGAAAGTTCTGTCTTAAACAGATATGGTGGTTCATGGTCAACTAAGTAGCCATCCAGAACCGCTTCACTATAAGAATATTTAAAAATAGGCATACCAAAAATCTCTGTTGTATGAAGAGCTGGTGTTGCAGTAAGTCCTAAACATGCCGCATCAAAATAATCAATTACACGTCGATATTGGCTAATATAATCATTTTGGTCACGGAATTCCAATTCTTCCTCTGACATTTCTTTGTCACTTGTATAGCCACGATGTGCTTCATCTACAATGATGAAATCATACTGCCCGACACTTGGAAGCTTCTCGTTATCGCTATAGAAAAGTCTTCTAACCATTCCCTGCACCGTCGCAATTTGCACCTTCGTTTCAACTTCTGGAGACATGTCTTCTAAAGACTTTACATCGTATATATCAGCAAATGAGTAGCCTTCAATTTTTGTATCCTTAAGTGCATCCTCTGTCTGTTTTCCTAACGAATTACGGTCTACAAGGAAAAGAATACGACGACATTTTTTGGACTTAATTAAGCGATACATGAGGGCGATAGCAGTACGAGTTTTCCCAGTTCCCGTTGCCATTGCAATAAGCATTCTTCGTTGCCCTTCTTTTAATCCCTCTTCAGCGGAAAGTACCGCTCTTTGCTGATAATGACGCAAACCAAACTTCGTAATATCCTCTTCTTCTAAGCGTTTATTTGCATCCTTATCATCTTGACTAAGAAGAAGCTGCAAGTCATCAGGTGAATGCCAGCCTTCTAATGGGCGAGCATGTTCTAACGGTTTACGTGAATCCCAAAACCAGATGCCCGACTCTTCTTGAAGTTGTCTCAAGTATGGTCGGCCGTTCGTTGCGTATAAAAACGGCACTTTATATTCACCTGTTGTAGGTATGATGACTTCATCTTCGACTTGTGCCGCATTTTTTGCATACACTTTTGTTTGACTTTCTAATGCGCCAGGAATCGTTTTCTTTTTTGCCTTAGCTTCAATAAAGCCAACAAGCTTTAAGCCAATAAACAACGCATAGTCAACCCTGCCGCCATTGACCTTCCATTCTGCAATTGCCATGTTTCGATTTTTCTCTGGCAGCGTTCCGTTCTTTTGATGATTTAGTACAGTTGTGTCTACTTCCCACCCAACAGCACGTAGTTTTCCATCAATAATCGTACGTGTTTCAGCTTCAGTTAATTGCTGTCGACGCATAAAGTTTTTGGATATCTTTTTACGTTCGATTTTTACCTCTTCTAGTTCCACTTCCGCCTGTCGACGAATTGCCTCTAATTCTTCTTCAAGCTTTTTGACTTTCTCCTCATATTCTCGCTGAAGTGTTTCTGTACTCTGTTCTACTTGTTCTTGAAGTTCTGTATACTCTGGTGCTTGAAAATCCCAATCACCATATACCTCCATGAACCAAATGGACAAGCGGAACGTTAATTGCAACAAAGCCTTTGCTTCTTCTACTTTTCCATAATCCGCTTCATGCATCGCTACATTCCCTTTGCGACGAAGAGCCTCTAATATATCAATTAATTCAGGCTCAAGTAACCTTTCCCGACGCAAAGTGTTAATGCGATCCACTTGCGTTGTACCATATGCCTCTTTAATATTTTCAGCGGCAAGAATAAATTTAGTTAGTGTTTCAGCGAACAATCGCAGTTTCATTACTGTTGTATGGGGGTCATGATATACATTTCTCTCAGCTGTCTCTCCCAAGTTAGCAAGTACATCCCATTTCCCTTGAAAAAATGAAAAGTTGCCACTCATTGTTATCACCGTTTTCCTAAAAGGTTGTTTGTGTCCATTATACTATAATCATGCAAAAATTAGGAAAGAAGATGTATCGCTCTTTTTTCTATCTGCTCCTTAGTTTAGGTTCATTCTTTAACCAAGTGAATAAAAGACGAGTTTTATTAGTTATTGTTTAAATATCGAGGCTACGACATCAGATTTGATCGATAAAAAGAAGAGCCTCAATTATGAGACTCCTACAAAGTTTGTGCCTTTTAGGTTATATAAATCGAATAATTGCCGCATCCGCTCCATATATAGATTCTGCAAGTGTAACCTCTTAATAGCCAGCAAAGATATCTTCAAGTTCTTGCTGCGTGTAGAAGAGTCTAATAAATACTTCCTCTTCCTCAGTGGCAAATCCAATCTTCTGTTCCTTGTATTCCTGAAGCCTTTGCTTGTGACGTTTCTCAGCCTTTTTCATGATATTTACCTTACGCTTTAGCACATAGTCAGCTTCATTCTCATTTATGAATTGTTCTTTCTCACTCACATAACTTTCTAGAGCATCCGCACAATACATTTCGAGATATCGTTGCACTGCTTTACTTGTAGCCTTCAATATCATAGCATATTCTTTCCAGTAATACTTGATTCCTAAGATATTTCCGTTTTCGTCCTCAACTTCAGCTAATGCTTGTTTCCATTCACACTTGAAGCTTTTAACCTTTCTAGCGTTACTATGTGCAATCAAATTGAATTCAACAACATCATATTTCTTCATTAATCGACGTCTAGTTTTTTGAATTTGCTTCATTATTTCGGGATTGATATCAATCTTCCCGTCTTTGCCGTACCCTTTCCAGTTCTCATAAAATAAGATGATACCACATTTCTTCATATGCTCTAAGGTCTTAGCCAATTGCCCATATATCTCAAGGCAGTACTGTGTAAACTCATCTAATAATTTGGTTTGTTCTTCTTCAATAATGCCGTTTTCAATAGCCTTATCGATGTGTTTTTGACGCATTTTACTACTATGTCTAGAACGTAACAGATCATGTTCGAGGTCTGTAATTAATCCAAATTCAATCGCCCATTTTCCTAGGCTCATACTAGCTTGTTTCGTCAAATCGTATTCTAAATGAGTCGCTACAATTATGTCCATTGGGATTCTATGTTCAACTTGTTCACGACCACTTCTTACACGACCGTCTTTCTTCATAACCTTTTCATCACGCTTATTACATTCGTATATGTTGCTCCTGCCTTGTTTAATGATTTCTATTACATATTCCTGCTCAGCTGTTTTAATAATCGACTCTCTAGTTCTTGACCCTAGTTTACCGTCCCTTTTGACCCTAGCCTTCTGAGCATTCGCTCCAAATTTCATTACAAATTCTTCTGTTGTTAATATGAGTTTTCGTTCCACTATAATTACCTACTTTCAATTGGAGGACTGTCATTGACAGCCATTTTTAATCCCTCCTTACATAAGTTATCTAAGTTCTCACTAGTGATTTAGACCAATTGAATGGTGTGCAAGTTTTGCCGTAATATTTTATTTATTGTCATATTTATATTATATCAAAAGATGCACACCGTTTTAATTGCCTCAAATCTTTGACATTTCTAGCAGATATACACTATTAAAGTATTCACTTTTGTTGTTTAAGAGTTTTACAAGTAGTGCCTTCCTATAGGAAGGTGCTACTGCCTAGGAGACCTACGTAAGTAGGTCGGGATGGCAACCCAATTTCTTAGTCTATCTTAATCTTAAGGTTGAACCCTTATTTCAATTCATATTTACATTATACCAAACTCCAAATTGGCTACTTTCGTTAAAACCTCTAGGAAAAAGCTTAGGAATAAAACAAAAGTAGCAAACAAGAACTTTTTATAGGTAATTTATGGAATTATACGCCGATATGATGAAAAATAGCATTTACATAGTATCAAATAAGATACTTACTGTTGAAGTGACTCAGGAGACAATGGTTTTATCCTTAAAAGCTTGATATAAACCTCTTTTTTATTTTACCTCAAAGGTACTCATAATAATGTACTAATGGTAATTTCTTTTTTATTTTAGATTATAAAAACAGAGAACAGTCATTCGACCGCTCGCTTAAATTACATCACTGAAATTGATTTAATGTACTGCTGTTGATATATAATGTATTATCTAACGCCAAATCTTTCATATGTTTCTATTTTGATTTTTTGTTTTATTTCAGATAGGACTGGTTGAATACATTGCTCTGAGCAATATTTATGGTTTGATTCATAATCTGAACCAGCAATTCTCCACCAACTACTATCAGTCTTGCTAGATACCTTTTTTCCACACATTCCACAGGTAAATCCCCAATTCCCTTTTAGATTATTTCTAAAAGGTGTCTCTAATGCTCTAGGTCCATATAATTGAGAATAATTCCACAGGTCATTTTCTGCATTATGCATTCTAATGTTATTCATTTCAACATCACTTAAATTTACATATGCCTTGGATTCCCTCTATTATCGCTGTTCCAGATTCTGGACTAATTTCGTATCCATGGTTGTTTAAGACTCGAATTTTCCCGCTATTTTCCTCATATACGAAATGAAAAGTAACGTGTTTTGAATCCTCTATAAATTCTTTTATTATATTTTTATCCATAATTTCTCCTCTCATCATATTCAATAATTATTTGTTTATACAGAGATCAACGATTATTACGATAAGGAATTAATCGCCCCCTCATAGGTTTGTCTTGATATTTCAACATACTGAGCCACTTTATTTGAGTGATGGGCTAAGCGTTTCATCCCCTTAGACATCCAGATAAGAGCGAAGGCTATTCGCTACTTCATCAACATCCAAATGCAAATACTTAGTTGTGACGGAAATATCGCTATGTCCTAATGCCTTAGATATCACAGCAACATTTGCCCCCTTATCTAACAATGATTTTGCAAAACCCCTTCTCAAAGCATGAGGGTTGATATTTTTCAAACCGTACATCTTAGCATATTTGTTTAGCCGTTTTTGAATGTTATTATGCGTTGGAGAGTTTGATAT
This sequence comes from Bacillus sp. N3378-2at, assembly GCF_033412715.1. NCBI lineage: Bacteria > Bacillati > Bacillota > Bacilli > Caryophanales > Bacillaceae > Bacillus > Bacillus sp. N3378-2at. The sequence continues at coordinate 78,925 of NZ_CP117986.1, read as the reverse complement.
AACATCACCGTACTTAGTAATAAAAATCAGACTGTTCTTCTTGCCGTATCCATCTCTAATCATGGCATTTTGTTTTATCAATACCTTTAGCATCCTTTTAATTACGTCGTCAAAAGGTAATTTAATTTGCTGATGATTTTTCATAATACTGCCTTCCAAATTCAGCACATTATTATTGAAGTCTATGTGGCGTTCTTCAAGTTGAGTTAATGTATTTATTCGAATACCCGTTTTAAACATCACTAGGACAGCTGTATCGTCCCTCAGCTGAATGAAATTGCTTAAGTCCAATAAAGAGAGCAGTACATTAACATCACGTTCTGTAGCACCTTCCTTAACCTTTTGATCGACCTTTATATTAATGGTTTTCCAAAATTTTATTTCAATCCAACCGTTATCAAAACAGCGGGAGAGGAATGCTTTTAGACATTTCAATCGTGTTAATTTAGTTTGATTGCTTACATTCATACTATCTAGCCATTTATAGACCGTATCCGCTGTAATATCAGCAACATGGTTTACGTTTGTTATACTCTGAAAATGCTCTACATGAAGGACATAATCGCTTATTGTACGCCTTCTATTCCCGCTAACCTTCATTTGCCTAGTGATGGTTTCGAGAGCATCAGAAACCAACATTGAGTGATCCAAGACCTCAAATTGTTTTATTTTTTCTTTTGGAGCGGTGGAATTCGTACTAGTAATGGTTAATCCATTTAATAATCCATTTACATCCACATCAACATCTAATAATCCTTTTCTTTTTGTCACAACAAAAAACCTCCTATATCGAAAGTGATATAAGCCAATAACAGTGTAATTTCTTACGTGACCGTTATACTGACCGTTTCACTATACGATATAGAAGGTTGATTTGACGGGTTTTAGCACCCGATTTAAATACGTCCCAGGAGAGATTCGAACTCCCGACCGACGGCTTAGAAGGCCGTTGCTCTATCCAGCTGAGCTACTGGGACACGTTTTGTTTTTTTGTTTTTCGCTTTAACTATCAGCGACAAGATTTATTATATATGGGATGCAATAATAAGTCAACGGTTTTTTAGAATTTTTTTCATAAGGAAGAAAATTTTCTTCCTCATGACATTTTCATAGTGTGACTCGGTTTTGCAGATCCTCAATTTCATTGCCTGCTTGGTCGTAAAAACGGACTGTCGCAGCATCATTTTCTAATGTCAGTATAGCATAGCTTTCTGTCCTGCGCACCCTCGGAAGCCGGATGCTGCCTGGGTTAATCATCAGTTTTCCGCGCAGCACTTCGCTGCCCGCGATGTGCGAATGCCCGAAGCAGATAACATCCGCTCCGAGCTCCTCTGCACGATAGTATACGTTTAACAAGGTCTGTTTTATACCGTGAAGGTGGCCGTGTGTGACCAGTATTTTTCTTGAGCCGGCAGTCAGAAGAAGCTCGTCCTTAAAATCGCCGGCAAAATCGCAATTGCCTTTTACAACCGCATAAGGCTCCAATGCAGGATGCCTCGTTTCAAGCTCAGAGTCCCCGCAATGAATCATGAGATCAACTTCTGCCTCATGCCGTTTCGCAATGGTTTGGAGTTCTTCTTCAAGCCCATGGCTGTCACTGATAATCAGCACGTTCATGTACAAGCTTCCTCCTTATGCCTCCAAAAGCTTAGACAGCTTTTTAAGCGCGTCAGCCCTATGGCTGATTTTATTTTTTTCATCACTTGTCAGTTCAGCCATTGTCTTATCTTTATCTTTCACGATAAAGATTGGGTCATAGCCAAAGCCATATTCTCCTCTCGGTTCTTCGGCAATATACCCTTCAACATGGCCTTCGACTGTTTTTGTTTCCTCACCGGGAATACTCACGGCCAGTGCGCAGCGGAAACGGGCGGTGCGCTGTTCTTTTTCGATACCTTTCAGCTCGCTGAGCACTTTTTCGATATTTGCCTGGTCGTCTTTCTGTTCCCCTGCATAGCGGGCTGAATAAACCCCGGGTCTGCCGCCAAGATTATCGATGGATAGACCGGAGTCGTCCGCAATCACCATTTTGTTTACTGCTTTGGCAACAGCTTCCGCTTTCAGAATGGCATTTTCTTCAAATGTATGGCCTGTTTCTTCAATTTCTTCTGTAAATCCAATTTCAGCTAAAGATTTGACATCATAGCCTCTTGGCTCAAGAATTTCTTTGAATTCCTTCACTTTTCCCGGATTATGTGTCGCAATAATTGCTTCTTTCATGATGATCAAGCCTTTCTGTCTTTATTTCAGTTCTGGCAGAGAATCACCCAGCACTTCTTTTTGCTTGTCAATCAGCTCTTGAATTCCTTTTTCCGCAAGACCCAGAAGACCGTTCAGATCCTCTCTTGAAAAAGTCGCCTCTTCCCCGGTTCCCTGCAGTTCCACAAAACGGCCGCTGCCTGTCATGATGACATTCATGTCAACTTCAGCGGAGGAATCTTCTTCATAATTTAAATCTAACAAAATTCCCTGTTCCTTATCAATTCCAACAGAGATCGCAGCAAGAAAATCAGTGATCGGACTTGTCTTGATTGTTCCTGCTTTGATCAGCTTGCCAATCGCAATCGCCATAGCAAGAAATGCGCCTGTAATGGAAGCTGTTCTAGTTCCTCCATCAGCTTGAATGACATCACAGTCAATCCAAATCGTCCGTTCACCGAGCTTTTCCAGATCTACAACAGCTCGAAGCGCGCGGCCGATCAGGCGTTGGATCTCCATTGTTCTGCCGGAAATTTTCCCCTTAGAAGATTCTCTGATTGTTCTTTGGTTTGTTGCCCGCGGCAGCATGCTGTACTCTGCTGTAATCCAGCCTTTCCCTCCGCCCCGCAAAAACGGCGGTACGCGATCCTCAACAGACGCGTTGCAGATTACCTTTGTATTCCCTGCTGTTATTAGAACAGAACCTTCCGGATGGCTGATAAAATCCAAATCGAATGTGATTGGACGCAGCTCATCGTGTTGTCTTCCGTCATGTCTCATGTTTTACCTCCGATTGTATGTACATAAACCATTTTTGTCCCGGAATTGAATAAAGAAAGAGGCAGCCGGAACGCTAACCTCTTTCTTTCTAGTATATCAAAAATCCCAATTTAAAAACTACCCGTATTCACTTGAGAAGGTCTGGAGACCGGTTCTGTGAGCTTTTCGCCTTTTTCATTTACAAGCTCTGATTTTCCGTTCACTTTAACAGAGACGCTTTTTACATCCGGCTGCTCCGTTAACGTCAGCACAATGCTGTTCAGCACTTCTGAAGAAATCATTTTCGTCTTCTCATCGGCGCTGCCGAATATAGATTGATTGAAATCCAACGTCACGCGCCCGTCTTTGATTTTCGGTTTGCTGACCAGCTTTACATCTTCACTGAAGTCTGTTAACAGCCCGCTCACCTTGCTTGGGCCTTTAGCCAATTCATTAATGGCTGCTGTGATGTCGTCTTTTTCCGAATTGTCGATTCGTTTCGTCACCGGCACGTAGTATTCACTGTCTTCGTTTTCCGCCAAGTAGTAGACTGTCAGCGGATGGGTAGCAGTGAGATCATTTACACCGGCTGTTTCCAAATTAATGCCGTCTTTGCGGCTTAAATCATCTGAGATCGGCGTCCCTCCTACAGGCATCTCCTTCAGTTCATGCCCGTTTATTCTCAGCTTCACTTTATCTATCGAACTAAATTGCGTCAGCGTCCACGTCACAGATTGAACGATTTTCTGTTCGTCCTCTTTCTTATAATTTTTGAACTCATTAGAGAAATCAGCTATCGCGGTTCCATCTTTTTTGATGTCAACGTTAACGGTGGTGTCAGCCGGCAATACAGCTCTGAAGCCATTCGGAAGAATTTCAGACACAGGCCCGCCCTGTACGAGGTATTCAAGCGCCTGCTTAGCCGTGCTCTCACTTTTAGGGAGAGGCAGCGTTTGCGCAACAACATATCCGTTTTTATCAATGAGATAAAGCTCCCTCATAACAGTAGATGAGGCTTGATCCGCTTTTGCGGTATCGCTTTTTTCACTTTCTGTTTTTTTGGCTGCTGTTGTATTTGAATTGGCACCCGCTTCATCGTTCACGAATGTAACGTCTTGAGGCGGATCAATTTCCTCGGCTGCCTTATCAGATTGAAACAAACCGCATCCGGATAAAAGCAAGGCAGAGGTGAGACAAGTGGCACCAATGACTGCAGGTCCTTTTTTCAGCATACTTTTCCCTCCTAAGGATGTTTGTACTATTATGTATACGAGCCTCTTTAGGAAATAGACCGAAGAATTCCGGCAAAACAGAAAAAAACCCGCAACATACCGTTGCGGGAAAAACTATCTTTTAATCGGTTCTTGCAGTGAGATACATTCCACATGCCCGACTTCATGGCCAAACCAATCGTCTGCGATTTTTGCAAACTGATCACGCGCCCCTGTTGTCAGGAACTGATGATCCGGGGCAATCGGAGACTGGTTCAGCAGCCCTTTATAAGAGAGAATTGTGCTGACTTCCCGGGCTGTTTCATCGCCGGACGAAATAATGTTTACGTGCTCTCCCATATATCTTTGAATGGCTTCTTTTAAAATAGGGTAATGGGTGCAGCCTAAAATCAGCGAATCAATTGATGTGTCTTTTAACGGATACAGCGAGGTTTTAACAATCTCGTCTGCTGTTTTGTCGAGAAACTTCCCGCTTTCCACAAAAGGCACAAGCAGCGGGCAGGCAAGGTTTTCAACCTTCAAATCAGGGTTTAATGCCAAAAGCGCTTCTTCGTATGCATTGCTCTTAATCGTATTCTCTGTGCCGATGACACCGATATGCTGATTATCCGTCACTTTTATCGCTGCTCTCGCACCAGGCTGGATGACTCCGACCACCGGTATGCCGACGCTGCGCTGGATGTCATCCAAAGCGATCGCTGTTGCTGTATTACAGGCGATCACGAGCATTTTGATGTGGTGGTTTTCGAGTAAATAATTCGTCAGCTCCCACGTATATTGAAGCACCTCTTCTTCAGGGCGCGGTCCATAAGGACACCGTTTCGTATCCCCGACGTAGATAATATTTTCTTTAGGTAGCTGTCTCATGATTTCCTTCGCAACGGTTAAACCGCCAACCCCGGAATCAATGACTCCTATTGGTTGTTCCAACAAAATCGCCTCATTTTCTCTTCATTTCATGCTGCAGTTTCATCAAAGATTTTTCGAAGATGGCTATTTCTTCATCTGTAAACGATTCGAACATATCACGCAGATATTCCTGTCTTTTTGTAATGACCTCTTGGATAATCCGTTCTCCTTCAGGCAGCAGATGTATCCGGACAACACGTCTGTCCGCCGGGTCCTTGACCCGCTCCACAAGCTCATTTTTTTGCATGCGGTCGATTAAGTCCGTTGTCGTGCTGCATGCCAGATACATTTTGCCCGATAATTCACCGATTGTCATATCTCCTAATTCATAAAGCCATTGCAAGCCGACAAATTGCGGCGGCGTAATCGCATATTGGTTAAGGATTTCTCGTCCTTTTTGCTTAATGATCGCGGCAATGTGGCGGAGTGACTTTTCAATATCCGCAACATGCTCCAAAGGTTTTGATGTCATTTGTCCATCCCTCACTCAAGGATCTCTTACGCACAAAAGCGTTCCGTGTCTATTTTCCTTCTTTTTTGAAGAAAATGCAAGACTCGCAGGAGAGAAATAGAGGACTTTAGTCAAACAACATCAAGAAATAAAATTTATTTTATGCCTTGCCTACGTTTTGCAAAGCATTCCAAAAATGATTTCGAATGTTCCAAACAAACAGCAATAACCGGCTCCTTCCTAAAAGAAGGAATACCGGCAAGGATTAAAGCTCTAGCTCACCCATTCTAAGAAGCTCAACAACGGCTTGCGAACGCCCTTTCACACCCAATTTCTGCATGGCATTTGAAATATGGTTTCGAACGGTTTTCTCACTGATAAATAGCTCGCTTGCAATCTCCTTTGTTGTCTTATCTTGAACGAGCAATTCGAACACTTCTCTTTCTCTTTTCGTTAGCAGCGGCTTCGATTGAAATTCTTTCTCCTTCAAGTATTGTAACCCTCCTTGCTAAGGTGAGAGCGAATCAGAAACGAATGGGTTTTGATATAGTCGAGATATCATATGTAAGAAGGGCGCAGGAGGTGACGTTTACAAGATAATTAGTTTATCGTGTATGAAGAAGCGTTTCTTTCTCCTCATCCGTCCAGCTGACAGCTTTGCCGCTTTCCTTTGAGACTTGAACCATCACGACTGCCCCGGTGAAGCAGGGCTCGCCTTCGCGGTTCTCTCCGAGATAGTGCAAGGTAAGAGATGAACTGCCGACTGTGCTTGTTTTCACATAGATGCGCAACTCTTCATAAGGCATGACTTGGCGCAAATAATCGCATTGCTGGCTTGCCACGACTGTCATGGTCTGTTTGTTTTCACTCATCATATTCAGCTTTTTAAAATAAGAAATCCGCGCCTCCTCAAAATATATAAAAGGGGTTACATTATTCATATGCCCAAACATGTCTGTCTCGGAAAATCTTACGGATACCTCATTGAAAAAAGAAAAGGATGTTTTCCATTCTTGAAACGGCATATCAATATAAGCGGGAAGCTTCATCTTTTTCCATCTCCTTATTGTTTAAAAAAACCTCTCCCATGCGGAAGAGGTTTTTTCTTCTTATACTCTGTCGCTTCCGAAGAAATTGCGGAACGCTTGTAAGTTTGTATCTCTATTCAAGGCTGCAATCGAAGTGGTAAGCGGAATCCCCTTCGGACAGGATTGAACACAGTTTTGCGAGTTGCCGCAATCTGCAAGGCCGCCTTCATCCATTAATGCTTCTAATCGTTCAGATTTATTCATGGCGCCTGTCGGATGCGCGTTAAACAGGCGGACTTGCGACATCGGTGCAGGCCCCATGAACTTCGATTTGCTGTTCACATTCGGGCAAGCTTCGAGGCAGACGCCGCATGTCATGCATTTTGATAATTCATATGCCCATTGACGGCGTTTTTCCGGCATTCTCGGCCCCGGTCCTAAATCGTACGTACCGTCAATCGGTATCCATGCTTTTACTTTTTTCAATGAATCAAACATTCTGCTGCGATCAACCTGCAAATCACGAACGACTGGGAATGTTTTCATTGGTTTTAAACGGATCGGCTGTTCAAGCTGGTCGATAAGCGCCGTGCAAGATTGGCGGGGTTTTCCGTTTATGACCATTGAACATGCGCCGCATACTTCCTCAAGACAGTTCATATCCCATGTGACAGGGGTTGTCTTCTCACCTTTGACATTAACCGGATTCCGGCGGATTTCCATCAGAGCGGAAATGACGTTCAGATTCGGGCGGTATGGAATCTCAAATTCTTCATCGTAAGGCGTGCTGTCGGCTGTATCTTGACGTGTGATAATAAATCGTATGGTTTTTTGTTCACTCATGATTATTTCGCCACCTTCTTCTTCGAGTAATCCCGTTTCCGAGGCGTTATCAGTGATACATCGACATCCTGATACTCAAATTCCGGCGCTTCATACGGGCTTACATGTTTAGCCATTGTTGTTTTGAGCCATTCATCATCATTACGTTCAGGATAATCCGGTTTATAATGGGCGCCCCGGCTTTCATTACGGTTGTATGCGCCAAGGGTAATCACCCTAGCAAGCTGAAGCATGTTTGAGAACTGGCGTGTGAACATCGCTCCCTGGTTGCTCCATTTTGTCGTGTCATTGATGTTGATCTTTTTGAAGCGCTCCATTAACTCCTGAATTTTGTCATCCGTTTTCAAAAGCTTGTCATTATGGCGGACAACCGTTACGTTCGCCGTCATCCACTCACCGAGCTCTTTGTGAAGAACATAGGCATTTTCGGTTCCGTCCATACTCATAATGTCAGCCCATTTTTCTTCTTCTTTCTTAACGTGAGCGTCGAATAAAGATGAAGACATGTCTTCCGCTGAAGATTCTAAGCCGTTTACATATTTCACCGCATTCGGTCCGGCCACCATGCCTCCGTAAATCGCAGACAGCAAGGAGTTCGCTCCCAAGCGGTTGCCGCCGTGCATAGAATAATCACATTCCCCAGCCGCAAACAGTCCAGGGATGTTTGTCATTTGATCGTAATCCACCCATAAACCGCCCATAGAATAATGGACCGCCGGGAAGATTTTCATTGGAAGCTTACGCGGGTCGTCTCCCATGAATTTCTCGTAAATCTCAATGATGCCGCCAAGCTTAATATCAAGCTCTTTCGGATCTTTATGAGACAGATCGAGATATACCATGTTTTCACCGTTAATGCCGAGCTTCTGGTTCACACACACATCAAATATTTCGCGTGTCGCAATATCACGCGGCACCAGGTTTCCGTATGCCGGATATTTTTCCTCCAGGAAATACCAAGGTTTGCCGTCTTTATATGTCCACACGCGACCGCCTTCACCACGCGCTGATTCACTCATCAGTCTTAATTTGTCATCGCCCGGTATGGCTGTCGGGTGGATTTGAATGAATTCTCCGTTTGCATAATACGCTCCCTGCTGATAAACGATTGATGCAGCAGATCCTGTATTAATCATGGAGTTCGTTGATTTTCCAAAGATGATTCCCGGTCCGCCCGTCGCCATAATGACAGCGTCTGAACGGAAAGATTCAATTTGCATGTTTGTCAGGTTTTGTGCAACAATTCCGCGGCAGGTTCTGTCATCATCTAAAACAGCGCCAAGGAATTCCCAACCTTCGTATTTTGTGACCAGACCCGCAACTTCGTATCTGCGCACTTGCTCGTCCAGTGCGTAAAGCAGCTGCTGTCCCGTCGTCGCACCAGCATAAGCAGTTCTGTGGTGCTGTGTACCCCCGAATCGGCGGAAATCAAGCAGGCCTTCAGGCGTCCGGTTAAACATGACGCCCATCCGGTCTAATAAGTGGATGATCGAAGGCGCCGCTTCACACATCGCCTTGACCGGCGGCTGGTTGGCAAGAAAGTCTCCCCCGTATACCGTGTCATCAAAATGTTCCCACGGAGAGTCACCTTCCCCTTTTGTATTGACCGCTCCGTTTATGCCGCCTTGCGCACAAACCGAATGAGAACGTTTGACAGGAACGATGGAAAACAGCTTAACCGCCATTCCTGATTCCGCTGCTTTAATTGTCGCCATGAGGCCGGCAAGACCCCCGCCGACTACGATAATGCTTGATTGACTCATGATAGCCCCTCTCCCTCTAGTAATCTAGTACTCTTAAACAAATGCGAAAATCGCTTTTAAGCCTACGTATGACAGTGCAACAAAAATAATCAGCGTAACGTATGTCGAAATTCTTTGAGAACGAGGCGTTACCGTGATGCCCCATGTAACAGCGAAAGACCATAAACCGTTCGAGAAGTGGAAAATTGTTGATAAAACACCGACAATGTAAAAACCAAGCATAGCCGGAGAGCTCAAAATATTCGCCATCATGTCGAAATTGACCTCAGCGCCCATTTGTGCAGCAATGCGGGTTTCCCACACGTGCCAGCTGACGAAAATGAGGGTGATGATACCGGTTACACGCTGCAGGACGAATAGCCAGTTTCTCATGTAGCTGTATTGGCCTGCGTTATTTTTCGCAGTAAACGCTATGTACACACCATAAACTGCATGATAAATTAATGGTAAGAAGATAATAAAAATTTCCAAGGCATACCTGAAAGGCAGACTATCCATAAAATGAGCAGCGCTATTGAATGCTTCAGCGCCCCTTGCGGCAAACTGGTTGACGACTAAATGCTGAATGAGAAAGATGCCGACCGGTATGACGCCAAGCAAGGAATGCAATCTTCGAAAATAAAACTCTCTGTTCCCAGACATTACTTTACCCCCTGTTTGATAAGTGCGAAATGTGCTAAATCTCTTCCCCCACTTCTTTCAATTGTAAGCACTTTATTAAGATTTATTGACAATTTCATTTTACTCCTCCCTCAAAAGGGCGTCAAGAAAACGCGTACATAAATTATAATTTTCCGAATTGATTAGTTGATTGAAAAATTTTATTTTATCAATATATATTTCTTGCTTAATTTTTCATAAGAATTACAGGATCATTCTGTAATCCTCCCCCCTGTTTGAGCTATAATATACGCAGGAGAGAGGGGAGACAGATATGAAGTCTAAATTTGAAGCATCTATTGACAACCTAAAAGAAATTGAAATGAACGCCTATGCCTATGAACTAATACGAGAGATCGTTCTCCCAGATATGCTTGGCCAAGATTACTCTTCCATGATGTATTGGGCAGGAAAACATCTCGCCCGTAAGTTTCCTCTTGAATCATGGGAGGAATTTCCGGCCTTCTTTGAAGAAGCGGGCTGGGGAACCCTCACCAACGTAAGCGCTAAAAAACAGGAGCTTGAATTTGAACTTGAAGGGCCGATCATTTCCAACCGGCTTAAACATCAGAAAGAACCTTGCTTTCAGCTGGAGGCTGGTTTTATCGCTGAACAAATTCAATTAATGAATGATCAGATTGCCGAATCATATGAACAAGTAAAAAAGAGAGCCGATAAAGTGGTTCTAACTGTGAAATGGGATATGAAAGACCCAGTGTAATCAAAAAGGCGGTGACTGCATAGTCCCGCCTTTTTGATTGTCATTACACAGCTGAAGGGTGTTTTGAAAGCTCAAATGCATCGTGAAGCGACTCGACTGCTTTCACCATGTCATTTTCGCTTACGACTGTTGACACTTTGATTTCAGAAGTGCTGACCATTTTGATTAAAATGTTTTTTTGCGCCAGTACAGCAAACATTTCAGCCGCTACACCAGGATTTGAGACCATGCCGGATCCAACAATGGATACTTTAGCCAATTTGCTTTCTGTCTCGATTTTCTCAAATTCCAGCGCGTCTTTATACTCTTCAAGCACCGCAACGGTTTGATCTGCATCTTCTGTTTTGACAGAGAAGGAAATTCCAGTCTTGTCCTCGGCCTGCGTTTGGATAATGATATCCACGTTTATGTTTCTTTTGGCAAGTGTCGTAAAAATAGTAGACAAAGTTGTCAGACCGCTAGTCAGCCCGTAAATGGTTACTCTTGTGATTTGATCTTCAAATGCAATGCCTCTGACAATTAAATTCTGTTCCATGGATGATTCCTCCTCAATTAATGTTCCCGCTTCGGTTTCTGTACTTGAACGCACTTCTAACGGCACTTGGTAATTTTTCGCGAACTCAACTGCTCTCGGATGAAGAACACCGGCGCCTAAATTGGCAAGCTCAAGCATTTCATCGTATGAGATGCCCGCAAGTTTTCTCGCTGATTTCACATAGCGCGGATCAGTTGTAAACACGCCTGGCACGTCTGTGTATATGTCACATTTATCAGCTTTTAAAGCGACAGCCAAAGCAACTGCTGTTGTATCTGAACCGCCCCGGCCCAATGTCGTAATTTCACAATCCTCTGTCATGCCTTGGAATCCTGCAACAATGACAATTTTTCCTTTTTCAAGCTGGTCTGCTAAAACCGAAGTGTCGATATCTGTAATTCTGGCGTTTCCGTGAATGGCCTCCGTACGGATTCCCGCCTGCCAGCCAGTATAAGACACAGCATCATAGCCTTTTTCCTGCAATGCCATTGAAAGGAGTGAAATCGTGACCTGCTCGCCTGTCGCCAGCAGCATATCCATTTCGCGTTTGCTCGGCTGGTCAGAAATAGCTTTTGCAAGGCTGACCAATTCGTCAGTGGATTTTCCCATTGCTGAAACGACGACAACGACTTGATGGCCTTTCTGTTTTTCTGCAATTGCGCGGTTTGCCGCATTTTGAATTTTTTCGACTGAGCCGACGGAAGTGCCTCCGAATTTTTGTACAATAAGACCCATGTATTACCACCCTTTACATTTTGGTTCGTGCGGGTGAGGAGAAAGAGCGCTTTGTCCACAATAAAAAAAGCAATGAGAGGAATACTCTCATTGCTTATCAATTAATCATCATAAATGATTATGAACAACGAGATAGCCCTCCAAGAAAATGATTTCTTGACAGCCTTACATTTATTCAATGCACGGCCAGCAAATAATACCGATGGGGTTTTATTTGCTTCGGCGACGCTCCCCTTTCAGCCTTTTTCACAGAATCCATCTTTCTCCAAAGGCATACTCTTGAAGTTCGCACCTCTATCTTCACCATATAACACGATCTAACTATGAAATTAGTTCACATTTTATCAGATCTTATTTAAAAGGACAACATTATTTTTGCAATTTGTCGTAAAGGAGCTGAGCCGCCGCTGCGGGAACACCGGCTTTTTTGATGTCCTCAAGGCTTGCTTCCTTCATTTTTTTAACGGAACCGAAATGCTTTAACAGCATTTTCTTTCTTTTCTCTCCGATACCCGGGATGTCGTCCAAAACGGATTGAAACGCGCTTTTTCCGCGGATTTGCCTGTGAAAACTGATTGCAAAACGGTGCACCTCGTCCTGAATGCGCTGCAGGAGGTAAAATTCCTGGCTGTTTCGTTCCAGATACACCACCTCCAGCGGATCACCGATCAGTAAATTTGAGGTTCTGTGTTTTTCATCTTTCGCTAAACCGGCGATCGGGATATCCAAGCCGAGTTCATTTTCAATGACATCCCTTGCTGCGTTGATCTGCCCTTTTCCTCCGTCAATGATGATCAGATCGGGCAGCGGCAGATTCTCACGAAGCACTCTCGTATAGCGTCTTCTGACAACCTCTCTCATAGAACCATAATCATCCGGCCCTGTAACGGTTTTGATTTTATATTTGCGGTATTCCTTTTTGTATGGTTTGCCATCGATAAACACAATCATCGCAGAAACCGGGTTTGTCCCCTGTATGTTTGAGTTATCAAACGCTTCAATTCTGTGCGGCGTATAAATATTTAATGCCTCACCTAGTTTCTGCACTGCCCCGATTGAACGCTCCTCGTCCCGTTCGATTAAAGAGAATTTTTCTTTCAATGCGATTTTCGCATTTTTATGGGCAAGCATGAGCAGTTCTTTTTTCGGGCCTTTCTTCGGCTGGTGAACGTTTGTTTCCAGCAGCTGCTCGATCATGGATTGATCTACGCTGTCCGGAACTAAAATCTCCTTCGGAAGGAAGTGGTTGTTTTTTGAATAGAACTGCCCGATGAACGTGAGGAACTCTTCATCTGCTTCCTGATAAAGCGGGAACATGCTGACATCGCGTTCAATGAGCTTTCCTTGGCGGATGAAAAAGACCTGCACGCACATCCAGCCCTTATCGTACGCGTACGCGAATACATCACGGTCGACTAGATCGTTCATCGTCATTTTTTGTTTTTCCATCGTTGATTCAATATGGGCAATTTGGTCACGAAGCTCTTTTGCTCGTTCAAACTCAAGATTCTCAGCAGCTTCATGCATTTTCTCTTCAAGCTCTTTTTTGACCTCATTATAGCCGCCCCTTAAGAAACGTGTAATGCTTTCAACCAGCTCTCTGTTCGTCTCTTCGGAAATATCCTTTACACACGGAGCGAGGCATTGGCCCAGATGATAGTAAAGGCACACTCTGTCCGGGAGCTTGGAGCATTTTCTGAGAGGATACAGACGGTCGAGCAGTTTTTTTGTTTCCCTTGCTGCCTGTACATTCGGATACGGCCCGAAATAGCGCCCTTTGTCTTTTTTGACATTGCGGGTGACAATTAGCCTTGGGTGGCGTTCATGGGTGAGTTTTATGAAAGGATAGGTTTTGTCGTCTTTGAGCATGACGTTGTATTTCGGATCATGCTTTTTGATCAGATTCATTTCTAAAATAAGCGCTTCAAGATTGGAGGACGTCACGATATATTCAAAATCCTCGATTTCCGTCACAAGCCTTTGGGTTTTCGCGTCGTGAGAACCGGTGAAGTAGGAGCGCACTCTGTTTTTCAGCACTTTTGCTTTCCCTACGTAGATCACAGTCTGCTGCCGGTCCTTCATAAGATAACAACCCGGTTGATCAGGAAGGAGGGCGAGTTTTTCTTTCAGTTGTTTGTTCATATGTTACCCTTCCTTATGTTTAATCCTTTATTTCCAGTTTAACACGAACGTTTGTTTTTCTCTATGGTTCACAATTGGCGAATAAAAAAAGCGATCCCTCAATCGGAATCGCTCTGGCATGTAAGCAGCGGAAAATTAAAGATGTTTGTTTACAAGCTCTTGAAGCGCTTCTTTTGGTTTGAAGCCGACTGAAGTTTCAACTACTTCGCCGTCTTTTAACACAAGAAGAGTCGGGATGCTCATAACGCCGTATTTTCCGGCAGTTTCTTGGTTTTCGTCTACATCGATTTTTACGATTTTCAGTTTGTCTCCCATTTCTTGATCCAATTCTTCAAGAACAGGTGCAATCATTTTACAAGGTCCGCACCAAGGAGCCCAGAAGTCTGCCAGTACGACGCCTTCGCTTGTTTCAGCTGAGAAAGATTGATCAGTTGCTTTTACGATAGCCATTATTGAATTCCTCCAATGTGAAATGATGATTTTTAGTATAGCATCTCCCATTCGTTCACGCTATTTTAATGCTTACAAATTATTTTTTCCTGATCACAGCCGGTTTACTCATTTTTATATGGTTGAATGGGATATGCTCTTTTTTTAAAACACAAATCTGATAATGGCCCCAATCACTACAATTGCCCCAATAATCATTAAAATGGTACGAAGCATAAGATCACATCTCCTCTTCACTGTCATTTAAAACCTGAAAAAGAGCGCCGGCATGAAGCTCCGGCGCTCTTGCGCGATTAAGAATAAGCACGCAGCGTAAGTAAGACGACTGACATTGGCGGGAGTTTTACTTTCAGTTTGTTTTTGCTGAGCGTGTATTGTCTGAAGGATTCCGGTTTGACATGATGAGGATCGTCAAACGTGTTATGCGCATTCATTTTTTCTGCCGTAAGAATGACTCCGGGATGGTCCGCTGCCTTGTGTAGGCCTCTCAGCTCGATTTCCGCCTCCGCTTTGTTTTGGTGATCGATGTTGCAAATAGTGATATTGACATCACCTTCAGCTTGTTTCGACGCTGAAATGCTGATTTGCGGAAGCGTTTCACCCTTCCATTCATAGTCGGCAGACATTGTCTCTGTTGCTAAAAGAGAAGCGTCCTGGTGCACCTTAAACATATTGAATACATGGTACGTCGGTGTCAAAAGCATCCGCTCGCCCTCAGTCAAAATCATCGCTTGCAGAACGTTTACTGTTTGGGCGATGTTGGCCATTTGCACCCGGCGGCAATGCTGATGGAAAATGTGGAAATGAGAAGCCGCCACCAGTGCATCACGAATGGTGTTTTGCTGATATAAGAAACCGGGATTCGTGCCTGGCTCGGGATCAAACCAAGTGCCCCATTCATCAATAATCAGCCCGACCCGCTGCTCCGGATCGTACCGGTCCATAATCGTGCCGTGTTTTTGAATCAATTCATCGATGTATTTGGCTTTTTTCATCGTAATAAACCACTCATCTTCCGTGAATTCTGTGGCTGATCCTTTGCCGTTCCAGAAATCCCCCGGAATCGTGTAATAATGAAGACTCAACCCGTCCATCAGGCCAGCGGCTTTTTTCATAAGCACGTCCGTCCAATTAAAATCATCCACATTTGCTCCGCCTGCAATTTTATAAATGTCATTCCCACTGTAATTGCGGACATAAGTCTGAAAACGCCGGTACAGATCTGCGTAGTATTCGGGATGCATGTTGCCGCCGCAGCCCCAGTTTTCATTGCCCACGCCGAAATATTTCAGCTTCCAAGGCTCTTCTCTTCCATTTTGCTTTCTCCAGTCTGACATCGGCGTGCCTTCTTCAAATGTCATATATTCAATCCACTCCGCCATTTCCTGAACGGTTCCGCTTCCGACATTGCCGCAAATATATGGCTCGCATTCAAGCAGCTCGCAAAGCATCATAAATTCATGCGTTCCGAATTCATTTGATTCAATTGTACCGCCCCAGTGAGTGTTCAGCATTGTCTTACGGTCACCGACACCGTTTGCCCAATGGTATTCGTCCGCAAAACACCCGCCCGGCCACCTGAGGACAGGGATGTGCAGCTGTTTGAGCGCCTCCAGCACGTCCTTTCGTATCCCGTTGATATTGGGGATGTCTGAGTCCGTTCCGACCCAGATCCCCTCATAAATCCCTCTTCCTAAATGCTCAGCAAAATGACCGTATATATTTTTGTTAATGGTTCCTTTTACGATATCTGTTTGAATCACTGCTTGATGTTCAGACATGCCTCTGATCATTCCTTTCATACGGATATGAAAAGCACCACAGTCAAATATGTGATCTGTCTTTTGCCTGAGGAGTCAGCATGAATATAAGCGCTTTTAAAGTAACCATATTATATATGTTCGTACATGTCAACGTCATTTTCTATCGTTTTTATATTTGTACGTATGTATTTATAAATATGGAAAAATCCCGAACTTTTAAAGTCCGGGATTTCCTTTATGAGTGTATATTCAATTGTTTGAATTCCTCAGTTAATAACGGGACAACTTCAAATAAATCACCGACGATGCCGTAATCCGCTATTTTAAAGATATCGGCTTCGGGGTCTTTATTGATGGCGACGATCACCTTGCTGTTTGACATGCCGGCCAAATGCTGGATGGCGCCGGAAATGCCGCATGCAATGTACAAATCCGGAGTAACGACTTTCCCGGTCTGCCCGATTTGGAGAGCATAATCGCAATAATCAGCGTCACATGCCCCGCGAGAAGCCCCGACTGCGGCCCCTAGCACCTCTGCAAGCTCCTGCAGCGGCTGAAATCCTTCCTTACTTTTGACTCCTCGGCCGCCCGCAACGATAATTTTCGCTTCGGAGAGATCAACACCGTCAGCTGTTTTTTTGACGACCTCTTGAATCACGGTGCGAAGGTCAGTAAGAGAGACATTTATGCTTTCGATGCTTCCCGATCTGCTGATGTCTTTTTCTGAAGCTTGAATGTTATTGGGGCGAATTGTTGCAAAGATCATCGGATCGGTTGAAATGACGCGTTCAAAAGCTTTCCCCGAGTAAATCGGCCGTGTGAACACAACATTCCCTCCGGTAACGCTTACATCTATAGCATCAGAAATTAAGCCTGTTTGCAGCCGGGCAGCAAGCTTCGGTGAAAGATCCTTGCCCATTGCCGTATGCCCGAAGATGACTGAATCAGGATTTTCTTGCTCGATAACACCTCTCATGACCTGGCTGTACCCGTCTGCCGTGTATGTTTTCAGCTTCGGGTCCTCAGCGGTAAGAACTTTATCTGCTCCGTAATGAATAAGCTCTTGTGCAATGCTTTGTACATTTTCACCGATGAGAACACCGATGACTTCCCCATCTCCTGAAATGGTTCTTCCTGCAGCTATTGCTTCAAAGGTGACATTCCGCAATTCCCCATCGCGTATTTCTCCAAGCACGATCACTTTTTTTCCCATTCTAACATCCCCCTGTTTCTTTGAATGTCCAAGCTTTAAATGACTTTAGCTTCGCTGCGGAGCAATGAAACAAGCTCTTTTGCCTGTTCAGCAGGCTCACCTTGGAGAAGCTTCCCGGCTTCTTTTTTCGGCGGCAGAAAACGTTCAATGGTTTTCAGCTTTGGTTCAGCATCCTCTTCGTCCAGGTCAAGATCATCAAGTTCAAGCTCTTCAAGCGGCTTTTTCTTAGCCTTCATAATTCCCGGAAGCGATGGATAGCGCGGCTCGTTTAAGCCCTGCTGAGCTGTGACAAGCAATGGGAGCGTCGTTTTGATTTTTTCAACATCCCCTTCGACGTCCCTTTCTGCTTCTGCATCAGTGCCGTTGATTTCGAGTTTGGTGATCGTAGTGATACACGGAATGTCCAGTAGCTCGGCAAGCCGAGGCGCCACTTGTCCTGATCCTCCGTCAATGGCAACATTTCCGCCGAGAATCAAATCAAACTCCTGATCCTTCATATAGTGGTATAAAACTTGAGAAATGGAATATTGGTCGGGTTCTTCAAGATCATCTTCTATGTTGATTAAAACAGCTTGGTCACAACCCATGGCAAGCGCCGTACGCAATTCTTTCTCCGCTTCTTCACCGCCGACCGTGACGGCGGTGATCGTGCCGCCATGCTTTTCCTTCAGCTGGATGGCTTCTTCTATCGCGTACTCATCATATGGATTAATGATCCATTCCGCTCCGTCATCCTGAATCTTTCCTGTTTCAATGACGATTTTTTCTTCTGTGTCAAACGTCCGTTTCATCAGTACAAATAGATTCATGATCATATCCCCTTTTATTCGCCTTTGAACTGAGGCTTTCTTTTTTCGAGAAATGCCTGGATGCCTTCCTTGGCGTCCTCTGACTCAAATGCTTCCCCAAATCGCTTTGCTTCAAGCTTTAAGCTGCCTTCATAGGAATACACCTTGTTGGAATAGAGAAGTTCAAGCAAAGATGCCAGCGTTTGCGGGCTTTTCTCTGCAAACTTAGCGGCAAGTGCTTTTGCTTTTTCAATCACTTCTGCCTCATCTTTCGCTCCAATTGAGACAAGTCCGAGATCAAGCGCTTCTTTTCCGGATATCGGTTCTCCTGATCCGATGAGCTCTAATGCTTTGGCTGTGCCGACATATCTCGGAAGGCGCTGTGTCCCCGCAAAACCCGGAATGATACCGAGATTAAGCTCCGGGAGCCCCAGCTTAGCATCTACTGTTGCAATTCTGATATGACAGGCCATCGCAAGCTCCAGCCCGCCTCCGAGAGCAGCGCCGTGAATCGCTGCGATAATCGGTTTTGGAAAGCTTTCGATTCTCTCCATTAACTGCTGGCCGCGCTCAGCGAGCAATGAGGAATCCTCATTGCCTTTAAGCGATGTAAATTCTTTAATATCAGCGCCGGCTGAGAAAAATCTTCCCTCGCCGTGAATGATAATGCTTCGTACGCCTGCATCTGTCTCACATTGATCAAGACAGGAAGACAGCTCTTCTAATATCCGGCTGGAAAGCGCATTTGCCGGCGGATTGTGAATCGTCAAAACTGCCACAAATTGATCAACTGCCAGTGATATTGCATTCATAGGACAGAACTCCTTTACTTATTATGAATTCCGGACACCAATAATTCTAAAACGCTGTCTGAAAGCGCAGCAAGATCGTACTTTTGGTCATTCATCACCCATGTTGTCACGGTTTCGTCAATCGTTCCAAAAATCATCTGCCGGGCGAGGCGGACGTCGAGGCCTTCTTTTAATTCGCCTGATTGTATGCCTTCCGTCAAAATGCCATCCAAAATATTTAAGTAGCCTTTTAATATTTCGTTGATTTTTTGGCGCAGCTCCAAGTTGGATTGGCGGAGCTCAAGCTGCGTGACAATTGCGAGATTATGGTCACCCGCTAAAAGGGAAAAATGCTTTGAAATCACAAGCGCCAATTTCTCTTTCGCTGTTGCTTTTTCTTTAATGTCCTCTTCCATCCGCTCAATAAATTGACCCATTTTTTCTTTGAAAAGAGAAATTAAAATATCTTCTTTGTTTTTAAAATAGAGATAGATGGTGCCGTCCGCTACCCCAGCTTGTTTGGCAATTTTGGATACCTGTGACTGGTGGTAGCCGTTTTCTGCAATGACTTCTACTGCTGCATCAATAATCTGCATATACTTTGGCCGTTTTTGCTTCAATGTTCATCGTTCCTTCCTATAGAAATGAATGACTATTCATTCATAATTTCATGATAAGAAGGATTTTCAGGTTTGTCAAGTTTATTCATAGGCGTTCTCTTTTTTTTATTTGATATGATGATTTTCGGTTTCTTCTTCAAGTAAACGCCTTCTTAAAATTTTTCCCACCGCCGTTTTCGGCAACTCCTTTCTGAAGTCATAGGCTTTGGGCACCTTATAGGGAGCTAGACGTGATCTCGCAAAAGCGTCCAGTTCTTCTGCATCGGCTTTTGCGCCTTTCTTTAATACGACAAATGCTTTTACTGTTTCTCCCCTGTAGGAATCGGGAACGCCTGCAACAACAATTTCCTGTATGGCTTCATGTTCATAAAGCGCTTCTTCTACCTCACGCGGGTAAATATTGTAACCGCCGGCAATGATGATATCCTTCTTCCTGTCAGCAATATAGAAAAAGCCTTCTTCATCCATATAGCCCATGTCCCCGGTGAACAGCCAGCCATCTCTCAGCACTGCGGCGGTTTCCTCTGGTTTATTCCAGTATCCTTTCATGACTTGCGGACCTTTTACAATGATTTCTCCATGCTCATACGGAGCGGCAAGCTCACCCGTCTCTTCAGAATAGATCGCAGCGTCCGTACTTGGCCAAGGACAGCCGATACTGCCCGGCTTGTTTTTTCCCCAGATAAAATTGGCGTGCGTCACTGGGGATGCCTCAGACAAACCATAGCCTTCCACAAGCTTTCCGCCAGTCACCTTTTCAAATTTCTGCTTTACCTCCACAGGGAGCGCGGCTGATCCGCTAAGACAGCTTTTAATGGATGACAGATCATAATGCTGCAATTCGGGGTGATGCAAAAGGCCAATGTAAATTGTCGGTGCGCCAGGAAAGAGCGTCGGTTTGTGTTTGTCGATGATTTTAAGTGTTTCGAGCGGATCAAACTTAGGAAGAAGAATCATTTCGAAGCCTAGTTTAATCGAATAGTTCATGACTGCCGTCAGTCCGTAGACATGAAAAAACGGGACGATGCCCAGCACTTTTTCAGCGCCTTCTTTCACGTCATACATCCAAGCGGCGCACATTTCAGTATTTGCCAAAATATTTTGGTGCGTGAGCATGACCCCTTTTGGAGCTCCGGTTGTTCCTCCGGTATACTGGAGGACAGCGATATCATGCTCAGGATCGATCTTCGGGATTGTCAGGAGTTCAGTTTTTTCCTGCTTCATACTGGAAGCGAACGTGTGAATGTTAGCTGTTTTGTCAAAGTCGATATGCACTTTTTGTTTTTGCGTCAGCGGGTAAAGAATATTCTTCGGAAAAGGCAAATAGTCTTTTACGCTGGTTATCAAAATCTGGTCGACTATTGATAACGTTTTCATTTTTATTGCCTTCGGGAAAAGCAAATCTAAGGTGATGATTACACTTACCTGAGCATCTCTAAGCTGGTATTCAAGCTCGTGCTCGGTATAAAGCGGATTCGTCTGCACCACGATGCCACCGGCAAACAAGACGCCATAATAAGAAATCACTGTTTGCGGGCAATTGGGCAGCATAACAGCCACTCTGTCTCCTTTTTGCAGGCCATTGCCCTGCAAAAAAGCTGCAAGTTTAAGAGCATCCGTCAGAATGTCATGAAAGGTGAGTTTTTTTCCATAAAACGATATTGCGGTTTTATCAGGGAATCGTGCGGCGGAGTCTGTCAGGATGGATTGCAGGGTTTTATTCGGCAACGGAAGCTCATGCGGGATATCGTTGGGATACTCGGCAAGCCACGGCTTTTGAGACTGCATAAAACCTCCCCTTTCGATTTTAGAGATCCACCTTATCATTATAGCAGATGGACGGCAAAAAAAAGAAAAAGAAAGGTAAATCTTTCTTTTTCTCATAATATGAACAGATATATAAGACCAATTAACAAAAAGATTCCCGCTGCGACGAGCAGTATTTTCGCAAGCTTTTCCATCTATTCTCCGTCCCCTTATATTCCGGCTGCCACCACAAATGAAAGCCCGACAGAAATGACAAATGAAATAAAGCCGACAGCCCGGTTATCATTTTCGATTTCCTGATCAATTTTAAACCGCGGAGTCAAAAACTCAAAAATAAAGTAGCTGATCAGAAGCATAACAAACCCGTAAACGCCCCAGCCGATCATTTGCAGCAGCGAATTATGCTGGGAGATGGAATGCTGAAATACGTTTGCGATTCCCAAAATTTTTCCGCCGGTCGCCATTGCCACCGCAAGATTTCCTTTTTGAATCTCTTCCCAGTTTTTATAAGCCGTCACCAGCTCAAACACAGTCAAAAAGAGGACGAGGCAGAGAACCGCGACACTGTAATATGCCGCGATTTCCACAAGCTCGTTTTCCCAAAAATCACTCATGGCCATACTCCCTTTTATTTTAGTTCAACAACCGTAACGCCTGATCCTCCCTCACCTGCTTCACCGAAACGGGAACTTTTGACGCTGCGGTGGTTTTTCAGAAGATCCTGTACGCCTTTTCTTAAAGCGCCGGTTCCTTTTCCGTGGATGATTGACACTCTTGGATATCCGGCTAACACCGCATCATCCAAGTATTTTTCAACCCGGCTGAGGGCATTTTCATAGCGTTCGCCGCGGAGATCAAGTTCAAGCGATACGTGATAGTCCTTTCCCTTGACCGCTGTAATGATTTTTTCTTTTTTTTGCTCCGGAGCTGATTTGATAAACTCCAGATCTTTTTCTTTTACTTTCATCTTTAAAATACCGATTTGAACATTCCATTCATTGCCGCCTGTTTTTTCGAGCAATGTTCCTTTTTGCCCGAAAGTGAGGACTTTCACCTCGTCGCCAGGCTTAAAGTCGCGTTTTTGCGCTTTCGGTTTTTCCGGTTTCTTGGACTTTTCAAAAGCCGGCATAGCGCCTTCTAACCGTTTCTTCGCGTTAATCAGCTCGTGATCCTTGAAGGATTTGTGTTCTTCTTTTATGGTGCGCAATTCATGAATAATGTCCTCGGCTTCTTTCATTGCCGCTTTTACTTTTTCAGCAGCCTGCTGTTCTGCCTCTTCAAGCATTTTGTCTTTTTTGCTGTTAAGCTCGATGATTTGCTGCTGCAGCTCTTTATGCAGTTTTTCCGCTTCTTTTCTGATTGATTCTGTCTCAGAAAGCTCTTCTTCCGCACGTTTTTTGCTTTGTTCCAGCGACGCAATCATCGTATCGACTTCGTTATGCTCGGCCGTCATTTCTGACTTCGCCTGCCCGATGATATGGTCCGGAAGCCCGAGGCGTTTTGAAATTTCGAAAGCATTGCTTCGACCCGGCACACCAATTAAAAGTTTATAGGTCGGTGACAGCGTTTCGATGTCAAATTCAACGCTGGCATTCATGACGCCTTCTCTGTTATAGCCGTACGCCTTCAATTCCGGATAATGCGTCGTAGCTAACACTCGTGCATTGGTGCGATGCACGTCATCCAAGATGCTCATGGCGAGGGCCGCCCCCTCCTGCGGATCTGTCCCTGCACCAAGTTCATCGAAAAGCACAAGGCTGTTTTCATTGACCTGTTCTAAAATGCCGACAATGTTCACCATATGGGATGAGAACGTACTTAAACTTTGCTCAATCGACTGTTCATCACCGATATCAGCGAATACGTGCTCAAATACTGCCGCTTCTGACCCTTCATCTGCCGGGATATGAAGACCTGATTGCGCCATTAAGGTTAGCAGGCCTAACGTTTTAAGGGTGACTGTTTTCCCCCCGGTGTTTGGCCCTGTGATGACAATGGTTGAAAAATCGCGGCCAAGCTCGATGTCATTGGCAACAACCTGGTCAGGCGGAAGCAATGGATGGCGGGCTTTTTTCAAACGGATAAAGCCGGTGTCGTTCATAATCGGTTTTGTCGCTTTAACCGCTTTTGCATATCTAGCTTTTGCAAAAATAAAGTCAAGCGTCTGCAGCACTTGCAAATCTAGAAATAGCTCCTCTGTATACTCTGCCGTTTTCTCTGTCAGCACACGCAAAATCCGTTCAATTTCTTGCTTTTCTTTCACTTTCGCCTGCTGAAGGGAATTGTTCATATCTACAATCGCCTGCGGTTCAATGAATAATGTCGCACCAGAGGATGAGGTGTCGTGCACAATTCCTCCATAGCTGGATCTGTACTCCTGTTTGACCGGGATCACAAAGCGGTCATTCCGAATCGTAACAATCGTATCAGACAGCATTTTCGAAGCGGAAGAGGAACGCAGCATCGACTCTAACCGGTCTCTGACTCTTGATTCGAGTGTTCTGAGCTGTGTGCGGATTCCTCTTAATGTTTCCGATGCATGATCAAGCACTTCTCCGTGATCATCAATGCAGGAATTAATGTCCCGCTCTAAATCGGACAGCGTGATAAGCTGTTCAGCATGCTGATGGATCAGCGGAATGTCGACACCGTCTTCAGCCATTTGGGTGATAAAATGTTTCATTTGTTTAACTGCATAAAGCAGGCCTGAGATTTCAGTGAATTCAGAAGGACTGAGAACGCTGCCGATTTCCGCCCGTCTTAACGCTCCTCTGATATCTACAAGGCCGCCAAATGGCGCTTGGCCTCTCAGCCGGATAATGTCAGAAGCTTCGTCTACTTCATCCAGCTGTTTTTTAATTTCGTCTATAGAAGCAGAAGGCTTAAGCTCGAGAAGCATTTCTTTTCCGAGCGATGAAGCGGCATGCCCAATAACCTGTTCTTTCACTTTATGAAATTCAAGAGCTGATAATACTTTTTGCTGCACGATTGTGTGAGCCTCCTTACTTAATCGTTGCGCTTCAGAAATACCTCTACGTCTTTAAGCGACCGGGCATTCAGAACGTTTTTCGTTTCCGTCCATCCTTTGCGCGCGGCAGTAACGCCAGTTTTCATATCGTCTAACATCTCAATATTATGGGCATCAGTATTAATCACCAATGTAACCCCTTGTTCGTTTGCTTTCATTAAATGCTCTGTGCGCAGATCAAGGCGCGCAGGGTTGGCGTTAAGTTCAAGCGCCGTATTTGTTTTCCTCGCAAGCTCAATCAGCTGATCAATATCGATTTCGTAACCGGCCCGTCTGCCGATAAGGCGCCCGGTCGGGTGTGCGATAATGTCAACATGCTTGTTTGTCAGTGCCGTCTCAAGCCGTTTCATAATCACGTGTTCCGGCTGATTAAAACTGGAATGAATCGATGCAATAACGATATCCATTTCCGCAAGCATATCGTCATCATAATCGAGCGTACCGTCAGGCAGGATATCCATCTCAACGCCTTTCAAAATACGGAAGTTTTCAAACTCTGCATTCAGTGCGTCAATTTCTTTTGCCTGCTGCTTAAGTCTTTCTGCAGTAAGGCCGTTGGCGACCTTTAAATATTGTGAATGATCGGTGATCGCCATGTATTGATAGCCTTTTTTGATGCAGGCTTCAGCCATCTCTCTGATCGAAAATGCACCATCGCTCCACGTTGAGTGCATGTGGAGATCACCTTTGATTTGCCCGGGTTCTATCAGTTCAATGCTGTCGCTGTAGGTTTCCACTTCCTGTCCGCTTTCACGAATTTCCGGCGGAATCAGCGGCAGGCCGAAGTGCGCATAAAATTCACGTTCACTCGGAAATGTTTTGATCTCTCCGGTTTCAACTGTCTCAACGCCGTATTCACTGATCCGCTCGCCGCGTTCTTTGGCGATTTGGCGCATTTTAATATTGTGATCCTTTGATCCCGTAAAATGATGGAGTGTTGTCGGAAACTGCTCTTCCGTCACAAGACGGAAATCGACGCTTGTTTCATATTCAAAGGAAAGGATGACGGACACCTTCGTATCTCCGCTTGCGATCACGCTTTTGATGTTTGGCAGCTCAAGAAGCTGCTCTCTTACTTCAGCCGGATGATCTGTAGCAATGATATAATCCAGATCCTTCACCGTTTCCCGCGCTCTGCGGAGACTTCCGGCACGAGAAAATTTGATGATATGCGTAAATTGAGAAAGATGCTCCTCAATTTCCCGCGCGATCCGGAGGGCGTAGCCGATCGGGAACCGTTCAGGCTGTTTTCCGGCTTCCCCGAGCGCCTGTAATATTTTTTCTTCCGATTTTTTGCCGAAGCCCGCAAGACCTTGTACCTTTTGCTGTTCACAGGCTTCCTTCAGAGATTCTGCATCATGTACGCCGAGCTCTTTATATAGCTTTGCGATTTTTTTGCCGCCGAGCCCCGGCAGCTTCAATAAAGGCACGAGTCCTTCCGGCACTTCTTTCTGAAGCGATTCGAGCGTGCTTGACTTTCCTTCATCTATATACTCTTTAATGACGCTGTACGTTCCTTTTCCAATGCCGGACAGCGACATCATATCGTCCATTTCTGATAAGCTTCGGTCGTCCTGTTCCAGGGCTGCCGCCGCTTTTCGAAAGGCGGATACTTTAAACGGGTTGTCCCCTTTTAGTTCCATATAGACTGCAATGGTTTCAAGCAGCCGGATAATATCTTTTTTATGCATATCATAACCCCCAGACGTTCACATATGTTTCCATCATACTTGAAAAAAACTTCTCCGGACAAGAGAAGTTTTTTTATGCCCCGTACTGTGTCCACAGCTCTTGTAGGAGCCCTGACAAGTATGGTGTATGGTTAATGATCACATTTGCGAGGGACGATTGCCCCATCATTTGCTGCAGTGCATCTACCGGCAGAACGGATGCGACATACAGCAGCACAAATGTAAATAAATAGACTTCTAGAAAACCGAGAACGGCGCCCAGCAATTGGTTGATTTGTTTGATCACCGGAATGCCGGCGACAATACTCAAGAACGAGCCGATGATTCTCAGTAAGATTTTAGCAATGATAAATAAAACGATAAACGCAATCGCATTATAGTACGCTGCTTCCAAATTCCCCGTAAAAAAAGAAAGAGCCGGCTGTCCCGCTGAAAAATCGGGTGCGGGAATCCAATGTAAATGCGGTGCCACGTTTTTATAGAATAAAGCCGCAAAGGCAATTGATAAAATAAAGCTCGTCAAGCGGATAAACTGCAGGATAAAACCGCGTTTTAACCCCAGTAAAGTCCCCATCAGGAGCAAGATTAAGATGATGATATCTAGCATAGTTGTTCAATCCTTTTCTTTAAGCTGCCGCTCCAGTTTTTCACATTTCTCTTGTAATTTGACATAATCGTGCACCACATTTACCGCTGTCAGCACTGCAAGTTTATTTATATCAAGGTATGGATTTTTTTCATTGATTTCTCTCATTTTATCATCAACAATTCCGGCGACATACCTCATATGGGCTCTGCTTTCTTCACCGACAATCGTGAAGTGCTGGCCGTAAATGTCAACGGTTGTTTTTGTTTTTTTGCCGTCAGACAACGTTTCTCCTCCATTCCGCGAGAATCCTAGTTCTTATCATAACACGTTTATTAAATGAATGGAAAGACGAGCTTCCCGCTGTTATGATACACTGGTATATACAGCGAAAAGTGTAAAAAAAGGAGATTATTACGTGTCCCATTCAGTGATAAAAGTATCGTTGTCTGCTATTGACCAAATGAAAATGACATACAGCGGTTCGCTTACAGCCTCTGTTCCGCAGGGAGCCGTTTTTCAGGCGAAACCGCCCGGCTGTACCATTACAGCATATAAATCAGGCAAGGTCTTGTTTCAAGGCAAAAACGCAGCGGCAGAATCCGCGCGCTGGGGAACAGCAGAGCCGGAAAAGAAGAAAATGGCCAAAAAGCCGGCTGATCCCCGCTATGCCCCTCCGGCAGATATCGCCGGAATGTCTGTTATCGGTTCTGACGAAGTCGGAACCGGAGATTACTTTGGCCCAATGACGGTTGTATGCGCGTACGTCGACAAAACCATGCTTCCTTTAATGAAGGAACTCGGTGTTAAGGATTCTAAAGATTTAAAAGATCCGCAAATCATCGAGATTGCCCGAAACCTGATCAAAACCATTCCATATAGCCTGCTGGTTTTAAAAAATGAAAAGTATAACAGCATGCAGGAAAAAGGCATGAGCCAAGGGAAAATGAAAGCTTTGCTGCACAATCAGGCGATCACCCATTTATTAAGAAAATTGGATGGAGTAAAGCCTGAAGCCATTTTGATTGACCAATTCGCTGAGCCAGGCGTCTACTTCAATCATTTAAAGGGCAGAGACATTGTGAAGGAGCGGACCTATTTTAGCACAAAAGCTGAAGGTATTCACCTGGCTGTCGCCGCTGCTTCAATCATTGCAAGATATTCGTTTTTAATGGAAATGGATAAACTATCACGCGAGGCAGGAATGACGCTTCCAAAAGGGGCCGGTCCTCACGTCGATGAAGCGGCCGCCAAGCTGATCCTCAAAAAAGGGGCATCTGCACTCAGAACCTTTACAAAACTCCATTTCGCCAATACGCAAAAAGCGCAGCGCCTTGCTGATAAAAAACGTTCATAGAAAAAAGCTTGCAGATTTCTCTGCAAGCTTTTTTCATCTTTTCAGCGTGATTGAAAACCCTTGAAGTCTAGGAAAGGCGAGCATTGGAGCACAGCGAATGTTCTAATTCGTGAGCACCAACGCGCAGACCTGACAACGAATGCGGGGGTTTGCCGACACGCTGAGCTTGCAGATTTCTCTGCAAGCTTTTTTCTCAGCCTCTTAAAACAGCTTGATATGTGTCTTCTAACGCTTTCAGCACTTTGCTGTGCGCCTTTGTCACTTCTTCTTCAGTCAGTGTTTGTTCAGGGTTGACATACTGGAGTGAGAAAGCGACTGACTTCTTGCCTTCCTCCATATGTTCGCCTTCGTATACGTCAAAGACGGTTACCTCTTTCAGAAGCTTGCCGCCAGCCTCTTTAATGACGCTCTCGAGCTGTCCGCTTGTGACGGTTTTATCTGTTACAAGAGCAATATCACGTGTCACAGACGGATATTTCGGAATCGCCGTGTAAACAAGCGGTGCTGTTTCTGCCGCGAGCAACGCATGAAGATCGAGCTCAAATACGTATGTTTCCTTTATATCCAGTTCTTTTTCCAATGAAGGGTGGACTTGGCCGATGAAGCCGATCAGAGAACCATTCAATAAAATGTTCGCTGTTCTGCCCGGATGCAGCTGTTTGCGTTCAGACTGTACAAATTCAATGCTGTCTAGGACGTTGAGTTTGTCTAACAGCCCTTCTACAATTCCTTTGACAACAAAGAAATCAACTGGTTTCTTTTCACCCTGCCATAGCTGCTTGCGCCATAATCCGGTAACAGCTCCTGCTACGCGTTCTGTTTCAACAGGTTTTGTGTCCTCTTCCTTCGTCAGGAAAACGGAGCCGACTTCGTACAGTGCAACTGAGTCAGTCTGCCTCGCGAGGTTGTAAGAAACAGAATCAAGCAGATTCGGAACAAGACTGTGTCTGAGAATGCTTCTTTCTTCACTCATTGGAAGCGCAAGCACAGTATTCAATGACTTTTCAATCGCAAACGCTGCCGCTTTCTTCTCGTTTGTCAGTGAGTAAGTGATGGCTTGTGATAAGCCTGCGCCTTCAAGGAAGCGTCTGACTTTACGGCGTTTTGCCTGGTATGGCGTTAATCCGCCTGTAGTTCCCGCTGTCTCAGGAAGCGTAGACGGAATGTTATCGTAGCCGTACAGTCTTGCCGCTTCTTCGATTAAATCCTCTTCTATTGTAATGTCGCCGCGGCGTGATGGGACAGTCACAACGAGAAGTTCACCCGCTTCACCGACCGTAAAACCGAGACGTTTATAAATGCTGATCAGTTCTTCTTTACTGATCGTCAGGCCTAGAACGCTGCTCACTTTGTCAGCAGATACGTGAATGTTATTTGCTTCGATTGTCAGGTGATCTTCCTCAACTGTTCCTGCAAGCACCTCACCGCCGGCATACAGATGGATCAGCTGCGCAGCCCGTTCTGCTGCAAGACGTACGCGCGCCGGATCAATTCCTTTTTCAAATCTTACGCTTGAGTCACTTCTCAAACCAAGGTCTTTGGAAGCCTTGCGAACCGTCTGCCCGTTGAAATACGCAGCCTCAAGCAAAATCGTTTTCGTATCTTCCTGAACCTCTGACTCTGCTCCTCCCATGACACCCGCAACGGCCTGCGCTTTCATTCCGTTTGTAATAACAAGGTGATCGGCGGACAGCTTACGTTCTTGATCATCAAGAGTGACGATCATTTCATTCTCAGCTGCTTTTCTTACTACGACTTCCTTAGAGCCAAATCTGTCATAATCAAATGCATGAAGCGGCTGTCCGTATTCCAACAGGACAAAATTTGTGATGTCAACGACGTTGTTGTGCGGACGAATGCCTGCATTCATCAGTTTTGTCTGCATCCAAAGCGGTGACGGAGCAATCGTGACATTTTTAATGATTTTTGCAGTGTACAGCGGGTTCGCTTCTTGATCTTCAATTTTGACTGAAATGTAATCAGACGCTTGTTCTGAAGCAGCCGGGTAATCCGTTTGCGGAAGCTTTACCTCAGTGTCTAAAATCGCCGCAACCTCGTAAGCAACACCAAGCATGTTCATGGCATCGGCGCGGTTTGGCGTTAAACCCAGCTCAAGAATCGCATCGTCAAGCTGTAAAGCCGCTAAGGCATCGCTTCCTGTTTCAGCGTCATTCGGGAATACGAAAATGCCTTCTGCATACTCCTTCGCCACAAGTTTGCTTTCGATGCCAAGCTCCTGTAAGGAACAGATCATGCCATTTGATTCTTCACCGCGAAGCTTGGCTTTTTTGATTTTGAAATTGCCCGGCAGCACTGCTCCGACTGTTGCAACTGCGACTTTTTGTCCCTTATCCACATTTGGCGCGCCGCAAATGATTTGTACAGGGGCTTCAGCTCCGATATCCACAAGGCACTTATTCAGCTTATCAGCATTCGGGTGCTGCTCGCGCTCCAGCACATGGCCGATGACAACGCCTTTGATGCCTTCTCCTTTGTATTCAATTCCTTCAACCTCAATACCGGCTCTTGTAATTTTTTCAGCAAGAACAGCCGGGTCCATGCCTTTTAAATCAACATAATCCTCTAACCATTTATAAGAAACAAACATCCTTGCATCCTCCTCTTACGCCTGTTTAAACTGCGAAATAAATCTGACATCGTTTGTATAGAAGTGGCGGATATCATCAATGCCGTATTTCAGCATCGCGATGCGCTCAACACCCATTCCGAATGCGAAGCCCTGATATTCCTTCGGATCAAAGCCAGCCATTTTAAGCACGTTCGGGTGAACCATTCCGGCACCGAGGATTTCAATCCAGCCTGTTCCTTTACATACTGAGCAGCCGTTTCCACCACATTTAAAGCATGTCACATCCACTTCTACTGAAGGCTCAGTAAACGGGAAGAAGCTTGGGCGGAGTCTGATTTCACGGTCTTGCCCGAACATTTTTTTCGCAACGAGTTCAAGCGTTCCTTTTAAATCACTCATGCTGATGTTTTTGTCAACGACAAGCCCTTCAATTTGCATAAATTGGTGAGAGTGCGTCGCATCATCGTTATCACGGCGATATACTTTACCCGGGCAAATGATTTTAACGGGACCTTTGCCTTTATGCTTTTCCATCGTCCGTGTTTGGACAGGAGAAGTTTGCGTTCTCATCAAAGTTTCCTCTGTGATGTAAAAGCTGTCCTGCATATCGCGCGCAGGGTGTTCTTTCGGAAGATTGAGCGATTCGAAGTTGTAGTAATCCGTTTCAACCTCTGGCCCTTCCTCGACTGTGTAGCCCATACCGATAAATAAATCTTCAATTTCTTCAATGACAACAGTGAGCGGATGGCGGCCGCCGACTGCAACAGGGTTCCCCGGCAGCGTGACGTCAATTGTCTGTCCTGCAAGCTTCTGTTTCATTTCCTCTTCTTCAAGCTTCTCGTTTTTGTCAGCAATCGCATTGGCAATACGCTCCCTTACTTCGTTCGCGAGGGCCCCCATTTTTGGACGTTCCTCAGCAGAAAGCTTGCCCATTCCGCGCAGCACTTCTGTAATCGGCCCTTTTTTTCCGAGATATTGCACCCGAATATCATTGACAACCTTCAATGAGCTTGCCGCTTCTACTTGTTCTAAAGCTTCTTGTTCCAGCTGTTTTAGCTTTTCTTCCATTTTGCATCCTCCTTTTATGTAAACAAACCGTCATATGTCTTTGGAAAATAAAAAAACCCGTCCCTTGTACAAGGGACGAGTTGTGGCCGCGGTACCACCCTTATTTCAGACAGACTGATGCTGTCGTCAGCTTCATTGACATAACGGAATCAGATTCCGGTTCACCTTTACGCGCAGTATACGCGGTCCCGGCGACAACTCAAGAGGTGAAGCCAACTTCCGGCTGCGTTAAAAATGCTCTCAGTCAGCGGCATTTTCTCCCTGGAAAGCAGTTGATCAGAAATTGAGGTCCTCTGTCACGGTTTTTGAAATATTATGTTCTATTATAGAGAAATCCAACGCTTGGCGCAACACTATCCTCGCAAGTGATACACGAGGATGGCAGCCGCAACCGCAACGTTTAGTGATTCAGCCTGTCCGTAAAGCGGCACGTACAGGTTCAAATCCGTTTTTTCCAGCAATGCAGCATCCACCCCTGCACCTTCATTTCCTACAATGAGCGCAAAGGATTCAGACTGAGGAATCTCCTGGTAAGGCGCTCCGTTTTGCAGCGCCGTGCCGTATACTTTTACGCCCTCTGCCTTCAATTCGTCCACATATGAAGGCAGGTTTCTTCTCACAACAGGAATATGGAAGTGAGATCCTTGAGCAGATCGCAGTGTTTTTCCGTTAAAGGCGTCCGCCGTGCCGTCACCGAGTACAACCGCATCCAAACCGGCCGCATCAGCCGTTCGAATCATTGTGCCAAGGTTTCCCGGATCTTGAACAGCGTCAATCAGCAGCACCTTGCGTGCCGTTGCCAGCTTTTCTTCAGGCATATGGCACACAGCGGCAATCTGCTGCGGCGTTTCGGTTTCAGTCACAGCTGAAAACGCATCTTCACTCAGCATATAGCACTGGATACCAGTCTCAAGATCTGAAGGAATCCTCGTTTCATCCTTTACAAGGATTTCTTTCACAATGCCCGGGCTTTTCAACGCCTCTTCAACGAGGTGTTCTCCCTCTATCAGAAATGTATTTGTTTTTGTTCGTTCTTTTTTTGTGTGAAGCTTTTTCCAATCCTTCACTTTTTGGTTTTTTGCCGATTCTATTTGTTTCACTGTCTATGTGGCGCTCCTTTTTTTAACATGATGTTATTATATCGCAAGAACAGCACATAATAAACCAGGTGCAGGGTTAGAATATACGTATTACATTTTAGAAAAAGGAGCGTTTTACATGGATCTTAATTTACGTCATGCCGTCATTGCCAATGTCACCGGCAATAATCAGGAGCAGCTTGAGCATACAATCGTAGATGCGATTCAAAGCGGTGAAGAAAAAATGCTTCCAGGGCTCGGCGTTTTATTCGAAGTCATTTGGCAGCACGCATCCGAAAGTGAGAAAAACGAAATGCTGAAAACGCTTGAAGGCGGATTAAAACCCGCCGAATAAGACATGAAACCGGGTGACAGCGCCCGGTTTTTTTCTTATATAATAAAAACATGATGAGGGGGAACGCCATGTTTTTACAGCCGTTATTAGCGAAAAAAATTATTGCTGAAGTTAAAAAAATGTACGAACGTGAAGTCATTATTGTAAACACGGACGGTCTTATTATGGCAGGCACAAACGATGAGCGTGTCGGACAATTTCATGAGGGAGCGCTTATCTGCGCAAAAGAAAGACGCAGCGTGATTATTACAAAAGAAGATGAAACAAGGTTAAAAGGAGTGAAAGCAGGCATAAACCTCCCTGTATTTTTTGACCATGATGTGATTGCCGTCTTCGGGCTGACAGGTGAGCCTGCAGAGATTCAGCCATTCGGAGAACTGCTTCGAAAAATGACAGAACTGTTCATTAAGGAATCGCGGCACTTAGAGCAATCCCAGTGGCGTGAGAGAATGCTGGAGTCCTTTATGATCGATTGGCTGCAATTAAAGGAGTGGTCTCCCAGTTTTCTTGAGAAAGCTCAGCTTCTTGGTGTTGACCTTTCTTCCCGGCGCCAAATGATTCTTATTCAGGGGTATGAGTGGTCACCTCATGATATTGAACAAATGGCACGCAGCTGGAAATCCTCGTACCCTGCGGATTTGTTCATCAGGTGGGGAAATGAACGGATTTTGATTAATCATGAAGTGCCGCAGCATGAACAAAGGGATCGGCTTTTACGGAAAATCCTTCACATTTGTTCGTTTGCCAATACCGCAAGCAGCCAATATACAGCAGCTGGCGCCGGAAGGGCTGTCGCAAGCTCCAGCCTGACAGATTCATACGAGCAAGCGGAAAAAGCGCTGGCTGTCAGCCTTAAGCGAAAAACGCCCATATTTGAAGAGGATCTGAAGCTTGATATGTGTCTGACGGAGATCAGCCCGGGAACCCGAAACGAATTTCCGCAAAGAGTATTAGGAGAGGCGCTAGAGCATCAGGAACTTATGAATACGTTACGGACTTTCTTTCATCACGATTTGTCTTTGAAACAAACCGCAGAAGATATGCATATTCATATCAATACATTGCGTTATCGTCTGGCTAAGGCTGAACAGCTGACGGGTTTACGTTTTGACCGTACCGAGGACATCGTCACGATGTACGTTGCCCTCTATTTTTTAGATCAAGATACAAAATAGAGAGAGTTTCAGTTTCATTTTTTGTATGTTTCTCCATGGAAGGCTTTGCTTTTTTTCTTTTACAATAGATTGAAAGTTTTTTTTGACAGGGGGATGGGTGAAATGATCACCAAGGATGTAAAGGAGCAGCTGATTCGGGTCTCCGGACCAGAAAACTTTGATGACTCGAATGCCGGCCGTCTCGTCTATTCATATGATGCGACGCCTCAGTATCAGTCTATGCCTGATGCCGTGATTGCTCCGAGGAATACTGAAGAAGTATCACGCATTTTAACAATTTGCAGCGAACATCGAGTGCCGATCGTTCCAAGAGGATCAGGGACAAACCTGTGCGGCGGCACGTGCCCGACTGAAGGCGGACTTGTGCTTCTCTTTAAGCACATGAACCAGATTCTTGAGATTGATGAAGAAAATTTAACTGCCACAGTTCAGCCGGGCGTCATTACGTTGGATATGATCCGGGCAGTTGAAAGCAAAGGTTTATTTTATCCGCCTGACCCGAGTTCTATGAAAATATCAACTATCGGGGGCAACATCAATGAAAATTCCGGCGGGCTCCGCGGATTAAAATACGGCGTCACCCGCGACTATGTTATTGGACTGGAGGTTGTGCTCGCAAATGGTGACATCATCCGCACCGGCGGAAAACTCGCAAAGGATGTGGCCGGATACGACCTCACACGTCTTTTTGTCGGCTCAGAAGGAACACTCGGCATTGTGACAGAGGCAATCGTCAAGCTCGTTCCAAAGCCTGAAACAAAAAAGACGCTGCTTGCCCTATATGA
Source organism: Bacillus sp. N3378-2at (assembly GCF_033412715.1). Classification (NCBI taxonomy): domain Bacteria; kingdom Bacillati; phylum Bacillota; class Bacilli; order Caryophanales; family Bacillaceae; genus Bacillus; species Bacillus sp. N3378-2at. Next base: position 43,842 of record NZ_CP117986.1, on the reverse strand, counting down.
AAACATCGATGCCGCTGCTCAAACGGTATCAGACATCATTGCCGCAAAAATCATACCCGCCACGCTTGAATTTCTCGACCAGCCTACACTTTTGGTGATTGAGGATTATGCCAAAATCGGACTGCCAACAAACGCAAAGGCGGTTCTATTAATTGAGCAAGACGGACCGCTTGAAATCGTGGCACGGGATATGGAAAAGATTGAGGCCATTTGCAAAAAAGGCGACGCCGTTTCCGTTCAGACCGCACAAACAGAGGAGGAGGCATTCGCCCTGACTGAAGCACGGCGCTCTGCACTTTCTGCCCTAGCCCGCCTCAAGCCGACGACGATTTTAGAGGATGCGACCGTTCCTCGCTCAGAAATCGCCAATATGGTTAAAGCGATTAATGATATTGCTGCTAAATATGATATTTCCATCTGCACCTTTGGCCATGCGGGAGACGGGAACCTTCACCCGACATGCACGACAGACATAAGAAATGAGGATGAAATGGAGCGTGTCGAACAGGCCTTTGCCGAGATTTTTGAGAAAGCGATTGAACTTGGCGGGACGATAACCGGAGAGCACGGAGTCGGGGCAATGAAAGCGCCTTACTTGGAGATGAAGTTGAAAAAAGAAGGCATTGATGCGATGAAAGCGTTGAAAGCGGCATTTGACCCCCGGAACATATTAAATCCGGGCAAAGTGTTTGCGAAAGATGCCAGAAAACGTGTGGTGGCGGAAAGATGACAACAGAAAAAGAAATGAAACAGATCCAAGATAAATTTAAAGAGCGTATGGATGAAGGCGAGTTATTAAATTGTATGCGCTGCGGCTTCTGTCTTCCTTCCTGTCCGACCTATATCGAATCGGGATTTCATGAAACACACTCTCCGCGCGGGCGTATCGCCTTAATGAAAGCCGTAGCGGACGGTATGATTGAACCGGATGAAGATGTCGAACGGTCGCTGTCACTTTGCCTTGGCTGCCGCGCCTGTGAGCCTGTATGCCCGTCTGGCGTGAAATACGGTCAGCTGCTTGAGGAAGCCAGAGATATTATCCACCAAAATAAAAAACACTCGCTCGGCGCACGTGTCATGCGAAAGGCGGCTTTTCACGAGCTGTTTCCGCATCAAAACCGCATGCGCTCAGCTGTAAGCCTTATCGGTTTGTATCAGCGGTCAGGACTGCAAACCGCTGTGCGTAAAACCGGTATGCTTCGCGTCCTGCCTGAGCATTTGCGAACGATGGAAGCTGTTCTTCCTGATGTTCCAAAAAGCAAAGACATGAAACATCGGCCGCGTTTCCTGCCGTCAATTGGCCCCATGAAAAAACGGGTCGCCTTTTTTTCGGGCTGCTTAATGGATACGATGTTTTTACCGACTAACAATGCCACATTGAAGCTTTTACAGCTGGCAGGCTGCGACATTGTCATTCCGCCTGAACAGGCTTGCTGCGGGGCGCTGCATGGACACAGCGGTGAAAAAAACACAGGGAAAGAGCTCGCGAAACAAAATATCGCTGCTTTTGAAGCGTTAGACGTTGATGCTGTCATTACAAACGCAGGAGGATGCGGAGCCTTTCTCACTGAATATAATCATTTGCTGAAGGATGACCCTGAGTGGTCGGAACGGGCTGCTGCGTTTGTTCAAAAGCTGAAGGATTTTTCTTCTGTTTTGGTTGAGCTCGATTTCCATCAAATGGATCTAGCGCTCGAGACGCCTCAGGTCGTTACCTACCAAGATTCATGCCACCTAAGAAATGTAATGCATACGTCGCTTGCGCCCCGCCAGCTTCTTAAAAGCATCAAAGGGGCGGAATTCAAAGAAATGGAGAAAGCAGACAGCTGCTGCGGATCAGCGGGAATTTACAACATCGTCGAAGCTGAAATGTCTATGAGAATACTGGACAGTAAAATGGCTGCCGTCAAAGCAACCGAAGCGATCCTCATTGTAACAGCAAATCCCGGCTGCCTGCTGCAGATGAAGCTCGGCATTGAACGCGAAGGACTAAGCGGTAAAGTCAGAGCCGTTCACCTGGCTGATTTGCTATTGGAAGCAGCCGGGCACAAACCATCATGAGAAAGCCCAAAACAGATATTGTTTTGGGCTTTTGTGCGTTATTCCATCGGACTGCAAATTTCGATATAATGTCCATCCGGATCAGCGATATAGGCGACCGTCTGCCCCCATGGTTTCACTTTCGGCTCCCCGATAATCGATACGCCTTGTTCTCTCATCCTTTTGATGACCGCTTCTACATTTTCAGTAACAAACCCGATTTCAAATGTGTTTGAAGCAGATGTATCCGGAATGTCCAGCGCCGTGATGTCTCTGGCGCTTTCCCGCGTATTAAGCGCCAATATCGTAGACCCTGTATCAAATTCGATATACGTTCCGTGTTCAGCACGAATCGGCAGTCCTAAAATATCCCGGTAAAAATGAATAGCCCGCTTGCTGTCCGATACGTATAGAATAAGATAGATTCATTGCCAACCCCCCTCAGCATTTTCAATAGTCCTTCTAGACCGGTATAGATGCTTCCATCCTTAAGCTCGGATCTTTCCACATCTGCGCCCATTTTTTCACAGCCGCCACAATAATGATGAAGCCTAACACCAGCATGATGATAGATAATACGCCATTCAATACACTATATCCTGCTGCTTCAGGATTGAGATACACATTGCGCACCATCCAATAGCCCGCATAATTGACAGTGACATATAAATAGGCAAGCGGGATAAGGCAAGTCAGAATGTACCGGCGTTTATCAGCGATTTTCAGCACGATGGTCGCTCCGATAATCAGCCCCACTGAAGCCATCAGCTGATTAGAAACGCCGAACAGCGCCCAAATGGAACCGATATCTCCTGAATACAGCAAGTACCCCCACATCAAACAGGCAAGCGCGCTGGCAAATACAGAGCCCGGAATCCAGTCTGTTTTCTTCAGCGGTTTATACACCTCCCCGAAGAAATCCTGGATCAAATAACGGGCAACGCGTGTGCCGGCGTCAATCGCTGTTAAAATAAAGACCGCTTCAAACATAATGACAAATTGGAAAAAGTATGAGGCCAAATGGCTGAAAAACGGCATTCCGGTAAAAATATAAGTCATCCCCACCGCAAGCGTAACGGCTCCCCCTGTTCTTCCTTCTAAGTCCAAACCGATTTCCCTGCTCAATTCAGGCAAATGTATGACATTCATGCCAAGCGTACGGAAAACCTCAGGCGTGCTGTTAATCGCAAAGTAATCAGCAGGCTGTAAAGCGGTCGCTGCAATCAGCGCCATGATGCCAACAAGACACTCAACAAGCATTGCGCCAAACGCAACCGGCTTCATATCACTCCATTTATTCAGCATTTTCGGTGTCGTTCCTGAACCGACAAAGGCATGGAACCCAGAGATCGCCCCGCAGGCGATGGTTATTGAGATGAACGGCCAGACAGGTCCTGCCAGCACCGGCCCGCCGCCTTTTACGAATTCTGTAAACGCAGGGAACGGAATGGACGGATTGACGACAAACACACCAACAATCAAAGCGATAAAAACACCGATTTTCATAAAGCTGCTTAAATAATCACGCGGAGCCAGAAGCAGCCAAACGGGAAGCGCAGCCGCAAAAAACGCGTAAACAGGAAGCGCGATTGCAAGCGTTTTCGTATCTAGCGTTAAAAAGTCACCAAGCGCTGTAGTCTGTACCCATGGACCGATAAAGACTCCTGCCATTAAAAAGAGAAAGCCGACCGTTGAAGCGAGCTTTAAATTTCCCGTTTTCTTATAAAATAAGCCCACACCCATCGCAATCGGTATCGTAATCCCTACCGCAAATGTTCCCCATGGATTACGTTCAAGCGCATGCAAGACAACCATCGACAGGCCCGCCATTGTGATCGTGATGATAAACAGCATGGACAGTCCTGTACAAAATCCTGCAACAGGGCCAAGCTCAGCCTTCGCCACTTCCGACAGCGATTTTCCGTTTTTGTGCATCGATGCAAACAACACCACAATATCATGGACGGCTCCCCCAATTACCGCCCCGATTAACAGCCACAATAATCCCGGCAAATAGCCAAACTGCGCCGCCAGAATTGGTCCGACCAACGGTCCGGCCGCTGCGATCGCGGCAAAATGGTGGCCGAACGAAACCCATTTATTTGTAGGCACATAGTCTTTCCCATCCTCAAGCACGTGAGCAGGTGTCGGCTTGTCATCATTTACTTTGAGAACCTTCACCATCATAAATGTTCCGTATAAACGATAGGCAATAGCCAAAATACACATTGATGCTATCACAATTGTAACCGCATTCATTTTCTCCCATCCCCTTTGCTGTTTTTCATAAATATATCATAATTTCATGGTGAAAAGCGGTCATTTTTTCCTATACAAAAAGCCGGCTTGAACGGGCCGGCTCGTGGCAGTTGAAAGACAAGCCGGAGATTTCTCTCCGGCTTTGCTATTCTTATGACTGTTTTTTCAGGCGGATCACATTCCAGGAAAGCGGCGTGAAATGACCAGTTAAGCCATTTTCGCTGACAGACGATGATCCGTTGGAATGCGGAACGACATTTTTTCTGTTATGCTGGTTTGTCGCTTTGATATCCTGATGCTCAAGTACGATGTGCTCTGCGATTTGGTAGGATTCAAAGCCTCTGAGCGAAATCTCCGTCTCCATCTGATCCTCAGCCTTGTTTACCGCAAAAATAGTGAGTGTTTCTTCCTCTTCAGAGTACACAACAGCAGCATCAACATATGGCACATCAGTGAAATCAGAACAATCGTACTTAGGAGAAGAAATAAGCGGTTTCAGTGACTCGCCCCTTCCGTAAACAGAAGCATGCATGTATGGATAGAAAATCGGCTGTCTCCATGCTTCTCCGCCTTTTTCCGTCATGATTGGCGCGATGACATTGACAAGCTGTGCAAGACACGCAATTTTCACACGGTCTGCGTGCTGCAGCATCGTAATGAGCAGAGAGCCGACTAATAAGGCATCTTCAAAATTGTAAATATCCTCTAAAATCGGACGCGCAGTGATCCACGGCTCGACTTTTTTATCAGCCTCATTTGAGTGGTACCAGACGTTCCATTCATCCAGAGAAAGATTGATTGTTTTCTTGCTGCATGTTTTTGCTTTTACATAGTCACAGGTCGCAGCGACTGATTTGATAAAATGATCCAAATCCATGGAACGGGCCAAGTAGTTTGGCAGATTGTTATCCCGGTTTCCGTAGTAAGTGTGAAGAGAGATATAGTCGACATGCTCATACGTATGCTCCAGCACCTTCGCTTCCCAATCGATAAAGGTCGGCATACCGCTGTTTGAGCTGCCGCAGGCAACGAGTTCAATTGATGGGTCAACCCACTTCATGACCTTTGCTGTCTCTGCAGCAAGCCGTCCGTATTCATCAGCTGTTTTGTGGCCGATCTGCCACGGTCCATCCATTTCGTTTCCTAAGCACCATGTTTTGATGCCGTACGGCTGTTCATAGCCATGCGATCTTCTTAAATCACTCCAGTAAGAGCCTTTCGGGTGGTTGCAGTATTCAACGAGATTACGGGCGGCATCTATGCCTCTTGTGCCGAGGTTGACGGCCATATTGACCTCAGTGTTCACCTTTTTGGCCCAAGATAAAAATTCATTTGTTCCCACTTCATTGGTTTCTGTCGTTTGCCATGCTAAGTCAAGCCGTCTCGGGCGGTTTTCGACTGGTCCGACACCGTCCTCCCAGTTGTATCCGGATAAAAAGTTTCCGCCCGGATAGCGGATGATGGGAACCTGTAATTCTTTGATCAGCGACTGGACATCTTTTCTAAATCCATCTTCATCCGCTTCAGGGTGATCAGGCTCGTATATGCCTTCATATACCGCACGACCCATATGTTCGATAAACGAGCCATAAATCCGTTTATCTACTTCACCGATTTTATATTCTTTGTCTACAATCATTCGCGCTTTTTTCATCACACGTTTCCTCCTTCATTAACCTTTGACTCCCCCTACCGTCAGGCCGGAGATAAAGTACTTTTGGAAAAACAAGAAAATGATAATCACCGGCAAAATCGCAAATACTGAGCCGGATATAAGCATGTCATAGTTGTTGCCATAAGGGCTCAGCAAGCTGGACAGCCCTATTGGAAGCGTAAACATTTCTTTCGACCGAAGCACAATCAGCGGCCACAAGAAGTTGTTCCAGCTGTTTAAGGACTGAAGGATAATCATGGCACCGAAAGCCGGTTTCATCAGCGGTGCCATAATCCTGAAAAAGATGCCGAATTCCGTACAGCCGTCCATCCTTGCAGAGTCCAGCAGATCTCTTGGAAGGCCAAGAGCATATTGCCTAAAAAAGAAAACGGCAACAGGTGAAACGATAAACGGCAATATGACACCTGTATATGAATCGATCAAGTGCAGTCCGACGGTAAGCTTAAACAGAGGAAGCATCATCACTTCCAGCGGAACCATCATGATAATCAGCACAAGAACAAAGATGATATTTCTGCCCTTAAAATCATAAACCGCAAGCCCGTACCCGATCATCGAAGAAAAAAACAGGGTGAGCATGGTTGTGAAAAGCCCAAGTACAAGACTGTTAAAAAACCATTTGAAATAAATGCTTCCGCCGTTAAACAGAAATGTATAATTATCAAGACTCATTACTTTAGGATCAATGTCGAGATTGAGCCCCACACGCAAAAGCTCAGATGAGGGCTTTAATGATCCTAAAAGCAAACAGAAAATCGGAAAAAGATACAATAGGCTCAGCATAATAAAAAACAGGGTTAGCGCAATTCTGTAAACGCTGAACTGAGGACTGTGCCGCAACATTTATCCCTCCCCCTTAAACGAGCCTGACAGCTTTAATGAAATCAGGCTGACAACAAGGATCACAATCAAAAGCACGATGCCGATGGCTGCTCCGTACCCCATTTCGTTGTAGGCAAGCCCCTGCTGATACAAATATCCAACAAGCGTCAGACCAATATTACCCGGGGAATTATTCTGCCAAAGGACGTAGCTTTCCTCAAACATCCTGAAGCCGCCGATAATGCTGATGGTCAGCACATATACGGTTACAGGCTTGAGAAACGGCAGCGTGATGTGCAGAAATTTTTTCATTGTATTCGCGCCGTCTATATCAGCGGCTTCGTACAGCTCTTTCGGCACATTTTGCAAACCGGCTAAAAAGTAAAGGATGTTGATTCCCATCCATCTCCATGAAGCAAGCAGCACCATCAAAAACATGCCGGTATGTTCATTGTTCATCCAGTTCTGAGGTGAAAAGCCGAGTTTGAGTAGGATGGAATTGGCCAGAGACGTTTCCATTTCTCCGAAGATCAGCCGAAAAATGATCCCCGCGACAATGGTTGAGGTCAATGCCGGGATAAATAGTGCTGATTTAAATATATTTCTAAATTTGACCAGCTTTGAATTCAGGAATATGGCCAGAAGCAATGGGACAGGAATCAGCACGATCAGCGTCCAAAAGGTGTATTCCAGCGTATTCCAAAGGGCGGTATAGAACGTCGGGTTGTTTAGCGCTGTATAATTAGACAAACCGACAAAGGACACCTCTCCCGGCAATATTCTTTGAAAGCTCATGATGAAGACACTAATGATGGGGTATAGAAAAAATACGAGAAAGGATAAAACGAATGGCGCTGTAAACAGATAGGGCGCCGCTTTTTTCGAATAAAATACATCTCGCCAGCCTGATTGTTTCGCAGCTGAAGGAACGGGATGAACCGTTCCCGTTTTCACAGGTTTCATGAGAACCTCCCCGCTTTCACTTTTTGAATGGGATTCTATTTCTGTTTCAGTTCACCTGCCGCTCTGTCCAAGGCTTGTTTAGGCGTTTTTTGCTGAGATTTAAGCGCGTCGAACAATACGCTTCTGTTGACAAGGTCTGAAGCCTTGGCAAAATCCTCATGTAAATAAATTGGATTGATTTCATCCTTGATATCGAGCAGCACGGAAAAAATGCCTGTTCCGTTTTGGAAGTAATCCGTGTACTTGTTTTTCTCTTTCAATTCCTTGGAGCTCCAGACATCCCAGCGAAGCGGGTCAAACCCTAGTACGCTCCAGAGCTTTTTGTTTCCTTCTTTAGAGCCCTTCGCAAAGGCTAAAAACTCTTTTGCTAACTCAACATGCTTGGCTTGTTTCGGCACAACAGTTGCCGTACCGCCCAAACCTGCCGAGCGGTCGCCTCCCTCTTTCCATGCCGGGAGCGGCCTGATGGCAATTTTCCCTTTCAGATCAGGCATATAGTCGATAAATCTTCCCATATACCAAATCGGCATGAGGACTGAAGCAGCTCCTCCTTGGTTCATAAAGCCGTAGTATTCTTCACTGTGATGCCCGCCGCCCGGCGCAGGAATCATCGTTTTATCATTGATCATGTCTTTTAAATATTGAAGTGTTTTGACGTTGGTGTCATTATTGAGGATCAGCTTGCCGTTTTTATCAAAATAACCTGAGTTTTGCTGTGAAATCATAGATAAGAACGTTCCGGAATCATTTGTTTCTACCGTTCCCATCGGCTTCCCGGTCACTTTGCGCACTTTCTGTCCGGCTTTATGGTAATCATCCCATGTTTTAATATCGTCAGGATTGACGCCGGCTTTCTTCATCACATCCATGTTATAAAACATGACTGTTGTTCCTACATGCGTATCGAGTCCGTAAAGCTTGCCGTTTTTGCTGTACAGGGTCAGCCGCGCCTCAACGAATTTATCGCGGTCCTTTTCAATCAGCGGAGTCAAATCGGCAAGCGGTATGTCAGAGACCTTCAAAAAGTTTGAAAAACGGGCCAATTCGACATCGGCAATATCAGGGACGCCTTCTCCCGCTATTAAGGAGATCGACAAGTTATCGTGCATTTGTCCATACGGATAAACGACCGTATTCAGCTTAATTTTGCGGTCAGGATATTTTTTATTCCATTCCTTCACCATTTCTACATAGAACTGCTCATGAAGCCCGTTAAATGTCCAAAAGGTCAGCTCAGTTTCACCCGATTTGCCGGATGATTTTTCTGCTGAACACCCGGCAATGACTAATGTAAGCAGCATCATGAGCGCAAGAAAACAGACAGTCATTTTTTTCATCTGCGTTACCCCTTCCATTCGAGGTGCGGGCTATTCATATAGACCATGGTTGATCAGCGTTTTGTTTTCATTAATGATTCTTAATCCGGTGCAGCGGTCTCTTAAGGTGTGCGCGTGTCTGAAGGCATTCTTGACAGAATCCTGCCCGACACCGATTTCGTCAAAATACGCAGGGCCTCCGGCTGATCTCAGCCAATCAGCCAGCACTTCTCCTTCCGGGAGAGTTTGATAAGCCGATTGGATGGCTTGCCGCCGGCTCGGTGAAAATTCGTTCAGCCCGTCATCCTGAGCGAGCTTTCTGTATGTGTCAGTTAATAAAACAGCTGCACAGCCCACCTTTGCCCCATGAAGAATCTGTGGCCGTTTTTTCTCCATTAATTCCATCTCAATCCAATGTGATATATGATGCTCTCCGCCTGATGCCGGGCGGGAATGATCTAATGCCAGCATGACAAGCCCAGATACAAGTAAAGACTCCATCAAAACCCGTATGCCTGTTTCCGTTTTCATCGCAATGTCTTCTGTGTGTTCAATGCAGGCAGCAAGCGCCTCCTGAACGATCTTAGCTCCTGCAGGCGAATAAGGCTCGCCGGCAAGATGCCGGGATATTTCCCAATCTGCTAAAGATGTTATTTTACCGAGCATGTCACCAAATCCAGCCGCCACCATTGACTGGGGTGCCGCTTTTAATAGATCCAGGTCAGCGAACAGTGCAGACGGGGCCTTCGTTTGAATGGTTGTTTTCGTGCCGTATAAAATAATCGGCGCACCGGCTGATGTAAAACCGTCTACAGATGGAGCAGTCGGATAAGAAATAAACGGCAAATCTCTTTGAAACGCCGCAAAGCGGACGATATCATGAATCGTGCCCGAACCGACTGCGATCATGACATCCGTTGTTTGTTTCGTATGGATCAGCACATGAATGAGCGATCGTTCATCAGCTGTCACAACTCCGGCTTCATTTTCTGGAATGATCAGGCACTCGGCCTGAAATCCTGCTTGATTCAGTCGGTTTTCTAAATCAATTCCTGCAATGCGGTGTGTATTCGCGTCGCAAACAAGGACAATATGTTTGTAGTTTTTTCGTTTTACATAATCCAAAAGCGAATCAGCTGCTTGCTTACCGAGAACAATTTCTTCAACTTTTATAGGCAACGTCTTTTCTCCGGCGTGTTCAAAAGCACGCTGAACGTCAGCTGCGATACGATTCATATCAGAATCCCCTCCTCAGCCAATTTGGTTACATCCTTAACAGAATCCAGCACATAATCCGGCGTGTACAAACGCTGTTCGCCCTGTTTCGCAGAACCAGTTAGCACTAAGGCGCTTTTCATGCCATAAAGCTTCCCCATCGCAATGTCAGATTCAATGCTGTCTCCTATAATCATGCATTCATGTGCGGACAGTCCCATTGCTGTACAGGCAGCCTCCGCCATCAGCCATAACGGCTTTCCGACAACAAGTTCAGTCTTCGCTTGTGCAGAAGCCTCAATTGCCCCGATCATTCCGGCCACATCAATGGCATTTCCGTCTTCGTTCGGAAAAGAGCGGTCTTTGTTTGTAGCAATAATACGAGCGCCGCCGGCAGCCGCTTGAAAGGCTTGATTTAAATCTTCGTACGTGAGCGTTTCATGAAGGGAGATCACGAGCCAATCCGCTTCCTTCGGTTCGTTCGCGTTCTGCACGCCGGCCAGCCTCAGCTCGTCAACCAAGCCTTGCTCCCCAAGTACCCATACCTTTGAAAAACGATAATGTTTTTTCAGAAAAGCCGCTGTCACGCTTGATGACAGAACAATGTCGTTTACGTCCGTTTCAATCCCCGCGCCAAGAAGTTTTTTTCTGCACATGGCACGGGAGATATTCCCCCGGTTGCTTAAAAAGACGATTTTCTTTCCCATTCTCCTAAGCGTTTTGATCGCTTCTCTTGCTCCTTCGATCAACTCATTTCCTCTGAATACAGTACCGTCCAAGTCAATCAGAATGCCGGCTGGTGACACAGGCGTATCATGACTGGCCATAATACGCATTTGCTCCGTGTTTTCGATAAAAATGCTTTTCATGCAGGACTGTATTGATTGGGGTTACATCCTTGTTCAGCATAATAGAGTGATAGGCCATTTCGGCAACCGTTTCTAATACAACTGCGTTATGAATGGCATTTAAGGCGTCAGTGCCCCAGCAGAACGGTCCGTGATTATTCACGAGCACACCCGGCACCTGTTCGTAGTTATGATGCTGAAAGGTTTCCGCTATGACTTTTCCTGTATTCAGTTCGTAGTCATGAATGATTTCTTCATCATACATTTCTCGAGTACATGGAATCGCACTGTCAAAATAATCAGCATGGGTCGTGCCTAACGGAGGGATGTCTCTGCCCGATTGCGCCCAGCTTGTCGCCCATTGGGAATGGGTATGGACAATTCCCCCGATATTCGGAAAGGCTTTATATAGATAAACATGGGTAGGTGTATCTGAAGAAGGCTTAAGCGAGCCTTCGACGACCTCTCCATCAAGGTTCAAAACAACCAAGTCATCTGCTGTAAGGTCGCTGTATTCGACTCCGCTAGGTTTGATGACAATTCTTTCTTTTTCACGGTCAATGCCGCTGACATTTCCCCACGTAAAGGTTACCAGCTGATGCTCTTGAAGCTTCAGGTTGGCAGCCAGCACTTCTTTTTTTAATGTTTCAAGCATGCTCCATCACCCTTTATCAATTCTTTTTGGCGGCAGATGAAAATTGAAGATTTTTGATCGTTTTCAGACGCTTCATGACATGGTTTTCTTTTCCGAAATAATGAACCAGCTCTTTATATTCAGCGTACAATTTTTCATAAACCGCGGCGTTTTCGGCATTTGGCGTATAAGTTATATCTTTCAGTTTTCCCATGTTCGCCGCTGCCTCTTTGATGTCATCGTAGCCGCCTTTTTCTTTGCCTGCTGCAAGCGCACCGAAAATGGCAGATCCTAAGGCTGGGGCTTGCGGTGAACCAGAGATTTTAATGTCCATGTTTGTCACATCCGCATAAATCTGCATGACAAACGGGTTTTTCTCAGCTATTCCGCCCGCTGCGTATAGTTCCTCAATCGGAACACCGCTTTCTTTGAATGTTTCGATAATCATCCGGGTTCCGTAAGCTGTCGCTTCAACTAACGCTCTATAAATCTCTTCAGGCTTCGTCAGCAGTGTCATTCCAAGCAGCATCCCTGTTAAATCTGCATCAACAAGAGTTGAACGGTTTCCATTCCACCAATCTAAAGCAAGCAGGCCGCTTTCACCTGGCGCTTGATGGTTTGCTTTCTCACTCAGCAGCTCATGAACGCCAATGTTTTTTTCCTTTGCTTCCTCTTGATAAGCTGGCGGGACACATGTTTTCACAAACCAGTCAAAATGATCGCCGACACAGGACTGCCCGGCTTCATATCCCGCATAGCCCGGGAGAATTCCGTTGTCCACAACGCCGCACATACCTGGAACGATATGCACCTCTTCACCAAGAAGAACATGGCACGTTGAGGTTCCCATAATCATCAGCATTTTCCCTGGCTCTGTAATGCCAACCGCCGGTACGGAAACATGAGCGTCCACATTGGCAACCGCAACAGCCGTTCCCGGGAGAAGCCCTGTCAGCTTTGCCATTTTTTCAGTCAGACTGCCGGCTTTTTCTCCTACCGAATGAATAGAACCTGCCAATTTGTCCTTTGTAATCGTTTTCATTGAAGGATTTAATTTCTCAAAGAAATCATCTGACGGATACCCCGCTTTTTCACTCCACATCGCTTTATACCCTGCGGTACAATTGCTTCGCTTGAGCGAGCCGCACAGCTGGTACACGATCCAGTCCGCAGCCTCGATGATCCGGTCAGCCGCTTCATAAATGTGAGGCGCTTCCTCGGCAATTTGCATGACCTTTGGAATCATCCATTCTGATGAAATTTTTCCTCCGTACCGCTGTAAAAAAGCCTTCCCTTCTTCTTCCGCGATTTGATTGAGCCGATCAGCATGTTTTTGGGCCGCATGATGCTTCCAGAGCTTCACATAGCTGTGCGGCTCCTCTTCATATTCAGGCAGCATGCATAACGGCTGCCCGCTGCTGTCAATAGGAAGGATCGTACATGCCGTGAAATCAATTCCAATCCCGATAATGTCTTTCGGTTCAACGCCCGTCTGTTCGAGTAAAGACGGAATGGTTGTTTCCAAGACTTCGAGGTAATCAGCAGGGTGCTGCAGCGCCCAGTCACGCGGCAGCTTTTGACCCGTTTTTGGAAGGACGGTATCAATGACAGCATGCCGGTATTCTTTTACAGCAGCCGCAAGTTCCTCCCCTGTTTGGACATGAACGAGCACTGCTCTTCCTGATAAAGTTCCAAAATCAACCCCTATTGTGTAAGCCATGTGACATCCCCCTCTACTTTTGAAGCCGGTAAAGCGCCTCGTTCCATTTTAACTCGTGTTTCAGTTTATGAATTGTCGTATCACGGGAAATGAGAACACTTTCGATCCCCGCCATTTCCGCCCAATCAAGCATTTGCTCCGCTGTCAGTTCATAAGACAGGCAGGTATGATGTGCACCGCCGGCTAAAATCCATGCCTCCGCTGCTGTTTTCAATGACGGCTCCGGCTTCCAGAGAACACGGGCAACCGGTAAATTCGGCATGTCTTTTTCAATTTCCTGACCGGTGACTTCATTCAGCACAAGGCGGAAACGCCCGCCAATATCAACAATGCTAGCTTGAATGGCAGAACCGCTGATGCCGTTAAATACAAAACGCGCAGGGTCCTCCTTGCCGCCAATCGAAAGCGGATGAACCTCGATTTTCGGCTGATCCAAAGCGACAGTCGGACACACTTCAAGCATGTGAGAGCCCAGAATCATTTCATTTCCCGGTTCAAAATGGTACGTGTAATCTTCCATGAAGGAAGTTCTTTTTCCTTTAGCCATGATTTTCATCATCCGTACAAGGGCCGCTGTCTTCCAATCTCCTTCACCGGCAAACCCGTAGCCTTTCTCCATAAGGCGCTGAACAGCAAGTCCCGGCAGCTGTTTCATTCCGTGCAGCACTTCAAACGATGTCGTAAACGCTGTGTATCCGCCTTGCTCAAGAAAAGCGGTTAAGCCAAGCTCAATTTTCGCCTGTTCTTTAATGGACGCTACCTTTGCTTCGTCACGTTTTGTTTCCTCACTGATCACATATAGTCTGTCATACTCGGCATAAAGCGTGTCAACCTCGTCGTCCGTAATGCGATCCATCACTTCAACGAGATCCCCGATGCCATATCCGTCAACCTGCCAGCCAAATTGAATATGCGCTCCCACCTTGTCTCCGTCCGTTACCGCTACATGACGCATGTTATCTCCAAATCTGGCAACCTTAATATGTCTGCTTTCATTTAATGCAGCCGCCGTATCCATCCACTGGGACATTTCTTTTTTCACTTCTTCATCATCCCAATAGCCGGCAATGACTTTTCGGCTAAGCCCCATTCTCGAGTTGATGTAACCGTACTCTCGATCGCCATGCGCGGATTGGTTGCTGTTCATAAAATCCATGTCAATCGTACCCCACGGGATATCGCGATTATATTGGGTATGCAAATGCATAAGCGGTTTTTGATAAGAGGAAAGGCCTTCTATCCACATTTTTGCAGGGGAAAATGTGTGCATCCATGTAATGATGCCAGCACATGTCTCACTGTACTCCGCTTCTCTTAACAGCTCTCTAATGGTTTCCGGTGAAGTGACGACGGGCTTATGAGTGATTTTATATCTGGAAGAAATCCCGCTGAGCCCCTCACAAATGCTTTTAGCATGCTGATCTACGAGTTCCAGCGTCTCTTCCCCGTATAGGTGCTGGCTTCCTGTCACAAACCAGAATTCATAATCCTTTGTCTGAAGCATGTAAACTGCCCCTTTCTCATAAAATAAAACGCTTTCAAACACAAAAGATACGTACTAATGATAGAAAGTAAACCTATAAATAAATATTTGTACGAACAATTTTATTATAGTAATTGACTATTATACTGTCAATCTTTTCTTTTAAAAAAAGCCGGGGGCAGAGCCCGGCTTTTTGATTCAATAGGACGGCCAGCCCGAGCTCCAATTCAAATCATTGATGAGAAGCTTCGGAATGCCATTGTTATTTGCATCATAGGCATGGCGAACAAGAATGTTTCCGTTCACAATATCCTGGCCTCCAGGTCCTTTCCATTGGTCATTGCCCGAATCCAAAATGGTGCCTCCGCCTTCAAGCATGCTTTTTCCGCTTTTATCAAGATAAGGGCCTGTAATGTTTTTGGATCTTCCGTAAGCAATTTTGTACGTACTGTTTACTCCGTCACAGCATTTATCAAATGAAACCATTAAATAGTAATATCCATTTTGATACGTAAGAGTAGGAGCTTCTAAGGCACCTCCATTATTCGGTCTAGCTGCAATCGAATAGAGCGAGCCTGTAGGCTTCATCGTATTCTTATCAAGCTTGGTCAGCTTAATGCCGCTCCAAAACGAGCCGAACGCGAGCCACGGGTTGCCATCCTTGTCGAATGTCAGCTCCGGATCAATGGCGTTATAATTATTTGAGCTTGTCGAACGAATCACCAAGCCTTCGTCTTTCCAGCTCCCCGAACTGATGCTTGTGGAAGATGCCAGGCCAATGGCAGATGTATTGCTTCTAAAAGAAGAAACGGAATAATACAGCCAGTACTTGCCGTTATAGTATTAGATGTCCGGCGCCCACTGGTTTTGACCATAATTCGGCACATAATTGGACCACCACGATAGCGGTGTACTGAAAATGGATTTTTGTACGGTCCAATTTTTAGCGTCTGAAGACTTCAAAACCCGCAGTCCCCGTTCTTCAGTAAGCCCTGTTCCGAGCGCATACCATGAGCTCCCCTCTTTAATCATAGTCGGGTCATGAAGCAGTTCATTTGATGCACCCCAAAACGCTGCCTCTGCGGGAGCAGCAGAAGTGAATATCAAACCTGCAGCCAGAGCTGCACTCGAAAAGTGTAAGAAGCGTTTCCATGTTTTTTTCTTTTTCAATTTTGTTCAACCTCCTTTATATTAGAAAGCGCTTACAAATTGGATTGTTTATCCTCCCTTCCTGTCAAATCGAGTTGCGTATCGTATATCGTCATATTCAGGAAATTTTCGGTATCCCCTTTATTGTAGTCACTATGCCGTAATTTGTACAGACAAAAAAATAGAATCCGCCTCAATAGGCGGATTCTTCCGTATCTTTATTGGTACGTAATTTCGTCAACCGTTTTTCGGTCTAACTTCTTAATGACTTCTGTAATTAACTTTACCGCGTTTTCATAATCATCACGATGCAGCATGGCCGCGTGCGTATGAATGTAGCGGGTTGCAATGGTAATGGACAGCGCAGGAACACCATTCGCCGTCAAATGGATGGCACCAGAATCAGTTCCGCCGCCGGCAATGGCATCAAATTGGTACGGAATGCCGGCTTCCTCCGCAGTGGCTACAACTGCATCGCGCAAACCTTTGTGAGAGACCATGGATGCATCGTAAACGATAATCTGCGGGCCTTTGCCCATTTTGCTCTGCGCTTCTTTCTCGGAAATGCCAGGCGTGTCTCCTGCTATCCCTACATCAACACCAAACGCAATATCAGGCTGAATGGTGTGTGCAGCCGTTTTCGCTCCCCTCAGGCCGACTTCCTCCTGCACGGTTCCGACGCCATACACTATATTTGGATGATCTGTGTTTTGTAAGTTTCTTAACACATCAATTGCAATCGCACAGCCAATGCGGTTGTCCCACGCCTTTGCGAGTAGGAATTTTTCATTGTTCATGACCGTAAATTCAAAATGCGGAACGATCATATCTCCCGGGAGTATACCCCACTCCAAGGCTTCTTCCCGGCTTGAAGCTCCAATATCAATAAACATGTCTTTTATTTCCACTGATTTTTTTCTTGCTTCAGGAGATAAAATATGCGGCGGCTTAGAGCCGATAACCCCAGTGATTTCTCCTTTTTTTGTGACGATGGTGACGCGCTGGGCAAGCATAACCTGAGCCCACCAGCCGCCAACGGTTTGAAAACGGATAAAGCCTTTATCTGTGATTTGTGTCACCATAAAGCCGACTTCATCCAAATGTCCGGCGATCATAATTTTCGGGCCGTTTTCTGCACCAGTTTTTTTGGCAATTAAACTGCCCAGGCGATCTGTTGTCACCTCATCAGCAAATGGTTCTATGTATGATTTCATCACTTGCCTTACTTCTCTTTCATTGCCCGGTATGCCTTTTGCATCTGTTAAATCTTTCAGCATGGTCAATGTTTCATCTAATTTTGCCATGTTCCAAACCCTCCTTCATCAGTCCTGCATTCTTATTATACAAAACATGGCGCTAACCATACGACTATTTCACTTGAAAATCGGGTATATGTTTTTACAGCTTTCTTTTAGAAAAAGTGAAACCTTTTTCTATGCTTTTCGTATTACATCAGATCATCACCATAAGGGAGGTGCCTTCACACAATGTTTGTCATGGTTCTAAGGATTATTTTGCTTGCACTTTTTGCTTATTGTATTTATGCCGTGGTCAAATATGTCGCGAATCCTAAGAGAAGGCTTAAGCTGGCCCAATCAAAAGAACATTTTTATATTATTGATGAACAAAACAATACCCGGAAGAATTTTCAGCTGACGTATAAAGGCGTGCTGTTTGAGGGAGAAAAGCATATTCCTTCCAAGGATCATCCGCTGTTTATTCACACGATCTTTGTCTGGACAGAATCTCCTGAGAAGCTGAAACATTTCTCTGCAAAAGATTTTGAGAACATTGAAGAAAAAGTACTGGAACGATATCCAAATTGTAAGATTGACTGGGACCAGCCCATTAAACTCGCAAAAAAAGCAGAAGAGCGTTAAACGCTTTTCTGCTTTTTATAAATCAAACGGGCTGTAGTAAATAGCGATGAGAATCGCTTCAATTACCAGAAGAAGCGGTACTCCGTACTTAAAAGAAGCGTGTTTCGTTTTATGTCTGAAGGTTTGCATGCCAAGCCAGACACCGAGCGCTCCAAATACGATGGCTATCAGCCACAGCCGGTCTTCAGAAATTCTCCACTTGTGCTGCTGCGCTTTGCGTTTGTCAATGCCCATCACCCAAAAACCGCACAGATTAATCAATAACAAATAAGCTGCAATAATCATGTTGCCTCATCCTTTATATAGAAAAAGCCGCTCTGCTGGAGAGCGGCTCTATATGATTACTTGTTTAATTGAGCTTTAGCAGCATCAGCAAGCTGGTTGAATGCAGTAAGATCGTTTACAGCAAGATCAGCAAGCATTTTACGGTTTACTTCGATACCAGAAAGCTTAAGACCGTGCATTAAACGGCTGTAAGAAAGGCCGTTCATGCGAGCAGCTGCGTTGATACGAGTGATCCAAAGTTTACGGAAATCACGTTTTTTCTGACGACGGTCACGGAAAGCATAGTTTCCAGATTTCATGACCTGCTGGTTAGCTACTTTGTATAATGTATGTTTTGAACCGAAATAACCTTTTGCTAATTTAAGAACCTTTTTACGACGCTTACGTGTAACAGTTCCGCCTTTTACTCTTGGCATTGAATTTCCCTCCTAATTGTTCCTTATCCGATTACTTGATGTTAGCAAGCATTTGTTTGATACGTTTGAAGTCTCCTGCGCTTACAACAGCACTCTTGCGAAGCTTACGCTTTTGCTTTTGAGATTTGTTGGCGAATAAGTGACTTGTGTACGCGTGAGAACGTTTTAACTTCCCAGAACCTGTCTTTTTAAAACGTTTAGCAGATCCGCGGTGAGTTTTCATTTTTGGCATGGGATTTCCTCCTTATTGCTTTTCGTTTTTCGGTGCGAGCATTAAGAACATGCTGCGGCCGTCCATTTTTGGTTTTGTTTCGACTGTCGCAACCTCAGCACATGCTTCGGAGAAACGGTCTAATACACGCTGACCGATTTCTTTATGAGTGATTGCGCGTCCTTTAAAGCGGATAGAAGCTTTCACTTTATCGCCTTTTTCAAGGAATTTAATCGCATTGCGCAATTTCGTGTTAAAGTCATGCTCATCGATTGTCGGACTTAACCGAACTTCTTTTAAGTTAATGATTTTTTGATTCTTGCGTGCTTCTTTTTCCTTTTTCTGCTGCTCAAATCGGAACTTACCGTAGTCCATGATTCGGCAGACAGGCGGTTTTGCATTCGCTGCAACTAACACAAGGTCAAGATTTGCGCGGCCGGCGATTTCAAGTGCTTCCTGACGGGACTTGATTCCAAGCTGGTCGCCATTTTGTCCGATTAAACGGACCTCACGTGCACGGATACCCTCATTAACCAATTGATCTTTGCTAATAATGAGCCACCTCCATAGTTTCTTCGAATTGATTCACAACTCATTTTGAATGCATTTTGCAGGCAAACAAAAAGTGTGGGCATTATAAAACACCCACACTACGAACATCTGTATCAATAAAAATGTACGGTCAACCTGCCAACTACATGCATGTGTCAATCAGGTGAGAAGCGGGTGCTTCTGCTTGTGATTTATATTCAATTCAATAACTATTCTACACAATACCGGATCTTTAGTCAAGGACGACTTATCCGGAACAACTTTTACATTGTAACATGGGTTTTCTATGAGCGCAAGAGAGAAAAAGAAAATCTTTCATCCCCACCCAGAATGCAAAGAACCAACCATTCCCCCTTATTTCGCAATTTACAACAAAACCACTGACAGGAAGAAATGTAAAACAAAGTTAATCTCTGACCGATATAAGAAGCAGAAGGGAGCCTGACACATGAACAAACTGATACAGCTTGCTTTATTTTTCACATTGATATTAACCGGTTGCACGAATAGCAGCGCATCTTCCGAACCAAAAGCTGAAACTGTTAAGACAGCTGCAGCATTTCCTCAAAAGGGGCTGGAGAAAGAGCTAAAAAAACTAAAACCCGTTTCATTGGACATGAAGTTCGAGAGTCCACTTGCTACTGAGTTAGGAAAGCGGAAGGCAAAAGAAGAAGCTGAAAAGCAAAGACAAATCGCTGCCGAGAAAAAGCTTGAAAAAGAGCGGGAGGCGAAACGAAAGAAACAGCAGGAGGAAAAAGCGGAGAGACAGCGATTAGCCGAAGCGGAAAGACAAGCTGAACTTGAAAGACAGCGGCAGGCAGCAATCCAAAAAGAGCAGAAAGCGAACGCTGAGAAAAAGCGGCAATCGCAGGCACAACGGCAGCAGACTGAGGCACCCCCATCTAATAGTCAAGATCCACCATCTTCCTCGAGTCAGACAGATAAAACCATTCAACAGCCAGCTTCAGAGCTTCCTGATGACGATGGTTATGGTTATGAAGAACGAAAAAAGTGGCATGACGATCAAGTAGAATGGGGCATTAAACAAGGGTATATCGATCCCGAAGACGCACCATAAAATAAAAAAAGCCAAGGCATTCAGCCTTGGCTTATCCACCGATCAGCTGCACGAACACAGGGATGACCAAAACCGTTACCACTCCTACTACGACAACAGCAATACTTGCCATCGCAGCTTCAACTTCTCCCATCTCAATCCCGACCGCTACACCAAGTGCATGTCCGGATGTTCCAAGAGCCAATCCTTTAGAAATCGGATTTTTCACTTTAAACACCTTCAAGAACAATGCTCCGAGCGCATATACGATGACAGCGTTAAAGATGACCGCAAAGGCTGTGATGTCGCTGATGCCCCCGATGCCTTTTGATAAAGGAAGCGCAATTGCCGTTGTAGCCGCCTGCGGAAGCATGCTTTTCATTACGGCCGAATCGAGATGAATGCCTTTAGCGAGCAAATAAACAATCGTGACAGAGCAGATAGAGCCGGCAATAATGGAGGCCATGATTTGCCACCAGTATTTTTTAAGCTTATCTCTTTGTTTGTACAAAGGAATTGCAAATGCGATCGTTGCCGGTTCAAGGAAAAACTTAATGATCTCTCCCCCGTTATTATAATCCGCGTAGGAAAAACCGCCGATTTTTAAAAATGCGATCCCCAGCACCATGGCAACAAACAAAGGAGTGAAAAGGAAGAAGCCTTTCGTTTTCTTAAATAAAAAGGTGCCGATGCCGAATGCAGCAAGTGATACGACAATCCCAAAATAAGGACTCATTGTGCTTTCCATGTGAAGAACCTCCTGTTTCCCTTAATGGTGAACGAGTTCGTTATTGTTCTGCGGGCTTTGCACTGTTTTTGTTTTCATGTCCGCTGCGGTTTTGCGTTTTCCGCTCAGCGACAGAATCAGCTGAGAAAACAATCCCGTAGCCCCCAGCAGAATAATCGTTGCGAGCAGAATGACAAGAACAATTTGCAGGCCGTATTGCTGCATCACACCAAGCGAATTCATAACAGATATACCTGACGGAACAAATAAAAATCCGATCAGAGAGGTTAAAGACGTTCCGAGCGTTTCCACTTGTTCCAGTTTAATGACTTTCAAACATAATAGGAGAAATAATAAGACCAACCCTACAACCGATGCCGGGATAGGTATTGGGACAATAGCGGCAATCATATTTGAAACCAGCATAATGACGGCAAAAATAAATGCTTGTGTTAAAAACCCGTACACTTTTTTAGCACTCATTTTCTTCACCTCTTTCTCTTTGGTACCCTCATTATAAATAAGAATCCCCTGTTATAAAGCGCTTACAAGATAACATGCCGAATAGCGTGTCTGAGTTGCAGAATCAAATGGCTGAAATGCAAAAAGCCGCCCATCAAATATGGAGCAGCTTTTTCAATTCCTTCGCATATGTCCGGCTGACCGGTATTTTCGATCCGTCTTTCATGATCAGATTATACGTTGAATTAAACCATGGCTGAATTTCTTTAATATATTCGGTATTCACGACAAAGCTCCGATGGACACGGATAAAATCAGCATCCGGCAGCTTTTTCTCAATCACAACGAGTGTATCGCTGACCGTATAAGAATGATCGAAGGTTTTTACATTGACATGACCATCTTCTGTTCCCGCATAGATAATGTCCTTCGTATCCACAATCACAATCGATTCCCCCACAGATAGCGCGAGCTTGTGCTGGCCCGCATGGCTGTTTTGCTCTGTTTCTACAATATCCCGATTGACTTTTTTATATTTTTTCAGCGTTTGCTGAATTCTTTCTTCATCGAAAGGCTTGGTTAAATAATCAAGAGCGTCCACCTCAAACGCTTTGAGCGCATACTGGTCATACGCTGTCGCAAACACAACAGCAGGAGGATGCTTCATTTTCTTCAATCGCTTTGCGATATCAAAACCGTTTTCTCCGGATAAATCAACGTCTAAAAACAGCAAATCAGGTTTTTGATCCATCATTTGGTCAAAAGCGGATTCGATATTTTCCGCTTCATGGATTTCCATTTCCTCATTGGCCCGCTTAAGCAAGTAAGCCAGTTCATCTCTTGCCAGCATCTCATCATCAACTATTAACACCCTGAGCATGTTCTTCTCCCTCTTTCATCTGTTGCATTGGCACTTGAAAGGAGACCTCTGTCCCTTTATGAACCTCACTGCTGATATGCAGTGCAGCCTGCTGTCCGAATAAACCGATCAGCCGCTGATTTAGGTTATAAAGCGCTGTACCGGTTCCCTCCTTAGACGGAAACGGTTTCTTTCCCAGTTCCGGCAAGACGTCCGGCGGAATTCCGCGTCCGTTATCCGCCACCTTCATATAGACGGATGCATCATCAGATAAGACACAGACTGTAACCTTGCACATGTCTTGTTTTTTCGGAAACGCGTGCCGAAGCGCGTTCTCGACAAGCACCTGCAAAACAAACGGAGGGATTTCAATCTGCTCCAGTCTGCTGTCGATATTAAGCTCAATTTTATATTTCCCGGGAAAACGCGCCTGTTCTAATGACAAATAGGCGTTAAGATGGTTCAGCTCCTTTGAGAGCGGGATCAGCAGCTGTCTCGCTCCTTGAAGGTTTGAACGAAAATAAACACTGAGCTGCAATAGGAGCTTACGGGTTTTTTCAACATCTGTACGGCATAACGCAGAAATCGTGTTGATCGCATTAAATAAAAAATGCGGATTCACCTGTGCTTGAAGCGCTTTAATTTCAGCATCCTTGAGAAGTTTGCTTTGCAGCTCTGCTTCCCCAAGCTCAAGCTGTGTCGAAAACAGCATGGCCAGCCCCTCGGCAAGTTCCTCCTCTACCTGACTCAGGCCTGCCGGGCTTTTAAAGTACATTTTTAAGGTGCCGATTGTATTGCCGTTCGATGTCAGCGGCAGGACAATTGCAGCGTGCAAAGGGCATTCAGCATGCGTGCATTCAATCTCTTCCTGTGAAATCGCCTTCATAATATGCCCTGTTTTAATCACCTTTTTGGACAGGCCGGTGATCAAACTTTTCGATGGGATGTGGTGATCCATTCCCGCACCGACATGCGCAAGGATCTTTTCTTTATCAGTGAGAGACACCGCATCTGTTCCTGTCAGCTTATGGATAATAGCCGCTACACTTTTACAGGAGTTTTCATTTAATCCTTGGCGAAAAAATGGAAGTGTCTGATCAGCAATCGTCAGCACTCGATGCGTTTCGAGAGCTCTTGCCTGTTCTTCCTTGCGAATGATCGCTTGAATAATAGACAGAAAAATAAAACTGCCTGTTCCATTGATGAGTATCATCGGAATTCCGATCATGCTGACAAGCTCCCAAGCGTCACTGAACGGCTTTGCCATCAGCAAAATAATGATCATTTGCAGTGACTCCATGCCGATTCCCACAAGAGCGGCGATGCGCGGTGTCGGCATTCGATATCGCTTCGTAAAATACCTGCCGATCAAGCCTGCAAGAACACCCGCTAAAATAGATGATACGGCACAGCTTAAAGCCGTGCTGCCACCGAGTGAAAAACGATGCAGGCCCGCAAGTATGCCGATCCCGGCCCCTACAAACGGACCTCCGAGAAGGCCCCCGATTTCCACGCCCAAAATACGGGTATTCGCGATAGAGCCTGATGGATCTATCGTAAACACCCAGTCATTGTTTACAATCATATTTCTTTGAATTTCGATGCCTGTATAATTGCTGATGATGCTGAAAAGAGAAAAAATAGAAATTAAAATCGCTTTTCCTTTATAGCCGTCCTGATTCTGAAGAGCTTGTCTGAAAAGTTTCGTATGGGCGAGAATGAACCCTAATATAACAATAATCCCCACTCTCTCCAGCATCATAATCATTAAATGAATCATTCATGTCACCTGTTCTTTCCGTTTTCATTCTAGCATGTTTTCGTTTTACGGCTGACTGTTTTTTTAAAATCGTCTGAAAACATATTTCACAAGGCTTTTATCTATTGTAAAATAAAACATGAGCCTTTTGGCAGAAAGATTTGAATCTGAAGCAGAGGAGAAGATCATGAAAGCCGTATTTTTTGATTTAGATGATACACTACTTTGGGACGAAAAAAGCGTCAGAACAACATTTGCAGAAACTTGCTTACAGGCGGAGAAAAAATATGGCCTTGACCCTGAGGAATTCGAAGCAGCTGTTCGCGAAGCAGCGAGAGAATTGTACATGTCATATGAGACGTATCCATATACAGTGATGATCGGCATTAACCCGTTTGAAGGACTGTGGTCCAATTTCTCAGAGCCAATCAGTGAAGGTTTTCAAAAGCTGAACAAGATTGTGCCGGAGTACAGAAGAAATGCATGGACAAACGGACTGAAAGCGCTTGGGATCGATGATCCTGCATATGGCGAATACTTGGGAGAGTTTTTTGCGGCAGAGCGCAGAAAACGCCCGTTTGTATATGATGAAACATTTGCTGTACTCGATCAATTAAAAGGCAAGTATGAATTATTGCTTTTGACAAATGGCGATCCGAGTCTGCAAAAGGAGAAGCTTGCCGGCGTACCTGAGCTTGCTCCTTACTTCAATGAAATCGTCATCTCGGGCGCATTCGGCAAGGGCAAGCCGGATGTTTCAATTTTTGAACACTGCCTTAAGCTGATGAATATTGAAAATGACGATGCCATCATGGTCGGCGATAATTTAAATACTGATATTTTAGGCGCTTCAAGAGCCGGAATCAAAACCGTTTGGATCAACCGGACGGATAAGAAAAACGAAACTGACGTAACGCCTGATTACATCATCAGCAGCCTTCATGATTTGTTTCCTATATTAGAGAAATAAAAAAGCATGATCTCTTCAATGAGATCATGCTTTTTTATTTTATTTTTTCGCTTCAGCTACTGCCTTTTTCACAAACTCATCAAGAGAAATCGTTTCAGAGTTCTGCTCTCCGTATTTACGCACGTTTACCGCGCCGTTTTCTGCTTCTTGGTCACCGACCACCAGCATGTACGGGATTTTTTGCATTTGCGCTTCACGGATTTTGTAGCCGATTTTTTCATCGCGGCTGTCGACTTCAACACGCAGGCCTTCACGCTGCAGGCGTTCCTGCACTTTTTTCGCGTAGTCTAAATGCACAGCCGGAGAAACCGGAATGACTTGGAACTGAACCGGTGCAAGCCATGTCGGCAGCGCGCCTTTGTGTTCTTCGATTAAGAAGGCAACAAAGCGTTCCATTGTTGAAACGACACCTCTGTGAATGACAACCGGACGGTGCTGCTTGCCGTCCTCACCGATGTATGTCAGGTCGAAACGTTCCGGCAATAAGAAATCAAGCTGTACCGTAGACAGTGTTTCTTCTTTTCCGATCGCAGTTTTCACTTGGACATCAAGTTTAGGGCCGTAGAATGCCGCTTCACCTTCTGCTTCGTAATAGTCGTGGCCGATTTCGTCCATTGCCTCTTTCAGCATGGATTGCGCTTTGTTCCACATTTCATCGTCATCAAAATATTTCTCTGTATCTTCCGGATCGCGGTAAGACAGACGGAATGTGTAATCACTTAAACCGAAGTCTTCATAAACATCCTGGATTAAACGGACTGTACGGATAAACTCATCCTTAATTTGATCCGGGCGCACAAAGATGTGTGCATCATTTAACGTCATTCCGCGTACCCGTTGAAGCCCTGACAGCGCACCTGACATTTCATAGCGGTGCATCGTTCCAAGCTCCGCAATACGAATCGGAAGCTCGCGGTAACTGTGAATGTCTTGTTTGTAAATCATCATATGGTGCGGACAGTTCATCGGACGCAATACAAGTGTTTCATTGTCCATTTCCATCGGAGGGAACATGCCTTCCTGATAATGGTCCCAGTGTCCTGATGTTTCATACAGCTCTTTGCTGCCTAGCACAGGTGTGTATACGTGCTCATAGCCGAGGCTGATTTCTTTATCGACAATGTAGCGCTCGATGACGCGGCGGATTGTCGCGCCTTTTGGCAGCCAAAGCGGCAGGCCTTGTCCGACTTTTTGAGAGTTCGCAAACAGCTTTAATTCTTTGCCGAGCTTTCTGTGGTCGCGTTCTTTCGCTTCTTCTAGCATACGAAGATGCTCTTCAAGATCAGCTTTTTTGAAGAAAGCTGTACCATATACGCGCTGAAGCATTTGGTTTTTGCTGTCGCCGCGCCAGTATGCGCCTGCAAGGCTTAACAGCTTAAACTCTTTGATTTTTCCGGTTGAAGGAACATGGACACCGCGGCACAGGTCAAAGAATTCGCCTTGCTCATAGATCGAAACGGTTTCTCCTTCAGGAATCGCATCCAATAGTTCAAGCTTCAGGTCGTCGCCGATTTCCGCAAAACGGGCTTTCGCTTCTTCACGGCTGACTTCTTTTCGAACGATCGGCAGGTTCGCATTAACGATTTTTTTCATTTCTTTCTCGATTTTCGGCAGATCCTCCGGTGTAATCGCTTCGTCCATTTCTACATCGTAGTAAAAACCGTTTTCGATAACCGGACCGACGCCGAATTTAACATCCTTGTAGATGCGTTTAATCGCTTGAGCCAGCAAGTGAGCCGTACTGTGGCGCATAATTTGAAGACCTTCTTCTGAGCCTTCTGTAATGATTTCCACTGTACCGTCTTCATTGATCGGCGTTCTCAAATCGATTTCTTTTCCGTTCAGTTTTCCGGCTAATGATTTTTTCTTTAATCCCGGACTGATGGATGCCGCGATATCTTCTGTTGTTGTTCCTTTCGCAAACTCCTTGACTGCTCCATCAGGAAATGTGATTTTTACCATATCTGACATCTTTGTCACTCCTTTTTTTGCATATAAAAACCCCGCCCCCTATGAAAGGGACGAGGTTGAATAAACGGAATCGTGGTTCCACCCTTTTTTCCGCAAAGCCAATACGGCACCTGCGGCTCTAAGCTCTGTAACGGGAGTTCCCGTCAGCCATTACTGTTCCTTTTCAAGAGGTTCACAGCTGAAGTTCAAAGGTGGTAAAGCGAATGGTCCTTAGCTGGGAAGCTTGCAGCCAGGGCTTCCCTCTCTTTGAGCCGGTATCATTCCTTCGTGTCCTTATCAATACGTGTGTCTTTCTTAATCTCCTATGTATTATAAATTGTTCAATCCAAAAAATCAACACGATCGCGTTTCCTTTTTTAAACCGACAGCCTTATATAGACAGGCTGCCGGCCCTCATCCTTTCGATTGCTTCACCGGTATTTCTGCATCTGTAAAAGCATGCAGCGGAAGCATTTCCACTCTCTCTTGAAATACGTTTTGAATGGTCCTTGCCATCATGTGCTCGGGCTGGTCGGTATAAAGCACGACTTCATCAGGCGCAATGGAAATCAGCGGCGCGAGCAAATGAGAATCAATATACATAGGATGATCCCGGACAAATCTCCTGTCTATGTATTTCATTTTTTCCCGTTCCGGCACATAGCGCAGCTCCCATAATGTAAAGGAACCATCATGGACAATATGCACTTTTTTGATTCGCGGCTGTTTGGCGTTTACATAGTCTCTGAGTGTTTGAATAAAGTTTTGATATTCCTGTTCCATCTTATATTCATCAATCGCTGCTTCTGTAATATCTCTCAGCTGCTTATAGTATGATCCAAGTCGGAAGGTCTGAAAGGAGCGAATGTAAAATACTCCTTCCTCTAAACAGATCGTTTGGAGTTCATCCAAAATAGATTGTTTCCGTGAAAGCTTCAGCGGCTCAAACGGAAGATCGGCTGCTTCACCTTCAATAATACTGTGTGCGAGCTGAAGGATTTGCTGCTGTTCATCCTGGTCCGTGAAACAATAAGTTTCCTCAATCAATGACAGCATATGCTCGTCTTCTTTGCATTCCAAAAAAAATTTGACCAGAATCGGCTCCATAAAACGCTGAATAGGAAAAGCCGGATTCGCTTTTTCAATCCCGATTTTTCGTATGCCTTCATGGACAATGATATTGTTCCGATCGTCCGAATGCTGAATGAGATGTAAAAAAGCGGCTGCATCATGGTCATCTTCAAAGATTATTTCAAGCATGTTTGTCCCCCCTTACGGCATCTGTTACAAGTATATGGGGGATGTTTTTAAAATAGACGTAAAGGTCACTGGCAAATCTTAATTTGATTCTTGGAACAAGTTTTGCATTTTCTTTCTGAAGATGAACGGCAGTGAGATAAACACGATATACAAAGCGAGCACCATAAAGAAAGCGGGCAGATTGCCAGCCAAAAAGCTCGCACCCAGCACATTAAGCGCAATCGTCCCAGGGATGATTCCCACAGCCGTTGCCGCAAAATACGGCAGCGCTTTGACATTGGAAAGGCCTGCCGCATAGCTGACGAAATCAAAATTGATCGGCAGGATTCTCAAAAGAAAGATATAGAAAAATCCGTTATCCTCCATTTGCTTCTGTATGGCTTCAAGCCTTTCGTAATGCCCGTTCTTTTTCGCCGAAAACAAACCGGCCGCAAAAAACGAAACAGCTGAAGCGCACATCGAACCGAATAACGTATAAAGCGTGCCGAGAAGCGGGCCAAACGCAAGTCCGCCAGCTATTGAAATAACAGACACCGGAAATAAAACAAGTGGCCTGACGATGGATATCCCGATAAACATCAGAGGTGCAAAGACTCCGAACGACAATACCCATACCCTGATTTCTTTCGGCGATACATTCAAATACGTTTTGTTTCCCCAATAGAGTAAACCAGCACCTGCAAGCACTGCCAGCCATTTGACAGCCGTTTTTCGTTTCATACCCTCAGTTCCTTCCCCTTTGAACCACAGCAATTATGGATGGCGGCGGTTTTCTCCGTCAAGGCGGATCGGAGCAGCCAAATATAATATCCGCTCCATTAATCTTGCAGCTTTTACTTCTTCTTTTTCTCCCCTCTGCGAATACGTAAAATGATGCTTCAGCTCGTCAGGTGAGAAATTAGAAGAAAAGAAAGTAGGCAGCTGCTGGGACATTCTGTGTTGAAGCACCGTTCCGATGACTTCATCCCTTACCCAGCTTGTCATTGATTCTGCTCCGATGTCATCAAGCATCAATACGGGTGTGGTCTTTACCATATTGAGCTTCTCTTCCAATGTCTGGTCTTGCAGCGAATTCTTAAGCTCTCTCACAAATTCAGGCACATAGACAATCATGGAGGAATACTCTTTTTCCGCCAGCTCATTGGCAATCGCAGCGAGCATAAACGTTTTTCCTACCCCGAATTTCCCGTATAAATATAATCCTTTCCCTTTTCCCGTCTCATTATAGCTTTTCAGGAAGTCTGTAACATGCTGAAACATCGCGAGCCTGCTCGGGTCACTGATATCAACTTGCTGGAACGTCGCTCCGAGAAGATCCTGCTGGATATACATGCTTTTCATAAGAGACTTTTGTTTCTTCTGCTGGTCGAGCTTCCGTTTGACTGGACATTCGTAATACTCGATATCAATAGACCTCCCATTGACAACAAGCTTCGGATGGTAGCCCTCCAACAAATTGTTGCAGTTTTCATCTTCCGAACAATAGGAGCAATTCTTGCTTTGTTCGATATATTCATAAAGCTTATTTAAGCTCTTTTCGATCATTTTTTGGTCAATCACTTCTTCGTTTTCCTTCAAAAATGCTTGAACATCTTGATCTTTCATGACTTTTTCCTTCATTTGTTCAAGACGTTTTTGGAAATCCGGCCTGCCGGTTACGCCCTGCAGAGAACGGCCGATTGGTTCCATCTATTCCTTCACCCCGCATCTCTGTCTTTAATAGGCAGAGTATTTTTTCAGTTTTTGCATTTCTTCCATCATCTTTTTCTTCTGTTCTTCCAAATCCTGCGGATGCAGCTTCTGCTGTCCGGATTCTGAATCAGACGCTGTTTCCTTTTCTGTCATCCAATCAGGAAGCTTTTCTTCACGAATCACTTTTTGGTTTCGTTTCGAAGACTTTGTTTTTCCTTCAGCCCATTCAAGATACTGGCGGTTTTCTTCTATTGCGAGCTTCATCGCTTCCCTGACCGTTTTTACCTTTTTGCGTGCCCAATGCGAAGCGATTTTTTGGATATAGTTTTTGGACAGCTTCATGTCGGTTTTCAGCATGACATAATAAATTAACACATTTGTGACGCCTGGCTCGAGCTTCTGTTCGAACATAATTTCTTCTATGATCTTCAGATCAGCTTTTGACGGCTCTGTTCCGTCAGCAATGTCCTGCAGAAGCTTCTTCGGGGAAATCGCCTCCAGCAATGCAATCAGCTTCCCATCCAGAGAATCGTCTTCTGCCGGTTTTTCGCCTTCACGCAGATGCACCGGCTGTGTTTTTTCCACCAAATCGGGCAGCTGTCCGTTTCTTTCAATTTGATACCAGTCGCTCGCCGCTTTTCTTAATGCCTCCGTCGTAATGACGTCACGCTCATCAATTGCGCTCATCACAACATTTTGCATTTGCAAAGGGTCAATTCCGTACAGATAAGAAAGCTTTTTGATTGTGTCCCGCACCTGCTGGGTCATCGCTTTTCTCGGTATCATCGTCTCAGAAAGTCCCGCTAAAAACAAATCAAAATCAAACACATCCTCCGTTATGGTGTAGGACGGAGACTGTCCGACAGAAGTATACTCGGTCCCCTCGGCAAGTCTTACCGTTTCCTCCATATCAGATGTGAGCTTCCATTCACTCGGCTGCAGCGATTCAAACGCGTGATTAAACGGCCGCGTAATGTCCTTCGCATCTTCTGAAATAGCCGGGTGCGTAAAAAATTGTTTTAATTGCTGATATTTCGTTTTTCCGACTCTATTATACAGAAAAACATTCAGCATTCCGTCTTCAAAAAATTCATTTGGTCTGAGCGGCGGAAGGAGTTCATATATAAAGAGGCGCTCCTGCCGCTCGGATTCTTTCATATATACTTTCAGCAATCCGATGCCCTCGAGCTTCCCCTGTTCCTGATGGATCGTTTTTAAGTTGGACTGTGTCATCCCCATCAGCTGTCTATGTGTGGACTCTCCGCCCCACAGACGGTTTTGTTCAAGCTCTCCCCACAATGTCATATAAAGAGAGAATGCAACAGGGCCGATTAAGGGCTGGTACAGTTGTGTAATAATTTGTCTGTCAATATCCTGCAGCATCGATCTGCTTTTAACCACATACGGGTCTACAGGCAGTACATCTTTCCAATAGTCAGCCATACATTCTCAAACCTTCCGAATTTGTTTCTACCTTTCATTTTACACCGTTTCTTATATCTATCAAATGCCAATTTTGCACATGAGAAAAGAGCTAGAAGAATCCTCTTAGCTCTTTTAACGCTCTTTCTTTATTAAGTCTTTTAATTCATCGATAAAGACGTTTATATCTTTAAACTGCCGATAGACGGACGCGAACCGCACATATGCGACTTCGTCAATCTTAGCCAGCCGGTCCATGACCATTTCTCCGACGAGCTCACTCTTCACCTCGGAGCAGCCTTGATTGCGAAGTTCTTTTTCAATATCAAAGCACATGTCTTCAAGCGTTTTGAGTGAAACAGGCCTTTTTCCACATGCTTTTATGAGGCCGCGCAGCATTTTTTCTCTGCTGAATTCCTCACGCACACCTTCTTTTTTCACAACGATGAGCGGGGTTTCCTCCACTTTCTCAAAGGTCGTAAACCGGTAGTGGCAGGATTCGCACTCGCGTCTTCGGCGAATCGACTTTCCGTCATCCACAGGCCGTGAATCAAGGACTCGTGTTCCGTTATGCTGGCATGAAGGACATTTCAATAAAATCAGCTCCCAACTATATCGTTCCCTGCAATGTATTTTCGGCAGCCTCCGCCTTTTAAAAATAGATGTGACAGCATCTGTCGGGAGAGCCGTTGTTAAATTTGTTTCTATAGCATTAGGTGGTTTGTGAAAATCTCCTTCTTATTTTACAAAAAAAATGAAAAAAGAAAAAGCTGACACTCTCGTTTCTTTATAAAAATAAAAGGAGCATAAGCTAAAAAGCGCATAATGGCTTTCTAGCTTCAGCTCCCTTTGTGTTCGCAATTTACTTTATAGTACTTTCGCTTGCGCCTGTTTAATTTGCACAGGCCCCATTCCTCTTGGTATTTCAATGTTTTCTCTTGTATCAGCATGTAATGCCTCTGCAATGTAATCAGCAGCGACATTAGGATCTAAGTCTCCACAAGTATAAACATCAATGCTCGCATATCCGTGCTCAGGAAAACTGTGAATCGTTAAGTGTGATTCAGAAATAATCACAACTCCGCTTACGCCTTGCGGTGCAAATTTGTGAAATGCAACCTCGCGCACCTCAGCACCTGATTTTAGAGCAGCATTTACAAACGTTTTTTCAATAAAATCCATGTCATTCAGCTTATCAAAATCGCATCCCCATAGCTCGGAGATAACGTGACGCCCCATTGTTTCCATAGTCATGGACCCCCCTTAACAAGAATTAAAAAGTGAAATTCCAACAACTGGGTCGGCCATTTACCACGGGGGAAAGTTAGTCCGGAGAGGTCCTAACCCTTTAAGTAATTCCGAAACAGTCTCAAGCAAGAAGTTCACGAAAAATAGTATACTGTGTTTAAGTCTAATTTGCAAGGTGCGTTTTTTCAGAAATATGCTGTTAAGGGTTTTTTCTTTAAAATGTGTCCATGACCTTATTTTATACAGCAGACGGATGTTTCATTCGTGCCGCTACATGGCGGATTAGATCAACAACTCTGCAGGAGTAGCCCCATTCGTTGTCATACCACGCCAGCACCTTTACTTTCCTGTCTTCCATTACCATTGTTGTAAGCCCGTCAATGACCGCTGAATGCGGATTCGTATTATAATCAGTCGAAACGAGCGGTTCATCTGAGTAATCAAGTACACCGTACATCGACGTTTTGGCAGCGCGTTTAAATGCCTCGTTTACTTCTTCAGCCGTAACATCCGTTTTCAGATCAACAACGAGATCAACCAATGAGACGTTCGGAACAGGGACACGCAAGGCGAGGCCGTGAAGTTTTCCTTTCAGATGCGGCAGCACAAGCGAAAGCGCCTTTGCCGCTCCTGTTGTTGTTGGAATGATGGATTCACCGCAAGCCCGCGCCCGGCGCAAATCTTTGTGCGGGTTATCAATATTTTTTTGGTCATTCGTATACGCATGAACTGTAGTCATCAGACCGCTCTCAATGCCAAACTCTTCATCCAGCACTTTTACAACAGGCGCAAGGCAATTTGTCGTGCATGACGCATTTGAAATAATGACATGGCGCTCAGCGTCGAATTGGTCCTCATTTACGCCCATCACAATGGTAACGTCTTCATTTTTTCCCGGAGCGGTCAAAATCACTTTTTTTGCACCTGCTTCTATATGGCCCATCGCTTTATCTTTAGCATTAAACTTCCCTGTTGCTTCGACGACTATGTCAATATCATATTCCCGCCAAGGCAGCTGTTTTGGATCACGGCTGTTTAACAAAAGCACTTTCTTTCCATTTACGATCAGGCTATCTTCACCAGCCACAACCTCTTTGTCGTATCTGCCGTGAATTGTGTCATACTTTATTAAATGAGCCAGCGTTTCTGCGGAATAGCTGGCGTTAATGGCCACTACTTGAATTTGATCGTCTAACATCGCTTTTCTAAAAACCATTCTTCCGATTCTTCCAAACCCGTTGATCGCTACTTTTACCTTCATGTTGGACACCCCTTATCAATTATGCCATCCTAATTTGTTACTATCTAAAATTAGTATAACACATTAAAACAAATTCGCCAGTACATATTGATAAAAATCAACGATTATAACGCTAATTTATGATGCATCTTATGTTTTCTTGCACAGAATATCAGGCGTAAGAACCAAAAAGCAGCCAGCGCTCCGCACTGACTGCCCTCATGCTTTATGATTCCTGTTTTAACTTATCATTGAGCACACTTTCTTCTAGCACAGAAAATGTATCCCCGTACACTCTGTTAATATGATTCGCTCCCCAAGCACACAGCATATCTAAAATCCCTTCTAAGCTGCGGCCGTATTCGCTGAGCTCGTATTCCACTTTGGGAGGAACTTGATTATATACGATTCGGTTAATGACACTGTCCGCTTCCAGCTCGCGCAGCTGCTGAGTCAGCATTTTTTGCGTGATATTGGGCATTAGGCGTTTTAATTCACTTGTGCGTTTTTTTCCGTGCGTCAGATGGCATAAAATGACGCATTTCCATTTCCCACCGATCACTTCAAGAGTCGCTTCAACAGAAATGTTATATTTTTTCTTCTCCATACAATCCATTCTCCTCACAGGCACCAAAAAGTGACTATAGCACTTCAAAGTACGTACTTTTATTTCTTAACGATATGTTTCATAATCACATTTGCCGGCTGATTTGAATCTGCTCTTTTTTATTTATATAGCTTACTCGGCAGAATTTCAATCATACAACACATCTTACAAAGGAGGAACATCATGACTTCAGCCAATAAAAGCAATATTCCTGCACTACTGGCTTTGGCCGTAAGTGCATTCGCAATAGGGACAACTGAATTTATCAGTGTCGGCCTTTTGCCGCTCATTGCTGATGACCTGGATATTCCCGTCACGACAGCAGGATTGACCGTTTCCCTTTATGCGCTCGGCGTTACATTTGGGGCACCTATATTAACTTCATTGACCTCAAGCATGTCACGTAAGACACTATTGCTTTGGATCATGTTTATTTTTATTGCCGGTAATACGATGGCAGCAACCGCTTCAAGCATCGGGATTTTACTAGCAGCACGTGTGATATCGGCATTTTCGCACGGTGTGTTTATGTCGATCGGTTCGACAATCGCAGCGGATATTGTCCCGGAGGATAAAAGGGCTAGCGCGATTTCAATTATGTTTACTGGCCTCACTGTGGCAACTGTAACCGGAGTTCCTTTTGGGACATTTATCGGCCAGCAGTTCGGCTGGCGTTTCGCCTTTATGGTCATTATCGCCGTCGGAATCATTGCTTTCATTACAAATGGCATTCTTGTACCGTCCAAATTACGAAAAGGGACGAAAACAACGATGCGGGATCAATTGAAGCTTGTGACAAACAGCCGGTTATTGCTTTTATTTGTCATTACAGCGCTTGGATACGGAGGAACATTCGTTGTGTTCACGTATCTGTCTCCCCTGCTTCAGGAAGTAACAGGCTTCAAAGCCGGGACTGTTGCAGTGATTCTGCTCGGATACGGAATAGCTATTGCTATCGGCAATATGATTGGCGGAAAGCTGTCAAACCGAAATCCGATTGCCGCTTTATTCTATATGTTTATCGTACAAGCAATTGTTCTATTCGTACTGACATTTACAGCCCCGTATCAAGCAGCAGGGCTCATTACCATTCTCTGTATGGGATTGCTGGCCTTTATGAACGTGCCCGGCCTTCAGGTGTATGTCGTCATGCTGGCTGAGCGTTTTGTCCCGAGTGCAGTTGACGTCGCATCCGCGATGAATATCGCTGCCTTTAATGCAGGGATCGCGCTTGGGTCATACCTTGGCGGTGTGATCACCGATTCAATCGGATTGATTCATACCGCTTGGATAGGCGGATTAATGGTGGTCGGTGCAGTCATTTTAACAGGCTGGAGCCGCTTGATGGAAAAACGAGATCGGCAGGAAGCCTGACAATTTTAAAGGAGGAAATAAACATGACAACACATTTACAAGCAAAAGCAACACTTCATAATGGGGTAGAAATGCCTTGGTTCGGCCTCGGCGTGTTCCAAGTGGAAGAAGGATCTGAACTGGTAAACGCAGTTAAAACTGCCATTGTTCACGGGTACCGCAGTATTGATACTGCAGCAATCTATGGAAATGAAGCTGGAGTCGGAGAAGGGATTCGGGAAGGCATTGAAGAAGCAGGCATTTCAAGAGAGGATCTGTTTATCACATCGAAAGTATGGAATGCGGATTTAGGCTACGAAGAAACACTCGCCGCGTTTGAAACAAGTCTGTCCAAACTCGGTCTGGATTATTTGGATCTATACCTCATCCACTGGCCTGTAGAAGGAAAGTATAAAGAAGCTTGGAGAGCGCTTGAAACGCTGTATAAAGAAGGCCGTATCAAAGCGATTGGCGTAAGCAACTTCCAAATTCACCATCTTGAAGATCTGATGACGGCAGCTGAAATTAAGCCTATGATTAACCAAGTGGAATTTCACCCGCGCCTCACACAAAAAGAGTTGATAAGATACTGCCAAAATCAGGGCATCCAGATGGAGGCTTGGTCACCTTTAATGCAGGGACAGCTGCTGGATCACCCTGTATTGGCTGACATCGCTCAAACATATAATAAATCTGTCGCACAAATTATTTTGCGCTGGGATCTGCAGCATGGCATCATTACGATTCCTAAATCAACGAAGGAACACCGCATTAAAGAAAATGCAAGCGTATTTGACTTTGAATTAACGCAGGATGACATGAACCGAATCGATGCACTGAATGAAAACTTGCGCGTCGGTCCTGATCCGGACAACTTTGATTTTTAATGGCAAAAAACACCGTTCAATATGAACGGTGTTTTTTGATTATGCCCAGCTGTTCATGATTTCATCAAGCTGCCTTTTGGTCTCTTCAAGCGTGCCGCTGTTATCAATGACTTGATCTGCTTTTGCTGTTTTTTCCTCTAAGGGCATTTGAGAGCGGATACGGCTGACTGCTTCTTCTTCCGTCAGCTGATTGCGCTTCATCAGACGTTCCAGTTGAAGATCTTTTGTCACACTGACCACAATAATTTTATCAACCAATGATTCCAATTTGCTTTCGAACAATAGCGGGATATCCAATACAACAAATGCCTCCCGATTTGCAACGGCTTCATCACGGCGATTGAGCATTTCCTGCCTGACTGCGGGATGAACAATTGCATTTAAAGCGAGACGTTTTTGTTCATTTGTAAATACCAGCGCTCCAAGCTTTTTTCGATCTATATCGCCATTTGAGAGCAGTATGTCTTCACCGAATTCGTCAATGATTTGCCGGTAGGCCGGCATCCCTTTTTCTACCGCTTGTTTTGCAATGATATCTGCATCTATAACTGTTATTCCTTTTTCAATCAGCATATTGGCTACCGTGCTTTTGCCGCTAGCTATTCCTCCCGTTAAACCAATGACTAAGGTCAAGAGATCCACTCCTTTTTACAATTTCCAGAGCCCAATCGTGATTAATAGAAGCCCCGGCAAAAACGCCATTTTATCGATCCATTTCCACTTAGACAGAAAATGGCCGGCATTGATTCCAATTGATACAAACAGCGAGCTCATGATTGCCACGGCGATGCTCATCACAATCGGCGAAAAACCGAGAATGGCTGCGCCTATACCTGCTCCAAAGGCATCAATCGATAAGGCAAATCCCAATAAGACCGCCTCAATTCCGTTGATCACACCCGATTTGTCGATATCCGCACTCATGGGTTTTCTCAAAATATGAATCACAATTCCTAATGACCGAACCTCTAGATTAAGCAGTGTTTTTTCATGCAATAGGTATTCTTTATCTTTTGCCGGTTTGAAAAATTGATACAGAACCCACGCACCGATTCCAACCAATATCAAACCGCCAAGCTTCTCCGTCACATATACAGGAAAAAACTTCGTGAGAAAGCTTCCGATCAGCATGGATATAAACATGACAGCACCGGAACAGCAGGCGATAACCAAAATCGCTTTAAACGGTATTTTCATTTTTCTCAATCCGTACGTAAATCCGACTGAAAAACTGTCCAAGCTGACAGCCAACGCCAGCAGCAGTATAGAAACCATTTGCATATCCGTTTCTTCCTTTCTGTTGGTGCTCTTGTATCAGATGTGAAATGCCCGGGATTCATCACAATCATATATATGGGAAAGTGAAAAATCCGTGTTTCGAAAATGGCATCCTCCATTCCAGAGTTACAGATATATGCACCGACAGCTTGGACAATGAAGCATTATGCTACTTTTTTGTCTGGCACTTTGCGCAAAAATGCGTGCCTCTTCCTCCAACGACAATTTTCGAAATCATCGTTCCGCAATTTTTGCATGGCTCGTCTTTTTTTCCGTACACAAAATGCTGCAGCTGGAACATTCCGATTTCCCCTTGGGAGTTGATATATGAACGGACTGTGCTTCCGCCCGCATCAATCGCCTCCTGCAGAGTGTTTTTGATTCCAGCGTGAAGGGTTTTGATTGTTTTATCTGATAATTGATTTGCTTTTGTCTCGGGATGGACACCTGCTCTGAAAAGAGCCTCATCCACATAAATGTTCCCGAGTCCAACTACCGTTTTTTGATCCAGTAGGGCAGTTTTGACAGCGCGGTTTGTTTTCGCAAGCCGTTCTTTTAAATACGCACTTGTAAATTCTTCTGCATCCGGCTCCGGACCTAACTGAGAAAGCGGGAGCTCGCCCGCTTCTTCTCCCGGTTTAAATAAGTGCATGGTTCCAAATTTCCGCACATCCCTGTACCGGAGCTGGGTTCCATCCGTCATCGTGAATATGACATGCACGTGTTTATCGTCAGGCTCCTCGGCTTGATGAAGACCGTATTTTCCTTCCATTCGAAGGTGAGAAACCATAACATAATGATCTAAATGAAACAGTAAAAACTTTCCCCGTCTTCCGATGGACTGTATCGTTTCTCCTGCTAGTTTTCGCGCAAATTCCTCCGGTTCGGCAGGCCGTTTGATGATATTCGGCCATCTGATCTCTACCGATTTGATTGTTTTTCCCTTTACAAGCCCGGTCAGAGTGCGCCGGACCGTCTCAACCTCTGGTAATTCCGGCACATCCATCACTTCCTATCTCTGTTTATTTCGCATCGTACCAAGATGGGCCTGATGCAAAGTCCACCTTTAACGGCACATCTAATGCAAGCGCATGCTCCATCACTTCAGGAACAAGCTTTTCAAGAATTTCAATTTCTTCCTTTGGCGCCTCAAAAATCAATTCATCGTGTACTTGAAGTAGAAGCCTTGCTTTCAACTGTTTTTCTTTCAGCTTGGCAGCCATGTCAATCATGGCTTTTTTGATAATATCAGCGGCGCTTCCTTGAATCGGCGTATTCATGGCCGTCCGCTCCGCAAAACTTCGGATATTAAAGTTCCGGCTCGTCAGCTCAGGGATGTAGCGGCGGCGATGCATAAGCGTTGTTACGTATCCTTTTTGTTTCGCTTCCTGTACTGAATCTTCCATGTACGCTTTTACGCCTTGGAAGCTTTCCAGATAGCGGTCGATAAATGCTCCTGCTTCCTTCCGGGTAATGCCGAGGTTCTGTGACAGACCGTAATCGCTGATCCCGTAAACAATCCCAAAGTTGACCGCTTTCGCCTGGCGTCTCATCGCAGATGTCACTTCATCCTTAGCGACATGGAACACATCCATTGCCGTTTTCGTGTGAATATCCATATCATTTGTAAAAGCTTCGATCAGATTTTCATCCTTTGAAATATGGGCAAGCACCCGCAGCTCGATTTGTGAATAATCGGCTGCAAAAATGAGCCAGTCTTTTTCAGACGGCACAAAAGCTTGGCGAATTTTCCGCCCTTCCTCAAGCCTGATCGGAATGTTTTGCAGGTTCGGATCAGTCGAGCTGAGACGGCCAGTTTGCGTTAAGGCCTGGTTAAATCGCGTGTGCACTTTATGCGAATCCGGTCTCGTCACCTTTAAAAGCCCTTCGATATATGTTGATTGAAGCTTGCCAATTTGTCTGTACTGTAAAATATAGTCGACAATATCATGCTTGTCAGCCAGCTTTTCAAGCACATCGGCAGACGTAGAATAGCCTGTTTTCGTTTTCTTTACGACAGGAAGGCCGATCTTTTCAAATAAGATGACGCCTAGCTGTTTCGGAGAATTGATGTTAAACGGCTCTCCCGCAATCTCATGGATTTTTTCTTCATATTCCTTCAGCTTCGCACCCAGTTCTTCACCCATCCGTTTTAAACGGTCAACATCGACCTTGACGCCAGTTGATTCCATTTCGCCAAGAATAAGCGCAAGAGGCATTTCCAGCTCTTCAAACAGTTCAAGCTGGTCGTTGTTTTCCAGCTCTTGAACGAGCTTTTCCCGAAGGCTTTGAATCGCTAACGCTTTTCGGCCAAGGTGCTCAGACAGTACGTCTTCTGACGGCACTGCCCGTTTTGCTCCTTTTCCATAAACTGATTCATCACTTGAAACGATATGCAGGCCGTAATCCTTAGCCACACTCGCAACGTCGTCATATGAATTGCCCGGGTTGATGATATAAGCCGCAAGGAGCGTATCAAACTCGGCTCCTTTCAGCTCAATGCCCTGCCAGCGCAAAGCGACAACAGCCCGCTTGCTGTCGAAGACCCATTTCTTCTGATCGTCATTTTCCACCCATTCTTTAAACACCTCAGACTCAACGGCAGTGTCTTTCGGAATGAAATAAGCTCCCGTTTCATTTACGATCGAAAATCCGAGAATCGGCTCTTCATGATAATTATCGCCAATCTGTTCAACGACAAATGCGGATGGAGAAACCAATATATCGCTTGTCACGTCTGTGACTGTTTTGACATTAATGTCTTCCAACGATTGATCCTGTTCTGCTTCTGCACTGTCTTCTCCAAGCCGTTCAAGAAGCGTGTTGAAGCCAAGATCTTTAAAGATGGCAATGACCTGTTCACGATTAAAGCCTTGATATTCCAGGGCGGAAACAGATACCTCAATCGGAGCATCCGTCATAATTGTCGCAAGCTCCTTGCTCATCAATGCCTGATCCTTAAACTCCTCAAGCTTTTCCTTCAATTTCTTTCCGCTCACCTCGTCAATGGACTCCAGCAGCTTTTCAACGGAATCAAATTGTTTTAAAAGCTTAATCGCAGTCTTTTCTCCGACGCCGGGCACACCCGGAATATTATCTGAGGAATCGCCCATCAGACCCTTCATGTCAATGATTTGTTCAGGCGTAAGCCCATATTTCTCTTTGACATGCTCCGGTGTGTAAAATTCAACATCGGTAATTCCCTTTCTCGTAATGGCAACTGTCGTTTTGTCCGTTGCCAGCTGGGTTAAATCCTTATCCCCTGAGAAAACCTTTACTTCAAATCCGTCTTTTTCAGCCGATTTGGCCAGTGTGCCGATAATATCATCCGCTTCATATTGTTCCAGTTCATAGCGGCTGATCTGGTAGGCATCCAGCAGCTCGCGGATAAACGGCATTTGTTCGGAAAGCTCAGGCGGGGTTTTCTGTCTGCCGCCTTTATATTCTTTAAATGTGCCGTGACGAAATGTTGTTTTCCCGGCATCAAACGCAACCAGCATGTGCGTCGGTTTTTCATCCTCAAGCATTTTCATCAAAATCATCGCAAAGCCGTATACAGCATTCGTATGAACACCTTTATCATTGCTTAACAGCGGCAATGCAAAAAACGCCCGGTAAGCCAGACTGTTTCCGTCTACAAGCACTAATTTTTTTCGTTCCGTCATTCAATTTCCTCCTAAGAAGCCTCAGGCTTCCATTCATCTCTTACATAGTCATTAGCTCCTCTTATTTTAACAAAGTTCAATTTGAAAGGAAAATACGTGAACTATAAGAGAAGACACAAAAAAGGACGGGAACACAAATAGGTTCCCGCCGTCAAAATTGGCTCCTTGGATGAAGGGGTTCTACTACATCCTACCAGCATAGGTTTAACAGTGCATGAAGATATTGTTAAACCTTTGTAAACATTAGGCGGACTTTTCAGCGGCCCGTTTCAGCGTCACGGTAAAGACAGTTCCCCGTCCAGGCTCGCTTGTGACATCAATTTTCCCTTCATGAGCCTCTATTAAATGCTTGACAATCGCAAGGCCCAGCCCAGTTCCGCCCGAATTCCTGCTTCTGTCTTTATCTACGCGGTAAAAGCGTTCAAAGATGCGCGGAATTTCTTCTTTCTGAATTCCGATTCCAGAATCGGCAACCTCAATCTGAATGTCTTTTTCTCTGGGCTTTACATTGATAGCCACGGAGCCCCCCTCAGGCGTGTAGGTTAACGCATTGTTTACGAGATTAAGAAATACCTGTTTCAGCCTGTACGGGTCACCAGATACATATTGAGGGTCTTTCGGGACATTCAGGTGCAAGGAGATGCCTTTCTCATCCGCCTTATGCTTCAGAAGCGTTTCAATCTCAACAAGCATTTTGGCCGGCTCAAACGTTTCGATACTGAGCGTGAAATTTTGCTGCTCGATTTTTGAGAGATCGAGCAAATCCTGAACCAAAGACTGAAGCCTTTCGCTTTCCTTAAGAATAATAGAGAGAAATTCAGAAAGCGCCTCTTTATCCTCCATCGCCCCGTCCAATAACGTCTCCGTAAACCCTTTTATGGACGTAATCGGCGTTTTCAGCTCATGAGAAACATTGGCCACAAAATCCTTCCTCATCTGCTCTAATTTCTTTGTTTCCGTCATGTCATGGAAAACAAGCACAATTCCTTTCCATTCATCGTCCGGCCCCATAATCGGAACACCGTCCACTTCAAAATAACGCCGTTCTATTTTGATCGGTAGTCTTAACAGCTTGCATTTCTTTGTCTCCGTCATAAAAATGTCTTCGACAAGCTGGATCACTTCTTCATGTTCAAATGCATCGTGATAAAGACGGCGCAGCATATGATTCGGATTGATATGAAACTGCTTGGCGTAAGACCTGTTTACGAGATTAATAAAGCCTCTTCCGTCGATCATAATCAGCCCGGAGCCAATGTTTTCAATGACTGTCAGCAGCCGATCCCGCTGCATTTCCTGCGTTCGCGTCATTTCCATCAGATCAATGGCAAGGCTGTTCATCGCATGTCCTAGCTTATCAGAACGCCTAATATAGCCGCCGTACGTCCGTGCATCGTAGTTGCCCTTAGAGAGTTCTGTGGCTACATTTGTCGCTGACTCAATTGACCTTTTATAACGTGAGGTCATGCTGGAATAAAAATAAACAATGACGATAAATGCGGTACAAAGACTGGCCGTCAGCATCCCCCACAATTCGCCTTTTAAGCCGTCGCTTTTTTCAGAGGCGGAAAGCAGCACATATCCTGTTTTTTCACCTTCGCTTCTAAGTGAAAGTCCGTAATAAAGCTTGTTATCTGTTGTTGACAGAATACCCTCATGGCCAGAAACAAGCGCCTGCACCTTTTGGGAATCAGCCGATCTCCCGTTTGACCCATACAGCACCTTACCGTCTGTATCGATAACGGATGCGCTCACATCAAGCGCGCCGCCTGCATCTTTAATGATTTTCTCATTTGCTTGATTATTCAGATTGCCGGCATCAAGAAGCGAAGCCAAGTATTTTGCTTCTTTTTCAATGTGTTCCTCTGCTTTCCTTTGATCAGATGTTTCAAAAAGCTGCTGTAAAAACAGCCCGAGAACACAAAACACCAGAATCAT